>CAWGML010000001.1:0-644412 GCA_963823765.1 Candidatus Dormiibacterota bacterium
GGAGCTTGCCCACGCGCACCAGGTCCTTCTCCGCGAGCTCTGGACGATGGACGTGAACCGCCGGCTCGATCGCACGGGCCGCGCGGGCGCGGAACAGGCCGGCCCTGGTGGTGGGATCCAGGCTGATCAGCGAACGACGGCCATCAGCGGGATCCGCACTGCTGACCACCACGTGGCTCTCGCGCAGGGCCGCGACGGTGCGTGACACCAGGCTCTGGGCGAGACCCGTCCGCCGGGCCACCTCGCTGACCGAGGTCCCGCCATGCCGGGCAATGTCCTCGACGACGGCCAGGTAGCCGGGGGCCACCGGCAGCTCGCCCGGGTCGGCGGTGGCGGTGGTCGCGATCTCGCGGAGCAGGTGGGCGAGACGGTGGAGTTCGCCAGCGTTCACGATCGAATGATACATCCACAGAGATGCATCTGCCAAGATACATCACTTCGGATATTGTTTGGTATCAGGGAGGTGCGCCAATGTCGATCGAGGACTACATCCTGAGCTTCGCGCTGGTCGCCCTGGTGATCCGCCAGGTCCGCGGCAAGAAGCTCACTGCCATCAGCCTGCTCTGGCCGGTCGGCCTGGTGCTGGCCGTCGGCGCCGGCTACCTTCGCGGCGTCCCCTCCGCCGGGAACGATCTCCTCCTCGTGCTGGTCGGCGCCGTGGTCGGGGCAACCCTGGGTTGCCTGTGCGGGCTGTTCACGCGGATTCGAAGGCTCCCCAACGGCTCTCTGCTGGCCACCGCCACCGGCCTCGCGGCGGTCCTGTGGGTGCTCGGCGTCGGCGCTCGCATCGCCTTCGCCCTCTACGCCGACCACGGCGGGGCACCGGCCATCGCGCGCTTCAGCGTCGATAACCACATCACCGACGCGGCCGCGTGGGCCGCCTGTCTGATCCTGATGTCGCTCGCTGAGGTCGTCGGACGCAGCGCGGTGCTTGCCGTGCGCGGCTACCGCATGCAGGTGAGCGGCCTGAGCCAGGAGCGGTCCGCCGCCGCCTGAAGTCACCACGCCGACGACAGTTTCCGTACGAGCAGTTCGACGACAACTCAGCTGCCTTGACGTACAAGCCCGCTACCAACCCAGGGGCATATGCTGACCGCTGTGGAGGGCTACCGGCCCATGGACAGCTTCGACGAAGCTGCCGCAGAGGTGTACGACGACGAGATACGCGGCGACGAGCTGGCCACGACGGCGCTGCTTGCAGAACTTGCCGGCGAAGGCCCAGCGCTGGAGCTCGCGATCGGGACGGGGCGGATCGCCCTACCGCTCGCCGCCCGAGGAATCCGCGTCGACGGCGTGGACTTGTCGGAGGCCATGGTTGCCAAGCTGCGCGCCAAGCCGGGCGGCGAGCTTCTTTCGGTGGTCATGGGAAATTTTGCCGACGTGCCCGTCGACGGTGAGTACCGGCTCATCTACCTGGTGTTCAACACTCTCTTCAACCTCCTGACCCAGGAGGATCAGGTCCGCTGCTTCGAGAATGCGGCCAAGCACCTCACGGCCGACGGCGTCTTTGTCATCGAGGCCTTCGTCCCGACCTTCCTCACCCGTCTTCGTGACGACCAGTACGTGGATGCCGAGCATGTGGGAGTCGACCGCGTATCCTTCGACGTCGGACGGCACGATCCGGTCGCACAGCGCCTCGACGAGAGTCACGTCGTGCTCTCAGCGGCTGGCGTGCGCGTCTTTCCAATCGTCACACGCTACGCCTGGCCGAGCGAACTCGATCTGATGGCCCAACTCGCTGGGATGAGGCTGCAGCACCGCTGGGCTGGTTGGGAGCGAGAGCCATTCACCGCTGCCAGCCGCAACCATGTCTCGGTCTACTCGACAGGATCGGCGGCATGATGGTGCGGACGGGCGCGAACGATGGCTCGTTGGCCTGGCCCAAGACCTCGCCCGTCTGACCTCCAGGGCCATTCGGCAGTTCGCGGCGACGAGACGGCTACCCTCCGGTGATGCCCCAAGCATCGACGCTGGCCCGCCGCCTCACCGCACAACTGCTGACGGGAACGCCGGCGCCCGGTCCGGTCGCCGTGGTCGAACGGCTGCTCGCCGTGCAGGGACAGGATATTCAAGGTGCGCGGCTGGCGATCAGAGCGCGCTCCGCGAACCCGCAGGTCAGCGGCATCGATCGATGCCTCTCCGAAGAACGTTCGCTGCTCATCACCACGCTGAACCGTGGCACGCTGCACCTGGTGCGAGCCGAGGACTACCCCTGGCTCCACGCGCTGACTGCCCCGAGGTCGGTCTCAGGCAACGCCCGCCGGCTGCAGCAGGAGGGCGTGTCACCGGCGCAGGCGGAGAGAGCGATCGTGCTGATCGAGCGCGCGCTCGCAACGCGCGGCCCTCAGACGCGCAGTGAACTGAGGCAGCTGCTCACTGGAGCGAACATTCTCACGGCGGGTCAGGCGCTGGTGCACATCATCATGTATGCATCGCTGCGCGGCCTGATGGTGCGTGGGCCGCTGCGTGAGCGTGAGCACGCGTTCGTCCTCGTCCGTGACTGGCTACCAGAACCGCGCGCTGTCGACCGCGAGCGGGCGCTGGCAGAGCTGGCCCGTCGGTATCTCGCTGGACACGGCCCTGCGACCGACCGCGACCTCGCCCAGTGGGCGGGGCTCCCGCTGCGTGACGCCAGGACGGGCCTGGGCGCGATCGCCGCGCACCTGCACCAGCTTCCCGGTGGCCTCTTGGACCTCGCGGGCAGGGCGTCGCCGCACCGGCTGCCACCGCCCCGGCTGCTCGGTCAGTTCGATCCGGTGCTTCTGGGATGGACCTCTCGGGAGGAGATCACCGGCTCGCACACGCGCCTGGTGACGAGCAACGGCCTGTTCCGGCCCTTCGCGATGGTTCGCGGTAAAGCGGTGGCCACGTGGCGGCTGACCGCCGGCGTGGTCCGCATCACGCCGTTCGAGCGCCTCGCACGCGCCGATGCCGCGGCCCTCGACAGGGATGCCGCCGAGGTCCAGCGGTTCTTCACAAGCTAGCGCCGCGCTCTTCCCGCACCATCTCTCTCTGGCTCCGCCCACGTCGTGTCAACCGTTCGAGCCGTGGCGAGGTTTGTTAGTTCATGAACCTCACGCTGACGAGCTCGCTCGCAGCCCAGGACGGGCTCGACCCCGCCTTCGAAGCCTGCCTGCGCAGTGAGGCGGGGCGGCTGTTCGGAATCGCCTACGGCATCCTGCAGGACGTCCATGAGGCCGAGGACGCCGTCCAAGAGGTTTCCCTGCGCGCCTGGAGGGCGTGGCCCCGGACGGCCGATCACCCCAGCCCCCATCCCTGGCTGACCCGGATCTGTGTCAACGTCTGCCTCACCCGCAGGTCATGGATGCGCCGGCATCGCAGCCGCACCGCCGATCTGCTCGCCTCGCTCCCGGCGCCCGCTCGCGAAGAGCGCGACCCGGCTCTCGCCGCGGCGTGTGCGCGCCTCTCCCGCCAGCAGCGGGCAGTAGTGCTCCTCCACTACCACCACGGCTATCCCCTCAACGAATGCGCCGACTTGATGGGGTGCCGTCCGGGAACCGTCCGCACCCACTTGCACCGTGCTCTAACGACCCTTCGTGAGGTACTTGGCAATGACTGATACGAGTCCCGACCTGGACGCGCGCCTGCGCGCATTCTTCGCCGCCGCATCCCCTCCGCCCGGCCTGGAAGACCGCGTCATCGCCCGTCTGCGCCGCCGCCGCTGGGCCTTTCTGGCCGGCCGCTCCCCGCGCGCCGGCGCGGCGGCAGTGGACCACCCCCTCTCCGTACCCTCGGGGCGCGCTGCCCGGCTGGGCGCGGTGACTGCGGCACTGGCGACAGCCGTGGCGCTGGCTGCTGTTGGGGTCGCCTCACATCACACCCTCATCCGCTCCGGAGGTGCTGGAACGGCGGCCCCCGCCCAGCAGATGACCGCAACCGCCAGTCCCGCCGACCTCAGCGGGGCGCGCGCTGCCACCGCGGCGTTCTTCGACCCGTCGCTGCCGCAGTGCTGGAAGCAGCCGGCGGTCCAGGGGGCGTGGCCGGCAGACAGCTACGCGCGCTGCCCGCTGACGGCACGTCTGGCCAATCAGCTGCGCGGCCACGAGGGTCTCTACCTGAACTGGTCGTTCCTCACTGAGGCTCGCACGCCATCGCTTCCATCTGGAGTTCTCGTCGCCGCCTGCGCCGGCACCTGTCGGACCGGCGCAGTCACACGTCATCGTGACAGTGGGCGATCCCATCGCCACGGCGACCGGGGCGACCGTGAAGGTGCTCGGGCAGGGACCGTCGGACGAGTACGAGGACGACGCTGTCCTGGTTCACACATCTGCGGGATGGCTCATCGACGACATCCTGATCTACGGTCGGAACATGCCATGGGGTGCAGCGCATCCCGGTTGGACGTACTTCATGCCGGAAGCCAGTGGGTTCGCGGTGTCCCTCTACAACCCGTGCACGATCTGGTCGGCGTCGGCGCCGCCCTTCAAGGGCTGCTGACCCCCGTCGGCTGACGCAGAGAATCGGATCATGCAAGCCTCCAGAGGCCGGCGATGCCATCATCGAACCGGTGCAGCTCTCCCCTCAGTACCCGATACACACCCGCCGGCTGAGACTGCGACCTCTCGACGTCTCAGACACCGATGACCTGCTCGCCTACAGGTCCTTGGAGGACGTGTGCCGCTACGTCCCGTTTCAGCCGATGACACCTGCGAGCATCGCCGAGAAGCTTGCCACCGGCTGGTCGCGTCATCAGATCACGGGCGAAGGCGAGGGGCTCACGCTGGGCGTCGAGCTCGCGAAGGTCGGCACCGTCATCGGCGACGTCATGCTGCACTTCGGCAGCGCCGAGCATCGATCCGCGGAGATCGGCTGGGTCCTTCATCCCGCCCACTCGGGTCAGGGCTACGCCACCGAGGCGGCGCACGCGATGTTGCACCTGGCGTTCGATCAACTGGGCGTTCATCGAGTCGTCGCTCGTGTCGATGCCCGCAACATCGCCTCATTGCGCCTGGCTGAGCGCCTCGGCATGCGACGGGAGGCGCACCTGATCCAGAACGAGTGGTTCAGGGGTGGGTGGATCGACGAGATCGACTTCGCGCTCATCGAGGAGGAGTGGACGCAGATGCACGCAAATCCTCCGGCTTCGGATTTCGTCATCCAGGGCTCGTAGCCAGTCAGCCTCGTCGGCGGGCAGTTCGGCGACGCCCTCCCACGCTGGCTCGCGTCGCCTCAGTCGCCGGTGTTGACGGTGCCCTCTGGCTCGATCAGCAAGATGTGCACCTCGTCGTTGGCCGTCGGCCGGTGCTCAACCCCGCGGGGTACAACGAAGAGGTCCCCAGCACCCAGCTCAACGTCGCGGTCACGCAACTGGATCACCAGGTGGCCGTCGAGAACGAGGAAGAGCTCATCGGTCTCGGTGTGGCGGTGCCAGACGAACTCCCCCTCCAGCTTGACCACCTTGACGTCAAAGTCGTTGAGCGCCGCAACCTTGCGCGGGCGCCACTGCTCCTTGAGCTCACCGAGTGCTGTGGCGAGATTGATCTTGTCGTTCATCCGTATCCCCATAACTGACGACGAAGCCGGAGCCTACACGCCCTGTCGTACGCGATACAGCCGTGCGTAACCGCGTTCGAGCAGGGACAACGATCGGCGCGCGCCCGCTCTGCGCGGCGTCAGCTGTTGTCTGGCCCACCCTCCGCGACGCTGCGGAGAACGCAGAACTCGTTCCCTTCGGGGTCGGCCAGCACCGCCCATCCGCTTCCGTCGGGCCGCCGCCTGTCAGCCACCATTGTCGCGCCGCAACCCAGCAGGCGCTCGACCTCTGTGTCGCGCCGCACATCTGGTTGTAAGCAGACGTGCACGCGATTCTTGACGATCTTCGGCTCTGGTACGGCGTTGAACCAGAAGTTGGTGCCATTGCGGAGCCGGACGCTGACCTCTCCGTCGCCCGGCTGGGCATCGGCGTTGAGAGGACGCCCGGTGACTCTGCTCCAGAACCGGGCGAGCTCATATGCATCCGCACAGTCGAAGGCGATATTGAAGATGTCGCTTGGCATGGGAACTCCGAGCCGAAAGGGTCAGATGTGCCTCGCAGGCAACATTCGTCGGTGCCATCCACGGTTCACTTGATCAGTCTATAGGGTTCCCGGCGCACGACACATCCGTCGTCCCGGCCGGCAGGATGCTCACGTCGGAGCGGCGTCCGCGAACTACGCTCGTGTTCACGGCTTGGCTACGATGAATCCGCGGATGTATGGGTCTTCAGCTCGTGCGCGGCAGCGTCTTGACGATCTCGTTGAGGCGATCCCACGCTGGTGACGATACCTCCGCTGCCGCACTCATCAGCTGCGTGATGACGGCAGCGTCTACTGAGGCTCCGCCCCGTTCCGACGCAACGACCCTGCCCGCCATCCACCGCTGCGTGCGCTCCGCCAGAACGGTCAGCCGCGGATCGTCCGGCGGCCAGTCAAAGGCCGCGTCGTACTCAAGATACAGTGCGCAGAACTCCGGATCGCGGATCGCAACGCGCTTGTCGATGATCCAGGCAGCCGCCTGCGCAGGCGACACAGACTGCATCAGAATCCAGAGGTCGCGCTCCATGCGCACCGAGCGCGAGCTCACCCCCAACTGCCGCAAGCTCTCCAGGTAATCGGCCACGTCGGAAGAGACGAACAGCCGGTCGCCTCCGCCCAGCTGGGCGATACGCCGCCGAGCCTGGCTGAGCTTTCTCATCCGAAGGCGGAGAGTGTGGTCGATGTCACCAATCGCCGCGGCGAACCTCTCGGGGTCCGCTTCGAGGAGGTCCTTCATGCGCGCGAGCGGTACGCCCGCGTCGGCGAGGGTCTTGATCTTCACCAGGGCGACGGCGTGTCTGGCGTTGTAGCGCCGGTACCCGGACGAGTCACGCGGTGGCTCCTCCAGCAGGCCGCGCTGGTGGTAGTGGCGGACCGCCTTGATCGTCACGCCGGCGTAGGCGGCGAGTTGGCCGATGGTCAACAAGCGTTTCTGTCCACCTGCTCGCCAGTCGCGGTCCTCCGGAGTGATCATTGCACGCGGGCGCGGAAGGTGGCCCGCGCCCACAGGTAACTCCCCAGCGCGATCACCCCGCACCAGGCGAGGGCGACGTAGACAGTGCTATCCACGGGCGCACCCGCAAGGAGTCCGCGCAGGCTGTCCACGATCGCGGTGAGTGGCTGATTGGCGGCGAACCAACGCACACCGGCCGGCAACGAGTCGACGGGCACGAACGTGCTGGACAAGAAGGGCAGCAGGAACGACACAGGCAGAGTAGAACCGTTCGCCCCCGCAACGGTCTTGGCGACGAGCCCGAGGGCGGCTGCCAGCCACGCCAACGCGAAAGAGAAGGCGGCGATGATCCCGATGACGGCCAGCCATTCCGTAGCGGACGCGCGGGGCCGGAACCCGGCCAGCAAGCCGACCCCGGTGACCGCGGTTGCAGCGACGAGCATCCGGACAACGCTGGCGCCGACATGTCCCGAGAGCAGGGCACCACGAGCAACCGCCATCGTCCGGATTCGATCCACGAACCCACCCGTCATGTCCATCGTGACGTTGATCGCCGTGGCTCCGCAGCCCCCTGCGACCGTCATCACGAGGATGCCGGGAACGAGGAAGTCGATGTACGGCCGTCCTCTCGCAGCGTCACCAAGTCCCTGACCAATCGTTCCACCCAGGATGTAGTCAAACAGGAGCAGCATCACGACGGGCACCAGGATGGCGCTCACGATGAGGAGACGGAGCAGCCGCACGCTGTGCTTGATCTCCCGTCCCAGCATGGTGGCCGAGTCCTGGGCGGCCACGGCGAGTGTAGTCATCAGATCGCCTCCGATTGGTTGCCGGTTAGGGCGAAAAACACGTCGTCCAAGGTCGGGGTGTGGATGGACAGATCTTCGACGGCGACACCGTCACCCAGCCGGCAGAGCAACTCTCGCAGCGAACGCGTGCCGCCTTGGTACGGCACCCGGAGTGCGATCTCCTCGCCGTCGCGTGTGCCTTCGGGCAGCGCCCGACTGGCCGCATCCAGCGAAGCCACGTCCTCGAAGTGAAGGCGAATGTGCCCGCCCGGGACACGTCGCTTGAGTTGCTGCGGGGTCCCCTCGGCGACGATCCGGCCCCGGTCGAGCACCGCGACCCGGTCGGCAAGCCTGTCGGCCTCCTCCAGGTATTGCGTTGTCAGCAGGATCGTGACCCCATCGGCAACGAGGTCGCGGATGATCTGCCACATTGTCTGGCGGCTGCGCGGATCCAGTCCCGTCGTGGGTTCGTCAAGGAAGATCAATTGGGGGCGGCCCATTAGGGTCATCGCCAAGTCGAGGCGACGCTGCATTCCGCCCGAGTAGGTTGCCGGCGTCTGCCCTCGCGCCTCGAGGAGGTCGAAGCGACTCAGCAAGAGGCTGGCTCGGGCCTGCCGCTCGTCGGGCGGCAGGTGCAGCAGCCGCCCCATGAGAAGCAGGTTCTCCTCGCCGGTGAGCAGGTTATCGACGGCCGAGAACTGGCCCGTGACACCTATCACCGACCGCACGGCGTCCGGCTCGTCGCGCACGTCGTGCCCCAGGACGGTCGCGGTGCCTGCGTCGGCCGAGATGAGGGTGGAAAGAATCCGGATGGTTGTGCTCTTCCCCGCACCGTTCGCGCCGAGCAGGGCGAAGACCTGCCCCTGGTCAAGGCTGAGGTCGATGCCGTCGAGGACCACCTTCTCACCGTATGCCTTACGCAGACCACGGACAGAAACGGCGACGCGTGTCGGAAGGGTGCTGGGTGGTTTCATGTCACACATCGTCGAACCCTGCCCTTAGGGGCAATGTCAAGTGTTCAACCCGCCGCCGGCTGTCGATGGAGGCCGGAAACGCTCAGGCCGCGGCGCGTCTGTACAAGCGCACCGCTCGGCGGCCCCCTGGACTGACCACCGCTGTCACCTTTCAGACTTGGCGCTCGTCACCGTGACAAGAGCGCCTCACCCGGGGCGCATCGTCAATCACGTAAAGGGAGTCGACACATGTCCGTTGAGGTGACGTCCATCATGATCGGCGTGAAGGATCTGAACCGCGCCAAGGAGTTCTACGCAACCGGCCTCGGCTGCCGGGTCGACAAGGACTTTCCAACCTTCGTCCAGCTGGATCTCGGCAGCGGCTCGTCGTCGCTGTCGCTCTACCAGTGGGACGCCGCAGCGCAGGACGCTGGGGTGGCGCCCGAGGGAACAGGCTTCCGCGGTGTCTCGTTCCATCACATCGTCAACTCGCAGGAGGCTGTCGATGAGGTCATGGCCAGGGCCACGGCCGCCGGCGGTGCGGTGGTCAAGGCCGCGGAGGCTGCTCAGTGGGGCGGCTACTCCGGGTACTTCAGCGACCCCGACGGCCACCTCTGGAAGGTCGCCTGCTCCTGAGGTCAAATGGCGTGACGATGAAGGATGCGGAACAGCTTGCCGAGATGTTCGAGCCACACCGGTCTCGACTGCGCGGCGTCGCCTACCGGATGCTCGGGTCGCTGCCCGAGGCCGAGGACGCCGTGCAGGAGACGTGGCTGCGACTGAGTCGAGCTGACAGCAGCGAGATCACCAACATGGGCGCGTGGCTCACCACCGTCACGTCCCGCATCTCGCTCGACATGCTCCGCGCCCGGACCTCGCGACGAGAGGACGCCGCCGGGCTCCGCCCCGAGGGGGAGCTCGGCGGCAACGCGCCTGACGGCGACCCCGAGGAGGAGGCACTGCTCGCTGAGTCGGTGGGAGCGGCCCTGCTGGTCATCCTCGACACGCTTACCCCGGCCGAACGACTGGCCTTCGTGCTGCACGACATGTTCGCGCTGCCATTCGACGAGATCGGCGTCATCGTCACTCGCTCGCCTGACGCAGCCAAGCAGCTGGCCAGCCGCGCCCGACGCAAGGTGCAGGGATCGCAGCCGCCGGCGAACGCGGATCCGATACGGCAACGGATCGTCGTCGATGCTTTCCTGGCGGCGTCGCGCAAGGGTCGGCTCGAGGACCTCGTCTCCATACTCGACCCGGAGGTGGTGCTCGTCGCCGATCCCCGGGCGGTCCAGATGGGATCACCAGCCACCATCGTGGGCTCGCGCGCTGTGGCGGCGACGTTCTCCGGTCGAGCGCAGGCTGCCCAGCCGGCGCTCATCGATGGCGCAGTCGGCATGGTGTGGATGGTCGACGGGCGAACAAAGGTGGCGTGGGACTTCACCATCGCCGAGGGCAGGGTCACCCACATCGCGATGCTTGCGGCACCGGCCACGCTCGCGGAGCTCGAGGTCACCGTTCTCGAATGACAGCGGGCTGGTGCGCCCGCGATCTCTCCGGACGTCGCTGGGCGACAGCCTCTGCTCCGCCGCGTCAGAGCGCCCGATCGCTGGCGGGGCTGCGTGGCGCGGCGGTGAGGCAGGCGCGCCTTGACTTGTCGGTCTATTACGTTTTACGATACAACGCGTGACTGAACAGGACTCCACCCCCCTCGCTGGCCTCGGCCGGTTTTCTGAGCCGGCCCTGCTGGTCCTGGCCAGCCTCGCGCAGGGGCCCAAGCACGGGTACGCGATGATGCAGGACATCGCCGCCTTCCACGGCGCCCACCTGGAGCCGGGCACCCTCTACGGGGTGCTCGGTCGGCTGGAGCCACGCGGCTTGATCGAGTCCCTGCCCGAGAGCGAGCGACGCCGCCCCTACCGGCTTACAGAAGCGGGGGCCATGGTGCTGCGAGCCCACCTGGAGACGATGCAGCGGGTCGTGGATACCGCCCAGGCCCGGCTCTCCTCTGCCCTACCCGGAGTTGGATCGTGAGCTTCCGCCTCGTCCACCTCTACCCCCGCGCCTGGCGGGCTCGGTACGGGGACGAGATGCTGGCCGTCCTCGAGCAGCACGGCACCGGCTGGCGCACCCGTCTCGACCTGCTTCGCGGCGCCTTCGACGCCCACCTCAGCCTCAGGAGACACGACATGAACCAGACCGCCGTCCGCCGCAGCCTTGTTCTCGGCGTCATTCCGGGCGCTATGTTGGCCATCGGGTTGGCGTTCGGGGCGCTTGAGGCACCGGATCTCGGCACCGACTCCGGTTTTGGTGGTGCGGCGTTCGCGGCCTGGGTGATCATCTGCTTGGTGGCGGGCGGGCACGCCGGCCGTGGCAACGTTCCGAAGCGAGCCGCGGGCATCGCGGGACTGGTCACCGGCGTCACGGGTGCGCTGTTCGCGGTGCTCGTTGGCGTGGCCGGCTCCATGGTTCAGATGGCCGCCTTCGCCGATTCTGGCCACTTCGTCGGCACCTTCAACGCAGGCAGCCTGCTCGCCTCGCAGGTCGGCTGGCTTGACGCGGCCATCCTCGCGGCTGCGGGACTCGGCGGGGCCGTGCTGGGAATCGCGGCGGCACCATTTGCCCACGCGCTGGCTTGGGCCCTCGGCCGGAAGCCGGCGACCCGCTGACGGCGCCCGGCCGGGACTGACGCCGGACAGCGGCGAGCCGTCAGCGTCCCGGCGGCTGGTCGTGCGGCAACTCGAGCGATCCCTCGGTGACCGGGCTGGACTGGGCCGGAGTCCGCGACGCGATCCGCTTCGTCTGGGTGTGGGCGAGGATGGCCGCCGCGAGCTGCGCGGGGGCCTCTTGAGGTGCGAGGTGTCCCAGCCCCGGTACAACATCCACCACGCTGTCAGGGATGACCTCGGCGAGCTCGGCGAGGAGCTGCCCGCTGAGGAGCGACGGGCTCCTGCCTCCGCCGAGAAGCACGGCGTGCGCGGTCACCGCCGAGAACCGCTCGGCATTGGGCGCCTCCAGGCCGGCCGCGATGCGGTGCTCCACCAGGTTCGTCTCCAGCAACCGCTCCATCGCCGCCCAACCCGTGCGGCGGTCCGCGAGGCGCAGCACAGCCTTGACGTACCACAGTGGGCTAACCGCCAGGGCGCGGGGAGCGAACCCGGCGTTCTTGACCATCCACGCGAAGGCGCCGCGACGGTCCCCACGCTGCAGCAGTCCTTCATAGCCGTTCAGCCAGCTGAGGTTGAGCCGCCCGGCGATCGGAACGCCCGGCTCGTAGACGAACAGCTCGTCGAACGTGGCGTGCCGCCGCGCGGCCTCGAGCGCGACCAGGCCGCCGAAGCTGTGGCCGAACACCGACGTGGCCCCGGTGTCAGAGGCCACCGCGACGAGGTCGGAGCACTCGTGGTCGATGGAATGACCCGGGCGTTGCGCTCCGCTGGCCCCTCGTCCTCGCCGGTCCATCACGTGCACGCGAAAGCGCTGCGCCAGGTGTTGGGCGAGAGGCAGGTAGTCCGAGCCGCTCAGCAGGACTCCCCCGACGATGATCAGGCCAGGCCCGTCCCCCAAGGAGCGATAACCGATCCGGGTGCCGTCGGCCGAAACCGTCCAGGCAGCTTGGCGCTCTTCGGTCGCGGTCATGCCGAACTCAGCGAGGCGATCGCCGGCTGACGAGGTGCGTCCAGCAGGGTGAGGAGCATGCGGGTGGCACGGTGATAGTCCTCGTAGACGACACCGCTTCGCGCCACAAGGTCTTCAAAGCGCGCCTCCAAGAAACGCGCACACCGATCCACCAGGGCAGCACCCCCTGCGCTGAGTTGCAGGCTGCGCCGATTTCCCGCGCCGGCGACCCTTGTGACCTCGAGCAGTCCGGCCTCCACGAGCACGCCCACCATTCGGCTCGTCGATGGCTCCGCCTGCCCGAGCCAGGTCGCTAGCTCGCGCTGACTGGCGACGCCGTTGCGGACCGCGAACAGCGCCAGGAAGCGTGCGTACGACACCCCCTCCGTGCGGCGCAGAACCTCATCCGCGAGGCGATCCAATCGGGCGGTCAGCTTGTGCAGGTCGTAGCTCAGCGCGTCGGGCATGCGACGCATCTTAGCAAACTAAGTTAGATTGCTAACTGGCTCCCCGGGCTCGTCGTCTCGCCCCTCGTGTGTAACGAGCGTCCGCTGGCGCATGAGTGTTACGGTATGCCCATGTCCAGGGAAACCATGCCACGTCCGCCCGCATGACGGTGGGTGGCGTCTCGGCGCCGGAAGCAGCGCGGGAGGATCTGGCACCCGCTGGTCCGACCGGTCGGTCCACTGACGGGCTGGATGGGAGTCGGCGCGACGGTCAGCTCTACCGTGCGGGCGCATGGGCCCTTGTGCTGGGGGCCGCCGTCGTCACGGCGGCCAACCTCCTTGCACCGCAGGGCAACGCCAGAGAGGCTGTGGCCAGCGGCGGCTATTACCCGGCGATCATCGGTGTGACCGTAGGAGGGTTGATCCTCATGGCCGGCTGGCCGGTTGCATATCTCCAGCAACGCGCGCGCAGCGGCCGGCTTGGATTGGTCTCGTTCGGCGTCGTCATGGTGGCCGGGATGTCACTCACGGTTGGGTTCCCGACCATCCTGCTGCTCATGTACCCGTGGTTGTCATCGTTGTCCATCTCGACTCGCACCCTGAGCAATGGTCCCGACGCATTCAACTTCTACTTCGCGGCCGCCAGTGGCGTGGTGTCCATCGGTGGCATCCTCTTCGGAGCGGCGACCTTGCGCGCGCGCGTGTTCTCGCGTCAGCTGGGCGTGGCCTTCATCGTCCTCTCTGCCGCCAGCTTCGTCCTCGGTTTCCTGAGCCTCCCTGGCGGTGGCGGGATCCACATGTCCTGGTGGTGGGCGACGACAGGCACATTCGGCGTGGTCGCCTACATGGTGGGCATGGGCTGGTACGGCCTCGAGGTCTTGCGGCACCACCCCAAGCGCCGGCCGAACTCCGGCCTCCACCAGGAGACCCTGGGGAGGCCGGAGCCAGACAGGCCGGCTACGCTGCGGCGCTGACCTCGCAGAAACCATCCGAGCCGATGTTCAGGCCGATGTTGGTGACGTTGTAGATGTGTTCGCTTGCCACCAGCCAGACGATCTCGCAGACCTCGCGCTCACTGAAGTGGGTCCGCAGCCGCGCAAAGGTGGCCGGGTTGACCGACCGGTCACGCGTGAGCTCGGTCGCGTACTCCAGCGCGGCACGCTCAGCCTCGTCGAACAGCGGGCTGGTCAGATAGTCGTCGAGCGCGTCGAACTTCGCGGCGTTGTCGGCTGACGTCTTGATCGCCGCGAAGCGGTTGGCATCCATGCAGTAGAGGCACCCATTGATGGTGGCGACCCGCTCCCGGATGAGCTTTGCGGTGCCCGGCACCAGCACGAGCTTCCCGTCGAGCTTGCCGATCTTTCCGTAGAACATGGTGAATGCCGAAGGCAGCCGCGCTGAGAAGACGCTGAGCGGTGTCATCACCTTCCCGAACTGACGCCGCGTGAAGTAGTAGCCTGACTTCAGCAGCAGCCCCTTGGGATTCTCGACGGGTGGAAGGAATGTGGCCGTCATGGTTGGTCGCCTCCAGGTTGAGCTCGGCCTGATTGCCGAACACAAACATGACGGCGCACGGTGGGGAAACGTGACCGATGGTGCCCGTCCAGGCGGTGCAGGAGTTCGCGCGCTGCGGCGATGAGAGAGGTGGGCTCCGTACCGGACCGTCAGCGTTCGGTGGGTGGCTCCAATACTGGTTTGACGTCGATGATCGGAGTTCCGGACACGGCCTCCAGGTTGGTGACGCGGAAGCGAAGGCCGGCGATGGCAGCGATGCGGACGCGGTGCAGCCCGATCGGGTTGGGCCGGGCCGGAGATCGGGTGCTGAAGACTCCGGTCTGTGGGCGTTGCGGATCTCCGCGAGGCCGAACCACGAGCACGTCGCGCGCCGCGCGATCAAGCCACGTCAACACAATGACGTCGGATCCCACCTGGAGATCCCTGAGCCCATCACGAACCTCCGGTTTGAACACCAACCAGGCGTCTGGCGCGCCCTCGTCGCCCTGTTTGGGCGCCACCCCTGGGTCGAGCAGAGAGGAATCCACCCGCCCGATCGGGTGCACCTCGTACGCTTCTTCGGTCACTGTGCTCTGCGTTGCATGATCTCCGCGTTCGCCTCACCCAAGCCTGGAGCCACCGCGGCCAGCCGCGATGCCCTGTGTAACAATCATAACCGTACGGCGATGGTTACTCCCACCCGGTCGCCCGGCTGAAGGCCTCGCACCGCGTTCCAAGGAGCCGTGATTCGATGGCACCAGCCCATCCTGGAAAGCTCTCCCCGTGGCGTCACTCCGCCCCCATCCCCCAGACCCTGTCTCACTACACGTGCATCGACTTCGTCAACAGCACGTTTACCGACCACACGGGAACGGGCGAGGTTTTCGATCGCTTGCAGTCACCCGAGTGGCGAGCATGGTATGCCGAGCGCTGTGGGCTCACCCCAAGGCGTGCCGCGTCTCCGGCCACCGTGCGCACCATGATGCGGCTCCGGGATGTGCTGCGACCCTTGCTGGAGTCGGGGCGGGCACCAGACGTCGCCACCACCGCCAGGCTGAACCGCGTCCTCGGCGCAGCAGGGCAGGTTTGGGAGCTCTCGCGCACCCAGCGAAACATCGAGCTGCACCTGACCTGGCGGCACGCGGACTGGGCAGCGGTCATGGCGGCGACTGTCGCCTCGTATGCTGAGCTCCTGGCCGGGGGAGGGGCCGGCCGCGTCAAGGTGTGTGGCAACCCGGACTGCACGTTCATGTTTTTCGACAAGTCACGGAATCGTTCACGTCGATGGTGCGAAACGGCTGCCTGCGGCAACTTGGTCAAGGTGCGTGCGCATCGTGCCCGACGCCAGCGCGCGGTGACAGCGCAGCGCGCTCGGGCGTCGTACCGAGAGGGAGCCTAGTCCGGCGATGGCCACCATGAGCGAGGCCAGAGCACTGGCCCTCACCCTGCCGCGCAGCTACGAGGCGTTGGTCGGCGGTCGGATCAAGATCCGCGTCGGCCGTCTCGTGTATCTCGCGTTCTCTCCAGACGAGCAGGTCATGGGATTCGCGTTTCCCAAAGAGATGCGCGAGCTGCTCATCAGTTCGGCTCCGCAGAAATTCGCCATGCCCCGTCCCTCGGATGAGCGCTACAACTGGGTGAGGGTGCGCCTCGCCGCGATCGACGAGGCGGAGATGCGCGCCCTCGTTGTCGATGCCTGGGCGATGGTGGTGCCCAAGAGCCTCGCCGCCGAGTATCTCGGCTCGTCCGCACGCAGGAGCCGCGCGTAAGGGCGGTTGCCAGGGATCAGCCTGGCAGGATCCCCTGCTGCACAGCGAATAGCGCGGCCGACGCGCGTGTCGACACGCCGGTCTTCCCATAGATGTTCTCCACGTGCCGACCGACGGTCTTCGGCGAAAGATGCAACTGCGCCGCCACGTCGGGCACGGTGAGCCCGGTGCACAACAGGCGTAGGACCTCCACCTCACGGTCGCTGAGTCCTGCCGGCCACGCTCCTCGCTTGCGCGCCGGCCGCTGTCCCGCGCCCTCAAGCACAGCTGACACCGCGCGCGCGTCGAGCCGCCCGGCTTCCGCATCGGCTCGCAGCGCAGCCTCAGCGCCGCGCGGCGTCATGGCGGGCCGATGCGGCCGGTCGTGCGTCATGGCGTCGAAGGCGTCGGCGGCGGCGAGGATGCGCGTCGCCGATGACAAGCGCGTGCGATCGAGGTGCTGGTGGTATCCCGATCCATCCATGCGCTCGTGGTGCGCGGCTGCCAGACCGCAATACGGTGCCAGCACCTTCGAGCGCATCAGCACACGCTCCGTGTAGTACGGGTGCAGCCGGGCGCGTTCCTGCTCGACGTCGTTGAGCCGTCCGCGCTTGTCCCACACAGCGTTGATCACGCCGATGCGGCCGATGTCGTGCAGGTGCGCGGCGCGCGCCAGCGTCAACGCCTCAGCCTCGTCGCTGCCCGACGCGAGCGCGCCATTGTGCGCCAGCGCGGCCACCCCGGCCGAATGACCCAGGAGATGCGGACTTTTGAGGTCCGCGAACTGCCCGAACGCGACGACCATGTCGTCGAGTTGCTCGCTGTCGACATGTCGTGGTGATGGCTCGGCGTCCGCGGCCGCCTGCCAGAGCTCCTCGGCCGGCACCCCTGCGAAGAGCTCACCGGCGTCGCTGCAGAAGGCCTCGGCGATGCCGGGGTCGAAGCCACCGGCCGTGGCGCGCCGGCGCAACTCGCTGACGCACGCCTCGAGGCCGTCGAGCCGGTGGATGACCTCCGCGTCGTGCGCCACCTGCACCACCCGCACCGGCAGGTCGATCTCCTCGCCGCCGAGACCAGCGGGGTCGCCGCCGCCGTCCCAACGCTCGTACGCGCGGCCGAGCGCGCGGCACATCGCCTCCGGCAATCCCAGTCCGCGCGCCAGGAGCACGGCCGCCTCGCACTGCCCGCGCAACAGGTAGTGGCCCCCGTCGGGGTTGGCCATCAGGTACCCCATCAACTCCTCGGTGCGCTCGGCCGGCGCCACGGCCATCAGCTGCCGCCCCACGGTCATGGGGATCTCATCGGCGGGCGCGCTGACCACCGAGACGAGCCCGGCGCGCATGCCGATGTCGTCGCCCCCGGACATCTGCTCGTACTCCAGCGCGGTCGCCGAGCAGCCGAGGTGGATGAGCAGCGCGATGTAGAAGGTGTCGCTGCGGTCCGCTTCGGAGAGCTGCAGGCGCTCCGCCAGGGACACCGCCAGCATCGCGGTGCGCAGCCCCTTGTCGAGCGGCTGCCCCATGCCGAGGTCTGTGGCCAGCGAGATCGCCGCCAGCACCTCGACGAGCCGGTACTGGCCCTTCGCCTCCGTCTCGCTCATGGCGCGGGATTATGCCGAGGGCCCGGCACCCATTTGGGATGCCGGGCCACAGCGTCCTGGATCAGTCGCGGTAGAAGGCGTCGATGGCCGGCTGGTTGAGGTTGACGATCCACGCCTCCGAGAGCTTGCCGTCGCGCACCCGGCAGACGTGGGTGTAGGGCTCGGAGACGGTCCGCCCCTTGCGCGTGCCGCCGGACATCCCGATGGCGATGACCAGGTCGTCGCCCGCCGCGAAGTGGTCCGGCTTGGCCTGGAACGTGCCGTCGGTGCTCCCGAAGAGGTTGCCGAAGAGGGCCACCACCTGTTCGGCGCCGCGGTAGTCGCCGGAGGTCGGGTTGTCGCCGCTCTGGTGCCAGACGATGTCGGGCTGGAAGATTTCGCTGCGCAGCGTGTCCATGTCGCCGCGCGAGAACGCCTCGTAGCCGCGCTTGAGGAGCTCGATGTTCTTGTCCGCCGCCACTGCCGTTCCCTCGGTCATTGCTGTGCCTCCGTGATGGGAGTTGACTGAATGGCGCAAGGGTGGCGCCCCGCGGGTGCGCCGAACATCGGGTCAACACCCCAAATCTCAGCGCGGGGCGCCGACGGACCTGCGTGACTATGTTCTCCCGGCTGCGAGGGCTGGCCCTTATAGCCAAACTGTGGCGAGCCACGTCTCGACGCCGGCCAGGAGTAGTAGGACCACGTTCAGTCCGAAGACCTTCATTTCGCCCCGTCTGACGTGAAGCGAGATCCCGCCGAGCTGAAGGAGCACAAGCGCGATGGCCGCTCCGTCATCAGCGGATCAGCGTCACCTCGACGCCGAAGGCGGGCGCTGCCGTCCGCCAGAGAGCATCGGCGGTCACCACGCCGGCGCCGAGGGTGGCAGCCGCTGCGAGGCAGCAGCGGTCGGCGATTCCCAAGCCTGATGGCAAGCGCGAGCGCGTTTGTGCGGAGAGCCACGCCATCTCCGCGGTGAAAGGCGTCACCGTCACATCGAGAGCCGTAACGGCAAGCTCCACGTCTTTCGGCGGCATGCCGCGCTGGATCAGCTTGCCCGCCACCTCCTCGAGGTTCACGGACAGCACCGTGGCATCAGCCAGGTGCTCCTCGACCAGGGCAGCCCCAGGCTCGTTGTCCAGCAGTGCGAGCAACGAGCTGGCGTCGAGGACGACCATCAGGCCAACCTCACCGCCGCGTTCGCGAGCGGCCCGACACGCGCTCCTGGACAGCCTCCTGGCGGCGTTCGCGGATGAGTTCCGCGGCAAGATCCAGGCCGGCCGGGACGTGCTTGCGGACCAGCGCCTGGCTCTGCCGTACCGCGGCGCGGCGTGACATCAGGCGCACCTCGCCCGGCGACGCCCCGCTCACGAACACCACCTCGTCGCCCTCGCGCAGTTCGAGCTCTGCGCGGATCGGTGCGGGCAGAACCAGGCGTCCACTGCGGTCGAGTCGCGCGGAGTACGGCACCATCGGTCGATTATGCCGCAACCAATCCTTCACGGGAGATATGAATAAGAATCCCGTTCCTGGCTATAATCGCCGCACCATGGCCCTGGAGATGCGCCCGGCCTGCGAACGCTGTGCCGCACCCCTCGCGCCTGACGCCGACGCGCGCATCTGCAGCTTCGAGTGCACCTTCTGTCCGCAATGCGCGAACACGATGGAAGCTGTCTGCCCCAACTGCGGCGGCGAGCTGGTCGCACGTCCGCGCCGGGATGACGCGCACCGCTCTCCTGCAGGTCGCGCTGCCGCGCGCGATGGGCGTGGAGCCCGTCAGCCAGCTCGGCTGAGCGACTCGCCGGGCGACGCGCAGCAGAAGCTGCGTCGGTAGGCCTGCGGCGAGGTGCCGCGCTGCCGCGCGAAGTGGTGGCGCAGCGTCGCCGCGGTGCCGAAGCCGGTCTGCTCGGCGACCTGCTCGACGTCGAGCTCGGTCTCCTCGAGCAGCCGCTGCGCCAGCGCGACGCGCTGGGTGATCAACCAGCGGTGCGGCGCGGTGCCGGTGGTCGCGGCGAAGCGTCGATTGAACGTGCGCAGCGACATGTTGGCGCGGCGGGCGAGGTGGTCGACGCCGAAGGGCTTGTTGAGGTTGGCCTGCACCCAGTCGAGCACCACCGTGAGGTCGTCACCGCGATCGTGCTCGACCACCGGCGCCTCGATGAACTGCGCCTGGCCGCCATCGCGTTGTGGGGGTACCACCATGCGGCGCGCCACCGCGTTGGCCACGGCGGCGCCGTGCTCCTGGCGGATGATGTGCAGGCAGAGGTCGATCCCGGACGCCGTGCCCGCGCTGGTGAGCACCTGGCCCTCGTCGACGTAGAGCACGTTGGCGTCGACGTCGACGTCCGGGTAGCGCCTGCGAGCTCGGCTGCATGGCGCCAATGCGTGGTCGCCCGCCTGCCGTCGAGCAGGCCCGCCGCAGCGAGAACGAACGCGCCGGTGCACACGCTCATCACACGGGCGCCACGGTTCACAGCGTCGCGAAGGGCGTCGAGCAGCTCCGCCGGGGGTTCGTGGTCGGCGTTCCATGCCGCGATGGCGATGAGGTCGGCGCTGGCGAGCTCGTCGATGCCGTACGGCGTGTCGATCGTGAAGCCGGCGTCGCTCACCAGCGGGGGAGGCTCGACCGCGCACACCCGGAAGTCGTACACGGGCAGGCCTTCGTCCGAACGATCGGTGCCGAACACCTCGCAGAGCACCCCGAGCTCGAACGTCGCGACGTGCTGCCCGACAGCGGCGACGACCTTCCGGAGCATGGGAGGAAGTGTGGCATAAAGCGGGCGACGTCGGGCGTTTCTGCCAGGCGCGACCGATGTTGAATGTTCTGACCGGCGGCGGGTCATCAAGCGATGCCAACGAGCTGTCCGAAGTCGGCCGGCAGCGCGGAGATCAGCGTGGTCTGTCCGGACGGCTGGAACTCGCCGGAGTTCGCTGCCCGCGCGCGTCTTGACCTGGACGACGAAATCGTGCCCTGGAAGTGCCACGGCGCCGTCGAGGAGCGTCCCCCCGCTGTCAACGTGAGTTTGCGTGTGGTCCGTGATCAGGACGATCGCCGGCACCGCCTGTGACTCGTTTGCTCCCGGTGAGGCGCTGGCGAGTTCATCGCTGATCAGTAGACTGCCGTCATCGCTGACCGCGATGACACTCACATCACGGCCTGGTGCCGCGCTGTACACGGTGTGCGGGACACTCCCCGCGATCGACACCGAGATCGCGTCTGGTAGACCCGCAGCATTGATATGCGTGATTGCCTCAACGCGACCGTCCTCGCTGTAGTCGCCGTGGTCGGTGTTCGGAAGAACGCTGCTGATGGCACCACTGCGCGGGTCGAGAAGGTAGGTACCGCGAAGCCGGACCGACCCTGTGGAGAAGTCCTCATCCGCAGCGTGGATCCCATCGCTGAGCCATCGGTAGGGGGACATCGCTGCGTTCAGCGGCATTTGCCGCAGTCTTGTAACGGTCAGGTCCGCGAGGTTGACGATGTCGAGATCGACCGGACCCCTACCGTGAAAGACGCGGATTGCAAGACGAGTCTGCGACGGGTCCAGCGCGCCAGGGGTGACGCGTCCGATGCCCAGCACCCGGCTGGTGCCACGACTTCAGGTCAGCGACACTGATCCTTTGCTCGCCGTCACTTGTCACGACAAAGCGGCGCCCGGCGGCCACCAGACGCCCCAACGGCGGGGGTGAGCCGGAGGTGGTCGGCAGGGTCCCGATCACGCGAGCCGCGCCACCGGTGACAGGCATGGCCCAGATCCGGGCGGCCGAGTCTGATTGGGCCTGCGCAAACCCTTCAAAGAGGAGTTGCGAATTCACTGTCGGCGTGCGCGCCACTGCGTTGCTGGTCGCTGCCGGGGTGGTCTGCACACCGCGACTGTGATCCAACGCCCGCGAGGCCGACCACAGTCCAAAACCGAAAAGAAGCGCCAGACCCACCGCCGCGACCGACTCCGCCAGGAGGCAACGGTGCCTTGAGATCTTGCGCGTGCCTGTCGTGCGCCGTCCCGGCGGACGCCGTGTCGAAGTCGTCTCCCGGAAGTAATCTCTCAGCTCGACGGCGAGCTCAGACTCGCGCAAGCGGATCTCAGAAACATCAGGCATCGGTCATCTCCTTTCGCAGCTTGGCGAGGCTGCGGCCGAGGTGGGAGCGCACCGAACCGGGCGCGCAAGCCATCAGTGCGGCGCACTCGGCGATCGAGTAGCCATGGTGGTAGAAGAGAACGGTCGCGGTCCGCTGCCGGACCGTCAGGGCTGCAAAGGCTCGATCCAGGTCGAGGCGGCGGCCCTCGAGCTGCCAGGGCGGCGGCGCTCGGTCGCGGAGTGCGCCGAAGAGAAGCGGCATCCGCAGCAGTCTCCGGCGGCGGCTGAGGCAATGGTTGACGCAGATCTTCGTCAACCAGGCTCGCGCGGCCACGGCGTCGCGCAGAGTGGCACGCCGCGACCAAGCGAGTGTCAGCGCCTCCTGCACAGCGTCCTCCGCTTCCCACGGGTCGCGCAGGATCGTCACGGCGATGCCGAACAGACGTTGCGACTCCGCCCAGGGGATCCACTCCGGGTCCGCTTCGGCGGCTGCGGCCTGGGTCACGGCGGCGGAGGAGTCATGCTGCATGAAGATAGGACACCTCGCAACGCCACCTGTCTTACCGTCGCGCGGTTGTCTCAACGGAGCATGATGGCGCTCAAAGTAATGCATGTAGACTGCTGAAGACAGTTACACAGGGAGGAGGGAACGCGGTGGACTGCGGCGGTACCGACACGTCCGACGACCCGGCGGCCCCTGACGTCTCCGAGGAGCATCCCGGAGAGCGAGCGGTGGATCTGGACCGGTCAGCACCGGCCACCGGTGCCGCGGGCGCTCATGGAGTTGATGTCGAGTGGGTGGGCCGAGCGGGCCGACCGCGCCGTCGAGCCACATCCGGCGCTGCATAACTTCGCCGCCCGGCGCAGCGCGCTTGCGGAGCGCTTTCGCGGCCGGACCCTCGTGGTCCCCAGCGGGCCGCCCAAGGTGCGCTCCAACGACACCGACTACCGCTTCCGTCCCGGCAGCGACTTCTTCTGGCTGACCGGCGAGATGGAGCCCGACTCGGTGCTGGTGATGGAACCCGACGGCGACGGCCACCGCCACCGCGTCACGCTGTACGTCGATCCGCCCAACGACCGGTCCACGCACGAGTTCTTCACCGACGACCGTTACGGGGAGTTCTGGATCGGCCCGCGGATGGGGTTGCGCGAGATCTCCGATCACCTCGGTGTCGCCACCGCACCCCTCTCCGGGCTCGCGGCACGTCTCGATCAGCTCGAGCCGTCGAAGGTCGTGACTGTCCGCGGCGTGGACCCGCGCATCGACGCCGCGGTTGCGGCCGCCGACGACGATCACCAGCTGCTCGCGGCGCTCTCGGAGATGCGCCTGGTCAAGGACGACTTCGAGATCGCCATGCTGCAGCAGGCTGTCGACGCCACTGTCCGCGGGTTCGAGGACGTCGTCCGGGCGCTACCGGACGCCATGGAGCGCGGTGAGCGCGTCGTCGAGGGAGTGTTCGACGCGCGGGCGCGCCTCGAAGGCAACGACAGCGGCTGCAACACCATCGCCGCCTCCGGCGCGCACGCCACGGTCCTGCACTGGACGCGCAACGATGGCGATGTCAACCACGGCGACCTGCTTCTCGTCGACGCGGGTGTGGAGTGTCGCCAGCTCTACACCGCCGATGTGACCCGAACCATCCCCGTCTCCGGGAGGTTCACGCCCGAGCAGCGCGAGATCTATCAGCTGGTGCTCGACGCGCAGCGCGCCGCCATGGCCGAGGTTCGGCCTGGTGTCGGGTTCATGGCGCCGCACAGCACGGCGATGCGCGTGCTCGCCGAAGGCCTGTACCGGCTCGGCATCCTCACAGTCGACCCGGAGGTGGCGGTGCGGCGCGACCAGCAGCTCCATCGTCGCTGGACGATGCACGGCACCAGCCACATGCTCGGCATCGACATGCACGACTGCAGCAACGCGCGCGATGCGGAGTACCACGGCGAGCTGAAGCCCGGCAACGTGCTCACCATCGAGCCGGGCCTGTACTTCCAGCCCGACGACCTCACCGTGCCGGAGCGCTACCGGGGCATCGGGGTGCGCATCGAGGACGACGTGCTCGGTGACTCGACGACGGCCACCGCAACCTGTCCGAGGCATTGCCACGCGATCCCGATGAGGTGGAGGCCTGGGTCGCCCGGCTGGCGCCGTTCCGTTGATGGTTGCCTCGGCGTCGCCTGTGTGGGGCTGCCCGGTCCTCACCTCAGGCTGATCTGCCGAATCACGGCTGCGAGCGGGCTGCTGGTCAGCGGGCGAGGCGGTTCTGCAACGGCACCCGCGCCCGGCCGTGCCTGGCGCGGCTCGGCATCCCCCTCGTGGTGATGATCGACGGCGTCCCGTGACGTGGCCTCTGTGCGCGCCACGCCTCCGCTGTCAACCGGAGGAGTTCGTGAGCGGTGGCGGCCGCAGCGGGTCGCTGCGCCAGGAGACCGCTGACCTGCTGCAGAAGATCGTCGATCGCGGCGTTCGTCCGGATCGGCCGCGGATCATGTCCGGCGCAGTGCCCGAAGCTCTCCACAAAGCCTGTCCGGTCGAGCGACAGGACGATCCCACGGATCGCGTCGGCGCTGCCGCCCCACGTGCGCTCGATCATCCCAGGCGCTCGGGTGTAGGCCAGTGGCGCGTGCAGCGTCCACGATCGACCGTCCACCTCGCGCTCCATCACACCGGAGCGCAGGTAGACGACCGCGAAGTCACTGACGACTGTCAGGCGGCCGGCGCGAGCCGGCAGGCGGCCATCCAAGTCGGCCACGGAGGTCCAGAACGCGGGGTTTCCTCGGCCCATGGCGCAGACGGTGGCGACATTGAGGACCGTGAGCAAATGATTTACCGTGGAGGAAATGATCGAGTTCGCCTTCACTGCCGAGGACCTGGCCCGCACGAATCTCGCCCTGTCCCCGCTGTGGGAGCTCGTGTGCAGCCTGCGCGTCCTGCAGGACCCTCAACGGGACGCCGCGCACCGGGAGTGGGCGGCTGACGCGCTGGACCGCGTGAGCGGCCTGACGGAGCTGCCGCTGCTGTACGCGATCGCGCCAGGTGGCCACTACCTCCCCGATTTCCTGACGCCCCCACCGGATACGCCGCTGCCCGACCTGCGCTCGGAGCTGGAATCGGTGGTTGCGTCTGACCCGGCGGCCGTCCGGCGCGACCTCCACCATGCCTATCCCGACGGTCTCCCGGATGTGTTGGAGCCCATCGCGAGGCGCCCGAAAGCGGGGCTGCGCCGGCTGGCAGAAGCATTGCTTTCGTATTGGGAGGTGGCCCTCCAAGCCAGCTGGCCGAAGCTCCGCGAGATCCTGCTCAGCGACATCGCCTACCGCGGCCGGGAGTTTGCCATCGGCGGTCCCGTTCGGCTCTTCGAGAACCTGCACCCCAGCGTGACATGGACCGGAGAGAAGCTCGTCGTCGACAAGACATGGGGTCTCGAATGGTCCCTCGAGGGCGCTGGAATGCTGCTGGTTCCCAGCGCGTTTGCGTGGCCGTCGATTCTCACGATCACCGCGCCGGGCTTTCGACCCACGCTGATCTATCCGGCCCGCGGAGCTGCAGTCATGTGGTCATCGCCCCAGGCGGCACGGGCGACCGATGGGCTGGCTCGTCTCATCTCGGGGAATCGCGCTGCGGTCCTCGCCGCCCTCGATGAGCCTGCCAGCACGACAGAGCTGGCGAGCCGTCTATCCGTGACCCCGGGAGGTGTCAGCAAGCACCTGTCGGTGCTGCGAGATGCCGGCTTGGTCTGGAGCAGCCGCACCGGCAGGGTCGTGTGGTATGCGCGGACGTCCGCGGGGGACACTCTGTGCTTCGCCGCGTCGCAGCGGTGACCTCAGGTCGGGAGCACCAGGAGATCGGTGCAGCGCGACACCAGGGTCGAAGCGCTGTGGGCAGTCACAGGGCCCGTGAACCGATCCCGGGGTACTCGATGATCAGCCCGGCTGCGTCGTAGAGGAGGGTCGCCTCGAACGCGAAGGCCGGCGCGCTGTACTGGTACCGCGGTCCCCGTGCGCCATCGTGCACACGAACGTACCGTTGCTCGAGGCGCTCAACGCTCAGGTCCGCGGCGCGGATGTACGCCGCGGGCGGCTCGGCGGACTCACCGACCGCAAGACGCAGCCGATGCACGGGTAGCGTGTTGGTGCAACACGACGATTCCAGGTCGACGTCGACGCAGCCGTCGAGTTCGAGCGGCAGGACTGCCGTCGATCAGCCAGTGTCCAACGCCAACTGAGGTCAGCTCCAGGTCTTGATGACCCCGCGGTGACCAGCACGACACCCGCGCCGAGCGCGTCAGCCATTGCCCACTGACGTCGATGCTGTAACGGACTGTCCACGGTTGCCCGTTCTCGATGGCGACGGTGCACCCATCCAACCGGTAGCCGTCGCGCTGAGCGGTGATGAACACCACCTCGAAGCCTTCGCGCGAGTCGTGATGGCGCCAGGCCGCAGATGGTGGTGGCGCGTTCTCCTTGGTCATGGTAATGGGCGTACCATACTGGAGATGGTTACGCTGACCGCGACCCCCCCGGCGCCTCATCCCGCTGGCCGGCCCGCCCCGCGGTGTCACGGTGACACACTCTTCGCCAGCCGCGATGTCGCGGTGACAACGGTCGAGTGTGAGGCCGGCGGCTGCACCGAGCTGCGCGTTTTCGAGCCTGACGAGGACGCCATCGTGCTAGTTCGTACGGGACGATTCGGACGGCGCCTGCACGGGAGCTTCAGCTTGCTCGATTCGACGCAGGCGTACCTTCACCACAAGGGCCAGGAGGAGCTGATCCAGCACCTTGCCCACGTCGGGCATCGCTGCACGGTGCTCAGTCTGCGGTCCGCTGGCTTTCCCACCGCCCTTCGACTGCGGTCTCGCCTCGCGCACACGGAGCTGCGAACCACCCCGACGACCGACCTGGCACACCGTGTCCTCCTCGCCCAGTGCAGGAGGGGTGGCGATCCGGCAGCCGTCACCGCGATGGCCAGGACCCTCGCCGACGACCTCCTGTCGGGATGGACGCGGTCGTCGCCCGCGAGTCACCGCACCGGCACGGCCGCCGCTACCCGACGCGTCGTCGACATCGCGCGCGAGAGCGTGGACAGCCTGGTGGCGCCACCGAGTCTTGCGATCGGTCGCCGCGGACGCCAGTGTGTCGCCCCAGCAGTTGGCGCGCGTCTTCAAGGCAACCACCGGGCTGACGCTGGGTCAGTACCGGAGTCGCATTCGCGTCCGGCTCGCGCTGGAGAGGCTCGGTCAGGGAGAACGAGACCTGAGCCGCCTCGCGCACGACCTGGGCTTCTTCGACCACTCCCACTTTTCGCGAACCATCACAGGTGAGCTCGGCATCTCGCCGCGATCCCTGCGTGCGCTGCTCTCCAACGGGATCGGATGACATGTGTACGCAATCGTGTGGAGCTCATCCTGCCGGGTGAACAACGGGGCAATCCCATACAAGCCCCCGTTGCCGCCCCTGACCAGACTGAACTGCCACAGCCACGCGCCGGTGGTGTCAGCTTTGTGCGGGCCGCGCCCGATGGGAGACACACGTGAGATATCGACGGATCGGTTTGGCATTGGTCGTGCCCGCACTGCTTGCGACCGCATGCGGCAGCGGCGGTGGCAGCACCTCGAGCTCGGGCGGCGCAGCGCTGGCGGCGACCCAGGTCTTCAGGTTCCCGCTCATCGACGACGTCAAGACCCTCGATCCCGGCCACACTTCCACAGCCGTTGACATCTCGTTCGTTCAGAATGTCTTCGGCGGCCTGTACAGGTTTGACGACAAGCTCAAGGAAGTGCCGGACATCGCCACGGGCATGCCGGACATCTCCTCGGACGGTCTGACCTACACATTCCACATGCGTCATGACGTCAAGTTCTCCAACGGTGACCCCGTCACCTCGGCTGACGTCCTCTTCAGTTGGAACCGCGCTGCGCGGCTCCAGGACACCTATGGCGTCGTCTTCCAGCCAGTGGCTGGGTACAACGCGGTGGCGCCCACATCCGGTGCGGCAACCGCCAACACCCTCTCCGGGCTGAGCGCGCCGGACCAGTACACCGTGCAGGCCAAGCTCACCTCCCCGGCCGGCTACTGGCTCACCGAGGTGGCACTGTGGACGGCCGACGTTGTCGACCAGAAGGTCATCCCCAACGACACCGACAAGACGTGGTGGACCAACCCCGCCACGGCGATCGGCACCGGGCCCTTCAAGCTGACCGCGTACGTCCCCAAGGACCACCTCTCCTTCGCCAACGTCCCCAACTGGTGGGGCGGCAGCACCGGCCACCTCACCGACATCGAGGCCACGGTCCTCGCTGACCAGAGCAGCCAGGTGACCAAGTACGAGAACGGCGGCTTCGACTCGATCGGGCAGGCCGACCAGTACCCACCGCTCGACGCGGTGCGCAACTTCCAGGCCAACCCGGCGCTGAAGAGCCAGTTCCACAACATCCCCGGCGCTCGCACCACCTGGGTGGGCTTCAACTTCACCACCGGTCCGTTCGCGCCGGCCAGCGGCAACATCGACGACCCGATCGCGCTGGCCGGACGGCGCGCCTTCAGTGAGGCGATCGACCGCACCCAGCTGGTCAACGTGGCCTGTGGCCCGGGCGGCATCACCTGCAAGCCGGCCACCGGTGGCGTCATCAGCAAGGGACTGCAGGGTTACCTTGGTGACAACACCGACCCCAACGTCATCTTCAACCCGACCAAGGCGAAGGCCGACCTCCAGACCTGGGACCCGAACGGCACCAAGCGCGTCGGTCTCCAGTACTGGTTCAACACCAGCACCAGCAACGCGGCCATCGCCGGCAACCTCCAGTCCCAGTGGCAGACCAACCTCGGCGTCCACGTGGACACGGAGCACACCGACTTCCCGACGTTCCTGACCAACCGCCAGGACAAGAAGTACGTGATCTTCCGTGACAGCTGGGGTGCCGACTACGACAGCCCGCAGGACTGGTTCGACAACGTCTTCCGCTGCTCCCAGGCGTACATCGGCGGGGGCAACAACGACGGCATCTGCGACCAGCGCGTGGATACCTCGATCATCAAGGGCGAATCCGAGACAGGCGCGCAGTCGATCTCCGACTACCAGAAGGCGGGGAAGCAGTTGATCTCCGATATCGCCGGAGCGAACCTCGAGTACGGGGCCAACCAGTACTTCATCAAGCCATACGTCCAGGGCGCCGGTGGCAACGCGCTCTACGACAACTCCTGGACGAGCATCAGCATCCTGCAGCACTGAGCGCGCACACCTGGTAATTCACGTCCCCTTGGGGGGGCCCGCTAAGTCATCCACATCGGCGGGCTCCCCCACCCGTTCCCCCATCATCCAGCCCGCGAGCGTGCTTCGGCCCCCCGTGATGCCCGGGTGAACGGCGCCGCAACCCTCGGTGTGTGGCGTGGCGCCGCTCTCTACGTCGGTTCGCTGATCGGTCCCGGTGTCCTGCTCCTTCCCGCCATCGCCTTCCAGGTGGCGGGGCCGGCCTCTGTCGTCGCGTGGGCGTTGCTGCTGGTGCTGTCTGTGCCACTGGCTTTCATCTTTGCCACTCTGGCAGTGCGCATGCCCGTCACGGCGGGCGTATCAGCCTACGTCGCACGGGGCTTGGGCCGTGCCGCGGGTGCGGTCGCCGGGGGATGGTTCGTCACCGCGGTCCTGATCGGCGCACCGGTGGTGTCGCTGATCGGCGGCTACTACGTCGCCGACCTCACCCGGTCGGGTACGACGGTCGCGGCAGCTGTGGGGCTCGCGATCTTCGCCGTCGTTCTTGGCACGAACCTGGCTGGGCTCCGCCTGTCCTCGCGCCTGCAGTTCGTCGCCGCCGCGGTCCTGACGTTGATGATCGCCACCGCGGTTGTTGCGGTGCTGCCCTCGCACGTCACCCTTCACTGGAGCCCGTTCGCGCCGCACGGCTGGTGGGCGGTCGGTACCGCTGCCAGCATCCTGGTGTGGCTGTTCGTCGGCTGGGAGGCTGTCGCACAGCTCGCCGCGGACTTCGAGCGGCCGGCCAGTGAGCTTCCTCGTGCCATGCTCATCGCGTTCGTCGTCGTGACCATCCTCTACATCGGCCTTGCCTCAGCGACGGTGGGGGTGAGCGGCGGCGCCCCGTCGAAGGTTCCCCTGGCCGACCTGGTCGCCGCCGGCTTCGGGCCCGCGGGGCGTGGGGCGACGGCGGTCCTGGCGGTGGCTCTCACCATGGCAACCATGAACGTGTACATGGCCAGTGCCGCGAAGCTGGCGGCGTCGCTGGCGGCAGCCGGCTCGCTCCCCGCGGTGGCTCGCCCGCGAGGCGCCCCGCACCATCCCGAGGCGACCGCTGCTGATGATCGGCGCCGTCGGCATCGTCGTCATGGCGGCGCTGCTCGCCGGCACGGGCGATCCCGCCCAGCTGGTGCGGGCCACCTCGGCATGCTTCGTGATGGTCTACGTCGCTGTGTCGGTGTCGGCGGTGCGGCTTCTCACCGGCGTCGCCCGGCTCGCCGCGGTGGTGTCGACCATCTTGACGGGTGTCGTCGCCGCATTCTCTGGCTGGTTCCTGCTGGTGCCGGCCGCCGCACTGGCATGTTCGGTGCTGATTCGTCGACATGCCGATCGGCAACCATCGCGAGACCGGTTCGAGGTCAGGCGTTGAGAGCGAGCACCTCTACGAAGGCCTGCCACTGCGCGGCGACGGAACCAGTCATCACGGTCCGGCCCACCGCTGTGCAGGACTGTCGAGGCACACAGGCGACCGACGCCAGCTCGCTGGTCGAGTCGGCTGCGGGCCGGATCGACCAAGTCCCGCCGTTCCAGGTCTCGACCAGGCCGTGGTTGTTCTCCAGGGCCGCCCCGGTGCTGTAGGACCCGACCGCAAGGCATGCCATGCGCAGATGTGCAGCTGACCGCCTGCAGCGAGCTCGGCATCAGCCCATGGTTCGGGCTGCGGACGATGGACCAGGCAGATCCATTCCAGCGTTCCACCAGGGTTCGGGCGTCGGGCGCGCGCGAATCGCTCCCAGGGCTGAACGAACCGACGGCGAGGCAGCTCGTGGTCGACGAGCACGACACCGACTTCGAGCGAGCTCTGCCGGCCCAGGCCCGCGCCCGGCACTGCCGTCCACGAGCTCCCATCCCACTTCTCGATCAGCGGATGACCGACGGGGTCGCCACTCAGGTTGATGCTGCTGGACGAGCCGACCGCGGTGCACCAGCTCGGCGTGGTGCACGCCACCGAGCGGAGAACAGTTTGACGGCCGAGATCGGCGCCGCCGCTGGGAAGCGCGGTCCACTCGTGCCCATCCCACACCTCGGTCAGAGGCTTGACCTCCGGGTCGTACGGGTTGCTCACCGGGCTGAAGGACCCCACCGCCATGCAGAACGCCGGCGACGTGCACGCCACGGACTGCAGGTCGCTCTGATCGCCGTTGCCCGGGGTGGGGCTGGGGACCACCGCCCATCGCGCCCCGGTGAGGACCTCGACCAGGGTCTGGTCCAAGGGGTTGTCACTGTCCCCGGTGGGGCTGTCGCCACCCACCGCGACGCACCACTGCGGCGTGGGGCAGGCGATCGAGTTGAGCCAGCTGTCGACCCCCCGGCTCACGCTGCGAGCAACCGACCATGCGCTGCCGTTCCACGATTCCACGAGGGTGGCGGGCAACCCTGCGGAGGCCGACGACCCCACCGCGATGCACGACAGTCGCGAGGTGCACGCCACTGAGCGGAGGTCGTTGCGGCCGTCCAGCCTGGCCGCGCGGACCGTGAATGCGCTCGGCGCGGGCGCGTGGTGTCGGTTCGGCGCCCCGCCCCCGCGGACCAACAGCACCGTCACCAGGGTGGCGCCTGCGCCGACCACGATCACAGTGGCGAGGAGGGCTGCCGCCCGCCTGCGTCTCGTTGTCTGGGCCATTCGTCCTCAGTGAGTCGGCCGGCCGTTGCGAGCGCCCTACCGGGTCGCGGCCATCCCCCCGGTAATGGCCGTCCAGCGTGGTAGCAAGTTACGGTGGGGAGGGAGGCTATCAAGCCCGGGCCTGTCAGGTCAACGGAGGGACCTCGGAAGTCGACCGTACGGTCAGTGGCGACAGGTCGTGTAACAATCGTGGCCAGATGGCGAGCGTTACGATGGCCAGCAGTGCCGGACTTTGTCGTCGGCCGCGTCCGCAGGAGCAGTGATTCGATGGGACCAACCCGCGCCGCCGGTGGCAATGGCCTGCGCCAGCCGGCCGCCATCCCGCACACGCTGTCCCCGTACACGTGCATCGACTTCGTCAACAGCCGCTTCACGGACCACACTGGCAGCGGCGAGGTGTTCGACCGCCTGGAATCGCCCGAGTGGCGCCTGTGGTATGCACAGCGCTGCGGCGTCACGCCGGAACGTCAGCCATCCCGTGCCACCGTCACCGTGCTCCGCGACCTGCGCGATGTCCTGCGAACCCTGCTCGAATCGGGACGCCCTCCCGGCAACAGCACGCTCGCGCACCTCAACCGGTTCCTCGGCGCCCCTGACCGGTTCTGGGAGATGTCGCGCCTCCAGCGGACCACACATCTCAACCTGCGCTGGCGGCGCGAAGATTGGCCGGCGGTCATGTCGGCAACCGTGGCCTCATATGCTGAGCTCCTCACCAGCGGGGGGATCCGCCGGGTCAAGGTCTGCGGCAACCCGGATTGCACATTCATGTTCTTCGACAAGTCGCGGAACCGCTCGCGGCGCTGGTGCGAGTCGGCGGCCTGTGGCAACCTCGTGAAGGTGCGCGCCCACCGGGCCCGCCGTCAGCGCGCCGCGGTGGCGGGCAGAGTTCGGTAGCGTCGGGCGCGAGATGAGCGAGGTCACACTTCGCGACGTCGTCGCTGATGACGTCACGTCCTTCTTCCGCCATCAGTCGGACAGAGCCGCCGCTCAGATGGCCCAGGTCGCTCAACGCGACGAGGCCGCGTACCGTGCGCACTGGATGGGGCTGCTGGCGGACGACGACGGTCGGCAAGATGACCATCCTGGTCGACGGGACCGTCGCCGGCCAGGTGATCAGCTTCAACCGAGATGGCGTCCGTGAGCTCGGGTACTGGCTCGGCCGCGAGCACTGGGGCCAGGGCATCGCCGGAGCCGCTGTGCAGCAGTACCTTGCCCTGGAGCGTCACCGTCCCCTGTTCGCGGTCGTCGCCGAACACAACGTGGCGTCGCGCAGGATCCTCAGCCGTTGCGGCTTCAGAGAGGTGGATAGGCAGGCGAAGGCCATCCGCTTCGAGCTGTCCGGTTGACGCAGCCTTCGGCTGGCCGTCGTCAGGTTTGCGAGGCGACGATCTCCCCGTCGTGCCATTCCGGCTCGGCGTCCATAAGGTCACGCAGCTGACGGAACCGCTGGTCCTGCTCGGGGGTGTTGCTGTTCGTCGTGTACGCGTCTTTGCTGTCCCAACAGCTGGCGACCCAGTACTCGCGCGGGTTGGTGTCTGCACGGTAGACCAGGACGCTGCGCATACCCGGGAGCTTCACTTGCATCAGCTCGTCGGCGAGCTGCTCCATCTCCCTCTCCTTCCCTTCCTTGATCTGCCAGCGCGCCACGCTTCCATACATCCGAGGTCCCTCCGTCACCTGTTGGGGGCGCCAGTATCCCGCTCGACGCCGAACGTCGTCCACCGCCCGCCGGGCCGACTACCGCGCCTCCGCGGCGATGCGCAGCCCGAGGGCGACGAGCACCGCGCCGGTGACGGCCTCCAGGCCGCGGCGGACGCGCGGTCTCAGCAACACCGCTCCGGCCCAGCTGACTGTGAACGAGTACAGGCACAGCCACAGGAATGTGAGCAGCAGAGAAGGCCAGCCCGAAGAGGGCCAGTGGCGCGAAGGATGCGTGCGACGGTCCCACCACCTGGGGCAGCACGGCGGTGAAGTACACCGCCATCTTGGGATTGGCCAGGTTGCTGATCACGCCCTGACGGAAGGCCACGCCCGAGCCCGAATCCGCAACCGCACGGGGCAGCGCGATGCGGATACCAGTCTCACGCGGCCGCACCGCCGCGTACAGCGTGGTGGCGCCGAGAAAGACCAGGTATGCCGCACCGGCGAACTTCACCGCCAGGAACACCGGCCGCGATGCCGTCAGCAGGGCGGCGAGGCCGGCCGCGGTTGCCAGCGCCCACGTCGTCTGCCCTGTTGACACACCGAGCGCCGTGACGATGCCGCCGCGTCGCCCGCCGACCAGGACGTTGCGGATCAGAAGGGCGGTGTCTGGCCCGGGGGTCATGATCACCAGTGCCGACACCGCCAGGAACGGCAGGATATCGCCCACTGCTTGTCACCTCCGCTGACCGGTGCCGGGAGCCGGCGGCGAAGTTTGGCACAAAAGCGACGTGGTTTGGCATTCATGCCACTCGCCGCGGCCACGGGCCGGCGCTACGGTGAGTTCAGCGTCGAGGCGGCAAGCTCAGGGAGCACACAAGATGAACGGTTACGACATCACAGAGTTGGGACAGGTCCGCGAGCAGGAGAACATGCTCGAGCGGGCCCAGTCACAGGCACTGCGGCAGGCGCGCCGCGACGCCGGGGAGGAGGACGTCCTCTCCTCCAGCCCAGCATGGCTGGTCACGTTTCTCTCGATGAAGCGGCGGCCGTCGCCGGCCCGGCCCTGCGTCGATGGCGCTACTCGCTAGCAGCCTCGCCGGTTGGACCGGAGCGAGCTTCGCTGATCTCGAGCAGGTGACCGTCCGGGTCACGGAAGAAGGCGCGCACCTCCCATGGTGACTCCACCGGCGGGACCAGGAAGGTGGCCCCACGCGTGCGGAGCGTCTCGTAAGCCCCGGCGCAGTCCGGCACGCGGAAGGTCATCTCATGGCTCACGAGCGCGGGATCGGCTGGCGGAGCGAAGGTGACGTCGGGCTTGTCCGCCGTCGGTGGTCCACCGGTCACCAGCAGCAGCCACGTGCCGCAGAGCTGGAGCACGATCGAGCTGCCACCGTACTCGCGGAACACGGTGGCCCCGACGACGTCGCGGTAGAAGGCGCGCGATGCGTCGAGGTCGGACACGACGAGCAGGTGGGTGAGCTGGACGTCATCGGTGGGGAACGACACAACACCTCTCCGTGGGCCCGACCGGTTGGGCCATCGCTACATTGTGTCGCCGGCAGAAGCCATCCAGGAGAGGAGGCCCGCGGGGAGGTGTTGCGAGACACCCCGTTTCGGCTGCGCGGCCGCCTCATGCTGGGGTGGATCATCGGTCCGGAAGCGACCTGACCCGCAACGTTCACGCGAGGCATCACCAATGGAGATCCTGCGAACCCCGGACGAGCGCTTCGTCGACCTGCTCGGGTACCCGTTCGAGCCGCACTACGTCGACGCCGCCAGCGGCGACGGCGCCACCGTGCGGATGCACCACGTCGACGAGGGACCCGCAGAGGGCGAGGTGATCCTTCTCCTCCACGGCGAGCCGTCGTGGTCGTACCTGTACCGCACCATGATCCCGGTGCTCGTCGGCGCCGGTCTTCGCGCCGTCGCCATCGACCTCGTCGGCTTCGGGCGCAGCGACAAGCCGGCCGGCCGCGACGACTACACGTACCAGGCGCATGTCGACTGGACATGGGCCGCCATCGAGGCCATAGGGCTGCACGACATCACGCTGGTCTGCCAGGACTGGGGCGGGCTGATCGGGCTGCGCCTGGTCGGCGAGCATCCGGACCGCTTCGCCCGTGTTGTGGCCGCGAACACGTACCTGCCCACCGGTGACCATCATCCCGGCGAGGCATTCCTCGCCTGGCAGCGCTACAGCCAGGAGACACCCGAGTTCCGGGTCGGACGCATCGTGAGCGGTGGCTGCGTGACCGAGCTGGCGCCAGACGTCATCGCCGCCTACGACGCGCCCTTCCCCGACGACCGCTACAAGCAGGGCGCCCGTCAGTTTCCCCTGCTGGTCCCCACGAGCCCGGACGACCCGGCGACCCCGGCCAACCGCAGCGCGTGGGAGTTGCTGCGTCGCTTCGACCGGCCCTTCCTGTGCGCCTTCTCGGATTCCGACGCGATCACCCGCGGCGCCGACGGGCTGCTGCGCGCGGAGATTCCCGGCACGCGAGGGCAACCGCACACCATCATCAGCGGTGCCGGGCACTTCCTCCAGGAAGACAAAGGGGAGGAGCTGGCACGCGTCGTCGTTGACTTCGTCGCGGCAACTCCGCGGTAGCGACGGCGCGCGGGCTACCAGGCGTCGACGTAGCGGGACCGGCGCGACGCCGGTGCGGGCGGCTCGCGCAGGATGACCCTGGCCACGAGCTCCCGTGTGGTCGCGGGGTCGATGACGTCGTCGATCTCGAAGTGGCTCGCCGTGTTGAGCGCCTTTCCCATCTCGTACGCCGCGGCGACGAGAGCCCCGAACTCCGCGTCGCGCTTGGCTTCGTCCTCGATGGCGTCGAGCTCGCGCCGGAAGCCGAGCCTCACCGCGCCCTCCAGGCCCATGCCGCCGAACTCTCCTGTCGGCCACGACGCCGTCATGAGGGTGGCGTGGAAGCTGCCGCCCGCCATCGCCTGCGCGCCGAGCCCGTATCCCTTGCGCAGCACGACGGTCATGAAGGGCACCGTGAGGGCCGCGCCGGCGAGGAACATCCTGCTGCAGTGGCGCACGTGCGCAGCGCGCTCGATGTCCGGCCCCACCATGAAGCCCGGCGTGTCGCACAGGAACAGCACCGGCAACGCGAACGCCTCGCACAGCTGGAGGAAGCGGGCCGCCTTGTCGGCGCCGTCGCCAGTGATCGCGCCGCCGAGCTGCATCGGGTTGTTGGCGACGACACCGAGCGGGCGCCCGTCGATGCGCGCCAGCGCGGTGACCATGCCACGCGCGAAGCGCGGCCGCAGCTCCAGCACCGAGCCGACATCGACGACGCCGTCGATGGCCCTGTGCACGTCGTAGGCCCGGCGCCGGTTCTCGGGGACGACGTCACGCAACGCCGTCGAATCGGGCTCAGCCCACGTCGCGACCCTGCCCTGGAAGTACGACAGCGCCTGTTTGGCGAGCCGCACCGCGTCGGCGTCGCCCTCGGCGGCGACGTCGATGACGCCGTTGTCCACCTGCATCGCGAATGGTCCGACGTCCTCAGCGGCGACGACGCCGAGCCCACCGCCCTCGATCATCGCCGGACCGCCCATGCCGATGCTGGCGTCTGGCGTGGCGATGATGATGTCGCAGCATCCCAGCAGAGCGGCGTTGCCGGCAAAGCAGTTGCCCGATGCGATGCCGATGCGCGGCACCAGCCCCGAGAGGCGCGCCCACAGCGCGAACGCCATGGTATGCAGCCCGGCCACCATCGCCTGGTCGGTGTCGCCGGGCCGTCCACCACCCCCCTCGGTGAAGAAGACCGTCGGCAGTCGCAACCGCTCGATGAGCTCGAACAGCCGGTCCTTCTTGCGGTGACCGACGACTCCCTGTGTCCCTGCCAGCACCGTGTAGTCGTACGACAGCACCGCGCAGCGAGCACGCCCGCCATCCAGAAGCGCGGCGTTGATGTCCGCGATTCCCGCGACCAGGCCGTCCGCCGGTGTGCGCGCGATCAGCTCGTCGACGCTGCGCCGAGCGCGCTGGGCTGCGATCGCCAGCCCGCCGTATTCGACGAAGCTGCCCTCGTCGCAGAGGTCGGCGACGTTCTCTCGCGCCGTGCGTCGTCCGGCCGCGTGCCGCGCAGCGATGGCGTCGGCTCGTGCCTCATCGCGCGTACCCTGCTGCCGGCGCAGGGCCTCGGCCAGGTCGGGTCGCTGGCCGCTGTCCCCGGTCACGTCTGATCCGCAGCAGTTCTGTTATCCGCGGCCGGCGTGTGCAACTCCGCACGATGGCGCTCCGCCGCGCGCGCGAAGATATCGCTGATCTGCGCGGTCTTGTCTCTGGGCGACCTGGCACGCACCGGCGTGGCCACCGCCTCCTCTTCGCGGACGCGCATCAGCCGGCGATGGACCTGCTTGGCCTGCTTGACGAATGCCTCGTAGTACGGGGGCAGCGGCGCCTCCGCCGGGGCGGCTGCTGCCGCCTGCGAGCCGGTGACGGCGGTGGTCGGCGCCGCGGCCGCGCCGGTGTAGGCGGACAGGTCGGGCAGGTCGTCTCGGCGCGGCGAGGCGAGCGTCAGCAAGGTGTGGAACGGCTGCACCCACCTGTCACGCTCGGTCAGCTGACCTGGACCGAGGTCGAACACCTCGCGGAGTGTCTTGGGCACGCTGCTGTGGTCGCGCACCGTGGCGTCGACGGTGCCCGGCACCACGTACGGCGAGATCACCAGCGCGGGGACGCGCGGGCCGAGCATGGTGAAGTCGAACCGACCCGCCCGGCGGTGCACGAACAGGTGAAGCAGCCGCGTCTGCCAGGTCTGCTTCGTTCCCGGGCTCGGCACGCGCGTGGTGGGGGGTTGGTGGTCGTAGAAGCCACCGTGCTCGTCGTACGTCACAAGCAGCAGGGAGCGCTCGAAGAGCGTCGGCTGTGCCCGAAGGGCCTCGTACACCATGGCGATGAGTGCCTCGCCTCGAGCGAAGTCGCAGTCGGCCGTGTTGGCGACTGTGTCGTACGCGGCCTGCGATACCAGGTTGTTCTCGGGGTGCTGGTTGTTGCTCGGCGAGGGTGGCGTCGGGTCGTCGTCCTCGTCCATGAGGTGCAGGGGTGGCCGGTGGTTGGGCTCGATGAAGGAGTACGCCGGCAGCTCTCCCGCGGCGACGTGGTCGAGGAAACTGTGGAAGCGATACCAGTTGGCGTGGCGTTCCGGCGTGTCCCACAGGTCGGGAAAGGCCCAGATCTGGGGCGTGTCCTCGTAGTAGATGTGCCACGGCTTGCTGCACGTATCGAGGTCGTCGAAGATCGTGCGGTTGGTGTACGGGCGGATCTCGATGTCGGTCTCGCCGTCGGAGGTGGCGGCGTGGAGGAAGTTGCGATTGGGCCAGGTCTCACCCGGTACTGAGCAGAACCAGCGTGTGCAGACGCCGAACTGCAACGCCAGCTCGCTGAGCACGGGGACGTGCGCGGTCGGCTGGCACAGCATGGCGAGCGGTCCCAGCCCCTCCACCGGCGCACGATGAGCGCCGAATACCCTGTGCCACGCGTTGAGGATCCGTCCGACGGGGCCTGCATATCCTGAGCGATCCAGGCCGCGACCGCTGCGCTCGAGGCTGCTCACGAACCCCTGGTTGGTGGGCTCGCCGTTCCTGTCGAGCGCGAGCTGCTCCATCACCCCGTCGTGCGCATGATCGGGGCCGATCGGCAGCGACATCTTCGCGGTGGGGGTGGCATGGACCGGGGGGCCATTGTTCCATCCCGGGTTGGTGTACGCGCCGTCAGCGGTGAGCCGCTCGAACGCGGGGTCGGGATGGTCGAGGAAGCCCAGCATATGGTCGAACGAGCGGTTCTCGAGAACCAGCACGATCACGTGGTCGATGTCAGGCATCGACATCCCGTCCCGGCTTCGCGCGGAAGTAGGCCCAGAAGCCGATCGATGCCGTGCCGAATGCGAGGAACAGTCCCACCGTCGTCCAGAGTGGAACGCTGGCGACGTGGGCGCTCGATGACTGTGGTCGCAGCATGATCTGGACGAGCCCGAACATGGCGATGGCGAACACGGTTGCCCATGCGCCCCAGTGCCACGCGGCCAGCTTCTCGCCTGGCAGGAAGCGGAGCGGCACCAGGCCGATCACCACGCCGGCGAGGCCGCCGACGAACAGCGCGCTGAGCACGTTGGCCCACAGCGCGGTGCCGAAGCCCGCACCTTGGGCGTGCGCCGCCGTCACAGCGGGCACCCACAGCAACCAGGCGATCACCGCGACCACCAGGGTCACCACCGATGAGAGCGCGACCAGGTGGCCCTCGTCCTTGCGCGGCAGCGCGCCTGCGAACGCGATGCCGCCGATGATCCCGTACAGGTAGCCCGGCTGGAAGTTGACAGCCCGCGACACCAGCACGCAGAACGCGGCCACCACCAACCCGCTGGGCAGCGCGCGCATCTCCCATGTCGTGTCGAGGTCGCGCGCCCGGCGATACCCTGCGGTGACCACGGCCCCGAGTGTGATGGAGAACAGGAGCGAGAGCACGATCCCGGTCCACAGCGCGGCGCTCCTGGAGTTGAACCCGGCCTTGGGGTCGAGAAGGGTGCCCAGCAGCGCACCCACCACGACGGCACACGTCAGCCCTGCGGCGCCGCGCAGCCGGCGCGAGTGCGCGCCTTCGCCCTGACGTCGCGTCCACGGCAGGCGCCGTTCCCACCACGCCCTGATGCGCTCGTGGTTCTCCTCATAGGTGCGGTTGAAGAGCTGCGACGGGAACACCACCAGCAGCACCAGGGCCAACACCAGCAAGGCGCTCAGCAGCAGCGCGGGCACCGAGCTGCCCACCGCGGCAGGTGTCGGAAGCGATGTGCTGAAGCTCGACACCACCGGCGGTGCCGCGCCGCCGCCGAGCGTCGTCGGCGCAGGACCGCCGCCGGCCGCCGACCTGCCGCCCCCGCCGATGGCCGCCAACCCGGTGGCCGAGACCAGCAGCAGCCCTGCGCTGCGCACCTGGCCGGCCGCGACGCACGGGCCGCCGGGCGCGCAGGCGATGCTGTTGAGCACGCCGCTGACGCTGCCGACCGGTGTCCAGGTGGCGCCGTCCGATGTTTCCAGCACCGAGCCGCTGGCGCCGTTGCTCAACGCCAGGCAATGGAGGCCGCTGCACAGCACGCCGCCGAGGAACGGCAGCTTGTCATCTGCGCTGGGCCACATCCTCCAGCTGGCGCCGCCGTCGGTCGTCGAGAAGAAGACCGACGGGCACGACGTCACTCCCTGGCCACCGCACTGCTCGCCGCCGACCACCGCGCCGTGCGTCGCGTCGGTGAAGTCCAGGGCGGTCAGGTCGCTGTACGTGGGCGCGCAGAGCTGCGCGGTCGCCGCGCAGCCGGTGGGCGGTGACACGTCGCGCCACGAGCCGCCGAAGCTGTCGGTGACCCAGGCCCCGCCACCGGCGACGAAGCAGGTCTGCGCCGCCGGGCAGCGCACCGCGTTGAGCGCGGTCGCCAGTCCTTGGTGCGTCGGGGTCGCCGCGGTCGCCCAGGTGGTGCCACCGTCGAAGCTGAAGAGCGCCGCTGCCACCCAACCGGACGCGCTGCTGGTCGCTCCCACCGCCATGCACCGTGACGGCGCCACGCACGAGACGGACGTCAGCGGCGGCGCCGCGGGGAGCCCGCCGATCGCTGACCATGTCTGCCCGTCGTGGGTGACAGCGACGGCGGCAGCGCCGGCGCCGCCGCTGGTCCCGACGGCGACACAGTCGGTGGCGTCGAAGCACGCGACTCCGTACAGCGCGGCTATGCCGGCCACGGTCGTCGAGACCCACGTGTGGCCGCGGTCAGTGGTGGTCAGCACCGTTGCCGCAGCGGTGCCCCCCACCACCACGCAGGTGGTCGCGGTGGGGCACGCCACGCCGTCCAGCGCGGGCTGCGCCGGCAGTCCGAGCGGCCGGGAGAACGACGGTCCGGCCGCGCTGACGGCGACGGGCGCCAGCGCCGCGGCGACCGCGGCCATGCCGATGTGACGTCGCCACCAGGACCTGGACACGCCCACCCCTCGAGAACGCCCCGGGTTGCTGTGAGCCGCGAGCCTAACCAATACGTGCGGCGGCCGCACCGTGCAAACCTGAGGCGTTGCGCTCAGATGTCGAGAGTGGTGCCCGCGCCTGTGGCGGTTGCCCTGTCATAGACGAGGCGCGCGACGACGGCATCCTGGAAGGCGATTCCCGTCGACTTGTACACAGTGATCTCGTCGTCCGACTGCCGGCCTGGCCTGACGCCCGCGATCACCTCGCCGAGCTCGGTCACGGTGGCAGGGTCATGTCCCTGCAGCTCCTGCGCACCGGCGGGGGGCGGGTTCTCGGCAACACCCCGCCACTCGACGAACACCCGCCCACGCTGGATCGTCTCCTCATCCACCTCTGGTCCGAAGGTTCCGCCGACCGAGGTCACATGCGCACCGGGCGCGAGCCATACCCATCGGATGATCGGCTCGCGGGCGTCGGTGCAGCAGCAGACCACGTCGGCGCCGCGAACCGCGTCCTCGAAGAAGTCGGCCACCACGCATCGTTCGTCGAGCTCCGCCAGCTGCTCGGCGTGCCGGCGATTCCGCGAGCTGACGCGGATGGCGGCGAAGTCCCGCACCAGCGGCACCGTCGCCAGGTGGGAGCGTCCCTGCACACCGGCGCCGAGGATGGCGAGGACGCGAGCGTCGCGTCGCGCGAGCAGCTGCACCGACACCGAAGCTGCTCCACCGGTCCGCATCGCCGTGATGTGCGTTCCATCCATCACGCACAGAGGTGTGCCGTCCTGCTCATCGAAGAGCGCGATCAGCGCTTGATGTGAGGGTCGGTCTTTCTCTGCGTTGGCGGGGAAGACGGTGACGGCCTTGAGCGCCAGTCCGCGCCCGGGGACCCATCCGGGCATGGCGCCGAGGAGCCCGGCCGGGGTTCGGGCTGCCGTCCGCGGTGGAACCGATGCCACACCGGTGGAGTAGGCGCGGAAGCCAGCCGTCAGCGCCTCGAGCATCTCCGGCGCAGACAGGAGCGCCTCGACCTCACGTCTGTTGAGGAACAGCACCTACGGCGTCCGCCACCACATGGGCGGTCATCTTGGCATGGCCCGGGCAGCGCCACCGCGGACGTGGGCCGCGACAGGCACATGTCGCTTCGCGCCCCCACCATGCGGCCATGAGCAGCAGGCCCGGGGTCGTCATCGACGCCTCCCTCCGTTTCGCAAGGTCAGACCCCGAGCTGCTGCGCTATGCCCGCGAGAGCGCCGAGAAGGTCGGCGTCCCGGTCGACGACCTCCTCCGCGACGCCATCGACCGCGTCGCGGAGATCCGCGCGGCGCAGCGACCGTCCCGAGGCGCCTTCCGTGATGGCCGCCCCTTGCTGCGCGCGATCTGACGGTCCCCGCCCGATGACTTCGTCCGTCGCTCGCGGTCTTGTGGGTGATGAGGCCACGAGCACGCCCGCGCGCGATCGTCTGCGACGCGGACGGGATGCCCGCCACGGCGGCGACGATCGATCACCTGGCCCGGGTCCAGCTGGCGGCGCAGCGGGCCGGGCTGCGTGTCGAGCTGGTCAACGTTTCGCCCGAGCTGCGCCAGCTGGTCGGTTTCGCCGGCCTTGGTGACGCCCTACGCGTCGAGATGCAGGGGCAGCCCGAAGAGGGGGAAGAGCGCCGCGGTGTCGAGGAAGAAGGTGATGTGTGCGATGCGCCCCTCTGAGAGCTCGAGCACCTGCAGTGCCCACGGGTCGAAGCCGGCGCCCGTCTCGCTCGGCTTGTACTGACCGAAGGCCGGCGACCCGTTGGCGCTGACCGTGGGGACGACTCGCGAGCCCTTGCAGCCGATCCCCGGCCCCACCCACCAGGCGAGCACGTTGTCGCGCCCCTGCAGCCACATGTCGTACGGCGGCATCGACTGGCTGGCGTCCTCGCGGATCAGCGACGTCAGCGCGTCCATGTCGTACTGCTCGAAGGCGCGCACGTAGCGCGTCAGCAGGGCGCGATCGCCGTCGTTGAGCTGCGGCACCGGGTCCGTCGCGCTCAGCTTGCCCGCCGCGAGCGTGGCGCGGGCGCGCTGCAGGGCGCTGTTGATCGATGCCACCGATGTCTCGAGCAGCTCGGCAACCTCGGATGCCTGCCAGCGCAGCACCTCGCAGAGGATGAGCGCCGCGCGCTGACGCGGGGGGAGGTGCTGGAGGGCGGCGATGAGCGCCAGGCGGATCGACTCGCGGGCCACGGCGACATCGGCTGGATCGCCATCGAGGACGAGCTCGCCGGTCGGGACGGGCTGCACCCACGCCGCCTCGGGAAGCGTGTGCAGGTTGCCAGCCAGCGGAGCCTGCGCCGGGCCCAGGTCCATGGGCACAGCGCGGCGCTCACGACCCCTGAGCATGTCGAGGCACACGTTGGTGGCGATGCGGTACAGCCACGAGCGCAGCGACGCCCGGCCCTCGAACTGCGCGGACGCGCGCCAGGCGCGCACCAGCGTCTCCTGCACGGCGTCCTCGGCCTCGAACGGCGAGGCGAGCATGCGGTAGCAGTAGGCGGTCAGCTCGGAGCGATGAGCCTCGAGCTCCTCTTCGGGCGCACGGGTCTCGGGGCCGGCGGACCGCGACGTCGTCTGCACGGCGGTCATGGTACGCAGCCCCGGGAGCCCGGTGGGGTCACTCGCGCGAGCGTGGCGCGTAGGTGAGGATGACCACGCCGTCGGAGCCCACCGGCTGCGTGCTCAACAGGCGCAGGTCGAGCTGCGGACCGTCTTCGGCGAACAGGCGCTTGCCGGCGCCGATGACCGTCGGGAACACCATCAGCCGGTACTCGTCGACGAGGTCGTGGCCGGCGAGCGTCCGCACCAGGTTGGCGCTGCCGGCAACGAGGACGTCGCCCTCGGTGCGCTCCTTGAGCCTGGCCACCTCCGCGGCGACGTCCCCGCTGATCACCGTGGAGTTCTCCCACGTGGCGTCCTCGGGGCGCAGCGTGGTGGAGACGACGTACTTCGGCATGGAGTTCATCCTCTCGCCGAAGGGGTCACTGCGCATGGACGGCCATGCCGCGGCAAAGCCCTGGTACGTGATGCGGCCGAGCAGCTGCGCGCCCGCTGCGTTCAGCTCGTCGACCTTGAACTTGTCACCGTCCTCGCCGCGGTTGAACTTGAAGGCCCAGCCGCCCTCACCGGGCGAGTCGATGACCCCGTCGAGCGTGATGAACTCGGTGACGACCAGGGCGCCCATCGCGTTTCTCCTCGTGTGCGGCCGCGGCTGTGACGCGGCTCTCGGACCATCTGACCAGCCGTCGCGCCGAAAGTCATCGGGCTCCAGCCTGTCGATTTTTCGAGAGGTGTGCGTCGTCATGTCAGAGGGCGGTCACCACGGCGGCCCCGACGACTGGAGGACGACAGCATGGCCAAGTACGTGTTCCTGCTCTGGCAGGACGAGAACAAGCGCGAGACACCCGGCACGCCCGGCTTCGACCAGGAGATGGCTGCCTACGGCGCCGTCTACGAGGGTGCCAGCTCGGCCGGCATCTTCAACGCCGGTGACCCCCTGCAGCCGGCCGCCGCGGGCCAGGTGGTGCGCGTCCGCAATGGCAGCACCGAGGCCAGCAAGGGCACCTTCTCGACAGGCACCGAGCAGCTCATCGGGTTCTACGAGCTCGAGTGCAAGGACGACGCCGACGCTGCCGCGTGGGCAGCCAAGATCCCGGCGGCGGCCAAGGGCGCGATCGAGGTTCGACCCGTCCTCGCGATGTAGCCGGGCGCGGCGGCCGGCTCTCCGCACCGCGCGGGGAGCCGGTGCCTCGCTCGCGTCCTACGATGCCAACAGCATCCCCAACAGGCTGACCACAGTTCAGAGGCACAGTCATGAAGTACCTTCTCCTGATCCACACCCCCGCCGATGCGCAGATCGACCGGGACGACATGCTCCGCCGCCACATGGCGTTTGCCGAGGCCACCGGCGGCCGTGGCAAGCTCGTCGACGGAGCCGAGCTCGCCGACGTCTCCACCGCGACCACGCTGCGCCGTCGCGGCAACGACACCATGGTCACCGACGGGCCGCACGCCGAGACCAAGGAGCATCTCGGCGGGTACTACCTCATCGACTGCACCGACCTCGACGAGGCGATCGAGATCGGTCGCGACGTCCCGCTCGCCGACGGCGCATCGTTGGAGATCCGACCGCTTGTCGAGCACTGACAGTCCCAGCGCCGCCGCGATCGCGGCCGAGGAGGCGCTCATCGGCGTCTTCCGCGGCGAGGCGGTGCGCATCGTCGCCACCCTGACGCGTCTGCTCGGCGACATCGACCTTGCCGAGGACGCCGTGCAGGAAGCGCTCGCCGCCGCCGTCGAACGCTGGCCGCGCGACGGCACACCGGATCGCCCCGGCGCTTGGCTGATGACCACCGCGCGCAACAAAGCGCTCGACGCGCTGCGCCGCGAGCGCACCCAGGCGACCGCCCGTGAAGCCGCGCTGCGGCTCAACCTCGACGACGAGAGCGACCCGTCCTCGCCCTTCGACGACACTCAGATTCCCGACGACCGGCTGGCGCTGCTCTTCACCTGCTGCCACCCCGCGCTGGCAATGGAGGCGCGCGTGGCGCTGACGCTGCGGCTCATCGGCGGCCTGACCACCCCGGAGATCGCTCGCGCTTTCCTCGTGACGGAGTCGACGATGGCGCAGCGGTTGGTGCGCGCCAAGCACAAGATCCGCGCCGCCCACATCCCGATCCGTGTGCCGCCGCACCCCCTGCTCGCGGAGCGACTGCCTGCGGTGCTGGCGGTGATCTACCTCATCTTCAACGAGGGGTATCTTGCGAGCAGCGGCGACGACGTGGTGCGCCTGGGCCTGTGCGATGAGGCAATCCGCCTGGCCCGGCTGGTTGCCGGCCTCATGCCCGAGGAGCCGGAAACCTCCGGCCTGCTCGCACTGCTGCTGCTCACCCACAGCCGGCGAAGCGAGCGCCAGGACAGCGGCGGCGGGCTGCGCCTGCTCCGCGACCAGGATCGCTCGCGATGGGATCACGCCATGATCGATGAGGGCCGGCCGGTGCTCGAGGGCGCGCTGGCGCAGCACAATCCGGGCCGCTACCAGCTGGAAGCGGCGATCGCCGCGGTGCATTGCGAGGCATCGTCGGCGGAGAGCACGGACTGGGAGCAGATCGCCGGGCTCTACGTCACGTTGCGCGAGCTCGCGCCCTCCGCGGTGGCGTCACTCAACCACGCTGTGGCGATTGCCGAAGCGGGCTCAGCGGCGGCCGGCCTCGCGCTCGCGGACGACGTCGCCGAGGCGCTCGAACTCGTACCACCTGCTCCACGCCACGCGGGCGGAGCTGCTCGTCCGCCTGGGCAGAACCACCGAAGCGCTGACCGCGTACGACCGTGCGCTGCAGCTCGTCACCAACAACGCCGAACGAACGCACCTCCTGGAGCGGCGCAATGCCGTCACAGCGCCTCCCAGCAAGTTCTGAGGAAGCGCCCAGCCGTTCCGCAGGACGCCCTACGTAAACTCGTGCGTATGGCTGAACAAGATGACACCCGACCCGTCGAGGCGACTCACCTGCACTCCTGCGGCCACTGCGGCAGCACCGCCATCCAGGACCAGTTGGAATGGCCGGTCGGCCCCCTCGGTGGACCGCGCGCGTTCGACGTCGCATGTCCGTCGTGCGGTCAGACGATCGAAGTCACCGTCGACGGGGACCAGTGGGTGAGTGACAAGCTGGTGCACGAAGGCATCGCGCCCCAGTAGGGACGTCGGAGAGCCCGGCTCGCCGTCGAGACGGGCTCTCTCGCTCGTGCTTACGCGGCCGCCGCTGCGGCGAACGCGTCCAGGCCGACCTGCCATCCGTCCGACGCGCCGACCATGTCGCGGTGCCGCTCCCAGCCCTCGCCGTGGGCGTCGAGCTTGCTGTGCTCGAGCACGACCCGGGTGCGGGCCGGCCCCTCGGCGGTGAAGGTCACCTCCACCTCGCTGGCCTTCTCCGGGTCAGTCTCGAGCTCGAACTGGCTGGTGATGTCCCAGCTGAAGACGAGTCGATGGGGTGGGTCGTACGCCAGCACGCGCGCCCAGCGACTCTCCCTGCCGTCCGCGGTGCGGTCGTAGATGTTGCCGCCGACGCGCGGCTCGAACACCATGTCGGTCACGTCCTCGGCGATGTGGTGGGTCGACGGCCACCACGTCGACATCCCCTCGGTGAACACAGAGAACGCGCGCTCGATGGGGGCCTCGACCATCACCGATGCACGGACGGTCGTGCCGGCTGCCTGGGTTGTCATGGTGTTCTCCTCCTCCAAGGTCTCCGCTGCTGCTTTGAACGCGACGAGCGCGTGGTTCCAGAACTGGTCGAAGTAGGCACGCAGCCCCGCGACGCCGGACGGGTCGAGGCTGTACAGGCGCCGGTTGGCGACCGGGCGATCGCGCACCAGGCCGGCGTGCTTGAGCACGCGAAGGTGCTGCGACACCGCGGGGCGGCTCACCGGCAGCTGTGCGGCGATGGCCCCGACGGACAGAGGGCCGTCAGACAGGCGCTCGAAGATGGCCCGGCGGGTGGGGTCTCCAAGGGCGGTCATCGCTTCTGCGTTAGCCATCACTTACGGTAAGTGTAGACGCACAGTCGGCGTGTGGTCAACACCCGCCTGGCGGTGTCAGGATGGCCCTCCACGCAGGAGGGAACCCATGAGCCTGTCCAGCTTCCTCTACAGGGCCGCCCGCGTCTCGAGGGACATCGAGGCGGTCAGCAGCGGCAACCCGAAGCGGATCACCCGTCGTGCCAAGAACAAGCTCATCGGGCGCGCGCTCGGCCGAGCGGGGGTGTGGCGCCGGCTCTGGAAGTAGGACCCCCTCGAGCACCCCAAGCTCGCGGTGCGCGGACGTCCGCGATCGTGCGCGATGTCGACGATCCTGTGACGTGCCTGTGACGGGCGGCTCCTATCGTGGGCCGCGAATGGTCACCTCCAAGCAGCCGGTCAGCATCGCGCGACAGCTGCACAGCTCCTTCCGCCTGATCTCGATCGTCGTGGCGCTCGCTCTCGCGATCGCGGGCATCACCCTGTTCCTGTCGGTCCTCGTGGTCGGACCGCAGCTCAACCGCGCGATCGACGTCAACAACGACGACCACGATGCCCAGGTGGCCATGCTGAACCAGGAGACGGGCCTTCGCGGCTACCTGTTGTCGGGCCAGCGCAACTTCCTCCAGCCGTACGCGCAGGGCGTGCGGGACCTGGCCGAGGCGAATCAGGATGTCGCCAACGAGTGCGCCGGCAGCACCAGCCTCGAGGCATACCTGCTGCCGGCTCGCGTCGCCCAGCAGGCGTGGATCAGCCAGTGGGCCGAGCCCTCGGCCGGGTCCCCGCCGCCACGCGACCTGCCCGCAACACTGTCGCTGCTCGCCTCGGGAAAGACACTCTTCGACGCGTATCGCGTGCCCGAGGCAGCGCTCTCAACGGAGATCGACGCCGAGCTCACCCGGGCGCGCGCGGCCCAGTACGCCGTGCTCGGCGTCGCGGCCGGGCTGGAGATGTTGCTCTTCGTGATCGCGCTGGTGGTGACGGCGCGGCAGCACCGCCGTCTGCGACACGACATCGTGGAACCCGTGGACGCGCTGCTGGAGACCATGCGCGCGGTGCGCGACGGCGACCTTGGCGCCACCGCGCCGCCGGTTGGACCGACCGAGCTGCGCCTGATCGGCACCGGTCTGACCGAGATGACGAGGTCACTCGCGGCTGAGCGCGAGAATCGGATCGCGCGCGAGCTCGAAGCGGTCCACAACGCCGAGCGCCTCCAGCAGATCCTCACGCTCGCCCGCGAGGTGGCGGGCAGCCTGAACCTGCGCTACGTGTTGCGCTCGGTCGCCGGCAGCGCGACGGTGGTGAGCGGTTGGGCCGCCGCCACGATCTGGCTCACCGACGAGGAGCAGAACCGTCTCGTCGCCGCGTACGACACCGACGGTCCCGACGGGGCGCCGATGGGCGTCGAACCGCTCACGCTCGGTGAGGGCTGCGCCGGCAAGGCCGCGAAGTTCGGCCGCACCGCCAGTGAGGGGGCCGAGGGCGCCGGTGTGGCCGGTCGCGACGGCAGCATGAGCCGGCTGGCGCTTCCGATGATCGTCGGCGCCCAGGTCGTCGGCGTCCTCGAGGTCCGCGATCCGAGCGCCCGCACCGCTGATGCCTCGGTGGTGGAGTCACTCGACGCTCTGGCGACACATGCGGGCACCGCGATCGAAGCCGCACGATTGCACCAGAAGGTCGAGGAACGCAGTGAGCTCGACGCCCTCACGCGGCTCTTCAACCGGCGCCGCTTCGAGGTGGACCTTGAGGCCGAGTGCAGTCGCAGCATGCGCTACCACCGCCCGCTGGCCTTCGTGATGATGGACGTCGACCACTTCAAGTCGTTCAACGACGAGTACGGCCACCAGCGTGGCGACGAGGTGCTCCAGGAGGTGGCCACGCTTCTTGCCGACGAGCTGCGCGAGGGTGACACGGCATATCGGTATGGCGGTGAGGAGTTCGGCATCCTGGCGCGCGAGACCGACGCAGCGGGGGGCGTGGAGCTGGCGGAGCGGGTCCGAGCGCGCATCGCCAGGTCGATGGCCGCGCACGGGGACCACCGCGCGGTGACGGCGTCGTTCGGCGTCGCCGGCTTCGGCGATCGTCTTGGCAAGCCGGAACGACTGGTGCGCGCCGCCGACGCGGCGCTCTACGACGCCAAACGAACGGGCCGCAATCGAGTTGTCCTCAGCGCCGACAGCGCGGCGCCGCCGGCGCTGGTGGAAGCGGCCAGTGTGGCGTCGGCACAGGCCGCGCGTCGCGTCCGGCGACCACGCGCGCGAGGAAAGCCCCACGCAGCAGCCAGCTGAGGCGAGGTTGCCGTCGCCTCAGTTGTGGTCGACATCCGCGGTGACTCCCGCGACACCCGCTGTGCCGGGGGCGCCGTCAGCCCCGTGACCGCCGGCGAGCCCCGGTGGGCCGTCCGCTCCGGGAGGCCCCGTGCCCAGGCCGTCGCCGTCGTTGCCGCCGGCCGCACCGGTTCCACCCGCGCTGGCCGCCCCGCCTGACCCGCCGAGGCCGCCGGCGCTGGCCGTTCCCCCGGGGCCCGCCGTGACGGAGTCCGAGGCATAGGTGGTGCCACTCGTCGTGCTGGGGGCCGTCGCGTACAACCCGGCACCGCCGATCGCGGAGCCGCCGGTTCCACCGTTGCCGGCGTTCCCGCCGAAGCCACCCGCGCCGGCGGTACCGCCGCCGCCACCCGCGCCGCCGGTGCCCCCTGAGCCCGTCATCGCTCCGCTGCCGCCGTCGCCGCCGATGCCGCCACCGCCGCCCCCGTTGCCGGACGAGCCGCGTCCGCCCGCCGCTTGTGGGGCGGCCCCGCCGCGGCCGCCCGCGCCGCCCGAGGCCGAGTCCGAGGAGAAAGTGTCGTTCGACAGGCTGACGGCGAGGCTCGTGTGGACCGCGCCGCCCACAGCGCCACCTCCGGTACCGCCTGGCTGGGCGGGCCCGTTGGTGCCCCCCCGTCCGCCGCTGCCTCCCGGTGCGCCCGGCGCGCCGTCGCCGCCGTTGCCGCCCGATGCGTCACCGCTGCCGCCGAATCCTCCCGAGCCTGCGCTCAACCCGCCTCCCGGGGAGCCGCCGGTGCCTCCGGCGCCACCCGTTCCGCCGCCACCCGCCGCGCCGCCGCCGGCCAGGTCGCCCGAGAAGGTGTCGCCCGTCAGCGACACCTGTGACCGCGAGTCGAGAGCGCCCCCGGAGGCCGTACCGCCCGTTCCAGCGATACCACCACCGCCGCCAGAGCCGCCGGCAGCGCCGGCGCCACCCAGCCCGCCTGGTGCCGCGTTCTGACCATCGCCGCCGCCGCCGCCGTTGGAACCCGATCCACCGGTGCCGCTGAATTGGCCCGAGCCCCCGCCGGGCCCGCCGGAGCCACCCGCCCCGCCGGCGCCGCCGGCGCCACCCGTGCCCCCGTACCCGCCCGCGCCGCCGAGTGCGGCGTCCCCGCTCAAGCTCGTCGACTGGATGTCGGCCGACCCGGCCGGGCCGGTGGCGATCGCTCCGCCGGCAGCGGTGCCGCCCGGACCACCGGCGCCCCCGCTCGCCCCGTTCACGCCAGGCGTTCCGTCGCGACCCTGAAGCCCGGGCTGGTCGGCTCCGCCGGCGCCGCCGTCGCCCTTGGTCGTGGGCGGCGAATAGCCACCGCTGCCGCCGTTCCCGCCACCACCCCCGGCGCCCCCCGAGCCTCCGGCACCGCCGTAGCCGAGGTTGAAGCCACCAGCGCCGCCGCCGTCACCGCCGTCGGCGCCGGCGCCTCCACGAGCCGCGTCGTTGGCAAAGACAGACGTGTCGATGAGCAGCGTGCCAACGCTGTAGATCGCGCCCCCGGCGGCCATGCCGCCGGTGCCGCCGTTGCCACCGGTGTGCACCGCGCCCGGGGTGCCCGGCGTACCACCTGTCGCGCCTTTTCTGCCCGGCTTGCCGGGACCGCCGTTGGCGCCGTTGATCGAGCTGGCGTTCTTGCCATTGGCGCCCGTCGACCCGCTGCCGCCGGTGCCACCCGTGCCGCCGGGCCCACTGCTGCCGGCAAGACCGCCCGCGCCGCCGCTGCCCCCGCTGGCGCCGTCGCCGGTGAACTGGGTGCCGCTCACGGTGAGGGAACCTCCGTTGTAGACGGCGCCGCCCGTCGCGCCGCCGCCGGCGCCGCCGGCACCCGCGCTCCCGCCTGCGCCGCCCTTCCCACCGTTGCCGCCCTTTCCCGCGGTGCCGGTGACCCCGGCTCCCCCGATGCCGCCACGCCCGCCGATCCCGCCGATGCCCCCGGTGCCGCCGCGGCCACCGTTGCCGCCGACGGCTGAGTTGTTGACGAGCCGGTCATTGGTCAGCGTCACGCTCCCCGACGAGATGAGGATCGCACCGCCGGACGCTGCCCCTCCCGGCTTTCCCTTGGCGCCGTTCCTGGCGGCCGAGCCGGCCTTGCCCGCAGTCCCCGGGCTGCCGGCCCCGCCTGCGGTGCCCGTGAGGCCAGCAGCACCGTCGTTGCCCGCGACGCCCGCCGCACCGTTCTTGCCCCGCGCGATCCCATCCTCGAGGAGGATCCCGTCGATGGTCAGCGCGCCGCCGACGACCTGGAAGAGGCGCGTCGCCTGGTGCCCGTCGAACGTGATCGAGTTGCCGTTGGCCTCGATGTCGACGCTCGCCTGCGCGTGGATGAGGATCGGGTGGGCGAACGCGACGTCGCAGGCCGCCGTGTACGTGACGGTGCTGGTCCCCGTGCTGGCGATGGCGCCCTGTAGAGCGGCCTCAGAGCAATCCGAGATGGCGTGCACGCCTGGGCGCGGGGCGCTCGCCGCGCCCGCGGCCGCTGACCCTGCTGCGAGCGCAACCAGCGAGCTGAGAACGCCGGCCCCGCCAGCCACGCGGTGATGCAGACGTGCCGTGGTCGTGCCGTCGGCGGTGCAGCGTCCGGTCATCTCGTCGCCTCCAGATTCCTCACAGGGAAACCTTCGGGTCCAAGAGCACGTCGGATACCGAACTTTCAGCCGCAACCTACCACCGAGCTGGTCGTCGCCGCTGAGCGTCGGTACGTTCGCGGACTCTCAGCAACCCCCAAGAAACGTTGGAGGTTGGTCTGAGGCGACGCCTCCAAGCTGATGCCAGTCGAACCGATCAGGAAGCGGTCTCGACCAGAACCAATGCTGGAGGAAGCGCAATGACCACTGGATGGCTCATCTTCAACTACGTCCTCGTCGCAGTCGTCGCCGCCATCGTCGCTCTACCCGCGGTGCTCATCCCCTACAAGCTCGACCGTGATGCACGCACCACCGTGCGCACGGCGCGGGCGTCGCGTACGGCGACACCCAGCCGCAACTGGGCTCGCGGCGAGCAGCAGCGCGCCGACGCTGCCTGACAGACCTGCAACACACTGAGGCCGCGCCCTGACGCCATCCCCAACTGGCGTCGCGGGGCGCGGCCTCGCTGCTTTCCCGGCTGTTCGCGGCCGGCTCTTTACCGGACGCCGGACGGACAATGCCTTGGGACAGCAGGGATTTGGGCCTCTTGCCGTTGTGATGGGACATGCGTCCGGGTACCATCGAGGGCATGTTGGCGACCGCTGTGAGCGCAACCGATCAGCTGGCGTGCGCCGTCGACGGTCTCGCCAGCGAGGTCGTCGACAGCATCACTGATCACGCGCTCGGCGATGACCTGGTCGCCATCCGCCGCCAGATCAATCGCCTCGAAGCGGAGTTCGTTCGTCGCGTGCAGCGCTTCGATCGCAACCACGGCGCTATGACGGAGGGGGCCGCGAGCACCGTGTCATGGCTGCGCAGCACCTGTGGTCTGACGGGCGGTGGAGCGGTTGAGCGGGTTCGCATGGCACGCATGCTCGATGAGCTGCCCGAGACCATGGACAGCTTCCGCAGCGGACGCGCTCCGTATGCCAACGTGTCGCTCATCGCGCGACTCGCGGAGGACGTCGGCGTCGAAGCCACACGAGGCGTTGAGGAGACGCTTGTCGCCGCCGCCGAGAAGCTGGACACCGGGCGGATGTGGCATCTCACCGCGTTCACGCGCCACCAGCTCGACTCGGATGGTGCGCTTGACAGGGAGAACCGCGACCACGACCGTCGCTGGTTCGCGTGCGACCAGAGCTACGGCGGTGTGTTCGTTCTCCGCGGCGAGTTGGACGCCGAAGGTGGCGCCGTCGTCAAGACCGCCATCGAGGCACTGTGCACGGCGACCGGCCGGGACGACGAGCGCACCGGCTCGCAGCGCCGGGCCGATGCCCTGGTCGACCTCGCCTCACGGCAGCTGAAGGAAGGCGATGTCCCGGCGGTGCACGGCCAGCGGCCTCATCTCACGGTCACCGCCAGCCTGGACACACTGAAACGGCGGGAGGATGCGCCACCGGCCGAGCTGGCTGGCGCCGGTCCCATCCACGCCGAGACGGCTCGTCGGCTGGCGTGTGATTCCGTCCGCACGGATGTCACCACCACTGATGATGCCAGCCGAGTGCTCTCCGTCGGTCGAGCCCGGCGGACGATCCCGGCGGCAATCCGCACAGCCCTGGTGGTCCGCGACAACGGCTGTCGTTTCCCCGGCTGTGACCGGCCGGCCGGCTGGACGGATGGCCATCACATCGCGCACTGGGCCGACCTCGGAGAGACAGAACTGGACAATCTTGTGAGTCTGTGCAGGCGGCACCATCGAATGGTTCACGAGCGCGGCTGGGAGATCTGCCTCGAGGCCGACGGGACGGTCACAGTCCGGGAACCTCCGGGCCGGCCGGCCCCGGTCAGGCGCCTGTAGCGGGACCCTCCCGGCGCACTTGGATGCCTCGCGGGCGGTCACGGCCAGATGGCGCTGCCCGATAGACTGGCCCTCGAATGGGTGACCTGCGCTACGCGGACGCCGGGGTCGACATCGACGCGGGGAATCGCGCGATCGACCTCATCCGCAAGGCGGTCTCGAGCACCCACACCCCCAGCGTGCTCGGGGGGATCGGTGCCTTCAGCGGCCTCTTCGAGCTCGACCTCGCACGCTGGAAGCGCCCCGTGCTGGTGTCGAGCACCGACTCGGTCGGCACCAAGGTCAAGGTGGCGATCGCCACCAACCGCCACCGCGGCATCGGCATCGACCTGGTCAACCATTGCGTCAACGACATCCTCTGCTGCGGCGCGCAGCCGCTGTTCTTCCTCGACTACTACGCCACCGGCAAGCTGGTGCCGGAGCAGCTCGCGGAGCTGGTCGACGGGGTCGCCGCAGCGTGCCGCGACAGTGGATGCGCCCTGGTCGGCGGCGAGACCGCGGAGATGCCGGGCGTGTACGCGCTCGGCGACTACGACATCGCGGGCTTCATCGTTGGCGCCGTCGAACGCGACGGCATCGTCGACGGCTCACGTGTGGAGGCGGGTGATGTCCTGCTCGCCATGCCGAGCACCGGCTTGCACACCAACGGCTACTCGCTGGTGCGCCATATCGTTCTCGAGCGCGAGCTCGACTGGAACAACGCCCTCCCCCGGACAGACGCCCCGCTCGCCGACCTCCTCCTGGAGCCGCATCGCTGCTACCTCGACGCCGTCAACGAGCTGCGCGAGTCCATCGACGTGCGCGCCATGGCGCACATCACCGGTGGCGGCCTCATCGAGAACGTGCCGAGGGTGCTCCCCGCCGGGCTCAGCGCCGTCATCGATCGCTCCAGCTGGCAGGTGCCGGCATTGTTCACAGCCATCGAGCGCGCTGGCAGCGTGATGCCGGAAGAGATGTGGCGCACCTTCAACATGGGCGTCGGCATGGTGCTCGCGGTCCCGCGCCACCAGGCGGGTTCCGTCACCACCGCTGCCGGGATCCCGGTGTGGCGCATCGGCGAGGTGGTCGAGGCGAGCGGCGGGGAGCGGGTTCGCCTGCGATGAACGCACCCACCCGCGTCGCCGTGCTGGCGTCGGGGACCGGAAGCAACCTTGCGGCCCTGCTCGATGCCGCACAGGCCCCTGGCTTTCCCGCCACGGTCGTGCTGGTGGTGAGCAACCGGCGCGCATGCGGCGCGCTCGACATTGCTCGCGCGCGCGGCGTCGACGCCATGTCGCTGCCGGTCAAGGAGTTCGGCGGCGATGCCACGGCTCGCGATCGGGCCGTCCTCGACGCCCTCCACGCGGCCCGCGTCGAGCTGGTCGTGTGCGCGGGCTACGACCGCGTGCTGAGCGACGACGTTCTGACCGCGTTCCCCAACGCCATCCTCAACATCCATCCATCGTTGCTGCCGGCATTCGGCGGCGGGATGAACGCCGTCGAGGACGCGCTCGCGGCCGGCGTGAAGCTGAGCGGGTGCACGGTGCACCTGCTTGCGGCGGGCGCCGTCGACGCGGGACCCATCGTGCTGCAGGCGAGCGTCCCGGTGGAGGAGGGCGACGACGCACCCTCGTTGCGCGCGCGCATTCACGAGCAGGAATGGAGGCTGCTGCCGGAGGCCGTGGCGCTGTGGGCCACCGGGCGCATCCTCGTCGAGGAAGGCCGGGTCCACATCCACGCGCAGCCCCGCCAGCGCGAAGGCGTGCGCTGATGCGCGCGCTGCTCGGCGTCGCCGATCGCACCGGGCTCGTCGACTTCGCGCGTGGCCTGCGCGAGTGCGGCGTCGACCTCATCGCCACCGACGGCACGCGCCGCGCGCTCGCGGAGGCGGGGATCGAGGCCACCGCCGTGAGCGACGTCACCGGCTTCCCGGAGATGCTCGACGGACGCGTCAAGACGCTCCACCCCGCGATCCACGCCGGCATCCTGGCCCGGCGCGACCTCCCCGAGCACATGACGACGCTCGACGAGCACGGGTTCGCCGCCATCGACATCGTGGTGATCAGCCTGTACCCGTTCGTCGAGACGGTCGCGCGCGGAGCAGACACCGCGACCACCATCGAGAACATCGACATCGGGGGCCCCACCATGATCCGCGCGGCCGCCAAGAACAGCGCGTCTGTGGCCGTGGTGGTGTCGCCGTCGCAGTACGGGGAGGTGCTCGCCGACCTGCGCGAGAACGGTCACGTCTCACAGCCGATGCGCGATCTCCTGGCTGCGCGCGCTTTCGCGCACACCGCCGCGTACGACACCGCCGTGGCCGCGTACCTGTCGGAACAGATCCATCAGCACAGCGCACCACCCGAGTACACCACCGGTGGGCGACTCATCGCCCAGCTGCGCTACGGCGAGAACCCGCACCAGCGCGGAGCGCTGTACGCGATCCCGGGCGCTCCGGGTGGCGTCGCGCACGCACGCCAGCTCCAGGGTTCCGCGCTGAGCTTCACCAACTGGCTCGACGTCGACGCCGCACGCCGGCTGGTGTGCGACTTCGACGAGCCCGCCGCAGCCATCATCAAGCACACCAACCCCTGCGGCTTCGCCATCGGAAGCGACGCCGTCGACGCGTACCGGCGCGCGTTCGAGTGCGACCCGAGGTCGGCCTTCGGCGGCATCGTCGCCCTCAACCGCCCACTCGACGATGCCACCGCGGAGGAGCTGGCCAAGACTTTCCTCGAGGCGGTGGTGGTGCCCGCCATCGCGCCGGACGCAGCTGCGCGCCTGGCCAGGAAGGAGCGGCTGCGCGTCCTCGTCCTCGAGCGCCCGTCGTGCGCGGAACAGCTCGACGTGCGCACCGTCGACGGCGGTCTGCTCGTGCAGACCATCGACCGCGTCAACACCGACCGCGGCGCCATGTCGGTGCCGACCCAGCGTGAGCCGGCCGACGGGCAGTGGCGCGACCTGCTGGTCGCCTGGCGCGTCTGCCGCCACGTCAAGTCGAACGCGATCGTCATCGTCCGCGACGGCATGGCGGTGGGCGTCGGCGCCGGCCAGATGTCACGCGTCGAGGCAGCGGAGCTCGCGGTGCAGCGCGCGGGCGAGCGTGCGGCCGGAGCCGTGGCCGCCTCCGACGCCTTTTTCCCGATGCCCGACGAACTCGAGACGCTGGGCAATGCCGGGGTGGTTGCCGTCATCCAACCGGGCGGGTCGAAGAAGGACCCCGAGGTCACCGCCGCCGCGGACGCGCTCGGGATGGCCATGGTCCACGCCGGGGAGCGCCACTTCCGCCACTGACGTCGCGCTCAGCGCAGGCGCGGTCGCTCCGTTCGCTTGGCCTCAGCCGGCGGTTCCGAACGCGGCCTGCTCCTGTCTCCGTCCGTCGGCGGCGACGTCCATGAACCCGTACGTGCCCGTGTCGATCAGCTCGCGGGCGGCCCGGCTCAGGGCCCCGAAGGCCACGTGGCTGAAGGCCCCGCCGACCGAGATTCGTGCCACCCCGACGCCGGCGAGCTCGGCGACCGACGGCGCCCCTGGCACCGCCAGCACGTTGACGGGTCGGTCGAGGGATTCGACGACACGGCGGATGTCGTCGAGGCTGCGCAGCCCGGGCGCGTACAGCACGTGGGCGCCGGCAGCCTGGTAGGCCTGGAGCCGCGCGATGGTGTCGTCGAGATCGGGGTTGCCGCGGATCAGGTTCTCGGCGCGTGCCGTCAGCACCAGCCCGGGCTCGATCGCGGCCAACTCCACCGCGGCGGCGACCCGCTCGGCGGCCCGACCGACGTCGTAGATGACCCCGTCCGGTCCGCCTGAGAAGTCCTCGATGGAACACCCGGCGAGGCCCGCGGCGGCGGCTGCCCTCACCGTGGCGCCGACGCCCGCCGGGTCGTCTGCGAAGCCGTTCTCGAGGTCGGCCGAGACCGGGATGTCGACCGCCCCGACGATCGACGCCGCGTGCGCGAGCGCCTCCTCCCGGCTCACCGAGCCATCCGGCCGCCCCAGGGTGGCGGCGAAGCCGCTGCTGGTGGTGGCAAGCGCGGTGAACCCGAGCGACGCGAGCACCTTGGCGGACCCGGCGTCCCAGGGGTTGGGCAGGAGCAGCGGCTTTCCTGGCACATGGGAGGCGAGGAACGCCGCAGCCCGGCCTCTGGCGGGGCTCACCTCTCGTACGAGCCCGGGAGCCAGGTCCTGGTGGTCACCCCGATCGCGTTCCAGGCGTTGATCGTGACGATGAGGCTGACGAGCGCACCCATCTCGTCCTCGCTGAAATGTGCCGCAGCGTCGGAATACGCCTCCTCCGGGACGTGGTCGATGGCCAGCAGCGTCACCGATTCCGTCAGGGCCAGTGCGGCCCGCTCCCTCTCGGTGAAGAAGGGCGTCTCCCGCCAGGCCGGCAGCGCATACAGACGCTGCTCCGTCTCGCCGATCGCCCGGGCGTCCTTGGTGTGCATGTCGATGCAGTAGGCGCAGCCATTGATCTGCGATGCCCGGACCCGGACCAGCTCACGGAGCTTGCGGTCGAAGTCGACGCGGTCGAGCTCGGCGGCGGCGGCGCGGTCCAGGTGGCTCATCGCCTTGATGAACGTGGGGGCATGGCTGTCGTAGTCCAGCCGGACGGAGGTGTGGGAGGAGATGGTGTTCATGCCGACAAGGTACGCGGTCGCCGGGTAGATCGTCACCAGTGCCGGGGCGGCGCCCCTGAGGCGATCGGACCACACCCCAAGCGTCATCTTCACGAAAGGTGGCAGGCGGATGCTCCCGTTTGCGAACCGCTGCGTATGAAGAGAGAGACACGCAAGAAGGGAGCACTCCCACCAACCAGACAGGGATAACCAGAATGTCCGCCCAATTCGCCGCCCCCCCGATGAACCCCGACCTGATCGCCCGTGCGGGCCGAGAGATCTGGGACCGACGGATCGCCTCGCTCCGGCGTCGAGTCGACGGGTCCCGCATCCGCCGCCGGATCAAGGCCATCAACTCCCTGATCAACCAGCTCGAGGAGCGTCACCTCACCGGTGAGCGCTCGTTCGACAGGGTCCTGCGGCAGCGGCTCTACCGCCTCGAGGACGAGGTCGGAGTGCCGCTGCCGCGCAAGGCCATCCGCGCGCGCAACACCGTGCGGCTCCACGCCGCCCTGCTCGACTGGCAAGAGCAGCTGCTGAACTCGATGGTCCCCGAGCGCGAGCACTTCCCCGACGCCCACGACAACGACTGGGCCACCCCCCACCCGGTCGGCTGGTAGGCACTCCGCCGAGAACCGGTCAGGCACCGGACGGAAGGAGCGGGGGCGGGATCACGCAGGGAGCCATGGCGCAGCAGCGACGAGACCGACTGGGCGGAGCCCAGGGGCTCCGAAGCGCCCCGCGAACACGGCGACCGAAGTGATCCCGCCCCTGGTCCGTCTTGATCTAGCGGTTGGCCTTCGCCTTCGTCTGGTCCTCGACGCAGTACCGCGCCGCCGGCATCGCCTCGAGGCGACCGTCGGCAATGGGCTTGCCGCAGATCTCGCAGATGCCGTAGGTGCCGGCTTCGACGCGGTCCAGCGCAGCCTGCACCTCCGTCAGCTCGCTCTCGACGCTCTGGAGGACGCCGAGGTCGAGCTCGCGCTCCAGCGTCTCCGTCGCCTGCTCGGCAGGATGCTGGTCGGCGCTGGAGAGCTCACGCTCCGCTGCCTCGTTGGCCGCGGTGCTCAGCCGCGATGCCGCGTCGCGGACCTGGGTGAGGCGATCGCGCTCCGCGATGAGCCGCTCGCGGGCCTGTTCGGTGTCCATGGTTTCTCCTGGGATGCTCGGGCCGCGGCGGCGCCACATTGTCTGTGCTGGGGCGCGCCCGCGCAACTTGGACCGGCCGCCCTCACCCGCCAGCCGCCCCGGCGACACCCGCGCTTGACCGAACGCCTGACAATGTCCATACTGCCTGACAGTGTCAGCCGAAGCCGTCAGGGACCGCCGTGCCGAGCGCTACGCGAGCACGCGCCGCGAGATCCTGGACGCTGCCTGGGAGCTGGTCCACGCCGACGGTCTCAGCTCCCTCTCAATGCGCGAGCTCGGCGCCCGCGTCGGGATGCGCGCCCAGTCACTGTACGTGTACTTCCCCTCGAAGTACGCGATCTACGACGCCATGTTCGGCGAGTCCAACGTCGAGCTGCTGCGCCGCCTCACCGAGAGGACGCCCGCGTCCCACCCACAGGAGGCGCTGCGCGCGGTGGCGCGAACGTTCCTCGCCTTCTGCGTTGAGGACCCGGTCCGTTACCAGCTGCTCTTCCAGCGGACCATTCCCAAGTTCGAGCCGAGCCCCGAGGCGTACGCACCGGCGGTGCGCATCCTCGACCAAGCCCGCGCCACGCTGCGGACGTGCGGGATCACTGCCACCAGCGCGCTGGACGCGTGGACGGCGGTGATCGGCGGCCTGGCCGCGCAGCAGAACTCCAATGAGCCAAGCGGTGACCGCTGGGTCGGTCTCGTGGACGAGGTCATCGACATGTACCTGACGCACTTCCGGCCGGCTACGAACAGGAGGCGACCATGATCACCAGCGCAGTCGCGGTGGAGGCAATCACGCCACTCGGACACGATGAGGCCATGCGCCTCGCCGCCGCGGAGTACGACCGGCTGCTGGCCGTGGTCGACCAGCTCCGTGACGCCGATTGGTCGCGGCCGACCGACTGCTCCGCCTGGGACGTCAGAGACATGCTCGGCCACATCCTCGGGATGCTCGAGCTGCAGGCGGACCCTGACGAGCGCACGCGCCAGGTCAGCACGGCCGCGGCCGCCGCCGCAGAGATCGGGGGGCTGCGGCTGGACGCGATGACCGCGATGCAGGTGCGCGAGCGCGCCGCCCTGACCACCGCTGAGCTGCGCCACGCGTTGCACGAGACCGTCCCGCGCGGACTGGCGGCACGCCGCGCCATGCCTCAGGCCATGCGCGACACCGCGTACGACCCGCAGCTCCCGGGGGAGACGGGTTGGACGTTCGGGTACCTGTTCGACATCGTCCACACCCGCGACCCCTGGATCCACCGCATCGACATCACCCGGGCGATCGGCCGCGAGCCGGAGTTGTCCCCCGACCACGACGGGCGGATCGTGGCCGACGTCGTCGCCGACTGGGCACGGCGGCACGCCCAACCCTTCAGGCTCGCGCTCTCCGGCCCCGCGGGTGGTGCCTACGTCGCCGGTGAGGGCGGCGAGGACCTGCAGCTCGACGCCGTCGAGTTCTGCCGGATCCTCTCCGGGCGCGAGCGCGGCGCTGGACTTCTGGCCACTCCTGTCATCTTCTGACCCACCGTCACGTCACCAAGGAGATCACCATGAACGTATTCCGAACCGGCGATGACGTCACCGTGCTCAACGACTTTCTCGAGGTGCCCGGCCTGGGTTTCCTGCCCGTCAACGCGTACGTGCTCCATGCGCAAGAGCCCGTGGTGGTCGACACCGGCCTCAGCCTGCCGGATCGCGACTTCATGTCGGATCTCAGCACGGTGATCGACCCTGCGACGGTGCGCTGGATCTGGTTGACCCACCCTGACCGCGACCACACGGGTGGCCTCTTCAGGCTGCTCGAAGCCGCACCCCAGGCTCGGCTGGTGACCACGTTCATGGCCGCAGGCATCATGTCGTGCGAACGGCCTCTGCCACTGGACCGTCTGTACCTGTTGAACCCCGGGCAGAGCCTCGATGTCGGCGACCGCGCTCTCCACGCGTTCCGGCCGGCGCTCTTCGACAGCCCGGCCACCGTCGGCTTCTACGACGACCGGTCGCGCACATGCTTCAGCTCGGACTGCTTCGGCGGCCCGATGAGCAGCCCGGAGTTCGCGACCGGCCCGGACGTTCGCGACGTGCCGGCCGCGGAGTTGCGCGGTGCCCAGCTGCTGTGGGCGGCCGTCGACAGCCCCTGGGTGCGCAACGTCGACGCGGCGCGCTTCATGGAGACGGTGCGCGCCATGCCGGTGATGGACGCCGCGCGAGTCCTGAGCACGCACCTCCCGCCGGCGATCGATCTCAGCACACAGCTGGTCGACATGCTCGCCGAGGCGCCAAAGGCCGATCCATTCGTCGGACCCGACCAGACGGCACTCGAGCAGATGCTGGCCAGCTTCGCGCCGGTGGCCGCGGCCACCTGAGGTCCCGCGCGCCGGCGCTGGCTACCTCTCCGGTGCCAGCCAGACGACGCCCAGGGGCGGAACCGTCATGAGCGCCGACTGCTCGAAGCCGTGCCAGTTGGTCGGCTCCGTCTCGACCATGCCCATGTTGCCCACCCCGCTGCCGCCGTAGTCGCCGGCGTCGGTGTTGATCACCTCGCGCCAGGCGCCCGCACGAGGCAGGCCGACGCGGAAGCCGTGGTACACCGCTGGCGAGAAGTTGGCGATGCAGGCCACGCCGGGCTCTCCGGAGGCGTCCATGCGCACGAAGCTGACCACGCTCTGGTCGACGTTGCCGGCGTCGATCCAGCGGAACCCGTCGCTGCTGCCGTCGACCTCCCACAGCGCGGGCGTCTGCTGGTAGACGTGGCAGAGGTCGGCGACGAGGCGTTGCATGCCGGCGTGGTCGGGCTCGTCGAGCAGGTGCCAGTCCAAAGACTTGTCGTGGTTCCACTCCGCCCACTGCGCGAGCTCGCCACCCATGAAGAGCAGCTTCTTGCCGGGGTGCGCCCACATCCAACCGAACAGCGCGCGCAGGTTGGCGAAGCGCTGCCAGCGGTCGCCCGGCATCTTGCCGATCAGCGACGCCTTGAGGTGCACCACCTCGTCGTGCGACAGCGGGAGGATGAAGTTCTCTGCCCACGCGTACCACACCCCGAACGTCAGCTGCTGCTGGTGGTAGCGGCGGAAGATGGGGTCCTTGCTGACGTAGTCGAGCGTGTCGTGCATCCAGCCCATGTTCCACTTGAAGGTGAAACCCAGCCCGCCACTCGCGGTGGGTCGTGAGACCGCCGGCCATGCCGTCGAACTCCTCGGCGATTGTCATCACGCCGGGGTGGCGGTTGTGCACCTGCTCGTTGAACTCTTTGAGGAAAGCGATCGCCTCGAGGTTCTCGCGCCCACCGTACTGGTTGGGGATCCACTCCCCGGCCTTGCGCGAGTAGTCGAGGTACAGCATCGACGCCACCGCGTCGACGCGCAGCCCGTCGATATGGAACTCCTCGATCCAGTACAGCGCGTTGGCGACCAGGAAGTTGCGCACCTCGTTGCGCCCGAAGTTGAAGACCAGGGTTCCCCAGTCCGGCTGCGCACCACGCCGCGGGTCGGCGTGCTCGTACAGCGCGGTGCCGTCGAAGCGCGCCAGCGCCCACTCATCGCGCGGGAAATGCGCCGGGACCCAGTCGATGATGACCCCGATGCCGCGCTGGTGGAGGTGGTCGACGAACCAGCGGAGGTCGTCCGGCGTCCCGTACCGCGAGGTGGGCGCGTAGTAGCTGCTCACCTGGTAGCCCCACGAGCCCCCGAAGGGATGTTCGGCGATGGGCAGAAGCTCGACGTGGGTGAAGCCCAGCGCCTCGCAGTGGTCGGCCAGCTGCACGGCGAGCTCGCGGTAGTCGAGCACGGTGTCGTCGGCGCCGCGGCGCCATGAGCCGAGGTGCACCTCGTAGATGGAGAGCGGCCGCACGGTGGGGTCCACCACCTCACGCTGCACGAGCCACCCGTTGTCGGTCCAGGCGTACGTCAACTCCGTGACCACGCTTGCCGTCGCCGGCGGAGTCTCGGCGGCGCGGGCCAGCGGGTCGGCTTTCAGGATGGTGCGCCCATCCGCGCCGAAGACGCGGAACTTGTAGCGCATCCCGGCGCCGACGTTGGGGATGAAGATCTCCCACACCCCGCTGGCGCCCAGCGAGCGCATCGGCAGTGTGCGCTCGTCCCAGCCGTTGGTGTCGCTGACCAGCGACACACCGCGCGCCAGCGGTGCCCACACCGCGAACGCTGTGCCGCGCACACCCTGGTGGTCGATGACCCGCGCGCCCAGCCGCTCCCACAGCCGGTAGTGGGTGCCCTCGCCGATGAGATGGAGGTCGAGTTCGCCGAGCGTGGGCAGGAAGCGGTACGGATCGTCGACCTCCCACTCCGCATCGGCGGTGCGATACCGCAGGCGATAGCCAGGCAGTTGGGCGACGAGCACCTCCGCCTCGAAGAGGCCGGCGGGGTCGACGCGCTTCATCCGCACGACGCCGCCGGGATGCGCCACCGACAGCTCGAGCGCGTCGGGATGGTAGGCGCGCACCACTGTCACGGCATCGCGCGGGTGGGGCCCGAGAACCTGGTGGGGGTCACGGTGCACGCCCTCGGCGAGCTGGCGTGCTGCCGCGGCGAGGTCGATGTCTGTGCCGGCTCCCGACGTCGCCGTCACTTCGTCGCCTCGAGGAGGAAGCCGAGCGGTACCGGCACCCAGCTCGGTCGGTGCGCCATCTCGTAGCCCACCTCGTACGTCGCCTTCTGGATCTCGAACGCGCGGCGCAGCGTCAGCGCGGCGCCGGGGTCGGGAAGCAGCGTGCTGCCGGCGGTGCGCTCCACGTACGCAGCCCAGAATGCCTCGCGGTTGGCCGCCGCCCAGCTGAGACCGTGGGCGCGCACGTGCTCCCATGCAGGGTCGGCCGGGGTGAGGCGCTCGATCAACGCCACCGACGCGGCATAGTCGAAGCTGCGCAGCATGCCGGCGACGTCTCGCAGTGGCGAGTGACGCCGGCGCCGGTGCTCGACGGGACGGCGCGGCTCCCCCTCGAAATCGAGCACGGTCCAGCCCGAGTCGGTGCGCAGCACCTGTCCGAGGTGGTAGTCGCCGTGGATTCGGATGGCCAGCCCAGGCTCGTGCACCGTGCGGATGGCGTTGATGCGCGCCTCCAGCGCGTCCCGGTGCGCCGGCAGCTCGGTCAGCGCCGCATCGCCAAGGGCGACGAGAGCGCTCAACTCAGCGAGCATCTCGTCTGCCCACTCTGCGAGGAGCGCGGGGGTGATCGGCAGGGGAGTGAGATCCGGGCCCTGCGCACCGGCAAGCGCGAGATGCATCTGGGCGGTGATGTCACCGAGCCGAGCCAACTCGCCGGTGAAGCTGCCACCGGCGTCCTCGACAGCCTGGGTCCGCTGCGCGGCGTCGCCGGGGTCGTGCTCCTCGGCGTCGGCGTAGAGGTCGCGCAGCGAGGTCAGCGCCAGGGTCCACCCCTCGGTGCCGTTGTGGAGGAAGGGCTGTGCCATCGCCAGCAGCGCGCCGTGCGGCCGGTCGTCTCGTTCGTAGTGCAGCCACGCAAGCGGTGGCGCCAGGTGGTCGAAGCCGGCTTGGTCGAGCGCTCGCGTCATCTCCAGCTCGACAGACGGCTCGAAGGCCAGCTTGCGCATCACCTTGAGCAGGTGTTCGCCACCCACCACGAGCGAGGTGTTCGACTGCTCGCGCGCCAGCGGGGCGATATCCGTCGTGGACGGGTCCAGTCCTCCTCCGCCGGTGCGGAGGCGTCCGTTCTGCAGGTGCACCGTCTCGCCGGCCGCGAGGATGCGCCACAGTGGAGCAGCGCTGCGCGCATCGGCGAGCGCATCGAAGATGAGGCTGTCGTCGTCCTCGTGGATGATCGCCGCGGGGTCGCTCGGTCGCACGCCGGCCGGCTCGCTCAGCGCCACCGGCATGTTGTACGTGGCCTGCGTGTCATCCTCGTGCTCGACGTGCGCCACGCAGATGGCCACGTCCGGCGCGCCGCTGCTGATCGGCGAGAGCTCCTCGCAGCGCACTGACCGGATCGGCTGGCCGCCGCCGTACCAGCGCTGGCGCGGCAGCCACGCCACCAGCGCCTCCTCGAGCGCGGCGCGCGCGACGTCGATGTCGACAGTGCCGTTCACTCCCGCGGCTCCTCGATGGTGAACCAGTAGAAGCTGTGCGGCGCCAGGGTGAGCAGGTAGGGGAGCTCGCCGATGCGGGGGAAGTGCACGTGGCCCAGCATCTCGACGGGGGTGCGGCCCTCGAAGCGGCGGAGGTCGAGCTCCACCGGCTGCGCGAAGCGCGAGAGGTTGTTGACGCAGAGCACGATGTGGTCGTCCAAGCTTCGCAGGAACGCGAAGATCGAGGGGTTGGCGGCGTCCAGCGCCTCGAAGGTGCCCTCACCGAAGACCGCGAAGCGCTTGCGCACGGCGACGAAACGGCGCATCCAGTGGAGCAGGGAGGACTCGTTGCGCATCTGCGCCTCGACGTTCACCGCCGAGAACCCGTACACCGGGTCCATCAGCGGCGGGAGGTACAGCCGCGCGAAGTCGCTGCGCCCGAAGCCACCGTTGCGGTCCCCGTTCCACTGCATCGGCGTGCGCACGCCGTCGCGGTCGCCGAGGTAGATGTTGTCGCCCATGCCGATCTCGTCGCCGTAGTAGAGGATGGGCGAGCCGGGCAGCGAGAGCAGCAGGCCGCAGAACAACTCCATCTGCCGCCTGCCGTTGTTGAGCAGCGGGGCAAGCCGTCGCCTGATGCCGAGGTTGAGCTTCATACGGGGGTCGGACGCGTACTCACCCCACATGTAGTCGCGCTCGTCGTCGGTGACCATCTCGAGGGTCAGCTCGTCGTGGTTGCGCAGGAAGATGCCCCACTGCGCTGTCGAGGGGATGTGCGGCGTGCGCTCGAGGATCTCGGTGATCGGGTAGCGCTGCTCACGTCGAAGGGCCATGAACATGCGCGGCATCAGCGGGAAGTGGAAGCACATGTGGCACTCGGGCCGCTCCTCGGTGCCGAAGTAGTCGATGACATCCTCCGGCCACTGGTTGGCCTCGGCGAGCAGCACCTTGTCCGCGTACTCGCGGTCGACGGCGGCGCGGAGGTCGGCGAGGAACGCGTGCGTCTCCGGGAGGTTCTCGCAGTTGGTCCCCTCACGCGCGAAGAGGTAGGGGACCGCGTCCAAACGGAACCCGTCCATGCCGAGGTCGAGCCAGAACTCGACCACCTTGAGGATCTCGGCGCGCACCTCGGGGTTGTCGTAGTTGAGGTCGGGCTGGTGGCTGAAGAAGCGGTGCCAGTAGTACGCACCAGCCTGCTCGTCCCAGGTCCAGTTGGACGTCTCGGTGTCCACGAAGATGATCCGCGCGTCCTTGTAACGCTGGTTGCTGTCGGACCACATGTACCAGTCGCGGTAGGGGTTGTCCGGTGAGGAGCGCGCCTGCTGGAACCAGGGGTGCATGTCGCTGGTGTGGTTGATGACCAGGTCCATGATCACGCGCATGCCGCGCTCGTGCGCCTTGCTGACGAACTCGCGCACGTCGTCGACATTCCCGTAGTCGGGAAGCACGTCGTAGTAGTCGCTGATGTCGTAGCCGCCGTCGCGCAGCGGGCTCTGGTTGAACGGCAGCAGCCAGATGCAGTCGACACCCAGCCACTCGAGGTAGTCGAGATGGTCGATGAGGCCGCGGAAGTCGCCGACGCCGTCGCCGTTGCTGTCGGCGAAGGCACGCACCAGCAGCTCGTAGTAGACGGCGCGCTTGAACCACAGAGGGTCCGACGCCGGCACCGGGTGGGCGGGCGGGGTCGCCGCGGGGATCGGGTCCGGCTGCACCTGCTCGGGCTCGGGAAGCGCCTGCCTGCGGCGCCCGGTGGCGGTCACGAGAGCGGGCGCAGGTGGAGCACGTGCGCCGGCTGGTACGCGGGATCGAGGCGCACGTAGTTGGCCGGTCCCCACCACGTGAAGGTGGCGTCGGTCAGCTCGTCATGGGCGGCGAAGGGCGCGTCGGCGGGGATGCCCAGGGCGGCCAGGTCGAGCCAGGTGGTGGCCTCGTGGGCGGAGAACGGATCGAGGTTGACGATGACCAGGAGCACGTCGCTGCCATCGTCGCTCATCCGTGAGACGCAGAGCATGTGTTCGGAGTCGATGTGGTGCACGTGCAGGGTGCGCAGCAGCGCGATGGCCTCGCGGTGACGTCGCCGGATCGCATTGACAGCCGCGACCATCGGCGCCAGTGAGCGCGGGTCGTTCCAGTCGCGGGTGCGCACCTGGTACTTCTCCGAGTTGAGGTACTCCTCGCTGCCCTCGCGCACCGCGATGTTCTCGTACAGCTCGTAGCCGCTGTACATCCCCCACGACGGGGCGGTGAGGGCGGCGAGCACCAGGCGCAGCCGGAACGCTCCGGGGCCGCCGTGCTGCAGGAAGGCATGCAGGATGTCCGGTGTGTTCACCCAGAAGTTGGGCCGGAAGTAGTCGACCATCTCGGTCGACGACAGCTCGGTGAGGTACTCGGCAAGCTCCCGCGCGGTGTTGCGCCAGGTGAAGTAGGTGTACGACTGGCTGAACCCGGCCTTGGCGAGCCGCTTCATCACCGCCGGGCGCGTGAAGGCCTCGGCGAGGAAGAGGACGTCGGGGTGGGCGGTGCGCACCTCGCCGATCAGCCACTCCCAGAATGGCAGGGGCTTGGTGTGCGGGTTGTCGACGCGGAACACGCGCACGCCATGCGCGATCCAGAAGAGCATGACCTCGCGCAGCGCCTCCCACAGCGCCTCGCGGTCCTCGGTCTCGAAGTTGATCGGGAAGATGTCCTGGTAGCGCTTGGGAGGGTTCTCGGCATAGCGGATCGACCCGTCCGGGCGGTGGCGGAACCACTGCGGGTGCTCGGTGACCCAGGGGTGGTCCGGGCTGCACTGCAGCGCGTAGTCGAGCGCCACCTCCAGCCCGGCCTTCCTGGCGGCGGCGACGAAGGCGTCGAAGTCCGTGATGGTGCCGAGGTCGGGGTGGACGGCTGTGTGGCCGCCGGCAGGCGCGCCGATCGCCCATGGGCTGCCGGGGTCGTCGGGCCCGGGGGTGAGGCTGTTGTTCGACCCTTTGCGGTGGGTGGTGCCGATGGGATGGATCGGGGGCAGGTAGACGACGTCGAAGCCCATCTGGGCGACGCCGGGGAGGCGCGCCATCGCGGTGCGCAGCGTGCCGGAGCCCTGCGGCGTAGCGCCCTCCGAACGGGGGAAGAGCTCGTACCACGACGAGAACGCACCCAGCTCGCGGTCGATCCAGAGTGGGTACGGTCCCGCGCACGTGGCTGCGCCGCGGTCGATGGTGCGCTGCATGAGCGCGACCGCGGCGGGCCGCTCCGCCGTCGCCACACGTACCCCGGCGCCCTCACGCCCGCGCAAGGCTTTGGCCAGCGCGACCAGCGCGCGCCTGTCCGTGGCGCCCACCCCCGTGCGCGCCGCGCGATGGTCGGCCAGGAGCGCCCCCTCCTCGAGCTCGAGCGCCACGTCCTGACCGTCGTCGAAGCGCAGGCGCAGGTCACGCAGCCAGCTGCCGTAGTCGTCGGGCACGCCGATGACCTCGAAGCTCCAGGCGCCCACCTTGGGGGGGACGAAGCTCGCCTCGTAGAGGTCGTTCCCGGCCGCTGTCAGGGCCAGCTCCTGCCACCCGGCCGGCACCTTGGACGACGTCGATCCGCTGCCGGTGCGGGGCGGCCCGTGGCGCACCCACGCAAGCAGCCGGTCGTGCCCGTCGGCGATGAGGATGGCGCTGACGCGGAGCGGCAGGGCGGCGGCCGCCTTGGCCGGGTGAGCGCCACAGTCGACGCACGGGCGCACGCCCTCGATGACAACTCGTCCCGCAGCTCGGGGCACGCCGATCCTCCTGGTCGCCATGTGCGCGGCGACCAGCCTAGCGGCCCCGTCCTCCTCGACGATGACGCGCGACGGGGGCGCCAAAGATCGGCTGAAGGGCTTTACGAACCGGCGGGGAAGACGATGATGGACGCCGGCTTGGGACCGCTCGCGGCCGACTGTTTCGGCGGGGTCGAGATGGGCCGTGCGTTACTGGTGCGGCGCGCCGGCGTCGCCGGCGCCGACCCGGGACGGCTCCCGCGGCTGCGATCTGTCATTGGACCCCCGCTCCTGCTCTCTCAGGCGCTGACGCGTCGAACGCACCGTAGCACCACGGTACCGCCTCTGGGTACGCCACCGTACTGAGCGCGCTCACCGGGTACGAGCTCCCGCGACCCCGCCGGCTGGCCACGTCAGCCGGTCGCCACGGACCGGCGCCGCGTACCCTGACCAGCATGTCGCGGTATCGGTGGGCGCTGACCGGCCTGGCCGGCGTGGTCGTGGCCGCGGTGCTGATCACCATGCTGGCCAAGACGGCTCCGCCCAGTGCGGCCACCGGCACCGGCAACGCGGCGCTCATCCCCACCGACCAGCGCATGGGCGCCGCCGAGTTCACCGGGCTGGATGGCTGGATCAACAGCCAGCCGCTCACCGTCGGCGGCCTGCGCGGCAAGGTGGTGCTCGTCGACTTCTGGACGTTCTCCTGCGTCAACTGCGTGCGCACCATCCCCCACCTGCAGCACCTCGAGCGGGCGTACGGCAACCGGGGCCTGGTCATCGTCGGCGTGCACTCGCCGGAGTTCGACTTCGAGAAGGTGCGCGCCAACGTCCAGGCGGCGGTGCAGCGCTTCGGGGTCACGTGGCCGGTGGCGGTCGACTCGGAGATGAACACCTGGAACGCCTACGGCAACCAGTACTGGCCGGCCGAGTACCTCATCGACAGGTCGGGCCGCGTCGCGTACATCCACGACGGGGAGGGCGACTACGACGTGACGGAGTCGGCGATCGCCGCCCTGCTCGGCATCGATGCGGCGCCCACCCCGGTCGCCGCCACCCCCGACGTCAGTGCGCAGACGCCCGAGCTGTACGCCGGCAGCGAGCGCGGCCAGCTCGGCCGACGGCGAGGCGTACGGACCGATCGGCAAGCCCACCAGCTACCCGGATCCAGGCCGCCCCAACGACACCGACAAGGTCCTGGTGACCGGGACCTGGGCCGACCACGGCCAGTACCTCCAGGCCACCGCCCCCGGGCACGTGCGTCTCAACTTCTCCGCTCGCGACCTGTACCTCGTGGCCGGCCCGGACAGCGCGCCGCTGCAGGTCACCGTCACGGTCGACGGCGCTGCCGTCCCAGTCTCGCAGCGGGGCCCCGATCTCGCCGCGACGGGGCTCGACATCACCGGCCAGCAGCTCTACCACGTGCTCCAAGAGCAGGGCGGCGGCCGCCACCTCATCGACATCGCCGTCCCGGCGGGCTTCCGGCTCTACACGTTCACCTTCGGCTGACGTGATCAGCATCGCCTCGCTGGTGGCGACCTTCGTGGCCGGCCTCGCCTCGTTCCTGGCACCGTGCTCGGTGCCGCTGCTGCCCGCGTATCTCTCGGCGGTCAGCGGCGCGGCGGCGGCCGACCTCGCCGACAACCGGCGCCGCCGCGACATGCGCGGGCGGCTGGTGGCGGGGTCGATGTTGTACGTCGCCGGCTTCACAACTGTCTTTGTGCTGCTCGGCATCGGCGCCGCCGGCATCGGCCATTCCGTCCGCCAGGTGGAGCGCGGGGTGGAGATCGCCGGCGGCATCCTGCTGGTGTTCTTCGGGCTGGTCGTGGTGGGCGCCCTGCGTCTGCCCGTCCTCGAGCGGGTGCGCGGCCTGTCGCTGCCCGAGCGCCTGCGCGGTCGGGGCGTCGTCGCCGCCTACCTGGTCGGCATCGTGTTCGGCATCGGTTGGACCCCGTGTGTCGGACCCTACCTCGGCGTCGCCTTCGTGCTCGCCGCGAGCAGCGCGCACGTCCTCTCGGGAGCTGCGCTGCTGCTCGCCTACTCGATCGGGCTGGGTCTGCCCTTCGTGCTCATCGCCCTGCTCTGGGCGTCGCTGCCCAAGCTGCCCCGCCAGGTGGCGCGCCTGGCCGGTCCGATGACCCGCGTCGGCGGAGCCCTCACCCTCGCGCTCGGCGTCCTGCTGCTCAGCGGGTGGTACACCCACCTGACGTCATACCTGGCGCAGATCAGCACCCCGAGTTGAAAGCCCGGCCCCTCGGCGCACCATGTGCGCCGCTGTCGCGTCCGCGACGGCCCTGAGCCGTGGCGGTCGCATCGAGTGGGATGATCGACGCTGCATCAGATCGACGACCAGGAGGCGTTTGGCCATGACGGGCGGGGACCGTTTCGGCGCCCGGGCCACCCTGGCAGGCGGCGTCGAGTACTTCCGGCTCAACCGCCTCGCCGAGAGCGGCGTCGGTGACCCGTCGCGCCTGCCGATGACGGTCAAGATCCTGCTCGAGAACGCGCTCCGCCACGCCGGCGCGCCGTTCGCGGGCGAGGACGACGTCGCCGCGCTCGCCGCCTGGGACGGCAAGCGGCCCGCGGAGGACCTCGAGCGCCCCTTCGTCCCCTCCCGCGTCCTCCTCCAGGACTTCACCGGCGTGCCCGCCGTCGTCGACCTCGCGGCCATGCGCGCCGCCATGCAGCGCGCCGGTGGCGACCCCGGCAAGATCGACCCCCTGGTCCCCGTCGACCTCGTCGTCGACCACTCCGTGCAGGTCGACTCCTTCGGCGACGCGCAGGCCTACGGGCGCAACATCGAGCGCGAGTACGAGCGCAACCGCGAGCGCTACATGCTGCTGCGCTGGGCGCAGCAGGCGTTCAAGGGCTTCCGCGTGGTGCCTCCCGGCATGGGCATCGTCCACCAGGTCAACCTCGAGTACCTGGCGCGCGTCGTCCAGGTTCGTGACGAGGATGGCACGAAGGTCGCGCTCCCGGACACGCTCGTCGGCACCAACTCGCACACCACCATGGTCAACGGCATCGGCGTGCTCGGCTGGGGCGTCGGCGGGATCGAGGCCGAGGCGTGCATGCTCGGCCAGCCGCTCTTCCTCCTCTCCCCGGTGGTGGTCGGGGTGCGCTTCCACAACGCGCTGCCGGTGGGCACCACGGCGACCGACCTGGTGCTGACGCTCACCGAGCTGCTGCGCAAGCATGGCGTGGTCAACAAGTTCGTCGAGTTCTGCGGGGCCGGGCTCAGCTCGATGACCGCCGCCGACCGGGCCACACTCTCCAACATGGCGCCCGAATACGGTGCCACCGCGTCGTTCTTCCCCGTCGACTCGCGCACCCTCGAGTACCTGCGCCAGACCGGCCGTGAGGAGGAGCATGTCCAGCTCGTCGAGCGCTACTGCCGCGAGCAGGGCATGTTCCGCACCGACGAGTCGGAGACGCCCGTGTTCAGCGAGACGCTCGACCTCGACCTCGCGTCGATCGTGCCGTCGGTTGCCGGACCGCGACGTCCGCAGGACCGCGTCGCGCTGCCCGGGGTGTGGAACTCATTCACCGCGGTGTACGGAGGCGGCGGCGACGACCGCCCGCAGCGCAACGGCGAGCTCGACCGCCTCGTCACCGAAGGCGGCAACCCGCCCGGCGCCACCGGCAACCCTCAGCCCCTGCCCGCCGCCGGCGGCGATGGACGCAGCGCCACGGGGCTCGGCGACGGGTCGGTGGTCATCGCGGCGATCACCTCGTGCACCAACACGTCGAACCCGTCGGTGATGCTCGCCGCCGGCCTTCTCGCCCAGCATGCCGTCGAGCGCGGGCTGCAGGTCGCCGACCATGTCAAGACGTCGCTGGCCCCGGGCTCTCGGGTGGTGACCGACTACCTCCGGCGCGCCGGTGTGTCGGACGCACTGGATGCTCTGCACTTCAACACCGTCGGCTACGGCTGCACCACCTGCATCGGCAACAGTGGTCCGCTGCCCGAGGAGGTGTCGAGCCGCATCGAGTCCGAGGGCCTCGCGGTGGCCGCGGTGCTCAGCGGCAACCGCAACTTCGAGGGCCGGATCCACCCGCAGGTGAAGGCCGCCTACCTCGCGTCACCGCCCCTGGTGGTGGCCTACGCGCTCGCCGGCACCGTCGACATCGACCTCACCACCGAGCCGCTCGGCCGCGACGCCGACGGCAGGGATGTCTTCCTCAGCGACATCTGGCCGAGCGCGGAGGAGATCACCGACGCGACGGCGCGAGGCCTCCAGCAGTCGATGTTCCACGAGGAGTACGCGCGCATCTTCGACGGCGACGAGCACTGGCAGAAGCTGCCCGCGCCCACCGGTGCGATGTACGCCTGGGAGGACGACTCCACGTACGTGCGCGAGCCGCCGTTCTTCGCCGACGCGGCACAGGAGCCGACGCCGCCGGCTGCCATCGAGAACGCACGCGTGCTCGCGCTGTTGGGCAACTCGATCACCACCGACCACATCTCACCGGCGGGCAGCATCGCGCCGACCTCACCGGCTGCGCAGTACCTGCGCGACCACGGCGTCGAGCTGCGCGACTTCAACACCTACGGGGCGCGGCGTGGCAACCACGAGGTGATGATGCGCGGCACCTTCGCCAACATCCGCCTGCGCAACGCGCTCGCGGGTGGCAAGGAGGGCGGTTGGACAACCCACCTCGACAGCGGTGAGGTGATGTCCATCTACGACGCCGCGATGCGCTACGCCGCCGAGAACGTGCCGCTGATCATCCTCGCCGGCCGCGAGTACGGCTCCGGCTCGTCACGCGACTGGGCGGCCAAGGGGCCGATGCTGCAGGGCGTTCGCGCCGTCATCGCGCAGTCGTTCGAGCGCATCCACCGCAGCAACCTGGTGGGGATGGGCGTGCTGCCGCTGCAGTTCCGCGAGGGCGACTCCCCGGGGTCACTGGGGCTCGACGGCACGGAGCGCTACACCATCAAGGGAGTGGCGGAGGCCGGGCCCGGCGTCAGCATCGAGGTGACTGCCAGCGGGAGCGGCGGCGACACCACCTTCGCGACACTCTGCCGGCTCGACAGCGCCACCGACGTGGGCTACTTCCGCGCCGGCGGCATCCTCACGCATGTCCTTCGTCAATTGATGGCCGCCTGATCTGACGCCCGCTTCACAAGACTTGACAGTTCTTTTGTGCGCCACGGTCGACAGCGGCTCCCCGGCGGACGATGCTACGAGACGTTACTGGTGCGTTTGCTGCAATTACTTGAGGAGCACTTTACCGCGATGAAGCGCCAATCCCCCGCGTCGCTGCTGCTTCTCCTGGGGGGCGTGCTCCTTCTGGTGGGGCTGCCGCTGCAGTGGTCGACCGTGGCCACCACCGACGGCGCCATCTCGGCGACGCTGCGGGGCATCGACTACGCGGGGTACGACATCGCCACCACTGTCGTTCTCGGCGCGCTGCTGATCGCGGCTGCGCTCGGCGTCGCCGTCGGGCAGCGCTGGGCGTCCGTGCTCGGGGTGGTCGCCGCCGTGATGGCCGGGCTCTGGGCAACTCTCGTGTATTTCGCAGCCGCGAATCCCATCGACGGCTCCAGCCCCGGGGTCACGATCTCCGTGGGGGCGGGGGTCTACGTGACGGCAGCCGGCGCGCTGCTGGCATTGATCGGAGCGTTCCTGGGACTTCGCGGCCGGAGCGTCGCCGGCGTCACCTCGGGGGTGCCGTCGAGCGTCTGACAGAGGGCGGTCGCCGCCCGGGAGGGGGTAGGCTGTGGTCCGGCGACAGGGAGCTGTCGCCGGCCACGGTCAACCTCAGTCCAACCCTCCCGCCCCTGTCGAGGAACGCCGATGAAGCCCGCCCCGCGTCGCTGGCAGGTGTCTGACGCCGCGCCACTGCCCGGACATCCACCGCTGCTCGGCCGCATCCTCGCCGCGCGTGGCCACGACGACTCCAGTGCCGCGACCTTCCTCGACGACCGCGCCACCTTCCACGACCCCCTCGAGCTGCGCGGCATGGCCGACGCGGTCGCGGTGTTGGGCTCCGCGATCCGTGGCGATGAACGCATCGCGGTGTACGGCGACTACGACGCCGACGGGGTCACCGCCTGCGCGATGCTGAGCCGCGCGCTGCGCAGCGCCGGCGTCGACGTGGTGCCGTACATCCCCAACCGCATGAGCGAGGGCTACGGGCTGCACGGTGCGGCGCTCGCCGAGCTGTACGCGCAGGGGGTGCGCTGCGTCATCACCGTCGACTGCGGCACCAGCAGCGTCGACGTCGCGGCGGCGCGGCCGAGCGGGATGCGCCTGGTGGTGACCGACCACCACCTGCCCCTGGCGCCCGACGGCGCGCCGCCCGCGCTCGCCCCGGCAGACGCGCTGGTCAACCCCAAGCAGCCGGGATGCGCGTACCCCTTCGACGGGCTCGCCGGGGCGGGGGTGGCCTGGAAGCTGCTCGCCGCTCTCGAGGATGCGGGGCTGGTCCCCCCGGGCAGCACTGAGGAAGGCCTCGGCCTGGCGGCGCTCGGCACGGTCGCCGACATGATGCCCTTGCGCGGCGAGAACCGGCTGATCGTGCAGCGCGGCCTGCCGCGGCTCCGCGACCACGCGGGGATCCGCGCGCTGTGCCAGGCCGCGGGGCTGGCGGCAGAGCTGCGCGCTGCGGACATCGGCTTCGGCATCGGGCCACGCATCAACGCCGCCGGGCGGATGGAGGACGCCAGGCTGGCGCTCGACCTCTGTCTCTGCGACGACGACGACGAGGCCTGTGCGCTGGCGGCCAGGCTCGATGCCCAGAATCGAGAGAGGCAGGCGGCGGTGGCGGTGGCCATGGCCGAGGCGGAGCTGATGGTGGCCGAGCTGCCCGAGGATGCCCCGGCCATCGTGCTGGGCAGCCCGTCATGGCCGATGGGGATCGTCGGGCTGGTGGCCGGGCGCCTCACCGAGCGCTACGCGCGCCCGAGCTTCATCGTCTGCCTCGACCCCGTGGAGGCCAAGGGCTCCGCGCGGTCGACGCCGGGTGTGCACATCGTCGAGGCGCTCGACGGCGCCGCGTCCACCCTTCTCCGCTACGGCGGCCACAAGGTCGCTGCCGGCTTCAGCCTCGACGCTGCGCGCTTCGACGATTTCGCCAGCGCGATCCGCGCCGCCGTCGCCGGCCAGCTCGGGGGCGCGCCCCGCGAGCGGGTTGTGGCCATCGATGGCAGCATCAGCACGGCCGAGTGCGTCCCGGACACGTGCGACCTGCTCGACAGGCTGGAGCCGTGCGGCCAGGGCAACGCCGCACCTGTGCTGGCGATGCGCGACTGCACGGTCCTGTCCACCACCACCTTCGGCACCGAGGCGCAGCATCTGCGAGTCGCGCTGAGCGACGGCGCCGGCATCGTCGAGGCGATCGCGTTCTTCAAGCCCAACCTCGCCGATCACCTGCCCCGCGGCCGCCGCGTCGACGTCTGCATCGCCCTGGAGCGGGACGAGTGGCAGGGGATGGTGCGGGTGCGCGCCCGCCTGCGTGACATCAGGCCGGCACGGGCCGAGCCGGTCGTCGAGCTGTTGGGGACGCCGGTGCCGCGGTCGGCGCCGCCGCCCGCACTGGAACTGCCGTTGGCCACATAGCGCGGAGGAGGGTGCGGCTGGACGGGGCCAGGATCGTCGACGGCCATCCCGGTCCGGAGAGAGGCTGCCACGCGGGCCCGGTGTAAGGTGAACGCCATGCCAGATCCCCGGCCCTCCACCGTTGGCGAGCTGCGTCGCACCGAGTACCGCGTGGTGCCGGTGCGCGCCGAGCTCCGCCGCAACCTCATCCGCCGCCTCGCCGCCGGCGACACCCTCTTCGACGGCATCCTCGGCTACCAGGACTCGGTCATCCCCCAGCTCGAGAACGCGCTCCTCGCCGGCCAGGACCTGATCCTCCTCGGCGAGCGCGGCCAGGCCAAGTCCCGGCTGCTGCGTGGCCTCTGCGCGCTGCTCGACGACGCCATCCCGGCCATCGCCGGCTGCGAGATCAACGACGACCCGTACCAGCCGCTGTGCCGCCGCTGCCGCGAGCTGGTCGCCGAGCAGGGCGACGATGTCGCGGTCACCTGGCTCACCCCGGCGATGCGCTACAGCGAGAAGCTGGCCACCCCCGACACCTCCATCGCCGACCTCATCGGCGAGGTCGACCCCATCCGCGTCGCCGAAGGGCGCTACCTCAGTGACGAGCTGACCATCCACTACGGGCTCATCCCGCGCACGCATCGCGGGATCTTCGCCATCAACGAGCTCCCCGACCTCGCGGAGCGCATCCAGGTGGGACTGCTCAACATCATCGAGGAGCGTGATGTGCAGATCCGGGGCTACCGGCTGCGCCTTCCGCTCGACGTCTTCGTGGTGGCCACCGCCAACCCCGAGGACTACACCAACCGCGGACGCATCATCACCCCGCTCAAGGACCGGTTCGGCGCCCAGATCCGCACCCACTACCCGCGCAGCGTCGAGCACGAGATCGCCATCATCGACCAGGAGGCGACCACCTTCGACGACATGCCGGTGCCGGTGCACGTGCCCCATTACATGAAGGAGATCGTCGCCGAGTTCACCCAGCTGGCGCGCCGGCACCCGCAGATCAACCAGCGCAGCGGCGTGTCCGTGCGCATGTCGATCGCCAACCAGGAGAACCTGGCCAGCAACGCACTGCGGCGCGCCCTGCGCACCGGCGAGAAGGAGGCGGTGGCGCGCATCAGCGACCTCCCGGCGCTGACCTCGTCGAGCGCCGGCAAGCTCGAGCTGGAGACGCTCGACGACGGTGACGACAGCGCGGTGCTCGACAAGATGCTGCGCAACGCGTGCCATAACGTGTTCCGCCGCCACTTCACCGCCGGCGAGTTCGCCGAGCTGGTGCAGCGCTTCGAGCACGGGGGGTTCACCGTCGAGGTGGGCGACGCGCTGTCCGCGACGGCGTACGCCGCCGCGCTCAGCGAGCTGCCCGGCGTCGACGCTGCCACCACCAAGCTCGGCGAGCCGGCCAGCGCCGCGTCACGCGTCGCGGTGCTCGAGTTCATCCTCGAGGGCCTGCACCGCGGCAAGCGGCTCAACAAGACGGAGATGGACGGCACCGCCGTGTACGGCGGGTGAGCACGCACCGCTTCAGCGCCTGGGACGGAACCCAGGACCCGCTGGGGCCGGACGTCGAGGAGATCTTCAACAGGCTCAGCGAGGACGTGTTCCACGGCTGGGACTTCGAGACCGCGCTGCGACGCATGCTCAGCCAGGGGTGGCGCGACCGGTCCGGACGGCGGCTGATGGGCCTGGAGGAGATGACCGAGCGCCTCGCCCGCCAGCGTCGCAAGCAGCTCGAGAAGTACAGCCTTGACGGCGTCTTCGACGACATCACCGAGAAGCTCGACAACGTCGTGCGCATGGAGCGGCAGGGCATCGACGAGCGCCTGTCGCAAGTCGAGGACGAGTCGGCGCGGCGCATCCTCGACCGTGTCGCGGCCAAGCGCCGTGAGCAGCTGGAGAACCTACCGCGTGACCCGGGCGGCGCCATCCGCGAGCTGCAGGGCTACGAGTTCATGGACGAGCGCGCCGCCCACGCGTTCCAGCGCCTCCTCGAAGAGATCAAGAAGGGAGTGGTCGACACCTATTTCAAGGAGATGACCGAGCAGATGCAGGCGATGTCGAGCGAGGACGTCGCCACCCTCCGCGCCATGGCGCGTGACCTCAACCGGCTGGTGCGCGAGAAGCTCGAGGGCGTCCCCGACGCGCAGCGCCAGAGCAGCTACGAGACCTTCCTGGAGCGCTGGGGCAAGCTCTTCCCCAACGCGCCGCCCAAGGTGGACGACTTCCTCGACGAGATCACCAGGCAGATGGCCCGCATGGACTCGCTGATGCGCTCGCTGTCACCGGAGATGCGCAGCCAGCTCGGCGACCTCATGGACGCCGTCTTCGGCGACCCGGACCTGCAGGCTGAACTGGCTGAGCTGGGCGCCGGGCTCGAGATGCTCTCGCCGCGCGGTGGGCTGGGCTCGCGGTACTCCTTCTTCGGTGGTGAGCAGCTGCCGCTCGACGAGGCGATGCAGCTGATGGGCCGTCTCCAGTCGATGGAAGAGCTGGAACGCAGCCTGCGCGAGGTCTACCGCGGCGGCCAGGTCCCACCGGACGCGCGCAACCAGCTGCGCGACATGCTCGGCGACGACGCTGCGCGAAGCCTGGACCAGCTCTCGCAGATGGCCAGGGAGCTGGAATCCCGTGGCCTGGTGCAGCGTGATGCCGACGGGCTGCGGCTCACCGCGCGGGGGATGCGGCGCATCGGTCAGAAGGCGCTGGGCGACCTCTTCGCCCAGCTGCGCAAGGACCGCTTCGGCGAGCACGCCATCACCAGTCGCGGCCAGCGCGGCGAACGGGCGGAGGACAGCAAGCCGTACGAGTTCGGCGACCCCTTCGACCTCGACGTGGAGCGCACCGTCATGAACGCCATCCAGCGCCAGGCGTCCGAGGGGCCCGCGCCCGCTGGTGTCCCGCGCCTGCGCCCGGACGACTTCGAGGTGCACCGCAGCGACACGCTGACCCGCTCGGCCACCGTGCTGATGCTCGACATGAGCCGCAGCATGCCGCTGCGTGGCTACTTCTACGCTGCCAAGAAGGTGGCGCTGGCGCTCGATTCGCTGATCCGCAGCCAGTACCCGCGCGACTCGCTGCACATCATCGGTTTCAGCGACATCGCCAGGGAGATCAGCTCCTCGGACCTGCCCCACCTCAGCGTCAACGAGTACGTGTACGGCACCAACATGCAGCACGGGCTGATGCTGGCGCGGCGGATGCTGGCCCGAGACCCGGCGGCCAACAAGCAGATCATCATCGTCAGCGACGGCGAGCCCACCGCGCACATCGACAACGGCCGTCCCGTCTTCTTCTACCCGCCGCTGCCGGAGACGTTCGAGAAGACGCTCATCGAGGTGCAGCGCTGCACGCGCGAGCAGATCGTCATCAACACCTTCATGCTCGAGTCCAACCACCAGCTGGTGCAGTTCGTCGACGAGATGACCCGCCTCAACCGCGGGCGCGCGTTCTTCATCAGCCCCGATCGCCTCGGCGACTACGTGCTGGTCGACTACGTCGCCAGCAAGCGACGCCGCGCCGCCTAGCGGTGGCCGCCGAACTCCCCCGGCGACCGGGCCACGTTCGCCGAGCGCCTTCGCCTGCAGGTTGCGGCGCGATACGGCGGCACCACCGTGGAGATCGACCCGGCGCGCTACTCGCTGCGCGTCCACCGTCCCGGTCTCGACATCAGCCTCCCCCTTGCCGCCCTGCACCGGGCCTGCGAGCGTCAGCCGGCGCGCACGGCGGCGCTGATCGCCGACTTCGTGCGCTCGGCGGAGGCGAGCATGGTGCCGCAAGCGGTGGAGGGCATCTCGCTGGCACGGGTGCTGTGGTGCGTGCGCAGCCGGGGCTACCTCGACTCGCTGGCGCGCAGCGGCGAGCTGCTCGCCGAGCAGGTCGGGGGCGACATCGTCGCCTTCATCGCCGAGTCACTGCCCGGGCAGGTGATGCGCGGTGTGCCGAGGGCGGAGTGGGAGTCGGCCGGCATCGACGAGGCGGCCGTGCGGCGGGCGGCCGACGAGAACACCGCTCGCAGGTTCGCGCGGGTGCTCGAGCGGATCGCCGCCATCACGCGCATCCCCGCCGACGGCTGGCGGCTTGCCGGCGATTCGCTGTACCAGGGGAGCATCGTCATGGTGCCCGCGGTGCTGCGCGGCCTGGTGGACCGGTCCGGCGGAGACATCCTCATCGGGTTGCCCGACCGCGCTGTCGCGCTGGTGCTGCCGGCTGCGCTCCCCGCCGCGCAGACATTCGGCCGGCGCGTGCTGCAGGAGTGGCGCGACTCGATGAACCCGTGCTCGCGAGAGGTGCTGCGCAGCGACGGCGCGACGCTGCGCGTCGTCGAGCACGCACGTCGCACCCCCTCGCTGCTGCCCTGGCTCAACGACTAGCCGGGGCAGCAGCTGGAGGGCGGTCAGCAGCCGCTCTTGGTCATCCTCTGGTTGGTGACGGTGATGTTGGAGGCCGGCTGCTTGATGACACCGTGACCGGAGTTGCTCACCACGTTGGTGATGCTGATGTTGTTCGCCGGCCCGGTGATGTACCACGGGTGCGCGCACGGGATCGCCCGCGGTCCGCCGCTGAAGATCTCACCGTTCATGGTGACGTTCTGGTCGTGGAAGAAGGCGACGATCCCCCCGTGCACGGTGATGCCGGTGAGCGTGGCCTGGTGCTGGCAGGAGATGTCGATGGCCGCGAAGCCACCGGTGCCGGTGGTCGTCATGGTGACGTTGGCGACGACCTCACCGGCGTTGACGTCACGCACGCAGGGCTCGGGACCGACGAGACGAATCCCGTAGCCGTTGCCGGTCTCCGCGGTGACGTTGCGAACGGTGGTGTTGCTGACGTTCGAGTAGAGGACGCCGGGGTCGGGGTCATGGAGCACCGGCATCGCCCTGGTGTGGTATGTGGCGGTGTCGAGGTTGACGTTCTCGACGGTCGTCCCGGGCGCGGTGATCTCGAAGATGTTGCGCTTGGCGTGCTGGACGATGAACGTCCGGGTGGCGCCGGCGCCATCGATGGTGACCGCGTGCCTGACCGAGATGCGGTCGCTGAGCGCGCACGTCCCCGGGCCGATGTGCACGGTGCCACCCTTGGCGACGGCCGCCTGGAGGCTGGCGGTGATGTCACCGCGAGCGCATGAGATCGTTGACTGGGTGGCCGCGGCCACGGAGAGCGGTGCCTGCGTCGCCACGGCGGCGAGAGAGGCAGACAGCGCGATGGCGATCGTGAATCGAGTGGAGCGGTTGGACATATCGCACAGGTTGGCATGCGTTCTGAACGACCCGTCTCAGAGCGAGGCGACGCGGCTGTAACGAAGGGATTCAATTTCGCCGCCATCGGCCCGGCCGCCGTGTCAGTCGCGCGGCACCGCCGGCGTCGGCGCGTCCATCACCTTGGCTCGGCTCTCCTCCCGGCGCGCCGCGATCACCGACATGGCGGCGAGCGCGGCTGCTCCCAGGACGCCGGTGCCGATCCGCATCGCACTGCGCAGTGAGTCGCTCGCTCCCGGCGCGGGGAGCGCGGGGCCATGCCCGAACCACACGGTCACGGCGGACTGGCTGCTGCGCGTGCCGTTGCCCTGGGATCGCGTCCGCTCGACGCGCACCGCCGCCGGGCTGAGAGGGTGGGAGCGCGCCGGCGCATCGGTGGGCGCGGCCACGAGGCGCCCCCACACGGCACGAGCCAGCGGGCTCACGGCGCTGCGTGTCCGGAGCGCGGTGTTGGCCATGGCGCGAGGATAGCGCCGCGGCGCGACGAGCATGGGCGTGCGGCGACTGCGGTCGCGCGGCCGCCTGTTAGCGTTGCGCCGTGCCCGAGATCGCCGACCACGCCCTGCGCGTCGCCGCCTCCATCCGCGGAGCCATCGCCGCCCATCCCCACCAGGCCACCGGCGCCGGGCACGACATGCTCGCCGTCGCCGAGTTCGATCGCCGCTCACGGCGGCCTCGACGTCGACGACCTCCGTCAGCGCCAGCTCTCGACGGCCGCCGGAGCCACCCTGCTGGTCCGGGTGCTGCCGTTCGGGCTGGCCACGCCCCTGGACCGCCCCCGCCTGCGCCGCGACGCCTACCGGTGCGCCGCCGCGGCCGGCGCCGATGAAGGCACCACCATCGTCTGCGTGGCGGCGGCCCTGGTGGCCGCGGACCTGCTCCGCTTCGATCCCGCGACCACGGCGATCCGGGTGCGCCAGTCGCTGCTCGAGGATGCCCCGATGGCTCTCCTCAACCGCCTGGCCATCCTCGACCCGGAGGTCGAGGTGCTGGACGCGGATTCCGACCCCGGCGTGGCCCTGCAGCTGGCGTTGAGCGAGATCGAATGGACCAGCTGCGCGGGCGTGGCGTCCGCGCTGGCCCGCCTCGGCGAGGCAGGTCGTGGCGACGTCGGAGCACTCAGCGCGGCGCTGGCCGGGGCTGCCGCGGGTCACTGCGATGTGCCGGTGGATGGCGAGCTGGCTGCGCGCGCCGACCGGGCCGCCGCCGCGCTCGCAGAGCGCCAGGTCACCGCGGGGTAAGATCGGCGCGTGGCAGAGAAGGGACGGCACATCCGCATCCTCACGGCCAAGGTGGGCCTCGACGGCCACGACCGCGGCATCAAGGTGATCTCGCGGGCGCTGCGCGACGCCGGGGTCGAGGTGATCTACACCGGGCTGCACCAGACCCCGGAGATGGTGGTCGACGCCGCCATCCAGGAGGACGTCGACGGAATCGGCATCAGCCTGCTCAGTGGGGCGCACATGACGCTCTTCCCGGAGATCATCCGGCTGCTCCGCGAGCGCGACGCCGGCGACATCGTCGTCTTCGGCGGCGGGATCATCCCGGACTCGGACGTCGAGGCGCTCCGCGAGCTCGGCGTCGACAAGGTGTTCACCCCGGGGACCTCGCTCGACGAGGCGGTGGCGTACGTCAAGGAGCGTTTCGGCAAGGTCGCGGCCTGAGGTCCACATGGCCAAGCGTCCAGGGTGGTTCCCCCGCCGGCGCCGGGGCGCACTCCTCCACCGCCGCGAAGGGATAACCGCCCGGGACTGATACAGTCGTAGCCCCATGGCCAACACCATCGAGCTGCCGGCGACCTCTCGCGAGGAACGCGGCAGCCACAACAAGCCGCTCCGCCGCCAGGGCCTGGTGCCGGCGGTCCTCTACGGGCACAACGTCGATCCGCGTGCCATCACGACCCAGGCGAACGTGCTCCACCGGGTCTGGATGCGTGCCGGGCGCACCCAGCTCATCGATCTCACCGTCGACGGCGGCCGCGCCCAGAAGGTGCTGGTGCGCGAGATGCAGATCGACCCGCGGAGCAACCGGCCCATCCACGCCGACCTCTTCGCGGTCAACCTCCGCGAGAAGCTGACCGCCGACGTCCCGGTGGTGGTCACCGGCGAGTCGCCGGCGGTGGTGGACGCCAAGGTCGGCACCCTGCAGCAGCTGATCAACACGCTGCGCATCGAGTGCCTCCCCGCCGACCTGCCCTCGCAGTTCAGCGTCGACGTCAGCGGTCTCACCGAGATCGACCAGGGCATCCACGTGCGCGACATCGAGCTGCCCGAGGGCGTGGCGCTCGTGCACATCGACCCCGACGAGCTGGTGGTCAAGGTCGCGGCGCTCCGCATCGTCGAGGAGGAACCGACAGCTGCCGCTCCGGAGGCCGAGGGCGAGGCTGGTGGCGAGGGCGAGGCCGCCGACTCCGGCGAGGAAAGCTCCACCGAATAGCCCGCCGCGACGCGAACGCGGCGCCGGCAGCGCTGACTACCATCGCGGCCAATGCTCGCCGCCTCCGCGTTCAGCTGCAGCACCAGCTATTTCTTCGACGACCTCTGCACGACTGTCGACAAGCACGATCCGAGCGGCATCTTCGGTCCTCTGATCGAGCGCCTGGTCGGCCCCATCGTCATCTTCATCCTCGTCTTCGCCGCCGGCCGTCTGCTGCGCCGGGTCATCGACCGCGCCGTGCAGCGGGCCCATGGCGACCCCCAGGTGCGCGCCCTGGTGCGCAACGTCGGCGGAGCGGTCATCTACTTCTTCGCCGCGCTCAGCGGCCTGGTGACGGCCGGCGTGCCCCTGGCCTTCCTGCTCACCTTCGGCGGCCTCGCCAGCCTGGCCATCGGGCTGGCCTTCCAGGACGTGCTCCGCAACGTGCTCGCGGGCATCTGGCTGCTCGTCGAGCGGCCTTTCAGGATCGGCGACCTGATCAGCGTCTCCGACCTCGCCGGGATCGTCCAGACCATCACCCTGCGCACCACCGCCCTGCGTACCGGTGACGGGCGGCTCGCCGTCATCCCCAACCTCACCGTCTTCAGCGGCATCGTCGTCAACAGCAGCGCCTATGGGCAGAGGCAGTTCACGGTCAGCGTGCGCATCGAGCGCGACCACGACCTCGAGGTGGCGATGCGGGCGGCGCGCCGCGAGCTCGAGGCCACGGCCCATGTGGTCACCTCCCCGGCTCCGCGCGTCGACGTGCAGCTAGACGGCGAGGGGATCCTGCTGCACTGCAGGTACTGGCTCGACTACCGCAGCCATGACGTTGACGCCATCGCCGCCGACGTCGCCCGCCGCGTCTGGGTGATCACCGAGAAGGGCACGGGCTGACCACGGCGGCGGGCATACAATCCGGCCCACCAGCAGAGGCGCGGAGGAATGCCCCATGGTCATCTCGTTCAAGACCGCGCGGCGCGTCGTGCCGCTGGGGGTGATCCTCCTCTCCCTGGCCGCGGCCACTCCGGTGGCCGCGCGCTCCAGCGCCTCGGGCCCGCGGGTGGGCCCCGGCCAGCACTTCGGCGGCCGCGTCAATGGCAGCACCGGCCGTCAGGCGCCGGTGGTGATCCGCATGGCCTGCGCCGGGCCGATCCAGCCGGGGCAGACGGGTCATCCCGCGTCCGGTCAGACGCTCGAGCTCTTCCTGCGCGGGTCCAGCAGGGCCGACTTCGGCCACACCGGCCCGCAGACCACCTCGGTGGGAGCGTTCTTCAACTCCCTGCCGCCATCCGCGACACGCGCGAGTGGGAGCGCTGTCAACTTCACGCGCTACGGCACCAAGGCCCTGCCCACCGCGGAGACGCTGCCGTGCTCGGGGCCCGGCACGGTGTACTTCGTGCCCCTGCCCACCGTCCCGGGTGGGCGCGACGCCGCGGTGCCGGTGAGCTTCGTCGGCCAACCCTGACAGGCCAGGGGCCGTCCGCGGACGGCCCCTGGCTGTCAGCGCCCTGTCAGTGCGGGCAGGGGTTGTTGGCCAGGATGTTCTGGTAGTCGTTGTAGAAGGAGGATGCGCTCCCGTCGGGGTTGGTGTAGGCCACCTTGAGCAGCTGTCCGTACTGCTGGTGAGCACCGTAGTCGTGGGTGGTGAACCCGGGGTAGTCCTGTCCCACCGTCCAGGCGCAGCCACCGAGCGCGTTCCCCGTCGAGTAGAAGGGGTAGAACTGGGCGGGCGAGCCGTCGTCCGTGGGCGGGATGATCGAGCAGCCGGCACCTGTGTTGTTGTCGCACGTGCCCAGCTGGCCCTCGATGGACGGCAGGTCCGTGTTGAACGCGACCTGTGAGTAGTTGATGTCGTAGTTCGCCCCGGTCAGCGGGCTGGTGAAGATCGTCGGCGTGGGCCGGTTGGCGCTGCCGTTGGGCCAGTCCTTGAGGTACGACGTGCCGTCGTAGCCGACGTTCGAAGTCGAGGCAGCCTGAGATCTTGATGCGGCTCGACGCAGCCGGCGTCCAGCAGGCGTTGTCGTCGCCGTCAGCCTTCTCCTGGTTGGCCCCGACGCCCTCCTTGCCGGTGCACTGGCCGAAGGTGGTGTTGACCTTGCTGCAGTAGTCGAAGTGCCCGATCTCGGTGTCGAACGCGACGTTGTACGTGGCCGCCGCCCAGGGCACCGTTGTCTTGGGGCTGGAGGTCGAGTACATCGGGTGGAAGTCGTACGGGATGTTCTTGCAGGTCGTCGAGGGGCTGGGCGCAAACTTCACCTGGCCGAAGCCGTTGGCCGCGCTGGCGGTCATCGACCCGGACTCACCGGTGGTGTTGTCGTGCACCACCGCCTGCAGGCCATGCGCGGTGTCGTGCAGGTTCAGGCTGAAGGTGTCCCCCTGGTTGAGGAAGAGGTCCTTGGCGTGGTTGGGGTTGCCGGACGCGGCGGGCGTGAAGTCGACGGGGTTCGGCGGGCCCTGGGGCTTGCCGTCATGGGTGAGGTACGCGAAGTTGACGTACTCCTCGCCGACCCGGGACTCGCAGCTTCGGTTGTTGCTCTGCCCGGTGATCGGGTTGAACGAGAGGCTGTCGATGGTCAGCGCCACGCACCACTGGGTGGCGGAGCAGGTGAACCCGTTCCACTGGTCGACGTACCCGGGCGCGTAGAACTGCAGCTCCATGTACGCCGCACCGGGGTGGTACGGGCTCTTCTTGGGATCGACGGCGTTGACGTTGCTGTCGGGCACGCAGGTGTTGACCAGCTCGGGGTACGACTGGGTGTCGCACATCGCCATGCCGAACCAGATCGCCGCGTAGTACTGGAAGTCGTAGTTCTTGGCCCCGGGCACGTTGCTCGCCGGCGGCTCCTTGGGTAGCTGGCCCATGTACGCCATCTGGTTCCCGGACCCGGCGACGTCCGAATCGAACAGGACGCTGGGCTCGTCGTGGCCGACGTAGTGGCCCTCACCGAACACCTTCTCGGAGTTGAACACCTCGGTGCACAGGAAGCGACCGCCGTTGCTGCAGTCGATGTGGGTCGGCGCGGTCCGCGTGGCCGTCGCTGCGCTGGCCGGGGCCAGGTTCGTGCCCGCCAGGGCGGTCGGCACCGCCAGTGCGAGCACCAGGACGGACAGCAGGGTTCGCCGGTGATGAGTCCGCGCCATGGGAGCCCCCTCAGGGGTGCCGGGTTGAGGCGTGTCTGTGGGCCCCGCGCGGGAACGCACCCCCTGCCATTCTCGAGCGGCGCTACCCTACCAAGACCGTCCCACCGAGGGCAACGATCGCTGCCAACGCCGCAGACGGGCCCTACCCGGCGGCGAGCACCTTGGGGCGCTCCACCCCGCGCCCGTCCATGGCGACGAAGTCGCGCGCCGCGTCGCCGAGGTACACCTGGCGCGGCCTGGCGATCTTCTGCTCCTTGTCGAGCAGCGACTCCTCCCACTGCGAGAGCCATCCCGCCGTCCGCGGGATCGCGAAGAGGACGGGGAACATCTCCACCGGGATCCCGAGAGCCTGGTAGATGAAGCCGCTGTAGAAGTCGACGTTGGGGTACAGCCTGCGGCTGACGAAGTACTCGTCCTCGAGCGCGATGGTCTCGAGCTCGCGGGCCACGTCGAGCAGCGGGCTGGTGCCGGTCACGGCGAGGACCTGGTCGGCCATCCGCTTGATCACCTTGGCGCGGGGGTCGTAGTTCTTGTAGACGCGGTGCCCGAAGCCCATCAGGCGTTCCTTGCCGGCCTTCACGCCGGCGACGAACTCCGGGATCCTGTCCACCGACCCGATGCGCTCGATCATGCGGATGACGGCCTCATTGGCGCCACCGTGCAGCGGTCCGTACAGTGCGGCGATCGCCGCCGCCGTCGCCGAGTACGGGTCGGGGTGGGAGGAGCCGACCGCGCGCATGGCGTTGGTCGAGCAGTTCTGCTCGTGGTCGGCGTGGAGGATGAAGAGCACGTCGAGCGCGTGCTCGATCTCCGGGATCGCGTGGTAGCGCGGCTCGACCATCTTGAACATCATGCTGAGGAAGTTGCCGGCGAAGCTGAGGTCGTTGTCCGGGTAGTTGTAGGGCAGCCCGCGCGAGTGCCGGTACGCGAACGCCGCCAGCGTCGGCATCTTGGCGATCAGACGGTAGATCGAGATGCGACGCTGCTCCTCGTCGTAGATCTTCGTCGCGTCCGGGTAGAACGTCGACAGCGCGCCCACCGTGGAGAGCAGCATCCCCATCGGGTGGGCGTCGTGGTGGAAGCCATCCATGAAGCTCTTGACGTTCTCGTGGACGAGCGTGTGGATGGTGATGTCGTGCTCCCACGCCGCGTACTCCGCCGCGTTGGGCAGCTCCCCGTGGATGAGCAGGTACGCCGTCTCCAGGAAGTTGCTGTGCTCGGCCAGCTGCTCGATGGGATAGCCGCGGTACAGCAGGATCCCGCGGTCGCCGTCGATGTAGGTGATCCTGCTCGTGCACGACGCGGTGTTGAGGAACGCCGGGTCATAGAGGAGCAGGCCGTGGTCGTCATCGTCGAGCTTCATCTGCTCGAACGCCGTGGCGCGCACCGCCCCATTCTCGATGGGGAGGTCGTAGCTCCTGCCGGTGCGGTTGTCGGTGACGGTGAGGCTCTCAGGCATCTTCTCTCCTTGGCTTGGACGGAGTCTGCCACCGCGACACCGCCATCGGCCCGGCGAACGTCCGTTGGCGGCGTACCGACTGCGTAGACTGCCCCGGGTGATCCCTCTGGCCGACGTCAGCTTCGACAGCCATCACATCGTGGTCTGGCTGATCATCGGCCTCGTCGCCGGCGCACTGGCCGGCCGCGTTGTCGCCGGTCGGGGCTTCGGCTGCCTCGCCGACACCGCGGTGGGGCTCGCCGGGGCGGTGCTCGGTGGCGTCATCCTCTCCCTGCTCACCCCCAACCGGGCAGTGAACACCGGCGGCACCATCGGTGACATCGCGGTCGCTTTCATCGGCGCGGTGCTGCTGCTCGCCATCGTGCGCCTGCTCACCCCGCGCAGGCGCGGCTGGCCGCCCTCGTCCCGTCGCTGACCGTTGGCCGGCGATCTCCGTCCGCGCCAGGTCGTGCTGGTCCGCCACGGCGCCACCGACTGGAGTGAAGCCGGTCGCCACACCGGCTGGACCGACATCCCTCTCAACGAGGCCGGGATCCGCCAGGCGAGGACGCTGCGGCGGCGGCTGGCGGCTTACGCCTTCGCCCAGGTGCTCTGCAGCCCGTTGCGGCGAGCCGTGACCACCTGCGAGCTGGCCGGCCTGCGCGACGGCGCCGCGATCGACCCCGATCTTCGCGAGTGGAACTACGGCGACTACGAGGGCCTGACCACGCCGGAGATCCACGAACGCGACCCCGGCTGGAACCTCTGGGACGACGGTGTCCCCAACGGCGAGACCCTCGCGCAGGTCGCCGGCCGCGCCGATGCCGTCCTGGCCAGGCTCAGAGACGCTCGCGGTGATGTCGCGGTGGTCGCGCACGGTCACTTCCTGCGCGTCCTCGGCGCCCGCTGGATCGCCTCCGCACCGATGCTGGCGCGCCATTTCGGACTCGCCACCGCGAGCGTCTCGACGCTGGCGTGGGAGCACGACTGGCCCTCGATCACGTTGTGGAACGACGCGTCGCACCTGCGCGCCGGCAGCTAGCTCCGCCCCAGCCTCCTGCGCCGCGACACGACCGCGGCGCCGACGGCCATCCCGGCCAGGGGCAGGAGCCCGGCCCCGGCCCCGAAGCCAGACTGGTGCACCTGCGCCATCAGGGTGGTACGCACCGCGATCGGCCCGATGTTGCCGGCGTGGTCCACGGCGCGGATCGCCAGGAAACCCTTGTCCAGCGACGCCGGGATGGTGATGGTCTCCGCGGTCCCGGCGGCGCTGGGCGTCTGCGTGACCGCGATCGCCTCTGCGTGGGCGACGTTGCCCTGGACGATGGGCGACGCTGACGTGAACAGCTGGTAGCCGGCGGCGGTGCCGCACTGCCAGTCGTCGCCGACGGCGGTGAAGCTGAGCACGTCATTGGCTCCCTGGCTGGCGACGGAGAGGTTGTCGATCGCCGAGGGTGGCCGCGTGTCGGTGCCGTAGTGGCCGGTGTTGCGGTCGTCCTGATGCCAGTGCCACGCCTCGCTGTTGCCCGTGCACCCGTTGGCCGGCGTCGACCACGCGCTCAGGTAACCCTCGCGCGTCATCGCGGTGACGTCCGTCTGGCCGGCGCCCTTGAGGTCGCCGGTGGCGGGCGTGAACAGCGACCATCCACCGGTCCACTTCGGGAAGCCCGCCGCGGCGAGGCCGGTGGTGCCGTCGAAGGCCATCAGGGCGCTCGAGGTCAGCGCTCTGGAGGATGTCCGGGACCCCGTCACCGGTGACGTCGGCGATCGCCGGCGCCGCGAAGAATGCGAGACCCTGGATGTAGCGGTTGTACATGCTGAGGTTGGCGCCGGTGCTCGGGTCCCAGGCGCCCATGCCACTGTCGACGCGCACCCCGAAGCCGGGGAGCTGGGTGATGCCGATCAGCACCGCGGACGCCGACGAGCCCGCCTGGAACACCTGCGGTGTCGGGGTGTTCGACTGCACCCGGCCGAGCGACGCCGAGGTCGTGAACGGCACCAGCGTGCAGTTGGTCGTGAACCCCGGGGTGGCCCCGGTGAGCGCCGGGCAGGAGTCGGGCGCGGCCGCGGGGATGGTCGCCGCCGCGAAGGGGTTCGGCGAAACGGTCGCGGTCTTCAGGTCGACGCGCGACTGGAAGTAGAGGTTGGTGTTGACCACCGCCTGCGGTCCGTTGACGGGATCGTCATAGATGGCCGGCGATTCGACCCCCTGGGTCACGAAGTCCTGGGCGACGCCGTATCCCTGGATCAGGCCGGGGATCTTCACCGGGTAGCCCGGGAGCAGAGCCGGGTTGCCGGGGACGCTGCCGCCGGCCTTGGTGCCGTGCCCGTCGAACGCGAGCAGGAATCCCTGGACGCCCGCGCCCTGGGCACCGGTGCCGAGGATGCTGTCGTCCAGCCCCACCACGACGTCGGGGGTGCCGTCGCCGTTGATGTCGGCGATCGCCGGTGTGGGGATGACCTTGCCGTCATGGGTCTGCTGGCTGCCGGCGGGAACGGTGCCGGGCGGCAGGAGCGTGCTCACCGGCCAGCCCGGGACGGGGTCGCCGTCGGCGCGCCACGCGTACACGTGGTTGTCACCGGCAGCCTGGATGATGTCGAGCTTGCCGTTGTGGTCGAGGTTGGCGAGAACAGGTGACGGGAAGGACACGTTCTCCGGTGAGAAGCTGTACGGGGTGTCAGGCGGGGGCACGGAGAGGCCGTAGTTCCCCTTGGTGCCGTTGAGCACGGGGAAGCCAGTCAGGACATGGCCGGTGCCGTCCCACGCCCACGTCTTGCCGTTGAGCGTGCTGCCCACGATGTCGAGCGCGCCGGTGTGCGTCAGGTCACCGATGGCGAGCGCGCTGACGATCTCGTCGCCGGGGCGCGGCACCACGTTGTTCGCCCAGGTCGGGTCGCGCAGGTAGTTGTGCGAGTAGCTCGGGTCCATGCCGATCGCCGGGCCGGTGTGCACCGGGAAGCCGGGCGCCTCCGTGCCGTCGGGACGGATGGCGTGGACGCTCCCGTCCGAGGTGGCGAGGACCGCGTCGAGCGTGCCGTTGCCCTCGATGTCGGCCAGCGTCGGCGAGCTCTCACCCGAGCTGCCGAGGTTGAGCGGGAAGCCGGGGAGCTCGGTGTCGTCATGGCGGAGATGGAAGGCGCGGCGGTCCTCACCCATCGTCCACGAATGATTCTTGTCGCCGTTGGCAAAAACCTGGACGCGGACGGTGACGTCGTACTGCTCGATGGTGAGCCGGCTGTTCGGGTCCACGCTGTACGCGCCGCTCCAGAACGATGCCGGGATCTGCGAGAGCTTGATCTTCCCCGACACCGTGGCGGGGCCGCTGCCGCTCCCGCTGGCGAACGTCGCCCAGCCGGTGCTGTCGTTCGGCTGCGGGCCCAGGCCGTACTGCAGCCGCCACGTGTAGCTGCCGCCGCTGGCGCGCGGCGCTGAGACCTGGGCGCTCACCGGGACGGTCGACTGCCGGGTGGGATCGACCCACTGGTACCAGGACGGGGTCTGGATGTCGGCGCTCGGGGGGATGTGGTCGGCGTCGATGGCGGAGGCCGCGGCGAGCACGTCCGGCCGCCCGTAGCCGTACTGGATGTTGAACGTGGAGCCGGCGGGCGCGCTGAAGCACGGCTCCGCGGGAGGGCACGGGGAATTGATCGGCAGCGAGTTGGCCCTGACCACCTGGCGCACCTCGTTGGTGCTGAGTGGCGCGGAGATCTGGCCGCGGGCTGCCGCGTCGCGGCCCTCGGAGACCATCAGCGCAGCCACCCCGGCCTGGGTGGGTGTGCCGGTCGACGTCGACCCGTCGTTGTTGGGAACCGAGAAGAGCGCGTGCGCGCCGTACGAGGTGAGGCTCGAGCGGGAGAGGAACGTGTTGTCGGTGGTGACCCACGGGCAGTACGGCGAGCCGGGGTCGGGCGGCACCGGGCAGGTCGCGTCCAGCCGCGTCGAGTGGTCGCCGGTCAGCGAGTTGCCCGGCCACACGTCGGCGTAGTACATGCCGTCGGTGTGGTCGGCCGAACTCGAAGTCGTTGCTCGCCTCCACCACGGTCATTCCCTTGCTGTAGCCGTACTCGATGGCCGCCTGCACCGACCTGTTGAGCCCCAGCGAGGCGCTGGTGGCATCCATGACGCTGACGCCCATGTTGGCCGCGTACACGATCGCCTCGGCGACCCGGTCCGGCCTGTCGATGGCTTCGTCGCCGGCCTTGATGGGGATGTACCGGCACAGCGGGCACATGCCGACGTTCTCGAAGCCGTTGTTGCCCTCGCCGACGGCCTGCGCGGACTCACCGTCGAAGTGGTGGTAGATGCTCTGCTCGGTCTGGGGATCGTTGTTGTCGCGGTTGAAGTTCCAGCCGTTGATGTCGTTGGGGTAGCCGTTGCCGTCGTTGTCGAAGCGTCCCCCCACCGGGCACTGGCCAAGCTGGCCCTTGCGCATCTGGCAGTGGCCGAAGGCCACGATCAGGTCCTCCGGGGTGATGTCCGTACCACCCGCCACGGCGGTCGCGCAGACGTGGTGGAGGTAAGGGCCGCCGGCGGGGCTCTTCGGAGAGCCGGCCACGCCCGCGAGCACGCGCGGGTCATTGAGGTAGTCCTCGACGTTGACCACCCCGTCGTCGTTGAGGTCGTACAGGTTGGCGTTGCTGAAATGCTGGCCCTGGGCGATCAGCTGCTTCTTGGTGAGGCCGGCAGCGTTCTCCGGGTAGGGCAGCTCCTTGGTGTTGAGCTCGGCGCGGTCCTTGAGCTCGCAGCTGGTGGGGATCCGCCAGTTGACGCCGCCCTCCATGTACGCGAGCACCACGTCATCGCGACCGCGCTGCGGGTTGGGGGTGCGGTTCCACAGGTCGCTGACGCTCATCCCCGACGCGCCCTGCGGGTCGCTGGAGACGGGCGCGGTCCTGGTCGGGACGCAGCCGTACAGGTACCACGCCTCACCGTCCCAGGTGGCGCCGGGCTGGCCGTTCTCGGCCGGCGCGTACTGCGGGTCGTTGGGGTACGGGCCGCCGGGCTGGCCGGTGCACGACGCGGCATGAGCGACGACGAGAGCCTGCTGGCCGAGCAGCGGCATCGCTGGAACCAGCATCGCCATGGTCGCGAGCAGGATGCGCACCCGTCTCATGCCTGGAACCCCCACTGAGGCACGGTCGTGGCGCCGCGCATCGCCGGCGGAGCTGTCCGCTCGCGTCCCTTGGTCACCTCTTCAACGTCGCCACCTCGGCGAACTCTGCGGGACCCGGAGCGGTGCCTGATGCCGGCCGGGAGCTTACGACGGCGCTGGTACCTTTGGCCACAGCGCAACGCCGTCACGGTCGAGCGGGATCGCGCCCAGCAGGTGTTCGAGGAAGGTCCGCATCGCAGCCCCGTGCGCGCCCATGGGGCCGAGCACGACCTCGCTCACCCGCCAGCTGCGCAGCTCGCTGAGCATGGCTGCCCGCGTCGCCGAGCTGACCCCCGCGTCGGTCAGGCTGCCCCCTGCGATCGCCACCAGGGTTGCCGAGGTGACGCTCGGGGGCGGGCCCTGGCCAGCTGCCCCGTCGGGCCGGCGGTTGATGATGTACCCCTCCGGCATCGAGAACGGCATCCCTGCCTCCGCCTGCCAGAGCATGGCCTGCGTGGAGTAGAAGTCGTGCGAGAACGGCACCACCAGGACGTCGGCTCCGGGCTTGAGCTGCGCTGAGCCGTTTCTGAAGAACGACGGCGCCGCTGCCGCGCGCGTCGGGAAGGGCAGCGGCGGCACGAAGCTGGCGGCGATGAGGAGTGTGCTGATGAGCACCACGCGGCTGCCCCGCCGCCCCGCCGGGAGAGAGTCGACGAAGACGCCGAGGAGCAGGGCCGTGAAAAGGGCTGCGTAGATCGCGAAACGTGCCGGCACCAGGTCGTCGAGCACCGGCAGGTGCGCGAGGATGGCGCCGGGCAACGGGACGTGGGTGTCGTAGCCGCCGACGTGCAGCGTCGACCCGAAGCTGAGCACGACCGCGGCAGCCGCGCCGGTGCACAGCACCCGCACCAGCGGGCGCCTCCACTGACGCCAGGCGGTCCAGGCCACCACCGCCAGCATGGGGATGCCGACGTACCCGCCCCACTCACCGGAGTTGCCGGCGTAGTGGGCTGCGATGTCGCGCGCGAACTGCGGTTCCACCCCCTGCGCGGTCGAGGGCAGGAACACGTTGAGCAGGTCGGTCACGAAGAAGTTCGGGTCGGTGATCAGCCCGCTCGGCACCCGTGGGCCGAAGAACTGGAACCAGACCGGGTAGGCGACCACGGGCACCAAGAGCGCCAGCGCCCAGCCGAGACACGCCAGCACGTGACGCCACCGCGTGGCCAGCCGGTGCCGGTGCATGAGGGCGAGGCAGGCCGCGACCACGGCGGCCATCACCACCTCGGAGGCGAGCAGCTCCTCGGTGATGAAGAACTGCGCGAGCATCAGCGCGCCCAGCAGCAGCCCGCTGCGGCGCGGCGAGCGGTCCTGTCGCACCAGGATGGTGTCGAGCGCCAGCAGCATCAGCGGCGGTGTCAGCGCGATGACCATGTTCGAGTGCCCGGTGTACGACTGGTCGAAGATGAACGGCGAGAAGCCGTAGGCGGCGCCCGCCAGCACCGCCGCGACCCCTCGTAGCAGGAAGCGGGCGGCGGCCAGGTAGGCGCACCACGCGCTCAATGCCACGCCGAGCGTGACCGCGACATCGAACGAGGCCACCGGCCCGGCGAGCAGCGTCACCGGTGAGAGCAGCAGGGCGGGCAGCGGGATCCACGTGTTCCACATCAGGTTGACGCCGGCCGGTTCGATGAGGTTGGTGGTGAGAAGAGGGTTCTGGTGGGTGGCCAGGGCGTACGGGAACCAGCGCAGGAACCACGCGTGCTGCGAGTTGTCGGCCGTGGTGGCGCCGATCAACACGCTGCCGGCGTGGAGGTCGGCAGGCAGGAAGAGGAGCACCGACACGGCCAGAAAACCGAGTAGCAGCAGCGCGTGCACGCGGCGGCTCCGGGACGACGCGAGCGCGCCGGCGGTCACCCCCGGGAACGCCGCGGGGCGGGCCGGCCGTGCCTCGCCGAGTGGCCACCGCCCTGGCCGCGCACCCACACGTGGAGTAGCACCAGCGCCCACGTGCGGTAGGGCCGCCAGGGCTCGGCGACGCCGCGCAGCTCGTCGAGGTCCGGCACGTGGTCGAGTGCATACAGGCGGCGCACCGCCTCTTTGCTCACCGGCTCGTCGGTCACCTCGTCGACGACGCCGGCGCCGCGCACTACGATCCCCTGGGCGCTGAAGGGGCCGACGCCTCGCAGCGACGACACCGTGGCCAGCGCGTCGGCCACGGGCACGGCGCGCAGGCGGGCGCGGTCGAGCGTGCCCTCGAGCGCGGCCCGGGCGATGCCGTGCAGCCGGGCCAGCTTCTCCTGGTTGAGGCCGCGCACCTCGCGCAGCTCGAGCAACCGCTGCGGGCGCGGGAAGGCAGACAGTTCGACGGCGTCGGCAGCGACACGCTCGCCACTATCCGCGCCGATGCGCAGCCGCAACGCGCGCGCCTGGACCTCGGAGATGCGCTGCCCGATGACGAAGTTGCACGCGGCCTCGTACGGCGAGTGGAACAGCGTGGGGCGCAGGAAGGCGAGCTCCTGCTGCAGGCGGCCGATCACCGGGTCGCGCTCGCCGACCGCCGGGAAGCCGGCGCCGTCGACGTCGAGCGACAGCGTTGCCAGCGCCTGCTCCCAGGCTCGCTCGGCGAGCGCGCCGTCGCATCCGTGCACCGCCCCGGCGATGTCACCGTTGGCGTCCTGGCGCAGCAACACCGCGGCCGAGGTGTGCCAGCCCTCCACCGGGAAACACATGGCCAGCTGCGACGGGTCGGCATCGAGTGGCGTCCAGCCGAAGTGTTGCCGCTCCTGCGCGAGGTCGAACGGGCCCCGCGGGCACATCTCGAAGGTCTGCGGCACGGCACGTGCAAGCCTACCCGCGACCCGGCGGCAGCGCGCGGGTCGCGCGCGGACACGTCAGGGCATGCCGGCGCTGGCAGCGACCTCCGTCGTGTCGCGGGCTCGCCGCCGCGCCGGCTGCCGCCTGGTGGCCAGGAAGGAGCCCAGGACGATGAGCACGAAGCCAGCCGCGGTGCTGGCGGTGAACGCCTCTCCGAGGACGGCCACCCCGAGTGCGAGGGCTACGGCAGGGTTCACGTACGTGATCACCGTGGCACGCACTGGGCCCACCTCGGCGATGAGCGCGAAGAAGAGCAGGAACGCGAGCGCGGTACACACGATCCCCAGCCCTGCCACCGCGAGGATAACTCGGGCCGACGGCGCATGATGGGGCAGCTGCAGGATGCCGACCGGCGCGTAGACGATGGCGGTGAGCACGAGGGAGGCGGCCACCACCCCCACCGCGGGGACGCCCCGCAGGCGGCGGGCGATGATCATCGGTCCGAGCGCGTACCCGACGGTGACCACGCCGATCTCGCCCACCGCCCCGAGGCTGCCGCCCGACAGGTCGAACCCCACGAGGGTGGCGACGCCGAAGAAACCGACGAGAAGGCCGCCGAGCCGCCGGCCGTCGAGCCTGTCGTCGCCGCCCGTCACGAGCGCGAGCAGCGCGCCGATGAACGGGACCGCGGCGATGAGGAGGCCGGCGAGCGAGCTGGAGATGTGCCGCTCGGCGTCGGACAGCAGCAGCCAGGGAACCGCCACCTCCACCACGGTGTAGGCGAGCACCCAGCGCCAGTGGCCGCGCAGCGGCGCGATCGAGCCGCGCGCGGCCGCGATCGGGAGCAGCACAAGCACACCGGTGGCTGTGCGCAGGAACACCAGCGACGCCGGGCTCAGGTCGGCGACGGCAACCTTGATGAGCAGGTAGGGCACTCCCCAGATGACGCCCATGGCGGCAAAGAGCAGCCAGCCGCGGCGTGTCATGAGGGCGCGGCGTCGCGTCGTCTGCGCATCGCCCCAGCATGAGGTGTGGCCGCACGGCTACGCCAGCGGTATTCGGACAGGTGGCGCACGGTTTGCGCCAACCCCGGGAGTCGGCCCGTTTGACCAGAGGCTAAAGGTTAGTCTACACTAACTACTGCGCCGTACTAACTGTCACGAGGTTCTCCACTGATGCCGGATCCCCGCAACATGGCACCGAGGCAGAAGGCCCTGATCATGGTCGCGATCATGCTCGGCCTCTTCCTGGCCGCGCTCGACCAGACCATCGTCGGCACGGCCCTGCCGCGCATCGTCACCGACCTCGCCGGCAACAACCTCTACACCTGGGTGGTGACCGTCTACCTGTTGACGTCGACGGTGACCGTGCCCATCTACGGCAAGCTCTCCGACGTCTACGGGCGACGCCCGCTGCTGCTCGTCGGCGTGAGCCTGTTCCTGGTGGGATCGGCGCTGTCCGGCCTGTCGCAGTCGATGGGCGAGCTGATCATCTTCCGCGGCATCCAGGGCCTTGGCGCCGGCGCCATCTTCCCCATCGCGCTGGCGGTCATCGGGGACCTCTTCAGCCCCGCCGAGCGCGGCCGCTACCAGGGCCTCTTCGGCGCGGTGTTCGGGCTCAGCTTCATCCTCGGCCCTTTCCTCGGTGGATTCCTCACCGACAACCTCAGCTGGCACTGGATCTTCTACGTCAACCTGCCCATCGGCATCGCCGCGCTGGTGGTCATGGCCACGCAGCTCCCCAACACGGGCAACACCCGCGGGGTGCGGGTGCGCGACCTCGACTACCTCGGGATCGGCGTCTTCACGGCCGCGGCGATCTCGCTGCTGCTGGGCCTGACCAACAAGGGTTTGACCGAACTCGACGGGACAGCTGTACGCGTGGTCCTCGCCGAACGTCCTCCTCTACCTGGTTGCGGCGGCGGTGCTCACCGCGGCGTTCGTCGCGGCCGAGCACGCCGCCAAGGAACCGATCATCCCGCTGGACCTGTTCCGCAACCGCAGCTACACGACCTTGAACGTGGGCACCTTCTTCATCGCTTTCGGCTTCTTCTGCGCGATCATCTTCCTGCCGCGCTACTTCCAGGCGGTGCAGGGCCTGTCGGCGACCGCGTCCGGCTACCGCACCTGGCCGCTGATGCTGGGTCTGATCGCCTCGAGCACCACCAGCGGCATCCTGGTGAGCCGCACCGGCAAGTACAAGGCGATCCTGCTCGGGTCGATGGCGGTGCTGACGCTCGGCATGTTCCTGCTCACACGCCTCGACGTCGGCACCGGGTACTGGACGCTCTCGCTGTGGATGTTCATCGCCGGGGTCGGGGTCGGCCCCACCTTCGCGGTGCCGACCGTGGCCATCCAGAACGCGGTGCCCGTGCGGCGCATCGGCGTCGCCACCAGCAACCTCACCTTCTTCCGTCAGATCGGTGGGTCGGTGGGGCTGGCCATCGCCGGGTCCATCTTCGCCCTCACCTTCGCATCCCAGCTGCCTGCGCACCTCACCAGCGCAGGTGTCCCCCCGGCGGTGGTGAGCCAGTTCGCGCAGGGCAGTGGTGCCGCCACCAACAACCTCACCGGCGTGGGCAACCTCAGCCAGCAGCTCGAGCCACCAGCTCCCTGCCGCGGCCCAGCCGCTGATCCCGCGCATCACCGCCGGCATCCAGGGCGACCTGTCGGCATCCATCGCCGGGTTGATGTGGCTCGGCGCCGCGTCGGCGCTGATCGGCCTGCTGATCACGTTCGCGATGCCCGAGCTGCCCCTGCGGCGAACAACGACCGCCGAGGAAGAGGCCAAGCATGGCGTCCCCGCCGTCGCCGTCGCATGAGCGCCCAGACCGCCAGCCGCCGCGCTGAGCTGGCCAGCGCTGTCGACACCGTCCAAGCGTGGCTCGACCAGCGCCAGCGCGCCATGCTCGCCCACCTGCAGTCCTGCACACAGAGCCCCGCCCAGCTGCACGTGCTCGGCGTCCTCCACGAGGTGGCGCCGGTCACGGTCAGCCGGCTGGCCTCCAAGCTGGGCATCTCGCCTCCTTCGGCGAGCGCCATGATCGATCGCCTGGTGGACGGTGGGCTGGTCGACCGCGTGCGCAGCGAGGAGGATCGGCGCATCGTCAGCGTATGGCTGACCCCCCGCGGGGAGGAGGCCCTGGCGACGGCGATCGGCGGCCGGCGCGGCTGGCTCGAGCGGGTGCTGGGCAAGCTCGAGCCGACGGAGCTCGCCGATACCATGAGGGTGCTGCGGCGCCTCGCCGAGGTCATGGAGGAGGAGGCGGCACCCGCCGCTGGCTGACCGCTGCGGGGCGCGGTGGACCTCTCCCGCCGGAGCGGGTTCCAGTCCAAGCAACGCGTCGCTTGCGTTTCTCATCCCAAACAGCCCATCCTTGTCCACAAGGGGCCGAGAAAGCAGAGGGGCGAGGGGGATGGCGACCGGGACGGAGCTCGAACCACGTGTCGCACGACGCCGTCACCGGGTGGGCGTGGGCATCGTCGAGCTGGTGCCGGACCGCGAGGACGCCAGCCTCCGGGCGCTCCGGGACAACCTCGGCAACCATGTGTGCGCGCTGCTGGTGGCGATCATCGCCGCCGCCCAGGTTGCCGACGTGGTCACCACCTTCCGTGCTCTCTCGGGGCAGATGTACGTCGAGAACAACCCGCTGTTCCGCGCGCTCATCGTGCGCAACCCGCTGGCCGCGTACGCGGTGAAGCTGCTCGCCGTCAGCGGGATGGTGCTCCTGGTGCTGAGCCGGCTCCACGGCCGGCGTGCCCAGGCGGCGCTGGCCATCGCCGCGGGACTCAGCCTGGCCGCCCCGGTGCTGAACTTCCTGCTCCTGGTGCGCGGCTAGGCGGACGCCGGCGCCACCCCGTCAGCGCCCCGTCGCGCTGGGCGGAGGCTCGCATGGCGACCACAACGAAGAGCCCGGTCACGCGCTGTGACCGGGCTCCGGGCTGGGGGAGGGGACGTGGTCAGGAGCAGCCCGAGGTGGCTCCACAGTTGTGGCACTTGTAGCAGGCGCCGCTGCGCACCATGAGGCTGCCGCACTCACTGCACGACGGCGCGTCGCCCTGGTTGACGAAGGCGCCGAGCGTGTTCTCCGCCGGCGCTGCGGTCGCCGCCGCCGCCTGCATCGCGCGCACCGCCGCGAACCCACTGACGCCCGCGGTGGCCGAGGGTGCCGCGACCGGGCCGGCGATCGGTGAGGGGGCGACCGCGGGCGCCGCCTCATCGCCCTCACGACGGATGATGCCGAGCCGGTCACGATCCTCCTGGGGCATGAAGCGCGACGCCATCCACCGGAAGATGTAGTCCATCAGCGACTTGGCGATGGGCACCTCCGGGTTCTTGGTGAACCCCTGCGGATCGAAGCGGGTGTGCGAGAGCTTGTCGACGAGCGCCTGCAACGGCACGCCGTACTGCAGTGCCAGGGACACCGCGGTGGCGAACGCGTCCATGAGGCCGCTGACCGTCGAGCCCTCCTTGGCCATCTTGAGGAAGATCTCGCCGGGCTGGCCGTCGTCGTACAGGCCGACGGTGATGTAGCCCTCGTGACCGCCAACCTCGAAGCGGTGGGTCAGCGCGTTGCGTTCGGCGGGCAGGCGCTTGCGCAATGGCCGCTCGACGATCTGCACGGTGCGCCCGGTGGTCTTGTCCATCGACGTTGCCATCGGCTGGCTGCGCTTGCTGCCGTCGCGGTAGATGGCCAGCGCCTTGAGGCCGAGCTTCCAGCCGTCGATGTACGCCTGCTCGATCTCGTCGACGGTGGCCTCGTTGGGCATGTTCACCGTCTTGCTGATCGCGCCCGAGAGGAAGGGCTGCACCGCTGACATCATGCGCACGTGTCCCTGCCAGGCGATCGAGCGGCTGCCGTTCTGCGGGGTGAATGCGCAGTCGAACACCGCGAGGTCCTCCTCGCGGAGTGAGGGGGCGCCCTCGATGGTGTCGTTGGCGTCGATGTGCGCCGCGATGTCGGCGACCGCGGTGTCGCCGTAGCCGAGCCGCTGCAGCGCCAGCGGCACCGTCTGGTTGACGATCTTCAGCATCCCGCCGCCGACCAGCTTCTTGTACTTGACCAGCGCGATGTCGGGCTCGACCCCGGTGGTGTCGCAGTCCATCATGAAACCGATGGTGCCGGTGGGGGCGAGCACCGTCGCCTGGCCGTTGCGGTAGCCGTGCTTGGCACCGAGCTCGTGAGCCTCGTCCCAGGCGCGGCGGGCCGCGGTGACGAGGTCGGCCTCGACGTTGTCGCTGGGGATGTTGTAGGCCGCCTCACGGTGCTTGGCGATGACCCGCAGCATCGGCTGGCGGTTGACCGCGTAGCCCTTGAACGGTCCCACCTCTCGAGCCATCCGCGCGGACTGCGCGTAGGCCTCGCCGGTCATCACCGCGGTGATGCACGCTGCCAGGTCGCGGCCGGCAGGCGAGTCGTACGGCACTCCGCGCGCCATCAGCAGCGCGCCGAGGTTGGCGTAGCCGAGCCCGAGCGGTCGGAAGTCCTCACTGTTCTTGGCGATCTTCTCGGTGGGGTATGAGGCGTTACCGACCAGGATCTCCTGCGCTGTGATGGTGATGTGCACCGCGTGGCGGTAGCTGTCGACGTCGAAGCTGCCGTCCTCGTTGAGGAACTTCATGAGGTTGAGCGACGCCAGGTTGCAGGCCGAGTTGTCGAGGTACATGTACTCGCTGCACGGATTGCTGGCGTTGATGCGCCCGCTGTTCGCCGAGGTGTGCCAGTCGTTGATGGTGGTGTCGTACTGGATGCCGGGGTCGCCGCACTGCCACGCCGACTCGGCCATCAGTCGCATCAGCTCGCGAGCCTTCACCGTCTTGACGACGCGGTTGCTGTCGGTGACCGCGCGCAGGTGCCAGTCACGGTCCTCGGCAACGGCGCGCATGAACTCGTCGGTGACGCGGACCGAGTTGTTGCTGTTCTGGAAGAACACCGACGCGTACGCCTCACCGGTGAACGACGAGTCGTACCCGGCCTCGATGAGCGCCCACGCCTTGCGCTCCTCGTTGACCTTGCAGGTGACGAACTCGTAGACGTCGGGGTGATCGGCATTGAGGATGACCATCTTGGCGGCGCGGCGCGTGGTGCCACCGCTCTTGATGACGCCGGCGAAGGCGTCGAACCCCTTCATGAAGGACACCGGCCCGCTGGCGGTGCCACCGCCGCCGAGCTGCTCGTTGGAGCTGCGCAGCGGCGAGAGGTTGGTGCCGGTGCCGCTGCCGTACTTGAAGAGCATGCCCTCGGTCTTGGCCAGCCCGAGGATGGACTCCATGGTGTCCTCGACGGAGTTGATGAAGCACGCCGAGGCCTGCGGGCGCGAGCCGGCCACGCCGACGTTGAACCACACCGGGCTGTTGAAGCTCATCTTCTGGTGCAGCACCAGGTGGGTGAGCTCGTCCTGGAACGCCTGGGCATCCGCCTCGGTGGCGAAGTAGCCACCCTGCCGGCCCCAGTCCGCGATCGTGTCGCAGACCCGCGAGATCACCTGGCGCACGCTGGTCTCGCGACGCGGGGTGCCCTGGGGACCGCGGTAGTACTTGCTGACCACCACGTTGGTGGCCATCTGCGACCAGGAGGCCGGGACCTCGACGTCCTTCTGCTCGAAGACCGTCTCGCCGCGCTCGTTGCCGATGATCGCGCTCCGCTTCTCCCAGGTCACCTCGTCGAAGGGGTGGATGCCCTCGCGGGTGAAGCGGCGGCTGAGCTTCAGCCCGGTCCCGGCGGAGCGCTCGGCAGCGGCTTGGGCGGAGCGTCCGCGCGGCTTGCGTGTCGAGGGTGTTGCGCCCGCGTTGGCGGTGGCGTCAGCGGCGGCGGAGACAGGTCGATCCACGGCTTTTCCTCGTCAAGATCCCGGTCGGGGCGCTGTTGGTGATGCGACGTTGAGTGGGACGGCGCCCCGGGTCGGAGTGTCCCCTGACCTGGCCGGTGTGAACCCCGATTATCCCACATCTTGGGGGTCGCCCGTCCCGTGGCCCCCATATGTTGGTCGGAGTCCGGCAGGACGTCAAGGGGTTCGCGGACCCCACGACGGCGCCGCGTCGATTATTTCACCCGCCCACCTCGGCGACCAGGATGGACCGGTGCAGCTCGGGCATGTCGACGCGGATCTCGCAGCGGCGGCGTCCCGCGAGGAGGAGGAACTCGCCGCGGGCAGCGTGCTCGACGAAGCGCCGCTGCCCGTCGGTGAGGCCGAACGCGCTCTCCATCTGGCGGGCTTCGGCGGCGCGGTGGCCGCCCAACAGGACAGTCGCGCAGTTGGTGGCCACCACCGCCCCCTCCTCGCTGCGCAGCAGGTCCTCGACGTTCTGCGTCGCGACCACGAGCGACGCGCCGTACTTCCGGCAGCGCCTGGCCAGCTGCACGAGGAGGTCGCGCAACGGAGGGTGGACGCAGAGCGCACCGACCTCGTCGAGGACGATGTGACGGCGCCGGCGCTCGCTGCGCACCCGTGTCCACAACCACTGGGCGATCAACAAGGTCGCCGCGGGCACGAACTCGTGGGGCAGCTCGCGCAGCGAGACGGCACAGATGTCGCCGTCGAGGTCGACGTCGCTCGGCCTGTTGAAGATTGCGGCCAGCGGGCCGTTGCACACGCGACGCAGCACCGCCGCCGCGCGCGGCGCGCTGTGCTCGAGATCGGGCGCACAGTCACCGAGCAGGGGGACGCGCCCGGCGCGCGCGGCGGCGTTGACGGCCTCGTGCATGGCGGCGTCGACACGCGCGCGCTCGACCTCGTCGAGCACGCTGCCACACAGCACGTTGACCAGGTCGACCGCCACGGGGACCGCGTCGCGTGCGCTCGGCGCCGCGTCGAAGACGTTGAGCGCCCCCGACCCCGCCGAGCCGAGGCGCAGGTACTGACCGCCCACCGCATGCATGAGGCGCTCGTACTCGCCCTCGGGGTCCACGATCAAGGAGCCGACACCACGGGCGATGGCCTCGAGCACCAGCGCGCCGATGGTGTAGCTCTTGCCGTGGCCGCTGGTGGCGAACACCGCGACGTTGGCGTTGCTGTGGTGGGCTGTGTCGAACACGTCGACGGCCACCGGCACGCCCGAGCGCCGGGTGACCCCGACGCGGTAGCCCACCGCGTCGTCGCACACGGTCTCGGTCAGCGGCACGCAGGTCGCGCCAGCGGCCGAGTCGATGAGCTTGGCGGGGCCCGTCGCCTCGCCCAGGGGCAGGCTGGCGCGCAGGGCGAGGTCGTGGCGCAGATGGGTGTGGCGCAGCCGCAGCCCCGAGCCGGCGGCGGCTGCTCGGACCACCTCGGCGCCATGACGCGCCTCGGCCACGTCGTCGCCCCGGACAGCGACCACGATCGAGAGCCGTAGCGGGCGAACCTCGTTGCGGGCCAGGCGGTCACGGAGGGTGCCCGCGGCCTCGAGGCCGATGTCGACACCTGGGTCCCCGATCCTGCCGCGGTCGATGTCGAGCAGCCGGTCGGCGGTGAGGTCGCGCAGCCGCCTCTCGACGGCACGGTGCGCGGCTGCGGCGTCGACCGGGACCAGGTGGACGGCGGCGTCGAACTCGGCCGGCGCCGCCAGCATTGCGTGGAGCCAGCCGAGGCCGACGGGGCTGCCCGGCAGCCGGTCCAGCTCGAGCCCACAGCGCGCGCCCTCGCCCACCAGCACCGCGCGGGCTCCGGCCACCACGGGGGTCTGCGCCTCGTGGCGCGCCGCAACCTCCCTGCCGCGCAGCCCCGCCGAGCGCAGCAGCTCGATGGTCATGGTCAGCTGCCTGCGCAGCGCGGCCACCTGCCCGTCGTCGCGGCGCAGCACCGCGAGCACATCGCTGCGGTAGGCGGGTACCGTGGCGAGCAGCGCAGCGCGGTGCACGAGCATCGCGCGGTCGAGGACATCCGCGACGCGGTGGCCGGCTGCTCCCGCGGCGGCGGCCGGCCGGCCACGCGGCGACGCCGCACCACGAACTGCACGGCCCCGTCCAGGCTGCAGAGGAGCCGCGAGGCCGCCTCCATGCACGTCGCCTGGGCGGCCGGCTCGAGGGCGGTCAGGTCGACGGGCTCGAGCGCGATGGTGGCGGCCACCGTGCCGCGAGATGGCGCCTCGGCAATCGCGTTCAACGTGCGCCGCCATCTCAACCGGCGTGGCGGTCCCACCGCGGCATGCCCGCTGCTGAGCGCCCCGCTGCTGCTTCCTCCACGCGCGCGGCCAGCGCACGCAGCGCGGCGGCCACGTCGCCGGCTGCCTCCAGCCCGGCCACGCGGTGGTTGTCCCCGGCATCGGTGAGAGCGCGATCGTCGGGGATCTCCGCGACGATGGTGGCGGTGAGGTCGCCCAGGACCTCCCCGAGCTCGACGCCCGGGCGCGACCGGTTGACGACGTGCGCGAGCCGTTGGCGCAGACCCAGCCGGCGCAGGAGGGCCGTGCTGCGGTAGGCGTCGACGACGCCACCGGCCGTCGGGGTCATCGTCACCAGGACCTGGTCGCAGCGCTCCAGCAGCGCGCGGCACAGTTCACCGAGGTCGCAGTCGAAGTCGACGATGACGATGTCCGCCGCGGCGTGGTCCAGGCTCTCGACCAGCTGTTGCGACGGCGCCCCGTCAATGTCCCCCGGCAGGGTGGCGGGTGCGAGGCCGACGAGCAGGCCCGTCTCATGGGCGGCGAGCCGGGGCCGCGACGGCGCCGGCATGCCGAGACGGAGGCCGGCACACGGGTTGCGGCGTGCCAGGTCGACCAGGGCCACCCGGCGGGCCGTGGCCCCGGCCGCTCCAGCTGCCCGGCCCCGCACCGCAAGCAGCGCCGCCACCTCCACGGCCAGCGTGGTGCGCCCGGTGCCGCCGGCCAGAGAGAAGAACCCGACCACATGACTGCGGCCCTCACCACGCGCGGCGACGGGTGCGGCACCGCCCACGTTCTCCGGCCGGCGCAGTGCCAGCGGGATGACGACATCGCCGCCCTCCACAGCGCTCATCGAGGGCGATCTCGCCGCCACCCGCAGCCGTGCCGCTGACGCGGCCGCGAAGTGGTCGCCGCCCAGCTGCCGGCACGCTCGCGCGCCCGGGCGGTCCGGGTGTGCCGCGTGCGAAGGATGAAGGCTGCCAGCAGAACCGCCCACTCCACCATCGGACGGCCGGCGAGCCGGCCCCACGACAGCAGCGCCCCGGCCGCGACCAGGAGCAGGGCGAAGGTCCAGCCGGCCACCGCGGGGAGGCCGCTGCGGAGCACCGCGTACCCGCTGAGCAGGGCGAGCACGCAGACGGCCACCTCACTCGCGCCGAGCCCGAAGGCGAGCGTCTCGCGGCCGTCGAGGCCGTCGTTCATCGACACCTGTTGCATCACGTCTCCCGACAGCCATCCGCCCAGCCGCTCGACGCTAGGGATGTCCCCGGGACGCGCTGCGGACATCGCCGACCACAAAAGAAAAACCAGGCCGCGCCCGGTGTTGGGCGTGGCCTGGTGTCGCGGCCCGGTGAGAGCCGCAGGGAGGAAGGTGAGCGGCTTACGTGCCGAGGCCGCTGCTGATGTTCGAGAAGACGTTGTCGATCTTCTTGCCGACGGTGGTCAGGACGACGATGACCACGACGGCGATGAGGACGAGGATGAGCGCGTACTCGACCATCCCCTGTCCGTCCTCGTCATCGTGACGAAGCACGCGGGCAATGGCCTCCCGGCAGCGAAGGAAGAGATCAGTCGGCATGTCAGTGGTTCCTCGATGAGAGCGGATGATTCACTCAGGCTGACTGGCGGTGCTGAACAACCGCTGACGGCCGCGTCGCGGGAAGCCAGACACGCAGTCGCGCTCCGGTGACAGTCGGGTCAATTTCCACCGACCCCCCGTGCGCCGACGCGATCGCCGCGCACAGCGGCAGCCCCAGCCCGGCGCCGCCGCCGTGGCGCGAGCGGTGCTTCTCTGCCCGGGTGAAACGCTCGAAGGCCAACGGGCGGAAGGCCTTGTCGAAGCCGGGCCCGGTGTCGGTGACCACGATGGTCCAGCCATCGCCGAACGAGCCGCCGAGCTCGACGGTCACGACGCCGTCAGCGCCGGCGTGGCGGATCGCGTTCTCGAGCAGGTTGTCGAGGAGGCGGCCGAGCAGCACCTCGTCGCCGCGCACCAACCCCTCCGTCGGTGCGGTCGGTCCGTCGAGGCGCACTCCGTTCTCCGCGGCCCGCTTTCGCCAGCGGTCGAGCGTCTCCTCGACGAGGTCGCTGAGGTCGACGGGATCCTCGGGCACGGTGAGCGCGCCGGCGTCCTCGCTGGCCAGCAGCAGCAGCGCGTCGGTGAGCCGGATCAGCTTGCGGCTGCTGCGCAACATCGTCTCGATGGATCGCCTGTACTCGTCCTGGCGCCTCGGCTGCGACAGGGCCACCTCGGCCACCGTCTGGATGGCGGTGATCGGCGAGCGCAGCTCGTGCGCGGCATCGGCGGTGAACCGCACCAGCACGTCGAGGAGCGCGGTGCGCTCGCGGTCGGCCTGGAGGATGGCACGCACGGTGAACTCGGCCAGGCACGCTGTGACCACCGTGCTGGTGAGCTGGAAGCGCGCGGTCAGCGGGTCGAGCGCGCCGAGGTCCGCCGACACGAACGGAAGCGCCGCCGCCAGGCCCGTGATGAGCGCGGACAGGCGCGCCGGCAGGCGCCACGTGGCCACCAGGATGGACAGCAGCGCGAAGCCCTGGAGGGTCGGGTTGTTCTCCAGGTAGTACTCGCCCACAAGCACCAGGGTCAGGACGCTCAGGCATCCCGCGAAGGTGGCCGCGTACTCGAGGCTGCTCCCGCCCGAGCGCGGGTGGGCCAGCACCGTGATCCCGCGCGTGCTCATGCTCTGACGCGTCCGGCGAGGGAGGTGGTCGGCGCTCACCTCAGTTGGCCTCGAACCTGTAGCCGATGCCGCGGACGGTGGTGATCAGCTGGTTCTCCTCGGCGTCGTTGAGCTTGCGCCGCAGGCGACCCACGTACACCTCGACGAGGTTGCCGCCGCTCTCGGCTTCGAACCCCCACACCTGGGTCTCGATCTGGTCCTTGGTGAGGGTGTGGCCGCGGTGCCGGATGAGCAGCTCGAGAACGTCGAACTCGCGCCGCGAGAGCACCACCTCGGTGCCGTGCAGTCGCACCCGGCGAGCCGTGGCGTCCACGCTGAGGGCGCCGACGTCGGTGGCGTCGGTCGGCAGCCGCGCCGGCCGCCGAGCCAGCGCGCGGATGCGAGCGAGAAGCTCCTGGAACGCGAACGGCTTGACCAGGTAGTCGTCGGCGCCGGCCTCGAGGCCGCGGACACGGTCGGGCACCGCGTCGCGGGCTGTGAGCATCAGGATCGCCGAGGGGACGGTGCGACCGCGCAGCAGCCGGCAGAGCTCGAACCCGTCCATGCCGCGACCGAGCATGACGTCGAGCACGATGACGTCGAAGTGGCCGTGGTCCGCGGCCAGCACGGCCTCGTCGGCGTCCGCCGACCACTCGGCGAGGATGCCGGCCTCGAGCAGCCCGCGGCGCACCGCGTCACCGACGTCGGCGTCATCCTCGACCACCAGCACACGCATCGGTTTTCCGGTGAGGCCTCGGCGGCTCAGGCGCCGGCGGCGGCCGCGTCGGGGAGCAGGGCCTCGACGGCAGCACCCAGCCCGGTGAGGTTGAAGGGCTTGGTGATCACCTGGTCGGCGCCGGCATCCCGGGCCGCGTCGAGGTCGGCGCGGTCGCTCAGGGCGGTGAAGACGATGATCGGCAGCCGCTCCGCGCCGGGCATGCCCCGGATCCGGCGGCAGAGGCTGATCCCGTCGATGCCGGGCATCATCACGTCGAGGATGACCAGGTCGGGCAGGCCGACGCCGAGCAGGGCCATGGCCTCCTCGCCGCTGGAGGCGGTGACGACCTCGAACTGCTGGACCTCGAGGTAGAGGCCGACGATGTGCAGGAGGCGGGCGTCGTCGTCCACCAGCAGGACGCGGGATCGGCCGGGGCGGATCGGGGCCATCGCTCGATTCTGACCCGGGCCCCCGGCCCCGAACCCGGCTGGTTCCGGGATCGCATGCTCCTGTTGCAGGTTCTTGACCGGATCGGATGAGCCGTTCCTGCCCCGGTGAACGCCCCGTGTGCGGGGCCGGCGGGCGCCGACCGGCGCTCATAATCCCTCCGACGTCCAAGTAGGAGGTGGCAGCGTGGCGACGATCGTGCGGCCCGAGGTGGCGACCTACCAGCAGTACATCGACGGTGAATGGACGGGTTCCGCGGACGGTGAGACGTTCGAGGTGCAGAACCCGTCCACCGAGGAGGTTGTCGCCCTCGCTCCCGCGGGCAGCCGCGAGGACGCCCGCCGGGCCGTCGCGGCGGCGCGGCGCTCCTTCGATGCCGGGGAGTGGCGCAACAAGACCCAGCTGCAGCGCAGTCAGGTCATGTTCGAGATCGCCAAGCACCTCGCCGACCGCAGTGGCGACTGGGCGATGCTCGAGGCGCAGACCGCCGGCGCCACGCTGCGCAAGGCGACGATGGTCGACGTCCCGCTCGCGGTCGAGACCTTTCGCTCGATGGCGGAGCAGGCGCTGCAGGTCCCCTGGTACGAGCCGCTGCCCTGGATCGACGTCCCGCACGTCAGCTGGAACTTCGTGCAGCGCGAGGCGATCGGCGTCTGCACTGGGATCATCCCTTTCAACTTCCCGCTGATGATCGCCATGTGGAAGCTGGCGCCGGCGCTGGCGATGGGGAACAGCATCGTCCTGAAGCCCTCCCCCTTCACCCCGCTGACCCTGCTCGAGGTGGCCCGCGCCATCGACGAGACCGGCCTGCTCCCGCGCGGCGTGCTCAACGTGGTCACCGGTCCCGGCAACGAGCTCGGCGAGGAGCTCGTCGTCAATGAGGACGTCGACAAGGTCGCCTTCACCGGGTCGACGGCGGTCGGCCGGCGCATCCTGGAGATGGCCGCGCCAACCATCAAGAAGGTGACGCTCGAGCTCGGCGGCAAGTCGGCGAACATCGTCTGTGCCGACGCCGACCTCGACATCGCCGTCGACGGCACCCTCTTCGGGACGTACTTCCACCAGGGCCAGGCATGTGAATCCGGCCACCGTCTCTACGTCCACGACGACATCTACGACGCCTTCATGGAGCGCCTCGTGGCCACGGCCCGCAGCCTGCGGGTCGGCGACGCCACCGACTTCGACACCCAGGTGGGACCGCTGATCTCGCGGCGCCAGTACGAGAACGTGCTCGCCGCCATCGACCGCGCCCGGCAGGAGGGGGCCACCATCCTCTGCGGCGGCGGTCGCGCCGAGGGCGTCGGGGACAAGGGCCACTTCGTGCAGCCGACCGTCATCGCCGACGTCCGGCCGGACAGCAACCTGGCCACCGAGGAGGTTTTCGGGCCCGTGCTGGCCGTGCAGCGGTGGAGCGACCCCGGCGACGTCATCCGCCGTGCCAACCGGTCCATCTACGGGCTCGCCGGCGGGATCTGGTCGCGCGACACCCGGGGTGCCATCGAGATGGCCAGGCAGCTTCGCACGGGCACGGTCTGGATCAACGACTGGCACCTGCTCAACCCACTGGCGCCGTTCGGCGGCTACCGGCAGAGCGGCAACGGCCGGGAGCTCGGGTCGTACGGGCTGCGCGAGTACACCGAGGTGAAGCACATCCACGTCGACCAGAACGTGCCGCGTCGCGAGCGCTACTTCTACGACGTCCTGCTCGGCTGACCCGCTCCGCTGACGGCCCATTGCCCGCGTCAGGAGGACGACCGCTGCCCGTCATCCAGCCGCACCTCCAGGAGATGCTCGGCAACGTCCAGCCGATCGTGGTCGCCAACCGGGCGCCGCTGGAGCTGGTGCCCGCCGACGTGTACCGCGACACCCCGGAGCGCCTGGTCAAGGGTGGGGGTGGGCTGGTCACTGCGCTCAGCTCACTGGCGGCTTCCACGCACGCGCTCTGGGTCGCCGTGGCGCGCGACGACGCGGATCGCACCCTGGCCGCCCGCGGCGACCCCGCCGAGCTGGTCACGGACGACGGCACCAGGTACCGCGTCTCGTTCGTCGAGCCGGAGCCGGAGGCGTACGACCTCTACTACAGCACGATCAGCAACCCCCTGCTGTGGTTCATCCAGCACTACCTCTGGGACCTCGCTCGCGAGCCGATCGTCGACACCGCGACGCTGTACGCCTGGCGGGAGGGGTACCTCGAGGTCAACCAGATGGTCGCCGACCGCGTCGTCGAGCAGGCGCGCGCGGCGTCCCGACCACCGCTCATCTTCGTCCAGGACTACCAGCTCTACTGCGTCCCCGGCATGGTCCGCGCAGCGCTCGGCGAGGTGCGCATCCAGCACTTCGTGCACATCCCATGGCCCACCCCGCAGTACTGGACAATCCTCCCCAAGCGGGTCCGTGACGCCATCCTCCACGGGCTCCTGGGGTCCGACCTGGTCGGGTTCCAGACCCGCCGCGACGTGCGCAACTTCCTCCTCACCTGCGAGGAGAACCTCGGCCTGAGCGTGGATTTCCGCGAGCGCACCGTCTTCTTCGAGGGCCGCGCGGTGTTGGTGCGCAACTACCCGATCAGCATCGACGTGGACGGCCTGCTCGCCCAGGCGGACAGCGACGAGGTGCGCGCCGAGGAGGAGCGGCTGCTCTCTTGGCGTCCCCAGAAGCTGATCCTGCGGGTGGACCGGACCGACCTCAGCAAGAACATCGTGCGCGGCTTCCTCGCCTACGAGCGGATGCTCGAGGACCACCACGAGCTGCACGGCGACGTCCAGTTCTGGGCCTACCTGCAGCCGAGCCGGCAGGACATCGACGACTACCGCGCCTACCTCGGCAGCGTGCTCAGCGTGGCCGCGCGGATCAACCGCAAGTTCAGCCGCGGCGGCTGGACGCCCATCCGGGTGGAGGTCGACGACCTCATGGCGCGCGCCCTGGCAGGGTACCGGCAGTTCGACGTCCTCCTCGTCAACCCCATCTACGACGGCATGAACCTGGTGGCCAAGGAGGGGGTGCTCTGCAACCGGCACGAGGGGGTGCTCGTGCTCAGCGAGAACGCGGGCTCGCACGAGGAGCTGGGCGACTACGCGCTGAGCGTCAACCCCTTCGACATCGATGAGACCGCCGAGGCGCTCTTCCTGGGGTTGACCATGGACCCCACCCAGAAGCTGGCCCGCGCCGACAGGATCCGCGAGACGGTCAGGGCCGCCGACATCAATCGCTGGATCGCGCTCCAGCTCCAGGACCTGCGGGAGCTTATCGGCTAGTGGCCCACGCGGCCTGGGCCGCGTGGGGGCCCCGTTTTCTTCACAGAGGGGCGATGCGCCCCTCTCGCTCCGCCGGCAGAGCCGGCTGCGCTCACTCCCCACTCGGCGCGATGAATCGCGCCGGCTCGCTTCGCTCGCTAGTGCGAAAGGGTCGCGAAGCCGATGACGAAGAGCCAGCTGAGGAGGGCGCCGGTGCCCACCCAGAGAAGGGTGAAGGCGCGGTCACCGAGCTGACGGCGAGCGCTGCGGCGGCGCAGGTAGCGCTCGCGCACCCGCAGGGAGGCCTGCCCGCTGGGTGAGTTGGAGAATGCCGGGGACTTGCGGACCGTGATGATCTCGGGCATGGTCTGGAGCGTGGTACGTGGAACTCCACCAGACGGTTACGGCGCCCGGTGAGCACGGTTCCGGCCGGGTCCCCGGCGAGCAGGCTGGCGCTGGACAAGCCGATCTACACGATCAGCGTGGCGGCGGAGATCCTGGCCACCCACCCGCGCACCCTGATGATGTACGAGCACCTCCAGCTGGTGGTCCCCCAGCGCACCGCGACCAACCGGCGGCGCTACTCGCAGCGCGACGTGCTCACCCTGCAGGCCATCCAGCGGCTCACCAGGCAGCACGGCCTCAACCTCAACGGCGCGCGCTACGTCATCCAGCTGCTGCGGCTGCTCGCCGACCACGACATCTCCCGCCCGGAGCCGCTGGCGGACATCGACGTCACCCACACACGTCTCTGACACCTATGGCCGCCGAGGCACTGTCATAAGGTAGGGGTGCCGGTAGGGGCTGTAACCACCCCCGTATACTCGCGGGGAGAGAGAGGCCGGAGCCGCCTCGCCCAGCGACGTGGAGGTGGAGGTGAGCGTGGACGACGAGCAGGTCATCGACGTGCTCCTGATCGAGGACGACCAGGAGACGCTCGAGATGTACAAGCTGAAGCTCGAGAAGGACGGCTACCAAGTCCACGTCGCCAGCGACGGGGAGGAGGGCGTGCGCCGCGCCACCGAGCTCACCCCGGACATCATCTTCCTGGACATCCGCCTGCCCAAGAAGGACGGCTTCACCGTCCTCGAGGAGCTGCGTGGCCAGGAGTCGACCTCCGACATCCCGGTGATCATCCTCAGCAACTACGGCGAGAAGGAGCTGGTGGACCGCGGGCTGAAGCTCGGCGCCATGGAGTTCCTGGTGAAGGCGCAGACCTCGCCCATCGTCCTCTCCGAAGGAATCGACGAATGGCTGAAGGAGTAGGCCGGCAGCAGCGTCCCGCGGCCCCAGCCGGTCAGCCAGGGCTGGACAAGCCCATCTACACGATCAGCGTGGCCTCGGAGATCCTCGAGACCCACCCACGCACGCTGATGATGTACGAGAACATGGGCCTGGTCGTGCCCCAGCGCACGGCCACCAACCGGCGGCGCTACTCGCAGCGCGACATCTTCAAGCTGCAGACCATTCAGAATCTCACCCGCAACCACGGCGTCAACCTGACTGGAGTTCGCTACGTGCTCACACTCATGAAGCTGCTCCACGAGCACGGGGTTCAACCGCCCGAAGGGCTGCGCGACATCGACGTCTCGCAGCTCGAAGCCTGATCGTGGCCGCGGGAACGGATCGCGACGAGAGCATCGCGGCCATCGCTCGCGAGGTCGCCGACGATGCGGTGCGGCTGGCCCGCGCCGAGATCGAGCTGGCCAAGGCCGAGGCGGTCGCCGCGGCCAAGCGGGTCGCCGTCGCGGCCGGGCTGTTCGCGGGGGCTGGTGTCTTCGCTCTGTTCATGCTCATCTTCGCCCTGGGCTCGGTGCCGACGGTCCTGGGCGGCCATGTGTTCGACGCCTGGACCTGGTGGCTGTTGACCGCAGCGCTCTTCCTCATCGTCGCGGCGTTACTGGCAGCGCTCGGCTTCCGTTCACTGAAGCGAGCCATCGGCACCGGGAAGCAACTGGTCGGCTCGGTCAAGGAGGACGTGGCGTGGCTCAAGCGATTGACCAAGCGGAACGCGAAAGAGAGCTGACCAAGCAGTCCCTGGCGGGCAACATCGACCGCCTGGAGGCTCGCGTCCGCGCCGAGCTCGACTGGAAGGCGCGGCTGCGCCGTGACGGGGTTCGCTACGCGCTGATCGGTGGCGTGGTCGTTGGCGCTGCTGTCGGGGTGATCGTGCTCCGCCGCACACTCCGGGGGGAGAAGGAGCCACCCGCTCCGCCGCCCACCTCGCTGCATGAGATGGCCGCCGAGCTGGCGGCGATCCGCAAGAAGCTCGACTCGGCGAAGCTCGAGCCCGACGGCGGGCCGGCGTGGCAGAAGCTCGCCGTGCGAGCTGTGTCGGCTGCCGCCGCCGCCGGCGGGACGTACGCCGCGCGACGGTTCATGGCTCGCAGCGAGGCCGCCACCGGCGACGTGCCAGCCACGGGCTGAGGACCCATGGCAGAGCCCCGTAGACCGCGGGCGCGGTTGTCCCGCAAGGGCGCGCGCCCGCCAGGGACGCGCACGTCCAACTCACGCTGGCGGCTGAGCCGGCGCTGGAAGCGCGTCATCGCGGTCGGCGGCGCGTTCCTGGCCGTATGCATCGCCCTCGTCGCCGGCCTGGTCGTCTACGCCTCACTGACGCTGCCCGACATCAACAGCATCGGCAAGGCGACCGGCACCATCAAGATCGTCGACGTCCACGGCACCGTGCTCGCGGAGGTGGGTCACAACAGCCAGACGCGGCACAACGTCACCATCGACCAGATCGCGCCCATCCTCCAGCAGGCCACGATCGCCGCTGAGGACCGCAGCTTCTACAGCGAGGGTGCGTTCAACCCGGCGCGCGTGCTCAAGGCACTCGTCGACGACGTGATCCTGCGGCGCCCGGCCGAGGGCGCCAGCACCATCACCCAGCAGCTCGCCAAGCAGGCGTTCTTCGGAGCCGATGCCTCGAAGGACCCGCTGCGCAAGGTGCGCGAGGCATTGCTCGCCAACCAGTTGGACAGCAAGTACAGCAAGCAGCAGATCCTCGACCAGTACCTCAACATCACCTACTACGGCGAGAACGCGTACGGCATCGAGGACGCGTCGATGCGGTACTTCGGCAAGCATGCCAAGGATCTCGGCCTGATGGAGGCGTCGATGCTCGCCGGGCTCCCCGAGGCGCCGTCGTACAACGACCCCTACAACAACCCGGACGCGGCCTACGCGCGCATGCACTACGTGCTGGGCAGCCTGGTGGCGGTCGGCAACATCAAGCAGGCGCAGGCAGACGCGGTGGACCCGCTCGTCGGAGGCGACAACCCCAGCGCGGCGCAGAAGGCCCAGCAGGTGCAGAACCAGCAGGCGCTGCACGCAGACCTGCAGAACGGCAAGCCGAACACCAGCGGTCCCGCGCCGCACTTCGTGCAGTACATCCAGGACCAGCTGCAGCAGATCTTCGGACAGACGGACCCCGAGTACCTGCAGGGCGACCTCGTGGTCACCACCACCCTGGACTCGAACATCCAGAACCTGGCCAACACCGCCGTGGTCAACGGCGTCAACAAGCTCAAGCCCAACGGAGCCAACAACGGCGCCCTGCTGATGATCAACGCCCACAGCGGCGCCATCGAAGCCATGGTGGGCTCGGCGAACTTCTCCGACGATTCCATCGCCGGCCAGTACAACATCGTCACCGCCTCACGCCGGCCCGGCTCGTCCTTCAAACCGTATGTGTACGAGGCGGGCTTCAAGAACGGCGCCATCAAACCGGACACCATCCTGCAGGACACCAGGGCGCAGTCCCAGAAGTACGGCGGGGTCACCGACTTCGATGACCGGTTCCTGGGCCCGATCACGGCGGCGCGGGCGCTCCTGCTCTCACGAAACGTGGCCACCGAACAGGCGGCGGACAAGGCCGGCATCCAGAATGTCATCGACCTCGCCTATGGCATGGGCATCTCCCAGAGCCTCACGCCCCAGGCGCCCAACCTGAGCACCGCGATCGGGACCTCGGCGGTGCGCATGATCGACCACGCATCGGCGTACGCGGCGTTCGCCAACGGCGGTCACAAGGTTGTCGCCAACGGGATCCTCAAGATCACCGACGGCAACGGCAACGTCGTGCGCGACTACTCCGCCACGCCCAATCGCGGCGACGTGCTGACGCCCTCGCAGGCGTGGACGATCACCTCGATCCTGCGCGGCTACGCCAAGCAGTGGAGCCTTCACTTCAAGTACGACACCGCCGGCAAGTCGGGCACCACCGACAACTTCATCGACGCGTGGTACATGACCTACACGCCCGACTGGGTGGTGGCGACCTGGGTGGGCCACACCAGCGGAACCAACTCGGCCGAGCAGGGGATGAACCAGGTCTTCGGCACCGCCACCGGCGCGGCCATCGCCGTGCCCTTCGTCAACACGCTGCCCAAGCCGGCCGCCTTCCGGCCGGTGGCCGGGGCGCTCAGTGACTGCTCGCAGAGCGACAGCGGCTTGACGAGCCCCTCGGGCTGCCCGAGCCCAACACCGAGCCCGAGTGTCAGTGCCAGCCCATCGACGTCGCCAAGCCCGACAGAGACGTCGCCGCCGACCCCGACGTTCACCCTGCCGGTGACCACCCCGACCCCTTCGCCGACCCCCAGCCCGTCGACATCGCCGTCAGCGGTGCCAACCGCCGCGCTCAGAGGAGAGGGCGCGCTCGCGGAGCGCCGCCGCGGTCCCTAACCGGCGGTCAGTGGCCCTCGAGCAGCTCCCGGAACCCACCCTGGTGGGCCGAGAGGAGGTCGCGCAGGTCGAGCAGCTCGTCCGAGCTGATCGGGTCTGGGACCGGTGGGATGCCCTCGCTGATCGTGGCCACCTTCTGGCCCTCGCCCTCGATCGGCTCCCCGTCCGTCTGGAAGATGATCTGGAGCAGGTTCTCGTCGTTGCACGAGGCGCAGGTCACCCGCACGAGCGCTCGATTGCCCTGCTGGGTGATGACCTTGATGCCGCAGTCAGCCATGTTGGTGTTGCAGACGGCACAGCGATAGCGCTTCGCCTGAGAGCGAAGCAGTTCAGGCAGATCCATCGCTTCGAGTATAAACCCAGGTTCCACGCGCCAAACCCCCCGTGGGGGTCGCCGAGGGAGCCTCGGCTAGACTGGGCCCCCGCCCGCTGGGGAGTGGCCAAGTGGTAAGGCAGCTGACTCTGGATCAGCCAATCAGAGGTTCGAATCCTCTCTCCCCAGCCAATCTCCGTTCGCTACGCGCCCTACGATTGGCCGGGGGACCCCTGTGTCTTTTCAGGAGGGCGATGCGCCCTCCTCGACCACCCGGCAGAGCTGGCGGTCTCACCTCCCACTCGGCGCGATGAATCGCGCCGGCTCATCGCTTCGCGAGCGTTGCCTGGATCCGCCGCGGATCAAGTCACCGTGAATTTCTTGGTGCTGACAGCCGTTCCCGCAGCGGTGGTCACCGCGATGGATCCAGTGGTGGCGCCCGAGGGTACGTGCACGACGATCTGAGTCGAGCTGTTCGATGTGATCGCCGCCGGCGTCCCGTTGAACGTGACGCGGATGGCGCCCGAAAGGTTTTTCCCCTTGATCGTGACCTGTGTCCCCACGGTCCCCGACGTCGGGCTCAAGCTCTGCACCAACGGGGTGACAACTGTGGTGATGCGCCCAATCGCGGTGGTCTGGTGGTCCGTGAACCACACGGCGCCGTCCGGCCCAGTGGCAATCCCCTCCTCCTGGGTGCCGATGCCTTGAAGCGCCGGGTTCGGGTAGATGGTCACCTGGCCTGCCGTGGTGATCCGGCCTACCGTGTTGGTATCGGAGTTGGTGAACCACATCGCTCCGTCAGGTCCCGCGGCGATCGCATACGGACCGTTGATGCCGGCATTGCCATGGCTCGTCACGGCACCGCCGGTGGTGATCCGGCCGATGGTGTTGTTGCCGACATTCGTGAACCACAGGGCGCCGTCGGACCCGGCGGTGATCCCGTAGGGAGAGTTGATGAGGCTGCTCGAGTGGCTGGTGACAGCTCCTCCGGTGGTGATGCGTCCGATCGTGCTGCTGCCGTAGTTCGTGAACCAGAGCGCACCGTCCGATCCGGCGACGATTCCCTGCGGTTGGTTGATGCTCGGGTCGGAATATGAGGTGACCGCACCAGCCGTGCTGATGCGCCCGATCGTGTTGCTGCCAAAGTTGATGAACCACAGGGCGCCGTCTGGGCCGGGCGTGATGACCCAAGGGAGGCTGATGGTCGGGTCGCTGAACACGGTGACCGTCCCCGAGGTGCTGATGCGCCCGATCGTGTTGCCCTGGACGTTCGTGAACCACAGCGCTCCGTCAGGTCCCGCGGCGATGCCGTACGGGACGTCGATGCTCGCGTTGGCGTAGTGAGTGACCTTTCCCGCTGTTGTGATGCGCCCGATCGAGTTGTCTGCGATGTTCGTGAACCAGAGCGCGCCGTCCGCCCCCGCGGTGATCTTCGCCGGGTAGTCCATGCCGCTGCCTGCGAAGTCACCCACGACACCCGCCGTGGTGATCCGCCCCACGGTGTTGTTGCCGCTGTTGGTGAACCAGAGCCTGTGGTCAGGCCCGGACGTGATTCCAATCGGGTAGCTGATGCTCGGATCGGTGTAGGAGGTCACCGCTCCCGCTGTGGTGATGCGGCCGATCGTGGCGTTGTTCTCGCTGGTGAACCAGAGGGCGCCGTCCGACCCGGCGACGATGCCCACTGGCCCGTTCCCGCCACCGACGAAATTGGTGACCACACCCCCGGTGGTGATGCGTCCGATGGTGTTGTTGTTGTGGTTGGTGAACCAGAGCGCGCCGTCCGGCCCCGCCGCAATCAACTCGGGATAGTCGATGCCGGTGCCGCCGTAATTGCTGACGACGCCGGCGGTGGTGATCCGGCCGATCGTGTTGTTGCCCAGGTTGGTGAACCAGAGGGCGCCGTCGGAACCGACTGCGATGCCGTCCGGTTGGCTGATGCCCGTACCGGTGTGCTCGGTGATGACGCCGCCGGTGGTGATGCGTCCGATCGTGTTGTTGCCGCTGTTGGTGAACCACAGCGCTCCGTCAGTTCCCGAGACGATTGGCCCTGGGTAGTCGAGGCTGGGGTCCGTGTACGCCGTCACCACGCCCTTCTTGGTCATGCGCACAATCGAAAAGGATCCCGGGCCGGCGCCATTCCCGAACCACAGGGCGCCGTCGGGGCCGGTAGCGGGTGTCCCCGGCAAGTCGATGGCGGTGCTGGAGTAGATGGTCACGGTTCCCGCGGTGGTGATCCGGCCCACCGTGTTGTTCAGGGTGTTGGCGAACCACAGCGCCCCGTCTGGTCCGGCGGTGATTCCTTCGGGCGAGGAGATCCCCGGGTATGTCTTCACCGTGCCCGCGCTGGAGGCGGCTGCGGTTCCGGCGCCCAGCACGAGGGTCGCGGCCGCGATGGCGGTCCACGCGGCGGCGGCGCCCCAGCGTATCCAAGCCGGATGCCCAGAAGTCGTCGCGCTGCGATCAGTGCGCAGTGCACTGTCGCGCGCTCTGCCTCTGACCATGTCGCGCCCCCTTTCGGTGAACGCGATTGGCCGCGCGCCGAAGATCATAGCAGCGACATTACGGACGCTATCTCTGCCGCTTGCCATTGGGAAAGCCAAGTGGCATGGCGCCCCAGCCGTGTACGAAGTGTGATCGTCTCCCCAGCGGCTGTTCATGTCTCAGCACATGGGTGGACGCATGTCTCACGCCATGTGGATACGTCCAGGCCGGCACACCAGCCTTGGAGCGAGGGTGGGCCGTTGCCGACCATTTTCGACGCCAAAGCTGGCATAGGGCGGTTCGGGCCCAGTTAGGCCTCGCCGCGGTCTGGTTAGCGCTTCGTGCGATTGACGCGAGTGCCGTTTATGAGTACTCTGGCGCGGATGCCTGCGCCAAGAGCCGTCGCCGCCGGGCGTCACACCCGCTGGATGGCTCAACTTGTCCTAGCGGCGTCGGCACTGACCACGATCGGTGCGGCTTCAATCCCAGCCCATGCAGCCACACGCCCCGCGCCCGTCGTCCAGGACTGGCCCACGTACGTCCACGACACTGCCCGCAGCGGGTTCACCGCCGACAGCGTGGTCACCCCGGCCAACGCGGGCCGGCTCCATCCCCGTCTCCACTGGCCTGTCAACCTCGGCGGCGAGCCGATCACGACACAGCCGCTGATCGTCAATGGCTTGGTGTACTCGGGATCGTGGGACGGCAACGAGTACGCCTTCAGCACCGCGGGGTCGCTGATCTGGAAGACCGCTCTCGGCATCACCGACCCGAACAACTCGGCGTGCGAGGTCCCGGTCGGGGTGGCCAGCACCGCCGCAGTCGCGCGCGTGACGGTCAGCGGCGACCGTCATCCCACCTCCGTGCTGTTCGTGGGCGCCGGCGGCAACGACGCCGTGGGAGGCGGCTCCGCGAGGGTTGACGCTCTCGACGCCGCCAGCGGGGCGATCCGCTGGTCCGTGCCGGTCGGTGCGTCCCCGGCGGCGTTCATGTGGAGCTCACCGGTGGTGTACACCCCGGCGGGGGCGACGGTGCCCTCGGTGTACATCGGGCTGGCGTCTTACGGCGACTGCCCGCTGGTGCAAGGCAAGGTGCTCCAGTTCGACGCGCGCAATGGCGCACTGCAGCATGAGTTCGACACCGTGCCCCAGGGTTGCGTTGGCGGCAGTGTCTGGGGCTCTCCCACCATCGACGCGTCCGACGGCAGCGTGTACGTCGCCACGGGCAACGGCGACCCCTGCAACACGCCCGGCGTCCACAACGAGTCAGTTCTCAAGCTGCGCGCGTGGGACCTGACGCTGGTCAGCTCGTGGCAGATCCCCGTCAAACAGTCCTTCCCCGACGACGACTTCGGTTCCGCACCGACGTTGTTCACGGGCACCGTCACGCCGGGGGGTGCGCAGCGTTCCCTGGTCGGCATTGCCGCCAAGACCGGCATCTTCTACGTCTTCAATCGCCAGAACCTCGCGGCCGGACCGGTTGCCAGACTGCACATCGCCCTCCCGGGTGGGCCAGACCAGGGCTTGGGCAGCATCTCGCCGGCGGCCTGGGACGGGAGCAGGTTGTACGTCGGTGGTGGCCAGCCCAACGGGAGTAACTCGTCGATGCAGGGCGTGATCGACGCCTGGGATCCGAACAACCTGTCCGCTCCCGCGTGGACCGACCCGCTGCCGGGCACCGTGCTCGGCGCGGTCACGGCGGCGCCGGGGATCGTCGTCTTCGGTCAGGGTTCGGTCCTCTCCGTGGTGCGAGCCAGCGATGGTGTAGGCCTTCGCTGGCTCGTCGGCGGTTCGGGCACCTTCTGGGGAGCCCCGTCCATCTCCCACGGTGTGCTGTACGAGGGCGACACCGACGGCAATCTGTTCGCGTACGGCGTCAAGTAGTTCGTCTCGCGCCTGTCGCCTTGGCGATTGGCCACGGATCCTGTCGGCGGTGGTGCCTTACAGGGCGGCGGCGGCGGCTTTGCGAACCGCTTGCACTGATCGTTCGACATCCGCCTCGTCCGTCGCCCAGTTGCTCACCGACACACGCAGCACATCCTGGTCGTGCCATCGTGAGCCCGACATCCACACGGTGCCGTCGGCAATGAGGCGGGCCACCACGTCCCGGGTCCGTTGGTTGTCGTGAAAGCTGACGCACACCTGCGTGTAGCCGACGTCGTTGAGGACGCGCGCGCCTTCGATGGTCGCGATGCCCTCGGCCAGGGCCTGAGCGTGCCGCACAAGTCTCTCCACGAGGTCGGCAACGCCAGCCCGCCCCAAGGATCGCAGCGCCGCCCAAACCGGAACCCCTCGCGCGCGACGCGAGAATTCCGGCACTTTCTCCAGCGGGTCGCCGGGCCCGGAACTCGTCGGTGATCAGGTAGCTGGCATGTGCACCGAGCGCGGTGCGCAGCGCGACCCGGTCGGTGACGATCGCGATGCCGCAGTCGTAGGGAACGTTCGAGAGTCTTGTGCGCATCAGTGCCCCATGAGTCGGCCGCCGCCATCCCGTCGACGAGATAGCGGAGCTTCGGTGACGCGCCCGCCCAGAGGCCGAAAGCGCCGTCCACATGTACCCAGGCACCGTGCCGGTGCGCGACCTCTATCGCGTGCGCCATCGGATCGAATGCCCCGGAGTGCAGGTTGCCGGCTTGCAGGCAGACGATCAACGGGCTCCCCGCGTCAACGGTGCGCAGCGCCTCCTCGAGAGAATCGGGCCGAATGCGGCCCTGGTCATCGACGGCCACGGTCTGAGGCTCGCCCAATCCCAGGTAGCGGAGCGCCAGGTCGATCGTCTCGTGCCGCTCCGCGCCGACCAGAATGCGAACGCGAGGCGCTCCGGTGAGTCCGTCGCGCTGTAGATCCCACCCACTCTGGTCCAGCACTCTCGAGCGCGCAGCTGCGAGACACGCGAAGTTGGCCATCGTGGCGCCGGTGACGAAACCGACATCGGCGTCGGGAAGCCCAAGGAGCTCCAGCAGCCACGCACCCGCGACCTCTTCCAGCGCCGCCGTCGCCGGGGTGGCGAAGCGCAGGCCGGTGTTCTGATCCCAAGCACTCACCAGCCAATCGGCCGCCAGGGCGACCGGCAGCGTGCCGCCCATCACCCAGCCATAGAACCGGCCCGACTGGATCGCCATGAGGCCCTGCTCGGCGTTGGCACCGAGCAGGTCGACCACGTCCTCCGCCGGCGTCGGTGCCTCGGGCAACCGGCCCCCAAATGACGCCACCAGGGCGTCCGCCGCAACACGTGGGCCGACCCGCCGTTCGCCGACCGTCGCAAGCCAGGCCTCAGCGTGTTTCTTGGCGTTGGCCAGCACTGAGCTGTACGCATCACCTCCAACCGACATGTGCCGCCTCCAACTGGGTGTCGTGCCTCGATATGGTCAGCCACCGCGGGCCGCCCATTGTGCGTGGGCCGCCGTCTTCACGCCTTCCTCCGCGCGGCGCGTCGCCGTCCTCGGCAGAGCCGTATTCTGTTGAGCCATGCGAGACGGCGGAATTGACCCACGCACGAATCCGGCCCCCATCGGCAGCGCAGTCCCCGAGCACCTCGCCGACTGCCGCGTCCCATCCGGGCAGGATCTCGAGATTGATGTGGATGACCCCGAAGCGCGCCGGTTGGCGCCCTGCTCGCGACCCATCTGGCGTTCTCACACGCCGCGACGCCGCGCGAATACTCGTTCGCCTTGGACGTGGAGCACCTCGCGGACCCTGAGGTGACCTTCTTCAGCGCTCGCCGCGGGACGGTGGTCGCCGGCATAGCAGCGCTGAAGCGGATCGACCGTAGGCATGCCGAGCTGAAGTCCATGCATACCCGCGAAGAAGAAAGAGGGCGCGGCGTCGCCAGAGCCCTGGTCCTGCACATCCTGGGATTCGCTCGACAGGCCGGCTATGAGCGGGTGAGCCTTGAGACGGGGACCACCGACGAGTTCCTGCCGGCGCGATCTTTGTACGCCAGCATGGGATTCATGCCCTACGAACCCTTCGGGGGTTACCAAGCCAGCCCGTACAACACCTTCCTGTCGATCAGGCTCGAGCTCAGGCACTTCATCGGCATCGACGGCTGACTGAAGGATCGGACGAGAATGTCGGCGCGCGCCGTGACGCGCACGCCTACCTGCCCGAAAAACGCTGGATGGTTGCGATGAGCTCGTCGAGGTAGGCATCCCCCTCGCCGGCACTGACGCCGTCAGCAACGCAGTGCTGAACATGGTCGCGGAGCAGGATGAACCCGATCTTTTCGAGCGCGGCGATGGCGGCGCTCAGCTGCGTGAGCACCTCGGGGCAATACCGTTCGTCCTCGACCATCTGGGCGATCCCGGCGATTTGACCGTTGAGGCGGTTGAAGCGCCGGAGTAGGTCTGCCTTGCTGGCCTGGTACGACCCTCGCGTCTTCAGAGGTCGGACCTGGCTGTCGTTCTTCGTTGCTGTGGGCATGGTCGTCCCTTCAATGTTCCGCCGTGGCGGCCGGCGTCTTTGGATCGCGTGCAACGGCTTCCGCGAAACCCACAGCACTCCGCGTGAACTTCTCACGGCACCGGTCCGAGCAGAAGTGGTGAGTGGCTCCGTCTCGCCTCAGTCGCGCTGGTGCCGACGCCACCTCCACCCGCATGCCGCACACGGGGTCCACCGCGTAGCCCACCCCGCCTCCGAAGCGAGCATGGTGGCGGTGAAGGTAGTAGAGGCCGGCGAACACGCCGAGGAAGACGATGTCCAGGACAGCCGTGTAGTTGAGGGCGAAGCTCGTCGGCGCGATCTCGGTCGGCCGCGTCGCCGGCACCCAGTCGAAGCCCCGGAAGATGTACTCGACCGCCAAGCCACCGAGGGACATCACCAGCCAGAACGAGACGAGGATGCGCAGCATCAGCCGTCTGCCGAAGTACCGGCGATAGATGAGTAGAAGTGGGAAGGTGATGAGGTCGGCGAAGATGAAGGCGACGACACCGCCGAAGCTGATGCCTCCCTTCCACAGGGCGGCAGCGAGCGGAACGTTGCCGATCGAGCACACGAAGCTGACGATGGCCACCAGTGGACCCACGAGAGCGTTCTCAACGCTGGTCAAGAACCCATGACCGCTGATGAACACAGCACCCCAGGCGCCGTTCGGCACCAGGACAGCCAGGAATCCGGCAACACCGAAGCCGATCACCATCTCCCTGCGGAGCATGGTGATGTCCGCGATGGCGTAGCTGGCCGCGTCCGACCATCCGGCGAGCGAACGCGCACGCCGTCGGAAGGGGACGCGCTCGGCGGCCTCTCGGTCGTCCGGCGCCGACGGCATGGTTCCGTCGTCGTCGCCCTGACCACGTCCGGAGCGGACCCGTGACCGCGCGGCTTCCACCAACGCGGTCGGAAAGAAGAACCGGGCGACCACTGAGAACATGACGATCATCAGCAACCCGCCGACGAATTCGCTCGCGGTGAACTGCCAGCCCAACAGCAGTGCGAGAACGACGCCGAGCTCGATGACGAGGTTCGTCGAGGCGATCATGAAGACCAGCGCGGCGGTGAAGTCGGCACCCTTCTGAAAGAGGGACTTCGCCAGGGCAGTCGCTGCGTAGGAGCAGGACGAGGACACCATGCCCAGGAACGTTGCCTTCCCTAGCGTCCGCGCCCCCGGCGTGCCCAGAGCGCGACTCATCTCTCCGCGGGTGATGAAGGCCTGGACGACGCCGGACAACGCGAAACCAAGCACCAGCGCCCACAGCGTCTCCCAGAACATGAAGAAAGCCTCCCGGAGGCTCGAGCCGATCGGAGCCAGCACGGTCATGGCACGCACACTATACCCCCAGGGGGCATTGCGACTCCACCCTCTCTCCCGTCTTTCACGAGACGGCATCCGGAACCGGCTCGTGCAGCGCTCACCGGTTGCGTAGGCTGCCTGCGTGCGTCAGCGCCATGCCGATCCCGCGAGCGCCTGAGGTGGGTGCAGCCTCGACCTCCGATGAGCGCGACGGCGTCACGCTGACCAACCTCGATGGCCCGCTCTTCGACGAGGCCGGTGCGACGAAGCGTGACCTGGTCGACTACCTCGACGGAGTTGCCGATCGCCTGCTGCCGGTGCTGCGTGACCGGCCACTCTCTGTCATCCGGGTGCATCGAGGGCAGGAGGCGTTCATGCAGAAGAACCTGCCGACGTATGCCCCGGAGTGGATCGAGCGGGTGAGCTCGTGGGCGGAATCGTCGAAACGGCAGGTCACGTACGCACTGTGCAACGACCGTCGCACGCTGCTGTGGTTCGCGAATCAGCGCGCCATCGAGTACCACCCGGCGCTCACAACGGCCGCAGCTCCCGACCGCGTGACGCACCTGGTGCTCGACCTCGACCCGCCGGATATCGACGCCTTTCCCATGGCGGTCCGAGGCGCACAGCTGGTTCGCCAGGCGCTCGCCGACGTGGCCCTCGACGGAGCCGTCAAGACCAGTGGCGCCAAGGGCGTGCATGTCTTCGTGCCCATCGCCGGCGGAGCGCCGGTTGAGGACGCGGCGGCGGCGACACGCGCCCTCGCCGCACGTGCCGAGCAACTCGATCCCAGCCTGGCCACCACGGCCTTCATGAAGGAGAACCGCGGCGGCCGTGTCTTCGTGGATGCAACACGGGTCGGCGCCGCCACCGTCGTCGCCGCCTACAGCCCGCGGGTGCGGGCGGGATCACCCGTGTCCTTCCCGGTGAGCTGGGAGGAGCTCGACCGGGTGAGCCCCGGCGCGTTCACCCTGCTCACCGCGCGTCAGCTGCTGGGTGTCGGCGACCCCTGGGCGACCAACATGCCGGCAGCCCGGCCCTTGCCGCCCGAGCTCGTCGAGGAGGGGAGGGGGATCCCAGGCGGGCGCGTGCAGGCGATGCATGAGGGTCGGCGTCGTTCCCGCGCGCGCCGCGGCTGAGCCACCTCAGATCGGAGCGCCGAGAGGAGATGAAGGAGCGCTACATCACCACAGCGCGCCGGCCGTTGCCGGCGATGAGCTGGCCGTGGTCGCGCTCGCGAAGGTCGCCGTGGTTGAGGTGGGACAACCGGCCAGCGTCACCGTCAGCGGTCCGTCGCTGGTGACCGAAAGAGCCGCCCCGCAGTCGACGTGCGCGCGCGCGGGGTCGATCGTCACCGCTGACACGTTCGTCGCGGTGATGGTCAGCGAGTTCTGACGGCGGCACTGCGGGCGTCGGGCCCCACGTCTTGAACTGGCTCGCGTACGGGATGGCGGGGATGGTGCCGCCGGTCAGCGTTCCGGCACCGTGCTGCGTGGCCGAGGGCGTGGGATCGCCCGTGCCGAAACCGTGCGACACCACGTCGATTGTGCCCTGCGCTGTCGCGGCGCTGCGCGCCTTGACCTGCGAGACCCAGTACGCATGGTCGGACACGAATCCGTACTGCGGGTAGTCCAGCGCCGGGTCGATGACGAAGGTGACGTGGGCGGGGTTGCGGTTGACCCTGGTGGTGCCGAGGAACGCGGCCGCCGGCGCGTACTGGTCGTTGATGGCCAGGGTCAGGTGGTCGCCGGGTGAGTACACATCCAGCTCGTAGCGGTACCCGGCGCTGTCGAGGGCGAGAGCGGTGGGACCGTACGACGCCGGGGGCACCAGCTCGTCGGTGGCCATGTTCCACATCAGGAACGGGATGTTGCGCAGCGACGGCACCAGCGCGTTGACGGCGCTGTACCCCACGGTCGGCTGTGCCTTGGCGAAGAGGTCGGGAAACTCCTCAGCCAGCTTGAAGGTTCCCATGCCGCCCATCGAGTAGCCGGTGATGACCGTCCAGCGCGGGTTGAGCAGGTAGTGGGACGCGACATCGGCCCACACCTCGAAGACGTCGGCCCCGGCCAGGCCGTCGTTGAACCCATCGGGGCCGCGCGACTCCGACGTGATCACGATGGATCCTGGTCCGCGCTCGCCGAACTGCGACTGGTTGTGGCTGCTGAGGTACTGGTTGTAGTTGGCACCCAGCGAGTGCAGCAGCAGCGTCATCCCGTAGCCTTCATTGGGCCGCGCCTTGGTGGGGACGTAGATCGCGTAGGGCTGGAGATTGCCCTGGTACGGCCCCGGGCAGTTGGTGCCGCCGCTGGTGGCACCGGGGAAGCAGGTGACCGAGAAGTCGGCGCCGGGTGCGGGCTGGAAGTGGCTGGCGAGGATGCGGTCCATCGGGCCGGTCGTCGGCACCCCAGATTCGTCGTCGACGCGCGCAGCGAGCTTGCCGAAGTCGACGTTGGCGTGGAACTGCGTGATGTCGCCGGCCGCAAGTGCGACCCCCTGGGCCTGGTCGCGCCACCACGCCGGGTTGGTGGCGGTGTTGGCGGGGTCGCTCGGGTCCGGCATCGGCTCCTGCACGTTGCTGCGGAACCCGACGTTGAAGAAGGCCGGTGGGTTTGTCGCGGCGCCCGCACCACCAGGATGGGTGGCGTCGTGGCTGGCCTGCGGGAGGAGGTAGGCGCCGGTGGCCGCGTTCCACAGGCCGACGCCCATGGCCAGCCGGACCACGCCGGTGCCGGGGTCCCACTCCGAGTGCGCGATGCGCACCTCCACCTGGTGACGTGTCGTGTCGACCGCGACGGCCGGCGCGGGACCGGCGACGACACCACCGGCGGCGTGGGCGAGCTCGGCGACCATGCCCGTGCTCGTGCCGTGCACGGTGAGGAAGAGGCTGGCCGGTGAGCTGACGTTGGCGCCGTGGGGGAACGGGAACGACGCGCCGTCCGTGCCACCGATGGCCACGGAGAATGCGAGCAGCGAGGGGTCCGTCATGGTGTTGAGCGTCACCCGGAACGCGGTGGCACGGGACAGCGGCCTGACCCGGAACTCGACGAGGTCGGCTGCGTCGTTGGCGTAGGCGCTGGCGGTCGGGTATGTGTAGGTGCCGTCAGGCCGCGAGAAGGTGTTGCCGGACGCGCGCTGGTCCTGCGGGTCCGGCTGTTCGGCAGCGCCGTGGTCGTCGTACAGCCAGTCCTGGGAAAGGAACTCCCCGGCGCGGTACGCGCTGGAACCCGAGATGAGGATCGGTCTGGCCCGCCACACGCCGGCGTTGGTCAGCTGGGGTGCGCTCGCCACCGGCGCGTAGAGGATGTCGGGGCCGGGCCGGGATCCAGGGCCGTGGTAGAGCGACGGGTTCGACCCGGCGAACCCCACGGTGGCCGCTTTTCCGGCTGGGGAGCCGGCGGCAGCGGCTCCGAGCGCGACGGCAACGGCGGCGGCTGCGAGCGCGCGCCGCGCGCCCGCGCCCAGCGTGCATCCCGGTCATGGCGTTCCCTCTTCCCTTCCCGTCGACGGGCAACACAGTGCGAAAAGGGTAGGCGACGGGGGCAGCTCCGCGGCGACGCGCGGACATAACGAGGCGGTCATCACAGAACTGCCAGCCGGAACACCGCGATGCCGCTGTTGGCGAGCCCCACCAGGAGCAGGATCCAGAACACCGTGGGAGACGCCCTGCGGCGGACGGCGATCGCCGTGCCGATGAGCCAGACCGCAGCCGGGATCGTCTCCAGGGTCTGCCACATCCCCTCCACGACGGCCCTGTACAGCGTGGCGAAGGTCAGTTGGATGCCCTGCCTCTCCGAGACGGAGGCCACGCCGTACTGGTCGATCAAAGGCGCCGCGGCGGTCGCCATCACGACCGCCCCGATGGCACCGATCACGACGAGTCCCAGCCCGGCCACCGCGTACAGGTCGATCAACTTGGCGTCGCGGTACCGGGCTCGGAGGTAGAGGACCACCGGCGGGATGCAGAGGTACCCGAACAGGTCGACGACACTTCCCCACCGAATCAGGGCCGCTCCCCTCCCACCCGATTCGAGCAGGACGGTCGGCGGCACGCTCAGCCGCGGCGAGAAGCCGGCAGCGGCGGCATACAAGACGAGCGAGAGCGCCTCCAGGCCGATTGCGCAGGTCGCGAACACGACAGCGAGACGTGTGGAGAGGTGGTTGGCGGCAGCGCCGGCGCTCATGACAGCGACTCTCCGGTCACTCGGGTTCAACCATCGCGTCCAACAGGACCTTCAGCTTGCTCAGGTCGCGCTCCACCTGGCGCTCGATGAGGAAGCCGAGGATCGGCGCCGCGTGTCGGAAGAGCGAGGGCGCAGAGGCGTCGCCCCAACCCTCCAGTGTGGTGCCGCGTGTGGTGGGATGAAGGATGAAGCCCGCCTCGAAGGTGAAACGTCCCCCGACCGACCGGCATGCGAACCGGTGAGGCGGCGAGTGCGTCGTGCACTCCACCCTCTGCCTGAAGCGAACACCCAGGAAGCTCACCTCGGCCGACAGCCGCGTGCCCACCTCCAGCTTCGCGGTGTCGATGCGACCGAGACGCTGGATGGGGCCGACATAGTCCGCGATGTTCGCCGGCTGCACCAGGTATTCGTAGACCTGCGCTGCTGGCGGAGCGACATCGACGGTCTTTCGTATCCGGATCACGTCCGCTGGAGTCTGCGAGCAACGGCGGGGCAGCGCAAATAATTCCTGGCGACGCGACGACGCTGCTCATCAAGCCCCCTCCCGAGGTAGTGTGCGACCGTGTCGACACGCCGGCAGCGACGCTCGAGGCCACTCTTCTCGCACGCGGAGGACGACCGCGTCCCGGGGGCGGGAAACCCGCTGATCGACGCCGTCACTCCGGGCTTCGCCGTCCTCGGGATCCGTCCCTTCACCCGCCGGCGGCCGCGCCATCTCCGCGCCGGCAACGCCCGGCTGGTGGCGATCTCCGGCGCCGCGATCCTCCTGCTCCTGCCGATTCCGTACGCGACCGCGCTGTTCCTGGACGCGCTCTGGCAAGTCCACTATTTCAGCGCGCTGCTGCTCATTCCGCTCATCATCGTCAAGCTGGGCGCCACCGCCTGGCGTGCGCTCGGGTATTACCGCGGCGACGGAGGCTACCGCGGCGATGGGCCCCCGCACCCGATGCCGCGGCTGACGGCGCCGATCCTGGTAGCTGCCACTGTCGTCCTGTTCGGCAGTGGCGTGGTGATGATGTTCGGGACCAGTCGCTTTGGACCGTGGAGCACCATCCACAACGGCGCCGCGATCGTCTTCACCGGTGCACTGGGCCTCCACCTGCTTGCCCACCTCTGGGACACGCCCGCCGAGGCAGCGGCCGATGTTGCGCCCGCGCTGGTCGCCGCACCGGCGCACGCGGTGCCGGGTGCGCGCCGTCGGGTCGCCGCGACGGTGGCGGCCTTCGCCATCGGCATCACCGTCGCCGCCGCCGCCATCCCTGTCGAGCGGTGGCTCCCGTCAGAGCGAGTGGGTGCACATCACCGCGACGGGTGACGACGCACGATCAGCTGCGCGTTGGTTGACGAGACCCGTACACCGCCAAGGCTGCGGCGATCACGCCGAGCACAACTGCGACCGCCAGTGTGCGCTCCCAGTGGATGGGGTGAGCCACCACGGCGACGACCGCGGCGACAACGCACGCCGCAACGACAACCCACGCAGCCAGGACAAGTTTGCTCATGCGGGGCAGCCTAGCCGATCAGCTCGGCCACGCCGCGTCCCAGGTTCGGGCAGACTTCACCGCATGCGCGCTGTCGCCGACGTCTTGGCGGGACTGCGCCGGTCGTATCTCTTCGAGGACCTGACGCTGGAGGAGATCGCTCCGCTCGCGGCCGTGTCGGGGGTCCGCACCCTGGTGCGCGGGGAAGCGCTGTGCCACCCCGGTGACCCTGCCGACGAGATCTGGGTGGTGCTCTCCGGCGAGGTGAAGGACGCGGTCGCGGATGCCGATGGCTATGAGGTGATCCACTTCATTCACGGCCCGGGCATGACGCTCGGCGAACCCGGCTACTTCGCCGTTGAACGCACCCGCATCCTCGAGATCATCGCCATCCAGCCGTCCACGCTGATCCGCCTCGAGCGCGACCACCTCACGCCCTTCATGGATCGCCATCCGCAGGTCAAGGACCGGGTGCTGGAGGCGTTGGCATCCAACACTCGGTGGCAGACCACCATGATCACTTCGGCCGCCACGCGTCCGCTCACCGAACGCCTGATTCTCCGGCTGCTCGAACTCTCGGAATCGAGCCCTGCCGGCCGCGACGGTGCGGCGACCACCCCGAAGATCTCGCAGTCGACCCTCGCGTCGATGATCGGGGTGAGTCGAGAGAACGTGAATCGGGCCTTGGCGGCGCTCGCCGTCGATGGTGCGATCCGCCAGGAGGGTGGCCGGTACGTGCTCGTCGACGAGGCCCGGCTGCGCCGCCAGGTAGGCAGGGATTGGCCACTGGCCGGCCGGCGTGACCGGCGCGCCGAATGACCAGCGGATAGATCCTGTGTCGCCGGATCACAGGCGATTGGTGATCCAGCGACATGGCGCGTTGGCACACCCGGCGTGATGCTCCTCGTCACGCGTTGCCGCGCGTGGGATGAGGAGGTCCAAGCGACCGGATGACCGAGCCCGGCAAGTTCCTGATCGTGACCTGGGACGGGGGTGGCAACACCCCGCCGATGGTCAATCTGGGTGCCCGGCTGGTCGGTCAGGGACACCGCGTTCGGCTGCTGGGCTGGGAGACGATGAGGGCGCGTGCATCAATCGCCGGCCTCGAGTTCGGGACCTATCCGTCGGTGCCGCCCTGGCCGGCGCACCTCGCCTTCGAGGACGCATGGGAAGACCGGGTCGAACCAGCGCTGCACAGTGCCGCGACCCGCGACGACATCCTTGCCCACGCCACGGACTTCGGCCCCGATGTCGTGGTGGTGGACTGCATGATGAATGCGGCTTACGAGGCGGCGATCCTGCTCGGCATGCCGTCTGCCGTGCTCGTCCACCTGATCTACTCGCGGTTCGCTGACGCATGGGGAGACGACGCCGAGCGCGCGAAGCGAGGTGCCTTCCTGCGGGAGATGGATGCGGTGCTGGCGCTGGTGCCGCCTGGGTTCGATGAACCGTGCGCGATGCCGGTGAACACGGCGTACGTCGGTCCGATCAACGACCCGAACCCGTGCGGCCGGCTCGACACGGCCGATGTCACGTTGCTCACCGAGCCGGGCGATCCATGGGTGCTGCTGAGCCTGGGCACGACCCAACAGAGACAGCTGGCTGCGCTGCCGATCATCCTCGACGCCGTCGCAGCACTTCCGGTCCGCGTGCTGCTCACCCTGGGCGGTGTCCTGCAGCCCACCAGCGTCGCGGCGCCATCCAACGTGGCGGTGCGCGGCTTCATCGCTCACGACCTGCTGCTCCCTCACATGTCCGCGGTGATCTCCCATGCCGGCCTCAGCACGATCAACGCAGCGCTCACCGCCGGGGTGCCGCTGTTGTGCATCCCCCAAGGTCGTGACCAGTACGACAATGCTGAGCGGGTGGCGCGATCCGGTGTCGGACGTGCCCTCGGCACCGAGGCGAGCGCAACAGAGATTGCCGTGGAGCTCACCGACGTCCTGGGTGACCAGGGCGCGCAGCGCCAGGCCGGCCGATTCGCCGAGGTCATCGCCGAGCTTGGTGGCGGTCAGTGCGCCACGCGCATGGTGACGGACCTCCTCGGAGACACGAAGCGCGCCTGACACGTCAGCGCGCCTGGTGCTGGAGCTCGCTCAGCTTGGCCATCAAGGGGGCTGAGGCCGGCTCGCTCCAATCCGGTGTGAGGATCCCGTACCAGTCCGGACGGCTCGGTTGGCCGGACACGCCGGCGGGCCGGTCACCGTTCAGCGGCCAGTATGCCCAGCTCACCTGCAACTCCTTCATGTAGTCGACCAGGTAGCTGAACCACCGCCCCTGGTTGTTCGGCGAGTCAGCGTCGGTGAACACGTGCGGCGCGGTGTCGTCGCCGGGACGAAACCCGTTGGGGGTACCGAATTCGCCGACGTAGACGGGAGCGAGGCCCTGCTTGACGATGAAGCCCCAGGCCTGGTCCCAGACCGAGCGACAGGCGGCAGCTGTTTCAGCTGTGGTGTTCGGTTGGCACCAGGGCATCTGCGCGTGCATGTCGGGACCGTAGTCGTGGACGGAGTACACCAGGCGCCCGGGGATCGACAGCGTGATGTGGCGCGGCGCGCGTCGTCGTCCGCCGCTGTGTGCAACCCCGCACAGGTTCCCGCCCGGCCAGTACAGGTGGCGCTCTCCGGCGAGGAAGGGACCACTCGGGTCACCGCGCACGCCCTCGACAAAGACCAGCAGGTTCGGGTTCACCTCGAGCACCTGGTTGCCGCCTCTCTCGGCGGCGGCAGCCCAGTCGCGCGGCCAGCGCGTCCAGGGCCGATCCGGTTGTCCCCATACAGCGCCACCGTTAGCGGGGAACTGGTTCGGGTCGATGGCAGGAGATCCGGGTTCGTTGCGCAGGTCGATGCCGATCACGGTGTCGTCGTCCTTGAAGCGGCCCGCCATGAACCGCAGGGAGCGCAGCCACTCCGCCTCGCCGAACGCGTCCGAGTACCAGAGCCCGTTCTCCTGCGCACTCCAGCCTGCGGTCGAGCGGTGGTTGTCGAGCACCACACGCAGGCCGTGCCTTCCGACGGCGCTGATCACCCCGTCCAGGATGTCGAGCGCAGGCGCGCCGTTGAATTCAGGGTTCGCGGAGACCTCTTCGGTGATCGGCGGATTCTCGAACACCAGCTGGTCGCAGAACGGCAGGCGGATGTGGTTGAAGCCAAGCGCCGCGACCATCTCGCAGAGGTCGTCGACGGTTCTCACGTCCAGTCCCCCCGCCACCATCGAGGCGGACTCGAAGCCGTACCAGTTGACGCCGGTCAGCCGGACGGTGGCTCCGTCGCGGTCGACGATCCTCGACCCCTCTGCGTGCAGGTATCCGGGGGTTAGGAGCGTTGTCATCACGCGGAACTCAGCCGGCCACAGCCGAGCCACTGGCGAAGCGGCTACGCAGGCTCCGAGCGCTTGGGGCGATCCGCGCCGCCGCGCCGTCTCCGTGTGCGCTTGGGATCGGGTCCGCTGACCTCCGTCCAGGCGTAGCCGGTGGCCACCGCTGTGTCGCGCCATACCCGACCGCACCCGGGACAGGTCCAATCGGGTTGCACCGGCCGAGGCCCGGCGACAGCCATCAGCGGGGGCCGGCATGCATGTGCGCTCACGGCGTCGCATCGTACAGGGATCCTCGGCCTCGGCCGGTACCGTTTCTCGTCACGCGCCATACTCGGCTCCTCTACAGGGGGAGATCCGTGATGTGGCGCCCGTGGTCGCTGTTGCTCGTGCTACCCCTCGTGGCCCTGGGAGCAGCCGACGCTGCCCCTGCCAGGGCAATGAGCCAGGGTGCCGTCACGCAGTACCTCACTCACACAGCGGCAACGCGCACGAGCTCGGCGCCGCCGCCCGCGCCGCCACGCCTGGTGCAGCCCTCGCAGGGGCACGAGTTCGCCGGGTTGGGATCCACCGAGCAGTACGGCTCGGTCTTCTACAGCTACACGCCCGGTGAACCTGTATTGGCGGTGGGGCCGTCCGATGTCGTCGAGACCGTGAACGAGGCTGCCGGGGTGTTCGACAAGAATGGCAACAGGTTGACAGAGCTCGACTTCGGCACTTTCTGGGGCGGCACAATCGCAAACCCCACGCAATGCACCGATCCGCGCGCGCTGTACATCGCCAGCGTTGATCGCTTTGCCATCAGTTGCTCCGACATCAGCGGTGGTGCGGCGGAGCCCATGCGCTTTGCGATCTCCGCCTCCGGTGACCCCACTGGCCCGTGGTTCCGGTACGCGGCGCCGAACACCGGGTTCCTCGACCAGGACAAGATCGAGGCCACCTCGGACAAGTTCGTCATCGCAGGGAACACCAGCTCGACCGAGGTCATGTACGTCTACAACCTGGCTGATGTTGTCGGGCACGCGAGCTCACCGCACGTGGTCAAGGTCACGGCCAAGAGATCGAACGTGTACCAGGCCGCGGTCCAGGAGACAGCCGCCGCTCCCGCGTACTTCGTCAGCTCGTTCCCCAACAACCTCCTGTACCTGGCGACCATCACCGGGACCCCGGCGGCGGCGAACGTGCACCTCTCCGAGGTCCACGTGCCCGCGGCCGACTTCGCGGCCCCTCACGATCCGCAGGTTCCCGGCGGGACCTTCGACGGCGGCGACGGGCGCGTGCTCGATGCCGTGTACGAGGTGGAGACGTCGGACTCCAAGCCTGTGATCCAGTACTCGAGCACCCGGTCGTGCGGACCTCGTGACTGTGTGACCAGCGCCCGCATCGACCTGTCCGGCACCAAGCCTCTGCTCGTCGGCGATGTCCTGGTCGGCTCACCGGGATGGGACTACACATATGGAGCTGTTGGTCTCGACGCGGCCGGCAACGTCATCGAAGCGTACACGCGGTCGAACTCCGTGACTGGGGCGGGAGCCGCCGTGGTCGGACCGGGCTTCGACGTGGACCTCCAAGCGCCAACCTCGGGGACGTCCGTCTGTGACTCGCACGGCACGCCACCCTGTTACGAGCGGTGGGGCGACTACCTCGGCACCGCGGTGGATCCGAGCGACCCCACCAGCGTGTGGGTCTCCGGCCTGTACCAGGCGTCGGGCGGTCCTTTCGGGTGGGAGACGGTCATCGCGCGTGTCTCGACGACCACGTACTCACTTGCCACGGCGAGCACGGGTGCAGCCGGCACGCTGAAGGCGACCTCGGCGAAGGTGAGTGGTTCGGTCAACCCAGGCGGCATGTCGACCACGTACCACTTCGACTACGGCCTGACCACGGGGTACGATGCTTCGACGCCGGAGGTCTCCGCGGGCTCGGGGACCGCGGGAGTGCCGGTGTCGGCGACGCTGACCGGCCTGCAGGCGGGGACCCTGTACCACTACCGCCTGGTGGCGACCACCGCTGCCGGGCGCGCCATCGGGGCGGACCGCACCTTCACGACGAAGGGTCCAAAGATCACCTCGGTCGCCTTCACAGGCACTCCGTCGGCTCCCACCGTGACCGTCACGGGCAAGAACTTCGGCAGCGAGCCCGCCGGTTCGCCGGCCGGCTGCAACGACAGCGGCCAGGACTTCGGCACCGCCCTGCTCTTCACCGAGACCACGCAGCAGTGGACGGCCGGCCAGTCCGGCGACTGCATCGGCCTGGTGGTCAGCTCGTACTCTGCGACGCGGGTCGTCTTCACGTTCGGGTCCGACTACAGCAACTTCGGGCCCGTGACCTCGGGGGACGGCTATATGGTCTCCGTGGTCGGAGCCACCAAGAGTGGCACGGTCGCGTACACATCCTGAGACGGACGCCACCGCGGCTCAACGACATCGGGCTCAACAACAACAACGACTGGCATGACCCTCACAGGTTCGGCAGCCTTCGCGGTCTTTACAAGTCTTGGTTGCCATCGCCTCCAGCTTCTCCGTACTCTGCGGCCGGCGCTGGTGCCGTGCCGGCCGCCATGCCGTCGCCGGGGGTCGTGATGAGGCGAGACCTGGATCCCAGATGCGCCAGCGCTCCGGCGTAGGCGTCGTCCCCGAGGGACGCGCCACCGACGATGCGGACAGAACCGCATTCCGTCGACGGATATCGAGACGCGACCTCTTTGTCGGGGCTGCCACCGCCGCCGCCGCAGTGCCGCCGCTCTTCGCGATGCCGCTCGTCATCGCACACGCCAGCAGCTCGGCACCGACCATGACCAAGTCCGAGTTCGCGTCATTGGTCGGCACCGACTTCCGCTTCGCCGTGGGCGCAGGCCGCAGCGTCGCCTGCCGGCTGGAGAGCGTCACCGACCTGCCTGTCCCGCCTCGGTCGCCCGCCCCGGCGCCGGGGGGTGAGGCCTTCACGCTGGTCTTTGTCAGGGCGCAGCGACTTGGCTTCGGACAGGGCACGTACACGGTCTCCCATCACGGGTTGGGATCATTTCCACTTCTCGTCGTGCCGATCGGTTCGGCGTCGGCAGCGCACCGCTGCGAAGCGGTGGTGAACAGGCTGTGGTCATGAGCCAGGCGACGATCAGCCTGCGGCCGGTCGGGGGGCAGGACGACGCCTTCCTTCGCGATGTGTACGCCGCAACCCGTGCGGAGGAGATGGCGCTCGTCGATTGGCCCGCCACCACCAAGGAAGCATTCCTCGCCATGCAGTTCGACGCCCAGGCCCGCTCCTACCGCGCCAACCATCCCGACGCCGACTACTGCCTCGTGCTCGTCGACGGGACACCGGCAGGCCGGCTGTACGTCGAGCGCCGCGCCCACGTGATCCTGCTCCTCGACATCGCGCTGCTGGCATCGCACCGCAACCGAGGCCTCGGCACGCGGTTGGTCGCGGCTCTGCTCGAGGAGGGCGCCGCGAGGCGCGTTCCGGTGCGACTCCACGTGGACCGCCTCAACGAGCACGCACTGGCGATCTACCGCCGCCTGGGCTTTCGCACAGTCGGCGATGGCGACGTGCACCTCCTCATGGAGTGGGCGCCCGCGACCGCCGCACGGCGCCCGCTCGCGAGCGTCGTGGCATGACACTCGAGACGCCGGTCGCCGCCGCCGGAAAAGGCGCGTTCACCGCCCATCTCCGCTCGATGTTCACTGTCCGAACCGGCCCGGAGACAACCGTGGCCGCGGAGTTGGTCGAGGTGCTGGACCGCCCCGCGGTGCGGGGGTACGAACAGTTCTCCTTGATCTTCCGTACACCGAGCGCGACAGCGCCGACGCAGCGCATCTACGAGGTTGCTCACCCGGAGCTGGGACGCCTCGCGCTCTTCCTGGTCCCCGTCCGGCGACACGTGGATGGCCTCTACTTCGAAGCCGCGTTCAGCCTCGCGACATCACCCACAGCCGAGGGTTGACGACATGGACCCATATATCGGTGAGATCCGCATGTTCGCCGGCAACTTCGCTCCGGCGGACTGGGCGTTGTGCGATGGATCACTGCTTCCGATCTCCCAATATGACGCGCTTTTCAGCCTCATCGGCACCACGTACGGCGGTGACGGGCAGACAACGTTCGCACTCCCCAATCTCCTCGGCCGCGTGCCCGTGCACCAGACCACCGGCTTCGCCCTCGGGCAGACGGCGGGCTCGGAGGAGGTGACGCTGACGCAGGCGCAGCTGCCGTCGCACTCGCACATTCCCCAGGCCGCCCGGACCAACCAGGGCGTCAACGCGCCCGGCGGGAAGGTCTGGGCGGCGAGTCCCACGTACAGTGAATACGGGCCGACGCCGGACAGCTCGATGGGCGCGCAGGCGCTGGCCTCGACGGGGGGCGGCCAGCCTCATGACAACATGGTTCCCTTCCTGGCCGTCAACTTCATCATGGCGCTCTTCGGCATCTACCCGAGCCAGAATTGATTGTGATGAGCAATGTCTGAGCCCTTCATCGGCGAGGTGCGCATCTACAGCTTCGGATTCGCGCCAAGGGGCTGGGCGTCGTGCGCAGGGCAGCTGCTGCCGATCAACCAGAACCAGGCACTGTTCGCCATCCTGGGCACCACGTACGGCGGCAACGGGATCCAAACATTCGCGCTGCCGGACCTCCGGGGGCGCATCCCGGTCCACGTGGGCTCGGGCGTCGTCTTGGGCCAGAGGGGCGGCGAATCCGCTCATACCCTGTCACTGTCCGAGTTGCCCGGACACGGCCACGTGCCCGCGGCAAGCGTGGCAGCAGCCGACGTCGGCTCACCGGCGGGCAATATATGGGCACAGCAGGCGTACCCGGCATTCGCGGCGACGCCGGACACGGCGATGTCGCCCGCGGCCATCCTCGCGACGGGGGGAGGCCAACCCCACGAGAACATGTCGCCGTACCTCGTGCTCAACATCTGCATCGCCTTGGTGGGCATCTTCCCGAGCCAGAATTGAGCAGACACTGAGGATCCACACGCCATGGACCCCTTCCTCGCCGAGATCCGCATCTTCTCCGGCAACTTCGCGCCCAGGGGGTGGGCCAGGTGCGACGGGCAGATACTGCCCATCGCGCAGAACACTGCCCTGTTCTCGCTCCTGGGCACGACGTACGGCGGCGACGGCGTCAGCACCTTCGCGCTCCCCGACCTGCAAGGGAGTGCCCCTCTGCAGCAGGGCCAGGGCGCCGGGCTCACCCAGCGATTCCTCGGTGAGGTGGGCGGTGAGCAGGCAGTCTCCGTGATCCAGAGCGAGATGTCACCGCACTCTCACTCGGCACAGGCCGCAGCCAATGCCAACGGCGCGTCGACGGACCCGACCAACCAGGTGTGGTCCAAGAGCTCGTACATCCGCTCCCAGGTGCCGCTGTACAAGGCGAGCGGTGACTTCTCCATGAGCCCCAACGCGGTGTCCCAGGCAGGGGCCGGCCAACCGCACAACAACATGATGCCCTACCTCGCGATCACGTTCATCATCGCCCTCCAGGGCATCTACCCGACGCATCCATGAACGGCGCGCGGAACACCGTCAAGGTCGATGTCCGCGGCGTGGGGGTGAGGACCGGAGGTCGGTCTGCGCGCCCGTGGACGCGCCCGCTGCGACTCGTCGCCACCGTGATGGCCGGGGCTGTGCTCGCAGCCAGCCTCTTCGGCGTGCTCTCGCCGATCATGCGAGTTGCCGCGTTCGGGTACGCGGTCGACGAGACCGCGGATGAAGGCCTGCTGGTGCCGGCCAGCGTGGTATGCGTCACCGCCAGCGCCCACTGCAGCCTTCGCGCCGCCGTCGAGGCCAGCAACAATCTCGGCGGAGCGAACACCATCAGCGTGCCGGCGGGGACGTACAACCTCTCCTCGGCCCTCGGTGAGCTGCAGGTCGGCCCCAACGGCGGCATGAGCGTCAGCATCACTGGGGCGGGCGCGGCGGTCACGGTCATCAACGCCGTCCAACCCAGCTCGTGCACGGCGTCGACGACGAGCAGCTGCTTCCGGGTGTTCGACATCGACCCCAACGTCAATGGTGGCGTGGGGTTCACCGCCAGCGACGTCACCATCTCGGGAGGACGCACCGGGGAGGTCGGCGGCGCCGGGATCATCAACGGCACGGGCACGGCCGCGCAGACCGATGACACCACCACGTTGAACAACTGCGCCGTCAGCGACAACGTCACGTACTCGGGTTCCGGCGGTCCGGTTCCCGGCGGCGGCCTGGTCCAGACGTACGGAAGTGTCGGGATCACCAACTGCGTCTTCTCGAACAACACGTCCAGCCTCGTCGGCGGCGCCGTCGACATGGAAGCGCCCGCCGGCGGCGGAAGCCCCTCTCTGTCGATCAGCAACTCCAGCTTCACAGGCAACGCAGCCACCATCGGTGGCGGTGTCAACATCGCCAACACCGTCACCGGGACGATCAGCGACTCCACCTTCACAGCCAACACGTCGACCGGAAATGGCGGCGGTGCGATCGGGGTCGACAGCGGTTCCATGACCCTGACCGACGACACGTTCACGGCCAACCAGGCGCTGAACACAGCCAACGGTGGCGCGGTGTACACCGGCGGAGGGACGACCGCCATCAGTTACAGCCGGATCTACAACAACACGGCAGCCTCGGGGACCGCGCAGGTCTTCAACAACGTCTCCGGTGCGGCGACCACTGCCGAGAACGACTGGTGGGGGGTCAACAGCGGGCCGGGCAGCGGGATCAGCAACTTCATCGTGAGCGCATGGCAGGTGCTGACGAGCGTGGCATCGCCGAACCCGATCCTGGTCAACCAGAGCTCGACCATCACGGCCAGCCTCGACACGACCAACCTCGGCGGCTCGATAGCGCCGGCGCACCACCTGCCTGACGGGATCCCTGTGGGCTTCGCCGACGGCGCTCTCGGAACTGTCTCTCCCCACGCCGCCAGCCTGACTGGTGGAGATGCCGCCACCACCTACACCGCCGGCGGCGCCGGAGGGATCGACAGCGTTCCGACAACGGTGGACGCGCAGACGGTGGGCGGGTCGATCACGATCACCTTCCCGAGCCAGATCACCGCCACGAACACCTCCTGCGGGGCGTTCGCCGGGGACGAGGCGAGCAGCCTTGCGCAGGTGCGCTACACGGTCCATCGGGGGGTGATCCAGCACGTCCTCAACGACGACTTCCGGTACTGGGCCGCGCTGCCCTCAGCCGGCGGCACCCAGGCGTTCGACATCGTGCAGTCGACCAGTGAGGCGAGCAATCCATTCACCGCGCACGGCACTGCCTTCAACGGCGCCTGCAAGCGGCTTCCCACCACGGTGAGCCAATCCGCGAACACGGTCACCATCACCGTCAAGGGACCCGTCGCGGGCGGCCCGGTGTACATCGTGCTCACGTTCTTCCCGTCGAGCGTCATCGGTGAGCCCCGTCCCACACCCGACACGACGGTCACGTACACGATCAGCACCTCGGGGCATCCGAGCTCGAGCAGCGCGATCGACCTCGTCAAGCGGTAACACCGGGCCGACCGGCGCGGGCCTACGCCGACACGCGTGGCGACCGCTAGGATCGTGGCGTGCTCGCATGGATGGATCTTGAGATGACCGGGCTCGACCCGGCGCGTCACGCCATCGTCGAGATCGCCACGCTCATCACCGACGATGAGCTGAGGCTGGTCGCCGAGGGGCCCGACCTGGTGATCCACGCCTCGGCTGAGCAGTTGGGGGAGATGGATGGCGTGGTGCGGGCCATGCACGCACGCTCGGGGCTGCTCACCGCCATCCAGGCCTCGTCGATCTCCGTCACAGACGCCGGAGTGCGAACGCTCGACTTCCTGCGCGCACACATCGCTGAACCGCGGACAGTTCCGCTGTGCGGCAACTCGATAGGAACGGACCGCCGCTTCCTGGCAGCCCAGCTCCCCGCGATCGAGGGCTTCCTGCACTACCGGTCGATCGACGTGTCGACCGTCAAGGAGCTGTGCCGGAGGTGGTACCCCGACGTCCTCGCGCACGCACCCGCCAAGGGAGAGGCGCATCGGGCCCTCGAGGACATCCGCGAATCCATCGCCGAGCTGGCGTACTATCGGTCGACGATCTTCTCCGCCACCGGCCAGCCCTCCATCGCCGGCTAGGCTGCCCCGACACGCACAGCGCTCAGGAGACGGGCGCGGTGAGCTCCTGGGACTCAGCCACGGACCATGCCACCCCCAGGCTCGCCGGCTCCGCGCACGGCGGCGGCGGCGGTCCGATCAGGCGGTCGAGCAGCTGGAATGCGCTCTCGCAGAGAACGTCGGACGTCTGCCACAGCCACGTGCGACTGCCTGCGCTGTCGGGGGCCTCGTGTTCGGCAACCGACCAGGCGGCGGCGCGCGCCACGACACGAGCGGCGTCCCAACGTCGCCGGGCACGGGACCCCCTGGCACCGTCAGCCGCGTCCATTCCGGCGACGCAGGCCCCGGTGATGCCCGCGGCGGCAAGCGCGCCGGTCACCTCGGCGTTGGTCTGATCGTCGTCAGCGGGACGCACGCGCACGTGACCGTAGACGTCGAGCGCGACGATCGCAGCCTCGAGAGCGGCAGCGCGCTCGTTGAAGACGGCTGTGGCCAGGTCGAGGCGCTGCGCCGCCGCCAGCCACTCGGGAACGGCTGTCGCGATCATCCAGTCCCAGAGGGCTTCGCAGCGAGCCAGCTCGAGCTCTCGCGGGCCGCGTGTTCCGATCATCCGCGGGCTCAGCAGCGCCAGCCGCTGCCGGCGTGCGGGTTCGAGCGCGTCATTGAACGAGCGACTGAACGCCGCGATGACAGGCGAGACCGACTGCGGGTGGTCACTGTGCTTCTCGCCGGCCATCCAGGCGACAAGCTCCATCGCGCACACGCCATCCTCGGGGCGTCGGTGTCGCCCCTTCTGCAGGCTGACGATCTCGGCGAGCTCGCGGATGGTGGTCTTGGCCATCGGTGTCCTCAGCGTGTTCCCGAGCGGGCGTGCTTAAGCGTAGCGCCGCGGACGGCTGCCGTCGACGATCGCCTGCTCCTCAACTCCAGTAGATGAGCAGGTTGAAGGCGGGTCCGTTGCCCATCGCGGTCCCGTCCTGCTGGGTGACCGCCCACTGGTCGGTGGGGCTGGCCAGGTAGCTGATTCCGCTCGGTGCGGTGTCGTACACACCCCCCAGGTACGCGGGATCGAAGTTGGGGGTGTCGAAGATGATCGCATTGGGATTGCCGTTGGTCCGGGCGTTGCTGATGATCGAGTTGCTCCCGCTGCCGAAGCCGGTCTGCTGGATGACCGCCTTCCCACCATTGCTCTTCCCCGCGCCGACCATGACGTTGAAGCGCGCGCCCACGGGCATCGCGGTCGTGTCCTCGTTGAAGATCGCAGCCCGGTTGTTCGCGAACGTGACGCCCACCGTGTGGTTGAGGATCTGCAGGCCGCCAGTGGTGACAAAGGTGACCTGGAGCAGGGCGTTCGGCTTGCCATTCGTCTGCTTGGAGTCGATCGTCGGTGCTGTCGCCGCTCGTGTTTGCGGAGGTGGACGTCTGGATGAAGACGTCAGCGTTGGGATGCGGCACCACCAGGACGTTGAACTGCGCACCGATGGGGATGTTCGATTCGTCCTCGTTGACGATCGCCCATCTGTCACCTCCGAAGAGGCCGTAGATCACCCCGATGGGAGAGGTGTCCTCCACGCACCCGCACACGCCTCCAGGTGTGTCGTTCGAAGTCACGAACAACATCGCGTTCGGCAGGCCGTTGACAGCGCCGTTGTCGAGGCTGGTGACGAACGACGAGGTGTTCGACGAGGTCGCTGTCCAGATGAAATGGGAGGTCACTGTCACGCTGGCCGATGCCGGGGGCGACCACAAGAGCGCCGGCCCCAGTGAGGCAGCCGTGATGAGCAGCGCCACCCCCAGGCGGATGCTTCGATGAGAGCTTCGACCGTCCATCTCTGGCCTCCTTGCGCTTGCGTGCTCGCGGCCTGGGCAAGCCGCCGACGAAGCCTGGCGCCCCGATTCTGCGCCGCGTCGGGGCCGCTTGGAAGCCTCAGCCGAGGCGGCTGAGAAGGTACTCGCGGTGCACCGGCCAGGCCCACACCGCGTTGCCATGCGAAGCCGGCACCGGACGTGTGAGAGGTATCCACCATCCGTGGTGGACGGCGCGCGCCGGTGGTCCCCCTCCCGTTCGCGCACCTCGCTTCCGCGCCCGGATGAGGGGACGGAGCGACGCGAGGATGAGCAGGAGCCCGACCGTCGCGAGCGGCCCGGACGGTGACCAGGCCACGTTGGCCGGCTGGGGTGCCTGCGTGGCCTCGTTCGTCTGCACCACCGCACCGGTCGGCACCTGCGCGCACGTGGTGGCGTTGGCGTGCCGGTGGCGTTTCGTCGGCGGCGTTGGGGACCAGAGCGCAGGCGACACCACGGTGGCGGGTGGCACCGACGAGGCAGACCGTCCCGCGACGGATGTCTGCTTGCCGCCTCCCTGGCGGGCTCGCCCGCCGGCGTTGGCAGGCGAAGCGGCGTGGACGCGTCGCAACCCGCCGGCGGCCGGCTGGGTCGCCGCGGAGCTGCCGCGGCCGGCTCCCCTCGGCGCGCCGCGCCGGGCTGTGTGCGCGGCAGCCGATGGAGCCGGTCTGGCGGGACCGGCGCAGACGGCGGCCCCGGCGGTTGCCGCAGGGACCGGCGTCGACGTCGAGGCTCCGACAACGCCGGCGCCGACGGCTCCGAGCGCGACAGCGATCAGAAGGCGGCGGCGGCGCGGACGGGACACCGCCATGCTCGCTGACGACCCCTCCCTGGCTCTGAACGATTCGACGCGATCATGGCGTTCACCGCCCGGGGGAGTCAAGCGCGGCGGGCGCGGCGGCTCAGCCGCAGAGGTCGATCCCCTTCGCAGCCAGGATGTGCGTCACGGCGCTGACCAACCGGGCTCGCTCGAGCATCCCAGCGTCGGTCGCGGCCACCAGCGCCGCCACCACCCGGTTGCTGACCCCGGCGACGGTCGCTGCCGTGGCGCTGTACAGCACCATGTCGACACCAGCCCGAACCGCGGCGACCGCGGCGGTGGACAGCGAATAGCCGGCCGCCCTGAGCGCGGTCGCGGTGAGTGAATCGGTCATCACCAGGCCCTGGTATCCAAGCCGTTCGCGCAGGATCGTGGTGACAGCGACCGGCGAGACGCTCGCCGGCAGCGTCGTCAAACCAGGCACGAGGGCGTTGCTCACCATCACTGCCTCCACGCCGCCGGCGACAGCCGCTTCGAAGGGAGGCAGGCCCGAGTGTTGGAGGGCGCTCCAAGGCCGGGTGGATGCGGCCATCATGTCGGTGTTGCCGGTGGCCCCGCCGAGCCCGGGGAAGTGTTTGACGACAGCCACCACGCCGCCGTCGCGGAGCCCCGCAGCGAACGCCAGGCCATCCCGTGTCGCGATCGCCGGGTCGGCGCTGAATGAACGGGTGCCGTCCGCGTCATGGCTGTTGGGCCCCACACCACCGTCGGCGTCGAGCACCGGAGCTAGGTCCATGGATACTCCCGCAGCTCGCATCCGGGTCGCCAACCGCGCGGCCATGGCGCGGATCTCGATCGCGCTCATGGTTGCGCCCATCACTCGAGCGGACGGCACCGACCCGACGAGGTTGGCCATGCGCTGCACGTCACCGCCTTCCTCATCCGTCATCACGAACGGAGGGATTCGATTCGGCGCCCGCGCGGCGAGGGTCGCGAGCTGGGGACCGAGCGTGACGGGGGCGTGTGACCCGAACAGGATGACCCCACCCGCGCCCGCGGCGACCTCGGCGGTGATCGAGCCCACGTGGCCCTCATCCACCGGGATGACCACGGTCTGCTCGGCCAGTTGCGTCGTGGTCCAGGTGGCCAGGACGAGCGGGTTCGAGCATGCGCTCGCCGGGGTTGGCGGCGGCGGAACGCCGGCAGGTGCGGGTGCCGGCGTCGACGAGGTTGTGATGACGATCGGCGCCGGGGAGGCCCTGAGAGGAGCGACGAGGTTCGGCGCCAGCCGCAATGAGGCGGCCGACGCGCATCCGGACAGCGCGATGAGCGACACCGCAAGCGCCATCCGCCTCCGCGCAACCCTGCTCACACCCATGAGAGGGCTGTGAGGCGGGGATGTGTTACGGCTTGGCCCACCTGAGTGCTCAGGAGTCGAATCCGAGGCCGAGACGGTCGAGCAGTCGCAGCCAGAGGTTGCGCCGCCCGGCGTTCCGATCTGCCTGTGCCAGCGACCATCGGGTGGCCTGGATGCCCGCGAACGCCAGTGGCTCGGGCGGGAACGGTGGCGGCCGGTGCCGCACAATCTGAAGCTCGGTGCGCTCGGTTGCCTCCCCGGCGAGCAGGTCGAGCATGACGTTGGCGCCGAACCGGCTGGCGCCCACTCCGAGCCCCGTGTAACCGAGCGCATAGGCGGCGCGGCCGCTCAACGCTGTGCCGAAGAAGGCGAAGAATCGCGTGCAGGTGTCGATGGCCCCGCCCCAGCGGTGGGTGAACCGAAGCCCTTCCAACTGCGGAAACGTGTCGAAGAAGTGGTGTGCCAGCTTCTCGAAGGTCGCCGGGCGCTGCTCGAACGCGGGCGACAGCCTGCGCCCGAAGTGGTAGATGGCGTCGTAGCCACCCCACAGGATGCGGTGGTCCGCGGTCATGCGGTAGTAGTGGAACTGGTTGGTCATGTCGCTGACACCGGCGCCGTTGCGCCAGCCGATCGAACTCCAACTGGGCCGCCGAGAGTGGCTCGGTGACCAGCACGTAGTCGTAGACGGGCACCGTGAACAGCCGCAGGCGACGGAGGAGTGGCGGAAAGGCGCTGGTGGCGAGCGCCACCTGCCGGGCACGCACGATGGTGCCCCGGTCCGTGGTCAGCCGCAGGCGTAAGCCATCACGCGCCAGGTGGCGCACGCGCGTGCTCTCCGCGATCCGCACACCGGCAGCCTCGGCCGCGGCGGCCAGGGCCCACGCCAGCGCGGCGGGGTCCACCATCGCGGTGGTGTCGCGCTCCCATGAGCCGGCCACGAAGGTCGGCGAGTTGACCTGCGCGCGCATCGCCGCCTGGTCGAGGAACTCCCCGGGGCTCTCGCGCAGCCACTCGACGTGGTGCGGTGCGGTGGCCACGGTGATCGCGCCTGTTCGCCTGAACGAGTCGCCAACTCCATGTGTCGCCACCCAGGAGTCGATCTCGTCGAGGTTCTGACGCCCGAGCCTCTCGAGCGTGCCGTACTCCCGCGGGAATCGGAGCCGGCCGTTGGATTCGCCATGCGTGAGGCTCGCGGAGCAGAAGCCTCCGTTGCGCCCGGTTGCCGCGGCGCCGATGCGTTCACCCTCGAGGAGCAGCACGTCGCGAGAGGGGTCGCGCTGCTTGGCGAGGACCGCGGTCCACAACCCGGAGAATCCGCCGCCCACGATCGCGAGATCGGTCGAGACACTGCCGAGGAGAGGTGGTCGTGGCGGCGGGCGCATCGCCGTGTCGAGCCAGAACACCCGCGGCTCGGCCGTCGCCAGGGCTCGAGCGACGCCCAGTGCCTGTGCCACGCACCGAAGAGTACGGAGGTATGGGCACCACGGGAGCCGCTCGACGCTGACGAGGCCGGCGCGTCATAGTTCACCCCGGTGTGGGTGGATAGGTTCCACGCCCGACGCTTCAGTCGTCAGCAACATGGGGAGGCAGCTTCAGTGCGCCATCGCAGCTATCGGCGGCGACATCTCGCCGCATTGACATCGGGGATCGCCATCCTGGGGGCGGTCGCCACGGGACTGACCAGCCAGCAACCGGCGCGTGCCAGCACCGCGCCGTCCAAGGTGACGTTCACCTCGCAGCGGGCCGATGCCGACGTCGTGGCGCACTACACCGTCACACCCGCGTCGCGCGCGGCCGTTCCTCCGGCCACCAGCTCGAGCAACAGCGGCAGCCAGGACCAGCTCCCTGACCGCAACCCGAAGGGCCCGGGCAGTGACAACGCAGCCCGGACATCGGGGTCCGCCGCCACCACCGCCATCTCGAAGGGCGCCGGTAGCACGGCGCGGCTCGCTGCCAGCTTCATGGGCCAGCAGGGGTCGAACACCACCTGTTCGTACTTTGCGCAGGGCTGCAACCCTCCCGACCAGGGCCTGGCCGCGTCCCCGAACTTCGTCCTCCAGGGGGTCAACACCCAGTGGGAGGTGCTCAGTCCCTCCGGGCAGGTGCAGTCGGGGTTCCCCGTCTCTGGACAGGCATTCTTCGGGGTGCCGAATGTGACCGGCGCCAACGGCCAGCCCTGTGATGTCAGCCACGGCAGCCAGCCTTTCCTCAGCGATCCGCGCGCCGTGTACGACACCCTCGACCACCGCTTCATCGCGTCCATGCTCCAGGTGGAGAACGGCCTCGGCATCGCTCCGGACTGCGTCTTCAAGTCGGTGTACTACATCGCGGTGAGCCAGACGAACGACCCGACGGGCTCGTGGAACGTCTACGAGTTCGACATGTCCGATGGCAGCACCTACGCCGCCGACTACACGCAGATCGGCTTCAACGGGCAGGCGGTGTTCTTCTCCGCGAACATGTTCAACTCAGCCGGTCCGGGCTTCTACGCCGAGGTGTTCGAGGCCAACCTCTCCCAGATGGAGAAGGGCACGGACAACTTCGTGGCCGACGGCTTCCGGCACATCCAGGGCACGGGCCCCGGCACCAACCAGAACACCGGTCCGTTCCTCGCTGACACGGTCCAGCCCGTCCAGACCATCCAGGGCACCGGTTCCTCGCCCGGCGGCATCTCCTCGACCGGCGTCTTCGTGTCCACCGACGACGGCCCGGACCTGCTCAACGGGCACTTCTGCAGCAGCGCGGCCGATGCCTGCCGGGGTCTGATCGTGTGGAACATGAGCAACCCAGCTGGCGCATGACAACGGTGGCCAGGCGCCCACCTTCACTGGGACGTATCTCGCGGACACGCAGCCGTTCTTCTTCCCGCCCGCGGCCGACGAGCCCACCTGCCGCGCCTGCGTGGACGCGTTCGACCTGCGCATCTCCGCAACCCCGGTCCTCAGGAACAACACCATCTACGCGGCTTGGGAGACAGGGCTCGACAACGGGACGCACGTGGTGCCCGCCATCGAGTGGGCGCAGACGCGCGCCTTCCCGGCCGACGATGCGACGGTGACCAGCAACTACTTCGGCTTCTCGGGGGACACCGCGGCCAGCTACCCGGCGCTGATGCCCGACAACGAGGGCAACGTGGTCATGGTGTACGAGCGCATGGGCCACACCATCAACCCGGAGACGCGGTACACCGTGCGCGATGCCGGCAGCGCCAACTTCACCTCCGAGGGGCGGCTGCTGCACGCGGGACAGGCCTCCTACAGGCCCAGGCTGTGCGGCACGTCGACGCTTCCCGTGTGCCGCTGGGGCGACTTCGAGGCGACGTCGTTCGACGGGAGTGGACGCATCTGGTTCGCAGGTGAGTACACCAACAGCCACACCGACCCCAACCGGGGGCCTTGGTTCGGCCGCAACTGGAGCACCTGGATCGGCGCGGTCGACGCCAACGAGGCCAGCTGACCGAGCCAGCTCTCTGACAAACGCGCAGAGGGCGGGGCGCCGCGTGCGCCCTGCCCTCGCTGTGCGCGCGAGGATGCAACGGGTCGTACGACCAAGGTCGGCTACTCGCTGCGACGCAGCCCACCCATGATGCGGAGGTGACCGTCGGCGTCCCGGCGGATGCCCGGCGAATGGTTGTCAGGGGGAACGTCGCGATGAGAAGGGGTCGTTCAGCGGCTGCTGCGGTGGTCGCGGTCACCGGTCTCGCCATCCTGGCCGCCCAGTCGGCCGTGGCTGCCAGGCCCGCAGCCGCGGCCATGGCCAACAAGAGCGTCAGCATCGTGCCCAGCAGCAGCACTTGCTCGCACCTGTTCTGCTTTCAGCCGACGAGGGTGAAGGTCGCCGCCGGCAACAGCGTGACCTGGACGAACCACACCGGTGTCACCCACACCATCACCCGGTGCACGCCCTCCGCGTGCTCCGGCCATGGCGGTGGCACGGGGACGGACACGGGATTCGGCGACCCGGGTCTGTCGCCCAACCAGCAGTACACGTTCACCTTCCATGGGCCCGGCAGCTACGTGTACTACTGCGCCATCCACGGCTACGCGACGATGCACGGCAAGGTCACCGTCCCCTGAGAGTCGACCGCGCGGGTCGCGTTCGTCGCCTTCGGCCCACCGACGTGGAGCGGTGGCGAGAGCTGTGGCAGGGGTACATCTCGTTCTACCGTGCTGAGATACCCGACCCTGTCACCGAGGTGACCTTCGCGCGGCTCTGCGACGGTGGCGAGGGCATGCTCGGGCTCGTCGCCGTCGACCCTTCGGACACGCCGATCGGGCTTGCCCACCTCGTCTTCCACGGCTCGACGTGGAGCACCGCCGGGTACTGCTACCTCGAGGACCTGTATGTCGACCCTGCCCAGCGGGGCGGTGGAGCGGCGCGAGCCCTGTTCGACGCGGTCTACGCCACCGCGCGCGAGCGCGGCGCGGAGCGCGTGTACTGGCACACCCAGGCGTTCAACGGTGCGGCGAGGTCACTGTATGACACGGTCGGTCAGCTGACCTCGTTCATCGTGTACGAGCACGAGGTGAGCTGACGGCGCGCTCCGCCGCGGAGCGCGCCGCCGGCAGCGACATAGGAGCAGCCGCGAGCGCTCAGACGGTCGGGTACCCAGCGGGTGGGACGGGCGCGGGACCGGTTCCCCGCTTGAACGCGCATCCACCCGTGCCGCCGTTGGCCTCGTTGCTCCACAACGGCTGGACGGCGAACATCTGGCTGCCGAATGGCAGGTCGGTGACGTTGAAATACGCGCACTTGTCGCCGTTCTCCGACTGCGAGGCGTCGTTCCAGCCGTCCTGGTAGGGGAAGGTGTCCGGGTCGGTCACCGCCTCGGCGTACTCGTGGCCGGACGCCTCGCTGTACGGGTCCATGTAACCGTGGCCGAACGCGTCGTCCGTACGGTACCCGTAGTTGGCGCCACAGCCAGCTCCCTGTTCGGGGACGTAGGGCAGGAACGCGTACTTGAGACCGTTGCCGCCGACATTGGCGATCTCATTGTGGTAGGCGCAGTACACGGTGCCGTACGCGGTGGCCGTGGTGCCCGGAGGCGTGTACACGAACACGGTCGCGTCGGGGTCGATCGCCTTGGGGTTGAAATGAGTCGCGGCCTTCATCGCCTCCTGTGCGATGGGGTCCTGCGTGACCTGCTCGGCGAGACCGCTGGTGACGATGGCCGCCGGGACTGGGCTGGGGTCGATCCACACGCCCGCGAGGACCTTCCTCGTGTTGGTGACGTAGTGCGCGTAGGCGTTGCCTGCGCATGACGTGCTGCCGGAGCCGATGTTGTCGCAGTACTGGGTCTGCAGGCCGTTGTACTTGGTGCCGCCCATGCCCGCGAAGAAATCGTTGACATATGTCATCGCCTGCACATTGGTGTAGGTGAGCTGCGAGGTCGTGCTCGTCTGCGTGAAGCCGTTCTGCCAGGCGGCGCCCCAGTAGACGATGTACACCTTGGGATGGTGCTCGACGGCGCCGGTGTGGAAGATCAGGTCGCTGGATGCCTCCTGCGGGGTGGGGGTGTTGGCGCGAGCCGCCGGGGGTGCGCCCGCGTTCGTCCAGAGGATGTGTGGCGCGCCCACCTGGGGCGTCGCCGCGCTTGCCGACACTGACAGCGCGCCCTGTGTGGCGCCGAGCACCAGCCCGGCAGTCACGGAGACCAGGGCGAGCCCGCGAAGTGCCCGTCGTTGGGCAGGGACGTGCGTGACCACAGTTCGGATGCCTCCATTCAGAGAGACGCGGACGTGGTGTCCACGTGCCTATCCGAACGTCTCCACGCCGAGAAACTTGCGGTGGGCCTCCGGGGCGCCCCCGATCGGCCTGGAGCTACCGCGGACCGCGCGCCTCGGTGATGGCTCGCACCACGTCCGGGGAGCTCGCCACCTCATCCTTGTGTCGCGTGCACAGGGGGATGAAGGCCGAGTGGACCCCGAGCTTGCTCAGGACGTAATGCGTGGCTGGTTGGTCGCAGTTCCTCGCCTCGCCGCCGTGCTCGGCCACCATGCACTGTGCCACCCCTCGTCCTCCTGCGCTCATCGGGCCCTGCCGGGTGCATGGAAGGCTACTCCCCGGCGCCGTCGCACGCTAGGATTCCAGGTGCGCTGAGCGGCTGGACAGGGGTGCCGGGAGACCAAGATGAGAGGCAAGCACGTGCTGACCAACCCCGGCGCTGGGCCCGTTCGCCGCACCACCTCCATCGCAGCCCTGTCCGCGGTGCTGATGGCGGTGAGCCTCGCCGTCCCGGCGGGCGCGAGCGCGACTCCGCCGGCCACCATCGCTGTCCCGTCCCTCGACTCCGCCCCGGTCGGCATCGCGGCCGGCCCGGGTGGAACGATGTGGTTCGTCGAGAACACCGGGTTCGCCGTGGGACGGGTGGATTCCGCCGGGCACCTGACCGAGTTCGCCGTGCCCGCGAACTCGGCGGGGTCCCATGGATCACTCAACTCGATCACTGCCGGCCCGGACGGCGCGATGTGGTTCACCGATGAGTCGTCCGCAAACCCGCGGGTGGGACGCATCGACCCTGCGAGCGGCGCCATGACCATGTACGAGCTGCCCACGGGCGCCGGGGCCTTTGCCGGGGCGCAACCCCTGCAGATCACGGCCGGGTCCGACGGAGCCCTCTGGTTCACCGGGTTCTTCGGTTCAGTCATCGGCCGTGTCGACGTCGCCGGTCACTTCACCGCGTACCCGCTGCGCAGGGGAGGTGACGTGCGCGGGATCACCGCCGGCCCGGACGGCGCCATCTGGTTCACCCAGGTGACCCCTGACGCCGTCGGCCGGCTTGACCCAACCACCGGAGCCGTCGTTCTGCACAAGGTCCACTCTCCGCTGGGGACGGCCGCCCCGATCGGGATCGCCACCGGTCCGGACGGTGACCTGTGGTTCACCGAGTTCGGGCACCAGCGACATCGGCCGGCTCGACCCCGTCACCGGACACATCGCCACCATCAAGACGCCCACCCCGGACGCCGTGCCGCTCGGGATCGTGAGCGGCCCGGACGGTGGCGTGTGGTTCACCGAGGGCGCGGCCGGGAACGTCGGCCGCATCGATCCGGCCACGCGCAAGGTCCGGGAGTTTCCCCTGGGCAGCGCGCTCGCCGCGCCGATGCGCCTCGCCGTCGGCGCCGATCACGCGCTGTGGATCAGCGAGACCGGAGCCGACCTCATCGGCCGGGTCGACCCGGCGAACCCGCCAAGCGGGCCGGCGAACGTCCCCGTCGCTCCCGGTGTGGTCGCGCCCCCGTTTGCCGACCGGTGCCCGGCCGGCCGGCTGTGCATCACCCAGGTCACCACCGGCGGTTCGCTGACCATCAAGAGCTTCTCGCAGCAGCTGCCGCCGGGCGCCATCCGGTTGACCGGGTATCCGTCCTTCCCACCCAACCCGGACGGGTCGCTGACCCTGCACCCGCCGGTGGTCGGCCAGGAGCTGGAGTTCGCAGCCGGTGCCGGTTTCGGGCGGGCTGCTGGGGACGATTCCTCTGCTCGGGCCCATCGTCGGGCCCGTTGTCGGACCCGCCAACGATCTCTCCGTGAGCCTCACCCTGGCCGGGCCGGTCCACCTGACTCTCACCCCCCTGGGCGCCACCGTCCCGGTGACGCTGCACCTCAACAACGTCCTGCTCGGGACCAATTGCACGATCGGGCCGGTGATCCAGCACCTCCTGATCAGCCCCACCGCCGCCGGCCAGGCCGATCCGCCGATGAGCTGGTCCCCGACCCCGGTGGAGGCACGCGACAACACCTTCAGCGTCCCGGGCGCCCAGGGGTGCGGTGCCATCCCGGCCGTCTTCGACCCGGTGATCGACCTGCAGCTCGGACTGCCGTCGAGCTCGGGCAACAACGCGGCCGACCTGCCCGCGGTGCTGAGCCAGGGGAGCGGGGTGCACCCCTGATCGTTGGCGGGAGCTCGCCGCGCAAGCAAATCCCGTTGGTGCTCGTTATAGGTGGTGCGGGGAAGCCAAAATAGCGCCCTCGCCATCGGGTGAACGACAGAAGCGGTACGGAAGGATGGGGTGGAGATGAAGCTCCTGCATCGGCGCGAGATGGTGCTCGCGGGCGTCGCGATCGCAGCGTTCAGCCTCAGCGGATTGATGGCGGCCCCGCCGCAGGTCGCAGCCGCGGCCACGAGCGACGACCCCGGCTTCACGCTGGCTGACGTCGGCCCGTTCGGCGGGGAGCCCTCCTTGGTCTCCGACAACAAGGGCGTCCTGTACGACAGCACCCCGAGCGGCGGGGTCCTCGTGTACAAGTCGACGACCCACGGGAAGACGTGGACGCAGACCACCACGCCCGACCCCAACAGCGGTGACACGTGTCTCGCCACCGACCAGTCCAACGCGCTGTACGCGTGCAACCTGGCGGGGAGCGAGGGGTCGCTGCCGCTGCAGGCCGACGTCTGGAAGTCCACCGACCACGGCACCACCTGGACACACGGCACCAGCGCCGTCCCGCAGTGTGGCAGCACCAGCTGCAACCCCCTGGGCGTCGACCGGCAGTGGACGGACGCGTCGACCCCACGGGCGGCACGACCAGGAACGCCGAGGTCGTGCTCATGTACCACGACTTCTACGGGCCCAGCCAGATCTGGGTGAACATCTCCCACGACGGCGGGGCCACGTTCGGCGCTCCTCAGGAGGTGCTGGCAGGGCCGGCGATCACGCCGGGCGCCGTGACCGGGACCCTCGTCGCCCAGGGCTACACGTTCTGCAACACGGTCCCGGCCCAGGTGAAGATCGTGCGCCCCGGCCTGCCTCACGCCGGGCGCATCTACGTCGCGTGGATCGCCGCCGACCTGGCGCAGAACGCCACCGGGTGCAACATCAGCATGCTCCAGTCCTTCCACACCCTGTGGGTGTCGTACTCGGACGACGACGGCGTCACCTGGACACCGCAGCAGGCGTTCGACGCTGGTGTCGGTCACGACGCCTCGACCCCCTTCGTCGGGTTCACCCTCGACAACCAGGGCAACCCGTACTTCGGCTTCGCGAACAAAACCTCAACGCCAACCCGGCGACCTGCGCAGCAGAATCGACGGCTGGAACCGTCCAGTCAGACCCGTCGTGTGAGTACAACATGTACGTGGTCTGGTCGCACGACGGTGGCGCCACGTGGGACGGCGGCGGCGGCACCGTGCCGGGCAGTGCCAAGACGCCCCTACCTGGCAAGTCCCGTCAAGCAGACCGGCACGGACTTCTTCCCGGCCATCGCCGCGGGGGACCCGGGCAGCGTGGCCGTCTCGTACCTGCACACGTCCGAGATCCTGCCCACCGACCCGTTCGGCAAGGCCGACCCGGGCGGCTGCGCCGGCCCCGGCCCGGGCAACGGCAACCCGCCCACCTATCCACCGACCTGCCAGTGGTACCTCATCGCGTCGCAGACGCGCAGCCTGACACGTGGCCCGGTGAAGGCCGACTGGGAGACAGCCAGGGTCACCAAGACACCGATGCACATCGGGGACATCTGCAACCTCGGGATCGCCTGCGTGGCGCCGACCTCCAACCGCAACCTCCTCGACTTCATCTCCGAGACCCTGGATCCACGCGGGTGCAGCCACATCGCCTACGCGGACGACAACACCATCAACAAGCTCCGCATCGCCAACCAGACGTCGGGCCCGTGCCTGGTCAAGGCGCCGCTCCCCGCGGTCCAGAGCGCCGGCTTCGAGCCGCTGCCCCTGGTCGGCGGCCTCGCCCTCTGCGCCATCGGCTTCGGCCGCCGGCGCCGCAGGCCGACTTAGGAGTCCTGACCGGGTCCCGGGAGCCAGGCCCCGAGCCGCCGCAGCCTTCGAAAGGTCGCGGGCGGCGGCTCGGGCACCGCTGTGACACCGCGCCGTCTGCGCAGCTCCAGCCTGAGGCTCTCCTCACCGCGGGCCATCGCCCAGCGGTGGTTGGCGGCAAAGGCCGGTCGGAGCAGCCAGGTGAGGCGCCGCAGCAGCGGCTTCTGGGCGCGGATCCGCCAGTCGTACGTGACCCGCACCTCAGGGCCCTCCTGCTCGAAGGTCCATCGACCGCTCCCGACGAAGTCGCCCGAGGCTCCGATCGCGAACCCCTCGTCCGTCACCGGCTCGATGCTGGTGATCCGCCAGCGCAGCGTGTAGGGCAACCAGCCTTTGGTCAGCAGCTCGACGACGCGGCCCGTCCCGTCAGGTCCGCCGGGGCGTACCTCGGCGACGTCGAGGTAGACCGAGGGCCACCACCGCGGCAGGGTGTCCGCGTCGCGGAGCACATCGGCGACCTCATGCGCTGAACCCGCCACGTGCCAGACGGTGATGAAGTGGTAGTCGATGCTCACCTGCAGACGGTCCGAGCTGCGCTGATCGTTCGACGAGACATGAGAATGCATTCGACCACGGCCGGGTGAGTTTTTCCAAGCCACCGCGGCGTCGCTCCTTTCTGCGCCTGACGTGTGACATGGACGATCACATGTTCCTGGCGTGTATCGCTGCAACGCTTCTTGCCATCGGAAACCGCTTGGCGTACAAGGGCGTACACTGTCGTCAACTGTGCTGCGTCGATTGCACGCGGCCTCCGTTGGGAAGGGGATCCTCATGCGACGTCTTGTCTTGCTTGCCGCGCCGATCGCGGTACTCGGGGGGTTGGCCGCCGGCGCCGGGCACGCCTTTGCCTCGACAACCGTGGGAACCACGAACGTTTTTGTCTCGACGACCGGGAGCGATTCCAATCCGTGCACCAAACAGGCTCCCTGCGCGACGCTCCAGTACGCCGTCGACGCCGCGCCGGTCGGGGCCATCGTCCACGTCCTCGCGGGCACCTACCACCAGACCGTCAACCTCACCAAGCCCATTACCCTCGAGGGCGCGGGTGCCGCCAACACCATCATCGACGGAAGCCAGACCGATGAGATCAGCCTGGGCTACTACGCCGTCATCCAGGTCAGTAACAACGCGAGCGGCACCAACGGCAAGACCGACATCCACGGCCTGACTGTTCAGGGAGCATTCATCACGCCGGACGAGAGCAGCACCGATGGCGTCTCTCCAATGGACATCGCCGTGTACGAGGACGCGGCGAGCGCGGATACCGTCAATGTCCACAACGTGACGCTCGGCCCGGTGGCTGACAACAGCTACTTCGGCATCGGCTTCTACACGCTTGGCGCGGCCGCCACGGTGGCGTTCACCGACAGCACCGTGACCGGGAACTTCCAGGGAGCCCTTCTCGAAGGCAGCAGCGGCCCGGCGACGGTCAAGGCCGACCACTTCAGCGCCCTGGCCGGCACCGGCGGATACGCGGCCGAGGGTGTCTTCGTTCTCAGTGACACCTCCGGGACGAGCAATGCAACAGTCAACGGCAACACCTTCAGCGGCTACGCGGGAGACGGACTCGACGCGGAGGCCGGGTACAGTGGAGGCAACTGCGGCGCGCCCAATCCACCATGCGGTGGCGATGTCAGCCTCACAGCAAACCATAACCAGTTCGCTCTGGGGGGGGCGTCGGGCTCGGCGGCGATCTACCTGATTGCCAACTCCGGCAACACGCTGACCGCGACCTTGACCTCCAACGGCGGCACGGTCACCGCGCCCACCGAAGGGATCGTGATCGACTCGCGCAGCGGGATCACGCACGTCACAGAGCACAGCAACCACATCACGCAGCACCCGTAATCGAATCGAGACGCGCAGGGGGACCGGGCCCGGCTCGGTCCCTCGCGTCGTCTCCGCCGGACGGTTTCCGTTCCCGGCCACGCCACGTCGGGCCGCGTGCCGGTAGCATCGGCAGGGCCGTGATTCGTGCCCGCCTCAATGGCCACCTGCTGGACGCCGTTCATGGGGTCGCCGACCTCGAGGCTGTCCACCCCACGCCCGGCGAGGTGCTCTGGGTCCACTGCGAGATGCCCGACGATGCCGAGATCGACGCTATCGCGGCCCAGTTCCACGTGCATCCCCTGGCGGTGGAGGACCTGCGCAACAGCAACCAGCGACCCAAGCTCGACGACTACGGCGACCAGCTCTTCGTCGTCCTCTTCGGTGCCATCCGTGTCGAGGATGGCAGCATCGGGCTCGCGGAGGTGCACTTCCTGATCGGGGACAACTACCTCGTCACCGTGACCACCGAACGCATGCCGGCCATCGTGGCGCTCGAGAAGCAGCTGGAGCTGAGACCCGAGCTGTGCGCGGCTCCGCCGGACATGGTGTTCTACCGCATCTGCGACAGCCTGGTGGACTCGGTCTTCCCGCTGCTCGACCACATCGGAGCCAAGATCGACAACGTCGAAGACGCGGTGCTCGAGAATCCCGACCGCGACACACTGCGGACCATCTTCGGCCTGAAGCGTGACCTGTTGACGATGCGGCGGGTCACCGGGCCGCAGCGTGACCTGCTGCAGTCGCTCACCTCGCCGCGCACGCCGCGCATCGGCAACGAGACGCAGTTGTTCCTCCGCGACGTCTACGACCACACCGTGCGCATCGCCGAAGAGGTCGAACTCATTCCGCGACCTGGTGAGCAGCTCGCTCGACGCCTACCTCACCTCGATCTCGAACCGGCTCGGTGAGCAGACTTGCCGGTTGACGGTGGTCGCCACCATCTTCCTCCCGCTCACCTTCCTGACCGGGTTCTTCGGGATGAACTTCGCGTTCCTGGTGGGGCACATCGCCACACCTCTGGCGTTCTTCACCGGACTCGGCGTGATGGCGATCTCGGTTCCGTCGTTGGTGCTGGTGGTGACGCGGTTGAACCGGCGCGCCGCGCCGCTGCCCACCGAGCGTCGCACCCGGCGCGTCAGCATGATGTCGAGCCGTGCCCGCGCGGCAGCGGCCACAGCGTCGCAGGGGGCGGGCTCGAACCTCAGCGACGCCTGAGATCTCGGCCCGGCTACGCCTCCTCGAGCCTGAAGTTGCGCATCGCGGCGACCCAGGCGTCGAAATCGTCACCCTTCACCGCCGCGTGCAGAGCCGGCGTTGCCGCCTGCGCTGCTTCCGGCGATTCCCACACCGCCAGCCCGACGAGGTCGCCCGACGCGCTGTCGCGCAACGTGGTGACGAATCTGAGACCCGCGTGGGATCGCGCCGCCTCGCCGTAGCGGCGCATGGAACTCGACGACCTCCGCATCGTGCCCCGGGTTGGGGGTCATGATCGAGAGGCTCACGTGCACGGCGTCTCCCTCCGGTCTTTGACGGACTCTGTGAACCAGCCGAGCAGCTCGGCCCAACCGGCGCGGTAGCCGACGTCGCATCCGACGCCGCTGCTGATCGCATCGAACCCAGAATGGCGCAGGCGCACGCGCGTCCCATCGCCACTCTCGACAAAGGTCACCTCGACCTCGGTGACCTCGTGCGGCAGCCAGTTGCTCTGGCGCCAGCTGAAGGCGAGCCGGGTCGGCGGCGACCAGGCGGTGACCCGGCCGCGCTCCTGCTCGCCGCCGGCGAGCTCTTCAACGAACCGACCACCGACCCACGGCTCAAAGCGGCGACCGACGACCTCGCTGCCGCCATACCGCTCTCCGCGATGCCACCACATCTCGACGTCACGAGTGAACAGCTCGAAGGCGCGCGCTCGGTCGAGCGGGACATAGACCTCAGCGGACACCTCGTTCATGACTGCTGGCGCGCGTACTCGGCGAATGCGTCGAGCTGTCCCTGCCAGAACCTGCCCAGCCAGCGCTGCAGCTCCCGCAGAGGAGCGGGTCGGACGCTGTAGAGGCGAACCCGGCCGTCTCCCGCCACTGCGTGGCTCTCGACGAGCCCGGCCTCCCTGAGGACGCGGAGATGCTTCGAGATTCCCGGCTGGCTCAGCTTGAAGGAATCCACCAGCTCGTGCGCCGGCTTGGGCCCGTCGGCGAGGGCGTCGAGGAGACCCCGCCGGGTCGGGTCGCCCAGCACCGCGTAGATGTCCATAGCTGTGTGGTTATACACCTACCCGCGCTCGGCGTGCGCGGTAGGCTCGGGGCATGACGGCCGGCGGCACGTCTTCGGCGCGTGGACTGCTCGCATATGGAGCCGCCGTGGTGGCCCCGGTGGTTGCCACCCTCGGTCTCCTCCCGCTCAGCGGCGCCGTCACCCGCGACTACATCTTCATCTACCTCGCCGTCGTGGCCATCCTCGCGGTGGTCAGCGGCCTCGCCCCCGCGCTGCTCGCGGCCGCGGTCAGCTTCGTGCTCGTCGACTGGTTCTTCGTCCCGCCCTTCCACACCCTCTCCATCGCGGACCAGACGGATGTCGTCAACCTGCTCGTGTTCGTCGGCACCGCCGGGCTCGTCGGCGGCCTCGGGTCGCGACGCCGCCGCACCCAGATCAGGGCTGAGGCCCTGACGGTGCAGCTGCGGCGCGCCAACCTCGACCTCGAGCGCCTCAACCGTGAGCAGGCGGAGGTTGCCGCCATTGCCCTGCGGCTGGCGCGCACCGAGCAGCAGGTGCATGCATTGGAGGAGACCGATCGGATCCGCGCCGAGCTGCTCGCCAACGTCTCGCACGAGCTGCGAACCCCGCTCGCCACCATTCTCACCGGCACAACGGGGTTGCTCGACGAACCGTTGCTCCCGCAGGCCCGCCGGGGCGAGGTGCAGAGCATCGTTGGGGAGACGGAGCGCCTGGCGCGGCTGGTCTCAGACATGCTCGACGTGGCTCGCATCGAGGGAGACGCCCTGCGCCTCCATCTTGGTGAGGTCGACCTCAGCGAGGCGGTCGAGGCAGCTGTCGCGCGTCTGCACCGTGCCTCCCCAACACGCGAGGTGATCGCCGAGGTGGATGGTGGAGTCGAGGTCGTCGCCGACTGGGCCCGCCTCGGCCAGGTGCTCGACAATCTCCTCAGCAACGCGGATCGCCACGCTCCACCGGACACGCCCATCCACATCAACGCTGCCCCGGGGAAGCGCTCGATGGTGGTGGTGCGGGTCATCGACCAGGGACCCGGCGTGCCGCCGGACCAGCGTGAGCGGATCTTCGAGCGCTTCGTGCGATCCGACGTCGCCGCTGAGACCGGCGCGGGCACCAGCACCGGTCTCGGCCTGGCGATCGTCCGCGGCATCGTCGAGGCGCACGCCGGGCGGGTCTGGGTGGAGGAGCCCCGCGACGGCGGTCGCAGCCGGTTCGCCTTCGCGCTTCCCGCCGTCGATCAGTCAGCCGTCGCTGGCGAGGATGTGGACGTCCACGTCGACCAGTAGCCGGACCAGCCGTCGCAGGGTGCGCGACTGGCGGCGACCGGGTGTGCGCATCAACACGATCTCGGTGATCCGATGGTCGCGCGCGTACCGGGCGATGGTCGCGGCGACGTCCTTGCCGTCGACGGTCACGAACTCGCCACCCAGTTGGTGCGTCAGCGCCGCGTAGCCACCGAGCAATCGCTTCTCGGGGTCGGTGCGGTGGTCGCGACGCACCGAGATCGCGGTCAGCGCGTCGTCGCGACGGGCCGCGAAACGAGCCGCGGACGTGATCAGCTGCTCCTGGCCGGGGAGAGGCGGGATGCAGACCAGGACGCGTGGCCGCGCCTCCCATGGTGCTGCGATGCCATTGGAAGCCATGTACGTGAGCAGGCGGCGGTCCGTGTGCTGCGCCACGCGGCGGAAGGTGAGCTCGCGGAGCATGCCAAGCACCGTGGGGCGGAACGGTCCCTGCAACGCGTGCGCGGCCTCCCGCGGACTCATGATCAGACCGTCGCGCAGGCGCTCCTCCAGCTCCGACGGCACGATGTCGACAAGCTCCACCTCATCCGCCGCGTCGACGGCGGAGTCATCCACGACAGGCCGGCCCGGATCGCGGTCGAGCAGCTCGGCCATCCCCGCCACCGTGCTGCGCAGGTCTGCGACCTGGACCGTGCCGATCACGGTGATGCCCGCGGCACGAAGCTGGGGCACGACGTCGGCGACGACCTCCCCGTTGGTGGCGCGCGCCGCGAGGTCGTCGACGGCGGCCACGTCGGGGTTGCGCGCCAGGAGAGCAGCGACGTCGAGCGCACCGTGGGCTGCCGAGGAGCGGCCACCGACGAGTGGCAACCGGGCAAGCCCGTCCTGCCTGTCCGGCGGGAGGGCGGCCACGACGACGTCCGTCCCCCGCGCGGCACGACGCCGGGCCTCGTCGAGCATCGCGGTGGTCGTCCCCACCCCGGGCGCATAACCCAGGTAGATGCGTAGACCACCGATGCCGTGTGTGTCGCCGTTGAGGCGGCTGAGCAGGTTGTCTGGATCGGGCCGGTCGGTGTCCGCCCCCGGGGTGATTCCGTGGCGGGCGATCACGTGCACGTCGACGTCGGGCAGGCCCTCGACGACCCGGTCGACGATGTTGGGGCGCAGTGAGCGCAGCAAGCCGGCCGTCCTCGGTTCGCCGATGACCAGGTGACGCGCGCTGCGCTCACGCGCGGCGGCGATCACCGTGTCGGCGATGTCGACACCATCGCGCTCGACGATCACGCACTGCAGCTCAGCCGCCAGTCGACGGTACACGAAGTCATCCGCGTCCGGCGAGGTGGCGTGCTCGTGGACGTGGACGATCGTGCACATGCCGTGACGGCGTCGCGCCAGCCGAACGGCGCGGCGGATCAGCTGCTCGGCGGTGGCCCGCCCGGACACGGCCACGACCACGTCCTCCGGGGGCGCCTGGACACCACCGCGCTCGGTGCCGACGCGCTCAGCCACGAACCTCAGGCCGATCTCGCGCAGCGCCGCGAGGTTGCCCGGCCGGAAGAAGTTCTCCAAGGCGGTGTCGATGCGGTCGGCCGTGTAGACGTTGCCGTGCTTCATCCGCTTGCGCAGTGCCTCGGGGGTGATGTCGATGAACTGCACCTCGTCGGCGGCATCGACCACCGTGTCCGGCACGGTCTCGTGGATCCGCACCCCGGTGATCTGCTCGACCAGGTCCTTGACCAACTCGAGGTGCTGGATGTTCATGGTGCTGACCACGTCGATGCCCGCAGCGCGGATCTCCTCGATGTCCTTCCACCGCTTGCTGTTGCGCAGGCCCGGGGCGTTGGTGTGGGCCAGCTCGTCGACGAGCGCGACGTGGGGGTGTCGGGCGATGACCGCCTCGACGTCCATGTCGGACAGCGGCGCCCCCTTGTACGTCACGGTGATGCGGGGAACGACCTCGAGCGTCCCGATCGCCTCAGCGGTGCGTGGCCTGCCGTGGGTCTCGACGAGGCCGACGACCACGTCTTCGCCATCCTCACGACGGTCACGACCCTCGCGCAGCATGGCGAAGGTCTTGCCGGACCCGGGCGTGGCGCCGAGGTACACCTTGAGGAGACCACGCCGCCGCGGTCGGTCCTTCACCACGGTGGTCTCGGCGGACGAGGCCCGCTCAGGAAGCGGCACCGGCATCCAGCGCCATGTTGAGCGTCAGGACGGTGACGTGCGGCGAGCCGAAGATGCCCAGTGAGCGGCCGCCGACGTGGGCCTCGACCAGCGCGGTCAGCTTGGCCGCGTCGAGGTGACGAGCCGCCGCGACCATGTCGACCTGGGCCAGTGCGGCTGCCTCGCTGATGTCCGGGTCGAAGCCGGTGAAGTCGCCGGTGACCAGGTCGACCGGCATGGGCGCGTCCGAGCCGTCCGCGTTCCTGGCGACGCCGAGGCTGTGCAGGTACGCGGTGTACTCCTTCACGTGCGTGATCAGGACCGCGTTGCCCGGCCCCAGGTTGCTGCCCAGCGAGCTGGCCGCGTTGCACGCCGGCTGCAGCAGGCTGGTCGTCGTCGTCCCGTTGGGGTTGGCCGTCGAGGTGAAGGCCCACAGAGGGCGGCTCTGGAAGTAGCGCGGATCGACCACGAAGTACATGTCGTTGCCGGCCCTGTCTTTGACCGTCTGGTAAATGACGGTACCGCTTCGGTCCTTGGTGGACTTGTAGAAGCACTGGCCGATGAGGCTGGAGCCGACGATGTTGCCCTTCGAGTCCTTGACCAGGCTCCCGTTGGCCTGGCTGTTGAACGCGACTTGGGAGACGCCGGTCATGACCAGCGGGTAGGCGATGCCACACACGATCGTGATCACCAAGGTGATCTTGGTGCCCACCCAGAGCTCATGGAGGATCTTGCGCAACATGTGAGGGCTCCTACGCCAGGTGAATTGCTGTGATCACGATGTCGATCACCTTGATCCCGATGAACGGCGCGATGATCCCGCCGAGGCCGTAGATGAGAAGGTTGCGACGCAGCAGGGCTGCGGCTCCGACCGCCCGGTATGCGACGCCGCGCAGGGCCAGCGGGATCAGGGCGACGATGATGAGGGCGTTGAAGATCACCGCGGACAGGATGGCGCTGTGCGGGGAGCGCAGGCGCATGATGTTCAGCGCGCCGAGGTCCGCCAGCGCCGGCGTGGCGATGAACAGCGCGGGGATGATGGCGAAGTACTTGGCGACGTCGTTGGCGATGGAGAACGTCGTCAGCGCGCCGCGTGTCATGAGCAGTTGCTTGCCGGTCTCGACGATCTCGATGAGCTTGGTCGGGTTGGAGTCGAGGTCGACGAGGTTGCCCGCCTCCTTCGCCGCCTGCGTCCCGCTCTGCATCGCCACGCCGACGTCTGCCTGGGCCAGCGCCGGCGCATCATTGGTGCCGTCGCCGGTCATGGCGACGAGCTTGCCCTCGGACTGCTCGCGCCTGATCAGCGTGAGCTTGTCCTCCGGGGTCGCCTCCGCGAGGAAGTCGTCGACACCGGCTTCGTTGGCGATGGCCGCCGCGGTGAGCGGGTTGTCCCCGGTGATCATCACCGTGCGCAGGCCCATCCGCCGCATCTCTTCGAAACGGTCCCTGATCCCCGGCTTGACGATGTCCTTGAGGTGGATGGTGCCCAGCACCTTGCGGTTCTCGGCGACGACCAGCGGTGTCCCGCCCCCGCGCGCGATCTTCTCGACATCGACCGCGACGGATTCGGGGAGGCTCGCGGAGCCGCCGTCAGAGCACCAGCGCGCCACCGAGTCCGCCGCGCCCTTGCGGATCGCGGTTCCCGGCCGGTCCACGCCACTCATGCGCGTGGTCGCCGAGAAGGGCACGAAATCCCAGCCGTCCTCTGATTCCGCCGACGCACCCAGGCGCCTGGCGAGCGCGACGATGCTGCGCCCCTCAGGTGTCTCGTCGGCGAGAGAGGCGAGGCTGGCAGCCTGCACCAGCCGCTGCATCGGCACGCCGCCCGCGGGAAGGAACTCCGACGCCTGCCTGTTGCCCAGAGTGATGGTGCCGGTCTTGTCGAGGAGCAACGTGTCCACGTCACCGGCGGCCTCGACGGCACGGCCGGACATCGCCAGCACGTTCTTCTGCATCAGGCGATCGATGCCGGCGATGCCGATCGCCGACAGGAGGGCGCCGATGGTCGTCGGGATGAGACAGACCAGCAGCGCGATGAGCACCGTGATGCTGATCGACGTGCCCGCGAAGACGGCGAAGGGCTGCAGCGAGACGACGGCGAACAAGAAGATGATCGTGAGTCCCGCCAGCAGGATGTTCAGGGCGATCTCGTTGGGGGTCTTCTGCCGTGACGCCGACTCCACCAGGCCGATGATCTTGTCGAGGAAGGTCTCACCGGGGTTCTGGGTGATCTCCACCACGATGCGGTCGGAGAGCACACGTGTCCCCCCCGTGACCGCGCTCCGGTCACCACCCGCCTCGCGGATCACCGGCGCCGACTCCCCGGTGATGGCCGAACTCGTCGACGGACGCGATGCCCTCGATGATGGTGCCGTCGCTGGGGATGACGTCGCCCGCCTCGCAGACCACGATGTCTCCCTTGCGCAGCTCGGGCGCCGGCACGGCGAACTCGACCCCGTCGACCAGGCGCCGTGCGATGGTGTCAGTGCGTGTCTTGCGCAGCGCCGCGGCCTGCGCCTTGCCACGTCCCTCCGCCACGGCCTCGGCGAAGTTCGCGAACAGCACGGTGAACCAGAGCCAGAGCGCGATCTGGAAGACGAACCACACGCTCGGGTCGTGGTTGAACAGCCCGGTGATGAACGCATAGGTGGTCATCACGGCGCCGATGCCCACCACGAACATGACCGGGTTGCGCGCCTGCCAGCGCGGGTTGAGCTTCCTGAACGAATCAGCGAGCGCAGGCACGAGGATGGCTCGGTCCATCAGGCTCTGGATGCGCCGTCCGCCGCGTGGGGGAGCGGCCTGGGGGGCTTGGCCGGGCGCGATGACAGTCATTCCTGCTCTCAGTGAAGGTGGCCGGCCGCGATCTGGAAATGCTCGAGCAGTGGTCCGAGCGCCAGGGCGGGGAAGAAGGTGAGCGCCCCGACGACGAGGACCACACCGACGAGCAACGCGGAGAAGAGCGGGGTGCTGGTGGGGAAGGTGCCCGAGCTCGCCGGGATCACCTTCTTCTTCACCATCGACCCGGCGAGCGCCAGGATGGGGATGACGAACAGATAGCGTCCCAGCCACATGCCGATCTGCAGCGTGGTGTTGTAGTACACCGTGTTCCCGGTGAGGCCCGCGAAGGCGCTGCCGTTGTTCCCGGTCACTGAGCTGAAGGCATAGAGGATCTCGCTGAAGCCATGCGGACCCGGGTTCAGCGGAGCCACCTGGCCGGCCGGCACCAAGACGGAGATCGCCGTCAGGCCGAGGATCGACAGAGGCAGGATCAGGATGGCCAGCGCGGCCAGCTTGACCTCCCGGGACTCGATCTTCTTGCCCAGGTACTCCGGTGTGCGGCCGACCATCAGCCCGGCGATGAAGACCGCGAGGATGACGAACATCAGCATCCCGTACAGCCCGGCGCCGATGCCGCCCGGTGTGATCTCGCCGAGCTCGATGGAGAGGAGCGGGACCAAACCACCGATGGGCGTGAGACTGTCGTGCGACGCGTCGACCGACCCGGTGCTCGTCCCGGTGGTGGAGGCAACGAACTGACCGGTCTGGGGGATGCCGAAACGGACCTCTTTCCCCTCCATGTTCCCGCCCGATTGCGAGGAGGTCAGGGCCTGCGTCACGCCCGCTCCGACGAGGGCGGGATTGCCGGTCTGCTCAGCGGCGATGGCGATGCCGGTCATGCCCACGAGGATCACGCCCATGGCGGCGAGCACCGCCAGGCCCTGTTTGATGCTGCCCACCATCTTCCCGAAGGTGAAGGTCAGGGAGACGGTGATGAGCAGCAGGATGAAGATCGTGAAGGCATTGGTGAACCCGTTGGGGTTCTCATAGGGATGTGCCGAGTTGGCATTGAAGAATCCACCGCCGTTGTTACCGAGGTCCTTGATGATCTCCTGTGACGCCACCGGGCCCTGAGCGATCGTCTGGGTGACGCCGCTCAGCGTGTGCGCCGAGGTGTACGGGGAGAAGTTCTGGATGGCTCCCTGGGAGACGAAGACGACGGTGCCGATGACCGCCATGGGCAGCAGCACGTAGAGGATCCCGCGGGTGACGTCGACGTAGAAGTTGCCCAGGGTCCTGCCCGAGCGCCGCGCCAGGCCGCGGATCAGCGCGATCGCCAGTGCCAACCCGGTGGCCGCGGAAAGGAAGTTGTGCATGACCAGGGCGACCATCTGCGAGAAGTACGTCATGGTGGTCTCGCCGGCGTAGTTCTGCCAGTTCGTGTTGGTCGCGAAGCTGATCGACGTGTTCATGGCCAGGTCGGGCGCGACGCCCGGCAGTCCCTGCGGGTTGATCACGCTCTGCAGGGGCAGCCTGTCCTGGAACCGCAGCAGGAGGAAGGTGACCACGATGCTCACCACCGTGACCACGAGCGTCGCCATCAGGTAGCGGACCCACGTCTGCTCGCCGTCCTCCTTCACCCCGATGAGCCGGTACACACCGCGTTCGACGGGGCGCAGCACCCGGCTGAGGAAGACCCGCTCGCCGCTGAAGACCTTGGCCATGTAGCTGCCCAGCGGACGCGCGCACAGCAACACCGCCGCAAAGATGACCAGGACGCCAAGGATCTCCCACGCCATCAGAACTTCTCCGGGAACAGCATCGCGATGACGAGGTACGCGGTGGCGACGAACGCGATGATGCCGGCGACGACGAAGCCGGTCAGGTCGTTCACAGCTTGGTCAAGCCGAGCACGTAGGCCACGCTGGCGGCCGTGAGCCCGGCCAGCACGATGAGCATCAGAAGGTCGACGTTCATGCTGCATCTCCTCTCTCGCGGCCGGCCGAACTCCGCGCCCGCACCACGTCGAACCTGGCCGAAACCGTGGACGCCGGGGGGTGGAAGACCAGCACCTGGTCACCGACCTCGACCGCCGCGCCCTGGAGGCGCATGAAGCGGGACCGATGGAACAGGCGGCGTCGGCGCACCAGCAGGTCGACGGTGGTGCCGCTGACGATCCTGCCCACCACGACGCCGAGCTTCACGCCGTTGGGGTCGATCACCCCACGGCCGATCACATGCGCCAGGCACTGCTGGGGAGCGCTGTCCACCCTGTCCTCCATGCCGGCAGGATCGCGCACCAAGCGTGAACGCATGGTGGACGTCTTCTAAGTCGTCCGGCTTCAGCCTCCAGGGTGGAGCGGGCTGAGGGCGCCGAACCGGTACCCCTGCCGTCCGACGGTCACGATGACCCGCGGCGCCGCCGGTTCGGCCTCCAACTTCCGCCGCAGACGCTTGATGAAAGTGCGCAGGTAGCCGCGGTCACCGGCGTACATCGGGCCCCAGACACGCGAGAGCAGCATCCGCTGATCCATGACGTGCCCGGCGTTGCGGGCCAGCTCGGCGAGCAGCACGTACTCGGTGGGCGAGAGCCGCACCTCCTCACCGCCCTTGGTGACGACCCGGGTGCCCAGGTCGACGACGATGTCGTCGAACGTGATGAGCCGCTGTCTCTCGCCCGTGGGTCGCACGCGCCGCAGCACCGCACGAACCCGCGCCAGCAGCTCCTCCGCGCCGAACGGTTTGGTGAGGTAGTCATCCGCCCCGAGGTCGAGCGCGCGCACCTTGTCCTCCTCCTCTCCGCGCGCCGAGATGACGATGACCGACGGCTGCCGTCGACCGTCGAGTGTTTCCAGGACCCGCCAGCCGTTGACGAACGGCAGGCCGATGTCGAGCAGGACGATGTCGAGGCCGGGGGTGCCCAACTGCTCCAGGCCGGCGATGCCGTCGGCGGCCACGAGCACCTCGTGCCCGGCTCTTTCGAGGTTGCCCGTGAGGATGCCGCGCAGCGCCGCGTCGTCCTCGATGACCAGGATCCGGCCGCTGTCCTCGTCCGTCATGACCCCGCAGTGTGGGGCTGCACCCGGTCGGTCGGAGTGCCACTGACCTCCTGTCAGGGCCTGGCTAGGAGCGCGACGCGGTCTGCTGTGGTCGGCGGCCCAACAGCCGGGCCACGCGGCCTGGCGTTCGGGTCGCGCGCGAAGTCCTCCGGCTCCGCACCCGCCAGCAACCAGGGAAGACGGCGCGTCTGCCCGGGAGCGCGCTCCCACTCGATTCCTGCCTGCGGGGTGGCGTCCACGCCTGTGTGTCTCATGGTTTCACCTTACGGTCGACCCACCGCAGCGCTGTGACAGCCGGGCTACCGATGCCAACATCGCCATGACGGCGATGGTCGGCTCAGGGGTGCGAGGGTGCGGGAGGCGCGTCCTCGAGCTCGAACATCAGGTCATCCGGGTAGCAGTAGTACCAATCCTCGCCCGGCTCGAAGGAGCGGATCAACGGGTCGCCGACAGCCCGGTAGTGCGCCGTGGCGTGCTTGCCGGGTGAGTAGTCGCAGCAGCCGACGTGGCCGCACCCCTGGCAGACGCGCAGGTGCATCCAGTCGTCGCGCCCCGCGGCGAGGCATTCGACGCAGCCCGTCCCCGACGGCTCGACATCCCTGATCTGGTCGAGGTGCCTGCAGGCATCAGCCATCTCTCACTCTCCGAGCGGCTCAGCGGCCCGCTGAGGTGGGCGCCTCGACGTGGGTCAGCTCGCTGTCCCACCCCAGGAGGCTGGCTGCTCCAGCATAGGTGCTGCCCAGGAAGTCGAGGATCGCGCGGCGGGGATCGTCCGCCTGCCGCGCGGTCTCGTAGGGCAGCAGGAACTCCCCGATGGGGTTCCACGCTGCGCCGCTCGGCTGGACAGGGATCTTCTCGATGCCGTCCGGGGCGGGGTACGCATACGCGTAGGACGCGGGGTACGGCACACGCTCGTCTCCCGGCCACCACCCGGCGCAGATCTGCTCTGCGTCCGCGCCCAGCCGGGCGATGACCCCCGAGCCCGGCGCCGGCTCGGCCGGACGGCCCGAGAAGCGACTGAGCGCGAGGTCGAAGCTTCCCCAGAAGAAGTGCACCGGCGTCGACCTGCCACGGAAGTGCGCGCGGTGCTCGTTCATGACGGCCGCGACCTTGGAGAGCACGTCGAAGAACCGCGCCGCGTGCTGTGAATCGTAGGTGTCGTGGGTGTGATCGTCAGGGAACGGGATGGGGTTGGACACCTCGGACGGTGTCGTGGAGATGCTCACGTCCACGTCCATCCGCCGGAGCGCCGCCATCACGTCCCGGTAGAACTCGGCGACGCTGCCTCCGAGCGGGCGCTGCTCGATGCGGCCGTCACTGCCGCGCAGGAGCAGCACGTGTCCGAGCAGGTCGAGCTCCGCATCGAAGGTGCGCAGTCCGACCGGGATGGGCGAGGTGGTCAGCCCCCGGGCGGTGACATAGAGCGCCACGTTGCCCCATTCCGGCTCGAACGGGCTGAGGGCGAGACGCAGCTTGCCGAGCACCTGGCTGTACATGTGGAGCGTGTCACGGGTGGCCCGCCACTCCGGGTACGGCAGTGCCGGCCACTCGTTCACGCGCCGCGGGCCATGGCGGTCATCGGCGGATTATCCCTCGGCCGGCCTGGCAGCGATCGCTCGATGCGAAGCGTCCCGCACGTGTCGCGCGTCCCGCCGAGCCAGAATGTTCCCGTCGAGCAGCAGACCGGTGCGGAGGAGGAGACATGCCAGTCAAGGCTTGGTCGGCGAAGCGCGAGCGCCAGTACGAGCACATCAAGGAGGGCCTGGAGGAGCGCGGCACGCCCGAGGAGACGGCCGAGGAGATCGCCGCCCGCACGGTCAACAAGGAGCGCGCCCGTGCGGGCGAGGCCAAGCAGGCCAGCCGGACGTCGATCGAGGACATCTCATCAGGTCGGCGCGGCGGTCTGCGCTCGCACAGCGGCGCCGGCGGTCGCACCTACGCGCAGCTCCGCAATGAGGCTCGGGACCGCGGCGTCAAAGGCCGTTCCACGATGACCAAGGCGCAGCTGGAGCGGGCTCTGGCGAGGTAGGGTGGCCCACAATGCCGGGTCATGAGGCTGAGAGTCGCGTGTGCCCTGGTGTTGGCCGCCGCTGTGCTGGTTCTTGCCGGTTGTGGTCAACCGGCTCCGACGGCCACGCCCACACTTCCACAGGCGGTCTCGATCACATGTGATGGGAGGTCCGACACGACCGCGGCCCTTCAGACGGCGGTCAACGCGGGGGGGACGGTGTCCATCCCGGCCGGCAAGTGCCTCCTGACCAACCGCGTTTCGGTGCGCAAGCCGGTCACCATCGACGGTGCGGGGCCGCAGCAGACATTCCTCATCCAGCACGGGCGTCACAACATCTTCGAGATCACCGCAGCGGGTGTCACGGTCGAGAACCTGAACCTCGACACGGCGACGTTCAACACCAGCGCGATCCCGGTCCTGCACAAGCCCGACCCCGGTGTGCTCTTCAGCAACGTCAGCGACACGCACGTCATCAACGTCACTGGTGAGACGGGCAGCGGGTACGGAATGCGCTTCGTCGGTCCGTCGCCATGCGTCAGCGACGTGAACGGGGGCCAGGTGATCACCGATGTCACCATGACCACCACCGGCACCGGCGGCTTCGCCGCCGTCGATGTCTCCTGCCAGCACCAGGCCACGCTCACCAACATCACCATCCATGGCGGGATACTCGCGTTCTTCCACGACCAGAACATCACCTTGAACGGTGAGATGTTCGCAGGCGGCCCGCGGGCGATTCACTGCGCCCATCCCTGGTACATCACCGGTCCAGCCACCAACATCACGATCGAGAACGTGGTGAGCAGCTCTGGGCACGGCGTTGTCAAGCAACCGGCTTCGGGCATCACCGTCACCAACCAGACGGTCACGGGCAGCGGCTGCTGAGGGCGTTCGGCGTGTCGCGATTCAGCGCGAAGACCGCGACCGTCGCGGTCGTCGCACTCCTCGCATCGGCATGCAGCGGCGACGTGCCGCTCCAGGCCGGTTCCTCATCGCCATCGACTGACAATGTGTGTGGCGCTGCCAAGCCGGGCACGCAGGCCGTCGTCTACAGCGCTCCCGGGCTGGAGTACTGGTACTCGGATGTGCTGACCACCTTCCAACAGGACTGCGGCGTCTCCATCTACTACGGCAGCTTCTCGGGCCCCGAGGTTCTCCAGAGGCTCGGCGACGAGCGCTCAGCGCCTCTGTCGGACATCGTCATCGCGCAGCCCCCGTACATCACCCAGGCAGCGGACCAGGGACTGCTCGACAGCGGCGCAGTCCCGGGAGCGGACAGCGTTCCCGCCGACAGGTGCGACGCGCAGCGTCGCTGGTGCACCATGGTCGAGAGCTACACGTCCTGGGTCTACCGGAAGACCCGCGCTCCCGCCCCCGTCACCTGGACCGACATCCTGGCGCGGGCCTACGCGGGCAAGATCCTCACCTCGCGGCCCGACCAGACCGTCGATGGCTTTGCCGCACTCGAGCTGCTGACCCAGACCCAGGGTGCAGGCGCCGCGATCGCCTACCTCGAGCAGCTGGAGGCGTCGGTGTCCGCCCACTACACCAACACCGACACGATCAGCCGCCTCGTCTCGACGGGCGTGGCCCTGGTGGGCAACGGGAACCTGCAGGAGAACCTCAACGACCTCGACCAGTTCCACAACATCGGTGTCTGGTTCCCGAGAGCCACCGATCAGGCGCCGTCGACGCTCGCTGTCCCGTACGGCGCAGCTCTCGTCAAGGGCGGCCCCAACCGGGCCACGGCCACGGCGCTGCTCACCTACATGTGGTCACGCGCCGGCCAGCTGGCGGTGGGAGGGGCGAACGTGGCGCCTGGTCGGCCCGACGTCACGCCGTCCGACAGCCGCAGCCGGCGTCTGCGCTCGACGCTGGGAACGATCCACGTCATCCGGGTCGACTGGGAACAGGTGGTCGTGCAGCAGCCGCAGCTGCTGGCCCGATGGACGGCCATCGCCCGGGCCCCCGATGGCACCGCAGCGCCCTCCTCGCCGACGCCCTCGGCCGCTCTGCCGCCACCCCCGCCCGCTTCGTCGGCAAGCCCCTCGCACTGACGGCACCGGCAGGGGTTCGTTTGGTCCTGGGCTAGTACCGTCGTGACACGGCCTCGAGCACGCCGAGTCGCGCGGCGCGCCGCGCCGGCAGTGCGGTGGCGAGGAGCGCGCTGGCAATCACCGCGCAGCCGACGATGAGCAGCGTCACCCAGGGCACGACGATGTCGTCGATGCCCTGGACGCTGAGCGCGGCGACGATGGTGACGCCGATCGCCAGCCCCGCGACCAGCCCGGCCACAACTCCGAGCACGGCTGCCATCGCCGCCTCGAGATACACGGAACGTGCGATGCCCGCGCGGTCCATGCCCACCACCCGAAGGAGGCCGAGCTCACCGGTTCGCTCGAGCACCGACAGGCCAACGGTGTTCATGACCCCGAGGATGGCGACGACGATCGAGAGCCCGACCAGCGCCTCGATGAGCCCGACCGGTCCCTCGACGGCCTGTGCCTGTGCCTTGGCGAAGGCATCGGTGTTGTCCACCTCGACGCCGGGGAAACCGGCGACTCCGAAGTCCACCTGCGTGCGCAGCTCACGCGCGCTCACAGCGGGGCGGGCACGAACGAAGGCGGCGCGGATGGTGGCGTTGTGGTAGCCACGGCCGTATGTGTTCCACGAGATCACCCAGTCCCGCGTGATCCCGTTGTCGGCGATGACCGCCACGATCCGCAGGCTGTAGACCTGTGGTTCTGCGAACCTGGCTGAGACGACGTCGCCGACGTGGTACCCGTACCGCAGCGCTGCGCTGCGCGTGACGGCGACATCCGCGAGGTCGAGATGCTGCAGGCTGCCGCCGACGACCGGGAGCGCCAGCACCGCGGCCGCGGTCTCCGGCTCGATCGCGGTGACAAGGTCCGATCGTCCGTCCAGCGTGAAGCTCTCGGCGCCCATCTCCGACACTACGGCGATGCCGGGCGCTTCGCGAAGCTTGGCCACGGCCTCCGGGTCCAGGCCGGGGGCGGCGTCGCTGACCACCACGAGGTCGGCACGATCGGCGCGGCGCACCAAGTCGGTGACCGACGTCTCGGTGGATGCGGCGAGCACCGAGACAGCGGTCACCAGCCCCAGCCCCACCACCAGCGCGGCTGCGGGCGCGGCGGTGCGCCGCGGGTTGTGCAGGACGTTGGCTCGCGCCACCATCCCGGGCGTGCCGGTCCGAGCCGCCGCGGCGCCGAGCATGCGAAGAGCGGGCAACGCGAGCACCGGCAGAGCACTGGTGGCGGCGACGCCGACGGCGACGCCTCCAGCGATCACCAGCGGCAGTCGAGACGCGACCGGTCCCAGCATCCCCGCGAGGGCAGCCGCGACGCCGGCGGTGGCAACCACGCCGGCGACCACGGCGAGCGCACGCGATCGGTGCGCAGGTGGAGGAGGCACGAGTGCCTCACGCACGGCTGCGAGCGGTGCTACGCGGGTCGCGCGAGAGGCCGGCACGAAGGCGATGAGCGTGGTCACGGCAGTGCCGATGACGACGGTCGCCACCAGCGTCACCGGCTCGACGTCCAACGGCGTTGACGCGCTGCCCTGTCCGGCGAGAGCCAGCATGCCGCGCAGCAGGTATGCGAGGGGGATGCCGGCAAGGGCTCCCGCGCACGACGCTGCCAACCCCACCACCGCCGCCTCGGCGAGGATGAGCTCGAAGACTTGCCGCGAGCTCGCTCCGAGCATGCGCAGCAGCGCCAGCTCGCGGGTTCGTTGCGCGACGACCACCTGGTGGGTGTTGAAGATCACCGCGCTCCCGACCACCAGGGCGAGGACGGACAGGGCGAGGAGGGTCGTGGTGATGCTGTCCGACTGCCGGCTGAGGTTCTGGACCTCGGCATCCGCGTATTCACGGCTGGTGATCGCGGAGGTGCCATCGTCGGGGATGACGGCCGCGACCCGGGCGCGCAGCGTGTCGGGGCTGACGCCGGGCGCCGCCGTCAGCTCGAGGAGGTCCCACTGGCCGGGGATGCCACTCAGCTGCTGCGCCCAGGGAGCGAACACGAAGACGGATGTCGCGCCGGTCAGGTCTGTGCCGCCCCGAGCCTCGAGGAGCCCCACCACCACGGCCGGCGCCGGGGACGCGACGTCGATGGAGACGCGCACGTGTGCGCCAAGGCCGAGGCCATCGCTGACGGCGCTCTCCCGGTCGATGACGACCTCCCCGGGCGTGGCGGGCGCACGTCCGGCCACCAGCACGAAAGGCGAACGGTCGGCGTGGGCCGGCCAGCTGTAGCCGTAGGTGGGGTGGTCGGTGCCGAGGAACCTGCCCGCAGGGCTGACCAGGGCCGCAAGCCGCACCACCTGGCCCTGCCCGGCCGCCACGCCCGGCACCGCGGTGACCGTGGCGAGCACGTTGTTCGGCACCGCTGCGAAGTCGCTGATCCCCAGCTTGCGATCGGTCTCGGGGCCCCGGACGTACACGTCCACCCCCGACGTCGCCTGCCTCAGCAGCTGGTCGTAGGAGTGGCGCACGCTCTGGGCCAGCACCAGCGTGCCCGACACGAAGCCCACGCCGAGGACGATCGCCAGCGCGCCGAGCGCGAACCGGCGACGGCGCAGCCTGACGCCGGAGAGGATGAGCTTGAGCACGGGCCGAATCGGATATTAAGGTGAGTCATCCGTCCGGACCGCGCCGGAAGCGCAGTTCGCCGTCCCGTCCAACTCCCAGGAGGGCTCGACCCATGCGGCACCCGTCTCCTCCCTCCCGTGCCCTCGGGGCGCTCGCGGTGATCGCTGCCGCCGGGGGCCTCAGCGCCGGGTGCGGGTCGTCAGGTTCGGGCCCCGCCGCCACCTCCGGGCCAGCCACACCCACGAGCACGGCGCCCGTGATCGCGGTCACGCTCAGCGACCAGGGCTGTACCCCGGACAGCTTCTCGCTCCACCCGGGGACGACCATCTTCTCGGTGACCAACTCCGGGTCGACAGACGTGGAGGAGATGGAGATCCGTGACCAGCAGGGCCACGTGCGCGGCGACGTCGAGGGCGTGCAGCCGGGGCAGACGCGGTCGTTCGTCGTGGACCTCCCGGTGGGGTCGTACCTCGTGCGCTGTCCCCAGGAAGCCACGTCGGGTGGCACCATCACGGTGGCTTGAGGGCGCGCGGAGGCTCAGCCGTTGGCCTTCCACTGCGGATCACGGCCGAACCACCCCGCGAGCCTGTCGTAGCTCGGTGCGTCAGCCGGCACCGCCACTTCGGGGCCGAATGCCTTGCCCTCGTCCTCCGGCCCGCGGAACTGGGGCTTGAGGTTCTCCATGGCCCAGCGCAGCCCGTGCTCCGCCACAGCCGGGTCGAAGTCCTCGCGCTGGTGCGTGGCGCGGGCCAGGTCCCACCCGTGCACGGCGAGCTCGGCGATCTGCTGGCCGGCCCGGGACAGCAGAGGAGCCTCACCGCCGGTCAGGGTCGGGACCGCCGCCTGGACGTCGGCGTGGCTCCAGGCGGAGTCGAGTTCGCCACGGCCGGCGGCGTACGCCGCCGCCCAGTCAGTGCCAAGGTCGCTCGGCGGCCTGCTCCAGTCCGGCTTCTCGCCGCGCACCGCTGCTGCGAAGTTGTCGAGGTCGGTGACCAGGTGACCGATCAGCTGGCGCACCGTCCACGACCGGCACGGCGTGGGCAGGTCGGCCTGCCCAGCCGCCGTTCCCCTGATCAGTCTTGAAACCTGGTCGAGGGCACGGCCCAGGAGAACCAGGGGCTCATCGTCGTGTGCCATCACATCCTCCGGCAGCGAAAGCGATGGTCTCGCGTGGCGTATTGTCGGCCCCGGGGGACGGCGCCAGCGAGGAGAGGCGGATGAGCACCGACATGCGCGACACGGCGGCGGCGGTCGAGGAGCGGGCCGACTGGAGGCCCGGCATCGACGCCGACGTTGCGGAGCTCACGAAGCACAAGGACGATTGGGCGCGCCTGCCGATCCCGGCCAAGGTCAACCACCTGCGCGCGGTGGCCCGTAAGACGGCGGCGCAGGCACCGAGGTGGGTGCGCGCGGCCTGCCGAGCCAAGGGGCTGGACCCCGATTCACCGCTGGCCGGCGAGGAGTGGAGCTCCGGGCCCTGGGCGCTCCTGTTCGGCGTCAACCGGCTCATCGAGACCCTGGAGGACGTCGCGCGGACGGGCAGCCCGAAGCTGCGCAAAGGCAGCGTGCACACCAGGCCGGACGGCCAGGTCGTCGTCGACGTCTTCCCGCAGAGCGCTTGGGACCGGCTCCTGCTCAGCGGCGTCAGCGCGCAGGTGTGGATGCAGCCCGGCGTCACCGAGGCCAACCTCGCGGAGACGATGGCCGTCTTCTACCGGCAGGCCGACCCGGCCGGGGCGGTCGCTCTGGTCCTCGGCGCGGGCAACATCGCCAGCATTGCGCCGCTCGACGTCCTCTACAAGCTGTACGCCGAAGGCCGGGTCTGCCTGCTCAAGATGAACCCGGTCAACGACTACCTCGGCCCGGTGTTCGAGGACATCTTCGCCGACCTCGCCCGCTTCGGCTTCGTCCGTTTCGCCTACGGTGGCTCGGAGGTCGGCGAGTACCTCACCAGGCACGACGGCATCGACGAGATCCACATCACGGGCAGCAGCCGCACCCACGACGCGATCGTGTTCGGTGGCGGCGAGGACGGTGCCGCCCGCAAGGCTGCACGGCAGCCGGTCAGCACCAAGCGGATGTCGAGCGAGCTCGGCAACGTCAGCCCGACCATCGTCGTGCCGGGCCCGTGGTCGGCACGCGACCTCGCCTTCCAGGCCGAGCATATCGCCACCCAGAAGCTGCACAACGCCGGTTTCAACTGCATCGCCTCCCAGGTGCTGATCACGGACGAGCGCTGGGCGCTGAACGATCGCCTGCTGCGCGGCGTCGCCCGGGTGCTCGCGAGCGCGAGGCAGCGCCCCGCCTACTATCCCGGCGCCGGCCGGCGGCAGGGTGACATCGCCGCCTCGCATCGCACCGCGCAGACGCTTGGCGGTGATGCCGCGGCGCCGACAACCCTGGTGACCGGACTCGACAGCGGCGACCCCGGTGAGACCTGTTTTCGCGACGAGGCGTTCGCACCGGTGCTCACCGCGACGACGATCACCGCCGCCACCATTGAGGAGTTCCTGGAGCGCGCCGTCGACTTCTGCAACGAGCGTCTCTGGGGGACGCTGGGCGCCAACATCATCATCGACCCGGCCACGGCACGACGGCACGCCGCAGCGCTTGATCGCGCGATCGCGCGTCTGCGCTACGGCTGCGTCGGCGTCAACGCTTGGACGGGGGTCGGCTTCCTGATCCCGCAGGTGAGCTGGGGTGCTTTCCCGGGGCACACGCTGGAGGACATCCAGAGCGGCGTCGGCGTGGTGCACAACAGCCTCCTCTTCGACAAGCCGCAGAAGAGCGTTGTGCGCGCGCCGTTCCGCCCGTACCCGCGCAGCCTCGCGCACCGCAACCCGACACTCCTGCCGAAGCCTCCCTGGTTCGTCTCCCACCGCCGCGCCAACCAGGTGACCGAGGCGCTGACGCGCTTCGAGGCCGACCACTCGGCCAGGCATGTCCCCGGTATCTTCATCGCCGCCTTGCGCGGCTGACCACGCCGCCCGCCGCGCAGGTGCGATGCTCGCTCCGTGACCGAGCGGATAGTGCCGGGCGAGCGCTTCGACGATCCTCGTGCGTGGGAGGCCGACGCTGTCGCCGGTCCACACATCTGGCGGACGCTGGGATATCGGCGCACCGACTGGCGCCCCGGGGCGACCTCGATCGAGTGGACGGCCACGCCGGAGTACTGCTTTCCCACCGCCGAAGGTCCGGTGGTGCAGGGTGGCTTGGTCACCGCTCTCCTCGACGCCGCGATGGGGGGCGCGTGCTGGACCGTCCTCAACCATGACCAGGTGTTCCTCACGGCCGACCTTCGCGTCGAGTTCCTGCGCGTGTCGCGCCCCGGCCTGTTGAGCGCGAGCGGGAGCGTCGTGCGCCGCACGCGAAGGGTGGTGTTCTGCGCCGCCGAGATGCACGACGCCGGCGGCGCGCTGCTCGCGTCCAGCCGCTGCACCCAGGTGGTGCTGCCCAACGCCGGGCCGTTCGGCCGCCATGCCGCCGCTGATGAGAGCGGAGCGCCCCCGGAGGACGCCCGTGGCTGAGTCCCTCAACCTGGCGCGCCTGGCCGAGGACGCGCTGGCACGCCTCGGGGACCACGACGCGCTCATCTTCGAGGGAGAGACCCTGCGGTCGGCCACCCTGCATGAGCGCTCTCGTCGCCTCGCCGGCGGTCTCGCCGACCTCGGGGTGTGCCCCGGCGACCGCGTCGTGGTGCTGATGGCCAACTGTCCTGAGGTGCTGATCGCCTACAACGCGATCTGGCGTGCCGGCGCGGTGGTCACCCCGGTGGTGTTCCTCGTGACCGTGTCGGAGCTCGCCCACATCCTCGTCGACTCGGCGGCGGTGGCCATCATCACCACGCCGGAGCTGATCACCACCGCGGTCGGCGCCGCGGCCACCGCGCCGGGGCTGCGGCACATCATCATCGCCGGCGACCACGGCGCCGGCGCAGACGGCGACGCGCGGGTCGTCGATTTCAGCCAGGTCGAGCTGGCGGAGGTCGCGCCCGTTGGTGGCGCGTGCGGACGAGGGCCTCGCAGCCCTGATGTACACCGGCGGAACGACGGGCAGGGCCAAGGGTGTTGCCCTCAGCCATCGCAACCTGTGGAAGACGGGACGGAGCGCGTGGGAGACCTCGCACGTGCCCGGTCTCACCCGGGTGATCACCCCGCTGCCCCTCTCACACGCATACGGCATGATCGTCACGATCATCGGGATGCACGTCGACGAGCCGGGACTCGCCGTCATCCAGCGCTGGTTCAACGCTGCTGAATGGATCTCCTTGTGCGAGCGTCACCGCTGCGAACGGTCCGCTCTGGTGCCGGCGATGGCGCAGATGCTGCTCGCGGAACCGCTCGAGGACGCGGCGCTGGACTCCCTGCGCTACGTCACCAGCGGCGCCGCGCCGCTGGCCCTCGACGTCCTCCGTGAGTTCGAGCGCAGGATCCCGTCGGCGGAGATCCTCGAGGGCTATGGCTGCACCGAGACCTCTGCGGTGATCTCGTCGAACCCGCCGGGGAAACGCCGGGTCGGCAGCGTCGGCGTGCCGATACGCGGTTGCGCGGTGAGCATCGTCGATGAGCACGACCGCGTGCTGCAGAGCGGAGAGGACGGCGAGATCTGCGTCGAGAGCCCGGGCGTCATGACCGGCTACTGGAACGCCCCCGAGGAGACGGCGGACGCGCTGCGCGGCGGATGGCTGCACACCGGAGACATCGGCCACCTCGACCCGGACGGCTACCTCCACGTCGTGGACCGCAAGAAGGACCTCATCCTCCGCGGTGGCTTCAACGTCTTTCCACGCGACGTGGAGGACGTGCTCCTGGCCCACGGCGACGTGGCCATGGCAGGCGTGGTCGGCCGGCCCGACCCGCGCCTCGGCGAGGAGGTGGTCGCGTTCGTCAGCCTCCGCGCCGGGGCGTCGGTGACGTCCGATGAGCTCATCGCTCACGCCCGCGCCCGGCTGTCCGCCACCAAGTCGCCACGGGAGATCGTCCTGGTGGACAGCATCCCGCTGACGAGCGTCGGCAAGCTGGATCGCAAGGCGCTGCGTGCCCTGCTGGCGGCCCGCCCGTCCGCCGGCGACCGGTGAGGTAGGCTGCGCTCCCGTGGACCTGAGCCTCACGCCCTCGGAGCTGCGATTCCGCGACGAGGTGCGCGCGTGGCTGGCCGAGCATCCCCCGGGTCCGGAACCCGAGGGGGCCGAGAACATCGTCGACTTCAGGCTGCGCTGGCAGCGCACTCTCTACGACGCCGGGTACGTGGGCATCTCGTGGCCGCGCGAGCACGGCGGTCGCGGCGCCACGCTCATGGAACAGGCCATCTTCAACGAGGAGATGGTGCGCGCCAAGGCCCCGCCGCCGGCGAACATCCTCGGACTGGTCATGGGCGGGCCGGTCATCATCACGCACGGCAGTGACCAGCAGAGGGCCCGTTTCCTCGCTCCGATCCTCAACGGTGACGAGGTGTGGTGCCAGGGGTTCAGCGAGCCCAACGCCGGCAGTGACCTTGCCGCGCTGACCACGTCCGCGGTCCACCACGACGGTGTTTGGAAGGTCAACGGCCAGAAGGTCTGGACGTCGTTCGCGCACCGCGCCAAGTGGTGCATGTTGCTCGCCAGGAGCGGCGGCGATGAGCGTCACCACAACCTCACGTACTTCATCTGTGACATGAAGCAGCCGGGGGTGGAGGTGCGCCCGCTGCGCCAGGCGACCGGTGACTTGGAGTTCAACGAGATCTTCTTCAACGACGCCGTCGTTCCCGACGAGAACGTCGTGGGAGCCGTCGGTGACGGCTGGAAGGTTGCCATCACCACCCTGATGTTCGAGCGTGCCGGTCTCAGCGCGGCATCGGCGCTGGCCATCCAGCTGCAGCTCGAGGAGCTGGCCACGCTGATCCGCGATCGCGGCCGCCAGGACGACGCGGTGATCCGCCGCCGCCTCAGCCAGCTGGTTGTCGACACCGAGACCATGCGCCTCAACGGGTTCCGTGGCCTGTCGCGCACGATCGAGCGGGGCGTACCCGGGCCGGAGGGCTCCATCGCCAAGGTCCAGTGGGCCGACATCAACCAACGGCTCGGTGAGCTGGCTCTCGACGTGCTCGGGGCTGACGGGATCGCGGTGGACCCGGTGTGGACGCGACGCATGCTGCGAGCGCGCGCCAACTCGATCGAGGGCGGCACCAGCGAGATCCAGCGCAACATACTCGCGGAGCGGGTCCTCCAGCTTCCGCGGATGCGCTGAGAGCACGCGGTGCGCTTCGACCTCACCGACGACCAGCGCGCGGTGCGCGACGCCATCGACGAGCTGTGCCGCGCCCGTTGGGACTCCGCCGCGCTGCGCCGCCACCTCGACGGCCAGGACGACGGCGCATCGCTCTGGCGTGAGCTGACCGCCGCCGGGTGGACCGGCGCGACGGTCCCCGAGGAGTACGGCGGCCAGGGACTGGGCAGCATCGAGCTGTCGCTGGTGAGCGAGGGCCTGGGTCGCGCGCTGGCGCCGTCGAGGTTCTTCGGCAACGCGGCCGCCGGGCTGCTCGTCGAGGCCGCCGGGAGCGAGGAGCAGCGTCGCCAATGGCTGCCGGGGTTCGCCAGCGGGGAGGCGCGAGGCGCCGTCGGGGCGCTGCACCCGGATGGCACCGCGTTGGCGTACGACGTCGAGGATGCCGCTGCGGTCGTCCTGGTGGGAGACGGCCGCGCGATGATCGCGAGCACCGCCGACTGCCGCACGGAGGCCGTCGAGGGCCTGGACATCACCCGGCGTCTGTCACGCGTGACGGCCAGCGAGTCCGACGAGCTCGGTGGCGACGTCGCCACCGCCGTCGACCGGGTGGAGGTCGCCCTCAGCGCCGAGCTCGTCGGCGTGGCGAGCCGCGCCATGGACCTGTCGGTGGAGCACGCGCGCACCAGGCAGCAGTTCGGACGTCCCATCGGCGCCTACCAGGCGGTGTCGCATCGTTGCGCGGACATGCTGATCGACGTGGAGAGTGCGCGGAGCGCGGTTCTCTGCGCGGCGTGGACCGCGGACAACGACCCCGCGGCGCTCCCCTTCGCCGCGTCGGTCGCCAAGGTGGCTGCCGCGCAGGGCGCCTGGCGGGTGACCACGTCGGCGCTGCAGGTGCATGGCGGCATCGGGTTCACGTGGGAGCACGATTGCCACCTGCTGCTGCGGCGTGCCGCCGCCTCAGGTCGCCTGCTCGGCAGCGTCGACTTCCACCTCGACCGGGTGTCGAGGTTGCGGGGATTGAACACCGAGAAGGCAGGCTGAACCGTGCTGCTGGGACAGGAGCACGTCGCGCGCTACCTCGCCACCGACGGCGCTGAGGGCCACGACTGGCGCAATGGCGCCTCCATTCTGATCCTCACCACGACAGGTCGCCGCTCGGGCCTGTCACGCAGCACGCCACTCATCTATGGGCGTGACGGCGATGCGTACCTCGTGGTGGGCTCCCAGGGCGGCGCGCCGAAGGCACCGGCGTGGTACCACAACCTCCAGGCAGACCCGGAGGTCACCGTGCAGGTGCGCGGTGACCGCTTCAGAGCCCGCGCGCGCACCGCCGACGGCGACGAGAAGGTGCGCCTGTGGAAGACGATGACGTCGATCTGGCCCGACTACGACAAGTACCAGGCCAAGACCGAACGAACCATTCCCGTGGTGGTGTTGGAGCGCGTCTGACCGGCCGGCACCAGGGCGCGCAACCGCGACGCCACCCCTCGCAGCCGCGCCTCCCGGCTACTGCTGTTGCTGCTGCTGCTGCCAGTGCACCGCGGCGCCGCGCTGCACGGTCTCCACCTGCTGCTGTGAGATCCGTGTGATGCGCACCAGCACCTCTGGCGGTGCGCCCTCCGAGGTGCCGTAGAAGAGGCCGCGGTGCGGCGCCACGTCGCCGTAGTCGCGGCCGGCCGCGAGGCGCAGGTGGTGGGCCCCGGTGTACCCGCCATGGGTCGGGTCCAGGCCCACCCACCGTCCATCCGCGCCGCACACCTCGGTCCAGGCGTGGGACTGGCCCTCCACGAACAGCTGGTCACCGGCAGGCCCGAGGTACCCGCTCACGTACCGCGCCGGCCACCCCGCGCCACGGACCAAGGCGAGGAAGAGATGGCTGAAGTCCTGGCAGACACCGGCTCCGCCGGCGAGGAGATCGTCGATGCTCGACTCCACGGTCGTGGCACCGCTGACGTAGCGCAGCTCCCTGGGGATGCGTTCCGCGGTCGCCAGCACGGCGTCGAAGCTGCGGTCCTCGCCGTTCCACTCGCGCCACAGCCTTCGCGTCGCCTCCGCGAGCGGCACACGCGGGCTGGGCAGCACGTACTCCAGGCGCGGGTCGCCCGCGAGAAGCTCCTCGGACCATTCCGTGAGGCGCCTGCGGCGCGGCTCGCTGTTCTCGACGACAGCGTCGACCACGAACTCGAGGACGTCGTGCGCAGAGGTCACGTCGACTCGGTGCACGTAGTTGCCGAAGTAGTCGATCCGGCTGCGCGGGACCGCCGCTGGGTTGCTGAGCAGCGAGAAGGCGAGCGTGCGCTGTGAGCCACGGTCGCGCGGCCGCATGCGCACCTCGTTGAAGGACAGCCCGACGGGTTCGGTGTAGCGCAGGGTGGTGTGGTGCCACACCGCGTACGTCAGCGACTCAGAACCCATGTGTCCTTGCTGCCTCCGCCCTGCGAGGAGTTGACCACCAGGGTCTGAGAGTTGGGAGCGACGCGGGTGAGGCCGCCGGGCGTGATCCAGGGCCGTTCGTCGAGCAGCACGAAGGGACGGAGGTCAACGGCGCGCGGCTCCAGCCCCCCGTCGGCACGCAGACAGATCGCCCTGCTCAGCTCCACCTCCTCCTGGGCGAGCCACTGACGCGGCGACGCCTCGATCCTGGCGATCAGCGTGGCGCGCTCGGCGGTCCCGACGAGGCGGCCGAAGTGGATGTCGTAGCCGCCGCTCGCATCCACAGGCTTGAGAACCATGGTGTCGAAGTGGGCGATGACGTGCGCGAGCTGCACGCGGTCGGCGAGGTCGAACGTCGGCACGTTGTCGATGAGCGGCTCCTCGCCCAGGTAGTAGCGAATCATGGCCGGGACGTACGGGTAGATGGCCTTGTCATCGGCGACACCGGTGCCCGGCGCGTTGGCGATGGCCACGTTGCCGCGACGCCATGCCTCGATGATGCCCGGTGCGCCGAGCATCGACTCACTGCGGAACACGAGCGGGTCGAGCCATTCGCTGTTGACGCGCGAGTAGATGACGTCCACCCGCTGGATGTTGCCGTCGTCGTCGCGGCGGTACACCTCGTCCTCGGAGACGATCAGGTCGTGGCCCTCGACCAGGGTCGCGCCCATCTCCTCGGCGAGCAGCTTGTGCTCGTAGTAGGCGGCGTTGTAGGGGCCCGGCGTGAGCACCGCGATGGACGCCTCCCAGGGGCGCGGCGCGATCCGCTGCAGGATGCGGCACAGTCGCTTGGTGTACTCGTCGATGCGCCGCACCGCGTTGGTGGCGAACCATTCCGGCGCCACCTTCTCCATGGCTCGGCGAGCCTCGAGCGCGTAGGCGACGCCGCTCGGCACCCTGACGTTGTCCTCGAGCACGCGGAAGGTGCCGTGCACGCGCACCACGTCGATGCCGGCGACGTGGCACCAGGTGGACCGCGGTGGCCGGACACCGACGATGTCTCGCAGGTAGCCCGTGCTGCTGTAGACCAACCTACCCGGCACCACCCCGTGCCTGAGCGCGCGCTGTGCCCCGTAACAGTCGGAGACGAAATGGTCGAGCGCCATCGCCCGCTGCGACAGTGCGCGGTGCACGTTGCGCCATTCCGACGCGCCGATGACGCGGGGGATCGGGTCGAAGGGAAAGATCGGCGCCGTCCCGTCGGCGGGGATCCCGAAGGTGACGTCGCGCTCCGCGAACCACCGCTGCGCGCCCTTGCGGATCCTGGGAAGCTCACCCGGCGCGCGGATCACGGCGCCGAGCAGCTCGACGTACGGTCTGCGCGCAGTCCCATCAGCGGCCACGCATTCGTCGGCGCCGATCGGAAGGGTCGCCGGCGACTGCATCTGCGCCATAGCGGTGCAGACTACTCTCTGGCGCTAGACTGCCAGCGTGTCGGAGGATTCCCGCCGCCGGGTGCGTGTCGGCTGCGAGTTCGTCCACGAGCTCAGGTGGCCGGTCGCGTTCGTCCTGCAGGTGGAGCCGCGCGCCGATGCTGTCGTGGCGGTCGCGCAGTCGCATCTCGAGACGTATCCCGCCGTGCCCATGCACGGCTACACCGACCTCTACGGCAACGTCTGCAGGCGCCTGACGCTGGGGCCGGGCCGCACCCGCATCCGCTACGAGGCCGAGGTGGAGGTGGACGGGGCGATCGACGACGCCGACCCCGCCGCGTCCCAGGGCTCGGTCGCCGACCTGCCCGACGACGTCCTGCATTTCACGCTGGCCAGCCGGTACTGCGATTCCGATCGCCTCTCCAACACCGCGTGGGCGCTCTTCGGCGGCGTGCCCGAGGGCTGGAGTCGCGTGCAGGCGGTCATCGACTGGGTGCACGGCAACGTCACCTTCGCCACAGGCAGCAGCGATACGGGCACCGGCGCCACCGACGTCTACGTCGAGCGCCGCGGCGTGTGCCGCGACTTCACGCAGCTGGCCATCGCCTTCCTGCGTGGGCTCAACGTGCCGGCGCGGTACTGCTTCGGCTACCTGCCCGACATCGACGCGCCTGTGGTGCCGGAGCCGATGGACTTCGCTGCCTGGTTGGAGGCATACGTGGGTGGACGCTGGTACACGTTCGACCCGCGCAACAACCAGCGCAGGACGGGACGCGTGGTCATCGGGCGTGGACGCGATGCCCTGGACGTCGCCATGCTGACAAGCTACGGGCGCGCCCCCCTCGAGGCGATGCGCGTGGTCGCCGAGCCCGTGAGCGCCTCACCGTGGTCGAGCGCGTACCCGCCGGTGCGGGGCGAGTTCGACGAGGCTGCGTCGTGAGGCTGCCGCTCGGTGACGAGCTCGCCGGCGGCGGCGACCCTGTGGACCTGACCGTCATCGACATGGCGGCGGTCGACTGGACCAGGGTGCGCCGCAGCGCCTACGTCATCGAGCTGCGCATCACCTACCGCTACGAGGGCCCGGTGCGGCGGCTGCGGCAGCGCCTCGTGGTGCAGCCGCGCGAGCAGCACGGTGACCAGCGGCGCATCTCACGCCGTGTCGAGGTGGTCGACGCCACCCCGAGGCGGGTGCGCACCACCCCGGACGACTTCGGCAACCACGTCGTCGACATCGATGTCCCCTATGTCGCGGAGCAGGTCACGTTCCTCTCCTCGAGCGTGGTCGAGCGCAGCACCAGGTCCACGCACCTCGCCTCCCTGCGACTGCTGCGCGATCCCCGTCTCCTCGAGCCCACGCCGCTGACCGCCCCGGACGCCGATCTCGACGGGCTCATCGGGGAGTTGCGCGCCACCGGCTTCGAAGGCGCGGAGCTCGCCACCGCAGCATGCCTGCGCGTCCACGAGCTGATGCACTACGCGCACGACGTCACCACGGTGCGGACGACCGCCGCGGAGGCGTTCGCCAAACGAACCGGCGTCTGCCAGGACTTCGCCCACGTGCTGCTCGCGCTGACCCGTGGTCTCGAGCTCCCCTCGCGCTACATCTCCGGGCAGCTGCTGGGGTCGGGCGGCTCCCACGCCTGGGTGGAGGTGCTCGTGCCGGACGGCTCTGGGCACGCGCGTGTGCTGGCTCTCGACCCCACCCACGGATGCAACGCGGGGATGACCTACCTCACCATCGCGGTCGGTCGCGACTATGCCGACATCGCCCCCGTGTCAGGCACGTATGTGGCCCCGCACGCGGGGATCCTCACGATGAGCAAGCGGGTCTCGCTGATGCGCATCGACCACCACGACGACGAGCGCGTGGCCGTCTGACACCCCCTGCTCAGCCGAGCAGGTCGCCGGCAACCGCGGTGTACAGCTCGACCGTGAGACGCAGCGACTCCTGGTCGACACGCTCGTCGTTGGCGTGGAACATCTCGCTGAACTGTTGCTGGGACATCGCCCTGCTGTACAGGGCCATCCCGTACGCCGGCACTCCCATCGCGCGGAAGAAGCGCGCGTCGGTGCCGCCCGCGGTGAGCGTGGGGATGCAGCGTGCTTCCGGGTACACGGAGGTCGCCGCGCGCGCGATCGCGTGCCACAGCGGCGTGTCGACCGGCGACTCGGACGGGTCGTCCCGCTGGATGACCTCGATGTCCACCTCGCTGCGCAGCGCTCCGAGCGCCGTGTCGAAGAACTCGAGCACGTCCTCGTCGGTCTGGCCGGGCACCTTCCGGATGTCCACCTCGATGTCGACGCGCCCGGGGATGACGTTGGTCTTCTCACCGCCGCGGATGACATTGGGGCTGGCGGTGAGGTGGGTGAGCGCGTGGGCCATGCCGGCCAGTCCACGCGGCAGCTGGCCCAGTCCTTCCCAGATCCGTGCCGGGTCTACGAGAGCGTCGGCGACCGCCGGCTCGAAGCCCATCCCGGCCACCCACCGCCGCCAGGCCTCGGTGATGTGCGCCGCGGTCGGGTACGCGGCCAGGCGGGTCACGACCTCGGCGGCCTTGACCAGCGCGTTGTCGGCGTGCAGCGGCCGTGAGCCGTGTCCCGGCGTGCCGTGCACGCGCACGCGGCACCAGCAGATCCCTTTCTCCCCGACGGTGACGCCGATGCGCTCCCCGGCTGCCGTGTGCTGCAGGACGCCGCCGTTCTCGGTGACCACGTAGTCGCAGCGGATCGCGTCGCGCGCGTGCTCGGCAAGCCATCCCGCCCCGAGCGCGCCGCCGGCCTCCTCGTCTGCCACGGCCAGGAACAGCAGCGTGCCGCGTGGCCGCCGTCCCGAACTCGGCCAGTCGCCGGGTGGTCACCGCCATCGACGCGGTGAGGTTGAGCATGTCGATGGCGCCGCGTCCCCACACCACCCCGTCGACGAGCTCGCCGCCGAGCGGGTCGCGCTGCCACCCCTCAGGGTCGACGGGCACGACGTCGGTGTGGCCCATGAGCATCAGCGTCGGTGCGCTGGGGTCGGTGCCCTCGAGCCTGGCGACCAGCGAGGCGCGCCCGGGCAGTGACTCGAAGGTCTCCATCTCGACACCGCAGTCGTGGAGGTGCTCAGCGAGGAGCTCTGTGCTGCGGATCTCCTGGCCCGAGTCGGGGGTGCCGTCGTTGATGCAGCCGTTGCGGATCAGCCGCTGCAGCAGGTCGGTGACCTCGGCGGCGATCTCACTCATCCGAGCTCGATGCTAGCGAACCAGGGCGCCGCCAGGACGCTGCAGGCGCCGAGTGGGCGAGGATAGGCGCATGCCCGTCGACGAGAAAGCCATGCCACGCCGTGCAGATCTGCGCAATGTCGCCATCGTTGCTCATGTCGACCACGGCAAGACCACGCTGGTGGACGCTCTCCTCAAGCAGGCCCGCGTGTTCGCCGCCCATGAGCAGGTGGGCGAGCTGATCATGGACAGCAGTGACCTCGAGCGCGAGAAGGGCATCACCATCCTCGCCAAGACCACCTCGATTCGCTACAGGGGAGTCAAGCTCAACATCATCGACACGCCCGGGCACGCCGACTTCGGCGGTGAGGTGGAACGAGTTCTCGGCATGGCCGACGGTTGTCTCCTCCTCGTCGACGCCGCCGAGGGGCCGATGCCACAGACCCGCGTGGTGCTGCGCCAGGCGCTGGCGCTCGGTCTGCGCCCGATCATCGTGGTCAACAAGATCGACAGGACCAACGCCCGCCCGGCGGAGACTGTCGAGCTGACCCACGACCTCCTCCTCGAGCTGGCCACCGACCCCGCCCAGCTCGACGCTCCCGTCGTGTACACGAACGGTCGCGCCGGCACCGCCACGCTGGACCTCGAGCACGACGGCGTCACGCTCGAGCCGCTCCTCGACACCATCCTCGAGCACGTCCCGGCCCCGCCCGCCGACCCCGATGGGCCCTTTCAGATGCTGGTCAGCAACCTCGACCACGACAACTACAGCGGGCGGCTGGCGCTGGGACGCATCAGCACGGGAGTCCTCCGCGTCGGCCAGGCCGTCGTGGTCTGCACCGCCGACGGGGTCGGGCCGCGCCAGCGCATCGGCACAGTCATGACCGTCGAGGCGCTGCAGCGCATACCGGTGGAAGAGGTCGCCGCAGGCGAGATCGTCTACATCACCGGACTTGCCGACGTCGCCATCGGTGACACCGTGGCGGACGCCGACGATCCTGTGCCCCTGCCGCGTCCCGAGGTGGGTGAGCCGACCCTGCGCATGCAGTTCTCGGTGAACCAGTCACCGCTGGCGGGCCGCGAGGCCACCCTGAGCAGCACCTCGCGGCAGCTGCGCGCGCGAACTCGAGCGCGAGCTGCTCACCAACGTGGCGCTGCGCGTCGCCGACGGTCCCACAGCAGACATCTTCGAGGTGAGCGGCCGGGGCGAGCTCCACCTTGCCATCCTCATCGAGACCATGCGTCGCGAGGGCTACGAGTTCGAGGTGTCCCGGCCGGCGGTGATCACCCGCGAGATCGACGGTCACCGCAACGAGCCCGTCGAGGAGTGCATCATCGACTGCAACTCGGATGCGGTGGGCGCGATCACGGAGACACTGGGCACGCGCGGTGGCCAGCTCCAGTCGATGCGTACCGACGCCGCCGGCAGGGCGCGTCTCATCCACCACGCGCCGACGCGCGCCCTGATCGGCCTGCGCAGCCAGATCCTCACGCTCACGCGAGGGACCGGCGTGATGTCGACGCGCCTGCTCGGCTGGGAGCGCTGGCGGAACCTTCCGCCCACCACGCGAAACGGGGTGCTGACCGCCAGCCAGCCTGGCACCGCAGTGGCCTACGGGCTCCTCGGCCTGCAGGAGCGCGGCCAGCCGTTCATCGGACCCGGCACCACCGTGTACGAGGGGATGATCGTCGGCCTCAACCGCCGCCCCGGCGACCTGCACCTCAACGTCACCAAGCAGAAGCAGAAGACAAACATCCGCTCATCGACCGAGGACGCGACGGTGCGGCTGGTCCCGCCCCGCACCATGTCACTCGAGGAGAGCCTCGACTTCATCGAGGACGACGAGCTGGTCGAGGTGACGCCCCGGGGCATCCGGCTGCGCAAGCGGGTCCTCAATGCCGACCAGCGCAACAAGATCCGCAAGCGAGACCAGGCAGCCGCAGTGTCGTGACCCGGATCGGGGCACAGGCCGGCGGAGTGGAGCGGCCGCTCTCAGGCGGTGAGCAGCGCCTCGAGCATCGCCGCGAAGCCGTCGTCGGCATTGCTGTGCGTCCGTTCCGACACCGCTTCCAGCAGGGCGGGATGCGCGTTGTCCATCGCCACCCCGCGCCCGGCCCAGAGCAGCATCTCGATGTCGTTGTGGCCGTCACCGATGGCGACCACGTCCGCACGGTCGACGTGCGCGGCGGCGCAGATCTGCGCGAGGGCAGCCCCTTTGCTGACGCCGGGCGCATGGATCTCGGCGAACGGTAGGTGCGACCAGGTGACCATTGCGCGATCTCCCGCGGCCGCGACGGTGGCCGTGATCACGTCAGCCACCGGCCACGACGGGTGGCGGACGACGATCCTGGTCACACCGTCGGCAAGGTGCGCATCGATGTCGTCGACCATGTCGACCAGGAAGCCGCGCGGGTCGGCGTCATCGCTCACCGAGGACAACCGGCGGTGGGGTGGGATGGTCTCGAGGTAGCCGGCATCGCAACCACCCTCCAGGCCGCACGTCCAGGCGAAACAGGCTCCCGGCACCGCTGCCCGGACATCGTGGATCACAGCCTCGGCCAGCTCGGCTGACATGCGGACGTCCGTCACGGCCGACATGGTGTCGAGGTCACACGTCAGGGCGCCGTTGCAGCAGATGGCGACCCCGCTCAACCCGAGCGCCCTCGCCAGCGGCTTGAGCGTCTGCGGGCGGCGCCCGGTCGCCAGCAGCACGGTCACACCCAGGCGCTTCGCCTCCCTGATGGCGGCGACGGTGCGATCCGATATCCACGGCGCCTCGGGCCGCAGCAGGGTGCCATCCACGTCGGTCGCAACCAGCCGGACGCCACCGGGTGGACGCGCAGGTGGATCGATCAATTCCCTCGGCTCAGCGCGCTGATCAGCGGCGCGGACGGCGGCGGTGGAAGTTGTTGGCGTTGGGTCCCCGCTGAGGTCGCCGTGGCGGCGTCGAGATCGGCACGCCCATCGCCGGGGTGGCGATCAATCGGATGTCGCCGGTGGTGAGCAGGTGCTCCGTGTCAGCGCCCGGCAGCTCGGGCGCGCCGAGCCGGCGGAGCTTGCGCCACTTCTCCGCGTCCTCGCGCGTGATGAAGGTGAACGCCCGTCCTGCGGCGCCGTTGCGGGCGGTGCGACCGATGCGGTGCGTCAGCCACTGTGGGGTCTCGGGGAGCTCGTAGTTCACCACCACAGCCACGTTGCTGATGTCCAGGCCGCGCGCCGCCACGTTGGTGGCGACGAGCACGTCGGCCTGGCCGTTGCGAAACGCCGCCACGGCACGGTCGCGGGCATTCTGCGAGAGGTTTCCCTGCAGCTCCGCGCTGCGGTGACCGCGCGCGTTGAGGTCGCGGGCCAATCCCTTGGCGCCGTGCTTGGTGCGGTGGAACACCAGCGCCGATCCCTTGTGGCGGCGCAGCAGCCGCGAGAGGGTGTCCACCTTGTTGGCGCGTTCGACGTGCAGGATGGCGTGCTCCAGCGTGGGCTCGCCCTGCGCCGTCACTGTGATGACGGCAGGATCGACGAGGTGCCTGTCGATCATCCGCTGCACCCACGCGGGCATCGTCGCGGACGTGAGCACCGTCTGGCGGCGGTTGGGACCAGTGCCCGGGGTGAGGGCGATGATGCGCTCGACATCAGGCGCGAATCCCTGGTCGAGCATCTCGTCTGCCTCGTCGAGCACCAGGTACTCGATGGCCGCGAGAATTGCCTTGCCCTGGCGGGCAAGGTCGAGGATGCGCCCGGGGCACCCGATGACGACGTCGGGGCTGCTGCGCAGCGCGCTGAGCTGGGACCCGTAGCCGACGCCGCCGTAGAGCATGGCGATGCGCAGCCCGCGATCGACCGTGCGCAGCACAGCGCCAATCTGGTTGGCGAGCTCGCGCGAGGGGGCGACGATCAGCGCCCGGGGACCGGCGTGCGGCCGATGTCCGGCGAGCCGCTCGACCATGGGGACCAGGAATGCCAGGGTCTTCCCCGAGCCTGTCGGGGCTTCTGCGACCGCGTCGCGTCCGGTCAGGAGCACGGGGATGGCCTGTTCCTGGACTGCCAGTGGTGTGGTGATCCTGGCCTGTTCCAGGGTTTGCAGGGTGCGCGGGCGCACACCGAGATCAGCGAACGATGTCATGTCTCTCCGAAGCCGAAAGGCTCTGCGCTTCCCCTCGAAGCTCTGGTCACATGCCTGGCTTGGGGAACCCGTGTGTGCACGGGGAGAGGAACCGCAAGAAGGGCAGTGGCACCTCACGATGGCGCCACGTCTGGGAGCAGCCTAACACGTCCGCGCGCAGCGATCGTCTTTCGTGGCCGGATTGTGAAGAGCCAGACGGCAATCGCGAGGCCGCGGCTCAGTTGGCGCGTGGCCCCTCGACCGCAGTCAGCGGTTCAGGTGGAGCCGGCGTCCCGCGTGACGGATTCTCGATCGACAGCATGGGCACGAAGACCTGGGCGAGGGGACCGATCCCCAGAGCGTAGACAACCGTGCCCAGGCCGACGGTGCCGCCCAGCAACCAGCCGCACGCAAGCACCACGAGCTCGATGGCCGTGCGAACCAGTCGAATCGAGCGTCCTCGCGCTGCCAGGCCGGTCATCAGACCGTCGCGTGGACCGGGCCCGAGCCCGGCGCCGATGTACGCGCCTGTCGCGATCCCGTTGAGCCCGACGCCAGCGAGCATGGTCACCAGCTGCAGGGGCAGCCCGTGCGGCGGTGGCACGGTCGCGAGGACGACGTTGATGACGACCCCGATCACCACGACGTTGGCGAGCGTTCCCAGACCGGGACGCTGGCGCAACGGGATCCACAGGAGGAGCACCACCGCGCCCACCACGACGGTCCACGTCCCGACCGCGAACCCGGTGCGACGTGAGAGGCCTTGGTGGAAGACGTCCCACGGGTCGACGCCGAGCGCGCTGAGCAGCAGCAGGCCGTCGCTGACGCCGTACAAGACGAGACCGGAGAACAGCTGGACGAGTCGGCGAGCGCGTGGGGGAGGAAGCGTCGTTCCATCATGCAGAGTCGCGCGCGATGGCCGCCCTGCTCGCCCTTGTATCCGCGTTGTGCTACGGGGTCAGCGACTTCAGCGGAGGACTCGCGGCCCGGCGCGTGCCCGCGATAGCGGTGGTGCTGGTGAGCAACGCGCTCAGCCTCGCGCTCGCTGTGCTCGCCGTCGGCCTCCTGCCCGGCTCTGTGTACCGGGCCGCCGACATGGTGTGGGGCTTGGCCGCGGGCACGGTGGGCCTGCTCGGTGTCGTGCTGCTGTACCGCGGACTCGCGATCGGTCCGATGTCGGTCGTGGCACCGCTCACCGCAGTGCTGAGCGCGGTGGTGCCGGTCGTGGTGGGCATCGTGCGCGGTGAGCGGCCGGGCACCATGGCTGTCGCCGGCATCCTGGTCGCCATCCCGGCGATTGTCCTCATCGGCCGGCAGCCGACGAGCGGGGCGCGCTCGCGCTTGAGCCGCGGCGCGACCACATCAGCCCTGTGCGCAGGGGTCAGCTTTGGAGGGTTCTACGTGCTGCTCGCCCAGACTGGCTCGGATGGCGGCGCGTGGCCGCTGGTGGGTCAGCGTGGCGCATCGGTGGCGATCCTGGTGGGGCTGACAGCTGTGGCCGCGCTGCGGCACACCGCCGCCGTGCCGCGGGGAAGCGCACTTTCGCTGGCGGTGGTCGCGGGACTGACCGACTTCACCGCCAACCTGGCCTACGTGCTGGCCACGCACCGTGGCCTGCTCGCGCTGGTGGCGGTGATCAGCTCGCTGTACCCCGCCACCACGCTCCTGCTCGCGCGTGGCGTCCTCAACGAGCGCATCACACCTCAGCAGGGTGCCGGCCTGCTCCTCGCGGCGGTGGCCGTGGCTTTCATCGCCCTGCGCTGAGAACGGCCGGGGCGCGGTCGGTCACCGTGCTCGGGCGAAGTCTCCGACGGGGATCCCCGCGAGGTCACCCATGTCATCGCGATCGTCCGCGCGGCCGCCCGTGAGCGGGGATCGCCCGGCGATGAGGTCGGCCATCTCCTCGCACCAGAACGCGAGACCGCAGAACTGGTACGTGAAGAAACCCTTGCTCAGCGCGGGGCTGTTCTTCTCGAAGATCGTGTGGCCAAGCACCTGGAGCGCCCATCCGCCGAGGAACAGCGGCACGCCGACACGAGGTCGAGCAGCCATCAGTGGCAGCGCGGCGGCCACGGTCGGAATGCCCACCAGGTGCGTCGCACGCACCCCGGCGGTGGTGTGCTGCGATCGGTAGTACGCCATCTTCTCTTCGAAGGACGCGCTGCGCGGCGGAACATCCGCGCCGCCTGTTGCTGGGGTCATCTCCATCACGGTGATTCGTTCCTCCTCGGCGCCTGGCCGGCTGGGCCGGTGGCCTGCAGGCCGCCTCCGGCGGGGTGGCGGGACCATTGTGGCGCAACCGTCTGCCACCGCGGCCGAGGTGGGCGAAATAGGATGGGAACGTGACTCGCCTGCTCTCCATGACCATTGCCTCGGTGGCGACCATGGCGGCCATCTCGTCCTGCGGCTCATCTCCCAGCAGCGGCGCCAGCACATCACCGCCCGCCGTCACCCTCGACCACTGCCTGGTCGGGACATGGAAGAGCATGAACATCCGCGGCACCATCATGGTGGGCGGCGTCCAGGCCACCCTCTCCGGGGGAGCCGGCGAGCTGGTCACGATCACCACGGCCGGGACGATCCGCACGGACGACACCAACACCGGGCCGGTGGCCGGCACCGGGACGGATGGCAACGTCTACACCGTGACCTCATCGGGCACGGCGACAGGCACGATCACCGCAGCAGGCGGGCGAATCGCCATCAAGCTGGATCAGCCCACGCCGCTCACCGTCACCCTGTCGAGGAACGGCACCGTGCTGCAGACGCAGCACCCGGGGCCGGCGACGGACTCCTATACGTGCATGGCCGGTTCGTCCCTGCTCATCACCGGCGCCGGCGGCATCGTGAGCACGTACGCGCCGGGCTGAGCCGGTCGCGGCCGTGCCATCATCGCTGCCGATGCGCGCGCAACAGATCGAGACGCTGGACGGCCCGGACAGCCTCCGTGCCGCGGAGCTGCCGGTTCCCGCCGCTGGCGGCCAGGTGCTCATCGACGTCGTCGCTGCCGGGGTGAGCTTCCCCGACGTGCTGATGTCACGTGGGCTGTACCAGGTCAAGCCACCGCTGCCCTTCGTCCCAGGCGTCGAGGTGGCGGGCACGGTTCGCGAGGCTCCCGAGGACAGCGGCTTCTCTCCCGGGGACCGGGTCATGGCCGTGACCATGCTCGGCGGCTTTGCCGAGGTCGCCGCTGCGCCCGAGGGCTTGACCTGCCCGCTGCCCGAACAGTTCAGCTTCGAGCAGGGAGGGGGCTTCATCCTCAACTACCACACGGCGCACTTCGCCCTGGCCAAGCGTGGCGCGGTGCAGGCCGGTGAGACAGTGGTGGTGCACGGTGCGGCCGGGGGCGTCGGCACCGCCGCGATCCAGGTGGCGCGCTGCCTGGGCGCCGAGGTCGTCGCCGTGACCAGCAGCGCGGCGAAGGCGGACATCGCGCGCGCCGCCGGCGCCGGGCGTGTCGTGGACAGCGGCGGCGACTGGGCAGCCGAGCTGCGCACCCTCAACGGCGGCAGAGGCGCGGACGTCATCGTCGATCCCGTCGGCGGAGACAGGTTCGACGACAGCCTGCGCTGCCTTGCGCCCGCGGGCCGGCTGCTGGTGGTCGGGTTCACGGAGGGCCGCATCCCATCCGTCGCTGCCAACCGCCTTCTGCTGCGCAACATCTCTGTCGTCGGCGTGGCCTGGGGAGCGTGGCTGGGAACAGACCCGGGCCTGTTCGCGACCACGGTCGCAGCCCTCCAGCCGATGATCGAGAGCGATGGTGTCAGCCCCCTGGTCGGCGCGACGTTCGCGCTCGGCGACGCGGCCGCGGCGCTGCGGCTCATCGACGACCGCCGCGCCGCGGGAAAGGTCATCATCACAACCTGAGCACAGCGGCATGTTCGACAAGGAGCACGGCAACCATGGCTGACGACACCTATCCTCCCGGCACCCCGACCTGGGTCGACCTGTCCACGCCGGATGTCGACGCGGGCAGGGCCTTCTACCAGGCGCTCTTCGGCTGGACCACAGACGAGCCGGCGCCACCCGAATACGGCGGCTACGCCATGTTCCGCAAGGACGGCAAGCTGGTCGCCGGCTCCGGGCCCGTCATGGAGGGTGGTCACCCCGCCTGGACGACATATGTGCGCACCGCGGACGCCACCGCCACCGCAGAGAAGGTGCGTGAGGCGGGCGGCGAGGTCGTCGTCGAGCCGATGCAGGTCATGACCGCCGGCTCGATGGCGATCCTCAAGGATCCCACCGGCGCCTATTTCGGGATCTGGCAGAACGGTGACCACACCGGCGCGGAGCTCTTCAACGCCCCCGGTGCGCTGACCTGGAACGAGCTGGGCACGCGCGACACCGAGGCCGCCAAGCGCTTCTATGGCGCGGTGTTCGGCTGGACCACCAAGGGGGACAACTACCTCGAATGGCAGCTCGACGGCAAGACGATCGGCGGTTGCAACGACATGAACGCGCAGCAGATGCCGGACAGCATCCCCGCCCACTGGCTGGTGTACTTCGCGGTCACCAACGCCGATGAGGCTGCCGAGAAGGTGAAGGAGCTCGGCGGCACCATCAACATGCCACCCATGGACATTCCCGGGATGGGCAGGTTCGCGGTGGCCACCGATCCCCAGGGCGCCGTCTTCGCGGTCTTCGCGCAGTCCTGAGCAGACGCCGGCAGGCGTGCCGGCGACGGACTATCGCCCCGCGCCGGTATGTCCGAAAACCGCCAGCGAAGCCTGCCGGCCGACGCCCATGCTGTGCTCATGCACGAGGACTTCGAAGCGTGTTACCGGGCCATCTCCAGCCGCGACGCACGGTTTGACGGACGGTTCTTCACCGCGGTCACCAGCACCGGCATCTACTGCCGTCCGATCTGCCCGGCGCAGACCCCCAAACGCGCCAACGTCCGCTTCTTCGCCAGCGCGGCGGCAGCCGAGGCGGGCGGGTTTCGCGCCTGCCTGCGCTGCCGTCCTCACCTCGCGCCGGGCGGGATGCACCCCGCCGGCGGCGACCGCCTCGCCGACCGCGCGCTTCCTCTCATCGCCTCAGGAGCGGCCGACGGCAGAGCGGGCGTCGCCGCCGTCGCCCGCCGGCTCGAGGTCAGCGAGCGTCACCTCAACCGCGTCCTCACCGAGGCTGTCGGGGCCGGGCCGCTCACCCTGGCGCGGATGCGCCGGCTGCAGACCGCTCGAACCCTCATCGAGCAGACAGCCATGCCGATCACCGACGTCGCATTCACCGCCGGCTACTCGTCGCTGCGGCAGTTCAACAGTGAGGTGCTGTCGGGCACGGGCCGGCCGCCGACGGCCCTGCGGCGGCGCGGCAGCGTGGGGCACGACGGCGAGGGCGCGCTGGTGCTGCGCCTCGGGGTGCGCCCGCCGTTCGACGCCACGGCTCTGCTCAAGTTCTTCGCGGCGCGCGCTGTGGACGGCGTCGAGTCCGTCACGGCGGGCGCGCTGACCCGCACCCTGGCCCTGGCGCACGGCGCCGCCGTCGTCGAGCTGCAGCCGCAGGCGGCCCAGCTGGTGCTGCGCCTGTGGCTCGACAACGTTCGTGACCTGGGCGCCGCGGTCGATCGCTGCCGCCGTCTCTTCGACGTCGATGCCGATCCGTGTGCGATTGCCGCGGTCCTCTGCGCCGACCCACTGCTGGCCCCGCTGGTGTCGGCCTCGCCCGGCCTGAGGGTGCCCGGCTGCGTGGACGCGGACGAGATCGCGGTGCGCGCTGTGCTCGGGCAGCAGGTCTCGGTGGCGCGGGCCACCGCGCTGGCGAGCCGCCTCACCGCGCAGCTCGGTGTGCCGCTGGCGCAGCCGCGCAATGGTGTGACCCGTTTGTTCCCGACCGCTGCGGCCATCGCCGACGCCGACCTCGACGGCCTCGGCCTCACCGGCCCGCGTGCCGCCACTTTGCGTCGACTCAGCGAGGCGCTGGCCAGCGGTGACATCGACCTCGGGGCGGGCGCCGAGGTTCACACCGTCGTCGCCAAGCTGCTCTCGATCCGCGGTATCGGCGAATGGACCGCGACGTACATCGCCATGCGCGGGCTTCGCGACCCGGACGCCTTCCCAGCCGGAGACCTCGGCATGCGGCACGCCTTCACCCGCGCCGGCGGCGGCGACGGCCGCGCCCTGCGCGAGCGCGCTGAGAGATGGCGCCCCTGGCGCGCCTACGCCACCGTCCAGCTCTGGAACCACCTGTCATCACCCCCCACCACGGAGACACCGACATGACACTGCTCACCACGACCGTCACGACCCCGTTCGGCGACATGTCGCTCATCGGCACCGAGGAGTGCCTGCATGTCGCTTCCTTCAACGCCGACCTCGACGACCTGCGCGATCAACTCGCAGCGCCGCTGCGCGGGGAGCCGATCCGTCGTGGCGAGACCGCGGCGGCAGCGGCGCTCCGGGACTACTTCAACGGCGACGTCACCGCGCTCGACGAGGTGGATGTCAGCCAGCCGGGCGGCCCGTTCCACACCAAGGTGTGGGCCGCCATGCGCGCTGTCACCCCGGGCACGACGGTGAGCTATGGCGAGCTGGCCGCCCGCGCGGGCGCGCCACGTGCCGTGCGCGCCGCCGGCTCAGCGTGCGCGCGCAACGCGATCTGCCTCTTCGTTCCCTGTCACCGGATCGTTCGCAGCGACGGCGGGCTCGGCGGCTACTACTATGGACTGGCCACCAAGCAACGCCTCCTCGAGCACGAGCGGGTCACCGATCGCTGACAGATAGCGCCGGAATGGCTCGCTGCGCGTAGGATCGACGCAGAGCCACAGCCAAATCCGTCACCCTGTATGGGGAAGGGATCGCGCACAGGCGGGATTTGGGTCTGGGAACGGAGAGAGCATGCCAACAGCGACGCTGACGCCGACGCGCGCCACGGGTGCAGCCGTCGACCCCCTGGTGGTGGCCGCCGAGGGCCTGATCGTGCGCGGCAAGGAGCATGGGGAGCTCCCCGCCGACGACATCGTCGGTGCATTCCCCGACCTCGAGCTCGAGCCCGATGTCCTCGAGCGTCTCTTCGACGCCTTCCGCCAGCTCGGCATCGCCATCGCCGGCGAGGGAGTCGAGAACGCCGACGAGGAGGAGGACACCCCTGCTCTCGTCGACGTCAGCACCGCGGTGTCGCTCGATGACCCGGTGCGCATGTACCTGCGCGAGATCGGCGAGGTGGCTCTCCTCACCAAGGAGCAGGAGGTGCTCTACGCGCAGCGCATCGAGGCGGGCGACGACGACGCCAAGCACCTCCTCGCCGCCGCCAACCTCCGCCTCGTGGTCAGCATCGCGAAGAAGTACTTCGGGCGGGGCATGCCATTTCTCGACCTCATCCAGGAAGGCAACCTCGGGCTGCTGCGTGCCGTCGACAAGTTCGACTACCACCGCGGCTACAAGTTCTCCACCTACGCCACCTGGTGGATCCGCCAGGCGATCACCCGCGCCATCGCCGACCAGGCGCGCACCATCCGCATCCCCGTCCACATGGTCGAGCTGGTCAATCGGCAGGCACGCGTGGCCAGGCGGCTGGTCCAGGAGCTCGGCCGCGAGCCTGACGACGAGGAGATCGCCGAAGAGCTCGGGCTGACCCCCGAGCGGGTCAAGGAGATCCGTCGCGTCGCCCAGGACCCTGTCTCGCTCGAAACGCCGGTCGGCGACGACGGCGACGCCGAGCTCGGTGAGCTCATCGAGGACACCGGGGCGATCCGCCCCCAGGACGCGGCGGCCAGCACCATGCTCGGCGTCGAAGTCGAGGACATCCTCGACACGCTCACCCCGCGCGAGCGTCGCGTCATCCAGCTGCGCTTCGGGCTCGTCGACGGTCATCCGCGCACGCTCGACGAGGTGGGCAGGCGCTTCGGGGTCACCCGCGAGCGCATCAGGCAGATCGAGGCCAAGGCCCTGCGCAAGATGCGCCACCCCTCCCGCAGCCGGCGGCTCGCCGACTTCCTCGACTGAGCAGAAGCCCGCCACCGCGGCACGTACTCCCGTCTACACTTCGCCCGGCGGGCGCCCGCCCCGCTGGAGGGAGAGAGACATGGCCCCAGTCCGCGACGATGTGATCCCGACCCTGGAGAAGAGCGCTCTCTTTGCCGGTCTGTCCGGTGAGCAGATCCGCGCCGCCGCCGAGCGCTTCGACGACTCCACCTACCTCGCGGGACACGGCATCCTCACCGAAGGCCTCTCGGGCCCGGATTTCTTCATCATCCTCGAGGGCCAGGCGGACGTCCTCGTCGACAGCAAGGCCGTCGCTCATCTGGGACCGGGTGACTTCTTCGGCGAGGTGGCTGCGCTCGACGGCAAGGAGCGCACCGCCAGCATCAAGGCCACGACCCGGCTGCGCTGCCTGACACTCGGCAATGGCAGCTTCCGGCAGTTCCTCATCGACAACCCGATCATCGCTGTCAACCTCCTCCCCGAGATCGTTCGGCGCTTCCGCTCGGTGTCAGCGCACGCGGAGAAGGGACGCAGCTAGACAGCGTCGTCGCCTGGGCAGCATGCCGCCGGCGCCACGCCGGCGGTGGTAGATTGCTCGTACCGGGGTGCCCCGCGCGGGGCTGAGATCACACCCGTGAACCTGATCTGGGTCATGCCAGCGTAGGGAGTTGAGATGGCACGCACGGCTCGCGCTCTCACCATCGCATCGTCCGACTCCGGTGGTGGCGCGGGGATCCAGGCCGACCTCCGCGCCTTCGCCGCGGCCGGTTGCCACGGCGCCAGCGTGGTCGTCGCGCTCACCGCCCAGAACACCACGGCGGTGACCGGCATCCATGCCGTGCCGGTTGAGTTCATCGCCGCGCAGCTCGACGCTGTCCTGGGCGACATCGGCGCCGACGCCGTCAAGACCGGGATGCTGCTGTCGGCGGAGATCATCGAGGTGGTCGCAGCGTCGCTCGCGGATCATCGTGGCCCGCTCGTCGTCGACCCGGTGATGATCGCCAGCTCAGGTGCGCGACTCCTGCAGGACGACGCGGTCAGGGTGATCGTCCGAGCCCTCTTCCCGCTGGCCACGGTGATCACGCCCAACCTCCCCGAGGCGGAGCTGATCACGGGCTCACGCGGCACGCGCCGCGAGCTCGCCGAGCGTCTCGCCGGCATGGGCGCGCCGGCGGTGATCGTCACCGGCGGTCACGGAGACGAGCCGGTCGACCACCTGTTCGACGGCCGCAACCATGTTGAGATCGCCGTGGTTCGGCACGACGTCGCTGCCACCCACGGCGCGGGCTGCACCCATTCGGCAACGCTCGCGGCGCTGCTCGCCCAGGGCTGGCCGCTGGAGGCCGCGGCGCGGACGGCGGCGGAGGTGGCGGCCGGCGCGGTGGCCCGCGGCCTCGAGGACATCGGCGCAGGCGATGGTCCCGTCGACGTGCTCGACGTGCGCAGCCGCGTGCGCACGCCGCCACCGTCGGCGCAGGGGCGCATCGCATCACCGCTCACGGCGGCGGCGTCGTGACCTTGAGCACCGCGGAATCGCTGCGGAGGATCCGGGCCCAGCGTCCCCTGGTGCACCAGATCACCAACTTCGTGGTCATGAACGAGACTGCCAACGCCACCCTGGCGATCGGCGCGCTGCCCGTGATGGCACATGCGCCGGAGGAGGTTGCCGAGATGGCCACGGTCGCCGGGGCGCTGGTGCTCAACATCGGCACCCTGACGCGTGACTGGGTGGACTCGATGATCCTCGCCGGTCGCGCCGCCAACGCCGCCGGCGTGCCGGTGGTTCTCGATCCTGTCGGCGCCGGCGCCACGGCCCTGCGCACCGAGAGCGCGCAACGCATCCTGGCCGAGGTCGAGGTCGCGATCCTTCGTGGCAACGCCGCTGAGATCGCCACCCTGGCCGGGCGGGCGGCCGAGATCCGCGGTGTCGAGTCGGTGGGGGTCGGCGACGATCTCGGCGACCTCGCCCGGGCGGCATCCAGTGGGCTGGCCTGCATCGTCGCCGTCACAGGTGCCGTCGATGCGGTGAGCGATGGCACCACCACGCTGCGCGTGGCCAACGGCGATCCTCTGCTGGCCACCGTGACCGGTACGGGCTGCATCGCCAGCGCCATCACCGGGTGCTTCGCGGCGGTCAACCGTGGCCGTTCGCTGGAGGCCGCCGCCGAGGCGCTGGTCGCGCTCGGCGTCGCGGGCGAGGACGCGGCGGCGACGAGCCGCGGTCCTGGCACCTTTCATGTCGCCCTCTACGACGCGCTGTACGCGCTCTCGCCGGACTCCCTCGACGCCCGCGCCCGGGTCACGTCCTCGTGAAGCTCCACGCCGTCGTCGACAGTGCCGCGGTGGCCGAGGACGCTGTCGCCGCGGGTGCCACGGTCGTCCAGGTCCGCCTCAAAGACGCGGGGACGGTGGCGCGGGCGAACCTCGGGCGCCGCCTCCGCCGCCTTCCAGCCATCCTTGTCATCAACGACGACGTCGAGGCCGCGTTGCGCTGCGGGGCCGACGGCGTGCACCTCGGGCAGTCCGACCGCGGTGCGGAGCGGGCGGTGGCCGCAGGACTGCTGCTCGGCATGAGCGTCACCGATGTCGACGAGACCGAAGAGGCGCAGGCGCTCGGCGCCGGGTACCTCGGCGCCGGCCCGATCTGGGCGACACCGAGCAAGACCGATGCCGCGGAGCCGATCGGGCTGTCCGGGCTGACGGCGATCTGTGAGGTGGCGCGGGTGCCGGTCATCGCCATCGGAGGGGTCGATGCCGGCACCGCGGCGTCGTGCATCGAGGCAGGTGCTGCCGGCGTGGCCGTGGTCCGTGCCGCCACCGACGCGGCGCGCGTCTGTGCAGTCGTCGACGGTGCTCTCGCGCAGAGAATGCGACCCTGACGGCGCACAGGTGAGCCCCACCGTCACCGACGAGGTCGAGGCTGGTGTCCTGGTCCGTGAGGGTGTGTACGGTGAGAGCGTCACCACCATCGAGCCGGGCGGTGTCGAGTACATCCCCGCGGCGGAGCGGCACGGCCATGCGCTGCAGCTCTTCTGGACGTGGATGTCGCCCAACTTCGAGTTCGCCACCGTGTACGTGGGTGTCCTGCCCATCGTGGTGTACGGCGGCGGCTTCTGGTTGACGGCGGCGGGACTCGTGCTGGGGACCGCGCTCGGGTCGGTCAGCCACGGCTGGCTGTCCACCTTCGGCCCCCGCTATGGCGTCCCTCAGCTCATCCAGAGCCGTGGCGCCTTCGGCTTCGTTGGCAACCTCCTTCCTGCCGCGCTCAACACCCTCACGTCAGGGGCCGGGTGGGTCGCGGTGAACTCGGTGAGCGGCGCGTTCGCTGTGCAGACCTTCTTCGGCCACGTGGGCTGGCGTGTGCCGCCGTTCTGGCTGGCGCTCGCCGTGGTCGTGTCGATCGAGGTTGCCATCGCGTTCGTCGGCTACAACATGGTCCACCGCTTCGAACGCCTGATCTTCCCCTTCCTCGGACTGGTCTTCGCCGCCTGCTGCCTGTACATCTTCGGGCGCACCAATGCCTCGCTCGGCTTCGACTTCGCCGCTCCCGCCGCGGCCGGCGGCCAGGTGGGGGCGTTCATCCTCGCCGTGTTCTTCGCCTACGCGTACGCGGTGAGCTGGAACCCGTACGGCGCCGACTACGCACGCTACCTGCCGAGGACCACCCCGCCGGCCCGGGTGGCGATCGCCGCCGGGCTGGGCATCTTCCTGTCGTGCGCGGTCCTCGAGATCGCCGGCGCCGGCCTGGCGACGGTCGCCGGCACATCGTGGGGACCGAATGACGTGCCCACCGACCAGTTCGTCAAGCCGCTGCCTGATGCACTGGCTCTGATCGCCACCGTGGCCATCGCGCTCGGCGCCATCGCGGCCAACGTCCTCAACCTCTACAGCGCCGCGATGTCGTTCCTCACCCTGGGCATCAGGCTCACCCTGCGCCGCCGCCGTGCCATCGTCGCCGTTGGCTTCGGCGCCGTGGGCTTCGTCGTCGGGCTCACCGGCAGCGCTGCCCCGGGAAGCAAGTACGAGGCATTTCTCTTCTTCAACACCTACTGGATCGTGCCATTCATCGCGGTGGTGCTCGTGGACTGGAGGCTGCGGCGCGGACGCTACCGCGAGGCGAGCTTCTTCGATGTTCGCCACCGCCCATGGAAGGGCGTGGCGGCGATGGTCGCAGGCGTCGCCGCATCCTTCCCGTTCTGGAACCAGACGCTCTTCGTCGGCGTGGTGCCCTCGAACGCTCCGCAGTTCGGGGACCTGAGCTTCGTCGTCGGCTTCCTGGTCACGGCACTCGTCTACCTGGCGCTGCGCCCGCTGCGTGAGCCGGGCGCCGCACGCCTCGCCGCCACCCTCTGACGCGGCTACTGCTCCAGCCGAGCCCGGGCAGCGCGCAGCCGCTGAACCGACACGTCGGGCCCGATGAAGGCCATCGCGTCGAAGACCGGCACCCCCTGCGCACGCCCCAGGATGGCGATGTACAGCACACGGAACCCGTCGCGGGCCTTGACGCCTCGTGTCTCGAGCATGGTGGTGAGACGCTCGCGCATCGCAGTGAGATCCTCGAGCCCCCCCGCCTCCACCTCCGCGGAGGTCGCATCGAGAAGAGCGATCGCGGTGTCCGCGTCGACCTTGCGCGGAGGGAAGACGACGTCGTCGTCCCAGGGTGCGTCCCCGAGCAGCGGCGCCGCCAAGGTGCTCGCGTCGCGCATCACCACCATGCGCTCTTGGAGGAGCGGCACCAGCTTGCGCCTCGTCTCCTTGCTGGTCCCTGCAAGCCAGAACTCGAGCAGCTCGACCAGCTCCTCGACCGGAAGGCGTCGGATGTGCTGACCGTTCAGTGAGTTCGAGTCGCTTGGGATCGAACACCGCCGCCGAGTCGTTGACGCGCTCCAGCGAGAAGCGCTCGACCAGCTCAGGAGGGGTGAAAACCTCCTCCTCGGTGCCGGACGACCAGCCCAGCAGCGCCATCGCGTTGACCACCGCCGGCGCCAGGTAGCCGAGCTCGCCGTACTCGAGCACGTTGCGCGCCCCGCGCCGCTTGCTCAGCTTCTGGCGGTCCTCGCCGAGCACGGGGGGCACGTGCGCGAACCGGGGCGGGGTCCACTGGAATGCGGAGTAGAGCCCGAGGTGCTTCGGCGTGGACGGGATCCATTCGTCGCTGCGGATCACGTGGCTGATCTCCATGAGGTGATCGTCGACGACGACAGCGAGGTGATAGGTCGGGAAGCCATCGGACTTGAGCAGCACCTGGTCGTCGATGTCAGCGTTGTCGAAGGAGATCTCGCCGCGCACGACGTCATCCCAGGCGGTGTGCCCCGGGCCGATCAGCTGACGCAGCACCGCCGGCCTGCCCGCCGCGCGCTCCGCGCGGACCTCATCCTGGCGGTGCAGGCAGCGCCGGTCATACCGGGTCGGCCGGCCGGCGGCGCGCTGCTCCTCGCGCATCTGCGCGAGCCGCTCCGGGCTGCACGTGCACCAGTACGCGGCGCCGCGCTCGAGAAGCATCTCAGCGTGGGCGCGGTAGATCGCGGTGCGCTGCGACTGGATGTACGGTCCATGCGCGCCACCAACCTCCGGTCCCTCGTCCCAGTTGAGGCCGAGCCAGAGCAGCGTCTCCATGATCAGGGCCTCGCTGTCCTCGAGGTAGCGCTCCTGGTCGGTGTCCTCGATGCGCAGGATGAACTGACCACCGCTCGAGCGCGCCGCCAGCCAGGCGAACAGCGCGGTGCGCACCGATCCGAAGTGCAGGGGACCCGTGGGGGAGGGAGCGAATCGTGTCCGCATCGGGATGCGGGCGTCGGTCACCTGGGGGCGGCGATGAGCAGCGCGACCACGGTCCAGACGACGAGCAGCCCGATGAGCAGCGGCCCGTCCCAGTTGCGAGCGGTGACGCTCATCACACGCACCGAGCCACCGCCGCGTGGGCCGTCACCCACCTGCGCGACTCCGCCGCCCGCGCCGGGGCGACCGATGTCGCCCATCCCCCAGGCCGGGGGCGGCGCGGGCGGGCCGGAGCGGGGTGTCACGTGCAGGCGCTCCTCGCGCTCGCGGGCGCGTTCGTCGAGGACGACGCCGAGGATCACCATCGTCCCGAAGCCTCCCGCGCCGAGGCCGAGCAGGATGAGCAGGACGCCGAGAGCGACGTTCAGGTAGTCGTTGTAGGCATGCGGCCCGAGCAGAACCAGCAGGCCGCCGGCGATGAGCGCGAGCGCGGTGATCCCGAAACCAAGCACCTTGGCGCTGAGCTCCCGGAACGACATCTGCCTCTCCCGCAGCGGACGACGACGACGCCGCCGAGTATAAGGAAGGCAGCCGGCAGGAGACCTAAGATGCAGGCGCGCCCGCATCGTCTAGCGGTCAGGACACCACTCTTTCAAGGTGGGAACCGGGGTTCGACTCCCCGTGCGGGTACCAGTGCCGCCTGCTGCCGGCGCCCTGCCGCGGCAGAGAGACGTCAGAGCTCGGTCTTCTTCCAACCCCACGCGTGGCCGACGTACTCCTCGGTGAGATCGTAGATCTCGTACGCGTACGGGCGGGTGAGGATCCGTCCTCCACCGATGACGGTCACGAACTTCTCGAGGATCCTCTCGGCGTCACCTGTCCGATGCAGCGGGTAGCACCGCACGTCGCCCCTCACCCGGTCGTTGATGGTGAGGTAACAGCTGGTGTTGAACTCCGGCACGATGTCCACCGTCTCCCCCTCGTGTCCCGGGCTGCCGTGTCCCCACGGCCACCCGTCCACACAGTTGACGACTGTAGCAGTTACGTCCCAAGCGCTTCAGTCACCTCGGACGTGGCGGTCAGGCGCCGCCACCACGTCATTGGTGGAGTGCCGGAAGGTCACGCTCATGCGCGGGCCCGCCGAGGCGACCTTGGGAACGGTGTGCTGCCAGGTGCGCTGGCTGCTGCCTCCCATGACGAGCAGGTCGCCGGCGGCGGGCGCCAGAGTCAAGGCGGTGCGACCCCCGACGGGGCGCAGCAGGAACCGGCGCCTGTGACCGAGCGTCAGGATCCCCACCACTGGATCGCGCACTGTGCGCGAGATCCGATCGCCGTGCCAGGCGACGCTGTCACGCCCATCTCGGTAGAGGTTGACGCCGACCGAGTCGAAGCGGCGGGCGTAGCGTGCCATCAAGGCGAGGCGCAGGCGGCCCAGCGGCGGCGGCAGCGGTGCGTCCCCACCAGCGCACGACCAGTGCGCGAGCAGGCGCGGCTGCACCACCCTCTTGCCGTGGATGACCAGCTCGCCGGTGTGCCAGCCGGCGTTGTCGAGCAGCCATTCGAACAGCACGTCGGGCCCGCGCAACCAGCCGGTGACCTGGTCCACCCAGGCCGTGTCGTCGAGCTGGTGCCGGGTCACCCCCTCGAAGGAGAGGTCCGCGCCGGTCGGCGGCGCCGCGTCGAACAGCGAGGGCTGCCACGCGAGCACCTCGTCGGTTGCCATGCACGTCCAGGCTACCGACCCGGGGCGACGCACCGTCTCCGACCCGCGGGCAGCCCCACCCGCTGCCGGCCTCATGTCGCACCATTCCGCCGGACAGCACCAGCAGGAGGCGCCATGACGCCGTCGCCCAACCTCGAGCATGGCCGGCACCCGGAGCGGGCCGCCTCAGACCCCGCGACCATTCGCGCCATCATCGACGCCGAGCGCACCTGCCACGTGGCGTTCGTGATGGACGGCTGGCCGTATGCCATTCCCACCGTCCACGCGCGCGAGGGCGAACGCTTGCTCATCCACGGCTCCACGCTGAGCCGCATGCTCGGTGGTCTCGCCGCCGGGGTGCCGGCGTGCGCCACCGTCACCGTCGTGGACGGGATCGTCTGCGCGCGATCGGCCTTCAACCATTCCATGAACTACCGCTCGGTGATGGTGTTCGGCACTGCCATCCCCATCCGCGACCCGGATGAGAAGCTCGACGCCCTGCGAACCATCGTCGAGCACGTGCTGCCCGGACGCTGGGAGGAGGTTCGATCGCCCAAGCCTGCGGAGCTTCGAGCCACCGAGATCGTTGCACTCCCACTCGACCAGGCGACCGCCAAGGTCCGCAACGCCGGCTCCATCGACTCTCCCGCAGATCTCAAGCAGCGGGTCTGGTCGGGCGTCCTTCCCGTGCAGACGCACTTCGGGCCACCGGTGATGGTCCCCGACGACGTCGTCGACCTGCCGCTGCCACCGAGCGTGGTGGCGGCCCTGGGCGCGCCACCGCGCTGACGGCTCGCGGCGCCGCCTCAGGCGGTGGCGGCGACTATCGTCTGCTCGACCTGCTCGCGACGCGCGCTGTCGATCTCTCCGGCGGTGCGTTCGTCATCGCGGCTGAGCGCGTCGAGGTCGACGTCGCTGTAACCGAGCACGCCCATGTCGGCGAAGGCGGAGCGCACCCGCTTCCCGAACAGGCCGATGTCCTTGAGCGTCGGGGCGATGCGGGTGAACAGCAGGCTGCGGAACTGCATCTGTGCCTCGGAGTTGTTGACGAAACGCAGGCACTCGTCGACGGGCAGACCGAGGTTCTCCCAGACCTCCTCCGCGAGGAAGCGGTCGCGCATCAGGTAGCACGCCTCGACGCAGAACTCCTCGCGCTCGTCGCGCTCGCGCTCGCTGAGTTGCGGGTAGAAGTCGCGCAGCGCCAGGCGGCCGAACGCAACGTGGCGCGCCTCGTCCTCCATCACGTAGGCGGTGACCGCTCGGGCCAGCGGGTTCTCGGCGACGTCACGGATCAACCCGAATGCCGCCAGGGCCAGGCCCTCGATGAGCACCTGCATGCCCAGGTAGGTCATGTCCCATCGCGTGTCGCTGACGACGTTGTCGAGCAGCGACTTGAGGTGCGCGTTGATGGGGTAGGCGAGGTCGAGCTTCTCGTACAGGAAGCGCGAGTACGTCTCGACGTGGCGCGCCTCGTCCATCACCTGCGTGGCCGCGTAGAACTTGCTGTCGATGTCGGGCACGGTCTGGACGATCTGCGACGCGCAGATCAGGGCTCCCTGCTCACCGTGGAGGAACTGTGAGAACTGCCACGACGCGAGGTGGTGCTTGAGCTGCCCACGATCGCGCGGACCCATCTTCTCCCACACGTCGCTGCCGTAGATGGGAACGTACGCGTCGAGCAACTCGAAGGGGTTGTCGCGGTCGACCTCGGTCGTCCAGTCGATGCGCTCGCGGCTGTTCCACTGCTTGGTCTTGCCCTTCTCGTAGAGGTTGAGGAGACGGTCGCGGCCCTCGTCGTACTCCCAGGTGAACACGGTCTGGGCACCGCCCTGGACGTGCCAGCGGGTCTGCTCGACGGGCAGCGTGTAGACGCGAGTGCTCATGGTCTGCTCCTAGGCGGTGGCGCCCGCGGCGTCGGGGGCGATGTCGATCCAGCGCTGCATCTCGCCGCGCACGGCACGCTGATGCAGCAGTGAGAGAAGCCGGTCGGTGAGCGGAAGTCCGCTGTGCACGAGGTCGCGCAGTGTCTGGGCATCGTGGCGGTGCAGCACCGGTTCGACGATGCGCGCCAAGCTCGTCGGCAACCAGCCTCTCCACCGCGTCCCGGTACAAGGCGAGGTTCTCGATGGAGAAGCCCGCGTCCTCGGTGAAGCCCGACGCGCGCATGGCGGCGACGAGGTCGAGGAGCCTCAGGTCGCTGCTGCTGATCGGCCCGGTGGTGCCAACCAGGCCGAGCCGTTGCAGGCTGGCGATGTCCGTGGGCGCCAGGCGCTCCCGCACCGCGTCGAGCTCGGCCGCGCTCGCGGCCGGGTCGGGCTCGTCGAGCAGCGCGCCGAGGGCCTGCAGCGCGCGGATCTCCTCGACGGCGATCTCGCCGCGCATCGACAGGACATGAGCGATGCTCCGCAACGAGAGGTTCAGCTCGGTCTGGAGATCGCGAATCCAGCGGATGCGCGTGACCGTGGAATCGGGGTAGAGGGCCTGGTTGCCGGCGGTCTTGCGAGCGGGGGGCAGCAGCCCCTGTTGCGCGTAGAAGTGGATGGTGGGCGCACTGACCCCGGTCAACCTGACCAGGTCTCTCATGCGGTGGACGATGGCAGCCACGGCGCGATGGTGGCCGGTCACTCCTCAAGTGTCAAGTGCCACTTGATGCTCGGGGAATCATCGGGATCGGGAGGTACCGTAACCGAGGGTCTACCTGACGCGTTCACCCGTGCATAATGTGATAGCTACGCTGTGGGGTAGGGTTCGGTGGGCGACCACCGGGAGAGCGCCCCCAGTTCACTCGGAGGGGCCCCACCTTGATCACTCCAGCGCCACTGAGCGGCGGTCCTCCGCACACCCTCGACACGGTCGCGTGGACGCCCGAGGCGTCGCTGCGCGGTCGGCTGCTCGCGGCACGCCGTCGCCGGCTGGCACTGCGGGTGCGCGACTGGCTGGGGATCGCGGTGATCGCCGGCTTCTCGCTGACCCTCTTCGCGGTGACCTTCTTCAGCCTCGTCGGCCGCTGAGGCCTGCGGGTTCCGGCGGAACGTTCAGCCCCCCGGCCATTCGACGTCACCGTGGAACCCGGCGGGCTTCGGTGACCGTCGATAGGCGGCGACGCCGGCCCGGCTTTGCTCGATGGTGGTCGGCCCCCCGTGCCCGGGGAGCACGAGCGTCTCGGGAGGGAGGGGGAGCAGGCGGAACTCGATGCTGGCCACGATGACCTCGAGGTCACCGGCGGCAAACGTCTTGCCGGGCCCGCCTCTGAAGAGCGTATCGCCACTGATCAGCGCGGACCCGACGCGCAGCGAGATGCTCCCTGGGGTGTGCCCCGGGGTGTGGATGACATCGACGCGGATGGAGCCGACCCTGACCTCGGCGCCGTCCTCGAGGCGGCCGTCGATGCGTTCTTCGGCGAGGTTGACCTCGGCTGCGCCCACGTGGACGGGGGCTCCGGTGGCCGCGCGCACCGCGTCGTAGGTGGCCCAGTGGTCGGGGTGCCAGTGGGTGGCGATGACCTGCTGGACACCGCCTTCCGCCGCGATGGCGGCGAGCAGCGGCCCCTCGTCCAACGGCATGTCGACGAGCAGGGACTTACCGGCGGCGACGTCGCGAACGATGTACGCGTTGTTGCCGTACGGTCCCATCGGGCCGACCTGGACGATGCGGACGCCGCCGTCCTCGCGAACGGTGACCTCAGCCAACTGGTTCGCCCGCCGCGCCGGCGGCCTCGGCGCGCTTGGCCGCTTTCCAGGCGCGCTTGCCGGCCTGGTACTGCTCGCGCTCCGCGACGGTGTGCACGTCGGCGAGCGTCGGGTAGTCCGGCGCCAGCCCGGCCCACCCCTTGGGCGTGACGCCGAGGTGCTTGGCGAGTACTCCCAGCACGATGCGCGCCTTCATCTCGCCGAACCCCGGCAGCGCACGAAGGCGCCGCAGCAGCTCAGCCGCGTCCTTCACGTCGCGCCAGATCCTGGTGGCGTCGTTGCCGTAGTCGGCGGCGACGGTGGCGCAGAGCGCGTGCACTCGCGCGGCCATGCTCGCCGGGAACCGGTGGATGGCCGGTCTTTCCCGGAAGGCAGCCTCGAAGCGGGCGGGTTCGATCGCGGCCAGCTCTCGAGCGTCGAGCGTGCCCAGGCGCCGCTGGATGTCGAGCGGACCGAGGAACGCCTTCTCCACCGGGATCTGCTGGTCGAGGCAGAAGCCGATGAGCAGGGCCAGCGGGTCGCGCGCCACCAGCGCGTCCGCCTCCGCGTTCCCCGTCCATTCCATGCGCGGAGCCGTCTTCGTTTTCATGCGGCGCAGCGTAGCGCCAGCGGTGGGACAGAGGGCACCCGTCTGGCCGGGTGCCGCCGGGCCGGACGCTACACTCGCGCCATGTCCTGGTTGGGCCGCCTGTTCCAATCCACCCCCCCGCCGGCTGCGCCCAACACCGTGGTCATCCCTGAGGACATCGTCGCCCAGCTGGGCGGAGCCGAGGCACCGCTGCAGACGACCGTCGACGACGCGTTGCGGAGCCTCATCGAGATCCGCCGCCGGGCTGCCGAGCACGATGCCGAAGGGCTGCCGTTCTGGTTGCGTCGCGAGGCCGGTCAGAAGGGGGAGATCGACGAATCGCTGCGAGACCGGGTGACCCAGCGCCGCGCCACCGAGCACGAGAGCTGAGCTCGACCAAACCGAGAGAACAGGGAGCTGCTGATGCGCGCGCTGACATTCGCTGACATCGGACGCGTCGAGATGGCCGACGTCCCGCGCCCCACCGTCGAGGAACCGACCGACGTCGTGCTCAGGGTCACCACCACCGCCATCTGCGGCAGCGACCTGCACGTGCTCAACGGCAGGATCCCCGGGATGATCCCCGGCAGCGTCCTCGGCCACGAGTTCGTCGGCGTGGTGGAGGAGGTGGGTCCGGACGTTCGCTCGGTGAAGGCCGGCGACCGCGTGCTGGCGTCGTTCACCATCCCCTGCGGGACCTGCTGGTTCTGCAGCAAGCGCCTGTTCAGTCGCTGCCCGGACCAGCGGGTCTTCGGGTACGGGATGTTCCTCGGCGACCTCAACGGTGGCCAGGCCGAATATGTGCGCGTGCCGCACGCCGACATCTGCCTGCGCACCATCGACGAATCGATGAGCGACGAGACCGTGCTCTTCGCGGGCGACATCTTCACCACCGGCTATGACTGCGCCGTCGAGGCCCGAATCGAGGAGGGCGACGTCGTCGTGGTCCAGGGGTGCGGGCCCGTGGGTCTGATGGCTGTGCAGGCAGCGCGCGCGTTCAACCCGTCGGTCATCTTCGCGGTCGACACGGTGTCGCAACGTCTGGAGATGGCGCAGAGCTTCGGGGCCGTGCCCGTCGACGCATCGGCTGTGCACGTCCCGAGCCACATCCAGGATCACACGGAGGGGCGTGGGTCCGACGTGCTCCTCGAGTGCGTCGGCGCCATCCCCGCACTGGCCGGCTCGATCGACATCGTGCGCGCCGGGGGACGCATCAGCGTCATCGGCGTGTACTCCGAACCGGAGATGGAGTTTCCCCTCAACCTCACCTTCGTCAAGGGCATCGACCTCAAGTTCTGCGGCACCGCCAACATCATCGGACGCTGGGACGACGCGATGGCGCTGATCACCTCGGGTGCCGCCGACCCCGCCTCGATCATCTCCCACCGGATGTCGCTCGATGACGCGGTGCGCGGGTACGAGCTGTTCGCGAGCCGCGAGGCGATGAAGGTGGTGCTGACCCCCTAGCTGCGCGCTTCGCGATCCGCAGCCACCGCGACATCGAGGGTCAGGCCGGCGAACTTCACCGTGTCGCCGGGGGCGCGAGCTGCCTCTCGCGGTTGACCGAGCGGGCACGTCGTACGACGTTCGTACGTTGCGAACCTCGCCCCGGTCCGCGCGAGGCTCTCTCTGTACCCGTGAGCGGAGGTGAGCAAATTGCGGAGTGTGACGCGCGCGTGCGCGATGACCGCGGTCGTCGTGACTGCACTCGCCGGCTGCGCGAACGCAGTTGCGGTCCTCACGACCGGCGGGGTGACGGCGCGCCCGCTCGCACCGGCAGCGGCCACGCCGTCCGCGGTCGTGCTGACACCTGTTCCGGCTGGCGCGGTCCCGGCCCAACCTCCGGCCGTCCATTCAACAGCTGTTCCCGCGACAGCGCGTCCGGCGCCCATGACGTTTGCGATCACGCCGCTGTTCGCGGGTGGCGCCGCCGGCACGATCACCGTCCTGTTGATGAACGGCGTCGCGCGCTACCACGGAGTGGTGACGGGACTGGTGCCAGGCTCAGCACACACCATCCACGACCATGCTGGGACGTGCTCCGGCAGCCTCGGCAGTCGGCACCTTGCCGTTCTTGTCAACGCATCAGCTGATGCGCGCGGGGTCCTAGCGTTCGATGCCATCGTTCCGGCAGCCGACTTCGGGGCCGGACGCATCGTGATCGTGTACCAGAGCGCCCGTGCCAGCCTGATCGCAGGGTGCGCCACGCTGTGAAGTAGCGCGGTGAGCGACGAGCGTCCCAGGGGATGGACTCGAACCATCGATACACGGTTTTACAGACCGTTGCCTTAACCAGCTTGGCTACCCTGGGGGCGGGTTAGGATAACGCAAAGACGGACTTGCGTCGTTGCAGATTTCGGTACACGCCGGACTGGATGACGTCGCGCACCCGGTCCGAAATTTCCAGCATTGCGGCCGGGTCTCCGGCGGCGGTGCGCTCCTCCGCTGACAGTTGCAGCGGCGGGTGAAACTCGATGATCCACGACGATGGCAGGGGGACGAGACCGGCTGGTCCCAGCCACGGGAAGGTCGGTGTGAGCGGCGCGTACGGCATGCCGACCAGCCTTGCCAGGCCTGGGATCTCAGCGAGGTTGGGATGGATCTCCTCGCTGCCCACGATGCTGATGGGGATGATCGGGCTGCTGGTGCGCAGCGCCATCTCCACGAAGCCGCCGCGGCCGAAGCGGCGTAGCCGGTAGCGGTCCGCATACGGCTTGCCGGTCCCCTTGGCGCCTTCGGGGAAGACGAGCACCAGCTCGTCACTCTCGAGCAGGCGAAGCGCATCCGCGTTGTGCGCCAAGGTGTTGCCCGTGCGGCGGACCAACCAGGAGGCTCCCGGCATCGAGAAGAGGCCGTCGAGGACGAGGGCGCGTGCGTGGCGGGGCTGGTGGTGCTCGAGCAGCAGAGCGAGACGCACCATGGCCCCGTCGTACGGGATCACGCCGGCGTGGTTGGAGACCAGCAGCGCTCGGCCCTCGGCAGGGACGTTGTCCACCCCGATGGCGTGCACGCGCCACCAGTTGCGGTACACCCAGGCGAGCGGCGGCACCAGGGTCTCGGTCCACTCCTGGTCGAAGCCGAACTCGTCGACTGTGGTTTCACCCCGGCGGCGACGCTGCGCCAAGCGAGCATGCGTGTTGAGGAAGTCGGCCACGTTTCGGGTGGCGGCGGCGACGTCGCCAGGGCCGACGGCGGCGAGCCGGCGCAACCCCGCCACGCCGAGCGCGGCAAGGTCCGGCAGACCGCGGCGCAGGGAGCTGAGCGCCTCGATGTCGACGGGCGCGGACCGCGCCGGCTCGAGGTCGGCCTCGACCCGCCTGTGTTCGAGCTCGCGATCGATCAACTCGAGCAACCGATGCACGGCGACGCGGAGCCCGGCGTCGCTGGTGGAGGCGCGCCGTCGCGGCGGCGCGGCTGCCCGGCTCATGAGCGCATTCTCCCCGACCGGACCGTGGTCAGCGCTTCGCCGGCGGGAGGCCCGCGCGCAGCTCGTCGCTGGCCCGGTATGCCTGCACCGTGGCGAGGATCGCCTCCGGCTCGCCGGCCAGCGAGTCGACGAAGTAGCCGCCGTCGAACGGACGCTGCGCCGCGCGCAGGAGGGCTGCTGCCGGCTGCCGCCGTGGAGGGGGGACCCCCGCCACCAGCCGGTAGCCGAGCACGTGCCTGTTGCCGGCTCGGGTCAGGCCGACCGCGTCGATCACTTCCCACCGCGTCAGCGTGCTGAACGGGTACTGGCGCTGGAGCAGGCCCTCGCGGGTCAGCTCGAGCGTGGGTCGGAGGATCAGGCCCGTCGTCACCAGCGCGACAGCAGGGGCGGCGCAGACGAACCAGCCGATGGTGGCGCCGTTGAGCACGAAGAGCACACCGGCGACCTCGGTGACCAGGGCCAGCGGCACCACCAGTGCGGCCGGCCGGCGGGCGCGGAAGACGACGCGGCCACCCCGGGCGGCCACCGGCATCCTCTGCGCCGCGGTCGCCGGTTCGCCGTCGCTCACGTGGTTGATGGTACGCAGAGCCCAGCGGCCGGTCGCTCTGCGATGGTGACGCGGTGCCGGCTCTCGCCTTCTCCGCGCTCGACGCACTGCTGACCGTCGTCCTCGCCGCAGCCGGTTTCCTCGTGGTGGCCCTCGTCTGTGCCGCGGTCCTGGCGGTGCTGCACGTGGTGCTGCCGTCCACCGACAGCGGCGCGGCCGAGATCGACCGGCTGCGGCCGCCCGACGAAAAGCCGGAGGCTGGCACCGAGGACAGCCCCGACGAGGTTGACACCGAACTCAACGCATAAGGTATCCTTTATCAAAGGAAACGTTATGCAAGCACCTCTCCAAGCGCCTGAACCCACCCGCCGGCCCGTCCGGCGCGCCATCCCCGGCAGCATCGCCGCCGGCGCCAGTGACCTCTCGGTCGCGTTCGAGGGGCTCGCCAACCCCACCCGGCTGCTGATCGTCGAGAGCCTCGCGACCATCGCCGAGATGCGTGTCAGCGAGCTCGCCGAGCTGTGCAAGGTGTCGCAGCCGCGCATGAGCTGGCATCTGCGCATCCTCCGCAAGGCGGAGATCATCCGCACCCGGCGCGACGGCCGTGAGGTGTTCTGCCGTCTCGATCGTGACTCCATCGCCCAGCACCTTCGTGCCTTCGTCCGTCTCGTCTCAGCGCGCGCCGAGTCCAACAACGATGCGCTCGCCCAGAGTCTTCAGCCAATCAGTGAGGGAATCTCATGAGCAGCAAGGTCAGAGTGGCCATCATCGGCGTGGGCAACTGCGCGTCGTCCTTCGTCCAGGGCCTCGAGTACTACAAGAACGCCGACCCCGGCGATGCCGTGCCAGGCCTGATGCACGTCGACCTCGGCGGCTACCACATCAGGGACATCGAGATCTCGGCTGCATTCGACATCGACGCCGACAAGGTTGGCAAGGACGTCAGCGAGGCGATCTTCAGCGGCCAGAACAACACCGTGAAGTTCAGCGACGTTCCCCACCTCGGCGTACCCGTGCAGCGGGGCATGACCCACGACGGCCTCGGCAAGTACCTCTCGGAGGTGATCACCAAGGCACCGGGTTCGACTGTCGATATCGTCGACGTGCTCCAGAGCACCCAGACCGACGTGGTCGTCAACTACCTGCCGGTGGGCAGCGAGGAGGCGACCCGGTGGTACACCGAGCAGATCCTCACCGCCGGCTGCGCGATGGTGAACTGCATGCCGGTGTTCATCGCTCGCGAGGAGTACTGGCAGAAGCGGTTCGAGAAGGCCGGCAGCTGCATCATCGGCGACGACATCAAGTCGCAGGTGGGCGCTACCATCATGCACCGCGTCCTCACCCGCCTCTTCCGCGACCGTGGCGTCGAGATCGAGAACATGTACCAGCTCAACTTCGGCGGCAACACCGACTTCCTGAACATGCTCGAGCGCGAGCGGCTGCAGAGCAAGAAGATCAGCAAGACCAACGCGGTTCAGTCCCAGCTCGAGCACCCCATGGCCGAGCGGAACATCCATGTCGGACCGTCCGACTACGTGCCCTGGCTCAACGATCGCAAGTGGGCCTACATCCGCATCGAGGGCAAGTCGTTCGGCGACGTGCCGCTCAACATGGAGCTGAAGCTCGAGGTGCACAACTCGCCGAACAGCGCGGGCGTGGTCATCGACGCTGTGCGCTGCTGCAAGCTCGGCATCGACCGCGGCCTCACCGGCTCGCTGGAGGGCCCTTCGAGCTACTTCATGAAGTCACCGCCCCGGCAGGTTCCCAACTCGGTGGCGCGTGAGCTCACCGAGGAGTTCATCGCCGGCACCCCGGCGAGGGATGTGAACGGGACGCGCAACGGGCGCGGCCACGCTCCATTGACCGAGACCGAGACGGTCACGCAGCCGGTCACCACCGCCGCCGACTGAGCCGGAGCGCCACGGTGGTCGAGGCGGGCCGGGAGTCGACGCTCCCGGCCCGTTCGCGCCTGTTCCCCTGGCGGCCGCGTCGCGAGCCGATGCTGCCGTACCACCTCTACCGTGTCGCCTCCGGCCTGGTGAGAGTGCTGCCGCGCCGGGCCAGCTTCACCCTGGCCGACCGGGTCGCGGACGTGCTGCTGGCCACGGCCCCGCGAAAGTTCGACCCGCTGCGCGACAACCTGCGCCACGTCCTGCCCGACGCGGGCGACGCAGAGCTGAAGCGAGTGGTGCGGCGCAACCTGCGCCACCTGTCGCGCAGCTGGGTCGACGTGATGGCGATCCCGCTCGACCCCGCCGGCACCACTCGCCGGCTCCGCGAGGTGGACCTGCACCACTACACCGACGCGCTGGCGCGGGGCAAGGGTGTGGTGGTGGTGTCGATGCACTTCGGCGCGTGGGAGACCGGCCTGGCCGCATGGAACGGCGGCGGAGGCCAGCTGGCGCTGCTCGCCGAGCAGCTCCGTCCCCAGAAGCTGTTCGAGGCGATCGCCGGGGCGCGCGGCGCGCTCGGCGTCAAGGTCATCCCCATCGACATCGAGACGATGCTGCAGGGTGACGCGCAGACAGCGCGACGCATCGGCGCTGCGGCGATGCGCGAGGTGTTCAAGCACCTGCGCGGTGGCGGCGCCATCGCCATCGCCATCGACCGTGACCTCAGCGGGACCGGCACACGCCTGCCCTTCTTCGGCGAACCGGCCGCGATCCCACTGGGTGTGGTCGAGGTGGCCATCCGCAGCGGAGCGGCGATCGTCCCCATCGTCCTGCCGCGGACGAGCTGGGGCGCCGAGGGACGCGTCTTCCCGGAGATCCCGTACGACCACGAGGCGCCGCGGGAGGCCGAGGCCGAGCGCGTCGCGCGGCAGATCCTGGCCACCTTCGAGAGGGTGATCCGCGCCAACCCGGACCAGTGGCACGTGCTCGACCCCGTCTGGCCGGTCACGACCCGGTGAAGGTGTGCCTGGTCTCGCCGTACGACTACATGCACCCGGGCGGGGTGACCGAGCATGTGCGCCATCTCGCCGACACGCTGCGAGAGCGCGACCACCAGGTCACTGTTCTGGCGCCCTCGAGCAGGGTGGGGGACGAGCACGGCATCCCCGGGTACGTCCGCATCGGCCGCAGCGTCCCTGTCAAGAGCAACGGCTCGGTGGCCCGCATCGCGCTCAGCTTCCACCTGGTGCGGCGTGTGCGCGCCCTGCTCGACGACAGCGACTTCGACGTCGTCCACTACCACGAGCCGCTGGTGCCGTCGCTGCCGATCACCGTGCTCCGCTTCCACCGCGGTGCCAACGTCGCCACCTTCCACACCGCCGCCCGGCGCAACCTCGGCTACTACTACGGCCGGCCGTTCCTGGGCCGGTACTTCAAGCGTCTCCACGCGTGCATCGCGGTGAGCGCGCCCGCGCGCGACTTCATCTCGCGCTACTTCCCCGGCGACTACCGCATCGTCCCCAACGGCATCGACACGAGCCGCTTCCGTCCTGACCAGCCGCCGTGTCGACGAGCTCCGCTCGCCGGGGATGAAGACACTCCTGTTCGTCGGGCGCATGGAGCAGCGCAAAGGCTTCGGCATCCTCCTCGAGGCCTACGCGCAGCTGCGCCGGCGCCGCTCCGACCTGCGCCTGGTCGCCGTCGGCGACGGGCCGCAACGGGAGGGATACGAACGCCAGGTGGACTCGTTCGGCATCCCCGACGTGTTGTTCTGCGGGCGGATCAGCAACGAGATGCTGCCGCGGTACTACACCTCCGCGGACTTCTTCTGCAGCCCGGCGACGGGCGGAGAGAGCTTCGGGATCGTGTTGCTCGAGGCGATGGCCAGTGGCGTACCGGTCCTGGCGTCCGCGATCCCCGGGTTCACCGCTGTCATCGACGCGGGCAAGGATGGCCTGCTGGTGCCACCCAACCAGCCTCGCGTCCTTGCACAGGCGATCGAGACGCTGCTCAACGACGACGACCTCTGCAGCGCGATGAGCGCCAACGGGCTGCGCACCGCGCAGCGGTACGACTGGCATCGCGTCGCGGACTCGATCCTCGACGTGTATGAGGAGGCACGCGCGCGCGCGCGCGTGCACATGGTGGCCGCCGGTGTTCACCGACAGGTTTCAGGAATGGGTTAGAGCCGGGGCGCGGCGCCTCGTGCCGGCGCTGCGAATCCTCGGCCTCACCCCCAACACGCTCACGCTCATCGGCCTGGCGATCTGCGCCGCCTCCGCGGTGCTCGTCGCGCTCGGTCAGCTCATACCCGGCGGCATCCTCCTGCTGCTGGCGAGCGCCTTCGACATCCTCGATGGCGCGGTGGCCAGGGTCACCGGCAAGGTCTACCGCTACGGCGCCTTCCTCGAACTCGACCACCGATCGCTACGCCGAATCGTTCACCTACATCGCGCTGCTCTGGTACTTCACCGTCCAGCAACCAGGGCACCACGTCATCGAACCGATGCTGGTGATCTTCGCGCTCACCGGGTCCCTGCTCGTCTCGTACGTGCGAGCGCGAGCCCAGTCACTCGGGTTCGTCTGCGACGGCGGGATCTTCGCGCGCCCCGAACGCGTCGTGCTCACCGCTGTCGGCCTGCTGGTCCCGCCGATCCTCTTCGGGTGCCTGGTGGCGCTCGCGGTGCTCACCAACGTGACCGCCGTGCAGAGGATCTGGTTCGTGTGGCGCCAGTCGCTGAAGACGGCCCCCGCCGACACGTGAGGGCCCTGGTCGGTTGGGCGCGCTGGGAGTTCGGCCGCCGCATCGAGGTCAACGGCGTCATCGTCTACCTCATCTGCGAGCGGCTGGTGAAAGCGTTCGTGCTCATCGGCGGCGGCATCGCGGTCCTGGTGGTCGCTCGCGCACAGCGACCTGACCGCGCTCGCCGAGAACGCGCAGGACCAGCTCAGCCTCGGTGGAGGAACGTCCCTCTGGCGTCGCCTGTTCGACCAGGTGCTCGCCAGGTTCGGCAGCCATGCCAACCCGATCGCGGTGGGCGCGATCCTCTACGGCCTGCTCGAGGTCACCGAGGCCGTCGGGTTGATCCGGCGGCGGCGCTGGGCGGAGTACCTGGTGCTCGTCGCCACCGTCGCCTTCCTGCCGTTGGAGATCGACGAGATGCTGCGCGGGCCCTCTGTCCTCAAGGGGCTGACGCTGCTCGTCAACATCGCAATCGTGGTGTACCTCGTCTGGCGCAAGCAGCTGTTCCTGACCAGGAAGAGAAGCTCCGCGCAGGAGGCGTGAGCGGCCACCGCGCCGCCGGCGAGCGCAGCGCGCTCTGCAGTCGGCATGATCCGCCGGCAGGCGCGGGCCGTCGCGCCAGGAGGAAGCGCATGGAGCTGGGGCTGAGAGGACGCACCGCGTTCGTGGCCGCTGCGAGCGCAGGAATCGGCCGCGGGGTGGCCCTCGCCTTCGCCGCCGAAGGCTGCGACGTCGGCCTCTGCGCACGCAACGAGGCGAACCTCGAGACTGTCGCGATGCAGGTGGGCGATGCGGGCGTGCGCGCCGTGGCGACGGTCGCCGACGTCACCGACGCCAAGGCTGTGCGTGAGGCCGTGCAGCGCACCGTCGACGCCACCGGGCGCCTCGATGCCCTGGTGGTCAACGCGGGTGGGCCGCCACCCGGCCATTTCGACGACATCGGCGACGAACAGTGGGAGCTCGCGTATCGCCTCACCCTGCTCAGCGCGATCCACCTGGTGCGCGAGGCTCTGCCGGCGCTGCGCCGCTCTGACGCGGCCAGCATCCTGTTCCTGTCGTCGTGGTCGGTGAAGCAGCCCATCGACGGGCTCCTGCTCAGCAACTCGGTGCGCGCGGCTGTCAACGGTCTCGCCAAGACCCTCGCCACCGAGCTGGCCCCGGACGTTCGCGTCAACTCCATCCTGACCGGCCGCATCCGGACCGAGCGCACCGAGGTGCTGGCCGGCCACAACCATCCTGACGCGGACCTGGAGACCGTGCTCGCGCAGGAGGCGAAGGCCATTCCGATGCAGCGGTTCGGCAGCGTCGAGGAGCTCGCGCGGGTGGCGGTGTTCCTCAGCTCGCCCGCGGCCAGCTACGTCAGCGGCGTCGCGCTCCCCGTCGATGGGGGTGCGGTCGTAAGCTCGACGTGACCGCGCCGGCCTAGCAGCTGGTCGTCGTGCCGAGGATGGCGATGATGCCGACGAGGTTGAACAGGCCGTGCACGATGGCACCTGGCAACAGGGAGTCGGAGTACTCGTAGAGAAGCGCGAGGATGACGCCCACGCCGAAGAGCGGCAGCGCCAGGACCAGCACCAGGTGTGCCGCCGAGAAGACCGCCGCGCTGAGGACGACCGCGGGCAGCACCGGCAGACGCCGGCGCAACCAGCCGTAGATGAAGCCCCTGAAAATGGTCTCCTCGGCCAGGGGCGCGATCAGGCAGACCAGGGGTATGGCCACCGCGACGTAGCCGCCGTACTCGTCACGCACCGCCGTGCACTGCGTGTTCGGAGAGTTGGGCAGGATCTGGGTGGCCAGCGAGCCCAGCCACTCAGCGGCCACCAGGGCGACCGCGGCCCCGACGACGCCGATCGCGAGCCACGGCAGCCAGCCGAGCCGGCCGAGGGAGCGCGGCAGGCGCCAGCCGAGGTCACGCAGGCGCAGGCCGCGGCGCAGCAGCACCAGCACCGCCAGCGCGGCGGCGGCCGCGGCGTAGGAGGCGGCCTGCCCGGCGAACGACTCCACCGCCGTGCGCGCGGCCGGGGCCAGGCCGCCGTCGAGAGCCTGGGTGATGCCCACGATGATGCTGCCGGTGAGCAGCACGGCGGCTGCCGCGGCAGGGAGGAACGCCACCAGGTCCGACCAGTCCCAGCGGCCCGCGCGGCCGGGAACCCCGGCTGCCCGGGGAACCTCAGACGGTTGATGGTCGGCGCTGACGCGCAGCCCCACGTAGACCAGCACAATCGGTGACACGAACGCGGCCACCAGGAGCGCGGCCCGGCTGCCGGCCCCGGAAGCGGTCTGGATGGACGCGATGAATGTCAGGAACGCGAGCGGCGCCGCGCCGAAGAGGCAGTACCTCGCATAGCTGGCCCGTGGAGGCAGGATCGCAGGAGGTGCGGCCGGGGGAGCGGTCGGCAGGGACACGGGCGGCCAATTCTGCACAATCGTTCGATGGCGGTCCCCCTCACGGTCATCGGCCACGAGGAGGTGCGCGACCGCCTCGCAGCCGCCCGTCGCGATGGTGCGCTGCCCCATGCGCTGCTGCTCAGCGGACCGGCCGGCGTCGGCAAGACGGCCCTGGCGCTCCAGCTCGCGGACAGCATCCTCGACGGCGCCGCATGGCCCGGTGGCCTGCTCGCCCATCCCGACCTGTGGCTCGAGGATTCGGACCTCGAGCGGATCGGCATCGATCGCATCCGCGCGGGCGCGAGGGCTGAGACGGGTCCCAGCCTCCAGGACATCATGAACCTGAGGACGTACGCCGGTGGCATGCGCGTGGCCGTCGTGGCCCGCGCTGAGCGGCTCACCGAGCAGGCTTCGGACTCGCTGCTCAAGACCCTCGAGGAGCCTCCGAGCGGGACGATCATCGTGCTCTGCGCCGCCAACCCCGAGGCTCTTCCAGCCACCATCCTGTCCCGCGCCCAGCAGGTGCCCGTCGGCACGGTGCCCGTGGCCCGCATCGTCGCCTGGCTCGAGGCCGCCGGGATCGAGCCGCGGCTTGCACGCCTCGCCGCCGCCCTGTCAGGTGGTCGCCCCGGCCGTGCCCAGCGGCTGGCGTCGGAGCCGGGCGCTCTCGCCGCTGAGGTGACGGCGCTGCAGTCCTTCCTGGCGATCGCGGGCGGCGGCCTCGACGGCGCCCTGCAAGCGGCCTCCGAGCTGACCCCGGGCGCGGGGGCCGAGGGCCGCGAACGTGCGCTGCTGCTCATCGCGGTGTGGTCGTCGTTCGTCCGGGACGCCGCGCTCGAGGCCTCGGGGGTGACGGAGCTCCGCCTCTGGGCTGACTACGCGGAGCCGCTGGAACGCTGGGCCGAGAGCCTCGGGGCCGGCCGGCTCACCGAGATCCTCGGGTCGCTCCTGCGCGCCGGCGCCGAGATCGCTCAGTACGCCCAGCCACGACTCACCTTCGAGGCCCTCTTCCTCGACATCTTCGCCGGCCCCGAACCGCCGCCTCCGGTCGAGGTGACCCCGCTCCCTGCCGCCCTCGCCGACGCTCCGGACGCCGGCCCGAGGGGCACGCGGCCCCCACGTCCGGTCGCGCGTCGCCTCGCCCGGCGTCGCTGAGGCCCCGCGCCCTTCAGCTCAGCGGCGCGACCAGCGGCGCAGCGCAAGGAAGAACCCCAGCACGGCGAGGATGCCGACGGCCACCAGCCAAGGACGTTCCTCGAGCTGCTCCGCGAACGAGCTCTGCCCTCCCGCGGAGGAGAGAGGCATCTCGATGGGTGTGTCGGTCATCAGGGTGACCGTGCCGGGCACGGGGCCGCCGGTCGCCGCCGGCGCGCCGGGTCCGCCGGGGCGTCGGTCGTCTCGGCTCGGCATCGCGCCATTATCGGCGGCGCCGAATCCGGGTCGCATACTGCCCACGTGAGGCGTCAGCTGCCCGACGACTTCCTGCTCGGCTGCGCCACCGCGGCCCACCAGGTCGAGGGTCACCTCGACAACGACTGGACCCGGATGGAGCGCGAGCACCCCGACCGGATCAAGGACGGCAGCGTGTCGGGCATCGCCTGCGACCACCACGCGCGCTACCGCGACGACCTGCGCCAGCTGGCCGCCATGAACCACACCGCCCACCGTTTCTCGATCGAGTGGTCGCGCGTGGAGCCGCGCGATGGAGTCTTCGATCGCGACGAGCTGCTCCACTACCGCGACGTGGTGCGCACCTGCCGCGCGCTCGACATGGAGCCGGTGGTGACACTGCAGCATTTCACCCTGCCGGTGTGGCTCGCGGATCGCGGCGGCGTGCGCAGCGCGGACGCGCCGCGGCTCTTCGCGCGGTTTGCCACCGTCTGCGCCGAGGCCATGGGAGCGGACGTGCGCTGGTGGGTCACCATCAATGAGCCCGGGGTGCTCGCGGTCTTCGGCTACCTGTACGGTGAGTGGCCGCCACTCGAGCCGTCGATGCGAGGATTCCTCGACGCGCTGGGGGGGATGGCCCGGATGCACGCGGGTGCGTACAGCGCGCTCCACGCCGTCGCCGAAGCCCGCGGACGGCGTGCCGAGGTCTCCGTGGCCCACCACGAGCGCCCGCTGCGCGCGCTCAACCCGAGGTCGCCGGCGCACCGCGCGGTGGCCGTGCTGCCGAACGCGATCTTCAACCGCTGGTTCCTCCGAGCCTGCACCACCGGCAGGCTGCTGCCACCGGTCGGCCACGGCCAGGCGGTGCCCGGCCTGCGCCGCTCGCTCGACTACCTGGGGCTCAACTTCTACTGCGAGGAGCGCGTGCGCTTCAACCCCGGGAATGTCCGTGAGCTGTTCGCCGAGAGCGTGGTGCCTTCGGGCGTGCCCCTGTCGGCCTTCGGCTGGACCATCGACCCCGGCGCGCTGCGTCGCGCGATCGAGAATCTCTGGCGGGCCTTCCACCTGCCCATCCTCATCACCGAGAACGGCGTGGCCGACGACCACGACGAGCTTCGGCCGCGCTTCATCGTCGACCACCTCAACGCGGTCTGCGATGCGATCGCCGCCGGCGCCGACGTGCGCGGCTACCTCCACTGGACCGCGATGGACAACTTCGAGTGGGCCGAGGGGTACTCGAAGCGGTTCGGGCTGCTCGCGGTCGACCGGGAGACCCAGGAGCGCACCGCCAAGCCGAGTGCGGCCGTGTTCGCGGAGATCTGCGCGAGCCGTCGCGTCGCCCCCTCCGCGCCGGCGGTCCCGGTGAGCGGGTACGCCACTGCCTGATCCGTCAGGGCGCGGTGTACAAGGAACCGCCTGGCTGTCGACCTGCAGATCACCGACGGCTCTGGCTACCATGGTGCGGACGCGCATTTCTTGTGCATCCCGCCCATGAGGACGTGCCATGAGTCCCCGATCGACCGCGCAGGGCGCCGGCGCGGATCAGCAGCTGGCCGCCAGGATCGCCGAAGCCGGGGTGCGCCACGTGCACCTGCAGTTCAGCGATGTGCTGGGCACGGTGAAGACGGTGACGATCCCCACCTCTGGCCTCGACGCGGCCCTGGAACACGGGGTCTGGTTCGACGGCAGCTCGGTCGAGGGCTTCACCCGCACTGCCGAGAGCGACATGTACCTGGTGCCGGACCCGGCCACGCTCCAGGTGCTGCCGTGGACCGCCGAGCCGAGCGCCCGCCTGATCTGCTGGGCCCGCACCCCCGATGGTGAGCCGTACAGCGGCGACCCCCGTGGCGCGCTCGCGCGGGCCGTCGCCCACGCGGAGAGCCTGGGCTACCAGTACCGGGTGGGCCCGGAGATCGAGTTCTTCCTCCTCGAGCGCGGCCCCGACGGGTTGCCGCGGGCGCTTGCCGGTGACTCCGCCGGCTACTTCGACGTCACCGGCGGCGGCGCCACGGACCTGCGCCAGGCGATGCTCGCCGCCGCCGCCCGCGTCGGGGTGGCGATCAACAGTGCGCACCACGAGGTCGCGCCCGGCCAGCACGAGGTCGACCTCGCCGCCGGTGAGGCTCTCGCCGCGGCCGACGCCGTGGTCACCTTCCGCCTCGCCCTCGAGGCGGTCGCGCAGCGGTCCGGGGTGATCGCGAGCTTCATGCCCAAGCCCTTCAACGACCAGCCCGGCAGCGGCATGCACGTCCACCAGAGCCTGGGCCGCGGCGGCGGAGGAGGCAACGCGTTCTTCGGGGCCGACGACTACGGCCTGAGCGACGTCGCCAAGCACTTCATCGCGGGCCAGCTGCACCACGCCGCCGGCATGTGCCTGGTGCTCGCTCCCCTGGTGAACTCCTACAAGCGACTCGTGCGCGGGCTCGAGGCACCGATCTTCCTGTCGTGGGCGCGCACCAACCGCGGCGCGCTGATCCGCGTCCCACACGTGTCGCGCCCGCAGGCCGCCCGCGTGGAGTTGCGCAGCCCCGACCCGTCCTGCAACCCCTACCTCGCCTTCGCCGTGATGCTCCGCTGCGGGCTCGACGGCGTCGAACGGCGGCTGCCGCTGCCGCCGCCCGTCGAGGAGGCCCTCTACGGCTTCGACGAGGTGGAGCTACAACGACGCAACGTCGGTGTGCTTCCCGACAACCTCAAGGACGCCGTGGACGCCTGTGCCGATGACGACGTGGTGCGCGATGCGCTCGGCGACAACCTCACGGATCGCTTCCTCGACGCCAAGCGTGCGGAGTGGCGTGAGTACCGGGGCCAGGTGACCGGCTGGGAGCTGGAGCGTTACCTGGAGAGGGCCTGAGCACGTGGAGAGCCCTCTGATCACGGTGCGCGACGTGTGGCGTGGCGCTCTGCCCGAGGCGACCGAGCTGCTCGGCGGGGGCGCGGGCCTCGACCGTCGCGTCGAGTGGGCGACCACGCTGCGCACCCGGCCACCCGCCTTCGAGGCGATCAAGCGCGGTGAGATGGCGCTGGTGCCGGTCGCGTCGATCCGCCTCCTCGACGAGCGCCTGGACCTCGCCGATGTGATGAGCGGACTTGCTGACAAGGGCGGCGTCGCGGTGGCGGTCGTCGGTGACGCCTCGCCGGCCAGCCTCGGCGCAGCGGAGCGCCTCCTCATGCCGTTGCTCCGTCTGCCGGACAGCACCCACGTCACCGAGGTGCAGCAGGCGGTGGTGCGCTACATCGTCGAGCAGCGCACCGCCCTCCACGAGCAGGCGCAACTCCTGCAGATGGAGCTGATGCAGCTTGCCCTCGGCGGGGCGGGCACCGATGCCATCGTCTCGCGGCTCGGCGAGGTCACCGGTCGCGTGGTCGCCTGGCACGACGCGGCGGGTCGGCTGCGCAACGTGTTCGGTGAGCTGCCGGCGGCGGTCCGCGATGCCCTCGGCAACGGCGAGGAGCTGCTCCGCTGGGTCGCCGGCCAGTCCGTCCCTGCGGCAGACCCACCGGTGAACGACTTCGGTCTGCCGCGCGGGCGCAGCCGCTTGGTCGCACCGATCCCGGGTCGCGACGGTGTCCACGGGTTCGTCTCCCTGGTCGGGGAGGAGCAGGAGCTCGGTCAGCGCGAGCGCGCCGCCGTGGCCCGAGGGGCATCGGCGTGCGCCATCGAGCTGGACCGCGAGCGCGCCGTGCTGCGCGCCCGCGACGACCTCGAGGGCGAGCTGCTCTCAGCCCTCCTCGAAGGCTCGTACGGCTCCGAAGCCGGCGTCCGCGAGCGCGCCCACCGCCTCGGCTTCGAGGTCGACGAGCCCTACAGCGTTTTGGTCATACGCGGCCAGAACTCCGCTGCTGCCCTCGACACCCTGAACGTGGCGGCGCGCCGCTGCCTGGCGCGCGGCGCCTCCGGGTCGCTGCTGACCACCCACGACAGCGGCGTATGCGCCTTGGTGCCCGAGGGCACGCAAGCAGGCGGACGCAGCGGCTTGGTGGCGGAGAGCCTGCGCGCCGACTGCGCGCTGGCGACGCGTGGCGAGGTCATGGTGGGCATCGGCCGCCCGCGCAGTGGGGCCGCCGGCGTGCGCCAGTCGCACCGCGAGGCCGAGCAGGCCCTGCGGATCAGCGCGCGCCTGCAGACGCAGCCTGCGGTGGCCGCCTTCGCCGACCTCGGCCTGCACCGGCTCTTGGTGGCCATGACCCAGCATTCGGAGATGGACGACTTCTACCGGCAGAGCGCAGGCCCACTGCTTGCGTACGACGAGCGCACCGGCGCAGGGCTGATGGAGACGCTCGACGCCTTCTTCCACTGCCATGGCTCGCCGACCGAGACCGCGCAACGCCTCCACGTGCATCGCAACACCGTTCTGTACCGTCTGCGCCGCATCGAGGAGATCGGCAGCCTGCGCCTCGACGACCCGGCCACCCGACTCAACCTGCACCTCTGCCTGCGCATTCGGGACGTCCTGCCTCACGGCGCACAAGCCGGGGCGGCCGTGACCGCCTGAATGTCGAGACACCGCATGGTGCGGTGTCGTATCAGGTGAGGGCTGCGAGACAGGCAGGCCACCAGGGAGCAAATGCGATGCAGTTCATGTTCATCCTCAGCGAGGACCCGGACAAGGTGAAGACCGAGGAGGCGGTGCAGCGCACCGGCGAGTTCGCCATGGACCTCCTGGCCAAGGGAAAGCTGGTGGGCGGCGCCCCCCTGCGGCCGCAGTCGGAGGCCCGCCGGGTCCGCAACCAGGGCGGCGCCGTCAAGGTGATGGACGGTCCATTCGCCGAGACCAAGGAGGTGATCGCGGGTTACATGGTCATCGAAGCAGGGTCGCTCGACGAGGCGACGGAGATCGCCCGCGCGTGCCCCAACGCCGAGTTCGGCAGCGTTGAGGTGCGCGAGATCGTCCCCATGGGCTGACGGGATGACCACCTATCTCGTCCTGCTCCGCAGGGGCGCGCGTGCGCCAGACTCGCCACGGCACCTGGGAACGGTCGCCAACGTCACGCTCGAGTGGGTGGATGAGCTGCGTGCGGCAGGGGTTCTGCTCGCCACCGGCACACCCGACGCGGACGCCGTGCTCGAGCTGACCGATGAACACCCCGTGCGAGGCTGTCTTCTCATCACCGCGCCAACCGACGAGGTGGCACGCGCGGTCGCCGGCACCTGCCCGGTCCCGGCACAGCTGCGCCCCAGCGTCGTGCGAATGACATGCGAACCGCGGTCGCCGCGCCTCAAATCATGACCGACAAGGCTGATGCCCGACGCGCCCTTGACGAGTTGTTCCAGTCCGAGTGGCCACGCCTGCTCGGCTACGTCGCCCACATCGTGCGCGACCTTGACGCGGCCGAGGAGATCGTCCAGGAAGCGATGATCGCCGCCCTGCAGCGGTGGCCGTTCGACGGCGTGCCCGACCGGCCGGGCGCATGGCTCACCACGACCTGCCGAAACCGCGCGCTCAACCAGCTGCGCGACAGCGCACGACGACGCCAGCGTGAGGGAGCCGGCATCGAGGGGCTCACCGTGTCCGACGTGGTCGACGCTCCACATGGCCCGCTGGAAGATGATCGCCTACGGCTGATGTTCCTCTGCTGCCACCCAGCTCTGCCGCGGGTGGCCCAGGTGACACTGACGCTGCGCCTCGTCGCCGGCCTGGCGACGCCGGAGATCGCCCGAGCCTTCCTGGTCACCGAGGCTGCGATGTCACAGCGGATCAGTCGGGCCAAGAGGGCGGTGGTGGAGCAGCAGCTCAGCTTCGAGGCACCGGGTACCGCCGAGCTGCCGCGACGCCTGTCAGCGGTGCTCGACGTCGTGTACCTCATCTTCAATGAGGGGTACCTGCCTCGCGCCGGGAACCGGCTGCACAGCGTCGAGCTGTCCGCGGAAGCTCATCGCCTGGCGGCGTTGCTCACGGAGTTGCTCCCGGACGAGCCGGAGGTGTGGGCGCTCCTCGCGCTGATTTCTTTCCAGAGGGCCCGCGCGGCGGCGCGCACAACACCTGAGGGCGAGCTCGTGCCGCTGGAGGCGCAGGATCGCTCGTGCTGGGACAGTTCGATGCTGGCGACCGCAGGCACAGCTCTCGCCCATGCTCGAGCGCCCGGGGCGCGCGGCCCGCTGCTCCTGCAGGCCGAGATCGCTGCCTGTCACGGACAAGCGGCGACGTGGGAGCAAACCGATTGGCCGCGCATCCTGGTCCTGTACGACGAGCTGTACGAGAGCCAACCATCGCCCGTCGTTGCCCTGAATCAAGCGGTTGCGGTGGGCATGGTGTCAGGCCCCGGCGCCGCACTGGCTCGCCTCGACGCGATGCCAGACATCCGCGAACTCAACGACCATCACCTCTACTGGGCTACGCGCGCGGACTTACTGCGCCGTGCCGGTGATGCCGACGCCGCACTGGACGCATATCAGCGCGCGCTGCGGCTCACCGCCAACGAGGTCGAGCAAGGCTACCTGCGTCGACGTATCGCCGAGCTGCAGCCCGGTGCCGCCACGGGCGCCAACGACGGAGGAGAGCCACATGGCACACGCTGAACACACGGTGGTCGTCAACCATCCCGCGGAAGCGGTCTTCGACTTCATCGCCGACGGTGCCAACAACCCTCGATGGCGCCCTGCGGTGGTCGACATCGAGAGGGCCTCGGCTGATGCTGGGGCAGGGGCCACATGGCGTCAGGGGATCAGGGGACCTGGTGGGCGCCGCATCTCCGGGGACTACCGGATCACGACGTGGGTGCGCCCGACCACGCTGGCTTTCGAGGTGGTCAGCGGGCCGGCGCGCCCCACGGGCACGTACACCTTCACTCCGCAGGGCCCATCCGAGACCAGGGTCACGTTCAGCCTGGACCTTCAGCCGCGAGGGCTCATGCGGTTGATGAGCGGGATGCTCACCAGGCAGGTCGAGAACGAGGTGCGCTCGCTCGACAACCTGGAGGCGGCGCTCGACAGCTGATTCGTGCCTTGTGCCGCGTGCACAAGCGGGCGGCACACAACTTGTTGCGGCACGCGCATCGAAGCACGTCGCCCTCCTTCCTAGGCTGGCGACAGCCACCAGCGAGCAAGGAGGACCCCTTTGCTTCGACGAACCCGCATCCGACTCGGCGTGGCCGCAGCCACCGCGCTGGCCACCCTGCCGCTCACCGCCCATGCCGCCGACGGCACCGCGACCCAGGCGGCGGGTGTCGCCGCCGACACGGTGTGGGTGGTCGTCGCCGCTCTGCTGGTGATGTTCATGCAGGCCGGCTTCGCCATGCTCGAGGTCGGCTTCACGCGCATGAAGAACGTCGGCACGGTGGTCGCCAAGGTCATCGTCAACCTCAGCATCAGCTCGATCGTGTACTGGATCTGCGGTTTCGCCTTCGCGTTCGGCGCGGCCACGGGGTTCACCAACAGCCTGATCGGCTTCACCGGCTTCGCGCCCTCGTTCCACCCGGGTTCGACCATGGACCTGCCCGCGCTGGCCGCGTCGACCGCGCCCGCGGCTGCGAAGTTCTTCTTCGAGTTCGTCTTCTGCGCGGTGTCGCTGGCGATCGTCTGGGGCACCATGCTGGAGCGCACCAAGTTCATCGTCTACATCCTGTTCGCGGTCCCGTTCGCAGGATTCATCTACCCGATGATCAGCCACTGGCTGTTCGGCGGTGGCTGGCTGATGACCACGCTCGGCGCCCAGGACTTCGCCGGGTCGACTGTGGTCCACCTCACCGGTGCGACAGCGGGGTTCGCCGGGCTGCTCCTTCTCGGCGCCCGCCGCGGCAAGTACTCGCGTGATGGCAAGCCCAACGCGATCCCCGGCCACAACATGCCGCTGGCTCAGCTCGGCGTCATCATCCTCTGGTTCGGCTGGTTCGGCTTCAACCCCGGCTCGACGCTCAACGCGACCAACCTGCACTTCGCCGACGTGGTCATCACCACCAACCTCGCGGCCGCCGCGGGCGCGCTGGCGGCGATGGCCACCATCTACCGGCTGCAGAAGTCACTGGACGTCGGCATGATCGGCAACGGCGCCATCGCCGCGCTGGTGGCCATCACCGCCCCGAGCGGCTATGTGCAGCCCTGGGCGGCGGTCATCATCGGCGCCGTCGCGGGCGTGATCGTCGTCGTCGGCGTCATCGCCATCGACAAGTGGATCGACGACCCGGTCGGCGCGCTCAGCGCCCACGGCCTTGCCGGCATCTGGGGCACGCTCTCCTGCGGGCTCTTCACCGATCCACAGCTGGCCGCCTTCAATGGCGTGGGCCGCGGCGGCCTGTTCTACACCGGGAGCTTCCGTCAGCTCGGTGCCCAGGCGGCGGCGGTCGGTGCGGCATTCGTCACGGTGTTCGCGCTCAGCTTCGGTCTCTTCTGGATCATCAAGAGGACCGTCGGGCTGCGCGTCAGCGAACGCCACGAGATCGATGGACTCGACATCAGCGAGCACGGCATGTGGGGGTACCCCGAACAGTTCATGCCGGTGCCTGGTGGCGCGTATATTCACCCGGACGCGGTCAGCGAGCCGGCCCGCCGGCTGGTGGGCTCGCTGGTCCCCACCACCGAGGGGGCGACAGCCCAAGGCGAACGGCTGCAGGCTCCAGATGGAGTGCCATCATGAAGAAGGTCGAGGCAGTCATCAGGCCTGAGAAGCTGCAGGCCGTGCAGGACGCCATGGACAGCCTGGGTGCTTCCGGGCTCACGGTCACCGAGGTGATGGGCTGTGGCGCCCAGCGCGGCTACACGGAGACCTATCGCGGAGCCAGGGCGAACATCTCCCTGCAGCGCAAGATCAAGGTGGAGGCCGTGGTCGGCGAGTCGCTGGTGGACGCCGTCGTGAACGCGATCAGTGGCGCGGCGAGCACCGGCGAGGTCGGCGACGGCAAGATCTTCGTGATCCCTGTCGACGACGCCGTGCGCATCCGCAGCGGGGAGCGCGGCGATACGATCGTCCGTCACCTCCAGCCCGAACACTGGGGCCACTAGGTTCCGAGGGGGAGCGCGGTTGCCCGTCGCCCACGTGGGCCGGGTTGAGCGTCGCTCGCGCTAGACTCACGTCCCCATGACCTACGTCGTCACCGAGACCTGCATCGACCTCAAGGACAAGTCGTGCATCGAGGTCTGCCCCGTCGACTGCATCCACGAGGTGGATGAGGATCGCATGGTGTTCATCGACCCAGACGAGTGCATCGATTGCGGAGCCTGCGTCGATCCCTGCCCGGTGGACGCGATCTATGCCGAAGAGGACGTCCCCGCCGCCCAGGTGCCGTTCACGCAGATCAACAAGATCTACTTCAAGGACAGGTCTGCCGCGCGAGAGCAGGTCGACGGACTGAAGCCGCCGGCCTGAGCGGCCGCCGGGCGGGGGTAACCCTGGTCGCACGCAGGTTCCCGCGCCTCTTTGTGCGCCACACACAAGCCGAGGGCGGTCGTCCTCGGGTGCGCTGTCCATGGTGGCCGGCCCCACCGCAGGGCTAGCGTCAAGCCCGACAATTCCGGCCACGCCCGCGACAAACGTCCCCACGTGGCCATGACCCGACCAGCGGAGGCAGGCGCGCATGGCGATCGACGAGTCGGTAGCGGCAATGTTCACAGGAGAGGTGCAGCCCACGATGACCCCGACCGCGATCTCCTCGCCCACCCCCAAGCAGGTCATCGACCGCGCCAAGGAGCTCGGCGCGAAGATGGTGGACTTCCGCTTCACGGATCTCCCCGGGACGTGGCAGCACTTCAGCGTGCCGGTCGGTGAGCTCACCGAGTCCGTCTTCGGTGACGGCATCGGCTTCGACGGCTCGAGCATTCGTGGCTTCCAGAAGATCCACGAGAGCGACATGCTCCTCTTCCCGGACCCGTCGCGCACCTTTCTCGACCCCATCCTCGAGGTGCCGACGCTCGTGATCGTCTGCGACATCGCCGACCCGCTGACCCGCCAGCCCTACAGCCGCGACCCGCGCTACGTGGCGCGCAAAGCCGAGGAGTACCTGCGCCAGTCGGGCATCGCGGAGACGTCGTACTGGGGCCCGGAGGCGGAGTTCTACATCTTCAACTCGATCCGCTACGACCAGAACACCCACGAGGGGTACTACTTCATCAACTCCGATGAGGGCGTGTGGAACACCGGCAAGAACGGCACCGCCAACCTCGGCTACCGCCCCAAGCTGAAGAGCGGGTACTTCCCGGTGCCCCCGGTGGACAAGCAGCAGGACCTGCGCAGCCGGATCGTGCTCGCCATGATCGAGTTCGGGCATCGACATCGAGGTGCACCACCACGAGGTCGGCACCGCCGGCCAGGCCGAGATCGACATGCGCTTCGACACGCTCGTCTCGATGGCCGACAAGGTGCTGCAGTACAAGTACATCGTCAAGAGCGTGTGCAACCGCGAGGGCTTCACCGCGACGTTCATGCCCAAGCCGCTGTTCGGTGACAACGGCAGTGGCATGCACACCCATCAGTCGCTCTGGAACGGCGATTCGCCCCTGTTCTACGACGCTGATGGCTATGCGCTGCTGAGTGACACAGCGCGCTGGTACATCGGAGGCCTGCTCAAGCACGCGCCCGCCGTCCTCGCGTTCGCGGCCCCCACCACCAACAGCTATCGCCGCCTGGTCCCCGGGTACGAGGCGCCCATCAAGCTGGCATACAGCGCGCGCAACCGCAGCGCGTGCGTGCGCATCCCGACCTACAGCGACAAGCCGGCGGCGCGCCGCCTCGAGTTCCGTTCTCCGGACCCGATGTGCAACCCGTACCTGGCCTTCTCCGCGATGCTGATGGCCGGGCTGGACGGCATCCAGAACAAGATCGAGCCACCCGTCCCCGTGGACGCCGACCTCTACGAGCTCGAGGGGCGCGAGGCCGAGCGCGTGCGCGATCTCCCGGGCTCTCTCTCCGAGGTCCTGGACGCGCTGGAGGGCGACCAGGAGTTCCTGCTCCGGGGCGGCGTCTTCACCCCAGACCTCATCGACACATACATCGCCTACAAGCGTGAGAGCGAGGTCGACCCGATCGCCCTTCGACCCCACCCCTACGAGTTCTTCCTGTATTTCGACGCGTGAGCCTGCAGCCTTTGACGCGTGCGCCGGGGTTGCATCTGGAGTCGGGCCGTCCGTAGGGTGAGCGCAGATCCAACGCACACACACACACACGTGGAGGGCAGCCATGGCGACGCCGATCGACCTGCTCGATCCGCCGACAGTGATGTCCTACGCCGGCCTCGTCGATGCGTCGACCGCCGAGGGAGAAGAGGAGGACCACCCGGACTGGGGGGTTGCCATCGCGGCGACGCTGGGCGGTGACACGGGGGAGCCGTCTGCCGTCGGCGCCGATCGTGACTCGCGCCCGGCCAGGCACCTGGCGCACATCACCAGGCGGCGCGGGGCTTACTCCGGGAGGCGGTGAGCCGGCGTCAGGTCGCCCGGCCGCGGCGTCCGCTGCACGGGACGCACAGGGCGGCCCATGGAACCGCCTGGAGGCGCTCGGCGGGAATCTGCCGGCCGCACGACTGACACACGCCGTAGGAGCCGTCGTCGAGGCGCGCCAGCGCCTGAGCGATCTCCTTGACCGTCTCGTACAGGGTCCGGGCCTGGAAGGCACCCGTCATGCGTTCCACCGCGTACGTGGTGCCGTCGCCGATCCTCTTGCCGAAGCTCAGGTTCGACATCTCCGCAGGCGTGGCGCCGAACTGGTCGATCCTGCTGAGCAGCTCCGCGCGCTTGTCCTCGAGCAGGGCGCGGAGCTCCGCCGGCGGGAGACGGGGCGAGGCGCCGCCGGGCTGATGCATGCACCAACGGTACCCCCTGGTGTGCTTCTGCCAGAGTGCGCCGGTGCCCCTGGAGTTGAGCGGTCGCGAGGCGCGCTCCATGGCGATCGCGGCGCAGGGGTTGACGGGGCGCCGACATCGCGACCCGCTGCGCCTTCTCCAGCAGCTGAGCGCGATCCAGATCGACACCATCTCGGTGATCGCCCGCTCCCATGAGCTGGTGGCGTTCTCGCGGCTCGGGCCGGTCAGCCGTGACCAGTTGAGCCGCGCCTGGTGGGGAACAGGACGCGCCTTCGAGTACTGGGCCCACGCGGCGTGCGTGATGCCGCTGCAGCTGTGGCCGCTCTTCGCCTGGAGACGCCGACGCTACCGGGTCCGTTACGCACCCACCCAGGCTCATCGAGAGATCCTCGCCACGCTGCGCGACCTGGGTGAGTCGACCATCGCTGACCTCGGCGGGGCGCGCATCACGCCGGGGTGGTGGGAGTGGAGCCCCGTCAAACAGGCCGTGGAAGAGCTTCTCGCGCGCGGCGAGGTGGTGTGCACCGAGCGCCGTGGCTTCCGTCGCGTGTACCGGCTCACCGAGGCCGCGCTTCCCGCGGAGTTGCTCGCCGTGGATCTCGACGACGCCGGCTGCTTCGCAGGCCTGGCCGGACTGGCGGCGGCGCACCTGGGCGTGGCCACCGACGATGACCTCGCCGACTACTTCCGGATGCCGGTGACGGCGATGCGACCGGCGGCCGCCGCTGCCGGGCTGGTCCCTGCCACGGTGCACGGCTGGAACCGCCCAACCTGGGCCCACCCCGACGCCGTGGCCGGCGCGCCGCCACGCGCCCGGCATCAACCGGTGCTCCTTTCACCGTTCGACTCGCTCATCTGGCACCGGCCGCGCACCCAGCGGCTTTTCGACTTCCGGCACCGGCTCGAGGCGTACACGCCGGCGGCCAAGCGCGAGCACGGGTACTTCGTCATGCCGTTGCTGGCGGGCGGACGGCTTCGCGGGCGCGTCGACCCCAAGCGCGACGGCACCACGCTGTATGTGCGCCGGGTGTCGCTGGAACCGGTCGCGGTGGAAGCGATGGCGGAGGCACTCACCAGCGCCGCAGGTTGGGTCGGATGCGGCGAGGTGGTCGTCGACGACGTCACGCCGGCGGAGCTCGCCACCCCGTTGAGGGCGGCCCTTCGGCAGCGGGGCCAGCCGGCTGCCGCCGGGTCGCTGAGCTAGCCTGGCGCAGGGGGTGGTGGTCAGAGAATGGTGGCCGTTGCTCTTCAGCGGCGTGCAGCGCGTCATCGATGGAGGCGGTGATGGACTTCTCACTGGAACTCGCCAAGGACGTGCTTCATCGAACGCCCGAGGTGTTGCGGGCGATGCTCACGGACCTCCCCGACGATTGGACCGCCGCCGACGAAGGGCCGGCCACATGGTCGCCGTACCAGGTCGTCGGTCATCTCACGTTCGTGGAGGAGCATGACTGGATCGATCGAACGCGTCTCATCCTCGATCACGGGACCACCCGCGTCTTCGAACCCGTGGACCGGGAGGCCGGCTTCGCCAAGTTCAGCGGGTGGGCGCTGAACGAGCTCCTCGACGGATTCGCCGCGCTACGGGCGACGAATCTCGACGCGCTGGACGTCCTGGTCCAGGTCGATGACCTGGAAAGGCGCAGCCTCCACCCCAGCTTCGGCGAGGTGACCCTGAGCCAGCTCCTCGCAACGTGGGTGGTGCACGACCTGAATCACCTCGGTCAGATCGTCAAGACCATGTCGAAGCAGTACAGCGCTGCCGTCGGACCCTGGCGCGCATTCCTGCCCATCATCGACGCCAGCTGACTCGACGCAGCTCGGCGTGAACCGGCTACCCCGCCAGGACGGTGGGACGGTGCGTGCGCAGGACCTCGCGCGCGGCCTCGGCGATGCCGTCGACGTCGAGCCCGAACTTGTGCAGCAGCAGTGACTGCGCACCGTGCTCGATGAAGCTGTCCGGCAGGCCGAGGCGCAGGACAGGGACGGACACCCCAGCGTTCGCCAGGGCTTCGAGCACGGCGTCACCGAATCCGCCGATCGTCGTTCCGTCCTCGACGGTGACCAGCGCGCGGTGGCGGGCGGCCAGCGCAGGGATGCCCGCGTCGAGAGGCTTGACGAAACGCGCGTCCACCACCGTGCAGCCGATGCCCTCGGTGCGCAGCCGCTCCGCCGCCTCCGAAGCCACGGCGACCATCTTCCCGATGGCCAGCAGGGCGACGTCGTCACCCTCGCGCAGCACGGACATGGAGCCGATCTCCAGCGGTAGCAGCGGGACCGACCCGGCCATCGGCGCACTCCCCCGCGGATAGCGGATCGCGAAGGGGCCGTCGTGGGCCAGCGCGGTGGCAAGGAGCCGTCGCAACTCGTCCGGGGAGCTCGGCGCGCTCACCGTCATCCCGGGGACGAGTCGCAGGTAGGCAAGGTCGAGCATGCCGTGATGGGAGGCGCCGTCGTCGCCCGTGATGCCGGCGCGGTCGAGGACGAAGGTGACCGGCAACTTGTGCAGCGCGACGTCACACGTCACCTGGTCGAAGGCTCGCTGCAGGAAGGTCGAGTAGATGCACACGACCGGGCGCAGGCCCTGCATGGCAAGTCCCGCTGCGAACGTCACGGCGTGCTGCTCGGCGATGCCCACGTCGAAGAACCTCTCCGGGAATCGCTCCGCGAAGGGAAGCAGGCCTGTCGACGAGGCCATCGCGGCGGTGATGGCGACAATCCGGTCGTCGGCCTCGGCGGCCTCGAGGAGCGCCTCGCCGAACACGTCCGTCCATGCCGCGGGCTTGCTCGAGAAGGCGCCGTTGCTGGGGTCGAAGCTCGACACCCCGTGGAACTTGTCCACCTCGTCACCCACCGCGGGCGCGTAGCCGTGGCCCTTGTCGGTGACGACGTGGATGACGACGGGTCCCTTGAAGGCGGACGCGTCACGCATCGCCTTCTCGAGCGCGTGCACGTCGTGGCCGTCGATCGGTCCACCGTACTTGAGGCCGAGGGTTTCGAAGATGGAGATGGGACTCACGAGTTGCTTCAGCGAGTCCTTCATCCTCTTGGCGGCGCCGTACGCTGATTCGCCCACCACGGGCAGCTGGCGCAGCGTCTGGCCGGCGGCCCCCTTGGCGCGCTCGTACTTCGGCGAGAGGCGCAGCTGCCCCAGGTTCTCGGCGATGCCGCCCACGGTCGGCGCGTAGGAGCGGCCGTTGTCATTGAGGATGACGATGAGCTCAGGCTGACGCTGGCCGATGTTGTTGAGCGCCTCGTACGCCATCCCGCCGGTCAGCGCTCCGTCGCCGATGACGCAGACCACCTTCCCGCCCTCCCCGCGGAGCTCGCGGGCCGTGGCGAGAGCGAGCGCATAGCTCAACCCGGTCGAGGCGTGGGAGTTCTCGACGATGTCGTGCTCTGATTCGCTGCGCGACGGGTAGCCGCTCATGCCACCGTGCTGGCGGAGGGTGTCGAACCGATCAGCCCGCCCGGTGAGCATCTTGTGCACGTAGGCCTGGTGGCCGGTGTCGAAGACGATGCGATCCCGCGGTGAGTTCGAAGACGCGGTGCATCGCGACCGTGAGCTCGACGACGCCGAGGTTGGGCCCGAGGTGTCCGCCGGTCCGAGCCACGGCCGTGACCAGGCGTTCGCGGATCTCGGCACACAGCCTCTCGAGGTCGGCGTTGCCCAGCCCTCTGACGTCCTCGGGGCCGGAGATCTCCTCGAGCAGCATCGAGCCAGTCTACCAACGGCCGCTTGCGCCGCCCATGCCGGTGCGCGTCGGCGGGCTTGGCGGCGCATCATTGCACGCCATGGAAGGCGACCCGCGGCGAGCGCTCCTGGCCTGTGCGAGCGATCCCGCCGGCGACATCGCGGAGGCTGCGCTCTGGCTCGCCGCCGAGGACTGTGCCGAGGTCGACGTGGCAGCGTCGCTGCGCGTCATCGACACACTCGCCGCCGCGCTGAGCGAACGGCTCGCGGGCGCGCGAGGATCGGACGCCATCAGCGTCACGCACGCGCTGCTGCGCGAGCGGGTGGGGCTGCGCCGGTCAGGCGGAGGCGACCCGCGCACCCACTACCTGCACCTCGTGCTGCAGCGCGGCGCGGGGATCCCGATCAGCTGCGCGGCCCTGTGGATGGCGGTGGGGCGGCGTGCCGGCCTCACCGTGGAGGGCATCGGCCTCCCCGGCCACTTCGGGGTCCGCGTCGACGGGGTGCTCGCCGAGCCGGCGGAGGGTGAGGTGCTCGACGAGCCCGCCGCCCAGCGGCTCGTCGCCGCCGCCATCGGCAGCGACCCCGGCGTCCTCCAACCGGCGTGGCTGCTCCCCGCCACGGCGCGGCTCATGCTGGCCCGGATGTCGCGCAACCTCCGCGGCTGCTACTCCTCCCTGGAGCGATGGGACATGGCGGTTCGTGCCGCCGATCGCTGTGTGGCGCTGTTCCCCGAGGAGCCGACAGAGCGGCGCGACCGCGGCCTCCTGCTGTGGAGGACCGGCCACAACAACGCGGCCCTGGCCGACCTTCGTCACTACCTCGACAGCGCCCCGTCCGACGCCCCCGACCGAGCGGCGGTCGAGGAGGTGGCCGGAAGGCTCCGCGCGTCCCTGAACTGAATACACCTCAGCGGAGGCGAATTCACTTCGCCGGAGCTGAGACCGCTGGAAGGGGGGTGTCCGAGGGGGGAATGGAGTTCCCCCTTCGCTCCTACGCGACCCCGATCACGAACGCAAGCAACCACACGGCGCCGATGAGAAGCAGCACGCCGAACGGCATCACCGCGAAGACGATGAACGAGAACACCAGGCGCTCATCGCTCACCGAGTTGGGGTCGCGACGGCGCGCGCGCGCGTCGCGCAGGTACCAGAGGATCCCGCCCGTGATGAAGCCGATCAGCAGCGAGAAGATCCCTGCGAACGCCGACGCCGGGGCGATGACCGGCGGCGCCAGCGTGAGCCGCCACGCCAAGCCGAAGCAGAGCGCCAGGATGCCGCAGGAGATGAAACGCAGCAGCAGCCCCGTCACTGTGCGCCGCGCGGCGGCCGGCGGGGTCGACGCGGTGATCAGGTCCGGCACCACCGCAGCGGCCTGCTCGCGTTGCGCGGCCTTGGAAGTGTCCCTGGTTCGCCGGCTCGGAGTACGGGCGGTCATGGGCCGCCGAGTATAGGCAGCGCCGGGCGAGCCGCCACCGACGACGTCGACACTAGACTGGCTGTGACAGCAGCAGGCCTTCGGTGGGGTGACTTCGATGGGCGCCACGACAGCGCTGCCCGACTTCGACCTCGAGCTCGGTGGTGGTGGACGCGTTCGTCGCGACGACCTGGTCGGGCGGCGCACCGTCCTCTACTTCTATCCCAAGGACGACACCCCGGGATGCACCATCGAAGGGCGCGAGTTCACCGCGCTGCTCGCTGACTATCGCGCCGCCGGCGTCGACGTGTACGGCGTCTCTCCCGAACTCGCCGCGCAGCCATGAGCGGTTCGCCGCCAAGTGCGAGCTGGGCATTCCGCTGATCAGCGACCCCGACCACGTTCTCATCGGCGGCCTCGGCCTCTGGGTGGAGAAGTCGATGTACGGCCGCACCTACCACGGGGTGGAGCGCAGCACCTTCCTCATCGGGAGCGACGCCACCGTCGAGCGCGAGTGGCGCGCGGTCAAGGCGGGCGGCCACGCTGCCGAGGTGCTCGAGGCGGCTCGTCCTGCCGCCTAGGAGAGCGGCGTCACCCGCGTCGGCCGGTCTTCTCGACGAGCTGCTCGACCGGCGCATCATCTTCGTCGCGGGCAAGGGTGGAACCGGCAAGACCACCGTGGCAGCGGCGCTATGCCTGCTCGCCGCACGGCGTGGCAAGGAGGTGCTCGGCGTCGAGGTGGACGCCAAGGGCGACCTTGCCGGCGCGCTCGGCTCCAAGGGGTCCAGCTTCAAGGCCGAGGTGGTGCAGCCGGGGGTTAGCGTCCTCGCGCTGCATGCCGAGGAGTTGTTCCAGGAGTACCTGCGCATCTACTTCAAGGTGCCGCGCCTGGCACGCATCACTCCTCTCTCGCGGGTGTTCGACTTCATCGCCACCGCGGTCCCGGGTCCGCGCGACATGCTCGTCACCGGCAAGATCGCGTTCGAGGAGCGCCGCCGCGATGATGCCAAGCGACCGGTGTGGGATCTCATCGTGGTGGACTGCAGTGCCAGCGGCCACATCCTCGCCCAGCTCCTGGCCGCGCGCAGCATGCTCGAGCTGGTCCGTGGCGGCATCATCCGCAACCAGATCGAGTGGATCGACTCCGTGATCTCCGACCCGCGCCGTACCACGGCGGTGCTGACGGCGCTTCCCGAGGAGATGCCGGTGGTCGAGACGCTCGAGCTGAGCCGGGACATCGCCAGGCAGCGCACCGTCAACCTTGGCCTCTGCGTGCTCAACCGCATGCCCCCACAGCCGCTCCCCGCGGCCGCGCGACGTGTGCTCGCCGACCTCGCGACCGCGGACGCCGACGTGCGCGCCAAAGTGCCCGGCGTCGCCCACATCGGCGCCGACCTGGAGCTGGGGGAGAGGTTGTACAGGGGCGCCGAGACTCAGGCACGTCACCTGCGGGCTCAGGTCGGCATGCCCGTCGTGGAGGTGCCGCTGCTGTCATGTCGCACCGGTCTGGCCACCAGCCGGGCCGTGGCGTCGGCGCTGCGCGATCCGGTCGGTGGTGGCGGATGAGCGCGGTGCGAGCGCGTCGCCGTGCGTCGGACGAGTCCGCCGATGCCGACAGCCTGGTCGCCCAACTGGAGAACCTCGAGGTGATCATCTGCTGCGGCAGTGGCGGGGTGGGCAAGACGACGATCAGCGCGGCGCTCGGCCTGGCGCTGGCGCAGAGAGGCGACCGTCGCATCCTGGTGCTCACGGTGGACCCGGCGCGCAGGCTGGCAACGGCGCTGGGGCTGCGCGAGCTCGGCACTGAGCCTGTGAAGGTGTCACGGGCGCGCTTGCGACGCGCCGGCATCGAGGTCGAGGGCGAGCTGGTTGCTGCCATGCTTGACATGAAGACGACGTTCGACGGCATGGTGACCCGCATGGCGCCTACCCGGCAGGACGCGCAGCGCATCCTCGGCAACCGCTTCTACAAGGGCATCAGCGACTCGTTCATCGGGTCGCACGAGTACATGGCGATGGAGGCGCTCTACGAGCTCCACGAGGCTGGGGAGTACGACACCCTGATCATCGACACGCCCCCCTCACGCAACGCTCTGGACTTCCTCGAGGCCCCCAACCGGCTCACCGACTTCGTCGGCGCCAAGCTGCTCAGCTGGCTCTCCGGTCCGACGGTGCTCGGCTTCCGGGCCGTCAACCTCGCCGCGGCGCCGTTCCTGCGCATGGCCGACCGGTTGCTCGGCGCCGACGTGCTCAGCGAGGTGGCGGAGTTCGTGACGGACCTGCAGAAGATCTACGGAGGCGTTCAGCAGCGGGCCCGCGCGGTGTACAAGCTCTTGCGCAGCCCGCAGGTCGGGTTCGTGGTGGTCACCACCCTGGAGCCGGCACCATTCGCGGAGTCGGAGTTCTTCACGTCGCGGCTGCGCGAGTACCGCATGCCCCTGCGAGGCATCGTCGTCAACCGTTGCCTCCCGGACTCACTGCGCGATCGAACAGCGCTGGCGACCGCATCGGCGCTTGCCGACGACGACCGCCTGGCCGGGTGGCTCAGCCAGCGGCTCGGCCACCGCGTGGCCGCCGATTCCCTGCGCGTCATCGGAGATCGGTGGCTGCAGCTCCACGCCATCGCCGAGCGCGACGCGCGGCAGTTGAGCCGCCTCGAGCGACTCGGCTCCGTGCAGGCCGCCCGGATCCCGCTGTTCAGCGATGAGGCTGGTGAGCTCGGCGGGCTGGCTCGGATCGCCGCTCTCCTGTAGCCGTCACAGGACCCGAACCCTCGCCACCGCGCGCCCGGTGGTCTCGATCGTCGCCGTCGCCGCCGGCATGGTGAGCACCGTGGGCGCCTCCCCGTCGCAGGCGTCCTCGAGTGCATCCACCAGCGTGGGGTCGGAGGTGCTCAGCACCACCTGGTTGGTCGACGAGAGGTTCCAGAGGAACCGCAGCGCGGTGGCACGACGCTGCGGGTCTGCACTCAACAGTGGTTCGTCGAGCAACAGCGGCACCGCCTCGCCGGCGTCGCTGAGGACCTCGGCGAGGGCGAGGCGGAGGAGCAGCGACACCTGGTCGCGCGTGCCGTGCGAGACCAGCTCGAGTGGCACCAGGTCCGGCCGGTCGCGACCGAGCAGCGACACCTCGAAATGCGCGGTGTCGACGTTGACCGCCGAGTAGCGACCCTCGGTGAGCAGAACGAGCCGTTCGGCGACCGACGCCGCCAGGCGGGGGGCCAGGTCGCGATGGATGCTCTTGGTCGCGCTCTCGATGAGCTCGGTGGCAGCGCGCAGGGCGGCGAGTTGGTGGAGGGCGCGGTCGCGTGCAGCCTGGCAGGCGCTGCGCTCGTCCTCGAGGTCGGCCAGCGCCGTGGCCCCGCCGCGCATCTCGCCGAGGCGTGCGCGGAGGGACGCAGCGGCGGTCGAGGCCGCAACCGCGCCCTGGCGGGCGTGCTCGGCCTCGAGCTCGAGGTCCTGGAGGCGGGAGTGGTCGAGCGGCTCGCTGGTGGCGACGTCGGCGGGGTCCCCGCCGCGGGCGGCCAGCCTCCCCTCGAGGTCAGCGGCGAGGCGGTTCAGCGACCGCATGTCGGCGCTGAGCGAGGTGTGCCGGCGGAGCTCGGCGAGGCGGCGCGCCGCGAGGTCGTGGCGCCGGCGACCGGCGCAGCCCGCTCGAAAGGCAGCGACCGCCTCGGCCACGGGCAGCGAGGGTTCGACGCCCGCCAGCTCGAGCGCCCGGCGCAGCCGGGCCTGCGCGGCTGCAGCCGATCGGTGCCGCTCGGTCGAACTCGGCCCCGAGACGGCCAAGGTCCGCTTCCCGCTGTTCGAGGATCGCGTCCTCTCTGCAGAGCTCGTCGCGGCGGCGTTCGATGCCGGCGGCGCCCGCCACCCCGTCCAGCACCCCCCGAACCACCTGGTCGGCGCTGCGCTGGGCGGCACGGGTGGAGGGCAGGCCAATGCCGCAGCGCGCCGCCAGGGCGGTCGCTCGCTCGGCCAGCCGACGGAGGCGCACCTCGGCGGTCTCCACCTCCTCGGCCAGCGTCTCGATGCGCAGCTCCTCGCGCTGCAGCTCGGTATGGAGGGCGCGCAGCCCGGGCAGACCCGCGGCGAGGCGATCGAGGCCCTCGGAATCGATCGAGAGACCCGGGCAGAGCCGGGCGAGCTGCCGCCGTGCGTGGTCGGCGTCGCCGGCGAGGACGCGGTCGACCACCAGGGCGATGACTGTCGCCAGCAGCGCCGCGCCGCCGGCGAGGAGCGCGGCCGCTGTGTGCCCGGATGCCGCGGCCACGGCTGCGGTCACCGCGCCCGCGAACAGCACGATCGTGGCCACCAGCAGGGCGGTGCGGCTGGAGCGCCGTCCCCGGGCGATGTCGACGAGGTCCATGGCGGCCTCGACGCCCGCGGCGCTGGCTCCCGCGATGCCGGTGGCGGCGATCTCCCGCCGCAGGGCTTCGCGACGCCCCGCGGCCGCGGCCAGCTCGTCGTTGCGGCGGCGTCCGGCGAGCGTCTCGGCCAGCTCCCGTTCCAGTGTCGCGGCCTCCGCCATGGCCTGGCCCTCGATGACGACGGTGCCGCCCAGGGCGCGTAGACCGGCCGCGATCTCCGCACGCCGGCGGCCCACCTCGGCGAGCTGAGGAGCGGCGGCCTCGGCCCGCGCCAGGGCTTCGTCCGCGCTGCGCTGGGTCTCCTGCACGGCGGCTGCCAGCGCGACGACCCGGTCCTCCCGGTCGATGGGAAAGGTGGCCAGGTGCGCGGTGCCCTCGATCTCGGCCGCCACCTGCCGCAGCTCGGCGTCGGTGGCCTCGAGGTCAGCCCGCTGCGCGGCGATGGCGGCGAGCCGGCCGAGGAGCCAGCTGCGCTCCGCGTCGGCACGGCGCTGCTCGGCGCGCTGCGCCTCGACCTCGAGTGAGCGCAGCCGTTCCTCCTCGGCGGCCAGCTGGCGCAGGCGGCGGCGGGCATCCTCGACCTGGACGTCGAGCTGGCGCAGCCGGTTGGCAGCACGTCCCAGCGGGCTCGCCGAGCGCCGCTCCGAGCCGACGCGTGCCGCTGCCTCGGCGAGGGTGGCCAGCGCCTGGGCGGCGGTGGTCTCCTCCCCGGAGTTGGCGAGTCGCTCGATGGCCTCCTGCATCTCGCCGGAGCGGGCGGCCGGGGTGTCCCCCGCGCCCAGGCGCAGGCCGTCCTCGCCCACGCAGGCGCTGGCGCAGAACACAGCCTCGTCGATGCCGAGATGTGCCTGTCCGGGAGCGACCGCGCGCCCGATGCGCACCTCGGACGTGACGTCGCCTCCGCCGATCTCGTGCACCTGGCACACGTGGTCGCGCTGTTCGAGGCGACGGGCGACCCGCAACCTGCGGCCCCCCGCCAGCTCGTACGTCAGCGCCAGCGAGTAGTCGCCACCGCTCCACGGTGTCCACCGCGTCCAGTCGCTGCGCTCGGTCGGCCGCCCGGGTCCCCCGGCGTCGAGCCCGTACAGCGCCGCCCGCAGCGCGCGGTGCACGGTGGACTTCCCCGAACTCGTTCTCGCCGAGCAGGACGGTGATGCGCGGGTGGAAGTCGATCTCGATGTCGCGTAGGCGACCGAAGCCACCGACCTCGAGCCTGTCGAGCCTCATCGGAGGCCGATCTCCGAGCCGGCGAGCGCCTGGAGCCCGTAGCGCAGCGCGTCCTCGAGGACGGTCCGCCGGGCATCGTCCGCCACCGCCTCAGCCTCGGCGACAGCGCGCGCGAACGCACCTCGGACCGTCGCATCGTCCGCGATGGCTGCCATGCCGAGCGCGGGGCTGGTGAGGTCGCGGACGCGCACCCCGGCCACCCCAGAGGCGTCCCGAACGGAGGTCTCGACCGTGAAGCTGTCGGTGGAGGTGGCGTGGCCGATCTCCCCGACGAGGTCGACGCGAAGCATCGTCCGTTCGGGGTCGAGCCCAGCGCAGCCGACGGCCGCCGCCGACACGGCGGCGTCGACGACGTCGGCGAGGCTGCGAGCGCCGCCGACGTCTGCGCGAACGGTGCGAGCGGCCCAGCGGTTGTCGTCCACCGCTTCGTAGGACACCACCCCGTCGCCCGCGATGGTCACCAGCACCGGGCCGCGCGGCTCCGACTCGTCGAAGGTGAGTGGCTCCGGGCTCCCCGGGTAGAGGAGCCGAGACGCGTCGTCGATGCGGCGCCGGTGGTAGTGGCCGCACAGAGCGGCGTCGAAGCCGCGCTCACGGATGTCGGCGGCATGGAACGGGCCGTGGATGGACTTGCCGTCAGGCCGGGAGCCGAGCTCGGCGCCATGGAAGAGCGCGAGGTCGACGTCGCCCCCCGCCGGGAACGCGCAGGCCAGGGGATCGCCCTGCCAGGCGGGCTCGAGGTGGGCCAGGCCCCAGACAGTCAGCCCGTCAGCCAGCCGGTGGGGACGCAGCTCTGCCTCGTCGAACACGTGCACGTTGGCCGGCCATCGGGTGCGGGTGTAGATCGACCCTGCCAGCAGCGCATCGTGGTTGCCGGGTGCCACCAGGACCTCGATGGGGGCCCAGGACGCGAAGGTGTCGACGAGGAACATGGCCGTGTCGGCACCGGCGCGGTCGTGCTCGTACAGGTCGCCGCCGATGGTAACCGCGGCACACCCGCGCTCCTGGGCCGTGCGGCCGGCGCGGCGCAGGGCCTCGCGCAGGCCGAGCCGGCGACGGATCGCCAGCTCGCCCTGGCAGCCCATGCCCGCGAAGGCGCGATCGAGGTGCAGGTCGGCGATGTGGAGAAGACTGGTGCTCATGCGTGGGGCGTGGCGGGTGGCCTGGACTGCGAACGTCAGTTCGCCTCCGCAACGCTAGCATGCCTGCGAGCAGCCCACAAGCGGCGATGCGCGAGTTCGTAACGAAAGGCGTGCGCCAACTCCGCGTTTGCAAAGATAGGTCTCTGTTGAATGCCGCAATCGCGGCAGTGTTGGACAGGGGGAACCGTGGTCAGAGCGTCGGCTGCGTCGCGGCGTGCCGCTGGGTTCGCCGTCGTTCTCATCCTGGCCGCCGTCCTGGTCCGCCTGCTGACGCTCCCGCTCCCCTCCTCGCATCGGATCGGGGAGATCGGTCTCGGTGGCGGCCTTGCGGTCTACGGAGTCATCACCCTGCGGCTGACCCGCCACGACTGGATGCGCGGCGACCTCGCGGTGGTTGGGCGTGGGCTGCTGGGCGCCGTCATCGCGGGGCTCATGGTCGCTCTTGCCGCCGGGCAGCCGGGCCTCGACGTCGTCGCCGTCCTGCTGTTCAGCGCGGTTCACCTCAGCTCCCCGGCTCGAGCCCGCGCCAGGGCTCTCCTGGCCGGCACCGTCATCGTCGACGGCGCCTTTGCGTCGGTATGGCTGGTGTGGCAGAAGGGCGACGTCGAGAGCCTCGCGTTCGCGCTGGCACTGATGAGCTCGCTGCAGCTGCTCGTCGTGGCCCAGTCCAAGGCTGCCGGAGCCAGCGCCGACACGGACATGTTGCGCAACTCGGCCCACGCCGCCACAGCTGAGCGGGTCGGCACCGCGATCGACGTCCTGGGCGTCACCCGTGCGGTGCTGGAGACCAGCCACGAAGTCCTACCCGATGACCACGCATGCGTCCGTGCTCCTCTACGACAGCACCGCCGAGCGGCTCCGGCCCCTGCCGCTCTATCTCGGCCCCGAGGGCATCGGCACGCTCGATGCCGACAACCTCGACTTCACCCTGGCGCCCGGGGAGGGACTCGCCGGACGGGTCTTCTCGGCGAGCCGGCCGATGATCTGGCCGACCGCACACGACGTGCACATGGCCCAGGCCAACCTCGGGGACACCCTGCGTGAGCAGCTCCACAACCTGCGCCGTGGCGTGGCACGGTCCGCGATCGGGGCGCCACTGATCCTCGACGACGAGGTCATCGGCGTGTACGTGCTGACCTCGCACCGCCAAGAGCTGGTGTGGGGTGAGGAGGATGTGCCGGTGGTGTCGGCCCTGGCCGGTGAGGCGGCTCGTGCCATCGAGCGAGCGCGCCGCTACGAGCGCGAGCTCGACCAAGCGCACCTGGACAGCATCACCGGCCTCGCCAATCATCGTCAGCTCACCCGCACCCTCGACCAGGAGGTGGCGCGTGCGCGGCGCCGTTCCACGCCGCTCGGCGTCGTCTTCTGCGACCTCGACCGATTCAAGACGGTCAACGACACCTACGGCCACGCCGCCGGCGACCGCGTGCTCACCATCCTCGCCCAGGTATTCCACGAACTCGTTGCGTCGCGAGGACTCGGCGGCGCGCTACGGCGGCGACGAGTTCGTCTGCGTGCTCCCGGGGGCCGACCACGTCGAGGCTGCCGCGGTGGGGCTGCGCATCAGCACCTCGTTCGAGGTTCGCGTTCGTGACAACTCCGAGCTCACCAAGGCAGGTGTCACCATCTCCTGCGGCGTCGCCATCTTCCCCGACGACGCCGACGACGTCGACGGCCTGCTTCAGCACGCGGACGCGGCCATGCGACGTGTCAAGGCCGGTCACCGCGAGGGCCTGGCAGAGAGGTGGCGCGCCGGCTGAGGTCGCGCTTTGCGCCACGGATGGCTGGCTGGAAGCCTGAGGCGGTATGGTGACCGTCATGACGGAGACGACCGTCGCGCCACGTCCGCCGGCGCAGGACGAGGTGCGCTTCACCCACACCAGGTTCGGCCGCATCGACTACAAGTGGGTGGCGCTTGCGGTCGTGCTGACCGGCACGATCATGACGATCCTCAACTCGACGATCGTCAACATCGCCATCCCCACCCTGCAGCATGACCTGCACGCGGGCAGCTACACGGACATCGCGTGGGTCGTCACCGGCTACCTTCTCGCCCAGGGGGCCGTGATCCCGCTCACCGGCTGGGCGACCGACCGCTGGGGAACCAAGCGGCTCTACCTGATCACGATGGTGACCTTCACCGTTGCGTCGATGCTCTGCGGGATCTCGCAGAACCTCGGCGAGCTGATCTTCTTCCGGGTTGTCCAGGGCATCGGCGGGGGCATGCTGATGCCGATCGGCATGACCATCATCCTGCAGGCCGTCGGACCCCAGAACATGGGCAGGGTGATGGGCATCTTCGGTGTGCCGATGCTCATCGCGCCGGCCGTGGGGCCGGTCCTCGGTGGCTGGTTCGTCCAGGACTTCACCTGGCGTCTCATCTTCTACGTCAACGTCCCGATCGGCATCATCGGGTTCCTGGCGGCATCGCGCTTCCTCCGCAGAGTCCCACCGCACCGCACGCCTGCGCCTCGATGTTCTCGGGCTGATCACCGGGGTGCCATCCATCCTGGCTCTGATGTACGCCGTCGATCGCAGCACCTCGCTGGGGTGGTCGTCGCCGCTCGTGGTGTCGCTGCTCATCGCCAGCGCTGTGTTGATGGGCGCCTTCATCGTGCGTCAGCTCCATGCGCGCGAGCCGCTCCTGCAGCTGTCGCTGTTCCGCGACCGCACCTTCTCCTGGGCCATGGTGCTGAGCTTCGTGGTGGTCACCGCCATGTTCGGCACCATGCTGCTGCTTCCGTTGTACCTGCAGGAGGTTCACGGTTACGACGCCATCGAGACCGGGTTGCTCCTGCTGCCCCAGGCCGCGATGGCCGCGGTGTCGATGCCACTCGGCGGATACCTCACGGACAGGATCGGACCCAAGTGGGTTGTCGCCACCGGCCTCGTGCTGCTCACCATCGGCAGCGTGGTCCTCGCCCAGATCCACTACAACTCGTCGAACTGGCTGGTGGTCGGCTCCCTGATGCTGCGCGGGTTCGCCATGGGCTTCGCGATGATGCCGACCATGTCAGCGGCGATGGCCCGGGTGCCGCGCCGCTACACGTCACGGGCTTCGAGCATCACCAACACCTTCCAGCGCGTGTCGTCGTCGGTGGGCATCGCGATCCTCATCACCGTTCTCGCTGCGCAGTTCGGGACCGCTGCCAAAGAGACCGCGTGCGCACCCCCGCGAACGTCGTCGTCGCCGCGGCGGCGAGCCTGCACCAGCCGCAGCTCACCGGGCCGCAGTACTGCGCCATCCTGCAGCAGCGGATCGCCGCGTCGTCCGCGCAGGAGAGCTCGGGCAGCAGCGTGCCGAGCACCGGCAACGCCGTGCTGGACGCTTTCAACCACCAGTACGCGGGCGGTGTCTTCAGCGACGCGTTCGACCGCACCTTCGTGCTGATCGCGATCCTCTCCGCGGTCGGCATCATCCCCGCGTTCTTCCTGAAGCGCCCTGAGCGCGGCACGGCCGGTGGAGACCAGGATCCCGGCCTGACGAGTGTCGCCTAGGAGCCGTGGGACCGCGCCGAGAAGGGCGTGGCGCTCTCCAGGGGTCGCGTGGTCCCGTGTGCTGACGAGCAGTGCTAGGAGCCGTGCGAGCGAAGCGAGCCCGGCGCGATTTCATCGCGCCGAGTGGGGAGTGAGGTGCGCCGGCTGAGCCGGCGCGCCGAGGGGGTGCGTCGCCCCTCTATGAGGACACGGGGTCCCCCAGCCACGCGGAGCGTGGCGGGGGATCGCCGGCCCGGCGATACCGTTCGGTGCGCTCGGCGAGGAGCACGTCGATATCCTTCGCGCAGAGCTCGTCGAGGTGGCGCACCAGCGCACCGCGCAGGGCGGCGATGCACACGTCGGCGTGCTGATGCGCTCCCGGCCCGGGCTCGGGGATGAGCTCGTCGATGAGCCCGATGCCATGCGCGGTGGCGACGCCTGGACGCAGCGCCGCAGCAGCTCGTCCGCGCTGGCCGGCGTCTCGGTAGAGGATGGCAGCGCACGTCTCCGGCGGGGCCACCGTGTACAGCGCGTTCTCCAGGGCGAGCACGCGGTCGGCGAGTGCCAGGGCCAGCGCTCCGCCCGAACCTCCCTCGCTGAGCACCGCGCTGACCACGGGGACGCGGAGCTCCAGCATCGTGATCAGCGACTGTGCTATCGCCCATGCCTGGCCCCGTTCCTCGGCACCCACACCCGCGTGCGCCGCGGGGGTGTCGACGAGGCACACGACGGGCATGCCGAACTTCTCGGCCGTGCGCATCAATCGCTGGGCCTTGCGATAGCCCTCAGGGTGAGGCATGCCGAAGTTGTGCAACGCGCGGCTGATGGCGTCGGTGCCCTTCTCCTGGCCGATGACCATCACCCAGCGGTCCTCGAGTCGAGCCGGGCCGCCGACGACGGCGCGGTCGTCGCCGAAGAGACGATCGCCTCGCAGCTCCGTCCATTCCGTGAAGGCGCCGGCGATCACTTGCAGCGCGCGGGGCCGGCTCGGGTTGCGCGCCAGCTCGACGGCGGCGAAGGCGACGCGCTCACGTTCGGCGGTGTCGGTGCTGACGGTCATCGACGTGCCGTGAAGCCGATGAGCAGCCGCTCGATCGTGTCGCGCAGGGCGCGGCGCTCGACGACAGCGTCCACCATGCCGTGGGAGAGGAGGAACTCCGAGGTCTGAAAACCCTCGGGGAGGCGATCATGGCTGGCCTGCTCGATCACCCGTCCACCGGCGAAACCGATGCGCGCATGGGGCTCGGCGAGGATGACGTCCGCCTGCACCGCGAAGGAGGCGGTGACGCCTCCGAAGCAGGGGTCGGCGAGAACGGAGACGTAGGGCAGGCCGGCCCGGGCCACCGCCACGACGCCGGCGGAGCAGCGGGCCATCTGGGCGAGCGAGGCGATTCCCTCCTGCATGCGCGCGCCGCCCGACGTGCACACGGCGACCAGGCCGCGCCGCTCAGCGACCGCGAGGTCACAGGCGCGCGCGAACTGCTCGCCGGCAGCGCTGCCGAGGAACCACCCAGGAAACCGAAGTCCATGCACGCCAGCACCACCGGGACGCCGCCCATGCTCGCCGTGGCGATGACGAAGGTCTCCTCGAGATGGGTGCGCTCGCGCGCCTCCGCGACCCGCGACGGGTAGGGCACGCCGTCGTCGAAGCCCAGCGGGTCGCGATCAGCGATGTGCATCGGGATGACCTCGAGCGTCCCCGGGTCGGCCAGCTGGCCCGCGCGCTTGAGCGCGGGGACCACCGCGTGCCGGCCGCAGTCCGGACAGACCCGCAGGTGCTTCTCGAAGCGCGCCTCCACGAATCGCCGTGCGCAGCCCCGGCATTCGACGGTGCCGGCGGGAGCGACCGGCCGGAGCTTGGGCCCGGGAGCGGCAAGGGGACGGGCGAGCTCGCGCCCTCCCGTCACCGGGAGCGGTTGCCGGTCCATTCGAGAGCCACGCCGCCCCAGGTGACCCCACTGCCGAAGGCGACGCTGACGATCTTCTGGCCGGGCTCCAGCCGGCCCGCGGCGGCGGCTTCGTGGATGGCCAGCGGGATCGAGGCGGCGCTGGTGTTGCCGACACGCTGGACGTTGAGGATCACCCTGTCCATGGAAACACCGAGCCGCTTGGCGGTGGCCTCGATGATGCGCAGGTTGGCCTGGTGCGGGATGAACCAGTCCACCTCGCCGGGGCCCCAGCCGGCGTCCTCGCAGAGCTGGGTCGCCGCCTCGCTGAGGCGCTCGACGGCGGTGCGAAAGGTGCCGCGCCCCGACATCCGGATGGCGCTCGCCCCGTGCGGGTCATCCTCGCGCGCGCCGAAGTAGATGAGGTCGGCGTCGCCCCCGTCCGCAGCCCAGCGCACCGCGCGGATGCCGCCGTCGTCGCCCCCGCTGCCGACCACCGCGGCGGCTGCGCCGTCCCCGAAGAGCACGCAGGTGGAGCGGTCCGTGTAGTCCACCATCGGTGTCAGCGATTCGCTGGCCACCAGCAGGACGGTGCTCAGCGTCCCTGCGCGGATCATGGAATCGGCGAGCGCCAGGCCGTAGACGAAGCCGGAGCACGCGGCGTTGATGTCGAAGGCGGGCATCCCACCCATGCCGAGCCTCTGCTGGATCCGGCACGCCGCCGACGGCAGCCGGCTCTCGGCGCTGCAGGTGGCCACGATGATCGCGTCGGGCACTGGATCGCCCGCTCTGGCGAGCGCTTCGACGGCGGCGCGTGCCCCCATCGACGCGACGGTCTGCCCCGTCGCGACCCGGCGCCGTTCGCGGATCCCGGTGCGCTCGACGATCCACGAGTCGGACGTCTCGACCATCGCCTCCATGTCGGCGTTGGTGAGGACGCCATCGGGGAGGTACGCACCGAGGGAGAGGATCTGCGCCACCGGGGTGGCTGTCCCGCCCGTCGCCGCATCGATGGTGGCGTGGGAGAAGGGGGCGGTCGGCATTGTCTGAGCACAAGCCTACCCGTCGGCGGCTCGTTACGGGGCCGCAGAGCGGCGCGCGCGTGGCCGTCACCGCCGCCGGGCTACGTTGTATCTTTGCCCGCGATGCACGTGCTCGCCGATTCCGGAAGCGCATTCGCGATCAACGGCTTCGCCGGGCTCACCGGCGCGCAGCAGCTCAGCTTCTGGCTGTCTTTCATCCTCTTCAACGGCTACGTGGCGCTCGAGGTCGTGTGCCTGGCCGCGTTCTACTTCGCGTCGCGGCCGCGGTCCGGTTATCCCAATCCCGCGGCCGTCTGGTACTTCATCGCGGCGCTCTGGGTGGTCATGTCGTTCATCACCACGGTATGGGCGGCACCCGCCGAGAAGGCTTTCCTCGACGACACCGGCACCTCCCTCGCCATCGGCACGCGAGCCATCAAGGAGTTCATCGGCATCGGCTTCGCGGGCATCGCCGTCCTGTGCCTGCTGATCGGCGCGATCGACACCGCCCGCCGCAAGAGAGCTCAGGCCCAAACGCTCGTCATCTGAACAGCAGATTCCGTCGCGAAGCGACAGCGGCTCGCAGGGCGCGCCGAGGGTGGGGGTTTGGAAAGGCGGTGACGCCCGCCTTTCCGAGGGGGCGGGATCTGCCCGCCCCCTGTGAGAACCGCCTCACCCAGGCGCCAACCGCCCCGCTGACGACGCGCTACCTCAGCGAGAAGCTGAGGATTGCCGCCGGGTTCAGCAGCGCGAACTGGCGCTGTACGGCGTGCGTGCCGGAGCTGATCGCCGTCACCCACAGCGCCGACACGTTGGTCACCGGGATGAAGTCCCCGGGGAAGCGTTCGAGGTGGTCCTGGAGGGTATGTCGCGGCTCGACATGGACGTCCCCGACCATCGAGAAGGCCTCGGTGTTGATCGATGCGGGGTGCGCCACCTTCTCGCGCCACAGCGCTGGGTTGCCGTCGCCGGCGTCGTCGAGCGGGCAGATCAGCACCACCCCGGCCTTGGCGACCGTCACCACGGGCTCGGTCCGGCTGAGGATCGGGTAGCTCACCGAGAGCGGCTCCGCCCTGCCGTTGCGCAGGTGGAGGAAGTCGCCGAAGCGGTTGACGGCGTCGCTGACCCGGTCCGGCCGAACGACCTCCATCTCGCCGGTGACCTGGATGAAGGTCGAGTAGATCTCGAGGGTGCGCCAGTCGCTCATGGCGCGATGACGGTACCAGCGGGCCGAGCGTCGTGACCGAACCGGCGGGGCAGGTCGGCCGAACCGTCGCTTATCCTGTGCGCCGTCGCGTCCGAGGTCGGCTCTCTTGGGAAGAAATGGTCGAACGCTTCATCCTCGCCCTCCGCTCCGACTTCGGGTGCCTGGTCATCATCGTGGCGTTCGTGGTGATCATGATCTCCACCATCGTCTTCGCGAACATCATCACCCCTCCATCCAACAACCCCTTCGTCTGACCGGTGCGCGCACGAGCCGCCGCTAGAATCCGTCCGTCGCCGTTCTCCCCGTCCTGAGGCTCTCATGGCGCTGAACCCGTACGACACCCCTCGCGGCAGGATGCGCTCGCGCGTCGAGACGACGCGCCGGCAGTTCCTCCTGCTGGTGGGCTCGGTCGGGGCTCTTGGCGCAACCCTCTTCGGCGGGATCGAGCTGCTCAAGTTCATGTTCCCCGCGGCCACGCTGGAGTCGCCGCCGCAGTTCAAGACCGGCTTCACGGTCTCCGACCTCACCGGCGGCGGCACCCTCAAGCTCAACGTCATCTCCGACACGGCGAACCGGGTCACCGTCGTGCTCAACTCCACGGGCATCTACGCCGTCTACCTGGTCTGCACCCACCTCGGCTGCACCCCCAACTACGTGAGCGACGTCACCAGTGGCACGGGGGTCACGGACAGCTCGGACACGGTCGCCAGGCACTACACCGCCGAGGGCAGCGCCATCTCGACGCGCAACGGCTGGGCCTGTCCCTGTCACGGCAGCCGCTACTACATCAACTCCACGAACTTCTACGGCCCGGCGCCACGGCCGATGGACTGGGTGGACATCCAGGTCTCGCCGGACAACCACTTCGTCGTGAACCGGGCGGCCATCACCGTGTACCGTCAGGCCGGCGACACCACCGTGCCGCAGTGGCGGCTGGATCCGAAGACCGGCAAGAACAACGGCAAGACCGTCGGGGTATGAACGCAGCCATGGGGGAGAACCGGCCGATGGAGGAGGAGCGGTGAGCGCCCGTCCCACCGAGGGCAACCCGCTGCGCGCGTTCGCCGCCCAGATCTGGGGATCGATCTTCCGGCATGGCCTCCCCACCACCGACAAGGTCGCGGCGCGAACCGCGCTGACCAACTTCTTCCTGCACATCCACCCCGTTCGCGTCAAGAAGTCCGCGATCCGCGTCAGCTACACGCTGTGCCTCGGTGGGCTCTCCTTCTTCCTGTTCATCCTGCTGACCATCAGCGGCCTCTTCCTGATGTTCTATTACATCCCCTCGGTCGACCAGGCCTACCAGAACATCAAGGACCTGCAGTTCGTCGCCACCTTCGGCCTGGTGATCCGCAACCTCCACCGTTGGGCCGCGCACGGCATGGTGATCACGGTGTGGCTGCACATGGCCCGCGTCTTCTACCAGGGCGCCTACAAGCCACCGCGAGAGTTCAACTGGGCGATCGGTACCTTCCTGCTGCTGATCACCCTGCTGCTGTCGTTCTCGGGCTACCTGCTCCCCTGGGACCAGCTGGCCGTGTGGGCGATCACCGTGGGCACCAACATGGCGAAGTACGCGCCCATCGCGGGCCCGTACACCCGGTACCTCTTGCTCGGCGGCCGCAACGTCGGCCAGGGCGCCCTCATACGCTTCTATGTCTTACACGTCGTCGCCCTGCCCCTCGTCGGGTTCATCCTGATGGTCATACACTTCTGGCGCGTCCGCAAAGACGGGTTCACGGGAGGCCTGTAAGCGATGGCGACAGTTGTCGGCGACAACTCCGGCACGACCGGCGACGGGGCTGCCGTGCCAGTCGACCGCGCCGCTGTCACGGTGCGGACGCCGCGTCCCCGCGGCACCGGTCCGGAGCTCGCGGCGATGCCGTTGGTGGTGCGCCGGCGTGAGGAGGAGGAGACGGTTGTCACCTTCCCCTCGTTGGTGTGGAAGGAGTTCCTCGCCGGCCTGGCAGCCTTCATCTTCCTTCTCGGCGTCTCGATCCAGGTCAACGCTCCACTGCTGCAACGTGCCAACACCGCGATCACCCCCAACCCCGCCAAGGCGCCCTGGTACTTCCTCGGCCTGCAGGAACTTCTCGAGCGCTTTCCGCCGGTGATGGCCGGGGTGGCCTTCCCGAGCTTCGTGATCATCTTCATGCTGCTCACCCCCTACCTCGATCGCAACCCCAGCCGGCGGCCCCAGGACCGCAAGGTGGCGATCGCCCTGTTCACCATCTACCTCTGCCTGGCCGTGTCCTTCGTCGTGATCGGGGTGTTCTTCCGAGGCCTCGCGTTCAACTGGGACTGGACGCGGATCCTCGGCCATCCCGGGGTCAAGCCCGCGGTATGAGGTGGGTCTTCGTGGTCCTGTCAGCCGTGCTGATCGCGCTGGTGGGCATCGCCGCCATCCGCGACAGCCAGGACCGCGACTACCTGGCCATCCAGCAGCGCTACCAGTCCGACTACAAGGACACCACGTTCAACATCCAGGTGCAGCAGATCTTCCCCGCGTTTCCTGACGCCAGGCGCGGCGACACCTTCCGCGTGGAACGCTGCATCTCCTGCCATGTCCCCGACATCGGCACCATCGGCCCGGAGCTCGCCGCCCAGCGCCTGGTCCAGGACTTCATGAAGTACCAGCCGAATGCGCAGGCCGTGGCGGCCCAGGACCACTTCACCCTGGTGCACCCGGCGTACATCGCCAACGGCGTCAGCGTCCCCAGCTCAACCGGGAAGGGCTACGCCCCGGCCATGAGCTTCACGCAGTACGGCGCCACGGGCACGGGCTTCCTGCCCTACTCGGTGACCGGCGCCACCACCAACGCCAAGCAGGGATACCAGGTGGACCCGACCACCACGCTGGCCGGTCCGCTGCCCGTGTCGGTGGCGCCCGCGGCGCTCGACCCAGGAGACACGAACCCGGCGCTGCAGAAGGTGGGCATCGACCAGGTGGGCTGCATCGTGTGCCACAACGGCAGCCGCCTCTCGCTGAACCAGGCCGACGCTCACATCAACCTGATCAGCAACCCCGAGTACGACTTCACTGCCGGAGCGCAGCTGTACTACAAATACTGCGTCACCTGTCATGGGGTCCAGGGCGAGGGCGGCAAGGGGCCACCCCTCAACAACCAGGACCGCCTCGGCTATTTCAACGAGGACTACTACTACCGGTGCATCGAGTACGGGTTCACCGACTTCGAGCACATCGGCAGCATCATGCCGAACTGGGGTTCCGTCGCCTCCGACTACACCTACGACCCCGCGCGCGACAAGCAGAAGCCCGGCAGTCGCATTCTCAGCGAGAACCAGATCCACCTGCTCATCCAGTTCATCCGGCACTGGGAGAACTACACCACCCTCCCGTAGGGTGAGTTGCACCGATGAGACGTCGCACCTTCGCGCGAGACCTGCTGGGCACGCTGCTCATGTTCGCCGTGCTGATCGGCCTGTGCGTGATCATCATCCTCGGCGAACACTTCCTCGAGAACTTCAAGTCCCACTGACACGATGATCAACCCTATGCACCCGATGCTGGCCGACCTCGATCCCGGTGACGCCGGCTGGGGTGACGTCATCTTCGTCAGCATCTGGGCTTTCGCCACCCTGGTGCTCGCCGCGTACTACTGCTACCGGTCGTTCTTCACCCGCTGAACGAGGTGGGGTTGAGCGCAGTGGCCACGACCCGCCGCCGGGATTGGCGGATCGCGGCCGTGCTGTCGATCGTGCCCGGCGGCGGTCAGCTGTACAACGGCCAGGCCGCCAAGGCCCGCTACTACTTCATGTGGGCGGTCGGCTGCCTCGGCGCGGACGTCCTCTTCTTCCTTGGCGGCAGCGCCCTGGGGCGGCAGTGGATCGCCGATGGCCGCCTCGTCCTCGCGATGCTCTTCGGGATGATCGCCATCTTCGTGTTCATCGGGCTCCTCGTGTACGGACTCTTCATCTGGGGGAGCGCGGCTGTCGACGCCACGGCGGGCGCGCGTGAGATATCGCTGTCCGGCGAGGCCTCACCGAAGCTCAGGTACTTCCACCTGTGAGGCGCTGAGTGGGGCTGCTGGACGTCATCAGGCGCATGCGACCGCCTGCCACCGGGTCCCTCGGCGAGGCGCTCCCCGATCCGGCCAAGCCGCCTGTCAACCGCGGTGACTGGGACAGCGCCGCGCTGACCAACGTCGAGATCACCGAGCTGGTGAAGCGGCAGATCCGCACCACCACCAAGCCGTGGCAGAAATGAGCGCCGTCGCGGTTTGCCGCCCCTGCGATGCCTGTGCGATCATCCCCTCCAGCCTGGCTCCGGGCGTCCGCCGGGGTGGGCTGGCGCCGCGCGTCACGACGGACAGCCAGCCGTCCGCCGCGACGGCGACACCTCGCGTTGTTGTCGCAAACGGATGGGATGCGGAGAGCCGGTCCAGGTGAACCCACTCGCCACGCAGATCGTCGACACCTCGCCGTACCACCCCGGCGGACCTGTGGCCGACAGCATGAAGTTCGTCTTCAACTGGGTGCTGCTGGCGTCGATCATCCTCGGGGCCTTCACAGCCTTGATGCTGCTCTACAGCATGTTCCGCTTCCGTCGCAAACATGATGACGACGAGCCACCGCAGTTCCACGGCAACACGCGCCTCGAGCTGTTCTGGACAGCCGTTCCCCTCATGGTCTTCCTCTCCCTGTTCGGGCTGACCGTCTCCCAGATGGGCTTCATCAACGACGCCCCGGCGAGCACCGCCACCACCCCGGTGATGCAGGTCACGGTGATCGGTCAGCAGTTCAGCTGGACCTTCGATTACACCGGCAAGCACACAGGCAACGGCAACGACGTGCAGAGCTTCGGCACGCTCTACGTGCCCGTCAACACGCCCGTCGACCTGCAGGTGGTGTCCACCGACCCGCCCTGCGTCACCAAGCCCAACCTGCCGGGGGTGAGCGGGGCCACCGCGGCGGCCGCGGCCACCCTTCAGCGGAAGCTCAGCGGCGGGGAGAGCCTCGCGAATGCCATCTCGGACGAGGGCTGCGGCGTCAACCACAGCTTCTACGTCCCCTCGCTGGCCGGCCAGATCAACGCGCTCCCCGGGCAGACCAACCACATGTGGTTGGAGGCGCGCACCGGCCATTACTACGGGCAGTGCACCGAGCTGTGCGGCACCGGGCACGCCACCATGCTGCTCGAGGTCATCGCCGAATCCCAGTCGCAGTTCGACCAGTGGATGCTGCAGCAGACCGCCAAATGAGCACCACCTTCTGCGGGACCGCGACAGACGACGGCGGCGACCACTCGCACACGATGCACCAGCCTGAGATTCACGGGGGACAGAACTGATGGCGGCGATCAGCGCGCCAGCACCGGGGGCCCGTTTCGCCGCACGCTGGGACAAGAGCCGTGGCGTGCTCGGCTGGGTGACCACGGTCGATCACAAGAAGATCGCGATCATGTACCTGTACACCACCTTCTTCTTCTTCCTGGTGGGTGGGGTGATGGCGCTGCTGGTGCGCATCCAGCTGGCGGAGCCGCAGAACAAGTTCCTCACGCCCGCGCAGTACAACCAGATCTTCACCATGCACGGGACGACGATGATCTTCCTCTGGATCATCCCCGTCTTTTCCGGCTTCGGCAATTACTTCGTGCCGCTGATGATCGGCGCGCGCGACATGGCCTTCCCCGAAGTCAACGCGCTCTCCTTCTGGCTGATCCCGCTCGGGGGCCTGGTGATGTACTCCGGCTTCCTCTTCGGTGGCACGGGCGCGGCGGGCTGGACGGGCTACGTGCCGCTGACCGAGAGGGCGTATTCGCCACAGGTCGGTCAGGACCTCTGGATCATCGGGCTCCACCTGCTCGGCGTGAGCTCGATGCTCGGGGGCATCAACTTCCTCACCACCATCCACAACATGCGCGCGCCGGGGATGACCTGGTCGAGGCTGCCCCTGTTCGTCTGGGCGACGGAGGTCACCCAGGGTCTCGTCGTCTTGGCGTCGCCGTTCCTGGCCGGCGTGCTGTCGATGGTGCTGCTCGATCGCCAGGTGGGGGCCGCATTCTTCAGCGTCAGCCACGGTGGCAACGCGCTGCTGTACCAGCTCATCTTCTGGTTCTACTCGCATCCCGCCGTGTACATCATGATCCTGCCGGCGTTCGGCATCGTCAGCGAGATCATCCCTGTCTTCGCGCGCAAGCCGATCTTCGGCTACCGCGCGATGGCCGCTTCGATGGTGGCCATCGCGGTGCTCGGGTTCGTGGTCTTCGTGCACCACATGTTCGTCACCGGCCTGCCCCTGGTCGTGCAGGAATTCTTCGCCTTCACCACGCTGTGCATCGGGGTGCCGACCGGGATCAAGATATTCAACTGGCTGGCCACCATGTGGGGTGGCAGCGTGCGCTACGACACGCCCATGTTGTTCTCCGCGGGGTTCCTCTTAATGTTCCTCATCGGTGGGATCGACGGGGTCTACCTGGGCAGCCTCGCGGTTGACCGCGACCTCCACGGCACGTACTGGGTCGTCGGGCACATCCACTACGTGCTCTTCGGCGGCAGCGTGATCGGCGTCTTCGCGGGCTTCTTCTACTGGTTCCCCAAGGTCACCGGACGTTTCCTCAGCGAGCGACTCGGCAAGCTCCAGTTCTGGCTGATGATCATCGGCCTCAACCTCACCTTCATGCCGATGCACCTCCTCGGCATGCTGGGGATGCCGCGGCGCATCGCCACGTACGAGGACAACCGGGGCTGGGGTGACCTCAACTCGCTGGAGACCTTCGGCGCGTTCATCATCGCCATCAGCGTCACGGTCTTCCTGATCAACTTCGTGGTCTCGATGCGCTCGCCCAAGACGGCTCCGGCCGATCCGTGGGAGGCGAACACGTTGGAGTGGGCGACGTCCTCGCCACCGCCTGCGCACAACTTCGACGCCGTCCCGGCCGTATCGAGCAGCCGTCCGGTCCGTGACTTGCGCCGAGCGCGCCGGGCAGCGTCAGCCACTCCGTGACCTGGACTCCATCGCGGGCATTCCGACGGCTCACCATCGCCACGGCGGCGGCGACGTACCTGCTCGTCGTGATGGGGGGCGTCGTCCGGGTCAGCGGGAGCGGCCTGGGTTGCGGTGCCAAGGACCAGTGGCCGCTGTGCCGCGGGGGACTCCTGCCACCCCTCGAGCAGACGGCGCTCATCGAGTTCACCCACCGCTGGTTGGCGGTCATCGCGGCGGTGCTCCTCTTCACGCTCGCCGGTTGGGTCTGGCTCCGGTACCGAACCGTCCGCCCGTTGGCCATCGGCGCGGTCGCCGTCGTCGTGCTCTATGTGCTCCAGATCGTGCTCGGCGCCATCACCGTGTTCTTCAACCTGCCCAACGGGGTGGTCATGATCCACCTCGCCAACGCTCTTCTCCTGCTTGGCGCCCTGGTGACCATCGCCGTGTTCACCTCGCTGGCGGGTTCCTCGCGGTCGCGTCCACCGCTGGCCACCCTGCGCCTGAGCGCGGTGGCGGTGGGCGCAACCTACCTTCTCGCGCTCACCGGCGCGCTTGTCGTCGACCAGGGCGCCGGCCGCGCGTGCGCGGGGTGGCCGTTGTGCGGGAACGGTTTCCAGCTCACCTCCGGCCAGTACGCGGACATCAACCTGCTGCATCGTCTCGTCGCGGGCGTCGTCGTGCTGCTCCTCGGCTACTCGATGATGCGGATGCGCCGCGCCCGTCCGGGGGACCGCGCTCTGCGCCTGTCGACGCTGAGCGTCACCGTGCTCATCGTGGCCCAGGTCATCGCCGGCGCGGTCCTCGTCGACACCCGCCTCCCCGCTGCGGTTCGGGGACTTCACCTGGCCCTGGCGAGCGGGCTCTGGGCCTGCGTGGTGATCGCGGCAGTGATCAGCCGAGGCACGACCTCCGCCGAGCTGGCCGGCAGCAGCCGGGCCGACCGGCCACTCCGCGCGGGGGCGGCCGCCTCGTGAGCGTGGCAGTCCGCGTCGATCGGCCACTGGCTGGGCGCACTGGCGTGCGTGTGGCGCAGACGCTGCGCGACTACATCGCCCTCACCAAACCTCGCGTCGTCGTGCTCCTCGAGATCACCACCGTCTTCGCGATGGTGATGGCGGCGCGAGGATGGCCGTCACTTGGACTGGTGGCGGCCACGGTCACCGGCGGGTGGCTCGCCGCCGGCGGCGCCCATGCCATCAACTGCTGGTTCGACCGTGACATCGATGCCAGCATGGGGCGGACACGCGCGCGCCCCATCCCTGCCGGGCGGGTCAGGCCGGGCAGCGCGCTGGCCTTCGGGATCGTTCTCGGCCTCCTGGCCTTCGCACTGCTGGCCGTGGCCGTCAACCTTCTGGCCGCGACCCTCGCGACAACGGGCCTTCTCTTCTACGTCTTCGTGTACACGATGTGGCTGAAGCGCAGCTCCATGCAGAACATCGTCGTGGGAGGCGCGGCCGGCGCCATTCCACCACTGGTCGGCTGGGCGGCCGTGCAGGGCAGCCTGAGCCTCACCGCCGTCTTCCTCTTCGCCGTCGTCTTCTACTGGACCCCGCCCCACTTCTGGGCGCTGGCGCTCCTCATCCGTCGTGACTACGCCACGGCCTCGGTGCCGATGCTGCCCGTCATCGTCGGTGAGCGCGAGACGCGGCGCCAGATCCTCGTGTACACAGTGATCCTGGTGCTCGTGACCGTCATGCCGATCCTCGTGCACTCCTTCGGATACGTCTACATCGGCGGCGCCGGGCTGCTCGATGGCGTGTTCCTGGGTACCGCTGTGATGGCGGTGCGCGATCCCTCCGCACGGGCCGCGCGGCGCGTCTTCTACTATTCGATGCTGTATCTGGCGCTGCTCTTCGCGGTCATGGCCGTCGACCGCGTGATCGGCTGACCACGGGGAGACGGACGTGGACAAGAAGCTGGCTCGCAGGAACATCCGCAGCGGCATCTCCATGATGATCGTGCTGGTTGCTCTGCTCGGGGTGACCTTCGTGTGGGCCGCCGTCTACCTCAACGCGGTCAGGTAGGCACGCCATGACAGACGAGAACCTGCCCACCCACGAGGCCGACTCGAGCCACGGCGAGCACGGCGAGGTGCACCTCCCTCCGCCGAGCATCGTGCCGATCAGCGTGGCCTTCGCTCTGGCGATGACCCTCATCGGTTTCGTCGACGGGGTGCGCGGCTCGGTCGGTCCGCTCGTCTGGGGCATCGGCCTGCTCTGGCTCATCGCCAGCTGTGCGGCGTGGTATCGCGGCGCGCGCCGTGAGTTCGACGAGCTCCCCGAGTCGCTCGAAGGCCACTGATCCGCGCGTCCACGGTCGCGGCGGACCGGGAGTAGGCTGAGCCTTCGTGGAGCAGGGACACCTCGGGCTCGGTGACTGGTCGTGGGAGCCCACCGTCCTTCTCGGCCTGGCAGCGCTGGCGGCCGCGTACCTCATCGGCTGGCGGCGTGGACTGCTTCGCGCCGACGATGACGTCAGCGCCTGGGTGGGATCGCCCCGCTCGCGGCCATGGTTCTTCGGAGCGGGCGTGATGGTCGGCTTCGTCGCGCTGCAGTCGCCCATCGACACCGGCGGCGACCAGTACCTCTTCTCGCTGCACATGGTCCAACACCTGCTCCTGATGATGGTGGCGCCGCCCCTGTGCATCCTCGGCGTTGTCGGCATGCGCACACCGCTGCAGGGCCGTCCGGGCCGCTGGCGGCCTGCCTGGGCGTGCCTCGTCAATCCCTGGTCGGCGACGGTGATCTTCAGCGCGGTCCTCCTGGTCTGGCATATCCCCGCGCTCTACGACGCCACCCTGACCACCGAGCCGATCCACGTTGTCGAGCACCTCAGCTTCATGGCCGTCGGGGTCATCTTCTGGTGGCCGATCGTCGACCCCATGCGTGGTGCCGACCGAGAGCGGTGGGTGGGCACGTTCGCGAAGATCGCCATGCTGGTGGCCTCCGGGGTCCCGCCCACGGTCCTGGGGCTCATCTTCACGGTGGCGCCGCGCCCGTTCTACGACTTCTATGCGCGCGCGCCGCAACTCTGGGGCCTCAGCCCGGTCGTCGACCAGCAGCTGGCTGGTGTGGTGATGTTCGGCGCCGGCAACCTCATCTATTTCGCGGCCGTCGTGATGGTGTTCTGGCGGGTCTTCAGCGATCCCGCGCGCGACGAGGAGGAAGCCCAAAGAGCCTCTGGGTGAGCTGGTTGGGGGCGGCGCGACGGCACCATCCCCTACCATCCGGGGGAACATTTTCTGGAATGCACCACGGCCCGAGCAGACAGCCGGCCGCGCGTGCAGGAGGCGTCAGGAGGGACACCTCGGCATGACCCGGATGCGCTCGATCGTCATCACCGGCGGCGTTGCCCTGGCCATCACGCTGTGCGCCTGTGGCAACGGCCCTCCCGAGGTGGCCGCGGGCGGCGGTGGGCCGGTGGTCGGCAAGGCCGCGGCCAGCGGCCTCGGCGCCGTTGCCGTCAAGGTCACGGCGAATGCCGCGCTCCAGTTCAGCCCGGTCAAGACCTCGGTGGCGACCGGCCAGGTCATCCAGTGGACCGTGGCCTCTGACAGCGTCCCCCACAACGTGACGTTCAACTCCAACTCCGTCCTCACCTCGCCGGCCTCCCTCGGTCCCGGCGACACCTGGGAGGTCGAGTTCACCGTGCCGGGCACGTACTCCTACCGCTGCACGATCCATGACGGGATGAACGGCCAGGTGACCGTCACGGCCGGTGCCGGCGGCGCGTCGAGCCCCGCCAGCTCCAGCGGTGCCGCGACCCCCGGCACGGAGGGCGCCACCGGCAGTCCCTCGACCACCTCGCCGTCAGCCACCCCCGCGCCCTAGCCTGCGGGGCGTTCAGGCGCCCGGGTCGACAGGCTCGAGGTGAACGTCGCCGGCCAGGATCCGCACGGATCCCGTGTCGTTGCGCAGGCGCAGCGCCCCGTCGTCGTCGATGCCCTCGACGATGCCACTCACACGACCAGCCGCCGACGTCGCGGTGACCAGCTCGCCGATGCCCGCGGCATGCTCCATCCACTCGGCGCGCAGGTCTCCCATCCCACGGGACTCGAGGAGCTCCAGGCGCTGGGCAAGGCCGGCGAGCACGGCGGCAAGCAGGGCCGGCGGGGACGGCGCGGCGTCGACGAGCTCGTGGAGGCTGACGCCGTTCACACCAGACGGGAACGAGGCGACCTGCAGGTTCACCCCCATGCCGATGACCACAGCCGTACCACCCGCTGGGGCGGCCGGCTCCACCTCGCACAGGATGCCCGCCAGCTTTCGCCTGCCGACCATGATGTCGTTGGGCCACTTGAGCCGCGCCGGGCAGCCGGAGGTGGCCTCCAGCGCCGCCCGCACCGCCAGGCCGGCCGCGATCGGCACCCCGCCCAGGCGAGGATGCGGCACCCGGACGAAGACAGAGGCGAGCAGGGATGACCCAGGTGGCGCGGCCCAGGTGCGCTGCTGACGGCCCCGGCCAGAACTCTGCGAGGCGGCCATGCAGCAGAAGCCGGGGGCCGCACCCGCGCGGACCGCTGCCCGGACCACGTCCTGGGTGCTGGTCGTCGTGGCCAGCGTCCGCAGACGGAAGCCCGGGAAGGCCGCGCGGCCCGCCCGTTCCAGGAATGCGGTTGCCACCGCATCCTCGATCACATTTGCAGCCTCATGTCAATGCTTGACGTTCTCTGATGCGGTGCTAGCATTCCGCACAGTCGCAGTGCCCCCGGGCACGTCAATGTTCATTGTGGTGCAAGCGAAATGATCCAGGAGACCTGTACGCGGATCGAGGAGCTGGAGGTCTACTGGACATCCGAGATCCGAGCCCGGCACGCGCGCCGCAACAAGATCCGGGACATCGACGACATGCTGAACCAGTTCGAGATGCTCAACCTCGCCGATGAGCAGGCGATCCCGGTGGAGCTCCTGCATCGCGTCGCTGCCTTCATGCGTGCCGAGGGCCACCCGCTCGGCGAGCGCAACCCAGCTGGTGTGTGCATTCCGGATTGGATGGAGGCGCTCTACGACGTCCAGGACGGGCTGATGATCCGGTTCCCGGACGACATCGACTGAGGCGCACGCCACGGCGCTGTTCCTGTTCCTCGATCTATAGTTCGCTGGCATGAGCGAGCCGCCGACACGCGGGTTCTGGGAGGCGCCGGTCCCACCCGCTTGGGCCGTCCGAGCCCTCGCCAAGGGGATCATCGGGCCGGAGCGGTTCGAGGCGTTGGTGGCGTACTCGGCCGACCCGGCCGCGGTGCGGCGCAGGTCGCGGCCACGGTCGGCGTGCTCCTGTCGTGCCCGTGTGCGGCGCGGCTGCACCAGCTGGCACTTCGACCACATCCGCTGACGCCCCGCGCGAGCGGATGTGCTCGCCTGGAGTCGTTGGTACGCCCGGAGGGACTTGAACCCCCGCACCCGGCTCCGGAGGCCGGTGCTCTATCCAACTGAGCTACGGGCGCCCGCGGGATCGAAGCACGAGTATAGGCTGCGGCGGCGACATCTCCTTGCCGTCGTCACCACCATTCGAAGGGCCGGCCGTCCCACGGGTCGAGCACGGGGTACACCGGTGTCGCCGCCAGGGCGTCGAGCCGTTCGTCGAAGGCGGCGACCTCGCCACGATCCAGCAGCCCCATGAGCTGGAGGCGCAGCGTCGACCTGCGGCCCTCGTCGCCGGCGAGCGTGCGCACTCGGCGTGACACCGGTTCCGGCAGCGGTTCGCCACCCAGCTCGATGAGCACGGTGCGCTGTCGCGGGTAGGGGAGGAAGCTGAGCGCGTTGTCGATCCCGTAGACGCGTCCGTCGTCACCGAGCAGCAGGTGCGCGCGCTTGCGATCGGCGTTGTTGATGAGGACATCGAGCGCGGCGACGCTGCGCAGCTGCTCCTCGAGCGTGTCCGGCCGCGGCTGGCTGTGCTCCTCGGGACTGTGCACGAAGAGCTGGACCGACCCCAGTCCGTGCGGACCGTCGCGCAGGGTGGTGGGCGGCACGACGCCGTCATCGAGCGCAGCGCTCACCACGTAGGCTGCCGCCTCACGCATGTGCAGTGTCTGCATCGGGAAGTCCCAGAGAGGCCGCTCACCGCGAGCCGGCTTGTAGATGGCGCGCAATGGCTGCTCGCGGTGTACCGGGTCGGATCCCTCCATCTCCAGGACGAACACCGCGTTCGATGAGTACACCACCCGTCCGATCCCTGTGATCCGTTCGCTGCGCAGCCGGCGCAGCACGTCGGCATGGTGGGGTGCACCAGCCGCAGAGGCGTCTTGGGAAAGCGCGCGGGTGGCTCGACGTGAGGCTCGGCGCACCGCCGCCACCTCGGCGTGGACCTGTGCCGCGTATGCGGCGCTGGGCAGATCACCGCGGCTGCCCTCGCGTCGCCCGCGAACCGGTCGGTGTTGCCGGCTCACCCCGACGGCACCTCCAGGACGCTCAGCGCGAGCGCCGTGCGACGACCGTGGCGGAGATTGCGGCGACACTCAATGGCACGCCGAACAGGAGCGCAGTGGTGAGGAAGGCGGAGACGGAGACGACACCGATACCGAGGCAGATGATCAGGACGGCGATCGCCAGGACGGCCAGGTTGAAGGCCCAGGCGCGCCAGCGGAGACTGCGCCCGGTCCACCGCGCGGGCGCGGGAGTATGCGCGGCAGGCGCGGGGTGCGGTGGCTCGGGGGTCTTGCCGCTGTCCAGCGGCAGGTCCGGTCTGCCCAGCGCGGCCCACCACGCTGGAGCGCCCGCCGCGGGACGTGGGTCGGACTGCTGTCCGGAAGCGGGACGCGGGGGATCGTCAGACATTGCGGTCCTGCACGATGTTCGATTGTCTGGGCGCGCCGGAGATGACGGAGGCAGGGTCGCTGGCGCCCCGACGATCATACCGCCGGGTCATGCGCGGGCTCGCTTCTAGAATCGGCCGATGAACCTGGCGTCGAACGGCGCGATCACGGCGATCCAGCGTGATCATCGAGCGTGCGTGCGCTGTGTCGACGCGGGGTACCTCGCACGCGCGCACCCCGTGTTCAGCGGACGGGCCGAGCAGCGTCTGATGCTCGTCGGCCAGGCGCCGGGGCCGGTGGAGGACGACGTCACCCGGCCATTCGCCGGGCGCGCGGGCGCACAGCTGATGCGCTGGTTTGCGCGGGCCGGTTTCGCGAGTGAGCAGGACGTTCGCGAGCGCGTCTTCATGACCTCGATGACCACCTGCTTCCCGGGCCGGCTGGCCGACAACGCGGGCGACCGGCGACCGAGCGCCGCTGAGGTGGCGCTGTGCAGCGGCTGGCTCGACTCCTACCTCGGGCTTCTCCGCCCTGCGCTGATCATCTGCATCGGCGGTCTCGCACACAGCCGTTTTCTCCCCGGCCGCCGCCTCGACGAGATCGTCGGCAGAGCTTGGAACACTGAAGGCCATGTCATCGTCGGCATCCCGCGGGAAAGCCTCGTGCTGCTGCCCCTGCCGCATCCATCGGGCCAGAGCCGGTGGCTCAACGACCGCGAGCACGTCGGGCTGCTGGACAGCGCGTTGCGGAGGCTGCGCCAGCTCACCGACTGGGCCGAATCCACGCCGCCGTGGTGCGCCGACGCCGGGGCCGCTCCTCGTCGGCGCGGGCGGACTCGGCCGGTGTTATGATCCGCGGGCCGTTTTCGGCTTTGCCACAAAGGTAATTCAGGCTGTGCCCGAGACCGATGCCGCGCCGCCGCCGGCGCAGGCGCCCGCCCGCAAGGACGCTGAGGACATCCTCGAGCGCATCTTCACGCCGCGCCCCAAGGCCAGCCCGGCGGAACAGGCGGAGCGAGCGCTGCGGCGACCGAAGCAGCTCATCTACTGCGCGATCAGCAACCGCAACTTCTACTGGCGCCAGCACATCACCAAGTTCGTGCTCGACGAGGGCGGCGTGCCGATCTCGCCGTTCATGCTCTTCGACTACTACCTCCTGCACACCGTTCCCAAGGAGACGGTGCGCGAGGCCTTCAACAACCTCATCGTGCGCTGCGACCAGATGTGGGTGTTCGGCAATCTCTCGCTCGGCGTCAAGGTCCAGATCGGCATCGCCAAGCGGCTCCGCAAGCCGTTGCGCTTCTACGACATCACCGACATGCCCTACCGCGTGGTCAGTGTCCCCGAGGCAATGCTGCGCGAGGAGTGATCAGCCCACCCCGAGCTCAGCGAGCCGTTGGTGCACGCTGCGGCGCTGGGGCGCGATCGGCCGGCCCAACGGCTGCCTGCCGGCGACGGCGTCGAGGGTCTTGAGGCCGTGGCCGGTGATGTAGGCCGCGACAGTCTCGTCGTCATTCCAGCGTCCGGCGCGCGCGAGCTTGGTGAGCACGGCGACGGTCACCCCGCCGGCTGTCTCCGTGAAGATCCCCTCCGTGGTGGCGAGCAGCTCGATGCCCTCGACGATCTCCTCCTCGGTGACGCTGGCAACAGTCCCTCCGGTCTGGCGAGCGATGCGCAACACGTCGGCGCCGTCGGACGGGTTGCCGATGGCGATGGAGCGCGCGATCGTGTCCGGGCGCACAGGCTGCAGGACGTCGCTGCCGCGCGCGAACGCGCTCGCCACCGGGGAGCACCCAAGCGCCTGGGCACCCGTGAAGCGCGGCAGGCGGCGATCGCCGACCAGTCCGAGGTTGATCAGTTCGGCGGCTGCCTTGCGGTGCTTCACGAACTGACAGCCGGAGGCCACCGGGATGACGATCTCGTCGGGGAGCCGCCAGCCGAGCTGCTCGGCCGTCTCGAACGTGAGGGTCTTGCTGCCCTCGCTGTAGTACGGACGCAGGTTGATGTTGCAGAAGCCCCAGTCGAGGTCGTCGGCGAGCTCCGCGCACAAGCGGTTGACGTCGTCATAGCTGCCCGCGACGGGCACGATGGTCGCACCGAACACCGCCGTGGCTGCGACCTTCTGGGCCTCGAGGTCGGCGGGGATGAAGACCACGGCGCGCAGGCCCGCGCGCGCCGCGTAGGCGGCCAGAGAGTTGGCGAGGTTGCCTGTCGACGCGCAGGCGACGGTTCGGAAGCCGTTCTCGATCGCCCAGTTCAGTGCCATGGCGACGACCCGGTCCTTGAAGGAGTTGGTGGGATTCTGGGTGTCGTTCTTGAGATGGAGGTTGCGCAGGCCCAAGGCGGCGCCGAGGTTGCGCGCGTGCACCAGCGGCGTGAATCCCTCACCGAGGGAGACGACGTCGTCGCCGCCTACCGGGAGGAGGTCGCCGTACCGCCACAAGGTCGGCGGGCCCGCCTCGATACGCCGGCGCGACACGCGGGTGGCGATGGTGTCGTAGTCATAGGTGACCTCGAGTGGCCCGAAGCACAACTCGCACAGGTGGGTGGCGGTGGGTGGTTGCCGGTGTCCGCACCCGCGGCACTGCAGCCCGGTGACCGCAGCGGGCGGGTGGGTGGCGGACGCCGTGTGCGCTCGGACCCGCGTCGAATCGGTAGGGGACAAAAAAAACCTCCCGGAACTTCCGGGAGGTCTCCGCACGGAGGGCGCGATGCGCCGCTACGTTCGGAAACCTCCGCGGCGCATCATGATCGAGGCGGTGCCGGGCACCACGCGCGATTGCATGCGCGCGATGCTAGCAGACAGGCCGCGCTAGACGCGACGGATCAGGTCGCGCTCCATCGCCTCGCGCGCCTGGCGGACGCGGCCGTGCAGCGGATGGTCGCGCAGCGCCTGTTCCATCTGGCGCAGCATCGAGTAGAGGTTCTTCATCGCCTTGACGACGTCGCCGATGTCGTTGGCGGCCGGTGTCTCGATGTCGACGAGTGGCGACCCTGACGCCCACTGGTGGGCGGCGTTCATGTAGTCGAGTGAGAGTGGCCGCAGCGTCTGCAGGCCGCGCTCACGCTCGAGCGCCGCCAGGCGCTGGAGTGACGCACGCAGCCGGCGGTAGGCGACCTCCACCCGTGGGGTCGGGAAGTGGCGGCGCGACGGCTGCGGCCGGTCACGGCCCCGGTCCTCCGCGACAAGCGTCACCAGGGCTGCGGCGAGCTCGGCAGGGGTGAGCGGGTCGAGGTGGCCGGCCGCGATGGCATCGGCGATGAGCAGCGCGTTCTCCCCGAAGAGAGACGCGGCCAGTAGACCGAGCTCGTTGGGGGCGTCACCCTCGAGGAAACCGGCGTCGTGCAGGACCATGCGCAGGGCTCCGAACTCGCGGCGGTAGCGGTGTCGGGCCCACTCCAGCTCGGCTTCGCCACCCTGGAGCGTCTCCTCGATGTCCCGCGTCTCCGCGCGATGGGCCCGATGCTCACCGAAGTACGGACAGCTTCGGCACGGTGAGTTGTGCAGCTTCTGCTGCTGCTGGCGCAGCTCGCGTCGCATCGCCTCGAAGCGCTGCCCAGGGTCGGCGCCGCGCCCGCCGTGACGTCCCCGGCGCGAATCGCGCCAGTGCTCGCGCTTGGCGCGTCGCACCGACGTCTGCAGCTCCTCGACGGCCACCGAGGTTGCCAGGTGGGTGGTCAGGGTTCGCTCCGTGCACGCCACCCTGGGGTGGCGGAACACCCGCCGACGCAAGTCGGCGAGCTGTTCCTCGAGGTTGTGCCTCTTCTCTGTCCAGTGGTCGGCCCGCTGAACGTTCTGGTACTGACCGAATGACTTGTCCAGAAGTTCCTCGGCCCGCTCGACGGACCGAGTCCGCAACAGGCTCAGCGCCATGGTGTAGGTGGGGGCGAACTTGCTGTCGACGCTCATCTCGCCGCCGATGGCGGCGTCGTAGATGTCGCGCACGTCGACGTCTAACTCCTTGAGGATGACGCCGTGACCGACCCGGTCGATACCGCGCCGGCCGGCACGCCCCATCAGCTGGGTGAGCTCGCCGGCGGTGAGCGAGTGGAAGCCGGTGCCGTCGAACTTCGTGAACGACGAGACCACGCATGCCCGTGCCGGCATGTTCAGGCCCAGTGACAGCGTCTCGGTGGCGAACACCACCTTGACAAGGCCCTCGATGAACAGTCGCTCCACCGCCTCCTTCGCGGACGGGAGCATCCCGGCATGGTGCATGGCCACGCCGTTGCGCAGCGTCAACGGGTCGATCGCCTGCCGGAACACGCGCCGCTCATCCGTGTCCTCGATGCGCGTGACCAGCTGGCCGTAACGAGCGTCGATCGCCTCCTTCTCGGCGCGGTCGGTGAGGTCCAGCCCGTGCACCGCGCAGCGGCCGAGGGCCTCCGCGCAACCGCGCCGCGAGAAGATGAAGTAGATCGCCGGGAGCATCGACCGCACCCGCAGCTCCTCGATGACATGGAAGAGGTCGTTGTCGGGAGCACGCCGCATGTACCGGAACCGCGCTTCGTGCATGGAGTCGTTGGCGGCCATCTCGAGCGTGCGCCGCGCCACCTCGCCGCGGGCGTCGAACAGCGGCTCGAGACGGTTGCTGATCGACAGCCACATCTCGAGCGGAACGGGGCGCTCGGTGCGCACCACAGTGGCGATGTCGCCACGCAGGCCGCGCATCCACGCGGCGACCTCGTCGACGTTGCTGATCGTCGCCGAGAGCCCGATCAAGCGCACATGCGCGGGCGTCTCGATGATGATCTCCTCCCAGACCGTTCCTCGCGGGTGATCGTCGATGTAGTGGATCTCATCGAGCACGACGTCGCTCACAGCCCCGAGCCTGGCCGGCTCGTCGTAGAGCACGTTGCGGAGGATCTCGGTGGTCATCACCACCAGCGGCGCTCCGTCGTTCACCGTGTGCTCACCGGTGACGAGCCCGACGTTGGCGGCTCCGTAGCGCTCGGCCAGGTCGTGGAACTTCTGGTTGGAGAGCGCCTTGAGCGGCGACGTGTAGATCACCCTGGCGTGGCGGCGGCGGAGGTGGCCAGGGGCCAGAAGGGAGCGCCACATCGGGTACTCGGCGACCAATGTCTTACCGCTGCTCGTCGGCGCCGCCACCAGCACGCCGCGGGAGCGCTCCAGCTTCTCGATCGCCTCGCGCTGGAAGGGGTCGAGCGCGAAGGGGAGCGAAGCCTCGAAGGCGTCGATCGCCTCCGCGACCTCATCAGCTCCGGCTGGGTTGCTCACGGTGGACACGTCGCAATCATCGGCGAGGACGGGCGTCCGGCCGTCCCCCCGCGGGGATGGACGGCATCGCTCCGGTCGCAGGAGCTCGCGGGCGCGTCGGAGCCCCTCGGCTCCGCCGAGTGGGTCTCCTCGTCTGCTCGCAACAGCTCCCTCCGCGATGCCGTCCATCCCCGCGGGAACCCGGGGCTCAGAGGTGGATGGGCTCGGAACGGGAACTACCGACGAGCGGCGGGCGCGATGCCGTCCATGCCGGCTCGTTCTCCTGGATCGCGTGAAGGGGGCTGGGGGAATCGCGCAGGGAGCTGTTGCGAGCAGACGAAGAGACCGACCCGGCGAAGCCGGGGGGCTCTGATGCGCCCGCGAGCACCAGCGACCGGAGCGATTCCCCCAGCCCCCGGCTTAGGGGCTACAGGTGGATCAGCTCGAAGCGCGACCCGCTGACCACGCCCTCGGCGTCGTTCTCGACGTAGGCGAGCACCTTCTGACAGATCTCGTCGGCGTGGCGCGCGTTGTTGCTGACGCAGGCCACCCCGACCACCGCGGTCTGCCAGGTGTCCTGCTCGCCCACCTCGGCGACCGCCACGGCGAACGTCTGGCGAACCCGGCTGGTGATCGATCGCACCACCATCCGCTTGTCCTTCAGCGACTGGCTCTCGGGGACCTGGATGGTGATCTGCAGCGTTCCGATGACCACGCTGAGCTCCTCGTAGGGCGCGGGGGGATCCGGTCGGTTGGCACAGCGGACCCGACGGGGCACGTTGTGTCATTCTGCGCGTCGATGACGAGCGAAGCTGCCGTCGCGTCCGGGGCCGAGGCGCCCAGACAGGAGACGCTCACGCTCGTCGACTACATCCTGGCGCAGGTGCGCGGGCGCGCGGACCTCCCCTCGATGTACACGCGAGCCGGGGACCGCTGGATCCCCATCACCTGGGGGCAGTTCGGTGCCGGGGCCCGCCGGCTCGCATCCTTCCTCATCGAGGAGGGGATCTCGCCCGGTGACCACGTCGCCATCTGGGCCACCAACCGGGCCGAGTGGCACACCGCGGACGCCGCCATCCTGATGGCGCGGGGCTGCCCGGTGCCGGTCTACCAGACGCTGAGCGCGGACCAGGCGCAGTACGTGCTGAACCACTCGGAGAGCCGGGTCGTGTTCGTCGAGAACGAGACGCTGCTGGCGCGCGTGCTCGAGCAGCGCGACCAGCTGCGGCACCTGCGCCGGGTGGTGGTCATGGAGGGCGTCGAGAACCCATCGCCGGACGGGTTCGTCATCCCATGGCAGCAGGCCCTCACCAGAGGGGACGAGCACCTGGCGCGCAACGAGGCCGAGATCGACGAGCGCTGCCGGCAGACGGAGATGGATGACGTCGTCACCCTCATCTATACGAGCGGCACCACCGGGCCGCCCAAGGCCGTGATGCTGACCCACCGCAACATCGCGGCCTCCGCCGATGGGCTGGCCGACCTCGTGGAGGTCGGTCCTGACGACCGCGTGCTCAGCTATCTGCCTCTTGCCCACATCGCCGAGCGCATGGTCAGCGAGTTCCGCTCGTACCGGTACGGCAACGCCACCTGGTTCCTCGACGGCCTGCCCAACCTGGCGTCGCGCCTTCGCGACGTCCGCCCCACCCACTTCTTCGGCGTCCCCCGCGTGTGGGAGAAGATGGCCGCCCAGATCCACAAGGAGATCGACGCCAGCCCCGCGCCGCAACGGGCGCTGGCGCGGTGGGCGATCCGCACCGGCCGGCGCGTGTCCGACCGGCTCGAGCGCGGCGACCCCGTCCCGGCTGTCCTGGAGCGCCGCCACCGCCTGGCCGACAGGCTGGTGCTGAGCAAGTTGCGGGCCGCTCTGGGATTCGACGATGTCCGCATCCTCGCCAGCGGTGCCGCGCCGATCGACCCGGAGGTGCTCCGCTTCTTCCGCTCCATCGGCCTCGAGATCTGTGAGGTCTACGGTCAGAGCGAGAACACCGGCGTCACCACCCTGAACCGTCCCGGCCGCTCACGCATCGGCACCGTGGGTGAGGTGTTCCCCGGCAACGAGGTGCGCATCGCCGAGGACGGCGAGATCGTGGTCCGCGGGGGCGTGGTCTTCCCCGGCTATCTCCACAACCGCGAGGCCACCGAGGCGACACTGGTGGACGGCTGGCTGCAGACAGGCGACGTCGGTGAGTTCGACGCTGACGGGTACCTGCGGATCACCGATCGCAAGAAGGACCTGATCATCACCGCGGGCGGCAAGAACATCTCGCCGGGCAACATCGAGTCCGCGCTCGGCACCCATCAGCTGGTCGGTCACGCCGTCGCCATCGGCGATCGCCGCCCGTACATGACCGCGCTGCTGACCCTCGACCCTGACGAGGCGCCCTCAATCGCGTCCCAGCGGGGCTGGCCCGCCGACGCCGCGGCGCTCGCGCGGCACCCGGCGTTGCGCGAGGAGCTGCAGCGGCACGTCGACGCCGTCAACGCCAAGCTCAGCCACGTCGAGCAGGTGAAGCGATTCACGGTGCTGCCGGTGGATTTCAGCCCGGACGAGGAGCTGACGCCAACCCTCAAGGTGAAGCGCAAGGTTGTCGCCGAGAAGTACGCCGACCAGATCGAGGAGCTCTACAGCAAGCCCGAGGGCTGATCGGCGCGCTCCTCCTCAGGCGGCGACGGCCCCCTCGACGGGGCCGGTGCCGGCGACGTCACCCGGCGCCACCGCTGCGCGGCGCAGGCCGGGGACGAGCAGCGCAGCCAACGCCCCGGCAGCCAGGACCGCGGCACCCACGACGACGGCGGGACGCAGGCCGGCCACGAAGATCGCCGGCGTGGCGTAACCTCCCGCCGCGCTGAACACCGAGGCCAGGACGGCGATCCCGAGCACCCCACCGAGCTCGCGGATCGCATTGGTGGCCCCCGAGGCCTGCCCCGCCTGGCTCGGCCGCACCGACGAGAGCACGGCGTTCGCCGCGGGCGCGAACACCATCGCCATGCCGGCGCCGGCGAGGATGAACGGGCCGATGACGGACGTGTAGGGCGTGCTCGGGGCAAGCACCGTGACCAGCCAGCCCAACCCCGCCGATTGCAGCGCGAGTCCGCTGAACATCAGGGGCCGGCTGCCGATGCGGTCGGAGAGGATGCCCGCGGCAGGGGCCACGAGGATCGGCATCGCCGTCCAGGGCAGGGTGCGCAGACCCGCCTGCAGCGGCGAGTAGTGCTGAACGACCTGGAAGAACTGGGCCAGAAGGAAGATCGATCCGAACATCCCGAAGTACATCGCCAGCGAGACGGCGTTGGTGGCCGAGAACGCCCGGCTCCTGAAGAAGTGGAGCGGCAGCATCGGTGCCCTGGCACGGCGCTCCCACGCGACGAAGGCGGCGAGAAGGGACACGCCGCCGATCAGCGAGGTCAGGATGGTGGCGCTGGTCCAGCCGAGGGCGTTGGCGCGCACCAGCCCGTACACGACCCCGAAGAGACCACCGCTCGCCAGCAGGAGGCCGGGGAGGTCGACGCGCCCCGCCGGCCCGTGCAACTCGGCGAGACGCAGCCGCGCCAGCGGAGCGACGACCAGGCCGATGGGGACGTTGAGCCAGAAGATCCAGTGCCACGAGATCCCGTCGACGACCGCGCCGCCGATCACCGGGCCGAGCGCGACACCGAGCCCGCTGATCCCCGACCAGATCCCGAGTGCCACGCCGCGACGGCCCGCGGGAAACGCCTCGGACAGCAGCGTGAGCGTGAGAGGGGTCACCAGCGCGCCGCCCGCGCCCTGCAGCGCCCGCGCTCCGACCAGGGCGCCGATGCTGGGTGCCAGCGCGGCGGCTGCGGAGCCGAGGGTGAACACTGCGAGGCCGACGCTGAACATCCGCCTCCGCCCGAAGCGGTCACCGAGCGCTGCCCCGGTGAGGAGAAGCACCGCGAAGCTCAGCGTGTACGCGTTGACAGTCCACTCCAGGCTGTCGATGCCGCCCCCGAGCTCGCGGTGGATGCTGGGCAGCGCGGTGGTGACCACGAGGTTGTCGAGCGTCACCATGAACAACGCCGCTGAGACGAGGGCCAGGGTCCAGCCTGTGCGTCGGGGGGTGGCCATGGTGGCGCTCCTTATTGATGAACCGATCAAGTTACGGGACAAAAAATTTTCCTAGGGGACGTCCGAGTGGATGGGCGACTCGGGGCCCTCGAACAGTGGGGCGCAGATGTCGTCGAGCTCGAGGGCGACGGTGACGTTGGCGAGCATCCCGCATGCGAAGAAGAGGGACGCCTGAGCCGGGGTGGCACCCGACAGACGGATGACCGCGTCGTACAACTCCCGGTAGCACCGCGCCACGTGGGCCTGGATGACCGGGTCGCCGGTCGCGTAGGCATGGAGCTGCGCGCGCAGCGCGTCGCGGTCGGCGATGAGGTCACCGTAGACGTCGCCCATCATCGACAGCTTCTCGTCCGCCGTCGAGCCTCGGGATGCCGCGTCGGTGAAGGCTCGTCTGATCCTCCCCACCACCTCGTCGTGGACCGCGAGGAACAGCTCCTGCTTGTTGGGGAACAGCGCATAGATGTATGGCTGGGAGATGCCGGCGCGCCGCGCGATCGCGGCGGTGCTCGCCGCCTGGTACCCCTGGTCGGCGAACTCGGTGATCGCTGCGGCGATCACCTGGCCGCGCCGCTCGTCGGCGGAGAACCGCGAGGGGGAGACCGGACGCCGGCCGGTGGCTGTGCTGCTCATCGGGCTGATTATTGATTGACCGATCAGAACTTGTCAACGGCAGCCTCCCGGCCCCGTGTGTTCAACCTGGCGGTCGCTTGCGTCCGCGCAGGGCCATCCGGTCACGCTGCAACGGCTGTGTCACGGCGACCACAGCGGCCGGGTCGCCTCTGATGGCTTCCACCAAAGTCTTGTTGACCCTGTAGCCGCCACGTCGATGCTGGGCGAAATGACTGGTTCGATACTTGTGACGCAATCAGAAACCCGGTGGCGGGTCATCGGCAACCAGACGAAACAGGGGAAACCGAGTGGTGGACATGGCACTTCGCGCGACCGGCCCGGGGGCCCTTGCGAACAGGGATGGCTCGGGGTGGACGTACTGTGCTCGCACCCTGACCCTCGGTACCCTGGCCGCGGCCACGCTTCTGTCGGGCACGGCCCTGGCCACTCACGCCGCGGCGGCCGGCGTGGCTGAGAACGTCATCGTCCGCGGGCAGGCGGGGTGCGCGGCAACGGTCGCCACCACAGTCACCCAGCTGGGCGGGACGGTACGGCGACCCCTGGGCATCCTGGACGGCGCCGCGGTGACCCTCGGAGCCAATCGCCTCGCCGCGCTCCGCTCAGCCCCCTGCGTGGCCTCGGTGACCCCGGACGGGACGGTGACCCTCAGCTCCATCGGTGGGTACGATCCCACCGCCGACGTCGGTTCGCTGTACAACACCGAGCAGATCATCGGCGCCCAGGCCGCGTGGCAAAAGGGCCACACCGGCCAGAACGTCGGGGTTGCGCTCATCGACACCGGTGTGTCGCCGGTGCAGGGCCTCACCTCCAACGGCAAGCTCTTCAACGGCCCCGACCTCTCATTCGCCTCGCAAACGCCGGCGCTGAGATACCTCGACGAGGTGGGTCATGGCACCCACATGGCCGGCATCATCGCCGGGCGCGACCCCGCCAACCCATGGGGTGGGTACGTGGGCGACACCAGCGACTTCCTCGGTGTCGCACCGGACGCTCGCATCATCAACGTCAAGGTCGCTGACGAATCCGGCGCGGTGGACGTCTCCCAGGTGCTCGCGGGCATCGACTGGGTGGTGCAACATCGCAACACCGGCAACGCGAACATACGCGTCATCAACCTCTCGTTCGGCACCAACAGCACGCAGTCGTACATCCTCGACCCGCTCGCGTTCGCCGCCGAGGTGGCCTGGAAGAGCGGCATCGTTGTCGTGGCCAGCGCGGGCAACAACGGGGCCAGTAGCAGCGGGCTCAACGACCCCGCATATGACCCGTTCCTCATCGCCGTCGGCGCCGCCGACACGCAGGGCACGCTGACCACAGCCGACGACACGGTCGCCTCCTTCTCGAGCACCGGCACAGGCTCGCGCGCGCCCGACCTCGTCGCACCGGGCGTGCACATCGAGAGCCTGCGCGACCCCGGCTCGCAGATCGACCTCAACTACGGCTCGACGGCCACCGTGGGCGACCGGTTCTTCCTCGGCAGCGGCACCTCGCAGGCCGCCGCCGTGGTCTCGGGCGCCGCCGCGCTGGTGCTCGGCCAGCACCCCGACTGGAGCCCGGATGACGTCAAGTTCGCGCTGACCCAGTCGGCAACGAAGCTTCCCAACCAGCCGGGGACGGCGCAGGGCAGCGGCGAGCTCAATGTGGCGGCCGCTCTCCAGCTCAAGGTGAGCCGCGGGCACAACCAGCAGTACAACCTGCCCGCGACCGGTCTCGGCACCCTCGACGGTGCCCGGGGTGGGGTGTACGTCACCGCCAATGGCGTGGCGCTGACGGGCCAGCAGGACATCATGGGCAACTCGTTCAACTCCGCGACCATGGCTCTCAGTGAGGCCAACCAGTCCTCCTGGAGTGGCGGCACATGGAACGGCGCCGGCTGGGCCGGTGCCGGCTGGGCCGGTGCGGGCTGGGCAAGCACCACGTGGGCCGGCGCCGGCTGGGCCGGTGCGGGCTGGGCCGGTGCGGGCTGGGCGGGCAGCACCTGGACAGGCGCAGGCTGGGCCGGTGCCGGCTGGGCGGGTGCCGGCTGGGCCGGTGCAGGCTGGGCGGGTGCCGGCTGGGCCGGTGCGGGCTGGGCGGGCGCGGGCTGGGCCGGAGCCGGCTGGGCGGGCGCGGGCTGGGCCGACGCCTCCTGGAGCTGACCACACACGAAACTCTTCGGGGATGGAGGCGGTCGCCACGCTGCGGCCGCCTCCTCTGCGTCCCGGCTACCTACTCGGTGAGCTCGGCGCGCAGGTCGTCCGGAAGGGAGGCGAGGCCGGCATCCGTCATCCGGCCCGCCCGGTGCATGCGCCGGGCCCGGTCACGGTTGGCCGGCGTCCAGCTGCCTCCCTTCCTGCGGGGCACCCAGCGCATCAGGAAGCGGGTCTCGTCGAGGCCGCGGACCCGGACGTCGACCCACCCGTGGCAGGCGGCCTCGTCGAGGAGGTCCTCGTAGTCGGGGGTGCGTCGCCCCGGGCCCTTGCGGTCGTTGACGAGCCACACCTCGCGGCGGTCGGCGTGGTGGGCCACCAGCCAGCCATGCCAGGCCTCGACGGACTCCACGCGCAGCGTCTCGCCGACGTCCACGTGCCAGCCGGTGTCAGAGGTTGGCGAGCAGCTTCTGGCGCAGTGCCTCCAGCTGCTCGAAGCGCTCCATCGACGGCCGGCCGCCCTGCTGGTGGGGGAACTTGAGGTGCTGCACGGCGTCAGCAAGGAGCTCGATCTCCTCGTCGCTGAGCCGCACCGAGCGCTGGTTGTGGTCCGGGGCGGCGGGCACCGGCCGCACCGCGGCAACCTCGACAGCCATCAGCTCTTGTTGGGGCGCGGTGTCATCCGTGGTGCGGAACAGCTCTTCGGATCCGCGCAGCTGGGCGCGGCGGAAGCCCTTCATCACACCCGGCTCGCCCGCGCGCGCACCGGTGTGCCGCGCACGTGCGCGGTGCCGTCGTCTGCGGCGTGCTCGTCCTGGGCCATCACCGCGGTCGCCAGCGCCCGGTACGCCCGTGCCCCCGGTGAGGCGCTGGCGTACTGGAGGATCGACTGTGCGGCGAGTGGCGTCTCGGCGAAGCGGATGGACAAGTCGACGGTGATGTCGAAGACTTCGTCACCGTAGCGTTCGCGCACCAGCTCGAGAACCTCCTGGCTGTGCAGGGTGCGTGACTTGTAGATGGTGGGCAGGATGCCGGCGATGCGAAGCTCTGGATTGAGCTTGGCCCGCACACGGTCGATGGTGCGCTGCAGTTGCTGCATGCCCTTCATGCCGAAGTACTCGCACTGCAGCGGGATGATCACGTCAGTGGAAGCAACCAGGGCGTTCACGCAGAGCAGCCCAAGTGATGGTGGACAGTCGATGACGATGTAGTCGTACTCGTCGAGCACCGGCTCGAGCTTGTCCTTCAGCACTGATTCCCGTCCGAACTCGGTGACCAGCTGCAACTCGGCACCGCTCAACTCGATGTTCGCAGGGAGGAAATCCAGCTTCATCGCGTCCGACCGCAAGCGCACCTCGGTGACGCCGACACGATGGTCGGTGAGCACGTTGTAGACCGAGAGCTCGAGGTCGTCGGGCCGGCGGCAACCCATGTTGATGGTGAGATGTCCCTGCGGGTCGAGATCCACGGCAAGGATGCGCGGACCCTTCTCGGCGAGCGCGGCTGCCAGGTTCACCGCGGTGGTCGTCTTACCGACGCCGCCCTTCTGGTTCGCGATCGAGATGATCCGCGTCATGTGGATTGGACCGAACGGGAGCGCCGCACTGAGCCGGTATCATAGCGGACCCGTCTGGGAGACTTTGAGGGGAGTTGTTTGTTGGCTGATGCAGAGCACGTCAAGCCGCGCGGCCTGTACGTCGAAGAGGCGATCGCAGCGGCGCTGGAGAGTCGTTGGGCAGACGCGGTGGCCGTCAACGAAGCTCTCATCGAACGCCACGGTGCTGATGAGGAGACGTACAACCGTCTCGGCAAGGCGAAGAGTGAGCTGGGCGACCTCGCCGAGGCTCTTGTTGCCTACCAGTCCTCGCTGGAGCTGAACCCGCTCAATCTCATCGCCCAGAAACAGGTCCGGCGCATCGGCGCGCTTCTCGAGGCCCGGGCCCGTCCCGCCGCGGCCTCCGGGGCGATCGATGTCGACCTGTTCACCGAGGAGCCGGGCAAGAGCGCGCGCACCACTCTCACGCCGCCGCGTGGCGGCAGCGCGGTGGGAGTCGCCGTCGCCCCGGGTGACACCGTCGAGCTGATCGCCTCGGGCACCCAGCTGCTCGCCGAGACCTCGCGCGGCGTTGGCCTGGGCGCCGTGGAATCGAAGCTCAGTCATCGCCTGCGTCCCCTCATGGAGACCGGCAACCGCTACTCCGCCGCCGTCGCCCGCGTCGAGGATGAGCGCATCGAGCTGATCGTCCGCGAGATCTTCCAGGCACCGGAGAACTCCAGGAAGTCGTCCTTCCCGGTCGCGCGGAACGCCCGCCGCGACGAGTTCCGCCCATATGCGAAGGAGTCCCTGCTGTCCGAGCGGGGCGTCGACGACGAGGTGTTCGACGACGGGGAGGACGACGGGACGCCCGCGGTCGGGGTGGCGACAGACGGCGATGACCTGGCCGGGATGCAGGAGCTCGACGAAGAGTTCGAGCCGGCTCTGGTGGCGACCCCCGACGACGACGGCGACACCGACGACGAGGAAGGGCGGCCGGAGGACCAGTACTAGCCTGCTCAGGCAGGCAGCGAGGCGTCCTTGGCTGCGTCGTGGTCGAGCCTGACCACGCGCAAAGGAACGACCGGGCCCGTCGCCGGCCTCGGCCGGCACAGCATGGCGGTGATCTCTTCATGCGGCACAGCCCGAGAGAAGAGGAAGCCTTGCGCCAGCGAGCATCCCAGCGCCAGCAGGGCGACACGTTGCTCCTCGCGCTCGACGCCCTCGGCGACGATGCTCAGGCCGAGCGTGGTCCCCAGCCCGAGGATCGCTGCGGTGAACGCGCGGCGGCGCGCGTCGTCGTCGACCTCGTTGATGAAGGCCCTGTCCACCTTGAGGATGTCAAAGGGCATGTCGTGAAGGATGGCGAGCGAGGAGTAGCCGGTGCCGAAGTCATCGATGGCAAGCCCCACGCCGAGGGTCTTGAGCTCGCGCATCCTCGCGCGGGCCAGGTCCGCATGCTCGCCGATGAATGTCTCGGTCATCTCGATGACGAGCCTGCTGGGGTTGAGCTTGATCTCGGTCAGCACCGTGCGGATCTCATCCATGAGGTGATCGCTGCGCAACTGCCGCGGCGAGACGTTGACGTGCAGCTGGAACTCCGGGCGCAGGGCCGTGGTGGTCTCCCAGTGCCGGATCTGCGTACAGGCCTCACGCAGCACGAAGTCGCCCAGGTCGGCGATGAGACCGGTCTCCTCGGCGATGCCGATGAACTCCGAGGGGAGGATCCAGCCGCGCTCGGGGTGCTGCCAGCGGACCAGGGCCTCCACGCCGTGCAGGTCGCCCGTGCGCATGTCAACGATGGGCTGGTAGTGCACCCGCAGGTCGCCGTCGGTCAGAGCCCGCTCGAGCTCGGTGCGCACCTGGAGACGTCGCCCGCTGCCCTCCAGCATGCCTGCGTCATAGATCTCGTAGCCGCCTTTGCCCTGCACCTTGGCCCAGTACATGGCGGCGTCGGCACGGCGCAGGAGCTCCTCGGCGTCCACCGGCCCCGACGTGGCGATCGCCACCCCGATGCTGGCGTGCACCGCCACCTCCTGGCGCTCGACGACGAAATGCGGCTTCAGCGCCCCGACGATGCGCTCCGCGACCGCCGCGACGTCGTCGGGGCTGAGCGAGTCCTCGAGCAGGATGGCGAACTCGTCGCCACCGAAGCGGGCGGCGGTGTCGGCCGGGCGCAGCACCGAGCGCAGCCGTTCGGCGACGTTGCGCAGCAGGTCGTCGCCCGGCGCGTGCCCGAACGTGTCGTTGACCATCTTGAAATCATCGAGGTCGACGAACAGCACAGCGAGCAACCCGCGCGTCTCGTCGCGGCGGCTGAGCGCGTGCTCGAGACGGTCGGTGAAGAGAACCCGGTTGGCGAGGTGTGTCAGCGGGTCGTGGAACGCCTGGTAGGTCAGCGTGTTGTCGAGGCGCATGTTCTGGACAGCGACGCTCGTCTGAGCGCCGAACGTCTCGAAGAGGGTGAGGTCGTCCGCACCGAACGTGCCCACGTCACTGAGGCGGTTGCCGACCGTGAGCACGCCGAGCAGCGCACCGTCACCCCACAGCGAGGTGAGCATCGCGTCCCTGAGGTCTTGGCGCCTGAGCCAGTCGCGCACCGGCGGGGCCGCGCTCCTCCAGTGGATGCCACGGGCGCGCGTCTCCGAGCCGACGGCCATCATCAGCCCCTCGAGGAAGGCTCGGTCCACCTCCTCGTCCCGCTTGTGCACGAGGCCTCCGCGCAGCGTGGTGGTGCTGGCCCGGCCGGTCCCCGTGGCGACGGGGAGCATCACCACCTCCGCCATCTCGGCGCGGAACACCTGGGAGATCTGCGTGAGCAGCTCGGGGATGGCCACCTCGGCCGCGCCGGTGCGCTGCAGCAGGTCGCTGCACTCGTACAGGTGCTGGATGCGCTGGCGCTTCTGGTACTCCGAGGTGTACAGGAAGTACGCCCCGGCCACCCCGAGCAGTGGCATGCTGAGCAGCCACAGCTCGCCGACGTTGCGCGAGATCGCGGCGGCGGCCTCGATCGCCAGGCATGCGTTGACCAGGCCGGCGCCGACGGAGAAGAGGTATCCCCGTGCCAGCTGCGGGCGCGACAGGCTTCCCTCGGCCAGCCAGATCACCAGCGCCGTCAGCGAGAAGCCGATGGCAGCCATGACCGCGGTGATCCCGACCACGATCGCCCAGGAGCGCAGGTCCACGAGGTTGCGCATCGGGTTCAGCAGAGAGAGCAACCAGAGGGCCACCTCGGCTTCGACCGCCTGCATCGCAAGGTTGAACACGACCTTGATCGGCGAGTAGCGGCGGATCAGGAAGAGCGCGACGGCGCCGCCGGCCATGCGCGCCGAGACGAGGGTGGCCGGGCTCGCGAAGTACAGGCCGAGCACGAGCGGCAGCTCGCTCAACGAGAACGAGATCGCGTTGCGGCGGACATGCACGTACACCCGCCAAGCCTCGGCGGCGCAGAACAGGGAGGCGAGCAGGATCCACGGGACCTGCACGACCGGCGCTGCCAGCCTGAGGTCGCCGACGGTGGTGCGGTACAAGGCCACCGCGAGTGTGACGAGGACCAGGTTGAAGAGCCAGGTGCGCCGGACCGTCTCCTGGGCCGACGCGCCCGGCCTCTGCGCGCGTGACGGCACGCCCGGCACGCGATGGAGCGCTCGCGCCGCCGTCAGCCTCACAGACACCTCAACTCCAATCTGCCTCCAGTCCGCCCGCCTTCCCGGCTCAGTGCAGTATCGAATCGATGACGCGCGCTATCGCAGCCGAACGTGGCACAGCATGTAACGAAATCTCGATGAGGGCCGCGCCGCAGCAGCGGCAGGTGACCCCCGTCACCTCGGCGTCATATCTCGCCGTTCTCCACCCGGAACCGCGACCCGGTCGGGACTACACTGCGGCGCAATGCCCACTGGGAGCGCGCACCTCTCCGCGGCCGCCACGGTGAGCACCCCGGTGAGGCTTCCCGCCAGTGCGCAGCGGCTGCGCCTCCCGCTGTACACGCGCAGCCAGTCGCGATTGCGCGAACGGTGGGGCTTCGACCTCAACGCCGCTGACGCAGCGGAGCGGGCCGAGAAGCTGCTTGCGGAGGCACCGGCGGAGCCCGACCGGCTCCTGCTGGCTGCGGCGGTGCGGTCCAGCCGCGGCGACGACCGCGGGGCGCTGGCCGCAGCGCAGGCGGCGGTTGACGCCGACGAGGCGTCGGCCCGCGCCCACACCACGCTGGCCACCCTCCTGGCTCGCAGTGGTGACCCCGACGGCGCCCATCGGCAGGCCGTGCGGGCCGCCCAGCTCGCCCCCGACGACCCGATCGCGCTGTACAACCGCGGCGTGACGGCCTGGGCCCTGCATGACCGCGCCGGCGCCCGCGCCGATTTCGACCGGGTCGCCGGGTTGCTCGGGATGGGCTCGGTTCCGTGGTGGCGGCGCTGGCGGCGACCCCGTTGAGCGCGGGGTTCGAGCGCCGCGACGGCTACCTCCCCATCGCCGCCTACGCGCTCATCGGCGACTGTCGCAGCGCCACCCTGGTCGGGGCCGACGGCAGCATCGACTGGCTGTGCCTGCCGCGTTTCGACGACCCCTCGCTCTTCGGCCGCATCCTCGACGCCCGGCGCGGCGGCTTCTGGCAGATCTGCCCCGTGGACGAGTACAGGGTCATCCAGCGCTACCGCGACCGCAACAACATCCTCGAGACCATCTTCTCGACCGCGACCGGGACCGCGGTGCTGACCGATTTCATGCCCGTGGACGAGGAGACGATCGAGCACCACGCGCGTCCGCATCGTGAGCCACGCGTGGTCCGAATCGTGGAATGCCTCACCGGCACCGTCCTGCTTCGCCACCAGTTCAAGCCGGCGCCCGACTATGCGGCGACGTCGACGCGCTTCCTGCCCACCGGCTGGCGCGTTCACGCCAACAGCGCCGACCTCCACGTGTGCATGCAGTCGACGGTCGAGCTGAGGAGCCTCACCGCCCGCTGGCGGATGAAGGCGGGCGAGGAGATCGCGTTGGGGCTCCGCAGCGACAAGCGAGGTCCGTGCACCAGCGCGCGTCACCAGTGGACGCTCGAGCACGCACGAGACCTGGCGCGCCGCACCCAGGAGTTCTGGTGGCGGTGGATCGACCGCTGCAACTACGAGGGCCCGTACCAGAGACCGGTGGTGCGCTCTGCGCTGGCGCTGAAGCTGATGACGTACGCGCCGACCGGCGCCATCGTCGCCGCTCCCACCACCAGCCTGCCTGAGCAGGTGGGAGGGGAACGAAACTGGGACTACAGGTTCACCTGGCTGCGCGACGCGTCATTCACCCTGTACGCCTTCTTCCAGGTGGGGATGGTCGAGGAGGCCAACGCGTTCTTCACGTGGTTGATGCACATCGGCCTCGGGCGCCGCGGCAGTGACGTGGCCAACCTCTACACGCTCGACGGCGAGCCGCGCGCGGACGAGCTGGAGCTCGAGCAGCTGAGCGGCTATCGCAACTCGGCGCCGGTGCGCATCGGCAACGGCGCCATCCACCAGCTCCAGCTCGACGTCTATGGCGAGCTGCTCGACAGCGCCTACCTGTTCGCGCGGTTCGGCGGGGTCATCAGCCGCTCGCTGTGGCAGGAGTTGCGCACGGTCGTCAACCTGGCCATCGACCGCTGGGAGCTGCCCGACGCGTCGATCTGGGAGGCGCGCGGCCGCGAAGAGCACTACACGTACAGCAAGATGATGTGCTGGGTGGCGGTCGACAGGGGGCTGCGCATCGCCCAGCGCTTCCGGCTGCCCCACGACACGGAGAGATGGCGCCGGGCGCGCCGTGACATCCATCGAGCCGTCACCGAACACGGGTACTCGTTGCGGCTGGCCAGCTTCACGCAGACCCTCGACGGCGAGAACCTCGATGCCGCCCTCCTGCGCATGACCCAGGTGCGTTTCCTGCGCGACACCGACCCACGCCTGGCCAGCACCATCGAGGCGATCGCGAAGCAGCTCGGTGACGGGGTCCTGGTGCATCGCTACGACCTGGCCGTCAGCGAGGACGGCCTGGAGGGAGACGAGGGAGCTTTCCTGCTCTGCTCGTTCTGGCTCGCGGATGCGCTCGCGCACGTCGGTCGCTTCGAGGACGCCCAGCGCTGGTTCGAGAGGCTCCTCGCCTTCGGCTCGCCACTGGGGCTCTACGCTGAAGAGGCCGACACCCGCACCGGCGAGCTGCTCGGCAACTTCCCTCAGGCCTTCACCCACCTCGCGCTGATCGGGGCGGCGGTGAACATCGAGCGTGCCCGCCACCGCAGCCTTGGCGTGCATGGGCTGCCCACGCCCCGCTCCACGACTGCGCCGGCCTCGCGCGCACGTCCCGGCGCGGTCGCACGGCGGCGCAGCCGGCCCGCCTCTGCATAAATATGCATTGACCGTCTACACTGGGCTGGTGGCCCTCTCCCAACGATTGCGCGCGTCCGTCGCCGGGTGCACCGGCTACATCGGCATGCAGTGCGTGGGGTTGCTCGCCACCCACCCCCACATCGAGCTGGTGCGCCTGCTGGGGCGCGGCTGGGCCGGGCGCAGGTTCTCGGAGGCGGTGCCAGGCAGCGGGATCGACACGGTGATCAGCGACGGTCTCGACCCCGGCGAGGTGGACGTCGTCTTCGCGGCGCTGCCGCACGGTGTGGCGGCGGCGCATGCGCAGGGATGGCTCGAGCGCGGCGCGGTGGTGGTCGACATGAGCGCGGACTTCCGGCTCACCGACGCGTCCGAGTACCAGCGCTGGTACGGCACTGCCCACCCCGCGCCGCACCTCAGTGAGCGCGCTGCCTACGGGCTCGTCGAGCTGGCCCGTGAAGCGCTGCGCACGGCCGACCTGATCGCGGCACCGGGCTGCTACCCCACAGCCGCCCTGCTCGCCACGGTGCCCGCACTGCGTGCCCGGCTCGTCGAGCCGCGGATCATCGTGGACGCCAAGAGCGGCGTCAGCGGCGCCGGCCGTTCGCCGTCGATGGGGGTGCACTTCGCCGAGGTCAACGAGTCGGTGCGCGCCTACGGCGTCGATGGCCACCGCCACGGCGGCGAGATGCTCGGCCGGTTGCGGCTGGAGTCCACGGAGGACGTGTCGCTGACGTTCGTCCCGCACCTGCTGCCGATAACTCGCGGCATCCTCGCGACGGTGTACCTGCAGCCACGGCCCGGAGTGGAGCGCAGTGCGATCACCGGGGTGTACCGGGAGCTCTGTGACTCGCACCCGTTCCTGCGCTATGACGAGATGCCGCCACCAACCAAGAGCGTGCTGGGCAGTAATGTCGCTGCCGTCAACTGCACGTCCCAGGGCGACACCATGGTGGTGACCGTGGCCATCGACAACCTCGTCAAGGGCGCGGCCGGACAGGGCGTGCAGGCCATGAACGTGCGCTTCGGACTGCCCGAGACGAGCGGCCTGGCCGCGGTGTCGCCATGGCCGTGAGCCCGGTGGCCGCGCAGCGCGCGGGTGTGTGCGCGCCGCTGGGCTTCCGGGCGTCCGCGGCAGCCGCGGACATCCGTGGCGACGGCGACCACGAGCGTCTCGATGTCGCGCTGGTCGTCAGTGAGGGTCCGTGCACGGCTGCCGGCGTCTTCACGCGCAACCTCGTCAAGGCCGCGCCGGTGGTGATCAGCCAGCTCACCCTCCGTCGCAACGGCCCCATCCGGGCGATCGTTGTCAACAGTGGCAATGCCAACGCCTGCACGGGCCCGCAGGGATTCCGTGACGCCCTGCGCATGGCGACGGCGGCGGCCGACAGCTGTGACATCGATCCCTCCGAGGTGCTCGTGTGCAGCACCGGTGTGATCGGTCGCGCAATGCCGACCGCCCGGGTTGCCGCCGGGGTTCGTGACGCCGCGGCTTCACTGAGCGTTGCCGGCGGCGACTGGGCCGCTCAGGCGATCATGACCACGGACACCGTGCCCAAGACCGCGGTCGCCAGCGCGCATGTCGGCGACAGCGTGTGCACCGTCGGTGGCATGGCCAAGGGGGCGGGGATGATCCACCCCGACATGGCCACCCTGCTCGCGTTCCTCACCACCGACGCTGCCGTGGAGCGCCAGGCGCTCCAGGAGATGCTGGCCGACGTCTGCTCGCGGACCTTCAACTGCCTCAGCATCGACGGTGACACATCGACGAACGACACCCTTCTGCTGCTCGCCAACGGCGCTGCCGGTGGGGCGAATCTCATGGCCGGCTCGCCTCATCTGGACGCGCTCAGTGCCGCCGTGGAGCAGGTGTGCACGTCATTGGTCGAGCAGCTCGCCGCCGATGCGGAGGGCGCCACCAAGGCGATCCGCGTCCATGTGGGAGGCGCCGAGAACGACGCGCAGGCCCGCGCTGCCGCTCGCACCGTGGTGCTCAGCCCGCTGGTGAAGTGCGCGGTGCATGGCGCGGATCCCAACTGGGGGCGGATCGTCGCGGCGCTGGGACGCAGTGGCGCGAGCTTCGCGCTCGACCGCAGCCACGTCCTCATCGGTGGCATCGAGGTGTTCGCGTCCGGGCAGCCCGTGGCCGTCGACCTCGACGCCGTCCGCGCCGCGTTCTCGCGCCCGCATATCGACATCGACATCGAGCTCGGCGCCGGCAGTGGCAACGCCCGCGCCTGGGGATGCGACCTCTCACCGGAGTACGTCCACATCAACGCCGACTACACGTCATGAGGGCCACGCCGTGAGCATCGAGACGATGGAGGAACGACTGCGCCGCGCGCACACTCTCATCGAGGCACTGCCCTACATCCGCCGCTTCAGCGGCCACACCATGGTGATCAAGCTCGGCGGCGCCGCCGCCGCTGGTGGCGATGTCGACGCGGTGCTTCAGGACGTCGTGCTGCTGCGGTTCGTGGGCATGCGCCCGGTGCTGGTGCACGGTGGTGGCCCGGAGATCAGCAGCTGGCAGGAGCGCATCGGCATGACGCCGCGCTTCGTCGACGGCCTCAGGGTCACGGACGCGGCCACCATGGAGGTGGTGAAGATGGTGCTCACCGGCAAGGTCGGACCTGACCTGGTGTCACGCATCCACCGCCTCGGAGCCAGCGCCATCGGCCTCTCCGGTGAGGACGGGCCCACCCTGCTGGTGCGTCCCGCGCGCAGCGACTCCGGCGAGGACCTGGGGCGCGTCGGTGAGGTCGACCACGTCAACGTGGAGCCGGTGCTCTCGATCCTCGACCAGGGCCGCATCCCGGTGGTGGCGTCGATCGGGCTCGGGTATGACGGCGAGGCCTACAACGTCAACGCCGACAACGTGGCCGCCGAGCTGGCGATCGCGCTGCGCGCCACCAAGCTCATCCTGCTCACCGACGTCGACGGCGTCCACGACCGCGACGGTGCGCTGCTCAGCGAGCTCGACCGCGAGCGCGCGGCGTCGCTCAGCGCCGACGGCGTCATCAGCGGTGGGATGCTCCCCAAGGTGAGGGCGGCGCTGCACGCGCTCGACGGCGTCGAGGCCGCGCACATCATCGACGGACGCGTGCCACACGCGTTGCTGCTCGAGCTGCTCACCGCCGAGGGTGTCGGCACCATGTTCGGGCCGGGCGTGGAGGCCGTCGCCGGATGAGCTCGCTCGACGTCCTGCGTGACCGCGCTGACGCCGCGCTCATGCACACATATGCGAGGCAGCCGTTGCAGGTCGTGTCCGGGGAAGGCGCCTGGGTCAGGGATCAAGACGGCCGTGAGCTCATCGACCTGGTGGGCGGCATCGGCGTCAACGTGCTCGGCCATGCGCACCCGGCCGTGCTGCGAGCCCTCGTCGAGCAGTCCGGGACGCTGATCCACAGCAGCAACCTGTACTTCACAGGCCCCCAGGTGGAGCTCGCCGAGCGGCTCATCGCCACCGCCTTCGACGGCCGGGTCTTCCTCTGCAACAGCGGCGCCGAGGCCAACGAGGCCGCCATCAAGCTCGCCCGCAAGTGGGGACGCAGGCGTCGCGCCGGCGCCACCGGCATCGTCGCGCTCGAAGGGGGATTCCATGGACGCACGCTCGGCGCGCTCGCCGCCACCGCGCAGCCGCGCTACCGGGAGCCGTTCGAGCCGCTGCCGGCAGGGTTCGTGCACGTCGACGCCGAGCTCGACGCCATCGCGCACGCCGTCGACGACGATGTCGCCGCCGTGCTCATCGAGCCGATCCAGGGCGAGAGCGGCGTGGTCCCGCTCAGCGATCAGCTCATCGCCGGGGTGCGCGCGCTGTGCGATGAGCACGACCTGCTGCTCATCGTCGACGAGGTGCAGTGCGGCATGGGGCGCACCGGCCGCTGGTGGGCGCACCAGCATGCCGGCGTCATGCCCGACGTGATGACCGTGGCCAAGGGGCTCGGCGGCGGTGTGCCGGTCGCGGCGGTTCTCGCCGCCCCTCGCGCCGACGTGCTCGAGCCCGGCGACCATGGCAGCACGTTCGGGGGCAACCCCCTCGCCTCAGCGGTGGCGTGCGCGGTCATGCGAACAATCGAGGAGGAGAACCTTGTGGAACGGGCGGCGCGCATCGGTGAGTACCTGCGCGAGTCGCTTCTCTCCCTTCGTGCTGACGGCGTCCCGGTGGGCTCGGTCCGGGGCCGCGGGCTGATGCTCGGCATCGTCCTCGACGAGCCGATGGCAGCCCGCGCGGGACGGGCCGCCCTGGATTGCGGGGTCATCGTCAATGCCATCGGCGACAGCGTCCTGCGCGTGCTGCCCGCGCTGACCATCACCGAGGCGGAGATCGATGAAGCTCTGCGCCGGTTGCGCGAGGCGTTCGCGATCGCGCGCACCGAGGGCGGGGCGTGAGCGGCGCCGCCGCCAACGGCGCGGCCAAGCGGTCTCGGCAACGGGCCATCATCGAGCTGATCCGCACGCGTACCATCCGCACCCAGGACGAGCTGGTCACCGCCCTCGCCGGCCGCCACCTCGATGTCACCCAGGCGACGGTCAGCCGGGACATCCGCGAGCTGGGGCTGCTCCGTGTGCCCGGCGAGGGAGGCCCGCGCTACGCCCAGGCGGGCGCTGAGGTGGACGAGCGCGCGGCGCGGCAGCGGCTGCACAACGCACTCGTCGAGCACACCAACGGGATCGAGTTCGTCGACCTGCTCGGAATCGTTCACGCGCAGCCGGGGAGCGCGTCACTGGTGGCGCTGGCCATCGACAGCGCCCGGTTCGACGAGCTGGCCGGCACCGTCGCCGGCGACGACACCGTGCTGCTCATCGCACGCTCGCGACCGGCGGCTCAGCGTCTCCTCGCGACCCTGCGCACCCTCAGCGAGGGGACGCCGTGACGGCCCGGAGACGCTGCGTCCTGGCGTTCAGCGGCGGCTTGGACACCTCCGTGGCGGTGCGGTGGTTGCAGGAGGAGCTGGACTACGAGGTGGTGACACTGACCGCGGACCTCGGCGGGGAGGGTCGCGACGCCGCGGACGTCACCGAGCGGGCGCTGCGGGCCGGGGCTGTCGCTGCGCACGTGGTGGACGCCCGCCGCGTCTTCATCGAGGGCTTCGCGTTCCCGACGCTGGCCGCCGGGGCCCTGTATGAGGGCGTGTACCCGCTCGCCACCGCGCTGGCACGACCGCTCATCGCCAAGCTGCTCGTCGAGGTGGCACGCGAGGAGGGCGCCGACGCAGTCGCGCACGGGTGCACGGGCAAGGGCAACGACCAGGTCCGCTTCGACGTCGCCACCGCCGCGCTGGCACCTGAGCTCGAGGTGGTCGCCCCGGTCCGCGACTGGGACATGGGTCGCAGCGAGGAGATCGCCTACGCGGCCACGCATGGCATCGACGTGCCGGCGACAGTCGAGTCGCCGTACAGCGTCGATGCCAACCTCTGGGGGCGGAGCGTCGAGTGCGGTCCACTGGAGGACCCATGGCGCGAGCCGCCGGGCGAGGTCTTCGCCTGGACCGCCGACCCGGCCGGCTGCGACGCCGCCGGCGAGGAGCTGGTCATCGGCTTCATCGCGGGGACCCCCGTCAGCATCGACGGCGAGCCGCTGCCGCCGGAGGAGCTGGTGCTGCGCCTCAACGCGCTCGCAGGGCGCAACGGGGTGGGCCGGATCGACCACGTCGAGAACCGGCTCGTCGGCATCAAGTCGCGCGAGGTGTACGAGGCGCCCGCGGCGGTGCTGCTGCACGCGGCCCACGCGGCGCTGGAGACGGTGGCGCTGCCCCGCGACGTCGCCCACCTCAAGCGCCAGCTCAGTGGTGAATGGTCGCGGCTCGTGTATGACGGGCTCTGGTTCGGGGCGCTGCGCACCGCGCTGGCGGCCTTCGTGTCCGCGACGCAGGAGCACGTCACCGGCGACGTCAGGGTGCGCTGCGCGCGCGGCGCGGTGACGGTCACAGGCAGGCGAGCGCAGCGCTCGCTCTACAGCACGTCGCTGGCCACCTACGACCGCGAGGACGACGTCTTCGACCATGCGGCCGCACGCGGGTTCATCGAGCTCTTCGGGCTCTCGCTGCGCACCCAGGCGCGCGTGCAGGGGGCACTCGAGGACCTGGCCCCGCTGTCGCTGCCCCGACAGGTCCGGCGGGCGCCCTGATGGCGCGCGGCATCCGCATCGTCGGCGCAGGCGCGCGGGGCGACGGAGAGAGCGAGACACCTGCGCCGCCGCCGAGCCCGCCGCCGCGCAGGAGGCCGGCCAGGGCCGCCGCGGCCGGCACCACGACGGCGGCGCCGGCCGCGAAGCTGTGGTCCGGCCGGCTGGGCGCGCGCACCTCGCGGCGCGTCGAGGAGTACACGATCGGCATCGCCCTCGACCGCCGCCTCTACTCCGAGGACGTCGAGGCGTCGATCGCGCACGTGCACATGCTGCGCAAGGTCGGGTTGGTCAGCGGCGCTGATGCCCGTGCCATCGAGTCCGGCCTGCGCGAGGTGCGCCGCGAGCTCGAGCGCGACGCGTTCGTCGTCGAGGCGGGTGACGAGGACATCCACGCGGCGGTCGAGCGGCGTCTCTTCGAGCTGATCGGCGACGTGGCCGGACGGCTGCACACCGGGCGCAGCCGCAACGACCAGGTGGCGACAGACCTGCGCCTCTACGCCAAGCGCATCTGCCGCGAGCTGATGCTGTCCATCGCCACCTTGCAGGAGGCGCTCACCCGACGCGCCCAGCAGCACCGCGCCACCCTGATGCCCGGGTACACCCACGGACAGCGCGCCCAGGTGGTCTCGCTCGCACATCACCTGCTCGCGTACGTCGAGATGCTGCAGCGCGACGTCGGCCGTCTCGAGGACGCCCATGACCGATGCGACGTTCTTCCGCTGGGCAGTGGGGCGCTGGCCGGGAGCACGCTGCCGCTCGATCGCCGCAGCGTCGCCGAGGAGCTGAACTTCGCGAGCATCAGCGCCAACAGCCTCGACGCGGTCTCCGACCGTGATTTCGTCGTCGAGGTGACGTCCGCGTGCGCGCTGACCATGGTGCACCTGTCGCGGCTGGCGGGTGAGGTGGTGTTGTGGACGTCGAGCGAGTTCGCGTTCGCCGCTCTGCCCGACAGCCATGCAACGGGGTCATCGCTGATGCCGCAGAAGAAGAACCCGGACGTGGTCGAGCTGGTACGGGGCCGCAGCGCGCGCACCATCGCCGACCTCTCCGCGCTGCTGGTCATGCTCAAGGGACTCCCACTCGCCTACAACCGCGACCTGCAGGAGGACAAGACGGCGCTGTTCGACGCCGTCGACACCACCATGGCCAGCCTGGCGGCGATGACCGAGGTCGTCCGTGTGCTTCGCTTCAACCGGCGCGAGATGAGGGCTGCCGCCTCGGACCCCGGGCTGCTGGCCACCGACGTTGCCGAGTACCTGGTGGTGCGCGGGATGCCGTTCCGCGCGGCCCACCAGCTGGTCGGTGCCGCGGTGCGCCGCACGCTCGCCGAGGACCGCACGCTGCGCGATCTCACCGCCGCGGAGTGGCGTGAGATGACCGACCTCGTCCAGGACGACATCGTCGACCTCTTCGACGTCAACTCGGCCCTGCGCCGCCGCGAGCTGCCCGGGGCGCCGGGACCGCGCATGGTCTCGCGCCAGCTGGTCAGGGCGGCCACGCTGGTGGCCAAGACGCGCAGGGTGGTCACCGTGCTGGCACGCCAGCCGGCCGCGGCCAAGGAGGTCGGGGCCGCGGTCGGCGCTGTCCCGGCGCCTCGCCCGGCCGCGCGCCGTGGCAGCCGCCCGGGGAAGTCGCCGGGTTGACGCTATCCTCGATGGATGAGCCGTCCACTCCTGGTCGTCGGTGATGTGCAGGGCGACGTCGAACGGCTGGAGGAGGCACTCCAGCCCTTCCCCGAGGAGGAGGTCGACACCGTGTTCCTGGGGGACTTCTTCCAGGGAGGCCGGCCCGGGCGTGGAGGCGGTGCGGCCGCTGCCCGGCTGGCCCGCGCGCGACGGCACAGCATGTCCGTGCTCGGCAACCACGACCTGTTCCTGCTGGCGGTGCTCGAGCGCCGCCGCGGCGTCGAGCCGCCGGAACCATGGCAGTCGCGTGACCCGGCGGAGCTGGAGGCGTTGTGGCTGCATCGCAGGGGGGATTGGGCAGACCTCGAGGCCGTCTCCGCTGATGCCGAGCTCGAGGGCTGGCTGCGCGCGCTGCCGTTCCTCATCCTGCTCTCGGACGGCACGCTGGTGCAGCACACCGACGACGACATGTACGCCGATCTCGGCGACAGCGTCGACGAGGTCAACGCCACCGCGCGCGCGTGGCTGACCACTCCTGGAGGCGTGTTCACCGCTGTGCGTGCGCTCTTCGGTCGCCGTGCCTTCGTGGAACGGCGACAACTCGACGTCTACCTCGAGCACTTCGGCGCTCGCCGGCTCGTGCACGGCCACACCCCGCACTGGGAGGACGTGCCCAGCGTCGACCACGACGGCCGTCTCTGGGGATTCGACGGACGTTTCTCGCGCTACTGGTCGCGCGAGGAAGGTGAGCTCTTCGGGCCGATCAGCGCCACCGTCGGGCTCCTGCCGGCCCTCGAGCACTGACGCGTCGCATGACCGAACGGTACGACGCCGTCGTGGTCGGCGCCGGTCCGAACGGGCTCGCCGCCGCCATCACCCTGGCGCAGCGCGGAGTCTCGGTCCACGTCATCGAGGCCGCGGACGAGGTCGGTGGGGCGTGTCGCACGGCCGAGCTGACGCTGCCGGGATTCCACCACGACGTCGGCGCTGCGGTGCTGCCCTTCGGCACCGCGTCGCGCTTCTTCCGCACCTTCGCACGCACCCCGAACGGCGCCGAGTTCGTGCATGCGCCCGCGCCGCTCGCCCATCCGCTGGACCACGGCGACGCTGTCATCCTGGAACGCTCGGTCCTCGACACCGCCGCCGGCCTGGGAGCCGACGCCGGGCGCTACCGGCGCGTCTTCGAGCCGCTGGTCAGCCACGCGACCAGCCTCCTCGACCAGTTCCTCGGGCCCCTGCGCGCGCCGCGTCATCCGTTCCAGGTGGCGGCCTTCGGCGTGCCGGCACTCTTCCCGGCGGCGCTCCTCGGCCGTGCCCTGTTCCGCAACGAACGTGCGCGCGCTCTCTTCGCCGGCATGGCCGCCCATTCGATGGTGTCGCTGGAGAGCCCCGCCACGGCCAGCATCGGCTTGGTGATGGGCATGGTGGGCCACTCGGTGGGTTGGCCGGTGGTCCGTGGTGGTTCGGGCAACCTGTCGAACGCGCTCGCCGCCGGGCTGCGGGAGCTGGGTGGAACAGTCGAGACAGGCCGCCGCGTCGCGTCACTGGATGAGCTGCCGCCGTCGCGCGTGCGGCTCCTCGACCTCGTGCCACGGGACATCGAGGCCGTCTGTGGTGACGCGCTGCCCCAGGGCTACCGGCGTCACCTGCGCCGCTACAGGCACGGGCCCGGGCTGTTCAAGCTCGACTGGGCGCTCGACGGACCGATCCCTTGGAAGGACCCACGCTGCGCCACCGCGGCGACGGTCCACCTGGCCGGCACGTTCGAAGAGGTGGTCGCCTCCGAGAACGCGATCGCCGCCGGCGGGCACCCGGCGCGGCCGTTCGTGATCCTCGTGCAACCCTCACTGTTCGACAGCACGCGAGCACCACGGCTGCGTCACACGGCATGGGCCTACTGCCACGTCCCCAACGGGTCACGACGCGACATGACCACGAGCATCGAGGCCCAGGTCGAGCGCTTCGCCCCCGGCTTCACCGACCGGGTCATCGGCCGGCACAGCATGGACACCGCCGCGCTCCAGGCATACGACGCCAACCTCGTCGGCGGCGACATCAACGGCGGCATGTTCGGGCTCGCCCAGCTGTTCACCCGTCCGGCACCGCGGCTCAGCCCGTACACGACGCCGAACCCCGGCATCTTCGTGTGCAGCGCGGCCACGCCTCCCGGCGGCGGGGTGCACGGGATGAGCGGCTGGTGGGCGGCACGGTCCGCCTTGCGCGCGCTGGGCCGCCGGGGTGTGTGCTGACCCCGACGTCAGTCCAAGTCCTCGCCGTCGTCCTCGCTGCCGCTGTGCAACCGTGCGGTTCCTTCCTCGACCTCGAAGCGCGTCTCGCACGCCGGGCATTCGACAAGTGATGCCAGGGGGTCGTCCTCAGGCGGCAGCATGCGCATCCCGCATGACGGGCAGGTCAGGGTGACGACGCGCTCGTCGCGGTTGCGGCGCATCTCACGCGCGGCGGCGGCGACGTCGACCGCGACGCTCTGGCACACCGCGCAGACATAGGTGGCGCGGCTGTCGTCATGGCCGGCATAGCGGCCGGCGCGATCGACGAACATCGGCGCGTTGAGGGCCTCGAAGCGCGCCTCCGCGCAGTTGTTGGGACAGGCGAGGTGACCCGGTCGCATGACCCAGATGGTGGCACTCCGGGCCGTCTGCTCCGCCGCGGGCCGCGCTACCCCGAGGCCGCGACGGTCTGGGCGCGGTCGAGCAGAGCGCGCATCCGGGCGACCGGTGGTTCCTTGCCGGCCGTGACGTAGGCGGTCACCACCAGCGAGAGGAGCATCGCCTTGAGCGCCCCGTACACGTCCACCGGGCTGGAACTCGCGGAGCAGCCCCGCCAGGGCGATGCCGTCGATGGCCCCGCCGATGGCCTCGGCGAGGTCCCGCGGTGGGACATTGCCCGACGCCGGCAGCCTGCCGAGAACCTGGCGCACCTCGGCCTCGATGTCGTCGACGAAGTGGGTCCACAGCTCCGCGCAGCGCTCACGGATGGCCGGGTTGTTGAGGCCCACGATGTAGAGGTCGAAGAGGAGGCGGAAGAACTCCGGGCGCTCGGAGCAGCGCACCGCCGTGTGGTCCAGCGCAGCCACGATGCGCTCCAGCGGGTCGTCGATGCCGACCACGGCCGACTGCCAGTCAGCGACCATCTCGCGCTCGAGGTCGTGCACGACCGCGACCAGCAACTCCTCCTTCGACGTGAAGTAGTAGTGCACCAGGCCCGGCGCCACGCCGGCCTCCAGCGCGATCTGCTTGATGGAGCTGTCCGAGTAGCCCTGGCGACCGAGAACGGTGGCCGCCGCGCGGATGATCTGGCCGCGCCGGCCCGGCTCCAGGCCGGGCTGGGCCACCACTGCCGCCATTCCCACCAACCTCCTCGATCGTTTGAACGGTCGTCCAATCCTACCGGGTGACGACCAGCCGAACTTGACGCTCGGTGGACGGACCTCCGGAGCCATCGTCGTCGGGACAGGGGATCGCCATACTCGGCCACCGATGTCCAGCCCGTCGCCGAACCCACCGGCAGGTCCGGCCACGGTCGCGGCTCCCGGCGTGGGTCTCACCGTCGCCCGCCGTGCAGCCGGGGAGTACGCGGTGCGGCTCGTCGCGATCAGCGCCGCCGCCTTGGCCGGACGCCTGCTCTTCCTCGCCCACCAGCCACTGTGGCGGGACGAGGCATTCACCGCGGTGGTGGTCCGGCGCCCGCTCGGGCAGATGCTCGACGCGGTGCGCGCTGACTCGGCACCTCCACTGGCGTACCTCCTCGATCACCTCGTGTCCGCCGTAACGTCGGGTCCCGGCGCGCTGCGCTTGGTGGCGGCGCTGGCGGGGGCCGGAGCCATCCCGCTGGCTGCCGCCCTGGGCCGCCGCATCGCCGGCGATCGTGGCGGCCTGATCACCGCGCTGGTCTGCGCCCTCACCCCGGCGCTGGTGCTGAGCGCGCGCGATGCCCGCATGTACGCGCTCGCGACCACGCTGGTGATCGCCTCGACGCTGCTGCTCTGGCGGGCGGTGGAGCGTCCATCCCCGCAGCGCTGGGCCGCGTACGCCGCGGTGACCACGCTGGCGCTGTACACGCAGTACTTCGCGCTCTTCGCCGTGGCCGCGCAGCTCGTCGCCGTGCTGGTGGTGCTCCGCCCCAGCCGCCGAACCATGCTGTCGGCGGGGCTGGCCGCCGCCGGGGCGGTGCTCGTGATGGTGCCGTGGTTGCTCGCCGCCCGCGCCCAGTTCGGGCACATCGGCGACGCCTTCTGGGTGACCCGGCTTGGCTTTCTCTCGGTGGTGGGGGTGTTCCTGCCCTTCTTCTCGGGGCCGCCGGTCGACCCGTGGATCCCCGCCAAGGTGAGCCTGCTCGCGCTGCAGGGGTTCTGCGCCGCCGCGGGGGTGCTCATCGGCTCTGCCTGGCTCGTGTTCCTTGGCCATCGGCTGCCTCCGCAGGGGCGCCGGGCGGCCCGGTTCGTCCTGGCCTGCGGGGCCGGAGGCGTTCTCCTCATCATGCTGCTGAGCATCTGGAAGCCGGTGCTCGACGGCCGCTACACGAGCGTGGTGTGGGGACCGCTGTTCGCGCTGGTGGGCGCGGGGTTCGCGCTGGTCCGGGTCCGCGCGTTGCTGGCGGCGTGCCTGTGCGCACTCGGGGCTGCCTCGTTGGGCCTGGCCATCGCCGACGACCATCCCGACACGCCGGCAGCGGTCGCCGCGCTGCGCGCCCGCGTGGGCCCGCACGACCTCATCGACGCGACCCCCAGCCAGTACCTGCTGCTCGAGTACTACGAAAGCCACGACCTGCTGGCGCGCACCCACGTGCTCGGCAGCGATGTGGCGTGGTACTGGGGGACCGCGGCGTACGCGCCGACAACCCTCCTGGCCTCGGTGCCGCCCGATGTCGTCCTGGACGGTGGGACGGTGTACCTGGTGCACCGGCCATCGGAGATCGACCCGTCGCTCCCGCCCGTCTACACGGCGCGGTGGACGCGCTGCTGGGCCGACGTGTGCGTCAGCGCCTACCGCCGCTGACGCCGGCTCACGCGCTGGCCAGCTCGCTCGCCGGCGGCTGGCGGCGACCGGCGACCTCGCGGAAGCGGCCGATCACCCCTCGGATGAGGTTGATCCCGAGCTGGGGGTGGTCGAGGATCAGCTGCTCGAGCTTGCCGTTGGGGAGCACCAGGCAGTGGAGTGGAGTGTCGGCCCGCACCGAGGCGGAACGAAGGCCGTCCCCGAGGATGGCGATCTCTCCGAAGAAGTCACCGGGGCCGAGCGTGGCGACGCGCCAGCCGTCCACCAGCACCCCTGCGGCGCCGGCCACCACCAGGAAGAAGTCGCTGCCGCGCAGGCCCTCGAGCACGATGCGGCGGCCGCTGGGGAAGTGAACGTCCTCGAACTCGGCAAGAGCGCGAGCCACGTCGTCCCGGTCGCAGCCGGCGAAGAGCGGCGCGTCGGCAAGAGCGGCTGCGAGGGCGGTGGTCGGGGAGAGGGTGGGGATCCACTCCGAGGTCTCCGCCACCATCTGTTCGGTCCGTTTGGTCCGGCGGGTTGTCATCTTCATCGGGCGTTGCCCTCCATGTCGGTACCCTGTCTCCCGAGTTTAGTTGGTCAACCGACCAAGAAGCAAGTCCGGGGTGGTGGGCGGTGCCGGCGGCGGTGCTCAGACTGGGCGGTGGAAGGCCACGCCGATGGCGCCCGGACCGCCGTGGCACCCGATCACCGGGCCGACGTCGATCAGCTCGGCCGGTTCACCCGCGGCCTCACCGGCCCGCCGGGCCACCTCCGCGCCCATCTCGCGCTGGTCGGCGTGGGCCACCATCACCCGGGCGCGACCGCCCCACTCCGTGGCGGATCGGCCCACCTCCTCGACGAGCCGATCGAGCGCTCGTGGGAAGGTGCGCACCCGGTCCAGCGGCTCGACGGTGCCATCGCGCACCTCGAGGATCGGCTTGATGTTGAGGACCGACCCGAGCAGCGCCCGAGCGCCGCCGATCCGCCCTCCACGGCGCAGGTACTCGAGGCTCTCGACAGTGAAGACGAGCCGCATCGACGCCCTCACCTCAGCCGCCACTCGCTCCAGCTCACCGGCGTCCGCCCCTGCCGACGCCGCCGCCAGCACCGCGTTGAGCACGAGCCGGTGGCCCGGGCCGACCGTGCGGGTGTCGAAGACGCGGATGTCGAGTGCGGGCAGCGACTCGGTGGCCTGGACCGCGGCACTGTGGGTGCCGCTCATGCCGGCCGAGATGGTGGTGCAGAAGGTCGCTCCCCCGTCACGGCCGAGCTCGCTGAACACCGCCTCGAACTCCGCCGGGGTCGGCTGCGAGGTGCGCGGCACCACCGGGGAGCTGCGCATCCGCGCGTACAGCGTGCTCGCGTCGATCTCCCGGCCATCCGCGTACACCTCGTCGCCGATGATCACCTTGAGCGGGACGATGGTGAGGCCGGCGCGCTGCGCGTCCTCGGCCGGGAGGTCGCAGGTGCTGTCGGCGACGAGGTGGACCGGGCTCACCGCGCAAGCGTAGCTAGTGGGTGGCGCCGTCTTCGGCTGCGCGCAGGAGCAGCTGTGCCCCCGCAAGGTTGCGGTCCTCGCCGAGCTCAGCGACCCGGATGTCCGGGGCATCCTGCAGCTTGAGGTGGCGGTCGACCGTGGCCTGGATCGCCGGCGCCAGCTGCGCCCAGCGGGCACTGGCCACGCCTCCGCCGAAGACGACGCGGTCGCAGTCGAGGAGGGCCATCGCGTTGACCACGGCCAGCCCGAGCCACTCGCCCACCTCGTCCCAGACCGCCTGGTCCTCGATCGCCTCGGCCGGGCGGCCGAACCGGCGGGCGATGGCGCGACCGCTGGCGATCGCCTCGAGGCAGCCGGCGCCGCCGCATTCGCAGGGAGGTCCACCCGCGCGCGGCGGCCAGAGCACCTGGTGGCCACCCTCGGTGTCCTGCCTGCCGGTCTCCAGGCGGCCGTCACGGACCACACCGCTGCCGATGCCGGTCGACACGGTGTAGTACACAAGGATCGCGGAGCCTCGCCCGGCACCGAGGTGGGCCTCCGCCAGCGCGGCGCAGTTGGCGTCGTTCTCGACGAGGACCGGGCAGCCGAAGCGCCCCCCGAGGACGGCGCCCAGGTCCGCCCCGGCCCACGCCGGCGACAGGCCGGGCGGCACCAGCAGGGCGCCACTGGCCCGATCGAAGGGCCCGGGCACGGCGGCGGCGATCGCCTCGAGCGGCTGCCCCTCGCTGGCCTCGTCGAGCATCTCGGCGAGGGTGGTGAGCACGTCCCCTGTGCGAGGCGTCGGTCGCCTGACCGCAGCGCCGATGGCGCCGTCCCGCGCGCACGCGGCCGCGAGCAGCTTGGTGCCGCCGACGTCGATGAGCCCGATCACACCCGCCACGTTATAGAGGGAGCGTCCCAGGGGGGCGGAGGGCAGACGCGTCAGCAGCGAATTCTGCAGCAGCCGAAGGAGCGGAGAACTCGCCGGTGGCGAGTTCGCAGCGACGCCAACGGCTGCGAAGCCTCTGAGCAGCTGGCGCGTCTGCCCTCCGCTCGCCGCAGCACTTGCGCTCCCTTCCTACAATTCGTCAGTGCTCCTCGCCGTCGACGTCGGCAACACCAACATCGTCGTGGGCGTGTTCGACGGCGACCGACTGGTGGCCGACTTCCGCCTGCACACCAACGAGCGCTCGACAGGAGATGAGCTCGGCCTCGACGCCACCGACCTCCTGCGCCGGCGTGGCATCGAGATCGGTGCCATCGATGCGGTCGCCGTCGCCAACGTCGTGCCCCCGCTGGCCCGCTCCGTCGACGAGATGTCGCGGCTGTACTTCGGCCGCGCACCGCTGGTGGTGGGTCCGGGGATCCGCACCGGGATCAGCATCAAGTACGAGGACCCGCGCCTGGTCGGCGCGGATCGGATCGCCAACGCGGTGGCCGGCCGGCACGTCTACGGTGCTCCCGCCATCCTTCTCGACTTCGGCACCGCCACCACGTTCGACGCCCTGTCGGCGGCGGGCGAGTACCTCGGCGGCGCGATGGCGCCGGGGATCCTGATCAGCCTGGAGGCATTGGTGACGCGGGCGTCCAAGCTGCACCGCATCGAGCTGGCCGCGCCACCGTCGGTCATCGGTCGCAGCCCGGCGGCATCGATGCAGTCCGGCTTCGTCTTCGGCTATGTCGGGCTCGTGCAGGGGATCGTCGCGCGCATGCGCGATGAGATCGGGGCAGAGGCCCGGGTGATCGCCACCGGCGGGCTCGCCGAGCTGTTCGCGCCGCTCATCCCCGAGATCGAGGCGGTCGACCCGCACCTGACCCTGGTCGGTCTGCGGCTCATCCACGAGCTCAACGCCGACTGAACGGGCCCGCGCGGGCGGCCACCGTAAGATCGGGTGGCCATGGTCCTCGCCGCCCCGCCGCGCTCAACCCTGCGCATCGGCACTCTCGAACTGCGCTCGCCGGTGCTCATCGCCCCGATGGTGGGGATCACCGACGCCCCCTGTCGTGAGCTTGCGGTGGAGCTGGGGGCCGGGCTCGTCTGCACGGAGATGGTCGCCTCCGAAGCTGTGGTTCGCAGCCAGGAGGCCAGCCTCCAGCTGCTGGACTTCCCCAGCGGGGTGGCCCCGGCCGGCGCCCAGCTCGTCGGCTGTGACGCCACGGTCATGGCCGCGGCCGCGCAGGTCTGTGTGGAGCGTGGTGCAGTGACCGTCGACGTGAACCTGGGCTGTCCTGTGAAGAAGGTGGTCGGGCGTGGCAGCGGCGCGGCACTGGCGCGCGACATCCGCGCCACCGCGGCAGTCCTGCGAGCGATGGTGGACGCGGTCGACGTGCCGGTCACGGCCAAGATGCGCCTGGGCTGGGACGCGCAGAGCATCAACGCCCCTGAGCTGGCCCGCGCCCTCGCCGATGTCGGCGTCGCCGCCATCACCGTGCACGGGCGCACCCGCTGCCAGGGTTACGCCGGGCAGGCGGACTGGCAGGAGATCGCGCGGGTCAAGGAGGCAGTCGACATCCCGGTCATCGGCAGCGGCGACGTCGAGGACGTGCGCCTCGTCGAGCGAAGAATCCGCAGCGGCGTCGTCGACGGGGTGGTGATCGCCCGCGGCATGCTCGGCAACTTCTGGCTGGTACGTCAGGCCACCCACCTGCTCGCGACCGGCGAGCTTCTCGACGACCTCGACTTCGCGCAACGCATCGCACTGTGCCGCCGTCATCTCGACATGCTCGTCGCCTACCACGGTCCACAGCGCGCGCTGCGCATCGGGCGCAAGTACGTCGCGTGGTCGATCAAGGGCTGCAACGGCGCGGCCCGACTGCGCGCCATGGTCCAGGACCTCGACAGCCTCGACATGCTCGACACCATCTTCGAGCGCGCGCTGAGTGCCGGGCTCGGTCCGCAGGGCTGGTACCGCCCGGTGTTCGTCAGCGGCGAGGGATGAGCGACTCACGACTCGGTGCGCCGGTCGAGCTTCCCTGGTGGATCATCCCGCTCGGCATCCCACCGCTGGCCATCGCCGTGCTCGGCGTGCTCCTCTCCGCCCCCGCGTGGGCACACGTCCTGGCCGTCGCCACGTCGCTCGCGCTGCTGGCCCTGCTCACCACCGTCGCCCTCCGCATCGCCAGCCGCAACATGCAGAGCGTCTGGATCAGCGCGGCATACGCGGTCTGGGTGTTCGCAGCCGTCGTGTGGGCCGTGGCGGTGGCAACAGCGCCGACCTGCAACTGCGCCTGAGCGCGCGGCCGGGGTCGCGGACCAAGCCGGGGGGTGGACGGCATCGCTCCGGTCGCTGTGCTCGCGGGCGTTTCGGAGCCCCTGGGCTCCGCCCAGTCGGTCTCCTCGCTGCTGCGCAACGCTCCCTCCGCGATGCCGTCCACCCCCCTCACCGGGTTAATCACGAACCGCACGCAAGCAGTGGTGGTGTACGCGGAACCAGCCGTGTGCGCGGGTCACCGAACCATCAGCGCCGCCTCAAGCTGGCCCTCAGCGGTCGCGAAGCGGCATGGCTCGGGCACGTCTGCGCAGCGCGAGTTCTGCAGGCGCCCGAGGTCGCGAAGCGACCGCCAATGGCGCCGAAGCCTGTCTGAGCAGCAAGCAGATGTGCCCGAGCCATTCCGCGTCACAAGCGATAGCCGACCGGCACATTCCGTCGCGGAGGCGACAGCGGCGCGCGAGGCGCGCCGAGGAGTGGGTGTATCAGCGCGAATTCACTTCGCGCTGATGAGGGGCGAGGATCTGCCTCGCCCCTGTAAAAAGAGGGCGCCCCTGGCGTACCAGAGACGCCCCGAGAGGGGGGGCTGTTTGAGTGTCGCGGCGACCGTCGAAATGATAGCCCCGGTGTCAGATGGGGTCAACGAACGTAGGCGATTCGTGACATCCGTGACATGCGGCCCTCACCTATACTCCGGCGTCTCAATCCGCAGGGAGCGCCCCACGCTCCCGTGTGGCGAGGTCTCACTGCATGGACAAGCCCGTTCTCCTCACGCCCGAAGGACAGCAGAAGCTCGAGGTCGAGCTCGAAGAGCTGCGCACGGTTCGCCGCGCCGAGATCGCCGAGCGCATCAAGTACGCCAAGGATTTTGGCGACATCTCGGAGAACGCCGAGTACGAGGACGCCAAGAACGAGCAGGGAATGGTCGAGGGGCGGATCCTCACGCTCGAGAACATGCTGCGCAACGCGGTCACCATCGAGGAGCCCAGCGAGGGCGGCGTGGTACGCGTCGGCTCAGAGGTGGAGCTGAAGGACGAGTTCGGCAAGCAGGTCTTCACGATCGTCGGACCTGCCGAGGTCGACGTCGCCAGTGGACGCATCTCCATGGAGTCGCCGGTGGGCAAGGCGCTCATCGGACACCGCAACGGGGAGTCCGTCGAGGTGCAGAGCCCGGGCGGACCGCGCCAGGTGAAGATCGTCCGGGTCTCCTGAGAGCGCGGCGAACCCCGAAGATAGGGCGCTATGCCCGCCGAGGATCTCTTCGCCGAACGTCGCCGCAAGGTTGACGAGCTGGCCGCGCTCGGAGTGCCGGCGTACAACGTCGACTTCGTTCCCAGCGTCAGCCTCGACGGTGCGCGCCGCCTGCTGACCGATTTCGAGGCCGGCCTGCCCAGCCCCTCCGACGGAGCGGACGCTCCCGAAGGTCCCGAGGTGCGCGTTGCCGGCCGCGTGATGCAGTTCCGCCAGCAGGGCAGGAGCTGCTTCGCGCACATCGAGGCGGAGGATGAGCGCCTCCAGGTGTGGCTGAGGCTCGATCGCATCGGCGAGACGCAGTTCGCCGTGGTCAGGCTCATCGACCTCGGCGACATCATCGGCGTGCGCGGTCATGTGATGCGGACCAGGCGCGGCGAGGCCACCGTCGTCGCCGACGAGGTCACCCTGCTCGTCAAGGCACTGCAGTCACCGCCCGAGAAGTACCACGGGCTGCAGGACCAGGAGACGAGGTACCGCAAGCGCTACCTCGACCTGCTCGGCAGCGTGGAGCAGCGCCGTCACTTCGCTGCGCGCACCGCGGTGGTCCGCTCACTGCGGCGCACGCTCGACAGCCGCGGCTTCCTCGAGGCGGAGACACCCATCCTGCAACCGATCCCGGGCGGCGGTCACGCGCGGCCGTTCGTCACCCACTGGAATGCGCTGCACGCCGACGTGTACCTGCGCATCGCCATCGAGCTGCACCTCAAGCGGCTGCTCGTGGGCGGCTACCGTCGTGTCTACGAGATGGGTCGTGTCTTTCGCAACGAGGGGTTGTCGCCCCGGCACAACCCCGAGTTCACCATGCTCGAGGCATACGAGGCGTACTCCGACTACAACGGCATGCGCGAGCTGACCGAGTCGTTGATCGTGGACGCGGCCAACGCCCTTGGACCCCAAGAGAGCGGAGAGGAGGGTGGAGTGTTCCCGTGTGACGATCCGCTGCGGCGCAGCTTCGGCGGCAGGGAGCTGCTGCTGGCACCGCCCTTCCGCGCCGAGCGGATGGTCGACCTCGTGGCGCAGGCGTGCGGGTTCGATCCGCTCGAGGCGTGGGACGAGCTTCCCGACCGCGCCCGCGAGCTCGGCGTGGAGCTGGGTCCAGGGGCCGGCCCCGGTGGTGCGCTGTCCGAGATCTACGAACAGCGCGTCGAGGCCGACCTGTGGGATCCGACGTTCGTGCTCGACTATCCCGCCGAGGTCTCGCCGTTGGCGCGGCGGCGCCGCGATGACAGCCGTTTCGTGGAGCGCTTCGAGCTCGTCGTCGCCGGTCGCGAGGTGGCCAACGCGTTCAGCGAGCTCAACGATCCCATCGACCAGCGCGCGCGCTTCGAGGAGCAGGCGCAGCTGCGTGCTGCGGGCGACCAGGAGGCGTTCCACCTCGACGAGGACTTCCTCGAGGCCATCGAGGTGGGCATGCCCCCCGCCGGCGGCCTGGGCATCGGTGTCGATCGTCTGGTGATGCTGCTCACTGACGCGCCGACGATTCGCGATGTGCTGCTCTTCCCGACCATGCGCCCGCGCCACCGCGAGGACACCCACGGGGACGACTCGCACCTGTCGGCGTCACGGCGGGCCGAGGAGACGTGACGCCGTGATCCCGTTGCAGCGCCTGCGCGACGACCCGGAGGCGATCCGTGAGGGCGCCCGGCTCAAGGGTGAGGATGCCCCCATCGACGAGATCCTCGAGCTTGACGCCCAGGCGCGCCGGCTGCGGACAGAGGTGGAGACGCTGCGGGCTGAGCAGAAGCGTGAGTCGTCGGGCATCCGCGGCGCGCCGTCAGCCGAGCAGCGCACTGCGCTCGGCGAGCTGAAACAGCGTATCCAGGCGGGAGAATCACAGCTCGCCGTCCTCGACGAGCGCGTCGACGAGCTGCTCCTCCACGTCCCCAACCCGCCGCACGAGTCTGTTCCTGCGGGGAAGGACGAGGCTGACAACGTGGTGGTCCGCACCTGGGGTGAGCGGCCGCAGTTCGACTTCGAACCGCGATCCCACTACGAGATCGGTGAGGCTTTGGGCATCTTCGACTTCGAGCGCGCCGCCAAGATCAGCGGCTCGCGCTTTGCGGTCCTGTGCGGCGACGGCCCGCGCCTGCAGCGAGCTCTCAGCGCCTTCTTCCTCGACGTGGCCACCACCGAACATGGGTACAGCGAGGTCGCCCCGCCGTACCTGGTGCGGCGCAGCGCCATGGTCGGCGCCGCGCAGCTTCCCAAGTTCGAGGACGACGCGTACAAGACGGACGACGACCTCTTCCTCATCCCCACCGCCGAGGTGCCGGTCACCAACCTCTACGCCGACGAGATCCTGGACGGCGCGTCACTTCCCATCGCCCACGTGGCCTTCACCCCGTGCTGGCGGCGCGAGGCCGGCGCCGCGGGCAAGGACACCCGCGGGTACATCCGCATGCACCAGTTCGACAAGGTGGAGATGGTTCGATTCACCACGCCGGAGCGTTCGCTGGACGAGCTCGAACTGCTCACCGGCCACGCCGAAGCCCTTCTGCAGCGCCTCGGGCTCGCCTACCGCGTGCTGCTGATGTGCAGTGGCGACATGGGTTTCGCGCAATGGAAGAAGTACGACGTCGAGGCCTGGGCCGCCGGTATGGATCGCTGGCTCGAGGTGTCGTCCTGCAGCGTGTTCGGCGATTTCCAGTCGCGTCGCGCCCAGATCCGCTACCGCCCCGCGCCCGGGGAGCGGCCGCAGTACGTGCACACCCTCAACGGCAGTGGGCTGCCGGCTGGGCGCATCCTCGATGTCCTCCTCGAGCGGTACCAGCAGGCGGACGGCAGCGTGCTCGTCCCTGCCGCCCTGCAGCCCTACTTGGGTGGCGCGCAGCGGCTCGGGTAACGCCGGCCGGGGCCGGCTGGGTACCCTGCGCGAGTGGGCACTACCGAGGGTGACGACACGCTCGACCAGGCGTGGCTCAACGACCACAGCGACTACCAGCGCAACTTCGTGCACGGGATGCGCAACCCCAGCGGTCTCCACCTCCAGTACCACCTGACCGGCGACAGGGTGGTCACCACCTGGGTGGCCGGTGAGGAACACGCCGGGTTCCCCGGGTTCGTGCACGGAGGGCTGATCGCCGCCGTCCTCGACGACGTCATGGGCCGTTGCTCGGTGCTGCACCACCGCTGGGTGGTGACCGGGAGGATGGAGACGCGCTTTCGGCAGGTGGCTCCGCTCGGCGCGGCTCTTCGTGTCGAGGGCTGGACCACACGATTCACGCGCCGGGTGATGCGCGCCGAGTCGCTCATGTCGCTCGAGGACGGCACCGTGGTAGCCGAGGCGAGCGGGACCTACCTGCCAGTGCCGGGCCCGCTCGTCGACCGCATGGTCGCGGCCTGGCCGGGATTCGCCGACTACACGGATGGGAGGCCCTGATGGATGGGGCCGCCCCGGATGATCCCGAGACCGATGAGCGTGAGGTCAAGCTGGCGGTGGGCGATCAGTTCGTGCTGCCGGCACTGACCGGCCTCGGCGACGCCGCGATCGCCGATCGCGGGGACGAGCGACTGCGCGCGGTGTACTGGGACAGCGATGACCTCGCGCTGGCGCAGGCAGGGGTGGGACTGCGTCACCGCAACGGCGTGTGGACGTACAAGGGCCGCTCGCGACGCGAGGGCGACGCCGTCGTCCGTCAGGAGGTCGAGCGCACGGCCCCCGCTGACGACATCCCCCCGGATCTCATGACGCGGCTGGCGCAGTGGGTGGACGCCACCGCGCTGCACCCGGTCGCGGAGCTGGACACGGTGCGCCACCGCATCGACGTCACACAGCGAGATGGCAGTGCCGAGCTGGTCCACGACCGCGTGACCATCCTCGATGGCGAGCGCGTGGTCGGCGGCTTCAGCGAGGTGGAGGTGGAGCACGACAGTGCCGGCCAGGACCTCGCCGATCGCCTGGTGCGGCTGCTCGTGGCAGCAGGCGCTGAGGTGGACACCACACCGAAGTACCTGCGCGCGCTGCGCGCGCTCGGGCACCGGCCGCCCGACGTCTCGGTGTGAGCAGGCCGACCGGGTGAGCTCGACCAAGTCCGTCTGGGGCACACCTCCCGCGCTTCCACCGCCCGCGAGCCTGCCGCGGCGTGTCGACGTGGTCATCGTCGGCGGAGGCATCACCGGCGTTGCGCTGCTCGACGCACTGCGCCGCCGGGGGGCCGACGCCGTGCTGCTCGAGCGCGAGCACCTCGCCGCCGGCGCCAGCGGCCGCAACGCAGGCTTCCTGCTCGCCGGCGCCGCCGAGAACTACGCCCGTGCCGTCGAGCGCCACGGGCGCGCCACGGCAGCGGAGGTGTGGGCGTTCACCATCGAGAACCACGCGCTGGTGGCGGCGGCGGCGGCCCCTCTCAACGCGGCGCACCACGTCCGCGGCAGCATCATCGCCGCTCTCGACGCGGCCGAGGCCGCCAGCCTCGAGGCGTCCGCGGCCATGCTGGCCGAGGATCGCCTCCCCGGGGAGATCAGCTCCACAGCGCGCGTCCCGGGGAGTCTCTGCGTGCTCATCAACGAGTCCGACGGCGAGATCGACCCGGTGCGGCTGGTCGGCGGCATGGCCCGCGCCCACGCGGACCGCGTCTTCGAAGGGCACCCCGTCGTTGCTGTCGAGGATGGCGACAACACAGCAGTCGTGCAGCTCCGCGACAGGTCAGTGGATGCTGCGGCCGTGGTGCTGGCCACCAACGCCTGGACGTCGCAGCTGCTGCCGTCCATCCGCATCGCGCCGGTGCGCGCGCAGATGCTGGCGGCCGCTCCGGCCCCCATGGTGATCCCACTGCCCGTCTACGCCGAGTGGGGTCACCGCTACTGGCGCCAGCGTGATGACGGCACGGTGCTGGTCGGCGGCTTCCGCCATCGCGCGCTGGAAGATGAGGTCGGCTACGCCCTCGACACCACGGAGCTGGTGCAGGCCCATCTCGAGTCGCAGCTCCGCGCCCTCGCGGTGAGGACGGACGTGACCCACCGCTGGGCCGGGACGATGGGCTTCAGCGAGGACGGGCTGCCGCTGGTGGGTCTCGCACCCGGCTCGCGGCGCATCCATGTGTGCGCCGGCTACACCGGCCACGGCATGGGGTTCGCAGTCAACGCCGCGACGTCGCTGGCGCGGCGCATCCTCGACGGCTCTGCGTTGCCCGGGTGGATCGACGCAGGTCGGATGTCGTCCGCCTGACCGATCGCCGGCCTGGGTCAGCGTGCGGGGGAGGTGACGCCCATCCATGCCGGCACGGTGACGATGAACGTCGCGCCGTGGCCGAGCTCGAACTCGACCCGGATGCTCCCGTGGTGGGCGGCGACGACATGGCGCGCGATCGCCAGCCCGAGCCCCGACCCCTCGCCGTCGCGGCGCCGCGAGTTGTCCGCCTTCCAGAATCGCTCGAAGATCCGCGCCAGGTCGTCGGTGCGGATCCCGACGCCGGTGTCGGCGCAGCGCAGCTCCACCTGGTCGCCGTTGCGGGCCGCCGCGATGGTGATCGTCCCGCCCTGCGGGGTGAACTTCACCGCGTTGTGCACGAGGTTGCGGAGCACGTGTTGGAGGTGAGACACGTCGCCGCGGATCGGCGGGATGTCGGCAGGCACATCGAACACCAGGTTGATGTCCTTGTCCTCGATGAGAGGTCGGAGGCGGTCGACGGCGATGAGCAGGTCGACGACGGGCACGGGTTCATCCGGTACAGGCCGCTCCTCGCCTTCGAGCGCGCTCAGCTCCAGGAGCTCCTCGACCATCTGCGACATCTGCTCGACCTCGAGCCCGATCCGGTGCACGAACTCATGGGCGGCCGGTCCGTCCTCCAGCGCGCCGCTCAGCAGCGTCTCGGCCATCACCCGCATCGCCGCCAGTGGCGTGCGCAGCTCGTGCGAGACGTTGCTGATGAAGTCCCTGCGCATCTTCTCGAGGTGGCGGATCCTCGTCTCGTCGCGCACCCAGAGCAGGACGCCGCCGCCCGGACGTCCCACGCGCCGCGCCCGCACGGAGAGCTCGCGGTCCGTGGTGCTCCAATGCGCCTCCACCACCTCATCGGTTGCCGTGGCCGACGCCAGCAGACGCACGAGGCGGTAGTCACCGTGGCTCTCGGCGATGGGCCTTCCGATCGAGTTGGCGCGAAGGTCGAGGTGGCGGAGCGCCGTGGGCGACGCGAAGCGTATGAGACGCTCGTCGTCGACCAGCAGGAGGCCTTCGTCGGAATCCTCGAGGACCTCCGCGAGCACGTCCGCCAGCCGCACGGACTCCAACCAGTCGCTGTTCTGCACGGGGCGAATATAGAACCGTCGGCTCCGCGCACGGGCTCCGGCAGCCAGCTTAACGGGTGCTTAACCGCCCAACAAACAGCCGACAACAGCCGGTGCGCGAGCATCGAAACATGCGGTTGCATCCAAGCGAGAGTTTCAGGTCACGTCACTCATGGAGGGAGAGTTGAAGATGGTCGTATCGCGGTTTCTTGGCATCGGCGCAGCGACCGCAGCGGTCGTTCTGCTCGCCGCGTGCGGTGATTCCACCAACACCGGTGGCACGGGGGCGACAGCGCGGGTGGCCACGCCGAGCGCGGTCGCGGCGTGCGCCACGGGCTCGATCAGCGCTGACGGCTCCTCCGCGATCAAGGCGCTGATCCAGAAGGCCGCAGACGAGTACCAGGCAAAGTGCTCCGGCGCGACGATCACCGTGGCGGCGACCAACTCGTCGACGGGGGTCACGAAGGCAGCCGCCGGCACAGTCGACATCGGCGACAGCGACATCCCGGCCACCCTGGTGCAGGGCGTGGACGCCAGCACCATCGTCGACCATCCCGTCGCGCTAGTCCTGTTCGACGTGGTCGTGAACTCCGGGGCCGGCGTGACCAACCTCACCGCGGCCCAGGTCCGGTCCATCTTCAGCGGGCAGACCACCAACTGGTCGCAGGTCGGTGGGTCGAACACGCCGATCGCGGTGTTCGAGCGGACAGCGGGTTCGGGCACCCGCTTCACGTTCGACAAGGACGTCATGCAGGGCACCAACGAGATGTCGAACCCCGCTCAGATCGTCAACACCACCCAGACGCTCGTCACCTCGATGGCCACCGCCCCTGGTGCCATCACCTACCTGACCAACTCCTCGGTCACCTCGGGCAGCGGCCTGATCCCGCTGAAGATCGATGGCGTCACCCCGAGCGCGGCCAACGTCGCCAACGGCACCTACCCGTTCTTCTCGCACGAGCACTGCTTCACGAAGCAGCAGCCGAGCGTGCTCGTGCAGTCGTTCATCCAGTACATCCTGAGCCCAGCCTTCCAGAGCGGGTCGCTCGTCGACCTCCACTACCTCCCGCTCAGCACCACCTCCCGCCTGGCCGCTGTGGATCACTAGTCTTCGCGTCCTGTGACCAGTCTCCCCTCGGCGATCGAGCCGGCGCCATCACTGTGGCGGCGCCGGCTTCGCGCGGAGCGCATCTCCCGGGTCGGCTTCGGTGGCGCCGCGGCCATGAGCCTGGTCGTGGTGGGACTGGTCGTCGTCTTCCTCACCATCAACGCCTGGCCCGGCTTCGTCCACATCGGGCTCGACAACTTCTTCGGCTCGGCGACCTGGGACCCCGAGGGGGCAGCTCACACCACGGCCAATGGGTTCCCGCTGCCGCGGTTCGGGGCGCTGACCCCGATCGCGGGATCGATCACCGCCGTGACCCTCGCCCTGGTCATCGCGGTGCCGGTCGGCCTGGCGCTGGCCATCGTCATCGCCGAACAGGGGAACCAGGTCGGTGAACGGGTGCTGCGCCCGGCCATCGAGCTCTTCGTCGGCGTGCCGTCCATCGTGTACGGCTACATCGGCCTGATTCTCCTGGTGCCGCGACTGCAGGGCTTCGCGCCACCAGGTGCCAGCGGGTACGGGTTCGGTGCGGCGGCGGTCGTCCTCGGCGTGATGGTCGTGCCGACCATCGCGACGCTCAGCGCCGACGCGCTCCAGGCGGTCTCGGGGTCGCTGCGCGAGGGCTCGGTGGCCCTGGGGGCGACCCCGTGGCAGACGCTGTGGCGGGTGCTCATCCCGGCTGCGCGTCCGGGGATCATCAGTGGGATCGTGCTCGGCCTCGCTCGCGCGATGGGCGAGGCACTCGCGGTGGCCCTCGTGATCGGCAACGTGCCGCAGCTGCCCCAGCTGCAGAAGGGGTTGTCGTTCCTCGTGGAGCCCGGGATGACGATGACCACCACGATCACCGACGGCATCAGCAACCTCGGCGCCAACCCCAAGGCCGAAGCTGCCCGGTACATGCTGGCGCTGGTGCTGCTGCTGATCACCTTCGGGTGCGTCACCGCCGTCAGGGTGGTGCAGCGGCGCAGCGAGGTGATCTCATGAACCGCCGCGCCCGCCTCACCAATGCTGTCGCCTACGGGGCCATCCGCACCGTCGCAGCCCTCTTCCTCGGGCTGGTCGCATGCGTCCTGGTGTACACCGTCATCCAAGGCAGGTCCGAGCTGGTCCGTGGTGCTTTCTACACCCAGCCGCCGATCACCGACGGGCCCGGCAGCGGCGCAGGGCCGCAGATCTTCAACACCTTCTACCTGCTCGTGCTCACGCTCATCCTCACCGTCCCGACGGGCCTGGCGTCGGGCATCTACTTCGCCGAGTACGCGGGCACGGGGCGGCTCGTCAATGCCGCGCGCCGAGCCACCGAGACCCTGGCGACGCTGCCCTCGATCGTGGTCGGCCTCTTTGGTTACGCCCTCTTCGTGCAGGCGACAGGCAGCCATCCCTCGCGGCTCGCGGCTGCCCTGGCGCTGACGGTCATCTCCCTGCCGTACGCGGTGCGGATCTCCGAGGACGCGCTCCGCTCCCTTCCGCCCACGCTGCGGGAAAGCAGCCTCGCGTTGGGGGCCACCCGCTGGCAGACGATCACGCGGGTGCTGCTCCCGGCGGCGCTCCCGCAACTGGTCACGGCTGTCATCCTGATCGCAGGACGGTGCTTCGGTGAGTCGGCCGCTGTCCTCTTCACCGGCACCGTGGGCACCCCCACCGCCCACGGCAACCTGAGCCTCAATCCCTTCCTCCCCGGCGATACACTGGCAGTCGACCTCTATGTCTTCCGCAGCCAGGTGGAGCCGGGCACCGTCCCCGACGCCGCGGCGTACGCGGACGGTGTGGCGGCGCTGCTCATCCTTCTGGTGCTCATGTTCAACATCGCCGCTCGCTACATGGCTGGTCGGGTCGTGCGGCGCCTCCAAGGAGCGTAATGTCGGCTGAGATCCGCTTCCAACTCGGTTCCGACACGATCTCCGCACAGGCGACCGAGGTCCTCCCTCCTCCGGCGGTCGAGACCCAGCGGCTCGACGCGTGGTACGGCGAGTTCCAAGCGCTGCGCCATGTGGACTTCTCGGCCGCGAAGGGACGCATCACGGCGATCATCGGTCCGAGCGGTTGTGGCAAGAGCACGTTGCTGCGCGCCCTCAACCGCATGAACGACCTGGTGCCCGGCTATCGGAGCGCGGGCGAGATCCTTCTCGATGGAAGCGCGGCGCCGACCGATCCGGCCGGCGTCATCGCCCTGCGCCGCCGCATGGGCATGCTGTTCCAACGCCCCAACCCGTTCCCGATGTCGGTCTTCGACAACGTGGCCTACGGCCTCCGCCTCGAGCGCCGCCGTTCCAAAGCGGAGCTTGCCGAGCCCGTGGAGCGGGCGCTGACGCGGGCCGGGTTGTGGGATGAGGTGAACGACCGCCTCCACCGGTCCGCGCTGGGCCTGTCCGGTGGCCAGCAGCAGCGGCTGTGCCTGGCCCGCAGCCTGGCAGTCGAGCCGGACGTGATCCTCATGGACGAGCCCACATCGGCGCTCGACCCCATCGCAACTCTGCGCGTCGAGGAGCTGATGCGGGGGTTTCGCGACCAGGTGACCATCATCATCGTCACCCACAACATGCAACAGGCCGCGAGGATCAGCGACCTCACCGCGTTCATGCTGATGGGCGCCGGCCGTGCCGGTGAGCTCGTCGAGATGAACATCACGCGCGACCTGTTCAACCGTCCCAGCGATCCGCGCACGGAGGACTACATCACGGGTCGATTCGGCTGATGGAGCCGTTGGCACACCCACATCGCCCGTCGCTGGAGAGCGAGCAGCGCCAGGTCCGGGAGCTCGTCCTCGAGATGGGCGAGATGGTCGACAACGCCATCAACCACGCAACCCGTGCGCTCGTCAACCGTGACATCGAGCTGGCGTCGCGCGTCATCACCGGTGACGACACCGTCAACGCGCGCCAGGTAGAGGTGCACGAGCACTGCCTCTCGGTCATCCTCACCCAGGCGCCGGTGGCACGCGACCTGCGCGAGATCCTGGGTTTCCTGCACATGTCGGATGAGCTGGAGCGCATGGGCGATCACTGCGTCAACGTCGCGCGCATCGCCCGCAATCTCGCCGACCTGCCGCCTGTGGGCGCGCCCATCGACCTCGGGGTTCTCTCCCGAACCTGCGCAGAACAGGTGCGCGACATGCTCAACGCGCTGGTTGCGCGCGACATAGACCGAGCGCGGGAGATCGCGGCCCGTGACGACCGGGTAGACCGCATGTACCACCGCATCGTCGACGACATCCTCGCGCTGATGGTGGCCAACAGCCGTGACGTCTACGCCGGCACGCAACTGATCCTTGCCGCCATGAACCTCGAGCGGATCGCGGACCGCGTGACCAACCTTGCTGAGGACCTCGTCTTCCTGGAGACCGGCAACGTCGAGGAGCTCGGCTGATGAGCGCGAGCCGCGGTCGCAAGCGGATCCTCGTGGTCGAGGACGAGGAGAACATCAGCCAGACGTTGCGCTACAACCTCACCCGCGAGGGATATGAGGTCAGCGAGGCTGCCACCGGTACCGCTGCCATCGAGCTTGCCCGGCAGCGGCGCCCCGACCTGATCCTGCTCGACCTGATGCTCCCGGAGATGAGCGGGCTGGAGGTATGTCGTGTGCTCCGCGCGGAGATGAGCACGCCGATCCTCATGCTCACCGCCAAGGCCAGTGAGCTCGACAAGGTGGTGGGGCTCCAGGTGGGCGCGGACGACTACGTCACCAAGCCCTTCTCCCTGAACGAGCTTCTCGCCAGGGTCGCAGCCATGCTGCGACGCTCCGAGGTGGCTGGGACCCAGAACCTCGACACCGGCGAGGTCGAGGAATTCGGCGGCTTCCGGCTCGATCGAGCCGCTCGCACGGTGCGCGTCGGCGACGAGGATGTTCATCTCTCCCCCAAGGAGTTCGACCTTCTGTCGCTCCTGCTCGGTAATCCCGGCCGGGTGCTCTCGCGATCGACGATCATCCAGCGGGTCTGGGGCAGCAAGTTCTTTGGCGATCACAAGACGGTCGACGTCCACATCCGATGGCTGCGCGAGAAGTTCGAGCGCTTCAACACACTGCCGTTCCGGATCACCACGGTTTTCGGCGTTGGATACCGGCTGGACCGGCTCGAGGCCGCCGACAAGTCGGCCACAGCTCTGAACCAGACGCCAACCTCCGCTTAACCGTTCCGCAGGTAGGCTGTGGGCATGGGCAGGGACATCGAGCTCGTCGGGCATGCCGGCCTGGCGATATCGACAGTGTGCGGGTCGCCGGCGCGACGCCACCTGGACGCCGCTCTGCACGCGGGTATCGACCGGCTCGAGCTCGACGTCTGCAGCACCGCCGACGGGGCGCTGGTGGTGCGCCACGACACGCTTCTCACCGACGGGCGGCTGGTCGGCGATGTCGACCTCGGGGAGCTGCGTGGCCTGCACCCGGAGCTTATGACCGTCGACGACGCGGTGGAGCACCTGGACGGCCGCATCCCGATCCTCCTCGACCTCAAGAGCGCCCGCGCGGCCCAGCTCCTCGGCGTCTGGTTTCGCGATCGAACCGACCTCGGGATCTTCGCCACGTGCACCGAGAAGATCCCGTGGCTGGTGCACCTGCGTTTCGCCGCCCCGCGCGTGGCTCGCTGGCCCTCGTACCCCGACATGGGCGACCGCCGAGCGCACCACGTGCAGCGCGTCATGGCCGGGTTGTGGCGCAGCCACTCGAGCCTGGCGGGCTTGCGTCGTGGCGCCCTCGACATCCACGGGGCGGCGACGCAGTTCCGCCGGGCCCCCCGCGACAGCCTGAGCCGCCTGGGAGGGCTCCCCTGGCGCCAGCGTCTACCGGAGGACGTGCGGCGCAGCTCCGCTGACGTGGGTGCCGCCGGCATCTGCGTCCATCACTGGGCGGTGTCCAACCCACTCGTTGAGGAAGCGCACCGCCTCGACCTGCACGTCAACACGTGGACGGTCAACAACCCGTTCGCCGCGCGATCGGTAGCCGACGCGGGCGTCGACTCCATCACCACCGACCGCGTCGAGCAGGTGCGCCTTGCGCTGCGCACCGGACCACAGCCTCGACCCAGCGTGAGCGCGGGGCAGCTCACGGGGGCGGCGCGTACCTCGCCGAGGTGACCCGGCCGTCCTCGAGCTCGATGCTCACGGTGGACCCCTTCTCGGCCGTCAGTGAGGGCATCCCGATGCCCGTCGCCACGATCAGGCGGAGCAGGTCCTCCATGACGTCTCCGTGGGTGCAGGCGAGAGCCGGTGAACCGTCGCGGGCGAGCCTTTCCAGCATCCCTGTCGCGGTTCCGCCTTCGTACAGCTCGTCGAGCGTGGCGATCGGCAAACGGTGGGCGCGCGCCAGGGGCAGGACGGTCGCGACGCATCGCAAGGACGGGCTGGAGTAGATGACGGCCGGCCGTGCGGTGCCCAGCGCCGCCACGAGGCGCACCGCTTGGCCGCAGCCGCGGTCCGAGAGAGGACGGAGGTCATCGTCGTTCTGCCACGCGGCTGGATTGCCCGCGTGCGCATGCCGCACGACGTGGATCAGCTGCGCAGCCATCGCCAGAGTCCTGGGCGCGAGGCATGCACCCACTGCTCGTGCCAGCGCGCGGCCGCGTCGGCGACGTTGCGCAGCTCGAGAGCGGCGAGCTCGCCCGCGATGAACGACACACCCGTGGTCGCATCGGCCTGACGGTGCAGCCATTCCCTGGTCACGACGGCGTCGTGGTGCTCGCCGAGCACGGTCTGCAGCGCGGCGAGCTGGGCAGCCGAACTCTGCTGCGGCCGCCCCCACGGCCGGGATGCACGCATCGGCCGCGTAGCGGGCTCGCTTGGCCAGGATGCGGACCCGGTGCAGCTGCGCGTCCTCGGGAGGCTTGTCGAGAGACTCGACGTAGCTGCGCAAGCGACGCCACGGCCTCCGGGCCAGCCTCGCCACCGGCAGATCGGCATGGCTCTTCCATCGCGGTGCGGTCACCGCCGCAAACACATCCTCGAGGAGTTGAAGGTACTGCTGACGCTCCAGCTCGCTGAGGAGATCGCCACGAGCGGCGGCAACCTGTGTGCTCGCTGTGTCGAGCAGCGGCAGCGCGGCGGTGCGGTCACCGTCAGGCAGAACCTCGACCAAGCCCGACAGCCGTTCAACAAGCACCTCGCCGTCGCGAACGTCCCCGAGGCGCGACCCGAGCCGGCCGAGCTCTTCACGGAGCTGGTCCGCCCATGCGCGATCGAGCAACGGCGCGAACGTCTGCAGGTCGCTGCGCAGGCGGCGCAGCGCGACGCGCAGCTTGCGCAGGGCGTCCGGTGAACCCGATGACAGCTCGCAATCGAAGTACAGCCACTGGATCAGCGAGAGCGTCGTGCTGCGGGTGAAGAGGTCGCGGGCATCCGTCCGACCGTCGCCGGGAAGCCGCAAACGGCGCGCCCGTGTGGGGGCCGGCCGCAGGAGGGCAAGCGTCGGCGCGTCCGCGATGGCCGCGCCACGGACGGCGGCGATCAGCGCCGTCGCACCGGCAGGCGCATCGATGACCTCGACGTGACGGAGTCGCGGTGTCGCTGCCGACGTGCCCTGCTCGTCGAGCCGCTCCTCGACGAGCGTGAGCAGAGCCTCGGCACGGTTCGTCCTCACCTCGTGCCTACGGCTGTGGACGGTCACCGCGACTCGCTCCGAGACGGCACGCCCACGGTGGTAGGCGCGGGCCCACTCCACCACCTGCGCCTGGAGCGCCTCCGGCGGCGCAGTCCACACTCGCGAGGTCAGCTTGGGATGGCCGAGGGTCTGGCGCGTCCACCGCCAGCCCTCGCGGCGGTTGAGCGACAGCTCACCTCCCGCGACGGCGAGGCGACGGTCTCGGGTGTCGAAGAGGGTTCGGCTGATTCGCCGCGATGGGCTGGTTTCCACGCGGAACCCGGCCTGGGTGAGCAGTCGCGGAACGGACAGCTCCAGCGGCACCCGCACCCGCATGCCCGAGGAGGGGTCAGCCACCACCCCGGTTGCGCCGGCTCGCGCCCTCCTGCAGGGCGGCCTGCGCGTTGACGCCATGCACCGTCGGGACCCGCCGCCACGTCCGCCCGTCGAACTCCCAGGCCAGGACGTCGTCGGCGAGCGACAGGTCGAGGATCTCGTCGAGCCGTTTGCGCAGTCCGCTGTGAACCACGGGCACGGCGACCTCGACGCGGCGATCGAGGTTGCGCGGCATGAGGTCCGCCGAGCTGATGAAGTAGTCGGCACCGTCGTCGGCGCCGAAGCGGAACACGCGGGAGTGCTCGAGGTATCGACCCACAAGCGAGCGGACACGCAGCCGCTGCGGCGCCGCGCACGCCGCGGGGTTCAGCGTGCACATGCCGCGCACGATCAGGTCCACCTCGGCGCCGGCTTCCGCGGCCTCGTAGAGCACGTCGACGATCTCGGAGTCGATGAGCCCGTTCACCTTGAGGACGATGCGTCCGCCCGGCCGCGACTGGCGCTGGATGAAGCCCACCAGCGTGGCGCGCAGGCGTTGCGGGGCCACCACGATCCGCCGGTACTGCACATCGCGGCTGTAGCCGGAGAGCGCGTTGAACAGCTCGCTGAGGTCCGCACAGATGTCACCGTCACAGGTGAGCAGAGCGATGTCCTCGTAGATGCGCGCGGTGACCGGGTTGTAGTTGCCCGTCGACACATGGCAGTAGCGGTTGATGCGACCTGCCTCGTTGCGCACCACCAGCGACACCTTGGCGTGCGTCTTCAGGCCGACGATGCCGTAGATGACATGAACACCGGCCTGCTCAAGAGCTTGGGCCCAGCTGATGTTCGCCTGCTCGTCGAAGCGAGCGGTGAGCTCCACCAGCGCCACCACCTGCTTGCCCAACTCGGCGGCGCGGATCAGCGAGCGGATGATCGGGCTGTTCTTGCCGGACGTGCGGTACAGGGTCTGCTTGATGGCCAGGACGGACGGGTCCGAGGCCGCCTGCTCGATGAAGGCCACGGCGGAAGCGTCGAAGTCCTCATAGGGGTGGTGTACGAGGACGTCGCCGTTGCGCACCGCGGCGAAGATGTCGAAGCCTCCCTCCTGCGGCAGCAGGGCGGCCGGGACGGTGGGAGCCCATTGCGGGTACTTCAGCTCGGGTCGGTCCAGCGCGGTGAGCTGCGACAGGCCGGCGAGGTCGAGCGGGGCGTGGACGACCTGCACATCTCGCTCGTCCATCTCGAGCTCGCGGACCAGCAGGTCGCGGACCTCGTCCGACATCTGCTCGTCGATCTCCAGGCGGACGACCAGCGGTGAGAGGCGCCGGCGCTTGAGAACGTCGCGCACCGCTTCGAGAAGGTCGTCCTCATCGGAGTCGAGCTGGAAGTCGGCGCCGCGGGTGAGGCGGAAGGGCTGGTGCGCGAGGATGTCCATGCCCGGGAAGAGAGCGTCGAGGTGAGCGCTGATCACCTGTTCGAGGGGGACGAACCGACTGCCGTCGGGCAGCGCCGCGAACCGTGGCAGGGTCGGGGGCACCTTGACACGAGCAACATGCTGGTCACGCGTCAGCGGGTCGGCGACGACGACCGCCAGGTTGAGCGACATCGACGAGATGTAGGGGAAGGGATGCGCGGGGTCGACCGCCAGCGGGGTCAGCACTGGGAAGAGCTGTTGCGCGAAGTACGCGTCGAGGGCCGCGCGATCGCGGTGATCGAGGTCGTGGTAGTCGGAGATGTGGATCCCGGCAGCGTCGAGCGCCGGCGCGACCGAGTTCATGTACGCGGCGTCCTGGTCATCCGAGAACGCGCAGGTGCGCTGACGGAACAGGTCGCGCTGTTCGGTTGGGGTCAGCCCGTCTGGAGAGCGGTCGCTCAGGCCCGTCTCGACGTTCTGGGCGAGAACAGCCCCGCGGATCTGGAAGAACTCGTCGAGGTTGTGCGCCGAGATGGCCAGGAACCGAACTCGTTCGAGGACAGGGACCGTCTCATCGGATGCCAGGGCGAGCACCCGCCGGTTGAAGTCGAGCCACGCAACGTCACGGTTCAGGTGCCGCGGAACGGCGTCATGGGCCGCCTCGTCCTGCTCGCGGGGTGCCGCGGAGGGATCGGTGCGCGAGACTGCCATGGGCCCCATTGTGCACTGCCGCGAACGGGTGGTCCGCGGCGGACGGCTGCCTATACTCCGCTCCGATGTGAGCCTTGGACCCCGCGCTGTCGCCGACATAGGCTCCAACTCGGCGAGGCTGCTGGTGGTGCGCCCCACCGACCAGGGGCATCTCGACGTGGTCGCCGACGCGCGCGTCGCGTTGCGGCTGATGCGCGACCTCGACACCAACGGCCGGCTGACCAGGTCCGCCCTGAACCGGACGGTGCAGACGCTGGCTGCGTTCGCAACGATTGCTCGCCGGCACGGGGCACGGGGCGTCAGCGTGGTGGCGACCTCGGCGGTGCGCGACGCGGTCAACCGCAACTCGTTCGTGGCCGAACTCAGCGGCGCAGCGGCCTGACCATCACCGTGCTCAGCGGGGAGGACGAGGCGCGTCTGGCCCTCGTGGGGGCGGTGTCGGGGCTACCCGTGGACAGCGGAGCGGTGGTCGACCTCGGCGGCGGAAGCATGGAGGTGGCGGCTTTCGCCAGGCGTCGCTTCCGTGCTGGGATCACGCTCCCGCTCGGGGCCTTGAGGCTCGGCGACGCCTTCCTTCACCACGACCCCCCCAGGCCGGAGGAGCTCACCGCGCTGCGCGATCACGTCCGCACCGCGCTGGCCGCCGTCGATGTCACCGACCTCGCCCAGGCGGAGAGCCTGGTGGGCACCGGCGGCACGATCCGGGCGCTGGCCAAGGCAGCCCGCGGCCGCGGGCCGACAGCGGTGAATCGCCTCCATGGCTACCAGCTGCGACGCCGCGACGTGGCCACGCTCGTCGACCGTCTCGCGCGACTCCCAGCTGTGCGCCGCACCTCGGTGCCGGGGATCAGCTCGACCCGCGCGGAGTCGGTGCTCGGCGGCGCGCTGGTCATCGATGTCCTGATGGAGCTGAGCGGTGCCGAGAACATCCTGGTGTCGGGGTACGGTGTGCGCCAAGGGGTGATCCTCGACCAGCTCGACCAGACCGCCGCGCGGCCTCGGCAGGTGCGCGAGGCGAGCGTCAGCGCGGTGCTGGCGCGACTGCGCGGCGGCACCACCGGTGCCCAGCGGCGCCGCCTGGTCCTGACCGCCCTGGCTGCCGTCCTCGCCCCCAAGCTGACCGGTGACCTCCTCGAGATGGCTGTCCACGCCTCCCGCCTCGTCGATGCCGGCGCACGCCTCGACCACTACGGTCGCTGGTCGGAGAGCGCGAGCTTGGCGACGACCGCGGACCTCGACGGGTTCACGCACGCCGAGCTGGCGGGCATTGCGGCGATCCTTCTCTGCGCCGGTGGAGTGGCCGTCCCGGCGCGGCTGCGCCGCGAGAGCGGCGTCGCACGCTCGAGACTGGAGGCGGCGGGCACCCTGCTCGCGCTCGCCGACGACATCGACCGACGCCTTCCACCAGGACGCGGCGCCGCCGTCGGCGAACTCGGACGCGACGGTCGTCTCGACGTCACCGGGATGCCCCCGATGCTGCTGCCGTCGACCCTGTCGGAGCGCTGTCGTGTCTCGCTGCACCGCGACGTTCGCGAGGTCAGCGACGTCGCACATCCCCGGGTGCGCAGCACCCGCCCGGATGTCGCCGTCGAGTTCAAGTAGCATGGCCCTGCCGGTCGTCCCGGCGGCCATTGGGGGTGTGGAGGATTGGCGGTGCCCAAGCGCGATTCGGCCGACAGGCTGGTGAAGCGGATGCAGAAGATCGAGCGAGCCCAGGACCGGCTCAGCGACATCAAGGCGAGGATCGTCAGCGCAGAGCGACACGCTCGCCGAGCTCCTCGAGACGGCCCAGGGCTTGGTCGGTGGCAACGGGAGCGGCCAAGTCGCCCAGCCGGGCGCGCGCCGCAACCACGGCGAAGCGCGCCAACGCCCCCAAGAGCGCGGCGCGCAAGGCGGCGTCGGCGCCGCGCGCCACGCGCGCGCTCTGAGCTAGCGGGCGGACATCTCGGCAGCGAGGACCACCCCGCCAAGCGCGCCGGAGAGGTCACCCAGCCCGGCGGCCACGACCGGTGCGCTGAGGCGTCCGTCGTTCAGCAGGTGGGGCTGCATGGCCCGGTGAATCCGTCGCGCAAAGGGCTGGCCCAGGCGTGTTCCCAGGCCACCGCCGATGATCACGGCGTCGACGTCGAGCACGTTCACAGCCGATGCGATCACCGGTCCCGCTGCCCGGACCGCGTCGTTGATGAGCTCGTTCGCGAGGCGGTCACCCTGGTCGAGGGCACGGGCGATGACCCCGGAGGTGAGCCGGGTCCGGCCTGCCTTCCTCATCAGCGTGAAGAGCGTGGTCTTGTCGCCGCGCTCGACGCGCTCCTTGGCTCGATGTTCCATCGAGGCTCGGCCCGCGTACGCCTCGAGGCAGCCTCGACGCCCGCACGTGCAGCGCCGGCCGCCCGGTGTGGCGACCGCGTGGCCGATCTCACCGCAGGCACCGAGCCGGCCGTGCCGGATGACCCCATCGAGCAGCAGCGCGCCGCCGACGCCGGTGCCGAACCACACCGCGAGCACGTCCCGGTAGGGCGCCGCCGCCCCGATCCGATGCTCGCCGAGCAGGGCGGTGCGGACGTCGTTCTCGACGGCGACCGGGACGCCGAGCCCGGTCTCCAGCTCGGCGCGCAGCGGGTAGCTCGCTGTCCAGCCGCGGATGTTCGGGCTGTGCGCCACCGCGCCGGTGGCCGCATCGACCTCGCCGGGAACGCCGATCCCGGCGCGGGTGAGCCGCTTGGCGGGTGAGGCCGCCAGCGCCTCCTCGACGGCTGCCTGGATGGCGGTGACAACCGCGGACGGACCGCCGCGCAGCGGGGTCGCCGAACGTGCCTGGCCGCAGGGCACGAAGTCTGCCCCGGCGACCACCACCTCGATCTTGGTGGCGCCGACGTCGATGCCCGCGTACAGGGGGGGGCGGCGAGGCGGCACGGGGTGCATTGTGGCCCGCAACCGGGTCGGTCAGGCAGGCCGTGGCCAGTCGGTCAACGCGTGGGTAAGCCCAACGACCGGCGGTCGGCGTACTCGCGGCCTTCGAGGACCTCGGTGACCCCGAGCGAGGCCTCGGCAACGCAGAGGAATCCCGTCTCCTCGCGCACCTCGCGCAGCCCCGCGGCGAGGAGCGTCTCGCCCCGGCGCTGCTTGCCCTTGGGGAAGGACCAGTCGTCGTAGCGGGGCCTGTGAACCAGCACGACACGCACGGTGTCATCGCCACCTCGGCGCACCACCAGGCCGCCGGCGGCGCGCACGGCGACGCGGAGCTGAGGATCGCGGCTCGCGGCGGAGGGGACGGTCATCACCGTCCAGAAACCGTAGACGTGCCCTGGTTAAACCGTCGTTAAGTGGGAGCTATCGACCGGAGCCAGTCGCCGCTGCCGGTCAGAGCGCGCCGGGCTCGACGCCGATCATGTCCACCTTGTCGGCGGCGGGCAGGGTCAGGTTGATGGCGACGCCGGTGCTCGGGGTGAGCACCGCCAGCGTCGTGCTGTCGACGTCGACGAGGAGATGGCTCGAGTCGATCCAGCCGAGCACGTTGTACTTGCGCCCGAGGCTGTGCGGGGCCGCGCCCCGAGCCAGCAGAGTGAGCGCCTGGGTGGTGTTGTCTGTGCAGGCCATCTGCGCGCCAACGGGCGCGAGAGAGCAGTTGAACCACCGCTGTGGGCCGACCTCTGGTGACGAGGTGTTCTCCGCGAACGCTGACACCGCGCCGGACCAGCTGACGGCCAGGATGTGGTCTTCGTCGGGCGGTGTCCCGCTGTTGTAGTACTCGGTCTGGTCGCAGGCCACGCCGGCACCGACTGGCAGGCCTTCTGGCACGGTGTTCACACTCGACCCCGACGGCTGAGCCGCCGCCGTCTCGCACACGGTCGCGTCGCGGGCACCGGTGGTGCTGCTGATCACGTGGTACGACGAGACGCATCCCGTTTGACCGTAGCCGCAGTTGTTCCCGACCGCATCGATGACGTCGGTGCCGTGCCAGCCGACCGGCCAGCGAAAGGCATCGATGGAGGTGTTGTTGAACAGGTCCACGTGGTTGCCGGCATCAGCGAGGTCCTCCACGTACCCGCGTCCGGTGTCCTTGCTCGCGTTGGTGCTCTGGTTGACCAACGACACGGCGATGCGCTGGTTGTCAGGGCTCACCGAGAAGGCAAGGATTGACGTCGATCCCGCGGGGATCGACTTGGCGAGCGCGGTGGCGCCGGTGGGGGCGAGGGAGTGGATCTCGGTGTCCCCGTCGAGGTAGTAGACAAGGTCATTCGACGCGCTGACCAGTGGAAGCTGGAGAGTCTGGTTGGGTTTGAGCAGCGGCAGCTTGGCCGTGACCCTTGTGACCACCGCGCCCTGCAGGTCGATCAGCATCACGTCGTAGCTGGAACCCTGACGCGGTGAGTTGCTGACGACTACCGCGTACGGGCCCGATGGAACGGGTGCGGCCGATGGCGACGGGACAGCGCTCGGCGTCCGGGGCGCCGCGGTCTGCCGCGCGGGGGGTGTCGAGGCAGGCGATCCGCAACCAGCCAGGGTCGCGGCGACAAAGAGCAGCGCCGTGGCGGTCGTGAGCTGCCCGGTCATCAGAGACTCCTGTGCGGTTGCCGTGTCCCGGTAACGCTCGGCATGCCACCGTGGTTACCAGCCGGCACCGCCGCTCAGCGCCCGCCGTGCAGGAAGGACGGAACGGTCAGGCTGGCGGTGTGTCGCCGTCGCATCGCCTCGCCGACACCGATCACCGCCAGGCACCAGGTCACGAAGATCACCCCCAGCGTCGTGTAGGCGAGCACGGCAGGGAGGGCGGTCCCGCCATGGCTCTCGCGTGTGAGGTAGGCGCTGGCGGGCTGGAGCTGTGCGGTGCGGGGCGAGGTCACGGGGGCCGGGATGGCCGCCAGCCCGTACTGCGGATCGGCGGGAAAGGACACCGGGACGGCGGCAACCACGTCGCCCTTCTCGACGAAGACGATGCTCTTCCACGAGGCGCCTGTCGGGATGGGAGCGTCGATGTCGTACCGGCCGTCGCCGCGCGCGCGCAGCGGGCTGATGATGAGGCTGCCGCCCTGCCACGTGAAGATGCGCGCGACGTCGGCGCCGTCCAGCGCGTTGGCCGCAGAGACGGTGACCGACACGGTCATGTCCTGTTCGAACGTCGCCAGCCCCTCGCGCGTGATCGTCGGTGTGCGCGGCCCTGACGGCGTGGCTCGCACCGTGACGGAGGCCGCCAGGCCCTGGCGCGGGAACGGCACCGCCAGCAGCGCGACCATCAGCAGGAAGGCCACGCCGACGCCCGCGAAGTGCATCACCTGGCGCGTGTGCGCCACCGCACGCCCCAGTGCGGATCCGAGGAACGAGCCCACCAGCGCAAGCCCGACGACGACCCACCATGCCCCGAGCAGGCGTGGCTGCCACGGCTGCGGGCTCCAGAGGTGGGTCCAGCCCCATTCGGCGGCCATACCCACCGTGCCGAGCAGCAGGCCCGTGATGGCAACCCGCAACGCCGGCGCCAGCCGCGGCCCCCACAGGAACACCGCCTCGACGACCAGGGCGCCGGCCAGGTACAGCGGGAAGCGTTCCAGCGACAGGCCGAAGACGGGTGCCACCAGCACGGCGATGATCCCGCGCATCACCAGGAACCCGAGCGTCGCGCGCAGCGCCGCCCCGCGCCCGAGAGCCTCCCGCGCGGCCACCAGTCCCACGCCCATCGCGAGCGCGATCAGCGCCGGGTGGAAGAGTGCCTGCCACTGCGGGATGCCGAGGTCGAACTCGAGCTGGAATGTCGAGAGACCGATGAGCGTCGCCGCGGCAAGCGCCTCAGAGAGAAGCCGTGCTCCGCGCCCTTTCGCAGCCGAGGGGCCGGCCTCCGCGAGCATCAGCCATGCCGCGATCGGGGTCAGGGAGGCGCCGCCGATCATCAGCAGGTGGGTGGGGCTCCACATCGTCACGTCGATCCCGTAGACCGAGTGCCAGTAGTTGTCCAGCGGGAAGCCGATGAGCGCTCCCGTGGCCATCAGTCCCATCGGCAGCGAGGACCAGGGGATGCGCAGCCGCCCCACCTGGCACACCGACCCGGGCGCGGTCCTCGGTGGCCAGGATGATGGAGGTCAGCGCGGCGATCCCGATCCCGGCCAGTCCGACAAGGATCATCACGTGCGGCGGCGTGAAGAGGGCCTGGTCGCGACCGAGGTCGGCGTGCCACGCCACGTCCCAGCTGAACCCCACCAGTGCCACCGACAGTGACCAGAGGGCCATCGCGATCGACGCAGCGCACCACGCCGGCAGGCCGGTGATCCGGCTCAGCGCGTCGGCCGGGCGGCGCCACAACGGGCCGGCGGGCTCAGCGCGACGCGCGAGCGCGAGGCAGCCGAGGCCGAGGATGACCACTGACAGGGCCAAGGGGATCCACCACACTGGGCCGGTCTGGGACAGGCTCTCGGTCACCACTGCCTGCATCGGACTCCTCCCGCCCGCTGGGGCGCTCCGGGGGTGCTACTTGCGGTAACCTACTCTAAGTAACCTGTTCGGCTAGAGTCAAACCCGTGGTCAGCACCGAGTTGCGCCGCCGGCTTCCACGAGCCGAGCGGGAGGAGCAGCTGCTCGAAGTCGCGCAGGCCGTGTTCGCCGAGCGCGGCTTCCGGTCCCCCTCCATGGATGAGATCGCCGTGCGCGCCGGGGTGACCAAGCCCGTGCTGTACGACCACTTCGGATCGAAGGATGGCCTGATCGCCGCCTGCATACGCCACGCCGGTGCGCAGCTGCTGCGCGACGTCGACGCCGCGGTGACGGCCGTCTCCGGCCCACGGCAGATACTCGAGGCCGGTTTCGCGGCCTTCTTCGGCTTCGTCGAGTTGTTCGGCCAGGGCTGGTTCATGCTGATCGGCGAGAACTCCGTGGTCGGTCCCGCGGCTGATGCCCTTGAGGCGATCCGCCGGCAGCAGGCTGTCTACGTCGCCCAGCGGCTCGGCGCGGAGTTTCCCAGCGCGGAGCGTGACGATCTCACTGCCTACTCCGAGGGGATCATCGGGGCGTGTGAACGCATTGCTCTGTGGCGTCGCGACCGCCCCGACGTGCCCGCCGACCGGGCCACCGCCGTTCTGATGTCGCTGGTATGGGGCGGTCTCGGGTCGTTGACCCGTACGCCGGCAAGCGCGTCGAGGGCCACGGGTGTGACCCCGCGGCCCTCGACCGGTGACCCGCCCTAATCGCTCGGGATGGTGTTGGCCGGCGGCGTCGACGGTGTCCCGGTGAACGGGGTGACCGCACCGCCGGCGGAGTCATCCGTCGTGTACAGAGGGCCCACCGTCGTCTGGACGTTGCCGGCCCCCAGCGTCACCACCTGCACGCCTGTGTAGCCGAGGTGGTTCGACGACGAGTACGCGAGCGGAGCCAAGCCTGGCCCACCGCTGAAATGACTGTTCTCGACGGCGTGCCGAAGGTCGTCGCGGGTGGGATTGCGCCCGGCGGCGCGAAGGGCCTGGACGAAGGTGTAGGCGGATGCCAGGCCATACAGCACATTGCCGTCCCAGGGGAGGCTGGCCGCGTACTGGGTCTTGATCGCCTTGAACTGCGTGATCCAAGCGTTGCTGCTGTCGCTGACCAGCGGCAGGTACGAATCGCTGGTCATGCCGGTGAGCAGCGCGGCGGGCAGCGTCACGCCGAGAGAACCGCCTGTAAGGATCGCGGTGAGGGTCGGCAGGTCAGCACCGACGTTGCTGACCACGAATGCCGGGTGGTACCCGATGCTGGCTGCGGATGCCAGAGCGGTGGCGGTGAACACCGGGATGGAGAAGCTCACCACCACGTCCACGCCGGCAGCCTGCATCGCGGCCATCTCGGCCTTGACGCCCATCGCGCCGGCCGTGGTGGGCGCGTAGTACTGCACCGGCTTCACCACCGTGACACCGCTGTTCTGCAGCACGTCGTTCAGCCCCAGGACGCCGTCATCTCCGAACTCGTCGTTGGGGCCCTGGGCGAAGTAGCCCACCTTCTTGCCCGGGTACGTCCGCTTCACGTAGTCGCCGAGGATCTTCCCCTCGATGGTGTAATCGGGCTGCCAGCCGAACGTGTACGGGTGCGATCCGACGTTGTTCCAGCAGTTGCACCCTGACGCGACGAAGAGGTCCGGCACCTTCTGCTGATTCAGGTAGTCGACGACTGCCAGGTGGGTGGGCGTGCCCAAGGCATCGAACATCGCGTACACCCTGTCCTGCAGGACCAGCTGGCGGGTCAGCGATGCCGTGTTGGTGGGGTTGTAGCCGTCGTCCAGGAACTTGAAGTTGATGCTCCGCCCGAACACGCCGCCATGCGCGTTGACGTACTGGAAGTAGGCATTCGCAGCCGGGGCAATCTCCGAGTACCCGGGCGCGGCCGGACCGGTGAGGGGCTGCGTGCTGCCGATCGTCACCGAGGTCGCGGTGATGCCGGGTGCCGAGGCCTGGTTGCTGGTGCCGCCCGAACCGCTGCTCCCGCTGCCGCATGCAGCCACCAATGCCGTGGCCATGGCCACGCACGTCGCGCTCGTCCATCGTCTCGAGGTGGGTCGCCGCGCCTTCATGTGTCCGCCTCCGCTGTCCGCTGATAGAAACGACGTCTGGTGAGCAGGTGACGCACGGATCCGCCGAGTGCGGTCACCGTGCCCTGGATGCCGCGCGGCAGCGCCAGCATGGCGATCACCAACACCGCGCCGTAGACCGCCAGTGGCAGGTTGTTGGTGATGTCGCTCGACAGGTTGAGGCCGCTCGACAGGTTGCTGGTGAGAACGGGCAGGTACACCAGGATGATCGAGCCCCACACCGCGCCCCACAGGCTGCCCAGCCCACCGATGACGATCGCGCTGAGCAGCTGCAGCGACAACTGCAGGCCGAAGCCGGTGGGCGCGGTGATGCCGACCCAGTACGCGAACAGCGAGCCGGACAGCCCGGCGCACGCAGCGCTGATGACGAAGGCGAGCACCTGGACGCGCGCCACGTCGATGCCTGCCAGCCGCGCCGCGGTCTCGTCGTCGTGGACCGCCCGCAGGGTCCGCCCGCTGCCACCGCGCACCAGGTTGGCCAGCAGGAACAGTGTGAGCGCAGCGGCGACGATGGCTATCCAGGCGAGCCAACGTTCTTGGGGGAAGTCACCGCCGAATGCTGCGGGGGGCGTCGGCGGCGCAACGTCGAGGCCCTGGTTGCCGCCGAGAACGCTGCCGAAGTGGATCGCCAGCTGGGGCAGCCCCACCGCCAGGGCCAGGGTGGCCCCGGCCAGGTACGGGCCGCGCAGGCGCGCGGCGGCCAGCCCGATCACCGCGCCGGCCAGCGCCGTGGTGACGATGGCGGCGAGCAGCGTCAACACAAACGGGAAGTCCGGGTGACCCTTGAGCAGCAGCGCTGTGGTGTATGCGCCCACCGCCATCAGCGCGCCGTGGCCGAGGGAGAGCTGGCCGTTGATCCCGGTGAGCACGGTGAGTCCGGCCACGGCGATGACGAAGATGGCCACGCCGGCGATGTTGTAGTCGGTGAAGGCGTCGAGGACATACGACAGGGCGATCAGCGACGCCGCGACGGCGAGAAAGAAGAGCGCGTGCCGCAGCATCGTGGAGCGCGGCGGGTGCAGGCCGGTCATGCCGCGCGCTGCCTGCGCGCTGCGAACAGGCCCTGGGGGCGGACCATCAGCACCGCGATCAGGATGACGAGGCCTCCGATGGTCTCGAGGTCAGACCCGGCGTACCCGCCGACGTAGCTGAGCCCCAGGCCGACGAGGAGCCCGCCGGCCACCGCCCCGACCGGGCTGTCGAGCCCGCCGAGGATGGCCCCGGTGAACCCGAAGACCAGGATCTCGTCCATGTTGTTGGGGTACAGGAAGATGGCGGGCGCGATCAGCAGCCCGGCCAGCGCTCCCAGCACCGCCGCCAGCCCCCAGCCGAGCATCAGCATGCGGCCGACACGCACGCCGAGAAGCCGGGCGATCTCCGGTCCGAATGCCGCAGCCCGCATGCGCAGGCCGATCGTCGTGTGCTGGAAGAAGAGCAGCAGGGCCACCATCGTGAGGAGCACCGCTCCCACCACGAAGATGTCGAACGGCGACACGAACAGCTGCGTGGAGCCGACGGTCAGGTCGACGCGCGAGAAGGGGGCTGGGAAGGACTTCACCTGGCCGCCGAAGACCATCGGTGCCAGCGCCTCGAGGAAGATCAGCAGGCCGAGCGTGAGGATGACGACGTTGAGCGCAGGGCGCGACTCCACCGGCCGCACCAGGATGCGTTCGACCCCCGCACCCAGGACGAAGCCGGCGCCGAGGGCGATCACGAACCCCAGCCAGTACGTGACCCCGTGCGAGATCGTGTACAGCGCGATGTAGGTGGTGAACATGCCGAGCGCGCCCTGCGCGTAGTTGATGACCCGCGTCGCGCGCCAGATCATGACCAGGGCGAGCGCGACGGTCGCATAGACGAAACCGTTGGTGATGCCGTCGACGGTGAGGATCAGGAATGTCCTCATCTCAGAAGCCCAGGTAGGCGTGGCGCAGGGCCTCGTCTCCGGACAGTCGCTCGGCGCGGTCACGCGCCACCACGCTGCCCAGTGAGAGCACCACAGCGTCATCGGCGACAGACAGTGCGCTGCGCGCGTTCTGTTCGATCAACAGCACCGCGAGGTTGCGTTCGCGCGACAGGGTCCGAAGCCGCGCCATGATCTGCGCCAGCACCGTCGTGTGAAGGCCCAGGGACGGTTCATCGAGCAGCAGCACTCGCGGGCGTGAGGCGAGCGCACGCCCGATCGACAGCATCTGGCGCTCTCCTCCCGACAGGCTGGCGGCGTGCGCGTGGCGGCGAGCGGCGAGCGGAGGGAAGAGCTCGTATGCCTCGTCCACAGCGAGCCGCCGATCGGCGCGGTCGTCGCGCCACAGCCCACCGAGGCGGAGGTTCTCGTCGACGGTGATCTCGCCGATGATCCCGTGGCCCTCCGGGACGTGGGCGACACCGAGCCTGGCGATGTTCTCCGGGGATCGCCCACGCAGCTCGACGCCGGCCACGCGGACACTCCCGCCGCGTGCCTTGACCAGGCCCGAGATGGTGCGCACGAGTGTCGTCTTGCCGGCGCCGTTGGCGCCGAGAACAGTGGTGATGCTGCCCGCCGGGACGGTGAGCGACAGCCCGTTCACGGCGACCACGCCGCCGTACGCGACGGTGAGGTCGATGACCTCAAGCATGGGCCACCTGGCTGCCGAGATAGGCGGTGGCCACCTCGTCGTTGGCGCGGATGTCGTCAGGGGTGCCCGAAGCGATCACCCTGCCGAGGTTGAGCACCGTCAGCGTGTCACTGACCGACATGACCATGTCGAGGTGGTGCTCCACCAACGCGATGCCCATGTCGGCACGCAGCCGGCGCAGCAGCTCCACGAGCTGTTCGACCTCGCCGGCGGAGAGCCCGCTGGCCGGCTCGTCGAGCAACAGCAGCGATGGATGAGCCATGAGGGCGCGAGCCAGGACCACGCGCTTCTGGACGCCGTGCGGAAGAGACGCGGGGAACGCACTGGCACGGTCGGCGATCCCGAGGTCGTCGAGGATGGCCATGGCGGCCTCGCCACGCCCCCTCAGCCTCCTATCGGCGCGCGGAAGCGCGAGCAGGTCACTCATCATGCCCGTCGATGACGGCGCACCGAGCATGACGTTCTCGAGCACGCTCAACCGGGCCCACAGCCCCAGCCCCTGCAGGGTTCGAACGATGCCAAGTGCGGGCAGTTGAGACGGCCGCATCGAGAGCAGCGATCGCCCCTCATACGTGATGTTGCCCCGACTCGGCGTGGCCAACCGGCATACCGCATTGAACAGCGTCGTCTTGCCCGCGCCATTGGGCCCGATCACGCCCAGAATCTGTCGAGGGTGGATGGCGAGGGAGACATCGTCCAGCGCGACCACGCCATCGAAATGCACCGACAGGCCGGACACCAGCAACGCCGCTGGCGACGGCGCCGAGGGTCTCGCATCGACGCGCCGCATCACCCACCCCTGTGTCCAAGGACGCCGCGCGGGGATGCTAACATGAATCCTGAATCAGTTTCCAGCTCGCGGGGGAAAGGGGATGGCGCCTGCAGTTCGCGCGGAGGCCGGTGCGCTCACGGCCCGCGGCGAACGCACGCGCAACCGTCTCGTCGCCGCCGGCGAAGAGGTGTTCGGGTTGCGCGGCTACCACGATGCGTCCATCGCTGAGATCACCCAGACGGCGAACGTGGCGATGGGCACGTTCTACCTGTACTTCGACGGCAAGCGAGAGCTGATGCGCGCGGTGGTGGAGGAGCGCGGCCATGAGCTGCGCGAGACGCTTGCGCGCGCCACGGCGGGCGTCACCGGCCGTGTCGCCAAGGAGCAGGCTGGCTTCGCGGCCTTCTTCGCCTGGATGGCGCGCCACCGCGGCCTGTACCTCATCGTTCGGCAAGCTGAGTACGTGGACGGCCTCGTGTACCGCGGCTGGTACAGGCAGCTGGCCGACGGCTATGCGCGAGCGCTGAGAGCGGCGATCGACGAGGGCGAGATCGCAGCCGTCGACGACGTGGAGACGCTCGCGTACGCCTTGATGGGGATCGGTGACTTCGTCGGCCTTCGCTGGCTCGTGATCGAACGGCGCAGGGCCGTGCCGCCGCGCGCGCTGGCCACGATTGTGCAGGTGGTGCAGCGCGCGCTCGGTGAGGACATGCGAACACAGCAGAAGCGGACCTCGCGACAGCCGCAGCTGGAGGGACGTGCGTGACCTTCGCCCTGACCCCCGAGCATGAGCTGCTCCAGAAGACCGCCACGGAGTTCGTCGACCGCGAGGTGGTGCCGCATCGTGCTGAGTGGGATCGCACGGAGGCCGTGGACCGTGCCATCGTCGGCAAGCTGGCCGAGCTCGGCTTCCTGGGGGTGACGATCCCGGAGGAGTTCGGAGGCACGCCATTCGACCACCGCGGCTACTGCCTGCTCATGGAGGAGCTGGGCCGAGGGAACTCGTCGGTGCGCGGCATCGTCAGCGTCAGCCTCGGCCTGTTCGGCAAGACGGTGTACGCGGAGGGCACGGACGAACAGCGCGGCGAGTGGTTGCCGGGGATCTGCTCGGGTGCCCACCTCGGCTGTTTCGCGCTCACCGAGCCGGGTGTCGGCAGCGACGCCGGCAGCCTCACCATGCGTGCCGAGCGCGACGGTGACGACTGGCTCCTGACCGGGGAGAAGATCTTCATCACCAACGGCGGCTGGGCCGACCTGGCGCTGGTCTTCGCGCGCAGCGGTGAAGACGGTCCGCGCGGCATCACCGCGTTCGTGGTGCCGACGGATGCGCCCGGCTTCATCGCCGCTGAAATCAAGGGAAAGCTGGGCCTGCGCGGCCAGGCCACCGCGTCGCTGCGCCTCGACCGGGTCAGGGTGCCGGACCGCAACCGGCTCGGCGAGGAGGGCCGGGGCTTCAAGGTGGCGATGGCCGCCCTGAGCCGTGGTCGCATGAGCCTGGCGGCCGGCTGCGTGGGTGTGTCGCGCGGTTGCCTCGAGGCGGCCGTGGCGTACGCACAGGAGCGCGAGCAGTTCGGCAAGCGGCTGGCGGCGCACCAGCTGGTGCAGGAGATGATCGCCGACATCGCTGTCGAGACAGATGCTGCGCGCGCGCTGACGTGGGTCGTCGCCGACCTCGCCGACGCCGGCGAGCGCATCGACCTGGCGGCCAGCAAGGCGAAGTACTTCGCCAGCGAGACAGCGGTTCGCTCAGCCAACCGGGCGCTGCAGGTTTTCGGCGGCTACGGCTATATCGACGAGTACCCGGTGGGCAAGTACCTGCGCGACGCCAGGGTCACCACACTGTACGAGGGCACCAGCCAGATCCAGAAGCTGATCATCGGCCACGCGGTCACCGGGGTGAGCGCGTTCGCTTGACCGCTTCTGCAAGCCCGCTGATCAGCCCAGGAAGCGGCTGACCAGGTCGGCCACGCAGCAGGGCTTGCCCGAGCCTTCACACTCGACCTCCACGTGGGTCACCACCTGCACCCCGCCGGCCACGTCCTCGACTGACTCGAGCCGTGCGCGCGCCCGCACCCGCGAGCCGCTCGGCAGCGGTGCCGGGAAGCGCACCCTGTTGGCGCCGTAGTTGATGGCCATGGCCACGCCGCGCACCTCGTAGATCTCGTGCAGCAGCATCGGCGTCAGCGCGAGGGTGAGGAAGCCGTGGGCGATGGTGCTGCCGAACGGCCCGGCGGCAGCCCGGGCGGCGTCGACGTGGATCCACTGGTGATCGCCGGTGGCGTCGGCGAACGTGCCGATCTGCTGCTGGGTGACCTCCTGCCAGCCGCTGACGCCGAGCTCGGCGCCGGCGGCCTCGCGGAGCTCGTCGAGGGATTCGAAGACGCGCATCTCAGCGTGCACCTCCGTTGACGTACAGGGTCTGGCCGCTCACGTATGACGCGTCGTCACTGGCCAGGAAGGCGATGACCGCGGCAATCTCCTCGGGCTGGCCCACCCGCCGCAGCGGTGTCCGCTCAGCCACCGCGCTCTGATGGTCCTCGGCGCTCATGCCGACACGCTCCGCGGTGGCGGCGGTCATCGGGGTGGCGACGTAGCCGGGTGCGACGGCGTTGACGGTGACGTTGTACGGCCCGAGCTCGATTGCCAGCGTGGCTGTCAGGCCCTGGATGCCCGCTTTCGCCGCGGCGTAGTTGGCCTGGCCCCGGTTGCCCAGAGCTGAACGGCTGCTGAGGTTGACGATCCGGCCATACTTGGCGGGAACCATGTGCTTCTGGACCGCCCTGCACATGAGGAAGACGCTGGTAAGGTTGACCTGCAGGACGGTGGTCCAGTCCTCGTCGTCCATCTTGAAGAGCAGGTTGTCGCGGGTGATGCCGGCGTTGTTGACCAGCACGTCGATGTGGCCGTGGGCGCCGGCAACCTCCGCCACGGCGCCTTCGACGCTTTCTGCTGACGACACGTCGCACGGCAGGCCGAACGCCTGGAAGCCGGCCGTCACGATCGCGTCCGCCGTCGCGGTGGCGCCGCCGGCATTGCGATCGAGCACAGCCACCGTCGCGCCCTCCTCCGCGAGGCGCAGCGCCGTCGCTGCGCCGATGCCCTGGGCAGCCCCGGTGATGATGGCCACCCGGTCGGCGAAGCGGCCGGCCCGTGCACCGTTGCTCTCGGTCATCTCCCATCTCCTTCGAACAGGATCACTGAACGCGCACCCCGGCCCGCGGCCATCTCCGCGAATGCGGGTTCGACCTGGTCCAGGGTGATCCGGTTGCTGACCAGGGCATCGAGCTCGAGACGGCCCGCGCGCACGTGCTCGAGAAGCACGGGCATGTCGGCGGCGGGATCGCTGTTGCCGTACATGCTGCCGCGCAGAGTGCGGGCGAAGTGAGCGACCTCCAGGGCGTTGAACGACAGGCTGTCGGTGCGCGGTCCCAAGCCGACGATGATGGCCGTCCCTCCCCGTCGAGTGATCGACCAGGCGGTGCGGATGGTCTGCGCGCGGCCCACGCACTCGATGGCGTGGTCGACGCCGCGCCCCCCCGTCAGTGCGCGGACGCGCTTGCCGAGGTCGTCGCCCGGTTCGAGCACCTCGGTGGCGCCGAGACGCGTGGCCAGCGCGGCCTTCTCCGGGGCCGTGTCAATGGCGATGATGGTGTCCGCGCCGGCCAGGCGTGCGCCCTGCACCGCGCAGAGCCCGACACCACCAAGCCCGATCACGGCGACGGAATCGCCCGGTTGCACAGCAGCTGCGTGGACGACGGCGCCGACACCGGTCACCATGGCGCAACCAAGCAGCGCTGCCTGTGCCAGGTCGACATCCTCCGGCACAGGGATGCACGCCGATTCCGCCACCACGGTCTCGCTGGCGAAGGCCGCGACCCCGAGGGCCCCGAACAACGGCGTGCCATCGCGCAGGTGTGCGTACGGGATGGCAGCCGCCTCACCTGAGCGGGCGCAGAGGTACGGTTCGCCGTGCTCGCACCACCAGCACGCGCGGCATGGTGGGGCCCAGTTGAGCAGCACGCCGTCACCCTCGCGCACCGCGGTGACCCCGTCGCCGACGCTCACCACGCGGCCGGCGCCCTCGTGTCCCAGAACCGCCGGGACCTGCTGTGCGAGCGTGCCGCGGGCAAGCGACAGGTCAGAGTGGCACACACCTGTCGCGACCATGCGCACACGCACCTGGCCGGGACCCGGCTCCGCCAGGGAGATCTCCTCGACACCGAGGGCAGCGCCGACCTCACGGAGCACCGCGGCGCGCACCGTCACGGCAGCTGCATCGACTTGACGAGCAGGAACTCCTCGAGCCCGTGCCGGCCGAGCTCGCGCCCATTGCCCGACTGCTTGTAACCGCCAAAGGGCGCGCTGGGGTTGAATCGCGCGCCGTTGATGTCGACCTGCCCTGTGCGCAGCCGGCGCGCCACCGCCACCGCGTGGTCCACGTCGGCCGACCACACGGCTCCCGCGAGCCCGTACCGCGTGGCGTTGGCGATGCGCACAGCGTCGTCCTCGTCAGCGCACCGGATGATCGAGAGGACCGGACCGAAGATCTCCTCCTGCGCGATCGTGGCGTCGGCCGCGACGTCGGCGAACACGGTCGGCGCGACGTAGTACCCGCGGTCGGGGAGGCCTTGACGCTCAGGTCCGCCTGTCACCAGTCGCGCGCCCTCGGCGACGCCACGCGTGACATGGCCGAGCACGCGGTCGCGTTGCCCCGCGCTGGCAAGGGGGCCGAGCCGGGTGTTCGGGTCGGTGGGATCGCCGACCGTGTAGGCGGCTGCGGTCTGCGCGGCCAGCGTCACGACCTCGTCGTAGCGGGACGACGGCGCCAGCATCCGCGTCCACGCCGTGCATGTCTGCCCCGAGTTGAGGAAGCAGTTGGCGACCCCGACCTTGACCGCCGCACTGACGTCGGCGTCGTCGAGGATGACGTTGGCGGATTTGCCTCCGAGCTCGAGTGCGACCCGCTTCACGGTGCCGGAGGCCAGCTCGCTGACCCGGCGTCCCGCCTGCGTCGAGCCGGTGAACGACACCATGTCGACGTCGGGATGCTGCGCCAGTGCCTCCCCGACGACCGCGCCGGTGCCCGATACGAGGTTGTACACACCGGCCGGCAAACCGATGGCGTCGGCGATGTCAGCGAGCATGTGCGCTGACAGTGGTGCGACCTCACTGGGCTTGTGCACCACCGTGCAACCGGCGAGCAGCGCCGGCGCGATCTTGGCGATGCTCTGGTGCAGCGGGTAGTTCCAGGGCGTGATCGCCGCCACCACCCCGACCGGCTCGTGCACGACCATCGAGTTGCCGATGGTCTCCGTCTGATCGATGGCGCCGGCCATGTCGATGTACGACGAGAGCACCTGCAACGGCAGCCCTGTCTGGATGGTTGTGGCGATCCTCGTCGGGGCCCCCATCTCTGCCGTGATCGAGGCCGCCAGCTCAGCCTGGCGGGCGGCGATGCCGTCGCGAAGCGCGCTCAGAAAGCGCGCGCGCTCCGCCACCGGGGTCGCCGACCATGCCGGAAACGCCCGGCGCGCAGCGCCCACAGCGCGATCGGCATCCTCGGCCGTCCCCTCGGGAACCGACCCGATCACCTCCTCGGTGGCCGGGTTCACCACCTCGAGCAGGCGATCACCGGTGGAAGGGGTCCATCGACCCCCAACGTACAGCTCGGCTGTTCGACCCACGCCGTCCCTCCGTCACTTTGCGAGGGCACAGTATCGGACGCCCGGACCGCGGGCCGGCCCGCGCACCTGTGCAAGCGCGTCAGGACTTGTTGGCCAGCTCCTCACAGCGCCGCTGCCAGAGCAGGCGCCGCTGGCGGAATCTCTGCGCTTCGGCGACCAGGATGACGGCGTCGGTCCTGGCCACCTCGTCGTGCCCGGGTGCGGCGAGGGAGTCGAGCGCATGACCCGTGTCGCGCAGCAGGTTCTCCTTGAACTCGAGCAGCTCGTTGTAGACACCGAGCCACATCTGGGCGTCCTCCAGGTAGGGGGTGTCGAGGTCCTCGCCGGGCAGGGGATGAGCGACCATGGCGAGCCTGGCGGCCTCGTCGTAATGGGAGAAGCGCTGCTCGTGGTGCTGCGCGATCGCGTCAGCGTCGCCCGGGGGCGATTCGCCGCCCTCGACGTCCCCGTCGTGCACCGCGATCCTCCTGCGTCTGCCTCTGCACCGGAAGCGGCCGGCGACTGGCCAGTATCGGTCGTGTGAACTCGCAAGGTCCAGTGGCGGCGTAGAGTCACCCGCTCGTGGAAGCATCCGGTCGGGTGGTGGTCGTCACCGGTGGCGCGAGCGGCATCGGGGCCTCGCTCTGCCGCGCCTTTGCCGAGGCCGGGGCGAAGGCCGTCGTGGTCGCGGACGTTGATGAGGAGGCCGCGAGAGCGGTGGCCGGCGAGGTCGGCGGGATCGCGGTTCGCACCGACGTCAGCCGCGAGCAGGACGTCAGGGGCCTGGTCGAGCGCATCGCGGCCACGCACGGCCGTGTCGACATCTACTGCTCGAACGCCGGCGTCGCCGTCGCAGGGGGAGAGGAAGCGTCGGACAGTGACTGGCACGCGAGCTGGGCCGTCCATGTCATGGCGCACGTGTATGCAGCGCGGGCGGTCATCCCCGCCATGCTCGAGCGCGGTGACGGGTACATCGTCGGCACCGCCTCGGCTGCCGCGCTTCTCAACCACATCGCCTCCGCCCCCTACGCAGCCACCAAGGCAGCTGCGCTCTCGTTCCTCGAACACCTGGCGATCACCTATGGGTCACGCGGCATCAGGGTGTCGGCGCTGTGCCCACAGGGCGTGAGGACGCCGATGCTGGCGCTGGCGGGGGAGCGCGACTTCCTCGCTGACGGGGCACTCGAGCCCGAGGATGTCGCCGTGGCCGTCCTCGAGGGCATGCGCGAGGAGCGGTTCCTCATCCTTCCCCACCCGGAGGTGAAGGAGTACTTCGGTCGCAAGGCGTCGGACTACGACCGCTGGCTTCGCGGCATGCAGAGGATGCGAGAGCGCGTCGTCTCGTCCTGATGGAGATGCCGCTGAGGACGGGCCGCTACACACTCGGTCCCGAGCAGGGCGCCGTGACCGTCCGCACAGGCCGCGAGGGCGCCGCCGCGCTGATGGGTCACGACCTCACGCTCGTGGTGACGCGCTGGAGGGCCACGGTGAAGGTCGACGCCACGGATCCAGCTCGCTCGACGGTGAGGGCCACCATCGACGCGGCTTCCCTGGTGGTGGTGGACGCCAGGGGTGGCCCGGTGGGCATCACCGACGCGCAGAGGGCCGAGATCGAGGCCAACATCCGCACCAAGGTGCTGCGCTCGGATCAGCACCCGGCGATCACCTTCAGGTCCACAGCGGTGAGCCGGGAGGGGAAAGGCTGGTCGATCACAGGCAACCTGGCCATCGGGCGGCGCACTCGCCCGGTGATGCTGCGCCTGCGTGTCGCCCGGTCCAAGGCGCCCCGGATCACCGCAACCACGTCCATCGTCCAGACGGAGTACGGCATCGAGCCGTACACCGCCCTCCTCGGAGCGCTTCGGGTCAAGGACGTGGTCGAGGTGGCCGCCGAGGTGCGCCTGCCGGGAGCTTGAACTGCCGCTCCGTCATGGCGCGCACTGGTCGAGGGGGAGGGGTAGTGTTGAGCGCGTGACAACGGTGCTCGATGAGGGACCTGCCGTCGTCGAACAGTGGGTCGCCACCGAGCTCGGCAACAGCGCCTATCTCGTCGTCGACAAGAGTTCCGCGGATGCCGTCGTCATCGACCCTCTCCGTGACATCGACCTCTACGTGGCGACCGCCGGTGAGCACGGATGGCGCGTGCGGGCCAGCCTCGACACCCATGTGCACAACGACTTCATCTCCGGTGGTCCCAACCTCCGCGCCGCCACGGGCAGCGCCTTCATCGTCCCTGACAACGCGGGGATCACAGGTGCGGACCGCTGCGTCTGCGACGGCGACGAGGTCGCGGTGGGGTCGCTGCGCCTCCGCGCGATCCACTCCCCGGGTCACACGCCCGAGCACATCAGCTACCTGCTCCTCGACGGCCAGGGGTCCCAGCTCGCGCTCTTCTCCGGCGGGGCGCTGATGGTGGGGACGATGGCACGGCCCGACCTGCTCGGACCGAGCTGGACGTACGCGCTGTCGCGCATGGGCCGCGACACCATGCAGCGACGTCTGCTGACGCTGCCTGACGAGCTGTGCGTGCTGCCGACCCACGGCGGAGGCTCCTTCTGCGGCGCCGCCTCCTCCGATGTGCGCGTGACCACCATCGGTACCGAGCGTCGCGACAATCCGCTCGCCACGGCGCCGGACCTCGCCCGCTTCCTCGCGGTGCACGCCAAGCAGGGACGGTATCCCGCGTACTACGCGCGCATGGCTCCGTTGAACCGCGCCGCGCAACCCGGCGGGTCGACGGTCACCAGTGCGCAGCTCAGCCCAGCCGCTTTCGACGAGGTCGTCGCGCAGGGCGCGGTCGCGGTCGACTGCCGCGCCCACCAGGACTTCGATAGCGCCCACGTGCCAGGCTCGCTGAGCGTCCCGGTCGATGGCCCATTCTCAGCGTGGGTCGGTTGGGTGGTCGACATCGAGACCTCGGTGGTGCTGATCGCCGGCTCTGCCGAGGACGCGGAGAAGGCCGCCCGGCAGCTGGTTCGCATCGGGTTCGACCAGCCGTCTGGCTGGCTCGACGCACGCGACTGGGTCAGGGAGGGGCGGGACACGCGCAGCGTGAACCGCTGCACCATGGGTGACCTCGCCGAACGCATCCTCGACGGCGACCACCTCACCGTCATCGACGTCCGCCAGGACAACGAGTGGGCGGCCGGCCACCTTCCGGGCGCCGTGCACGGGCTGGCGCCCGACCTGTCCCGCATCTGCGAGACCCTCGACCGGCACGCGCCGGTCGCGGTCCACTGCGAGACCGGGTATCGAGCCGCGCTCGGCGTGTCCCTGCTGCTCCGCGACGGGATCGACGGGGTCTGGCACGTCACCGATGGCGTGGACGCCTGGTCAGCGCCTGGGCCACCCCCTGGTCACCGCCCTCTGACGTCGTCAGCTGGCCCCGGTCGCCGCCGCGAGCAGCAGGCTGGAGACGCTGACCACCACCCACAGGACCGCACCGAGAACGAGCGGTCGGGGACCGGTCGCTCGCAGCGCACGGAGGTCGGTGCTCAGCCCGATCGCCACCAGCGCCACGGTGATGAGGAACAGCGCGATGGCGTTGAAGGTGTTCCGCAGCGCAGCCGACGGCGGCACGATGCTCACCAGCGCGCTGGCGCTGACGAACGCCACCAGGAACCACGGAACCAGGTGCGTGACGGGCGGGAGTTGAGCGCGCCGGTCGCTGCGACGCCGTCGGCGCCACAGGGCCAGTCCGAAGCAGATGGGGATGATGAACAGCGTGCGCGTCAGCTTGACGACGACGGCATGCTGGGCCGCCGCGGCGCCATAGACAGACCCCGCCGCCACCACCGACGAGGTGTCGTTGATGGCGGTGCCCGCGAACAGTCCAAAGGCCTGCTGCGACATCGACAGCGCGTGGCCCAGCAGAGGGAACAGCACCACGGCGACCGCGTTGAAGACGAACACGGTCGAGAGTGCGTAGGCGACATCGGCTGCGGCCGCCTCGATGACCGGCGTCACCGCCGCGATCGCGCTGGCGCCGCAGATCGCTGTGCCAACACCAACCAGCGTGCGAATGCTCGAGCGCACCGCGAGGACACGGCCGACGACCATCGCTGCGACGAGGCAGATGACCAGCGTGCCGACCAGCACCGGAAGGGATTGGGCGCCGGCGGTGACGGCATTACCCAGCGTCAGCTGCAGGCCGAGGCCGGCAACGGCCACCTGCAGCACCTGGTGACTGCAGAAGGCGATACCGGGACGCAGGCGCGGCGACGGATGCACGCAGACAGCGACGAGCACGCCGAACAGGAGGCCGATGACGGGGGCGCCGACCAGGGGTGCGAGCCTGCCCCCGGCTGTCGCCACCCCGGCGATCGCGGTGCACACGACGATGCCGAGGATCGTGGGGACACCAACTCGACCTCGTGGCGACAGCCGGTGTGGCACCGTGGCAGCCTACGGCCTCGCCGCGCCGGGTGCGCGATGACGTCGAGCGCCCGCGCCGCACCTCCGAACCGCGTTCACATGCGCTTCACAAGCCGCGGCGATGCTGAGGTCACGTAGCAACCGGCGTGACAAGGAGATCGCCATGTACTTCCGTCCGGCAAGAACGCTGTTCGGCCTGATCGCGGTGGGCGGTGCAGTCGCGGTGGGTGTCACCACCCACGACGCGGGCTTCACCGCGCTCACCTTCGTGGGCGGCCTGATGCTGCCCCGCATCCTCGGCTTCCGCGGGCCTCGCCTCCGCGGGGCCGGGTGCGGCGGCCGGCCTCGTGACCGGGCGCTCGGTCGTCTCGACCAGCGCATGGAGTCGTGGCATCGCCAGGCCCATGGGGACGCGGCCGGTGAACAGCCGGCGACGCCCAGCGCAGCAGGCGCATGACCGCGACGGACCGGGTTCGCGCCACGCGATCCCGGTCCACGCCGGGCTCCGCGGCTACGATGACCGCTCCGTGAGGACGGTCCTGGTTGTCGACGACGAGCCCGAGATCGTGCGCATCCTTCGCGACTACCTCGAGCGCGCCGGGTTTGCCGTCGTCACCGCGTCCGACGGCGAGACGGCGATGATGACCGCCCACCGTCACAGACCTGACCTGGTCCTGCTCGACCTCACGCTCCCCGGCCTCGACGGTCTCGAGGTCGCTCGCGCTCTGCGACGCGACACCGAGATGCCGATCATCATGATCACCGCGCGCACCGAGGAGACCGACCGCATCGTGGGCCTGGAGTTGGGGGCTGACGACTACGTCGCCAAGCCGTTCAGCCCGCGCGAGGTGGTGGCGCGCGTGCGCGCCGTGCTGCGCCGTGCTGACGCCGCGCGCGTCGGCGCCGACGTCGTCAGGGTGGGCGAGTCGTTGGAGCTGCACGTGCCGAGCATGGAGACCACGGTCGGGGGCCGTCGCGTCGAGCTCACCGCCACGGAGTTCCAGCTGCTCCTGCACATGGCGCGCCAGCCGGGACGCGTCTTCACGCGCGCCCAGCTTCTCGACGCCGTGCATGGCGTGGCCGTGGAGTTGTACGAGCGTGCCATCGATGCGCACGTCAAGAACATCCGCCGCAAGATCGAGGACGATCCGCACGCCCCGCGCCGGCTCAAGACTGTCTTCGGGGTCGGCTACCGCCTCACCGAGGGCTCATGAGCCAGCATCCCCGCGGGCGGCGCGGGTGGGGGGATCGAGGTGGGCATCCGCCGCCCTGGTGGCCGCAGGATCGGCCGTGGCCACCCCGGTCGGGCGACGATTGGCGCCGCCACGGTCGCCGCATTGTGCGGCGTGCCGGGTGCGCCGCCGGCCTGCTGCTGCTTGTGCTCGGAGGCGCCGGCACCGCGTTGATCTGGTTGCTGCTCAGCGCCATGGGCGCCGTGGGATCCGCGCCGGTCGCGCGAGTCATCTCCGCAGTGGGCTTGATCCTCGGGATCGCCGCGGTGATCGCCGCCGTTATCGCGTTGCGACGGCTGTCGGCGCCGGCGGCCGGGCTCGTGGACGCGGCACGCAGGATCGAGGCCGGCGACTACTCCGCGCGCGTGCCAGTCCGCGGCCCGAGCGAGCTGCGGTCGCTGGCCCGCGCGTTCAACGCCATGAGCGGCCGGCTCGAGGCCGACGAGGCGCGCCGCCGGTCGGTGCTCGCCGATGTCGCGCACGAGCTGCGCACGCCGATCACCGTGATCCGCGGCCAGGCCGAGGGGATCATCGACGGCGTGTACCCGGGCGACGCGGAGCACCTACGCCCGGTGCTGACAGCCGCCGGCACGCTGGAGGTCCTGGTCGACGACCTGCGCACGCTCGCGCTTGCCGAGACCGGCAGCCTGCGCCTCGAGGTGGAGACGATCGAGGTCGCCATCCTCGTGGACGAGGCACTCGCCGCGTTCGCTGACACGGCGACAGCCGCCGGCGTGCGAACTCACCTCCGCCGTCGATCCCCCGGGCATGACCCTGGCGGCTGACAGCGTGCGCCTGCGGAGCGCGCTCGCCAACCTGGTCGGCAACGCGCTGCGCCACACGCACCGCGGCGGCACCATCCGGGTGGAGGCCGAGCACACTGCGGCCGGCGTCCAGCTCACGGTGCGCGACGATGGTGATGGGGTTCCCGCGGAGCTCGTCCCGCGGGCGTTCGACCGCTTCGTCAAGGGCGCCGACTCCCCGGGCTCTGGGCTGGGGCTGGCGATCGTGCGCGACATCGTGGAGGCGCACGGCGGCACCGTCTCCCTGACCAGCACCACGGGGCGCGGCACGGAGGTTCGCCTGGCCCTCCCTCCGGAGGGCGCCGGCTGATGCTGTCTACGCGCTGAGCTCGGTCGCCACGCTCGCCATCTCGTCGAGCAGCTCACGTGCCAGGTAGCCGAGCTCGCCGATGCGTCCGCTGAGCCGCAGCCCGGACTGAGCGTGCACGTGCACCGCCCAGACCATGGCGGCGAGGGGATCGGTCCCTCGCGCCAGCAGCCCGGTGAGGAAGCCGGTGAGCACGTCGCCCGAGCCAGAGGTGCCGAGGCCGGGAGTTCCGCTCTCCTCCCGGTAGATCGGCCCTCCCGGCGCCGCCGTGAAGGTCTCGCCCCCGCGCAGGCTGACCGGGCAGCCGAACCGTTCGAGGAGCCGGCCGATGGTCCGGATCGGATCGGCGCCTGCCTCGTCGACGCTGATGTCCAGCATCGTCGACGCCTCCTTGGTGTTGGGGGTCAGCACGACCGGGCCGCCGCGGCCCGTCAGCAGACCTGGCGACACCGCCTCGAGGGCGCGCGCGTCGACGACGACGGGCGCCCGCCGGTCAGCGCGGAGCAGGGCGGAGACGAGTTCCCGGATGCCCGCCTCACTCGGCCATCCCCGGTCCGATGAGCACGGCGTCCGCGTCCGCAGCGAGCTCGACCACCCGCGCGCCGCACGCCGGGTCCGATCTCGCCGTCGCGGCCCTCGGCCAGGCCGACGACCAGCGCCTCGGGCACTGCTGTGCCGAGGTGCAGTGCCGCGGACTCGACGGTCGCGATCTGCAGCACCCCGGCTCCAGCCCGGAGCGCCGCGATGCCGGACAGGAGCGCGGCTCCCGGCGTCTGCGTCGAACCTCCGACCACCAGCGCGCAGCCGCGCATCCCCTTGTGGGCGCTGCCATCCGGCCGCGGCGGAGCGAGCTCGCGCAGCACCGCCGGGGTCACCACCACGGTCTCGTCCACGGCGTCTACCGTGGACCGGACGGCACGTCCGACTCCCGGGTCACCTCGGCGTCGCTGCGCCGCACGTGGCTGACGTCGTTGAAGACGCGCAGCCTCATGTCTCCGCGTCGCCCGGCATTCGCGTCGTACTCGTAGATCGTCAGCGAGCAGTTGGCGACATCCTCGGCACGATCGATGGCCAGCACCTCGGCCTCGGTGAGGCGCTCGAGCAGGTACCGGAACATGAGGATCACCACCTGGTGGGTCATCAGCAGCACGCGCGCGCCGCTGTGGTCGCGGGACAGCGTGTCGAGCACGCTGCGCAGCCGCAGCGCCACGTCGCACCAGCTCTCACCGCCCGGCGGCCGGTGGTAGAACTTGCCCAGGAAGGCGCGGGCCTCCGCCTGCTCGGGAAAGCGATCGGTGATGCCGCGTCGCGTGAGCCTGTCGAGCATTCCGAACTCGCGTTCGCGCAGGCGCTCGTCAGTGAAGATGTCGACGTCTTCCGTCCCGGCGGTATGCATCGCGATCCGGGCTGTCTGCTCCGCGCGCACGTAGGGCGAGCAGAGGATCACCTCGGGGCGCTCGCCGCGAGCCGTCTCGGCCCAGCGCCGCCCGAGTGCCGCCGCCTGCTCCTCGCCCTGCGGCGAGAGGCCGACATCCATGTCACGGACCGCGATGTCGATGAAGTCGCGATGCTCGGCCTCGGCGAGATCCCGGGCCACGTTGCCGGCGCTCTCGCCGTGGCGAGCCAGCCAGATGGTGTCGGGCCAGCGCTGGTCGGTCATCATCCTCCTCGGCCGGCTCGGGCCTCGGTCTCCCCACCGGCGCCGGGTACTCTACATCGCCGCTGTCCTGCAATCTGATACTGATGATGAGCGGACGTGGATTGTCGCGGTGCGCCGCCTGGAAGCACCGAACGCACCGCGCCCGTCAGGCGACGGCCCGTGGGAGTAGGATCCTCGTCGCGGCGGGACGGCTCGATCACCGCCTGGGGGGTGCGTCATGACGAATCGACGGTCATCGCGGCGTCTCGCGCGGGCGACCATCGTGGCCGGGGTGCTCGGCCTCATCGGCGGCCAGCTCGCCGTCAGCGGCGTGGCACGGGCGTCGTCGGCCGGGGTGGCGCCGCGCGCCATTGGCGAGCTCGACTGCAACGGCTTCAGCAAGCTCCAGAAGAGCCTCAAGCCGACCCTGGTCTGCGCAGACCCGCGCACCAACCATCAGCAGCGGTTCGAGGACAACAACCACTACATCGGCCACGACGAGCCGACGGTGCGCTTCGTCTCCACCAAGCCGGGAACCGGGAACGACTTCAACATCACCGAGACCATCGGCAAGGACCCAGCTGCCGATCCCACCGTCGCCACGCCGGGCTCGGACGTGACCCACCACTTCGAGCTCTCCATCGCGCCGTGGTTCTCGATGGCGATCTGCGACTCCAACTCCTTCCCGCAGCTGCCGTGCAAGCCTGAGAGCGACGGCAACGCACCCAACGGAAGGTACCCCGGCGCGGGCGGAGCCTTCCTCGAGCTGCAGTTCTACCCGCCGGGCTTTGCGCCGTTCGTCGACAACGAGAGCTGCGACAACACCCACTGGTGCTCCGCTCTCAACCTCGACAGCCTGGAGTGCACCGCCAGCGGGTCGTGCAACAACAACTGCATCGAGCCTGTCAACTTCGCGTTCGTCCAGACTGACGGTGTGCCCACAGGGCCACCCAGCCCGCAACTGAGCAACCTGGCCACCTTCACCCCCAACCACAAGACGTTCCTCATGAACCCCGGCGACAAGGTCAACGTCCACATCTTCAACGCCTCCATCAACGGCGGCCACGCCCTGGAGACGGAGGAGACCGACCTCACGACCGGGCAATCCGGCTTCATGATCGCGTCCGCTGCCAACGGCTTCATGAGCACCAACATCGCGGATTGTTCGGGCACCCCCTTCAACTTCCAGCCCGAGTACAACACCGACAGTGCCGCGAACATCCTGCCCTGGGGCGCCGGCCCATACGCGATCAACAGCCAGTTCGAGATCGGTCATTTCGAGCCGTGCACGAGCGTGACCGGCAGCCGCACGTTCCACTTCGAGAGCTTCACCGACACGTTCGCACTGCACTGCCTCGGGCCGTACGACACCCCGAGCGACAGCGGCAACCCGACCGAGCCCAATGACTCGCCGTGCTACACCAAGGGCGACACGCATGGCGGAGCCGCGCCCCCCAACCTGGTGACGGGGTGTGATGTCTTCGACAAGGCGGTCGGTGACCTCGATTACGACGGCACCAACTACCGTGCGGACTGGCCCGACTCGGTGACTCCCGACCGATTCCCCGCCACCTTCCTGCAGAGCCAACCCAGCAGCCGGGGCAGGACGTACGAGTCCATCCAGCTGGAGACCGACAACGCCGCCACCCAGCCGGGATGTCACCTGGCCACAGGCAAGGGCTGCGTCATGCCTCCGCCTGGCGCCGACTTCTATCCCTACTGGACGCTCGCCAAGGTCGGCGGCCAGTGCATGTGGGAGTTCGGCCAGATGCGCAACGGCAACACCTTTGGCGGTGTTGCTCAGTACGGGCGGGTCACACCCTCGAGCATGGGTGCCTTCACCGGACCGATCGAGCCCAACCCCAGCTGTTGATGGGTGAAGCCGCGGCGTCGCGTCCCTCGATGCGGCGCCGCGGGCTCAGTCGAAGATGTCCGGGCTGTCCTTGCAGATGCGCTCGAAGATCGGCTGAAACTGGAACCATCCGGCGAGCTCGAAGCCGAGCTGACCGCGCGTCTGGAGAGCCTCCTCGTGTCCGATGTGGCGCGGCGTGCCGGCAGCCCCGGCCGCTGCTGAGTAGGCCATGAGCTGTGACTGCGAGGTGCGTTCCAGGGTGAGGAACCACCACGCCGCGCTGTCCACGCTGGTGCCGACAGTGAGCATGCCGTGGTTGCGCAGGATCACCGCCTTGTGGCTGCCGAGCGCCTCGCCGATTCGACGGCCCTCCGCAGGGTCGAGGACCACACCGGTGTACGTGTCGTATACGCCGACGTCGTCGTAGAAGGCACAGGCGTCCTGGGTGAGGGGCTCCACGGTCATCTCGAGCGATGACAGGGTCTTGCCGAACGGCCCATGCGCGTGGGCGGCGGCGAGGATGTCCGGCCGCGCGGCGTGCACGGCGCAGTGGATGGCGACGGCCGCCCCGTTGACCGCGCGATTGCCCTCGACGACCTCACCCTCGTGGGAGACGCGAACGAGGTCGCTCTGCCGGATCATGCTGAAGTGCATTCCGAAGGGGTTCACCCAGTAGCTGTCCGGCTCAGCTGGGTCGCGCACGGTGATGTGGCCCGCCACCCCCTCGTCCATGCCGGCGCGGCTGAACATCCGGAACGCCGCCGCCAGCCGCACCTTGCGGTCGTAGCGCTCGTCCTCGACCGAGTCGAAGGTTGGCGGCTGCGCGATGTAGAGCTCTCCGCCCGCAGCCGCGGCCACATGGCTGGACCCGTTCGGGGTGGCCTCCGGGTTGTCCGAGGCGGTCATGCACACGACAGTACATGTCGGCCTCGGTGCGGCGCTGCAACTCGGATGGTCCACGGCCAGCGAACCGAAGGAGCTGGGGTGGTGGCAGGATCGGCCCGCCGCGTCCTGGTATCGCCCGGTGATCAGCGACGGTGCTGGCGACCCTTGGCTCGGTACATCGCCTGGTCGGCTGCGCTGACCAGGCTCGCGACGTCAACTCCATCGGTCGGATGAACAGCCACGCCGACGCTCGCGCCGATGGTCACCGTCTTGCCGTCCACCTCGATCACCCGCTGGAGAGCATCGAGCAACACCGCAGCCATTGCCTGCGCTGCCTGTGCGCCGACTCCCGGCAGCAGCACGAGGAACTCGTCGCCCCCCATGCGGGCCACGGTGTCCGAACTCACGAACTGACTGAAGCAGGCGACTGGCGGTGGCCTGGAGGACCACGTCGCCAGAGCGATGACCGAACCTGTCGTTGACGTCCTTGAATCCGTCGAGATCGATCGCCAGCAGTGCAAATTCCGTCCGACCTCGCCTGGCGGCCAAGGCGGCCTGGTTGATGCGGTCGTACAAAAGCACTCGGTTCGGCAGCCCTGTGAGCGCGTCGTGCAGGACCTGGTGGAGCAGCGCCTCACGCTCGCGCTCGAGCTCCAGCCCGAGGCTGGTCATCCTCTTGTCAAATGCGCGCGCCACCTGGACCAAGCCGGCATCCGAGCTCGCCCGCACCGCACGCACAGCAGCGGAGACGACCTCGCGTGGCGTGTCCAACTGCCCGGCCTCCTCCTTGATGAGCTCCAGCACGGTGTCTCGCCAGATCAGATGCGCGCGCATGATGTTGACGATGCAGAGTTGTTCCGACGCGGCCAGGTCGCCGCGGTCGCTGATATACGCCATCTCCTCGTCGGAGACGACGAGGCCGTGAGCGACCCAGCGCGCGATCAGGAGCGTCGCGAACCAATTGATGCCTCGGGCACGGTGCAGGTACTCGGCACTCGGGGCGCGGCCCTCCCACTTGTAGGCGCGCAGCCGCGCATTGCTCAGCTCACAACACTCGTCGGCGCGGCGAGCGAGGGCCATGCCCAAGGCGCGGGCAGGCGTCCCACGTGCCACGATGCTCACGCGAGCCGGCACATGATCGGCGCGTGGCAGTGGCTGCATACTCGACCATCGTACGGTGGCTGCGGATCGGCCACCTCACCGGGGTACGGAGCGTCACCCCCTGTGACAAGTCCTTCTTGAGAGCATCGCAGCCGTCGCCGGGCCGTCACACGCCGGCGCCCCCACGGTGATCTTGAAGGCCGCCCAAGGGCCGCCGCGGAAGGCCATGGACCGGGCTGGCCCCAAGCCCCGGACGGACCTCAGTCCGCGGGGTCGGCAAGCACCGCCATAACAGTGTCCCCATCGGGAAGCGGCAGGGCTGATTTCGTTCCGTCTTGGTTCTCCACCACCCAACCGGCCGACGTCTGCGCAAGGAACCGACCATCGGGGAGGAAGTACACGCCGAAGGCGTCGTCGGCAACCTTCTCCAAGCTCCCACCCGTGGCGCTGCCCATGAAGGTCGCTCCGAGGGACGGTTCGAAGGAAATAGCTGACGCCGCGACCATGCGTCCGTCGGCTGAGAAATGTGCAGCGCCAGTCTCATCCCATGAACCGGTGACCACCAATTCGGACGTCCCGCCCCCTGGGTGGATGACGGTCAGGATCTGGCCTTGGATGCACAGGAGCGAACCGTCCGTTGCAACGTCCTGTAAGTGACACGAGGGAGCCAGCTCCGCGAGGGCGCCAGTCGATGGATCGAGGGACCACGCACCGGTTCCTATGCTGATAACGCTTCGGCCTCCGCCGACAACGACGTACTCGGTCAAGTACACCCTTCCGTTCACCCAGGCGATCGGGGTCAGACGCGTGCCGGGGCTTCGGGTAGACGTGGCAATAGGTGTCATCTGCGACGTCTGTGTCCCCATGTAGATCGTTGTCGTGCTGCCACGCTGCGTGTCCGCTTGATCCGGGCTAGAGGACCAAACCCAGTGGGATCCGTCTGCAGAGAAGACCGGCGGGCTTGAGAACCCCGCGTCCGAAAAGGCGTCTGTCGCGAGCTTGGCGCCACCGGCTCCGTAAAACGCCAGTGATTTCCCCTCGGCGACCCAAAGGTGGTGGCGTCCTACGCCGGAGGTAGCGGATCCATCCGTGGGCACGGGCACCGTGCCGACTACTTCTCCGGACAGGTTCACCACGTGGATCGGCGCTTGTGGCGTCAGTGCGCGGGTCACCGCATCGGGTGGTGGGCCGGGGGACGAAGGTGTGGCTTCGGAAGTGGCTGAACTGGTGCTTGCGCCGCTGGGCGACATCCCGCCAGTTGTGGTCGGCGAGGCCCCCGGACTTGACCGACCGCATCCCGTCAGCGCGCCCACCGTGACCAGCAGCACCAGAGCCCTACGCATGAGTCAGTCCTAATAGCGGTCCTGAGCGTGAAACGCAGCAAAGCCGTCGCCGGTTACTCCGTGCGACTGGCCATTTGGCGCGCGCCGTGCGGCGATCGCACGAAACCTCGTGCTTAGGTGATGGTCAAGTGAATGGATCTGTTGACCGTCTTGTGGAACGTGCCCACCATTTCGGTCGCCTTGACCCTTACCGAAATGAGACCCGCGCTCAAGCTACTGCTCGGCGTTCCTGACAACACTCCATCCGTGGACAAGGTCATTCCCTGCGGCAGACTGATCGCTGCCCACGTCACTGTCGCCGCGTGTCGGGCATCTTGGGTGGTCAGGGTGACGGGGTTGTAGTCCACCCCCGGCGTGGCAGGGGGAAGGGAGGTCGTCGTGATGAGGAATCCTCCTTCGACCGCGCCGATTGTGCACTTGCGGAAGCTTGCAACCCCTCGCTGGTCAATGCGCGGGCACACCGTCACCGAGCCGAGGACGGTTGGCTTCGGGATCCTCCCGTTCGCGGGGCTCTTCGCTGATGGAAGGATGGTCTGAGTCGGCCCGCCGTTGTCCTGGAGCGGCGAGAGAGAGGCATCGAGGGTGGACGAGGCATTGGTGCTGCCCGTCGCTGTGAACCCGCAGGTGGAATCATCCGCGATGTTGTAGCCCTCGTCGGTGAGAATCCCTGCGTTGTAGTTGTCGCAGTCGCCCCCGGTGCTGCCGCCCAGGATCGTTGCTCCGATATTCAGCTGGTCTGAGGTGAAGATACCGCCGCCTACCTGGGCCGAACCATTGCCGAACAAGGTGCTGCCGGTGATGTTGAGGGTGCCGTTGTTGTAGATGCCGCCGCCCGGGCCGTGGGCGCTGTTGTTGGACAGGGTGCTTTCAGCGAGGGTCACGGTCCCACCTGAGTTGAAGATTCCGCCGCCTCCGGACGTGTACCCGTTGTTACCGACCAGCGTGCTGCCGATGACAGTCACTGTGCCGCCGGCGTTGTAGATGCCGCCACCGCCATCGACCATCGAGCCATTGTTCGACAAGGTGCTGTCGGTGATCGTCACGGTTCCGTGGTTGCTCTTGATGCCGCTCTCCTTCCCGTTCTCGACGGTCAGCCCGGAGATGACAGCCGCGGCCGTGACTTCGATGACGGTGCCTCCGAAGCTCACCGCCATGGTGCTCGCCCCCGGACCTGCGATGGTGAGGGACTGGTTTATCACGAGGGTAGTCGTGAGAGCGATGGGCGAGGAGGCCGGACACGACAAACCAGCGGCGAAGTTGATCGTGTCTCCCGCCGCCGCTTGGGCCACGGCGTAGGGAAGGGAACCAGTGTCAGCGGACGAGCCGCTGCAGTCGGTCACTGTCGAAGCTGCCGCCGCAGCGTGCAGCGTGCCCACGAACAGCGAGCCGGTGAGCGCAGCACCGACCAATAATGAAGCGGTTTGCAGTGCCCGAAGGTGCTTCGTCCATTGTGCAGTCATAAGACCAGCGCCCCCGTCCTCAGGTTCCTGCCGGAAACAGCTCAACCCTTGGTGGGCGAGTACCGCAAGCGTGTACGGTCCGCTGCGAGGCTACGCGGCTTGGTGTGCCGGCCGCTAGTGCGTCGACGTTAATCGTTGTTCACCATTGTAAAGAAGGCTTGTTGCGCATGAAAGCGCGGCACTGCCGCGGCGCCCGGATCCCCAAATGCAGGCGACCTCTGCCGCGCTCGCGCTCAAGGACGCCGAGCCGCCGTAGGTCGTCGCGGTGATGCGGTGACGGGTCTGGCGGCTTGGCGGAGGGAGAGGGATTCGAACCCCCGGGGGCTTGGCGGCCCCTGCGGTTTTCAAGACCGCTCCGATCAACCGCTCCGGCATCCCTCCGCGCAGGTTCAGGATATCGCGACATCGAGGCCGCCTCGACCCGTCGGGGCGGGGGTGTGACGGTAACCATCCTGTTACCATCGCGGCCAGAGGGACAGGTTCGTCCCCGTAGCGTCGAGAGGACATCCATGCAGAAGAGGTTGGTCACCAGGTACGCGACGAACTCAGCCGAGTCCGCGGACGAGAACCAGAGGCGGGTCGAGGGCGTCTTCGACGCGCTACGCGCGGAGGCGCCGGGCAACGTCAGCTACATCGTGCTGCGCCTCGCGGACGGCTCCTTTGTGCATGTCTCATTCCACAACCACGGTGAGAGTGAGGTGAACCCGATCGCCTCCACCGCGGCCTTCGCACACTTCCAGGACGGCCACGCGGAGCGGCGCGAGGGCGGCGTCGATCAGCAGACAGCTGAGCTGGTCGGCGCCTACATCACCGTCATCGACTGACGTTCCCCATCTGGCGATGCGCAGGCGGGGGACGCCGGCGCACGCATCACGGTAGGCGGGGATGACCGCGTCCCACCCGCCCCGGTTGGTGTCACGCCATGCCTGACCGCGCGCGCCCAAGCGCTCCCACCCGCGGTGCTCCACCTCGACCCGCGTGGTCGAACTCGGTCACCTCGATGAAGGCGATCTCCACGTCGGTGGCGTCGCTGCTGTCGGCGCCGATGTGCCAGCTGTACGCGAGCCGCTCCGGCGGTTCCCACGCGGTGACGGCGCCCCAGTCGTTCTCTCGCCCCGAAGGTGCGCGCTCGAAGATGCGTCCACCGATATGTGGCTCGAGCACCACCTCGGTGCCCGGCTCCCCGAACACCGTGTGATCCGACGGCCACCAGGTGGAGATGAGCCTCGTCCAAACGTCGAAGGCGTGGCGCACGTCGCACTCAACGTCGAACGTCAGTCGCAGCGGTTCGATCACGAGCCGGCGTCCTTGTCTCTGTGCGGCGCCGTGTTCTCGGCCAGGATCCGAAAACGGGTGACGGCGGTTCCCCAGACATCCTCGAGGTAGCTGCGGACCGCGCTGAGCCCGGACTCGTGCACTCGGTACAGGTGGCGCGTGCCGATACGCTCCTCTCTGACCAGGCCGGCATCGCTCAGCAACCGCAGGTGCCTCGACACCGCGGGACGGCTGATCGGAAGGTGGTCGGCGAGGTCCTTCACCGAGAGGGGGTTCGCGGCGAGCAACTCGACGATGGCACGCCGCTGCGCGTTGCCAAGCGCCTCGAACGGGTCGCCCGGGTGCGCCGTGCTGGTCCTCACGGCTTGATGGTAACAACAGGATTACGGTAACCTACAGGTTACCAAAGGTTCTGGTTGCACCCGGCTCGGGGTGACGTGGAGAGGGCATGGAGTACTACGAGGCGACATCGGACATCAAGGCATCCCCCGCCGAGATCTGGGCGATCCTCACCGACGCGCAGCGACTGACACGGTGGGATTCCGGCGTGGAGCGGGTGGAGGGCGAGATCGCGCCCGGCGAGCGGGTCACGGTGTACGTCCGGGCCAACCCGGGGCGGGCGTTCCCCGTGAGGGTCACCGAGTTCGAACCGGAGCACCGGATGGTCTGGTCGGGTGGCATGCCGCTCAGGTTGTTCAAGGGCGTTCGAACCTACTCCCTCGAGCCCACCGCTGCAGGCGTCACCCGCTTCACGATGAGAGAGGAATACACCGGCCCTCTGCTGAGGATGATCTGGAGATCGATACCGGACCTGGGTCCAGCGTTCCAGCAGTTCGCCACCGGGCTCAAGGCGGAGGCCGAATCGCGCAGCGCCGCCTCGTGAGCCGCTACGCCGCCGTCCCGTCGGCGACGAGGCGGTCGGCGAGATCGCCAAGGGTGCTGATGTCCGTCTTCAGGAGAACGATCGCGTGGCACTCGGTGGTTGCCTGCACCACCCGCTCATCGCTGAGCGGGAGTGCGGTGAGGATGACCACGGGGATGCGCTGGAGCTCTGAGGAGGACCTCACCGCGGAGCAGACGTCGCGGCCATCCTTGTGCGGCATGTTGAGATCGGTCACCACCAGTGCCGGCGTCTCCAACGGCAGCAGGGCGATGGCCTCGACGCCATTCTCCGCCGTGACGACCTGGTGGCCGTGCCTCGACAGCAGGAGCCGTCCGAGCTCGCGGATATCCGGATCGTCGTCAGCCAGCAGCACCTTGGCCAAGCCACACCCCTTCACCGCCGACCCCGATAGCGAATCCTCAGGCACCTTGTAGCAGGTCCGAGCGGCGAGATACCTGATCGTTCGGCAACAGCTGGATGGTCGCCGGTCTTGGGGGTCGTGGAGGCCGGGTCAGGGTGTCAGCTGGTCGAGCTGGGCCGCGTGCTGCTCCAGGTGCCCCACGAGGAACTCGTCGATGATCCGCTCGAGGGTCATCTCTCCGAGGGTGGGATGAACGCCGCGCGCACGCCATGCTGTGCCATCGAGCCCGCTGAGAAAGCTCCGCAGGCTGGCGATGTCGCCGGCGGTGCGACGCCATAGGCGCGCCTGGTCGGTGGTGCGGTCCCGCTGGATGGCGGCGATTCGACCAGGGTCGCTCTTGGTCCGTCCGAATGGCGTGGGCTCGTCCATCCCGCGCTCGACCACCAGGGTGACCTCGCCGAGCCAGTAGGGGATGAACTCGGCGACGTGGGCCCAGACCTGCCCGGCCTCCCAGCGTTCACCGGTCGGTGGATCCGGCGCGGTCAGGGCGTTGGCGGGGAACTCTCGTTCCGCATGGGTGCGCAATCTCTCCTCGACGCCGTCGAGACGCTGACTCAACGCCGGAGCTTCGGAACTCACCGCAATGCTCTCACCGGTGCGCCGGGGACGACGCGGTTGCGCAGCGAGCCGAGCCGGTCGACGCTCAGGACGACCTCATCGCCGGGCTGCAGCCACGGATAGGCATCACTGCCGTGCACGAGGGCGAGCTCCAGGATGCACCCGGTGCCGCACGTGCCCGAGCCGATGACGTCACCCACTTCCACACGGGTTCCGCGCGACGCGTAGCTGATCATCTCGCCGAAGCTCCAATAGATATCCGCGAGCGATGCCCGCGAGTACTCGCGTCCGTTGACGCTCGCGGTCATTGCGAGGTCGTAGGCGCGGCCACTGCGCGCATCCTCGATCTCGTCCGGGGTGACCAGCATCGGGCCCAGCGTGGTCGCCGAGTCCTTGCCCTTCACAGGCCCCATGCTCAGCTTCATCTCACGGCGCTGGATGTCGCGCGCACTCCAGTCGTTCATGACGCAGAAGCCGGCGATGCTCTCCTCACCCTGCTGCGGTGTCAGGTCAGAACCGCCACGGCCGATGATCGCCGCGACCTCGAGCTCGAAGTCGAGCTCGCTGCTCCCCGGCGGCACCGCCACGTCGGCGCCGTCGCCGTTGACGGCGTACGGGTTGCTGAAATAGAACACCGGCAGCTCGTACCAGTCGGGATCCATCTCGAGCCCGCGCCGCTTGCGGGCGGTCTTGACGTGCTGCTCGAACGCGTAGAAGTCACGAACCGCAGGTGGATGGGGAATCGGTGCGCGGAGTGTGACATCGGCGAGAGCAACGACGTCAGCAGGCTCGCGCCGCGCTCTGTCAGCAGCGCTCTCCAGGTCGGCGAGCAGGCTGAGCAGCGTCACACCCTCGGGCAGGGCATGCACCTGTGACTCGACGACGACGCCGACGCGGTCGACGTCCTCCCGGCCGTGTCGGAAGGTCACCCAGCGCATCTGTATTGCTCCTCTCGGTGACGGTTGCGGCGACCCACACTACATATACTGGCGGTCTCCGCGGGGGAGGTGGCTGAGAGGCTGAAAGCGCCCGCCTGCTAAGCGGGTGAGGGATGTTAAGTCCCTCCGGGGGTTCGAATCCCCCCCTTCCCGCCACGCGGCTCGGCCGCGAACGCGCGGGCCGAGCCGCGGCGCTCCTCACGCGAACAGGGCGCCGGTCAACCGGTCGTCGAGCTTCGGCTCGCGGAAGATCTTCTGCATGCGGCTCATCCTGGCGACGCCCTTGACATTGATCCTTCCGGTGAGCATCGCCAGCATCGGGCTGCTCATCGGCCGGATCATGACGCAGTTGAACGTGACCGGATCGAGGGACATGCGGACGTCAGCAGGATGCGGCGCTCCATCGCTCAGCCCCGCAGCGCCGTCCTCCACGCGGATGGTGTACATCCCGCCGCCCGGCCCGGTGAAGTCGAGCACCAGTGTGAAGGGGCGATCACCGGCGGCGTGGAAGTCGACGCTGTTGGACATGAACCCGACGTATCCCTCCAGCGCATTGGGAGTCGCCGCCCCTGGCACGCGTCATGACTGCCGAGCCGGATCATCAGCTCGGTGCCCTCACCCCAGCTGTGCAGAGCTGCCGAACGCAGCGCGGTCCGCACAGTGCTGTTGAAGCCGGCGAGCTGCCTGAGCTCTGTCGAGGTGGTGGTGACGAGGTCCTGAGTTCATATGAGTGCCTCCGGTGCGGTGGTAGATAGCCCGCAGCCTGGATGCGACGGTCCCGGCGATCATGGGGGAGTTCTCCGGATCTCGCGACCCGGTCATCGGAGCGTCCTACCGACCCGCGGCGGCGACCGTCCCGGCCAGCCCGAGAGCCAGCGTCAAACGCTCCGGGGTGGTGGTGAAACAGAGGCGGAGTCGCTCGGGGACCTCGAACGCGATGCCCGGAGTCACAAGCACGCGGTGCTCGGCGAGAGCGCTCACGTACGCCAGCGTGTCAGGCCACGGGCTGCGGATCCACAGGAAGATGCCGCCCTGCGGCTCGGCGACGTCCAGCCCGGCGCGCAGCGCCGCGTCGCGCGCGTGGTCGCGCAGCACGCGGTACTGGTCGACGCTGATGTTCCAGGAGTTGAGGTGGAGCAGCGCCCGCTGCGCGGTGGCGGGGGCACTCACCATCCCGAGCGCACGCATGCAGCTCTCCAGCCCGCGGTCGGTGTCATCGCCCGCCAGGGACGGATGCAGGACGAGGTACCCGATGCGTTCGCCCGCCAGGCCCATGTCCTTGGAGAATGAGCGAGCCAGCACCGTGTGCTCGTAGTACGCAAACGGCTCGACGCGCCGGGCTGGTGGGTACACGAGGTTGCGGTACGCCTCGTCGGCCACGAGCAGCACCCGGCGACCGGTGCGCCGGTTGTGGTGCTCGAGCACATCGACGATCGCGGCCATCTCCTCGTGCTCGATGACGTGGCCGCTGGGGTTGCTCGGGCTGTTGATGATCAACGCCGCGGTGCGCTCGGTCAGCGCGCTCACCAACGCGTCGATGTCGACGCGCTGGGTGGTGTCATCGGAGCGCACCGGGTTGAACACGAGGCCGCCGGTCTCGCAGTAGGGGCGAAACTCGGGGAAGTAGGGCGTGATCCCCACCACCTCGTCACCAGCGTCGAGGAAGGCGCGCAGCGCGAGGCACATCGCGCCCGCCGCGCCGCCTGTCATGGCAATGCACGCTGCTGTCACACCCGGCACGTCGACGTCCTCGGCAGCGCGCTCGCGCAGCTCCGGGTACCCGAGGTTGGGCATGTAGGCGTGACGCCCAGGGTGGGACTCAGCTGCCGCGCGGGCCAGGGCGTCGCGGACCGGTGGTGGGGCATCGAGCGGTTGGCCCAGCGAGAGATCGATCACCCCGTCGTCGCCGTGCTCTGTGCGCAGACGCTGGCCCTCGGCGAACATCCGCCGGATCCAGCCACCCGCGTCGACCTGGGACGCGGTCCACCGTGACAGCGGCGACTGCTTCACCGCCCTGTGCTCAGGCGATCGAACTCGGTGCCGCGCATCCCGCCGGTGTGCCACGAGAACGGGTACTCGCGATCGACCAGCTGGCGCGCCACCTCGGTGCGGTGCAACGGCCGGAAGGTGTCGACCATCACCGCCAGCTCGTTGGTCTCGCGCGGGCGCTCGTACGACGCCTCGAGCGCACCCGGCTGGGGGCCGTGCGGAACCCCGCCGACGTGGTGGGTGAAGGAGCTCTGCTTCACCCCCCGGCGGGCAGCGTAGTCGCCGTCGACGTAGTACAGCACCTCATCGGAGTCGAGGTTGCTGTGGTGGTAGGGGAGCATCACGGCGTCAGGATCCCAGTCGAGCTTGCGCGGCACGAACGAGCAGATCACCACGTTGTGCGCCTGGAAGGTCTGGTGGATCGGCGGCGGCACGTGGAAGCGGCCGGCGCGCGGCTCGAAGTCGTGGATGTTGAAGGCCACCGGGTAGATGGTGCCGTCCCAGCCGACGAGGTCGAAGGGATGATGATCGAGCCGGTACCGGCTGACCCGGCCAGCACGCTTGAGCCAGACCTCGACCGGTCCGTCGCCGCCCGGCTCGAGCTGGTCGGGTCCGCGGAAATCGCGCTCCGAGTAGGGAGCGATCTCGGTGAGCTGGCCGTTGCGCGCCCGATACCGATCCGGCGAGTCGACGAGCCCGGCAACCTCCAGGGCGAGGATGCGCACATCGTCGAGAGTCTCGAGCTCGACGCGGTAGATGGTGCCCCGGGGGATCACCACGTAGTCGTGCGTGCCGAACGGCAGCGTGCCGAATTGCGTGTGCAGCACACCGGCACCGCGGTGGATGAAGAGGATCTCGTCGGCGCTGCCGTTGACGCACAGCACCTCCTGCTGCCGGACCGGGAAGGCCAGTCCGATGTGGATGTCGTCGTTGATGAGCAGCCACTTGCGACCGCCGACGACGTCGCCGTCAGGCTGGAGGTTGAAGCCCTGGAGGTGGGCATGCTCGTGGACCTGCTCGCGCTCGGGGGCCATCATCTCGGCCGGTCCCTCGCTGATGTCGTGCGCGGACTCCGGCATGGTGCGGTGGTACAGCAGCGACGACGGCCCGCTGAAGCCCTCGCGGCCGAAGAGCTCCTCGAAGATGGGCTTGCCGTCCACCTCGAAGCGCATGTGGCGCTTGCGTGGCACCTCCCCGAGACGCCGGTACGTTCTCACCCGGTGGAGATTAGAGGTTGCCGCGCGCGGCCTGTTCGCGCTCGATGGCCTCGAACAGCGCCTTGAAGTTGCCCTTGCCGAAACCCTTGCAGCCCTTTGCGCTGGATCACCTCGAAGAAGAGCGTCGGCCGGTCGCCGACCGGACGCGTGAAGATCTGCAGGAGGTAGCCATCGTCGTCGCGGTCGATGAGGACGTTGAGGTCCTCCAGCCGGTCGAGGTCCTCATCGATGCCCACGGCGCGGTCGCCGAGCGCCTCGTAGTACGAGTGGGGCGCGCTGAGGAAGTCCACCCCGCGGTCGCGCATGGCGGCGACGGTGCCGACGATGTCGTCGGTGTGCAGGGCGATGTGCTGGACGCCGCTGCCCCGGTAGTAGTCGAGGTACTCCTGGATCTGCGATGCCTTGATCCCCACCGCCGGCTCGTTGATCGGGAACGTCACCATGCTGCGCGGATCGCGGGCCACCTTGCTGCGCAGCGCGCTGTACTGGGTGGCGATGTCGTGCTCGTCGAACTCCTGGAAGACGTTGAACCCGAACACCTCCGAATAGAAGGTGACCCAGTCGTCCATCTTGCCGAGCTCGACGTTGCCGACGGTGTGGTCGATGAAGCGCAGCCCCACGCCGCCGCCGGTACGGCGCTCCTCCCGGTATCCCGGCCAGTGCGCGCCGGAGTACTCGTTGCGCTCGACGAAGTGGTGCACCGTGTCACCGAAGGTCGCGACGGACGCGAAGGTGATGGCCCCGTTATCGTCGGTCACGGTGGCCGGCTCGCCGACGCCGCGTGCCCCGCGGGAGGTGGCCGCCTCGTAGGCGGCGCGCGCATCCTCGACGCGCAGCGCGATGGCTCGCACACCGTCGCCGTGGAGGCGGATGTGCTCGGCCATCGGGCCCTCGGGCTGGAGGGGGGCGGTGAGCACCAGCCGCACCTTGCCCTGCTGGAGGACGTAGGAGGCACGGTCACGGACACCGGTCTCCGGCCCTGCGTAGGCGATGACGTCGAAGCCGAAAGCGTTGCGGTAGTGGTAGGCGGCCTGGCGCGCGTTGCCGACCCACAGCTCGACGTGGTCGGTGCCCTCGAGCACCGGGGTGCCGATCTCCACCGGGGTCTCCAGCGCGTTGCTCACGCGGCTGCGGGCTCCAGCTCCCGGCGGCGCTTCTCGAGGCCGTCCCAGAACGTCTTCACGCCGTTGAGCATCTCCGCGGCGCCCTCGAGGAACTTCTGCTGGTCGAAGCCGGGCCGCTGGAACGCGCCCTCGAGCTCGTCCATCGTGTGCGCGGCATGCTGGTCCTCGACACGGTCGTGCCAGGTGAAGAATGCGAGGCGCAGGTCCGGGGCCTCGCGGTTCTTGAAGGCGTCGAGCCCGTTGATGAGCTGCTTCCAGAAACCCGCGGCTGCCCAGTGCTCCACGGCGAAGCTGGCGCCCTCGGCGACGTCCGCGTCGTCGCTGCCGTAGATGCGCGCGAGCTCGTCACAGAAGAACAGCGTCTCCTCGCGGCCGAACTTGCGCTTGCCGAGGTCGTCGAAGCCGAGGCCGACGGCCTCGCCCACCTTGACCAGCCACTCGAAATGACGAGCGTTGAACCGGTAGACGCCGCCGTCGACCGTGCCCTCGGTCGAGACCAGCTCGGGGTCGCCCTCGCGGTCCTTGTCGGCGTCGCTCGTGGCGCCGTTGTCCTTGGGCGACGTGCGCCCGCTGTTGAAGACGACGCCGAGCTCGTTGACGAGGATCTCGCACGACTCACGCGCTTGCGACATGGTCGGCGCGTTGATCGTCTTGAGCAGCTGGGCGACGATGAACAGGTTGCTGAAAACAGAGAACTGCTGGATCAGGTCGCGGACCTGCTCACGGGATGCCTTCCCCGTGTTGAACCAGGTGCAGTAGTCGTTGTTGGTGACCACGGGATGGCTCATCACCGTCTCGCGGACCTGCTCGAGGAAGGTGTCCCAATCGGACCCGGCCGCGGCGACCGGCGGCTCGCTCACAACGGTGGACATCGTGTTCGCCTCCATGCGCCTGGACGTTAAGGACTGGGGCAAAGTGTGGCCGTCGGTACGCGTTATGTCCAGCGATGCTCCTGTGTGCTGGACATAATGCACAGCTACGGCCATACTGACAGACGAAATGTCCAACGAACCGCTGGGCCACCGACCTCCGCGGGGACAATCTGCCGCCGCGGCGCTCGATCCCACCGATCGGCGGCTCCTCGAGGTGCTCGCCGACGATGCGCGCATCTCTGTCGCCGCCCTCGCCGAGCGAGCGGGCATCTCGCGCGCCGCCACCTACACCCGTCTCGACAACCTCCGCGAGACAGGGGTCATCGAGGGCTACTCGGTGCGCGTCAACCCCGCGCGCGTGGGGCTGGGGATCACGGCGCTGGTGCTGATCTCCGGGCGACAGCCCGCCTGGCGCTCCCTGCGCCGGCGCCTCGTCTCGATGCCCGAGGTCGAGTACTGCGCGTTCACGACCGGCGAGTACGACGCGCTGCTGGTGGTGCGTGTGCCCGACGTCGAGACGCTCCGCGACGTCGTCCTGGAGCGCCTGCAGGCCAGCGAGGAGATCCGTGCCACGCAGACCATCTTCGTGCTCGAGGAGCTGGTGAAGCGGCCGCTGGTGCTTCCCAAGGGTTGAGCCCTGCCGCTCAGCCGGACACCTCGAAGATCGCCTCGATCTCCAGCGCGGCGCCGAGCGGCAGCTCGCTGACCCCGATCGCGCTGCGTGCGTGGCGCCCGCTCTCGCCGAACAGCTCGACGAACAGGTCCGATGCGCCGTTGATCACCGCAGGCTGGCCGTCGAAGCCGGCCGCGCTGCGCACGTACCCGGTGACTCGCAGCACGCCGGTGATGCGGTCGAGCGAGCCCACCGCGGCTGCGGCGCTGGCGAGCAGGTCGAGGGCGACGGCACGGGCCATCTGCTGAGCGGCGGCGGCGTCGACATCCGCGCCGACGACCCCGCGGGTGACAGCACCTTCAGTTCGGGACACGTGTCCCGACGTGTAGAGGAGCCCAGCAGCCTGTCGCGCCATGACGTAGCTCGCCAGGGGCGTCTGTGCCTGCGGGAGGGTCAGTCCGAGCGCGGCCAGGCGGTCGCTGAGCACGTCAGCGCTCGTTGAGGTAGCCCGCATTCCCGGTGAACGCCAGGGGCGCGAAGCCGAACGCGCTGCGCACAGCGTCGAGGCGGGTGATGTTGTGCCGCGCCAGCAGGCGCAGCTGCGCGGGCGTCACCGGCGGTCTGGACAGCACCTTGTCCATCACCGCCGCCGCCGGCATCAGCGCTGCGACAGGCACATGCACCTTGATGCGCATGCCCGCCCCGATGGCGTCGTGGATGATGTCCACGATGCCCTCGTAGGAGAGCTGCTCCGGTCCCCCGATCTCGATGACACGCATCCCGGGTCCGCGCTCCAGCGAGAGCGTGATGCACCGGACCACGTCGTCGATGCTGATCGGCTGGAAGAGCGCGCCCCCGTCGCCGGCGATCGGGATGACCGGGATGCTGTAGCGAACCAGCGAGCACAGCGTGGTGAAGAACCCGTCGCCGGGCCCGAAGATGAGGCTGGGGCGAAGGATCGTGTAGGGCACGCCGCCCCGGCGCACGGCCTGCTCGGCCATCCACTTCGTGTAGTGGTAGGGGAACTTGGGATCGGGATCGGCGCCGACGGCGCTGATGTAGACGAGGTGCCCGATGCCGGCGCTCGCCGCCGCGGACACGACATTCTCCGTACCGCGACGGATCACGGCGTCGAAGGTCTGCTTGCCCTTCTCGCGGATGATCGCGGTGAGGTGGACCACGGCGTCACAGCCGGCGAACGCCTCTGTGAGCCCCTTGCCGGCGGTGACGTCCGCGCGCACGACGCGCAGACCCTCGCGTGGCGCCACCCGGCGCGTGCCGCGCGCCACCAGCAGGACCTCGTGGCCGGCGGCGAGCAGGGCGCGGGCCGTGTTGCTGCCGACGAAGCCGGTTCCCCCGGTGATGGCAACCCGCACCTGCTCGACCCTCCTCTGCTGACGGGAGCAGCGTACGAAATGCCCCTGCGGCGGTGATCAACCGGCTGCGTCTTGCTCCGCGCGCCGTGCCGCAGCCCTGTCCTCCCGCGCCTCGTACTCGCCGCCGAAGGTACGGTCCACCTCCTCACCGACGCGCTTCAGCTTGTCGATGACCCCATCGCCTGCGCCGGCCTCTGTGGCGGTCTTCTCGAGAGTCTCCCGTGGTCCCTCGGGCACCCGCTCGTCGGCTTCGCGGCCGCTCTCCTGGGCCGCATCCGAAAGCGTGGTCGCCTCGGCGTCGTGGCGCTCGCGGTGTTCGTGTTCCTGCTCGCCCATGACAGCACCTCCCTGCGCTGGTTGTCAGCCGTCAACTATGCCGCCTTCGTACGCCTCCACATCCACGTCGCCTGTTCCTGGCAGCCCTGCCTGCTCGACCTCCAGCGCCTGCTCCATGGCGGTGGGCAGCCGGTCGAGCCCCCGTTCGAGCGTGTGGCGGACGCGCCGCCGGAACACGCCTCCCACCACGCGTGCCAGGCCGAGCAGACGGAGGTTGGCGTCGACGTCGAGCACGGTGCCGCCCTCGCCGTCCGGGGTGACCCGGTTGCGCACCACGAGGTCGATGAGCCGGTCGCGCTGGCGCACCTCGACGACGTCGCCCTCGATGGTGACGTCATCCTCACGGGTGCCTGCGAGCAGGAACGCCCGGACCCACTCCGGGGAGGCGTCGACCCGGCACTGGGTGGTGACCTGCATGCCGTGCAGTGTGCTCGACAACCGGAGCGCGACGCCCCAGCACAACCCTGTTGCGAAGCGTCCGCCTGAGGTCGCACCACGTAGAGTTGCGGCTGTGAAGCGCCCGCTCGGCACTGCCCTCGTCCTCGCCGTGGCAGCCCTGCTCGCCGCGTGCGGCAGCGCCACCTCTCCGGCCGCGCTCGCGCCGCCGCCGGACCAGTCGATCCAGCTGGCGGCTGCTCACATCGCGGCCGGCTCCTTCCGCATGACCGCCACGGCGACCACGGCCATCGACGCGGGCAGCGTCACCGGCCCGCTCGCCTCGCAGATCGCCGGCGCCGCGCAGCAGTCCGGCAGCCAGTCCATCCAGGAAGCGGTCCAGGATGCCCGGGACATGACGGCAACGGTCACCAGCGCCAAGCACGCGTTCCACCTGGTGGTCTACGCCGGCACCGTGTACGTCTCAGCCGACGGGGTGAGCTACAAGAGCGCGCCCTTCATGACCGCCCTCCTGAGCCAGCTCTCCGCGTCGCAGGTGCGCGACTACGCCGCCCACCTGAAGGGCACCAGGGACCAGGGGCCGTCGACGCAGGACGGCGTTGCCACCGAGCAGTACTCGTCGTCGGTCGACCCGGCCTATCTGACCTCCCTGCTCGACAAGTTCCTCACGTCACTGCTCGGCAGCTTCGGTACCACGATCCCGCCGATGGTGGCCACCACGCTGCTCGGGGCGATGCACTTCCAGGACATCAACCTCACCTGGTACGTCGACAGGGCGACGGGCCACCTCGTCCGTGAGGTCACCCACGGCACCATCGCCATCGACATCGCCAAGTTCGTGGCCGGGATCGCGGCGACAGCCCATGGCACGCCTCCATCGACTGTGTCAGGAACCATGCTTCTCCATGAGTCCCTCGACGCGCATTTCAGCGGCTGGGGCGACCGCGATCGTCGTCCCCAAGCCCAACGTCAGCGGGTCGGTGACCCCGCAGCAGTTCTTTCAGCTCCTGGTCCACGCGCCGGCGGCCTGAGCCAGGCGGCGCGCGCCTCTCGATGGTGCGGGCGATGAGCTACGTCAAGGACTCCCGCGTCGACGCCTACATCGACGCGCTGCCGGGGTGGCAGCAGAGGATCTGTCGCGAGGTTCGCGACCTCGTCCACTCCGTCGACCCTGAGGTCACCGAGACCATCAAGCGCGCCAGGCAGCCGTACTTCGTCCTGCACGGCAACATCTGCGCGCTCCTGGCCGCCAGGGACCACGTCAACGTCTTCCTCTATGACGGGGGCATCGTTCCCGACCCACAGGGGATCATCACCGCCGGCCACGACAACAAGACCGCGCGCACGGTCGCGTTTCGCGAAGGCGAGGCCATCAAGAAACCGGCGCTGGCGGCGATGTTCAAGCACATCGTCGCCAACAACCGTGCCGGTGGCTGGCGCAGGCTGAAGCACGACAGCTGAGGCCGTTGCCGAGCGAACATCTGTTCGCTATCATCGACGTCCCGGCCGCGGTCTGAGCCCTCGTTCCCCTTGAGGCGGTTCGGTGCAACGACGGTGAGGAGCTGTGGATGCACGCGGAGACCAGGGGGCGGGTGCTGGCCGACACCGTGGCCGGGCTGCAGCGGCGCTACGGCAACGCCGCCGTGCACCGCGGCCCCGAGCCTGATGGCGGCGAGGCGGGCAGCTGGGTCACCGGCATCCCCGCCCTCGACGTCCGCCTCACCCCGGGTGGCCTCCCCCGCGGCAGGGTCACCCTTCTCCAGGCGGCCCGGGCGGGGACGAGCGGTCGGCTCACCCTTCTCCAGGCCCTGGCGGCTCGGGCCAGCCGCGAGGGGGAGGTGGTCTACGTCGACGTCGCCGCAAGCCTCGACCCCGGCTTCCTCGCCGACCTCGGCGCCGACCTCGGCAGCTGCCTCGCCGTCCTCCCCGGCCGGGGGCGCTGGCGTGAGGGGCTGGCGATGGCCCGCGCCCTGGTGGTCGCCGGCTCGCCATGGGTCGGGGTGGCGCTCGACCGCGGCCATCCCCGCAGCGCCGAGATCGAGCAGGCGCTCAACGGGCTCGTCGAGGCGGTGCACCGGCGTCGCGCCGTCTGCGTCGTCGCCGCGCCCGCGCCGGCCGCGGCGCCGCTCGCCTACGCGTCGTCGCTGACGCTGTCCTGCCTGCCCGTTGGCTGGCAGGAGGCGCACGGCGACATCACCGGGCTGCGGGTGGCGCTCGAGGTGAGCAAGAGCCGCCTGTTCGCGCCGGGTGCCACCGACACCCTGCTGCTCCGCTACCCCCGGCCCTACGCCACCGCAGAGGTGGTGGGCTACCCCGCGGTGATGCCGGCGGTGCGCGAGGGAGAGGCGGCCGAGCTGACGGTGGTGCACCTCAGTGCATGAGCAGCCGCGGCGGCTGCTCTGTGCCCGCCATCCGCACCTCGGCCTGGTGGCGGCGCTGCGCCGCCATCCCGAGCTGCGCGGGGAGGCGGTGATCGTCGGGGGTGCGCCCGAGCTGCGCCTCCCGGTGCTCGCCGCATCGGCGGCGGCCACCGCCTGCGGGGTGGCCGCCGGGCAACCGCTTCGCCAGGCCCAGCAGCTCTGCCCGCAGGCGGCCTTCGTCAGCGTCGACGGTGGCGACGTCGAGCGGCTGCGCGCCGCCGTCGCCACCGCGCTCGGCACCCTCAGCCCGGCGGTGGAGACGGGGGACGAGGAGAGCTACTGCGACCTCAGCGGTGGCCACGTCGCCTACCCCGACGAGGGCCGCTGGGCGGCGGCGGTCGCGCGCACGCTCATGGAGACGCTCGACGGCGAGCTCCCCGCCGTGGGCGTAGCCTCCACGCGGTTCGTCGCCCACATCGCCGCGCTCGCCAGCGAGCCCCGCCATGTCCGTCGCGTCCCCGCCGGCGCGGAGGCGGCCTTCCTGGCGCCGCTGCCACTGGGACTCCTTCCTGTCGACCCCGCCATCGGCGCCCGGCTGGCGGCGCTCGGCCTCGACTGCCTGGGGGCTGTCGCCAACCTGTCGCCGGTGGAGCTGCAGCGCCAGTTCGGCGCCGAGGGGCTGGCGCTCCATCGCCACTGCCGCGGCGAGGACGAGGGCGACCTGAGCCTCGATCCCGCCCCGCGACGGGCTGTGGAGAGGGTGGTCCTCGACGGCGCGGTCAGCGACCTCGAGGTCCTCCGCTTCGCCGCCCACCGCTGTGCCACCGACCTCGGCGAGGACCTCCGCAGCCGGGGCCTCGTGGCCGTGGCCGTGGCCCTGGTGCTCGAGCTCGAGGAGGCGCCCGGGGTGCGCGCCACTATCCCGCCGCCCCTGCCCGCCGGCAACGCCCCCGAGCTGTGGGCAACCGTTCTCGGCCTGCTCGGCGAGGTGCGTCCGCAGGCGCCGGTCACGGCCATCCGCCTCGAGGTGGAGCTGCGTGGGGCGGCCGGCCGGCAGACCGACCTCTGGCGCGGGGGTGACGCCGAACGCGAGCAGGTGCTGGCGGCGGCCGCGCGGTTGCAGCGCCGCTACGGTGAGACGGCGCTCCGCCGGCCCCGCCTCGCTGACGACCCCGGCGACATCCCCGAGCGGCGTTTCCACTGGGACGCGCCCGTTCCCGTGGCCCTGGCTGCGCCTGCCGCACCCGCCGTCCCGGCAGCGGCGCCGGACAGCTCCGCCGGCCTGGCGGCGCGGTCGTCGACGCTGCCGGCCCAGAAGGGCAAGGTGCCCTGGTCCCGTCCCGCGGGGGCGCGGCCGCCGGCTCGTGGGCACCCGCGACCCGTCACCGTGCAGACCGCCTTGCACGGTGCCGCCGGGAAGACCCACGTGTGACCGAGCTGCTCGACGGTGCCGTGGAGGTACGCGGCCAGGGACGCGAGGCGGACACCCCCGCGGCGCTGCGCACCGACGCCGGCTGGCGTCGCATCGAACGGGTGGTCACCCGCTGGGTGGTGGAGACCGACTGGTGGCGCCGCCCGGTCCGCCGCGAGTACCTCCGCTGCCTGCTCGCCGGCGGCGAGTGCTGCGAGATCTACCGCGACCGCGATGGCGACGGCTGGTCCTGGTCGCGCCGCTATGACTGAGCACCGGCCGTACCTCCGCCCGGTAGGGGCGAGCGGAGGCCGGTCCGGCTGTGTGCGATGGCTGCCAGGGTTGACCACCACACAGCCGTATAGTTACACAAATAAGTAGTAGCTGTCAATGGCGCCCTTCGCGGAGCTGGCCGCCCGTTCCCACTTCTCCTTCCTCGAGGGCTCGGCCTCGCCGCGCACCCTGGTGGCCACCGCCGCCGCGCTGGGCATCGAGGCGCTGGGGCTGTGCGACCGCAACGGGCTGTACGGGGCCGTCGGCTTCATGGAGGCGGCTCGCACCGCGGGGATCCGCGCCGTCATCGGAGCCGAGCTCGACCTCGACGGCGGCGACCGGCTCCGCCTGCTCGCCCGCCATCGGGACGGCTATCGCCAGCTGGCCCGGGCCATCAGCGCCGCCCAGCTCGCCGGTGTCAAAGGACAGCCGAGGCTGCGCCTGGCCGGGCTGGACAGGGAGCTTCCCGGCGCCGCTCGCCCCGTCGGCTCAACGCCAGGGCGCCGGCGCCGGCCCACCCTGGCACCGCCGGAACGGCCCGCCGCGCTCCGCCCCACCGCGGGACCTTTCCCGCAGGGATGGCCGGGACTGCCGTCGACCACCCCGCTGGCGGAGGGTGAGCCGGCGACGGTCGACCCCGCTCACCTCGACGGCTGCACCGTCCTCGCGGGAGGCCCGGAGAGCCTCATCACCACCGCCCTGGTGCGCGGCGACCTGCGCGGCGCCACGCACCGGTGTGAGCAGCTGCGTGACTGCTTCGGACGTGACCGCATCGCCCTGCTGCTCAGCCACCACCGCCACCCCGGCGACGCCTGGCTGGCCGCGCAGACAGCACTGCTGGCCCGCCGCACAGGCATCCCGCTGGTGGCCAGCGGCCTGCCTGTTCATGCCAATCATGGCGACAAGCCATTGCTCGACGTGCTCACCGCCATCCGGCACCGCACCACGCTGGACGCCGCCGCCGCGCACGGTCTCCTGCTTCCCAATGCCGAGCACCGCATGCGCGGTGAGGCGGAGCTGCGCAGCCTCCTCGCCGACCACCCCGAGGCGTTCGAGCTGGCCGGCCACCTCGCCGCCCAGTGCGACGTCGAGCTCGACTTCACGGAGTCACGCTTTCCCGGTTTCCCTGTCCCGGAAGGCGAAACCCCGTTCTCGGTCCTCTACCGGCTCTGCCAGGAAGCGGTGCAGCGCAAGTACCGGCCGATGACCCGCGCGGTGGCAGCGCGGCTGCAGCGCGAGCTCGAGGTGATCGAGAAGACCAACCTCGCCGAGTTCTTCCTGATCACCTGGGACATCATGCGTTTCGCCCGCGAGCAGCACATCCCGGGACAGGGGAGGGGGAGTGCGGCCGACAGCATCGTCGCCTACCTGCTCGACATCACCCGCGTCGACCCCGTGGCCCACGACCTGCTGTTCGAGCGCTTCCTCCACGAGGACCACCAGGGCACGCCCGACATCGACATCGACTTCTCCACCGACCACCGCGAGCAGGTGCTGCAGTACGTCTATGAGAAGTACGGCGCCGAACGCACCGGCATGGTCGCCAACATCGTCACCTACCGGCCGCGCATGGCGATGCGCCAGGTGGGCGCGGCGATGGGCTTCCCCGAAACGCTCATCGACAAACTCGCCAAGGGCGTCGACGGCTGGCAAACGAAGGGGGGACAGGTCGCCCCCTGCGTGCAACCCCCCTCTGGCGGTGTCGGCTCCGGCGACATGAAGTCGCCTGCGCCGACGGAGTTGGACGGTGCCTTACCGTGGCGGCAGTTCGAAGAAGTCCTCTATGCCATCGAGGGGACGCCGCGCCACCTCGGCATCCACGTCGGCGGCATGCTGGTCACCGGTGAGCCGCTGGTCGACGTGGCGCCGGTGGAGCGCGCCACCATGCCCGGGCGCGTCGTGGTGCAGTTCAACAAGGACGACGTCGAGGACCTCGGCCTCATCAAGATGGACCTGCTCGGACTGCGCACCCTGTCGGCGGTCGCCGAGTGCCTCGACCTCATCGAGCAGCGCACCGGGGATCGCCCCGACCTCGACGAGCTGCCGCTCGACGACCCCGCGGTCTTTGCGTCGATCCAGAAGGTGGACACCATCGGTCTCTTCCAGATCGAGTCGCGCGCCCAGCAGCAGTCGCTGTGGCAGTCCCAGCCACGCGAGTTCAACGACCTCATCGTGCAGGTGGCGATCATCCGCCCCGGCCCCATCCAGGGCGATGCCGTCAACCCCTACCTGCGCCGCCGCCAGGGGCTCGAACCGGTCACCTACCTGCACCCGTCGTTGGAGCCAATCCTGGCCGAAACGATGGGCGTGGTGCTGTACCAGGAGCAGATCCTGCGCATCGTCATGGAGGTGGCCGGCTACACGGCAGGGCAGGCCGACCGCTTCCGGCGGGCCATGAACCGGCACCGCTCGCGCGTCGAGATGGAGGAGCTGCGCGATGAGTTCGTGAGCCGCTGCGGGTCGGTCACCGGCATGCCGGTGACCGTCGCCGAGCAGGTCTTCAAGGGCGTCGCCGGTTTTGCGCAGTTCGGTTTCTGCAAGAGCCACGCCGCTGCCTTCGCGCGCACCGCGTACGAGACAGCCTGGCTGCGCCTTCACCATCCCGCGGAGTACGTGTGCGCCCTGCTCAACGCGCAGCCGATGGGCTTCTACCATCCCTCGGTCCTCGTCGAGGACGCCAAGCACCACGGGGTGCGCTTCCTGGCCGTCGACGTCGCCCGCAGCCGGGCCCGCTGCACCATGGAGGAGGGTGCGGTGCGGCTGGGCTTCAACTACATGAAAGCGCTCGGTCCCGCCGCACGCATCGCCTGCGAGGAGGCGGCTCTTGCCGGCGCCACGTCGCTGCGTGACTTCTGGCGGCACACCCTGCTGCCCCGGCGAGCCATGGAGAACCTGGTGCTGGCCGGCGCCTTCGACGCCACAGAGCAGGGGCGGCATCGCCGTGAGCTGCTCTGGGAGCTGAAGCAGGTGGAGGAGAGCCTTCCCCCGCGCACCGCTGCCCGCCGTGCCGTCGACGCACAGGCGGTTCCGTCGCAGCGACGCCCTCCGCGCGGCCGGGGCGCGCTTGCCGGCAGCCGCCTCGGCGACGACCGCCCGGCGTCGCGCCGGCTCGAGGCCGACCCGCTGTCCCCGCTCCTCGAGCTGCCGGCAGCGCCACCTCCGCTGCCGGAGATGGACGAGCGCACCCGGGTCCTCACCGAGTACGCGCTCAGCGAGGTGAGCACCGGGCGCCACCTGCTCTCCTTCATCCGCGCCCAGCTCGCCTCCCTGAGATGCCGGCCGCTGGCCACCATCCGCGACCTCGCCGATGGCACCAGGGTGCGCGTGGCCGGGCTGGTGATCGCCCGCCAGGCGCCGGCGTCGGCGAGCGGTTTCCGCTTCTTCACGCTTGCCGACGAGGACGCCCACCTCGACCTCATCTTCCGCCCGGACGTGGTCACCCGCACCCGCAGGGTCGCCAACCACAACCCGCTGCTGATGGTGGAGGGGCGCCTGCAGAACGAGCGCGGACGGGTCAACCTCGTGGTCGAGACCGTCGTCGCCCTCGACGGAGAGGGTGTGCCGGTCGACGCCGGCTCCCGCGCCGCGATGACCGCGCCCCCCTCACACGACTTCCGCTGACCTCTACCGCCGCCGCCTCGGTCTGCTCCGCCGCCGGCCCAGGCGCGCCGCCCCGATCACCACGGCGAGCACCACCACCACGACCACGATGAGGATGACGATGGTCCCGCCCCCACCACCCCCGCTTCCCGAGCCGCCGCCGCTCCCCGACGCCTGTCCCTGCGCCACCAGGGCGAAGATGCCCAGCGTGGGTGGAGTTGGCGTCGTAGGTGGTCCCGCACCCGCTCGGGACCGTCCGCGACGGCGCTGCCCAGCGCGTCCCGTCGAAATGTTCGATCGCGAATTGCGACCCACCGCTGCGCGTTGCCTCGAGAACGATGGTTGCCAGGTGGTTGGGGGCGAGCCCCACCACCTGGCTGCCGGCGCGAGCTTCGAAGTCGTAGACGTTGCCGTCGATGGCGCCGTCGGCGGGCTTGACCGCCGGCGGCTTCACCGGGGTGATCGACACGGTCACTGCCGAGGTGCCCGGCGGCGCCACGATGCCGCCGGCGCTGACGATGACCTGGGCCTGCGGCGTGTTGGGGTTGTCGGCGAGCTCGAAGGTGTTGGCGAGGTCAGCAGCGGAGAAGGTCTGCGACGCCGAGGGTGGTCCAGGGTGGGCGCCGAACATCGTGTACTGGGGCGGCAGGCAGATGCCGTCGTAGAGCGGCGGCCCACCGCCGCTCCCGCGAACCACTGCGAGCGTCAGCAGCGCGACCGCGGCGGCGGCGAGAGCGGTGGCCCGTCTCATCCGAGCCACCCCGTTGCGGCATCCGCGAGCACGTGCGCGACCAGCGGTGCGGTGACACCGCCGCTGCCCACCCGCAGGCAGCCGAGGAAGACGCCCACGCACAGGTCGATGGGCAGCGCTGACGCTCCGTACAGGGGCAGGTGGATGGCCGCGAAGAGCACTGCGGTGACTGCCACCGCGACGGCGTCACCGGACCGGTCCCGCACCGCATCGAAGAGCACACCGCGGAACACCAGCTCCTCGGTCGTCGCGACGATGCTCACCAGCGGCAGCCACCAGGTCAGCGTCAGCGCCGGTGCCCGCGCGCCGAGGACGATGGCGGGCAACCCCGCCAGCGAGAGGGCGACCAGCGCGGCGCCGCCGCCCAGCCCGAGCACCACCCCGGACCACGACACCTGCCTGGGCCGGGCGCCGGCGCAGACGGCCGCGGCCGCGAGCGCTGCCGCGAAGACCGCCGCGGCGGGGACGGAGGCCGCCGGCGCCGCCCCGCCGATGAGCGCTCGCGCGATGGCCGCGCAGCCCACCGCGACGACAAGCGCGGGGGCGCGACCCGGGCCCGCCACGCGGGCGCTGATCACTCCGGCAGGAGAAGTCGTCGGACCACCCCCGGATGATCGCCGACGAGCCCGTCGTCGGAGAGTCTCAGGCTTGGATGGCGTCGGGTCGCAGAGCCGTGGCGCGCCTGCGGCCCCCGGCCGGCGCGCCGATCAGCCCGGCCAGCGCCCGTGCGGCGGTCATGGCCGCGTCGAGCTGGTCGCCGTCGAAGGGGGTGCGGGCGCGTCGCTCGCAGATCAGCACCGCCGACACGACGTCGCCGTCGACCACAGGCACCGCCAGCGTCGACAGCACCTCGATGTTCGAGCGCCGCTGCGCCCGATGGCCGGCAGCCTCGGTGAACAGGACACCACGTCGCTGCTGGACGACCCGTTCCAGGATGCCGGCAGGCAGCCCTCCCGTCACCGTCGCGGACGGAGGCAGCAGCGCCGCGTGCCGGGCCCCCACCTCTGCCGCAAGCCGCGTGAGCACCGCCTGCACGCCCTGGCTGAGGGCGACCTCGCTCCAGAGCCGGGGACGGCGTCGCACGGCGACGCGGTTGGTGATCCCGTTGATCAGCATCGCCACCAGCGCTCCCGCGGCGGCTGACACGACCGGCGGCGCCACCACCACGAGCGCCGCGTAGGCGCCGAACATCGCCAGCCCGGAGAGGACGGCGCGCTCGAGGTAGCGTGCGGTTCCCTCACCGAGGCCGTGGCGCTGGTCGGCGAACGTCCACCTGCGGTTGAGCACGGTGTTCCAGGCCAGGCTCGGCGGGTAGGCGAGGAGGAAGGCGGCCAGCGCGGGGAGATGGGCGGTCCCCGTGAGCGCGACCACCAGCGGAAGGAGGATGGCCATGCCGCTCAGCCCCACCAGCCCGAACTTCCAGGGTCGCGCCGATCCCTGCACCTCGAGCACCAGCGAGCGGATGTGCCCGAGGAAGAGCAGGCCCTGGCGGACGCTCGCCTTGCTGGTCCCCCGGGTGCGCGCCGCGAAGTCGAGCGGGACGTCGCGCACCCGCAGCCCGGGCACGCAGACGAGGAGCTCGAGCAGGATCTTGAACCCGACCGGGCGGAACTCGATGCCATCGATGACGCGCCGGCGGCAGAGGAAGAACCCGCTGAGGGGGTCGGTGCTCGCCCTCGCCTCGCTGAAGAGCCACCGGGCCGTTTCCCCGGCCGCCCGGCTGACCAGCCGGCGACCGGCCCCGTCGAGCCCGCGCCGGCTGCCCCCGCGCATGTACCGGCTGGCCACGACGACGTCGGCGCCGTCACGGGCGGCGGCGAGCATGCCGGGGATGTCCTCCGGGGGGTGCTGGAGGTCGGCGTCCATGACGCAGACGAACTCACCGCGGGTGCGATGGACCCCGCACAGAACGGCCGTGCTCAGCCCTCCGGCACGCTCGGCACCATCGCGATGGACCATGTCCACGCGCGCGTCCCCGGCTGCGGCGGTGGCGATTGCGGCCGGCGTGCGGTCGTCGGAGTCGTCCACGAAGAGGATCTCGTGGTCGACCGTGCCCAGCGCCGCCCGGAGCCGTTCCAGCAACGGGCCGACGTTCGCCTCCTCATCGCGGGTGGGGACGACCACGCTGAGCAGCGGCGCACCGTTCATGCCCCGAGGATAGGCGGGCTCCGCGGCTGCGCCAGAGCCGCGTGGTCGATCTGCCACGGACCGTGACCGGACCGCAACCGCGGAGGGTCCGCAGAGCTCGCGTGCCTGCAAGTTTTGCCGGGCGGGCCGCGTCTGACTACAAAGGGGGAGACAAACGGGGGCCACAGGATCACCATGTCTATTGCTGATAGCGGCGACGGGAGGTTGAGGCGAATGCACGGTCGTGACCGTCTGCCTGCTGACCCGTCGACTGAGGTGAGGGACCGGTGGTAGACCGAGGGCGTCGCGGGGTGGTGACCCTGGGGGACCAGGCGCTGCTGTTCGCGGCTGCGGTGCGGGGGGCGTTCCAGAGGCCCTTCTATGGGGCGGAGTTCCTCGAGCAGTGCCGGTTCATCCTGGTGTCGTGCGCGGTGCCGCTGGCGCTCACCGGGCTGGGCTGGGGGACGATCGTGGCCCTGGAGGCGGGCAACTTCTTCAAGCTGGCCAGCGCGGAGTGGCGGATCGGCGGCTTCATGGTGCTCGCCAACGTGCGCGAGTTCGCCCCGGTGGCCACCGGGCTGATGGTGGCGGCGGTGTGCGGGACGGCGATCACCGCCGACCTGGGGGCTCGCAAGGTCCGCGACGAGCTCGAGGCGATCAGCGTGATGGGGATCAGCAACGTGCTCTTCATCGTGGTGCCGCGCTTTTTGGCGCTGGCGGTGATGACCGCCCTCTACAACATCCCCATGATCATCTTCACCTGCCTCTCCGGCTACCTCGCCTCGGTCGCCCTGGTGGGGGTGAACAGCGGGGCCTTCATCAGCACCTTCTACACCCAGGGCACCCTCCAGGACCTGTACGGCGGCGAGCTGAAGTGCGTCATCTTCGGGATGCTCATCGCCACGGTGTGCTGCTACAAGGGGATCACCGCGCGGGGTGGGGCCGAGGGGGTGGCCCGGGCGGTGCACCAGTCGGTGGTGGCCTGCTTCGTGAGCATCCAGATCATCGAGTACCTGTACACCCCGACCGTGCTCGCCCTCTTCCACTCCAACAACGTGCTGCGCTAGGCGAGCGAGGTGGCCGTCGTCTTCTCCCCGCCCACCAAGCCGCCGCGCCGGCGCGTCCGCCCGCGCGGGCCGGCAAGCCGTCGCGGCTGGCGGGGGCGCGCAACGGGCTGGAGACGCTCGGCAAGGTGGTCAACTTCGCGGGCGGGGCGATCGCCCACATCCCGGTCTCGACGCGCTACATGCGCGAGGTCTGGTGGTACGCGGCCTTCCTGGCGATCGGCTCGACCCCGATCGCGCTGGTGCTCACCTACTTCACCGGCAGCGAGTGCTCGATCGAGGCGTACTACTCGCTCTCCCAGATCGGCGCCCAGTCGCTGGCCGGGGTCTTCAACGCCATCTGCGACACCCGCGAGATCACCCCGCTCTTCTTCGGCTTCGCCATCGGCGCCAAGGTGGGCTGCGGGCTGGTCGCCGAGCTGGGCACGATGCGCGTCAACGAGGAGATCGACGCCCTGGAGGTGATGGGCATCCCCTCGAAGATCTACCTGGTGAGCACGCGCATGCTGGCCTGCTTCATCGTGCTCCCCTTCATGTACATCCTCTCGCTGGGGGTGAGCTACCTGGGCTCCTACGTGGTCCAGATGGTGCAGGTGCCCAGCGGCACCATCAGCAGCGGGGTGTACTCCGACTACTTCTTCCGCTTCCTCAACGTCCAGGACCTCTTCTTCTCGATGATCAAGGCGGTGGTCTTCGCCTTTCTGATCGTCTGCGTGGCCGTCTACTACGGCTACAACGTCACCGGCGGCGCCGTGGGCATCGGCAAGGCCGTGGCCAAGACCATGGCCGTGGCCCTGGTGGTCACCGTGGTCGTCAACGCCCTGCTGACCCAGATCTTCTGGGGGACCAACCCCAATCTCCCCATCGCCACGTAACGAGGTGAGCGTGTCCGACCCCCCGCCAGCACCGCCCCCGCCCCCGACCGGGCCACCGCCACCGCGCCCCCGCCGGCGGCGTCGTCGCCGTCCGCCAACGGCGCCCGCGCCAAGAACGTGCCCGGCCAGGACCACCCCGCCTACACCGACCTGCGCACCCCGCTCGGGGAGCGCCCCGAGACCCAGTCGCAGTCGACGTGGGAGAAGGAGGCGGTGATCGAGCTGCGCGACGTCCACAAGGCGTTCGGCCAGTTCAAGGTGCTCGACGGGGTGACCTGCCGCATCCCCAAGGGGGAGATCAGCGTGCTCATGGGCCCCAGCGGCACCGGCAAGAGCGTCACCCTGCGCCACATCGTGGGCCTGCTGCCCCCCGACCGCGGCGACATCTTCGTGGCCGACCGCGACGTGCCCCTGCTCAACGAGGACGAGCTCCTCGAGCTGCGCCGGGGCATCGGCATGCTCTTCCAGGACGGCGCCCTGTTCAGCTCGATGAGCCTCTACGACAACGTCGCCTTCCCGCTCCGCCAGCACACCAAGAAGAGCGAGGCCGACATCCGCGAGATCGTCATGGACCGGCTCACCGAGGTGGGCCTGGCCGGCGCCGAGAAGCGCATGCCCAACGAGCTCAGTGGGGGCATGCGCAAGCGCGCCGGCTTCGCCCGCGCCCTGGTCATGGAGCCCAAGATCCTCCTCTTCGACGAGCCCGACAGCGGCCTGGACCCGGTGCGCACCACCCTGCTCTGCGACCTCATCAGGGAGATCAGCGCAAAATACAAGGCAACCTCGATCGTGGTCAGTCACGACGTCGGCGCGGTGCGTCGCTTCGCCGACAACATCGGCATCCTCTACAAGGGGAAGATGCGCCACTTCGGCAACAAGCAGGAGATCGAGGAGTCCGACGACGAGTTCGTCCACCAGTTCTTCAACGCCTCCGGTGAGGGGCCACTCGGCATGGACTGACAGGAAGGGATGACAGGAAGGTGAGCGTGTCGAAGTCGACGATCGCAGGCGTCGCGGTTGCAGCCGTCCTCGTGGGAGGAGCGGGTTTCGCGATCCTGTCGCCGCGCGCGCTCGGCACCAAGTACCACCAGTTCCAGGTCAGCTTCCCCACGGCGGACGGGCTGGTGTCGGGCAGCGACGTGCTCGAAGCCGGCTCGAAGATCGGCACCATCAGCGAGATCACGGCGACGCAGGACAACACTGCGGTGGTCACCGTGCAGATCGCGGACGACCACTGGCCACTCCACAGCGGGCTGACCGCCGACATCCGCCCCAAGTCGCTGCTCGGCGAGAAGTACATCGACATCCATGACGGCAGTACCAGCAAGCCGCCGTTCAACCCGACGGCGGTCCTGCACGAGACGCAGCAGGCGGTCCCCGTCGAGCTCGACCAGTTCGTCAACAGCCTCGACGAGCCGACCCGCAACGCGGCGCGCATCCTCCTCAGCGACCTCGGCGCCGGCGTCGCCGGGCGCGGCCAGAGCCTCAACGAGGCCATCGCAGCAGGCAAGTCCAACCTCGCCAACCTCGCCGTGTTCGGCACCACGCTCAACAACCGCGACCCCGACCTCGACCGCATCCTCGTCGGCCTCGACGGCGTGCTCAGCAAGATCACCACCAGCGACCAGCTCACCCAGCTGAGCCAGCTGATCACCCATGGCCAGCAGACGCTGAACGCCATCGAGACCCAGCAGACCGCCTTCAGCCGGCAGTTCGTCGACGCTCAGACCGCGCTCGGCGAGTTGAACAACGCGATCGACACGGCCGTGCCCTCGCTCCGCGCCACCCTCAACGTGGCGCCCCAGCTGCTCAGCGCCACCAACCAGGAGGCGAACCTGCTCGCCTTCCTCGGCTCCAAGGCGAACAACTCCACCGTGCTGAACGCGCTCGACCAGGGGCTCGTGCAGGGCCCCACCACCACCGGCGGTGCGCTGGAGACCTACAGCAACGGGGCCAAGCCGGAGCCGATCTTCCGCATCTGCCTGGCCAACCCCAACATGGGCGCCTCATCCTGCGTGGGCAGCGGGTTCAGCGCGCCGGGCGCCGAATCGGTCCCCGCCTCGTTCAACTCCGGCCAGAGCGACATGAACGTCCTCGCCGCCTGGTTGGGGGACTAGCGATGCGCAGCCGCTGGAACCTGCCGATCTGGTTGCTGTACGTGGGCCTCTGCCTGCTGGTGCTCGGCTTCATCGTGCGCGGCCTCGAGTTCGGCGTCCCCTGGAGCCATCCCTACCAGGTCACGGCGACGTTCTCTGACGCCGACAGCATCCTCGCCAACAACGAGGTGTTCCTCAACGGCACCAAGGTCGGCTACGTCAAGACGGTGAGCGTGACCAACGGCCAGGCCCACGTCCAGATGGTGTTCGACAACACGTCCGCGGTACCGCTGCACACCGACGCCACCGCGCAGGTCCGCAAGAAGAACCTCCTCGGCGAGACCTACATCGACCTCACCCGCGGCAACGGCCCCGCGCAGCTCCAGTCGGGCGGCAACATCCCGGTCAGCCACACCGTGCCGATCACGGAGATCGACCAGGTGCTGGCGGTCTTCGACCCGGAGACCGTGCAGCGCGTGCAGCTGCTCATCAACGCCCTCGGCGAGGGGACGACCAACAACGGCGACGCGATGAACAGCTCCGCCGGCTCGCTCAACAACCTGGTCAGCGCGCTCAACGGTCCCGCGACCGAGCTCTCCATCCGCAAGCAGCAGGTCAACGACATCGTCCTCGAGCTGCAGAAGTTCTACGACGTGCTCGCCAAGCAGCGCGAGCAGGTGCGCCAGGAGTTCGGCACCTGGACTGCGGTCATGCAGCAGCTCGCCGCGCAGGAGTCCTCGATCGGCGGCACCGTGCAGCAGGCGGACACGCTTCTGCAGAACCTCGACGTGCTGGTCAGCGGCGAGAGCGGCAACCTGCGTTCGACCTTCAGCCAGCTGCCCGGCACCCTGTCCCAGGTCAACGCGTTCCTCGACCAGAGCACCGGCATTCTCAGCAACCTGGCTCACTACCGCTCGGCCATCCACGACGTCTTCCCCAACCTGGGCAGCTCCTTCTTCGACATCGACCCGAACAACCACCAGCACTTCTGGTCGGTCTTCTCCGTGAACTGCAGCGGCGACTGCACCTCGCAGGCCTCAGAGGTGACGCCCAACTCGAGCGCTCCCAACGCCAGCTGGGCCGCGGCGATGGGAGGCTGAGGATGGACCGCAGGCGCGTGCTCGTCAACGGCGGCATCCTGGCCGTGTTCACGATCTTCTGTGTGCTGGTGATGGAGTTCCTGGCGATCAACATCGGCCAGCCCAACCCGCTCTCGTCCAACTACACCCTGCACGCGGTGTTCGCCGACGCCGATGGGATCCCCACCGCCGCGGACGTGCGGGCCAGCGGTGTCGGCGTTGGCAAGGTCACGTCGATCTCCCACGACCGGAACAGCCCCGGCTACACGGTGGTGACCATCCAGGTCAGTGACACCCAGGCGGTGCCCGTGTACAGCAACGGCTTCGCCAAGGTCCGCCCCAAGACGCTGCTCGGTGAGAAGTACATCGACCTCACCGTCGGGTCGTCCGCCGCGGGAGAGGCGATCGCCTCGGGTGGCTACCTTCCCGTGGCGGAGACCGGCAAGGACGTCTCCAACGACGAGATCTTCAACGCGTTCGACAGCACCACTCGCGCCCAGCAGCAGCAGGTGCTGGCCGCGCTGGACAATGCCACCAAGGGCCGCGCCGGCGACATCCAGTCGATCCTGCCCCAGCTCCAGCAGGTGGTCGCCAACCTGGGCCCGGTGGCGCAGGTCTACGAGAAGGACCAGCCGCAGACCGACGACATCTTCGTGCAGCTCAACACGATCATGCAGGCGGTCGCCGACGAGCACCAGCAGCTGGCGGGTTTCCTCGGCAATGGCAACGTCGCGCTCGGTGCCGTCGCGCAGAAGGACCAGGCCCTGGTGTCGACCCTCCAGGAGGCGAGCAACGTCGCCACCGAGCTGAACACGGCGATGAATCCCACCATCGCCGCCCAGCGCAAGGCGCTCGACGAGCTCTCCGGAACGCTGGCGTCAGAGAACAACCTGCTGTTCGACATCATCGGTCCCAAGTGCAACGGCCACTCCTGTGGCATCGACACCGTGATCGCCGGCACGCTCAACGGCCAGGTGGCGTACCCCAACGACCAGCTCAACGTCACCTCGCCCAACGGGGAGGGCACCACAGGTCTCTGGGACTCGATGTTCTCCGAGCCCGGCCCCGCAGGCTCCGCCACCGGCACCACCTCGACGGGCGCGAGCAGCTGCAGCAGCCCGACGGTCACCAACACCAAGACCGGCAAGGGCTCCGGGACGTGCGCCCTCAACATCACCCTCTCCTTCCACTGCGACACGGTTGCGCAGCTGGTGGCGGGCTTCCTCGGAGAGGTCGGCGCCACGGAGGAGGCCCAGATCCAGGCGACGTGCCAGGCGCTCACGGGTCACACCATCCCGGTGTCGGCCACCACCCCGTCCACTCCGCAACCCGATGAGACGGCAACCCTCGCGGGGATGTTCGGATGATCGTGCGTATCGTGCGTCTGCTCGCGTCGTCGAAGGGGCTGTTCCTGGCTGCCGTCGTCACCGGGGCCATCTGCGGGCTCGGCCTGTCCTTCGGCGGCGCGTCACACACCGTCATCGCGCAGTTCACCAACGTCAACGGCCTGGTGGGCGGCAACGAGGTGCGCATCGGCGGCGTCGAGGTGGGCAGCGTGCAGTCCCTCGACGTCAGCGCGGGCTCGGGCCAGCAGTCGGCGCAGGTGGCCTTCACCGTCGACAACGCGCACTGGCCGCTCCACCAGGGCACGACTGTCGCGGTGCGGCCCAAGGGGGTGCTCAGCAACGTGTACGTCGACGTCGAGCCCGGCTCGGCCGGCGCTCCGTCGCTCGGTGACAACCCGAGGTTCGACGCCCAGCAGACCAGCAGCCCCGTGAACCTCGACGAGCTGTCCAACATCTTCGATCCCAGCGTTCGCGCGTCGATTCGCACCCAGCTCCAGGAGGGCGTCCTCGCGTTCGGCGGCACGGGCATCGGCGACCTCAACCAGACGATCGCCAACACCAACCCGCTGACTGCCGATGCCGTGCCGATCACGTCCGTGCTCGGTCAGCGGACCCCGGAGCTCGACCGCCTCAACTTCGAGTTCGACACGATCAGCGGCGACCTGGCTCGCGAGGACAGCAGCCTGCGCGGGCTCATCGCCAATGGCGATCAGTTCCTCGGTGTGCTGGCCACCCACGAGGTGTCGCTGCAGGGCACACTCGTCCACGCGGCGGGAACGCTCACCTCTCTCGACCAGGCGCTGCGCGGCGAGGAGAGCAACCTGGCCGCCATCTTCCAGAAGGGCCCCAACGCCCTCAACCAGGCCAAGAGCTCGGCCGATCTCCTGGCTCCGCTGATCTCCAACGTCGACCCGTACATCGGCGACCTCCAGGTGCTGCTCCATGAGTTCCAGACGGCGACGGGCTACACCCAATCGGTCCCGACCACGAACAACGCCTACGGCGGGCTGCTCGACATGCTGCGCGTCGACGGGTCACTTCCCGCCAGCGGTGAATCGGCGATCCCGTGCGGCGGCACCTCGGAGAACCACTGCTGATGAGTGGAACGGGCCGTCGCGGCGGCTTCAACCCGTTGATCGCCGGTTTCATCGCCGGGGCCGCGGCCGCGATCATCCTCGGGCTGCTGGTCAAGATCAACCTCGACTTCGCCGCTCCGTGGAGTGCCACGCACACGCTCACTGCGCAGGTTGCCGACGTCGATGGCATCAGCGCAGGCAGCGACGTCCGCATCGCCGGGCGTGCCGTGGGCCAGATCACCTCGGTGCGCGCGCAGGGCGCCTACAGCACCGTGACGTTCCACGTCGACGACGGCGACTGGCCGCTGCCGAGCGACACCTCGGCCTCGATCCGCCTGGCAACGCTGCTCGGCCAGAAGTACCTGCAGCTCACCCCGGGCACCGACAAGGCGCACCCGTACGGGGACAACGCCACGATCGTCCTCCACTCCACGCGGCCGGTCGTCGATTTCGACCAGATCCTCGACACCTTCAACAAGCCCACCCGCAACTCACTCACCAGCCTCATCCGCACCGCTTCGAGCGCCGTCCAGGGGCAGGAGGGCACCCTGCAGCAGCTGCTTCCCGACCTTCGCGACCTCTCTGTGCACAGCGTGGCGCCGACCGGGGAGCTGGTGACGCGCAACGCCGAGATCAACAACATCCTCATCAACCTCGGCACCACCGCGGACCAGCTGAACGCGAGCGGCACCGACCTCGTGGGCGTCATCGACAACATGAACACCATCACCGGCGCGCTGGCCAGCAACCAGGGCTCGCTCGAGGGCTACATCGCCAACACCGACGCGCTCAACCTGAACACCAACGCCGTCCTGAGCGGCGGCCGCGACGCCGCGTTCAACGCGGGCCTGCAGCGGCTCGGCAACTTCGCCACCCAGCTCGACCAGCTGATGACCACGCTGGTGCCCGAGACGTACAACTTCGCCCACGACACCAGTCGCGCCACCCACCTGCCGATCTACCAGGACGCGGTCAACCTGGTGTTCCAGATCGGCGCAGCCACCGCGCAGAGCAACCAGTCCGGGTTCTTCCTCCGCCAGTACGCCAACGGGGCCGATGCGTGTGGGCTGGTGGGCCCGGCGTGCACGGCGTCGAACATCCCCACGCAGGCCAACACCAGCCGGAGCGCGACGTGCCTGCCGGGGCTCCCCTGCCTGCCCCTGCCCACCGGGTTGCCGAACGTGTCGCTGCCGCCCGGCCCGACCGTGCCTCCCATCCTCCCGACGCCGAAGCCAAGCCACGCCGGCCCGACGCCGACACCCATCATCTGCCTCCCACCGCTCTGCGCTCAGCAGGCGGCTGACGAGGTGGCCACGCCTCTGGCGTTGTGGGGGTGGCTGTGAGAAGCAGGCCGCGCGTGCGCCCGTTCCTGAGCGGTGTGATCACCGCCGCGGTGTTGGTGGTGGCGATGGTGGCGGTGGTGGTCGGGGGCATCCCCGGCGGTCCGGCGATCTCGTTGCCGTGGAATCACACCATGGTGCTCAAGGTTCAGCTTGCCAACGCGGACGGCTTGGCCCCGCATGCCAGCGTCGACGTTGCCGGGGTCAAGGTCGGCGAGGTGCACGATGTCACTGCCCAGGGCAACCTCGCGGTTGCCACGCTCGACATCGACCCCCAGTACGGTGACATCCACAGCGACGCCCAGGTTCTCCTGCGCCCGCACGGGTTGTTCGGTCCCAAGTACATCGAGATCACACCCGGCACGAACTCCGGCAGGACCCTCAGCGACGGCGACACCATCGACGTCCGCAACACGGTGCAGCCTGTCGACCTCGACCAGGTGTTGCAGGCGCTGCAGGCGCCCGAGGCACAGAACCTGCGCACCGCGATCGTCGAGTTCGGCAAGGCGTCGGCAGGCCAGGGAGATGATGTCAACCACCTCCTCGGTGCGGCCCGCACGCTGACGCAGACGTTGCAGACCCCGCTGCTGACGCTGGACAACGTGTCCAGCAACTTCAACGACTTCATCATCCAGAACGAGGCGTTCAACGCCAGCTTCGCGCAGACGCCTCTCGACCAGCTGGTGGCCAGCAGCAACACCACCCTCGCCGCCTTCGCCAACAACTCAGTGCAGCTCGGGTCGCTCCTCGACCACGCCGACAGCACGCTGACCACGCTCGACACCGCGCTCAGCGGCCAGGGAACCAACCTCAAGCAGACGATCGAGCTGCTCGGCAAGCCGGGCGGCACCATCGACAAGCTGAACACCTTCAACGGCCTCCTCGGTCTGTTCGCCGCCAACCTGACCGGCAAGGAGGCGGCGCCCGGCCACAAGCCCAGCGACGTCACCACCGGGATCATCGACGCCATCGAGAACATCAAGTCGGCGTTCTCGTCCTTCGACTGCTCGGTCACCGTCACATCCCTGAGCGCATGCCCCGAGCAGGACCGCGAGTACTACCTGCGCGTCCAGGTCTTCAACCTCGCAGGGAGCGCCCAGGCCCTGCAGAACCTGTGCACGCTGCCCATCCACGTCCCGTCGCTGCCGGGGCTGCCGCCCGTGCTGCCCCCCTGCCCGTCGTCATCGGCCGGCGCCACCAGCCGACCCGGGGGAGACGTCGTCGCGGGCGAATACAGTCACCTGGCGGGACTGATCGGATCCTGAGCGGCGCGCGGAACGCGGGCTCTCGAACCGGACGCCTGCACAATTCCGCCGCCCGAGTACATCATGGGCCGCGCCCCGCCGGCGACCGTCTCCGGCGCTGACTGTTGTTGAACGGAGGCAGAGTGCTGCGACGATTCGCCGGGCCCATCGCGCGCCATCCGCTGAGAGTGCTGGTCATCGCGCTGCTGGCCTCAGCCGTCCTGGCCACCGGCTTCGTGCGCTTCAGCGTGGACGCGGGTCAGTCGCTGCTGGTCGGTAGCAGCTCCAGCGCGGGCCAGGCCAACCAGGCCTTCACCAAGAGCTTCGGGACCGACCCGATCGTGGTGGTGCTCACCGCGGCCAACCCCACAGCCCCCTACCTCGAGAAGAACCTCCAACGGCTCACCGCGCTCGAGCAGGACCTTGCCCATGACCCCAGGGTGGCTGAGGTGCTGGGCCCGGGCACGGTGGCCAACTCGGCCCTGGCGGCGACCACCGCGGAGGTGAGCAAGGTGCTCACCGAGTATCCGACATTCGTGGCCGAAACGGCCTACCTCGACGCACGCCAGAAGGGGCAGAGCGACGCCACCAAGCTGCAGGCCCAGTTCCAGACCAACGTCACCAACGCGCAGCAGCTTCTCGAGCTCTACGTGGCCCGTGCGGCAGCCGACGCCCACCAGGCCCGACAGGCGTACGCGCAGAAGGCTATCCCCGCCGGCGACAGGATCCTCGACAGCCAGGAGAAGGCCGCCGAGGCAGCGGTCGTCAACGACCCGCTCCCGCCGCTGTTCGCCGAGTACCTCGCCGGCCCCGGCAACGCCGTCGACACCGCGTCGTCCCGCGATTTCTTCGACCGGCTCACCGCCGCCTTCGGCGACTGCGACAGCTCCATCGCGCAGCTGCTCGGCATCACACCCACGTGCCAGATCTACCTGGCGCGGATCCTGCTCGACCTGCCCGCGTGTCCCACCGAGGCGGCGGTGCAGGCGGCGAGCGCCAGGGGCCAGGAGCTGTTCTGCACGCCCAAGGGCGCGTGGGCAGCCGTGCTGCCGACGCCGTCGACCAACGCGAACGGGGCCATCATCGCCCGCGAGGTCATCACCGTCCGGCTCACGGCGACCGCGGCGGCCGATCGGGCCTCAGTGCTGGCGGTGCGCCAGAAGATCGAGACCGAGCTCGCCAAGGGCATCGCCGTGGACGCCTTCACAAAGAGCTTCACGTCCGCGCAGCTGAACGAGCTCAGACAGCTCGGTCCCCTCTCACCCTCCGACTGCGGCGGCGTCGGCCAGCAGCAGAACGCCAGCTGCTACACGAAGTACCACGACCGTCCGTTCAAGTCGGTGATCGCGGGCGCGCCCCTGCTCACCTACGGGGTGGTCGAACTCGATGAGCCAGACCCTGGTCATCCTGCTGCCGGTGGTCATGGTCCTGATGGCCATCCTCCTGGTGGTGACCTTCCGTGTGCGCGGGCGTCTGTGGCCGCTGCTCGCGGCGGTGGGCGCCGGGGGAGCGACGGTGGGGCTGTCGCTCTGGCTGGGCATCCCGGTCACCCCGGCCGTCCTCGCCGGGGTCCCGGTCCTGGTCGGCCTCGCGGTGGACTACGCCGTCCAGCTGGTGGCGCGCTACGACGAGGCGCGACGGCTCGGCGCCGAGCGCACGGCGGCGATCGAGGAGGCCATGCTGCGGAGCGGACCGGCGACCTTCACCGCCGCGGTGGCCACCCTCGCCGGGTTCGGAACCCTCCTGGTGTTCGCCGGCATCGATGCGGGCCCGCTGGTCGCCATCCCCCTGGTGGCCGAGTTCGCCCTCGTGCTCCTGGTCGGCGTCATCGTGTCGTGGCTGGCGGCGCTCTTCATCGCGCTGCCGGCAGCTGCGCTGTGGGGCCGGCAGCCGCCGGGCGCCGCGGCCGCCCCGCCGATGCCGACCCGGCCGGAGCGCACGCTGGGGATCGCCAGCGCCTGGCGGGGCGCCGTCGTGCCGGCGGTCGTCGTCGCCCTGCTCGGCTGGGTGCTGCTGCCGCGCGTGCCTGTGCAGACCCAGGTTGACCAGCTGCTGGCCTCGTCGCTGCCTCAGCTGCAGGACGTCAACACCGTGCGCGACCAGACCGGGTACGGCAATGAGGTCGACATCTACCTGCATGGCCAGGTTGCCGGTCCGTACAGCCAGCCGGGGATCCCGGGCAACGTCACCTGGCAGTGCCAGCGCGCCCTCAACATCCGCACCGAGGACGCGGGACAGGTGGCCCTAGCCGTGTCGATCGCCGACTTCTTCATCGCGGCGTCGTCCTCGGCGAGCCCGTCAAAGAGCGCCCCATGCGTGCCGTCCGCCCCGGCCGGCGCGAGCGGAGGGTCACCCACCCAGTCCCCGGGGGCGAGCGCCAGCCCGGCGCCCTCGGGAGGTGCCTCGCCGGCTGCCTCGGCGTCCGCGTCCCCGGCCAGCTTGCGCGACCAGGACCACGGGATCCGGCTCGCCGCCACCACCGTTGCCAGCCAGTCCGCGTCCCCCGCCGCGACAGCCTCGGCCGCGGCCTCGTCTTCCGCGAGCGGATCGGCCGGGGCATCTCCGTCGCCGAGCACGGTCGCGCCGGCGCGGACCAAGACGCAGACCGCGTTCCTGTGTGACCTGCGGCTGCTGCCCTCGCTGGCGCGCAACCTGGTCCAGGACATCGCCACCGGTACCCGCGGCTGCCCCGCGATCGACAAGTACCTGAACACGTGGCTGACGCCGGACGCGACGCCCATCGACCCGACCTCCGCGCGCATCGTCGTCGGCGTCGAGGGGACGTCGATCGCGGATGAAGCGCGGCTGGTCGACAGCATCCGCGCCGAGGTGGCGAGCCCGCCGAACGGGATGACAGCCGCGCCGGCCGGGATCGCGGCACTGGCGGCGCAGGCCTACGACAACATCGTCGCGCGCAGCCTCTGGCTCAACCTGCTGCCGCTGCTCATCGTGTTCCTGGCCCTCCTGGCGGTGGAGCGGGACCTGCGTCGAGCCGCGCTGCCGTTGCTGCCCACCGCCATCGCCGCGGGATGGGCACCGCTGATCCTCCTGCTGCTCGGCCTGCTTCCCGGCAACCTCGGCAAGACCCTCGGCTCGTTCAACCCCCTCACCGTCGTGCTGGGCGCGCTGGTGATCGCGCTGGCCACGGAGTTCGGCGTGGTGCTTCTCCGTCGCTTCGACGAGGAGTGCTCCAAGGGTTTGCACCCCGACGACGCGGCGGCGGCGGCGCTGGCTGTGACGGGCAAGGCGATCCGTGTGTCCGCGCTCACCCTGGGCGCGGGGTTCGCGGTCCTCGCGCTCAGCGCGGTGCTGCCCGGCGGCCTGCCCTTGCTCGGCGCATTCGGGCTCACCGTGCTGATCGACCTCGGCCTCGCCGTGGCGGCTGTGTTCGGGATCATGCTGCCGGTGGCGGTCGCCATCGAACGATCGCGGTACGAGCCCCGGCGCGCGGTTGCGCCTGCCGAGGGGGCAGCCGCAGCCGCGGTTGCCCCGGTGATGGCCTCGAAGCGCTCCCGGCCGCGTCCCGACCCAGAGGCAGAGGCCGTCACCCAGCACCCTGTCACGCACCCCGCGGTTCCTGCCCCCGCCCGCGAGACGCAGGCCGAACGGCGCCGCCGCGCTCCTGCATCAGGCGCGGACGACGCGGCCGCCGCGCCCGGGGTCGACGGCGCGAGACCCGCGGCCCTTGCGGAGGGCGGGGCGGCCGCACCTGGCAGCTTCCGGCGACGGGGCGTCAGTGGCCGGCGCCGGCCCCCGGCATCAGCCGAGGCCCCGGACGCCGCGGCGGATGAGCCGCAGCCGCCCAGGGCTCCGCGGCGTCCCGGTGTCAGTGGGCGTCGCCGCCGCGGCCCGGGAGGTGGTGCAGCGGGAGGCGCCGGCTGAGCGCCGGGTCAGACCGCGCCGGCTGAGTGGAGGATGCTCAGCACCACGACCAGCAGCAGAAGCGCCGCACTGAGGGCTGCGTACGGGAGGAGCGCGATCGCCACCGCGCTGAGCGGCGGGATGTCGTAGACGGCGCGGACAGCCACCGCGTTGAGGGCCACGAACCAGCACACCACGGGCAGCGCCAACAAGCCAACGGCTGTCGAGAGCGCGTCACCGCCCCAGCGCGGGCTCGCCGCCTGGACGATGGTGATCACGGCGTACAGCCCGAGCACGGGAAACGTCAGCCCGCTGACGGCAAGGAGCTTGCGCCGCTGCGGCGCGTGGCCCATGAGCCGGGCGCCCGCGCTGACCAGCAGGGCGGAGGCCAGCCAGAACACCAGCAGCATCGCCGGGACGGCGATCGAAAGGCTCAGCGCGGCGGCTCCCGCACCGCCGATGGCGACAGCGCCGACCTCGAGCGCCAGGCACAGCACCCCGGTGAGTCCGACCGCGAGCACGCCCGCCCCGAGGCTCGGGCACGCGGCGGCGGCACTCAACGACCGGCGCGGGTGCAGCAGCGGTAGGGCCGGCATCGGCGTTATACTAACTAAGGTCAATCTGACCTAAACCTCAGGAGAGAGCCCGGTGCTCGCCGTCCGTCCCGCTGAGCCCACCACTGTCGATCCGGGCCTGCCCGAGCGAATCGACCGGCTCCGGCGCCAGCGCAACGCCGTCATCCTCGCGCACAACTACCAGTTGCCCGAGGTCCAGGACGTCGCCGATTTCGTCGGCGACTCGCTCGGGCTCTCGCAGGAAGCGGCGCGGACCGACGCGGACGTCATCGTCTTCTGCGGTGTCCATTTCATGGCCGAGACGGCGGCGATCCTCTCCCCGGACCGCACCGTGCTGCTTCCCGACCTCGACGCCGGCTGCTCACTCGCCGACACGATCAATGCCGAGCAGCTGCGCGCCTGGAAGGCGGAGCACCCCGGTGCGGTGGTGGTCTCCTATGTCAACACCACCGCCGAGGTGAAAGCCGAGTCCGACTACTGCTGCACCTCGTCCAACGCGGCGGCGGTGGTCAACAGCATTCCTGAGGACCGCGAGATCCTCTTCTGTCCGGACATGTTCCTGGGCGCCCACGTGGAGCGCGTCACCGGGCGGCGCATGCACATCTGGATGGGCGAGTGCCACGTGCACGCGGGGATCGACCCCGCCCATCTCGATGACGCGCGCCGGCACCACCCCGACGCCGAGCTGCTCATCCACCCCGAGTGCGGCTGCACCACCTCCACCCTGTACCGCTCCTCGTCAGGCGACCTCTCGGGGCCGGCGACGGTGGTGACCTCCACCGAGGGCATGGTGCGGCATGCGGCCGCGTCGCCCGCGTCGACATTCATCGTGGCCACCGAGGTGGGCATCCTCCATCGCATGGAGAAGATGGCGCCGAGCAAGCGCTTTCTGCCTGCCACCCCGGGCGCTGTCTGTCCCTTCATGAAGATGATCACGCTCCCCAAGGTGGTCGCCGCGCTCGAGACACTCTCCCCGCGCGTCACCGTCGCACCGGACATCGCTGCGCGTGCCCGCCGGGCCATCGACCGGATGCTCGCCGTCCCGGTCTGAGAGACACCGGAGCGCACCAGCCGATGAGTGCGCCGTGCGTCCTGGCCATCGACCAGGGAACATCGGGCACCACCTGCCTGGTGGTGGGTGCCGAAGGCGCGATCCACAGCCGCGCACATGCCGATGTCCCGGTGCGCTATCCGCGGGACGGGTGGGTGGAGCAGGACGCCGAGGACCTGTGGCGTTCGGTGGTCGCCACGGCCCGCGCCGCGATCGATTCCGCCGGCGGCGTGACGCCGGCAGCGATCGGGCTGACCAACCAGCGCGAGACCCTGGTGGTGTTCGAACGCGACGGGCTTCGTCCCGTGGCGCCGGCCATCGTCTGGCAGTGCCGCCGCAGCGCCGACCTGTGCGCCCTCCACCGCGCGCGCGGCGAGGAAGAGGCACTGCGTGAGCGCACCGGCCTCCTCCTCGATCCCTACTTCACGGCCACCAAGCTGGAGTGGCTGCTCGCCGAGCAGCCCGGCCTGCGTGCCCGCGCCGAGCGCGGCGAGCTCTGCGCCGGCACCGTCGACACCTGGCTGGTTGCGCGCCTGTCGGGCGGCGCCGAGCTGGTCACCGACCCCAGCAACGCCAGCCGCACATTGCTGTACGACCTTGTCCGAGGAGACTTCGACGAGGAGTTGTGCGCAACGTTCGGCGTGCCGGTGGCGCTGCTGCCCGAGGTGCGCGACAGCGCCGCACGGGTGGGATTCACAGACCCCGACGCGTTCCTCGGCATTCGCGTTCCGATCAGCGGCATCGCGGGCGACCAGCAGGCTGCTCTCTTCGGGCAGGCGTGCCTGGCCACGGGGATGAGCAAGAACACCTACGGCACCGGCTCGTTCGTGCTGGTCAACACCGGGACAAGCCCTCCCGCACCCGTGCATGGGCTGCTCGGCACGGTCGCGTGGCGTGTCGGTGGCCAGGACACGTTTGCGCTCGAGGGCAGCATCTTCGTCACCGGCGCCGCTCTCAGCTGGCTGCGCGACGGGCTGGGCATGATCGCCACTGCGGCAGAGGCCGGCCCACTGTTCGAACTCAGTTCCAGACAGTAAAGGCTGTATCTTCATCCCTGCCCTGTCCGGCCTGGGCGCGCCGTACTGGGACCCGGCAGCCCGCGGCGCGCTGCTCGGCCTTTCGGCTGGCGTCACCCGGGCCCACGTCGTGCGAGCGGTAGTCGAGGCGATGGCGTACCGAACCCGCGACGTCGTCGAAGCGGTGGAGGCGGGGACGGGCATCGAGCTCGAGGAGCTGCGGGTCGACGGCGGGGCCAGCGTGATGGATGGCCTCTGCCAGTACCAGGCGGACCTGCTCGGCCTGTCGGTCACACGCGCGGCCTCAGCGGAGACAACGGCGCTGGGCGCCGCCATGCTCGCCGCGGTGGGGGAGGGGCTGCTCGACGCCCCCGCTGGCGTGCAAGCCGCCTACCACGCCGGCCGTCGCTTCGAGCCGGCCCACCCGGGACACCGCCCGGAAGCCAGCTACGCAGCCTGGCGCGAGGCGATCGCGCGCGTCCGCACCAACCAAGACGAACCAGCCCCACGTTGAGCGTTCCAAGAAGACCATCCCGTCGCGGAGGCGACAGCGGCGCGCGAGGCGCGCCGAGGAGTGGGGTGTCTCAGGTCGAATTCACTTCGACCTGAGACAAGGGGCGAGGATCTGCCTCGCCCCTGTAACGGCAGAGGTGTTTTCTTTGCCCGAGCGGCCGGGCCGCGGGGCAAAGAAAAGACCGGAGGGCGAACCCCCCGGCCTTTCAGGAAGGGAATGAGTTTCCTGCACGGGGGCGACTTTCGTCGCCGCCGCCAAATATAGCGGGTCTCGCGGCCGGACGGCGGTAGACGTCCTGTCAACGTTTGTGAAGAGATGTCAAGGCGCCCGGCGGCCCCTCATCAGCCCGAACACGCCCGATCCGGTGGGCCTTGCGTATGCTCGGAACCCTTGCCGAAGGCCGCACGCCATCCAATCCTCTACGACGTCGAGCGCTGGCGCAAGTACCGCACCTTGCTGCTGCTGCCGGCGACCGTGTTCGCCCTCACAGCGGTCTTCCTGAGCGTGCTCAAGCCCACCGCGGGCGGCGCGGTCGGCTACGCGGTGGTGGCCGCCAGCCTCTACGCCGTGGCCAGCTCACTGTGGACCAGGCAGCGCTTCACGTACTTGGTCCGCGAGGGCGATCAGCTGGTCATCAGGTCCATGGCAGCGTCGCGCCGGCTCGGGAGCGACGACATCGACCGGGCTCGCGTGGTCCGCCTCGCCTCGGTGTTCCAACGACCCGAACGACGCCGCCTGCTGCCCCGTCCCGTCGATCGCTGGATGGCCACCGAGGCCATCTCGGTCCGGCTGCGAGACGGCGTCGACCTGCGCGCGCTGCGACGCGTGGTCGGTCCGCGCTGCCTCGTCGACGACCTCCTCGTGGTGCCGGTCGCCGATGCGGACGGTCTGGCCGACGACCTCCTCAAGAACGTCTGCCGGCCCCGCCCGGCAACGCCGGCCGGCGGCGTCCGGCGACGGGGCCGGCGGCGGTGACGGTGTCGCCACCGGGGAGCTGGTGGCAGCGTCCGCGACGAGCGCCTCGCAACGCCCGTGACGACGGGCGCGACCCCCTTGTCCGAGCCGGGCTGCGCGGGTTTCTCGCGCTGCAGCGGCGCGACGTTCTCGCGGTGGTCGCGCTGGTTCTCCTCTCGCTTTTCATGAGGCTCGCCAGCCCGATCCTCCCTGACCTCCTGTCCGGCAGCGGTGGGGTGAACATCTCTGGCATCGGCGCGGCCAGCTCTAACCACAGCCCACCACCGGAGTGCACCGACGTGCCGGTGGGCCCACCGGGGAAGGATTCCAAGGGCACCACGGTCAACCACACCGACATCAAGCAGTGCGGCTTCATCTTCGACGAGATCTACTTCCCGGTGGACGCCGCCAAGGACCTGCGGCAGCCGGCCAAGTCCTACTTCGACCCCGAGCCACCCCTCGCCAAGCTGCTGATGGCCCCACCGATCGCCACCATGGGTTTCACCACGTGGTCGTGGAGGGTGAGCACGGCCATTTTCGGCAGCCTCCTGGTGGGCGTCATCTACCTGCTCGCGCTGCGCCTGCGCCGCGACCGCTGGTTCGCCGGCGCAGCCGCGCTCTTCGTGTCGTTCGACGGGCTCGCGTTCGTCGAGGCCCGCACCGGGGTCATCGACATCATCGCCATCTTCTTCGTGGCGCTGTTCTATTACGTCTTCCTGCTCCACTGGCAGGCGCGAACCCGGCGCCAATGGCGCGCCACCCTGTACATCATGGCGCTGGTGGGCGGCCTGGCATTCGCCGCCAAGCTGACCGCGCTCGCTCCACTTGTCGTCGCAGCCGCGCTGATCGCCGCGCGCGGCCTCTCACCGTGGCTGGCCGGGCTGTTCCCGGCCCTGCGGCGCATCGCCGGCCCGCGCCGCCACGAGGTGTCGATGTGGCGTGCGGCGGCGGGCCGGTTCGCGCTCGTGCACTACACGATCGCTGTCCTCATCGGCGGCGCCATCTTCTGCGCCTCGTTCTCGCGCTACCTCACCGTCGCCCACACCGACGTGTACCGCTTCACGGCCTGCGACCCGGGCACCACCGGGCTCACCGGCACGGCCGACACCCTCGAGGTGCCCACCGCGAGGATCGGCTCGGTGACGGTCCCGAACCCGGTCCAGGCAGTGGCGAACATCGCCGACATCATGGCCGCGGGCCTGCAGTACCACGAGCAGGAGTGTCACAGCCACCCGTACGCGTCGCGCTGGTACACGTGGCCGATCATGTACCACCCGGTCCTCTTCTACTACGTCCAGACGCCCACGGCCGCCGCTGACAATCCCACCGTCGCGTCGATCACGGACATGGGGAACCCCGCGGTCTGGTGGCTGTCCGTGCCGGCTCTGCTGGCGCTGGTCTGGCGGCTGAGTCGCGGGCCACCCTGGTGGCGGCTGCTGATCGGCCTGCTGGGACTGGCGTCGCTGTGCACCATGATCATCACCTTCCATGCCGCACAGAAGCCGGACAACGTCAGCGTGCGTGTGTCGCCGGGAATCCTCTTCACCGCCGCTTTCATCGGGGTGATCCTGTTCGCCGCGTTGATCACCATCAGCGCGGTGGTGTCGCGACGGTTCGTCCCCGCCTTCATCGTGCTCGGCTACGTCACCTCGTGGATGCTGTGGGTGGTCGGCAACGAGCGGCGCGTCCTCTTCTTCTACCACGCGTTGGGCATGCTGCTCTTCGCCGCGCTGGCGCTCGCCTACGTGCTCGCCGGCTTGCGCAACACCGTCATCGAGAGGCGCGGCCGGCGGCTCTCGCTTGCTCCAGTGGCATGGGCCGCCACGCTGGCGGTTGTGGCCGGCTTCGTCTTCTTCTACCCGGTGTGGACAGCCGTCCCGATGCCGGACACGGATCACCAGATGCGCCTCTGGGTCGACGCCTGGTGACACCGGCATGGCTGGTGGCGGCGGCGCTGCTGCTGGTCGCCGGGGCCATGGCGGCCGGGTCCCTGCCACGGGTGCAGCTTCGCGTCGAGGAGCGCGTCCTCATCGGGGTCGTGGTCACCGTCCTGGTGGGAAGCGCTGTGACCTACCTGCTGGCGCTGCTGGCGGGGCTTGGGGTCGCCACGGTTCTCGGCGGCAGCGCGCTGACTGCCGCAGGGTTCGCTGCTCTGTCATGGCGATCGCGAGAGGCCGCGGTCACACGGTGGAAGGACGGCTGGACCACCCTGATGGCGCCGGCGCAGAGGCGTCACCGTGTCGGTCTGTACCTCACCGCGGTGGCGTCCTTGATCCTGTTCTCCTTACTCTTCGAGCACACCCTGAGCACCGATGCAGGCGGCAACCTCAACGCCGGTTTCCAGACGGTCTGGGCCGACTGGTCGCAACACCTCACCACTGCCAGCAGCTTCGCCGTCGCGCACAACCTGCCGCCGCAGAACCCGCTGTTCAGCGGCCAGGACCTGCGCTACCCGTTCCTTCCCGACTTCCAGTCGGCGACCCTCATCACCCTGGGCGCCTCTCCCGCGCTGGCGCTGGCGCTTCCGAGCGCACTGCTCGCGATGTGCGTCATCCTGCTGATCGTCGTGCTCGCTGTGCGGCTCGGTGCCGGCCTCGGGGTGGGTGTCCTCGCCGCGGCGATCTGCATGATCGGAGGCGGGTTCGGCTTCAGCGGGATCCTCGCCGACGCGTGCCTGCACCACGGTTTCAGCGCGACGCAGTGCACCTGGTCGGGGCTGGTGGCTCACCCCGGCGACATCCCCGCGATCGTCGGCTGGACGCTGCACGACCTCCCCGGACTGGTCGCTGCCCAGCCGCGAGCGTACGACGGGCTGCTGACCCCCGCACCCGCGCAGCCGCTGTCGAACCAGCAGTGGTACACCCCGCTGTTCGCCTGGTGGCTGCCGCAACGCAGCATCCTCTATGGGTTCTCAGGCGCCCTGGCGGCTCTCATCCTCGTGCTCGCCGCGGTGCGGTCTCCCCGGCATGGCTGGGAGAGCTTCGCCATCGCGGGCCTGCTCCTCGGCCTGATGCCGCTCATCCACATCCACACCCTCATCGCCATGGCCATCGTGTGCGTCGTGCTGGCGATCCAGTGGCCCCATCGAGGCTGGCTCGTGACGCTGGCGGTCACCGCGCTGGTCGCGGCGCCGCGATTGGCCTCGCTGGTGGGCGGCCCGCACGGTTCCGCTGACGCGGCCAACCTCTTCCCCACCGTGGAGCCCGGGTGGATGTACCTCCCCGGCGCCGCCCGACCGGTGCTGTCGGTGGCCTCGCTCATCGGCGGCGTCGGCGGCCTGTTGCGGGCGTTGCTCTCGCCGCAGTACTGGGCCTTCTGGGTGGGCAACACCGGCGTGGCACTCCCGCTCTGCGCGGTGGTGGCCCTGGCGGTTGCGTTCCACCGAGTGCCCGGGCGCGCCGGGGCGATCGCGCGGCGCGTTCGTTCGCCGTTCGCGGCTGACCTGGTCGGCGTGGCTCTCGCGTTCATGGCCGTTTTCGTCGTCGCCAACCTGGTGGTCTTCCAGTCGTGGGACTGGGACAACACCAAGCTGCTGGCGTACTGGTACCTCGGCGCCGCCCTGCTGATCGCCTCGCTGGTGGTGCGCTGGTGGCGACGCTGGTGGCGCGGCGCCGCGGCCGCCGTGCTGGCGTCGACCGTGCTGCTCACCGGTGTGCTCGTGCTGGTCAGGCTGCTGCCGTGGACTCCGCTGCAGGACGCCGTGGGAGGCCCCTACACGACAGCGACGGCGGCCGACGTCCGCCTGGCCGCGACGGTGGCCTCGACCACGCCGCCCGGCGCTGTGTTCCTCACCAACGGCAAGCCGAACGACCCGCTGCTGACGCTGGCCGGCAGGACCGCGGTGATGGGCTACTACGGCTGGCTGTGGAGCTACGGCACCGATTTCGGGACCCGGCCGCAGGACGTTCACACCATGCTGGAGGGGTGTGCGACGCTGAGCCGACCCAGCTGCGCGGTCTTCGCGCTGCTGCGCAGGTACCACGTCGCCTACGCCGAGATCGATGATCGCGTCGGTGATGCCGGCAGCTTCGACGCACAGGTGAACCTCGCCTGGTGGAGCTCTCAGGGGTTCCACGTGGTGGCGCGGAGCGACCACGTCACGGTGTACGACGTGCGCGGTTCGTGAGCGCGGTCGCGCCGCCGCGAACCGGGTGGCGCACGCCGTGGCAGGAGGTGGTGCCTGCCTTTGCAGCAGCCAAGGTCCTAGACTCTGGTGGCGGTGGCGCTGGCGGTGACGCGCGGCACCGGGGGACTGACCTGGACATCGTTGAGCCAGGCGTTCGATCACTGGGATGCCGTCTCCTACCTGGACATCGCCGGCCATGGGTACCCGGCCCACCTCGACTACCACGACGCGTTCCTGCCCGGGTACCCGCTGTTGATCCGGGCCGCGTCGGTGGTCACACGCGACCTCGTGCTCGCCGCCCTGCTCGTCAGTGCGCTCGCCGAGGTGGCGGCGCTCATGGCCATCCACAGGCTGGTGCGCCGCGAGCGGGACGACGCGGCGGCGCGCTTCGCGGTGTGGGCCACTGCCTTCGCGCCGTCGGCGTTCTTCCTGACGGGCGTCTACACGGAGAGCTGCTTCATCGCCTCGGCCGCGCTCGCTCTGCTGCTGATGCGGTCCGGCCGCATGCGTGGGGCCGCGCTGGCTGCCGCTTTCGCGGTGGCCATGCGTCTCACCGGGCTGGTGCTGCTGCCCGTCATGCTCATCGAGCTCGCACGGCAGCGCCGCGTCCGCCGCGACGCCGCGTGGCTGGCGCTGATCCCGCTGCCCCTGCTCGCCTTCGCCGGCTACCTACGCCTCCGCACCGGCGACGGGCTCGCATTCCTCCACGCCGAGTCGCTGCCGTCTTTCGGGGAGGAGGTGGCGTGGCCATGGGATGGCTTGAGGACCGCATGGGCGACCGCGGCGGGTAGCGCCGACCCCGTCAACCGGGCCATCTTCGTCCGCGAGATCATCGCCGGCATGATCGGGTTGCTTGCGGTGGCGGCGTCGTGGCTCGACAGACGGTTGCCGCGGTCGCTGGCGCTGTACACAACCCTGGTGTGGCTCACCGCGGTGTCCCTCACCTTCTGGCGATCGGAGCCGCGCTATGACCTCGCCCTGTTCCCGGTGATCCTCGTCATCGCGGATCTCACCGCCCGCGCGCGGCTGATCCGTCCCGTCCTGGTGGCGGCTGGCAGTGCTGTGCTCGCCTGGGGCGCGTTCGTGTTCGCGGAGGGGGGATGGATCGGATGATCGTCGACGCGCACGTGCACATCCTTCCTGATCGCGTGCGCGACAACCTCGGGGAGGTCGCCGGGCGCGACCCCTGGTTCGCCGCGTGTCATGCGCGGGGTGAGCGGGTGGCGTCCGCGGAATCGCTGGTGGCGGCCATGGACGAGCAGGGCGTCGACCGCGCGGTGTGCTTCAGCTGGCCGTTCGCCGACGCGCCGACGTGCGCTGAGGCGAACGACTATGTCGCCGCCGCGGTGCGCAGGTACCCCGATCGCCTCACCGGTTTCGGTGTCGTCCAGCCCCGCAACTCGGACGCCGCGCATGAGGTGACCCGCTCCGCTCGGCTCGGCCTCGCGGGGATCGGCGAGATGAACGCCGACGCCCAGGGATGGGGCCTGCTGGACCGCACGGTCGAGCCTGCGCTGCGCGCGTCGATCGAGGCCGAGATGCCGTGGACGCTGCATTGCAGCGAGCCGGTGGGGCGCGTGTACCCGGGAAAGGGCTCTTCGACGCCCGACCGCCTCATGGCGTTCGCCGAGCGTCACCCCGAGCTGACCCTGATCTGCGCGCACCTTGGCGGGGGGCTTCCGCTGTACGCCCACATCCCCGAGGTGCGGCGGGCATGCGCCGGCCTGTACTTCGACACCGCGGCCCAGCCGTTCGTGTACGAGGCCTCCGTGTACCGCGCGCTGATCGATGGCGTCGGCGCGGAGCGCATCCTGCTGGGCAGCGACCACCCGCTGCTCAACGTCCCACGCTACCTCGACGCCCTCGACGAGGCGGGCGTGGAGGGCGCGGCGCGGCAGCTGATCAGCGGGGGAAACGCGGCGCGGCTGTTGCACCTCTGAGCGCCGCGACGGCGTTCGTCACCATCCCGTCGCCGGATGATGGTCCGCTTCGTTGTCGGGGCAGGTCCAGAAGTCACGGCAGGCGGAGTGTCCGGCGCCCGCCAGCCGGACGCTCTGCTTCTTTGTTGTACGGGGCGAGTCCATGCAGTCGCGCGGCTCCTCTTCCAGTTGGCACACTTGCGGTGTGTTCACGCCCGAGACGCTCGAGATCGCCATGGTCTCGTTCGAAGGGCCCGACCAGTACAGCCAGGCGGGCGGCCTCGGGGTGCGCGCCAAGGAGATATGCCGCGCGTTCGCGGCCGTGGGCTTCCGTACCACCCTGTACTTCGTCGGTGACCCGGGCCGGCCCCACGAGGAGGTCGTCGACGGCCTGCGGCTGGTGCGGGTCTGCCAGTCGGTCAGCGCGCGGCACCCTGCCGGGGTGTACGACGGCGAGCACGCCAAGATCGAGGCGATGTGGCAGGAGCTGCCGCCGCTGTTGGTGGAGCGGTCCGTGCGCCCGTCGCTGGCAGCGGGCCGGGTGCTCGCGATCATGTGTGAGGAGTGGCAGACGGCCGACTTCGTCGAGCTGCTCGACCGCCACCTGCGCCGGCTGGAGGTGCGCGACCGCTGCGTGATCCTCTGGAACGCCAACAACCACTTCGGCTTCGACAACATGGACTGGCGTTCGCTCGAACGGGCGGCGACCGTCACCACGGTCAGCCGTTACATGAAGCACCTGATGTGGCCGCACGGCGTCAACCCGATGGTCATCCCCAACGGCATCCCGGTGGAGGCGCTGCAGCCGGTCGACACGGCTGCCGTCGCGGTCATCGCGGAGGCCGCCCACACGCCGTGCCTGACGTTCAAGATCGGTCGCTTCAGCCCCGACAAGCGATGGCACCAGAGCCTCGACGCCATCGCCGAGCTGCGCGCGCACGGTCTCCCCGCGAGGCTGCTGATGCGCGGTGGCATCGAACACTTCGGACACGGCGTCCTTGGGCACGCTCGTCAGCTCGACCTCGACGTCGCCGAGTGGAGCGAACCGATCGCGGGGCCGGCCGATATCGCTCGCTCGCTCGAGCGGACAGACCCCGCAGCCGTGATCAACCTGCGCCGCTTCCTGCCCGAGTCGGTCCTCCCGGCGATCTCGGCGGCGTCAACCGCGGTTCTCGCCAACTCGGGCCACGAGCCGTTCGGCCTGGTCGGGCTCGAGGCGATGGCCGCCGGGGGCGTTGCGGTGGTCGGTGCCACTGGTGAGGAGTACGCGCGACCGTACGGCAACGCCATCGTGGTCGAGACCGCCGAGGGCACGGAGCTGGCCAGCGCGCTTGCCGGCCTCGTCGAACGTCCTGAGCTGTCCGCCCGTCTGCGCGAAGCGGCCCGGCGCGACGCCGCCGACTTCGGGTGGCCGGAGATCATCGACGGTTTCCTGGAGCGGATGCGCTACGTGGCCGCCCGGCAGCATGTCGCGGCCTGAGGGCGGCGTGACCGGCGATCGATCCGAACCGATCGAGGTGCGCGACATCGACCTCGACGCCACCAAGGACCTGCGGATGCGGGTGCTGCGCAACCACATCCCCGGCCTGCCCGCGCAGGCGGCCAGTGACGATCTTCCCGACACCTGGCACCTGGGGGCCTTCCGTGGCGATCGCCTCGTCGGCGTGGTCACCGTGTTCCCGCAAGCGGCGCCAGGACACACGGACACGCCCGCGCAGAGGTTCCGCTTCATGGCGGTGGAGCCGTCCGAGCAGGGAGGGGGCGCGGGCACCGCGCTCATGCAGGAGGTGATGTCCCGCGCGCGCGCCCGCGGCGACCTGCTGCTCTGGGCCAACGGCCGCGACACCGCTCTCGACTTCTACGTCCGCCTCGGCTTCGAGGTGGTGGGAGACAGCTTCACCGACGCCACCTCCCAGCTGCCCCACCATGTCGTGCTGCGCCGCCTGTGACTCATGACCACGGGCTGGCGAGCAGCTGTCACCCGATAAGCTGCCGCCGTGGATGACAACCGACTGACCGCGATCGCCGGCGAGCTCGGGCTCACCGTGGACGAGTTGCGCGATGCCCGCTCGCAACTCACCCCCGGCCTCGACGAGGCCGTGCTCGGTGGTCTCATCCGCTTCGAGGACGCCCTCTTCGAGCTGTCGCGATGAGCGCACCCCTGAGCGCGGCCGACCTGCGCTTCATCAACGACGTGGCGGTGCGACGCTACGCGGCCGGCGAATCCCATGCGGTGGACGAGGCGGCGCTCGGGCGCGCTCTCGAGGCCGCGGCTGAGGGAACGGCGTATGTCCGTGCGGCCACCCTTGCGGCCGGCCTGCTCCGCGGGCAGGTGTTCACCGGCGCGCCCCTCCAGACCGCCCTGCTGGTGCTGCACTGCGCGCTCAGCCTCCAGGGCTTCAGCCTCGTGGCCCCCCAGGGTGTCCTCGCCGGCATGGTCGTCGGGCTGGCCAGGGACGGAGATGCCGCGGTCGTGGCCCGCTGGTTGGAGGATCGCGCCGTCCCATCGGCGTCTGGCTGATGTCGCCCGCTCCCCTGGCGGTGGCAGTGGTGTGGCACATGCACCAGCCGTGGTACCGCGACGAGGCCGCCGGCGAGTTCGTCCTTCCATGGGTGCGGCGGCGAGCCACCAAGGACTACCTGCACATGTTGCGCATCCTCGAGCGGCACCCGCGGGTCCGCGTGACCATGAACGTGGTTCCGAGCCTTCTCGCCCAGCTCGAGCTCTATGCCGCCGGCGACGCCGCCGACGCTGAACGTGAGCTGTGCCTGCGCAGCGCCGATGACCTGACTCCCGCCGAGCGCGACTTCCTCGTGGCCGGCGCGCGGCGCGAGGACTACGGGCGCCGGGTGCAGCTGTTCGCGCCGTACGTCGAGCTGGTCGGCCGGCTGGCGGGGGCGGGTGACGCCTCGGCGGCCAGCGTCGCCGACATCCGCGACCTCCAGCTGTGGACCCTGCTGCTCGGCATCGACCCCGGGTGGATTCGCGGCGACCCGGACCTGCACGCTCTCGCCCTGCGCGGTCGCGGCTTCAGGGAGCTCGACAAGGTGCTGGTCGACGCCCACCAGCTCACCCTGCTGCAGACGGTGATCCCGGCGTACCGCGACGCGGTCGCCGGGGGCCGTGTGGAGCCGATGACCAGCCCCTACCACCATCCCATCCTGCCGCTGCTTATCGACGCGGAGAGCGCACGGGTGGCCGCACCCGGGATCGCCCTTCCCGCGCATCCGCTCCGCGATGAGGCTGACGCGGCGGAGCAGGTGCGCAGAGGGCGGGAGGAGTTCGCCCGCATCACCGGGTACGAGGCAGCGGGGATGTGGCCGCCGGAGTGCGCTGTGTCACCCGCCGCCGCGGCGTTGCTGCACCGCTGCGGCGCGCGCTTCGCGGTGAGCGACGAGACCGTGCTCCAGCGCACCCTGGGGCGGGACGTGCGCGCCGGCGCCGAGCTGTACCGGCCGCACACCGACGCCAGCGGTCTCACCCTGGTGTTCCGTGATGCGCAGCTCAGCAACCTGGTCGGCTTCAGCTACCAGTCGATGGCGGCTGCGGAGGCCGCGGCGGACCTCGTGCGCCGCCTCGAGGAGATCGCCGCCCAGCAGGAGCCGGACGAACCGCCCCGCCTCGTGACCATCGCGCTGGACGGCGAGAACTTCAAGGACTTCTACGAGGAGAACGGCGGCCCGTTCCTCGATGCCTTCTACGCGGCGCTGGTGTCGAGCCCGTCACTGCGGAGCACGCACGTCGGCGCCTTCCTCGACGCGCATCCGCAGAGCGCGCTGACCCTGCCGCCGCTGTGGACGGGCTCATGGATCGACGCCGACCTGCGCACCTGGATCGGCGAACCCGCGCACAACCGGGCGTGGGCACTGTTGGGGTCGACGCGTGACGCGCTCGAGGGCGCGGGCGGCGGCACCGCTCATCCGCGCGCCCACGATGAGGTGCTGATCGCGGAGGCGTCGGACTGGTACTGGTGGTTCGGACGGCGTCACGACTCGGGGAGCGACGCAGCCTGGGACGCGCTCTTCCGGGCCCACCTGCGCAACGCCTACACGTTCGCCGGCCTCGCCGTCCCCGGCGAGCTCGAGCACCCGATCCTGGGCTCCGCCGCGCTCGGCAACGACTGCGCTCCGCTGCGCAGCATCGACCCGGCCGCCGAGGGAGTGGCGGAGTGGCACAGCGCCGGCAGCGCGGAGGTCGGGGCCGCGCTGGGCGCCATGAGGCCTCCCGCGAGCAGCGTGTCACGTGTCCTGTACGGGGCCGGCGGAGGCAGCCTGCACGTCCGTTTCGGCGACACCGCGCCGCGTTTCGACCGTGCGGTGATCGATGCCGGAGCGAACGGCCGGCTGGTGGTCGAGCGCCCCGTCCGGAACCTGGCCATCCCGCTGCATGGCAGTGCCGACTTCTCCGTCCTCCTCGAGGAGTCGGGGCGAGGCACCGAACGGGTCCCGGCCACAGGCACCCTCCATGTGCCTTCCCCGGGGGGCGCGGGGCGCCGCCCGCTCCGGGTGCTCGTCGTGGCTGCCGAATGCGCGCCGCTGGCAGTGTTCGGAGGGCTGGCCGAGGTCGTTGCCGAGACCGTGGCGGCCGCGGCCGCGCTGGGCCATGACGTCGTCCTGGCTGTCCCACTGCATCGCGGCGCCCACCTGGGGCAGGACCCCGGGGTGCGCCTGGGGCGGCTGTCCGGCGGCTGGACTGGTGACGACGTCACCGCCAGGGTGATCCAGGGTGCGCTGCCCGGCCCGGGCATCCCCGTGCTGAGCATCGACTCGCCGGCGCAGTTCGACCGTGACAGCGCGTATGGGGAAGCGGACGACGGCGAACGCTACCTGGCGTTCTGCGCGCTGGTGAGCGCCCTGCTCGCCGCCACCGCGTTCGCACCGGATGTCGTGCTCGGCTTCGAGTGGCAGACCGCCGCCCTGCTCGCGGCACTGGCCGCCTCCGACGATCCGCCGGCCACGGTGTTCAGCGTCTTCGCCGATTCACCCGGCTACCGGGTTGACGCATCCGGGGTGCCGCGCCGGGCCGCCACCGCCGCCCGGGGCGACGAGATCGACCTGGCCGACCTGGGACGCGAGGCGGCGACGATCGTGGCCATCGGCACGGGCGGAGATGGGCTTGTGGACATCTACGAGTCGGCACTCGAGCTCACCCGCCGGGAGCGTTCGCACCGGCCGGATCCCAACTGACCGTTCTCTCTTCGCCTGCGGGACGCGGCCGTATGATGGAAGCGACAATGAACTCGTCGCTCGCCGGCTCGGGCATCAAGGCGGTGGTCATGGCCGGCGGAGAGGGCTCGCGCCTCCGCCCGCTCACGAGCCAGTACCCCAAGCCCCTGGTCCCGGTGGCCGGCACGCCGGTGATCGAGCACATCCTCCGCCTGCTGCGCGACCACGGGATCACCCAGGTCATCCTCACGCTCCAGTACCTCGGGGCCGAGATCCGCAACCGTCTGGGTGACGGCTCCGACCTCGAGATGGAGATCGAGTACGTCGTCGAGGACCGGCCCCTCGGCACGGCCGGAAGCGTTCGCAACGCCGCGCACCTGCTCGACAACACCTTCCTCGTCATCAGCGGCGACGCGCTCACCGACATCGACCTCAGCTGGGCGGTGGAGGAGCACCGCCGCCGCGAGAGCCACGCCAGCATCGTCCTCAAGAGCGTGCCCAACCCGCTCGAGTACGGCGTGGTCGTCACCGAGCCGGACGGGCGCGTGAGCCGGTTCCTCGAGAAACCCTCCTGGGGAGAGGTCTTCAGCGACCACGCCAACACCGGCATCTATGTCATCGAGCCGTCGGTGCTCGGTCACATCAAGCCGGACACGTCCGTCGACTGGTCCCAGGACGTCTTCCCGCGGATGCTCCGGCGCAAGGAGCCACTGTTCGGCATCGTGGCCGAGGGCTACTGGTGCGACATCGGTTCCATCCAGTCGTACATGCAGGCCAACTGGGACGCGCTGGAAGGGCACGTGCGCTGTCACATCCCGGGGCGCCGCGAAGGGAGCGTGTGGATCGGCGACGGCGTCGAGTTCGGCATCGGTGTGCAGCTCGAGGGGCCGGCCTTCATCGGTGACGAGGTGAAGCTCAAGGCCGGGGCGTTCATCAACGGCCACGCGGTCATCGACAAGTACGCGATCATCGACGACAACGCCAAGCTCTCCAACACGGTGGTGTGGCCCCACTCCTACATCGGCGAGAACTGCCGGCTGCGCCAGAGCATCGTCTGCCGCAACGTGACCATCAAGAACGGCAGCCTCCTCGAGGAGAACACCGTCATCGGCGACGACTGCGTCATCGGTCGCGGCTCGCGCGTGCGCTCCGGGGTGAAGATCTGGCCACACAAGGAGGTCGAGCCGGGCTCGACGGTGAACGAGTCGGTGATCTGGGCGGGGGAGTGGCGCCGGGGGCTCTTCTCCTCCTACGGCATGGGCGGCCTGATCAACGTGGAGCTCACGCCGGAGTTCTGTGCCCGTCTCGGCGCCGCGTTCGCGGCGACGATGCCACGCAACGCGACGATCGCGGTCGCCCGCGACCACGCGCGCAGCTCGCGGATGATCAAGCGAGCCATGGTCTCCGGCCTGATCAGCGCCGGGGCCACGGTGCGTGACCTCAACGAGCTGCCAGTGCCGATCACCCAGTTCGCGACCCGCGGGGGTCACTGTGATGCCGGTGTGCACGTGCTGGTGTCACCGCTCGACCAGCGCAGCGCCGACATCCGCTTCTTCGACAGCGATGGCCTGCAGATCGACAAGCGTGCTGAGCGCAAGTTCGAGAACCTCTTCTTCCGTGAGGACTTCCGTCGCGCCGCCTTCTATGAGATGGGCGACATCGAGCACGAGGACCCGCACGGCGACTACTGCCGCCACCTGATGAACAGCGTCGACGCCGCCGCCATCCGGGCCGCCAACTTCCGGGTGCTCATCGACTACGACTACAGCCAGGCCTCCACCGTTCTCCCCGGGATCCTCGACGACCTCGGGGTCACGGCCATCCCCCTGAACGCGGGGCTCAACGAGCAGCCGCACCACCAGACCGTCCCGGACGAGACAGCGTTGGTGAGTCGGACCGTCAACGCCGACGTCGGTTGCATGATCAGCCCAACCGCCGAGCGCATCACCTTCATCGATGACGAGGGGACGGTGATGACGCCTTACGAGACCTTCGCCATCCTGGTGGGCTGGTGGATGAAGACCCACCCCGGGATCGTGCTGGCGCCCGCCACCACGCCGCAGTGGCTGGCATCGCTCATCACTGATGCGGGCGGCTCGTTCACCCCGACTCCCGCGGAGGCCTCCGCGGTGCTGCGCGCCTCCGCCTCACCCAACACGTGCCTCGCCGCCGATGGTGAGGGGGGTTTCATCTGGCCGTACTTCTTCGGGGCCTACGACGCGATGTACACGCTCGTCAAGCTGCTCGAGATGCGGGCCGTCCACCAGACGGCGCTGAGCGAGGTGCGCCGGGCGCTGCCGGTGTCGCCGTACATCACCGCCACGGAGTTCTGTCCTTGGGAGGTCAAGGGGAAGGTGATGCGCCGGCTGCTCGAGGACCACGAGGGCCGCGACCTCGACCTCGTGGACGGGCTCAAGGTGTTCGTGGACGGCGGCTTCGTGCTGGTGCGTCCCGACCCTGACGAGCCCGCGTACCACGTGGTGGCCAGCGTCGGGGACGAGGCAACCGGCCGGCGGCTGGTCGGCGAGTACCTCGAGCGCGTGCGCGCCGCCCAGGGAACCAACGGCAGCAGCGGCTCGGTGGTCGAGACAGCGCCAAAGACCTGAGGCGCTGACCCCGTCACGCCGCTTCGCTGTCTGGTTGGGCGGGCAAGCGGTGCACCCAGCGTGGCGCCCACCAGTTGGCCCGGCCCAGCAGGCGCATCAGTGCGGGGACGACGAGCGCGCGCACCAGGGTCGCGTCAGCGAGCACCGCCACGGCCATGCCGATGCCCGTCGCCTTGATGGTGATGACGCGGGCCAGCCCGAACGCCAGGAAGACGGTGATCATGATCGCGGCGGCGCCGGTGACCAGCCGGCCGCTGCGCTCGAGACCCTCGGCCACGGCGGCGCGGTTGTCGTGGGAGCGGCGCCATGCCTCCTGCATCCGCGTCAGCAGGAACACCTCGTAGTCCATCGACAGCCCGAACACCACACAGAAGAGCAGCACCGGCAGGGTGGGATCGATGGCGCTCGGGGTGACATTGAGCAGGCTGGACAGGTGCCCGTCCTGGAATATCCAGACCATGGCGCCGAACGCCGCGCTCAGTGAGAGGAGGTTCATCAGCACCGCCTTGATCGGCAGGATCACCGAGCGGAGCAGGAGGAACAGCACCACGACGGTGGTGAGCATGGCGAAGCCCACGGCCAGGGGGGTCTGCTGCAGGATGTAGTCGACGAAGTCGATGTCGAAGGCGGTGTCACCGGTGACGACCGTGGTTGCGCCCGGCACTGCGTCCTCCGCTCGAATGGTGCGGACCAGCGCGTGCGCGGCCTCACTTGCCGGGAGGTACGGGGTGACCGCGTCGAGAACGGCGATGTTGTGTCCGACGGTGCGGGTCACCTCATCCCGGGTCGACGCCGGCAGCGACCCCGACGAGCCCGCATACAGCTGCTGGTACCCACTGAGGCCCAGGCGTGGATCGATGTCGACGTAGCTGCTCACGGCGGCAACGCCGGGGGTCGAGTGAAGCCGCCGGCTCACGGTGTCGGCGATGGCGACGTTGGTGGGGGACAGCGGAGAGCCGGCGTCGAACTGGACGACCACCTCGATGAGGTTGGAGCCCTGGCTGGGAAACGCTGACGCGAGGAGCTCGGCACCTCGCCTGGCGTCGGCATCCGGCGGCAGCTGGGTGACGTCCGTGCTGGCGAGGTGGAGGTGGAGGAACGGAGCCCCCGCGGCAAGGAGCACGGCGACGGTGGGCAGCAACACGAGCAGCGGCCGGCGCATCACCGCGATGGCGATCCTGTGCCACAGCCCCTGGCCGAATGGCCGGGGGCGGAGGATCGGAACCGAGAAGCGGTTGATCCGGGGCCCGAGCACCGAGAGCAACGCGGGCAGGAACGTGAGCGCGAGCAGCACTGACACCGCCACCACGATCGCGCCGCATATCCCCATCGACACCAGGAATGTGCCGCGGTAGAAGAGCATCGCGGCGAGCCCGATGGCCACGGTGAGGCCGCTGAACGCGATCGCACGACCGGCGGTGGCCATCGACACCGCCACCGCGTCGCGCACATCGCGGCCACGGCCGAGCTCCTCGCGGAAGCGGCTGACCACGAACAACGAGTAGTCGATGGCGATGCCGAGGCCGATGAGGGTCACGATGTTGACCGCGTAGGTGGAGACGTCGGTGGCGTGGGCGAGGAGGAGTGCCGCACCCACGCCACCGGTGACCGCGAGCAGCCCGATGGCAAGGCACACCAACGCCCCGACCGCTGTGCCGAAGACGACGAGGAGGAGCACAAGCGCGACAGCGGACGAACCGATCTCGGCCTTCTCGAGGTCGGCGGCGAGCAGGCTGTCGAAGTCGTAGGCCAGGGGAACGTCGCCCGTGGCGTTCACCGTCATCCGAGCCGGTGGCGTGACCTCGGCGCGCATCTCCCCGGACTGCCTGCGCGCGGACGCGAAATCGATGCTCAACGACACGATCGCGAGGATGCGATGACCGTCGCTCGAGACCATCTGCATCGCCAGGGGCGGCGGCGCTGTGTATGGCGTCTGGATCCCGCCGACACGATGATCGGCGGCCAAGGGGGCGAGCGCACGGCTCACCTCCTGCTGGAACCGGCCGTCGCTTGACCGCAGGCTGCGGTCGCTGAGGATCAGCGTGAAGCTCACGCCGCTCTTGGGAAGCTGAGCCGACATCAAGCCGAAGCCACGCCCGGACTCGAAGTCGAAGCTGTTCTGGTTCTGGGGCTGGCCTCCGGTGGCGATGGCCACGCCGGAGAGGATGAGCCAGGCGATGGAGAGAGCGAGCACGGCGCGGCGGTGCGCGTACACGAAGTGTCCCCACCGATGCACGCGGCCGAGTATATCGACGCGTTCACGCCACCCCTCCCCACGCTCAATGCCAAAGCGCGGGCTTCGGAGCGATGCTCGCCGCGGACTATGATTCGGCCGGCCATGGCAGATGCTCCCCCGGCGCGCGACGGCGACAGCTCCCAGCCCGGCTCCGCGTACCTGCGCCACCTCTGCCACGAGCTGCGCCAGCCGCTGGTCGTCGCAGTGGGCTACGTCTCGATGCTCGAAGACGGGTCATTCGGTGAGCTGCCGGCAGAGGTGAGCACCGTGCTGCGCACCGTCGCCGAGAGGCTCGACGCCATGAACGCCATCATCGACGGGATGGCAGACGACGCTCCCCAGGTCGCTGGAAGGTAGACGCGGGACCAGGTCAGGCTGCCGCGGTCGGTGCTCCCGCTGGTGCGCCGAAGCCGCCTCTGAACCCGCCGAAGCCACCCGCCCGGCCGAAGGTGCACGAGCCCGTGGAGTTGGTCGGCTGAATGGTCAGTGCCCGCGCCTGGACCACGCCGCCGCTGTCCTTCGGTCCGACAGCGCGCACGCAGCTGTCCACGGTCAGGTCGCCGGCAGTCCCCGGCGAGGATTCGGTCACGGACAGCGTCGTCGGCACGATCACCGAGGTGATCGCGCCCGTGTTCGACTTCACCGTGACCACGTCGCCGGAGACTGCCGTCACAAGGCCGCTGACGAAGGCCGCGTTGGGGTTCAGCGTCGGTGCCCCGGATGGACGGCCGTTGGCGCCGGCCCGGAATGACGGGGGCGTGCCACCCTGGCCGAAACCACCGGGGCGTCCGGCGATCGCGCACGAGCCGGTGACAGCGTGGCTGAGGCGCACCGATGTCGCGGTCACCTGGCCCGTCGCATCCTTCTGGCCGGCGATGACCACGCAGGTCCCGGCCACGATGTCGCCGGTTGACCCGGTGCTCGTCGACGTGATCGTGGTGGCGCTGCTGTACACCACGGACACGTCACCGCTGGTGGTGCTGAGCGTCAGCTTGTTGCCGTCCACCTGCACCAGCTGACCGGACGTCCCCGCTCCCGCTCCGCGAGTGCCGGTCGTCGGCGTGGGACTGCCGGCCGAGCCGTTGCTGGCGCTGACACTGCCGCAGCCGGCCACCGCGACCGCGGCGCCGCAGAGCAGGAGCCGGGTCAGTTTCATGTCATGTCCTCCAAGAGAGCGCGGGCTGATGTCAGGTACCCGGAGGTGCGAAACCGCCGCCGCCCCCACCGCCGAATCCGCCGCGGCGCTGGGCGCCGCCGCCCGCGGTGGTGGAGGGGACCGTGCTCGACACGGTGGCGATCACCACGGTGTCACCTGCGGAGAGACCGGAGGTGATCTGCGTGCGCGATGGGTCGGCAGCGCCGACTGTGACCGGCACGGCCGATGCCACGCCGTTCTTCAAGACCTGCACCGTCGAAGTCGTGCCGCTTGTATGCACGGCGCTGGTGGGGACGGTCAGCACGCCGACCACCTGGTTGACGACGACAGTGACCGTCGCGGACATCCCGTCGCGCAGCGCGGGGTGGGTGTCGGTGATCTGCACCGTCACGGGGAACGTGGCCACCCCCGACGTGACCGTGGCGATGACGCCGACCGAGCTCACGGTGGCGGGCAGCCCGTTCGTCGAGCCGGCGGCCGTCACGATCGCCCTCTGGCCGACCGCCACCTCGCTGACGACGCTGTCGCTCACCGTGCTCGTCACCTGGAACGATCCCGGCGTGAGGACGATGAACTGCGCGGCCGAACCGGTTGACGATGACGAGGTGCTGCCGGCGCCCACGGCGTCGCCGACCGCGGTGTTGACCTGCGCGACCTCGCCGCCCATCGGTGTTGTGAGGACCGCGTTGTCGACGGCATCCTGCGCCGCCGTGACCGCGAGCTCGGCCTGGCTGACTGTCGCGGCATCCTGGGCCGCGCTCGCCGCCGCGGACACCGCCGTGCCCGTGTTGCCGGCGCCGGACGCGGCATTCGACAACGCAGTCCTGTCGGAGTTGACCCTCGCCAGCGCCGCGTCATTGGACTGCCGGGTGCGGACTCGATCAGTCTGCAAAGCGGTCTGCGCGGTGGCGAGTTCGCGCTGGTCCTGGCCCTGCTGCTGTTGCGCCGCGGACAGGCTCTGCTGGTCACTCTGGCAGGCCGGCGACGACGCGCCAGCACCGCAGCCGTCGCTGTTGTACTGCTGTTGTGCCGACGCGACCTGCCGGTCGTCTCTGTCGACGGCCGCCTGGTCGGCGCTGATGGCCTGCTGGTCGGCGCTGAGGGTCTGGTTGCTGACCGCAACTGTGTCCGTGTACGCCGTCTCGTCGTTGGCCAGCGTGGTTCTCGCGGTGGCGACCTGCGCCGCGGTGGAGCTCGACGATTGGTCCGCAGCCTGCTTGGCTTGTGCAGCCGTGAAATTGGCCTGTGCCTGCGTCAGCGTGGCCTGCAGACTCGTCGGGTCAACTCTCGCCAGGACCTGTCCCGCGGTCACCGTCTGACCGGCAGATACATCGATCGCGGTGACGGTTCCGCTCACCTGGAAGTTGAGGTTCTCTTGCGCGACCGGCGTCAGGTTGCCCGTCAGCGAGAGCGTCTGTCTGACAGTACCGAGGGTGGCGGTTGCGGTGCGGTACTGGGGGGCGGCGGTGCTCCCGCGCGCGTACATGAGCCCCACAGCACCCGCGGCCACCAGGACCGCGGCGCCGATCGCCGCGACCCGGTGGCGCCGCACGGCGCGACGGAACGGAAGGGCGAACCTCACCGGGCGGACCGTAGGCCAGCCCACCTTGCGACTCGATGACGCTCGCGAGCTTCGGCTCCGTGCCGATCAGGCGTGGACGGCCGCCATCTCCCGGTCGACGACCTCGGCGAGCGCCGCGATGAAACGTGGATCGGTGTTGGGCATGCCGATGCGGTGGAACCCGAGCCCCACCGCGCGCGCCTGCGCGGCGGCGGCCACGTCGATGTCGTAGAGCACTTCGAGATGATCGGTCACGAACTGAACCGGCACCACCAGCACATCCGTGGCGCCCGCCTCGCGCAGCCCGGGGAGGACATCGGTGAGGTCGGGCTTCAGCCATTCCTCTGGGGTGTGACCGGCGCTCTGGAAGGCGAAGACCCAGCGCTCCCCTGTCAGCCGGAGCCGGCTCGTCACCGCGGCGATGGTCTCGTCGACCTGCGCCATGTAGCCGGGATCGCGCTCGACCACCGGTCGAGGCAGGCTGTGCGCGGTGAAGACGATCGCGACGCGGTCTCGACGGGAGGGCTCGAACCGCTGCAGGGCCTCGTCGACGCGCCCGGCCAGTGAGTCCACCCATCCCGCGGTGGTGTGCCAGGCGCCGGCCACTCGCACCGCCATCGTGTCCGCGAGGCCGGCGACGGCGGTGTCGAGCGCGCGCTGGTAGCCGGAGAGGATCAGCGGGGAGTACTGCGGTGCCAGGACGACCGCGACGAAGCGCGTGGCGCCGCGATCGACCAGGTCACGCAGCGAGTCCGTGATCCATGGCGCGGAGTGCAGCATCCCGGGCGCGACGACAAACCTGGGCAGGGTGCCGCGCCCGTTCAGCAGACGCTCCAGGGCGGCGGCCTGCGCGATGGTGATGTCGAGAAGTGGCGAGCGTCCGATGACGTCGAAACGCCGGGCGAACTCCGCGACGAGCTCCGCCGACGGCTCACGTCCGCCGCGGACGCTGCGCAGGTACGCCGGCACGTCCGCCGAGGTCACCGCCGAGCCGAAGGTCATCAGCAGGACGCCGACGTGGCCATCGCCGCTCACGCTGGCACCGATGTCCGCTCGTGCACGAGGTCGACGAGCCGGGTGAGGGTGTCAGCCGGCGTGTCGGCGAGGACGCCGTGGCCGAGGTTGAAGATGTGTCCCGGCCGTCCTCCGGCCTCGGCGAGCACCCGGGACGCCTCACGCTCGACCACCGGCCAAGGCGCGAGGCACACGGTGGGATCGAGGTTGCCCTGGATGGCAGCCTCCCCGATCCTCGACCAGGCCTGGTCGAGCGGCAGGCGCCAGTCCACCGACATGGCGTCCGAGCCGGCTGTGGCCATCTCGCCGAGAAGGTGGGCATTGCCGGTGCCGAAGTGGATGCTCGGTACATCCCCAGCGACCCCGCTGAAGATTCGCGTGACATAGGGAAGGACGTATTCCCTGTACTCGCGCACCCCGAGCACGCCGATCCAGGAGTCGAAGAGCTGCACAGCCTGGACCCCGGCGACAACCTGCGCGCGCAGGTACCGGATGGTCACCTCGGTCAGCGTCTCCATGAGCTCGTGCCACACCGCGGGCTGCCCGTACATGAGTGCCTTGCTGCGCGCGAAGTCCTTGGTGGGACGGCCCTCGATCAGGTACGAGGCCACGGTGAACGGAGCCCCCGCGAAGCCGAGCACGGCGGTGCGGCTGTCGAGCTCGCGACGGACCACCCTGATGGCCTCGAAGAGATCGGGAGTGGCCTCCTCGGCATCGACGACACGGAGCGCGCGCACCGCGGCCGCGTCCCGGACCGGCTCGTGGATCACCGGGCCGAGCCCGGGATCGATGCTGAAGGGCACCCCCATGCCGAAGAGCGGCAGCATGATGTCGGCGTACAGCACCGCGGCGTCGACGCCGAACTCGTCGACCGGCATCAGCGTCACCCGTGCGCACAGCTCTGGTGTGCGGGTGATGGTGAGGATGTCATACGTCTCGCGCAGCTCCCGGTAGGCCGCCAGGCAGCGCCCCGCCTGGCGCATGAACCACACCGGGGTACGGTCGACCGGCTGGCGGCGCGCGGCGGCAAGGAACCGTGTCGCGCCGGTCATCGCGAGCGGAGTGGCCGGGGCCGAGGTCATCGATCGAGCGTAACGGACGGTGACGGCGGCCCGGCCTGCGAGGCCGGCTTCAGGGTTCTGAGCCCCCTGCCTCCTCGCCGGCGTGCAAGGGATCGACCAGGTCGACGAGAGCGCGTGACAGGCCGCTGCTGGCCGCCTCGGCCGCCACCGCCGCCGCGACTGCGGGCGCGACTGCGCGGTTGAACACGGACGGGACGATGTACTCGGGAAGCAGGTCGTCACCGACAGCTGCGGCGATGGCACGCGCTGCCGCGAGCTTCATCCCATCGGTGATCTGTTGGGCGCCGCTGTCGAGCAGCCCGCGGAAGAAACCCGGGAAGCAGAGCACGTTGTTGATCTGGTTGGGGTAGTCGCTGCGACCGGTGGCGATGACCGCAGCCACCCCCTCGATCGCCTCTGGTTGAACCTCCGGCTCCGGGTTGGCCAGCGCGAAGACGATGGGCAGGTCGGCCATCTCCTGGATGAGCGTGGGCTCGAGAACGGCCGCGCTGCTGGTGCCGATGAACACGTCGGCGCCCGACAGCGCGTCCGCGAGTGTGCCGCTGATGCCTCGCGGATTGGTGTGGGCGGCGTACCAGCGATGCGAGTCGCTGACTCCGCCAACCGGGCGTGGATGATTCCCGCCCTGTCGACGCCGACGACGTCGGTGACGCCCGCGGCGAGGAGCAGCTTGGTCACAGCCGTGCCCGCGGCACCGACGCCGAGGCAGACCACGCGAATGTCATCGATGCGCTTGCTGACCACCTCGAGCGCGTTGAGCAAGGCGGCCAGCACGACCACTGCCGTGCCGTGCTGATCGTCATGGAACACCGGGATGTCGAGCAGTGCCGAGAGGCGCTCCTCGACCTCGAAGCAGCGCGGGCCGGCGATGTCCTCGAGGTTGATGCCGCCGAAGACCGGGGCGATGTTCACGACGGTGGCGACGATCTCGTCGATGTCCTGCGTGGCCAGGCAGATGGGGAACGCATCGACCTTCCCGAACTCCTTGAACAGCATCGCCTTGCCTTCCATGACCGGGATCGCAGCTTCGGGGCCGATGTTGCCGAGCCCGAGAACCGCGCTTCCATCGGTGACGATCGCCACGCTGTTGCGCTTGATGGTGAGGTTGCGCGCACGCGAGTGGTCGGCGGCGATGGCCATGCTGATCCGTGCGACGCCGGGCGTGTAGACCATCGAGAGGTCTTCGCGGGTGCGGATCGGCGTGCGCGACACCACCTCGATCTTGCCGCCGAGGTGCGCGAGGAATGTGCGGTCGGAGTAGTCGAGCACCTCCACGCCGGCGAGCGTCTTCATCATCTCGACCAGCTGCTGCGCATGGTCCTCGTCGGCGGCCAGCACGGTGATGTCTCGCACGATCGCGCCTCGATCGACACGCACGATGTCGAGGCCTCGGATATCGCCGCCGAGCTCGCCGATCGCCGAGGTGAGCTGGCCGAGCATGCCCGGGCGGTTGAGGATCCGGCAGCGCGCGGTGAACGCGAAGCTCGCCGACGGGTGCTGGATCACACCGGTGCGCCGGCGAGCAGGCGCAACAGCTCGTCGCCGTAGCGTGTCAACTTGGCCGGCCCGATCCCCGACACCTGGCCGAGTGCCTGCGTGTCGGCGGGGTTGCGCTGCGCCAGCTCGCGCAGGGTGCGATCGGCGAACACCACGTACGCGGGCACGCCCTCGGCCATGGATGTGGCCCTGCGCCAGTCGCGCAGGCGTTCGAACCGCTCAGCCGCAGCGCCGTCGAGCTGTGTCTCGGCGGCGATGACCTGCCGGTGCGGTGTGCCGGCGACCTCCACCGCGACCTCGACGCCGCTGCTGCCCTCGAGCACCGCCCGTCCCAGCGGGGTCAGCGACAGCACCGGGCGCTCGCCGCTGCTCCGTCGTACGCACCCCTCCTCGACGAGCGTGGCCAGGAGCTCGCGGATCCCCTCCGTGCTCCAGGCCCGGAGGGCGCCGAAGAACCCGGCATCCCTGACCCAGCCGCGCTGCTGTGCCCAGGCGTCGTCCGCTCCGCGCAGCAGCGCGGCCAGCCGCGCGGCGCCGAGGTGGCCGTCGAAACGCGCGACGCACGCCAGCGCGGCCCCCAGGTCTGTGCCGGACACGGGCGCACGCGCACGCGCCGGTTGCAGGCAGTTGTCACACGACTCGCAGGTCCGCGGCGCGCCCTCCTCGCCGAAGTAGTCGGCGATGCGCGCGTGGCGGCATCCCGTGCTGCGCGCGTAATCCATCACCTGGTGGAGGCGCGCGTACGCGTGCTCGCGGAGGACGGCCTGCGCCTCGAAATCGGTCGGCGAGCCCTGCAATCGGGACACACCTCCGCCGTCGAGCAGCGCGCCGGCGCGTCGGAGGAGGTCCAGCGACGCCCGGACGACATGCCGCTCGCGGCCCGGCAGGCGCCTCTCCCAGTCGTCCACGTCCCAGCGTCCCTCGCGCAACACCTCGCGGTAGACGTCACGGACAGCGTCGCGCTCCGGGTACGCCTGCTCGATGAAGAACGCCTGCAGGTCGCGGTCTGCGGGGCTGTACAGCAGCGTGCAGTCGGCACGCCGGCCGTCGCGACCGGCACGCCCCGCCTCCTGGTAGTACTGCTCGATGCTGCCCGGGAAGTCGAGGTGCACGACGCTGCGGATGTCGGGCAGGTCGATGCCCATCCCGAATGCCGAGGTGGCGGCGATGACGTCGATGCTGCCATCCACGAACCCGGCATGAGCGTGGTGACGCGCGCCGCTGTCGAGGTCACCGTGGTAAGCGGCGGCACGAAATCCGTTGTCACGCAGCAGCTCGGCGATCTCCTCGGTGGCGCGGACGCGGCCGCAGTACACGATTGCCCGCCCGGGCAGGGCCCGCAATGCCTGGAGCAGGGCGACCCGCTTCTGCTGCTGACCACGGCAGCGCACCACCCGCAGGCGCAGCTCGGGGCGGACGAAACCGGTGACGCGCACCTCAGGCTCCGCCATGCCGAGCGAGCTGATGATGTCCTCGCGCACCCGTGGTGTCGCGGTCGCGGTGAAGGCGCCGATCGGCGGCCCACCGCAGAGTGCCGCGGCGTCGCGGAGCTTGCGGTAATCGGGCCGGAAGTCGTGGCCCCAGCTGGAGATGCAGTGCGCCTCGTCGATGGCCAGCCTGGTGACGCGCAGCCCCGGCAGCGCCGCGGTGAACGACGGAACGGCGAAGCGCTCAGGGGTGACGTACAGGAAGCGCAGCGCGCCTGACCGGGCGGCCGCCAGCGCTGCTTCCTGGGTGTCGCGGCCCACCTGTGAATGAAGCGCGGCGGCGGCAATGCCCAGCGATCGGAGCCGGCTCACCTGGTCGTTCATGAGCGCGATCAGTGGCGACACGACAAGCGTCAGGCCACCGCCGGCTATCCCCGGCACCCAGTAGCCGATGCTCTTGCCGGACCCGGTCGGAGCGACGAGCAGGAGATCGCGCCCGGCCTCGGCCGCCGCGACGATCTCACCTTGGCCGGGTCGGAAGCTGTCGAACCCGAAGACGGTGCGCAGCACGTCCGACGCGACGTCGCTCGGTGCGCCGGCCGCGCCCATGGTCATCGCGATGAGGGTAACAGGCGAACGTGGACGGCTCGCGGACGCCGCCTCGGAGCCGCCTGGCCCGTCAGTCCACGCCGATGTCGAACGCGGCGGCCTCGTCGCTGCGGCCGTAGGAGCGGATCGCCACGTGGGTGTTGGTCCGTGTGATGCCGGGGAGCGTGGTGATCCGCTCCGTCACCAGCGTGGCGAGGGCGTCGAGGTCGGCCACCCTCACGATCGCGACAAAGTCGGCGGAGCCGGTCGTCGTGTACACCTCGGCGACGCCGTCGGTGTCGGCGAGCCCGTGGGCAACGTCGTGGATGTGGGCGGGCTCGCAGAGGACCAGCAGGAAGGCGGTGACCACAGCGCGAGCCTAGCAGGCGCCCGCAGCGCCGCCCGCGCCTGCGCCCGGTGATTGCGCGACAGTACCGGGTCGCCGAGAATGCCGACACGCACACACCCGGGGAGGCGGCAGATGAAGAGCACGATGCAGCCGTACCAGCTGACGGTCACCTCGCTGATGACACGCGGGGCACGGCTCTACTCCGCCAGCGAGGTCATCACCTGGCAGGGTGAGAAGGCGCGCCACACCGCCTACCGGGAGGTCGCACAAAGAGCGGCTCGCCTCGCCAACGCCCTGCGCGGGATGGGGGTGAGACCGGGTGACCGGGTCGCCACGCTCGCATGGAACAACCAGGAGCACCTCGAGGCCTACCTGGCGATCCCCTGCATGGGCGCAGTGCTGCACACCCTCAACCTCCGCCTCGCGCCACAGCAGCTCGTCCACATCGTCAACGACGCGCAGGACAAGGTCATCATCGTGGACGGCTCGCTGGTGCCTCTGCTGGCGGCGATTCGCGAGCACCTCCCCACCGTCGAGCACGTGATCGTCGTCGGCGACGCGGACACCGCCACGCTGGGCGACCACGTGACCTACGAGGAGGCCATCTCGGGTCAGCCGTCGGACTATGACTGGCCGGAGATCGACGAATCGTCGGCGGCTGCGATGTGCTACACCACCGGCACCACCGGCGACCCCAAGGGCGTCGTGTACAGCCATCGATCGATCTGGCTGCACTGCTTCGGGGTCTGGGGCGCGTTCCGTCTCGAGGAGTCGGAGCGCCTGCTCTTGATCGTGCCGATGTTCCACGTCAACGCCTGGGGCATCCCCTACGTGACGTGGATGCTGGGGTGCACGTTGCTGCTTCCCGACCGGTTCCTCCAGCCGGAGCCGCTGTGCGCCTTCATCGCCGCCGAGCGGCCCACCTTCACCGGCGGCGTTCCGACCATCTTCACCGGCATGCTGCACCACGCCCAGGCCACCAACGCGGACCTGTCGTCGATCACGCGTGCCATCTGCGGCGGATCGGCCGTGCCGCGCACGCTCATCGAGGCTTTCCGCGACAAGCTCGACATCGAGCTCATCCAAGCCTGGGGGATGACGGAGACGAGCCCGCTCGGCTGCATCGCCTTCCCACCTGCCGGCATCCCGCCCGAGGAGGAGATGGACTGGCGAAGCAAGACGGGGCGCGCCATGCCGGGCGTGGAGCTGCGCATCGTCGGCGAGGACGGAAGCGAGCTGCCGTGGGATGGGCAATCCGTCGGCGAGCTCGAGGCCCGCGGCCCCTGGATAACAGGCTCGTACTACGGCGTCGAAGCTCCCGAGCGTTTCCACGACGGCTGGCTGCGTACCGGCGACGTCGGCTTCATCGACTCTCGCGCCTACCTGCAGATCACCGACCGGTCCAAGGACGTCATCAAGTCCGGCGGCGAGTGGATCTCCTCCGTGGAGCTCGAGAACCACCTCGCCGCCCATCCGTCCGTGGCCGAGGCTGCCGTCGTGGGCGTCGCCGACACCAAGTGGGAGGAGCGCCCGCTGGCAGCGATCGTGCTCAGGCCCGGCGCGCAGGCCGCGCCCGAGGAGCTGCGCGCCTTCCTCGACGGCAGGGTGGCGCACTGGTGGCTCCCGGAGCGCTGGACATTCCTCGACGAGCTGCCCAAGACGAGCGTCGGCAAGCAGGACAAGAAGGTGATCCGTCAGCTCTACAGCGACGGCAAGCTCGAGGTCCAGGAGGTGGGCACTGCGGCGCGCTGACGGCGACGGTACACTCAGCGGTCCGGCGCGGGAGTAACTCAACGGTAGAGTGCAACCTTCCCAAGGTTGAAGTTGCGGGTTCGAGCCCCGTCTCCCGCTCGTCTGCCAGGTTGAGCACGCGCGGTCACCTTGTGCTCAGCGGCCGACCACTAGCGGGGCCGCCACCCCTTCCTGGCGCGGCGACCCATTGCGCCAAACGGGTCCAACGGCGGCTCCAGCCATCCCTATAGTCGCGGCAATCGCGTTCAGACGCGCGTCAAGGACAAGGGGGACAGGTATGACCAATCGCGTTCGCATCCTCGCGGTCGCAGCGGCGCTCGCCGCGACCGCCGCGCTCGGCACCACCACCGGCATCGCCAAGACCGGCCACCTCGGGACACCCGCCTCACCGGGCGCAGGCAAGCAGGCCCCGGAGGTGCAGGCGGCCACGCCGAGTGGGTACAAGATCGTCAGCGCCAGCTTCGCCGCCCCGAACGGACAGCAGACAGGTGGAACTGTCACCTGCCCGGCGACGAAGAAGGGCGCGACCCGCTACCCGCTGGGGGGTGGCGTGTTGATCGCCTCCAACAGCCTCAACGCCAACGTCAACAGCTCGTACGCGACGGGCACCACCTGGCGGGGATACGTCAACAACAACAGTGGTGCCGACACCTCCTTCACCGTCTACGCAGTCTGTGCGAAGCCGCACAAGCACTACCAGGTGGTCACCAACAGCACTGACAACCCCTCCGGGGCGCAGAGCTCCGTCTCCGCTTCCTGCCCGAGCGGGACCAAGGTGACGGGAGGCGGCGGTGTCAACTCCTCCTTCGACCTCGCTGTCAACATCAACACCTCCATCCCAGACGGCAACGGCTGGCGCGTCGACGCCAACAACGCAAGCACGGGCGACAACAATCTGACGACCTACGCGGTCTGCTCCGGCTCGTGGCCCTCGACGACCGGCTACCACGTTCAGCTCGGCACGACTGTGGACAACCCGCCGGGTGCTGAGACGCAGGCCGTGGTGTCGTGTGCGTCCGGCCAGTCGGTGCTCGGGGGCGGTGGTTTCTCGAGCTCGTCTTCGACCTCTGTCAACATGAACAGCACGCTCCCGCAGACCGGCAGCTGGGTTGTGTACGAGAACAACGCCAGCGGATCGGACGCGGCGATCACCGCCTACGCCATCTGCGCCACCTGACCGGCGCGGACTCAGGCTGAACAACTCCGCCGTGGCGGGCATCGCGCCCGTCACGGCGGTCCTCTTCTCGCGGCTGAGTGGCGGGGATCGCCCCGCGGATCGAGGCGCGGGTCGATTGCGTCAAACCTTGCCAACGCCGACTCCGGCCATCCGTATAGTCGCGGCAATCGCGTACAGACGCGCGTCAACGACAAAGGGGGGACAGGCATGACCAATCGCGTTCGCATTCTCGCGGTCACGGCGGCCCTCGCCGCGACCGCGGCGCTCGGCACCACCACAGGCATCGCCAAGACCGCCCACCTCGCGGCGCCGGCCGCAGCCGGGGCAGGCAAGCAGGCGCTCGGCATCCAGGCGGCCACGCCCAGCGGGTACGTCATCAAAACCGCCTCCTTCACGGCCACCAACGGCCAGCAGTCGTTCGGCAGCGTCACCTGCCCCGCGACCAAGAAAGGGGTGGCCCGCGAGCCGCTGGGCGGCGGCGTGGTGATCACCTCCAACAGCCTCAGCGCCAACGTCAACAGCTCGTACCCGTCGAGCACGTCGTGGGACGCATACGTCAGCAACAACAGCGGCGCCGACACCAGCTTCACCGTCTACGCCATCTGTGCCAAGCCGCACAAGCACTACCAGGTGGTCGCCAACAGCACCGACAACCCGTCCGGGGCGCAGAGCTCGGCCAGCGTTTCCTGCCCGAGTGGCACCAAGGTGACGGGAGGCGGCGGTCTCAACTCCTCGTTCGACGTCGCCGTGAACATCAACACCTCCATCCCAACGGGCAACGGCTGGCGCGTCGATGCCAACAACGCGAGCGCGAGTGACAACACCCTGACCGTCTACGCGGTCTGCTCGGCCTCGTGGCCCTCGACGACCGGCTACAACATCGCTGTTGGGCCAACGGTGACCAACTCGGCCGGGACCGAGACGGAGGCAACTGTGTCATGCGCCTCCGGCCAGTCTGTGCTCGGGGGCGGTGGTTTCTCGAGCTCGGGTTCCACGGCCGTCAACATGAACAGCACGTTCCCATTCACCGGCGAATGGGCTGTGTTCGAGAACAACGCCACTGCATCGGACTCCACCATCACCGCCTACGCCATCTGCGCCACCTGACCGGCGCGAGCTCAGGCTGACCAAGACCGCCGTGGCGGGCACCGCGCCCGTCACGGCGGTCCTCTTCTCGCGGCTGGCCGGAGGCGCGCGCCGAGCTACCTTTCCAATCGCCGCCTGCGCCGGATGTGTGCGGCAACGCCGACCAGGCCGAGAGCCAGGCCCGCGTACAGCGCGCCAGTGGGCACGCGGCTCGCAGTGTCCCGGATGGCCGCGGTCCCGGCAGCCACCCCCATCGGTGTCACGGCGGCAAGGTGCGCGGCCGGCACTGCGGAGGTCTGCGGCGTGGCGCCCTGCGGCTGCGCCGAGCTGACCTGCGTCAACGCCGCCCGCGCCCGGTCGGCGCCGAGGTACACGCGCGATGGGTGCGCGGCATCGAAGTACACAGTGGTGACACCACCGGCGGAGTTGGCCAAGCGTCGAGAGGTTGGGTCCCTGGTGCGGGCAGGTCGGCGGTGGTCAGCGCGATGCGCAGGCGATGGCCGGGCTGGAAGGCGACCGATGTCGGGAACACCTCCACCTTCACCTCGGTCGGGGAGGTGCCCAGCGGCGCCTGCGAGGCCCGCGTGTACGGGTGCCACGGCACCACCGGCACGTGGCCGGAGTACACGGTGCAGTCCATCACCTTGGCGCCACACGGGGTCGGTGACCAGCGCGCGCAGCGAGGCCACCAGCGAACCGGCGGTCACCCGCGACACGGTGCCGTCGGGCTGAACGTCGCCGACGGTGACCGTCAGCGTGGTGTCCGGCCGCGTCGAGCTGATCCAGAGGTCGGCCAGGATCGGTCCCGACACCGCGTACGCGCTGCGTGAACGTCGGGCTGGTGAAGGTGAGCCCGGTGATCTGCGCGCTGGTGTCGTCGCTGGGCAGCTGCCCGCCGCCACCAGGCCCGGCGGTCCACTGCGTGGTCGAGCGTGAGCACGCGCCGGTCAGCGGGCTGCCACGGGACCGAGGCCGAGCCGGCGCCGTGCCGCGGAGCGTGGCCAGCGACCCGTCGTACAGGCTCTTCGCGCCCGACCCCGACGGGGAGGCGCCGAGGTACCAGGGCTGGTAGTGCTCGGCCGCATACGGGAAGCCGGGATTGGAGTGCCACTGGTTCGACCCCTGCTGGTACGTCTCGACGGTGGGGAAGCTGTCGACGCCGTTGGCCTTGCCCTTGAGCCAGTGGTCGAACCACGCCAGCGAGAGGTTGTTGGTGGAGGGGATCAGCGTGCCGTTGGCGTCGCGCACCGGCGAGGAGCCGTCGTCGGCGGTGAGGTTGGTGGACGGGTTGCCGTGGATACCAGGGTCCGTACAGCAGCTTCTTCTGCGTCGTGGGCAGGCCGAGGCCCCTGTACAGGAGCGGCTCGCCGCGCTGGAAGAGGTCGTACTCGCCGCCGACGATGAACGTCGGCACATGCACGTTCTCGATGCGGCTCAGCGGGTCGACGTTGCGGTAGTAGGGGCCGTCGTACGCCTGGTCGGGGTACGTCTGCAGCTGCGGCGGCAGGCTGCTCTCGTACTGGCCGAGGCGTGCTGTCCGCGACCGCCGGCGCGGCGAACTGGGCGACGTCGATGAGGTGCTGCGACTCGGCGTTGAGCGCGATCGCCGGCTGGGTCGCGGCGTCGTCAGCTCGGGGCCGCGCCGAGCGAGGTGACCAGGCCGAGCCACAGCGGGATGAAGCCGGTGTCGGTGTTGCCGCCGGCGAAGGTGACGTCGCGGTACGCGTCGCCCATCGGCACGATCGGGAAGATCGCCTTGACCGCCTGCGTCCCCGGCTGCTCGACGGTGAGGAACTGGTTGATGGCGCTGTAGCTGACGCCGGCGAGGCCGATCGTCCCGTTGGAGAAGGGGCGGTGCGCCGCCCACTGCACGAGCTGCGACGCCGTCCTGCTGCTCGGGCGGTGCCGAACGACGTCCAGTAGCCCTCGCTCGAGCCGGTGCCGCGCACGTCGACGACGATCTCCGCGTAGCCGTGCGAGGGGAAGTACGGGTTGTACTCGGCGACGGCCGTGTCGCTCTTGCGGTACGGCGTCTGCACGAGGATCACCGGGCACGGGCACCCGGTGGTGGGCACGTACTCGTCGGAGTCGAGCCTGACGCCGTCGCGCATGGTGATGCGGACGTCGGCGGTCTTGGTGAACGCGGTGACCGGGTCGGTGGTGCCCGCGCCGCCGCGACGTGCGACGGCGCGAGCACGACCGACGTGCCGCCGACCAGGGTCACGGCGCCAGCCAGCGCCATCAATGCTCGACCGAGCCTTGCTCATGGGGGACCTCAGCAACCGTCTACGGTCCGGCGCGCCCGACCAGCGCTGCGCCGGCTCGCATGCCGGCCCGACGTGGCCGGCACCCGGTTAACGTCCGGCCTGGCCTGGCCTTGCGCCCGGTCCGCGCGCGCGATGGCCCTGGCCCGCTCAGGCGGGGCGGCCGACCCCGATCGGGTTCGGGTAGACGAGGCCGCCCGGCTCCCTCCAGCCGCGCCGCCAGCCCGCCGAGCAGCGTCGAAGAGCCGTTCGCGCGCGTCCTCGGGCAGCCGCTCCCACGGGCCGCCGGCGAGCCGGTCGGTGGCCTCCTCGACGGCGGCGTGCAGCTCGCGCCCTGCGGCGGTGAGCGAGCCGGCCTCGTCGAGGAGGCCGCGCTCGCGCGAGGCGCTCGGCGCCCGCGGACCACTCCTCCTCCGTCCACCCGCGGAAGCTGCGCAGGGTGTCCGCGTCGACGCCCTTGCCCGCCGCCGACCGCCATCAGCAGCGCGGCGAGGCCGTCGACGTCGTGAGCCGGTGAGCGCGGCGACGTGCCCGTCGAAGCGGTGCTCGCGAAGCAGCGTGCACGCGTGCCACAGCGCCAGGTGCGGCGGCCGTCGGGCACGGGAGCCCGGCGTGCCCCGCGAAGAGCGGGCGGCCGTCGGCCCGCAGGCCGCGCGGCCACCTCCATGGCGAGCTCGGCCGCCTCGCTCACGTCCGGCGAGCCTCGGCCGCGTCGCCCCACAGCCGGCGCAGCGCCGTGTCGGCGACCGCGAGGCGGGCCTCGAGCACGCGCTCCGGGAGTCGAGTAGCGCCAGGCGTCGGGGATGGCCCGGCGGACCATCGCCGGTTGGAAGTTGTGGAAGACGGCGGCCACCACCTCGGCGCTCACCGCGCCCATCGGGGCCGACCGCGAGGCGAAGTACCCCATCCAGCCGCCGCGCAGCCCCGCCGCCGCGTAGCTCGTCGCGCGCCTCCGGGGCGAAGTACACGATCGCGTGGATCGGCTCGAACAGCGTCCAGGCTCTGCGAGACAGGCTGGTCTGCGCCACGTGCGCAGTCTGACAAACTGGCCGTGCGGACCCATGGCCGTGAGGCACGCCGAGCGCGTCGAGGAGGTGTCGACCATGGCGGGCGCGGAACCAGAGGACGGCGACCCCATCGCCGACGAGGCGAAGCGCGCTCGCGAGGACCCCGACCGGAGCCTGCTGCCCTCCAACGACGGTCTCGGGCCGGGCGCCGGGGAGACGCCGGCGGCGGACGTCACGGCCGGGAGCTCGACCCGCGAGGACGCCGCGCCCGACGTGACCAGCACGCCGAGCATCGGGCGCGCCGCCGCGCCGCACCGAACGTCCCGACTTCCGCTCCAGCCAGCTCGACGGCGCGCCCGACGAGGAGGAGGCCGGACGCGGAGGCTAGGCGGCGGGTTCGGGCTCGCTGGTGCCGCTGTCGCCGGCCGCGCTCGCCGCGGGCGCCGCCTTGGCGAACCGCAGCGCCGCCGAGTTGATGCAGAAGCGCTGACCGGTGGGCTCGGGGCCGTCCTCGAAGACGTGGCCGAGGTGGCCGCCACAGCGTCCGCAGCGCACCTCGGTGCGCGGCACGATCATCTTGAAGTCGCGGTGCTTCTCGATGATCTCCGGGTCCGCCGGCGCGTAGAAGCTGGGCCAGCCGCTGCCCGAGTCGTACTTGGTGCTCGAGTTCGAACAGCTCGGCGCCGCATCCGGCGCAGAGGTACTGGCCGGCGGCCTCGACGTGGACGTACTGGCCGGTGCCGGCGCGCTCGGTGGCCCCGCGACGGAGCACGGCGTACTGCTCGGGGGTCAGCTGGTCACGCCATTCCTGGTCGGACTTGACGACTTTCTCGGACATGCTTCAACGGTAGACGATCTCCGCTCGCGACGGTCCTCTGGCGGCGTCAGGCGCCGGAGCCGCGCCACTCCGGGCGGCGCCAGGGCTCGGATGCGAACGCCGCGCGCACCGCCTCGCGCACCTGCTCGGTCGGCGATGACGTCGGCGCCGGTCAGGGCCAGCGCGGCGGCGCCGCGCAGCATCACGTCGTGCGCCTCCTCGGTGGCCGCGGCCTCGCGGAACTCGTGCGTGTGGCAGGAGACGCCCTCCTCGGTGATGGCGATCTCCGGGTGGATGGTGGGACAGGCGTACGACAGGTCGCCGACGTCGGTCGAGCCGACCCGCTCCCACGGCCGGGCCACCAGCGGCGCGAGGCCGACTGCCTCGAGGTGAGCGTGGCCGCGCTCGGCCAGGACGGGGTTGGAGCGCAGGTCCTTGTACGTCTCCTCCTGCACCAGCTCGAGCGAGCAGCCGGTGGCGCTCGCCGCCGCCTCGAAGATGGCGCGGAAGCGGATGTTCATCGCGTCGAGGTAGGCGGCGTCGCGCGCCCGGGTGAGGAACTCGCCGCTGGTGCGCTCGGGGATGATGTTGGGGGCGGTGCCGCCCTCGGCGATGAAGCCGTGCACGCGCGCCCCGTCCTTGAGCTGCTGGCGCCACAGTGAGATGCCGTTGTAGGCGTGCACGAAGGCGTCGAGCGCGTTCAGCCCCTGGTCGGGATCGCCGGCGGCGTGCGCGGCGCGGCCGGTGAACGTCCACCGCCAGTGGGTGCAGGCCAGCGCCCACATCACCGCCATGGTGCGGTCGGTGGGGTGGAGGATGAGCGCGGCGTCGCAGTCGTCGAACACGCCGTCGCGGACCAGCGGGATCTTGCCGCCGCCCCCCTCCTCGGCGGGGCTTCCCACCACGCGCACGTGTCCCCCGATCCCGCCTTGACGCAGCGCATGCAGCAGCGCGATCCCGGCAGCTGCCGACGCGGTGCCGATGAGGTTGTGCCCGCACGCGTGGCCCAGCCCGCGCAGCGCGTCGTACTCGCACACGAACGCCACGCGCGGACCGCCCTCGCCGCTCGCGGCGTCGGCGATGAACGCCGTCGGCATGCCCGAGACGTCACGGCGAACGTCGAAGCCGTGCGACTTGAGCAGGCCGCAGAGGGTCGCGCACGCGCGTGTCTCCTCGAAGGCGGTCTCGGGATGCGAGTGGATGTCGAGGGACACGTGGCGCAGCTCGGTGCGCTGCTCGTTGAGCACCGCATGGATGCGATCAGCGGCTGCGTCGATGGCTATAGACAAGGAGGGAGCAGCCGTTGCGCGGACGGGCGCGCGGCGCTGTCCGAGTCAGGCGGAGGTGTCCCAGCCACGCGACCACCTTAGCCGACGTGCCTCGGCGGCGGCGAGAGATGGGTCCCTCAGCCTTCCCGGTAGCGCTCGGCACCGCGGCGGAGCGTGGCCGCGACGTGCGCGCGCAGTGACGGCGGCGCGATCACCTCGACGGAGCCGCCCCAGCCGAGCACCCACGAGCGCATCTCCACCTCGCTGGCGACGCTCAGCCTCGCCTCGATGGCGCCGTCCTTCTGTTCGGTGATCTCCGCCCGCGATGCCACAGCGCCTCGCGCGCCCGCTCGGCGATGGCCGCTGTCGAAGCGCAGCACGACGTCGTCCTGCCCGGGCGCCTGCCAGATCCCCCACGAGCCGCTGACTACCGCGTCGATGTCGAAGTCGTCGGGCACGGTGAAGCGCCGGGTGAGCAGGCGTGCGCCGCGGACCCGGTCGAGGCGGAAGGGGCGCACCTCGCCCGAGAGGTCGTCGTGCGCAAAGATGTACAGCGTGCGGCTCTCGGCCCGAGGCTCGAGGAAGTACGGGCTGAGCACGCGCTGCGTCTCGCGGCCCTCCGCGTCGCGGTAGGTCGACCTCCACGCGCTGCCGGCGCACGAACGCGTCGACGATGACGCGCTCGACCTCGTGCCGTGCGCCGCGTGCGGGACGGCGCTCGGAGGCGGCGATCAGCCCCTGCAGGTAGCGGGTCACCACCGGGACGCTGAGGGCGCGTGCCAGCTGCGCGAGGGCTCCGACCAGCGCCGGCTCCTGCTCGGAGCGCATCTGCTGCATGGCGCGCACGGCGAGCAGCAGCTCGGTCGCCTGGTAGTGGTCCAGTTGCATCGCCGGCAGCCGGCTGCGCGAGCCGATCCGGAAGCGGCCATCGACCTCCTCGATGTCGATGCCCGCGCTGTCGCGGAGCGTGCTGAGGTACCGCTGCACAGTGCGCGTGGTCACCTCGAGCTGGTCGGCGAGCTGCCGCGTGTCGTGAGACCCGCCTGCGTGTCCGAGAGGCGTTGGAAGAGCTGGATGACCCGAAGGAACTTCTCGCCGCTCTCGTAGCGCTGGCTCACCGCGTCGGGATGGGACGTTCAGCCATCGCCGCCGACGATACGTGACCGCGAGCGGAGCGATGCCGAGGCGCGGCGGCGGCTACTCGCCCGGGCAGGCGCCGCCGAGCGACGCGGACGCCGGCAGGCGGGCCAGGATCGCGTCGGAGATGCGCCCGAGGTCGGCGACGTCCGCCTCGGACAGCCCGTCGAAGAGGTGGGCGCGGATGTGCTCGACGTGGCGGGGCGCGGCCGCCGCCAGCGCCTCGTAGCCGCGCGTCGGTCAGCACCGCCAGCCAGCCGCGGCGGTCGCTCGGGCAGGTGGCGCGCTCCACCCAGCCGAGGTCGACGAGCCGCTCGACGGCGTGGCTGATCCGGCTCGGTGAGCTGAGCGTGGCCTCGGCGAGCTCGTTCATCCGCATGGTCCGCCCGGGGGCCTCGGAGAGGACCACGAGGATCTCGTAGGCGCCGCCCGCCATGCCGGCGTCCCGGGAGAGGTCGCGGTCGAGCTGGGCGAAGAGCAGGCGCGCGGCCTGGCCGAAGGAGCGCCAGGTGCGCTGCTCCTGGTCGGTCAGCCAGCGGGTGCGGTGAAGGGGGTGGTGGCGGGCGTCGACATGGAAGTAGTGTACCGCAAAAAGTTTGACATCTCAACTTCTTGGTGATAGTCTACCCAGCAACAGTTGAGCGTTCAAAAAAGGAGCATGCAATGACTGCCACAGCCATCCCAGACCGCCCTGCCCCAGATCCCCGGCTACACCGCCGGTCGCTGGGTCATCGACCCCGTCCACTCCGACCTGTCGTTCACGGCCCGCCACATGATGGTGAGCAAGGTCCGCGGCCACTTCCGCGACTTCGACGGTGAGCTGGTGCTCGCCGAGAACCCTCTGGAGTCGACAGGTCACCGCCAACATCCGGGTCGCCTCCATCGACACCAACAACGAGGGCCGCGACAACCACGTCCGCTCCGGCGACTTCTTCGACGCCGAGAACCACCCGACCGCGACCTACCGCTCGACCGGCGTGCGCGTCGAGGACGGCGAGTTCATCATCGACGGCGAGCTGACCCTGCGCGGCGTGACCCGCTCGGTGCCACTGACCGTCGAGGTCAACGGCTTCGGACCCGACCCGATGGCGGAAGGCGGCAGCCGTGCCGGGTTCACCGCGCGCGGCCGCATCAACCGCAAGGACTTCGACGTCAACTTCGCCGGCGTCATGAACGGCGTGACCGTGGTCGGCGACCACATCGACCTCACCCTCGAGGTCGAGGCGATCCTGGCGCCCCAGGCCTGATCCGACAACTCCCCTCACCGGGCCGGCGACAGACTGCTGTCGCCGGCTCTTTTCATGCTCGCCGCATGGTGCAGCGTGTCGCCGCCGATCGACCGGCCGCCGCCCGGGCACTACCAGGTGCGGCTCGCGCCGTGCTGAGCAGCCTCCCTGCGGCCGATGCTTCCCGCCACCGCCGCAGTGGCAGCCTGCCGGCGACGCGCCGGCGCGCTGGTCGCGCTCCGCGCGCCGGCGCACGGGCCAGCTCGCGCTGCCGCTGGAATCCGGTCCGGTGTCGCTCAGGGGATGACGTTGATGGCGGTGAGGACGCTGCGCGGCGAGGTCCGCGTCGCCGTCCACCTGCCACCGTCGCCGCCGGCGATCGCCTCGGGCGGCGTCCCGGCGGCCGGAGCCGACGCGCATGAACACGGCGGGGGAGGCGCGAAGGTGCAGCGCTGCCTCTCCCGCCGCCGGGTCGGCGGCGCACGCCCACGTCCGCCCTCCATCCGCGCGGCCGTCGACCGCGGCAGCGGCGGCGCGAGGTCGAGCCGCACCGTCGCTCCCTCCGCGGCGCCACCCTTGGCGAGCCCGCGCGGCAGGAGCATGAGCATCTCGTCGAGCACGCGCCGCCCGGCCGGGCGTGTCGACGGCGTGCTCGAGGTCGAGACCGAGCGCGTCGGCGATGTCGAGCTCGTGCACCACGAAGTCCCACAGCCGTGTGCCGATGAACGAGCCCAGCGGGACGAGGCCGCCGCGCGGCGACGGCACCTCCTCGGCAAGCGCCAGCCTCGTCGAGGCCGGCCAGCTGCGCGAGGCGCAGGCGCGGTCGTCTCGCGGAACTCGGCGAGCACCTCGCCGCCCGACCAGCGCGCGTCGCCGGTCCACCATGCGACTCGTTGAGCTGGCCGAGCGGGTTGCGCACGTGCTCGGTGGTCGCCGGCTCATGGGCGGGCTCGTACGCGCCCGAGGAACATGGCCTCGAGGGAGCCGAGGTGCGCCACCACGTCCTGGACGTCCCAGCCGGGAAGCGCGGTGGCCTGGTGCCAACCCGCCTCGTCGAGCTCCGCGCACATGGCCTCGATGCGCGCGCAGCACCCGGCGATGGCGTCGATCGTCGCAGCCTGGCTGTTGGGCACGCCGCAGCCTAGCGCAGCACGTCCGCCGCTCATGGAACCGCCGCCCCGCGGCAGTCCGCTGTCCCAGCCGGGTGCGGGATCATCAACCGCATGGAGTCCCTGACGCTTTTCTCGGCGTCCGCACAGCGCTGGTTCGCCGACGCGCTCGGCGAGCCGACCGAGGTGCAGCAGCGCGGCTGGCCCGAGATCGCCTCCGGTCGCAACGCGCTGCTGTGCGCGCCGACCGGCAGTGGCAAGACGCTGGCCGCGTTCCTGTGGTTCGTCGACAGCATCGGACGCTCGCCGGCGCCGGCTGAGGCACAACGTTGCCGGGTGCTGTACATCTCCCCGCTGAAGGCGCTGACCGTCGACGTCGAGCGCAACCTGCGAGCGCCGTTGCGTGGCATCGCGCTGGCGGCGGAGCGGCGCGACGAGACCTTTCGCGAGGCACGCGCGGCCGTGCGCAGCGGTGACACGTCGTCAGCGGAGCGCCGCGACCTGGTGCGGCACCCTCCTGACATCCTCATCACCACACCCGAGTCGCTGTTTCTCATGCTCACCAGCGCGGCACGCGAGACCCTGCGCAGCGTCACCACAGTGATCGTCGACGAGATCCATGCGCTGGCGGGCACCAAGCGCGGCGCGCACCTGGCGTTGAGCCTCGAACGGCTCTGCGCGCTGACCGACACCGACCCGCAGCGCATCGGCCTGTCGGCGACGCAGCGTCCGCTCAGCGAGGTGGCTCGCTTCCTCGGCGGCGGCGATCGCGACGTGGTCATCGTCGATGCCGGGGTGCGCAAGCCGATGGAGCTCACCATCGAGGTCCCGGTCGACGACATGAGCGACCTCGATCGCGGAGCCGAGCGCAGCGGCGACGCCTCCACACCGCGGGCGCCGCGTCACAGCATCTGGCCGGCCGTGACCCCGCGCCTCCTCGAGCTGATCCGCGCACATCGGTCGACCATCGTGTTCGTCAACTCGCGCCGTCTCGCCGAGCGTCTCAGCGGACAGCTCAACGACCTCGCCGGCGAGGACCTGGTGCGTGCGCACCACGGCTCCATCGCCCGTGAGCAGCGCACGGTCGTCGAGGAGATGCTCAAGGAAGGGCGGCTGCCGGCCATCATCGCCACCTCATCGCTCGAGCTCGGCATCGACATGGGCGCTGTGGACCTGGTCGTGCAGGTGGGCTCACCCCTCACTGTCGCGTCGGGCCTGCAGCGCATCGGCCGAGCCGGGCACAGCGTCGGAGTGGCGTCGCGCGGCACCATCTTCCCCACCCATCGCGGCGACCTCCTCGAAGCCGCGGCCATCGCCGAGCGCATGCTCGACGGCGCGATCGAGGAGACGCGCGTGCCGCGCAACCCGCTCGACATCCTCGCGCAGCAGGTTGTCGCCATGGCCGCGCTCGACACCTGGGCCGTCGACACCCTGCACCGCACCATCGTCCGCGCGTATCCCTTCGCCGACCTCGGCCGGCGCGCCTTCGAAGCCACGCTGGACATGCTCGACGGGCGCTACCCCTCCGAGGAGTTCGGCGAGCTCCGCGCGCGCATCGTCTGGGATCGTGTCGCGGACACCGTCCGCGGGCGCGCGGGTGCGCAGCGCCTCGCGGTCACCAGCGGCGGGACCATCCCGGACAGGGGTCTCTACAGCGTCAACATCTTCGAGGACGGACGGCGCGTCGGCGAGCTTGACGAGGAGATGGTGTACGAGCTGCGTCCCGGCGAGGTCTTCATCCTGGGGGCCACCAGCTGGCGCTGCGTGGAGATCACCCCACAGCAGGTCCTCGTCCTGCCGGCGCCCGGCGAGCCCGGCAAGATCGCCTTCTGGCACGGCGATTCCGTGGGTCGTCCGTACGAGGTCGGCGCCGCCGTCGGCGCGTTGGTGCGGGAGCTTCGCAGCGGTGACGAGAAAGCCGCGCTGGAACGGCTGCGTGCCCGCGCCGGCCTGGACGAGCGGGCGGCGCGCAACCTGGTCGATCACCTTGCCGACCAGGCCGAGGTCACCGGGGCCGTGCCCGACGACCGCACCATCGTGGTGGAGCGCTTTCGCGACCAACTCGGGGATTGGCGGGTCTGCGTGCTCAGCCCCTTCGGGGCGCGCGTGCACGCGCCGTGGTCGCTGGTCGCCGCGCAGCGCCTGCGCGACCAGGTCGGCTCCGAGGTGCAGGCGATCCACAGCGACGATGGCTTCGCGCTCCGCATCGCCGACGTCGACCGGTTGCCCGACATGTCCGGCCTTTTCCTCGACCCGGACACGGTGGTGGGCGAGGTGACCGACCAGCTCGAGGGCAGCTCGTTGTTCGCCTCGCGCTTCCGCGAGAACGCGGCGCGCGCGCTGCTGCTGCCCCGGCGCCGTCCCGGTCAGCGCACCCCGCTGTGGCAACAACGGCAACGCAGCGCGGGCCTCCTCCAGGTCGTCTCGCGGCACCCGTCCTTCCCGATCCTCGTCGAGACGTACCGCGAGTGCCTGCGCGACGTCTTCGACCTCGACGCGCTTGCCGGCATCATGCGCGCCGTGCGCGCCCGCCAGGTGCGCGTCGTCGAGGTGGAGACCGCGCAACCGTCGCCAGTCGCGTCGTCGCTTCTCTTCGAGTACATCGCCCAGTACATGTACGACGGCGACGCGCCGCTCGCCGAGCGACGCGCGCACGCGCTCAGCCTCGACCGCGAGCTGCTCGCCGAGCTGCTCGGCAGCGACGACCTCCGCGAGCTGCTCGACGCCGACGCCATCGATGCCACCGAGCTCGAGCTCCAGCGACTGGACCCGGTGCTGCACCCGCGCGACGTCGACGGCGCGCTCGACGTTCTCCGCCTGGTCGGTGACCTCTCCGCCGCTGAGGCCGCGGCACGGGGCATCACCGACGCGTGGCGTGACGAGCTCGTGGTCACGCGGCGAGCGCTGCCGGTCCGCCTGGCCGGGGAGGAGCGTGTCATCGCGTCGGACGACGCCGGTCGTTACCGGGATGCCCTCGGAGTCGCGCTGCCACCGGGACTTGCCGGCGCCAACCTGATGCCCACCGCCGACGCCATGACAGCGCTGGTGCGGCGCTACGCGCGCACCCACGTGCCGTTCGTCGCCGCGGACGTGGCGGTGCGCTGGGCCATGCCCGTGGCGCGAGTGGTCGACGTCCTCGCCACCCTGGCGCGCGACGGCGACCTCATCGCCGGACACTTCCGGCCCGGCGGGGCCGACCGCGAGTACTGCCACCCCGACGTCCTGCAACGTCTTCGCCGCCGCTCCCTGGCGGCGCTGCGCCGCGAGGTCGAGGCGGTTCCTGCCCAGACGCTGGCGCGGTTCCTGCCCGCGTGGCAGGGCGTCGGCTCCGACGCGCGAGGTGCCGAGCGGCTCATGGAGGTGATCACCCAGCTGCAGGGCATGGCCGTCGCCCTGTCGGCGCTCGAGCGGGACATCCTGCCGGCGCGCATGAGCTACGACGGTCGCCTTCTCGACGAGCTGATCGCCGCCGGCGAGGTGGTGTGGCAGGGGAGAGGCGCGATGGGCCGCGACGATGGCCGCATCGCGCTGTTCCTGCGCGGCGACGCCGCGCGGCTGCTGGCGCCCCCGAACGAACCTCCGCAGGCCGAGCTCCACGATGCCATCCGCACCCGGCTCCGTGAGGGAGGCGCGGCATTCGCGCGCGACCTGCTCGACGCCTGTCCGGGAATCCCCCTGGACGAGGTCGTCGATGCCCTGTACGACCTGGTGTGGTCGGGAGAGGTGACCAACGACACCGTGCAGCCGCTCCGCTTCCTCGGCCCGGTACGCCGCCACCCCCGGCGTCCGCTCATGCGCCTGGTGCCACCCCGTGCCCAGGGGCGCTGGTCGCTGGTCGCGCCGGCCGCCCCGACCAGCGCGGCGGGGACGGAGCGTGGCATCGCGCTGGCCCAGGCACTCCTGCACCGGTACGGGGTGCTGACCCGCGAAGCGGTGGCCGCGGAGAACGTGCCCGGTGGCTTCGCCGCGCTGTACCCGGTGCTCCGTGCCATGGAGGAGTCGGGACGGATCCGTCGCGGCTACTTCGTGGAGGGATGCGGTGCGGCGCAGTTCGCGCTGGCCGGCGCCGTCGACGGGCTGCGCTCCCAGCGCGACCGAGCCACCGCCACGATCCTCCTTGCGGCCGTCGATCCCGCCAACCCCTATGGAGCGGTGCTCCCGTGGCCACAGCTGGCGGGACGCGCCGCCCGCTCCGCCGGGTCGTTCGTGGTGCTGCACGGTGGCGAGCTCCGCCTGTTCGTCGAGCGCGGGGCGCGCTCGATGCTGACCTGCGGGGCGGTCGGCGACGACGACATCGGCGCCCTGTCGACGGTGGCAGCTCGCATCGGCCGCATGGACCTGCAGGCCATCGACGGGGAGGCGGCCGCGGCCCACCCGCTCGCAGGGCGCCTGAGAGCGGCCGGCTTCGTCCCCAGCCCGCGCGGGCTGGTGGTGTACCCGCAGCGTGTCCACCCGGCGCACGCCAGAGCCGATGCCCGAGGGTGACACCATCTGGCGCGCCGCGGCCGAGCTGCAGCGCCGCCTTGCGGGGCGCCGCGTCGAGTCAGCACGGCCGGTTGCGCTGACACGGCTGGCCGGGCGCACACTGCTGCGCGTCGAGCCCGTGGGCAAGCACCTCTACATGCATTTCTCGGGCGGCATCGTGCTCCACACGCACATGCGCATGACCGGTGCGTGGCACCTCTACAGCGGGGGGCAGCGGCCCCGGCGAGCCGCCCACCTGACCACGGCCGTGGTCGAGTTCGACGACGTGCGGGCGGTTCTCTTCGCAGCCCCGGTGTGCGAGCTGATCACCAGCGCCGCCGTGGGTGGCGGGCTGGGACCGGACATCCTCGGCGCGGACTTCGACGCCGCCGAGGTGGTGCGACGGATGCGCGCGTCGGCGCACACCACGATCGCCGAGGCCCTCCTCGACCAGGGGGTGTGCGCGGGCATCGGCAACATCTACCGGTGCGACGCCCTGTGGCACGAGCGGGTCGACCCGCTGGCGTCACCGTCAGCGCTCGACGATGGCGCCGCGGCCCGCATCCTCGGCCGCGCGCGTGACCTGATGCGTCGCTCCGCAGTGGCCGACGGGTTCCGCCCACGCAAGGCGGTGCACGGGCGCGCGGGCCGCCCCTGCACCGCCTGCGGGACGCTCATCGCAGCCACCGCCCTGGGCCGCCCCGCGCGGCTCGTGTACTGGTGTCCGACGTGCCAGTCGCGGCCGAGCGCGCCGGCCGCGCCGTCTCCAATGGCTGGCCACGCTCAGGCGGCCGGCAGCACCCACTGAGTGATGGCGATCCACTGCAGCAGCGCGGCCGCGAGGACCAGCGAATGGAAGATCTCGTGGAAGCCGAAGGTGCGGGGCCACGGGTTGGGTCGCTGGAAGGCGTAGACGATCGCCCCGATCACGTACGCCGCCCCGCCGAGAGCGAGCAGGCCCACTCCCACCGGGCCCAGGCTGGTGAGCAGGCGGGGAAGGATCACCACCCCGAAGCCGCCGACAGCCAGGTAGGGGCCGACCTCGACGACGACCGGGGCGTTGGTCCAGAAGGTGGTGAGGATGCTGCCGGCCAGCGCGCCCCCCCACACCACGGCGAGGGTGGCGGTGCTCAGCCACCCTGAGAGGGCGATGACCGCGATCGGCGTGAACGTCCCCGCGATGAGCAGGAAGATGGTGGCGTGGTCGAGACGTCGGAGCCACGCCCTGGTCCTCGCCGACCAGTGCCCGCGGTGGTAGAGCGCGCTCACGCCCAGGCAGCTGCTCAGGGTGGCGGCGTAGATCGCGGTCGCGGTGCGCGCCGACCCGGCGGGAGCGTGGAGGGTGGCCCAAGCCCCGCCGAGCAGCGACACCGGGAACGCGGCCTCGTGCAGCACCCCGCGCAGTCGCGGCTTGACGAAGGCGACGGCTGCCCGCGCGGCATCCGAGACCTCGTCGACCGCGTCCCCGAGCGGCGTCGTGCTTCTCACCAGCCCAGCGTACCGCGGTGCGTCCCGGTGGTTCGGTGCGCTCTCGGACTCGGAGGGTGGTGCGCTCTGTGTTCGGCCGGCCGGCTCTACGGGCTGACGGTGACAGCGACGGCGATGATCGCTCCGGCGCTGATCAACACCACCCCGGCATAGATCGCCAGGTTCATCAGTGGGGAGCGCTCCTTCACCTGCGTGAGCGCCGGCAGCCACGTCTTCTCCGGAAGGCGCTCGCGGACGTCGTAGAGGATCGAGAACTGACGGTCACCGAACATGCGCAGAGGGATCCGCACCTCCCCGTCGGTGGCGTTGAAGCCCCCGGGCAGCCGCATCGGCGAGCGGGTCTGCTGCGCGCCCGTCATGGCCAGGCAGAGGCCGGCGTCGCGCCGGTAGACCAGGCCGGTGACCTGCTCCCAGCTCGCCGTGAGGTGGTGCCTGCCACGTTCGAAGGTGACGCCGTCGTGGGTGAGGTTGAGACTGCCCTTCAGCGTGACCGCCGGGATGAGCAGCAGTCCCAGGCTGACGATCACGAACGCCACCACTGTGAGCGACGTCGGGGCCAGGTTGCCGAACCAGCTCACCACGACGTTGTAGTCGCCAAGCAGCTCGGCGACCGCCAGCCCGACGAAGGCCATGGTGATGAGGGGGAGCACGGCCCAGATCGCGAACGGGTTGCGACTCACCGCGTAGCCACGGGTGGGGTAGGTCAGGCGCAATCGGCCGTTGACGGAGCGTGTGACCGGCGCGATCGTCGGTGTACGGGCGGGGGCTGTGATGGCCATGAGGACGTTCCTCCCTGGGTGTGGCGCGGCCCCCCGGCCCACTTGTGATACCACAACGGCTGCTCCTTGTGAAGCGGAAGATGCAGTTGATGCCGGTGCTTGACGGCATATCGGTCCGCGATCACCATGAGGCGGGAGCCTTTGCGTAGGGGAGAGACCAGTGTTCCGCCGCCGTCCCAGCCCCTCGTCCACGTCGCCCCAGCCTACGTCCGGCCATGAACGCTGTGCCGCGGACGGGTGCCGGCGGATGGACGGCATGCAGTGCAGTTACGTGGACAAGCGCTCGCGCCGCTGCCCGACCGCGTGGTGCCCGAACCATGTCGCCGATGTCGCCGGGTTTCCCTACTGCCGCCGCCACGCGTCCACCATGATCGCGATCGAGGGCGGCGAGGTGGTGGCGGGCCTGCCCGATCTCGACAACCGCGCCCCCTCGCTGGTGGGCTGGATCGCCGGCCAGCTCGACGCGTCCATCCGTGAGGTGCTCAGCAGGGTGACACCGCCCAGCGGCGCCAACCTGGTGACCGACCCGGTCCGGCTGGTCATCACCCCGGGGGGCAGCACACGACGGTGGGCCAAGACCTGGAAGATCCTCGACAGCACCGCCGTGCTCAGCCGCGTCTCCATCGAGGTCGACGAGATGGACGACTGCCATGTGAGCGCCCGGGTCGACAGTGAGCTGATCGGGCGCGGCCTGCCACCCTGGATCGGCAACCGGCAGGCAGGCAGGCCGGTCGATCCCGGCGTCGACGCGGCCGAGCGCGCCGAGTTCGCCGCCGCCATGGCGCGCTCGATCGAGCTGGTGGTGACCGGACAGGAGGTCCCGTTCGGCCATTGAGCGACGTCGCGATCGGCTGGAGCGAGGCGGTCGTGGAGCGCGAGGAACGGGTGGAGCTGGTGCGGGCTGCGTGGCGGTCGGCGTATGCGCACATCTTCAGCCGGGCTGAGATCGACGGGGTGTTCGACGGCACGCTCGAGGGCCAGGGCAGCTGGGTGGCCACGCGCCTGGCGCCGGCGGGCACGCTGGCGGCGCGCAGGGGCGGACGCATCATCGGCCTGGCCGGGCTGGGGCTGTTGCGCAGCGGGGACGGTGAACTCGCCGCCTTCTATGTGGCTCCCGAGCAGCAGGGGCGCGGCATCGGCTCGGCGCTGTGGGAGCGGTCGCTGGCGGAGCTGCGCCTGCGCCACTGCCGTCGCCTCGAGGTGTGGACGCTGGCGCGGGCGGCCGCCCGCCGTTTCTATGAGGCCCGCGGCTGCGTCGCGTTCGGGGACGGCAGCTTCACAGTCGGCGGCCACCGGGAGGCGGCCGTGGGCTACGCCCTCGACATCTCCGATGCGCCGGTCAGCGCTCGCTCCGAGTCGATGCCCACCCGGTAGCCGATCCGCTGGACCTCCTTGACCGCAGTGGGGTCGGGAAGTGCGTAGCCGCTGAAGAGAGTGGTTGGGATCTCCTGCCAGACGACCCGTCGCTCGGCGCGAGCGCGGTCGAAGGAGTGGCGCACATGGTCGAGGCGGAGCAGAGCCATCGCCGCGATCGCGCTGACCAGCGGCACCAGCGCCACCTTGAGGCCGGCGGCCGTGTACAGGCCGCTGGCCGCGATGGCCGAGCCCTCGACGAGGAGGATCACCCGGCGGCTCCCGCCGCGGAGCCGGCTGAGGCGGAGCACCAGCGCGCCCTCGAAGACGGCGGCGGCCAGGACCCACAACGACGCCGCACTCCAGGTGGAGGCGCCGGGCAGGAACACGTGGTGGCCACCCGGGACGGCCAGGTCGGTGGGGATCGCGGCCGAGCCGGCGAGGAGCACGAGGCCCACCACGGAGTTGATGCGCACCAGCAGGCAGAGCTGGGCGACGCGGACCGCGGCGGGCGCCACGAACCTGCGCCGCGGTGCGCGGGGGGCGCCAAGCGGACGAACGGTTGGTGGGATTGGCCTGTTCACTGCTCTTGCAGCGTAAGCGCCGCCGGCCGGCCACGAGTGGCGGTCGTGTGACGGCGGGTTCACGAGGCGCCAGTGATGCGGCGCCGCCGCCACCGTTCCGTGACGTGCGGGCACAGGTGCTACGTTGGGCCCGCGATGGCGGAGCAGATGCGCGCGGTCAACAGTGCGGGGTTTGCCGCGCCCGCCGGGCTCAACGCCCTCCCGGTGGTGCTTGCCCCGGTCGCCGGGCAGCTGCACGTGCTGCTGGTCCGCCGCGAGGAGCAACCGCACGCCGGGATGTGGTCGCTTCCCGGAGGGTTCATGAGCGGTGACGAGCGTCCCGAGGAGACCGCACAGCGCAAGCTCACCGAGAAGACCGGGGTGGGCGCTGTGTACATGGAGCAGCTGCAGACATATGGGGATCCCGCGCGCGACCCCCGCGGGTGGATCCCCTCGGTGGCCTACCTCGGCCTGATCGACGCCGCGGTGCTTCGCGAGGAGGAGTCGGCGGCGCGGTGGTTCGCCGTCGAGGCGCTGCCTCCTCTCGCCTTCGACCATGCCGCCGTCATCGCCGACGGTGTCGAGCGGCTGCGTGGCAAGGTGTGGTGGTCGAACATCGCCGTCGGGCTCCTCCCTGAGCAATTCACCATGCCACAGGCGCGCCGCGTGTTCGAGGCGATCAGCGGGGTGACGTACGAGCCATCCAACTTCCGCCGCGGCCTCGAGCAGTCGGGGCTGGTGCGGCCCACAGGCCGGGTGGTCAAGAACGGCCCCGGGCGACCGGCCGCGCTCTACGAGTTCGTCGAGCGGCAGCCCGCGTGGAGCACACGGCGCTCCCGCGTCCCGGCAACGGTACGCACGCCGAGCGGGGACTGAGCCGCCGCGTCAGGTGTTGGGTCGCTCCTCGAGCGTGGCGTGCAGCGTCAGCGTCTGGCCGCCCCGTCGCACCGTGCAGGTGATCGTGTCGCCGACCTTGTGGGGCTGGATGAGGCCGCCGAGCGTCAGCCCCTTGTCGATGGACACCCCGTCGATCGCCACCAGGATGTCGCCGACCTTGAAGCCACTCTGGGCGGCCGGCGTGCCCGCGCTGACACCGTGCACCAGCACCCCGGGCCCGGTGAAGGGGGTGCCCTGCTCGATGGCGTCGATGCTCGTGTAGTACGCGATCCCCAGGAAGGGGTGCTGCACCTTCTTGTGGGCGATCAGCGTCTCGGAGACGTAGCGCGCCAGGTCGGCGGGGATGCTGTAGCCGATGTTGGTGGCGTTGCCCGCGGTGGCGACGTTGACGCCGACGACGTTGCCGGCGGTGTCGGCGAGAGGGCCACCGCTGTTCCCGGGGTTGATCGAGGCGTCGGTCTGCAGGACGTCCTCGAGAGTCTCCGACGACGAGCCGGTCTCGCCGCTGGCTGTGATGGTGCGATGCAGGGCGCTGACCACGCCGACAGTCACTGAGCCCTGGTCCCCGAGGGGTGAGCCGATGGCGATCACCGCCTCGCCGACGGTGAGGTTGGCGGATGTGCCGAAGGTGGCTTGGGGGAGCGCGGTGCTGGGCACGCTCACCACGGCGATGTCGTCGAGGCTGTCGGTGCCGACCAGCTTGGCGGTGAACTGCTGTCCATCGGGCATGACGACGTGGAGGCTGGTGGCCCCCGACACCACGTGGTTGTTGGTCACCAGGTAGCTCACCGACGAGTCCTTGGCGATCACGAAGCCGCTGCCGAGCCCTGTGGATCCCGACAGGGTGGCGATGATGGTGCCCACCGCCGGGCCGAGGCGGTTGGCGACGTCGACCGCCGCCACCGTGGGCGCCTTGGCGGGACTGCCGTTCACCTGCACCTCGGCCACGCCGGCGCCGCGATCGCGCAGCGCCGCGAACGCGATGCCGCCACCGATGAGCAGCCCCACCAGGAGCAGCGCGACGGAGCCCAACCAGCCGCGACGGCGGCGCGACCCGGGTGGGGTCGGAGGCGGCGGCAGGTCGGCATCGTCGCGGGCGCCGGCGAGGTCGTGGGCACGCCATCCCGGTGGCAGGGGAGGCGGCGCAGGCGGGAACGATCCCTCAATCTCGTCGATGGCGCCTATTGTGGCCCGCGCATGCTGGTGAGCGCCCTCCCGATCGGGACGCCGTGACCCGGCTCACGTGCGCGCTTGGACCGGACTCGGCGGGCACGCTGCTGCACCGCTTCATCGACACATCGAGGAGCAGGCTCGACGTCGCCGTCTACGAGGCGGGCCCAAGCTACGGGTGGATCTTTCCCCGCACCGTGCAGCGCGGTGTGCGCGTTCGGCTCCTGCTCGACGGCCACGGTGGCGCCAACCGCGGGTGCCTCGAGGAGTTGCGCTCGGCCGCTCAGCGCGGCGTCGTCGTCCCCTGCCGGGTGCGCCGCCACGACGGCCTGCGCGAGGCCCACTGGAAGCTGCTGGTCGCGGACGCCGACCGCCTCGCCGTCGGCACGGGCAACCTCATCCAGCGCGACGCGCCGGCCGATCACCACGGGAGACTGCCTCCCGAGGCCGCGCCTCTCGCCGGGACCAGGGAGTGGTGGGCGTTCGTCGAGGGCGCGCCCACGCTCGCCGCCGCCGCGCGATCACGGATCAGCGCGGCCTGGCGCGAGTCGGTCCCGCCGCCGCCGCTCTGGGCCATCGAGCAGGTGCCCGAGGTCCCGCCCATCGGCACGCCACGACCGACCGTGGCCCCGCTCGAGGTGGAGGTGTCGCCCCGCCGGCTCCACCTGGCCACCGACGCACGGGCGGTGCGCACCGTGATCGAGGCTCTCCTGGAGCCCGTGATCCGCCGCTGCCTGGTCACCGTCCCGTATGTCCACACCTGGGCACACGAGGTCAGGCCGCTGCTGCAGCGTTGCACGGAGCTTCACGGCGAGGGCGCCGACGTCCGCCTGCTGCTCGGCACTCCGCCCGCGGACGGTGACGTCGCCACCCTGCGGGAGCGTGGCCTACCGACCAGGGTCATGGACCCGAAGCGCTGCACCACTGGCCACGCCAAGGGCATGGTTGTCGACCGCTCGGCGATGGTGATGTCGTCGAACTGGAGCGCCGCGGGGCTGGGCTCATCGTTGGAGACGGGGTTGCGCATCGACCATGCGGCCGCTGCCGAGTACTTCGCCGACGCCTTCGATCGCGACTGGGCGGTGGCCGAGCCGGCATGGAACGGTCGCGGTTGACGCCCCCGGGCACGGGTATCCTCGACTGGTGACCCGCGCGCCCGCCGCCGCACCCGAGCAGCAGGAGCAGACCCGGTTGCCGGTCGTGCCTCTGCGCGACAACGTCGTCTTCCCGCACCAGCTGGCGCCGCTCGCCGCCGGCCGGCCCCGCTCGGTCGCCGGACTGCAGGCGGCGGTCAGCGCCGACGCGCGCGTCATCCTCGCCGTCCAGCGCGACGCCGAGCCGGACGAGGTCGGTTTCAGCGATCTCCACGAGATCGCCGTGGTGGCCACTGTCGGCGCACTGCGTCTCATCCCGGGAGCCGGGGCGCACGCCCTCGTCGAAGGACAGCACCGGATCCGGTTGCTCTCGTTCGACACCGACGGTGAGCACTGGTCCGCCGCCTACGAGACCGTCGACGACGGGGACGTGACCGGCACCGAGGCGGATGCGCTGGCGGGCAGCGTCCGTCAGCTCTACGCCGACTACGTGACGGCGGGCGGGCAGGTGTCGCCGGAGGTCGCGGCCGCGATGGCCCGCGCCACCGACGCGGCGCGCGTCGCCGACATCGCCTCAGCCGCGCCCGACCTCACGGTCGCCGAGCGCGTCGAGCTGCTCCAGGCACTCGACGTGGTCGAGCGGCTCCGCCGGCTGGCCCCCCTGCTCGGCCGCCAGGTCGAGGTGGCCTCGATGCGGACGCGGATCCACGAGGACGTGCAGCGCACCATCAACAAGTCCCAGCGCGAGCACATCCTGCGCGAACAGCTGCGTGCGGTGCGCAAGGAGCTCGCCGAGCTCGAGGGCGAGGGCGAGGACGGCGAGGACCTGGCGGCGCGCATCGAGGCGCTCGGCATGCCTGCGGAGGTTCGGGCGCGAGCTCTCAAGGAGGTGGCGCGCCTCGAACAGATCCCGGGCGCGTCCCCCGAGATGGGGATGGTGCGGACCTGGGTTGACTGGCTGCTCGACCTGCCCTGGGGTGAGCGGCCCAGCGAGCAGATCGACATCGAGCGCGCTGCCGCGATCCTCGACGAGGACCACTACGGCCTGGCCAAGGTCAAGGACCGCATCCTCGAGTGGATGGCGGTGCGCGACCGCGCGCAGCGCCGCGCCGCCGCGCTCGCCGCGGAGGGTGAGCGGGAGCAGGCTGTGGCGACGGATGGCGCGAGCCCGGCCGCGGCCGGCCAGGAGCCCGACGCGGACCCGATGGTGGAGGCGACCACCCGCCCCCGCCGGCTGCTGCAGACGCCGATCCTCTGCCTCGTCGGTCCCCCCGGTGTCGGCAAGACGTCGCTCGGCAGGAGCATCGCGCGCGCCATGGGCAGGCGTTTCGTGCGCCTCTCGCTCGGCGGCATCCGCGACGAGGCTGAGATCCGCGGTCACCGCCGCACCTACATCGGCGCGCTCCCCGGACGCATCATCCAGTCGATGAAGCAGGCCGGGACGGTGAACCCGGTCATCATGCTCGATGAAATTGACAAGGTTGGCACGGACTTCCGCGGTGACCCGTCCGCGGCGCTGCTCGAGGTTCTCGACCCCGAGCAGAACCGGGAGTTCAGCGATCACTACCTCGAGGTGCCGTACGACCTCAGCAACGTGCTCTTCATCACCACCGCCAACATGGTCGACACCATCAGCCCCGCGCTGCGCGACCGCATGGAGCTGATCCGCATCAGCGGCTACACCGAGGCCGAGAAGCTGGGCATCGCCGAAGCGCACCTGCTGCCGCGCCAGCTCGAACAGCATGGCCTCGAGGATGGTGAGCTGACCATCCCGCACGAGACGCTGGTGGCGATCCTTCACGGGTACACCCGCGAAGCCGGGGTCCGGCAGCTCGACCGCACCATCGCGGAGATCGCACGCAAGGTGCCGCGCCGCCTGTCCGCGGGCGCGGAGTCCGTGGTGGTGCCGCCCGAGCAGCTCAGCGACTTCCTCGGCCCCCAGCGTTTCGACTACGGCGAGGCGCAGGACGCGGACGAGGTCGGCGCCGTCACCGGCGTGGTGGTCAGCGAGGTGGGTGGCGACATCGTCACGGTCGAGGCCCTCGCGGTCGACGCCCGGCCCGACCTGTCGTTGACGGGCCAGCTGGGCAGCGTCATGGAGGAGTCGGCGCGAGCGGCGCTGTCCTGGGCCCGCGTCCACGCCGTCGAGTACGGCGCACCGCGGGACTTCTTCGAGACGCACGCGCTCCATGTCCACGTGCCCGCCGGCGCCATCCCCAAGGACGGTCCTTCGGCCGGCGTCACGATGGTCACCGCGATGGTCAGCGTCGCTTCCGGGCGTCGGGTGCGACGCGACGTCGCGATGACCGGCGAGGTCACCCTGCGTGGCCGGGTGCTACCCATCGGCGGTGTCAAGGACAAGCTGCTTGCCGCGCACCGGTCCGGCCTCACGACGTTCATCCTGCCCCGCAAGAACATGCGCGACCTCGAGGAGATCCCGCGCGAGGTGCTCGACACCGTGGAGGTCGTGCCGGTCGACAACGTCGGCGAGGTCCTCGACCGCGCCCTCGTCGACGCGCCGGCGCAGCGGCGCGAGCGCAGCACCGGTTTCATGCTGCCGCTGCGCACCGACGAGGGCCCGCACCCGACCATCACAGCCTGAGCAGGATGGCCGAGGCGCTCCGCGACCTGCTCGAGCTGACGGTGGTCGTGGACCACACGTACGACCAGAACTGCTACGTGCTCCACCGTCGTGACAGCGACGCGGCCATGGTCGTCGACCCCGGCTTGCAACATGTGCTCGCGCTGCAGCTGCTCGAGGACAACGGCTGGCGATGCGAGCAGGTCCTGCTCACCCATGGCCACGGTGACCACGTCAACGGCGTGCCCGGCATCGTGGCCGTGCACCGGTGCCCGGTCGCCCTGCACCCCGCCGACCGCGAGCAGCTGATGAGCATGCGTTTCCTCCCCGGCATCCCGGAGGACACGCCGGACGTCGAGGTCGACATGGACCTGGAGGACGGCCAGGTGATCGGCTGGCACGGCGTGCGGGTCGGCGTGATCCACACGCCCGGTCACACCCGCGGTTCAGTCTGCTTCCTGCTCGGCAGCGACCTCGTCAGCGGCGACACGCTGTTCCACCGTGGCGTGGGCCGCGCCGACCTGCCTGGCGGAAACTGGCAGCAGCTGATGGTGAGCATCGAGGACCGCCTGTACGCGTTGCCACCCGACACAGTGGTCCACCCCGGCCACGGACGGAGCACGACCATCGGGGACGAGATGCAGGGCAACCCGTTCGTCGTGCACCCGCGCTATCGGTGACCGGGCTCAAGCGCGGCCCTCGAGACGGCCGATCAGCTCCCAGATGATCGCGGCGGTGACGCCCCACACGACGTTGCCCCCAAGCTCGTAGAAGTGCACGTCGCGCGAGCGACCCTCTTGCGTGAGGGTGCGCGTGGTGTGCGGCGCGGCCATCAGCGCACCCAGATCGAGTCGGAAGAGCCGAGCCACCTCGAAGGAATCGGGCCGGAGGTCGATCTCCCGGTCCTGCAACCCGACCACCGGGGTGAGCCAGTTGTCCGATGTTGCAGTCAGGAATGGCGGCAACAGGCCGATCACCTCGACAGCATCGGGGGTGATGCCGGCCTCCTCGTGTGCCTCGCGCAGCGCGGTGGCGGCGATGGTCGCGTCGCCGGGTTCGGCGCCGCCGCCGGGGAAGCCGATCTGGCCGGCGTGGTGACGGAGATGGGCCGTGCGCTGCAGGAAGAGAAGCGGGAGACCCTCCTCCCTGGTGTCGAAGAGGAGCAGCACGGCGGCGTTGCGCCGGCTCCCCGCCGGTGCCTCGGTGACCCTGTCGAGTGGGTCCACCGCGCGACGCAGGCGCTCCGTGAGGCTGACCATCGAGCCACTGTAGGGGACGCCGGGGAGGCACCTCAGCCGGCTGGACGCCTCACTCGCAGGCGCAGGCTGGCGTCGAGCCGGGACATGGCGTCGGCACGGCGCATGGCCTCGGCGACAAGGGTTGCCAGACGCTGCTCGCGGAGGTACCGCCGGGCCGCGTCGTCCTCGCTCGCGTCCGCGAGCGTCTGCGCGTCTGTGGTGGCCATGTGCTGCTCCTGGTGCAGGCGATGACCCCGCCGGGTTGACGCGAACCGTACGCTTCGTCCTGATGGCGTCGGTCACGCCCTGAGCAAGCCTCGGTAAATGTCGATGAAGGAGATCTGAGGTCGTGCAACGCGACATGCCAGCGCGGGGCGAGGATCGGACAGGACCGCGTCCGTGCCCTCGTTGCGGCGCGTCCCTGCGCCTGTCACACCGCGAGTACACCGGTGCCGGCACGAGCAGGACGGTGCTCCTCTGCTCCGCGTGCGGGCACACGGTGAAAGGGGCGCCACGCAGCGACGCCGACCGAGCACCGCTCGGCAGGGGCCGCTCCGGGCGCCACCGACCGGTGGACGAAGGGCCGCCGACCAACCCGGTGATCGACCCTGAGCTGGCGCGCCGCCTGCTCGACGATCTCGGCGGCTGAGCTCAGCGGACCGCTTGCGCGGCCACCGACTCGCGCTGTGACGCGGAGTGTGCGTGGCGGTCGAACCAGTCGAGCACGGCGGCGTTGATCAGGTCGCGGTCGATGTCGACGCTCATCCCGTGCCCGCTGCGCGGGAACGAGCGGCGCACCACCTCGCGGCTGCACACCAGCCGCCGTTCGATCTCCACGGCGTTGGCCGGGGCGATGGTGCGGTCGCGGCCGCCGTGCAGCACGAGCACCGGCGCGCGCACTGAGACGAGCTCGTCGCGCACCTCGCGCAGCAGGTGGGTGAACTCGTGGATCGCGCGCATCGGGCGCAGGCCATGAGAGTAGAGCTCCTCGATCGCCTCGAGGTCGTAGAGGTCGACGTCGTCGCCGGGACGATGCCAGCGCATCAGCCGGCGTGCCACCGGGATGGCTCGCGTCGCGATCCCGGACAGCCACACCGGTGCGGCGAGGGTGGCCACCGCCGCGACGCGGAGGTCCGTGGCGGCGAGGTGCAGCGCGATGGTGCCACCCATCGACTGCCCGGCGACCATCACCTCGTCGCATTCGTCGGCCAGCGCGTCGAGCTCCTCCTGCGCGGACCGCGTCCAGTCACGACGCGTGCTGGCCTCGAGAGCCTCGGGGGTTGACGCGTGGCCGGCCAGCGCGGGCCCACGACAGCGGTAACCATTGCGTGCGAGGTGCTCGCCGAGACGGCGCAGCTCGGGCGGGGTGCCCGCGAAGCCGTGCAGCAGCAGGACGCCGCGGCTGCCGTCCCCGAGGCTCCAGGGACGCACCACGTCGGGGTCGAACGGCTCCAGGCTGCGGGCTGTCATGGGCGCTCGAGTATATGTCCGCCTCGCGGATGCTACGGTCGCGGCCTGTGACCGATGAGCTGATGCGCGCCGCGCTGGAGACGATCGTCGGAGGCGGTTGTCTCGACGTTGAGACGGCGCGCGCCGTCATGGACCTTGTCATGGACGGCACTGCGACCGCCGCGCAGATCGGTGGTCTGCTCGCCGCGCTGCGCACCCGGGGCGAGACCGTTGACGAGCTCGCCGGCATGGTGATGTCGATGCGCGACCATGCCACGCAGAGTGGACCTGGCGCCGGGGGCCGTGGACACCTGCGGCACTGGTGGCGACGGGAGCAACACGTTCAACATCTCGACCGCCGCAGCACTGGTGGCCGCCGCCGCGGGATGCCGCGTCGCCAAGCACGGCAACCGCGCGCAGTCGTCGCGATGCGGCAGCGCCGACGTGCTCGAGCAGCTCGGGGTGCGGGTTGCGCTCGACCCGGCAGGTGTCCGTCGCTGCGTGGAGGAGGCCGGCATCGGGTTCATCTACGCGCCCGCATTCCACCCTGCGATGCGTCACGCGGCTGCCGCGCGTCGCGAGCTGGGCATTCGCACGGTCTTCAACATCCTCGGACCCCTCGCCAACCCCGCGCGCGTGCGTCACCAGGCGCTCGGCGTGGCCGGGAACGCGCCGCTTGCGGTGATGGCCGAGGTCCTGCAGCGTCTCGGCCACGCGCATGCGCTTGTGTTCACTGGGCCGGGAGGCATCGACGAGCTCGGGCTCGACGGCGTGGCGCTGGGCTACGAGGTCACCGAGTCCGGGGTTCGCGACCTCGAGATCGACCCGCAGGCACTCGGCCTGCACGCGGCTCCACGCGAGGCCGTGGCCGGCGCCGACGCAGCGACCAACGCGGCGGTCATCCTCGGCGTCCTCGAGGGGGTGTCGGGAGCGCCACGCGACGTCGTGGTGCTCAACGGCGCCGCCGCGCTGGTCGCCGCCGACGTTGCCGCGGACATGTCGGAGGGCGTCGAACGATCCGCGGCAGCCATCGATTCCGGGGCTGCCCGCGAGACCCTCCGCGCGCTCGTCGCCATCTCGCAGGCTGCCGCGTGAGGGTTGCGCTGCCCGCCCGGCTCCGGGGCGTGGGCGCGCTGGTGCCGGCCGGGAGCGCGGCCGTCGCCGACATCGGCGCCGGCCACGGCGCGCTGTCCGCCGCGCTGGCGCTGCGCGGCAGCGCGCGCGTGATCGCCACGGAGCTCAGCGCTGGGCCGTTGCGCGAGCTGCGCAGCAACCTGTCGGCGTGGCAGTTGGGCGAGCGCGTGGAGGTGCGCTGTGGCCCCGGGCTGACACCGCTGGCGGCCGGCGAGGTGGAGGTGGTGGTGATCGCCGGCGTCGGCGCCAACACCATGTTGAGGATCGCGGACGAAGCGCCGTCGCGCGGCGTGCGCTGGCTGGTCCTGCAGTGCATGCAGCGCGATCAGCTGGTGCTGCCATGGCTGGCAGACAGGGGCTGGCGCGTGATTGCGGCGAGCAGCTGCACGCAGCGTCACCGGGAGTACACGGCCCAACTCGTCGAGGTGGCCCAGTGAGTCGCGGCGGTGACCTTCTCCGGCTCCAGGAGACCGACGCACGCCTCAGCCACGACAGGGCGCGTCTCGCGGACGTCGAGGCGCAGATCTCTGCCGATCCCGAGCTGGAGCGCCGCCGCCGTGAAGCGCGCCGCCGGCGCCGCGACCAGGCTGTGGTCGACGCCGAGCTCGCCGCGCTGGAGAAGCAAGTCGACGCGCTGCGGCGGCGCGCCCGCGAGCTCGACAAACATCTCTACGACGGGTCCGTTCGCAACCCGCAGGAGCTCGTCGGGATGCAGCACGACCTCGAGTCGCTCCGTCAGCGCATCAGCGGCGAGGACGAGCGGCTGCTCGCGCTCATGGAGGGCGCCGAGGCGGCTGCCGCGGCGGAGCGCGACGCCAACGCCGCGGTCGTCGACCGCGAGCTCGAGCGCGCCGACCATGCCGGCGAGCTCCTCGAGGCAGGCCGTGGCCCTGCGCGCCGCGGTGGAACGCGGGGAGCGCGACCGCGCCGAGCTCAGCGCGGCGATGCCGGGAAGCGACCTCGCGCTGTACGAACGACTGGCGCGCCGGGTCCAGCCGGCGGTGGTGCACATCGTCGCCGACAGCTGCGGCGGCTGCCACGTGCCGTTCGCGAACTCCGAGGTGCGCCGCATCCGCATGGCCGACGAGCCGGTGCAGTGCTCCAACTGCGACCGCATCGTCGTCCCATGACCGTGACGGTGGTGGCGTACACCGACGGCGCGTGCTCGGGGAACCCCGGCGTCGGGGGCGTGGGCGTACCGGCTCGAGTGGCCCGACGGTTCAGTCGAGGAGGCCGCCGGCGCGGAACCCATGACCACCAACAACCGCGAGGAGCTCAAGGCCGTGCGTGAGGCGCTGCGTGCGATCCGCGCCCGCGTCGACGACGACGCGCAGTGGCGCATCGTGGTTCGCACCGACAGCCTTGGCGTCATCAACTGGCTGACCCGGCAATGGAAGCGCAAGGCCAACCTCGACCTGTTCCCCACCATCGACCCGCTGGTGGACGGTCGCGTGCGCTTCGAGCATGTCCGAGGACACAGCGGTGAGCCCGGGAACGAGCGGGTGGACGCCCTGGCGGTGGCCGCGGTGGCGCGCCAACTGGCTGCCGGCGTGCCGCAGGAGCCGCCGCAGGGCGAGCTGCCGATGTAACCCGCACCGGCCGTCCGGTGGGGAGCGTGCAAGCCGGCCTGTAAGCCGGGTTCTGTCCCCGCCGCTTCGTTCACGGCCCGAGGGCCGCCGCTCCCCGGCGGCGGGGGACGGCCATCCATCTACGACGCCGGTTGCCCGGCGCCTGCAGCGGCCCGACCCGGGACATGGGGCGAGCAACCCTGGACGGCGAACCGTCCGTCCCTGTTCGGCCTTGCTCCGGGCGGGGTTTACCTGGCCGGCCGGTCACCCGACCGCCGGTGGGCTCTTACCCCACCATTTCACCGTCGCCGCGGCAGCGCCGCGGCTGTGTCATTTCTGTGGCACTCTCCTTCGGGTCGCCCCGACTGGGCGTTACCCAGCGCCCTGCTCTGTGGAGCCCGGACTTTCCTCGGACGACGAGCGCCCGCGGCCGTCCGGCCGGCTTGCGCGCCGATTCTACCGCCGTCTCAGTTCGGCCGCCGATTCCCCACACCGCTCCACCAGCCCTTCAGCCCGGCTCCACCCCATCGTCTCCGTGCCGCGAGGGGTACATCTGTTCGCATTGACGCGTTGAGTTGAGACTGCTACGGTTCGGCCCAGCAGTGGGGCGCAGTGGTGAATAGTGGGGCAGGTGATGTGCGCAGGCGGCCGCAGCGACGTGACAGCGGGAATTGACGCGTGTTCTATGGGACGTTCCGCCATGCCGTCGACCCCAAGGGCCGCGTCGCCCTCCCCGCCCAGTTCCGGCGCGACCTCGGCGGCGCCGTCATCGCTCCCGGTGCGGAGAACCGTCTCGTGATCCGGCCGCTTGCGGAATGGCAGGACTACGAGCAGCACTTCCGGCTCACCGCCGAGAGCTCGGCCGAGCAGCGCCTCTACATGCGACACCTCTACGCGGGCGCTCGTGAGGTCGAGGTCGACGCCCAGGGGCGCATCCTCTTGAGCCCGGAGCACCGCACCTTCGCGCGCATCGAGGACCGCGCCGTCTTCGTCGGCGTCTCCAACGTCGTGGAGGTGGTCGGAGAGAGCGTCTGGGATGCCGAGGAAGGCGGGCTCGACCCGCAGACATTCACCGAGCTCGGTGATCGCCTCGGCCGCACCGGCTCGACACTCCGTCTCGAGCCGGCGTGATCGCGTTTCCTCCAAACACAACAGCAACAGGGAAGAGCTTCCATGTCGATCGTGGCCGGCATGGACGACGACAGCAGTGCCACGCCCGGTGGCTCGACGCCTGACGCGACGGGTCACCGGCCGGTCCTTCTACACCCGCTAATAGAGAGCCTGCAGCCCCGCCCGGGGATGACGTACATCGACGGCACCCTCGGTGCCGGAGGCTACGTCGAGGCGTTCGTCGAACGCATCCGTCCCGGCGGGCGAATCCTTGCCATCGACCGCGACCCCGCGGCGGTGGCGGCCGCGCGACGGCGCTTCGCTGACGATCCCGAGACCGTGGTGCTCGAGCACGGCGACTTCGCCTCCATGGAGTTCGATCGCCGCCGCGCACGGCATGACCGCCGTGGACGGAGTCATGCTCGACCTCGGCATCTCGTCGCTGCAACTCGACGACCCGCGGCGCGGGTTCAGCTTTCGCCTCGATGGACCGCTCGACATGCGCATGGACAGCGCCGCCGCGATGTCGGCGGCCGACGTCGTCAACGAGTGGTCCGCGGCGGATCTCACGGCGCTGATCCGGACCTATGGCGAGGAGCGTTTCGCCGCCTCGATCGCCGCAGCCATCGTTCGCCAGCGCGCCGAGGCGCGGATCACCGGCACCGCGCAGCTGCGCGAGATCGTCGAAAGGACCGTTCCGAGACGCTTCTGGCCGAAGCGGATTCACCCCGCGACGCGCACGTTTCAAGCACTGCGCATCGAGGTGAACCACGAGCTGGAAAGCCTCAACCTGGGACTGCAGGCAGCCATCCGAATCCTCCGGCCCGGTGGGCGTCTTGGGGTCGTCTCCTTCCACTCTCTCGAGGACACCATTGTCAAGAACGCACTCCACGTCTCAGCACAGAACTGTCTATGTCCGCCCCAACAGACCCACTGCACCTGCGCTCACCGGGCCTCTCTCCTCCTTCTCAGCCGCAAGGCGATCAAGCCCGACGCCGCTGAGCTCGCGACCAACCCGCGAGCCCGCTCCGCCCGGCTCCGTGTCGCCGAGAAGCTCGACGACGTGCCCTAGGCACGCCCCGCCGTCACCCGCACCGTGCCGTGTCCGTTTCATCCTCACGTCCCTGCAATACGGAGACCCGGGCCTTGCCCAGAACGACACGTTCTCAACTTCCACCCGACGACCTCGCCGGCGTCCCTCTCGACGAGACCCCTGCGCGTCGCACCCGTCTGCGCCGGGGCGGACCGCGCACGCCGCTGCCGCTGCTGCCGCTGATCGCGGCGCTGGCGGGCGTCGGCGTCGCGTACGTCAGCCAGAGCGCGCATTCGACGCAGGCGACCTACCAGGCCACCGCCCTGGCGCAGCAGAACCAGCAGCTGCGCAGCCGAGCGAGCCAGCTTGGCGATGACCTCGCCCGATTGGAGAGCGCCGAGCGGATCGTCGCCGCTGCGCAGAAGCTCGGCATGCGCCCGGCCGGCCACTGGTCGTACGTCGACGCGCAACTGAAGCCTGTGGTCAGCCTGCCCAGCACGCAGCTGGCCACCCAGGGCGGGTCCGGCGATCCTCTCCAGCAGCTCGTTGCCGCCGTCGGCGGTGCCTTCGGCATGCGCGGGACACAGGGCGCCTCTCCGTGAGACGGCGCCGCGCGCCCGAGTCCCCACCGCGTGTCCGGGGCTGGTTCGTCGCCGATTCGCCGGATTTCCGGCACCGCGGCACCTGGCTGGCGATGGCCTTCGCGGCGATGGCGGCCACGCTGTGCGCCCGCCTCGTCGACGTCCAGGTTCTCCAGCACGCCACGCTCGCCGCACGCGCCGCGGCCCTGCACCAGAAGTCGGTGACCATCGCTGCGACGCGCGGACGCATCCTGGACAGCAGCGGCCGGGTGCTGGTCAGCAATCGCACCGTGTACGACGTCTACGCCGACCCCGGGTTGATCACCACCTCCAGCCGTGAGGATGTCGCCCGCCAGCTCGCTCCGGTCCTGTCGCTCCAGGCGACCGCGGTCGATTCCCTGATCTCTCAACCGACGCGCTTCGTCTACCTGGCCAAGGCGGTGTCGCAGAGCGTCAGCGACAGGCTGACCTCCCTCGACCTGCCCGGCATCGTGGTCGTGCCCGCCGAGCAGCGCGTGTACGAGCCCTCGCCGGTCGCCGGCAACTCGTTCGCCGCCAACCTCCTCGGGTACGTGGACGGCGACGGCAACGGCGAGTACGGTCTCGAGGCGTACTACAACTCGGTCCTCCGCGGCACCGACGGACACCAATCCACCGTGCGCGACGTCGCGGGCAACTCGATCACGCTCAGCAACGACCCGCAGGCCGATGCCCACAACGGTGAAGACCTGCAGCTCGGGCTCGACTCGGAGGTGCAGTACTGGGCCGAGCAGGCCATCGCACAGGGCGTGGCCACCGCGCAGGCGGCGTCGGGGACGCTCATCATCATGGACACCAAGACCGGTCTGATCCGCGCCTGGGCCCAGGCGCCGACGTACAACGCCAACTCGTACTGGACGTCGCCCATCGCCGATTTCCGCGACCTGGCGGTGGCCAACGTCTACGAGCCCGGCTCGGTGGAGAAGGTGGTGACCTTCGCCGGCGGGCTGAACGACCACGCGATCACGCCCGGGTACACATTCAGAGAGGGGCCGACGACCATCGACGGAGCCACCATCCGCGACTGGGACAACCGTGCGCACGGCACCATCTCCATGCAGTACGTCCTCGACGAGTCACTCAACAACGGCGCCATCAAGGTCGGGCAGCTGATGGGGCCCAACGCGTTCTACAGCAACATGCTCGCCTTCGGCATCGGCGCACCGACAGGGGTGGACCTCTACGGTGAGCAGAACGCACCCCTGCCACCGCAGAACAAGCTGAGCGCCCTCGACCTCGCGGAAGCCGCCTTCGGACAGCGTGTGCAGGTGACCCCTGTCGAGGTTCTCGCCGCTCTCAACGCCGTCGCCAACGGCGGCGTGTGGGTGCAGCCCCACGCCGTGCAGTCGGTCATCGACCCGTCGACAGGGAAGTCGGCGGTGGTGGTGCCGACGACCAGGCGTGTCATCTCACCGAGCGCGGCCGCGACGCTGGCCCAGATGATGACCGGCGTTGTGGAGGATCGTGGCGCGGAGGGTTCGCTGGCACGCATCCCCGCCTTCAAGGGCGAGGTGGCGGGCAAGACCGGCACCGCCAGCGTCGCCACCAACGGTCGCTACGGCAATGATGTCGTGGTGTCGTTCGGCGGCTTCCTCCCAGCCAAGAACCCCAGGTTCACCATGTTGGTGGTGCTCAACTACCCGCACGAGACCGGGGTCGTTCGCTTCGGTGCGACGCTTGCCGCCCCCGTGTGGAAGCAGGTCGCCCAGGTGGCCATAGACCAGTGGCGGATCACTCCGTGAGACACGCGCTGGTGGTGGGGCTGCTGGCCCTCGGCATCGGCGTGGCGCTCTACCCATGGCTCACCACACAGCTGGCGAAACGCGGCGCCGGCCAGCGCGTGCAGACCTACAGCCCCCAGTCGCACATGGTGAAGATGGGCACGCCAACGATGGGCGGGATCCTCTTCTGTGCCATCACGCTGGCGGCGTGGCTGGTCTTCGACCGCACCCGGATGGGCTTCGTCATCATCTTCGCGCTCGGTGCAGGCGCGCTGGTCGGGCTTCTCGACGACCGCGACAACGTGCGCGGGAGGGGCGTCTTCGGCCTCGGTGCCTACCAGAAGATCGGGTTCCAGGCATTCGTCGGCTTGCTCGTCGGCATCGGACTTGACGTCGTCGGGGCCACCCGGCAGCTGTTCCCGGGGCTCGGGGCGCCCGACCTGCACGGCGCAGGCGTGATCCTGGTGAGCATCCTGGCGGTGGTCGCGGTCAGCAACGCGGTGAACCTCACCGACGGCGTCGACGGGCTCGCCGCCGGCTGTTCGGCGGTGGTGTTCGCCGGGCTGCTCGCTGTGGCGCTGCACCAGCATGCCCTGCCCGTGGTCGTCGTCTGCGCCGCCCTGGTGGGAAGCCTGGTGGCGTTCCTGGTGTTCAACTGGTTCCCGGCCCGCGTCTTCATGGGCGACACAGGCTCACTGGCGCTTGGTTGTGCCCTGGTGGCGGCGTCCGCGGAGCTGCATCTCCTCTGGCTGCTCCCGCTCATGGGCATCGTGTTCGTTGCCGAGACGCTGAGCGTCATCGTCAACGTGACCGCGATCCGGCGCTTCCACCGCCGCCTCCTGCGCGCCAGCCCGCTGCATCACCACTTCGAGGAGCTCGGCCTCCGGGAAAGGCGCCTGGTGGCCTGCTTCATCGCCGCGGCAGCCGCCGGCACGCTGCTCACCGTCCTATATGCGCGCTCACGCGGTGCGGTGGCATGACCGGCCGCGCTGTCGTCATCGGGCTCGGTCGCAGCGGGCTCGCCTGCGCGCGCGTGCTCGCCGCGGACGGCTACGAGGTCCTCGTGGTGGATCGGGGGGACGACCCGCGGTTGCGCGAGGTCGCGTCCCGGCTTCCGGCGGGCGTCGAGGTGCGGCTGGGCGGCTACGAGGTGGACGTGGTGCGCGGCAGCGCGCTGGTCTGCCCGTCCCCGGGCGTTCCATGGACCTCGCCGGAGCTCGAGCTCGCCCGCACCCTGGGCATCCCGGTACGGAGCGAGATGTCGCTGGTGTTCGAACGTTGTCGCGGCCGCATCGTCGGCATCACCGGCACCAATGGGAAGACGACGACCACCAGCCTGTGTGCCGCCGTGATCGCACGCGACGGCCGGCGCGTCCACCTCGGCGGCAACATCGGAGCGACCATGCTCGATCGTCTCGATGACGTGGACAGCGGCGACTGGGTGGTGCTCGAGCTGTCGTCCTTCCAGCTCGAGTCGGTGGAGGAGCCTCGCTGCGAGATCGCCGCGGTGCTCAACATCAGCCCCGACCACATCGACCGTCACGGTAGCCTGGCGGCATACATCGCGGCCAAGCAGCGGATCGTCGAGCATGCAGTCTCCTGCACCGTCCTCGGCTGGGACGACCCGGTGACGCGCTCCATGGCGGCGTCGAGCAGCGCACCGGTGCGGTACTTCGGGTCGGCGCTGCGCGGGGTCGACGGCGCGACCGTCGAAGCCGACCAGGTGGTCGTCCTCGAGTCCGGCTCGACGCAGCCGGTGGTGCCGGTCGTGGACATCCCGCTGTTCGGTGCGCACAACGTCCTCAACGTCCTCGCTGCCACCGCTGTCGGGCGCGCCGCCGGGGTTGCCTCCTCCGACATCGCGGCAGCGGTGCGCGAGTTCACGGCGGTGCCCCATCGCCTGGAGGTGGTTTTGGAGGCGGACGGGGTGCTCTGGGTCAACGACAGCAAGGCGACCAACGTCGACGCCGCCGTGCGTGCGCTGCAGTCCTTCGATCGCCCGATCATCTGGATCGGCGGCGGCCACAGCAAGGGTGTCGGCCCCGGCGAGCTCGCCCGCGCGGTGGCGCGTCATGCGCGGTTCGCGATCCTCAACGGCGACACCGCGGACGAGCTCGACGCGGCGCTCGCCGAGCAGGGCTACGCGCAGCGCGCGGTCGTCGCCGGCCAGCAGTCCGCCGTCGACATGGCCACCGAGCTGGCGCGGCCGGGAGACGTCGTGCTGTTGGCGCCCGGCTACGCGAGCTTCGACCAGTTCCGCGACTTCGAGGAGCGCGGCGGTGCGTTTGCTGACTCCGTGCGCGCGGTCGCGGCTGCCAAGGAGAGCTGATGGCGGCACGCACCCGTCCGCTCGGCGCGCCGGCCCTGCGGCTGCGCGAGACCCTCGCCGGGGGGCGCACCCTGAGCCTTGGCGGTGTCGACGGCTGGCTGCTCACCGACATCGCGGCGCTGTGCGCGTTCGGGCTCGTCATGGTGTACAGCGCGAGCGAGGCGCTGGGCTTCCTGTGGTTCGACAATGCCAACTACTTCTTCGAGCGACAGGTCCTGGGGATGGCGCTCGGCGTGGTGGCCCTCGTCATCCTGGCGCGCACCGACTACCACCGCCTGCGCCGGATGACGCCCGTCCTGGCGCTGTGCCTGCTGGCGATGCTCGTTCTCGTCCTGCTGCCGCACTTCGGCTCGGAGGCGAACGGGGCGAGGCGATGGTTCACGCTGGGACCACTCTCCGTGCAGCCGTCGGCGATCGCCATCCTGGTGTCGGTGCTGTTCTTCTCGCGATGGCTGGTGGACCGGGCGCCCGCGGTGCGCAGCGTGCGCGGGGTGCGCGACTACGGGCTCCTGGTCGGCGTCCTCCTCTCGCTGGTGCTCCTGGAGCGCGACCTCGGCAGCAGCATCATCATCGCCGGCACCGCGCTGGTGCTGCTGGCGCTCGCGGGCGTTCGCAAGCGCCACATGCTGGTGCTCCTCGGCGTCGTCATGGTCGGAGGCTACCTGCGTGGTCATGCTGGTGGCGTACCGGTCCAGCCGCCTGAGCACCTTCACGCATCCGTGCGACGACCCGCTGAACACGGGCTTCCAGGCATGCCAGGCGCTGTACGCGCTCGGCAGCGGCGGGCTCGGCGGCGTCGGTCTGGGCAACTCTGTGCAGAAGTACCAGTGGCTCCCGGAGGCGCACACGGACTTCATCTTCGCGATCATCGGCGAGGAGCTCGGTCTGATCGGAACCGTCTCGGTGATCCTGGCGTTCACACTTCTGCTGTGGCGAGGAGTGCGGGCCTCGCTGCGCGCGCCCGACGCCTATGGGGCACTTCTCGCCGGAGGTATCACCGCGTGGATCGGGATCCAGGCGTTCGTCAACATCGGTGCCGTGACCGGGGTGATCCCGACGACCGGCATCCCGCTGCCCTTCATCAGCTACGGCGGCACGTCGCTGGCGATGACGCTGGCCGGGCGTGGGCATACTCTGCAACGTGTCCGCACAGGGCCGCAGACAGGGAGTGACAGTACGTGCGCACGTTGATCGCCGGCGGAGGGACGGGTGGCCACCTGACACCCGGTGCTGGCGCTGGCGCAGGAGTTGCGCCGCGCTGATCCCGCCGGAGAGGTGCTCGTGGTCGGACGTGCACGGCGGTGTCGCCGAGGGACTGGTGACCGCCGCCGGCTTCCGGTTGGAAACGCTGAGCATCTCAGGCCTGGATGTCAGCAACGCGGTCAGCGTGGCCCGTTTCGCTGCGCTTCTCCCTGCCGCCGTCCGCGCCGCGCGACGGATCATCCGCGACTTCCACGCCGACGTCGTCGTCGGCGGCGCCGGCTACGTCAGCGTGCCCGTGGTGCTCGCCGCTCGCTCCCTGCGCATCCCTGTCGCGCTGCTGGAGCAGAACGCGGTCCCGGGCCGCGCCACCCGGCTGCTGGCTCGGCGCGGCACGCTCGTCGCAGCGGCGTTCGCGGAGACGGCCGTCCGCCTGCCGCGGGCCAGGGTGGTGCACACCGGCAACCCCATCCGCGCCGAGGTGCTGGCGACGCCCGCCGCGCGAGCTCGGCGAGCGCTGCGAGCGGCTTCTCGTGATGGGGGGATCGCAGGGTGCTCGCCGCATCAACCGCGCGCTGGCCGGCTGCGTGGAGGCACTGCTGAGCGCGCACCCGTCTCTGTGCGTCACGCACCAGACCGGGCGCGCTCGACGCCGCCCAGATGCAGGAGGAGGCAACGCGGCTCCCCGCAGACACTGCGTGAACGTTGGACGCGGCGCCGTTCATCCGCGATGTCGGCGCGGCCATCGTCGCGGCCGACCTCGTGCTCATGCGGGCCGGCGGATCCTCGCTCGCCGAGTGTGCCGCGCTGGGCCGGCCGATGATCCTTGTGCCCTACCAGTACGCGGGCGACCACCAGCGTTTCAACGCGGCCCCATACGTGGAGCGCCGGAGCGGCGCGGCTGATCCCCGACGAGCAGTGCGACTGCCGAGCGGGTCGCCGCCGAGCTGGAGCGCGCTGATCGACGACCCGCACGCCTGGCGGCAGATGGCCGCGAGCAGCGCTCAGCTGGGCCGCCGCGACGCCGCCGCGCGAGTGGTGGACGCTGCTGAACCGGCTGGCGGCGGCTCCGGCGAGAATCCCACGATGACCGGTCACGTCCACTTCCTCGGGATCTGCGGCTACGCGGTGAGTGGGGCCGCCCTGGTGGCGCGCGAGCAGGGCTGGCGGGTGTCGGGCTCGGACGACCAGGCGTACCCACCCACCACGGACATCCTCACCGCTGCGGGCATCGACTGGGTGGACGGCAGCGACCCGGCCAACCTCGAGCGCTGGGGCATCCCCGACCTGGTGGTGGTCGGCAACCAGACGCGCGCTGACCAACCCGGAGTGGCTGGCAGCGCGGGACCGTGGGCTGCCGACGTGCAGCGAGATCGAGTTCTACCTGCGCCTGACCTCCGAGCGACTCCGTGTCGCCGTGTGCGGAACCCACGGCAAGACGACGACGTCCGCGCTGCTCGCCCACATGCTCGATGCCTGCGGCATGGACCCCGGCTTCAGGCTGGGCTCGACGTCGCTGGACCTCGGCGGCAGCGCGCGCCTGGGCACGGGCCCGTTCGTGTTCGAGGGCGACGAGTACACCACGGCGCCCGTGGGACTCGCGTCCCAAGTTCCTCCACATCCACCCGTTCGCCGCCTGCGTGACCACGGCTCGAGCTCGACCATCCCGACGTCTACCCGACGCTTGACGCGTATCGCGCCCCGTTCGTCGAGCTGGCCCGCTCCATGCCCGCTGCGGGACTGCTGGTGCTCTGCGCGGACGATCCCGAATGCGTGGCGCTTGCCGCGCATGCCAGCTGCAGGGTGGTCACCTACGGCTGCGCGCCGGCGGCCGACTGGCGCGTGGACCTGGCGTGAGGACGACGGTTCGGCTCAGCATTTCACCATCACCGCCGGCGCGGCGACGCACCACGTGCGCCTCACCTTTCCCGGGGCGCACAACGCGCTGAACGCGACCGCGGCCCTGGTTCTCGCCGTCGGGCGGGCGCGCCGCTGCAGCGGTGCATCGCCGCCTGCGCCACGTTCCGCGGGCCCGGCTCGCCGGTTCGAGGTCGCCGGCGACGTGGGCGGCGTCACCGTCGTCGACGACTACGCTCACCACCCCACCGCGGTGCGGGTGACCATCGCCGCCGCGCGGCGGCGCTACCCGGGCCGGCGCCTTGTCGCCATCCACACGCCGCACACGTACTCGCGCACGCTGACGCTCCTCGATGATTACGCGCACTGCTTCGACGGCGCCGACGTCGTCGTCCTCGGTCCTGTCGAGGAGGCGCGCGAACGCGGCATGGAGGCGACGGTCAGCAGTCACGACGTCGCCGCCAGGGCGGGCGACGGGACACATGTCCACGTGGTCGGGTCATCAGCGGACGCCGTCGACCTGGTGGCGCGTCTCGTGCGCCCCGGCGACGTCCTGCTGGTGCTGTCACTCGGCGGCTTCGACAAGATCGCGCACCGTCTCGGCAGCCGCGTTGGATGTCTCCCATGTCCCCTGATTGGCTGGAGAGCTGGCCTGGCGTCAGGGCCAACGAGCCGCTCGCGCGCCACAGCCAGCTCGGCATCGGGGGGACCGCGGACTTCTTCCTGCGTGTCGACGATCTCGCCGTGGTTCCCGAGCTGGTGGCTCGCTGCACGGAGGACGGCGTGCCGTTGACCGTTCTCGGCGCGGGGAGCAACGCGCTCATCCTGGACGGCGGTGTGCGCGGTCTGGCCCTTCGACTGCTGGACAAGCAGCACACCGTTGCGGACGGCTGCGCGACGCTGGCCGCCGGCACAATGCTGCCGCGCGCCGCGCTCGACCTGGCTCGGGCGGGGTGGGCGGGCATGGAGTGGGGGATCGGTGTTCCCGGCAGCTGCGGAGCTTCCGTCTGGGGGAACGCGGGCGCCTTCGGCAGCGATGTGCAGACCAGCCTGCTCGAGTGCGAGGTGGTGGCCCCCGATGGCACCACGCGCTGGCTTGCCGCGAACGACTGCGGCTTCGCGTATCGCAACTCGCGCTTCAAGCACGACCTCGCAGGTCACATCGTGCTGCGCGGGCGCTTCACCGTCACGGCCGACGACCTGGCCGGCGTGCGCGCGCGGACCGATGCGGTGCAAGCGGAGCGCAAGCGCACCCAACCGTACGGCGTGCGCAGCCTGGGCAGCACCTTCAAGAACCCGCCCGGGGATTACGCCGGACGCCTGGTCGAAGCGGCCGGGCTGGCCGGGCGCAGGCACGGCGGCGCGCAGATCTCACCCAAGCACGCCAACTTCATCCTCAACGTCGACCATGCCAGCGCTGCGGACGTGCTCGCGCTCGCCGACTGCGCGCGCGACGAGGTGGCGTCGCGTTTCGACATCGAGCTCGAGCGCGAGATCGTCCTGCTCGGTGAGGCCGTGGCGGACGCGGTGCCGGCTCCAACCGCGCCATGAGCACCATCGGTGTCATCTTCGGGAGCCGATCGGTCGAGCACGAGGTGTCGGTGATCACCGCGCAGCAGGCGATGGCGGCGCTGTCGCCGCGCCATCGTCCCGTGCCCGTGTACATCGCCAAGGACGGTCGGTGGTTCACCGGCGAGGCGCTGAGCACCCTGCGCAGCTTCGCCGCGGTGGACAGCATGCTCGCCGAGTGCACCGCGGTCACGCCCGTCGTGGATCCGACGCGGCGCGGGCCTGCTGCTGCTGCCGATCCCCGGGTCGCGCCGCGGGCTGTTCGGCCGCGGTGGCGGCGAAGGGCTGGACATCGAGATCGCGATGCCGCTCGTGCACGGCAGCTTCGGCGAGGACGGCACTCTCCAGGGCCTGCTGGAGATGGCGGGGATCCCCTACACGGGCAGCGGCGTCGCCGCGTCGGCACTGGCGATGGACAAGCGCCTCGCCAAGACGGTGCTCCGCGCCGCGGGCCTTCCCGTCCTCGATGACGTGGTCATCGAAAGAGAGAGCTGGCGGTCCACCCCCGCTGACAGCGTGAGCGCCGCCGAGTCACTCGGCCCCTACCCGCTCTATGTGAAGCCGGTGAGCCTGGGCTCCAGCATCGGCGTCTCACGCGCCGCCGACCAGGCCGAGTTGCGTGACGCGGTGGACGTTGCGCTCACGTACGACCGCCGGTGCATCGTGGAACCGGCCCAGGACGGGATCGTCGAGGTCAACTGTGCAGTGATCGGCGACGGCGGCCACGCGCGCACCTCGCTGCTCGAGCAGCCCGTCACCAGAGGCCTGCTCAGCTACGACGACAAGTACCGCGGCGGTGCGTCGAAGTCCTCCCCAGCCAAGTCCGCGGGGATGAAGAGCGCCCAGCGGATCATCCCCGCCCCGCTGCCGGAAACGCTCGGGACCACGCTCCGCGAGGCAGCAATCGCCGCGTTCGCCGCGGTCGGGGCGTCGGGCGTCGCCCGGGTCGACTTCATGGTGGACGCCCCAGCTGAGAGCTTCGTCGTCAACGAGCTGAACCCCGTCCCGGGCTCGCTTGCCTTCTACCTGTTCGAGCCCGCGGGCCTGCCCTTCACCGCCCTCCTCGACGAGCTCATCGACATCGCGCGCAGGCGGCACGCACGCCACCTCGACAGCACCTTGGTGTTCGATCGCTGGATGCTCGGCGGCGGCGGCGCCAAGTCGGCAGGCTGATGGCGGCGACCGCGGAGGAGCCGGCGGCGGCGGTCCTCGACGCGGGTTCCGGTCCCTCCCTGCTCCTGCTCCACGGGTGGGGGGCAACCAAGGAGCTGATGGCCCCTGTGGCCGAGCGCTTGCGCGGGTATCGCACCGTCATCCCCGACCTGCCCGGTTTCGGGGCCACGCCCGGGCCTCCGCAGGCGTGGGGCGTCGACGACTACGCCGCGTGGGTGCTTGCGCTCCTCGACCGGCTCGGCGTCGAACGCGCTCACGTCATCGGCCATTCCAACGGAGGACGCATCGCCATCGCGCTGGCCGCCGCCCATCCCGAGCGAATCGGCCGCCTGGTCCTCACCGACAGCGCCGGCATTCGCCCGCGGCGGGGTTTGCGCTATCACGTCGCGTGCGCACCTTCAAGCTGCTGCGCGCCGCGTCGCGATGGCGTGGCTGCCTGCGCGCGTCGCGCCGTGCGCTGGAGCGGCGCGTCGCACGGCGTGGCAGCGAGGACTACCGTGCCGCCTCCGGCGCGCTGCGGGCGAGCATGGTGCGGCTGGTCAACGCGGACCTGCGACCGCAGCTGGCGCAGCTGTCCCCGTCGACGCTCATCATCTGGGGTGAACTCGACAGCGAGACCCCGCTCGGCGACGCGCGCCTCATGGAGCGGCTGATCCCGGACGCGGGCCTGGTCGTCTTCGAGGGCTCCGGCCACTTCGCGTACGCCGAGCAGCCCGACCGGTTCTGCCCGCGTCGTCGACGTCTTCCTCCGTGGTGCGCAGCGATGAACGGGATCATCAAGGTCGCGCTGGTCGCAGTCGCGGGTGCGGCGTGGCTCGCGCTGTTCGCCCGCGTGGTCCTGGTCGCGGCGCGGATGTACCAGATCGAGGAGTACGAGGCGAGGCGGCTCCTCGGCTGGGGTGGCGCCAGCGCTTGGCTGCTGCATCGTCGGTCGCTGGTGGCGGCCGCCCCGGTCGCGGCGGTGACGGTGTTCGCGCTGGCCGTCTCGGAGCGCGCCGGGTTGCGACCGGCTCTCGTCGGGGCCTGGCTGGCCGGGCGCGCGTGGCGGGTCATGCTGTGTGGGGTGGCTGCCGCCCAAGAAGGAGCTGGTGCTCACCGCGCGGATGCGCCGGCTGCTGGGGACGACGGCGTTCCTCGCCACCCTTCTCGGCGCGCGCGTGTGCCTGGCGCTCCAGCTGGCGCCGTTGTCGCCCGCGGGGGCGGCAGCCACGTGGTGGCCGCTCGGCGCTGACATCGCTGGCCATGCTGTTGCTGGCAGCGGCCAACCTGGTCAACGCCCCCATCGAGGCCCAGGTGCGGCGCGGTTTCCTGCGCCGTGCTCACCGCCGCCTCGAGGCGGTCCACCCCCTGGTGATCGCCGTTGCCGGGAGCTACGGGAAGACCTCGACCAAGCACATCCTCGCGCACATGCTCGATCGGTACGGACCCACCCTGGCGACGCGCAAGAGCTTCAACACGCTGATGGGCGTGTCGCGCACCGTCAACGAGGACCTGGAGGAACATCACCGCACATTCGTTGTCGAGATGGACGCCTACGCCCCAGGCGAGATCGCTTCCATCTGCCGGCTGGTGCACCCGCGCCATGCGCTGCTCACCTCCGTCGGGCCGCAGCACCTGGAGCGCTTCGGCACCATCGAGCGCATCAGCACCGCCCTCTATGAGGCTATCGACGCACTCCCGCCGGAGGGGTTCGCCGTGGTGTACGGCGGCGACGAGCTGACCGGAGCGCTGGCCGCGCGTGCGCGCGCCGCCGGCCGTGACGTGGTCACCTACGGCATCGACGGCGAGGCGGATGGCCTCGACGTTGCTGCCGAGGATGTCCAGATCACCGGGGCCGGTTCACGCTTCACCTGGCGCTGGAGCGCGGCTCGCCTGGAGCATGAGGTCGTGGTGCCGCTGCTGGGCCGCCACCAGGTCCTCAACGTCAGCGCCGCGCTGGCCACCGTGCATCGCCTGGGGCTGCCCCTCGCTCCCGCTCTCGACGCCGTGGCTTCCCTGCGACCGGTGGACCACCGCCTCCAACCGGTCGCCACCGGCAACGCGATCACCGTGATCGACGACAGCTACAACGCCAACCCCGTCGGGGTGCACAACGCACTCGAGGTCCTCGCCGAGCTCGACGCCCGCAGGCGCATCCTGGTCACACCGGGCCTGGTCGAGCTCGGCGCTCTCGAGAACGTCGAGAATCGACGCTACGGCGAGCACGCGGCCCGTGTCTGCGACCACGTCATCGTCATGGACGCGCGGCCCGGACGTGCGCTGCGCGACGGCCTGCGCGCCGGGGGCATGGCCGACGAATGCGTGCACGTGGTGCGCTCCCTCAGCGAGGCGACAGAGGTCATCGGCCGCATCGCCGGCGCGGGTGACGCTGTGCTCTTCGCCAACGACCTGCCCGACACCTACCTGGGCGCCGCCTGACCGCGCTCGGGCACCTCGTCAATGCGGTCGCGACCGCCGCATCCGTCGCATAATCGTTGAACCGGCGCACCGGGCTCACTCGTTCCCGCTCACGTCTTCCACCGATGCCCCACAACCTCACTGAGCGCCCCTCTCCAGGCCCTGCTCTCGAAGAGGCCGCCGCACGTCGCGCGCAGGTCCGTGCGATCGCGGCCGCCCTCGTGGACGGTCCACACATGGGGCCCAGGTTCCATGTGCCCGCAGGGGTCGCTCTGCAGCCGTCGCCGCGGCGCCGCAGTCACGGCCCACGACATCGAGCGCCCTCCCCGCAAACGCCGCGCGGGCCGCTGCTGCGCCGCGTGGTCGCCGCGACGTTCCTCACCGCGCAGGTCGGTTTGCTCGCGGCGCTCCTGGTCGCCCCCACCTTCCACGTCCACAGCGTCGAGGTGACCGGCGATCGCCTGCTCAACCGCAGCACGATCCTTGCCGCCGCGCACGTCCCGCAGTCGAGCCTGTTCACCGTCGACGGCGACGCCATCCGCGCGCGGATCACCAGGCTTCCCTGGGTCAGGTCGGTGACGGTCACCACCCAGCTGCCATCCACCGTGCAGATCGCGCTCACCGAATGGCAGCCCGACCTGCTCGTTCGTCACGGTGCGCAGAGCACCTTCGTCGCGGCCAACGGTGCCACGCTGCCGTTCACGCAGTCGACAGCGGCGGCGCGCAAGGGCCTGCCGCTCTTGCTCGACTACCGTCCGGGTGCGCAGCGGGCGCTGATGAGCGGCCTGGCAGACCTGCTCGCCAGCGCCGCGCAACGCTGGCCGTCGGTGTACGGCTGTGGTGTCGACGCGTTCGTCATCAGCAACAGCAACATCCTGTCGGCGTGGTGCAGCACCGGCTGGCAGGCGGTGTTCGGTGCGCTCGACAGCACGGAGGCCCTGGCCGCGGTCCCCGGGCAGCTGGCGGTGCTCGCCGCACTCAAGGGGCATCTCGACTTCATCCATCCCAGGTTCGGCTACGTCGACCTCGAGAACCCCGCATCACCGGCAACCGGGGGACACCCGGGTGAACCGGCGAGCCTGCGCGCCGACATCGCGGGCAGTGCGCTGCCGATGTCGGGTCCGGCCGTCAGCGCCACAGCGTCCGCCGCCCCGACCATCCCCGCTGCGACGGCGACGCCCGCCTCAACAGCGACTCCGGCGTCGACCGCGACCCCCGCGCCGACTCCGACCCCCACCCCCACGCCTGTGGTCCTCGGGCTCCCGCCGCCCCGGCACAGTTGAGCCTCAGCCGTCCTCCCACGGCCGGGCGATGCGCAGCGCGGTGAGGATGGCGCGCGTTGCCGGCGAGCGGTTGAGCGTGATGAAGTGGATCCCCGGCGCGCCGGCGCGCAAGAGGTCACTGCACTGCAGCGTCGCCCAGGCCACACCGAGCTGCAGCACGGCGGCCGGGTCGTCGACGCGATTCTGCAGGGCATCGCGCAGCGCCGCCGGGATCGACGCGCCGATCTTGGCGGTGAACCGGTAGACCTGGTCGACGTTGGTGATCGGCATGATCCCCGGCACGATCGGCACCGTCACACCGGCCTCACGGGCGCGGGCCAGGAAATCGAAGTACACGTGGTTGTCGAAGAACAGCTGCGTGATCAGGAAGCTGGCGCCCGCGTCCACCTTCTGCACGGCCGCGGCGACGTCCTGGTCGAGCGAGGGCGACTCGACATGCTTCTCCGGAGAGCACGCCGCGACCACGCACAGCTCGGCGTTGTCGTGGAGAAGCCGCACCAGCTCGCTGCCGAAGCGCAGGCCTCCCTCGGCCGCGACGAAGCTGCCCTCCCCGTTGGGTGGGTCCCCGCGGATCGCCAGCACGTTCTCGATGCCGACGGCCTGGTACTGGCGGATCTCCTCGAGAAGGTCGTCGACCGTCGAGTCGCGGCAGGTGAGGTGCGCCATCGGCAGCAGCCCGGTCTCCTCACGAATCCGCTTGACGAAGCGCACTGTTCGATCGTCACGCGAGCTTCCCCCGGCGCCGTGCGTCACCGACACGAACGCTGGCTCGAGTTCGCGGAGGGCGGCGATGGTGGTGAACAGGCGCTCCGCGCCCTCGTCGTCCCTCGGCGGGAAGAACTCGAAGGAGAACAGCGGCTCACCGCGCGCGAAGAGCGTGTCGATGCGCATGCCGGGATGGTAAGGGCAGGCCCGGCCGCGAGCCGCCGTGATGCTACCGTTGGCCGCCGTGCTTGCCGTTCGCGCAGCCCGCTTCGGCGGCGACGACCCCCTCGCCAACCTGGAGGTGGCTGACCTCCCGGACCCCGTCGCCGGGCCCGGGGAGGTGCTCATCGCGGTCGGCGCCGCGTCGCTCAACCACCACGACCTCTGGACCCTCCGCGGGGTCGGTTCGCGACGGTTCACCGAACCGCAGGTGCTCGGTTGCGATGCGGCGGGGACGGTGCTCGCGTACGGCGACGGTGAGCCGCCGGAGGGCGCGCCGCGAGTTGGAGCGGAGGTGATCGTGCACAGCGTGATGACCTGCGGCAACTGCCCCGCCTGTCGCGCGAGCGACGAGCTGCACTGTCGCCACGTGGGCCTCCTCAGCGAGCCACCGTACCCGGGCACGCTTGCGGAGAGGCTGGTCGTGCCGGTTGCCAATGTGCTGCCGCTGCCGTCCGGCGTCGACATGGTGACCGCCGCCTGCCTGCCGACGGCATACCTGACCGCGTACCGGATGCTCTTCGTGCGCGGAGGGCTCGCACCCGGGCAGCGGGTGCTCGTCCACGGTGTCACGGGCGGCGTGGCGAGCGCCGCAATCCTCCTTGCGGCAGCCGGCGGCCTGACGGTCTACGCGACCTCCCGCGACGAGGCCAAGCGCACCGCCGCCCTCGAGCTCGGCGCCTCCGCTGCATTCACCACCGATCGCGACGCTCTGAAGCAGGTGACCGCGGCCAGCGAGGGCGGCGTCGACGCGGTGCTCGACACGGTGGGGGAGGCGACGTGGGACTTCTCGCTCCGGGTGCTCCGGCCGGGCGGCACCCTGGTGGTGTCGGGCGCGACCAGCGGACCCAACCCACCGGCGCAGATCAACCGCATCTTCTGGCGTCAGCTGACGGTCGCCGGCAGCACCATGGGAACCCGCGAGGAGCTCGCTCGCCTCGTCGAGCTCTGCGCCGGCGGGCGGTTGCGGCCGCTCGTCGATTCGGTGCGCCCTCTCGCTGATGCGGCGCAGGCGTTCGCAGCCCTTGCCGGCGGCGAACGCCGCGGCAAGCTGGTGCTCAGCCCGGGGACCTGACGCCGGTTTACAGGCCGCCCTGCCGGTGCGATGATGGCCGACGCTGCGCGGCCCGACAGGGGCTGCGGCCGGCGGGGTCTCGTCCGACAGGTGCAGTGCGGCGAGGCCCCCCTCGGCGGCCTCGGCCGCCGTGGGGGCCCCGTGTCTTTCCTTAGAGGGGCGATGCGCCCCTCTCGCTGCGCCGGCAGAGCCGGCTTCGCTCACTCCCCACTCGGCGCGACTCCGCGCCGCTGTCGCTCCGCGACGGGGGCCCTGCGGGCCTTTGGTGTGCGCCTTTGGATCGGGGCGTTTGCGTGCTTTGGAGCTGGGTCATGGCAGGCCACATCTTGTGGCATACTCGGGCGGCAAACTCAGCATCTTGCGGTTTTGCCCCTGACAACCCTTTCTTTGGGGTAGGGCTCCGGCTATACTCGGAGGCCAGTGTGACCCGTTCTCGCCGCGTCTTTGCACTCGATCTAGGAACGACGAAGGTCTGCTGCGCCATCGCTGAGCTGGACAGCACCGGGTTGCGTGTCATCGGTGTGGGCGAGGCCGTGTCCCGTGGCATCCGCAAAGGGGCCATCATCGAGATCGACCGAGCCGCCGAAGCGGTGGCCGAGGCGGTCGATCTGGCCGAACAGATGAGCGGGGTGCCTGTCGATTCCGCCGTGGTCGGGCTGGCCGGAACCAGCATCACCTCGCAGAACTCGCGCGGGGTGGTGGCCGTCTCGGCCGGACACCGCGAGGTGCGCGACGCCGACGTCACCCGCGCCGTCGAGGCGGCCCGGGCGGTGAGCGTGCCGTCGGACCGCAAGATCCTTCACGTCCTGCCTCAGCAGTTCACCATCGACGGCCAGGAGGGCGTGCGCGACGCGCTCGGGATGGCGGGCACGCGGCTGGAGGTCGACGCGCACATCATCACCGGCACCAACACCGCCATCCAGAACGTGGTCAAGGTGGTGCACAAGGCGGGGCTCGACGTCGACGACCTCGTGCTCCAGGTGCTCGCTTCTGCGGAGGCGGTGATCGGCGAGGACGAGCTGGACCGCGGCGTCGTCGTCGCCGACATCGGCGGTGGCACCACTGACGTGGCAGTTTTTGCCAAAGGCAGCATCATCCACACCGCTGTCATCCCGGTCGGTGGCAACCACGTCAGCGGGGATCTGGCGGTGGGGCTGCGCTGCGACCTGGAGACCGCCGAGGCCACCAAGCGCGCGTACGGGCACTGCCTGCAGCTGACCTTGCCCGCCGACGCGGAGGTGAAGCTCACCCCCATGGGCTACGACGAGCCCGTCAATGTCCCGCAGCGTTTTCTCGCCGAGATCATCGGCCCGCGGGCCCGCGAGATGGCACAGCTCATCGCCGAGCAGGTCGAGCTGGCCGGCCCAGCGAGCAGTTTCCCCGGCGGCATCGTCCTCACGGGCGGCGGCGCGCTGTTGCGCGGTTTCGTCGAGGTGGTGCAGCAGGTCACGGACCTCCCTGCGCGCGTAGCCGCCCCGATGGGCGTGCATGGGATGAACGACGAGATCAGCGGCCCGCACCACGCCACCGTCGTCGGCCTGCTGCGCTGGGGCGCGCGGGGCCGGATGGGCCGCAGCGTGGCGCTGACCGGCAGGGCGCAGAACGGTAACGGACAGCACGTCGGGGATCGATTTGGACGGTGGTTGCGTGAACTTTTCTGAACGGATGAAGCTGTACGGGCTCGACGACGGTGACACCGCACCGGCGAAGCCCGTGAGTCGCGGCAACGATGATGAAACGACGCGTGCGGGGAAGTTTTCGCTGCGTCCGAAGAGCAGGCAGCGTGAGGAGACACCCATGAACGATCTCGACCGGACGCTGGAAGGCAACGCACGCATCAAGGTGGTGGGAGTCGGCGGCGGCGGCAGCAACGCCGTCAACCGGATGATCCAGAGCCGCCTCAAGGGCGTGGAGTTCATCGCGGTCAACACCGACCACCAGGCGCTGCAGTTGAGCAACGCGCACAAGAAGGTTCGCATCGGCTCCAAGCTCACCCGTGGGTTGGGCGCCGGTGGCGATCCCCTGCGCGGAGCCGAGGCCGCCGAGGAGACGCGCGAAGAGCTCACCAAGCTGCTCGAGGACTGCGACATGGTGTTCGTCACCGCGGGGATGGGCGGTGGCACCGGCACCGGGGCCGCGCCGGCCATCGCCGAGATCGCGCGCGAGCAGGGTGCGCTCACCATCGGCGTCGTCACCAAGCCGTTCAAGTTCGAGGGCCTGAAGAGGCAGCGCGCCGCGGACGACGGCATCGCCAACCTGCAGGGCCGCGTCGACACGCTCATCACCATCCCCAACGAGCGCCTCATGCAGGTGGTCGACAAGCGGACGCCGATCACCGAGGCGTTCAAGCTCGCCGACGACGTGCTCCGCCAAGGCGTCCAGGGCATCAGCGACCTGATCGTCTTCCCGGGCCTCATCAACCTCGACTTCGCCGACGTCAAGGCGATCATGTCCGGCCAGGGTGCTGCCCTCATGGGAATCGGATTCGGCAACGGCGACACCCGCGCGGCGGACGCAGCCCGCGACGCGGTCGCGAGCCCGCTTCTCGAGACCACCATCGCCGGCGCCAAGGGCATTCTCCTCAACGTCACCGGTGGTCCCGACCTCACGCTCTACGAGGTCAACGAGGCGGCCCAGCTGGTCAGCGAGTCCGCCGACCCCGACGCCCAGATCATCTTCGGCACCGTCATCGACGAGCAGATGAAGGGCGAGGTGAAGATCACCGTGATCGCGACGGGCTTCACCGGCCACATCGATGTGCTCGGGACGCTCGCGTACGAGCCGGCGGCGCGTCCGGTGGCTGCCGCGTCCCCGGCATTCACCATCGGAGGCCGCTCGGCGACCCCGCCCAACGCGGACGACCTCGACATCCCCGCGTTCCTCCGGGATCGCAGGTAGGCACCCAGCGATCGTCGCTGCCGCCCCCCGCCGCGCGGGGGGCGCACCCGCGCCATGAAGTGCCCGTACTGCTCGCAGCCTGAATCAAAGGTCGTCGACTCCCGCGACTCCGAGACCGGTGAGGCCATCAGGCGCCGGCGGGAATGCCTGGTGTGTCACAAGCGGTTCACCACCTACGAGCGTGTCGAGGCGGTGCCGTTGTGGGTGGTCAAGAAGGACGGCAGGAGAGAGGAGTTCAACCGCCGCAAGCTGCTCGGTGGCCTGGTCAACGCTTCCACCAAGCGCGACATCGCGTCCACCCAGCTCGAGGCCATAGTCGATGACATCGAGAACGCGCTGCGCTCGCGCAACGTCACCGAGGTCCGCAGCCGGGAGGTGGGGGAGATGGTCATGCAGCAGCTGCGCACCATCGACGAGATCGCCTACGTGCGCTTTGCCTCGGTGTACCGATCGTTCCGTGATGTCGAGCAGATGCGGGCCACCATCGAGGAGGTGCTGGCCAACCCGCCGGGCACCCGGCCGCCGGATGCGCCACGGCGGCGCAAGCGCGGTTCCGATGACGGGCGTGAGCTTCCGCTCGACATGGCAGGTGAGCCGTCGGCCCCGGCCACCTGACGCGATGCCGGAGACCGAGCCGTCGCCCGCCACGCTGGTTGCTGAGCGCCTCGAGTTGGTTCGCGGCCGCGTCAGGCAGGCCGCCGAGGCGGCCGGCCGAGACCCCGCCTCGGTCCAGTTGCTCGCGGTCACCAAGGGCCACACGATCGACGTGATCGAGACCGCGGTCTCGCTCGGCCTCCATGACATCGGCGAGAGCCGCGTCCAGGAGGCGCAGGCGAAGAGGGCGGCGCTCACCGGCGGCGCGGTGACCTGGCACATGATCGGCCACGTGCAGCGCAACAAGGCAGGAGCGGCTGCTCGCCTCTTCGACACCGTGCACTCGCTCGACAGCGTGGCGCTGGCCACGGCGCTCGCCCGCCACCGCGACGGCAGCACACCGCTGCGGGCGTTCATCGAGGTGGAGCTCACCGGGATGCCCGGGCGCACCGGTGTCGCGCCCGGCGAGGCGCCTGCTCTTCTCGACGAGGTGCGCAGGCTTCCCAGCCTCGAAGCGGTCGGCCTCATGACCGTAGCGCCACCGGGTGGCGCCGACGTCGCAGCCGAGTGCTTCGCCCGGCTCCGCGGTCTGCGCGACACTCTTCGCAGTCGCGACGGCGCCACGCTGGACGGTCTCAGCATGGGGATGAGCGACGACTTCGAGGTCGCCGTCGCGCACGGAGCCACGGTCATCCGGCTCGGTCGTGTGCTCTTCGGGCAGCCGCCGGGGCTGGGGTGATGATCGCTCCGCTGGCTATCCTGAGGCAATCGTGATCGAGTCAGGCACCACGCCGAGCCCGTCCGCAGCCGTCACCGGGGGCGGGTTGCCGGGCCGTCGGCGCCAGCTCACCGTCCTGCTCAGCACCGCGGCTGTCGTGTTCATCGTCGATCACCTCACCAAGTGGCTGGTGACCCAGAACATCGCCCTCGGCGACCAGGTGCCGAACAGCGGGCCGGTCACGATCCACCACATCGAGAACCGCGGGGCAGCATTCGGCCTCTTTCCCCAGATGCAGTTCGTGTTCCTCGCCGTCGCGGTCGCGGTGGCGGGGTACATCCTCATCGCAGGCCGGCGGTTCGGTCCCGGCGTGTTCCCCCAGGTGTTGCTCGGCATGGTGCTGGGTGGCGCGCTCGCCAACGCGGTGGACCGCGTCGTGCAGGGCTACGTCGTCGATTTCATCGACCTGCAGCGATGGCCGGTGTTCAACGTCGCCGACATGTCCATCGTCCTCGGGATCCTCGTCGGTGTCCTCACGCTGCGGATGGTGCCGGAGGCGGCGGCCCGCGGCGACGGCCATCCCTCGACGTGAACGGCGTGGCCGACCCTCAGCCGGGACGCGTCCGGCTCGATCTCCGCGTGATGGAGCAGGCCCGGGTCAGCCGCAGCGCCGCCCAGACGCTGATCGCGGGCGGCCACGTCCGCGTCAACGATCGCCTGGCGAAGTCCGGGCAGCGCGTGCGGCCCGCCGACGATGTCGCGGTGATCATCCCCGCCGGCGCGACGCCTCCCGAGCTCGTGGATGGTCCGGCGGTGCATCTCTCCGTGGTCTACGAGGACGACGCCCTTGCCGTCATCGACAAGCCGGCGGGCCTGGTCGTGCATCCCGCGCCCGGCCATCCGACGGGCACGCTCGCCGACGGTCTCCGCCAGCGTGGCACCACCTGGTCCCAGCTCGGTGGCGAGGAGCGCCCCGGAATCGTGCATCGTCTCGACCGCGACACCAGCGGGTTGCTGGTGGTGGCCAAGACCGAGGCGGCTCACCGTTCCCTCTCCCTGCAACTGCAGCGACGCACGCTCGGTCGCGTGTACTGGGCGCTGGTGCACGGCTCCTTCCGTGAGGCGACCGGCCGCATCGACGCGCCCATCGGCCGCGACCGCGGGCATCGCCAGCGGATGGCGGTGGTCGACGACGGCCGCGCCGCGATCACGGATTTCGTAGTCGTCGAACGGATGCGTCGCTTCACGCGGCTCGAGGTGCGGCTGCTGAGCGGACGTACTCACCAGATCCGCGTGCACCTGGCGTCGATCTCTCATCCCGTCGCCGGTGACCCGGTGTACGGACGGCGCGGTGACACCGTCAGCAGCCGCCCCGCGCTGCACGCGCACCGCCTCAGCTTCATGCACCCGGATGACGGCCGCCACTGCGAGTTCGAGGCGCCGCTCCCCGCCGACCTCGTGGCCGCGCTGGATGCCGCGCGGGTGTCCTGATGGCACGTGCCCCGCGCGTCAGCGCTCAGCCGGGCCGGTTGATCGTCCTCTCGGGACCGAGCGGCGTGGGCAAGGACACCGTGGTGCACCAGCTGCGCCAGCTCGACCCCTCGCTGCGGTACAGCGTGTCCTACACCACGCGCGAGCCGAGGCCTGGAGAGGCTGACGGCGTCGCCTACTCGTTCGTCGATGAGCCCACGTTTCGTGGCATGGCGGAGCGCGGTGAGTTCCTCGAGTGGGCGGAGGTGCACGGCCACCTCTACGGCACCTCCGAAGCACGGGTCAAGGACGCGCTCGCGCGCGGTGACGACATCGTGCTGAAGATCGACGTCCAGGGTGCCGCCTGGATCCGCCCCCGGGTGGCGGGCGCCGTCTTCATCTTCCTCCTGCCGCCGTCAGAGGAGGAGCTGCGGCGCCGCCTGGTGGCGCGCGACACCGAGGACGAGGCCTCGCTCGAGCTGAGGGTCAGGAACGCGGTCGCCGAGCTCGCTGACGGCGCGGCGTACGATCATCGGGTGGTGAACGACGACGTCCACAGGGCGGCCACCGAGATCGTCGACATCGTGCGCCGCCGTCGTGCGGAAGGCGTGACGTGACCGCGGTTCCACCAACCGGCCGCCGCATCGCCATCCATGTGTGCGGCAGCGTGGCCGCCTACAAAGCCTGCGATGTCATCACTGCTCTGCGCAAGCAGGGCTGCGATGTGCGGGTGGCGATGACCAGGAGCGCGCGCCACTTCATCACCGAGACGACCTTGCAGAGCTTGAGCGGCCACGCCGTGGCGCGCAGCGTCTGGCAAGGCGAAGCCGATGGGCACGGGATGGGCCATATCGACCTCGCCTCGTGGGCAGCCGTGCACGCGGTGGTCGCGGCCTCCGCGAACGTAATCGCGAGGCTGGCCCACGGTCTCGCCGACGACGCCGTCACCACCGCGCTGCTCGCCACCCGTGCTCCCTTGGTCATCGCTCCGGCGATGGAGTCCGCCATGTGGGAGCACCCCGCCACCCGAGCCAACGTGCAGACGCTGCGCGACCGCGGCGCGACGTTCATCGGCCCGGTGCGAGGACGCCTCGCCAGCGGGGCCGAGGGAGAGGGGAGGATGGCCGCGGTGGACGACGTCGTGGACGCCGTGGTCGCACTGGCCGGCACGCCCTGATCACGTGTTGAGCGGCCGCCGCGTGATCGTCACCGCGGGCGGCACCCGTGAGCCCATTGACGCGGTGCGGTACCTCGGCAATCGGAGCACCGGCTTGATGGGCAACGCACTCGCGGTGGAGGCGGCGGAGCGTGGAGCCGCGGTCACCCTCATCACCACCGTGGCGCCGCCCGACGATGCCCGCGTGTCGGTGATCCGCGTTGACACCGCAGAGGAGATGAACGCGGCGGTGCGAGCTGCGCTGCCGGCGGCCACAGTGCTGGTCATGGCCGCCGCGGTGGCTGATTACCGCGTCGCCGAGCCCTCAGCCCGCAAGCTGAAGAAGACCGATCGACTCACGCTGGAGCTGGTCGCCACGGTGGACATCCTGCAGTCCCTCGCCGCCGATCCCTTGAGGAAGAGTGTCTTCGTCGTCGGGTTCGCCGCCGAGACCGATGACACGGAGATCAACGCGATCCGCAAGCTCGCGGACAAGCGGCTCGACCTCGTGGTGCTCAACGACGTGTCCCGCGGCGACATCGGCATGGGCGCGGCCGACAACGAGGTCACCGTGCTCGACGCCGGTGGGTTGGTTGCGCACGTCAGCAAGCAGCCCAAACCCCGTGTCGCCACAGCTCTCTTCGACATCATCGAGGAGCGCCTCGGACGCGCGACGGACGGGCTCCGGTCGTGACAACGCAGAGCATCGAGGCCGCCGCACCGACCGTTGAGTTCGCTGGTACGCAGTCCTACGTGGCGGTCACGCCCGACACCGGGGCGATCCTTCCCAAGGACGCGTACACGTACGCGGTTCCCGCACACCTCGCGGCTCTCGCCGTCCCCGGCGCCCGCGTGCTGGTGCCGTTCGGCAACCGCGAGGTCACCGGGTACGTGGTCGGTCCCGACCACGCGCTCGCCACCGGGGAGGCGCGGTTCGTCTCCGCGGTTCTCGAGGAGCCCCCCATCCTGGGCGTGCCGTCATTGCAGCTGGCTCGCTGGATCGCCGCTCGCTACTGCGCTCCGCTCGGCGAGGTCATCAGGGCGATGCTCCCCAAGGGCGTACGCACGGCACGACCGGGTGGGCGCAGGCGCGGCCCTCGCACCACGTCGGCGGCAGTGCAAGCCACCCGGGCTCATGACGGAGCGGTCGCCGAGGCCGCCCTCCCCCTGACCCCCGCGCAGCGCGCTGCTGCGGCCCCGCTGCTCGAGGCGGTGGCGTCGCGCCGGCATCGGCGGGTGCTGCTCCATGGAGTCACCGGGTCCGGCAAGACGGAGGTCTACCTGGTCGCCATCGCTGCCGCGCTCGCGGCGGGCCGGCAGGCGATCGTCATGGTGCCGGAGATCGCGCTCACACCCCAGACGATCAGGCGGTTCGCGGCGCGGTTCCCGGGGCGCGTCGCCGTCCTTCATTCCGCGCTCACCGAGGCCGAGCGCGCCCGCGAATGGCGGCGCATCCGCGACGGTGAGCTCGACGTGGTGGTGGGATCGCGAAGCGCGGTGTTCGCACCGCTGCCCCGGCTGGGCATCATCGTCGTCGACGAGGAGGACGCGGCCGCGTACAAGCAGGACCGCATCCCGCGATACCACGCGGTGGACGTCGCGCTCGAGCGAGGGCGGCTCGAGGACGTCCCGGTCGTCCTCGGCAGCGCCACCCCGCGGGTCGAGACCTTCTACGCCGCGCACACCGGTGGGTTCGACCTGGTCACGCTCGACCAGCGCATCAGCGGTCGGCCCCTGCCACCCATCGAGGTCGTCGACCTGCGCGAGGAGCTGCGCGCGGGCAACCGGAGCGCACTCTCACTCGAGCTCGAGCGTGCGCTCCGCGCGTGCCACGAGGACGGAGGGCAGTCGATCCTGTTCCTGAACCGCCGCGGCACCGCGACAGTCGTGGTGTGTCGCACGTGCGGCGAGGCCGTGAGCTGCGACAGCTGCAGCGTGTCCCTGGTGTACCACGCCAACCGACGCCGTTGTGACTGTCATTACTGCGGCGCTTCGCGGCCGCTTCCCGACATCTGCCCGCATTGCGGATCGACTGCCATCCGTGGGCTCGGCATGGGCACCGAGCGACTCGAGGTGGAGGTGCACGAGCGCTTCCCCGACCTGCGCCTGCTGCGCATGGACCGTGACACCACCGCCAGCCGCGACGCGTACTTCACCATCTACGATCGGTTCGCCGACCATGAGGCCGACTGCCTGATCGGCACGCAGATGGTGGCCAAGGGCTGGGACCTCGGCAACGTCCGGTTGGTCGGCATCGTCAACGCCGACGTCTCCCTGCATTTCCCCGACTACCGCAGTGGCGAGTTCGACGTTCTCCCTGCTCACCCAGGTGGCCGGACGCGCTGGTCGCGGCGATGAGCCTGCCCGGGTCATCCTGCAGACGTACAGCCCGCAGCACTACGCGGTGCACCACGCCGTGACCCACGATTACCTCGCCTTCGCGCGCGAGGAGATCCGGGTGCGGCGGGCGCTGCGCTTCCCGCCCTACAGCAGGATGGTGGTGTGCACCTACAACCATCGAGAGGATGCGCGCGCCGAGCTCGAGGTGAGGAGGGGGTTCGCGGAGGTGTCTGATAAACTCGGCGCCGGATCGGGCCTGGACGTCCTCGGGCCGACTCCCGCCTTTCTCCACCGTCTGCGCGGGGAATACCGCTGGCAGATCACGGTTCGAGGCGAGGCGATCGAGAGGGCCTTTCCGCACCTGCCGCGCGGCCGTGGCTGGAGCATCGACGTCGATCCCGGACCGTGAGGTGACCAGTGGCCCTGCTTCCCATCGTTCTCGCGGCTGACGAGGACCCCGTGCTGGTCAACCGGGCCACGCGGGTTCCACGGGTCGACGACACCATCAGGAAGCTGATGGACGACATGGTCGAGACCATGATCGAGGCACATGGCGCCGGCCTCGCCGCGCCCCAGGTGGGCGTGCCCCTGCGTGTCATCGTGCTCAAGGTGGACAACCAGCTGTACCAGCTCGCCAACCCGGAGATGGTGCGGTGCGAGGGGGAGCAGACCGGTTTCGAGGGCTGCCTCTCCGTGCCGGGCCTGATCGGCGAGGTCACCCGCTGCCAGCGCGTCGTGGCCAAGGGGCTCAACCGCCACGGCAAGGAGATCCGCGTCAAGGGCGACGGTCTCCTCGCGCGGGCCATCCAGCACGAGGTCGACCACCTCGACGGGATCCTCTTCACCACCAAGGTGATCGAGGGCACCCTGCGTCGTTGGGACCCGGCTGACGAGGGCGCCGAGGCGCCCGAGGGCGAGTTGGTCGGCTGATCGACGCGGACGGCCGCGACAGCACTTGTGATGCGCATCGTCTTCTGTGGCACAGCCGATTTCGCCGTCCCATCGCTGCGCCTCCTCGCGTCGGCTCATGAGGTGATCGCGGTGGTCACCCAACCGGAGCGCAGTGGCTCGCGGGGCAGACCGGCGCCACGTCCGGTCGGTGAGGAGGCCGCGCGCCTCGGGCTCACCGTGATGCGCCCTGAGCGCATTCGCGCACCGGAGACTGTCGCCGAGATCATGGCGCGGCGCCCGGACGCGCTGGTTGTGGCCGCCTATGGCCAGATCATTCCCGCTGCTCTGCTCGATGGGCCTCGTCACGGCGGCATCAACCTCCACGGCTCGCTGCTGCCGCGGTGGCGAGGGGCGGCGCCGGTGGCCGCGGCGATCCTCGCGGGGGACGCGGTGACGGGCGTGTCGATCATGCGCATGGACGCCGGCCTCGACACCGGTCCCGTCTACGCCAGCAGGGAGGCCGCCATCGCCGCTGACGAGACTGCGCCTGCCCTGACTGGCCGGCTGTCGAGCCTTGGAGCCGAGCTGCTGCTCGAAGTCGTCCGGGCGGTGGGTTCGGGAGCGGCGGTCGCGGTGGCGCAGGACGAGTCCCATGCGACCTACGCGCCGCGGTTGCGCCGCGAGGACGGAATCGTCGACTGGACGACCATCGGCGCCGTGGAGCTCGATCGGCGCGTGAGAGCGCTGCAACCGTGGCCGGGCGTGGTCGCTCCTCTCGGTGGCCAGCAGGTGAAGGTCCTCGCAGGGACTTCGGTGCCCGCCGTCGACGACGGGCCCGCACCGGGGGAGGTGTTCGCGGTGGTCGGCGACGCGGCCGACGTGGCCACGTCGGCGGGCCTCTACCGGGTCGCGCGGGTTCAGCCACCTGGCGGCCGCCCGATGGCGGCGGCCGCGTACCTGCGCGGCCGGCGCGCGTCACCATCGCTGCGATGAGCCGCACTGCCGCGACGAGCACTGCGCTGGCGCGCAATCGTCAGGCGTCGCACGAGTACTCCCTCCTCGAGACGTTCGAAGCGGGGATCGAGCTGACAGGGACGGAGGTCAAGGCCTTGCGCGACGGCCGCACCCAGCTGCGCGAAGGCTACGTGCGCATCGAGAATGGCGAGGCCTGGCTGCTCGGTGTGAACATCGCCGAGTACGCGCAGGGCAATCGGCGCAACCACGAGCCGCAGCGCCGGCGACGCCTCCTGCTCCACAAGCGCGAGATCGAATACGTCGGCGCCAAGGTCGCCCAGCAGGGCCTCACGCTCATCCCGCTGCGCATCTACCTCAAGGGCAACCGCATCAAGCTGGAGTTCGCCCTGGCCAAGGGCAAGAAGCTGTGGGACAAGCGCCAGGCGATCGCCGAACGTGACGCCCGCCGCGACGCAGAGCGGATCACCGCGCGAGCGCAGCGGCTCTGACGCGGACAGGGCTGCGGGACGACCGGAGCGCCCTGACCAACACGAGCAGCAGCGCGCCGGCGAGCATGGCGGGAAGTGAGCAGGCCTGGAGGAACAGCCACCAGGTGGGTCCGGACGTGACCACGCCGACGCCCGTGACGGTGAGAGCGGCGATCGCCGCGCCACCCACGACGCCGACTCCGACCAGAGCGGCAGCGCTCCATCCCATCAACGCGCGGCCCGGTGTGCCCCGTTGGCTCGCCAGGCCCACCGCCGCGGCGACGGCGATGAGCAGGTGCACGTAGACCGGGTACCAGGCGATGCTGCCGACCAGCAGCATCACCGTCACCCCGCAGGCGTACTCAGCGCCGCGCTCCGCGCGTGTGCGGTCGTGCCTGCTCACCGCGAGCACCAGGGCGCCGACCGTCAGCACGGACAACGCCGTGGCCGCGGCGTGCAGCCACAGTGAGGGAGCGTCCACCGTCAGCACGGAGTGTTGCGCGAGGCGGTTGATCACGCCGTTCCATGTCTGGTTGTAGATCCAGCCGTTGTCACGGTTGAGAACGGGCAGCACAGAGGTGAGGTACTGGTGGGTCACCGACCATCCCAGCGCAGCGAGGCCGACGGCGACGGTGGCCGCGCCAGCCGCGACACCAGCGAGGGCCCCGCCCCACCAACCGCGGCGCACCAGCACGATGAGCAGGACGACCGGCGCGATCTTGATGCCGGCCGCGACACCAAGGATGATCCCGCAGCGGGTGCGGTGCCCGGACAGGTAGTCGGACAGCGCCAGCGCGAGGAGCAGGAAGATGATCGTGTTCATCTGCCCGTGCCACAGGTTGTACGTCGCGGGTGGAAACGTCAGCGCCACGAAGAGGCCGATGCGAGCCCGAGGCCAGGCCGCGGGCAGGAGCGCCCGCGCCGTGACCACCGCCCCGCCGACCAACGAGCCGAGCGCGATCCACAACCATGTCAGCTCCTGCCACCGCGCCGACAGGAAAGCCAGCGGTCGGAGCAGCACCGCCGCGAACGGGGGGTAGTCGAAGCCGGTCATGACGATGGTGGCGCCCCCGAACGATGCGTACGGGCTTCTTCCAGCGGCCACGGCACTGGCCGCGTTCGAATAGGCGCCGAAATCCTCGAAACGCCCAGTGAAGGAGCCCGACAGGGGCACGACGATGAAGTTGTCGATCGCTCCAGCCACCGCAGCGATGGCGCCCACCGTGATCAGCAACCGCGCGATCGCCCGCCAGTCGCGGCCGGCACGCTCGCCGGGCGGCGGCAACCACCGCCGGGTCATCGTCGACATCGCCGCAAGTTTCGACGTTACGCAACCGGTGGGCCGTCGAGAGGCGCGACCGTTACGAAGGCGCGACCTCACCGGCAGCCAAGCGGCGGCGAGGGGCGGGCGGCATCGCTCCGGTCGCCGTGCTCGCGGGCGCATCGAGAGCCCCCGAGCTTCGCTCGCTCGGCCTCCTCGTCTGCTGCGCAACGGCTCCCTGCGCGATGCCGCCCGCCCCTCGCTGGGTTGGTCCCGATTGTCAGGAGGCGGCCCGGCGGATCGTGGTCAGGTCCGGCTCCTCGCGGCCCGGCGCTTCGTCGAGTGTCGCCGCGATGATGGGGCGGTTGGCACGGGTGTCGGGCACAACCTCTGCCACCAGCTGGTCGATGGCGGTGCGCAGCTCGCGCAGCCCGGTGCCCTTCGCGGCGGAGATCTGCAGCGGGGGCAGGTGTGCGATGGCTCCGAGCCGTCCAGCGACTTCCGCAGCCTCTGCCCGATCGAGTCGATCGACCTTGTTCACGGCGAGGATCGCGGGTTGATTGCAGCCCATCTCGTCGAGCGTCTCCAAGACGGTGGTCAGCTGCGCTTCGGCGTCCGGGTGTGACGCATCCACGACGATGGTGAGCAGGTGCGCCTCGCGCACCTCTTCGAGGGTGGCGCTGAACGCCTCGACCAGCTCGTGCGGCAGCGACTGGATGAACCCGACGGTGTCGGTGAGGATGACGCGGCGGCCGCTGGCGAGACCGAGCAGCCGCGAGGTGGGGTCGAGCGTGGCGAACAGCAGGTCGTCGGCGAGGACGCTGGAATTGGTGAGCCTGTTGAGCAGGGTCGACTTACCGGCGTTGGTGTATCCCACCAGCGCGCACGACGCCAACGGCACCGCGGTGCGTGCTGTGCGACGAGTGGTGCGCTGGCGCTCGATCTCCTTGAGTCGCTGGCGCAGCCTGCGCAGCTTCTGGTTGATGAGCCTGCGGTCGACCTCGATCTGCTTCTCGCCCATGCCACCGCGCATGCCGCCGGTGCCGACGCGGCCGCGCTGTCTTTCGAGGTGCAACCATCCGCCGGCGAGGCGCGACAGCTGGTGCTCGAGCTGTGCCATCTCCACCTGCACCCGACCCTCGGCGCTGCGCGCTCGCAGACCGAAGATCGCGAGGATCACGTCGGTGCGGTCCAGCACCGGGACGCCCCACGTCTCCTGCAGGTTGCGCTGCTGTCGGGGTGACAGCTGGTCGTTGATCAGCGCCGCCGGTCCATCGAGCTCGCCGATGCGTGCCCCGAGCGCCTCCACCGTCCCGGAGCCGAAGAAGGTGCCCGGGTGCACCTCGCGCAGCGGCACGGCGGCACGCTCGACCACTGTCGTCCCCAAGGTGCGCGCCAGCTCTTCGAGCTCGTCGAGCTCGATCTCCGTCTGCTCACGCCGCGAGCCTCGCTGGTAGGCGCCGGCGATGAGAACCCGGGTGAGGCCACCTGCAAGGACGGGATGGGAGGTGCCGTCGTTCTGTCGTGCCATGCGCGGACTAGCCTATTCCATTGCAGTCCGCCCCGCTGTGCGATGCTCGGCGGCCAATGAGTGCGCGTCCGCGTCCCGTACGGGTCTTCGTCGAGGCCACTGACAGGCGCGCCTTCGCCAGCGCGCTGGACTGGCCGGGCTGGGCGCGTGGCGCCAAGAACGAGGAAGCGGCCGTCGCCGCTTTGGCGGCCCATGCCGAGCGCTACGCAGCCGTGGCGGCTGAGGCGGCGGTGACGTTCGCGCCCGGGGAGTACTCGGTGGTCGAGCGCCTGCCCGGGACGGCCACCACCGACTTCGGCGTCCCGGACCGAGCCGCCGCGGCTGACCTCGAGCCGCTCACCAGCGCCGACGCACGCCGCACAGTCGCGCTGGTCGCCGCAGCGTGGTTGATCCTGGACCGCGTCGCCGCCGGTGCACCGCAGTCCCTGCGCAAGGGCCCGCGCGGCGGCGGGCGCGACCGTGACGCAATCGTCGACCACGTGCTCGGTGCCGAGCAGGCATATGCCCGCAAGCTGGGGGTGAGGGTGCCCGCACCGCGTCGAGGCGACAAGAAGTCAATCGCCGCCCTGCGCGACCCACTTCTCGGTGTGCTCGGCAGCGCGCACGCCGGCGCCCCCCTTGTCGAGGGCGGATGGCTCCCGCGCTACGGCGCACGGCGCATCGCGTGGCATGTGCTCGACCACGCGTGGGAGATCGAGAACCGCAGCGAGGCGTGAGTTCAGGAACGTCCGTGTCGATCCTCTCCCTGGGCGGCGCGCAGCGCACCGGTGTCCCCGCCGCGGCCACGCAGGATGAAGGCGAAGCTGACGGCGAGCACTGCACCGATGACTGGGCCGGCCAAGTACAGCCAGGTGTGCGTCAGGTCTCCACGAACCAGGTCTGGAGCTAATGAACGGACGGGGTTCATCGACGCGCCGCTGAGAGGGCTCGACCACAGCCCCGCCAGCGCGATGTAGCCTCCCACCGCGATTGCCGACAACCCGCCGACGTTCTGTGCGCTGGACGCGGTGCCGAGGATCACGCTGACGAGGCCCATCGTCAGCACCGCCTCCAGCACCATCGCCTGGAGGTCCGACACGGAGGGCCCGGGCACCGTCGCGCCGAAGGTGCCCGGCCGCCCGAACACCGCCCACAGGAAGAGACACGCGAGCATGCCGCCGATGAGCTGGCTGACGATGTAGCCCGGCACGCGCCGCCAGGGAAAGTCGCGTCGCATCGCGAACGCGATGGTGACCACCGGGTTGAGGTGCGCGCCACCGACCTTGCCCATGAACAGGATCGCCGCCATGACGGTCAGGCCGGGCACGGCCACAGCAGCAGCTCGTGAGACGGGCACCCCGGTGACCGACACCGCGACGCTGCTGCCGACGCCGCCAAGCACCAGCAGGAAGGTGCCGAGGATCTCAGCGAACGCTCGCCGCCACCACTGCGACTCGTCTCGAAAGGTCAGCACCCACGCCGGCTCGGGCTCCCTCGTGGCATGCGTCGCCAGGTCCTCGGACCGGCTGTGCGGCTCGATCACACGTCCCTCACAGCCGGCAGTATGCGCGCCACACACGCTGGCGATCGTGATAGCTGCCCGGTCGCATACGCTGCAGGGAAAGGAGGATCCATGGCATTGCTGGAGGCCGGCGACCCGGCGCCCGACATCACCGCGCGCCGCCGCGACGGAACCACGCTGAGGCTCTCGTCCCTACGCGGCAGGTGGGTGCTGGTGTACTTCTACCCCAAGGACGACACTCCCGGGTGCACCGCCGAGGCGTGCGCCCTCAACGACAACCTCGCAAGCCTCACCGAGAGCGGCGCCGACGTCATCGGGGTGAGCACGGACAGCTGGGAGTCACACACGCGATTCGCGGAGAAGTACGGCCTGGAGTTCGCGCTCGCATCGGACAGGGACCACAGTGTTCGCAAGGCGTACGGAGTCGGCCGGATGATGGGCATCCTTCCAGTTGTGCAGCGCGTGTCGTTCCTGGTGGGACCCGACGGTGACATCGAGCACGTGTGGCCCCAGGTGAACGCCGCACGCCACGCGGCCGACGTGCTCGCGGAGGTTCGCAAGCGTGGTGATCCGGACGCCCCACCGGCAGCGCTGTAGGGTCGCAGGGTCAGCTGACGGCCGGCGCGATCCAGTTGGAGATTGGAATGGCAGCCGCCGCCAGCACCGCGACGGGCCACAGCAGCGGTGACCATGTCGACGGGTGCAAGGCGCATCGCAGGTGTGGTCGGCGCAGCAGGGCAATCGATGCTGCGACGACGGTGACCTCGAAGGTTGTCGCGAGGATGTCCAAGCCCGCGAACCCTTCGGTCGTGCCCGCGGCCGGGCCGACTGGGATGGCCACGACCCGGGTGAGCAACCAGATGACGACGACGCTCAGGTTGCCCAACAACCCGGCGATGAGGACGGTGCGGGACGGCCAGCCGAGGGTGATCACAGCGAAGGCGACCTGGCACGAAGCCGCGGCCGCGAAGAACATCCCGTACAGGACCGATTCATGGAAGTGCTGCGGCATCACCACCAGGTGAACGGCCGCAGCGGCGGCGGAGCCGACACCGACCAATGGCAGCAGAATCATGGGCTGTGCTCGTTCCTTCCGCGACGCTCGTGGTGGCTCCGGGTGCTCGCCACGCCGGCCCCGCCGGCCGTTCACGGCCTCTGTCACGGCGACGCCGCCAATGACCACCACCATGAACGCCAGCGCCTCGAGGATGTGTGGGAGGTGGGTCGTCACCCCCGACGTCGCAGCAACGATCCCTTGCAGGTGGTTGGTCACGCCGATGCTCGGATGGCCCCCGACGGCATCGGGACAGCCTGAGAGCGTGCCCTCACGGTGAGGCCGAGCTCGTCCGCGGGCACTGGCCGGCCCAACACAAACCCCTGGACGAGGTCGCACCGCATGTCACGGAGCGTGGCCAGCTGCACGTCGGTCTCCGCACCCTCGGCAGTGGCCGAGATGCCCAGCGCGTGCGCGAGGTCGATGATCGCCACGACGATGCGGGCGTTGTGGTTGTCGGCGTCGAGGCCGTCGACGAATCCCCGGTCGATCTTCACCGAGTCCACGGGCAGGCGCTGCAGATGACTCAGCGACGAGTAGCCGGTGCCGAAGTCGTCGAGTGCCAATGCCACACCCAGCGTCTTCAACTCATTGAGCGTTGCCAGGGCCGCCTCGAAGTCCCTGATCACCGACCCTTCGGTGATCTCGAGGCAGAGGGACGACGGAGCGAGCCCGGAACTGCTCAGCACGTCGACAACGTTCGAGTACAGCCCCGAGGAGGCGAGCTGGCGCGCCGAGAGGTTGACCGACACAGTCAGCGGGACCTTCCCAGGATGCAGAGCCTGCCACGACGCTGTCTGGTGGCACGCCGTCCGCAGCACCCACAGGCCCAGCGGCACGATGACGCCGGAGCGCTCGGCGGCCGGGATGAAGTCGCCTGGGGGCACCAGGCCGCGAGAGGGGTGAGCCCAGCGCACCAGCGCCTCGGTACCGACGAGGCGCCCGGACGAGAGGTCGAAGATGGGCTGGTAGTGAACCACGAACTCGTCGCGCTTGAGAGCACCGCGCAGTTCCGCCTCGAGCTCGGTTCGGCGCAGCGCGAGGGCGTGCAGGGCCGGCTGGTACTCGCACACCCGCCGTCCACCGCGGCGCTTTGCCTCGTACATCGCAAGGTCGGCGTTGCGCAGCAGCGCGGTGGAGGAGGGTGCCTCCTCGCCGTATGCCAGGCCGACGCTGGCCGACACGGAGAGGTCGAGCCCGTCGATCCGGAATGACTCCGACAGGTGGCCGAGCAGGCGCTCGGCCGCCGCCAATCCCTCGGCGCGGTCCTGCAAGCCCGCAAGAACCACCGCGAACTCGTCGCCGCCCAGCCTCGCCAGGACGTCGCCCGTCCGGATGGCGTTGAACAGCCGGGTGGACGTCGCCTGGAGCAACAGATCGCCGACATCGTGACCGAAGGCGTCGTTGGCATCCTTGAAGTTGTCGAGATCGATGAAGAGCACCGCCGTGGCCATCCGGCGCCGGCCCATCGTCGTGTCGAGCGCGTCGAGAAACGCCGACCTGTTGGGCAGCCCGGTGAGACGGTCCTGCACCGCCTCGTTCTCGGTGAGGCGCCAAGCCAGCAGGTTCCCAAAGCTCGCCGCCAGCACGAAACCCCCGTGCAACGCGGCCCATGCCCACGGGTGCGCTTGCGATGCAGGCGTGTTGTACACGGCCTGGGGATCGAGCACCCCGACGATGCCGTGCTCGAGGACGACGTACGCCAGTGCGACCAGGAATGGGGTCCATGACTGGTACAGCACCAGGAACGCCAGGACCACGAAGAACTGGAAATGGGCCTCGATGATCCCACCTGCGAAGTGCACGAAGATCGAGGCGGCGATGACCAAGCCCAGGGAGGTGCTCGCCGACCTGACGTTGCGGCTCCAGCGCGGGACCAGTGCGGCCATCCCCGGGAGCAGGAGCACCGAGCATTCAAGGGCAGCCGCCGCGGGCGAGAATCCCCGCAGCACCGCAAACCCGAACAGCACAGGAACGTGGGCCCACAGGAGCAGCGTCAGACCCCTGTGGCGCTTGCGCCAAGCGTCCTCGGGCAGTCGCCGCCCCTGCGGCAGGAACCATGGGAGTCGCTGCGGCCACCACCGACCCGGTTGTCGCCGCGGTGGCTGGGGCGCGTCGCTGGGCGCGGCTGCCGTTGCAGTCCGGGGAACCAGCTCGGTGCGGGCTTTCACCAGACGACCCTCGATCTCGTGTGCAGGCGCAGCCGGAAGCCACGAGCCCGCCGCCTGAGTGGACCCGCACGTCGCAGGGTGCACGACGGCGGCCGCTCTCGCCGCAGCCCCGGTTCCCCTGTTGCCGGATGGTTACGTCAGCGCGTCACGGTCCAACTGAGCTGCATTCGGAGAATGCGAAGCGCGCCGTCCGCGACGGGGGCGCCCAGTGAGGCTGGGTGAACCGAGTACTGGCTCCGCCGAGGCAGCTCCTTTGGCCCTGGCATCTGCGTCATCGGTCTGGCGGACATTGCACCTCTCGGAGCGGGGCGTGCCCGCCGGCGTGAGGTCCTAGCTCGCTGGCGTTGCCTCGACGACGATCTGGCAGCGATTGGTGGCGCTGTAGACCGAGGCGTCGAGCGTGAACACGTCAGTTCCCGCGTTGATCAGGATATGGATCGAGGCGTACGCAGGCTGGGCTCCGTTGGCCAGGCCAGCGAACTCGAAGTAACCCGTCGGCGAGGTTCCGACCAGGCTGTGGCCGGCCGGCTCGGCGACCGCGCCGTTAGGGTCGATGTAGTCGACGGTGCCGGTGCCCTGGTTGTCCAGGGTGCCGTGGACGTAGTAGACGGCGCCGGACTGCGAGACCTCCACGAACGGTGTCGGGATGCCGTCGTTGCTGCCGCAGAAGATCGACAGCGAGTCACCGTTCGGCAGCGTCGCGCTGCCACTGCCGCCGGGCGTGCTGCGGTCGATGTACAGCGACACTGGGCTCAGGCCGCGCGGTCCGCGCGGACCCTGCTCATTGATGGTCACGGCCGAGGTGCCGCTCGGGCACTGCCCGGCGGCATTGGCGAGCTTGAGAAAGCCGGTGCTCGTGGTGCAGGCCTTCACCGACGGCGCGGTGGCGGTTGTCGCAGCCGACACCCCGGTGGTGACCCCAGCCGCGACGGCCACCGCTGCGAGTGCAACGACGACATGCTTGGATCGTGCCATTTCGTCTCCCCCCTAATTGGACAAACGCTTTGCGGGGAAGGGTATCGCGCGGTGGCCGATGGCGGCAGGTGTAGCCTTACTCCCTCGATACCCGGCCCAAGGACTGGAGGCTTTCGTGACCATCTCAGCCCAGAAATTGGCTTCATGGTCAGCCCACAGCCAGCAATTCTTATGCCAAACGGTGGTGGAGGCGCCGGGAATCGAACCCGGGTCCGAAGCCGTGTCAAGCGCAACATCTACGAGTGTAGTCCCGGTTTTGTTCTCACCGGTGCGTCGCCCTGGGACCAGGCTCCGCATCGGCCAGTCACGGTGTGCGTCGCCCCCGCCGCCGTGACGCCAGCGGGGGCCGAGGCTGCTGGTATTAACGTCGGGTCCGGTCGCCACAGCCGCTCGACCGGTCGACGTCAGGCCGTAGCCTGAGCGTTTGCCTTACTTACGCAGCGAGCGCAAGGGGCTGTGCAGTATTCGCACTTATGTTTTTCCCGGTTTTACGAGCCCGGGGCTCGACTCGCCATCACGCAAACCACGACCCCGTCGAAACCATACGCCCCCACGAGGTGAAGCCCGCACACCCATGGTACCGCGCCCGGGCGCCGGCCACGCCGGCTGTGTCAGCTCCCCTCGGGGCCTGGTTCGTCGACGACGCGCAGGGTGTGGCGCTGCCTCGGAGCCGCGTCCGTGACGGCGACCGCGAACAATCCCTCGACGCCCGTCGAGATCATCGCGGTGAGGTACGCCACCAGCGCTGCGCGAGACATCGAGCGCCGGTCGATCCACCAATCCGCAGCCGCCTGAACCATCCCCACGATCCCGTGCGCCCAGGGCTCCGCTCCCCCTGAATCGACGCCGGCATCACGCAGGCGATCCCCGAGGACACGCGCGACCTCAGTCGCCATCAGCTCCATCTGCGCGTGCACCAGATCGGAGCTCATGCCCCGGTCGGCGAGGGAACCGTGCACGACGAAACGGTAGATCTCGGTGTCCTGCTCGATGAGCGCGAGGTAGGTGTCGACGACCGCCGCGATGGTCTCCCGAGGAGGGCGGTCGACGAGGAGCGCACTCGACATGGCGGTGAGCAGCTCGTCGTTGACCCGGCGCCCGACGGCCAGCCAGAGGTCGGCGCGGTCCGCGAAGTGGCGGTAGAGGATGGGCTTGCTCACCCCGGCCTGGGCCGCGATGTCCTCCATCCCGACCCCGGCGCCGTGCGCTCGAATCGCCTCCACCGCGGCTTCGACGAGCTCCGCACGGCGTGTCTCGCGATGGCCACGCCAGCGTTCGCGCTGCCCGGCCGCCGACACCTGCCCCTGGTCGGGATGCCGCTCAGGGCTGCCCGTCGCGACGCCCTTGACTTTTCGGGAGCGCATGCTACTAATAGTAACCGTTACTCAGGGTAACGTACAGTCGAGAGGAGGTGACCGTGACCGCCCCAGCCGCCCCCCACCTGGTGATCGGCGCCGGCTACGCCGGTCTCGGAGTGACCCGCGCACTGCGCGCCGACGGGATCGACGTCGAGGTCGTCGAGCAGAACGACGACGTCGGCGGCAACTGGCTGAACGGCGTGTACGACTCGACGCACATCATCAGCTCGCGCGACACCACCGGCTACGCCGAGTTCCCGATGCCGCGCGGCTACCCCGACTTCCCGAGCCGAGACCAGGTGCTCGCGTACCTGCGCGCCTACGCGGAGGCCTTCTCGCTCCGCGACCTGATCCAGTTCCGGACATTGGTCACCCGCGTGGTCCCGGTCACGCCCGACGGCGTCGGCGGCTGGGACGCGACCCTGCGGTTGCCCGACGGAACGGTGGCCACGCGACGGTACGCCGGAGTGGTGGTGTGCAATGGCCACCACTGGGATCGACGCGTCCCCACCCGGCCCGGGACCTTCAGCGGGCTGCAGCTTCACTCCAAGGATTACCGCAACCCCGGCGATCTCGCGGGCTCGCGCGTCCTCGTGGTGGGGGCGGGCAACTCCGGCTGCGACATCGCCGTCGAGGCGTCGCGCCACTTCGGACACGCGCTGATCTCGATGCGTCGCGGCTACCACTTCCTCCCCAAGACCGTCCTCGGCATCCCTGCCGCGGAGCTCGACCGTGCGTGGCTTCCCCTCTGGGCGCAGCGCGCTTTCCTGGGCACCATGGTTCGGGTCATCCATGGCAGCAACGAGCGGTACGGTATCCCGGCGGCGGACCACCGCCTCTTCGACCGTCACCCTGTCGTCAACAGCGAGATGCTGCACGCCCTCCGTCACGGCAGGGTCGAGTACCGCCCCGACATCGAGCGCTTCGACGGCAACACCGTCACGTTCGTCGACGGGCGGCACGACGAGGTCGACAGCATCGTCTGGGCGACGGGCTTCTCGGTCAGCTTCCCGTTCCTCGACCGCGACATCTTCGAGTGGGAGGACGGGATCCCCAAGCGCGTCTTCGGGATGCTGGCGCCGACCATGGCCGGCCTCTACGTCTTCGGTGTCCTCCAGCCGCGCGGCGGCGCAGGACCCCTGATCAGCCGCGGCTCGGAGCTCCTGGCGCGGATGGCGCGCATCCAGGCGGGCGTCGATCACCCCATCGCGGTCGACCTCGCCCGGCTCCGGCCCGCGGAGGCCCGTCACCTCGTCGGGGTGAGCGAGACCATGCGCGAGATCGCCGTCGCCAATCGCATCCTCGACGTGTACAGCTGGCGGCAGCGCCGCCGTGCATCGCGCCGCGTGCAGGGCAACGCTCCTGCCGAGGACGCGGCACCCGCGAGGGTGGCATGAGCAGCAGGGCGCTCCGGGCCCGTCGCGTCGTCGTGACGGGTGCCGCCGGGGTGCTGGGAGGTGCCACCACGGCGGCTCTGCGCGAGGGTGGCGCCAAGGTGGCCGGCCTCGACCTCGCCGGGGGTGCCGGGATCATCCCCTGCGACGTCCGCGATGCGGGGAGCGTGGCCGAGGCGGTCGCTCGGGCACGCTCGTACCTGGATGGCATCGACGCGGTCGTTCACTTCGCCGGCGTCGGGCTTCCCACCAGCGCGGGGACGGAGCCCGGCGAGGCGGTCATGCGCACCGTCGACATCAACCTGTTCGGTGCGTGGCGGGTGACGGCCGCGTGCGTGGATGACCTCGTCGACAACCGCGGGCGGTTGGTGTTCGTCTCCTCGCAACTCGCCTATGCGAGCCTCCCCTTCGCCGCGGCGTACACCGTGTCGAAACGTGGGCTCGCGGCCTATGCCGACAGTGTGCGGGCGGAGTACGGCAGCCACGTCGGCGTGACCACCGTGTACCCGGGCTACATCCGCACGCCGATCCATGACGCGAGCGTCGCCGCCGGCCTTTCGCTGGAGGCGGCCACACGGGCCCAGCTGCCGGCTGACGTCGTGGCGACAGTGATGCGAGCGCTCACCGCGACGCGGCCGCCACGTGACCTGGCCTGTACGCCGCTCGGGCGCTTCGAGCTGGCCGCGTCCCGGCACCTGCCGGGAGCTGTCGACGCGGCCATCCGCAGACGGCTGCGGCGCGACCTCGTCCGCGGACGCCACAGCACGGCGCCGCTGGCCGCCGGCATGCGCGGCCGTCTCGGTCTCCCTGATCCGCCCCCACCCACCTTGCAGGAGAGGAGCGCATGAGCACACTGCTCGACAGGACCGATCGCGAGGTGATCGCGCAACGACTGCTGCGCGCCTCGGCCCAGAAATCCTTCGACCCGGAGGTGGACGTCGACTGGGAGCAGCCGCTCCTCGAGGACACGTTCTACATGCCCGAGCACCGGGTCAGCCTGTACGGCACGCCCTTGTGGGAGCGGATGAGTTGCCGCCAGCGCATCGACCTGTCGCGTCACGAGATCGCCAGCACGGCCAGCGTGGGGATCTGGTTCGAGTTGATCCTCCTCCAGCTGCTGGCGCGCCACGTCTACGACCTGCCCGCCACCAGCGACCACGTCCGCTACGCGCTGGTCGAGATCGGGGACGAGTGCCGTCATTCGGTGATGTTCTCGCGGATGATCGAGAAGCTCGGATGCCCGTCGTACGGACCGGGACGGTTGGCGCATACCCTCGGCCGGCTGCTGAAGAGCACCGCCAGCGGACCCGAGGTCTTCGCCGCGATCCTCATCGCCGAGGAGATCCTCGACTCGTTCCAGCGCGAGCTGATGATCGACGAGACCGTGCAGCCGCTGACGCGGCGCATCTCGCAGATCCACGTCATCGAGGAGGCGCGCCACGTCCGTTACGCGCACGAGGAGCTGGAGCGCCAGGTGGCCGCCGCCACACCGCCCGCCTTGGCCTGGGCCCGCTGGGTGGTGGCGCGCTCCGCATGGACCGTCAGCGGACACCTGGTGCACCCGGACGCGTACGCGGCCGTCGGGCTCGACCCGGCTGAGGCGCGCCGGGTTGCGCTGGCCAGCCCGGTGCGCCGCGAGTTGATGCGCTGGGCGGCATCGAGGTTGGTGCGCTTCCTCGCGACCAACGACCTGCTGGGCGGACCGGGGCTCCTGCTCTGGCGGCGGAGCGGTCTGATCGCTTGAGCCGCGGGCTCAGCCCACGCGCTCCTCGATCACCTCGCGACGCTCGACGGCGAGTGGCCAGGTCAGCGTGAGGCACGTCCCGTTGCCGGGGTTGCTGGTGACCGCGACCTCGGCGTGGTGTGCTTCGCTGAGGCGCCGCACCAGAGCAAGGCCCATGCCCATCCCGCCATAGCGTCGCGTGCGCGAACCATCCACCTGACGAAGGTGGTCGAAGATGGTGGGGAGCTCGCCCTCGTCGATGCCGATGCCGTCGTCGATCACGTCGATCCGGCAGCTGGAACCGACCCTGCGCGTGACCACGCTGACCCGGCCGCCCGCGGGCGTGAACTTCACAGCGTTGTCGAGAAGGGCGCGCATCACCTGTTGGAACCTCTCCCGGTCGGCCAGGATGTCGATCCCGGGCGCCAAGGTCAGCGTGAGATCGACGGGCAGCCCGTCCTTGTAGTTCTCGCGCAGCTGTGTGGCGGTCGCGTTGATGGCTGAGGCGACGTCGACGTGCTCGGTGCGCAAGGTCACCGCTTCCGAGTTGAGCAGCGAGAACACCACGATGTTCTCGACGATGTCACCGAGCAGACGGGCGGAGATCTCCATATCACGGACCAGCTCGAGCTTGGTCGGCTCGTCGAGCTGCTGCCAGGCAGCGGTGATCAGCTCGATCTCGCCCTTGATGGCGAGGACCGGAGTGCGCAGCTCGTGCTGCGTCGTGGTGAGGAAGTTCGTCTTGAGGACGTCCAGCTCGCGCAGCCGCTGCACGGTCTGTCGTTCCTGTTCGAAGAGGCGCGTGTTCTCCATCGCGACGCTGGCGTTGTTGGCGAGTGCGGCGAGCGCCCTCTCGTCGCTGTCGGACAGCGCGTCGAACGTCCAGACTGCGAGGGCACCCACCACCTCCGCGTGGTACATCATGGGCACCGCGAGCAGCCCCGGCGCGGTGTCGTCGGCGGCGCGCCGGACGCGCTCCCCACGCACCAGCCGGTCCACCTCCGCCGCGCCGAACGCCGCCAGCACGTTCTGCGGCGCGCCGCCGGCCGCATGCAACGAGCCATCCTCAATGGTGAACAGCGCCCCGCGTGCCTGCCCGCCACCGATGGCGCACGCGGCCGCGAGAACGCTGCGGCGCAGCGCCTCCACGCCTTCCCCGGTGGCAGTCAGGGCGTGGGAGACGCTCTCGAGCCGCTCGATCGAGCTGTCGAGGTGGCCGATGTACCCGGCGATCTGCGCGCGCATGCGGTTGACGCTGCGCGCCAGCCGGCCGAGCTCGTCGTCGCTGGTGACCGGGACATCCGAGCTGAGGTCACCGCCCGCGATGCGCCGCACACCGCGCTCCAGGCGGGCGATCGGGCGCACCACGAAGCGCGACGCAAACCCGGCGATGATCAGGAACACCAGCACGATCGCCGTGATCCCGATGAGCAGGATGGTGCGCTCGTCCGCGCCGGTCTGGCCCGCGAACACCGCCGTCGGCACCTCGACACCGAGGTAGCCGGGGACGCTGCCGTCGGGTGCGGTGACCGCCAGGTACGAGACGGCGACCCTCCCGCCGGTGCCGTCGAGGTACTCGGCGGAGAACGAGCCGGGGTGGTGGGCCAGCACCGGAGTCCACTGCGGGTCCACCCTTCCCGCGACCAGCGCGTAGTTGTGCGCGGGGTCGAACCGGTAGAGGTGGGGGGTCCGGCCGGCCGTCAGGAGCGCCGGCGTGTACAGGAGGGCCGAGCCGAAGCGCGCGAACTGTGCCTGGAGGGTGGTGCTGTACACCACCACCCCGATGAACGCGTGGGTGGTGGCGTTCCTCACCGCGACCGCGGCGTCGAAGGCGGGCAGGACATTGCCGATGAGCTCGGTGCCCTCGTAGCCGGCCGGGCAGGTCTTGGCGATCTTGCGGTCCGCGGCGGCTGTGTTGGCGCATTCAGCACGCCGTCCCTCGGCCAGGGCCAGGGCCACCGAGGGTGTCGCCGTGCTGAGGTGCGCCCCCGCCTCTGCCTCACAGGCGGCGACGGCCTGGCCCACTCCGCACTCGCTGGTGAACACGGGTGCACCGGTGCTGTCCATGACTGCGACGCGGCTCCCCGGCGATGAGGTTCCCCCGAGGCCGGAGTCGAAGAGAGTGCTCACCGCTGTCGCGCGCGCCGGCGCATTGGGCAGCGCGAGGGCTTTCTCGAGGGACGCCGCGCGTGCCAGCGTCGTCGCGGCGAACTGTGTCTGCGGCTCGGTGACGTGCACGAGCAGCTGGTACCCGGTGGCGGAGCGGTTGCTCGCCTCCGACTGCACCGCCTGGTCAGTCTGCAGAGCGCGGCTGACCAGCAGGAATCCCGACACGGTTGCGACCAGCGCAATCGTGATCACGAGACCGCCGACGAGCAGCCGCGCGGTCAGGGTGCTCCGCCACCCCTGGCCAGTCCCCGCCATGAGCACCCGCGGGGCGGGTCAGTCCTCCGGCGAGGCGAGCCGCCGGCGCAAGGCCATCCGCGTGAGCACGGCGAGTGCGAAGACGTCCACCGCCAGGAGGAGCGGCCAGATGAACAATCCGCTGCCGAAGCTGATGCCGCTCAGTGGTCCGAGGCGTTCGATGGGGAGCACTCGTGCGACGTCGGTGGCGGCGACCGGCTCGGCGGAGAAGGGGGCCGGGTCGGAGGTGTCGACCATCACCCGTGCCGTCGGAGCCGGCTTCGCCGGCGCCGGCCGGTGCGTCAGGGCAGGGGGGACGGCAGCGGGTTCCACACCGGGCCGCACGTGGGCGGGCGGCTTGACGGCGGGCGTCGGATGGGGCTGGGGAGTCGGGTGGGGAAGCTTCACCGGGGGCTTGACCGGCGGGTGCTCGTGCTTCTTGATCGCCGCGATGATCGCCTTGCGTTCGTCGCTGCGGTGCTTGTTCTCGCCGTTGCCGTTGCCGTTGCCCTGACCGTTGTCATTGCCCTGGGAGTCGACCAGCACCGCGCCAGTCACTGAGCCCGGGTGACCGACCACGGCTGCGGTGACAAGCGCGCCCGTGGAGGAGAGGGCGAGCAGAGAGGCGCCGGCGGCGGCGGCCGTACGCAGCCAGACGCGGTGTGCTCCGTGAGGGGACATGTGGCCAGCCTAGAGGCGGCTCTCGATCGCGGGTCAGAGGAGCCGTTCGCAATGCCATCACGGCTGTGTATCGACGGAGGTCATCGCGCCGCCCCTCTTGTGACCACAGGTCCGTACTCTTAGGTCATGTCCACCCGGATGCGACGCAGCCAGCTCGACCTTCCGAGGCGCCGCGGACCTGGCGCCGCGTTGCGCCGGTGGACGATCCCGGCGATCGGGGCGGTGACCCCGATCGGCCTGATCATCGTCAACATCGCCGCCTTCATCGTCCACAACCTGCCGCAGTTCCGGCTCGGGATCAGCGTGCTCGCCTTCGTCAGCAGCCTGATGTTGAACTCCTGGACCGCGCTGAAGATCTACCGCATCGCCAAGCGCCGCTGGCCCCACGTCGGGATGCTGGAGGACAGCAACCAGGAGGTGGTGCTGGTGGTGGGCATGGCGCTGATCATCGCCATCTCGTTCGTGGAAGCCCTCTTCTGCTACAACGGCCTCAGCAACGAGGCCAACCTGCCCAACGCCCCGACCTTCATCCTCGGGGTCGTCGCCATCGCCATCCCGATCCTTCTCCAGGGATTGTTCGCGCGGCTGCTGGGTGATCGTGGCGATGCAGTCGATGAGCGCGTCGATGGGTACCCGCTTCCGCCACCGCCCGCGCCGGGCGAGACCTGGAGGCCGTGATGGTTACTACGCAGCTCGTGCTGCACCACGCGATGCTGCTTCGGGCCGGCGGTGGCCAGAGCTTCGGAGGCGGAGGGTTGAGCGGCGGTGGCGGCGGCTATTACGGGGGCGGCGGCTACTACGGCGGCGGTGGCTACTACGGGGGCGGCGGCCTCGGCTCCCTCGGGCTGCTGTCGCTGCTCTTCTTCGGTGGGGGCCCGGTCTTCTTCATCTTCCTGCTCCTCGCCGCGTTCAACGCCTGGCGGCGGATGTCGTACCGCGGGTCGCCGGCAACGCCAGGTGGCATGGGCCGCACCGGCTGGCCGGGGTACCAGCAGTCCTCCGGAGCTGACCGCCCGATGGGCGTGCCCGCCGGCTTCGGTGTCGGCCAGCAGGCGCGGGCGGGCGCGGACAGTGTCACCGCGGGGCTCGACGCCATCCGCGCGCACGACCCGCAGTTCGACGAGACCGAGTTCGTCAACCTCGCGCAGCGCGAGTTCTTCATCGTCGAGAAGGCATGGAGCGACTGCAAGCCCGAGGAGAGCCGGCGCGTCATGTCGAATACCCTCTGGGACCAGCATCGCGCGCAGATCGAGCAGTACGTTGCCAAGGGACAGCGCAACGTGCTCGACAACCTCGCGCTGGCCGGCGCCACCATCGTGAGCGCGGGCAGTGACGCACACCACGATCACATCCAGCTCCGCATGCATGCGGCATGCGCCGACTACGACGTAGACGTCGCCAGCGGCAAGGTCGTCCGCGGTGACCGCGCCGTGCGCGAGTGGTACGAGGACTGGTTGTTCGAGCGCTCATCGAAGGCCACCACCCGCGCGGATGGCGGAACCATGGCGCAGCACTGTCCCAACTGCGGCGCCCCTCTCGACGTCGACCTCAGCGGCGTGTGCTCGTACTGCAAGGCGCCGGTGATGAGTGGCGACTACGACTGGGTGCTGGCCCGCATAGATCAAGTTTGAGCGGAGGGGGAACTGCGTTCCTTCCTCAGCGACTGAACCCGTCAGCGCAGGCGAACTCACTTCGCCGGAGCTGACTCCGCGCTGGGGGGTGCCGAGGGGGGAACCTGTTCCCCCCTCGCTATCTATTGCTCCTTGTCCGCTTCCGCGGCGGCTCGGGTCTGCAACTCCTTGACCACGTTGGCATCGGCCAGGGTTGTCGTGTCCCCGAGCTGGCGCTTCTCCGAGATGTCGCGGAGCAGGCGGCGCATGATCTTGCCGCTGCGAGTCTTCGGCAACTCCGGTGTGAAGGTGATCCACTTCGGCTTGGCGATCGCCCCGATCAGCTTGCCGACGTGCTCGCGCAACTCGCTGGCGAGCTCGGTGCTCTCCTCGAAGCCGCCGCGCAGCGTGACGAACGCTGCCACTGCCTGGCCGGTCTGTTCATCAGCCTTGGCGGTCACCGCGGCCTCGGCGACCTTGGGGTGGTCGACGAGCGCCGACTCGACCTCGGTGGTGCTGATGCGGTGCCCGCTGACGTTCATGACGTCGTCCACGCGACCCATGAACCAGAAGTCCCCCTCCGCGTCGATGCGGGCTCCATCCCCGGCGAAGTAGCGGTCCCCGTACTTCTTCCAGTAGGTCTTCGTGTATCGCTCGTCGTCGCCCCAGATGCCGCGCAGCATCCCCGGCCACGGCCGGGTGAGCACCACGTAGCCGCCGCCACCGAGGGGTACCTCGTTGCCCTGCTCGTCGACGACCGACGCTCCGATGCCGGGGAGGGGGCGCGTCGCCGAGCCCGGCTTCAGCGTGGTCACGCCCGGCAGCGGGGCGATCATGATCCCGCCGGTCTCCGTCTGCCACCATGTGTCGACGACCGGCGTGCGCCCGCCGCCGATCATCTCGCGGTACCAGATCCAGGCCTCGGGGTTGATCGGCTCGCCGACGGTCCCGAGCACGCGCAGCGAGGACAGGTCGTGCTTGTCGGGGTACGCGCGTCCCCACTTCATGAAGGTGCGGATCGCGGTGGGCGCGCAGTACAGGACGGTCACCCTGTACTTCTCGATGGTCGCCCACCAGCGGTCCTTGTCGGGAAAGTCGGGCGTGCCTTCGTACATCACCGACGTCACGCCGTTGCCGAGTGGTCCGTACACGATGTAGCTGTGCCCCGTGACCCAGCCGATGTCGGCGGCGCACCAGTACACAGACTCGGGATGGATGTCGAAGACCAGGTCGTGCGTGTACATCGCCTGGAGGAGATAGCCGGCGGTGCTGTGCTTGATGCCCTTCGGCTTCGCCGTGGTCCCAGACGTGTATAGCGTGAACAGGAGGTCCTCGCTGTCCATCGCCTCGGGCTCGCAGGTGGCCGGCTGGTCGGCGACCAGGTCGTGGTACCAGTGGTCGCGGCCCGCGGTCATGGGTACATCGTTCCCGGTCCTGCGCAGCACCACCACCTCTCGGATGGTCTCGGTCTTTGTCAGCGCCTCGTCGACGTTCTTCTTCAACGGGACGGTCGCGCCCCGTCGCCACGCCTCGTCCTGGGTGATGAGGCAGACCGACCCGGAGTCGTTCATGCGGTCGGCGACGGCGTCGGCAGAGAAGCCGCCGAACACCACTGAATGCGCGGCACCGATGCGTGCGCACGCGAGCATCGCCACCGGAAGCTCCGGCACCATGCCCATGTAGATGCCGACGCGGTCACCACGCTTGACGCCGAGCCCGCGCAGTGCGTTGGCGAAACGGCACACCTCCTCGAGCAGCTCGGCGTAGGTGATTCTGCGGGTGTCGCCGGGTTCGCCCTCCCACAGGTAGGCGACCTTGTCGCCCCGCCCGGCTTCCACGTGGCGGTCGAGCGCCTGGTAGCTGGCGTTGAGCGTGCCGCCCACGAACCACTTCGCAAAGGGCAGGTGCCACTCGAGGACGGTGTCCCAGGGCCGCGAGAAGCTGAGGTACTTCTGCGCCTGCCTGGCCCAGAACGCCTCGGGGTCCGCCTCAGCCTCACGCCAGAGGCTGTCATCGCGGACGTTCGCCTGTGCCGTGAACTCCGCGCTGGGCGGGAACGTCCGCCCCTCCTTGAGGAGGGCGTCGATGGTGGAATCCGAAGCCGTCTGAGCCATCAGGTTGGTCTCCTCCGCGCTGCGCCGCTGATCCGTCGTCTGTCGTTCGCTCAGGTTGGCAGCACACGCCTCTTGAAGTTGGCGTTGGTCACATCAGCGAAGGACGCGTAGATGGCGGCCGCGGCGGTCGCGAGTGCGATCCAACCACCCACCTTGCCGATGCTGGTGCTGGCCGCGTAGTCGGCGATGGCGAGCACCGCGAAGGTCACCGTCAACAAGAAGAACACCGCCTGGACCGCACGAGCCCCCGCCAGCGAAGCGATGAACATGTAGGCGGTGAAGATCGCCCAGGCAAGCTCGTACGTGGCCACGAAGGTGGTGACATCGCTGGTTGTCGCCTTGCCGGCGATCATCTGCGGGATGAAGACATTGACCAGCAGGAAGAAGCTGAACCAGAAGGCTCCGTACGCGGTGAACGCCGTGGCGGCGAATGTGTTGCCGCGCTTGAAGGCCCACATCCCGGCCAGGAGCTGCGCCAGGCCGCCGAACGTAAGCGCGAGCGAGAGAACGCCTGCACTCACCCCGGGCGCTCCGCTGCCCAGGATGCCCGACTTCACCAGTCCGAACAGCAGCGTGGTGAACCCGAACCCCGCGAGGCCCAATGGGGCCGGGTCCGCGACGAGCGGCGCCGCTTGCTCAGGCGTCCGCAACGCCGAGTCTTCGAATCCTCGCGCCATGTGCTGTGCCTCCTCTCCACCGTGAAGCCCCCTCCGGGGGCGCCCGGGGGCGGCGTGGCACAACCATCATGCGCTCGATGTCCGCATGCGCGAAAGGGACCAAGTGTTCGGTACCGCGCCAGATTACGCGCCCGAGGGGGCGTCATCGGGAAAGATCCGTCGCAAGCAGGCTCTGCCGGCGCAGCGAGAGGGGCGCATCGCCCCTCTCGAAAGACACAGGGTCCCCACGCGGCGCAGCCGCGCGGGGCTGCTCAGACTTCCTTGAATTCCGCGTCGACGACGTCGTCGCCGGCGGGCGGCGCTGCGTTGTCCTCGGGAGTCGCAGTCCCGTTCTGACTCGGCTCGGTGGGGGTGGCGGCCGCTTGCGCGTACACCGCCTCACCGATCTTCTGGATCGAGCCCTGGAGGTCGTCGGCCGCCGACTTGATGCGGTCGGTGTCACCCGCCGTCACCGCCTCACGCACTGCCGTGACCTTGAACTCGATCTCGGTGCGGACGTCCGCGGGCACCTTGTCGCCCGCGTCGGTGAGCGCCTTCTCCGCCTGGTAGGCGAGGTTCTCCGCACGGTTGCGGGTCTCGATCGCCTCCGCGCGCTTGCGGTCGTCCTCGGCGTTCGCCTCGGCCTCCTTCACCATGCGCTCCACCTCGCTCTTGTCGAGCGTGGTCGAGCCGGTGATGGTCACGCGGTTCTCCTTGCCGGTGCCGCGGTCCTTGGCGCTGACGTTGAGGATGCCGTTGGCGTCGATGTCGAACGTGACCTCGATCTGCGGCATCCCACGTGGCGCCGGCGCGATGCCGTCGAGCGTGAAGGTGCCGAGGATGCGGTTGTCGCGCGCCAGCGGGCGCTCGCCCTGCAGCACCACCACCTCCACGGAAGGCTGGCTGTCCGATGCGGTCGAGAACACCTGCGACTTCGACGTCGGGATCGTGGTGTTGCGCTCGATGAGCTTGGTGTTCACCTCGCCCTCGGTCATGATGCCGAGGCTCAGCGGGGTGACGTCGAGGAGCAGGACGTCCTTGACATCGCCCTTGAGGACGCCGGCCTGGATCGCCGCACCGATGGCCACCACCTCGTCGGGGTTGACGCCGCGGTGGGGCTCCTTCCCTGTGAAGGACTTGACCAGCTCCTGGATGACCGGCATCCGGGTGGAGCCACCGACGAGGATCACCTCGTCGAGCTCCGATGCGGACAGACCGGCGTCCTTGAGCGCGTCCTCGAACGGCTTGCGGGTGCGGTTGGTGAGGTCCTCGGTGAGCTGTTCGAACTTGCTGCGCGACAGCGTGATGGCGAGGTGCTTCGGCCCTGAGGCGTCCGCTGTGATGAACGGCAGGTTGACCTCGGTCTCCTGGCGCTGGGAGAGCTCGATCTTGGCCTTCTCAGCGGCCTCGGTGAGACGCTGCAACGCCTGACGGTCGTTGCGCAGGTCGATCGCCTGGTCCTTCTTGAACTCGTCAGCGAGCCAGTCGACGATGCGACGGTCGTAGTCGTCGCCGCCGAGGTGGGTGTCGCCGTTGGTGGCCTTGACCTCGAAGACGCCCTCGCCGACCTCCAGGATCGAGACGTCGAAGGTGCCGCCGCCGAGGTCGAAGACGAGGATCTTCTCGTTCTCCTTCTTCTCGAGCCCGTAGGCGAGAGAGGCGGCGGTGGGCTCGTTGATGATGCGCAGGACGTTCAGCCCGGCGATCTGGCCGGCGTTCTTGGTGGCCTGGCGCTGGGCGTCGTTGAAGTACGCGGGGACGGTGATGACGGCCTCGGTCACCTTCTCACCCAGGTAGGCCTCGGCATCCGTCTTGAGCTTCTGCAGGATCATCGCGGAGATCTGCTCGGGGGTGTGGCGCTCACCAGCCACCTCCACCTCGACGCGACCGTCCTTGCCGGGCACGATCTTGTACGGCACCTGCTTGGCCTCATTGCTCACCTCGTTGACGAGGCGGCCCATGAAGCGCTTGATCGACGAGATGGTGTTCTCGGGGTTGACGGCGGCCTGACGGCGGGCCAGCGTGCCCACCAGGCGCTCGCCGCTGCGGGTGAAGGCGACCACCGATGGCGTGGTGCGCCCGCCTTCGGCGTTGGGGATGACGACCGGCTCGCCACCTTCCATGACAGCGACGACGCTGTTGGTGGTGCCGAGGTCGATGCCGACGGTCTTGGCCATGGGATTGATCCCTCCGAGGTGATGCGAATCGTGAAATTCAGGTTGATGCAGGCGCGCTGCGCCGCTGGTGATGGGATACCTCGTGCCACCGTGATGCTAAACGTGTGGCACGGCGGGTGTCGGTACCCTGTAGCGGTGAGCGACAGCGACCGCGCCGGCACCGCCATGCAGCTCCAGGGCCTGCGAGAGCGAGCCGACGAGGACTTCGACAGCCCTCCCGGCGTCAAGCTCCCCGGCCGCCACCAGGTCGACCTGGCCGAGCTCGGCCTGCGCGTGGCCATGACGCGGTCCCGCTACCCGAACCGCCACGACGGTGTCGACCAGTACGCGGTGACGCTGACGCGCGCACGCCTCGATCAGCCGCCGGCGGACAGCGAGGTCTCCATCGTCCTCGAGGCCGCCTTCGGCGACACGGCCCGCGAGGCCGTGGAGCGCACCGGCGGTGGCCCGCTGGTGCGCATGTTCCGGGTGCCCGCCCGGGGTCGTCAGGCGGAGTAAGCGCCCTCTCCGATCAGCGGCACGAAGCGACACGGACCCAGGCTGTCCGTGACCCAGCGACCGTCGAGCACGCGCAGCCGTACCAGCTCGTCCATCGGGTCCCCGTGACGGTGCAGCGGGATGACCAGCCGCCCTCCCTCGAGGAGCTGCCGGGGCAGCGCCGGAGGCAGGCGTGGCGCGGTCGCCGCGACGGCAATGGCATCGAATGGCGCCAGCTCGGCGAGGCCGTGGCTTCCGTCGCCGACGTGCACTGTGATGTCGAGGCCGGCACCTGCAAGTCGTTCCTGGGCCGCCGCTGCCAGCTGTGGCACCCGCTCGATGCCGACCACGTGGGCACCACATGCGGCGAGCACAGCCGCCTGGTAGCCGGACCCGGTGCCGACATCGAGCACCCGGTCACCGGGCACGATCTCGAGGGCCTGCACCACCACCGCGACCATCAGAGGCTGCGAGATTGTCTGGCCACAATCAATGGCCAGGGCGCGGTCGGCGTAGGCGTCGGCCTCCTGACCGGCGAGGACGAAGAGGTCGCGGGGGACCGCTGCCATGGCGTCGAGGACGCGCGCGTCGGCGATGCCACCGCGGCGCAATGTGTCGAGCATCCCGGCGACCTCAGCGCGCATCGACCCGGTGTACCAGATGCCGGCGCGCGGTGCGCTCAGTCGTCGCGGTATTCGCGGACGCCGGTCGTGGGGTCGAACCACACGCGCTTGCGCCGCCCGGTCTCGGGGTCGATGAACACCTCGTCGGTGGCATGTGCTCGCGGGCTCGGTCCCGACCGCCCGGGGCGGTAGCGGTCCCATCCCACCACCGCGCAGGCCACGATGAGCACGAGGACGGCGACGATCGCCACGATCTCGATGCCCCCGACCACCGCCATCTCTAGGTGGCCGGCGGCAGCGCCTCGACGACGACGGCGGTGCCATAGGCGACGATCTCGCTCATCGTCTGGCCCATCTCCGACGAGTCGAACCGCATCATCACCACAGCATTGGCACCCGCCGCTGTGGCGCTCTGCACCAGGCGGTCGACGGCTTCGCGGCGCGCGTCCTCGAGCAGCTTGGTGTACGACTTGACCTCGCCGCCGGCGAGGCCGCGGAATTGCGCGGCGATGTTGCCGCCGACACCGCGGGTGCGCACTGTCAGCCCGAACATCTCCCCGATGACCCGGGTCACACGCATGCCGGGGATGTTCTCGGTGGTGGTGACGATCATGCGGGGTCCCTCACTGCGGCCTGGGGTTCCAAGACCAGGTCCTCGGGTGGCGTGGGCGGCACCCTCCACACCAGGAACGCCTTGTTCCAGCGCCGGTGGTACTCGTTGGCAGCGTCGACTGCCTCGTGGAAGGCCCGCTCGAATGCCGCGAGGTCGGCGGCCTCACATGCGGCGAACAGCGGCGCCAGGTCCTCGTCGATGTAGGCCTCGACGTTGGCCTCGTACTTGGGGCGGGTCACGTTGCCCAACCGGAACAGCTTGCGCATCTCCTTGAGCTGCCAGGTGGCCAGCTGCCAGTTCTCCGCGCGACCGGCGTGGTACGCCTTCCACATCCGCATCCCGATCTCCGGCATGAGCCGGGCGAACCCAGGCTGGAGCGAGGTGAGGGCCTCCAGTTCGAGGCGTTCGGGGTTCTTGGGCTGGGGCATCTCGCTCACGATGGCTCCTCCAGGTGGTCGCGCGGGGAGTGTAGCGACGCCGCGCCCGTGCCCCGATCTGTGACGAATCGTGCGCAGAGGCGTTGTGCAGTCGATGATCGCCGCCATGACCGGCGCACGGCTGGAAGGGGCGGTGACCCCGTTTGACGAGGTGTATCGTGAACATGCCGATGCCGTCTACCGGTTCTGTGTCTCTCAGCTCCGTGACGGGCAAGCCGCCGAGGACGTCACCGGTGACGTCTTCGCCGCCGCGTTCGGCGCCTACGGGCGCGCCCGCCCCGACCCCGCAGGTGTGCGCCCCTGGCTGTTCCGGATCGCCCGCAACGCTGTGATCGACCAGTACCGCCGCGAGGGACGGCGCCGCTCGCTGGTCGCGCGCCTCGGCCGCGACCACGCATTCCCCGACAGCGTCGAGGAGAGCGTCGAACAGCGCCACGACCTCCGCTCCATCTGTGCGGCGATGGAAGCGCTGCGCGAACGAGATCGCCAGCTGGTCGGCCTGCGCGTGGCCGGCGGGCTGAGCTTCGCCGAGGTCGGCCAGGTCGTCGGCATGCGCGAGGGAGCCGCCAAGATGGCGACGCATCGCGCCCTCGAGAAAGTCCGCGCTCAGCTCCGGCAGATGTCATGAGCGAGCCCGACGACCGCGACCTGTCAACGGCTTTCGAGGAGCTGAGCGCCCCTCCGTCGACCGCGAACTACGCCACTCGGACGCCCTCCCTCGAGGTGCATGAACCCGGCTGGCGCTGGCCGCAGGTTCTCGCCACCGCGGTGGCGGTGCTCGTCGCGGTTGGGGGCGCCGGCACCTTCCTGGCACTGCGCAGCGCCCGGGAGGGCGGAGCGCCTGCGAGCGCGCACGGCAGTCCCCCCGCTCGCCAGGACGCGGCGATGGCGTACAACTCCACGGCGGGGGTCACGGTCATGTTCGGAGGCATCGGCGGGTCAGGCCGGGCTCTCTCCGACACCTGGACGTGGGATGGAGCGGGGTGGACGGCGGCGGCCCGGGGTCCGGCGGCGCTGGTGAACGTGCACATGGTGGACGACCCTGCCGACGGCGGGGTGCTGCTGATAGGGGGACCCGTCCTGGCATCGAGCGGAGGAGGTGTGACCGGGAGCGGGTGCGCTATCGGTGCAAGCGCCAACCCGGGCTCGTCGGCAGGGACACCGGGGGCCGTCAGCGGCGCGCCCGGGCTCACCCCCGTCCGCCCCACTGGTCCGCCCTTGAGCGACCCTGTTCCAACGGCGGTACCCGCCCCCTCCTCGGCGCCGGTGCCGGCGTGTTCGCCGCCGGCGATCCTGCCGCCCGTGGCCCAGCCGTCAGTGCAGACCTGGCTGTTCCACAACGGCGCCTGGACCCGGGCCGCATCCGCGGCAGCACCGCCGGCCGAGGCTCTGCTTGCCTTCGACTCCACCACCCGCCAGGTGGTCGCCGTGTCGACGGGTGGCGCGTTCTGCGGTGGCCCGATCGAGGGGGGCGTCAAGACAGGGCCGGCGATCGCCTGTCCGTTGGCGGGCACTCTCAACGCCAACGGAGCGGTCGCGAGCCTGGCCCCATGCGCGGGGGTTGAGGGCTGTCCGTCCGTCGGCACCATCTCGACATGGACCTGGTCGAGCGGTCACTGGCGCAGGGCGCCGGCCACAACGTCGCCGCAGCCCGGGCTCAGCCTGCTCTTCGCCGACCCGGCGAGCAGGCATGTGACCCTGATGACCCAGTCCAACGCCGGCTTGTATGCCGGCACGTTCGACATCGCCTGCACCAAGACTCAGCCCTGCCCCGTCAACCCGACGCCCCAGGTGACCACGTGGAGCTGGACCGGATCGGGGTGGGCGCAGGTGTCGCGCGTGACCAATCGCGCGGCGGTCCCCGACCTCTTCGGCGCCGCAGAGGCGTCGGTCGATGGCAGTGTCGTGGCGGTGACCGAGGCCGGCCAGACCTGGACGTGGGCGGCTGGGCAGTGGACGCAGGACACCGTCACCGCTAACCCGACTGCGCGGGTTGGCGCGGCCATGGCTCAGGGCCCATCGGGGACCCTGGTGCTCTTTGGAGGTGTGGTGGTCACGGCTCCAGCGCAGCTGGCGTCGTCGTCGATGGGAGCCGACACGTGGCTGTGGAACGGGAGCACCTGGCGGCACGCCGCCGGCACCGAGCCCACCTCGCGGCCCCACTCCGCGCCGCCCCCCTCCGCATGTCCCGCCCTCGGCGGCGGGGTGATCCCGCCCTGTGTCCAGCCCGCGCCGGCGGAGGTGCCGCCGGCCACCCCGGTTGCTTCGGCCGTGCCCGCCTCGCCCACCGCCTCCTGACGGAGCGGAGTACCGGCACCCTCGGCCGGCCCGGGCACAATCCCCGGGTGGCCGACGAGATCCGCATCGTGGAGATGTCCGGGAAGGACGCCGAGGTCGACGCGATGCTCGTCGACCTGCTGCTCGCCGAGCAGGCCCACTTCGACCACCCCCAGGAGAGTCGCGGTGAGGTGGAACGCAGGCTGCGGGCGTCGCCCACCTTCACCGGCGAGAACCACCTTCTCGTCGCCCGCGCGGGCGACGGCCACGCGGTCGGCGTGTGCTGGGTCGTGCTCTTCGACCCCGGCACCGGCCTCGAAGCTGAGATCGCCGAGCTGTACGTCCGTCCCGAGGTCCGCGGTGGTGGGGTCGCCCGCACGCTGGTCGCCGAGGCTGTCGCCCTGCTGCGCGCACGCCACGTGAGCTTTGCGTGCGTCTGGACGCGCGGCGACAACGATGCCGCCATGGCGGCATACCAGGCCGCCGGTTTCGCGCCCACCGAGCAGGCGGTGCTGACCTGGCTGCCCCTCGCCGAGGGTTGACGCGGACGGCGCGGACAGTGGGTCGCGAATAATGTGGCGATGCCGCTGCGTCCAGACGAGGTCGCCCACGTCGCCATGCTCGCGCGGCTCGGCCTCGACGACGAGGAGAGGCGCCGGATCGGGGCCGAGCTCGACCTGATCCTCGACCACATCGCCGCGCTGCAACACGCCGACGTCTCTGACATCCCGGAGACAGCCCAGGTCGGAGACCTCGTCAACGTCTGGCGCGAGGACGAGCCGGCGCCGTCGTTCACCGAGGCACAGGCGCTGGCCAACGCGCCCGACACGGACGGCGAGTACTTCAGGGTGGGGGCGATCCAGGAGTGAGCACCGCCGGCATGACCGCGGCGGAGATGGCCATCGCGTTGCGCGCTGGCGAGCTCACCCCCGCGCCAGCTGCTCGGCGACGCGCGCGCGCAGCTGAACGGCACCGGACGGTCGCTCAACGCCTTCCTGGCACTGACCGACGACCTTGCCGACCGTCAGGCTGAGCGCGCGGCGCTGATGCTGCGCGACGACCCGGCCTCGGCAGGCCCTCTGTGCGGCATCCCGGTGGCGCTCAAGGACGTGCTCTGCCTCGAGGGGTACCCCACCACCGCCGGCTCGCGGATCCTCGAGGACTTCCGTCCGCCGTACACGGCGACCGCCGTGCAGCGACTCCTCGACGCTGGTGCGGTGCCGGTGGGCAAGACCAACTGCGATGAGTTCGCCATGGGCTCGTCCACCGAGAACTCCGCGTACGGCCCGGTCGGCAACCCCTGGGACGTGGAGCGTGTTCCCGGCGGCAGCAGCGGGGGCAGCGCGGCCTCGGTCGGTGCGGGCATCGTGCCCATCAGCTACGGCACCGACACCGGTGGATCGATTCGCCAGCCGGCCTCGCTGTGCGGTGTGGTGGGGTTCAAGCCGACGTACGGGCGGGTGTCGCGGTACGGGCTGATCGCGTTCGCGTCGTCGCTCGACCAGGTGGGCCCGTTCGCCCATACGGTCGAGGACGCGGCCGCGGCGTACGTCGCGGTGGCCGGCAACGACCCGCACGACAGCACCTCGGTGCCCGACGCTGTCGAGGATCCCCTCGCGGCGCTCCGGGACGGCGTCGAGGGCATGCGTCTCGGCGTCCCCCGCGAGTACATGGGTGACGGGCTGGAGCCTGGTGTGCGTGCGCGCGTCAGCGAGGCGATCGCGGTGCTCGAGGGTCTCGGCGCGTCGATCCAGGAGGTGTCGCTGCCCAGCACCGACCTCGGGCTGTCGACGTACTACATCGTCGCGCCTGCCGAATGCTCGTCCAACTTGGCGCGGTACGACGGCGTCCGATTCGGCCGGCGGGTGGAGCGGCCCTCGCTCACCGAGACGTTCCTGCGCACCCGCGACGAGGGTTTCGGCAACGAGGTGAAGCGACGGGTGATGCTCGGCACGTACGCGCTGAGCAGCGGCTACTACGACGCGTACTACCGGCGCGCGCAGAAGGTTCGCACGCTGATCGCGCGTGAGTTCGACGCGGTCTTCGAGTCGGTGGATGCGCTGGTATGCCCGACATCCCCGAAGGTGGCCTTCACCACCGGCGCCATCCAGGACCCCGTCGAGATGTACCTCAACGACGCGCTCACCATCCCCGTCAACCTCGCCGGCCTGCCCGGGATCTCGGTGCCGTGCGGCTTCAGCGAAGACCTGCCGGTCGGCCTGCAGGTGATCGCCCCGCGGCTGCACGACGCGCGCGTGTTCCGGGTGGCGGCGGCGTACGAGGCGGCCACCGAATGGCACAGGCTGCGCGCCCCGCTGGTGGCCGCGTGACCGCGACCGGCCGTCGACACCGGCGTACGAGGCGGTCATCGGCCTGGAGGTGCACGCCCAGCTGCTGACGCGCAGCAAGATGTTCTGCTCGTGCAGCGCCGACTACACCGGCGCGCCGCCCAACGGCAACACCTGCCCGGTCTGCCTGGGCCTGCCCGGCGCGCTGCCGGTGATGAACCGGCAGGCCGTGGAGATGACGGTGCGCACCGCGCTGGCGCTCAACTGCGAGATCCCGCCGTTCACCAAGTTCGACCGCAAGAACTACTTCTATCCCGACCTGCCCAAGGGGTATCAGATCTCGCAGTACGACCTGCCGCTGTCGCAGAACGGCCACCTGGAGTTCGACGTCAACGGCGAGCGCACCCGCTGCGGGATCACCCGCGTCCACCTCGAGGAGGACACCGGCACCATGCACCACGCCGGTGACGTCCTCCAGGAGGCACAGAGCTCGCTGGTCGACCTCAACCGCTGCGGCGTGCCGCTCGATGGAGATCGTCGGCGAGCCGGACCTGCGCAGCGCCGACGCCGGCGCGCGAGTACCTGGTGCGCCTGCGCCAGATCCTCATGTACATCGGCGTCAACGACGGCAACATGGAGCAGGGGTCGCTGCGCTGCGACGCCAACGTCTCGCTGCGCCGCGCCGGCGACACCGAGCTCGGCACCAAGGTCGAGGTCAAGAACATGAACTCCTTCCGCGCGGTGCACCGGGCCATCGCGTTCGAGATCGAGCGCCAGCGCGCCGTCCTCGACGAGGGCGGCACGCTCGTGCAGGAGACGCGCGGCTGGGTGGAGGCGCGCGGCGCCACGGTGTCGCAGCGCAGCAAGGAGATGGCGCACGACTACCGCTACTTCCCCGAGCCGGACCTGCCCCCGCTGCAGCTCGACCGCGAGCTCGTGGAGCGGATCGGGGCCGACGCTCCCCGAGCTGCCCGAGGCGCGCGCCCGCCGCTTCATCGAGCAGTACGGCCTGTCCGCGTACGACGCCGGGGTCATCACCAGCACGCGCGCCGACGCCGACACCTACGAAGCGCTGGTGCAGGCCGGCGTCTCGCCGAAGGGCGCCGCCAACTGGCTGACCGGGGAGGTCGCCGCGCTCGCCAACCTGCACCGGGTCGCCAGCTGGCCGCCAGCGGGCTGGGCGTGGCCGGGCTGGCGGCGCTGCGTGCAGGCTCGTCGAGGCCGGCACCATCAACGGCTCGACCGCCAAGGAGCTGCTCGCCGAGCTGTACATCGACGGTGGTGACCCGGCCGCCCTGGTCGCCGAGCGCGGCCTCGGGCAGGTCGGCGACGCGGACGAGCTGGGGGCGCTCATCGCCGCACGCGATGGAGGCGAATCCCAAGGCGTGCGAGGACTTTCGCGGCGGGCGCGAGGCCGCGCTGCAGTCACTGGTCGGCCACGTCATGAAGGCGACGCGCGGCCGCGCCGACGCGCGCCTCGTGACCAGCCCTGCTGCGTGAGCGACTCTCCGGCTGACGTCGCGCCGCCGCCGGTGGCCCGCGCGCAGCACCGGCGCGGGGAGCGATTCGTGGTCGTGGCCGGGGCGATGGTGCACGGCGCGCTGTGCCTGGCACGCCTCGACGACGGCACCAGCCTCTTCGTCGACGGAGCGCTGCCCGGGGAGCGCGTCGAGGTCGAGCTGCAGCACCGCAAGGGACAGGGTGTGGTTCGCGCGCACGGTCGCGGTCGCACGAGCCATCCGCGCACCGCGTGGAGGCGCCGTGCCCGTACTACGGCGAGTGCGGCGGCTGCCAGCTGCAGCACGTCGGGTACAGCGCACCAGCTCGAGCTGAAGGCGGGGATCGTCCGCGACGCGATGCGCCGCCAGGCCGTCCCTCTTCCCGGCCGCGTTCGCCGTCGCACGGCGCCGGCGACCCGTGGCGGTACCGCTGGCGTGGCGAGTTCCACGTCATCCCGGGCGCGGCGGGCATGGGCGACGCGCGGCTGCGGGTTCAACCGGGTGCGCAGCTGGCGCCCGTCGCCGTCGACGATTGCCTCATCCACCATCCGCGGATCACCACGTCGCTGCCTGCGCTGAGCGCGGCCTGGTGCGCGACGGCGGCGACCGCGGCGCTGACCGCCCTGCACCTGACCGTCGGGGAGGGCGGCGAGGAGCTGCTCCTCGCGCCCGCGACCGGCGCGCGCGCATCCCGGCCGCCGCCGGTGGATGAGCACGCGCGCGCGGCGCGGACAGCGGTGGAGCACGACGTCGACCACGCTGAGCTGGCGCGGCCACGACTATCGCGTCTCGCCGGACACCTTCATCCAGGTCAACTGGGGATCGCTCGAGCTGCTCTACGGCGCCGCCCTGCGCGGGCTCGGGCGAGGTCGCCGGTCGCACGGTCGTCGACGCCTACGCCGGGGTCGGCGTGCTCGCCTGCGAGCTGGCGGCGCACGGCGCGTCGGTGGTGTGCATCGAGAGCAACCGCGACTCCGCGCGGCTCGGGCGCCTCAACGCGGAGCTCAACGAGCTGCTCGGCGCGGGTGCGCTACGTCGCGCGCCGGTGTCGAGGACGCGCTCGCCGGCGGCCGGCGCCGGCGCCGACGCGGTGCTCCTCGACCCGCCACGCGCCGGCTGCGACCCGCGCGTCACCGCGTGGCTGGCGCTGGCCGGGCCGGCGACGCGTCGTGTACGTCTCGTGCGACCCCGCGACGCTGGCGCGCGACCTGCGCGTGCTCTGCGTGTCGGGGCCCTACCGCATCGACGTCGTTCGAGCTCGTCGACATGTTCCCGCAGACGCACCACATCGAGAGCGTGGTGACGCTGCGGCGCGACGGCTTAGACGGCGTCCGTCGGTGTCGTCGTCGTCCGCGTCGTCGTCGAGCGGGTCGGGGGCGACCGGCGGACGCGGCCCGCGGTGCACGTAGCTGACGTCGAAGAGGCGCTCGCCCGCGGTCTCGCCGGTCGAGCTGCGCCGGCTCACCAGGATGTACGCCAGCGCGATGCCGAGCACGATGACGCCGACGTCGTAGCGGCCCTCGGGAAGGATCTGGAACTTGAGATTGAGCACGGCGCGGGTGAGCCGGTCGAAGCCGGCGAGGATGACCGCGACGATCCCGGCGTCGACCGCGAAGGCCAGCCAGTAGCGGTCGCGCCGGGCGATGCCGAAGAAGGGCCCCGCCGCCGGACCGCGGCGCGGGTCGGGCGCGCGGCGCGCGGCGCGGTAGGCGACGACCCCGAGGGCCACGAGCAGGCCGCCGCTGAGCGCGAAGTTGAAGACCTGCGCCTCGACCGCGGTGAGCACGTGCTCGGCGGGAACGCCGGCGACGAAGCCGATGCCCGGTCAGCAGCGCCACCCAGCCGAGGATGGCGGGGATGTTCGCCTCCATGAAGGTGCGCACCGGCACCTCGGCGGCGCCGGCGCACAGCGTCGCGTACACGCGGACGCCCGGGATGACCCGCGCCAGCGCGATGTGGCGGACGTCGGCGCGCGCCATCCGTCGCGACGCTCTGTCGTATGCCTTGCCGGCGCGCAGCCGGACGGCCACCCTGCGCAGCCGTCGCGGCCCCACCCGCCGCGCCCAGCTGTACCCGCTGAACGACCCGCCCACCAGCGCCAGGCACGCGATCGGGTAGAAGACGAAGGGGTTGAGGCTGCCTGAGGCGATCAGCAACCCGGCGACGATCAGCAGGACCTCGTTGGGGATGAACGGCAGCGGCACGCCCGGCCTCGTCGATGAAGAGGAGGACGCAGAGCAGGACGGTGGCGACGGCGCCGTGCAGGCCGGTGAGGAAGTCCACGGGGTCCCGAGGATACGGGCTGCCGCCTCGATCAGCCCAAGCCCGTCACGCCGCCCGCGCACGGGCACGGCCTGGCCTTGCTACCGTACGTCTGTTCGGCGTCGAGCGCGAGGAGAGCATGGTCAAGGAGCCGGTGACTGTCGAGGCGGAGGACGCCGAACCGTTCGTCCACCTGCACACCCACACCGAGTACTCGCTGCTCGACGGCGCCTCGCGCATCACGGACCTCGTCGTCGGCCGCCAAGGGCCACGGGCAGAACGGCGCTGGCGATCACCGACCACGGCGCGCTGTACGGCGCGGTCAAGTTCTACACGGCGGCGCGCGCGGCCGGGGTCAAGCCGATCATCGGCTGCGAGATGTACATGGCGCCGCGGTCGCGCCACGACAAGGAGGGGCGCACCGACCGCGATCCCAACCACCTCATCCTCCTGGCGCGCAACGAGACCGGCTACCGCAACCTCATCCAGCTGGTCAGCCGATCGCACCTCGAGGGCTACTACTACAAGCCGCGCATCGACAAGGAGCTGCTCGCGGAGCACGCCGACGGGCTGATCTGCCTCTCCGCGTGCATCGGCGGCGAGCTGCCCCAGGCGATCCTCGGCGGCGACATGGACGCGGCCGAGAGCGTGGCCCGCGCAGCACATGGAGATCTTCGGTCGCGGACGGCTACTTCCTCGAGCTGATGGACCACGCCATCCCCGAGGAGGAGGCGATCCGCACCGGCATGCTGGAGATCGCGCGGCGCACCGGGCTGCCGCTGGTGGCCACCAACGACGCGCACTACATCGGCGTCGAGGACGCCGAGGCGCACGACATCCTGCTCTGCATCCAGACCCAGGCACGGCGCGAGGACGAGAAGCGCTTCCGTTTCGCGGGGCCGCACTTCTCGGTGACGTCAGGGGCGCAGATGCGCGACAGGTTCGCCGCATACGGCGAGGCGGTGCGCAACACGCTCGCCGTCGCCGATCTCTGCAACCTCGAGCTCACGCTGGGCGGCAACCTGCTCCCGGCCTACTCGCCGATCCCGCAGGGTCACACCGCCGAGAGCTACCTGCGCGAGCTGTGCGAGGCTGGGCTGCGCGAGCGCTACGGCGACGGCATCACCAGCGAGGCGCGCGAGCGGCTGGCGATGGAGCTCGACGTCATCGAGACGACCGGCTTCGCGCCGTACTTCCTCATCGTCTGGGACCTGATCCGCGCGGCGCGCTGCGACGGCGTGGTGGTCGGGCCCGGGGCGCGGCAGCTCGGCGGGCTCGCTGGTCGCGTACGTGCTGCGCATCACCAACGTCTGCCCGCTCAAGTACGGGCTCATCTTCGAGCGCTTCCTCAACATCGAGCGCGTCCAGATGCCCGACATCGACATCGACTTCGACGATCGCCGGCGCGACCGGGTGCTGCAGTACGTGCAGGGCAAGTACGGCGAGGACCGGGTGGCGCAGATCATCACCTTCGGCACCATGGCCGCCCGTGCCGCGATCCGCGACGTCGGCCGCGCCCTCAACGTGCCGCTCCCCGACGTCGACAGGCTCGCCAAGCTCGTCCCGCTGAGCGTGAAGATCACGCTCGACAAGGCGCTCGACGAGAGCAGGGAGCTGCGCGCGCTCTACGAGAGCGAGGGCTGGGCGCGGCAGGTCATCGACAACGCGCGCCGCCTCGAGGGCATCTGCCGCAACGCGTCGACCCATGCGGCGGGCGTGGTGATCGGCGCCGAGCCGCTCACCAACATCGTGCCGCTGCAGCGCTCGACGATGGGCGACCGCAGCACCGCGGTGACCATGTTCGACATGGAGGGGGTCTCGGCGGTGGGCCTGCTCAAGGTCGACTTCCTCGGGCTGACCAACCTCACGGTCATCGAGGAGACCCTGCAGATGATCGAGGCCTCAACGGGGACGCGCATCGACATCGACCAGATCCCGCTCGACGACCCCGCGACGTATGCGCTGCTGTCGAAGGCGGACACGCATGGCATCTTCCAGCTGGAGGCGACGTTCGCCAAGCGCATCCTCCTCGACATGCAGCCGCGCACGCTGGAGGACGTCGCCCTGGCGGGTGCGCTCAACCGGCCCGGGCCGATCGAGGGCGGAGCCACCGCGCAGTACATCAAGCGCAAGCGCGGCGAGCTGCCCGTCGAGTACCCGGTGGGGCTCGAGGCGTTGCTCCGGCCCGTGCTCGAGGAGACGCACGGCACGATCGTCTACCAGGACCAGGTGATGAAGATCGCCCAGGCGGTGGCAGGGTTCACGCTCGGCGAGGCCGACGTCCTCCGCGCCGCGATGGGCAAGAAGGACAAGGCGAAGATGGCCAAGCAGCGCGAGAAGTTCCTCGCCGGCGCGGCGGCCAACGGCGTCGCCGAGGAGCGCGCCATCGAGCTCTTCGACCTCATTGCATTCTTTGCGGGCTACGGCTTCAATAAATGCGTCAAGAGCACCACAGAGATCGTAGACGCGAGCACCGGCGAGCGCACGACTGTTGGCGAGCTCTACGACAACCCGAGACCTTTCACCGTGCACGGGCTCGGCGATGACGGGGTGCTCCGCGCGAGGCAGGTCACCGACGTCGTCAGCAATGGTCGCCGACCGGTTCTCACGCTCTCGACTGCGCAGGGAAGAACCATCGGGGCCACCGCCAATCACCGTTTCCTCACGTTCGAGGGGTGGCGGTGCCTCGACGAGCTCTCGGTCGGAGACCTGATCGCCGCGCCCCGCCGGCTCCCCGTCGCCTCGGGAAGCAGCTGGCCGAAGCACGAGCTCGTTGTGCTCGGTGGGCTCTTGTCCGAGGGAAACACCTGCCATCCCTCGTGCCTCTACTTCTACAACAACAACCTCGAAGCCATCAGCGATTTCGCGTCTGCGGCGGCGCAGTTCCCCCTCACTTTCCCTCGGATCACACGTCGAGCGGACGGGAGGCGCATGGAGGTCTGCCTGAGCAGCGGATACATCAAGCCACCGCCGCCAGCGCTTGACCGATGGCACCAATGCTCTCGTCCTGGAGGACGCCGCTGTGCCCGTCCGCTCGGGCGCCTTCCGGTGGGCCGCGGAGCTCGGCATCCTGGGCAAGCGCGCCACAGAAAAAGCCGTGCCTGCAGCAGCGTTCACGCTGGACGACGAATCCCTGGAGATCCTGCTGGGCAGGATGTGGGCGGGCGACGGCTTCATCGCCGGCACAGGCACGAACCATGTGCCGTTCTATGCCACCTCATCGGAGCGCCTGGCTCGCGACGTCCAGCTCCTCCTGCTCCGGCTGGGCATCCAGTCCGGCCTGCATACCAAGCAATTCCGGTACCGGGACACACTCAAGCCCGGTTACACCGTCCACCTGATCGGCGAAGGCGCGACGGAGGCGTTCCTGGAGCGCATCGGACCGCACTGCATCGGCAGGGAACGGCAGCTTCAGATACTTCGCGATCACCACGCCGCGACCCGGAGGAACGCGGCATCGGTGGATACGATCCCGTTCGCTGTCCGGGACATCGTCGATGCCGAGCGGCGGCGAGCCGGGTTGACATGGATCGACCTCGAACGCTGCTCGGGCGTCTCGATGAAGAACTTCTACGGCGCGGGACCGGCTGGCAAGCGCGGGTTCAGGCGCTCCAGCGATCCTCCGCCTCGCGCAGTTCTTCGCATCCGAACGGCTCCGCCAAGCCGCCAGCTCCGACGTCTTCTGGGACCGCATCACCGATATCAAGCTCGACGGCATCGAGGAGACGTACGACCTGACCGTCGACGTGGACCACAACTTCGTGGCCGACGGCCTGGTCGTCCACAACTCACACAGCGTCGCGTATGGCCTGATCTCCTACCAGACGGCGTACCTCAAGGCCAACTACGCGCTCGAGTACATGGCGGCGCTGCTCAACAGCCGCGGTGGCGACTTCGACAAGCTCAAGCAGACCATCCTCGACGCGCACGCCCACGGCCTGGTGGTGCACAAGCCGGACATCAATCGCAGCGGCGCCGGCTTCACGGTGGGGGACAGGGCGATCGGCGAGATCCTCTTCGGGCTGCAGCACATCAAGAACATCGGCGAGAGCGTGAGCCGCGCGATCATCGCCGCCCGCGAGGAGGGCGGGCAGTTCACCGGGCTGCTCGATCTCTGTCTCCGCGTCGACAGCCGTGACCTGAACCGCCGCGTGCTCGAGTCGCTGATCCAGTGCGGCGCGCTCGACCCGCTGGGCGATCGCCATGCGCTGCTGCGCCAGCTCGACTCGGCGATGGACCACGCAGCCGCGGTGCGTCGTGAACGTGATCTCGGCCAGACCGCTCTGTTCGGGGACGCTGTCGACATCATCGGCACCCTCGTCCCGCACGGCGCTCCCGCCAATGAAGATGCGGGGCCGGGCAAGAGTGATGACTCCTGGCTCGCCTGGGAACGCGACCTGTTGGGGATGTACCTGAGCGATCACCCGCTGCGGCGTATCGCCTCCACCCTCCAGGCGCGTGTCGACACCTCCCTCAACGAGCTGGGCGCGCACCTCGACGGCCTCGTCGTGCAGGTGGGAGGCTGCATTCGCGACGTGCGCGCGTTCGTGCCGCGCAAGAGCACGACGGGGCAACGCATGGCCTTCCTGCAGATCGAGGACCTCACCGGGAGCTGTGAGGTGGTTGTCTTCAACCGGGTGTTCGAAGAGGTGGCCGAGCTGCTCCGTCCCGACGCGGTCGTGGTCATCCGCGGCAGGGTGGAATCGGGGAGACCCAACCCGAACGGCACCGGCGAGGAGGAGGACCGTGAGGCTGAGCCGTCGAAGATCCGTGCCGACGCGATCTTCGCGCTCGAGGATCCGCGGCTGGTGGCATGGCGGCGCAACAGCACCGTGCACTTCCGCCTCGCCCCCGACCAACACCACCTCGTCGGCGCCGTTGCACCAGGCGATCGCGGAGCATCGCGGCGACGCCCCGGTGGTGATCCACGTCGAGAGCGCCGAGTCGATCGACGACATCGCGCTGCACGACGGGTTCGCCGTCGAGCCCGGACCGGGCCTGGAGCGCACCGTGGAAGCCCTGCTCGGCCCCGGGTCGTATCGCCTCGAAACGCTCCGCGCGCGCGCCCCCGAACGCGAGAGCTGGGGCGCCGGCCGCCGCGGCTGAGCCGGGGCCTCCGCTCAGAACACGCTGGCCGCGTCGAAGAGCGCGCGTCCCACGAAGTAGAGCACCAGGAACACCAGGAACGCGATCGCCGCACCGCCGTCGATGGCGGCGCCGCGCGGGCACGATGCCGGCGAACGGACGCACCAACGGGTCCGTGAAGCGCCGCACCATCAACACGATCGGGTGCCACGGGTCGGCATGGAACAGCGAGAAGAGCAGCCGCACGAACAGCACGATGCAGAAGAAGATGACGATGCCCAGCGAGACCTGGCGCACCACGCTGAGCACCGCTGCCCCGGGCGACACCGCGCCGTTGACCAGCAGCGAATGGACCACCTGCTGGAGCACGTAGAGGACGGCGAGCGCCAGCAGTGGCGAGAAGTCGATCCCGCTGAAGCTCGGGAGCACCCGTTGAAACGGTCGCAGGATGGGATCGGCGATGCGGCGCAGCCAGCGCGACACCGGGTGCCAGGGGCTGATCGGCAGCCATGACAGCATCACGCGTGCGAAGACGATCAGCTCGAGGACGGTGAACAGGAGGTCGACCACCTGTGCCAGCGGGCTGACGGTGACGATCATGTCCGCGCCGGCACCGTGTCGAGCCGCCGCCGCCACGCCAGGAAGACGATGGGGGTCACAACCACGAGGATGATGATGGCTGTCCACTGCGCCTGGTGCAGCCCGAGACCGATCACCGGCTCACTGGCGCGGAACTGGAAGAGGATGAGCTGGCTGACCGCGTAGAGCGGGATGTACGCGACCACCAGCGCGCCGTTGCGCACGCCGCGGCGCCGCATGGCGAGGAGGATCACGCCGATGACGATCGTGCCGAGCGCCTCGTATGCGGCTGCCGGCTGGTAGTACCACGGCGCCCCCGGTGGTGGTTCACGAGGTGGAATCCCGTCTGCAGGACGGCGTGCGGGTTTGCGTACCCCGTCGCCCAGGGCAGGTTGCTGCGAGCCCCGAGGATGTCGCCGTTGATGACGTTGCCGATGCGCCCGATCGGCTGCCCGACGACGGCGAAGAGGACCGCCGCATCCCACATCAGCCAGGTGGAGAGCTTGTTGCGCCAGCAGAAGACCGCCACGCAAGCGAGCCCGGCGATGATCGCCCCGAAGAACGCCATGCCGCCCTCCCAGACGGCGATGATCCGCACGGGGTTGTGCAGGTAGTCGCCGAGGTTGGGCTGCTGGAGCACGTAGTACAGCCGTCCCCCCAGCAGGCCGAAGATGATCGTCCAGACCAGCGCGCGCTCGGCCACACTGCGGCTGATGCCACGCGGCTCGACATGGGGGAGCACGCCGAATCGGAAGGCGACCAGGAACGCCACTGCGTACATGACGCCGTACCAGTGCACCGACAGCGCGCCGATGTGGATGACGGGATCGATGTCGATGGTGATGGTGGCGAGGGCGCCGTGGAGCGCAGCAACACCCATGTCAGCGATCATCTCCCACGGCCTCTCGCGGCTGCACTCGCAGGATGCGGAAGCCGTCATGCGACGCCACCCTCTCCACCGCGAAGCCCTCCCCGGCGAGCCAGCGTGCCAGCGAGTCCGAACCCAGGTGACGATGAACGACGAGGTGACCCGAGGCCTGCGGAGCCAGGCGGTCGAGCCATCCCGTCAGGAGCGGGTGCAGCAGCGCGAGACCGATGCGAACCGGCGGGTTGCTGTAGATGGCGGCGAATCGGATGTCCGCGGGCACGTCCTCGGGCGCCGCGGCCACCACGTTGGTCGCACCGGCGTCGGCGGCGTTGCGCATGGTCAGCTCCAACGCGCGGCGGTTGACGTCCACGGCCCACACCCGGGCGGCCGGCGAGCGCAGGCCCAACGTGACCGCGATCGGGCCGTAGCCGCTGCCGAGGTCGAGCAACTCGCCCTCTGGTGGCGGCGGCGGGGCACGGCGCAGCAGGAAGGCCGTGCCGGCGTCGACGGAACGGTGACCGAACACGCCGGCATCGCTCTCGAGGGTCACCATGGCATCCGGGAGCTTCAGCGACACCCGGCGGGGTCGCGACGGCGCCGCGGGCTCGCGGTCGAAGTAGTGGGGCACGTCGCGGATTGTCGTCGCAGCCGGGACGATCCGCCTGTTCCCCGGCCGCAAAGCACCCTTCCGGGCGGTGAAGGAATGGCAACGGGTCGCGGTCACGCGCGGCGGTCATCGTCATACTCGCCGCTGTGAGCGAGGCACTCGCGGGACTGCAATGGGCGGTGGCCGCCGCGCTGTTGGCCCTCGGCGCTCTGACCTGTGCCGACTGGCTGCGCCATCGCGGCCGCAGCCGCGGCTATCTCGCGCTCGCAGTCGGCCTGCTCGGCGTCCTTGCGATACTCGGGCGGATCACCGGCCTCTCCGGGGTCGCGGCGGTGCTGTTCGCGGCGGTCAGCATCGTCCTGCTGATGGCGTGCGCGTTCGCTTTCGTGCTCTTCCGGCACAGCCTGATCCCGATGGCGCGGACGGCGCTGAGGACACGGGCGCTGGTGGTCGCGCTCGTCACCGGCGCCGCCGTCGGCGTCAACCTCGGGCCGGCGACGAGCAAGCCCGCCGGGGGCGCCCTGGCGATCGACGTCCTCCTGCTTCTCACCTGGTGTGCGGTGGTGTTCGAATCCATCGCGCGACTCTGGCGCGTGTCGGGGACGCTGCCGCGGGTCCAGCGGGCCCGCATGCGCTCGCTCAACGCGGGCTTCTTCGGCATCATCCTGGCGCTCCTCGGGAGCGTCGTGACAGTGGTGTCCAACAGCGCGACCCTGGAGCTGGCGATCGAGAGCGTGGTGCTGCTGAGCATGCCGCTGCTGGCGGTGGCGCTGTCGCCGCCCGTCTGGCTGCGCCGGATCTGGCGCGAGACCGAGGAGGTGCAGCTCCGCCAGGCGCTCAACAACCTGGTGCTGTTCTCCCCCGACGAGGAGACGCTGGCGGCGCGCGCCCTGGAGTGGGCCGCCCGCCTGGTCGGCGGCGGCGCCGCCCTGATCGCGCTCAACGGCCGTGTCCTCGCGGTGAGCGGGATCGAGCCGGTGGAGGGGGATCGCGTGCACCACGAGCTCGAGGGGCTGCGCCGCTCCGCGGGGCTCTCGTTCACGAGCACCCTCGGACCCGCCGCCGTCGTCCCCCTCCGGTCCCAGGCCGGCGACGGCTACCTGGCGGTGCTCGCGGGGCCCTTCACCCCCCTCTTCGGCGACGAGGAGTTGGCCCGGCTCGCCCAGTACGCCGTGTCGATCACCGTCGCCCTCGACCGTGTCCACCTCGTGGTGGGCATGCGTCGCAACGCGGACCTGCTCGACCTGGCGTATGACGCGGTGTTCAGCTGGGACTTCGAGAGCCGCGCCATCCAGTACTGGAACCGGGCCGCGTCCGAGCTGTACGGCTACAGCAAGGACGAGGCGATCGGCCGGGACCCGCTGCCGTTGTTGCAGTCGGAGTACTCGGTGCCGCTGGACGTCATCGTGGCGGCGCTGCGCGAGCACGACCACTGGGAGGGGGAGCTGCGCCAGACCACCAAGGACGGCCGCATCCTGCACATCAGCGCGCGCTGGGCCGTCCAGCGCGATGCGGACGGCAACCCGTTGGCTGTGCTCGAGATCAATCGTGACATCAGCAGGGACAAGCAGGTCGCTGACGAGTTGAGGCACGCCCGCGACGTGGCCGAGGAGGCCAGCAGCGCCAAGAGCGAATACCTCTCACGGATGAGCCACGAGCTGCGCACCCCACTTGCCGCGATGCTCGGCTTCAGCGACCTGCTCGAGATGCGTGAGCCGCGTGAGGACCAGCTGTCCGCCATCGACGCCATCCAGCGCGCCGGGTCGCACCTCCTCAGCCTGGTCAACGACGTGCTCGACATCGCCCGAATCGAGGCCGGCCGCGAGACCCTCTCGCTGCAGCCACTTGACGTGCGCTCGGTGCTCGAGGAGTGTGTCGGGTTGGTCGCGCAGAGCGCCAACGAGCGCCGGATGACCATCGACATGCGCATCGACGGCCCCGACCGGATCTACGTGCGCGCGGATCGTCAGCGCCTCGTGCAGGTGCTGCTCAACCTGCTCAGCAACGCCATCAAGTACGGCACCGAGGGCGGCCACGTCACCGCGGGGGCGGCGGCGCAGGTGGACGTCGTCGAGATCGACATCGTCGACGACGGCCCCGGTCTCGACGAGGCTGACCAGCTCCGGCTCTTCCAGCCGTTCGAGCGACTGGGTGCGGAACGGAGTCATGTGCAGGGAACAGGGCTCGGGCTGGCACTGGCGCGGCAGCTCACCGTGGCCATGGGTGGCGCGCTCAGCGTGCGCAGCGCCAAGGGGGAGGGGGCGAGGTTCACCGTGCGACTCCAGCGGTCGGCCGGCACGGACACGGCGACGGTCATCTCGGCGGCGGGGCCGCCCGTGCTCCGCGACGCCGTGGCTGGGCGCACCGTGCTCTACGTCGAGGACAACCTGGCCACGGTCGCGCTCGTGGAATCGATCTTCGCGTTGCGTCCGAACGTGCGGCTGCTCACCGCCATGCAGGGCGGCATCGCCATCGACCTGGCTCGCGAGCACCGCCCCGACCTGATCATCCTCGACCTGCATCTCCCCGACCTCAATGGCGACGAGGTGCTCCTCCGCCTCCAGGACGACCCGCGCACCGCACCGATCCCGGTGGTCGTCTACAGCGCCGACGCCACCGAGCGGCAGGTGCGCCGGATGCTCGAGGCCGGGGCTTCCGCCTTTCTCACCAAGCCGGCGCGGGTCACCGAGTTCCTGGACATGCTGGACAGCACTCTTCGTGGACCCGCAGAGGTGCGCACCGGCGCCTGAGGTCCGCCGCCGTCACCGGCCGGCCGCGTCGTCCGGAACGGCCTGGAGCGCGGCGGTTGGACAGGCCGCCACCGCGCGGCGTGCCAGGTCGAGCAGCTCGGGACTGAGCGGCCGGCCGTCGATGATCGGGTAGCCCCAGTCATCCAGGGCGATCCGCTCCGGCAGCAGCTCTGCGCACATGCCGAAGCCGTCGCAGCGAATGGGGTTGAGGCGCAGCTTGGTCACCGGCGCTCTCGGGTCCAGTCTGGCGCCGGCAGCAGGAGAGAGGGGTTGCGGTCGCAGCGCCCGCGTCGCAGGTGGGTGGCGACGTCGCCGGCGAACACCCGCAGCGCGCTGGAGAGCAGCACCAGGGCGCCGTCGGGATGGTGGCAGGCGCCGCGGCCCGCAACCTGGGCGATCCAGCGCTGCAGGCGCTCGGCGTCACGCGGCTTGGCCCCGCCGGCGGCGAGCTGGGCGGTGGTGGCGGCGAGGGCGGCCAGGCCATGCTCGCAAGGCCCGCACTGGCGTGCGCTCTCGCGTGCCAGGAAGCCGACCAGGGCCGCCGACTGGGCGACACCGCAATGACCGTGCGGGTAGATCGCGATCACCCCGCTGCCGAGGGGGATGTCGACACCCAGGCGGAGGTCCCAGGCGTCGTCGGCGCCCACCCAGCGCCCGAAGTAGCCGCCGACCAGGACGGCTGCGACCGAGGCCGTGGCGCCACCACCGGCGCTGACCGCCTGCGCGATGGTCGAGCCGCCGGCGAGCTCGTAGACCCCGGGGGTGTGGATGGAAGCGGCCATGGTCACCAGCACTGTGCCGGTGGCCTCGTCGGCGCCGGCGCGGCGATATGACGCCGCTCCCTGGCGCGCGATCAGCGCTGCGTGGGCGAGGGTTTCGACGTTCTGGACCAGGGTGGGCCGGCCGTCCACCCCTCTGTCGAACGGGCGCGGCGGCACCACCGTCGGGCGGGCCGGCCGCCCGTTGAGGCGGGCGATGACGGCCGAACTCCTCGCCGGCGACGTAGCGGTGCGGGGCGCGCACGACGGTGACAGGGATGGGGAGATCGCGGGCCGCGCGTCGCTCGTCGATGGCGCGAGTGATGGCGGCTGCGGAGTCGTCGTGGGCGCGGCTGATGTACAGCACGGCGCGCTCCGCCTCGACGGCCTCGGCGGCGAGCAGCGTGCCGTCGAGCACCAGGTGCGGGCGTGACGCCATGAGCAGCCGGTCCTTGGCGCTCATGGGCTCGGTCTCGGCCCCGTTGGCGACGACCACGGCCCTGCCCTTGGAGCGCTCACGTGTCGCCGCCCACTTGCGAGCGGTCGGGTACGCGGCGCCGCCTCTGCCGCGAAGCCCGGCGTCGTCGATGACCTCGATGAGCTCGGCGCCGGCAAGCCGGGGCCTGGGACCAAGCCGGTCCTGGTGGGCTGCCAGCGACTCGCTGCCTGCCCCGGGGGGCGGCCCGTCAAGGAGGCGCGCGGTCGCCGCCGCCGCGATCACGGCGCTGCCGGGGCGGTGACCATCTGGCCCGCGATCGTCCCGTCCGCCTGCTGGTTGACGCTGATATCGACGGCCGTGTGACCGCAGGTGGCCTGGACGTCCTGTGCGACGGCGGCGGTGGCGTCGCAGACGCTGGCCCCGTTGTCGGTGATCAGCAGCTGGCCGGAGATCGCCCGCGCGGCAACTGTGATGACCACGCGAAGGCCGGTGTCCCGCGCGTCTGTGAGGGTCACGCGGATGGCGTTCCCGCTCCGCACCACCGTGCCGGTCAGCTGGTCGCTCAGCCCTGTGGCGAGGCCGGCAGCGGCGGTGGGGGCCGGGGTGGCGGCAGCCCGGGTGCTCGGGCTGGCGGCGGCGAGGAGTTCGATCCGGCGTCCCCGCGGCCTTGGCCCATCCGGTGTGGAGCGGTCCGGCCGCGGCGAAGCCGAGCAGCGCGATGGTGGCCGCGGCCGTGGCCAGCAGGCTCACGGCGCGCACCGCCCCGGGCACCCTGGCCTGGTCACCGGTCAGCCGCCAGACGATCGCGAAGACCACCGCCCCGACGCAGCCGAGGCTGATGATCACGGCCCACGGCGAGCGCACATCGCTGCCGGTCCCCAGCGTGTGCAGCATCGCCAGCGGCCAGCACGCGTACGCCACCCAGTGGACGGCGCGCCACACGGCGAAGCCGATGCGCTGGCGCAGCAGGCTGGTGATGACCAGTGCGACGAGCAGCTCCATGGAGAGCACGCCGAGGCCGAGCCATACCGGGCGGTACGACCCGGTGAACGGGGCCACGGTGTTGAGCACCGCGATGCCGGCGAACGGGTCGACGATCGAGGTCACGATGTGGATGGCCAGGAACACCAGCACCAGCAGCGAGAGGTTGCGGTGCACCGCCTGGGTGAGGAAACGCGGCCAGTCGCGGCTGTCCCAGCGCATCGCCGTGACGATGCCCAGCCCCAGGATGGCGGTGAGCATCAGCAGGCTCACGTACCCGGTGCTGCGCGCCGCGTACCAGAGTGCCGTGGGCCCGGAGGCCGCGATCACGCCGCCAGCTCCGCCGTGAGCGGCCAGCGGTTGAGATGCAGGACCACGCCGTCGTGGGTGACCAGCCGGGCGGGCAGCCCGGTCGATTGCAGCCAGTCCGCCGCGCGCGCTCCCCGCACCATCGCTGCGGTGGTGGCGATGTTGGCATCGACGCACGTGGCCGCGGCCACGCTCACAGTGCGGTATGGCGACCGCACGGGCGCCCCCGTCCGCGGGTCCACGATGTGGTGCACCGGCAGCCCGCCGCGGCGCCAGTGGCGCACCGTCGAGCTCGAGGTGGCGAGCCCGCCGCTGTGAAGGGTGATCGCCTGGCCCGGCGCCTTGGCCGGTGCCGCGTGGTCGTCGGTGACGTGGACCGGCCAGCCTCCGGCGGGTGGCTCACCGGCGACCGCGATGTCGCCACCGAGGCTGACGAGCACCCCGCAGCCGCTCACCGCCTGGGCCGCGGCCGCCGCCCGGTCGGCGCCGAGCGCCTTGGCGGTGGCCCCGAGGTCGATGCGAGTGCCGGGAGGCAGCGTCACCATCGCCGGGACGTCGGTGATGACCACCTGCCGCCACCCGGCGGCCGGGTGAAGGCGCAGGACGGTCGACATGCTGTCGGCGGGCATCGCCGCGAAGTCGGCGTCATAGCCGATGCCCTCCATGGAGACGCCCACCGTGGGGTCGACGTCGCCGTCGGTGAGGCGTGCCGCCCGCAGCGCCACCCGCAGCGCCTGGGCCAAGAGTGGAGTCACCACCACCGGTGCGCCCCCGGCACTGTTGAGCCGGGAGAGGTCGGAGTCCTCGCGGAAGCGGCTGCAGGCGCGGTCGAGCGCCTCGATCTCGGCGGCCACGACCTCGCGGATCCCGGGGAGGGCGCGGTCGTCGGTGGCGGCCACCAGCACGGACGTGCCCAGGGCGCGCCAGCCGGCGGTCTGCACCCTACGAGCCTCCCGAGACGATCGGCGCGCCTCCCAAGCCCGCGTTCGGATCTCCCTGGGAACCGTCACCGGGGGGCTGCGCCGGCTGCTGGAGGCCTCCGGAGGCGTCCTGTGTCGGGATGGCCTGGACCGGCTGCTTGGCGCTCACCGTCCGTCCGGCGAACGTACCCGCCGTGACCGCTGCGCCGAGCACGGTGAGCACCCCGGCGCCGGCGGCGGACGCGATGGTGATCGAGCGGACCCGCCGCTGCGCGCGGTCGCGGTCGGCCGGGGAGCTCTGCTTCACGCACACAGGGTACGCGCAGGGCCTTACGGCTTCCTGACGCGAAGCTGTGAAAACGCTGAGCGACACACAGCTGTCGCCTGCCCTGGTCACCATTGCGGATATGCAGACGATCGAGGAGGTGCTGGTGCTGAGCCCCTCCGACCTGGTGGCGTTCACCGGCTGCGAGCATCGCTCGTACCTCGACCGCCTGGTGGCCCGTGGCGAGCTCGACCGGCCGCGCCGCGACGACCCGTTCAACGACGTGCTCCGCAAGCACGGTCAGCTCCACGAAGCGAGGTACCTCGCCTCGCTGCGCCGCGAGGGTTTCGAGGTGGTGGCCGTTGAACGGCCGTCCGGAGGGTTGGCAGGGCTGCGCGCAGCGGAGGAGCAGACGCTGGCCGCCATGCGCGGTGGCGCGGACGTCATCTACCAGGCGAGCTTCTTCGATGGTCGCTGGCGTGGGCATGCCGACTTCCTGCGCCGCGTCGAGAGCGGGAGCGACCTCGGGCCCTGGAGCTATGAGGCCCACGACACCAAGCTGGCGCGCACCACCAAGGCGGCCACGCTCCTCCAGCTCGGCGAATACTCGAGGCAGCTGGCCAGGCTGCAGGGCCGCGCCCCGAGGTGCCTCCACGTGGTGCTCGGGGACGGCACGATCGAGGGCTTCCTGTTCGCGGACATCAGCGCCTACCTCGACACGGTGCGAAGCCGCTTCGAGACCGCGATCGAGAGCGGCCTGGTGGCGACCGCCCCTGAACCGGTCGCCCTGTGCTCGTACTGCGACTGGAAGGATCGCTGCACCGCGCTGTGGCGGCGCGAGGACCATCTCTCGCTCGTGGCCGGCGCGCGCCGAGACCAGCGCGCCCACCTCATGGCCGGCAGCGTCACCACGCGCACGGCGCTCGCCGAGCTGCCGTCGGGCACGGAGGTGCCTGAGCTGCGCGACGTGGCTCTGGCCGGCGCTGCGCGCCCAGGCACGCCTGCAACTCGCGTCGGAGCGCAACCGGACGCTCGCGTGGGAGCTCCTCGATCCCGACCCTGCGGCACCTCACCGCGGCCTCGCCGCGCTGCCGGAGCCGTCCGTCGGCGACATCTTCTTCGACATGGAGGGCGACCAGTTCGCCGGCCCCGACGGCCGCGAGTACCTCTTCGGGTGGATCGAGGGAGCGGGCCCGTCGCACCGTTTCGTGAGCTGTGGGCGCACGACCCGGACGCCGAGAAGGCCGCCTTCGAGGGGTTCATCGACACGGTGATGTCCGCGCGGCGCCGCGACCCGGGCATGCACGTGTACCACTACGGCTCGTACGAGCAGACCAGGATGAAGAGGCTGATGGGCCGCTACGCGACCCGCGAGGACGAGGTCGACATCCTGCTTCGTGCCGGCGTGTTCGTCGACCTGCATCGCGTCGTCAGGCAGAGCGTTCGCGTCGGCGTCGAGTCGTACTCGATCAAGAAGCTCGAGCCTCTGTACATGGAGACGCGCGCGGCAGGCATCACCGACGCGGGCACCAGCGTGGTGCAGTACGAGATGTGGCTGGACGACCGGGACGACCACATCCTCGAATCGATTCGCGAGTACAACCGCGAGGACTGCGGTTCCTTGGTGGGCCTGCGCGGGTGGCTCGAAGCGCGGCGTGCGGAGCTGGAGGGGCGGCTCGGCACGCTGCCGCGGCCACCGTTGACGGAGGGCTCCGCGCCGGAGGCGGTGTCGGCGAGCACCGCCGAGGTGGACCGGCTCGCGGCTGAGCTGACCCACGCGATCCCGGTCGACCCGCAGCGCCAGAGCGGCGAGCAGCGCGCCCTCGTGCTGCTGGCCGGCCTCCTCGATTGGCACCGGCGCGAAGCCAAACCCGGCTGGTGGGAGTACTACGCCCGCCGCGACGCGTCTGATGACGATCTCATCGAGGACGCGTCGGCCGTCGCAGGCCTCGTCTTCGAGGGCGAGGTGGGCGTGGAGAACAGATCCCGGTTGTACCGGTTCAGCTTCCCTGTGCAGGAGACCAAGCTGAAGGCCGGTGACAGCGTCGAGGATCCACGCACGTTCCCCAGCGACTCCGGCGCTCAGATCACCCGGCGGGTGGGGGCGATCGGCGAGATCCACCCCACCAGCGGCACCCTGGTGATCAAACGCAAGGACGTTCCGTCGCCCATGCCGACCGCGGTGATCGGCGGTGGCCCGCTCGATGCCACGGTGCTGCGCAAGGCTCTCATGCGCGTCGGCGAGTGGGTCGCCGCCAACGGCATCAACTCGCCCGGCAGCTTTCGCGCCGGGCGCGACCTGCTGCTGCGCCGCAGTCCTCGCATCGCCGGGGTTGCCGCCGGCGAGACGCTGCGGTGGCCCGGTGAGGAGATCGTCGTGGCCGCACGGCGGTGCATCCGCGATGCCGATCAGACCTGCCTTCCGATCCAGGGGCCGCCGGGCTCCGGCAAGACGCACACGGGCGCGCTCGCCATCGTCGACCTGGTCACCGCGGTCCCGAGGAGGCGGGTGGCCGTCACCGCGCTCTCCCATCGCGCCATCACCCAGCTGGTCGGACGCATCTGTGCTGAGGCACGTCGCAGAGGGGTCGCGGTGCGCGTCATGCAGCGGAGCGACGAGCGGGGCTGCGACGACCCGCAGGTGGAGTGCGTGGACACGCACAAGCCCATCGTCGCGGCCCTCGACGAGGGCACTGTCGACGTCGTTGCCGGCACGCCATGGCTGCTGGCGCGTGATGAGATGTACGCCAGGTTCGACACGCTGTTCGTCGACGAGGCCGGCCAGCTCTCCCTCGCCAACGTCCTCGCGGTGTCGGGTTGCGCGCGCAACCTCGTGCTCCTCGGCGACCCACAGCAGCTCGAGCAGCCGTCGCAGGGCTCGCATCCGTCCGGCGCTCAGGCTTCCGCCCTCGGCCATGTGCTCAATGGCCAGGAGACCATCGCTCCCGACCACGGTCTCTTCCTCGACATCACCTGGCGCATGCACCCGGACGTGTGCGCCTACGTGTCCGCCAACTTCTACAACTCGCGGTTGCGGTCGAGCCCGGAGAGCGCACGCCAGCGGGTCCTCGGGGCGGACGACCTGGCGGGCACGGGTTTGCGGTGGCTCCCCGTCGAGCACTCCGGCAACCGATCGGCGTCCGACCAGGAGGCGGTGGCGGTGGCCTCGCTGGTGGCCCGCCTGGTCGGGCGGCGCTGGATCGACATCGACGGGGTCGAGCGCCCGCTCTCACCGACGGACATCCTGGTGGTGGCGCCGTACAACGCCCACGTCGCCGCGCTGCGGCGAGTCGTGTCCGCCGACGTCGCCATCGGCACCGTCGACCGCTTCCAGGGCCAGGAGGCGGCGGTGGTCGTCTACTCGATGGCGACGTCCGTGGCTGAGGATGTGCCACGCGGGATGGAGTTCCTGTACTCGCGCAACCGCATGAACGTGGCGGTGTCGCGGGCACGGTGCATGGCGGTGGTGGTGTGCTCGCCCGAGCTGCTCCAGGTCGCATGCACCACCGCGGCGCAGATCCCGCTCGCCAACGCCCTCTGCTCGTTCACGCAGCGCGCCGTCGTCGTGGACGCCGTGGTCGGGGCGCGCGAGGCGACGGAGCCGGCCCTGGTGTAACGGGCCGGCTCCGGACGCTCCTGCAGCCGATCAGCAGGAGCACACCTCGAAGACGCGCGTGCCCCAGTTGCGCTGGCCGTTGGTGGTCTGGCTGTCCTTCGGAGGCACGTACTCCGTGGCCATCCAGAATCCAGAGCCGTCGGGGGCCAGCACCGCCCAGGAGTAATCGCCCCACCTGCCCGCGTTGCGGTCGTAGTGTCCGCTGCCGGCGGCTGCGATCACCGGGGCTCCGAAGTCCGTCGCGCCGGGCTGCATCACCGCATACGCGGCGCTCGGGTAGAGGGCCTTGCCGGTGAGGGTGAACACCATCGCTGCGCGCCCCGCCGCATCCACCTGGACGGCCGGGTAGAGCACGTACTCACCCGCCGCCGCCTCGTAGCCCTGCTGGGAGATGGTCGCACTGCCGAGCACCGAGCCCGCGAGCGACGGATGAACAGCGAACCAGGCGGCGCCGGCTCGTTCGGTGCTGTCGCCCGGCACTGTCACGGCGGTGGTCAGCTCGCCCCAGAGGGTGTCGTGGGTGAACTGGGTCTGCTGCATGCGGTCATCCCCGCTGTCGAGCACGCTCGACGACCCCTTCTGTGCGGCGGAGGGCGGCCGGCCGTACGCCTCCGATGTGATCACCAGGCTCGAGAGAGTCGGTGACTGGCCCGATGCCACCGCGGCGGTGTTGGTCATCGCCCACACGCCCAGCCGGTTGTCAAAGGTGCCGTTGGGGTCGAGCGAGTTCATGAAGAACTCCGCGTTCGGTGTGCCCGCGGTCAGAGCAGGCTGCACGGATGCTGCCACGGTACCGCCGATGTGCAGGTGGCCGAAGTGCACGAAATGGGCCCTGTTGACGCCCGCGACCAGGTCGGACTTGGCCACGGCGTAGACCTGGGCGCCGTTGAACTGCGGCCCGAGGAGAGAGAACTCATTGGTCGTGAAGTAGAGGTTGTCCTTGTCGATCCCCAGGGTGGGCTGATCGCCGAGGCACGGACAGCCCGGGTTCTTGGGCTCGCCCTTGGCACCGTTGTCCGTGGTGTCGATCCGGTACTCGTTCCAGAGCTTGGTCGGGTCACCGGTCCTGCTCACCGCGATGTCCACCGACGATGCGTTGAAGCGGTCGTTGATGAACAGGATGATCACGAACCACGTGTCCGTCGCGTGGTCGTAGTAGCAGCGTGGATCCGATGTGAACTCCTCGCCACCCACGTTGAAGATGTCGTTGACGTTGAAGGGCCCGACCACGGAGGTGCCGTCCGGCCGGTACACGCGGTAGGCGGAGTTGACCGGCTCGAGGATGAAGCCGTTGCCCGCGCACAGCCCCTGGTCCGGGGGCTCGAACTGGGCGCCGTAGTTGGTCACAGCGCTGTCGAGGCTGCTGACACCGTTGAAGTTGTGCAGAAGGGTCGATGCCGTCGTGCTTGCCGTGCGGGCAGCCGGCGCGCGCAGACCGGCCGAGCCCGAGCCGTGCACGGGGACGCGTCGCGCGCCGCGCGACCTGGTCGCCGTGCTCGCCGTTCCAGCGGTCGTGGAGCCGGTGATCCGGGCCGCCTGGCCGAGGCTGGCCGGCGCGTACTGGGTCGTGGTGCCCGCGGCCGCCGCGACCTTGCTCGACGGCGCCGCCGCCATGAAGGCGCTGGCGCCCACCAGGCTGGCGATCACCAGTCGTCGAAGAATGCGCTTCCCCATGTCGTCCCCCTTTCGCTCTCTGTCTGAGAACCAGACCCGCACACCATACGTCGCCAGTCCCGCGACATGCCCGGACAGGGGGCGTAGGTCAGTGAGCCGCGCCCACCGTCAGGCAGTGGTGACAGCGTGCCACCCAGCCGTCACCGTTGCTGACGCGCTCACGGAGGTGACGCTCGCCTTCACCCCCTTGCTCGGTCCCGTGACCTTGACCACGTGTCGTTCAAGCGCGAGCCGGCGCGTGGGACAGCGCCTACCGAGCGCGCAGGTCCAGGCGCCAGTCGTGGCAGGTCATGAAGTGCCCCTTGGGGAACTCAAACTCGCATGCCTCGAGCAGTTCGAAGCCGAGCTTGCGGCAGATTGCGTTTGACGGCGCGTTCTCGACGTTCGGGAAGGCATGCATGAAGCGGTGCTTGTCGTCGCGCTTGGCGAGCTCGATCGCCTGCGCCGTCGCCGCCGCCGCGATACCGCGCCCCTGGGATTCCGGCACGACCATCCAGCCGACCTCGTAGACCGGCTCGTCGCGCCACCCCTTCGTCCAGAAGCCGACCGAGCCGACGCCCGCGCCGCTCGCGATGTCGACGATCTTGAACATGCGATCGCCGCCCACGATGCTCTCGTAGCGGCGCTGACGCTCGCGCAGCTTGTCCGCGCTCTCGGGGCCGCCCAGGTGCTCGGTCATGCGCGGGTCGCCCATCAGCCGTTCGAGGAGCGGCAGGTCGCCCCTGCCCCAAGGCTCGAGGCTCACGGCCGGACTCACTCCGCGCAGCCTACTCAGCCGACGTATCCGCCTCGCGCCTGCACCTGGTCGTGAATCAATGGTCTGAGCCGGGCAGGGCGCTGGGCATGGCCGCCCTGACCCTTACGTAGCAAGCGTGCCGGGAGAGGGAGTTCGAACCCTCACGGCCTTGCGACCGGCGGTTTTTGAGACCGCTGCGTCTACCGTTCCGCCACCCCGGCGATGACCCGGCAACTCTGCCATGCGATCGGGTCGGTAAGGGGCGAGGTGCCGCTGACAGACAAGGTGTGCATATCGCTATCCTGTTGCCTCCCATCAGCATGCTCATGGAGGGGGGCTGGGGCTTTGCATGCCGCATGACCGCGCATCCAGCCGGTCCGCCTCGAGGATCGGCCCCCGTGGGTGGCTGGCCGCGGCTGTGTGCGTGGCGGGCCTCGCCGGGTGTGGTTCGGGTGCGAGCGTGAGCCCCGGCAGCAGCCGCCCATCGGCCTCCACCGCCGACGTCTCCTCGCCCTCGGCGACCGTCGACGCCCACCTCCTGTCAGTGCTGCAGCAGGCCTGGACGGGGTACAAGCAGGGCTTCGTCGGCAGCGATGGGCGGGTCAGCGACCCGACACGTGGCGGCATCACCACGTCGGAGGGCCAGAGCTACGCGCTGCTGCGGGCGGTCTGGATGGATGACCGCTCCTCCTTCGACGCCGTGTGGCGCTGGACGGTGACCAACCTGCAGGTGCGCGGCGACGGGCTCTTCGCGTCCCTGTGGGGCGGAGGGGGCGTGCAGGACCACAACACCGCCACCGACGCCGACTCCGACATCGCCCTGGCGCTGCTCTTCGCGGCGCGCCGTTTCGACGACAGCGCCTATCGCACCGCTGCGCTCGCGGTCCTGACCGGCATGTGGCGGCACGACATCACCTCGATCGACGGGATGAATGTCGCCACCGCCGGCAACTGGGCGGCGACGCAGGCGAGCCCCGGCCCGGTCATCAACCCCTCGTACTTCGCGCCGTATGCGTACCGTGTCTTCGCGCGTGAGGACCCGGGGCACCCCTGGATCAGCGTTGTCGACAGCAGCTACACAATGCTCGACCGCTGCACCGCGGCGACACTCGACGGCACCACCAGCGCCGGCCTGCCCCCCAACTGGTGCGCCATCTCTCGGAGCAGCGGCGAGGTGGTGTCGTTCCCGCAGATATCGGGTGCCGACAACTACGGCTATGACGCCTTCCGGGTGATGTGGCGTGTCGCCGTGGACGCGATCTGGAACGGCGAGCAGCGCGCGCGGGACTACCTGGGGCGGCACGACTTCCTGCGCACCCGGTGGAGCGCAGCCCAGCGATTGGACCCGGTGTACGGCCACGACGGCACAGTGGTGAGCGGCTACGACGATCCCACCGTCTACGGCGGCGACATCGGCAACTTCCTGGTCGCCGACCCCAGCGGGGCCGCGCAGATCGAGCAGCGTCTGATGTCCAGCTTCAGCGGGTCCACGCCTGCGCATTTCGGCGATGCCCACAACTACTTCGAGCAGAACTGGGTGTGGTTCGGGCTGGCCCTGTCGGGGGGCGCGCTCGCGGACCTCGATGGAGGCTGACCCGTGATCCTCGAGAGCGTCATCTTCTTCGCGCTCCTTCTTGTCGCCACGATGCTGATGGCGCTGCTCCCGGGGACGATCAACGCGCGCATGTGGGTGACCGTCCCCGTGTGCGCGGTCGCCCTGGCCGCCGCGGCGGGGGCATTCCTCGCCATCCAGCACGACGGCCCGGGGATGAGCGTCCTCGTGCTGGTCGCCGTCGGCCTGGTGGTGCTGATGCGCGCCCTCCAGCCCCGCTGGAGCTTCCTCGGCGCCCAGCTGTTCGTGGGCGTCGCGGTCGCCTCCCTCGCCTACCTGGTCTACGCCGGCTTCCAGACGTTCCTGGCAGGTCTGTCGCTGGGGGCGATCATCGCCTCCGTGGTGCTGCTCATCCTCGAGGTGTTCGCGCTGCTGCTCTCGATCTCCTTCACCTTCGAGATCTGCGACGTGCTCTCACGACGGACGCCGCCATACCTGGCGCCGCCGCTCACCCGCCTGCCATGGGTGGCGCTGCAGGTGCCCTCGTACAACGAGCCGGTCGACGTGGTGCGGCCCACCCTCGAGTCGCTCGCGAGGGTCGACTACCCCAACCTGCTCATCCAGGTGGTCGACAACAACACCACCGATCCACAGGTGTGGAAGCCGCTCGAACAGCTCTGCAAGGAGCTCGGCGAGCGATTCTCCTTCGTGCACCTCGAGGACTGGCCCGGTTTCAAGGCCGGCGCGCTGAACGAGACCACCAAGTACCTGCCGGAGCAGGTGGAGATCCTCGGCATCGTCGACGCCGACTACCGCGTTCACCCACGCTGGTTGCAGGACACCATCGGTCACTTCGACGACCCCTCGGTGGCCTTCGTGCAGACGTCACAGCACTACCGCGACTGGCAGGACAACAAGTACCTGCGCGGCCTCTTCTACAGCTTCCGCTACTTCTTCGATGTCACCATGCCGGCGCGCAGTCACCGCAACGCGATCATCTTCTGCGGCACCATGGGGCTCATCCGCCGCTCGGCGTTCAACGAGATCGGCGGGTGGAACCAGGAGTGCATCACCGAGGATGCCGAGGCGTCTCTGCGCATGCTTGGTGCCGGGTACCGCGGTGTGTATGACCCCACGGCCTACGGCGAAGGGCTGATGCCACTGGATTTCGACGGTCTCAAGAAGCAGCGTTTCCGGTGGGCGCTCGGCGGCATCCAGATCCTCAAGTTCCACTGGCGAGAGATGGTGCCGCTGGCCCGGCATCGGATGCGCCTGACGGTCTCGCAGCGCCTGCACTACCTGCTCGGCAGCGTGCAGTGGTTCGCCGAGGTGCTCACCGCGGTCTTCACGATCCTCCTGCTCGCCACTGCGCTGGCGACCTCGCTGCACCAGCGCCTTCCCGTCCGACAGCTGACGGGCGCTGTCCTGGCAATCCCGCTGGCCTTCGCCGCAACGGGCGTGCTGCGAGCGATGTGGGCGATGCGCCGAGCCTGCCACAGCAGCTATGCCGACTCGCTGAGCGCGCTGCGTGTGTGGTTCGCCCTCTCCTGGGTGGTGACGCTCGCCTGCATTCGCGGGCTGGTTCAGAGGCGCGCCGACTTCCTGCGCACGCCCAAGAGCAAGGAGGGCGGTTCCCTGCTATCGGCGCTGCGCGCGTCGCGCACCGAGACGCTGCTGTGCCTGGCGGCGATCCTCGGCGGGGCCGCGATCCTGTTCCGCTCGCCGGCACTGGCCACGGTCGTGCTGGGGCTGCTGCTGTTCTTCGAAGCCTTCGTGTACTCCAACGCGCCCTGGGCGAGCATGGCGGCCGAAGGCATCATCCTCACCCCGGAGCGGCAGGCGTACGCGCGCTCGCCGCAGAACACCGGCGATCGGCCGGCGCTGAGACGGGGGGCCGTGCTGGTGCCCGTCGGCCTCACCGCCCTGGTGGCGGCCGCCGCGGCAGCCGCGCTGGTGGTCTCCTCGCCGAGCGACCGGGCGCCATTCTCGGGGCCGCAACAGGACCTGCCGCGGATCGGCAACGTGGCTCCCAACTTCGGAGTCGGCCCCACGCCCAACCCGACGCCGCCGGCATCGCCGAGCCCGAGCGCGCAGCCCAGCCCGACGTCCGGCCCCAGCGCGACGCCGTCGGTGGCGCCCACACGGACACCTCGGGCAACCTCAACGCCACGTCCAACCACCACGCCGCGACCATCGCCGACGAGCACCGCGACCGCAACACCGACCCCAGCCCGGTGATCACGAGGAGCATCCTGGATGCCTGATGTCAGCGAGGTCGAGGTTGGCGCGGTCGACCCGAAGCGGTTCTCATCGGTGCTGGACGACGAGCAGATGGTCTCGCTCAACAAGGCGATCGACAACGCTCGCGAGGTGTTCGCCGGGCGCACCATCTGGAATGTCAACTCCACCGCCAAGGGCGGTGGCGTCGCCGAGATGCTCAACACGCTGCTGCCGTACGCGCGTGGGGTGGGTGTCGACACACGCTGGCTGGTCATCGGCGGCGACGACGAGTTCTTCGTCATCACCAAGCGCATCCACAATCGTCTCCACGGCGCTGCCGGTGACGGTGAGGGCCTCGACGATGACGACCGCCGTCACTACCAGGAGGTGCTCGAGGGCCAGGCCGAGCAGCTCATGCGGCGTTTCCAGGAGGGCGATGTGGTCATCCTGCACGACCCTCAGACCGCCGGTCTCATCCCGATCCTCGTCGACGCCGGGCTGTGTGTCGTCTGGCGATGCCACGTCGGCATGGACACGCCGAACGACGATGCACGCGAGACCTGGGACTTCCTGCTGCCCTACGTGCGGCGTGCCGCTCGCTGCATCTTCTCGCGGCGTGCCTTCGCCTGGGAGGGGCTGGACGAGGACCGCATCATCGTGGTGGCGCCGTCGATCGATCCCTTCTCCACAAAGAACTACGACATGGACCCCGCGTCCGTGCAGGCCATCCTGGTGGCCACCGGCATCGTCGACGACGGACACGACACGCCGGCGACCTACACCCGCGTCGACGGCAGCCCCGGGCGCATCGAACATCGTGCGACGGTCGCGGAGACATCCCGGCTCGGCACAGAGACGCCGCTGGTGGTGCAGGTGTCGAGATGGGATCGCCTCAAGGACCCACTCGGCGTCCTCGAGGGCTTCGTCGGCGGTGTCGTCCCCAGCTGCGATGCCCACCTGGTGCTGGCCGGTCCGAGTGTCGCTGAGGTCGCCGACGACCCGGAGGGCTCGGCGACGTACGAGGAGGTGAAGAGCGCCTGGGCGGGGCTGCCCGAGGACGCCCGCGGCCGCGTGCACCTCGTCTGCCTGCCCATGGATGACGACGAGGAGAACGCCGCCATGGTCAACGCGCTGCAACGGCGCGCCAACGTCGTGGTGCAGAAGAGCCTCGCCGAGGGGTTCGGCCTCACCGTGGCCGAGGGGATGTGGAAGGCGCGGCCGGTGGTGGCCAGCCGCATCGGGGGCATCCAGGACCAGATCGAGGACGGCGTGAGCGGCATCCTCCTCGACGACCCCGCCGATCGCGGCGCATTCGCGCGCGCCGTGTGTGGCCTCCTCCAGGACCCTGAAGGCGCGCGGCGCATGGGTGAGGCCGCGAAGGCGCGGGTCAGGAGCGACTTCCTGGGTTCCCGCCACCTCGCCCAGTACGTGGAGATCTGCGCGCAGCTGATCTGAGGCGGAGCCTCAGCTCTGCGAGAGCGGGTTCTCGCCTCCGAGATCGGGCAGGTTGAGCTCGTTCACCCAGTCGCGGATCTTGGCGAGGCGCTCCGTCGTCTCCTCATCCGTCTCGCCCGGCTCGCCTTCCTGGTCGGCCTCCGGAAGCACGCCGGCGCGGTCGAGCACCTCGTTGGCGACGAAGATGCCCGCCCCCACGCGCACCGCCACCGCGATGGCATCCGAGGGACGGGAATCGATCTCCACGTGGCGACCGTCGACGTGCGCGAGGATGCGCGCGTAGAACACCTCGTTGGCGAGCGACGTGACCACGATGCGCTCGACGTTGATGTCCACCGCGCCGAGGATGTTGGCGAGGAGGTCGTGCGTGATCGGTCGCTCCGGGGTCATCCCGGTGATCTTCAGCGCGATCGCGTTGGCCTCGTTGATGCCGATCCAGATGGGCAGGTATCGCTCCGCGGTCTTCTCCTTGAGGATGACCACGTGCTGCCCGGTCGGCATGTGGACACGGATGCTGTCGACGGTCATCTCGATGAGTTCGGCCACGGTTCGATGATAGCGCCGGGTCGTCGGCGCCCCCCGGACCCCTACCAGCTCACTCGGACACCGTGGCGCCCTGCCCCGGGGTCTCGGCGACGCGCACCTCGAGGCGGTAGCCACTGGCGCCGAGTTGGGCCCGCAGGCTGGCCAGCAGGTGGGCGGCGAGGCATTCGCAGGTGGTGTTGACCACCGGCAGGAGCACGGCATCGCCCCGGGGGATGAGAAAGCGACGCGATCCCTCGACGAGGGTGATGCCGTCCGCGGTCTCCTCGACGCGCACGTGCGGCGACTCCGTCGGCACCAGCATGCGCTCGTCCAGCTCGGCGCACAGCGCGCGCAACGCGCTCTTCAGCGCCGCGAAGTCGACGACTGTTCCCTCAGCGTCGACAGGTCCGTGGGCGCGCGCGCTGACCTGGTAGTTGTGCCCATGGAGGTGCTCGCTGCGGCCCTGGTGGATCGAGAAGTGGGCGGCGCTGAACCCGATGTCGCTGCGCGCGAGCTCCAGGCTTGCCTCCATGGCTGCGTACCATAGCCTCCCGTGGAACGCGACACGCTGCTGCTCATCGACGGCCATTCGCTGGTGTACCGGGCCTTCTTCGCGATGCCCGCGCTGACCAACAGCCGTGGCGAGGTGACCAACGCCGCCTATGGCTTCACCTCGATGCTCCTCAAGGCGCTCGGTGACCATCACCCCACCCACGCCGTGGCCGCTTTCGACCCGCCTGGTCGCACCTTCCGGCACGAGCAGGACTCGACGTACAAGGCAGGCCGCAAGCCCACCCCTGAGGACCTGATCCCGCAGTTCCCCTGGTGCCGCGAGGTGGTCGAGGCGTTGGGGATCCCCATCATCGAGGTGCCCACCTTCGAGGCGGACGACGTGATCGGCACGCTCAGCGTCCAGGGTGAGCGGGCCGGGCTTGACGTCCTCATCGTCACCGGTGACCTGGACGCTCTCCAGCTGGTGACCGACCACGTCCGAGTTTTTGCCAATCGGCGCGGTATCTCGGACACCATCGTGTACGACGTCGACCGTGTGTTCGAGCGCTATGGCTTTGCGCCGCCGCTGGTCGTCGACTTCAAGTCCCTGCGCGGTGACGTCACCGACAACATCCCGGGGGTGCCGGGCATCGGCGACAAGACGGCGATGAGCCTGGTGCAGGAGCACGGTCCCCTCGAGGCGATCCTCGACGCCGTGCCCTCGATGAAGGAGGGCAAGGTCAAGCGTCTGCTCACCGAGTACGAGGAGCAGGCGCGGCTCAGCAAGCAGCTGGCCACCATCCAGCTCGACATGGACATCACCCTGGACATCGAGGGATCGCGGCTGGGTCCGCATGACGACACCGCGGTGCGGGCGGTGTTCGACCGCCTCGAGTTCCGCTCACTGCTAGGGCGAATCCCCACCTACGGGGCCCCGGCGTGGACCGCCCAGCCCGCGCCACCGGCCGGCACCCTCGGCGCCCAGGGGGCGCTCCTGTTCGACTCGATCCCGGAGGCGGTCGACGTGGTGGTCGTGGACAGCATGGCGCAGGCCGAGGAGATGGCCGCACGCCTGCGCCAGGCGGGCGACATCGCGGTGCGCAGCGTCATCGACGGCAGCGCACGGCGCGGCGACCTGGCGGGCGTTGCCCTCACCTCGATGGACTCGCCGGACCCGGCGTACTACGTCCCCGTCGCGCACGAGGACGGCAACGCACCGGATGCGGTGGTGGAGGTGGTCGCCCGGATGCTCGGCGACGGCTCCATCGTCAAACACGGGTACGACCTCAAACAGGACCTGCTGGCGTGGTCCGCGCGCGGGGCGGAGCTTCGAGGGCTCGGCTTCGACTGCATGCTGGCCGCCTACCTCTGCATCACCACGCGCACTCGCGTGCCCACGCTGACCGTTCTCGGCCACGACCTCTGCGGGCTGACCGAACAGCCCGAGGAGGCGCTGCTCGGCAGCGGCCGGGCGCGCCGCAGGGTGTCGGCCGTGCCCGTGGAGGAGGCCGCCCAGTACTTCGGCAACCTGGTGGCGCTGGTGCCGCCGGTGAGCACAGCTCTCCGTGCCCAGCTCGACGAGGGGATGCTGAACGCCCTCTTCGAGACGGTGGAGATGCCGCTGATCCCGATCCTGGCGGCGATGGAGCGGGTGGGCATCCGGGTGGACTGCGATGAGCTCGCCCAGCTGTCGAGCGAGCTGCAGAAGCGCATCACCGAGCTCGAGGGCATCGTTGCCGAGACCGCCGGGTACACCTTCAACCCCGGTTCGACGCAGCAGCTGGCGACCTTCCTGTACGACAACCTCGGGCTGGCCGCGGGCAGACGCACCAAGACCGGCCGCAGCACCGACGCCGACAGCCTGGAGTCACTGCGGGGCGAGCACGCCGTCGTCGACGTCATCCTCGAGTGGCGCCAGCTGACCAAGCTGAAGAGCACCTACGTCGACGCGCTGCCGCTGCTCTGTGCCGGCGACGGCCGCGTGCACACGTCGTTCAACCAGGCCGTCGCGTCCACCGGGCGGCTCAGCTCCGCCGATCCCAACCTGCAGAACGTGCCGGTGCGCACCGCGTGGGGCCAGCGCATCCGGCACGCGTTCGTGGCCGACCCGGGCCAGCAGCTGCTCAGCGCCGACTACTCGCAGATCGAGCTGCGCGTGCTCGCCCATGTCAGCGGCGAGGAGGACCTGATCGCGGCCTTCGAGCGCGGGGAGGACATCCACCGGCGCACCGCGGCCGAGGTATACGACGTGGCGCCGGAGGCGGTGACCCCGGACCAGCGCCGCATCGCCAAGGTGGTCAACTTCGGCGTCGTCTACGGGCTGTCCGACTTCGGGCTGGCACGCGACACCGGCATGGACCAGGAGACTGCCCGCGTCTTCATCGACAAGTACTTCGCCAGCTTTCCCGCGGTCACCCGCTACCTCGAGCGCACGCGGATGCACGCGCGGGAGTGGGGATGGGTGGAGACGTTCATGGGCCGGCGGCGTCACCTGCCCGACATCCGCGCGGCCAACCGCCAGCTGCGCTCCGCCGCCGAGCGCATGGCGGTGAACATGCCCATCCAGGGGGCAGCCGCCGACATCATGAAGCTGGCCATGATCCGCTGCGACGCCGCGCTCCGCGAGGCCGGCATCCGCTCGCGGCTGCTCCTCCAGGTGCACGACGAGCTGGTGCTCGAATGCCCTGCCGATGAGCTCGACGACGCGGTGACGCTGGTGCGCGACGCAATGGGCGGGGCCGTGGAGCTGGTCGTGCCCCTGGTCGTCGACGTCAAGGTCGGTGAGAACTGGCAGGCGATGACGCCGCTGCGCGAGACGGCTGGTGCAGCGCCGCACTAGTGCCGGAGCTGCCTGAGGTCGAGACGGTGGCGCGCGACCTGCGCGGGGCGGTCGTTGGTCGGCGCGTGATGTCAGTGCGGCTTGGCCACCCCAAGGTGCTGCGCTTCCCCGTGCCCGAGGTCTTCGTCGCCGTGCTGCCCGGCCAGCGATTCGACGCGGTGGCCCGGCGCGGCAAGTTCATCATGTGCGCGCTGCACAGTGGGGAGGACCTCGTGTTCCACCTCGGCATGACGGGTCACCTGCGCGTGTGCGACGCCGACACCCCGGTGCCGCGGCACACCCACCTCCGCGCGCCGCTGGACGATGGCCGTGAGTTGCGCTATGACGACGCGCGCCGCTTCGGTCGCATCCTCCTGGGTCCCCGCGCCGTCCTCGAGGACTCGCGTGTGTTGCCTGTGCTCGGTGTCGAGCCGCTCTCCGACGAGTTCACCGCGGCGCGGCTCGATGACGTCCTGCGGTCGACGACGCGCACGCTCAAGGCCGCGCTCCTCGACCAGCGTGGTGTCGCCGGGCTCGGCAACATCTACGTCGACGAGGCGTGTCACCTCGCCGGCGTGCGACCGCAGCGCCGCTGCCACTCCCTGACGCGTGCCCAGCGTGCCGCCCTGCACGCCGCCATCCCCGCGGTGCTGCTCTCGGCGATCCACAACCGGGGCAGCAGCATCGACGACTACCGCGATCTCTGGAACGCCAGGGGCAGCCACCAGGAGCGCCTGCAGGTGTACGGGCGGGGCGGCCGGGCGTGCTTTCGCTGCGGCGCCATCCTCCGCCAGGCGACCGTCGCAGGGCGCACCACTGTGTGGTGCCCGGCCTGTCAGCGATGACCCGTGTCACCTTCGTGAGCTACGACGACGACCCACCTCTCGGTGGCCAGGGGGTGGAACTGTGCGGCATGCGCGCCGCCTTGGTCGCCCGCGGTCACGCCGTGCGCACGGTCTCCGGCCGTGGCGAGCATGCGCTGCGGTACCCCCGGGTCACCGGCCGGCCGCCGCTGGACTTCTCAGTGCACGTCAACCGCCATCCATCACTGCTCAGCGCGCCGCCTAGCGACGTCGTCCACGCGCTCGGTGGGCCGGGAGGCGTGCTCCTGCTGCGGCGCCTGGACGCCCCGCTCGTCTACACCGCCAACCACACATATCGCATGGCCCACCAGCGCGGATCGCTGCGCCGGTTGATGTCGCCGCTGGAGGGGCGTGCGTACCGTCGCGCCTCGATGGTGCTGGCGATCTCGCCATCGACGGCGAGCGCCGTGCGCGGTCTCGGCGTGCCGCGGCACCGCATCGAGGTGCTGGCGCCGGGCGTCGAGGTGCCGGACGCGCCGCCGGCGGCGCGCCCGGGCTTCCGCCTGCTGTTCGCCGGCCGGTGGGAGCCGCAGAAGGGGGTGCTCGCCGCCATCGCTGTGATGCGCGACGTCATCGAGCGCCATGGCGCGGCCGCCGGCCTGGTGGTCGGCGCCGGCAGCCTAGCCGGCCAGGTCCGGCGACTCGCCGCCAGCAGCGGGGTCGAGGTGGCGGGGCGCGTCGGTGAGCCACGCCTGGCCGCCGAATACGCGCGCGCCTCGGTGGTGCTGATGCCCTCGACATACGAGGGGCTGGGCCTGGTGGCGCTCGAGGCCCAGGCCCGGGGAGCGGTGGTGGTCGGCTACGACGTCGACGGGCTGCGCGATGCGGTCGCACACCCCAGCCTGCTGGTCGAGCCCAACCACGAGGCTGCCATGGTGACGGCCTGTCTCGAGCTGGCCGCCGACCCGCCGCGACGTGACGCACTCGCGACCGCCGCGCACGCGTGGGTGCGGACCCGCCATTCCTGGGAGCACGTCGGCGAGCGCCTCGAAGAGGTGTACACGACAGTGCGTGCGGGGTGAGCCCCACGGCGCGACGGCAGGCCGCGGTGGGCACGCTTGGCAGCGACGACCTGGTGCAACTCCTGGCCGATCCGCAGCGCCTGGCGATCGCCGGGCACCTCGCCACGGGCCCGCACACAGTGAAGGAGGTGTCGGTCGGCTGCTCGCTGCGCCCCCGCGACCTGCATCGCCAGCTACCCAAGTTGATCGCATCCGGGCTGATCACCACTGACGGCGACGTCCTGCGCCTCAATGCGACGCTGCTCCGCGAGCTCGCCGAGTCACTACCAAGGGCAAACCCCATCCGTCCGCATCTCCTGGTCGGGCTCAGCGCCGAGGACGCCGCGGTGGCTGCGCGCTATTTCGACGGCGATCGGCTCAGCGACATCCCGGTGGGGCGGGCGCGCCGACGCGTGGTGCTGAGCATCCTCGTGGACGAGTTCGAGCCGGGTCGCTACTACCAGGAGAGCGAGGTTCGGCGTGTCCTGCGCAAGTTCCACCCCGACGACGCGGCCCTCCGCCGGTACCTGGTGGAGGAGGGACTGCTGGCGCGCGAGAACAGTTCGCGCAGGTACTGGCGCACTCCCGGCCCGCCGCCGCCCAACGCGAGCGGGTTGCCGCCGGGCTCCCGGTAGACTGAGGTCAGTGCCAGCACTGGAGATCGTCTCGTCCTTCGCGCCCGCCGGCGACCAGCCGGCCGCCATCGACGCGCTCCACCGCGGCGTCGACGAGGGCCTGCGCGAGCAGACCCTTCTGGGCGTCACCGGGTCGGGCAAGACGTTCACCATCGCGCACCTTGCCGAGCGCCTGCAGAGGCCGATGCTGGTGCTGTCACCCAACAAGACGCTGGCCGCACAGCTGTGGGCGGAGTTCCGCGAGTTCTTCCCCAACAACGCCGTCGAGTACTTCGTCTCGTTCTACGACTTCTACCAGCCCGAGGCGTACATCCCGCGCACCGACACGTACATCGAGAAGGACTCCTCGCGCAACGACGAGATCGACCGGCTGCGCAACAGCGCCACCCGTGCCCTGCTGACCCGGCGCGACGTGATCGTGGTGGCGTCGATCTCCTGCATCTACGGCATCGGCTCCCCGGAGAACTACCTGGGCGAGTCGCTCAAGGTCAGCCGCGGCCAGACGTGGCGCCGCGACATCCTGCTGCGCAAGCTGGCCGACCTCCAGTACTCGCGCAACGACGTCGACTTCGGCCGCTCGAAGTTCCGGGTTCGGGGTGACGTGCTCGACGTGCAGCCCGCCTACGAGGAGGTGGCGACGCGCATCGAGTTCTTCGGCGACGAGATCGAGTCGATCAAGGAGTTCGACCCGCTGACCGGCGAGATCCTCGCGCAGCGCGAGGAGTTCACGGTCTTTCCGGCGTCCCACTACGTCACCCCACAGGAGCAGATGAAGACTGCGCTCGAGCGCATCCGCGAGGAGCTCGCCGAGCGGGTGGGCGAGCTCGAGTCACGCGGGCGGTTGCTCGAGGCGCAGCGGCTCCTGCAGCGCACCAACTTCGACATGGAGATGATGCAGGAGACGGGCACGTGCGCCGGCATCGAGAACTACTCGCGCCACCTGAGCGGGCGCGCGGAGGGAGAGCGGCCGTTCTGCCTCCTCGACTTCCTGCCCGACGATGCCGTGGTCGTGGTCGACGAATCACACGTCGCCGTCCCCCAGATCGGCGGCATGTACGGCGGCGACCGCTCGCGCAAGATTCCGCTCGTCGAGTACGGGTTCCGGCTGCCGTCGGCGCTCGACAACCGCCCGCTCACCTTCGCCGAGTGGGACTCCATGGTGGGCCAGGTGGTCTACGTGAGCGCCACGCCGGGGCCTTACGAGGAGGCGCACTCCCTGCAGGTCGTCGAGCAGATCATCCGGCCCACCGGGCTGGTCGACCCCACCGTCGAGGTGAAGCCGTCGGAGGGGCAGATCGACGACTTGCTGGCGCAGATCGCCCGCCGGGTGGAGCGCAAGGAGCGCTGCCTGATCACCACCCTCACCAAGAAGATGGCTGAGGACCTCACCGACTACCTGCGCGAAGCGGGCGTGCGTGTTCGCTACCTGCACAGCGACATCGACACGCTCGAGCGCGTCGAGATCATCCGCGACCTCCGCCTCGGCGTCTTCGACGTGCTCGTCGGCATCAACCTGCTGCGCGAGGGTCTCGACCTTCCCGAGGTGGCGTTCATCGGCATCCTCGACGCCGACAAGGAGGGATACCTTCGCGGCTACCGCTCCCTCATCCAGACCATCGGCCGCGCCGCCCGCAACATCAATGGGCACGTCGTCATGTACGCCGACCGCCGTTCGGAGGCGATGGAGCAGGCCATCGCGGAGACCGATCGCCGACGTGCTGTGCAGACGGCACACAACCTGGCGCACGGCATCACGCCGCTGTCGATCGTCAAGGCCGTGTACCAGATGGAGACCCACCGCGATGACGTCAGCGCGCACGCCGCCGACTTCCAGGAGTCCGCGGGGCTCCCGCCCGACGAGCTGCTCCGCCTCGCCAAGGAGGTGGAGCGGGAGATGAAGCGCGCGGCTCGCGACCTCGAGTTCGAGCGCGCTGCCGAGCTGCGCGACCGGCTCACCGAGCTGCGCCGGCGGATCGACGACCCGGAGGCCGAGGCCGCGGCAGCAGGTCCGAGCGACAGGCAGCGGCCGCAGCGCCGCCAGCGGGGGTACGCGCGCAGACGATGAGGCCATCGCGGCGGCGGAGTCAGTAGAAACCCGCCGGCGCCTGTCTATTCTCGCGTGGACACGGCGCAGGAGATCCTCATGGGGCCGACAACTCCGCGCGCGGCGAGCGCGGAAGCGAGCTTCGACTCGCTGCTCAGCGCTGAGCGGCGGCACCTCTACGGCATCGCCTACTCGATCCTGCGCGACCACGCCGAGGCGGAGGATGCACTCCAGGACGCGATGCTCAAGGCCTGGAGGAGCTGGGACAGACTCCGGGACGAGGGCGCCCGGCAGACCTGGCTGGCGCGCATCTGCGTCAACCAGTGCATCAACAGGCGCAACTGGCTGCGTGTCCGGCCGGCAGTGACGGCCCAGAGCGGTGCGGCGGCTGCACCCGACCCGCGCTTCGAGGGGCGGCTCGTTGACCTCGATCGCAGCTACCTCCGCCTCTCGCCGAGGCAGCGGGCGGCGATCTTCCTGCACTACCACCACGGTTACTCGATCGACGAGTGCGCCCACCTGATGAGCTGTCGCGCCGGCTCGGTGCGCACCCACCTGGCCCGCGCCCTGGCGTCGATGCGCAAGGAGATGAGCAATGCCTGAGCCGACGATACCGGCCGGAGATCTCGGCGACGACCTGCGCCGCTACTTCTCTGCCACCACGACGACAGCACTGCCCCGCCGGGTGGCCGAGATGAGTGCGCGCACGCTGGTGGCGCGACGCAACCCCGTGGGTGGCCGGCTGGCGGCCTTTGCCGGGTCTCTCGCCGCTGTCGCGCTCCTGGTCCTGGGCGTCACCCAACTCGTTCCGCACGGTGGAGGCGCCGGCAGCGCGCTGTCGTCGTCGGCCGCCGGTGTCGCCGAGCTCGCGCCGGCCAGCCGTGTCGCCGTCCAGCCCGACACCATCGCCTCACGAGGCCTGGACGCGGCGGCGCTTGCCGCGCGAGGGGTTCGCCTGCTGGTCCCCGCCGGCCATGGAGCGCCGGTGCTGACTGAGGCCCAGGCCCAGCAGGCTGCCCGCGCCGGGGCCGGCGCGCTCGCCGGCTCGCCCGGGCCCGCCGTGCTGGCGTTCGCCGACCTCACCGACCGCGCCCAGCCGCTCAGCGTCCTCTGTTGGGCCGTCGACGTGCCCATCGCAGGCGGCGCAACGGGCACCGAGCTGGTCCTCGTCGACGCCGTCGGGGGCCAGGTCGTCGATGTGCTCTCCGGGTACGGGGTCCGATGACCATCCGTCACCTCGCCACGCTCGGCTTCCTGTCGGCTTGCCTGGCGGGCTGCGCCGGCGCTGCCGACACCTCGAGGTCGTCGGGGCCGGCTGGGAACGCCGGGGCCGCCCTCGCCCCGGCGCAGCTCAGCGCCGGCCAGGCGCCCGCGACGCCGGCGCGCGCACAGCCGGCGGCGATCGTGGTGGGCACACCGCCGAGCGCCGACATCGAACGGTCGGTGCGCGCCACGTACACCGTCACCCCGGGCGGCTTCCTCACCGCGTTCGAGGGCGTGATCGCGCGAGGTGTCGGCATGGGCGGCTACGTGGTCAGCTCCACGACGCAGCCCGACAGCGGCGGTCGCATCGTCAGCGGCGCGGTGACCCTCAAGGTGCCGGCCGCGAAGCTCGCCGACTTCCTCAACGGCATGCCGTCCGGCCTGGTGGCGTCGTCGATCAACTTCTCTGCCGTCGATCACACCGCCCAGTTCGTCGACGTGAACGCACGGCTCGCCTCCGCCCATGCGCACCTCGCCGCCCTCGATGCTCTCCTGGCCAAGGCCACGTCCCTCGGCGACATCACCAGCCTGGAGCAGCAGGTCGAGGCGGTCCAGACCGAGGTCGACACCGACCAGGGACAGCTCAACGTGCTCACCGCATCCGTCCAGCTGGCCACGGCCACCGTGGCCTTGTCGGAACGAGGCACGCACGTGGCTGTCGCCAACCCGGTCAGCGGCGGCGTGGGCAGTGGCTGGGACAACGCGGTCCACCTCACCGGGTCGGTCCTCGAGGGGGTGGTCAGCGCCCTCCCGCTGCTGATCCTGTTGACCGCCGCGCTGCTGGTGTGGTGGCGGCTCTCCCGCGTGACCCGGGCGCGGCGTCGCTCGGGCGCCGTCGACTAGGTCCGCGGACGACCCACGGACGACGCCGCCGGAGGCTGGACATCCCGCCCCGGTGCCCGCACAATGCGCGAACAGATGTTCGTACCGGAGCCCGCATGACGATCACCCGCGCACCACGCCTCCAGTTCATCTGCTCGGACTGCGGCGCCGCCAGTCCCAAATGGCAGGGGCGCTGCGACGGCTGCGGGTCTTGGAACACCCTCGGAGAGGGGGTCGTTGCGCCCGCCTCCGTCGCGCGGACGCAGGCCGGCCGCGGCATCGCCGTCGCGCAGCCTCTCGACAGGATCGGCGACGGCAGGGACCGGCGTCAGGCCACCGGCATCGGTGAGCTCGACCGCGTCCTCGGTGGCGGCCTCGTCGGAGGCTCTCTCCTGCTCCTCGGCGGCGACCCCGGGATCGGCAAGTCCACCCTGGCGCTCCAGCTGGCGGCACGAATGGGCCGCCCCGGCCACCCCGTGCTCTACTGCGCGGGCGAGGAGTCGCCCGGCCAGGTGGCGATGCGCGCGGAACGGCTGGACTGCTTGCTGCCGTCGGTGGCCGTGCTCGCCGAGACAGACCTGGACGCGATCGCGGCGGCGATCGAGGACGCTCGTCCGCCGCTGGCGGTGGTGGACTCGATCCAGACCGTCGACGCCGGCGAGGCGCCCGGCACGCCCGGGAGCCCTGGGCACGTGCGCGCTGCGGTGGCCCGGCTGCTCACCGTGGCCAAGGACACCGGTGTGCCCATCGTGCTCGTGGGCCACGTCACCAAGGAGGGCGCCATCGCCGGGCCGCGCACGCTCGAGCACATGGTGGACGTGGTCCTGTACCTGGAGGGGGAGAGGCACGGCGAGCACCGGCTGCTCCGCGGTGTCAAGAACCGCTTCGGCGGCACGGGAGAGCTGGGCCTGTTCACCATGGAGACGTCGGGGCTGCGCGAGCTGGATGCCCCGGGGCGGGCATTCCTGGACGAGAACAGCCTGGTGGTGCCGGGGAACGTGCTCACGGTCACCTGTGAGGGCACCCGCCCGTTGGTTGTGGAGATCCAGGCGCTCGTGGCACCGACGTCGTTCGGGTTGCCCCGACGCACCAGCTCGGGGTTCGACCTGGGCCGGCTCCACCTTCTCCTCGCGGTCCTCGAACGCCGCGCCGGGGTGCCGCTGGGCCAGGCCGACGTCTTCCTCAACGTGGTCGGCGGGGTGCGCCTGGCCGACCCCGCGGTCGACCTGGGCGTGGCCCTGGCTGTCGCCGGTGCCGCACGGAACCGAGTGCTGCCGCGGGACACGGTCGTGCTCGGCGAGGTCGGTCTCGGTGGCGAGGTCCGGCGCGCGTCGCGCCTCGACGCGCGGCTCAGTGAGGCTGAGGCCCTGGGGCAGGTGGGGGCCGTCGTCCCCGAGGGCGGCCGCGCGCCGGCGTCGCGCGGCCTCCGGCTGCGCCGGGTCTCCAGCGTCTCCGCCGCGCTCGCCGTCCTGGAGCCGGCGTGACCGCATGGGCTGCGTCGCCGGTCACCGTTGCGATGGGGTGACATAGCCCGCAGCACGGCCGGGGCTGTGCTTAGATCGAACGGCGATGCCTCGACATTCCCCCGACAAGCTGGGCCGCGCCCGGGCCGCGGCCCGCGTGGTGGGCGCCGTCACCGGCGTCGTCGTCGGCATCTTCTACGCGGCGTTCGTGATCACCAACTCACCGGGGGTGTTCGGGAACGACCGGCTGGTCACAGGGATCACGCTCGCGGGCACCGCCATCGTGGGGGCCGCCGCGCTCGCGCTCGCGGCGCCGTTGCTGACCGTCGAGCCCTACCTCTGGCTCGAGCAGCTGCTCGACGAGGCCCCGATGAGCCAGGTCCTCGCCGGGCTCGCCGGTGTCCTCGCCGGCCTGCTGATCGCCGCGCTGGTCGCCGCGCTGCTCAATCCGCTGCCGCTGCACGTCGGCACCGTCATCTCGCTGATCCTGGCCGTGGCGCTCGTCAACGTGGGCGCGCGCACCGGGACGCGGCGTCGGCAGGCCTTCGTGTCAGCGCTGGGCAGAGGCGGCGATGCCGAAGCACGTCCCGCCGTCTCCGGGACCGGTGGTGTCGCCATCGACGGCCCCCCGGTCGTGGTGGACACCTCGGCGTTGATCGACGGGCGCATCACCGAGGTCGCCAAGGCAGGCTTTGTGCCGGGACGCCTGCTGATCGCCGGCTTCGTCCTCGAGGAGCTGCAGAGGGTCGCCAACTCGGGAGACCCACTGCGCAGGGCCCGCGGCCGCCGCGGCTTGTCGGTGCTGGAGGAGCTGCAGCGTCGCGAGGACGTGGTCTGCGAGATCACCGACCTCGACTTTCCCGAAGCGGCTGAGGTCGACGCGCGTCTCATCAAGCTCGCCGTGGCTCGGTCGGCGGTGCTGCTCACCAGCGACCACAACCTCAACCGGATCGCACGGATCGCGGGCGTGCGCGTGCTCAACCTCAACGACCTGGCCAATGCCCTGAAGCCGATCCTCAGCGCCGGTGAGGAGATCTCCATCGCCGTGGTCCGCGAGGGCAAGGAGCTGCACCAGGGAGTCGGCTACCTCGACGACGGCACCATGGTCGTGGTCGAGAACGCCAAGGCGCGGCTCGGTGACACCGTGCGCGCCACGGTCACCTCGGTCCTGCAGACCTCCGCCGGCCGGATGATCTTCGCCACCACCGACGGTCCGGACACGTCGCAGCGGACAGGTCGCGCCGTGCGGCCGCGGGCGGCACCGCGCTGACCGCAGTCCTGATCATCCCCGCGTCGGGGCGGGGGCGGAGGATGGGGGAGGACAAGCTCTTCGCCGACGTCGGAGGACGCCCGCTCATCAGATTGACCCTCGATGCGGCCGCAGCGTCCCGGGCCTTCGAGCGGGTGGTCATCGCCGCGCCGCAGGCTCGCCACGCGGCGATCGGCGACCTCGCCGCCGCCGCCGGCTTCGCCGAGGTGGTGATGACCCTGGGCGGTGCGCGACGCCAGGACAGCGTTCGCCTGGCCCTGGACCAGGCCGGGGAGGCCGACGTCGTGGCCATCCATGATGCGGCGCGCCCTCTGTGCAGCCCCCAACTCTTCGTCGAGTGCGTCGCTGTCGCACGCGAGCACGGGGCTGCCACGGTGGCGATGCCAGTCGTCGACAGCATCAAGCGCGGCGCCGGCGGGGTGATCGTGCAATCGCTGGACCGCCACGACCTGTACGCGATCCAGACGCCGCAAGCGTTTCGCCGCGAGCTGCTCGTTGAAGGCCATCGCCATGCCACCGCCAACGCGCTGATCGTCGACGACGACGCTGTGCTCGTGGAAGCCCTGGGAACGGCGGTGCACATCGTTCCGGGCAGCCCTGACAATTTCAAGGTGACGCACCCACGCGACCTGGTCCTGCTGCGCGCCCTGCTGGCCGACCGCTCGTGAGCCTGCGCATCGGTCACGGGGTCGACGCCCACCGGCTTGTCGCCGAGCGTCCGCTGATGCTCGGCTGCGTGCGGATCCCGCACGATCGCGGCCTCGCCGGCCACTCCGACGGCGACGTGGTGGTGCACGCGCTCTGCGACGCGCTCCTCGGCGCGGCGGGACAGGGCGACATGGGCCGGCACTTCCCGTCGGCCGAGGAGCGCTGGCGCGACACGGCGGGGTCGGAGTTCCTCCAGGCGGTGGCTGCACTGCTCTCCGCCACCGGTGCGCGCCTCCTGTCCGCCCACGTCGTCGTGGTTGCGGAGCAGCCTCGGCTGGCGGCGCACCTCGAGGCGATGATGGACGCGTGCGCCGGCGCGCTCGAGGTCGACGGCGCCCTGCTCCGCATCACGGCGACGAGCAGTGACGGCCTGGGATTCACGGGGCGCGGCGAGGGGATCGCCGCGTCCGCGGTGGTCCTGCTCGACGGCGAACGCTGAGACCGCTCCGACACCGCCCAAGCGTGCTAGCATCCGCCGCAAGCGAAATGAAATACGCTGAGAGCGAACAAAATCCCCGAAGCCTGCGGGCGGCGTCGCTGCGGCGCGTCCAGGGATCGGTGCTGCGCCGGCACCGCGAGCTGGCCGGGCGCTCTCTCGCGGACGTCGCCGCCGCGGCGCACTGCTCGCCCGCGCACCTCTCCGAGGTGGAGCGGGGGCAGAAGGACGTCAGCGCCGAACGGCTCGTCGGCGTCGCCGCCGCTCTCGACGTCCCTCTCCACATCCTCTACGCGGACATCGCCGACGAGCTGACGCCGCAGACGCTCACGGACGCCAGGGCGAGCCAGCACGATCCCGCGCGCCCAGCTGGAGCTCGCCGCGGCGGCGCTCAGCGCCGACGCCCTGCGCGCGGTCGCCCAGTTCAGCACTTACCTGGCGAGCCCCGCGGCCCTGCCGCCCCGCCGGCGCATCGGCTTTGCGGTGCCATCGCGAGGCGACGCGCTGTGAGCCTCATCCCGACAGTCGTCGAGTCGAGCTCGCGCGGCGAGCGCTCATACGACATCTACTCGCGCCTCCTGCGCGACCGGATCGTCTTCCTCGGCGACCAGATCACCGACGACGTCGCCAACCTGGTGACCGCCCAGCTGCTCTTCCTGGAGAGCGAGGACCCGGGCAAGCCCATCAACCTCTACATCAACTCGCCGGGCGGCAGCGTCACCTCGGCGATGTCGATGTACGACGCCATGCAGTACGTCAGCGCCCCGGTGTCGACGATCTGCCTCGGCATGGCCGCCAGCGGCGGTTCGCTGCTCCTCGCCGCCGGCAGCACGGGGCGTCGCCTGGCGCTGCCCAACTCGCTGATCATGATCCACCAGCCGTGGGCCTCGGGCCTGCAGGGCAAGGCGACCGAGCTCGAGGTGCACGCGCGCGAGATCCTGCGCCAGCGCGACCTCATCGTCGAGATCTACGCGCGCCACAGCGGCCGCAGCCCGCAGGAGGTGGCGCAGGCCATCGAGCGCGACAACTTCATGACCGCAGAGCAGGCGCTGCAGTGGGGTCTGATCGACCAGATCATCAGCCGTCGCGAGCAGGCGGTCGCCGTCCCGGCCTGACCAGCTGCTCGGCGTCGTGACGAGGTCGCGTCGATAGACTGCGCCCCATGACGATGCGCCTGCACGACACCATGACGCGGCGCCTGCGTGACGTGTCGCCGCTCGACGCCGGGCACGTGCGCATGTACACGTGCGGTCCCACCGTCTACGCCCGCTCCCACATCGGCAACTTCCGCACCTTCCTCTTCGAGGACGTGTTGCGGCGCTGGCTGGAGCGGCGCTTCACCACGGTGACCCACGTCATGAACCTCACCGACGTCGAGGACAAGATCATCCGCAACGCCAACGCCGCAGGTCACGACCTCGACAGCGAGACGGCACCATGGATCGACGCGTTCTTCGAAGACCTCGACACTCTCAACATCCGTCGCGCGCACCACTACCCGCGCGCCACCGAGTACATCAAGGAGATGGTCAGCCTCATCGAGCGGCTCGATGCGGCCGGGGTCACGTACCGCAGTGAGGGCAGCGTGTACTACCGCATCGCCGCCTTCCCACCCTACGGCCGGCTCTCCGGGGTCCACGCCGAGGGCCTCGTCGCCGGCGCCGGCGGACGAGTCGACGCAGACGAGTACGAGAAGGAGGATGCCCGCGACTTCGCACTCTGGAAGGCCGTCGAGACCGGCGAGATCGGCTGGGACACAGCGCTGGGGCGTGGGCGGCCCGGCTGGCACATCGAATGCTCCGCGATGAGCATGGCGCTGCTCGGCGAGTCCTTCGACATCCACTGCGGCGGGGTCGACAACATCTTCCCCCATCACGAGAACGAGATCGCGCAGAGCGAGGCCGCCACGGGGCGACCGTTCGTCCAGGTCTGGTGCCACGGCGCGCACCTGCGCATCGACGGCGAGAAGATGGCCAAGTCCCTGGGCAACTTCGCCACCGTGCGCGAGCTCGTCGACGGCGGGGCGCGGCCCTCAGCGCTGCGCTACCTGTTGATCGCCGCCGGCCACTACCGGAAGGCGATCAACTACAGCGACGAGTCACTGCACGCCGCCACGGAGTCGGTCGACCGCTTCGCCGATTTCAGCCAGCGGATACGGACGCTGGTGCCCCGGGGCGGGAGCGGCTCGGTCGACGAGCGGGTCAGCAAGGCCCGCGTAGCGTTCGAGGCGGCGATGGATGACGACCTCAACCTCCCGGCTGCGCTCGGTGCGATCTTCACGATGATCCGGTCGCTCAACCGCGAGCTGGACGGCGGCGCGGTCGACAGCGCGACGCACGCGGCGCTCGTCGCGCTCATCGACGAGGTCGACGATGTGCTCGGCGTCCTCGCCCTCGTCGAGCGCGAACGCGCCGGTCGAGGGCTCAGTGGCCCTGAACAGGCCCTGCTGGACGCCCGGGAGGCGGCGCGCTCTGCGCGCGCCTGGGGAGAGGCGGACCGCCTGCGCGCAGCCCTGGCCGAGGCCGGTGTCGCCGTGGAGGACACCCCCGAAGGACAGCGCTGGCACCGGTTCTGACAGAGTCGTCGATCACTCGCCTGCAAGGTTGGCCCTCGACGATGACAGGCGAGCGCAATCTCGCCATCCGGTGCGGAGGCTTCGGGACATGGGCAATGGGGTGAGCGGGCCGTTCGGCCCGGGCGGTTCGGGGCTCAACGCGTTCAGGTTCCCGGTAGGAGGCCACGCCGGCTTCGATACCGGCGTCTCCGTGCTCGCCATCGTGCTGCACTTCACCTTCCTGGTCCTGCTGGTGCTCGCCGCTGTCTGGATCGTCCGCGAGATCCTCGGAGCGATCCGCCGGCGCGGCGCCTCGACGCCACCCCCGCCGAGTCCCGGCGGTGACCGAGCTCGAGATGCGGTACGCGCGCGGCGAGATCACACGTGCGGACTACCTCACCCGTCGAGCCGACCTGACGGGCGTCCCCCAGACGGCACCCCCACCCGTCTGAGTCGCCGGCGCCGGCGGGTTGCGCCCGCGCTCACCACCGGGTGTTTCCGTCAATCCTGTCCGACCGCTGCGCACCTGACAGTGGCGCTGTCACGGCTTCACCACTGCTGACTGAAGCGCCGTATACTGCGGCCGCCGGGAGTGCCCGGCGCCGTCACGAAGAGGAGGGCCCCAGTTGCCTGCAGTCGCTGGACGAGATTTCACCAATGGGGACGCCGCGATCGGCGTTGGCCTGATCGTCTCCCTGATCGCCGTGTTCCTGCCGTGGTACAGCGTGAGCGCCAACTGCGGCGGAATCGTCGGCTGCGCCGGGTTCAACTACTCCGCCTCTGTGGGTGCCCTCAGCTACTGGGCCGGCTGGCTGTTCTTCCTCGCGCTCCTCGCCGGCATCGTGCTGTTCGTGCTGCGCAGCTTTGCCCCCAACGTCAACGTGCCGGAGCTGCCGCAGACCGATGCCATGCTCTACACGATCATCGGCATCTTCATGGCTGTCATGGCGGTCCTCTGGCTGCTCCTCGGGAGCGGGACGACGGTCTCGGGCCCCGGCTACAGCGCCGGCCCAAGCTTCGGGCTCTTCATCGGCCTCATCGCCGCCATCGTGGTCGCCGTGGGCGGCTACCTGAAGCGGTCCGACCCCCAGCCTGCCACCCGGGCCTACGGCGCTCCCGGCACCGGGCCGACGTACGGCGGGGGAGCCCCGCCGCCACCGCCCACCGCGTAAGGCGCCGACACCCCAGCGCTCCGCCGTGCCTCGCGTGAGGACGGTGGGGCGCTGGTGTGTCTCTGGGGACCTCCTGGCGGCGATGTCACGGGTGCGCGTCTGATCGATGACGTGCCGGTTCGTCGGATCCAGCTCGTCGACAATCCCGCAATGGCGTCGATGGTGTGCTGCCCCGGATGTTGGTCGTGGTCCGAGCTCGGCAAGCGGACCACCTGCCAGCGCTGCGGTGCGGCTCTGATCCTGCCCGACGGGCGCAGCCTCCAGTCCGCCCAGAACGATCCGCCGCCACCGCCGCCGCCGCCCGGGTCGTTCGGGTATGCGGGCATGCCCGCCGTCACTGCGCCGTCGGGGTTCTCCGGCGCGGCGTACCCGTACCAGGGCAGCGCTTCTACGGGCGGTCGCGACTGGGTGGCCATCTGCCGCTGGATCACCATCGGCTACGGGCTGCTGACGGTCGTGGGAGTAATGCTGGTTGGGCTGCTGGTGCAGCACATCAACGTGCCGCTCACCGATCCCAGCACGGGGATCACCACGGTCCAGACCTTCAACATCGGCCCCGCGTTTGCCATCGCGGCGGTCTTCATCGGCGCGGTGTTCGCGCTCTTCGCCTGGCTCACCAGGTACACCGTGGCGCGGGTCATCTTCCTGCTCCTCGACGTGCTCGCGGTCCTCAGCGCGCTCTCCGGCCTGGGCAGGACGCAGGGCTTCGCTGCCATCGGGGTGGTCAGCCTCGCGTTCGACGTGGCATACGCCGGGGCGCTGGTCATGTCACTGCTGCCGCGCGCCCAACCCGTCTACGGCTGAGCGCTTTCCAAGCCCGCTGACGCGGTGTCGCCACCCGACCGTACCCGCCGCTCCCGGCGATACTCGGCGAGTGGACATCCTCTACGGGCGCAACCCGGTGCTCGAAGCGCTGCGGTCCGGTCGTGCTGCCCGCAAGCTGGTGATCGCGTCCGGGACGGTGCCGGAGGGGCGGCTCGACGAGATCGTTCGGCTGGCAGACGAGCGCGGCATCCCGGTGGAGGAGAGCTCGCGCAGGCGGCTCGACGACATCGCTCACACGGAGCATCACCAGGGAGTGGCCGGGTACTTTCACGGCCGGCCGCCGCTCGCCCTCGACGAGCTGCTGGCCGGGTCCCACGCACCACAGCTCATCGTCGTCCTCGACGGGATCCAGGACCCACAGAACCTCGGTGCCATCACCAGGACCGCGGATGCGGCGGGCGCCGACGGCATCGTCCTCCCTCGCCACCGCGCCTCAGGGGTCACCGCCGCGGCTGCCAAGGCTTCGGCCGGGGCCACCGAGCACGTCCCCGTGGCCGTGGTCACCAACCTCGTGCACGCGCTGGAACAGCTGAAGGCGGCTGGGTTGTGGGTGGTGGGCCTCGCGGCGGACGGTGACCTGCGCTACGACGCGTTCGACTACACGGGCCCCGTGGCGGTCGTCATCGGCGCGGAAGGGGAGGGGATGCGCGCGCTCACCCGGCGCACCTGCGACGCGGTGGTGTCACTGCCGCTGGCGGGGCGGGTGTCGTCGCTCAACGCCGGTGCCGCCACTGCGGTGCTCCTGTACGAGGTGGCACGGCAGCGTGGGTTCGTGCGCCGCGCGCCATGACCCCGCACGAGCTCATCGTCGACGGCTACAACATCGTCCACGCGTGGCCGGAGCTGGCGCCGCTGATCACCTCGGGCAAGGCTGACGAAGCGCGGCGAAGGCTCATCGGGATACTCGCCGACTACGCCGCGGCGAGCGGCGAGCGCGTCACAGTGGTGTTCGACGCGCACGGCCGTTCGCGCGATCGCGGTGCTGGAGAGGTCGTCGACGGCGTCACCGTCGTGTTCGGCAGCAGCGCGCAGTCCGCTGACCACGTCATCGAACGCCGTGTGGCGATCGCGTCCGCGAAGGGGGACGCGCGCATGGTGACCGTGGCCACCGGTGACCGTCTGCAGCGCGACATGGTCATGGCCATGGGCGCATCGGTCATCGGCGCTGCCGCCCTGCGACAGGTGGTGCGCGGCGTCCAGGCGGAGATGGAACAGCACAACAGTCGCCGCCGTCGCGAGGCGCGTTTCGCCAACCGCCTCGAGGACCGGATCGACCCGGGCGTGCGCAGCGAGCTCGACCGGCTGCGCCGCCCGCCGGCCCCTGCCGCGGACGACGAGACAGTCCAGAGCGCGGACGCGCCGTCCGACTGATGACGCTTCGCGGCCGGGCACCAGCGGGCAGCGCGACGGCCCGTACTGTCTCTGTGCTCGCCGTCGTCGCGGCCGGCCTCGCGCTGTACCAGGTGACGCGCCCCGGTCTGCTCTTCGGCGTCACGCCCGACGTCGCGGTGTACCTCGGCGGCGCGGTGCGCCTGGGTCACGGCGCCCTGCCGTACCGCGACTACGTGTTCGTCCAGCCACCCGGCTTCGTGCTGCTGGCGAGCCCGGTCGGCCTTCTGTCAGAGCTCGTCGGCACGCGCGACGCGCTGGGCGTCCTGCGCTTGCTGACACCACTGCTCGCCGCAGCGAACGTCCTCCTGGTCGGGCGGCTCTTACGGCATCGTGGCGTCGCCGCCTGCCTGGTCGCATGCACGCTGATGGCGTGCTTTCCCGCTGAGCTCTACGCCATCCGAGGACCGCAGCTGGAACCCGTCGTCGACCTCTTCTGCCTGGTCGGGATGGTGCTGGTCTTCGACGGTGATGCGTTCGCCAGCCGCCGGCGGATGGCCGCGGGCGGGACCGCCTTGGGCGTGGCGATGGCGGTGAAGCTGTCGGCGGCCATCCCGGTCGCCCTCCTCCTGGTCGTGGTCGCCAGCACGGCGCGTCGACGCTTGGTGGGCGTGGCGTGGGGTGTCGTCAGCGGCTTCGCTCTCTTGACGCTGCCACTCGCGGCGCTGGCGCCGGGGTCGTTCTGGCGCGACACCGTGACCACGCAGCTGGGCCGGGTGCCGTCGGCGGGCCGGGCGTCGCTGCTGTCGCGGCTCGTACAGATGACCGGCCTGTCCGAGATCGATGCCATACCTGGGGCGGTCGTGCTCCTGGTGAGCGCGGCGTTGCTCCTGTTCGTCATGGGCGCCTTCGTGGCGTCGCGCCGGCGGCCCACCTCGCTGGAGTGGTTCGCGCTCAGCGCCACCACCGGGGTGGCCTTCGCGCAGTTCGCGCCTGCCCAGTACTACCCGCAGTACGCCGCGCTGCTCGCTCCGTTCGTCAGTCTGCTTCTCGGCCTGTCGGCGGCGCGGGCGCTCGAAGTGGCACCCGCGCCTCGTGCCGTCTTGGTGGCGGCGGCAGTGGCTTGCGCAGCCCTCGTCGGTGCCCAGGCCGTGTACGTGAGCCACGAGTCGGCGCCCGACTTCGCGAGGGCCATCGATGCCGTCGTGCCGGCCGGCGCATGCACCATTTCGAATGCGCCGGTGTACCTGGTCACCGCAGACCGCTTCCAGTCCACTGCGCCAGCCTGCACGCTGATGACCGATCCAGCCGGCACAGTCCTTGCCCTGCCGCCCACTACGAACGAAGCGGTGGCCACGTGGCGACACGCGTTCGAGTCGGCGGACTACGTCGTGACCGACCGCGCCGTCGCGGGGTGGAACCTCCCGGCGGGAGCGTTGATACCCGAGTACGTCGCCGAGAACTTCCACATCGTCCACGCGGGGAGCTTGCTCGTCTACGTGCGCTCGGGATTCAGTGCCACCGGCTAGGTGCCGGGCGGCGCGGGGGTTCACTCTCACCGCCATCCAGCCACAGCTCCGTCGCCCTTTCGGCTGCCGCACGAAGGAGAGCCGCGTCGATCTCGGAGCGTGTCAGGGCGACGTCGAACTTCGGCCACTCGCAGACGAATGCGAGGGGGCCCGGGGGCGGCAGTGGCCACGCCCAGTAGGTGGTCTCCGCTCTCGACGCTGTGGCTCCGCCCGCCCCGGCCTGCAGAGCGGGTCCCTGCGTTCCAGCCGGGAACGACACCACCGGCGGCCCCACATTCGTGGCCTTGCTGCCGTCGGCGAACTGGATGCCGAAGCGGAGGTGTTCGTCAGAGAGCTTCCCGTAGGGATCGCCTGGTTTGCCGCGGAGAAAGGCGAGCCCATGCATCGGGTCCCACACCTCGCCACTGGGGCGGAATTGTGCGACGACCCTGAACTCGAACCCCATGGGAAAGGCCAGGATGTCCTGCACGGTCACTGCGGCCTGCGGCGTCCGCACGAGGTGGATCTGCAGAGACAGCGGAACGCCGATGAGGTTGTCCGGTCGTCGTGGGGCGATCTGTGGCGCGTCGCGCGGGTCAAGCGGGAACTCAGTCACCGGCTCGAAGAAGTCCACGTCGTCCATGGTCGCTCAAAGACCGGAGCTCGTTCTGCAATGGGACTGCCGTTCATTCCACGTTCGAGGCGCCAACCACGCCGCCATTGCTGACGCGTACAATCCCGCGCCGTGAGGTTGGCCGGCGTGCCCAGCAAGCGGGATGCGGCTGGATCTCCTGAAAGAGGTAGGCGGAAGTGAACGTCACGCGGACACGTGCTGCATGCATCGGGGCCATTGCTGGGATCAGCCTGATCGGAGCAGTTGCTCTGAATGGCACGTCGGCCGCCGCTGCCAGCCCGCCCACCAGCGGTTACACCGTGCCGTCGCCGCCTACCAGCGCCCAGGTCGACGCCGCCGTCCTCGCCGGTGTCGAGTACATCGACTGCCAGCAGAACTCCGATGGGAGTTTCGGCGACCAGGGCCCAGGGGCGAGTGGGGATGTCCCGGAAACCGCTGGCGCGATCGTCGGGTTAGGAACCTTGGCCAAGCACGACATCGCCAACCTGCCCACGTCACACACCGACCCGGCCTGCGCCGGCACGCACAACCTGAGAACAGACATGACCAACGCGGTGACGTGGCTGTTGGGACAGCAGGACACGACCGCGCCGAGCAGCGAAGGGAACGGTGGCTCGTGGACATTCGGCAGCGACACGACGTACGCGACAGGCCTGGCGCTGACGGCGCTGAGCTTCAGCTCCACCGTTCCGACAACCCCGGCCAACGCCGTGGCCACCGCCATCACCAATGGACGGGCGTTCCTGGCCAACGACGTCCAGGCGCCGCCCAACGGGGCATGCAGCACTGTCTGGGCGTCCTCGGGGGACACCTCGTTCTTCTGCGGGGGCTGGGACTACGATGCACACTTTGGCAGTCACTCTGACGAGTCGAACACCGGCTTCGCGTTGACGGGCCTGGCGCTGACCGGTGGCGTGCCACCCTCGATCCAGGCTGTGAACCTCGGCTGGCAGAGCAACGTCCAAGCCGACACCCTCACCAATCCGCACTGGGCGGCGACGCGCAACGACGGTGGCGGGAGCTACGAGCCCGATCTGGTGGACGGCGCAGGGCCCGCGTCGTTCACGTCGAACTCCAACAACACCGGCTCCTTGATGTTCGGGTTCGCAGACGACGGCCTGACGACGGCAGACCCCCGTGTCCAAGCAGCACTCCAGCTCGGCACGGACGCCCTGGACACGCTGGAGAAGGCGGCCCACAGCAGCGTGAGCGTCCAGCACACGATGGTGTATCACACGGGCACTGCAGAGGATGGTTCCTGCGACCCGTCCACAGGCGGCTGTGATTGGGCCCTCGGCAGTGGAGAGGGCGGCTTCCACTACTCGATGTTTGCTCTGTCGAAGGGCCTCGGGGCCTTCATCACGCCAAAGTTGAGCGACGGCGCCAACTGGTACGCGAAGATCGCGGACCTCCTCGTCAACGAGCAGGGTGCGACCGCGGGCGCAGACCTTGGTTCCTGGCCGCCTGATCCGCGCGACGACTTCACCCAACTCTTCGCGACCGAGCTGTCGGTGTTCTCCCTGGGTTTGGTTGGTGTTGCGGCAACGCCCTCGCCGACTCCCTCCGGCATACCGGTACCCTCTGTCGGCATCCACCCGAACCCGACCGACAACGGCGGCATGGTGATCATCCTGTTCGGAGTGGTGACGCTGGCCGTGGCCCTGGTGGTGCCGCGGACGCGGCGGCGGGGCAGGCGAGGCAGCGCAGACACTCCGCTCCAGGTGCCCTAGCTCTGTCGACGGAGGGTCGAGGCGGCGCGCAGTCGCTTCTTCTCTGACTGCGCCCCGTTCGGTCGTGACAACAGCGCCCCTGCGCCCGGCGACGTGACGCCGGGCGGGTAGACTGACGCTGCGCCCAGGGGTGAACGCGCCGGGTGCGAAGTACATCGCGAGTGCCATGTCAGCTCCTCCGTGAGTGATTGGTGGTCGCGGCGAGTGCCCGACCGTCGTTGCAGATCGATCAGCCCTGGCGCAACCCGAGGGTGTTGCCGTCGGGGTCGTGGAACCAGGCGGCCTGCGCCGGCCCCAGCGTGGCCACATGGTTGGTGGTCTGCAGGGGCCCGTCGGGGTAGTCGATGAACGCCACCCCACGGTCCTCGAGCTCGTGGATCGCCGCGGCGATGTCGGAGACGTCGAAGTGGGCGAGGGTGTGGTCCGCTGTGCTTGGTCCGCGGCGAAAGATCGACAGTTCGGTGCCATCGCCGCATCCGAAGCGGACCGACGCCGGGTTGTCCCAGAGGGCCGTGAGCCCCAGGGTGTTCGTGTAGAAGCTCCGCGCGCGGTCCAGATCGGTCACAGGGATGGTGGCGACAACCTTCGATGATCCCAGCACGTCCGTGTCCTCCGTGTGCCCGTCGAGTCGGGTTATTTGGCATATCAAGTAGTGTATCGTCAGTTTGTTTGGCATGTCAACTAGGTGGGCGCTATACTCCTGGGTGTGACTGACGACATCGAGCGCTGGCTGCCGGCATGGATGACCATGCTCCGGACCTTCCCGCAGTACCTGAACTTCGTCGAGGCCAGGATGCGCCACGAGCATGGCCTCACCATGCCCCGCTACGACGTGCTCGCGCAGCTGGACCTCGCCGGTGGCCGCCTCGGGCTGAGCGAACTGGCCGCGCGGATCTGGCTCTCGCCGTCGGGCCTCTCGAAGCTTCTCGACCGCATGGAGGTGTCAGGGCTGATCACCCGCGAACCGGACCGGAGCGACGCCCGATCGTGGTTAGCGGTGGTCACCGCCAGCGGGCGCACGCGGGTGCGCCGCGCGCGTCTCTCCCACCACGCCCTGCTGAGCTCGACGTTCGGGGGCGTCCTGAACGACCGGCAGCTCACAGCGCTCACGAGCGCCATGAGCAAGCTGGCAGGAGTTGGTCGCGCCTGACGCTACCTTGACGCCGACGCCTGCGGAGCGCGCGCGGCGTGGCCGGCGCTGAGCGTCGTTCGCCGCTAGCCAGCCTTCTCCTCGATGAGCATGACCAGAAGATCGGCCTTAACGCCGTCGCTCTCCATCGCGTCAGCGGCCCCCTGTTGCTGCATGTAGCCCATCAGCGCGTCCATGTCGGCGACGTCCATCACCAGGCCGACCCGGCTCGGGTTCTGCGGGTCGACGAAGGTGCGGATGTTGCTGACGCCGAGCGGCCCGAAAACCTCCTCGCGCTTCGAAGACGACAACCAGTGGTCCTTGTCCTTGACGTCGTGGTGGGCCATCACTGTGGGCATGCTCGTCCTCCCTAGATCGCTGTATCCGGCCCGAAGGGCCTGGACGTGGCCGGAGGGTACACGTCGGCGGTGGGTCCTGCGGGCGCTGGCGAACGGAAGGCCGGTCGAACCACTGGCCGAGCGCGGATAGGCACTCACAAGCACCGCCCGTCGTGTAGTCGGTGTGGCCGATGAAGGACCGCACGTGCTCCAACGACCAGCCGGACTGAACCATGACGGACGCCCACGTATGCCGGAACGCATGGGCGTGGACGTGGAAGCCGACGCGCTCTTGGAGACGGTCCATGACGCTATCCAGTCCCCAGTCTTGTACGGCTCGCCGCGCCGAGTGATCAGCAGCTGGGGGACGTCACGCGGGGCCGCTCGCGTAGCTCGTAGCGGCGGATCGCCTTCATCAGCGGGACCGCGACCGGTGTTCGCCGCGTCTTGAGGCCCTTCGCGCCGGCGTCCAGCGCACACGCAACGTCGCGCAGCCGCGGCCGAGGTTGTCGGTCTCGAGGTCGGGCAGTCCGTCAGGGCCACGCAGGCAGACACCCACGGCCTCTGAGAGGCGCACGCCGGTACCAACCAGCAACCGGATCGCCAGCTCCTCGGTCGGCGATGCGCAGGCCGCGAGGATGGCGTCCATCTGCGCCAGCGTGTAGACCGTCGCGTCCTTCTGCGGAATGCGCGTCTTGCGCAGCTTGAGGATGCGTCCGTCGATGACGTAGCCCTCCTCCTCGGCCCAGGCGAAGAACGTGCGTATTGCGCGCTGCGAGGCGACGAGCGTTGTGTGCTGCAGGGGCTGCCCCACAAGGCGCGGTGGCTGCGTTCCTGGAGGTGGAGGCGGTAGGCGAGGATCAGGGCCTTGGTGACGTCCTCAGGGCCGTCGCCGGGCACGTCCTGCTGCGTCAGCCACGCGCAGAACAGGCCGAGCTGCTGGCGGTAGTAGCGGATGGTCGATGGCTGCTTCTTGTCGGCGCGGCGCTCGAGGATGAAGAGCTCGATGGCGTCGCGCACGCCCTGCCAGTCGGTGCGGTCGGGCAGGGGAGAGGCGGCGCAGGGGAGCCAGCTGCGACTGCGGTCACGACGGGTCCTCCACGCGGTCAGCATGCCGCGGTTGCCGGTGGCAGGGCCCGTTCAAAGCCTGTTGTTTCCATAGGTTCCCGATGCCTTCCCGCTGCGCTCCCGGTCAGCTCCCGCGAGATTCCCCGGAACTCCCGCTGAGTTCAGCAACGACCGGGTAAACTCGCGTTGCGCTGGCCGGCGTAGCTCAGTGGTAGAGCAGCTGTTTTGTAAACAGCTGGCCGTCGGTTCGAATCCGTCCGCCGGCTCCGCCGTTCACCAAGGCGCTGCAACGATAGATTTGGCTCGGAGCCCTGCACGCCTACTGCGAGGGCCGGCAGCCGGTTCAGCCGGGGCGCATGACGCTCAGGACGCCGAGCTGATCGACGCGTAGACGGCTCCCGCACCCGGCGCACTTGAACCGGGCGCGCCGTGCCTCGGTCAGCACCGCGTCCGCATCGATGTGCGGGTCCATCGGAAAGCTGAGCGCTACCAGCCGGCCATCACCACAGGCGGGGCAAATCAATGGTTCGGGTGATTCAGCCACGCTGTATCGTCGCCGTCCGGCATCGCTCCCGTCTGCCCGCTTGCGGACGCGCGCGAAGCCGAATGGCCCGAGACACTGCTGGGGGCTCTCCCGACGACAAGTCGCCCGCAGTCGACGCATTTGTGCTGTGGCCGGAGGTGATCTGCGACCACGGGGTCGGTCTCCACCCGGTGGCCGGGCGGTGGAGTGAACGTCAGTGGGATCAGTCGGGCGCCGCCGCATTCCGGGCAGGCATTGGGCCTGAGCACAGCGAAAGAGTCTGCCATGTTCGTCCCTGACCGCACACCACGATCAGGTTGCGGGCAGGTCACTCAGCCGTGACGTGTGCATCAGCCGTCCGCGGTGATGGTCCGGGCGCGCCCGCCCGCGGTGACGGCGGCTGACGGAGGCGGGCCGGGCGCTCAGGCGATCAGGTCTCGCACCGAGTTCGACTCGGTCGCTGTGCTCGGGCAGCGCGAGGATGTTGATGAACCCCTCTGAGGCCACGTCGATCTCTGTGGAGAGCAGGAGCCGCACCCGTTCCGGCGGCAGCGCGTAGAGCCGTGGTCTCCTCTCCGTCACCTCGTAGGCGACGTAGCCCAGGTCTGCGAGCTCGTTCCACAGCGAGATGGCGTCACCACCGGACCCGTCGAGTCCGTAGGGCCAGAATTCGATCAGCAGGATGGGCCGCCAGCCCGATGCGAACAGCCTGCGCGCTCCCTTGACGATCCGCCCTTCGGCACCCTGGGTGTCGGACTTGACGAGGTCAGGCAGGCGGCTCTCACCAGCGAGGATCGACTCCAGCGATCGTTGCGGCGTTTCGATGGACGCGCGCCCGGTGCCGTCGTCGAAGGTGCGGTGGTCACCAAGGTTGGTGTCGGAGAGAAACAGGCGCACCGCTCCGGGTTCGTCGCCAACCGCCTCCCGGAACAGCTCAGGGCGGGGTCCCGCTGTGCAGCGTGCGATGTTCCGTTTCAGCATCTCGAAGTTGTCGGGGTCGGGCTCGAAGGTCATGAGACGGCCGGTTGGACCGATGAGCTGCGCCATCAGCACGCTGTACCAGCCGATGTTCCCTCCGATGTCCATCACGAAATCACCCGGCCGGCAGAGACGCCGGACGATCTCGGTCTCGAAGGGTTCCCAGATGTGCGTGGCGGCAAGGTCAGCCGAGACATACCGGTCCTCTCGCGTATGGATCTCGAAATCGAAGGGTGGCAGGCCCGGTACCACCGCCCGCACCACTCGCGGTGGGGCGAGCCGCTCGCCGTGCGAGGGAACCTGAGGCGTGCGCAACATCCCTCGAATGAGCCGACCCAGGCGGCGCGCGGTTCGCGGCGTGGTCTCGCTCACCCGCCCATCCTCACACTTCATCGGAGCGGCGCACCACCGCCCGTTTGGACGATGGGTGGGGCGATCACCTTGGGCGTGAACCGAGTGGCGCACGGTATCGTGTGCGCCCGTGTCCTGCCCCTCGTCGGCTGTCGCCCATCGGGTTGAGCCATGCTGACCGTGGATTTCGCCCGTCTCAGGCTCCAGCCCGGCACCCGGGTGCTCGACATCGGCTGCGGGAACGGGCGCCACGCCTTCGAGGCGTTGCGACGGGGCGCCGAGGTGGTCGCCGTGGACCTCGACGTGACCGCGCTCGCCGACGTGGAGAGGATGGCCGAGGCGATGCGGGAGGCAGGTGAGGCGCCATGCGGAGGCAGCCTTCGCGCGGTTCGCGCGGACGCCACGCACCTGCCCTTCCCAGACGAGCAGTTCGACGTCGTCATCGCCGCCGAGGTGCTCGAGCACATCCACGAGGATTCCACCGCCATCGCCGAGCTGTGCCGCGTGCTTCGGCCCGGGGGCCTCCTGGCGGTCACGGTGCCACGGTGGTGGCCCGAGCGTGTCTGCTGGGCATTGTCCCGCGAGTACCACGAGGTCCCGGGTGGCCACGTGCGCATCTATCGCCGGCGCCAGCTCGCCGACAGGCTTCGCGGGTCGGGCCTGGTGGTGTCCCCGCCTCACCACCACGCGCACGCACTGCACTCTCCCTACTGGTGGCTGCGGTGCGCGCTGGGAATGTCACGCGACCAGGCACTGGCGCGGCTGTACCACCGCTTCCTCGTCTATGACCTGATGCGCCGGCCACGCTGGACCCGCGGGCTCGAGCGGAGCCTCAATCCCGTCCTGGGCAAGAGCGTGGTCCTCTACGCCCGCAGACCGGAGCCGCTGGCCGCCGGGACCGCGGCATGATCGGCACCTCCCTGACCCGCAGCGACGTCAGCGCGACGGTGGATGCGATCGCCCGTGTCCAGCGCCCCGACGGGAGCATCCCCTGGTACGACCGTGGCCATGTGGACCCGTGGAACCACGTCGAGGCGGCGATGGCGCTGGACGTCGGTGGACGCCACGCAGAGGCATGGCGCGCGTATGAGTGGTTGATCCACCTGCAGCGCCCGGACGGCGCCTGGCATGCCGCGTACCGCGAGGGCGAGGTGATCGACGTGACGCTCGACACCAACCTGTGCGCCTACATCGCCACGGGCCTGTGGCTGCACAGTCTCTGCGGCGCGCCGGACGCCCAGATGCGTGCCGGTCTGGCCTGCGTGGAGCGGGCGCTGGCGTTCGTGCTGTCGATGCAGGGCAACGACGGCGCCGTGTGGTGGGCCCGCGACGCCAAGGGACGACCCTGGCGCCGTGCCCTGGTGACCGGGTCCTCGTCCATCCACCTCAGCCTTGCCTGCGCGACACAGGTGGCCAACGCACTGGGTGTCCCGCACCCGGAATGGGAGCGTGCCCGCCTGCGAGTCGGCGAAGCCCTGCGGAGCGCCCCGCGCAGCTTCAAGGACAAACGGCGTTGGGCGATGGACTGGTACTACCCGGTGCTCTGCGGTGTGGTGACCGGTCCCGCGGCCCTGGAGCGGCTCGCCTCACGCTGGGCGGAGTTCGTCGTGCCGGATCGCGGAGTGCGCTGCACCTCGGACCGTCCCTGGATCACCGCTGCGGAGACGTGCGAGCTGGCCCTCGCCCTGGTGCGCTGCGATGACCATGAGCGCGCAGCCGAGTTGCTCGACTGGGCGCAGCACCTTCGCGGCGACGACGCCGCGTACTGGACGGGCGCCAACTTCACGGACGGCTGCATCTTCCCGCCGGACGAGCAGCCCACCTGGACAGCGGCAGCAGTCGTGCTCGCCGACAACGCCATCAGCGGCGGCGTGGTGGCCACGCTGCTCGGCGCGACTCGCTAGCGAGCGAGCACGCGCAGGCTGCCCTCGGCGGCGACGTCGCGGAACCCGTCGCTCAGCGCCCGACGGTAGACGTGGAAGGGCGCTTGGCCGCCGTCCGCGGGGTCGGGGAAGACGTCGTGGATGGCCAGCAGCGCCTCCTCGCACAGGTGCGAGTGGAAACCGGAGTAGTCGGACTGGGCGGCCTCCTCGGAGTGTCCGCCGTCGATGAACAGCAGCGAGAGCGGCGTCTGCCAATGCCGGGCCACCGTCGCAGAGGAGCCGACAACCGCGATCACCCACTGCTCCAGCTCGGAGGCCTCGAGCGTGCGCCGGAAGTGGGGCAGGCTGTCGACCATCCCGGTGGCCCCATCGATGACCGCATCGTCACAGTACAGCTGACCGGGCTGGTTCTCCTCGGAGCCACGATGATGGTCGACGCTGAACAGCACCCCATCGAAGGCACGGGCCGCCGTCCCCAGGTACACGGCCGATTTCCCGCAGTACCCACCCACCTCGAGCATGGCTCCGCGCCCTGCGGCTGACAGCGCGGCGCGGTGCAGGAGCATGCCCTCCGGGTCGGGCATGAAACCGCGCGTGGCGCGCGCACACGCCAGGTCCGCGTGGGTCATCACAGACGGGGGCAGGGAGCGCTGAAGCTCGACCATCGCGCCGACGATAGCGGCCAGCGACTAGCATCGCCCGCCGTGCCCGACCCCTCCGCCCTGCGCGTGGCGCTGCTCAGCTACCGAGGGAATCCGTACTCGGGCGGTCAGGGGGTCTATGTGCGGCAGCTGTCGGCGGCGCTGACCCGGCTCGGCCACACGGTGACGGTGTTCTCCGGCCAGCCCTACCCGCACCTCGAGGACGGCATTCCCTTTGTCGCGGTGCCCAGCCTCGACCTGTACCGGGCAGATGACCCGTTCCGCACCCCTCGCCTCAGCGAGTTCCGGGATTGGATCGACGTTCTCGAATACGCGTATCTCTGCACGGCCGCCTTCCCGGAGCCGCTCACCTTCAGCCTGCGCGTGCGGCGCCTCCTGGCGTCAATGGCGAGCCGCTTCGACGTCGTGCACGACAACCAGTGCCTCGGCTGGGGGATCCTCGGCCTGTACCGCGCCGGCCTCCCGGTGGTTGCCAGCGTCCACCACGCCGTCGTCATCGACCGCGACCTCGAGCTGGCCCGCGAAAGGAGGCCGCTGCGCCGCCTGGCTCTGGCCCGCTGGTATCACTTCCACCACATGCAGGACCAGGTCGCGCGGCGGATGCAGCGCGTCATCACCGTGAGCGAGCAGTCGCGGCGCGACATCGTCGAGAGGATGGGAGTGGACCCGCCCGCATCCGGGTCATCCCGATCGCCGTCGACCACACCGTCTTCACGCCGCAGCCGTCGACCGCGCGCATCCCCGGCCGCATCTTCGCGGTGGCCAGCGCCGACGTCTCGCTGAAGGGCGTGGTCCCACTGCTCCACGCGGTGGCCGCGCTGCGCCGGCACCGGTCGGTCGAGCTTGTCGTGCTCGGCGAGGCCCGGCCCAACGGGGCAGTCGCCGCCACGATGCGACAGCTCGGCCTCACCGGCACCGTGCGGTTCGTGCGCGGCATCGGCGAGGCAGAGGTGGCGCAGCATTACGCGCAGGCACAGGTTGCGGTGGTGCCGTCCCTCTACGAGGGGTTCTCGATCCCTGCGCTGCAGGCGATGGCCTCTGGGGTCCCGCTGGTGGCGACGACCGCGGGCGCCCTTCCCGAGGTGGTGGGAACCAATGGCGAGACCGGACTGCTCGTTCCTCCCGGCGATGCGGCCGCGCTTTCCCGAGCGATCGGTGCTCTTCTCGACGACCCCGCGCTGGCACAGCGACTGAGCGAGGCGGCACTGCGCCGCTCACGGGAGCGCTTCAGCTGGGAGGCGACGGCGCGGGCCACAGCCGAGGCGTACCGCGAGGTCGTCCGCGACCGCCTACCATGACGCACGATGAACGACGAGGAGAAGACGCCGCCGCATCACCACACCCTGCGTGAGCGCATCGACGCCGCCGAGGCCGCGGCCGAGGAGGTCGTCGCCGAGGAGAGCGGCCAGCTCGGCGGTGAGGTCAGCGCGCTCGCCGTCCCCTTCGAGGAGATTGCGGCAGCTGTGCGCGCGGCGATCCATCCCGACGACCTCGCTGAACACGAGGTGGTCGAGAACGACGGGCGCGAGGCGGTCGACGGCGACGCCCACGACGGCGGCGGGAAAAACTCGGGCACCTGAGCCGATGCCCGGCGTGAGGGTCACTCCCGCACGCGTGGCTCGACGAGCTCAGCCGGGACGCTTCGGGCGACCATCACCGCGGCGCCCAGGACGATCGCGCCACCGAGCAGGCGCACCGCACCGAGGCTTTCGCCCAGCAGGAGTGCGGCGAGGACAACGGTCGTCGCGGGCTCCAGCGTGCTGATGATGGCGGCACGAGTGGCGCCGATGCGCGCCAGGCCGGCGAGGAAGAGCGTCGCCGGGATGGCCGTCGCGACCACTGCCATCGAGCCGGCGAGTGCGAAGCCACCGGCGCTGAGGACGCGCATCTGGCCACCGGCGAACCCCGCGACGGCCAGGGCAATGCCTGCCGTGGTGGCGATCACGGCGGTGGCCACGACAGCGGGCACGTCACGCATCAGCGCCCGGCCCGTGAGGATGTAGGTGGCGTAGATCGCTGCCGTGGCCAGGCCGAAGAGCAGCCCCCGAGCTGTCGATCGACCCGTGGGCGCTGAGAGGATCGATGACGGCGAACACTCCGATGCCCGCGATGACCAGCGCCGCCAGGCGAACGCGTGTGAGGCTCTCGCCGAGGAACAGTGCGGCCAGCACCATCACGATCACCGGGTAGAGGTACAGGAGGATGCTGGTCACCGCGGCCGGCACGGTCTGGAGGCTGGTGAAGTACGCCCCGGCCTGGCCGACGTAGAGCAGCCCCATCAGCACCAACCCGAGGCTGCGCCGGCCCCACCACAGCCTCTCTCGGCGCCAGGCAGCAACGAGCCAGAGGATCAACGCAGCCAGGCCGAACCGGATCGCCAGCAGCTCCGTGGTGCTGATGCCCATGCGCTCGGCGAACTTCCCGTAGATCGCCAGGCTTCCGAAGAAGACCGCTGAGGACGCTGTCAACAACGCGCCCGTGCGCTCGGCGTGCACCGGTCGGGATCCCGCCACCGGCTGGATGGTAGTGAGCGATGAGGGAGCCGTAGACTCCCCGCGCGTGACCGCCCTCGACGGCGTCGACATCGCCATCGGCGCCGTGCTCGTCATCGGTGACTCTGTACGACGTCTTCCAGTCGGTGGTCCTGCCCCGTCCCGCTGTCGGGCGGATACGGCTCAGCACGTCGTTCGTCGGGTACGGCTGGCGCGCCTGGCGGCGGGTGGCGAGCGCCCTCGCAAATTGCAGGTTCGTGAAGCGGCGCTGGCGGCCTTCGCGCCGATGATGATCGTGGCGCTGCTCATCATCTGGGCTGCGTTCCTCATCCTCGGCTACGCGCTCATCTTCAGCGGCCTCCGCGCCGGCCTGCATCCGCAACCCAGCTCGTTCGGCACGACGCTGTACTTCTCGGCAGGTTCGATGCTGGCCTTCACCGTAGCCGGGATCGACGCGAGCGGCGTGGCGACGCGCATCTTCGCCGGCGTCGAGGCGGCCAGCGGCTTCGGGCTCTTTGCGCTGGTGATCAGCCTCCTGTTCTCGCTGTTCAGCTCGTTCCAGCGGCGCGAGACCTCGGTGGTCGCGCTCGATGCGCTCGCCGGCGCGCCGCCCTCCGGGCGTGCAGATGCTCGAGCATGCTGCCGCCGACTCCATGCCCGAACAGCTGTCGGCGACCTTCGACGAGTGGCGGATGTGGACGGTGGACGTTCTCGAGAGCCACCTCTCCTACCCGCTGCTCTTCTACTTCCGCTCCAGCCACGACAACGAGGCCTGGGCCAACTCCTTCGGTGCGGTGATGGATGCCGCGACGCTGGTCCTGAGCACCGTCGACGAGGTGCCGGTGGGACACGCGCGCCTGATGTACAAGGTGGGGATGCACCTCGTCGCCGACATGCGCTACTACTTCCGATACAACGACGGCCGACGTGCCCGGCGTGGAGCGCGAGGAGTTCTTCGCGGCCTGCCAACGACTCGAGCAGGCCGGGTATCAGCTGCGCGAGCCAGGACACGGCCTGGGAGGAATTCAGCAGCTGCGCACCAGGTACGCGTCCTGGCTCAACGAGACGACCAAGTACCTGGGGGTTCCGCCGGCACCCTGGATCGGTGACCGATCCTATCTTCCCCACCGCGAAAGACGAGGGCGCCCTGTGGGTCGCCCGGCCAAGGCGGTAGTGCGCGGCGGCGCTACCCGGCCGCGGCCTCACCACCCTCCCGGTGCGAGCGCTCTCACGAGCGGCATCCAGGACATCGAGGCATGTGACCGCGTCCGCCGCTGCCACCGGTGGCAGCCCTTCGCCACGCAGGCGACGGTCCAGCCCGGCATAGAAGCGCAGCCAGCTTCCACGCTCCGGTTCGACATCGACGGCGTGGTCGCCGCTGAAGAGTTGGCCCCATCGTTCTCGGCGGCTCAACACCGAAGGACGATTCGTCCGGCCTGTGGCCGGCGCGCAGCGCCTTCTCCTGCCCGTCGAGGTCCTCCACCACGTAGCCGGCACGGGCGCCGAGGACGCGCAAGCTGGGTCCTGGCGCGGCAGCCACTGCGCTGGCCCAGAGGTGTGAGGTCACGCCGGATGAATGCTGCACGGCGATGAAGACGTCATCGTCGGTCGCCGCCCCGTCTCGCGGAGATCTCCGCATAGACCCGTTCCGCAGGCCCGTGGAGCGACAGTGCCTGGTCGACCAGGTGCGTGCCCAGGTCGAGCAACACACCGCCTCCCTGAGTGTCGGGCACCTCCTCGCGCCATGCCCCCGGCGACAGGTTCGGGCCGCCATCGCTCGAAGCGCGACTCGTAACGGAGGATGGTGCCGAGCGCGCCCTCGCGGACGAGCCGCTGCACAGTGAGATGGTCGGAGTCCCAGCGCCGGTTGAGGAAGGGGACGACCAGCACGCCTCGCGCTCGCGCCTCGTCGACGACCTCTCGTGCCTGCACGGCCGTCGGTGCAAGCGGTTTCTCGACCACCGCGTGCCTGGCCGCCTCGATGGCAGCGCGGGTGAGCGAGAGATGTGAGGGTGTGCTCGTGGCGACCACGACCAGCTCGAAGGTGTCGGCGTCCGCCCACAGCTCCTCCGGCCGCTCGTACAGACGAGCCGACGGGAAATCGTGTCGCGCCTCAGCGCGGCGTTGCTCATTGGCGGTGACGATCGCCACCACGTGCACCCCCGGGGTGGCCGCCAGCAAACGGCCGTGGAAGAACCGGCCGGCGAGCCCATAGCCGATCAGGGCTACTCGCATCTCACCATGGGCGATGATGTGGCGTGCTCGGCCGGCCGCGATCCGCCGCTGTCGCAATCGTCCTCGATGCGATCTGCCTGGTCGTCTTCGTTCTTGCCGGCCGCCAGAGCCACGGGCTGGACAACGGCGCAGGCTGGCTCTTCACCGTCCTCTGGCCCATCGCTACGGGCTGGTTCGCCGTCGCGCTGATCGTCGGCCTGTACACACGAGCCGCACGATCAGGCCGGCGGCTGGGAGCAACACTGGTGCTGGGGGTGGGCATCGGCCTGATCGCGCGCATGGTCCTCACCCATCGTGACACACCCCTGGCGTTCGTCCTGGTGGCCTTCGGCTTCATCGCCGTTGAGACGTCCGCATGGAGGCTCGTCCTCGCCGCTGTGCCGCGGATGTCAGACCGCCGGCAACGGTGATTGAAAGGCACGGTCTTCACTATTGTTAACGCTGCTTGTTTGTGTCGATATCGTCGATTAAGCAACTGTCCTTTCTTGACAAGGGGCATGTGCAAAGCACAGGATGGCCGTGGCCGCCCGGTGCTCCGACATTCCGTCCGAGACTGAGGTGATGCTCAGGAGGGAACGAATGACACTGAAGTCTCGAACGCGCGTGCTGCGTGTCCTACCGCTGACGGTCCTCATCGCCGCAAGCGCCGGCTTCGCGACGGTGCATGCGTCGGCTGCGCCGGCGGCTGACGAGAACGAGGTGCTGTACAACAGCATTCCCAGCCCACTGCCGGGCAACCTGCCGAGCGTGGGTTTCCAGGCAACACAGACCTCCGAGTTCGGCAATGCGATCACCTTGGGGCGTCCCAATGCGCCCGAACGGCTCAAGTCGTTCACGGTGACCATGAGCTCCTGGGCCTGCCAGACGGGCAGCGCGACAGATGGAACCTGTGTCTCCACCAAGGGCAGCACGTTCTCGGAGCCGATCACGCTCAACCTTTACAACGCCAGCCCGGATGACCTCAACCCCGGCAGCTTGATCGCCACTCAGACGCAGACGTTCAACATCCCCTACCGGCCGTCCGCGAAGCCGTCATGCGGCAACGGTGGGTTTGGCACGCAGTGCTTCCACGGCAAGACAGCCAACATCACCTTCAAGTTCGGCGCACCGAACGTCGTCCTCCCCACATCCATCGTGTATGGGATCTCCTACAACACGTCGGGGTATGGGCCGGCGCCCTACGGCTACGACCAGCCCTGCAACACCGCGGGTCCGGGTGGCAGCGACGGCTGCCCGTACGAACTCGCTGAACGTCGCTCTCTCCAACGACCCGACCAACGTGACCTATGGGAGCGACACATACCAGGGCAATGTGTTCTGGAACACATCCACCCCTGGCAACTACTGCGACGCTGGTAGCAACGGAGTGGGTACCTTCCGCCGCGACTCTCCCGGCTTCCCGGATTGCTGGAGCGCGAACGAGCCCGCCGCTGGTGGTGCACCGTACTACGTCCCGTCTGTGAGGATCATCGAGACCTAGCCGCAACTCTCTGGTCGTGAGCACGCGCGCCGGTTGAGCACCGAGCTCAGCCGGCGCGCTTCTGTCTGTACGGCAGGTTCGCCCGATGACCGGAGAACCTCCACCGCTCGTGCACATGGTTGCGTCCAACATCTGATGTCCTGTCGCTTCCGCGCAACGGCCGCCGCGCATCTGCGATCGCGGCTGTCCCTTGCCGCATTGACCGCGCTCATTGGCGGGTCGGGAGTCCTCCACTTCGTCGTACCGCGCGCGTACCAGCGGATCGTCCCCGCACCACTGACAGGCTGGCGCGGGGCCATCGTCACCGTCAGCGGTGCGGCGGAGATCGCTTGCGCGACGCTTCTTGTCCTACCCCGCACCCGTCAGATCGGTGCATGGAGCACGGCCACGTTGCTGGTCTGCGTCTTCCCGGCCAACGTCCAGATGGCTCTCGATGGCGGGTACCCCGACGCGCCGTTCCCCGCAAACAGTGCGGTTGGTGCGTGGCTTCGACTTCCTCTGCAGGCACCCCTGGTGTGGTGGGCGCTGAGCTTCCGGCGGGAGGGTGGCCACCGACGACGGGCTCGTTGAACTCCCTACCCACCTGCCGTGGACAGGAGTGCCACGGCCACCGCGGCGAGACCTGCCCCCAGGGCCTGGACGCGGCGCAGCCGCTCCCGCAGGAAGCACAGCGCCAGCAGCACGGTGGTCGCGGGATACAGGGAGGTGATCACCGCGGTGACGGTCAACAGGCCGTGATGGGTGGCCACGAAGTAAGCGACTGTGGCGCCCCCTCCCAGCGTCCCGGCGGCCACGCTGCCCAGTGACACGCGCCGAATGCTGCCAACCGCCTCGTGTTTGCGCACCAGGGCGACGACCACGGTGACCAGAGCGAGAACCATCGACACCAACGTCGCGGCCGCGACCGGCCAGAGGCCGGCGCCATCACCAGCGCGATTCAGGCCCACAAAGAGCACGGCGAAGCCGATGCCGGCGGCCGTCGCGTCAAGAAGCGCGCGCCACGCCTCCCCCGGAAGAACTCTCCCGGTCGGCTCACTCATCGACACCAGCGCAACGGCGACGCACGCCAGGACGATGCCGGCGCCGGTGACGGCGCCGGGGCGCTCACCGAGGCCCACCCCCGCAGTCGCGGAGCCGGCGGCCGTGACCACGGCGCTCACCGGTCCAACAATGCTCATCGTGCCTCGGGCCAGGCCACGATAGAGAAACATTGCGCCGCCCCCGCCGCCCAGGCCGGCGATGCCGCCCCAGAGCAGTGAGCTGCTGTCGATGACGCCACCCGTGAACGGCAAGGCCGCGCCAACCACGATCGTGGCCGCCGTTTCAGCGATGAGCGTGACCAGGAAGACGCTGGCCCTGCGCGCCATGAGGCCGGCAAGGAAATCCGACACCCCGTACGCGATCGCCGCAATCAGAGCGAGAAGAACGGGCACGGCCAGCGACTTTACCGTCGGTTCTGCGGGTCCCATCCCGGGCGGCACCCGCGCTTGACAGGCGCCGAGTAGCGATATATCGTGATGGGACGCGATAACTCACGAGGATCAGAGATGACCGACACCACAGGCACCTGGCGGCCACAGCCACCGTTCACCGGCTGGCAGCTCGACAGACGCGCTCTCCGCCAACTCATGCACGACGCCCGTCACGGCGGTCATCGCGGCGGTCCTGGCGGCGGTTTCGGTCGCGGCTTCCCGTTCAGCGGCTTCGACTTCGGTGGAGGCCGTCGCGCCGGCCGCGGCGACATCCGCGCGGCGATCCTCGCGCTGCTCCACGAGGAGCCGATGCACGGCTACCAGATCATGCAGGAGCTGGAGACGCGCAGTGGCGGGGCGTGGCGCGTCAGCCCGGGGTCGGTGTACCCAACTCTGCAGCAGTTGCAGGACGAGGGGCTGATCACCTCAACCGAGCAGTCCGGGGGACGCCGCGTGTTCGAGCTCACAGCTGCGGGTCGCGAACAGGCCAAGACGAGTGCGGCCACGCCACCGTGGCAGGTCACCGACGGCAGCGCTCGTGACGACATGGCCTCGACCCGTAAGCTCTTCACGCAAGTGGCGGCAGCTGCCTGGCAGGTGGCGAAGACGGGTTCGCCCGTGCAGGTTGCGCAAGCCAACGAGATACTGCGCGACACCCGACGCAAGTTGTACCAGGTGCTCGCAGAGGAGACGACATCGAGTGAGTGATGGCCAGCCGGCGATTCGGGTGGAGGCACTGAACAAGTCGTTCGGCAAGGTCCACGCGCTGCGGGGGATCGACTTCGTGGTCCCGCGCGGGTCGGTGCTCGGTGTGCTCGGGCCCAACGGTGCGGGCAAGACCACCGCCGTGCGGATCCTCACCACGCTGCTGCCGCCGGACTCGGGAAGGGCCCTGATCCAGGGGTACGACGTCGTCCGCGATGCGGCCGCGGTCCGGCGCGTGATCGCGCTCGCGGGCCAGGCGACCGCCATCCAGGTCGAGCTGACCGGCCGCGAGAACCTCGACATCATGGGCAGGCTGCGCCACCTCGGCCGCGAGGACGTCCGCAGCCGCACGACCGAGCTGCTCGAGCGCTTCGACCTCGTCGATGCCGCGGACCGTGCGGCGAAGACGTATTCCGGTGGCATGCAGCGTCGACTCGACCTTGCCGCCAGCCTCATGGGTGACCCATCGGTGTTGTTCCTCGACGAGCCGACGACCGGTCTCGACCCGCACGGACGGCTCGCCATGTGGGACGTCATCCGTCAGCTGGCGGCCCAGGGGACGACCATCCTGCTGACCACCCAGTATCTCGACGAGGCCGATGAGCTGGCCGACAACATCATCGTCATCGAACGCGGCCAGGTCATCGCCGAGGGCACCTCGGACCAACTCAAGGACCGGGTGGGCGGTGACGTCCTCGAGTTCACCGTCATCGACCGCGACCGGGTGCCGGCGGCGGTGGCGGCCGTCGCGGGGCTGACCGACGCCGATCCCCGGGTGAACCCCGACTCTCGCCGGGTGGCGTTGCAGGTGGGGAGCCGCGGCTCCCAGGCGCTGGTTGACGCGGTGCGTCGTCTCGATGCCGCGGGCGTCGAGACCAGTGGGCTCGCCTTGCACCGCCCCTCGCTCGACGACGTCTTCCTGGCGGTCACCGGCCACGCGGCCGAAGCTGTGGATGACGTGCGGCGTGGACGCAAGCCGGCCACCTCCCCGGCGGAGGTCTGAACGATGGCGTCTGTGACCGCCCCGTCCGCCGACGTCCGGCCCAGCGCTGCGCAGCTCGCCCGCTGGGCGGTGAGCGACTCGCTGGTGATGACCAAGCGCAACCTCCTCGTCTGGCTGCGCGTGCCGGCGTACATCGTGTTCACCGTCGTCCAACCGGTGATCTTCGTCCTGCTGTTCCGCTACGTCTTCGGCGGCGCGATCAAGGTCAGCAACCAGGGCGGATACGTCAACTTCCTCATGCCCGGCATCATCGGGCAGACAGCCGCCTTCGCCACGTTTGCGACCGCCATAGCCCTGGCGCAAGAAGCCAAGACCGGGGTGATCGACAGGCTGCGGTCCCTGCCGATGGCACGCTCAGCCGTTCTCGCCGGACGGCTCATCGCCGACGCAATCCGCATGCTCGTGACCATCCTCGTGATCGTTGCCGTCGGCTACCTGGTGGGGTTCCGCTTTCAGAACGGGGTGTTGGCCGCGATCGCGATGGTGCTGCTGGCCGAGCTGTTCGGGGTCACCATCTGTTGTGTCTCGGCATTCATCGGCCTGGCGATCCGGGACGAGGAGTCTGTGCAGGCGTTCGGGCTCATCTGGCTCTTCCCGCTCACCTTCGTCAGCTCTGCTTTTGTGCCCATCGCCACCATGCCCGGCTGGATGCAGGCCTTCGCCAACAACCAGCCGGTGACCCTGGTCGTCAACTCGATGCGTGCGCTGGCGCTCGGCGGTCCGCTGTCGCCGTCGCTGTGGGAGGCGCTGGCGTGGCTGGCGGGCATCCTGCTGGTGTTCGCACCGCTGGCGGTGCGGGCGTACCGACGCGCGTCCTGACATCCGCCGAGGAACGCCCCGCGATGTGAGACGTGGCGCAGGGTCGCGTCACGGTGATCCGAACCAGGTGGTCAGCGCGTCGCGCAATCCGGTGTCTGTGCCGTCCCCCACCCAGGCGACGTATCCGTCGGGCCGGATCAACACGGCAGCGGGCGCGGTGACTGCGCCAAGGACCGGAAGCTCCCACATGCCGGCGTATGCAGCATCGACCAGCTGGACCCGGTCAGCCCATGGAGTGATGTCAAAGCCGCGGGGCTCACCGAGGTTGAGCAGCACCGGCTTGGCGCCGTGCAGGAGCTCATAGACGCGCAGCGGGCCATCGGCGGTGGCGATGTCCAGATCGGGCATGCGACGTCCGAGCAGGGGATGTCCCGGTCCGAGGTCGTAGTGGATGTCGAGACCCGACATCATCGCGGCGATGCTCTGACGCGGCTCGTCCATGCTGAGCAGCTCGGTCATGATGTCGCGCAGGGCCTGGTGACGGTCGCCGGGGCTGGTCAGTGCGACCTGGGCCATGGTGGTCTGCAACACCCGGGCGCCGACCGGATGCCGTTCGTCGTGGTAGGTGTCCAGCAGGCTCTGGGGTGATGTCTTCTTGACCACCTGGGCCAGCTTCCACCCCAGGTTCACGGCATCCTGGACGCCGGTGTTGAGACCTTGACCACCGAGCGGGGGATGCACGTGTGCCGCATCGCCCGCCAGGAGGATGCGTCCCTTGCGATACGACGCCGCCTGCCGGGTGTTGTCCGTAAAACGGGAAGCTCCAGCTCAGGCTGTGCACGCCGTAGTCCGTCCCGTCGGCGGCGATGAGTGCCTCGCTGACGTCCTGCAGAGTGGGCTCGCTGGTGTGCTCGACCTGGCGCTCAGTCAGGACGACCCGAATCCGATCTCCGCCCTCGGCCGGGCCGATCCCACCGCCCGGACGCAGGCCGAACTCCGGCTTCTCGACCATCTCGACCTCGGCCATGAGCCAGCTCGTCGACGGATCCCACCCGGCGAACTCGATACCGGCCGCCTTGCGGATCACACTGCGGCCCCCGTCGCAGCCGACCAGATAGTCCGCCCGGATCGACGTGCCGTCGGACAGCGCGACGTCGACGCCGGTGTCGTCCTGGGTGAACCCTGTCACCTCGCGTTCGCGCGTGGTCGGCACCCCGAGCTCCTGGACCCAGGTGGCCAGCAGGCGCTCGGTCTGAATCTGCGGGAGGGCGAGCCCGTAGTTGTGGCGGGATGGGAAATCACTGATGTCCAAGGGGATTCGGCCGAATCCCTGGATCTGCATCGCCTTCCCCTCCTCGAGAAACCGATCGGCGACGCCGCGCTGATCGAGCACTTCGATGGTGCGCGCGTGCAGACCGCCGGCGCGTGCGCGGTCGGGATCCGGAGTGGCGCGTCGTTCAACGATGACGACATCGACCTCCGCCAGGGCCAGCTCAGCCGCCAGCATCATTCCTGTCGGACCGCCTCCGGCGATCACCACCGCCTGCTTGGCCATGCACACCCCTCTTCTTCCGTATGACATGTAGGTTCGGCGGGAGAGTTTGGAGCAGGCCCCGGGTATTGCCGCAAGTGCCCATTGCGCTGATATATTTGAGGCGGGACGAGCGGCTACCTTTCTCGAAGGCGACCTTGAAGTTGTCCCGTTCGCGGGATTACTCTCCGTGTATAGGTCAAGTTTGCTTAGGGGGCGGAGAGACATGCGTCATCGTCGTCTGATCGGTGTGTCCGTGGCGGCGCTCGCGGGAGCGGCGGTGCTCGCGCTCCCGGCCAATGCGGGGGCTTCCCCAGCGCAGAGCAAGGCCGCCCGGGCCCGTGCCGCGCTCCACACGATGAACCTGCACACGACGCCGAAACCTGCCCAGGGCACAACGACCCAGGGCTACAGCTTCAACTGGTCCGGCTACGTTGACACGGCGCCGTCCTCGGGCACCTACAGCAAGGTGAGCGCCAAGTGGGCTGAGCCGGCGATCAAGTGCACCAGCGAGGACCGCATCGTCGTCTTCTGGGTTGGCCTTGACGGCTGGAGCGACAACACCGTCGAGCAGGACGGGACCCTCGCACAGTGCTTCGAGGGAAGCGCGTTCTACTACACGTGGTGGGAGATGTACCCCACGAACGGCATCCAGGTCGTCGGCACCACCGTCCATCCTGGTGACGTCATTGCCGCGTCCGTCGTCTTCGGCGCCGGCACGTACACCCTAGCCGTCACGGACACCACTTCACCCGCCAACAACTTCACGACCAACCAGGTGTGCGGCACGGGGCTGACGTGCTCGAACACCAGCGCCGAGTGGATCGCCGAGCGTCCAAGCGGCAACGTCGGGACCTATCCTCTTGCCCAGTTCGGGACGTGGAAGGTGAACACGGCAGCGGTGTCGACCACGACAACTAGCAAGGGCAACATCAACACCTTCCCGAACACGCAGCTCAACATGGTGGACGGGACGAACAGCTACTACCTCGCCCAACCCGGCACGACAACAGGCAAGTCGTTCTCGGACAAGTGGCTGAACAGCTACTAGGTCTGCGCTGCCAGCGTAGACCAGGCACAGGCCAGGATGGCGGCGCCACCGCGGCGCCGCCATCCTGGCTGGATACCGCCGCCTGATCTCAATCGGGTCGGGCGAGAGCGAGCGGGCGTTCGGTGCTGCCGGGGCACCTCATAGGCCAGCTCTGACACGATGCGCGCGTGAGCACCTCTGTCGTCATCGGCGGAGTGGCGGCCTCGGCCGGTTCATCGCGCAGCGGTTCGCGGCGCGCAGCGACGGAGTTGTCGTCACCAGCCGCGACGCCGCTCGTGCGGAGGCCGTTTTCGCCGACCTTGCTACCGCCACTCGCGGCTGGCCCTCGACCTCTCGCAGCCGGAGACGATCGCGGCCGCATTGGATAGCATCCAGGTCGTCGACGACCTGGTGATCACCTCGATCGAGCAGGTGAACAACACCCTCGACGGGTTCGACATCGCCGCGGCGACACGCGTTGTGACGATCAAGTTGGTGGCGTACACGGAGGGGGTGCGCGTGCTACACCCGCGCTTCACACCGTCGGCGTCGGTGGTGCTGTTCGGCGGGGTGGCCATGGATCGGCCCTACCCTGGCTCGGCGATGGTGACCGCCTTCAACGCGGGGTCAGCGGTCTGGTGCGGACGCTTGCACGGGAGATCGCTCGCCATCGAATCAACGCGATCCATCCCGGCATCGTCGTTGACAGCCCAAAGTGGCTTGATGTGCCCACCAGAAGGCGATGCCCGGGTCTAGGCCGACTCGGTCGCCATCGTGTACGTGCGCAAGCTCGGACGAGGCGTGCCGTTCGGCTAGCTCATTGCCCCGGAGGATGCCAATAGGGCAGCTGCACACGGCGGCCCCGATCGCCAGCTGTAGCGCACGCTGGTGGCCGGTCACCTTCATGGCAATTCCGTCCCGTCACCTACGCCGCGGTGTACAACATCCATGATGTACCGCACGCTGCGGCGCACGCCGCGCTTTGGCGCTCTGGCCTTCGCCGGGTTACTCGCGCAGCTTACGCAAGGAGCCGCGCCCGTCGGGGTCGTGCTGGTGGTGCGACAAGGCACCGGATCACTCGCGATCGCCGGATCGGCGAGCGGCGCCCTGTGGATCGTTGCCGGGATCGCCCGTCCAATACAAGGGCGACTCATTGACCGGCATGGGGCGCGAGCGGTCATGCTGATCTGTGGACCGCTGCATGCCGCGGCCCTCATCGGCCTCGTCGCCGGGGCCCAGTTGGGCTTCGGGGCCTGGTCGCTGATCATGCTCGGTGGTTTCGCCGGTCTCGGTCTGCCGCCCGTGTCCGCGACGATGCGGGCGGAGTTCGGGCGCCGACTGCCGTCCTCTGCACGTACAGCGGCATACAGTTTCGTCTACTTGGTCCAGGAGGTCGCCATCCTCACCGGGCCCCTGCTGGTGTCGGTGCTGGTCGAGATGGGATCCCCCAGCCTGGCCCTCGTGGTTGCCGCGAGTGTCAGTGGCGGCGGGGCAATTGCGTTCGCAGCCCTCTCGGAGGCCAAGGGACAGTGGAGCGATGCGCCTACCGAAGCGCCGCTCATTCGCTCGATGGCGATAGCGTCGCTACTCGGAATCACCTTTCTTCTCGGTTGCACTCTTGGTGGTCTCCAGGTGGCGACGGCGGCGCTGGCGCTCATGCGTGGCGACCCTGCGCTGGCTGGCGTGCTCATCGCGGCACTGTCGGTAGGGGGCATTCTGGGCGCACTGCTCTATGGAGGACATCACTGGCGAACCGACCCCGCGACACGACTTCTAGGCCTCCTCTGCCTCGTTGGAGTTGCACTGACGCCGCTGGCCACGGTGCCGCCGCTCCCGATCATTGGTGTGCTCCTGGCACTGGTCGGTGTGGCTCTCAATCCGGCCTTGACGACAATGTCACTACTGGTCGACCGTCATAGCCTCGCTCGGTCGGCGGAAGCCTTCGGTTGGTTATCCACTGCGGTCGGCGCCGGCACTGCAACCGGCAGCGCCGTGGCAGGCGCCCTGACGCAGCGCTATGGGTCTTCGCCCGCGATCCTCTTTGCTGCGGCTGCGGCCTACAGCGCCGTGCTGGTCGCGCTGATCGCGCGGCGCCGGCTAAGGCCAAGGCAAGAAGCAGCTTGTGAGTGAGTTGGCTAATGACGGTCTGCCTGTGCATCTCGGTGACCGCTTTCGCAGGACGCCCGCCGCTGCCCGCCGCGCGGTGGCCGCTGCCAGCCGGCTGGCACAACGCCAGCATGAACCCGAGGAGTTCCTCGTGTTGCTCCCGGCGACAGACGGCGCCGCCGCAGCCGCCATTGGCGAACGTCTTCGCGAGGCGGTGGCCGACGTGCCCTCATTCCACGGCACCGACGGTCATCTGCGACTCACGATCAGCGTTGGGGTAGCCTCCGCCACCACCAACGACGTCGCCCAGAGTTTGGTGGCGAGAGCGGACGCGGCTCTCTACCGCGCCAAGGGCGCGGGTCGCAACACAGTCGCCGCGTAGTAGCGAGGTTGACCCACGTGGTGGCCTGGACATTGATCGCGCGTCGGATCCCGATCTGACCGCCAGATGACCGTGTCCAGCAGATCACGTCGGCGCGCGCTGCGGCCCCCGGTGAGTCCCACCCTCCAGCTGTGGCCGCCGGTTCCTCCGACCGCGTCGACCGCGCGCGATGGCGCCGAGGTCGTTAGGTCCACACCTGTCTCGCTGCCAGCACCGTCGCGCCCAGCAACGAGAGTGGGAAGCGAGTCGAACTCGCACACCGACCACCTAGAACGGCCGGAATCGAGGCTTCGAAGATAACGCTCCAGAGTGGCACTCGGTCGGTGTTGAATACAAAGGGACATCGCAACACTCCACGACTGATGTCGCCAGTTCGAGCCTTCGTATCCCGCCCCCTCAATGGATCCTCGCAGAGCGCTGTCGGTGAAAGCAGGCTAAAGGCTGACGCTCGCGATTGAATAGGAGAGGGCGGAAGGGTCTACGCGCCGAGCAGCGGGCTAGGGCGAGGTTTCACGCGATGAGGAACACCCGCTGCCGGGGATTAGGGACACACACCGACAGTCAGCGTCTTGCTTGCCTTCAGGCTGCCTCCCCTGGCGTAGAACTTGTACGAGCCGGGGTAGTAGTTGCTGAAGGACTCTGTCGCGGTACCGGAGCCAGACGCGCTCGTCTGGATATAGAAGGCCGGTGCGGCGGTCGGAGACCCGATCTCCCACTGTCACCGTCGAGCTGGCGGGCCCGCCGTGAACTCGCAACCGCCGTTCGGCGGAGCTGGAGCCCAAGGAGGGAATTGAACCCTCGGCCTACGCCTTACCAAGGCGTTGCTCTACCTCTGAGCTACTTGGGCGTGCCAGGCGCCATGGTACCAACGGCTCGCCGGCCCACCCGGGGCGGGGCGGGGGAGAGCGGTGCGGGATCCGTGGACGGCCCCGGCGGGGCTCTGGTACAATCGGGCTTGACCTAGCGCCGCTAGGTTTATTTTTTGTGTCGAGGCAAAGACGTGGCTACGGCGAAGGGCGGGTCGGCGATCATCACTCTGCAGTGTCCCGACTGCAAGGAACGGAACTACACCACAGTCAAGAACCGGCGGAACGACCCCGACCGCCTGGAGCTGAGCAAGTTCTGTCACCGCTGCCGGTGTCACACCCGTCATCGCGAGACCAAGTAACCATCATCCAAGGCAGGCCGGACGCGTGCCGGTCAGCGCACAGGGGCGTAGCTCAGCCGGTAGAGCATCGGTCTCCAAAACCGAGGGTCGCGAGTTCGAGTCTTGCCGCCCCTGCCACGCAACACGACGGCCGCCCGGGAAGCGGCGACAACCAGGAGGAACTCAGGTCAGGTGGCCAGACCGGTACGGGGCCAGCCCGTCAAGCAGCGCGCACCCGTGGGCCCACCCCTGGGCGCTGGGGACCGCAACTACTTCGCCAGCGTCCTCGATGAGCTGCGCAAGGTCGTCTGGCCGACCTGGAACGAGCTTGGCAGGATGACTGGCGTGGTGGTCACGACCGTGGTCCTCATGGCCCTCATCGTCTCCGCCGCCGACTACGGCCTCGGCTTCGTCGTCAAGCAGCTGTACTCCACCGGCACCACCAGCGCCAGCCAGGTCACCGCTCAGCCCTCGGTGGTCAAGCCAAGCGCCGCCGCCACCTCCGCTCCCACCGTCCCGACGACCGCACCCACAACAGCCGGCGGAGCAACCGCCCCCGTTTCACCGTGAGCACAACAGACATGAACGAGACCGCCACCACCACAGATGTCCGCTGGTACGTCGTCCACGCCTACTCGGGGCATGAGGAGAAGGTCAAGGCCAACCTCCTCAAGCGAGTCGAGTCGATGGACATGCACGACAAGATCTTCGACGTCCTGGTCCCCACCGAGGAGGTGATGGAGATCAAGGATGGCCAGCGCCGCAAGGTGGCCAAGAGGATCTTCCCCGGCTACATCCTGGTCAACATGATCATGTCCGACGAGTCGTGGTACGTGGTGCGCAACACGCCGGGGGTCACCTCATTCGTGGGCAGTGGCAACAAGCCGGTGCCGCTCCAGGACCACGAGGTTCGCGGGATCCAGAAGCAGGTGAAGGCCGAGGCGCCGACCAAGGTGTCGGTGGAGTACGAGATCGGGGAGAACGTGCGCGTGACCGACGGTCCGTTCACCGATTTCCACGGCAAGGTCACCGAGATGAACGCGGAGAAGGGCAAGCTCAAGGTGCTTGTCAACATGTTCGGGCGCGAGACGCCCGTCGAGCTCGACCTGCTGCAGGTCGAGCGGCTGCGATAGGAGTTCCACATGGGCAAGAAGAAGGTCAAGACCGTCATACGGCTGCAGATCCCGGCAGGGAAGGCCACGCCGGCACCTCCCATCGGCACCGCCCTGGGCCCGCACGGGCTCAACATCATGGAGTTCTGCAAGGCCTACAACGAGCGCACCGCGTCGATGGGTGACACCGTCATCCCGGCGGAGATCACGGTGTACGAGGACCGCACGTTCAGCTTCATCACCAAGACGCCGCCTGCGTACAACCTGCTCAAGAAGGCGGCGGGCGTGGAGAAGGGATCCGCCGTCCCCAACCGCGACAAGGTCGGCACGGTCACGCGCGACCAGGTGCGCGAGATCGCCGAGCTGAAGATGCAGGACCTCAACGCCTACGACGTCGACCAGGCGATGCGCATCATCGAGGGCACAGCCCGCTCGATGGGCCTGAACGTCAACTAGACACCAGATCGTGGGAGGGCGCGCTGCGCGCCCGCACGAACCACAGGAGAATCGACATGCCCCACCGCTACGGAAAGAAATACCGCGAGGCCGTCGCCGTTCTCGAGCCTGAGCGGGCGTACCCGCCGGATGAGGCGGTGAGCGCGGTCCGCAAGACCTCGAAGGCCAAGTTCGACGAGTCCATCGAGGCGCATATCCGGCTCGGCGTCGACCCTCGTCACGCCGACCAGATGGTGCGCAGCAGCGTGGTGCTGCCGCACGGCACCGGCCGGACCCGCCGCATCGCCGTCTTCGCCACCGGCGAGAAGGCCAAGGAGGCGCTCGATGCCGGTGCCGACCTGGTCGGCGGTGACGACCTGGTGAAGAAGGTGCAGGCAGGGGAGATCGACTTCGACGTCGCCCTGGCCACCCCGGACCTGATGGGCGCGGTCGGCCGCCTCGGCAAGGTGCTCGGGCCGCGTGGGCTGATGCCCAACCCGAAGGCGGGAACGGTGACCTTCGACATCGCCAAGGCCGTTCGCGACGTCCAGGGCGGCCGCGTGGAGTTCCGTGTCGACCGGGCCGGCATCATCCACGCCGCCATCGGCAAGGCGTCCTTCGACGACGCCAAGCTGCGTGACAACTTCGCGGCGCTCATGGACGCGATCGTCCGGGCCAAACCGTCGGCCGCCAAGGGCACGTACGTGAAGACGGTGACATTGGCCGCCACCATGGGACCCGGCGTGGCCGTCGACCCCACCGCCGCGGCACGCATGTCGGTGGCCTGACGCAGCCGTGATCCGGCTGCTCATCGTCGACGACATCTCCAGCACCCGGGACAACCTCCAGAAGCTGCTCAGCTTCGAGGACGACATCGAGGTTGCCGGGACTGCGGCCGACGGCCGTGAGGGCCTCGAGGCGGCGCACCGCCTGCAGCCGGACATCGTGTTGACCGACGTCAACATGCCGGTGATGGATGGGATCCAGCTCACCGAGACGCTGGCCTCCGAGCTGCCCACCTCGCCGGTGATCATCATGTCCGTGCAGGGGGAGCGCGACTACCTGCGCCGTGCCATGCAGGCCGGCGCGCGCGAGTTCCTCATCAAGCCCTTCAGCCATGACGAGCTGGTGGCCGCCATCCGCCGGGTGTACCAGCTCGAGCAGAAGAAGGGCACCTTCCTCGCCAAGACGACGCCCGCACAGCCCGACGCACCGGCCGTTGCGCGCAGCACCGGTCCGGCCGAGGTCATCCTGGTCTTCTCGGGGAAGGGGGGAGTGGGCAAGTCACTGATCGCCACCAACCTCGCGGTGGCCCTTGCCGAGCAGACCGGGGGGCGCGTCGCGCTCGTAGACCTCGACCTCCAGTTCGGCGATATCGGTGTGATGCTCAACCTCGACCACAGCCGCAGCATCACCGAGCTCGTCGACGGCTCCAGCGGCATCGACGATGAGAGCGTCGGTGAGGTGCTCGCGACCGGCCCGTCGGGCATCAAGGTGCTGCTCGCGCCCATCAGCCCCGAGCTCGCCGACCTCGTCACCGCTGAGCACGTTCGTGCCTTGGTCACCGAGCTGCGCCGCACGTTCGACTACGTCATCGTCGACAGCGCCAGCCACCTCACGGAGTTCAACCTCGAGGTGATCGAGCTCGCCCAACGCGTGGTGGTGGTGACCGCGCTGACCATCCCCGCGATCAAGGACGCCAAGCTCACCCTGAAGGTGCTCGAGTCGCTGTCGGTCGACCCCGACACGATCATGCTGGTGGTGAACCGTGTCGACGGTTACGCCGACTTCAACCAGGAGTCCATCGAGCAGAGCCTGCGCACCCCGGTCACCGTGCAGATACCGCACGACCCGCGCGTCATCGGCGACGCCGTCACGCGCGGCCTGCCATTCGTCACCGCCCACCCCGAGGCCGAGGTGAGCCGCGCGCTCCGGGAGCTGGTCGCGCGCATCGTCCCGGAGCGCGCGATGGCCGCCGCCGCAGCGCCGGACAGCGGCGACCGCAAGCGCCGCAAAGGAATCTTCGGACGTTAGGTCAGCGCAGGTGACTTCATGTCGCCGGAGCTGGCACCGCTGGCTGGGGGGTGCCCGAGGGGGGAACGCAGTTCCCCTCGCCTATGGGCCCAGGCCGCTCGAGATGTTCGAGTACAGGTTGCTTGTCTGCTTGCCCAGGACGACGACAGACACCAGGACGACCATGGCGACCAACACGAGGATGAACGCGTACTCGACCATCCCCTGGCCGCGCTCGTCGCGGCGGGCGATCTGTTCGTCGTCCTCGCGGTCGAGGTCTACCCTGACGGCGGTGGCCGGCATGTGCGCTCCTGAGTGAATCACGACGCTAGCGCGAGAAACTCAGTTTGCGGCGTGTTCGCTTCTTCTTATCAGACGACGCGGCGTTCGGCGCAGGCTCGCTGCTGTTTCGTGACAGAGGATCGATGGCTGCAACGATCGCCCGCACAGCGACGCTGGGCGGCGCCGACGGCTTACTGGTTACGAAGGGGACACCCTTGTTCACCGACGTCGCCACCACGTCCGCCGCAAAGGGGATCTCCACAGAGATGTGCGCGCCCAGGAAGGTCTCGGCGCCGCGACGATCGAGCTCGCCCACGCCGTCGCGATGATTGCTGACCACCATCACCTTGGCGGGGTCGATCTCGAGAGTCTCCAGCACGCCGCGCGTGAGCCGCGCGTTCTTGATCCCGGTCACGCTGAGGTCGGTGAGCATGACGATGTGGTCGGCGAGCTCGACGGTGTGGATGCTCACCTCGTTGAGGTACGAGGGCGTGTCGAGGACGATGTGATCGAAGTCGGCACGCAGCGTGGCGATGAGGTCAGTCAGGTGCGCGGCGCTGACGTAGTCGGCGAGCTCCGGGGACGTGGGCGCGAGAAGCACCTGGAACCCCGGGCCGTCCACGAGGACCTGACGCACCATGTCCGAAGTCAGCCGTGCCGTTCTCGGCGAGGAGGTCGGTGATCGTGTGGCTCGTGGGCAGGTCGAGCGCGGCACCGACGTCGCCGTACTGGAGGGAGAGGTCCACGAGCACGACGCGGCCTGGATGTTTCTCGGCCAGCCCCGCCGCGATGTTGATGGCGATGACCGTCTTGCCCACGCCACCTTTGCCGGAGATGACCGCCGTCACCTCGCCACGCGTCGCGACTCGCGGCCCCACTGCGGCGACCGGTCGCGGCTCCTCGGTCGTGGTGGTTGCGCCGGCGGTCGGGATCACCGCTGTCGCCGCGACCGGGGATGAGCCACCCCCTCGCCGTTGCTCGAAAGCATGCACACGGCGCACGGCGGCGACCAGGTCGTCGCCCTTGAACGGCTTCTGCAGGAACTCGCGCGCGCCGGCGAGCATCGCCAGCCGGTAGGCGTCGTTCTCCGCCTCCATCGACATCATGATCACCCCGGTCCCGGGGAGTGCCTGCACGAGCATCTCGGTTGTCTGACCACCGTCCATGCCCGGAAGGCCGGCGTCGACAACGGCGATGTCCGGCTTGAGCCAGAGCGCCTCCTGCACGGCGGACTCACCGTCGCTCGCCGTGCCACACACCTCCAGGTCATCCTCCAGCGCGAGACGCCGGGAGATGTTGTCCGTGACCTGCCGGCTCTCGTCGGCGATGAGGACGCGGATCATCGACAGCGCACGCGAACGCAGTTCATGCGCCGGAGTCTATCCGCGATTCCGGCCGCCGGCCGTCACGGTCCAGTCGCACCTACGGGAAGAGACGGCAGGAACGGACGGGGGTCGACGGGCGCGCCGTTGATCCTCACCTCGAAGTGGCAGTGCGGCCCCGTCGAGTTGCCGGTCGAGCCGAGCAGCCCGATCACCTGGCCGGCCTTCACCGCGTCGCCCGGCTTGACGAGCATGGCTTCGAGGTGCCCGTACAGGGTGAGGAGGCCGCCGTCGTGGGCGATGATGACGTGGTTCCCGTAGCCGACAGTGCTGGCGTCGGCGGCTACGACAACGCCGTCCGCCGCAGCCACGATGGGGGTGCCCATGGGGCCGGCGAGGTCGATGCCGGTGTGGAAGTGCGGGTAGCCGCCGAACGAGGGCTCGAACGGGTAGGGGCTGGGGCCGAATCCCTGGGCGATGCTGACCCGGTGGGCGGGCCAGATCAGCTGGGTGCCGTCGGCATTGATGGGGGTCGCCGGCGGGGTGGCGATGCCCGGCGGCAGGGTGCCGAGGTGGTTCTTGACGTAGAACGTGGCCTCGTCCCACGCGGCCTGCTCAGCAGCGGCGATCGTCGCGTCGAGCTGGCCGAGCCGCGTCTGCGCGATCGACTGCGCCACCGCGAGGCTCTGGCCGTTGGCGGCGCTGATCTCGCGCGCCGTTGCGGCCGCCTGGTAGCCGAGCTGACCGATCAGGTCCTGGGCGTGCTGCGTCTGCTGCTGCAGGGTCTTCTCCTGCTCCTGCAGCTGAGCCGTGGCCTGCTGGGCTGTGACCGCGTCCGCGGCTGCCTGGGCCTCCGCGCTCTCCGCCTCGGCGACATCCGCGTGGATCTGATCGACCAGCTGGGAGCTGCGGTGGATGACGTGGGAGAGGTCGGCGGCGCGACTGAGCAGCTCGGAGACCGAGACGCTGGAAAGCAGGTAGGAGAGCAGGCTGTCATGGGTCTCGTACCCGAGACGCAGGTAGATGGCCAGCAGCTCCTTGTCGGCAACCTCGTGGCGCCGGGCGACGGCGGCGTTGGCGCGTTCGGTTGCCTCGCGGCTGGTCGCATCGCCGTACCGCTGCTCGGCAGCCGCCAGCTGGGCGAGCGTCTGGGCGATCGCCTGTTGGTTGGCGGTCACGAGGTCGCGCAACGTCTGCTGCGAATCCCGCGCCGCCTGGAGCTCGCTGCTGAGCGAGCTCACCGTGGTCTTGAGGGCGGCCTGCTGTTGGAGTTGGGCGCGGAGTTGCGCGGCCATGGGGTCGAGCGTCGGCGCCGGTGCCGGTGGCGGCGTTCCGGGCGCGGCCTGGACAGGCACGGCGATGAGCAGAAGGGCGCCGGCGAGCAGCGCGATGAGTAGTTTGCGCACCACAGCAGGGTATGAGCGACGGCTGCCGGCCCCGGCTTGGATTCACGCAGCGTTGGCGGCTCGTCAAAACCTGTCAGACGCGCCGTTGCATCCTCGCCACTATTCGCCGCGTTCGTCGCGTTACCGATCCGACACCGGAGAGAACCAGCGCTCAGCGGCGAAAGCGCAGGCGCCACCGGGTGGCGTGACGAGCGCGGTTGGCGCTCACCTCGCCCGGGTCGCGCTCGACGTGGCGCACGATGGTGGCCATCGCCTCGCTGAACGCCGAACGGGGCTCGCTGACGACGAGGGGATGTCCGCGGCGCTCAGTTGCCTCCATCTCTGGCACGTAGGGCAGGGCGCTGAGGACCGGGAAGCGCACGGCGCTGACGATCTCGTCTGCCGCCAGGCTCGGGCGCGGCAGGCTCTGGTTGAGGACGAGCGCCACGCGGTCGCGTTCGATGCCGAGAGACTGGAGGAGCCGCAGGGTCAGCTTGGTGTCCTTGACGGAGGTGAGCCCTCCGGAGCTCACCAGCAGCAGCTGGTCGGCCAGCTCCATGACGGCGACGGTGCGCTCCTCGAGCTGCGCCGGCGAGTCCACCACAACGTAGTCGTGGGTGCGGGCCAGCCGGCGGACCGTGGCCACGAGTGCGGCCACGCTGACGCTGTCGGACGCCTCGGGGCTCGTCGGAGCCAGCAGCACCCTGACCCCGGCAGCGCTGGTGGCCAGCGCGGCCTCGAGAACGGCCGGGTCGACCTCGTCCACGTGCGCGGCCACCTCGGCAATCGAGGTCGGATGCGTCTCGACCTGCAGGAGCACTCCGACGTCGCCGAACTGCAGGTCGAGGTCCGCGATCGCCACGCCGGCGCCGCGGACAGCCAGCGCGGTGGCCAGGTTGACGGCGACGATCGAGGTGCCGACCCCGCCCTTGCCACTGAAGACCACCACCACACGACCGCGCTCGCTTCCCTCCGGGGCGGTCTCCGCACCGGGCGGGGAGGGCTCCTGCGCCGCGGCCTCGGTGGGCGGTTGCCCACCGCTGTGTCCGACAGCGGCCACGATGGCGTCGCGGAGCTCGACGGCAGACGCATCCACCCCGATCACCGCGTCCGCCGGAGTCCTTTGTGTGCCGGCGAGCATCAGCACCAGACGAGCCGCCGGCGCCACCGCGGTGAGCTGTGCCAGCGTGTCGCCATCCGCGATCAGCCGGTCGCTGAGCACGAGCACGTCGGGCTGCAGCAGCCGGGCCTGCTCGAGCACCGATTCAGCGCGGGAGATCATCGCGCACACCTCGAGCTCGTCCGCGTACTCCGTCGCGCTGTCGTGGATGCGCACGACCTCTGGAAACGGGGCAGCAACTGCCACGCGAATTGGGCCGATGTGCGAGCCGTCCATCCGTCTCCATGGTAGGCGGGGGCGCCGGCTCTCGCGGAGCGCGCCGCCCCAGGACGACATTCAACGGACAAAGAGAAAGGGGAGCCGCACTGGGCGACTCCCCTTGTCAGTTCTCGCGAACGCGACGGTCTCTAGGTACCGAGGCCGCTGCTGATGTTCGAGAAGACGTTGTTGACCTGCTTGCCAACAACGGTGAGGATGACGATGACGACGACGGCGATGAGGACGAGGATGAGCGCGTATTCGACCATACCCTGGCCTTCCTCATCCTCCTCGTTCTTGCGAACCATGAGTTCGCGCAGACGCAGATAGAGAGTGTCAAGCATTTCCGGTTTCACCTCCTTTACCCTGGGATCGAGTGTCGATTTGATGCCGGGGTTCCCGGCGACCTCTCGAACTATGGGGCCTCGAATGTTCCACAGGGATGGACAGTCTGCGAAGGGATCGTAACAAAGCCTCGTACATGCTGGAACCGCGTTTTCCCCTGGCCCGCATAGACCTTGTCGATGACGATCGAGGCCGCCGCACCACGTCTACGCACCTCCTCGAGCGACGGAATTCGTCTGCTCGTCTTCGGTCGGTTCGTCCCCGCAACGTTCTTCGCGATGCTCGGCTACCTGCAGTTCCAACGGCTCGCGAACGACGTGCGCGCGCTGCCGAACCCGGTCACCGCGGTGGCTGTGGTCAGCGCTCCGCTGCCGTCCGCGCTGTACCTCCTGTTCTGCGCCATCCCGGTCTTCATCTACGTGGGACGGCCCGCGCCGCGGGCGCGTGATGGCAGGTGGCTGCCGCGCGCCGCGGGCCTCGCCGGCACGGTGATGCTGCTCGTTGTCGGGGCCCTTCCCCAGGGCGCGCGACTGTACTCGCCGCCGTCCTGGTTGGGTGGCCTGTCCACCGCCATGTCGGTCGTGGCCTTCGCACTGGCCGTGTACGGGCTGCTGTACCTGCGCCGCAGCCTCAGCATCATCCCCGAGGTTCGCCGGCTCGTCACCGGCGGCCCCTACAGCGTTGTTCGCCATCCCCTCTACGCCGCCGAGATGCTCGCCGCGTGTGCGTTCGTGATGGTCAACCCGGGAGCTCTCCCTGTTGCCGTGCTTGCGCCGTTCGTGGCCACGCAGCTGCTGCGCTCGCGATTTGAGGAGCGCCTGCTGACTGCTGCCTACCCGCAGTACCGCGACTACGCCAGTCGCACGCGCCGGCTCATCCCGTTCATCTGGTAGGGGTCCCCTCCCGATCGGCGTGTTCGGGCACACCCGTATACTCGAAGACTGGCCCACCCCACGGTGCAATGCAGCAGGAGTCCCGCCACGAATGAGTCGACGCGTCCTGGTCGTTGACGACGATCCGCGCCTGCTCCACATCGTCGCCATGTACCTCGGCATCGAGGGGTACGACGTGGCCATTGCGTCGAACGGCGAGGACGGCTTGGCGGAGGTCGCCAAGCAGCCTCCGGACCTGATCATCCTCGACATCATGATGCCGGGCATCGACGGCATCGAGACCTGCAAGCGCATCCGCGCTGACCCGGCGACGGCCGGCATCCCGGTGCTGATGTTCAGCGCGCTGTCGGGCGACGAGGACGTGGAGCGGGCCCGGTTGGTGGGAGCCAATCATCTGATCACCAAGCCGTTCAACCTGGTCGGGCTCGGGTCTGTCGTGAAATCGTTCTTCTCGCCGGACAACCCCGTCGCCGTCTGACGCCAGCCCTCGGCGTGCAGGACTGGCATAGCCGAGTTCAGAAGTGGAGCGGGACCTGCGTGCCGTCCTCGAAGTGCGCGGTCAGGTCGGACGTGGTCAGGGGCTTGACTGCCGCGCGCACCACCGGTTCGGCGCCCACCGCACGGCCCGACAGGGCGCCCCCTCGAACCGCGTTGGCGGCCAGGTCGCGCGAGTGCGGCACCGTGTTGCCCGGGCCGGGGGTGGCAGCTCCCACCGCCAGCGCGACCATGAAGAGCACGAGAGCTTGGAAGAACCCGACGGCTGCGCCAACGAACAGGGCCGCGACGCGGTCGAAGGCGACGACCGCGACACTCTTCAGACGATCGGCAAAGACTCTCCGAGCACCTCGAACACCACCACCACCGTCGCCGCGACGGCGACGAAAGCCCACGCGTTGGCGTAGATGTCACCCTTGCGGAAGATGGACGCGAAGCCATTGCCGGTGTAGTACGCCGCCAGGAAGGCAGCAAAGAGACCCACCAGCGACAGCAATCGACGCAGGGTACCCGTCTGCCATCCGAGGATGGCGTTGATGATGATCAGCACAACGAGCAGCGCGTCGGCGCCGAGCTGTGGCAGGCTGCTGTCGATTGCACTGAGCATCGCTGGCGTCAACCTACCACGGGGCTGTGGGTCGCGCCCATGTCAGTGGAAGCTCTTGCTGACCTGGATGACCGCGGGTCCGAGCAGCACTATGAACAGGGTGGGAAAGATGCAGCCGATCATCGGGATCAGCATCTTGATCGGAGCCTTCTGGCCGGCTTCCTCCGCGCGCTGGCGGCGTCGCCGGCGGATCTCTTCGGACTGGATGCGCAACACGTTGGCGATGCCCACCCCGAGCTGCTCGGACTGGATGATCGCCTGCAGGAAATTGTTGAGCTCTTCGACCTTGTTGCGCCGGCCCATGTCGTCGAGTGCCTCCAGGCGCGGCCGTCCCAGGCGCACCTCGTTGAGGACCTGGTTGAACTCCGACGCGAGGACGTTGCGGTACTTCTCGGTGACGCGTGCGAGAGCGGCATCGAACGCCAGGCCGGCCTCCACGCTGATGGTGAGCAGGTCGAGCGCACTCGGCAGTGCGAGGAGGATCTCCTTCTGGCGCCTCTTGATCTTGCGCGCGATCGTCATCGACGGGATCAGGTAGCCGATGACGCCACCACCGACCGGCGCCAGGTAGAGGACGGGCGGTTGGAGTGACGCCAGGATGGCGATGCCCAGGCCGAGCGCGATGCCGACCACCAGCGCGATCAGCTGCAGCGCGACGAAGCCACCCGCGGTGAGCCCGCCGGGCCGACCCGCCAGGTTCAGCTTCTCCTGGATCGCCTGCTGCTGACCGCCCTGCATGCGGCTTGTCATGATCTTGCCCAACCTGTCAAAAACAGGCTTGATGACGCGATCGCTGAAGGGCAGGCTCAGCTCGGCCTCGGTGAGGCTGAGAACCTGCCGGCCGGTCTCGTTGAACTGGGAGAGGCGGGCCTCGAGCAGGTCGGCCTGGGTGGCCGTCGAATGGTTGGTGAGGCCGAAGACGATGAAGCTCACCCCGACGAAGGTGAAGGCGGCGGCGACGGCTGCGAGAAACACCTCAGACCTCGATCTTCACGATCTTCTGGATGCCGGCCGCACCGATCGCGATGGAGAAGATGCCGACGCCGAGCAGGATGTGACCGAGGGTCTCGGTCAGCATCGGGCCGAAGTACGAGGGTGAGATCACCTCGAGGACGCCGGCCAGCCCGAATGGCAGCAGCGTGATGATGATTCCCGAGACGCGCGCCTGGGCGGTGAGGGTGCGGATCTCCCCCGTGATGCGGACCCGCTCACGGATGGTGTAGGCGATCGTATCGAGGATCTCGGCGAGGTTGCCACCGACCACGCGCTGGATCTGTACCGCGGTCACCAGCAGGTCGAAGTCCTCCGACTTGTTGCGCTGCACCATGTGGTTGAGCGCGTCGTCGACGTTGATGCCGAGCGCGATCTCACGCGTGGCGCGGCCGAACTCCTCGGCGATCGGCGGCGACGCGTTGCGACTCACCGAGGCGAGCGCCTGGGCGAAGGAGTAGCCGGCCTTGAGCGCGTTGCTGAGCAGGGTGATGGTGTCCCCGAGCTGGTTGTTGAAGGCCCGCGTGCGACGCCCCTGACGGAACTTGAGGAAGACGCCGCTGAGCAGCCACGCGGCAACGGGGCCGACGAGCATCATCACCGGGGTCCCGAAGCGAAGGGTGAGCAGGAGGCCGAGCCCGACGCCGACCCCGGCCACGGCCAGCACCCATTCGGACGACTTCAGCCTGAGGTCGGCCTTCTGCAGGTCGTCCGCCAGCTTGCCGGTGTGGGACGACCGCGCGAGCAACGGAGCGAGCGCACCGCTGATGACCTCGATGAGGTCGCGGATGGGGTTGCCCGTCCGCACCCGCGGCGCGGCCACCTCGACCGGTCGCCCGTACTGGCTCAACCGGGCGGCGACGCGGTCGGCCTCGGTGACCCGGCGTCCGGCCGCCCAGGCGGTGAGCGACAGGACCGTTCCTGCCGCGAGCACCGCTGCGGCCACAGCCGGCACGGTCAGCGTCATTGCCTTTCCCCGTGGTGAGGAGAGCTGGTGATCATTGGCCGACGGATCAGTGCTGGAAGAGTGCGTTGAGCGAGTCCGGGGTCACCGGGGTGTCAGCGCCCAGCGTCAGCGGCGTGCCGACACTCGACTCGTAGTTGGGCTTGTCGAAGCCGTTGGCGCCGTCGCGCTTGCCCCACTCGGCCTGCGGACGAAGCACGTACTTGAGGACGGTTTCGCCGCCGGAGGCCTGGCCGGTGATCAACGCGGTCATGATCTCCGCCTGGTTGCGAGGCAGCTCGATGATGTACGAGTTGACGGCGGCGCTCGTGGCCCCGGCGGCGGCGGTCCCGCCGGTCGCGGCACCCACGCGCAGCACGCGCACGTCCTGCAGGGCGTAGCGCACGCCGGGCTTGTTGCCAGGGCTGATGAGGATGTCGATGTGGTCCTCAGGCTGGATGTAATAACCGACCGACATCTGCTCGGCGACCAGTCCGGACTGGCCGGTGCTGCCGGCGGGGATGGCCAGTGCGACGTAGCCCTTGGTGATGTCGAGATGCGTCACCACCCCCGTGCCGGTGGTTCCGCTCGTCGCCGACGCGAAGAGCGACGCGGTGAGCGGGATGTTGGCGCTGAGGGTCACCGGGGCGATCTTGCCCACAGCCTGGTTGGGATCGGTGAACGAGTCCGCCGGGAAGCTGCCCTGCGCAAGAGCCGCGGTGGTGAGCAGGTCGGGCGTGATGGACGTGCCGGCCGCGATCGGTGACTTGGCGACGACGACGTTGGCGGTGGGGACGCTGTTCTTGCTGACGGTGCCACTGACCGCAAACAGCACGGCAGCTGCCGCGGCGGCGGCCAGCACGATGCCCACGATCAGGAACACCCGGTTCTGCGGCTTATTGGGCTGAATGGCCAACGTCAGTTTCCCCTTGATGCGATGTCGTGGTTGTCGTGATGCTGCATCCGTCGGCGAGCGCGGATGACGAGCTGTCGGTCGTGTCGTCGAGTGTCGCCGAGGATCGAGGGCCGGGTGTCGCCGTCCGGTAACAAAGCCATCGACTCTCCGATCCGGTTCTGACGCCGTGTCATGAAGAGAGGGGTGGCGGCTACTCCAGCTGGCCGGTTCGCTGCGCGTTCATCAGCAGGGTGAGAATGTCTTCGCGGTACGGTGCGATGGTCGCGATGCGCCTGTAGACGCGGATTGCGGCCTTGTCATCCCCGCGATAGCGGTAGAGACGCGCGATGCGTTCGAGGTACGACACCGCGAGTTCGGTGTCCTGGTTGTCGATGCAGATGTCCGCGAGACGGCTCAGCGGCAGCTCGTACACCGGGTCTGATCGCGCCGCCGCGAGGTAGCAGTTGAGCGCGGCATTGGACTTGCCGAGCGCGCGGCAACGATCGCCGGCGTTCATCGCCAGCTCGGCGACGGCGCGTCCTCCCGTCTCCTGGGCGAGCTCCTGGAGGAGGGCTGCCGCCTCGTCGCAGCGCTTCTTGCGCAGCCGCTCCTCGATGCGCCGCCGGATGTCGGACAGCCTCGTGTTGTTCTCGAACGGGTCGTCCTCGATGGGCGGTGACGCGACAGAGTGCGCGCCGGGCCGGCGCGCGCGCGGCTCGCCGTGGCGGCGCACGCCCCAGCCGCGCTGCTCGGCGTCGATCTCATCCTCCTCCTCGTCCACGAACGCAGGGGGCGGCGAAGACGGCACCTGGATGGGACTGGGGGCGTCCTCGGGCGGCGCCGGGTCTGCGGCCGGACCCGCCGAACGCCAGGTTCGGAAATCGGCATCGGTCGGTGCTGCCGGGACCTGCTCGACCACCGGGTCGGCTGGGGTCTGCGGCTGCTCGTCCGCGGTGAACGCGGGCATCTCGAGACGTACCTCGTCGTGCTCCATCGTGCGATGCACAGGCGCGTCCTCGACGATGTGGAAGCCGGCCCGGGGAGCAACGAACCCCGGTGCGGCGGCCGGCGGCGCCTCCTCGGACGCGGGCTGGGTGACGCCGGCTGCCTCCGGCTCGCCGCCTCCGCCATCGTGCGCGACCGCGTCGGCATCGTGGGCGTCGTGGTCGGCGAGGTCTGGCTCGAACGAGGGGATCGCCTCGGCCGAAGCGGCCACGTCGGCGGGGGAGGAGCTCTCAGTGGAGGCGCCCGCAGCGGCGCCGTCCGGTGGCTCGAGCTCGCCGGCGCCGGCGCCGCCCTCAGCCGGCGGGTCATCGGCCGGGGGCGGATCGCCGAGCCCGCCCTCGAAGACGGCGGGTTCCGGGGCGGGCGTGAACTGCCAGGGCGGCGCCGCGGCCGCGGCATCGACAGCGTCCCCGACAGGATCAGTGTCGGCAACGGGCCCGGTCTGCTGCGGCTCCAACCACGCATCGGCCGGCTCCGCCAGGCCGGCACCCGCCTCGTCCTCGACGGCAGCCGCGCTCGCCGGGCTCGGCGGCCTGGCGCGGCCTGCGCCGCAACGCGAACCGGCGCCGCGACGCTGGGACGGCGGCCGAGGCTGGGTCCTCGATGGCCTCGTCGACGTCGTCCCCCACGCTGGCGCTCGCCATGTTGGCCAGGTCCGCCGCTCCCGACCGCGTGACGTGTCCGAGGGCAGCGACCTCCTCTGCGCCCACCATCGCGCTGTCCGGCGCCGCCGCAACCGGGTGATCGCTCGCCTCCGCGGTTGTCTCCGACGGTCGGATCGCGTCCAGCGCGAGCAGGTACTCGTACACCGTGCGGCGCAACCGCCGGGCGAGAGGCTGGCCGGATGGGCTGCCTGCGCGCGAGGCGACCGACTCCACCTCCTGGATGTTCTCGAGCAGGTGGCGCTCGTCGAGCCGGCCGGTGGCGATGGCCATCTCGAGCCGGGCCTGGAGCAGCTGGGCGACCTCGGGAACGTCCGCCGCCAGCGTCGTGGCGGCGTCCTGCCAGCCGTGGCGAAGAACGTCCAGTGCCTCGTTGGTCGCGATCACGGTCAGTGCCGGCCTCCAGCGCGCATGTCCCCGAAATGTGGCGTATACGATCTGGTTGCGCCGCCATGGTCCGGTCACGGCGCGGTCACGAGGCGGTGCGAGGCTTTCGGGGCGCCATCGCATCGAGATGCAGGCGCGGCCTGCGACGGCGCCCGGCCACCGTCATCGCCATTCTCGGCCGGGCCCGGGCGGCGCCCCGACACCACAGCGCAACGAACCTGTGAAGAGTTGCGCGCCCCCGGCGGGCTGACCCGCAACGCGCAGGGCAGATAATGCTTGGAGACCCTCCCACACATCGAGGCTCCTGATGCCCAGCTTCTTTCCAGCCGCTCGCGAGAACATCGCTGTTCCCGACAACCGCAAGGGCCAGATCGTCTTCAAGTGGCCCGACGTCAACATCCGGCGCTTCAGCCACGCGATCGTCGCGCCCGACGAGGTGGCGGTCTTCATGTATCAGGGTGAGGTGAAGGGCACCCTTCCGCCGGGGCGGCACAGCCTCGACGCCACCGAGATCCCTTTCCTCGGGATCTTCGCGGACCACCTCACGGGCGGTGACCTCTACCGGGTGGAGATCTATTTCGTGGGCAGTCGCGAGTACCCGGACCTGAAGTTCGGCGGCCGGGTCGACAATGTCCAGGACCCCGTCACCGGCCTCGTCGTCTCCCTTGGGGTCTACGGCGAGTACTCGCTGAAGGTCGTCGACCCCTCGACGCTGCTCACCAACCTGACGGGCACGGTGGACGTCACCGACAACGACGCCATCACCGATTGGGTCGCCCAGCAGCTGCTCAAGGTGCTGCGCACCGACGTCACCCAGCATGTCGTCAGCAAGGGCTGGCCGATCCTCGGGCTCGCGGCGTACGTCCCCGAGGTGGAGGCCGACGTCATCTCCCTGTCAGCGCAACAGCTGTCGGCATACGGTCTGTCGGTTGCCCGCATGGGGAACTTCACCATCAGCCTTGGCGACGAGGATGAGGCGCAGCTGAAGACGCTGGCGCGCGACACCGCCTACTCGCGGCTGGCGGGGTCATTCCAGCAGTACGCCGCGGGTGAGCTGCAGCTTGGTGCGGGGCAGGGCATGTCGCAGGGGGGCCAGGCGCTCGGGGGGGCGTTCCTTGGAGCCGGGTTGGGGCTCGGCGGCCAGGCGACTCAGGTGCCGGGAGTGGGTCCCACGCCACCGCCGGCTCCCGGTTTCGCCGGCGGCGGCGGTGGCTACCAGCCCTCACCCGGCAGCGGCGCTGCCGCTTCGGTCAGCTGCCCCGCCTGTGGCGCTCAGAACGCGGCCGGGGCACGCTTCTGCGCCAGCTGCGGCGCTGCGCTGCGGGCCGCGGAGGCCCACGTCTGCGCCGGCTGCGGGGTGGCACTCGCGCCGGGGGCCAGGTTCTGCTCCTCATGCGGGCGGACGGTGGAGCCGGCGGCGGCGAAGCCTGCGCCACCCGTCCCCTGATTCGGTTGCGGCGCCCGCCTCAGTCCCAGCGGAACCGCCACGTGGCGACTGCGAACGTGACCACGGCCCACCCCGCCAGGACCAGCAGGTCAAGCGCGATCTCTGCGAGCCCAGCTCCATCGTTCATGACGCGGTGCATGGCATCGGTGAGCCAGGTGAGCGGCAACACGTGCACGGCGGTCTGCAGCCAGCCGGGTAGCGTCGTGATCGGGAAGAACACGCCGGAGAGGAACATCATCGGGAAGGCCACCATCGAGGCCAGCCCACGGGCCGTCTCACTGGTGCGCGCTGCGCTGGTGAGCAGGAACCCGATCCCCACGAACGCGGCGATCCCGACCAGCATGGGCACCGCAGCCACGAGCCATGAGCCGTACGTGTGCGCCTGGAAGAAGACGAGGCCCACGACGATCAGCACGATGAGTTGCAGGATCACGGTCAGCGCGCCGCCGGCGATCTGCGCACCGAGTATCTGAGCAGGCTGCAGGGGCGTGGCCCGAAAGCGGCGGAGCACCTTGCGCGCACGCAGGTCTGCAAGCCCGATCGCCACGTAGTTGATCCCGCTCTGCAGGATGATGTACGCGATCATCGCCGGCAGGAAGTAGTCGATGGCCGTCAGGACGTTGACCGAGGCGGACCTGGGCGCCGCCAGGGTGACCTGCGGTACCCCGGTGGGGCTGAACCGGTTGAGCACCTGGCCCAGGATCTCGTCGGCGACGGACGCGGTCGTCGATGTCTGGCTGCCCTGGTAGGGCACGACCTGCACCGGCGCGGCTGCCGGGCTGGCGATGGCTGCGCCAAACCCACTGGGGACGTCGACGACGACGTCGACATTGTTCTTGCGCAGCCTGTCGATCTCGGCGGCCTGCGACCCCTGCTCCACAGTGACACCCTTGATGTGCTTGAGGGTGGCCACGAGCTGCCGTGACTGGGCCGAGTGGTCGGCGTCGACCACCCCCAACGTCACGCTGAAGTTGTTGCCCCCGAACAGCTCGCCGAAGATGACCATGAAGAGCACGGCCAGGCCGAGCGTGAAGAAGAGGGCGACCCGGTTGCGCAGGCCGGAGCGGACCGTGTTGACGGTCAGTGCACGGAACGCCTTCATGTGCGCAGGCTCCGGCCGGTGAGCGCGATGAACACGTCCTCGAGCGTTCCCTGGCGCACGCGGAGGTCACGTATCCCCGCTGGCTCGCCCTGGTCGCCAGGCACCAGCCAGTGAGCCTGCGGGTCGAGGAGCTCGCGCAGCACGCGCTCGGGCGACCGTGTCGACACCGCGACGCGGCCGTCGACGCTGACACCGTCGACACCATCGATTCGTCCCAGGGCGGCCTCATCGACACCGTGCGGGGCGTCGAACTCGATGGTCGTTCCCGGTGCATGGATGCTGATGAGCGTTTGCGGGGTGTCGAGCGCGACGATGCGACCGTGGTCGATGATCGCGATGCGCGAGCAGAGACGCTCAGCCTCCTCCATGTAGTGGCTGGTCAGCACGACCGTCTTGCCTCGTGAGCGGATGCCCTCGATGACGTCCCAGATGTTGAGCCGCGCCTGCGGGTCGAGCCCGGTCGTCGGTTCGTCGAGGAAGACGACCTCGGGATCGTTGACCAGCGCAAGCGCGATCGACAGCCTCTGCATCTGGCCGCCGGAGAGGTCGCTCGCGTAGGTGTCGGCCTTCTCCTCTAGGTCGAATTCCCTGATCAGCTCGTCAGTGGGACGGGAATGCGGGTAGAGCGCGGCGAAGAGGTCGATCGCCTCCCGCACCTTGGTGAGCGGGGGCAGCGCGGTGGCCTGGAGCTGGACGCCGATGCGAGCCTTGATCCGTCGCGCGTCGCGGACCACGTCCGAGCCCAACACGGTGGCGCCACCGCCATCGGGCACCCGGAGTCCCTCGAGCATCTCCATGGTCGTCGTCTTGCCGGCACCGTTGGGACCGAGCATGCCGAAGACCTCACCTGTCTCCACCTCGAAGCTGATGTCGTCGACCGCGACGAGGTCGCCATATCGCTTGACCAGCCCCATGGCTGTGATCACGGACATGGCGGCGAGTATGCCGTCCGGCGCCGCGCCCCTGCGGCCGGCGAACGCACGACTGCTGGGTCCGGGTTAAGAGAGAGCACCGCGACCCTCTCGGTTCGCGGCGCTTCTTGGGTGGGGGGCTGTGGGAGCGATCTCTCTGATCGCGTTCGAATCATGCTCCCCGCACATCGCGGACTGTCCGACGTCCCTGTGCCACGTCGTGGTGTGCGTGTAACACGATGATGGTGAACGCGCGGCGTCGTGCCGGGCGTCACGAGCCGGCAGGCGGCGTCGACACGCCGAGCTCGGTGACCGTCTGCCTGTGGGCGAGCAGGAGTGCGTCATCCAGGCGGGTTGCGCCGTCGCGTCCCCGGACCACGAGGATGTCGAGGAGATTGTCGACCCGCCACTCCACGGTGATCTCGATGACGACGGTCCCGTCGGCCGCCGTTGCGGTCAGCGTGGTGGCGTGGGCGGCATCGCCGAGCGCCCCCGTCGACGCTGCTGCCGCGCCCGGCACGGCGTCGAGCCGGCGGACGTCGTCCCGGTACACGCTGGTCGCGCCCGACGACGAGGAGTACACCTCGACACTGTCGCGCGCCTGGACGGGGCCGTTGGCCACCGCCAGGCTGCCGGTCGAGCGGAAGAGATCCTCGCCGGCCGCGGCCACGAAGCCCGTCGCGCTGAGCTGGGCCTCCGCCACGCCGCTGGTGGCGGCGACGTCAGCCGCGGTCAATGAGTGGGGAGGGACGTCGAGCACGAAGTCCGGAGACACCATCTGGTCGACGCTGAGCAGGTAGGTGGCCGCCTGACCGCGCAGCGTTGCGGGCACGGACGCCTGGCCGCAAGCGACGACCATCGTCGCCACCCACGCCGCGACAGCTCGCCCGAGTCGCACTCAGTCAATCTTGACGGATCGCGGAGACGATGCTGCTGCGCGCCACCCTGATCGCCGGCACCACGGTCGCGATGATGCTGCCGCCGATGACCGCGCCGGCCACCGCGATCGCAGCGGTGAGCGGGAATGCGAAGCTGGGTGTGAAACCGGGCGTGGAGACGGCACGAAGCATTCCCACGACCACCGCGCACCCGGTGAGCACTCCGAGGAAGGCTCCGCTGGCCGCGAGCACCGCAGCCTCGGTGAGGACAAGTCGGCGGGCGCCGCCGCGGTCGAGGCCGACCGCGCGCAGCAAGCTCAGCTCGCGCGAACCCTGCCGGATGTTGACGAGGAGCGTGTTGACCACCGCGAGCATCGACATCACCAGGGCGACGATGGCCACCGCGAAGAGCAGGCCGAGGGCGTGTTGCAGCGCGCGCTCAGCGCTGCCCTGGATGTCGCCGACAGTGACGGCCGACAGCCCGAACGATGCGGCCGAGTCCATCACTGCCGAGGCGCTGCCGGTCGTCACCACGTCGAGGGCGTCGAAGCCGCCGGCGCTGTCACCGAAGTAGTGCACAGCGACGTTGCGGTCCATGATCAGCGACTCCTCGCCGTTGCCCGACGGGAAGGAGTGATCCACGATGCCGGCGACGGTGAACGGCACCGTGCCGCGACCGGTCACCAGTGGCACCGACGAGCCGACCAGCCACCCGTGCGCGACGGCGAACCCGCTTGGCGCCAGCACCGCGGGACCGTTGTCGACAGCCCGGAACGCATCGGCGCGGGTCGGCGTTGTGACGTCGAGGCCACCGCCCGACTGGTACGAGGGGGTGTCGATGGTGGTGACGCCGAGCACGGAGCTTCCGCTGGTCACGGAGAGGAAGCGCAACGGGAGCGCCTCACGAACCCCGGCGGACGAGGCGATGCTCGCCTCGACTGCGGAGGTCTGCGCCACCGGGCTGCGCACCAGGACGTCACCGGTGAAGAGGTGCGAGACCCAGTCGTCGCCCCCAGAGATCGCCCCCGAGGCCAGCGCGCTGACCGCCACCGCGCTCGCGACTGCGATGGTGAGCCCGCTGAGCGTCAGCGCGGTGCGGTTGCGGCGGCGCACCAGGTTGCGCGTCGCCGGCCCCGACTTCGAGGTGAAGGCGGACGCGATGAAGCCGACCAGCCGCGCCACCCACGGGGCGATGAGCGGAAGGGCGCAGAGCACCCCTGCGATGACCAGGACCGTCCCCACCGCGGCGGTGGTGCCGTTGCCGACGATGAACAGGATTGCGCCGGCGACCAGCGCGAGCGGCGCCAGCGAGACGGGGAATGTCCCGATCTGCTCGCGCTCCGAGCCGGGGTGCGGGCGCAGCCCGGCCAGGATGGGATGCCGGCCGCTCGCGAACGCCGGGACGGCGCCGCCGAAGAGGGCGGCGAGCGCCCCGACCAGCAGCGCGATCAGCACCTGCCACCCACCGACGTGGAGCGAAGGCACAGGCAGATCGGCAGGCGTGAGGTGAGCCTCGAGGAACGCGGCGAGGCCCACGCCGGCGGCGACGCCGAAGGGGATCGCCGCAGCGGTGAGGAGGGCCACCTCGAGCATGAAGACGCGGAACACCTGCGCCGACGAGGCACCCGCGGCGCGCAGGAGCCCGGTCTCGCGGCGACGTTCGCTCGCTGCCAGGGCCACGCTGTTCGCCGCCGACCCGGCGCCGACCACGACGCTGAGGACTGTCACCAACACCAGCAGCGGCTGCACCTCACCAAGAGGCGAACCTGCGGCGGCCCGAGGGTCCACGGTGGTGACGCCGCCGCCGAGAGAGCCGGTGACCTCGTCAGCGACCTGCGAGGCGTCGGCGCCGGGGGTCAGCCGCAGCGCCACCATGGCGGTGCGCAGGCCGAGAGGAAACTGGTCGAGCATCGCCTCCTCGGTGATGAACACACCGTTGCGCGCGAAGCCGCCGAGGCCGCCACCGTCGCTGAACCCGACGATGGTGAAGGCGTCCGGGCCGGTGCCCGTGGTGAGCTGAAGCTTGTCCCCGAGATGGAGCGGGGCGTCGTGCTCCGCCTGGGCGAGGGACACGGCCAGCCCCTGGTCCAGGACCACCTCCGAGGAGCTGTCGGGGGTTGGCAGCCGCCCCGCCGCCAGCGAGAGTGGACGCAGCGCCACGCTGCCGGCCCGCAGAGCGAGGATGTTGACGGTGGTGCCGCTGACGTCCGCGCTGTTGAGCCTTGCCACCACGCGCTTCTCGTAGAGGGGCACGGCAGTGCTGACCCCGCTCAGGTTGTTGAGGGACGCGGCCGCATCGGACGTCAGCCCAGTGCCCGCGGTCACACGCACGTCGAGACTCGATCCGCCCGCGGCGGACTGAGCCGCGGACTTCGACTCGGTGTCGAGGCCGCTGATGGTGACGGACACGCCGAGCACCACCGCGATGCCGAGCGCCACCGCGACCGTGGTCAGGAGCGCACGCAGAGGCCTGCCGCGAACGGCGCGGCGCGCCAGCGCCCAGGGCAGGCTCACAGGTCGAGCTTGCCCAGCCGCTCGACGAGCACGCCGACGGCTGCGGGAGCGCCGGCCTCGTCATGGTGGGCCAGGCTCACCTCATCGACGATCTCGCCGTCGCGCATCACCAGGACGCGGTCCGCGTGCGCGGCGACGCGCGCATCGTGGGTCACCAGGACGGTGGTCTGCTGCTGGCTGCGGCAGAGGCGGCCGAGCAGGGCCATGACCTCGTGCCCGGTCGTCCAGTCGAGGTTGCCGGTGGGCTCGTCCGCGAGGAGCAGGGCCGGCGCAGCGGCGAGCGCGCGCGCGATGGCCACGCGCTGCTGCTCGCCGCCGGAGATCTCCTCGGGTCCGTGACCCTGCAGCCCGTGGAGGTTGAGCTCGTCCATGAGCAGGGTGACGCGGTCGTTGATGTCGTGAGAGCTGACGCGGCCCTCGCGATGGCGCCGCGAACCCTCGTTGCGGAGCCGCAGCGGCAGGGCGACATTCTCCGCCGCGGTGAGGTTCGGGAGGAGGTTGAAGAACTGGAACACGAAACCGATGCGGTCGCGTCGAAAGGCGGACAGCGCGCCGTCATCGAGGCTGTAGAGCGACCGGCCCTCGACCGAGACGGTGCCCGCATCGGGGGGCTCGAGGCCACCGAGGATGTGCAGCAGTGTGCTCTTGCCGCAGCCGCTCGGGCCCATCAGTGCGACGAACTCGCCGCGGGTGACCTCCAGCGACACGCCGCGGAGTACCTCACGGGGCGGGCGGCTGATGCTGTAGGTCTTGCGCAGTCCTTCGGCGACGACGACGGTGGTGGCCACCGGGGCGGCGGGGGAGGCGGTGCTCATTGGGCGTGGTCCTCGGCATTGCGTGAGGTGCGACGGCGCCACGCGGCGCACGTCACCTGCGGGGGTTGATGCGACATCAGTCGATGAAGTAGCTCTCCAACACGGACTCCACGGAGTTGAAGAGCAGACCGCCTGGTGCGGCCAGCAGCGGAGGGAAGCTCAGGTCGGGAAGGGGGCTCGGGGTCGGCAGCAGGGTCGGCGCCGGGGTCGGCGTTGGTGTTGCCGGAGCCGCGGTTGGCGCGGGCCCGGATGTCGCCGCGGGTTGCGCCGGCGGCGGCGGAGGCGCGGTGTTGCGCGTCGGCGTGGTCGGCCGCGGCGCCGGCCGGGGCTTGGGCTTGGGCTTGGGCGGTGGCGGGGGAGGTGGCGGGGGTGAGCCGCTCAGTTGTGCGAACTCCTCCGAGAACATCCAGACACCGGTGTAGCTGCCGCCGCCCCCGGTCCACGCCGAGCTGCCGGAGTTGTCGGAACCGATGCCGAGCGCGGTGTAGTTGGCGTTGAGGATGTTGGAGCGGTGGTCAGGGCTGTTCATGAATGCGCTGTTGATCGCGGATGCCGCGCTCCCCGCGCTGCCGTAGGTGTTCCAGCCGATGTTCTCACCGGCCGACTGGTAGTGGATGCCGAAGGCCTGCATCATCGAGAACACCAGGCGGCCACCGCAGTTGAGGATGGGATGGGCGAAGTAGTTGCGCTGGATCATGTCGTACGAGCGCCCGCTGACCCCGAACCCGCACCCGTTGTACCGGCTACCCTCGCCAATGCCGGCGAGGGTGCCGTTGAACCCCAGGGAGCGAACGCCGTTGCTGGCCCGGTCCTGGTTGGTGAGGCTGAAGAGCGCGCCGTCTGCTGAACCGTCGGCATGCACGGGAGTCGCATTCCCCACCGCGTGGAGGGCCGCGATGCTGATGCCGGCGAGGACCACCAGGTACGCTCCCGTCGTCAGCAGGCGTCGCCATGCGCTGGGCGGTGCGACGGCCTCATCCTCGACGGCGCGCACCGCCGCGGCTGAGCGGGTGAGCTCCTCCCAGCGGCTGTCGTCGAGCGTGGGCGTGCCGGTTGCCATGTGGTCAGGAATACCCCAGCGCAGCATCGGTGCGCGGTCCCGGTAACGGTTCGTAACCGGGATGTCGGAGATCCGTGGTTCGCCGTGGCCCGCGTCGCCGGATCGACTCGGGCGCGACTGCCTTGACAGGATCGTTGCAGGTACCGCGCCGGGGCGCGAGCGGCGCTCGATAGCCTTGGCAACGTCCGCCGTACACATACTGGAGTCGCACCAAAGATGTCGCTACTCGACCGCGTGCAGCGCAAGGCTGAGGGAGACATTGCGCGCAAGTCGCCGGACGGAGCGGAAGCCGAAACCCCATTGGACACCAGGCCCACACCGCCGCCGGCCAGGGCGCCTGCCACCCCGCCCGTGACCTCCGAGGCAAGCGCGACTCGCGCCCCGGTCAGCGCGCCGACCGGCTGGCAGGTTCGCCATTCGCCGGTCACGCGGGACCCGGAGCCGGCAGTCGCGGACCCGGCTCCTGCTCGCGAGTATGCGGCCACCGCTGTCGCCGAGCCCACACGCGAGGCAGCGGCCTCGCCGGGCTTGGCGAGCGTCGCGCCACGAAGCCGGCCGGCGCCCCAGCTGATGACCAGGACCGGTGCCGCCCCGGAGAGTGCCGAACCGCCTCGCCAGGCATCGCTGCTCAACCGCACGGGGATGGGCCGAGGGCCGCTCGCCAAGCCGGGCGCGGGCAACCTGTACGCGCAGTTGCGCAGCAAGGTGCACCAACGCCTCATCGAGGAGCTGGCGGGCAACGCGGACAGTGCGCCGCCCGAGCAGGTGCGCCAGCGCATCAGCGAGCTCGTCAACGAGCTGGTGGCGGAGCAGAACCTGACCATGACGCGCCAGGACAAGCTGCGCGTCACGGACACCGTGATCGACGACGTCCTCGGACTCGGTCCCCTCGAGGTCCTGCTCCACGACCCGGAGATCACCGAGATCATGATCAACAGCTCGAGGCAGATCTACGTCGAGCAGCACGGCAAGCTCACCCTCAGCCCGGTCACATTCGAGAGCAACGAACAGCTCCTCCAGGTGATCGACCGAATCGTCAGCACGATCGGGCGGCGCGTCGACGAATCGTCACCGATGGTCGACGCGAGGCTCAAGGATGGATCGCGCGTCAACGTCATCATCCCGCCGCTGGCGCTTCGTGGACCAACCGTGACCATCAGGAAGTTCGCCAAGGAAGCGTTCACCGTCCAGGACCTCGTGAGCTTCGGCTCCGTTACCGATGACATGGTGCGGTACCTGCGGGCGTGCGTCCGCGGGCGGCTCAACGTGGTGGTCAGCGGTGGCACCGGTTCGGGAAAGACCACCACCCTCAACATCCTCTCGAGCTTCATCCCCGAGGACGAGCGCATCGTCACCATCGAGGATGCGGCGGAGCTTCAGCTGCGCCAGGAACACGTCGTGACGCTGGAGACCAGGCCGGCCAACATCGAGGGCCGCGGGCGAGTGTCGATCCGCGAGCTGGTCATCAACTCGCTGCGCATGCGGCCGGATCGGATCGTCGTCGGAGAGTGCCGCGGCGGTGAGGCGCTGGACATGCTCCAGGCGATGAACACCGGCCACGACGGTTCACTGACGACACTGCACGCCAACAACCCGCGCGAGTGCGTCGGTCGCCTCGAGACGCTGGTGCTCATGGCCGGCGCGGAGCTTCCGTCGCGGGCGATTCGCGAGCAGATCGGCTCGGCGGTGAACATCATCGTGCAGCAGTCCCGGCTGCGCGACGGGTCGCGCAAGGTGGTCAGCATCACCGAGGTGCTGGGCTGTGATGGCGGCGACGTCCAGCTACAGGAGATCTTCACCTTCCGCCAACAGGGCATCGACGAGGACGGCAAGGTGGTGGGCCACTTCACCGCCACGGGGGTGGTGCCGCACTTCCTCGACCACCTCGTCAGTGAGGGCGAGACACTGCCGCTGCACATCTTCGAGCCGACCCACGCAGCCGAGGGCTGAACAGGCGGCCTCGTGCTGCTCTCGAGCCAGCGTGACGCGCGATAGACTCCCCGCCAGGCGGACCACAGCAGGGAGCCCAGCATGCCGACCGACCCACAGCCCCAGGTCAACCCGATCCCCGGACACCTGCGCACGGTGACCCCTCGCCTCGTGGTTCGCGATGGCGACGCGGCAATCAGTTTCTACAAGCGCGCGTTTGGAGCCGACGAGATCGGCGAGCGCTTCACGGATCCCGACGGCGTGCTTGTGCACGCCGAGGTTCGCATCGGCAACTCCGTGGTGATGATCACCGAGGAGTCGGACGACCCCGACGCGCCGGCGAGGTCACCCATGTCCCTCGGTGGCGTCGTCAGCGCGGTGATGGCCACGTACTGGACCGACGTCGATGCGGCCTGGCGGCGCGCCACGGCGGCGGGCGCCGAGGTGCTGTTCCCACTCGCCGACCAGTTCTACGGGGAGCGGGGCGGCCGCCTGCGCGATCCCTTCGGCCACCAATGGATGCTGAGCCAGCACACCGAGGACCTGTCGCCCGAGCAGATGAACCGTCGAGCGGCCGAGTTCTTCGGTGTTTGACGTCCCCCTTTGTCGGGGCCTACCATGCGCCGTGGCGCGCATCCGCGTCGCTGCTCAACAGGGAGTTCGCTGGGAATGTTCTGCACCGGCACGTTGGCCCGCCGCCGCTGCGGCACGCCCATGCCGTCGGAGGCCGCAACCTAGGTAGCAGCGCTCGCGAGCGAGGCTCACCCGGGATCGTGCGGCACTGGCCGGCACGATCCTTTTTCTTGTCCCGATGGGACGCAGATCTGGTGAGTTGGAGCTCGAGATGGAATCCCCGGCAGACGCAGTTCCCGCCGTCGATGTGACGGAGGTCAGCAAATCGTTTCGCAAGCAGCGAGGCAGCCGCCTGCGCGGCCGTCCCGAGGTGCGCAAGCTCGCCCTGGACCGGGTGTCGATCCGCATCCCGCGAGGGGAGATCGTCGGCATCGTCGGCCTCAACGGCAGCGGCAAGTCGACGCTGGTGCGCGTCCTCGCAACCCTCACGACGCCAGACACCGGCAGTGTGCGGGTCTTCGGGCACGACGTCGTGCGCGACGCGGCCACGGTCCGCCGCCACATCAACCGCGTGTCGGTGGACGCCGCATTCGCCAAGGAGATGAGCCCGTGGGAGAACCTCAGCTTCGCGTCACGCCTCTACGGTGACCGCGCCCCCGATCGCCGCGAGCGCGCTCTCGCCGCGCTGGCTCGGCTCGGGATGCCGCGTGACACCGTCGATCGCCCCATGAAACAGCTGTCGCGCGGGCAGCAGCAGAAGGTGGCGATCGCGCGCAGCCTGCTCACCTCGCCATCGCTGCTTCTCATGGACGAGCCGACCACAGGGCTCGACCCGCGCAGCAAGCGCGAGGTCCAGGCATTCGTGCGCAAGCTCCATGCCGAACTCCGACGCCACCGTTCTGGTGTGCACCCACGATCTCGACGAGGCGGAGGCGCTGTGCACCCGCGTGCTCATGCTCGACGGTGGCCGCGTCGTCGCCGATGGCACTGCGGCCGAGCTGCGCGCCCACTACGGGGACTCTGCGGAGGCGACCTTGGAGGATGTCTTCCTGCGCCTGACCGGCCGCAGCTTCGGGGACGACAGCGACGACGATGATGACGGCGTCCCTGTGGGTGGCGGCACCGCGCTGAGCGCATCATGAACGCACCGACAACGATGCGCTGGGAGGCCACGGCCTTCCGCGGTTTCGTGGAACGCCAGTACCACCTCTACCGCCGCTACTGGGTCTGGGAGGTTGTGTGGTTCGCCTACAGCGTGGCCACCGTTCTGAGCGTCGGCTACCTCGCCAATGGGCTGAAGGCGATCGGCGCCGGCGAGACGACGGTGGGAGTGCACCGTGCCCAGCTGTACCTCCTTGTCGGGGCGTTGCTGTGGACGTTCATGTCGCTCGTCTTCCACGAGACGTCCTTCGCGATCGCGTGGGAGCGCTGGGAGGGAACGATGGAGTACACGTTCATGGCTCCCGTGCGGCGGCTCACCCACCTCGCCGGGGTCACCTGCTTCTCGCTCCTGTATGGCCTGGTTCGAAGCGCGTTCATCGTCCTGGTGGTCGTGCTGGCGATCCACGTCGACCTCTCCCACGCCAACCTCGGCGCGGCGGCCGCGGTGCTGGCGGCGTCGACGCTGCCACTCGCCGGGCTGGGCATCTACATCGCCATCCTGCCGCTCATCTCACCGGAGAAGGGCGAGCAGATGACGTTCGCCGTCCAGGGCATCCTCTTGCTGGTGTCCGGGGTGTACTACCCGATCACGGTCCTGCCTGGTGCGTTCCAGGTGCTCGGCCACCTGTCGCCGCTCACCTACACGCTCGAGGGGATGCGCAGCGCACTCATCGACAACGCCGGCGCTGCGAGCGTGCTCCCCACGATCGGCCTCCTGCTGGGCCTCGGTGTGGTGCTCGTGATCACGGGGTTCCTGGCATTCAACGCCGCCGAGCGCCGCGCCAAGCGGCTGGGCCTGCTCAAGCGCAACGGGTAGCGCGGTCAGCCGTTGGGCGCGACCGGGCGCCTGGCCACGCGCAGCCGCACCAACAGGTAGACCGCGGTGAGGAGGGGCAGTACCAGAACGGCGAACAACACGAGTGGTCCGACGAAAGCCGGTGGACCGGACGAGAAGCTTTGGGTGCTGGTGCTGATCACTCGGCCACTGGGATCGGTGATGGTGCTGGTTCCGGTCACCGTGATCGGGACTATGGCGAGGAGAGCGAACCCTGGCAGGGCTCCCACCGTGAGAACGGTGCCGAGTATCTTGTCGCGCCGGTTCCAGCTCTCTGATGTCCAGAGCAGCACGGTGCCGATCAGCCAGCCGACCACGGGGATGAACACGCCACTGACGCCGAGCAACAGGATCGCAAAGACCTCGCGAGCGCCGGCCCTGGGTCGGCCGAGGCGGCCGAACCGCCGCTCCGCTTCCACCGCGATATCGGCCGGCTCGCCGAGGCGGTCGAGGAGGTTGCGTGCATCCGCTTCGGTGACGACCGCGCCGTCCTCGCGCGCCTCCCGGATGTGCTCGGCAAGCTCATCGGTGATCTCCCGGGCTCGTGCAGCCGGGACACCGCTGAGAGCTGATCCCACTCTCCAGAGATAGTCGTGCACCACGGTGTCCACCGTCGTGTCGCCAGTCATGCTGCGCCCTCCAGCAGGCCGTCCACAGCGTCGCGAAAACGGCGCCATTCCACTGCGAATGTGGCCAGGGAATCAGCGCCTGCCCGGGTCAGGCGGTAATACCGGCGCGGGGGCCCGGCGGTGGATTCCCGCCATGTGGTCTCGACCAGGCCATCGCGGCGCAGCCGGCCGAGCAGCGGGTAGATGGTGCCTTCGCTCGTGACCAGCCCGTCGGCCTCACCGAGGCCGCGAACGAGGTCGAACCCATACCGCTCGCCATCGCGGAGAAGCGCGAGCACGCAGTACTCGAGGGCGCCGCGGCGCATCTCGACTTATCAGGGCGCCGCGGTTCTCCGGCGCGGGCTCAGCTACCATGTACGGCATGGTACCTGATACCGCCTACCACTTTGGGGAGGGGGCCGTCCGGCCCGCGACCCGGCCTAGCCGGCGCGCTGTTGCTGCTGGAGCAGTGCCTGCTGTGCCATCAGCTGGCGCCGATCGGGGAACAGCTGCGCCAGGCGGGGCGGCAGCGGGACACCCATGTCGAACAGCCTGTCGATGATCTTCGGGCGGATGCCGGTGGGGTTGAACTCGCCGATGATCTGACCGGTCGAGGGATCCGCGCCCTTGGACTCGAACTTGAAGATCTCCTGCATGGTGATGGTGTCACCCTCCATGCCGACGATCTCGGTGATCGCCGTGACCTTGCGCGAGCCGTCCTTGAGACGGCTCAGCTGGATGACCAGGTCGATCGCGCTGGCGATCTGCTGGCGGATCGCTTTCAGCGGGAGGTCCATGCCGGCCATCAGCACGAGGGTCTCGAGGCGGGAGAGGGTCTCGCGTGGGTTGTTGGCGTGCACGGTGGTCAGCGAGCCGTCGTGGCCGGTGTTCATGGCCTGGAGCATGTCCAGCGCCTCGCCACCGCGGCACTCGCCGACGACGATCCGATCCGGCCGCATGCGCAGCGAGTTGGCGACGAGGTCCCGGATGGTGATGCGGCCCTCGTTGTTGACGTCGGAGGGGCGCGACTCCATGCGGCACACATGCTCCTGGTGCAGCTGCAGCTCCGCGGCGTCCTCGATGGTCACGATGCGCTCATCCACCGGGATGAAGCTCGAGCAGACATTGAGCAGCGTCGTCTTACCGGTGCCCGTACCGCCGCTGACGACGATGTTCGCCCGGGCCAGCACGCACGCTTGGATGAACGCGGCAGCCTCCTGGGTGAGGGTGCCGAAACCGACGAGGTCGCTGACCTGGTACGGATCCTTGCTGAACTTCCTGATGGTCAGGATCGGCCCGTCGAGAGTCACCGGTGCGATGGCCGCGTTGACGCGCGAGCCATCGAGTAGGCGCGCGTCGCAGAGCGGTGACCGCGAGTCGATCCGGCGACCCACCGAGGAGACGATGGTGTCGATGACGCGCAGGAGATGTTCCTCGCTGTCGAAGCGCACGTCGGTGAGCAGGATCTTGCCCTTGCGCTCGACGTAGACCATCTCGTGGCCGTTGACCATGATCTCGGTGAGGCTGTCGTCGTCGATCAGCGGACGCAGCGGGCCGAGCGCCTCGAGGTAGCGCGGGTCGATGCCTTTGGCGGCGGTGGCGATGCTCACGCTGGGGAGGCTCCTCTGGAGTTCGATGGAAGGACCTGCTGGTCGTGTCGGGATTCTCTCCCGGCGCAGTCCCGCCACGACCAGACAGAACCAGTTCGCGACACGATCTTTTCCAGACGCGAAGAGACCCGAGCGTACGATGGGACGGTCGAACCCACCTGGAGACCACACGATGCCGACAGACTCGTCCGCCGGCGACAGGGACGACCCCGCTCCCGGGGTCGACGAGGACGAGCTCACCTTCGCCGCCCACGATTTCCGGCGCGGGCAGGTAGCCGCGCCGGCGCCCCGTGATCTCGGCTTCGCTCCGCTGCGGCCGGCCCAGCCGGTCACCACTCCCGAGGAGGACGGCTTCGTGATCCGCGCGGCCGAGGGAATCGCCCCGGCGGCTCCGGTCGATGCGCTCGTCGTCGGCGCCCCCGAGCCCGCGGCGGACACCGAGCAACCTGACCCCTCCGCTCCCACCGCGTTCAGGATCAGCTCCACCACGGGCGCGCCAGCCGCCCAGCCCACGGCGGAGGAGCTGTGGACGAGCCGCGATCCAGCCCCCGAGCCGGCGCCGACGCAGACGTCGCGTCGCGGCTGGTCGACCCGGCACACCGAGCGCCTCGACCGCTCGGCCCACGCGACGATGCTCCGTCTTCGTGAGGAGGCGGTGAACGTCAGCTGGAAAGCGGCGTGGATCGCGGTCACGTCGGCCAATCCCCGACTGATCCGCAAGCGCGGCTCCTCGTCCTCTTAGCGGCCCCTGCTGCTGCCGGCGCGCAGCTGCATGGCGGCGTACACGGCGTCGAGCGTCGGGCGCTGTCCGGTACGCAGGAGGTCCGCCACCACCTCGGGGTCGATGCCTCCCGGGGCGGCGAGCGCGGCCGCCTGGGCGGCGTCCTCCGCGGCAGCCTTGGCGATGTGCAGCCGGTCCTTGAGACGCTCAACACGTGCCACCAGCAGGATGCACAGCATGGCCAGGATCGCCGCCACCACGCCCACGGCGAGCACCGGCTCGCCACGAACGGTGTCGACGATGTGCTGGAAGTTCACGCGGGCGGCTCAGACACCGCAGAGCACCTCTGAGGCCCGGAAGTGCATCTCCCGTGCCATGGCGCGCACCACCGCGGTGTCGTGACCGGGGATGTCCATGGTGCTGATCGCGGCGATGGTGGACACGAAGTCATCCACGCCCGGACGCGCGGAGCCAATCGCCTGGGCCACCGGCGTGGCGTCATCCTCACCGAGCCACACTGTGGCGATGTCGGTGAGCTCAGCGCGCAGCGCGTCGACGTCGATCTCGAGCCGTGCCGGCACGAACTCCTTCGCCTCGCGCTCCACGACGCCGGCCATGCCGGTGGAGTCGGGAGGGCTGACCGAGGTCAGGTCCGCGATGCTGAACACGGCCGGTTCGAAGCGGATGTCATCGGCGGTCGCGCTGGCCTCCGCCGCGGCGCCATCGTGGGGTTCAGGCTCTGTCGGGAGGTCGGCCTCGTGTACGGGCTCGTCGGGCGTCTCGGCTGCTGACACCGCGTCAACCTCTTGCGCGGCTTCGGCCTCTGGCACGGTCTCGGTCTCGGCCTCTGACGCGGCCTCAGCTTCTGGCGCGGCCTCAGCTTCTGGCGCGGCCTCAGCTCTCTGGCGCGGCCTCAGCTTCTGGCGCGGCCTCAGCTTCTGGCGCGGCCTCGGCTTCTGGCGCGGCCTCAGCTTCTGGCGCGGCCTCAGCGTCTGCCGTGGCTGCCTGGCCCTCCGACATCAGCGCGGCGTCGTCGAGAGCGCGCTCATCCCCACCGCCTGCGTCCAGTGGAGCAGATGCCAACCCCTCGCCGGCGACCATCGCGACGTCGGTCGTCTCGACGGCGTCAGCCACCGCTCCGTCTGCAGCGGCGCTGGAGTCGGACCCGCGCTTCCTGTTCCTGGGCCGTCCCTTGGACACGTCCACGATCGAGTCGACGCTCTCCTGCGGCTCGGCCGGCTGGGCGTCGAGCACCGCGACCGGGTCCGCCTGCGCGGTCTCGCTGACGGACTCCTCGCCGGCTGGCGCCGGGGTGTCCGACGAGTTGACCGTGGCCACCTCGGGTCGCGCCGGGGCGGGCGGCTCCGGTGCCGCGCCGACGACGGTGACACGCGCGCCCGGGTCATGGAGCAGGCTGCGCAACGTCGTGATCGAGGTGGCCGGCCACCGGTGGCTCGTGGTGTACACGGCGAACAGCTCGCCACCCTCGAACAGCGCCACCCCCGGGTCCCCGGAGTCGACGAGCAGGCCGCAGGAGCGGCCGGAGGTGCGCACCTCCGCGACGATGTCATCGGTGTGCAGCCAGCCCGCGGGCACGCCCGAACCGAGTTGCGGCGATCGCCAGAGCATCGGCAGGGCGGTCGCCAGCCGGGGGTCGTCGATGCGGTAGGCGGTCAGCGTGCCCTCGAGGGAGGTCATCACGGCATGGGCGGCCCCGTCGCCGAGAAGGCCGCCGCTTCCGTTGACCCAGACGGCGTCCGTCACCCGTCCGCCGACGATCAGCGCAACCCCCTGGCTGGTCGGTCCGCCCAGCACCACCAGCGAATCCGGCAGTCGCGGCACCGCAGCTTCGAGGTTGACGATGTTGGCCGCCGCATCGGTCCAGAGGGCCGTCCCGAGCGGCAGCAGCGGGAAGTCACTGAGGCCGAACGGCGGCTGCGGCGAGTTGGCGGGCATGGGTGCCGTGGGTACGACGGGCGGCGGCGCCACGGCCGGCGCCGTTGCCTCCGGCGCCGCCGCGCTCGGCGGCTCCGGCGCGGTGGCTGGTTCCGGGGCGGCCGGCTGGGCCGCCTGTGTGTTGGATTCGGCGACGGCATGGCGCCGCTGGAACAGTCCCATCAGGTCCTCCGCGCTGCAGTGGAGCGTGTCGTCAGTGACCATGGCACGCCGCCATGGAGCAACTCGAAAATCATCCGGCAACTCTTCGACGATCGCATCCAGGGCAGCCTCGCCGACGAGCGAGCGGCCATCGGCGGCCTCGTACACGACATGGCTGGGATGGCCGAACATGAAGAACAGGGTCGCCCGGGCGCCCTGCCATTCGACGTCCAGGGCACCGGTGCGCTCGCGGTCGCCCGCCGCAGAGATCTCGCGCAGCATGGTGATGTCGGGCGAGGTGGCCATGCGGATGAGTTCTAGGTATGGCCACGTTGCGGTCATCGCGCGCGCGTCACCGAAACGTGGCGTGGCAACGACGGTTTGACACAGGCTGACGCCCGCGGCGTGGAGCCCGGCGGCGGGGAGGTCGGCCGTGACAGGTCGGCGGCTGCGGCGGATCCCGTTACCCCTGTGTGACCACCTCATGCGACGATCGGGCAACTCGGCGGCCCGCATAATCCGACCATGAACGCACCGAGCGCTGCAATCACTCTGTCGGCTTCCACACCGCCCCCCGTTCGACGTGGCCGCCTCGTCCGGGATCGGAGCGTGCTCGAACGCTTCGGCCTCAAACCCGGCGAGATGTACCGGGTGGCCTACATCGTCGGGGGAGCGCAGTCGCGCCGCGTCAGCCGCAGCCTGGTGATATTCGAGGCACTGACCGAACGCCGCCGCTGGGACGGCGAAACCACCGCGTGCCTCGACTTCGTGCTCCCCCAGGGCCGCGCCCTGTCGCTGCTCACCAACCAGATCGTCGACGTCCGGCCGGCCGGCCTCAACGAGCGTGGACAGTGGGTGCTGCTCGCCGAGGACCGCTCTCGCCGCCACCGTCGCACGCCGCGCAGGCCTCGGCAGGACTGAGACGCCGGCGTCGGTCGCGTCGCGACGCGCGACGCTACTGGGCGACAGCCTCTTCGACCGGCGCATCGTCGTCCTGGGCCCGTGACAGCCGGTCGGTGAGGCCACGTCGCTCGAAGCGGTAGCCGATGCCGGGCACCGCGTGGATGTACGTGGGCCGCGGCCCGTCCGGCTCGATCTTGCGACGCAGCCGGTAGACATGGGCGTCGACGCTGCGCAGGTCGAGGTCGGCTCCCTGGCCCCACACCTTCTGGATCATCTCCGTGCGGGAGATGACCCTGCCGGGGGAGGCGGAGAGCAGGGCGAGCAGGTCGAACTCCGTCGGCGTCAGCGTCACCGGCTGACCGTCGCGCAGCACCTCGTGCCGTCCGACGTCGACGACCAGGCCCGGGAACTTGAGCCTGCCTGGCCGCACCTGGGACTGGCTGGTGCGCTGGCGGCGCAGCTTGGCGTTGATGCGTGCCGCCAGCTCGCGGATCTCGAAGGGCTTGACCACGTAGTCGTCGGCGCCGATCTCGAGCCCGACGACCACGTCGACGGGGTCCGAGCTCGCCGAGACCATGACGATGGGGATCTCGATCCCCGCCGACCGGATGCGCCGGCAGACGTCGAAACCGGTCAGCCCGGGGAGGTTGAGGTCGAGCACGATGAGGTCGACGTCGTTCTGTTCGGCGAGGCGCACGCCATCCGTGCCGTCGTCGGCGAACTGGATCCCGAAGCCATGCTGGTGACCCAGCACAGCGAGGATGTCGTGCATCGAGGGATCGTCGTCGATCACCAACACCGTGGCTTCGGCGCCTGACGGCCGGCTCCCCGTGTACGCCTGACTGGGGATGGGCTCGGTGAAGGATTTCATGAAGGCGCGGAACCTCGCGGGAGCTGATCGACGCGGGCAACGTAGCACGCGCCCAAGCGCATATCCGAATCGGTTACCCGAGTGTTGCGGACTTTCACGGCTCCGGAACGAGCGTGACCGGCGGCTTCGGCGCCACCGCTGATCACGCCGGCTCCTCCAAGGGGACCGCGATGAAGAAGGAGTTGCCGCGCACGCTCTGGTTGTCGAGCCAGATCTGTCCGCCCATGCGCTCCACCAGCTGACGGGCGAGGTAGAGGCCGACGCCGAAGCCGCCACGCTGGCGCAGCAGCGGGTTCTCCACCTGGTAGAAGGATGCGAAGACGCGCTCCACCTCGGTGTCGGGGATGCGACGGCCGTTGTCGCGCACCTCCACGTGCGCCTTGTTGACCACGCGCACCGCGGTGATCTCCACCGCCTCGTTGTCGGGCGCGAACTTGAGCGCGTTGTCGATCAGGCAGGCCAGCACCAGAGCGAGCCGCTCCTCGTCGACGTGCAGGTAGCCGAGGTTCTCGTCGATGTGCACGAGGAAGCGCCCGCGGTCGGCGATCTCGACGAAGCGGGAGATCACCTGGCGGAGCACCGCGCTGAAATCGACGGTGGTGGGGCGCAGGCGGATCTCGCCGGACTCGAGCTGGGCGATGCAGAGCAGGTTGTCGGTCAGCCTGCCGAGGTGCTCGGCCTCGGTGCGCAGCTCATGGAAACCCTCCTGGCGCGCCTGCTGGGGAAGGTGATCACCCCCGTCGCGCATCAGCGCCAGCCACGCCTTGATCTTGGTGAGCGGGGTGCGCAGCTCGTGCGAGGCAAGCATCATGAACTCACTCTTGATGCGGTCGACCTCGCGAAGCTCTGCGAAGACCGCGTGCTCGAGCTCGGCGGTGTGGGCCATCTGCCGGGCCCGCGCCGACACCATCTCGCGCGCCAGCAGCGAGCTGGCCAGCGACACCACGAAGAAGAGGAAGAGACGGGAGGTGAGCACGTCGACAAGCGAATGGGTCAGCGGTCCTGAGGTCGCCAGCCCGACGCTCACGTACAGCGCGCTGATCGTGGTGGCGCAGAGCACGCTGCCGAGGATGCCGAACCGAAGGCTGCTGATCCCGATCAGCACGTAGAAGACGACCGCGAGGTTGGAGGAGAACCCACCCGTGAGGTAGACGAGCGCGCTGGCCACGGCGAGGTCCATCGCGAGGATGGCCATCTGGGTGCGCCTCCCGGGGAGGCGGTGGAGCAGCAGCGCGAGCGTCGCGCTGAGGTTGAACATCCCCCAGCCACCCAGGACCAGGTTGACCGCTGAGGTGCTCGCCACGCGCGGCTCCCCAGGGAAGTTGTTGGTCACCGCGGCGAACACCAGGACCGCCCAGCGGGAGAGCTCGATGACACGCTCGACCCCGGTGCGGCGGTCGCGATCCATGGGCAGCGGCGGCGCGGAGGCGACGGGCTTCCTGCTCGGCAGCGCCGGCGCCGGCGCGGAAGCAGCCTGCATACGCCGAGCGAGCTGCTGGCTCACCTCGGGCCGGGGCGCAGACGGGCGCGGCTGCGGGACGGGGCTGCGATCACGAATTGAGCGTACTGATCGATCTGGTCACCTGCGACAAGGACCGGTAACGAATACCCCCGTGGCGGTGTAACAGGAAACGCCGCCGTCGCCGGCTCAGGCGCAGGCCGGCGCGGCTGCGGCGGCCGGGCCACCCGGCACGCTCCCGCGCCGGCTCATCACCACGCTCGCGGAGAGGTTGTCTCTGCAGTCGACCGTCCAGCCGAGCGTCTGCAGGGCAGACACCTCCGGCGAGCGCGCGGGGACGATGGCATCCCGGATGCCGTTGTCGGCCAGGACGGTGGACCAGTCGGGCTTGAGGTCATGGATGTCGAGGTACTGCTGGAGCGCGCCGGTGCCGAAGACGGCGGTCTCGTCGTACACGAAGACCACCCGTCCCACCGGGAACCGCAGTGCCAGGTAGCCGCCCCAGGTGTCGATGCTGTAGAGCCTGTGCCCGGCCAGGTGGGCGGCCACGTAGTCCGCCGCCGCCCTCGGCTCATGGCTTGCCTCGTACCGGGCGGCGGCGTCCGCGCCGACCTGTGGCGCGACCGCCAGCCCCGTGCCCAGCACCACCACCGCCGCCAGCGCCGCCCCGAACCACGAGGGTGGACGTCGCCACCGTGGCGGCTGGGGCACCCAGCGCAGGCGCGAGCGGTGCGCCGTCCAGGCGCCGGCGCCGTACACGGCGAGCTGCGGGGCGGCGACCAGCGCGAAGAGTGACACGTTGCGTTGCGCCTGGAGCGCGGCCGCGAAGACCCCGCCGGCGAGCACGAGGTCGAAGAGATCGCGGCGAGGCGCCAGGATCCACGCGATCACCAGGAGGATGGCCTCGAGCTCGAAGAGGCGCAGCCAGACGTCATGAAAGTCGGGTGACTGCCACTCGGTGACCACCCCGGTGATGGTGGGATCGGTGAAGGTGGCGCCGACGTAGCTCCACAGGCCCGGCCCCGCCGGGTTGATCAGGGTCGCCAGCGCGCTCCCCACGATGGCCCCGCCCAAGAGGACACGACGTCTGCGCTCCACGCCGCGGACGGCGCACACGGCGACGACCGCGATCCCGAGACCGACCACGAAGCCGGCGTGCAGGTTGGCCCAGACCACGAACACGAGAGGCAGGGCAAGGAGGACGCGGCTCGAGCCACGCCGCCAGCGCATCACCACGTTGAGCACCACGGCGGCCCCGAAGAGGCTGATCACCTGGCCGCGCACGCCCAGCAGCTGCGCCGCCACCAGCGCGCTGAGCAGCAGCGAGGCCGCCATGACCGGTCCCGCGGGGCGGCGCTCGGGCGGGATCGACAGGACCGCGATGAGCAGCGCCGCGGAGGCGACCACGCCCATCAGCAACGACGCGAGGCCGGGGCCGCCGAGGTCCACCACACGAGCCAGGCCGACCTCGTACAACCATTGCTGGCCGACCCACGGGCTTGCCGCATGCAGGAAGCTGAACGGCTCGGCCGCGGGGATGCCGTGGGCCATGATGTAGTGCCCCACCGCCAAGTGCCACCACACGTCGCTGTCGCGGAACGGCTGCACGGTGACCACCAGGCTGAGGACGGCGGCGCCGAGCACCCACACGTCGCGCCGCCAGGCAGCGGCTCTCATCCCGGCTGCTCGTTCAACTGCGACGCCGGGGTCTGCACCAGCTCCGTGCAGGCGTCATGGGGGGCTGTGTAGACCGGTTGCGGCGGCAACGCGAGGGCAGTCACCTTCTCTCGTGGTGCGAACGCGATGTTGTGGGGGTCGCGGTACACCCTCACCCAGTCATCGGCATGGAGCATCACGTTGCTGAGCGGGGCGTTGGTGTCGAAGAGCACGACGTCGGTGCCCGCGCTGCGCAGGATGGAGTCCCACTGCGGCGTCACCGATTCGACGTCGCCGTACCTGTACAGCAGCGCGTCGCCCATCAGCGCGGCGTCGCCGAAGATGTACACACGATCGCCGTGCGCCGACAGCCGGTACGCAAGGTAGCCGCCCTCGCCGTACTGGTTGAAGATGCGCAGCGGTGCGGGGTCGGCGGCCAGCCAGCGAGCAGCGCAGACAGGGAAGTCCTGCGCGTAGAACAAGGAGTCCTCGCGTGTCTGCATGGCCGGGAGCAGCCGGTTGCCGATGTAGACGCCGAGGACAGCGCCGCAGAGCAGCACCCAGCTCACCACACGCATGGCCGCGGGGGGCAGTTGCTGGCTGCGCCGCGGCCGCCCTTGCCGTCGCGCCAGCAGCAAGTCGGCCTGGTTGATCCAGGCGGGCGTCGCCGCGGCCACGAACAGCGCGATGTGGCGCACCGATTGCAGCGAGAGCACGACGGTGGCCAGCACCAGGGCGGCGTCGCGGAGCCGGATGCGGCGGTTGGCCACGATGAAGGCGACGAGGCTCAGCAGCATGAGGGCGAAGATGCGCACCGACCAGTCGTGGAAGTCGGGCGAGTGCCATTCGAGGATGAGCGACTGCTGCGCGGCCGAGCCAACCGTGCCGAACGGGTAGAGGATGATGGACGGCCCGTTGAGGTTGATCGCGCACACCAGCAGCGAGCCCAGCAGGAGCAGGGCGAGCCCACGCACACGAGACGCCGGTGCGCGATCGTCGAGGTGAAGCAGATGGGCCACGGCTTCGGCCACCACGATGACCGTGATGAAGCCCAGGCCGATGAGGAAGCCGGAGTGCAGGTTGCTCCACACCAGGAACATCGGCAGGAGCAGCAGCCCCAGCCGGCCGCCGCGTCGGAGATGCCGCTCGGCGAGCAGCAGGGTGAGGCATGCGAAGGCGAACGTCAGCATCTGGGCGCGCGGGCCCCAGATGGGATAGCCGGCGATCACCCCCAGCACCATTCCGCCCCCCAACACCAAGGGGCGAGGGCTGTCCAGCCGGGCGCGCGCGAATATGCAGAGGACGCCCAGCCAGGTGACCACGCTGAGCAACACGACGATCGCGGCCAGGCCACCCCAACGGTACAGCTCGGCGAACAGGACCTCGGTCAGCCATTCATGCATCGTCCAGACATGGCTGCTCACCGTGTACGTGAACGGGTCCGTGTGCAGCAGGCCGCCGTCCTGGAGGATGAGCTGACCGCTGCGCAGGTGCCACCAGAAGTCCGGGTCACGGATGGGCGCTGTGAGCGGGAAGGCGGCAGCGATCATCACCGCGCTCAGGAAGAGGCCGCCCGGCGATGTGAACCGGTCGATGAAGGGCCGGCGGGTCCCCGCGGCGCGGTGCTGAGGCGTGGGAATGGGAGCGGACGCGGCGACGGAGCCCGTACTGGTCACGTCCGGGTCATTGTCGCCCGCAATCCGCGATCGTGGGCGACGCTGTGCGATCAGGCGGCGTGCGGGGCGCTCACCCCCGTGGAGGCTGGAGGCCGGCTCGCCAGGGCCGCGACCAGCGCCTCGTTCAGCGACTCCGCGTCAAAGGGCTTGTTCATGAAGGTGACTCCGCCGAGGTCGACGACCTCCTGCATGTCGTTGTCGAAGCACCGCGCTGTCAGCAGGATGATCGGCAGGGTCGCGGTGCGCTGGTCACGACGCAGCGCGCGGCAGAGGGAGAGACCGGAGAGCCGCGGCATCATCACGTCGGTGACGACCACGTCCGGCTGCCAGGTCGCCAGCACCTGGAGAGCGGCGACCCCATCAGCGGCAGTGCGCGTGACGTAACCGTCCACCGAGAGTCGCAGCTCGAGGAGACGCAGCAGCGACGTGTCGTCCTCCACGATGAGGACGCGCGGGCCGCCCGCGGCCGAGGCCTGCTCCATGTGGGCGCTCCTTGTGAACTGACACCCCGGTTATAGATCCGGCACCGCACGGAGCCTCTGACTGCAACCGGGCTGTGACCCGGACACCACCGCTCCGACGCGTCAGCGCAGTCGATCGTCACCGCGGGCTGCAGGCCGCCTGTGACCCGGTCGCCACCGGGTCGTCGTCGAGCCCGCCGGTATCATGCCGGCATGCGTCCGAGCCAGTGCTTCCGCGCCCCGTGACGACCGCCGGGGAGGCGCCCGCGATGAATCCCTCGGCCCTCTCCGGCGTGCGATTCCTGATCAGTCAGCGCATCGAGGACCTGGAGGCGGCGTCGTCCCGGCTCGACGACCGGCTCACCGAGACCGCGGACACGCGCGAGGAGCTTCGCCGCCGCACACAGGACAGCGAGGGCCGCTGGCGAGTGCTCCTCGAGCACCTCGACGGCCTCGACCCGGACGAGCTCGACAACGGCTTCCGCAGCCTCTCGCGCTTCCGCGCCGACCTCGCCGCCGTGGACGAGCGATTCCGGGACGCCAGCGCACGTCTCATCGACCTGCGCAGCGAGCAGGAGGTGCTGCGCTCGGTGTACCGAAGCCTCGACGACCTGGCCGCCGCGGTGGCGCCGCGAGCGGACAGCACACGGGTGCGCAGCGCCTCGCGCCAGGTGTTCCAGATCATCGAGGAGGAGCGGATGCGGATCGCGCGCGACATGCACGACGGCCCGGCGCAGTCGATGGCCAACCTGGTGCTGCAGGCCGAGATCCTCGAGCGCCTGATCCAGCGTGACCCGCAGCTGGTGGTGCGGGAGCTGGCGGACTTCAAGGACGGCGTCCGCGCCGTCCTCGAGGACACCCGCCGGCTGATCTTCGACCTGCGTCCGATGTCGCTGGACGACCTCGGGCTGGTGCCGACGCTGCGCAAGTTGATCAAGGAGTTCGGCGACAAGGCCGGGGTCAACGCGCAGCTGCGGGTGATGGGCGAAGACATCCGCCTGCCGGGGTCATTCGAGCCCACCATCTTCCGGATCGTCCAGGAAGCTCTCAACAACGCCCGCAAGCACGCCCGAGCGCGCAACGTCGAGGTGCTCGTCAACTTCCAACCGGAATCGGTCACCGCGGTCGTCCGCGACGACGGGGTGGGCATGGACGTGGCCGCCGTCGACGCGCAGCTGGACGGCACGCGCAACCTCGGGCTGATCTCGATGCGCGAGCGAGCGCAGCTCGAGAAGGGCACCCTCGAGATCCGCTCGGAGAGCGGCAAGGGCACCGAGGTCCGGGTCGAGTTCAAGCTCTGAGAGGCCAGTGCATGGACCCGCATCAGCGACGGTGCGGGACAATGACGCCATGCGCTTTCGCGTCCTGGCCGCGGACTACGACGGGACCGTCGCCTCCGAAGGGATCCTCGCCCCGCCGACCGTCGACGCGCTCCGCCGCCTCCGGGAGAGCGGGCGCAGGGCAGTCCTGGTCACCGGGCGCATCCTCGACGAGCTGCTCGACATCACCGATGACCTCGACGTGTTCGACCTCGCCGTCGTGGAGAACGGCGCAATCGTCTACAACCCGGCCACCGGCAAGCAGCGCCTGCTCGCACCCACGCTGCCCCGCCGCTTCGTCGCCGCGCTCCAGGCCCATGGGGTCACCCCGCTCTCGGTGGGGCGGGCGATCTGCTCCACCTGGGAGCCGTACGAAGCGGTGGTGGTGCGGACCATCCACGAGATGGAGCTTGACCTGCAGATCGTCTTCAACAAGCACTCGGTGATGGTGCTGCCGGCGAGCGTCAACAAGGCCACCGGGCTGGCCGCCGCCCTCGAGCAGCTGGGGGAGACGGCCGAGTCCGCGGTCGCGGTCGGCGACGCGGAGAACGACCTGGTCATGCTCGGCTTCGCCGGCTGCGGCGTGGCTGTCGGCAACGCCCTGGCCAGCGTCAAGCAGCGGGCCGACCTGGTGATGGAGGGCAGGGCTGGAGCCGGCGTCCGCGAGCTGATCGAGCAGATGCTCGCCGACGACCTCAGCTCTGCGCTGGCTCGCGCATCGCACCGTCGGGCCGGGTGAGCGGCGGCTCGCGGCGGAGGATCGCCGCCAGCCGCTGAGCGAGCGGCGACGCCAGCAGCTGCTCGAGTGGCTGCGGCAGCGCCAGCCGCCAGTTGGGCCACCGTTCCGCGGTGGTCCCGGGCATGTTGGGTCGCTCGACCACCTCGGCGGCGTCCTCGAGGCTGGCCACCACGAGCATCGACGGCGAGGCGGCCAGCGCCGAGTACGCGGTGGCGATCACCTCGGCCGTCTCGGTGTCCCTCCCGGCCACCCGGGCGAGGCGGTCGCGGATCTCCGCGGTGCCCGCCTCGTTGACCTCCATCCCGATGGAACGCTGCGAGCTCGACGTCGTCGCCGAGCCACAGGCCGGCGACGGTGGGCAGGTCGTGGGTGGTCACCGCGCTCATGGCCCGCTCCGGGAACGTCGAGGGCTCACCCTCCTCGAACCAGAGGAGCCGGTAGGAGAGGATGTCTCGCTCGGCCATCTGCTCGCGGACCACCGGCTCGACGGTTCCCAGGTCCTCGCCGACCACCAGCGCCTGGGCCCGGACGCTCTCCAGCGCGAGGATGTCGAGCATGTCGTCCGCCGGGTAGCGGACGAAGACGCCGTCCGCCGCGCTTCCACCCCGCGGGATCCAGTAGAGGCGGAACAGTCCCATGACGTGGTCGATGCGCAGGCCCATGGCGTGGGCGAACCCGGCGCGGAGGACGTCGACGAGGGGCGCGTAGCCCGCGAGCGGAGGCGCCATGGGTTCCAGGGAGGTTGAGCCCAGTCCTGCCCCGCGCTGTTGAAGAGGTCGGGGGGCGCGCCCACCGAGAAGTCGGTGGCGAAGAGGTCGCGGTCCGCCCAGACGTCGGCGCCGCCCGGGTCGACCCCGATGGGCAGGTCGGTCATGACCGGCAGCGCGGCGGCGGCGGCGGCCAGCTGCCCCTCGACGAGCCACTGCAGCCAGGCATGGAACGCGACCCTGGGACGCGAGCGGCGTGCCAGCGCGCGCACGGCGGGGCCGTCCGGGTCGCGAAGCTTCTCGGGCCACTGGTGGAAGTCGCCGCCGTGCTGCTCGGCGATGACCGAGAAGATGGCGAACCGCTCGAGGCGCCTCACCCTGGGCGCGGCGCCACCTGCGGAACTCCGTGCCCGGTGGGCACGCCTCCGCGATCCTGGTCAGCGCGTCGAGCTTGAGGATCGCCACCGCGTCGCGGTCGACGGTGCGGTCGGCGTTGAGCGCACGGCCGGCCCTGGCGATCCTCTCGAGGTCGGCGCCGAGCGCCGCTGCGCCGGGCACGTCCTCGACGCGCAGGAACAGCGGGTTGCGCCAGCGCCGGCTGGTGGGGAGGTACGGGCTGGCCTCGATGGGCGGGGCGGGTGCGGCGGCGTTGAGCGGGCTGAGCAGAGCGAAGCCGTCGCCCGCCGCCGACGCCCACTCGCCGAACCCGCGGAGGTCGCCGAGGTCACCGATGCCCCAGCTCGGACTCCGATCGCGTCGCGTAGAGCTGCACCGCCCAGCCGCCGAGGCGCAGCCCGGCCGGGAGGTGGCAGCGTCGCGGGCTGACGATCACGCTCGCCGGCTCGTCCTCGCCGTCGAGGCGGCGGTGGTAGCCGAGCGGCACGTCCGGGCCGACGGTGCCCTCGAGACGAAGCGTGCGGCCGTCCTCGGTGACGACCTCGACCGGTCGTCGAGGCTGTCGCCGGGATGGAGGATCAGCGCGCCCGGCGGCCGGCGGCTCCGCGCCGTCCGCGGCGCCGAGCGCCGCCAGGGCTGACGCGACCGTGTCCGGGTCCGCCGCGACCAGGCGGCCGGCTCGCGTCGTGGTACTCACTCTGAACGCCCCATCGCCGGGCGTCGGTCAACGAGCGGCCTCGCCCACCATGCTCCGTTCGGGTGCGCGCACCGCCGCGCGCCGGGCGATGAGGTCGAGCTCGGAGACGGTGTCCACCACGTCATGGTAGTCACCGGTTCTTCCGAGGGTTGCCACGAACGCGTCGACCGCGTCGGGGTCGAACTGCCGGCCGCGCAGCCTGACGAGCTCGGCGACGACGCTCTCGACGGGTCTCGCGGCGGCGTACGGGCGCCCTTCGGTCATGACGTCGAAGGCGTCGACGACGCTGACGATGCGCGCTCCCATCGGGATGTTGGTGGTGGTCAGCCCGAGCGGGTAGCCGGCGCCGTCCCAATGCTCGTGGTGGTGGCGGACGATCAGGCGCACGTCCTCCCAGGTGTCGATGTCCTCGAGGATGGCCGCGCCGATCTCGGGGTGCAGCTGCATGAGCTCGCGCTCCGCGTGCGTCAGCGGACCGGGCTTGCGCAGCAGCACCTCGGGCACGCCCACCTTGCCGATGTCGTGCAGGCACGCGCCCGACCCGGATGGAGAAGCGCGCGTCGTCGTCGAGCCCGAGCTGCCGGGCCACGGCCTCGGCGTGACCGACCAGGCGCTCGGCGTGGCGGTTGGTGGCGCAGTCCTTGGACTCGAGCGTGTTGGCGAGCAGCATCGTGAAGCGCTCGAGCATCGGGACCAGCATGTTGAGGCGCAGCGCGTCGGCGGCGAGCTGGCGGCGCTCCAGCGCGCGGCCGGCGACGGTGAGGAGGTGCTCGGCGCGGAACGGCTTGGGGATGAACCCGACCGCGCCGGCGCGCATCGCGCGCATCGCCAGGTCGAGGTCGTGGTACGCGGTGACGATGATGCACGGGCAGCGTCGGGTCGGCGCGCTGCGCGTGCTCGATGACCTGGATGCCGGTGCACCGAGGCATGCCGTAGTCGGTGACCAGCAGGTCGAACGGGCCGCCGTCGCCGAGCCGGCGGATCGCCTCGGCGCCGTCGGCGGCGACGACCACGTCGTAGCCGCCGAGCGTCAGCGCGTCGCGCAGGAACAGGCGGATGAGGCGATCGTCGTCGGCGCACAGCACCCTGGGCACGGGGGTCCTCCTGGTCGGATCGAGACCCCTCTCGCGCAGCTCCCCGGCCGCCTCCCCGGGCTTGCCGCGATCCTGTCACGGCGACCGGCGATCAACGATTCCATTTACCCGGCTGCCACCGGTCCGTCACAGGGATATGCCGACGAGGTACGAACGACGCGAACGCGTCGTACGTCCGCTGGTCAGCGCTGGCCGGCCTCCTCGGGCGGCGGCTCGGCCCGGCGCCGACGGTCGAGCGCAGGCTGTTCTTCCAGTGGGCGCTGACCGCGCGCTGGATCTGCAGGTCGGACCACCACAGCGGGACGTACGCCTCGCTGGTCGCGCTCGATCGTCATCCGCCCGGCTGAGCAGGCGGCGGCGCACCGGCAGCCCGAAGTCGGCGTGCAAGAACATCTTGTACACGCAGGTAGAAGACGATCCAGGCCAGCAGGAAGGCGAGGACGCGCCGAGCAGGAGGCCGGTGTTGACGGGGTGTCCGGCGATGACGACGTCGCTGAGGAGATGCACGCCGCCAGGGTAAACCCGCACCCTCCGACGTTCCTGCAACGAAACCGTAGCCAACATACGAAGAGGACCCGTCGCGGTGACGGGCCCTCCTCGATCCTGTCGAAACGTCCTCTGACCGCAGGCGACTTCACGTCGCCGGAAGTCAGTCCTCTTGCTGGGGGGTGTACGAGGGGGAACGCAGTCCCCCTTCGCCTTCACGCTGAGACTGGCGGCGCCTCCTCGGGAGGGCTTCGGCCTCGGCCTCGTCCACGGACGTCGCGTCCGAGTCCAGGTCGTCGTCCTCATCGTCGTCGGCGTTCTCCGCGGCGAGCGCCGCCAGCGCGGCGGCCGCCTCCTCCTCCTCGTAGAGGCGCGCGGCCTCCTCGCGGAGCTTCTGGTAGTAGTCGAGGCCGGTCCCGGCGGGGATGAGCTTGCCGATGATCACGTTCTCCTTGAGACCGCGCAGCTTGTCGATCTTGCCCGGAGATGGCCGCCTCGGTGAGCACGCGGGTGGTCTCCTGGAACGACGCCGCGGAGAGCCACGAGGCCGTGTTGAGCGCCGCCTTGATGAGGCCGAGCAGCACCGTGCCCGCGATGGCCGGCTCGCCCCCCTCGCTGAGCGACTTGGCGTTCGACTCCTCCCACTCGAACTGGGAGACGATCTCGCCGGGCAGCAGGTCGGTGTCGCCGGCGTTGTCGATGCGCACCTTGCGCATCATCTGCCGGACGATGACCTCGATGTGCTTGTCGTTGATGTCGACGCCCTGGCTGCGGTACACGCTCTGCACCTCGCGGACCAGGTAGTTCTGCACGTCCTCGCGGCCGCGCACCAGGAGCAGCTCCTGCGGGCTGATCGAGCCCTGGGTGATGCGGTCGCCGGCCACCACGTGGTCGCCGTCGTGCACGATCAGCTGCGCGGAGGCGGGCACCGCGTACTCGTGGGTGTCCTCCTCGGTGGTGCGCACCAGGATCTCGTTCTTGCCAACCTTGGCCACGCCGGCGTACTTGGCGCGGACCACGACCTCGTTGCCGTTCTCGTCGGTGCCGCGGAGCAGCTCGGCGTTCTCGGCGGCCGGCTCCTTGTCGGCGATGACCACGGTGTGCTTCGGCGGCACCGGGTAGGTGGTGTCGAAGACGTCGCGTGAGGTGACCTTGACCTTGAGCGCCTTGGCCTCGGTGCGGATGATCTCGACCTCGCCGTCGGTCTCGCTGATCAGCGCCTTGCCCTTGGGAACGCGCGCCTCGAAGAGCTCCTCGACGCGCGGCAGGCCCTGGGTGATGTCCGAGCCGCCGGTGGCGACACCGCCGGTGTGGAAGGTGCGCATGGTCAGCTGGGTGCCCGGCTCGCCGATCGACTGGGCGGCGATGACACCGACCGCCTCGCCGATCTCGACCAGGCGCCCGGTGGCCAGGTTGCGGCCGTAGCAGAGGCGGCAGACGCCCTCGCGCGCCTTGCAGGTCATGATGCTGCGCACCTTGATGCGCGGCACCGACTTCGCGCAGCGCGAACGCGCGCCGCGCCACCTCGTCGGTGATCTCCTCGCCGGCCGCGGTGACCGTCTCGCCGTCGATGACGACGTCCTCGGCGGCGATCCGGCCGGCGACGCGGTCGACGGTGCGGTCGCCGAGCAGCGGATCCTCGAGGTCGACCCAGATGCCCGCGGTGGTCTCGCAGTCGTCGATGCGGACGATGACGTCCTGGGCGACGTCGACGAGACGGCGGGTGAGGTACCCGGAGTTGGCGGTGCGGAGCGCGGTGTCGGCGAGGCCCTTGCGCGCGCCGTGCGTGGAGATGAAGTACTCGAGGACGTTGAGGCCCTCGGAGAAGTTGGCCTTGATGGGCAGGTCGATGATCCGGCCGGTGGGGTCGGCCATCAGCCCGCGCATGCCGGCGATCTGGCGGATCTGCTGGGTGGATCCGCGCGCCCCGGACTGCGACATCATCAGCACGGAGTGGAAGCGGTCGAACGACTTCATGGTCACTTCGGTGACGTCGTCGGTGGCCTTGGTCCAGATCTCGACGGTCTTCAGGTAGCGCTCGTCGTCGGTGATCAGGCCGCGGCGGTACTGGAGGTCGACGTCCTCCACCTGCTTCTCGGCGCCGGTGAGGATGCCGGCCTTGGCGCCCGGGGTCTTGATGTCCATGGCGCTGACGGTCACGCCCGCCTTGGTGGCGTAGTGGAAGCCGAGCCGCTTGATGTCGTTGACGATCTGGGCGGTGCGCTCGGAGCCGTGCAGGTCGTAGCACTCCTTGACCAGCTGGCCGAGCTTGCGCAGGTCCATCACCTCGTTGCGGAAGGTGATCGAGCGCAGGTCGCTCTGGGTGCCCGCCTCACCGAGCGGGAGCACGGCGTTGAAGAGCACGCGCCCGACCGTGGTGGTGACCAGCGAGGTGCCCGCAGGGGCGCTCTCCGACGCGCGGTACGGCTCGACGTGGCGCCTGGGCATGCGCACCCGAACGTGGTCGTGGAGCCCGACGCGGCCGTGCTCGTAGGCGAGCTCCGCCTCCTCGGCTGACGAGAACGCCTGCAGCTTCTGGACATCCTCGAGAGCCGTCGGCGGCTCGGTCATCTCCTGGGTCAGGTAGTAGGAGCCGAGCACGATGTCCTGCGACGGCGTGACCACCGGGCGCCCGTCCGAGGCGCTGAGGATGTTGTTCGACGACATCATCAGGTTCTTGGCCTCGGCGACAGCCCCGCTGAACAGCGGCACGTGCACCGCCATCTGGTCGCCGTCGAAGTCGGCGTTGAACGCCTTGCAGACGAGCGGGTGGATCTGGATCGCCTGGCCCTCGACGAGCACGGGCATGAACGCCTGGATGCCGAGCCTGTGCAGCGTCGGTGCGCGGTTGAGCAGCACGGGGTGGTCGGTGATGACCTGGTCGAGCACGTCCCACACCTCGGGGCGCACCCTCTCCACCATGCGCTTGGCGCTCTTGATGTTCTGGGTGAAGTTCTGGCTCACCAGCTCGCGCATCACGAACGGCTTGAAGAGCTCGAGCGCCATCTTCTTGGGAAGACCGCACTGGTGCAGCTTCAGCTCGGGGCCGACCACGATGACCGAGCGTCCGCTGTAGTCGACGCGCTTGCCGAGCAGGTTCTGACGGAACCGGCCCTGCTTGCCCTTGAGCATGTCGGACAGCGACTTCAGCTTGCGGTTGCCGGTGCCGGTGATGGCACGGCCGCGGCGGCCGTTGTCGATGAGCGCGTCGACCGCCTCCTGGAGCATGCGCTTCTCGTTGCGCACGATGATCTCCGGGGCGCCGAGCTCGAGCAGTCGCTTGAGCCGGTTGTTGCGGTTGATGACGCGGCGGTAGAGGTCGTTGAGGTCGCTGGTGGCGAAGCGGCCACCGTCGAGCTGCACCATCGGCCGCAGCTCGGGCGGGATGACCGGGAGGACGTCGAGCACCATCCACGACGGCGCGGTGCTCGACTTGCGGAAGGCCTCGACGACGCGCAGGCGCTTGATCGCCTTCTGGCGGCGCTGGCCGCTGGTCGACTTCGACTCCTCGCGCAGGCGCAGCGCCTCCTTGGCGAGGTCGATCTGGTTGAGCAGCTCGCGCACCGCGGCGGCGCCGATGCCGGCCTTGAACACCTTGCCGTAGCGCTCGACGTACTCGCGGTACTGGGTGTCGGTGAGCAGGTCGCGAACGGTCAGCGCCTCGAGCTCCTCGCGCTGGCTGACGATGTCGGCGCGCAGCGTCTCGAGCTCGGTGCGGCCGCTGTCCTGGGCGCCGGCGCGCTTGCCCTCGAGCTCGGTCGCGCCAGCCGGCGATCTCCGCGCCGGCGGCGTCCTCGAGGTCGGTGAGCCGGTGGGCGAACTGGGCGGTCGAGCTCCTCCTCGCGCTCGCCGGCACGGCGCTGCACCTCGACCGCGACGTCCTCGTCGAGCGCGGTGCCCTTGGTGACGACCGTCTGGGTGTCGACGCCATCGGTCAGCGCCATGTTGGCGACGGCCTTGTGGCCCTTGGCCTCCTGGATGCGCTCGTCGAGGTCGCGCGCCGACTCGCGGAGCGCGGCGACGCGCGTCTCGCGCTCGGTCTCGAGCGCCTGGCCGCTCGTCGCCGAGCCGGGCCTGGCGCGCCGTGATGCGCTGCTGCGAGCTCGTCGTCCTCGCCGCTGTCGCCGGAGTTGACCTTCTCGGTCAGGCTCGACCACCCGCTCGTCGGTGTCGGGGTCGAGCTTGGCGACCAGGTCCGCGCGCGCCTTCTCGTCGATGGAGGTGACGATGTAGTTGGCGAAGTACAGCACCTTCTCGAGGTTGCGCGGGCTCATGTCGAGGAGCAGCCCCATGCGCGACGGGATGCCCTTGAAGTACCAGACGTGCGAGACCGGCGAGGCCAGCTTGATGTGGCCCATGCGCTCGCGGCGCACCTTGCTGCGGGTCACCTCGACGCCGCACTTGTCGCAGATGATGCCCTTGTACCGGTAGCGCTTGTACTTGCCGCAGTGGCACTCCCAGTCCTTGGTGGGGCCGAAGATCTTCTCGCAGAAGAGCCCGTCCCTCTCCGGCTTGAGCGTGCGGTAGTTGATGGTCTCCGGCTTGGTCACCTCGCCGTGCGACCAGGAGAGGATCATCTCCGGGCTGGCGATGGAGAGACGGAGGGCGTCGAAGTTCTCGAGTTTCAGCATGTGCTCTCTTTACCTAACGGTCTCGTCGATGTCGTCGCGCTCGTCGCGCTCCAGGTGGATGCCCAGGTCGAGCGGGATGTCGGGGATGTCCTCCTCGCCGAGCACGATCTTGTTCTCGTTCTCGGACTGGATCTCGACACCGAGCGCCAGGCCCTCGAGCTCCTTGACGAGCACCCGGAAGGACTTCGGGGATGCCCGCCTCCAGCGTGTTCTCGCCCTTGACGATCGCCTCGTACGCCTTGACGCGGCCGACGATGTCGTCGGACTTGACGGTGAGGATCTCCTGGAGGATGTGGCTGGCGCCGTACGCCTCGAGCGCCCACACCTCCATCTCGCCGAAGCGCTGGCCGCCGAACTGCGCCTTGCCACCCAGCGGCTGCTGGGTGACCAGCGAGTAGGGCCCGGTGCTGCGCGCGTGGATCTTGTCCTCGACAAGGTGGGCGAGCTTGAGCATGTAGATGTAGCCGACGGTGACCTCGCGGTCGAACGCCTCGCCGGTGCGGCCGTCGCGCAGCTCCTCCTTGCCGGTGCGCGGCAGCCCGGCGCGCTCGAGCTCGTCCTCGATGAGCTCCTCGGTGGCGCCGTCGAAGACCGGCGACGCCACTGTGAGGCCGAGCGCATGGGCGGCGTAGCCAAGGTGGGTCTCGAGCACCTGCCCGAGGTTCATGCGGCTGGGCACGCCGAGCGGGTTGAGGACGATCTCGACGGGCGTCCCGTCGGAAGGTACGGCATGTCCTCGATCGGCAGGATGCGGGCGATGACGCCCTTGTTGCCGTGGCGGCCGGCCATCTTGTCGCCCTGCGGCGATCTTACGCTTCTGGGCGACGTAGACCCGCACCAGCTCGTTGACGCCGGCGGGCAGCTCGTGGCCGTTCTCGCGGCTGAAGAGCTTGACGTCGACGACCGTGCCGCGCTCGCCATGGGGCACGCGCAGCGACGAGTTGCGGACTTCACGCGCCTTCTCGCCGAAGATGGCGCGGAGCAGGCGCTCCTCGGCGCTCAGCTCCGACTCGCCCTTGGGCGTGATCTTGCCGACGAGGATGTCACCGGGGTGCACCTCGGCACCGACGTAGACGATGCCGCGCTCGTCGAGGTTGCGCAGCGTCTCCTCGGAGACGTTGGGGAGGTCGCGGGTGATCTCCTCGGGCCGAGCTTGGTGTCGCGGGCCTCGACCTCGAACTCCTCGATGTGGATCGAGGTGTACATGTCCTCGCGCACCACTTGCTCGCTGATGAGGATGGCGTCCTCGAAGTTGTAGCCCTCCCAGGGCATGAAGGCCACCAGCACGTTGCGGCCGAGCGCCAGCTCACCGTCGTCGGTGGACGGGCCGTCGGCGAGCAGGTCGCCGGCCTCGACGTGCTGGCCGGCCTTGACGACGATGCGCTGCGACAGGCACGTGCCCTGGTTGCTGCGCACGACTTGTGGATGCCGTACCACTGGTCGGCGCCGCCGTCGGTCAGGAC
>CAWGML010000002.1:0-1724946 GCA_963823765.1 Candidatus Dormiibacterota bacterium
GCGGCGATCACACCCACCGCCTCGCCGATCTCGACCAGGCGCCCGGTGGCCAGGTCGCGGCCGTAGCAGAGCCGGCAGACGCCCTCGCGCGCCTTGCACGTCATGATGCTGCGGACCTTGATGCGCGGCACCGACTCGCGCAGTGCGAACGCACGCCGCGACACCTCGTCGGTGATCTCCTCGCCGGCCGCTGTGACCCGCTCGCCGTCGATGACGACATCCTCGGCGGCGATCCGGCCGGCGATGCGATCGACGGTGCGGTCGCCGAGCAGCGGATCCTCGAGGTCGACCCAGATGCCCGCGGTGGTCTCGCAGTCGTCGATGCGGACGATGACGTCCTGGGCGACGTCCACCAGGCGGCGGGTGAGGTACCCGGAGTCGGCGGTGCGGAGCGCTGTGTCGGCGAGGCCCTTGCGTGCGCCGTGCGTGGAGATGAAGTACTCGAGGACGTTGAGGCCCTCGGAGAAGTTGGCCTTGATGGGCAGGTCGATGATGCGGCCGGTGGGGTCGGCCATCAGGCCACGCATGCCCGCGATCTGGCGGATCTGCTGGGTAGATCCGCGCGCCCCGGACTGGGACATCATGAGCACGGAATGGAAGCGGTCGAACGACTTCATCGTCGCTTCGGTGACGTCGTCCGTGACCTTGGTCCACACCTCGACGGTCTTCTGGTAGCGCTCCTCGTCGGTGATCAGACCGCGACGGTACTGGAGGTCGACCGCCTCGACCTGCTTCTCGCCGTCGGTGAGGATGCCGGCCTTGGCGCTGGGGGTCTTGATGTCCATGGCGCTGACCGTCACGCCGGCCTTGGTGGCGTAGTGGAAGCCGAGTCGCTTGATGTCGTTGACAATCTGGGCGGTGCGCTCGGAGCCGTGCAGGTCGTAGCACTCCTTGACCAGCTGGCCGAGCTTGCGCAGGTCCATCACCTCGTTGCGGAAGGTGATCGAGCGCAGGTCGCTCTGCGTGCCCGCCTCACCGAGCGGGAGCACGGCGTTGAAGAGCACGCGCCCGACCGTGGTGGTCACCAGCGAGGTGCCCGCAGGAGCGCTCTCCGACGCGCGGTACGGCTCGACGTGGTGCCTGGGCATGCGCACCCGAACGTGGTCATGGAGCCCGACGCGGCTGTGCTCGTAGGCGAGCTCCGCCTCCTCGGCTGACGAGAACGCCTGCAGCTTCTGGACATCCTCGAGAGCTGTCGGCGGCTCCGTCATCTCCTGGGTCAGGTAGTAGGAGCCGAGCACGATGTCCTGCGACGGCGTGACCACCGGCCGCCCGTCCGAGGCGCTGAGGATGTTGTTCGACGACATCATCAGGTTCTTGGCCTCGGCGACAGCCCCACTGAACAGCGGCACGTGCACGGCCATCTGGTCGCCGTCGAAGTCGGCGTTGAAGGCCTTGCACACGAGCGGGTGGATCTGGATCGCCTGGCCCTCGACGAGCACTGGCATGAACGCCTGGATGCCGAGCCTGTGCAACGTCGGTGCGCGGTTCAGCAGCACGGGGTGGTCGGTGATGACCTGGTCGAGCACGTCCCACACCTCGGGGCGCACCCTCTCCACCATGCGCTTGGCGCTCTTGATGTTCTGGGTGAAGTTCTGGCTCACCAGCTCCCCGCATCACGAACGGCTTGAAGAGCTCGAGCGCCATCTTCTTGGGCAGACCGCATTGGTGCAGCCTCAGCTCGGGGCCGACCACGATGACCGAGCGTCCGCTGTAGTCGACGCGCTTGCCGAGGAGGTTCTGACGGAACCGGCCCTGCTTGCCCTTGAGCATGTCGGAGAGCGACTTCAGCTTGCGGTTGCCGGTGCCGGTGATGGCACGGCCGCGGCGGCCGTTGTCGATGAGCGCGTCGACAGCCTCCTGCAGCATCCGCTTCTCGTTGCGGACGATGATCTCCGGGGCGCCGAGCTCCAGCAGTCGCTTGAGCCGGTTGTTGCGGTTGATGACGCGGCGGTAGAGGTCGTTGAGGTCGCTGGTGGCGAAGCGGCCTCCGTCGAGCTGCACCATCGGCCGAAGTTCGGGCGGGATGACCGGGAGGACGTCGAGCACCATCCACGACGGCGCGGTGCTCGACTTGCGGAAGGCCTCCACGACGCGCAGGCGCTTGATCGCCTTCTGGCGGCGCTGGCCGCTGGTGGACTTCAACTCCTCGCGCAGGCGCAGCGCCTCCTTGGCGAGGTCGATCTGGTTGAGCAGCTCGCGCACCGCGGCTGCGCCGATGCCGGCCTTGAACACCTTGCCGTACCGCTCGACGTACTCGCGGTACTGGGTGTCGGTGAGGAGGTCACGAACGTTCAGCGCCTCCAGCTCCTCGCGCTGCTTGACGATGTCGGCGCGCAGCGTCTCGAGCTCGGTGCGGCCGGTGTCCTGGGCGCCGGCGCGCTTGCCCTCGAGCTCGGTCCGCCAGCCGGCGATCTCCGCGCCGGTGGCGTCCTCGATGTCGGTGAGACGGTGGGCGAACTGGGCGGTGAGCTCCTCCTCGCGCTCGCCGGCACGTCGCTGCACCTCGATCGCCACGTCCTCGTCGAGGGCGGTGCCCTTGGTGACGACCGTCTGCGTGTCGACGCCATCGGTCATGGCCATGTTGGCGACGGCCTTGTGGCCCTTGCCCTCCTGGATCCGCTCGTCGAGGTCGCGCGCCGACTCGCGGAGCGCGGCCAGGCGCGTCTCCCGCTCGGTCTCGAGCGTGGCACGCTCGTCCACGAGCCGGGCCTGGCGCGCCGTGATGCGCTGCTGGAGCTCGTCATCCTCGCCGCTGTCGCCGGAGTCGACCTTCTCGGTCAGGCTCACCACCCGCTCGTCGGTGTCAGGGTCGAGCTTGGCGACCAGGTCCGCGCGGGCCTTCTCGTCGATGGAGGTGACGATGTAGTTGGCGAAGTACAGCACCTTCTCGAGGTTGCGCGGGCTCATGTCCAGGAGCAGCCCCATGCGCGACGGGATGCCCTTGAAGTACCAGACGTGCGAGACGGGGGAGGCCAGCTTGATATGGCCCATGCGCTCGCGGCGCACCTTGCTGCGGGTGACCTCGACGCCGCACTTGTCGCAGATGATGCCCTTGTACCGGTAGCGCTTGTACTTGCCGCAGTGACACTCCCAGTCCTTGGTGGGGCCGAAGATCTTCTCGCAGAAGAGCCCGTCCCTCTCCGGCTTGAGCGTGCGGTAGTTGATGGTCTCCGGCTTGGTCACCTCGCCGTGCGACCACGAGAGGATCATCTCCGGGCTGGCGATGGAGAGACGGAGGGCGTCGAAGTTCTCGAGTTTCAGCATGTGCTCTCTTTACCTAACGGTCTCGTCGATGTCGTCGCGCTCGTCGCGCTCCAGGTGGATGCCCAGGTCGAGCGGGATGTCGGGGATGTCCTCCTCACCGAGCACGATCTTGTTCTCGTTCTCGGACTGGATCTCGACACCGAGCGCCAGGCCCTCGAGCTCCTTGACGAGCACCCTGAACGACTCGGGGATGCCCGCCTCCAATGTGTTCTCGCCCTTGACGATCGCCTCGTACGCCTTGACACGCCCGACGATGTCGTCGGACTTGACGGTGAGGATCTCCTGGAGGATGTGGCTGGCGCCGTACGCCTCGAGCGCCCACACCTCCATCTCGCCGAAGCGCTGGCCGCCGAACTGTGCCTTGCCACCAAGCGGCTGCTGCGTGACCAGCGAGTAGGGCCCGGTACTGCGCGCATGGATCTTGTCCTCGACAAGGTGCGCGAGCTTGAGCATGTAGATGTAGCCGACGGTGACCTCGCGGTCGAACGCCTCGCCGGTGCGCCCGTCGCGCAGCTCCTCCTTGCCGGTGCGTGGCAGCCCGGCGCGCTCGAGCTCGTCCTCGATGAGCTCCTCGCTGGCGCCGTCGAACACCGGCGACGCCACCGTGAGGCCGAGCGCATGCGCGGCGTAGCCAAGGTGCGTCTCGAGCACCTGCCCGAGGTTCATCCGGCTGGGCACGCCGAGCGGGTTGAGGACGATCTCGACCGGCGTCCCGTCGGGGAGATACGGCATGTCCTCGATCGGCAGGATGCGTGCGATGACTCCCTTGTTGCCGTGGCGCCCGGCCATCTTGTCGCCCTGGGCGATCTTTCGCTTCTGGGCGACGTAGACCCGCACCAGCTCGTTGACGCCGGCGGGGAGCTCGTGCCCGCTCTCGCGGCTGAACAGCTTGACGTCGACGACCGTGCCGCGTTCGCCATGGGGCACGCGCAGCGATCGAGTCACGCACCTCACGCGCCTTCTCACCGAAGATGGCGCGGAGCAGCCGCTCCTCAGCGCTCAGCTCCGACTCACCCTTGGGCGTGATCTTGCCCACGAGGATGTCACCGGGGTGCACCTCGGCACCGACGTAGACGATGCCGCGCTCGTTGAGGTTGCGCAGCGTCTCCTCGGAGATGTTGGGGAGGTCGCGGGTGATCTCCTCCGGGCCGAGCTTGGTGTCGCGCGCCTCGACCTCGAACTCCTCGATGTGGATCGAGGTGTACATGTCCTCGCGCACCACCTGCTCGCTGATCAGGATGGCGTCCTCGAAGTTGTAGCCCTCCCACGGCATGAAGGCCACCAGCACGTTGCGTCCCAGGGCCAGCTCACCGTTGTCGGTGGACGGCCCGTCCGCGAGCAGGTCACCGGGCTCGACGTGCGTCCCGGCCTTGACCACGATGCGCTGCGACAGGCAGGTGCCCTGGTTGCTGCGCACGAACTTGTGGATGCCGTACCACTGGTCGGCGCCGCCGTCGTCAGGACGCACCAGGATGCCGATGCCGAAGTCCTGGCCGCTGCGGATCTTCTCGACGCTGCGGTCGCTGTCGGCCGGCTCCGGCCAGCTGACCCCGACCACCGTCCCCTGCTTGCGGGCCAGCACCACCTCGCCGCTGTTGCGGGCGGCGTGCGCCTCCATGCCGGTGCCGACGATCGGCGCCTCGCTGACCAGCAGCGGCACGGCCTGCTTCTGCATGTTCGAGCCCATCAGCGCGCGGTTGGCGTCGTCGTGCTCGAGGAAGGGGATGAGCGAGGTGGCCACGGACACCGTCTGCTTCGGTGAGACGTCCATGTAGTCGACCTCGATGACGGGGAGGTCCTTGAACGTGTGGCGGCTGCGGCAGGCGACGTGCGACACCGCGAAGTTGCCCTCGTCGTCGACCGGTGCGTTGGCCTGGGCGACGTTGTACTTGTCCTCCTCGTCGGCGGAGAGGAAGAGGATGTCGTCACTGACCCAGGGGACGATGCTGACGGTGCCCACGCCCGCCTTGGCGAGCGCATCGACGGCCGCGCCGGTGAGCAACTGGCCCTCTTTGACGCCGCCCTCGGCGTAGTCCCGCGCCGCGGTGCGGCCGGCGAGCACACGGGAGTCCGACGTGCTCACCTCGCGGTAGACGCGGCGGAACGGGGTCTCGATGAAGCCGAACTCGTTGACGCGCGCGAACGTGGCCAGCGACCCGATCAGCCCGATGTTCGGGCCTTCAGGGGTCTCGATCGGGCAGATCCGGCCGTAGTGGCTGTGGTGCACGTCGCGGACGTCGAAGCCGGCGCGCTCACGCGACAGACCACCCGGGCCCAGCGCCGACAGGCGCCGTTTGTGGGTGAGCTCCGCGAGCGGGTTGGTCTGGTCCATGAACTGCGACAGCTGGCTGGAGCCGAAGAACTCCTTGATCGCCGCGACCACGGGGCGCGCGTTGATCAGGCTCGCCGACGTGACCGTGGCCGCGTCGGTGATGGTCATGCGCTCCTTGATGATCCGCTCCATGCGGATCAGGCCCATGCGGAACTGGTTCTGCAGGAGCTCGCCGACGGCGCGCACACGACGGTTGCCGAGGTGGTCGATGTCGTCCGCCTCGCCGATGCCGTTGTTGAGCGAGATCAGCTTGCGGATGATCGAGACGAAGTCATGGTTGTCCAGCACGCGCCGGTCGCGGTCCTGGGCGCGCTCGCGGGCTTCGTCCTCGGGGACACCGAGGTTCTTGTCGAGCTTGAACCGACCCACCTTGGAGAGGTCGAAGCGGCGGCCGTTGAAGAAGAGCGAGTTGAGCAGGTTGCGCGCGTTCTCCACCGTTGGCGGATCGCCGGGGCGGATCTTGCGGTAGAGCTCGATCAGCGCCTCCTCGACGCTGGTGGTGGGGTCCTTGTCGAGCGTGGCCGCGATGTACTGGTGCTCGGGGTCGACGTCCTGCTCGGCGAAGAACGACTTGATGTCGTCGTTGCTGGCGTAGCCGAGAGCGCGCACCAGCGTGGTCACCGGCACCTTGCGCTTGCGGTCGATCTTGACCGTGAGGATGTCCTTGCCCGAGGTCTCGATCTCCAGCCACGCGCCGCGGTTGGGGATGAGCTTGGCCGAGTAGAGGAGGCGACCCGAGGTGCGGTCCTCGGCGGCGGTGAAGTACACGCCCGGCGAGCGCACCAGCTGGGAGACGACCACCCGCTCGGTGCCGTTGACGATGAACGTCCCCTCGGTGGTCATCATCGCGAAGTCGCCCATGAAGACCTCGGCCTCCTTGATCTCGCCGGCGTTGTCGCCGGTCTTGATGTGGAGGCGGGTGTTGATGCGCAGCGGCGCGGAGAAGGTCATGTCGCGCTGGCGGCACTCCTCCTCGTCGAACTTGGGCGCGCCGAACTCGTAGTCGAGGAAGCGCAGCTCGTAGTTCTTGCCGGTGTAGTCGGTGATCGGGTTGATCTCGTCGAAGAGCTCGCGCAGACCCTCAGTGCAGAACCACCGGAAGGAATCCAACTGCGTCTGGATGAGGTTGCCCACCTCCAGGCGGTCGGTGATCTTTCCGTAGTTGTGGCGGGTGGAAGGTCTGGAAGCATTCAAAACCATGTGCTAGAGTTCCCTCGACAAGGTAGGCGCGCGGGTACCGACGGCAACGGGCACAAGGACGTATCGTACCAAAGCTCGGCCGATCGGCGCCGCATGGTCTCTTGCGCCCTTGAGAGTGTTATGTACCCCGATTTGAATTCGGCGAATCGCTGCCGATAGGGTGTTTCGCGGGCCTTGGGAAGTACGCGTTGATTGAAACGCTACTGCTCGCCCGGGCGCAGGGCTCGGAGGATGCAGAACTCGTTCCCCTCGGGGTCGGCGAGCACCACCCAGGTCTGCTCTCCCTGGCCGATGTCGACATGGCGAGCACCGAGGGAGAGCGCCCGCTCCACCTCCGCGGCCTGGTCGTCGGGGCGGAGGTCGATGTGGAGGCGGTTCTTGACCGTCTTGGGCTCAGGCACCTTGAGGAAGAGCAGGTCCCGCCCTTCGGGGCCGAAGTCGATCCAGCGCTCGTCGTCGCCCCCCGCGGATTCGAGCGGCTTGTCGAGCAGCGCCGCCCAGAACTCGCCGACCCGCTGGGTGTCGGTGCAGTCGACGACGGTGCACTGGAAGCGCAGGCCCATGGCCCGTATTAAAGGAGGGAGGGCCCGCGCCACGCTGGACGCGAGCCCCCTCCCGGCGCCGGCCTAGCGGATCTCGACCGAGGCGCCGGCATCCTTGAGCTTGGCGGCGGCCGCGTCGGCATCCTCGCGGGACACACCCTCGCGGACCGGCTTGGGGGCGCCATCGACCAGGTCCTTGGCCTCCTTGAGCCCCAGGCCGGTGATCTCCCGGACCGCCTTGATGGCGTTGATCTTGGCGTCGCCGGCGCCTGTCAGCACCACGGTGAACTCCGTCTGCTCCTCGGCCGGTGCCTCGGCGCCGGCTCCACCGGCCGCCGGGGCCGCCGCCGCCGCCACCGGGGCGGCTGCTTTCACGCCGAGCTTCTCCTCCATGAGCTTCACGGCGTTGACGACGTCGAGCACGGTCCACTCCTTGAGGGATTCGACGAAGTCCTCGGGCGTCAGTGACTTGGTTGCCATGGGTATCTCCTTGTGGGCGGCGCTATGCGGCCGCTTCGAGCTTGTCGCGGTACGCCTCGAGGGTCGAGGCGAAGGTGGAGGTGATCGAGTCGAGAGCGCCGGCGAGCTGGGTCAGCGGCGACTGCAGGGTGCCGGCGAGCTGGGACAGGAGCGCGTCACGAGAGGGCAGCTCGGAGAGCGTCCGCACCCCCGCGGCGTCGAGGACCTGGCCCTCGACCAGTCCGGCCACCGACGGGAGGCGCCGGTTGACGCGGAAGTACTCGCTGAGAACCCGAGCTGGGACGGCGAGGTCACCGTACCCCAGCGCCAGGCCGACAGGCCCGACCAGCACCTCGCTGAACGCGGGCATCCCGGCGGAACTCCGCGGCGCGCCTGGCCAGCGTGTTCTTGACGACGACATAGTCGACGCCCTGGGTGCGGAGCTGGCCACGCAGCTCCTCGAGCTGCGCCACGGTGAGGCCGCGATAGTCGGTCACGACCGCCGACGTGGCACGGCTCAGCATGCCGGTGAGACGCTCCACCGCCTCCCGCTTGCGTGGGCCGGCACGGGTGCCGCTCTGTTCTGCGGCGTTCGCTGCCATGCGCTTCCTCCTCTGCAGTAGCCTCCGGCGACACCCACCGCTGTGTGAGGTGGGCGTCGCGGGGAGCGCGCCCACCGGGCGTGCCACCGCTCCGCTCACTCACCTATCGCAGGAGATTGAGGGGCCCCGTGCCCCGCCTGCGGTCTCTGGCGAGAGGTTGCCTTGACGGCATCCTTGGAACTGGTCTTGCGGGCCGAGGATACCAGAGCGTTGGGCGCGCCTCCGCTCGCCAGGCAGGGGAGCGGGCCGGGCCTGGCGGCGAGTGCCGTTGGACCTGGACCGGCGGCCGTCGGAGACCGGGCCGGCGAGTTTGACGTCGAGATCGGCCCGCTGGTAGGATCTCCGTTCGCGCCACCGTGGCGACCGTGTATTCGCGCGCAGTTCGTCGGGCTGCGCTGTTCATTGACTATCGGAGTAGCGTGCCCACCATCCAGCAGCTGGTCCGCAAGGGCCGCAAGACCGTGGTCAAGAAGACCAAGGCGCCGGCGCTTCGGGGCTGTCCCCAGCGCCGCGGGGTGTGCGTGCGCGTGTACACGACCACCCCCCGCAAGCCCAACTCGGCGCTGCGCAAGGTCTGCCGCGTGCGCCTGACCAGCAAGGTGGAGGTCACCGCCTACATCCCCGGCATCGGCCACAACCTCCAGGAGCACTCGGTCGTGCTGGTGCGTGGCGGCAAGGTCGCCGACCTCCCCGGTGTGCGCTACCACGTGGTCCGCGGGACGCTCGACACCGCCGGCGCCAAGAACCGCAAGCAGGGCCGGAGCAAGTACGGCGCCAAGCGCGAGAAAGCGGCCAAGTAGATGCCTCGTCGCGCCCGTATCCAGAAACGGGTCATCCTGCCCGACCCCATCTACGGCAACCCCGGCCTGGCCAAGTTCATCAACTGCGTCATGCTGGCGGGGAAGAAGAGCACGGCCGAGAAGATCGTCTATGACGCCTTCGAGAAGATCCGGCGCTCGCAGCGCCGCGAGCCGCTCGACGTCTTCGAGCAGGCGATGCGCAACGTCACGCCCGTCCTCGAGGTCAAGCCCAAGCGCGTCGGTGGAGCCACCTACCAGGTGCCCGTCGAGATCCGCCATGACCGCCGTGCCGCCCTGGCGCGGCGCTGGATCATCCGCTACGCGCGCGGCCGCAACGGCAAGAGCATGGCCGACAACCTCGCCGGCGAGCTGATGGACGCCGCCAACGGCGTCGGCGCATCGATCAAGCGCCGCGAGGACACCCACAAGATGGCAGAGAGCAACAAGGCTTTCTCCCATTTCCGGTACTAGCTCGATGGCAGTCGCAACCCGCGCGTTCCCGCTCGAGAAGACCCGCAACATCGGGATCATGGCCCACATCGACGCGGGCAAGACCACCACGACCGAGCGTGTCCTCTTCTACACCGGCCGCATCCACAAGATGGGGGAGGTGCACGAGGGCGCCGCGACCATGGACTGGATGGTGCAGGAGCAGGAGCGCGGCATCACCATCACGTCGGCCGCCACGGCTGCCGAATGGCGCGGCCACCGCATCAACATTATCGATACGCCCGGGCATGTGGACTTCACGATGGAGGTCGAGCGCAGCCTGCGCGTCCTCGACGGGGCGGTCGCCGTCTTCGACGCCGTGGCCGGTGTCGAGCCGCAGTCCGAGACGGTGTGGCGCCAGGCCGACCGCTACGACGTGCCACGCATCTGCTTCGTCAACAAGATGGACCGCGTCGGCGCCAACTTCTTCGCGTCGGTCCACAGCATCCGCCAGCGCCTCGGCGCCAACCCGGTGTGCATCCAGCTCCCCATCGGCTCGGAGAATGACTTCAAGGGGATGGTCGACCTCGTCCGCATGGAGGCGATCCGCTACACCGACGACCTGGGCACGACCAGCAACCGCTCGGAGATCCCCGCCGACATGGCCGAGCAGGTGGCCGAGTACCGGCACAAGCTCCTCGAGGCCGTCGCCGAGGTCGACGACGAGCTGATGATGAAATACCTCGACGGCCACGAGCTCACCGTCGAGGAGATCATCCGCGGGCTGCGCGGGGGCACCATCGCCACCAAGATGGTGCCGGTGCTCTGCGGCAGCGCGCTCAAGAACAAGGGCGTGCAGCCGATGCTCGACGCCGTCGTCGACTTCCTGCCCTCACCGCTGGACAAGCCGGCCATCGAGGGCCTGCTCAACGACAAGCTCGAGACGCGCCACGTCAGCGACGAGGACCCGTTCTCCGCGCTGGCGTTCAAGATCGCCACCGACCCCTTCGTCGGCAAGCTCACGTTCTTCCGGGTGTACAGCGGCGTGCTGCGCAGCGGCAGCTACGTGTACAACGCCACCAAGGGTGAGCGCGAGCGCGTCGGCCGCATCCTGCAGATGCACGCCAACCACCGCGAGGAGATCGAGGAGGTGCGCGCGGGTGACATCGCCGCCGCCATCGGCCTGCGCAAGACGACCACTGGCGACACGCTGTCCGATGAGCAGCACCCGATCATCCTCGAGTTCGATGGCCTTCCCCGAGCCCGTCATCTCGGTCGCGGTCGAGCCCAAGACCAAGGCCGACCAGGACAAGATGGGCGTTGCCCTCCAGAAGCTCGCCGAGGAGGATCCGACCTTCCGGGTGCGCTCAGACGACGAGACCGGCCAGACCATCATCAGCGGGATGGGCGAGCTGCACCTGGAGATCATCGTCGACCGCATGCTGCGCGAGTTCAAGGTCGACGCTAACGTCGGCAAGCCGCAGGTGGCCTACCGCGAGACCATCACGCAGAAGGCGCACGGCACGGGGCGTTTCGTCCGCCAGTCGGGTGGTCGCGGCCAGTACGGCCACGTCGAGCTCGAGCTGGAGCCCAACGAGCCGGGCAAGGGCTTCGAGTTCGTCAGCAAGATCGTCGGCGGCTCGGTGCCCCGCGAGTACATCGCCCCGACCGCTCGCGGCATCGAGGACACGCTGACCAACGGCGTGCTCGCCGGCTACCCGGTCGTCGACGTCAAGGTGTCCCTGGTCGACGGCTCGTACCACGACGTCAACTCCAACGAGCAGGCCTTCTCCATCGCCGGGTCGATGGGTTTCAAGGACGGCATGCGCAAGGCCAAGCCCGTCCTGCTTGAGCCGATCATGAAGGTCGACGTGAGCATGCCCGAGGAGTACATGGGCGACGTCATGGGCAACCTCAGCGGGCGCCGCGGCACCATCCTCGGGATGGAGGGGCGCGGAACCTCGCAGATGGTGCATGCTCACGTGCCCCTGGCCTCGATGTTCGGCTACTCGACCGAGCTGCGGAGCATGACCCAGGGACGCGCCACCTACTCGATGGAGTTCGACCACTACCAGGCTCTTCCCAACAACATCGCGGAAGAGATCATCGCCAAGGCCAAGGCATAACCAGCGGAGAGCAGATATGGGCAAGAAGAAGTACGACAGCAGCAAGCCTCACGTCAACGTGGGCACCATCGGCCACATCGACCACGGCAAGACCACGCTGACGGCGGCGATCACCAAGGTGCTCGCCGAGAAAGGCGGGGCTGAGTTCCGGTCGTTCAACTCCATCGACAACGCGCCCGAGGAGAAGGCCCGCGGCATCACCATCGCGACCGCGCATGTCGAGTACGAGACCGACAAGCGCCACTACGCCCACGTCGACTGCCCCGGCCACGCCGACTACATCAAGAACATGATCACCGGCGCCGCGCAGATGGACGGCGCCATCCTGGTGGTCGCCGCCACCGACGGCCCGATGCCCCAGACGCGCGAGCACATCCTGCTGGCCCGCCAGGTCGGCGTGCCCTACATCGTGGTCGCGCTCAACAAGTGCGACGCGGTCGACGACGAGGAGCTGCTCGAGCTGGTCGAGCTCGAGGTCCGCGAGCTGCTCAGCAAGTACGACTTCCCCGGCGACGACATCCCTGTCGTGCGCGTCAGCGCGCTCAAGGCGCTCGAGGGCGACAAGGACGCCGCCGAGCAGGTGGTCAAGCTGATGGACGCCGTCGACAGCTACATCCCGGTGCCCGAGCGCCCCGTCGACAAGCCGTTCATGATGCCGATCGAGGACGTGTTCTCCATCGAGGGTCGTGGCACGGTGGTCACCGGCCGCATCGAGCGCGGTGTGGTCAAGGTCAACGAGGCCGTCGAGATCGTCGGCATCAAGGACACCTCCAAGACGGTCGTCACCGGGGTGGAGATGTTCCACAAGCTGCTCGACACCGGCGAGGCCGGCATGAACGTCGGCTGCCTGATCCGTGGGGTCAAGCGCGAGGAGGTCGAGCGCGGCCAGGTGCTTGCCAAGCCCGGCACGATCACGCCGCACACCAAGTTCAAGGCGCAGGTGTACGTCCTGAGCAAGGACGAGGGTGGCCGCCACACGCCGTTCTTCAACGGCTATCGGCCGCAGTTCTACATCCGTACCACTGACGTGACCGGCTCGATCAGCCTGCCCGATGGCCAGGAGATGTGCATGCCCGGTGACAACGTGGAGATGGGCATCGAGCTGATCACCCCGATCGCCGTCGAGGACGGCATGCGCTTCGCCATCCGCGAGGGCGGCCGAACCGTCGGGGCCGGCGCCGTCACCAGCATCGACAAGTAGTTCGCAAGGGCAAAGGTACCGGTTCACTCCTCATGGCACAGAAGATTCGCATTCGCCTGAAGGCATACGACCACCGGGTCCTGGACCAGGCCGCGTCGAAGATCGTCGACACGGCCACCCGGACAGGCACCCGCGTGGCCGGACCGGTTCCGCTGCCCACCACCATCAACAAGTACACGGTGGTCCGCGGGCCATTCATCGACAAGGACTCGCGCGAGCAGTTCGAGATGCGCACCCACAAGCGCATCCTCGACATCCTCGACCCCAACCCCAAGGTGGTCGACGCGCTCATGCGGCTCAACATGCCCAGCGGGGTCAACATCGAGATCAAGCTCGGAGACCAGCGTGGCTAGGGGGATCCTGGCCCGCAAGGTGGGCATGACGCAGATCTTCACCGAGCGCGGCACGGTCGTCCCGGTGACGGTCCTGGAGTTCGGACTCCTGCCACGTCGTGCAGCGCAAGACCACCTCCAACGATGGCTACGAGGCCGTGCAGATCGGCTTCGGCGAGCAGCTCGCCAAGCGGGTCAACAAGCCGTTGACCGGACACTTCCGCCGCGCCGGTGTCCGCCCCCTGCGCCAGCTCACCGAGCTGCGTGACGGCGACGAGGCGGACCTCGGCAGTCGCCTGCGGGTGGAGATGTTCAGCGAGGGCGAGCTGGTCGACGTCACCGGGATCAGCCAGGGCAAGGGTTTCTCGGGCACCGTGAAGCGTCACGGCTTCAGCCGTGGCCCCGTCAGCCACGGCTCGATGAACACGCGCCAGCCCGGGTCGATCGGCTCGGTCGACGCCGCGCGCACCTTCAAGGGAGTGAAGATGTCCGGCCAGTACGGCAACGTGCGTCGCACTGTTCGCCACCTCGAGGTCGTGCGTGTCGACGGCGAGCGCAACCTGCTGCTGATCAAGGGCTCGGTGCCGGGCCACAAGAACAGCGTGGTGCTGGTGCGTCCCAGCGGTCGCGAGGAGGCGTCGTGACCGCGGTGAAGGTCGTCGACCAGACCGGCGCAAGCAGCGGTGAGCTCGAGCTGTCCGACGCCATCTTCGGTGGCCCGGTCAACACCGCGGTGATGCACCAGGCGCTGATCCGCCAGCTGGCCAATGCCCGCCAGGGCACCCACGACACCAAGACGCGCACCGAGGTGCGCGGCGGTGGCAAGAAGCCGTGGCGCCAGAAGGGCACCGGACGCGCTCGCCAGGGCTCGATCCGCTCCCCGCAGTGGGCCGGCGGTGGCGTCGTCTTCGGGCCGACGCCGCGGAGCTATCGCCAGGACATGCCGCGCAAGCAGCGCCGCATGGCACTGCGCAGCGCGCTGACGGCCAAGGCCCAGGACGGCCAGATCGCGGTCCTCTCCGGGTTCGAGCTGGAGGCGCCGAGGACGCGCGCGGTCGTCGAGATGCTGCGCACCATCGAGGCCGGCGCGCGGGTGCTGGTCGTGCTCGGTTCCCACAACGAGATCCTCGAGCGCAGCGCGCGCAACCTCCCCGAGGTCCGCGTCATCCTCGCCGCCAACCTCTCCGTCCGAGACCTGCTGACCGCCGAGACGGTGCTGATGACCCGCGACGCCATCGAGCATGTCGAAGAGGCCTGGTCATGAGCGCCGGACGCACCGCCGAGCAGGCGGTCCTCGGACCGGTGGTCAGTGAGAAGTCCTACGGGGCCATGGCCGTGGGCCGTTACGCGTTTCGGTGCGCTCCCTGGGCCACGAAGATCGACATCGGCCGCGCCGTCGAGGAGCTCTTCGCGGCCCAGAAGATCACCGTGACCAAGGTCAACACGGTCAATGTGCGTGGCAAGACCCGCCGCCGGTCGCGCGGACGGGCCCGGGTCGTCGGGCACAGCCCGCACTGGAAGAAGGCGGTGGTGACGCTGGCCCCCGGGCAGCGCATCGACGGCCTCTTCGAGGGGGTCTAGGTCAGTCATGCCCATCAAGCGCTACAAGCCGACCAGCCCGGGCCGCCGCTTCATGTCGGTGAGCAGCTTCGAGGAGGTCACCAGGGGCACTCCCGAGAAGTCCCTCACCGAGCACCTCAAGAAGCACAGCGGCCGCAACAACACCGGCAGCATCACCGTCCGCCACCGCGGCGGCGGCCACAAGAAGCTGTACCGGGTCATCGACTTCAAGCGGAACAAGATCGACGTCCCCGGACGCGTGGCCACCATCGAGTACGACCCCAACCGTTCGGCGCGCATCGCGCTGGTCAACTACGCCGACGGCGAGAAGCGCTACATCCTCGCCCCACTCGGCCTGGCCGTGGGCGACAGCGTCATGGCAGGCCCCAAGGCCGAGGTGAGGCCCGGCAACAGCCTGCCGCTGGCGAGCATGCCGCTCGGCACCACCATCCACAACATCGAGCTCAAGCTCGGCCGCGGCGGCCAGCTGGTGCGCAGCGCCGGCGGCGCCGCGCAGCTGCTCGCCAAGGAGGGAGGGTTCGCCACCCTGCGCATGCCCAGTGGCGAGGTGCGGCGCGTCGACATCCACTGCTCCGCCACCGTCGGACAGGTCGGCAACGTGGACCATGAGAACGAGACCGTGGGCAAGGCCGGCAAGTCGCGCTGGCGCGGCTGGCGGCCGTCCGTTCGCGGCATGACGATGAATCCCTTCGACCACCCCCACGGCGGTGGTGAAGGCCGCAGCGGTGCCGGTGGCCATCCGCAGACGCCCTGGGGCAAGCCCGCGCTCGGCTACCGCACCCGGCACAACAAGTCGACCGATCGGATGATCGTGCGACGTCGCAAGAAGTAGAGAGATGAGCCGTTCCCTGAAGAAAGGTCCGTTCTGCGACGACCACCTCCTCAAGAAGGTGCAGCAGCTCAACGCCAGCCGCGAGAAGCGGATCATCAAGACGTGGTCGCGCCGCAGCGACGTCTTCCCCGACATGGTCGGCCACACCATCGCGGTGCACGATGGGCGCAAGCACGTGCCCGTCTTCATCACCGAGGCGATGGTCGGGCACAAGCTCGGTGAGTTCGCCGCCACCCGCCGCTATCGCGGCCACGGTCACCACACCGAGCGCAGCGCGGCGCTCAAGTAGAGAAGAGATGGAAGTCGTCGCAACCGCCAAATGGGTTCGCACCACGGCGCGCAAGGCGCGCCTGGTGACCGCGAGCGTCGAGGGCCTGCCCGTCGCCGAGGCGCTGGTCATCCTCCGCTTCACGCCGCGCGCGGCCGCCCGCGACGTCGCCAACGTCATCAAGTCGGCCGCAGCCAACGCCGAGCACAACTACAACCTCGACGCCTCGACGCTGCGCGTCGCCCGCGTCGAGGTGGAGGCGGCAGCGATCATCAAGCGCTTCCGGCCCAAGCCACGCGGCATGTCGGGCAGCATCTTCAAGCGCACCGCTCACCTGCGTGCCTTCGTCACCGACGACGAGCCGGCGGTGCGCAACCGCGTGCGCTCGAAGATCCGCATGCCCCGCACCGTGGTCACCGCCCCGGCCGCGGGCCCGTCCCGCGAGACGCCCGCACCGCGACGGGGCCGTGGAGCCGCCGCAGCCGCGCCGACCACCGCTGCCACCCCGGGCGTCGCCCCCACGCGCCGCCGCCGTCCCGCGGCCAAGGCGGCGGATGCGCCCAACGCCGAGGCGCCCACCGACACGGCTCCCATCGCGGATGAGCCGGCGACCGACGACACAGAGGACACGGCGTCGACCGACGTCATCGAGGAGCCGGCCACCGACACCGGCGAAGGGGACACAGGGTAATGGGCCAGAAAGTCCACCCGATCGGCTTCCGCCTGGGCGTGTACCGCAACTGGGAAGCGCGCTGGTACGCCGACAAGGACTACACGTCGCTGCTCCACGAGGACATCGCGATCCGCAAGCTCATCGGTGGCCGCCTGCGCAACGCCGGCGTCGCCCGGATCGAGACCGAGCGTCGCGGCAACGAGCTCACCGTGACCATCCAGACTGCCAAGCCGGGAATCGTGATCGGCAAGCAGGGCGCCTCCGTCGACGCGCTGCGCGATGAGCTCGAGAAGATCACCGCCAAGAAGGTCCGCGTCACCATCCACGAGATCAAGACGCCCGAGCTCGACGCCAAGCTCGTCGCCGAGAACGTGGCCTCCCAGCTGGAGAAGCGGATCGCGTTCCGGCGCGCGCTCAAGCAGACGCTGCTGCGCTCGATGCGCGCCGGCGCCAAGGGTTGCAAGATCCAGGTGAGCGGACGGCTGGGCGGGGCCGAGATGTCACGGCGCGAGTGGGATCGCGGTGGCCGCGTGCCGTTGCACACACTCCGCGCCAACATCGACTACGGCCAGGCGGAAGCACGCACCACCTTCGGGCGCATCGGCGTCCAGGCGTGGATCTACAAGGGCGACTTCGTGACCGCGACGGGTGAGCCCATCAGCGGCAGCGCTGTTCGCGAAGCGGACGACGAGTCCACCGAGGCCCTGGAGCGCGCCGCGCCGGTGGCGGCGGCCGCCGAGGCGCCCGCGCCGGCTCGTGCCGCCGAGCAGCCGGCGGCAGCCGTCGCGGTGGAGGAGTCGGTGACCGAGGTTCGCAACGAGGCTGAGGCCGGGGACGTCGAGGCAGCGCTCGAGGAGGAGCAGGTCGACGCCGAGGCCGACGCGGAGGAGGAGGCGGTGGCCGCCGCTGTCGGGGTCATCCCGGAGGACGGCGAGAAGGTGGAGAAGCTGGTGTCGAAGCGCAAGGCGCCGGCCGCCGCGAAGAAGCCGGCCACGCGCGCCCCGGCGAAGAGCGCGGCCCGCAAGCCGCCGGCCCGCAAGTCCGCCACCCCACCGTCGGCGTCGTCCGCCGCGGAGGAGGAGTAGAGCCATGCTCATGCCCAAGCGCACCAAGCATCGCAAGCTCCATCGCGGTCGCCGCCAGGGAGCCGCGCAGCGCGGCAACAAGATCTCCTTCGGGACGTACGGGCTCCAGGCCATGGGTGTCTGCTGGATGACCAACCGCCAGATCGAGGCCGCTCGGCGCGCCATGACGCGCCACGTCAAGCGCGGCGGCAAGATCTGGATCCGCGTCTTCCCCGACCACGTGTTCACGAAGAAGCCGGCCGAGACCCGCATGGGCAGCGGCAAGGGCCAGCCCGAGGGCTGGGTGGCGGTCGTGAAGCCCGGCCGCATGCTCTTCGAGATGTCGGGCGTGTCGCCCGAGGTGGCCAAGGAGGCGATGCGCCTGGCCGCCCACAAGCTGCCGATCCGCACCCGCTTCGTGGTCCGTGAGGAGCCCGGTGCGGAGGCCGAGGAGAGCGCATGACCGCCCGTGCCGTCGCTCTCGACAACCTCCGCGCGCTCAGCGGGGAGGAGCTCGTCGCGCACCTGCGCGAGCAGCGCGGGCAGCTCTTCCAGGTCCGCCTCCAGCAGACCATCGGCCAGGTCGAGAACCACCGCCAGATCCGCGCCATCCGCAAGGAGATCGCCCGCACCATGACGGTGCAGGTGGAGATCCGCCTGGCCGCCGAGCGCGGTGAGCCGGCGCCGGCGCCGCGGCCGGTCGCAGCCACGACATCGCGGCGCAGCCGGCCGAAGGCCGACACCCCGGTGACGATCGCGCCTGCGCGCCCGCGCCGCGCGCGGGCGGCGGCGAAGAGCACCACCGACGAGACCGAGGTGGTCAGTGTCGACGCCCCGGTTGAGGAGGTCATCAGCGACATCGACGTGGAGCGCGTCGAGGACCCGGAGGTCGCAGAGGACACGGCCGAAGCCGACGAGGACAAGGAATGAGCAGCCAGCCCGAGGCCCCCACCGTCCGCACGCGCCGCAAGGTGCGCGAGGGCGTGGTGGTCAGCGACAAGATGGAGAAGACGCGCGTCGTGCTCGTCCAGGAACAGAAGCCGCATGCCCTCTACAAGAAGGTGGTGCGCATCAACCGCCGTTTCAAGGTGCACGACGAGACCAACGAGAGCGGCGTCGGCGACCGCGTGCGCATCACCGAGACCCGTCCACTCTCCAAGGAGAAGCGGTGGCGCATCGCCGCCGTGCTCGAGAAGGCCAAGTAGGTGATCCAGCAGGAGTCCGTCCTCAAGGTGGCGGACAACAGCGGCGCCCGTGAGCTCCTCTGCATCCGCGTGCTCGGGGGCAGCTACCGCAAGTACGCGTCGGTCGGTGACGTGATCATCGGCACGGTCAAGGTCGCCCAGCCCAACGCGCAGGTCAAGAAGGGTGACGTGGTGCGCGCCGTGGTGGTCCGCACCGTCAAGGAGTACCACCGTCCCGACGGCAGCAACATCCGCTTCGACGAGAACGCCGCAGTGCTCATCCAGCCGAACAACAGCCCGCGCGGGACGCGCATCTTCGGGCCCGTGGCCCGCGAGCTGCGCGAGCGCAACTTCATGAAGATCGTCAGCCTCGCACCGGAGGTGCTCTGACATGAGCGTGAAGACCGAGCGTCGCTCCCGCATCGGGCTGCGTCACCGTGGCTGGGCGCAGGGGCGGGCGCGCCTCCTCGACATCAGGGCCGGTGACACCGTCGAGGTCATCGCCGGCAAGGACAAGGGCAAGCGCGGCACCGTGGTGCGCACCATCCCGGCCACTCAGCGCATCGTGGTGGAGGGCATCAACCGCCTGAAGCGGCACACCAAGTCAGGAGCCGCGGGGAACATCCAGGGTGGCATCATCGACTTCAACGCGCCCATCGCCTACGGCAACGTGCTGCTGGTCTGCAACCGCTGCGACAAGCCGACGCGCATCTCGCGCGTGGCCCAGCCCGATGGCACGCTGCCGATCGTCTGCAAGAAGTGCGACGAGATCTACCTGAGGAACGAGTCCTGATGGCCACCGCGATCGCCGAGCTGCCCCGCCTCCGCCAGCGCTACCAGGACGAGATCATCCCTGCCCTGGTGCGCGACTTCCGCTACCGCAACGCCAACCAGGTGCCGCGCGTCGAGAAGATCGTGGTCAACATCGGCCTCGGTGAGGCCATCCAGAATGGACGGGCCATCGACGCCGCGGTCAACGACCTCAAGACCATCACCGGGCAGGCGCCGATCGTGATCCGCGCCAAGAAGTCGGTGGCGGCGTTCAAGCTGCGCGAGGGCATGCCGATCGGGGTCAAGGTCACCCTGCGCGGCCGCCGCATGTGGGAGTTCCTCGACAAGCTCATCAGCGTCACGCTGCCCCGCATCCGTGACTTCCGCGGCATCGAGCCCAAGGCGTTCGACGGGCACGGGAACTACACCCTGGGGCTGCGCGAGCAGCTGGTCTTCCCGGAGATCGACTTCGACAAGATCGACAAGCTGCGCGGGCTCGAGGTCTGCATCGTCACCACCGCCAACACAGATGACGAGGGCCGGGCCCTCCTGGCGGCCTGCGGGATGCCCTTCCGCAAGCCTGGACAGCAATCGTGATCGCAACACCGCGCGCGTCCGGGGACTCCTCCGGATACGGCGTGGAGAGGTAACCAGTGGCCAAGAAATCGTTGATCGCCAAGGCGCTGCGCCCGGCCAAGTTCGAGGTGCAGCAGCACAACCGCTGTGGCGTGTGCGGGCGGCCGCGCGCCTTCATGCGCAAGTACGGAATGTGCCGCATCTGCTTCCGAGGCATGGCCTCGCAGGGGCAGATCCCCGGCGTCAAGAAGAGCTCCTGGTAGACGGCCATGATGAGTGACACGATCGCCGACATGCTCACCCGCGTGCGCAACGCCAGCGCTGCCAACCACCACACCGTCGCCATCCCCGCGTCGAAGATGAAGATCGAGATCGCCAAGGTCCTCGCCGCCGAGGGCTTCGTCGAGGGCTTCGAGGTGGAGGGGGAAGCGCCCCAGCAGCTGCTCACCATCACGCTCAAGCCGCGCACGCCGCGGGGCCGTGCGCTGTCCGGCCTGCGCCGGATCAGCCGTCCGGGGCTGCGCGTCTACGCCCGCAAATCCGAGATCCCCCGTGTGCTCGGCGGCCTCGGCATCGCCATCATCTCCACCTCGCACGGTCTCATGACCGGCCAGGCGGCGCAGCGCGCCGGCCTCGGTGGCGAGGTGGTTGCGTACGTCTGGTAATCGTCATGTCCCGAATCGGCAAGCTCCCCATCACGGTCCCCGGCGGCGTCGAGGTGACGCTGACCGGCAGCCACATCACCGTAACCGGCTCGCGTGGCACGCTCGAGCGCAGCCTGCCACCGTCGATGATCATCGACGTGAACGACGGTGTCATCAGCGTGCGCCGGCCCACCGAGACGACCACACACCGGTCCCTGCATGGCCTCACTCGCACGCTGGTCGCCAACATGGTCGAGGGTGTCAGCCAGGGCTTCACCCGTCAGCTCGACCTCGTCGGAGTCGGTTTCCGCGCGGCCAAGCAGGGCAGCGACCTGGTGCTCAGCCTCGGCTATTCGCACCCCATCCGCTACACGCCCCCCGACGGCGTCGCCATCGAGGTGCCGACGCCGACACAGATCACGGTGAGCGGCACCAACAAGGAGGTCGTCGGCCAGGTGGCCGCCAAGATCCGCTCGTTCCGCAAGCCGGAGCCGTACAAGGGCAAGGGCGTGATGTACCGGGGCGAGGTCATCCGGCGCAAGGCGGGCAAGTCCGGCAAGGCCGGGAAGGGCAAGTAGTCATGCACACCAAGTTCGACCGTCGCGCCGCCCGCGACCGCCGCCACCGCCGGGTGCGCAAGAACGTCCACGGGGCGCCGGATCGCCCGCGCCTGGCGGTGTTCCGCAGCCTCAACCACATCACCGTCCAGCTGATCGACGACACAGCCGGCCACACGCTCGCCGCCGCCTCGACGCACGACGCCGACATCCGCAAGGAGCTCGGCGGCACGGGCAACGCCGCCACCGCGGGTGCCGCGGTCGTGGGCCGTGTGATCGCCGAGCGCGCCCGCGGCCAGGGGGTCAGCGCGGTGGTCTTCGACCGCGGCGGTTATCTCTACCACGGCAGGGTCAAGGCCCTCGCCGACGCTGCCCGCCAAGCGGGACTGGAGTTCTAGTCATGGCCATGCGCATGGATCGGCGCGACGACCGCGCCAGCGACCTGCAGGAGAAGATCGTCTCGCTGAACCGCGTCGCCAAGGTGGTGAAGGGCGGCCGCCGCTTCTCCTTCAGCGCCCTCGTCGTGGTCGGCGATGGTGCCGGCCGCGTCGGCGCGGGGCTCGGCAAGGCGGGTGAGGTGCCCGACGCCATTCGCAAAGGTGTCGACGACGCCAAGAAGCACATGATCGCCGTGCCGATGGTTGGAAGCACGATCCCCCACGAGGTCCACTACAAGCTGGGCGCGGCCAAGGTCCTGCTCAAGCCTGCAGTGCCCGGGACGGGGGTCATCAGCGGCAGCTCGATGCGAGCGGTCGTCGAGGCAGCCGGCATCCACGACATCCTCACCAAGTCGCTCGGCACCGACAACCCCATCAACGTGGTGCGGGCCACGATCGCGGCGCTCGCCAGCATGCGCACGCTTCGCGATGTCGCCGCCCTTCGCGGGCTCGAACCGGAGCGGATGGTCGGTCGCAAGCGCGCCGCGGAGATGCTCGGCGAGGGCGCTCGCGCAGCCGAGGTGGTGGGCGCATGAGCACGCTGCGCGTGACCTACCGCAAGAGCAAGATCGGCTACGCCAAGGACCAGAAGGCCACGCTCGCCGCGCTCGGCCTGCGCAAGCTCAACCACACCGTCGAGCACCAGAACACGTCGTCCATCCGCGGCATGGTGCACAAGGTGCGCCACCTCGTCAGCGTCGAGGGCGTGGCCGCCGACAGCCCTGAGGGCATGGCGGTGCTGGCGCGCGCCACCACCGAGGCGGAGTCATGAGGCTGCATGAGCTGAAGCCCGCCCCGGGCAGTCGCAAGAAGCGCACGCGCGTCGGGCGGGGCATCTCAGCGGGGCAGGGCAAGACATCCGGCCGCGGCCAGAAGGGCCAGGGCTCGCGCGAGAGCAGCAGCGTCCCCAAGGGGTTCGAGGGCGGCCAGATGAAGCAGTCGATGCGGCTGCCCAAGCTGCGTGGCTTCCACAACCGCTTCCGCCGTGAGTACCAGGTCGTCAACCTCAGCAAGCTGAACCGCTTCGACCGGGACGCGATCGTGGACGGCGCCGCTCTTGCCGCCGCCGGCCTGGTGACCGGCCCCGACGTGCCGGTGAAGGTGCTCGCCGCCGGCCGCGTCAAGGTGGCCGTGCACGTGCGGGTCCACCGCGCCTCCGCTGCCGCGCGCACCGCCATCGAGGCGGCCGGCGGACGCCTCGACCTGCTCGAGGAGCCGGCGCCCCCTGATGAGCGACCGGCCGCGCAGGACAATGCCGCGTCCCGGCGTCGCGCGCGCACCGCTGCGGCGGCCAGCGCGGACGAGGACAGCGCGGGCACGGGCGCGGCCTCGACAGGCACCGCCGCGACGAACGACGACACCGCGGGTGCCGCGCAGGAGGAGCCGCAGGCGTGAACCTGCTGCAGGCGCTTGGCCAGGCCATGCGCATCCCGGAGCTTCGCCGGAAGCTGGTGATCACCATCGGCCTGGTGCTGGCGTTCCGTGTGCTCGCCAACGTCTCCATCCCCGGTGCGGATCCCAAGGCCCTGCAGGCGCTCTTCAGCAGCAACTCGCTGCTCGGGCTCTTCAACCTCGTCGGCGGGGGTGGCCTGCAGCGCTTCACCATCGTGGCGGAAGGCCTCAACCCCTACATCAACGCCACCATCATCATGCAGCTGATGACCGTGGTCTCGGTCCGGCTCAAGGAGCTCAGCAAGGAGGGTGAGCAGGGCCGCAAGAAGATCACGCGGTACACCCGCTGGCTGACGGTGCCGCTCGCCGCGCTGCAAGGCTGGGGCTTCCTGGCGCTGTTCACCAACCCCAACGCGGTGACCATCAACGGCGTGCCCCAGGCGATCATCCCCAACGCCACCACGACCCAGGAGATCGGCATCGTCCTCACCCTGGTGGCCGGGACGATCATCGCGATGTGGCTGGGAGAGTTGATCACCGAGTACGGCGTCGGCAACGGCGTGTCGCTGATCATCTTCACGGGCATCATCGCCCGCGTCATCCCGTCGATCGGGGACTACGGCACCACCGGTGGCACGCACGTCATCCAGATCCTCGGTGTCGCGGTCATCGCCCTTGTCGTGACAGCCGGGATCATCGCCGTCCAGCAGGCGCAGAGGAAGGTGCCGGTGCAGTCCGCCCAACGGGTGCTCAACCCGCGCACCGGCGCGGCCTCACAGGGACGGCGCAACTTCCTGCCCCTGCGCATCAACACCGCCGGGGTGATCCCGATCATCTTCGCGCTGTCGATCATGTTCTTCCCGACCATCTTCGCCAACCTCTTCGCCAGCGCCGGCGGCTTCCTCGGCAACGCGTCGTCGTGGATCACCGCGAACTGGCAACCGAACGGGCCCAAGTGGTACATCAACGTGCTGTACAACGGGCTGTACTTCCTGCTCATCCTCGGCTTCACGTACTTCTACACCGCTGTCGTCTTCGACCCCAACGACGTCGCCGACAACCTCAAGAAGCAGTCGACGTTCATCCCTGGCATCAGACCGGGACGGAGCACCGCCGAGTACCTCGGACGGGTCATGGGCCGGATCACGCTCGCCGGAGCGCTCTTCCTGGCGGTGATCACCGTCATCCTGCCGCTCTTCACCGCCTTCGCCACCCGCGCTGACCCCACCAGCCTGTACCTGGGGGGCACGGCGATACTCATCGTCGTCGGCGTGGCGCTCGACACCATGAAGCAGATCGAGACACAGCTGCTGATGCGCCAGTACAAGGGCTTCATCAGGTGATCACGATCCTGTTCGGCCCGCCGGGAAGCGGCAAGGGCACGCAGGCGGCGATCATCTCGAAGCGCTTCGGCATGCCCCACGTGAGCACCGGCCAGATGCTGCGCGACGAGGTCGAGGCCGGTACCGACCTCGGTCGGGAGGTGGAGCCGATCATGAAGAGCGGGGGGCTCATCCCCGACGACATGATGGTGCGCATCATCGAGCACCGCATCGCCCAGCCGGACGCGGCCGGAGGCGTGCTGCTCGACGGCTTCCCGCGCACCGTGCCGCAGGCCGAAGAGCTGGACGCGATGCTCGAGCGCACCGGCCGGGAGATCGGCGTGGTGCTGTTCTTCGACGTTCCCGAGGCAGAGCTGAAGAAGCGCATCGCTCACCGTTCGGAGGTGGATCACCGCGCTGATGACACGCCGGAGGCGTACGTGCAGCGCAGACGCGAGTACGAGGAGAAGACCGCGCCCGTGATCGGCTACTACGAGGAGCACGGCACGCGCATCGAGTTCGTCAACGGCAACCTGCCCATCGAGGCAGTGACGGACTCCATCCTCACCATCTTCGGCGACCAGGCGCGCCCCGGCGAGGTGGCCTGAGATGGCGGGCAGGGTCGAGGCCTTCCGGCTCAAGCGCCCCGAGGAGATCGACAAGATGCGCGTCTCGGGGAAGATCCTCGGCGCATGCCTCGCCCACCTCGCCGCGCAGGTGCGCCCCGGGATCACCACCCTCGACCTCGACCGTGAGGCGGACACCTTCATCCGCGACCATGGCTGCATCCCCGGCTTCCTCGGCTACCAGGACTACCCGAACTCCCTGTGCGTGTCGGTGAACGACGAGGTGGTCCACGGCATCCCGGGTGCCCGGGTGATCGACGACGGCGACCTCGTCTCGCTCGACTGCGGCCTGATCCTCGACGGCTGGTGGGCGGACAGCGGCCTCTCGGTCGCATGTGGTGAGCCGAGCGCCGAGGTTGCCCGGCTCATCGAGGTGACCCGCGAGTTGCTGGAGCGGGGGATCGCCATGGCCCGTCCAGGCAACACCATCGGCGACATCGGGCACGCCATCCAGGGCTATGCGGAGGCACAGGGATATTCCCTGGTGCGCGAGTACGTCGGCCACGGCATCGGCCGCAACATGCACGAGCCGCCGCAGGTGCCGAACCACGGGCAGCCCGGTACCGGCAACCAGCTCAAGCCGGGCTATGTGCTGGCCATCGAGCCGATGGTCAACGTGGGCGGCCCGCAGGTGCGCGTCCTCGCGGACGGCTGGACGGTGGTCACCGCCGACGGCAAGCTCTCCTGCTACTTCGAGCACACCGTGGCGGTGACCGAGAGCGGCCCCGAGGTGCTCACCCTGCGGCCGAACCGCGTGGAGGCCGCCGCTTCCCCGCGTTGAGCGACGTGACCGGCAAAGGTGAAGGCGGATAATCGGCGGGTGGGGTTCCTTGGCCTGAGGGCGCGCTCGTCCGGCGTGCGCGGCATGACGGTGCGCCGCCTGTTCGATGGCGCCCCGGCCCTCGACCTCGCCGCCAGCCTCGTGCTCTACCAGCGTGCCCTGGCCGCGCTGCAGGCGCTCCACGGCACCGGTGTCGTCCACGGTGACGTCAGCCCCGGTGTCATCTTCATCGACACCGCAGGCGAGCTCACCATCGTCCGGCCGCCGGCGGGCGCCGAGCCGGCCACGCCGCAGGCCACGGCATCCCGGTACACGGCTCCCGAACGACGACACGGCGCGCCCGGATCCCAGGCCGGCGACGTCTTCGCGGTCACCGAGATCCTCAGGGAGGCGCTCGGCGACGGCGCGGTGCCGCTCCCGGCACGCGAGCTCGTCGAGCGAGGGCTCGAGCCGGACCCGGCGATCCGGGCCTCGGCCGCGCAGCTCCAGGCCGACGCGGCCGAGGCGGGCCGGGCATTCCTCGGCGACGGGTGGGACCACAGCGGCGCGGCCACCCTCCGGCTCCTGGTGGCGGAGCTGTCACCGCAGGCGGCGCCCGGCAGGATGGTGTTCACCCCGGGCCGCCGGCCCTGGCGCAGGCAACGGTTGGCCGCGGCCATCCTCAGCGTGGTGCTGCTGGCGATCGCTCCCGTCATCATCGTCCAGGCGCTGTCCGCCGCCCCGAGGGTCACCGGCCTCGGCTCGGACGTCTCGGCCCTGCGAACGCCGGCGCCCAGCCCCACACCGGACCAGCCGTCGACGCCGGACGCCACAGCACCCGTCCCCAGCGGCACGCCGGCGTCGCTGCCGCCCGCCACCGCCCGGCCCGGAAGGACGTCGGAGCTCACGCCATCGCCCGCGTCCAGCGGCCGGCCCACCCCACGGCCGACCGCCAGGCCAACGCCAACGCCCACGTCGCCCCCGACCCCCACGCCGACCGCGACCGCAACCCCAACCGCGACGCCCACTCCGACGGCGACCCCCAAGCCGACGCACACACCGAAGCCGCCCACCCCGACGCCCAGCCCGACGCACTGACCGGCCACGGTCGCCAGGGTCTGACGGAGCTGGTCGCTAGCCGCCGCGACGAGCTCGGCTCTCGCGCACCCTGAAGGATTCGCCCTCGGTGGTGACCACCACCGCGTGGTGCAGCAGCCGTTCGACGAGCGAGGCGCCGGTGTCCGGGGACGACAGCGACGCCGCCCAGCGGTCGAGAGGCACCTGGCTCGCGACCAGCAGGCTGCGCCGCTCGTAGGCGGCCGCGACGAACCGGAAGAGCAGTTGCGTGCCGCGCTCGTCCAGCATGGCGAAGCCGAGGTCGTCGATGACGATGACGTCGTTCGCGAGCAGCTCGTTGATGACCCGCCCCACGGAGTTGTCCTGGAGGCCGCCGTGCAGGGTTTCGACCAGCTCCTCGGCCGAGAAGTAGCGCGCGCTGCGCCCGGCGGCCACAGCCGCGTCGGCGAGGCCGATGAGGAGGTGGGACTTGCCGGTGCCCGCCGGTCCGATGAGGCAGACGTTCTCCGCGGCGTCGAGCCAGCCGAGGCCGGCGAGGTCCGCGACTGTGCCTGCCGGGACGGACGACATCTCGACGCGGAAGTCCTCCAGCGACTTGCGGACCGGGAAGCCGGCGGCGGCGAGCCGGGCGGCCGCGGCGGGATCGGGCGCGGGCGCCGGCGCCTCTGGCACCGGCGCCGTCCGGCGCTTGCGCGGTCGCGGCACCTCAGCCGCCGGCGTCGCTCGCTTCCGGGTGGCGGGCGTCGCCGCCGGACGCTTGGTCCGGGGCGGCTCGGCCGGTGCGATGGCCGGCACTGCCGCTTCGGCGGCAGGCGCGGGCGACACCTTTGCCTCACGTGCCGCCCTGGCCCTCCGGGTCGTCCGCGCGGGGACCTTCGCCTCTGGGTCTGCGCCCGGCGCGGGCTGCACGGACACCGCGGCGGTCACGGGCTCGGCGGCGAGCTCGAGCGGGCTGCGCTGCTCAAGGGCCACCGCGAGTGGGAGCATGACGGCGAACACCGCGAGGATGGCGAGCGCGAGATCGATGACCACCGCCAGCCCGAAGTCGGACACGAGCGGCAGCGAGTTGGGGAAGAGCCCGCTGATCGCCAGCACCCCAAACCCTGCGCCCAGCGTGAGCGCTGAGACGCGGATGGCCTTGCCGACGCCGTCGAGCGCCGCGGCTGCAGCCTCCCGCGGGTCGAGGCCTCGCCGGCGTTCCTCGTAGAAGCGGCTCAGCAGCACCACCCCGAACTCGGTGCCGAGCGCGACGATGAGCGCGCCGAGCACCACCGTCAGCGGGTTGAGCGAGCCCAGGGTGGTGCCGAGGCCGCCGGGGAGGCGCCCGAGGACGAGCAGCACCAGCGGCGCCCAGCCCGCCGCCAGCGCGGTCGGCAGCAGCGGCAGGAGTGCGCGTCGCGGCTGCCGGTACACCGCCAGGAGCACCAACCCCACCAGCACCAGCGGCGCGACGTTGAGAAGGTAGGCGCGGCTCACCATGTTGTCGTAGGCGGTGGCCGCGAGCGCGGCGAGTCCCGTGGGTGTGGCCGTCATGCCGTTCGGCGGGTTGGCGACGTCGGCGCGCAGCGCGTCGATGAGCTTCGCCTGCTCGGCGACCGAGGTCGTGTGGACCCCGACGGCGATCCTCGCGGCGGTCGGCGTGATGGGCGTCGCGTCCTTGGTGAGGAAGAGCTGCTGGTACTCGTCGATCGGGGGGCACGGCACGGTGTCGACGCCGACCGTCATCACCAGCGTCCGTGAGAGCGGGGGAAGAGGCGCAGGTCGCACAGGAAGCGCGTCTGCGTCGAAGGCTTGGCGGCGCCGGGCGCCGGCGACGCGGACGGTGAGGCCGACCCAGGACGGGCTGGCCGGGGAGCGCCGACGTCGACGGGACCGGTGTCGGGGCGGGCGTCACTGTCGCAGCGGCGAGGCGCGCCTGCGCGCCGCTGCCGGCTCGCAACGCCGAAGGCGACGCGGACCCGGTTGGTGACGGCACGGCTGACGGGCTGGACACGCCTGCCGATGGGGACGCCCCGGCGGACGGTGAGGGCGACGGCGTCGGCGTGGATCCGCCGGGGGTGTTCGAGGGCACACAGGGCGCGGTGGCGCCGCGACTTGAGCCCGTGGTCGATGCGATCACGTAGTCGCCGATCGACGTGGCCTGGCCCACGGTGTCGGGGTGCTCCGTGCGGATCAGCGATGCCGCGCTGCACTGCCACTCCACGTTGGCCGGGCTGCCGGTGCGGCGCATCGATCGGGCCGGTGGCCACGTCGCCCCTGCACGTAGATGTCGACCTCGTTGGTGTAGCCGGTCTGCGCCTGCACAGCCTCGATGTCGTTGAGCTCGGGCAGCGACGACGCCAGCAGCTGCTGCACGTCGGTCTGGACCGGCACGACGCGCAGCATCGCCCAGCCGAACAGGGCGAGGACGGTGGCGAGCCCGACGACGCCGCGCCAGCTGTCGGCGATGGCGAGGGTGCGCCCGGCCGGCGTGCGGGTGGCCTCACGCGAATTCGCGAGCTCCGCGCTCCGACCGGCCACTCCAGGACGGCGCCGGTCCGACCACACCGCCAGCGGCAGGGCGATGAACAGGCCGCCCACCCACGCGAAGATGACACCGGCGCAGAGGACGATCGAGAACTCCGCGACCAGCGGCACGGCTGCCAGCGGACCGGCGTCGATCCCGCTGACCAGCGCCAGGGCGGCGAGGCCTGCGAGCGTGGTCACCGCGGCGATCAGCGTGGCGTGCGCTGTGTTGGCGACGACCCGTCGCACCGCCTCCTCGGCGTCGGCCCCGCCGGCACGTTCCTCGGAGAACCGGGCGACCAGCTGCACGGCGTAGTCGACCCCAAGCCCGATGAGCACCGGCACGCCGGCCAGCACGGCGGGGGTCACCGGGGTCCCGGTGAGGAGACCACCGCCAACCGTGAGCACGGTTGCCGCGCCGGCGGCGAGGAGCGGCCAGGCGCGGCCGCGCACCCGGAACACCGCCACGAGCAGAAGGAGCATGACGAACAGCGCCACCGGGATGAGGATGGCCAGCAGCCGGCTCATCGCATCGCGCGACACCGAGGGCGAGCAGCGGTGCACCTGCGATGACCGTGGCAAGGCGCTTGTCGTGGAAGTTGGCGACACAGGCGGGGTTCTGCTGGGCGCTGGCGCCCCCGCATTCGGTCGGGTCAAGTGGGCCGAGAGCGTCGAGGCTGCTCACCGACGCGGCGGACAGCGCCTTGGTGTAGGAGTCGCGACCGATGCCATGGGCGAGCTGGTTGTCGATCTTGTCGCGGAGGGATGCGACCGCAGCCTGGTTGTTGGCGTACTGCGGCTTCAGGCGGATGGTGATCACCTCGTACGACGGACCACCGGGGAGCGGGGTGGGCAGCGCCGCGGACCACTGCGTCTTCGGTGTGCAGAATGCCTGGCCGTTCGACGGTGGGCACTTGGGCAGGTCGAGCAGCGTGCGCTCGAAGAACACCTGGCAGCTCGGTGCGATCTTCAGCAGCGAGGCGATCTGGCTGTCGCAGTCGCCGTACGACGATGCCACCTGCGCGAAGAACTGCTGCGCGGCAGTGGGGTTGGTGGCCTGGCCGGGACCGGCGAGGTACTCCGCCCACAGCGGTGGCGCGGGATCCTTGGCAACGGCGGCGTCGACCGCCTTCTCGCGTGCGTCGATGACCTGCGCGCCGGATGGCTGCTTGTACTGCATCGCGGACGTGTGTGGGCGTCGCTCGCCGCCTTCACCACGTACAGCTCGAGCAGGGACGTCGCGTTGCTGATGTCGGTCTGCGTCCGCTGCTGAAGGTCCTGCTGGTTGGTGTTCCCCTTCTGCAGCTGCTCGACGTAGTCGGTCTCGGCGATGAAGTACGGGTACTCGGTGAGCACCTTGCTGACCTCGGCCACGGCCGCCTCGCGCAGCGAGCCGGCCACCGTGCCCGGGCCCGAGGATCGACGCCACCCGTGGGTCGTGGGCCAGGTCGACCTCGAGCGCGCCCAGCCGTTCCAGGTTCTTCTCGACGTACGGCGCTGTCGGGTTGCTGCGCGGTCAACACCAGGACGATCGGGTCAGCGCCGAAAGTCTTGGAGAAGTTCGCGTACGTCTGGCCCGCGGTCGATGAACCGCCGACGAGCAGCGACTGTCCCGAGTCGACAGCGAAGCGCAGCATGCCGGCGGCGCCGAGCGCGCTGATCACCAGCGCTGTGACAGCGAACCGCAGCGGCCGTCGCGACATCGGCCCCGCCAGGCGCGGTCCGATGGATCGCCAGCCACTCACCGGCCTATTCTGCACCAAGGCCTGCGGGATGACCCCGCGTCACGAGCCCAGCAGGGAACCGAAGCCGCTCAATCCGAGACCGGCAAACTGCACGTCGCCCGGGCCGGACGCCGGCACGATCGCCGACGTGTTGATCGGGTGCGTGCCGGGCGGGAAGTTGAACAGGCGCGCGTCCAGGTAGTGCATGCGCCCGTCAGGCGAGACCGAGCAGTGGTTGTCGTTGACGCCGGGCGCGCCGAAGGTCAGGCACTTGTCGGAGTAGATGAAGGCAGACGCGATGTTGGTGATCGCGCCGATGATGCCGCCGACCACGTTCTGCGACGCCTTGTCCGAGCCGAGGGCGGCCTCCTTGCCGGTGAGGTTGGCGCCGAACAGCGAGAGCAGGTACGTCAGCTTGTCGAGCTTGTCGACCGCCCCACCCGGCTTGCCGAGCTGCTGGATGATGTTGGCGAGGTTGCCCGGCTGACCGTTGAGGCTTGCGTCGAGCGACGTCAGCGTGTTGTCGGCGTGGGTCAGCAATGACTCGAGATGCCCTGCGTTGGCTGCGAACGCCTGGAACGTCGCCTCGCTGTTGGCAACCAGCTGGTCGAGCGGCGCTTGCGCGAAGTAGTTGTTGAAGGTGTCGTTGTTGACCAGCATGTCACTGAGCTGCGGAGCGACACCGTCGATCGCCTTCACCGGGGTGTCGAGCACCTTGGTGAAGCTGTTGGCGGCGGTGAGCAGGTGGTTGACATCGTCGCCTCGCCCCGCCGCGGCGGTGCCCAGCTCGACGATGGTGGTGCGCAGGTCCCGCTGTTCTGGGGCCTGCAGCGCCTGCAGGATGGCGTCGAGATTCACCGGTTGCACGGTGCGGTCGGCGGCGAGCGTTCCCCCGGCCGGGACCAGCGGCGCTGACGACGTCCCGGGAACGATGCTGATGTACTTCGGTCCGAACAGGCCGTGCGCACGCAGGTACACAGTGGCGTCCTGGTGGATGTCGAAGTACCTCTGCTGGATCTGCAGGTCGGCGACCGCGACGTTGCCGGACGACTCGACGCTCTGGACCTCGCCGACCTTGATGCCGGCGATGTCGACGCTGGCGTGCGGGCGCCAGCGCGTTGGAGTTGGTCAGCTGCACATGCAGCGTCTGGTTGCTGTTCCAGGGAACAGGGATCTGCGGCCCGCCGGGGATGCCGACGACGACGATGCCGGCCATGAGGCAGGCGAGCACCACCGCGCTGACCAGCCCGCTGAGCAGCGGGTTGGCGCGTGGGCCGGCTCATGGCATGGCTCCGAACAGGGTGTCCCAGATGCTGCCGATCGGCACCGCGGCCGCAGTGGCGGACTGCGGCGCAGGGGTCGCCGGATGGCTCGACGGGAAGACGTTGGGGGATGCGGTCGGGGAGGGCGAAGGCGTCGGGACCGGCGATGCCGTCGGCGTGGGGGACGCGGTCGGGGTCGGGCTTGGGGTCGGGGAGGGCGAGGCCGACGGCGAGAGCGAGGGCGAGAGCGAGGGTCCATCGGACGGCGCCGCGCTGGGCAAGGGGCTTGGGACGGCGGCCGGGGTGACGGGGGCCACCGGTGCTGCCTGCGCGGCACCCGTCGGGTCGGTCGGGATCCCCGCAAGGTTGAGCTCACGACGGATCACGGGCCCGTACTCCCCCCACTTGCACGGGTTGTCCTTCTCGTGCCTCTGCGAGCAGTCCTCGTACCCCGACAGGAACTGGCGCAGGAAGAAGTTGCCCTGGAAGTTGGGCGCCGCGGCTGTCCCGAAGTTGGTGCCGCCATAGCCCTGGGAGGTGGCCTGGCCGATCTCGTAGATGAGGTCGATGCCGGACTTCGAGGGGATGGCGTTGTTGCCATTGACGAAGTCGCTCTGCTCCGCGCCCGGCACCGGCTGGGTGAACGTGGCCGTCTGCGGGACCAGCGTGCCCAGCAGCGTGTTCAGCGAGGTCGCGAAAGCCGGCAAGCTCGCCGCAGGCCGCTGTCGAGAGCCGCCGCCGACCCACCGGCGAGCACATTGTTCGTCGTCGTGTTGAGGGTATCGGTGTTGGTGATGAAGCTGGTCAGGGCGCGTCCCTGGTTGGCGGCCAGCGCCGCGGTGATCGTGTTGGTGTTGTCGATGAGGCCCGCGAGGTCGTTGCTGCTCGCATTCAGCTGGTCGGCGGTGATCCCGAGGTTGATGAGGATCGCGTTGAACTCACCGTTGCGCGCGACCAGCTCCGAGGTCGGGATCGTGCTGTGGACGGAGAGGTTGCTGAGGTCGGGGATGAGCTGCTGGAGGGTGCCCTCCTGGCCCTGGACGGCGCCGGCGGCGGTGCGCACCAGGCTCGGTCAGCGACTCCCGGGTGGGCTTGTCGAAGGTGTTGAGGATCTGGTCGAAGTCGACCACCGGCCGAGTCGATCCGCAGTCCCATCACCGCGTTCTCGGCCATCACCTGGGTGGAGTGCCCGGGAGCGAGCTGCACATACTTCTGGCCGAGAAGGGTGGCGAGGCGGATCGACGCCGTCGTGTCGGCCGGCAGCGGCCAGTCTGCGTCATCGACATGGAAGGTGACCGTCGCGTGGCCGGCATTGGCCTTGACGTCGGTGACCTGGCCGACGATCCGGCCGGCGATGCGCACGTCGCTGCTGACGCTGATCCCGTCGACGTCTGCCACCTGCGCGGTCACGGTGTGCGTGTGCGCCCACGGCGCGGCGAGGTCGAGGTTGATCTTGGCGAGGAGCGCGAGGACCACAGCCAGCACGATGCCGGCGAGGAATCCGGCGAGCACGGGGCTCATCCGAGTGCGACGTCCGGTGCCGCTCATGGAAGCCCCGCCGGTGGTGCGCAGCCGCTCAGCGTGGGGTGCGTCGACGTGCCGGTCAGCGGCGGCTTCTCTTCATAGGAGTTGGTCGCGCCCGTGTTCACGAAGCCGTTGTGGCTCGAGCGTCAGGCCGCCGCTGTCGTGCGAGGTGTACCCGGGCAGCGGGAGGAACTGGTCGACGCGCAAGGAGTTGTCCGAGCGGCGGGGACGAACGGGTTCGGCGGGGTGTTGAAGCCGGTCGCGGTGACGAAGTCGGCGAGCAGGGTGTCGAGGCTGTACGGGGCCTTGTACGAGATGTACGGGTTGACGGCGCTGATGATGGGGTCGAGGTACGTCGGCATCGCGCGCGGCACAGCTCAGCGCCTGCGGTGAGGCCGCGAAGATGTGCGCCAGGTCGGCCTGCGTGGCGGGGTTGCTCAGCGCCTGGTTGAGGTCGGCGAACACGTTGGCTGCGTGCACCAGGGTGCCCTGCAGGTCGGCCTCCCGCGCCGCCAGGGCGCCCAGGGTGGTGTCGAGGTTGGCGACGAGGGGACGCAGGTTGGCGTCCTCGCTGGCGAGCTTGGCGGTGATCGTGTCGAACTCGTTGTTGAGGTTGTCGAGCTGGGGCGAGCGGGTCGCCAGGACGTCGGTGAGCGGCACCAGGTCGGCGGTCAGCGGGTTGGCGTTGAGCAGCGTCTGGTTCAGGTCGGCGGCACCGGTGCCGCCGAACGCGAGCACGCCCTCCTGGAGCTGGGTGCGGATGGCCTCGCGCACGTTGCCGGTGAAGACGTTGGTCAGCGCATCGAGGTTGACCGGGCTCGAGGTCTGGCCCGACATCGAAGAAGGGGTGGTCGCCCAGAGAGGGCGCGTGCGGCGGATCCCGGGTCGAGCTCGACGTACACGTTGCTGAGCACACCCTTCGGCTTGATCGCCAGCGGCGCTTCCCTGGGTCAGGGGCCAGTGGGCGGTGTCGATCGAGAGATCCACCTCCGCGTACTGGGTGCCGGCGCGCCGAGGTGCCCATCTCGACCGACGTGACCGTGCCCGCGGGGACGCCGGCGACGCGAACCTCGTTGCCGGCCACCAGGCCGTCGGCGTCCTTGAAGCGCGCCGTCACCAGGTGGTCGCTGCTGCCGCTGCCGAGGAAGCCGAGGCCGGCCAGGGAACCGGCGAGCAGGGCCACGGCGAACACGCCTCGGGAGGAGGCGAGACCGCGGGCGAACTGCCGTGTGCCGATCATGGTGGATCCGCGTTGGCGTTGTTCAGGTGGATGGAGATGTCGATGCTCAGCGCGCGGGGAGTTCGGCTGGCTGAACAGGGCGTCCCATTCGGCGGCGACCAGCTCACCGGGGCGCGTGGAGATCGACAGCTGGTTGTTCGGGTAGTTGATGTTGCCGAGCAGCGTGCCGGTGAACAGCTGGTCGATCCCGCAGGGCTTGTTGCCGCAGGCGGGCTGGGGGGCGACCACCAGGTTGAGCAGCGACTGCTGCGCAGCGAGCGTGGGGCCGAGCTGCAGGATGGCCTGCCGCTGCGCCGCCACCGTCGGGGCCATGGCGTTGTTGATCTCGGTCGAGAAGCTGGCCGCCTGGGCGAGGGTGGCGATCAGGGCCTGGTCCTTCTGGGCGATCGCGGCCGTCGCGATGTTGCCGTTGTGCAGCAGGCTGCCGAGCTGCACGTGCTCGTCTGCGAGCGTCTGCATGATGGTGTTGAGCTGGACGAAGATGCCGTCGACCTGGGGCTGGTCCTTCTCGTACACGGTGGCGACGGGCTGCAGGTCGCTGATCACCGTCGTCAGCTGCGGGAGGATGGCCTGGATGTCACCGGCACGCTGGAACGTGGCCTGGTCGAGCTCCGCCAGGACCTGCTGCTGTTGCGCCCTGGTCTGGGCGTCGAAGGCATTGAAGATCTCGTCGTTGGAGACATCCTTGCCGGTCTGGGCGATAGGCAGGGTGCCACCGTCGGCAATCAGCGTGCCGGTGTTGCTGTTGCCGATGGCCAGGTCCACGTACTTCTCGCCGAGCAGGGTCTTGGCCCGCACCGTCGCATAGCCATCGGTGTACACCGGCACCGCCTTGGAGTCGGTGATCTGCAGCGTCGCCACCGTCTCGCCGGGCAAGGCGGGGTCGCGGGAGATGTCCACCACCTTGCCGACGTCGACACCGCTGACCCGGACGTCAGCGGCGGTGGGAAGGCCGTCGGCATCGGCGAAGACCGCGTGCACGGTGTAGTTCGACGACAGCGGGTTGCCCTGGCCGATGTGCAGCGCGAGGAACTCCAGCACCCCGACGCAGAAGACGACGAACGCGAAGAGGATGACGCCGTTGCTCAGGGTCCGCGACCTGGTCATCCTCCCGACCCCCCCGGCGTGTACGAGGCCCACACGTCCCCGGGCGTCGACGGCGCGTAGCTGCTCGGCTGGTTGCCCTGGCACAGCGCGGTGGCGCAGGTCACCGAGTACACCGAGAAGAAGTGGTTGCCCTTGGTATCGGTCTCCGCGAAGGAGGTCTGCAGCGGCGGGAAGATGTCGCTGATGTACTGCCGGTACGGGGCCAGGCTCGAGCTGATGAGGTTGGCCTGGGTCAGGAAGGAGTTGGTGTTGGTGAGCGCGCCGGGCAGGGTGGCCAGCAGCGACCTGATGTTGCCCGTCTCGCCGCTGGTCAGGGTGTCCAGGTTGGTGAGCAGGCTGTCGGCCTGCTGGACGGTGCCGACGATGCCTCCCTCCTGCGCCGCCAGCTGGGCCATCACCTGGTTCCAGGTGCCGAACTCATCGCGGACCTGCTGCCCCTGCTTGGCAAGGACGCTGTAGAACCGCTGCAGCTCGAGCACGATGTCCTGGACCTGTTGCTGGCGGACCGACAGCTCCAGCGCCGGCCCGTTCAGCGCCGTGATGAGCTGGTTGGCGCTGGCGGCCGAGCTGTTCATGTTGTCGCCGTTGTTCGTCGTGCCCTGGCCGAGCGCGTTGATGAGCAGCTGCACACGCTGCACGGTCTGCGGGTCGAAGATCGCCAGCACCTGGTCGATCTCCGTGATCGGGACGGTACGGCTCACCGGGATGGTGCCCCCGTCGGGGAGCTGGCCATGCCCCGACCCGCGCTGCAGGTCGATGTACGTCTCGCCGAGCAGGTTCTTCTTGCGGACCTCGGCCGACGCGTCGTTGTGCAGCGGAAGTGCCTTGGCGTCGCTCACCACCAGCTGGACGTTCGCCTGGCCGCCGGTCACGCTGACGTCGCCGACGTAGCCGACCCGGCTGCCGTTCATGTAGACCTCGTTGTTGCTGAGGATGTCGGCCGCGTCGGAGAACACCGCGGTGACCGTGTACCGATGCGTCCAGGGGCCGGCCACACCCATCTGAGCGACGATGAACACGATCGCGATCACCGAGATGACCGCGTAGGCGAGGTAGATCGGGAGGTTCCAGCGGCTGCGCATCAGCTCTGGATGAACGAGGCGAACATCGCCCCGTCTCCGCTGAGGAAACCCTTGGCCTGCGCGAGGGTGCCGCTGTTGCTGTCGCAGCCACCGACGTCGAGCGTCTGCGGCGGCAGGCCGATGATGCACACGCGGAAGATGGGGTTCTTCTGGCCGGTGGGGGTCTGTTCGAACGCGCCGGCTGCGGCGGACGGGCCCTGCAGCAGGCCCTTGACCAGCTCCCAGATCGGCGAGCATTGCGGTGCCCCGATCACCGAGGTGATCGGCTGGTTGGCGGTGTCGCTGAGGTGCACTCGCCGTTGGGGCTGAGGTTGTTGTGGGTGGTGGCGATCGCCCCGAGGTTGGCGAGCATGCTCGTCTCCTGGCCGAGGTTGGCGACCAGTGACGGAGCGATGTCGAGGGTGGTCTTCAGGCTCGGGACGGCGCCGTCGAACGCGGTGTTGAGGTCGGCGAGCGCCAGGTTGGCGTCGGTGAACTGGCGGCTGAAGGACTGCTGCACCGAACTCGATGTCGTTGAGCGTGGCCTGGCCGTTGCTGATGAGCTGCGACATCTGGTTGAGCTGGTCGTTGGTGGTGATCTTGCCAAGCACGCCGTCGAGGCCGACGAGGATGCGGTCGAGGTCGGGGTCGCGATCGTTGAGGGTCTTGCCGGTCACCGCGAGGTTGGCGAGGTTCTGCCGACCGGTGGCGATGGCGGTGTTGAGGTCCTGCCCGCGCGCCGCGACGCCCGCGCCGAGGTCGTCGAGCAGGACGCGGATCGCCGTTCTGGTGGGCGGGTCGAGTGAGTTGATGAACTGGTCGAGCTCGACCGGGTCGGCCTTGGCCGGTGCCGTGATCGGCCCGTTGGGCTTGTACACCGCAGCCGTCTGCGGGCCCGTCGTGGAGGTCGACGTACTTCTCGCCGAGCAGCGACTTGGGGCGGATGTCGGCGGTCAGCCCACTGTGCAGGGGCCAGTGGTCGTCGGCGATCTGCAGGGTGACCAGGGCGGTGTCGTTCTGGGTGGGCTCGACAGCGCTGATCGTGCCCACCTTGGCGCCGGCCTCGAGCACGTCGCTGCCCGAGACCAGCCCGTCGGCGCTCGGGAAGCTGACCTGCAGCTCATGCGCGCTGGCGCCGGTCACGCGCGGCACAACGATCGCAGCTGCGCCGGCCATCACGAGCAGGATGGCGATCACCACGCCGACGACCGTCGAGCGGGCCAACCTCATTCCTGTCAGTCCATGCCGAGTGGCCCCTCACCGGAGGCGTTGAAGAACTGGTGGACGAACTCGTCGTCGGACTCCTCGATCTCCTGCTTGTTGCCGAAGTGGCGCATCTTCCCCTTGTAGAGGATGCCGATGTTGTCGGCGAAGCGACGCACCGCGCCGACGTCGTGACTGACCACGATCGAGGTTGCCTTGTATTTTGCGCTGATCTCCCTGATGAGGTCGCAGAGCAGGGTGGTGCGCACCGGGTCCAGGCCGCTGTCGGGCTCGTCGAAGAGGAGGATCTTGGGCTCCATGACCAGGGCGCGGGCGAAGCCGGCGCGCTTGCGCATGCCCCCACTGAGCTCGTTGGGCATGCGCTTCTCGGCGCCGGCCAGGCCCACCTCGGTGAGCCGGTCCATGACGATCTCGCGGATGTCGGCCTCGCTCTTCTTGGTGTGCTGGCGGAGCGGGAAGGCGACGTTGTCGTAGAGGCTCATCGAGCTGAACAGGGCGCCGTCCTGGAAGAGCATGCCGATGCCCCGGCGCAGCTCGAGGAGCTCGTCCTCGTTGAGCAGGGGCACGTCGCGGTCGGCCACGAAGATGTCGCCGCGGTCGGGGGGCAGCAGGCCCACGATGTGGCGCAGGGTGACGCTCTTGCCGGTGCCGCTGGGGCCCATGAGCACGCTGATCTCCCCCTTGGGGATGCGGCAGGTCACCCCGTCGAGCACCTTGAACTGGCCGAACGCCTTGTGGACGTCGCGCAGCTCGATCACCGCCTCCTTCTCCCACGTCGACTGCGACTGGGTCTCGGGGCGCTCCCCGAGCGGGGTGCGCAGGTCGGTGTAGGCGGGGTGGTCCTGGCCGGGCACGTTCTTGGCGCGGGCGCCGTTGGCGGACGGCGACGACGCCGCCGGCGGCGGCGCGGTGGCGGTGGCCCGGTCGGGGGCGGGGGCGGTGCTGGCGGGGGGGTCGGACACGCTCACCTCGTTACGTGGCGATGGGGAGATTGGGGTTGGTCCCCCAGAAGATCTGGGTCAGCAGGGCGTTGACGACCACGGTGACCACCAGGGCCACGGCCATGGTCTTGGCCACGGCCTTGCCGATGCCCACGGCGCCGCCGGTGACGTTGTAGCCGTAGTAGACGGCCACGCAGACGATCAGGAAGGCGAAGACCACCGCCTTGATCATCGAGAAGAAGAGGTCCTGGACGTTGAGGAAGCGGAAGAAGTAGTCGGAGTACACCCCGCTGCTGATGGTGCCGCTCGGCACCTGCACCATCTGGACCACGTAGGAGCCCAGGTAGCTCACCCCCAGCGAGAGGATGTACATGAAGGGGAGCACGATGAAGCAGGCCAGCATGCGCGTGCTCACCAGGTAGATCTTCGAGGGGATGCCCATCACCTCCAGGGCGTCGATCTCCTCGTTGACGCGCATCGTGCCCAGCTCGGCGACCAGCCCGCAGCCCACCTTGGCGCCGATGGCGAAGCCGAAGAAGAGCGGGGTGATCTCGCGGGTGTCGCAGATGGCGTTGAAGACCCCGGCCAGCGACTGGGCGCCGATCTGGGAGAGCGAGTAGTACGCCTCGATCGAGCACTCGCTGCCGGTGAAGTAGGTGAGCACCAGCGCGATCGGGGTCGAGCCGATCGCCAGGAAGGCCGCGTACCACCAGACCTCGCGCATGTAGCGCGTCGAGACGGGGATGTGGGCGATCGCCCCGCCCGCGAAGTTGACCACCTTGCCGAGCGTCTCCAGCCCGTTGCGCGCCCCCGCCAGCCGCGACGGCTTGCCGGCCCGCGCGGGCGGCGCGCCGGCTGCGGCGGCTTGGTGGGCGGGGAGAAGACGACGGCCACCTCGCTCGCCTAGCGCAGCACGTTGTTGGAGTGGAAGAGGGCGAGCACGGTCGGGGTGTACAGGTACTCGATGATCTGGATGCTCACGAAGCAGGCCACCACCGACTGGTGCACCGCCCGGGCCACCCCCTCGGCCCCACCCCGCGCGGTGATCCCCTTGTAGCAGCACACCGTGGCGATGAGCATCCCGAAGATGACGCACTTCAGCTCGCCGCCGTACAGGTCCTGGAGGGTGCCCTGGGTGTAGAAGGTGCTGATGAAGGCCCCGCTGTTCACCCCCACCAGGGCGACCGAGGCGAGGTAGCCGGAGAGGCAGGTGAAGATGATCATGGGGATGTTGTAGAGGGCGGTCATCACCGCCAGCGCCAAAAAGCGCGGCACCACGATGAAGAGCACGTTGCTGATCCCCATCACGCTGATCGCCTCGAGCTCGTCGCGCACCTTGCGAGCCCCCAGGTCGGCGGTGATCGCCGTCCCGCACACCGCCGCCACCATCAGCCCGGTGGCCACCGGGGCGAACTCGCGCACGTTGGCGAGCACCATGAAGCCGCCGATCCGCCACTCCGCGCTGGCCAGCTTGAAGAAGTTGCCCGCCTCCAGGGCCACGATCGTCCCCCAGCCCAGCCCGGTGAGCGCCAGCGGCACCGCGCACGACACCAGGATGAACCGGCACTGCTCGAGGAACTCCGCCCCATAGAAGGGCCTCTGGAACGCCCCCCGCACCGCAGCCGCGAACAGCAGCGCCTGGTCCCCCAGGGTCACCACCCCGCGACGCCCTCGGTCTACCACCGGACGAGCCCCTCTCTTGTATTCGATCAAGGCAGCGTCGACCGCTGCGTCGCCCACCCCGGCGAAGGCCCGAAGTATAGGCAGGGCTGGGGCGATTGAACAGAGGTGGCGCTGAGCCGCGCACTCCCGCGGCTCCGTCCGGACTGCGCCTCGGCGGCCTGCAGGGGGTGGCGCCTTTGTGGTACACCACCGCTCATGCGAGGGGCGGGGGGACTGGTCTGGTCGTCTGCGCACGGCCTCAACTCGCGCACCACGCTCCTTGCGGAGCGTGGTCCCCCGTCGCACAATCACGTCGATCCGTCTCCCTTTCAGCACGGACAAATCAGGAGGAAGCAATGACCAATCGCAAACAGAAGTTGGTGGGCCTCGCCGGCATCGCGGCCGCGGCAGCCCTCACACTCGGCGCTTTCGGCGCCCACACCGCGTCCGCGTCCGCACCGAGGGCGAGCACGGACACTGACGACCACTACGTGCCCGCCGCCACGCAGGTCAACGGCCATTCGAACAGCACGGTCTTCACCGTCGGCGGGATCACGGTCACCTGCACCAACTCCGACGCAGGTGGCAAGACGCCGGCGACGGGCCTCAAGGCGTTCGCGCTCAACCCGCTGCCGACGTTCAACGACGGCATCTGCCAACGCGCCGTGCACCGACAGCGTCGGCGCCACGGACACGACCACCACGCAGCGGCAAGTGGACCATCGGCCTCAAGGACGCCAAGAACGACGAGGCCGGAACCGAGCCCAACTCGGGTGACAAGCTGACCGTCACCGTGCCGATCGGCGGTGCCGTCGTGCAACAACTCGCTTCGGGTGCGTCATCACCGTGGCACCGACCAAGGCGTTCAAGGTCACCGGCACCTACGACGACGTCAACAAGTTCACGGTCAACATCAGCAACCTGCCGATCAAGGTCACCGGCCCCGCGGGGGTCTGCCCGCTGAGCGCGACCACGTCGACGTTCAAGGCCGTCTACATCTTCACCCCGGGCGTGTCGGACGCCTCGTAGCTGACCTGGCGACGAATCCCGAAAGGGGCGTGGGCGGTGCCCACGCCCCTTTTCTTTGCCCATCGCACGGCGAACGTTCCCTCGCGGTGGACGCCTGTCGAACTACCAATCCGCGCCAACATCAGATGTTGAGGACGCTGTCCGCACGGCGCTGGTGATTGTGTTGTCTTCTCTTCACAACCCTTCACCACAGAGGCAATTCAGACGGCGCACAATGCCAGCCTCAATGCGGCCACACACGTGGTCGATCGCCTTTCGGGGGAAAACGCATGCGCAGACGCGTCATCGGAACGCTCTCCATCGCCGTCGTGGCGGCGGGGATGACAATGGCCATGGGGCCACAGAAGGTGGCGGCTTCCGCATCGCCGGCCACCTTCTACTACATCTCGCTCGGTGATTCGCTGTCGGTGGGCTTCCAGCCGACCGCCGCGCATCCCAGATGGTCAGATCACCAACAACGGCTATGCCGACCAGCTCTACAGCAGCATCAGTGGTCGCTGGGGCAAGCATCCGCTGACTCTGCAGAAGCTCGGCTGCCCCGGTGAGACGACGGCGTCGATGATCCACGGAAGCGACACCTCCACAACGAACTACCCGGCGTCGCACTGTGCCGCCAACTACTCGGCAGCCTCCGGCGGTGCCTTCGACGACCAGCTGCACGCCGCGCTGGCGCAGATCGCGGCTGACGGCGCGAACAACGTCAAGGTCATCACCATCGACATCGGCGCCAACGATGCCCAGGGCCAGCAGACCGGTGCCAACGGCCCCGAGTGCGACGGCCAGAACGGCACGTCCAACGGTGTGATCGACTTCGGCCCGATGGTCGCGGGGCAGGCCGCTGACGGCACCCAGGGCTGGGGACCGCCTGTCCTCAACCAGGCATGCCTCACCAACGGCGCCCAGACGGTCGCCGCCAACCTCCCGAACGATCATGAGCCAGCTGCGCAGCGCCGCGCCGCACGCGCTGATCCGCGGGATGACCTACTACGATCCCTTCCTCTGGGTGTACGCCGTGGCCGGACACGACTTCGGTGGCGGCCCCTGCGGCGGCCCGTGCGTGACCTTCGCTGAGCAGACCCAGGCGCCAGACGAACTTCTTCAACCACAACGTCCTCAAGCCGGCCTACCAGTCGGTGAGCGCCGGCATCGCCGACGTCTACAGCACCTACCAGACCGGCAACTACACCCCGGACGCGACCACCGGCGTGCCGATCAACGTCGAGCTCACGTGCCAGTGGACATACATGTGCGACCCGACGTTCGGGCCGAACATCCATCCGACGACGCCGGGGTACTCGGCCATCGCCGGCGCATTCGCCCAGATCGATTCGCCCGAGTCACGCCTGACCTTCGACTGACAGCCACCGGGAGGAGCGCGCGGCCAACGGGCCGCGCGCTCCCCGCCCGGTGTGCGGCGCCCGGCGAGGGCGGGCCGCTGGACTCAACCCGCCGCGGGGCGGCGCAGTAGGATCCGAGCCTCATGGCACCGGACCGCTCAGCCAGCCTCCCCAGGTTTGCCTCGGCAACCGGGGATCTCGTATACTGGCCGACCGCGGCTGCCGTTCAGCCCGATTCCGCACGCCTCTTCCTGCGGCGTGGCTGAGCCCCTGGTCGGGAGGGTCATCGAACCTCTTCCGGACTCGCTCTACCGGGTCGAGCTGGACGATGGCCACAGGGTTCTCTGCCATCCGGCCGGAAAGGCGCGCCTCCAGGCGGTCCGCATCCTGCCGGGCGACAGGGTACAGGTCGAACTCAGCGCCGCCGACCCGGGTCGGGGACGCATCCTCCAGCGGCTCGCGTAGCCACGGCACCAACAGACAAGGGACGGCGGAACAGGATGAAGGTCAGGGCCTCGGTCAAGAAGATGTGTGACCACTGCAAGGTCATCAAGCGGCACGGCGCTGTCCGGGTGATCTGCGACGCCAACCCGAAACACAAGCAGCGTCAGGGGTAGAGGAGAGAAGTGGCACGCATCGCCGGCGTCGACATCCCGCGTGACAAACGGATCGAGGTCGCGCTCACCTACATCTTCGGCATCGGGCCGACGACGGCGCGACGCCTGCTGACGCTCGCCCAGGTGTCTCCCGACGTGCGCACCCGCGACCTCAGCGACGCCCAGGTCGGCAAGCTGCGCGACCTCATCGCCAAGCAGTTGCAGGGTCGCGTCGAGGGTGACCTCCGCCGTCAGATCGCGCTGAACATCAAGCGGCTGATGGAGATCGGCACCTATCGCGGCCTCCGCCACCGCCGCGGCCTGCCGGTGCGCGGCCAGCGCACCCGCACCAACGCGCGGACGCGGCGCGGTCCCAAGAAGACCGTCGGCGTGCGGCGCAAGAAGAAGTAGAGATGGCCAAGAAGAAGAAGGTCGTCCGCACCCGGCGCCGCGAGCGCAAGAACGTCGCCGTCGGGCACGCCCACGTGCTGGCCACGTTCAACAACACCATCGTGAGCCTCACCGACCCGTCGGGAAACGTCCTGGCCTGGGGCTCGGCGGGCGGCCAGGGCTTCAAGGGGTCGCGCAAGAGCACCCCGTTCGCCGCCCAGATCACCGCCGAGAGCACCGCGCGACGTGCCATGGAGCACGGCCTCAAGAGCATCGAGATCTTCGTCAAGGGCCCGGGGGCCGGCCGCGAGGCCGCCATCCGCAGCCTCCAGGCCTCGGGACTCGAGGTCACCGCCATCACCGACGTCACCCCGATTCCCCACAACGGCTGCCGCCCGCCCAAGCGGCGCCGGGTCTAGGAACAGATATGGCCAACCAGGCAGGACCCGTCTGCCGCCTCTGCCGCCGTGAAGGCACCAAGCTCTTCCTCAAGGGGAGCAAGTGCCTGACCAACTGCACCTTCGACAAGCGCAACGCGCTGCTCCCCGGCCAGCACGGCCTGGCGCGGCGCCGCAAGACCAGCGACTACGGCATCCAGCTGCGCGCCAAGCAGCGTGCTCGTCGCCAGTACGGCGTGCTGGAGGCGCAGTTCCGTACCTACTTCGCGCGCGCCGAGCGCAGCACCGGGGTCACCGGCACCGTCCTGCTCCAGCAGCTGGAGCGCCGCATCGACAACGTCGTCTACCGGCTCGGGCTGGCGGCGTCACGACGGGAGGCACGGCAGCTCGTCTCTCACCGCCACTTCCAGCTCAACGGGCGCACCATCAACGTCGCCTCCGCCCAGGTGCGCCCCGGCGACGTCGTCGAGGTGCGCGAGCGCAGCCGCAAGGTGCCGCAGATCGTCAACGCCCGCGAGCTGGTCGCCGGCCGCACGGTGCCCGACTGGCTGACGCTCGACTCCGGCGCGATGCGCGGCACCGTGGTGCGCCTGCCCGAACGGCACGAGATGGAGCAGACGATTGATGAGCAGCTAGTCGTGGAATTCTATTCCCGATGATGACCCTCGAATCCCACGATTCCGGTAACCCGATGGCGTCCCCGCGCGACGCCAGCACCCTGTGAGGCACCCCACTTTCTATGGTTGACACGATCGCCGCCCCCGCCGTCCGCGAAGTCGAAAGCAGCACCGATTACGGCAAGTTCGAGATCGAGCCGCTCGAGCCCGGCTTCGGCACCACCCTGGGCAACTCGCTCCGTCGCGTCCTGCTCTCGTCGCTCAACGGCGCCGCCATCACGTCGGTGTCGATCGACGGCGTCGCCCATGAGTTCTCCGCGATCCCCAACATCAAGGAGGACGTCACCGAGATCCTCCTCAACATCAAGGAGATCAACGTCGTCTCCCACAGCGACGAGCCGGTGCGGATCACCCTGGACGTGCGCGGTCCCAAGGAGGTCACCGCCGGTGACATCCAGACCAGCAGCGACGTCGAGATCCGCAACCCCGACGTGCACATCTGCACGCTGGACGGCCCCAAGTCGCACCTGCGCATGGACCTCACCGTCGAGCGCGGCAAGGGCTACGTGACCGCCGAGCGCAACAAGCGTGAGGGCCAGCCGATCGGGGTCATCCCCATCGACGCCATCTTCACGCCGGTGCGTCGCGCCAACTTCACCATCGAGAAGACCCGCGTCGGCCAGGAGACGGAGTGGGACAAGCTCGTGGTCGAGGTCTGGACCGACAGCACCCTGAGCCCGGTGGACGCGGTGAGCCAGGCCGCCGCCCTGTTCACGCAGCACCTCGACCTCTTCGTGCGCTTCGGCGACAACCTCGCCGTGCCGCCGCAGAGCCAGAAGCGCGGCAACGACCTGCCCAGCCGCCTTGCCGACACCCCGATCGAGGACCTCGAGCTCAGCGTCCGCGCTCTCAACTGCCTCAAGGCGAATGACGTCACCAAGGTGGGACAGCTCGTGGCCATGCGCCAGGAGGACCTGCTCACCCTGCGCAACTTCGGCCAGAAGTCCCTCGATGAGATCCGCGAGAAGCTCGTCGAGCGCCAGATGGTGACCCCCGAGGAGCTCGAGACACTCTTCCAGCCTGGCGGCCGGTAGGGGAGGGGAGTGCGCCACCGCCGCGCCGGTCGCAAGTTCGGCCGCACCGCCGCGCATCGCCAGGCGATGACCCGCAACCAGGTCACGTCGCTGCTGCGGCACGGCCGCATCCAGACGACGGAGGCACGCGCCAAGGAGCTGCGCCGCTGGGTCGAGCGCGTGATCACCACCGCCAAGCCCGACGACCTGCACGCCCGCCGCCAGGTGGCGCTGTACGTCACCGACCGCGAGGTGAGCGCCCGCCTCTTCACGACGCTGGTGCCACGCTTCAAGGAGCGTCCCGGAGGTTACACGCGCATCATCCATGTCGGCCCCCGTCCCGGCGACGCCGCGCCGCTGGCGATCATCGAGCTGGTCGACTGACGCGATGTCCATGGTGCGGCTGGTCCTCGAGTACGACGGCGGTGACTTCCACGGCTGGCAGCACCAGCCGACCGTGCGCACGGTCGAGGGCGTGCTCCGCGACGCGATCCGGCAGGTGACCGGCGAGGAGCCGCGTTTCAGCGCGGCCGGCCGCACCGATGCGGGTGCGCACTCCCACGGCCAGGTGGTCGGTGTCCCGCTCTCATCGGAGTGGGAGCCGCGTCGCCTCGGCACGGCTCTGAACGCGGTGCTCCCTGACGACGTCGCGGTTCGCCGTGCCGAGAGTGCGGCGCCGAGCTTCCACGCTCGTTTCGACGCGCTGAACCGCACCTACCGCTACGTCGTGGTGTCGCGGCGCGAGCGTGCCCCATTGCTGCGGCGCCACGCCTGGCACGTCACCGGTGACCTCGACGTCGACGCAATGCGCGAAGCGGCGGCGCTGCTGACCGGCACGCATGACTTCGGGGCCTTCGGCCGCTCACCGCGTCCCCACGGGACCACGGTGCGCACCGTGCAGCGCGCCACTGTTCGCCGCGTCGCGGCCCCTGTCGCCGATGAGACACCCACGTACGTCATCGAGGTGAGCGCCGAGGCCTTCCTGTACGGCATGATGCGCGCCATCGCCGGGGCGCTCGTCTCCGTGGGGCGTGGTCGCATGAGCGCCGCTCAGGTCGGCGCCATGCTCGCCGATCCCAGCAGTTGCGGCACGGTCACCGTTGCGCCGGCACGGGGGCTGCACCAGTGGAGCGTGACCTACCCGGCGGCCGGGGCAACGGAGACGGACGCATGACCCAGACATCGCAGCGGACGTACACCGCCAAGCCAGGTTCGCTGTCGGACAACTGGTACCTGGTCGACGCGCGCGGCCAGACGCTCGGGCGTCTCGCGGTCAACATCGCCCGCATCCTGCGCGGCAAGCATCGGCCGCAGTTCACACCGCACCTCAACACCGGCGAGCATGTCGTGGTGATCAACGCGCGCGACATCGTGGTCACCGGGCGCAAGCGCACCCTCAAGACGTACGACCGCTATTCGGGGTATCCGAGCGGGCGTCACGAGCGCACCTACGACGAGCAGATGGAGCGGGACCCGACGTACCCGATCATGCACGCCGTGCGCGGCATGCTCCAGCACAACACCCTCGGCGCGGACATGCTCAAGCGGCTTCGCGTGTACCCCGGCCCGGAGCACCAGCACGCCGCGCAGCAGCCCCGGGCGATCAGCTTCGGCGAACTGGGAGAGATCAAGAGTGCCGGCAGCTAGCGAGCACTACTACTACGGCACCGGGCGTCGCAAGAGCGCGGTCGCGCGGGTGCGCCTGCTCCCCGGTGACGGTGTGCTGGTCATCAACGGCCGCTCGCCGAGCGAGTACTTCGGGCGTCGTGACCTCGAGACCGTGGTCACCCAGCCGCTGCGGGTCACCGACAACCTGGGGCGCTTCGTCGCCAGCATCAAGGTGGAGGGCGGCGGCGTCGCCGGCCAGGCGGGCGCAATCTGCCACGGCATCGCGCGCGCGCTCGTCTCCGCGGACGAGGAGCTCCGTCCGGCGCTGAAGAAGGCAGGGCTGCTCACTCGCGACCCGCGCGAGAAGGAGCGCAAGAAGTACGGCCTCAAGCGGGCCCGCAAAGCTCCTCAGTACACCAAGCGATAGCGGAAGGGGAACTGGTTTCCCCTCGGCGCCCCCAGCTCGATCCCACCGACCCCTGCGCCGTGTGGCAGGATCGGCGCGCGGGTTTCCCGCACTGACCACAAGGGGGAACAGACATGGAACATCGCTTGCTGTCCGCACGCCGGTTGACGCTGGGCGTCGCCGGCGCGCTCGCGCTCGTGGCCGCGCTGGCAGCGCCCGCCGGCGCCTCGGCGTCCATCCACGTGAGCCCGCGAGCCGGCTCCCATGCAGGGCTCGCGGCGGTACCGTCGTCCGCGTACCTCGCCGGCTATACCGTGACCCCGAGCGGAGGGCTGGCGAGCGCCAGCACCACGTTCAAGGTGCCGGCGCTGAACTGCTCCTCCGGTAACACCTACGGCCAGGCGTTCGGCGTCGGCGACGAGCCCACGGACGGCGCGCCCGCCTCAGTCTCGCTCGTCGGGCTGATCTGCAGCGGGGGCTCGGCCTCCTACTCCTTCTTCATCGGCACGAATGGCTCCATCAACAATGAGCCCGGCGTTTCCGCCGGCGACACGGTGGTGACATCCCTCTTCCAGACCGCCTCACAGGTCGAGGTCGAGGCCCATGACATCACGAGCGGCTACTACTGGGTCTTCGCCGCCAGCCCCACGCCTGAGACCAATGTCAGCATCGGCTCCTTCCCGCTGTTCAGCGGCGGTCAACTGGGCATCGCACCGTTCACCACGACCGCGTTCACCAAGACCCAGGTGAACGGCGACTACCTCTCGTTCGTCGGTCCCACGAGGACCAACGAGAAGCGCGGCGGGACAACCCTCATCAGCGCCAGCGCCATCCCCGTCAACGGCGACAGCTTCAAGCTGACCTTCAAGCACAGCTGAGCGCCCAGTCGCACCGGCCGCCCCGGCACTGCGCCGGGGCGGCTTCGGGCGGTGCGGCGCTACCGAGGCCCGGCCGCTTCGATGCGTTGCACGAAGGCGGCCACCTGGTCGAGCGCGTCGTCGAGCACAGGGGCCAGGCCGTGGCCGACGCGCCGGTACATGACCAGGCGCGCGTCGGGCAGGAGGTGGGTGGCCTGGCGCAGCAGCTCCTCTCGCGCGAACGGGTCGGACGTCCCGCTGAGCAGCAGCACCGGGCATCGGATGCTCGGCCAGTGCTCGGTGCGCTGCTCCTCGGGGTGCCCGGGGCGGTGCAGCGGGTAGCTGAGCAGCACCAGCCCGGCCACCAGCCCAGTCTGGTCGGCCGCCGCCACCATGCTGGCCACGCGGCCCCCGTACGAGTGGCCGCCGATCACCGCCGGCGCACCAGCGCCGGCGAGCTCGCGCTCGAACACCGGCACGGCTCGCTCGGCACGGCCCACGGGCAGGTCCACGGCGGTGGCGTCGACCCCGCGCTGCCGGAGCCCTTCGACGTGGGGGCGCATCGAGGAGGCGTCTCCCGAGGCACCGTGGGCAAGCAGCACGCGCGTCACAGCGGAGGGATTGTCCCGTGTCAGGGCCGGCCGGGGCAGCGTGGGCGTCCTGTTAGATTGCGCCAATGCCTTCCACACCGCGTGCGCGCGTCCTCGGGTGCCCCGTCGACGTCGTCGACATGGGCACGGCGGTGCGCCGGCTGCTCGAGCTCCTCGAGGAGCCCGCGGGAGCGCCGGCGCTGGTGGTGACGCTCAACCCGGAGATCCTGATGCGCGCACGACGCGACCCCGGCTTCGCGACGCTGGTGGAATCCGCCGCCATGGTGGTGCCCGACGGCGTCGGCCTCGTCCGAGCGCTGCGCCGCCGCGGCTACCACAGTGCGGAGCGCGTCAGCGGGGCCGACCTGTTCGAGATGTACCTGCCGCAGGCGCGTGAGCGCGGTCACCGGTTGGCGCTGGTCGGAGCCCGCGATGGGGTGGCGGAACGCGCCGCCGAGGTGCTGCGCCGGCGCCACCCCGGCCTGGACGTGGTGGCCGATGGCGGCGACCCCACCCACGCCACGGCGCTGCGGGTCGGCGCCCACGCCCCCGTGCTGGTCGCTGCGGCCTTCGGGGGAGGCCGCCAGGAGCGCTTCCTGCGCGACCACCTGGGCACCATGCGGGCACGTGTCGGGATCGGCGTCGGCGGCACCCTCGACTACCTCGCCGGCACCGCCCGCCGTGCACCCGCATGGGTGCGGCAGGCCGGTTTGGAGTGGCTCTGGCGCCTGGCCCATGAGCCGAGCCGGTGGCGCCGCCAGCTGGCGCTTCCCCAGTTCTGGCTGCTGGAACGTCGCGAGGCGCGTCGATGATCAGCGTCGTGATCCCCGCCTTCAATGAGCGCGACCGCATCCCGGCGACGCTCGAGCGTGTCCGAGAGTACCTCGACGCCGCCGGTGAGGAGTACGAGGTGATCGTCTCGGATGACGGCAGCTCCGACGACACCGTCGCCTTCGTGCGGTCGGTGGCGCAGACCTGGCCGCAGCTGTCCCTGGTGGCCTTGGAGCGCAACCAGGGGAAGGGAGCGGCGGTCCAGGCCGGGATGCTGCGGGCGCGCGGCGAGCACCGTCTCTTCAGCGACGCCGACCTGAGCACACCGATCGAGGAGCTGCCTCGCCTCCGCGCCCGCCTCGGCGGCGCCTGTCACGTGGTGATCGCGTCGCGGGCGGTTGCCGGGGCGACGATCGGCGTGCACCAGCCCGGGCGCAGGGAGATGATGGGCCGCACCTACAACCGGCTCGTGCAGCTCATCGTGCTGCCCGGTCTGCAGGACACGCAGTGCGGTTTCAAGCTGTTCACCGCCGAGGCGGCGGCGGCCTGCTTCGCACCGCTGCGCACCAAGGGTTTCGGCTTCGACGCCGAGGTGCTCGTGCGAGCCCGCCGCAAGGGGTGGCTGATCGCCGAGGTGCCGGTTCGCTGGAGCCACCGAGAGGAACTCGCGGGTGAGCGCGATGCGCGACTCGCTGATGGTCCTCGTCGACCTCATCCGACTGCGGTTCTGGCGGCGCTGATGAGCGTAGACTTGGCGCGAGGCATCGCTCCAATCGATCCAGGAAGGGTGGTCGTGACAACGGAACTCTCGGCCCCGCCGTTCACACTCGACGTACGCGTGGCGCGCTCCCCGCTCGTCGGCCTGCGCTACGGCGTCGACGGTCGCGCCACCGACATCGACGACCTGATCGAGCGCCTCGAGAACGTACACGCCGCCACCGCGGCCGAACGCGAGGAGGTGCGCTCGCGGCTCAAGCCATACGACGCCAACCACCGGGCGATCGTCCAGCGCCTCGCTCGCGGCTCGGGCGAGCAGTACCGCCAGCGGCTCGAGGAGAGCCTCGAGCTCCGCACCGAGCTGGCGCGGATCGACGAACGCCTGGTCTGCCTCCGCGGCCGCATCGACACGCTGCGCGAGCAACGGGCCACGCTCGGGAAGCTGCGCAAGTCGCTGCCGCTGGTCGCCAACCTCGAGGGCGCCTCGATCGACGGCCCGGGCGCCGCGGCCAACCAGGCGGTGCGGCAGCTGTTCCACCTCATCGACCTCGACCATGACAGCACTGCCCAGGACATCTTCGAAGGTCCCATGCAGCTGCTCGCAGACGCCGCCCTGCACACCGAGCTGATCGGGCACGCGGTCGGACACGACCCCGCCGCGGCCGCTGCCGGGGCCACCAGCTGCCGCCGCTCCACCGACGCCGCGCTGCGCGAGCTGCAGCGCGTGGTGTTTCGCCTGCACCCCGATGAGCTCAGAGAGATCGGCCTGGTGCCGTCCCTGCGTCGCATCGTCGCCGACCTCGAGGGAACCGCCAGGGCGCAGGTCGTCGTGCTGGGTTCGGTGCGCCGCCTTCGCGCCGGCGTCGAGCTCGCTCTCTTCCGCATCGTCCAGGACGCTGTTGCCAACGCGGTTGCACATGGCCACGCCGGCAGTGTCGAGGTGACACTGCTCTTCCAACCTCAACGCGTGGCCGTGGTGATCCTCGACGACGGTGAGGGCTTCGACGTCACCGCGACGGAGGCGCGCCTGGGCCGCAGCACAGGGCTCGGGCTGCTGACCATGCGGCAGCGGGCCGAGATCGAGGACGGCCACCTCGAGGTGCGCAGCGTCGTCGGTGAGGGCACCGAGGTCCGGGCCGGCTTCCCCGCTCCCGACTGAGTCGTGGACGGCTCAGCGCCCGGCTTGGTGAACGAGCTCGTGGTGGCCCTCGATGTTGCAGTAGAGCGGCGCCTGGACTGAGCACGACGGGCACTCCGGCTGCACAGTCGAGTGTTCGATGCCGAACTCGTCGCAGAGCACCAGCTCCACTGAACGGATCATCGCGGTGACCTCGGCGAGCGAGCGATCGCCGACGATGATGTGCGTGGACAGTGCGCGATGCTCACGGTCGAGCGACCAGATGTGCAGGTCGTGCACGCCTTCGATGCCGGGGAGCGCGGCGATGCGGGTGCGGACCGTCTCCGGGTCGAGGTCGCGGGGCGTGCCCTCGTTGAGGATGTGCAGGGCCTCGCGCGACAGGCCGAGCGCGCCGAGGAACACCAGGACCGCGATGAACAGCGAGACCACGGCGTCCGCACGTGTCCACCCCAGCACCAGCAGCGCCAGTGCACCGACGACGACAGCGGCATCGGTGAGCACGTCGGCGATGACGTGGAGCGCCGCGCTCTGCACGCCCAGCCCGCCCCCGGCGTGGCGGAGCAGCCTGGCGATGCCGACGTTGCCGAGCAATGCCAGCGAGCCGATGACCAGCACCGGCACCGGCGCGACGGTCGCCGGGTGCTCGAGGCGAGTGGCGGCGCCGGCGGCGATGAATGCGGCGATGACGACGAGCACGGCGCCGTTGAGGGCGGCGGCGACGATGCCGCCGCGATGGTGTCCGAAGGTGTGATCAGCACCGGCCGGCCGCCGGCTCCGTGAGACCGCGAACCAGGTGAGCCCGAGCGTCACCGAGTCGCTCACCAGGTGGCCCGCATCGCTGAGCAGCGCCAGTGACCCTGCGGCCAGGCCGCCCGCAATCTCCGCGGCGGCGATGACCACCACCCCGGCGATGGCGAGCCGGACCCGCGACAAGGTCGTGGACACCGGGGGATGGGTCATGGCCCGATTATCCCCCCAGTTGCGCTCTCGAACCCTTTGAAGCGATCGCGGTCACGCGGCGGCCGCGGCCTTGGGGCGATGCCGGCCGACCTCGGGGTGGCCGGTGCGGTTGCGCTTGAGCTCGAAGAGCAGCGGCTCGGTCAGCACCGGCGCCACCTTGTCCCACAGGGCACCGGCGTCCTCGCCGGTGATCCTGGTGCCGACGATCGGGCCGAAGAACGCGGCGCTGCCGTCGACGCTGAGCGTCGGCACGCCGAACGCCCCCCGCCCGACCGCCGCGGCGTGCTCGGCGACCAGCTCGGTGCGCGTGCCCTCGTCGGCGAGCGCCTCGTCGGCGAGGCCCTCCGCGAGCCCGGCGGCGCGGACAGCGGCTCGCAGCGTCGCACTGTCGCCGAGATCCTCCCCACGTTCGTGGGCGGCCTCCCCCAGGGCTCGGTACACGCCGCGAATGGCCTGCTCACCGCCGGCGCGGCGAGTCGCCACCATCACCCGCAGGGCCCGCTCACCCGCGTCGAGCGCATCGAGGTGAGCCGCCTCGGCGTGGGCCCGGTTGACCTCGGCGAGGGAGAACAGCTTGGTGGTGATGGTGATCGGTCGCACCCGCTCGACCTCGAAGAGCCACAGTGCCGTCAGCCAGCACCAGGGACACAGCGGGTCGACGTGCAACTCCACCTGCTGGTTGCTCATGCAACAACTCTACGCGCCACGTCCGATTCGCCGTCCCGACGCTCGCTGCGAACGTACCATCGGCGAATGGCCCGGCTCTACCGGTTGGAGACCGCCGACGGCGTGGTGCTCGCCGAGCACGTGAGGGTGGCAGACACCGTCTGGTCGCGATTCATGGGGTTGATGTTCGCTCGCGAGCTGCCCACCGGCCACGGCCTGGCGATCCGGCCGTGCAACTCCATCCACATGTTCTTCATGCGCTTCGCGCTCGACGTCGTGTTCGTCGACGGCGAGGGCCGGGTGGTGCGCGTGCTGGAGTCGATCCGACCGTGGCGGGCGAGCAGCTTCGTGCGCGGCGCCAAGGCCGCCATCGAGCTGCCGGCCGGCACCACCGCGCGGGGTGTCGTGGTGCCGGGGATGGCGCTGCGCATGGTGGAGAGGGACGGCAGCGCAGCCTGAGGAGTTCGAGCGGCCCGGCTCGGTCCCTACCATGTCCGGGTGATTCCCACCCACGGCTATGCGGCGCCCAACGCGGCCTCGCCGCTGGCCCCCTTTGCATTCGACAGACGGGAGCCAGGGCCGCACGACGTGGTCGTCGACATCCTCTTCTGCGGCGTCTGTCACAGCGACATCCACCAGGCGCGCGACGAGTGGGGCGGCGCCAGCTTCCCGATGGTGCCCGGTCACGAGATCGCCGGCACGGTGGCGAGCCTCGGGGCGGAGGTGACGAGGTGGCGCGTCGGCGAGACCGTCGGGGTGGGCGTGTTCGTCGATTCCTGTCGCGAGTGCGAGGCCTGCCTGGCCGGCGAGGAGCAGTACTGCGAGCGGGGAATGACCGTGACCTACAACGGTCACGAGCGCGATGGCAGCACGCCGACCTACGGTGGCTACTCCGAACGCATCGTGGTCGACGAGAACTACGTGCTGCGCATCCCGCCTGGCCTGCCGCTCGACGGCGCGGCGCCGCTGCTGTGCGCGGGGATCACCACCTACTCACCGATCCGCCATTTCGGTCCCGGCGCGGGTGACGAGGCGGCGGTCGTCGGCCTCGGTGGCCTCGGCCACATGGGGGTGAAGTTCCTCAAGGCTGCGGGGGCGCATGTCACGGTGCTCAGTCACTCGCCCTCGAAGAGGGACGATGCGGCGCGGCTGGGAGCCGACGACTTCGTGGTGACCTCGGCCGACGGCTCATTCGAGAGGAATGCGAGCCGTTTCAGCTTCATCCTCGACACCGTCTCAGCGAGGCACGACTACAACGCCTACCTCAACCTGCTCCGCCGCGACGGCACCATGGTGCTGGTCGGCCTCCCCGAGCCCTCACCGCTGGAGCCCGGCGCGTTGATCGACGGTCGCCGGCGCCTGGCCGGGTCGGTGATCGGTGGCATCCGCGAAACCCAGGAGATGCTCGACCTCTGCGCCGAGAAGGGCATCGTCTCGGACGTGGAGGTGATCCAGATCCAGGAGGTCAACGATGCCTTCGAGCGGACGCTGCGCAGTGACGTGCGCTACCGATTCGTCATCGACCTGGCCTCGCTCCGAGCCGGTCAGGAAACCGCATAGGCGGGACGGCGCGGACGGCCGGCGTCTTCGCGATGTCGATCTCCGCGGGCATCTCCACGAACGCCCCATACCGCTGCGCGGCTGCTGCGATGGCGGTGTGCCCCTCGCTGGTGAGGCTCGCGAACGCTCGGATCGCCACGTCCACCCCGCCCCGCCTGGCGGTGGGTCTCCACGTGCCCGCCACGCGTCCATCGACGATGACGACGTTGCTGAAGAGGCCGTTAGCGGCAGAGGTAGTCCGCGTCGAACCCAGACGACGGGAACTGCACGAGCCTCACGGCGCCGCCGCTGAAGGACGCGGTGCACATGGTCGCCGCCTGGCTGCGGTTGGCGGCACCGGCCACCCAGTCGAGCACCGACGTGGCCAGCTGGACGCCCCCGGTGATCTGCCCCCACTGGTACCCGGTCGAGTACACCCCGAGCGACGGAACGTGGTGCGTCGACAGGTAGTCGAGGCTCCCCTGGATGTCAGCGGCGTTCGCGGCTGCCGTCCCGTTCCAGCTGTTGCCCACCTCGACGTCCAACCACCACGCGTGGGATGCGGCCGCACCGGCCGGCAGCTGCGTCGACGCTGTGGCGTAGCCCTGCGCGGCGGCGTTCCATCCGTAGTCGTACGCGCAACCCGTGTCGGAGACAGAGGATGGATTGGCACACGTCTTCGGGCCACCGAGGTTCCAGTGGCTGCTCGACGGGCCGGGGTTGGCGGTGTTGACGTACAGCCCGGCGCTCCGATGACGAGACGACGCCCACTGCCATTCACCTGCCAGGCATGGATTGGCGGACCAGGGCAGCCCGTCGGTCACGCCCACGATGCCGAAGGCGCTCTTGGCCGGCACGCTCGACGGGCACTGCGGCCAGGAGATGTCATGCCCGATCACGGCCCGCGTGCCACTTGCCGTGGCGACAGCAGACGCCGCCGCAGTCGTCGGCGTGACGACGCTGAACGTGGTGGCCACGCATGCCACGGCGAGGGTGGCCGCCATGAACACCCGGGCCATCAGGTACGGCGTCTTGGACTGCGCCCGACTGGATTTCATTGCAGTTGTGACTGGCTCCGGATTGTCGATGTGGATCACCCAAAGCCAACGGCCGAGCGCTCACGCCCATGTGCCTCGACTGAGTACGACAACAGTACCTCCGCGGACTGCATACCAGCGTAAAGCGATGTTCAGACTTGTGAGTCGGGCGACGCCGGCTGTGGCGACACGTTTGCGTCCAAGTGCGCCGGCCAGTAGCGGCACGCGCCGCGTCGGCAGCAGGCATACTCACACAGAAATGTATGAGCTGCTCCGGCGCGCCCAGCGGGCGGCCCTCGACGGCCTGGCGCCGGCACGGTGCGCCGGCTGCGGCGACGTTGGCGCAGCGTTGTGTGCGACGTGCGTCAACGCCCTGGAGGCCATCCCCCAACCACTGATCGCGGGCGCGCGTGCCGCATTCGCGTATGAGGCGGAGGTGAGGCGCATCCTTCACCACGGCAAGTTCCGTGACTGCCGGGCCGCGCTCCGCGCACTGGCGTGGGTGGCAGCCGCCCGGTTGGCGCCGCCGCCGGGTTCCACGGTCGTGCCGGTGCCGCTGGGCCGGCGACGGCTCCGCGAGCGCGGCTACAACCAGGCAGGGGTGGTCGCGCACGCGCTCGCGGACTTCCACCGCCTGCCCGTCGCGGAGCTGCTGACGCGCACCCGGGAGACGCCCGCGCAGAGCACGCTGGACCGCGGCGCCCGGCAGCAGGGCGTGGCCGGCGCCTTCAGTGCCACCGCGGACGCGACCGGGCTTCGCGCGTGGCTCGTCGACGATGTGCTCACCACCGGTGCCACATCGAGGGCGGCCAGACGGGCTCTTCTCGACGCGGGGGCCGCGCGCGTCGACGTCGCTGTCCTCGCCGCAGTCCTGTAGGCGAGCGTGGCGGGCGGCGATCGCCCGCCACGCTGAGGACCCCCTGTGGCTCGATGCCGGGCAGGACCGTGCCATCGGAATCCGGCGACGTCTGCTCGGTACCGTACAAATCGGGACGCGCTCGCTCGGCCGTGCCCTGCGAGAATTGGTGGTCTCATGGCCGTTCTCAGCAAGATCCTCGGCGACCCGATCAACCGCGAGATCAGGCGCCATCGTGGCGCGGTCGACCGCATCAACGCGCTCGAACCCGAGATGCAGGCCCTCAGCGACGCCGACCTGCGCGCCAAGACCGACGAGTTCCGCGGCCGCCTCGGGGTCTCCGGCCCGGACCTGACCTTCGGGCAGACGTACTCCCAGGGCCTGACCAGCGACGACGAGGAGGACAGCGAGGCGGAGTACGCCCGCAAGGAGGAGGCCGAGCGCCGCAACGAGCGCCGCCGGGGTCTCGACGACCTGCTCCCCGAGGCGTTCGCGGTGGTGCGCGAGGCGGCCCGCCGCACGCTGGGGATGCGTCACTACGACGTCCAGCTGATCGGCGGCATCGTGTTGCACCAGGGCAAGATCGCCGAGATGCGCACCGGCGAGGGCAAGACGCTGGTGGCCACGCTGGCCCTCTACCTCAATGCGCTCGAGGGGCGCGGCACCCACCTGGTGACGGTCAACGACTACCTGGCCCGGCGAGATGCCGGCTGGAACGCGCCGCTGTACACGGCGCTGGGGATGTCGGTGGCGGTGATCGTGCCCGGGCCGGTCGACAACCCTGACTTCGGCTACATCTACGACCCCGACTTCCTCGACGAGACCCATCCCGACCCGCGCCTGCAGCACCTCCGTCCCTGCACGCGGCGCGAGGCGTACGCGGCCGACATCACCTACGCCACCAACAACGAGCTCGGCTTCGACTACCTGCGCGACAACATGGCCCAGTCGCTCGACCGCTGTGTGCAGCGCCACCTGCACTACGCCATCGTCGACGAGGTCGACTCCATCCTGGTCGACGAGGCGCGCACCCCTCTGATCATCAGCGGGCAGGGCAACGAGCCCACCGAGAAGTACTACACGTACGCGCGGCTCATCCCCCGCCTGGTCGCCGAGGACGACTACACCATCGACGAGAAGTCGAAGTCCGCGGCCCTCACCGACAGCGGCGTCGCCAAGATCGAGAAGTGGACCGGCATCAGCAACGTCTACGACATCGAGCACGTCACCGAGGCCCACCAGATCAACCAGGCCCTCAAGGCCAACGCGCTCTACCTGCGCGACCGTGACTACATCGTCCGCGAGGGCGAGGTGATCATCGTCGACGAGTTCACCGGCCGCACCATGCCCGGGCGGCGCTGGTCCGACGGCCTGCACCAGGCGATCGAGGCCAAGGAGGGGGTGAAGGTCCAGCAAGAGAACATCACGCTGGCGACGATCACGTTCCAGAACTTCTTCCGGCTCTACGACAAGCTGGCCGGCATGACCGGCACGGCGCTGACGGAGTCCGAGGAGTTCGACAAGATCTACAAGCTCGAGGTGGTGCCGATCCCCACCAACCAGCCGATGATCCGCGCCGACGGCACCGACCTCATCTACAAGAACGAGGAGGCCAAGTACAAGGCCGTCGCCGACGAGATCGCCGAGCGCAGCAAGGTCGGCCAGCCCGTGCTGGTCGGCACCACCAGCATCGAGAAGAGCGAGCGGCTGTCGCGCCTGCTCGAGAAGAAGGGCATCGCCCACAGCGTGCTGAACGCCAAGTTCCACGAGAGCGAGGCGCAGATCGTCGCCGACGCCGGCCAGCGCGGCTCGGTGACCATCGCCACCAACATGGCCGGCCGCGGCACCGACATCGTTCTCGGGGAGGGCGTGACCGACCTCGGCGGCCTCTACATCATCGGCACCGAGCGCCACGAGTCGCGGCGCATCGACAACCAGCTGCGCGGACGCGCCGGCCGCCAGGGCGACCCGGGCGAGACCCGCTTCTTCCTCTCGTTCGAGGACGACCTGATGCGGGTCTTCGGCGGCGAGCGGATGCAGGGCATCATGGATCGGCTGCGCATCGAGGAGGACGTGCCCATCGAGAACCGGCTCGTGTCCCGGCAGATCGAGGGCGCCCAGTCCCGCGTCGAAGGTCACAACTTCGATGCCCGCCGCTACGTCGTCGAGTACGACGACGTCATGAACAAGCAGCGCGAGATCATCTATGGAGAGCGCCGCAAGATCCTCGAAGGCACCGACACCCGCGAGAACCTGATGTCGATGCTCGAGCAGACCGTGCGCCAGGAGGTGCCCGGTTTCTGCGAGGGCCGCCACCGCGAGAACTGGGACCTCGAGGGCCTGTGGGAGCGCATGCGCCAGATCGCCCCGCTACCCGAGCTCGAGACCATCAACCTCGACAGCCTCGGCGACACGGCCGACGACATCGCCGACACGCTGGTCAGCGAGATGACCGCCCTGTACGAGGAACGCGAGCAGGAGTACGGGGCGGAGCTGATGCGCTCGGTCGAGCAGTCGCTGATGCTCAACGTCATCGACACCAAGTGGCGCGCCTACCTGACCGACATGGAGCACCTGCGCGAGGGGATCAACCTGCAGGCATACGGTCAGAAGGACCCGCTCGTGGAGTACAAGCAGGCCGCTTTCGAGTCCTTCCAGGGACTGACCGCCGACATCCAGGCCGACATCGTGCGCCTCCTCATGCACGTCCAGATCCAGCGCGTGGAGACGCCTCCGGAGGGTCCCGCGCCGGCAGCCAGCGACGCGGCAGCGCCCCGAGCGGGGCGTGCGGACAGCCCCGGTGGCGAAATGTCCGAGGACACACCACCACCGGCTCGCCCCGCCGCGGCAGCGGCGAGCGCGGCGCTGGCACGCGCCACGGGCACGGCCAGGCCGGCACCGCTGAGCCCGCTCCTGCAACCGTCTGTGACCAACATCGTGGAGAGCTCATCCACCGGCACGCGTCCGCTGGCCGGCAATGGCGCCGGCAACGGCAACGGGCGCCCCGCCGCCGGCAGCGGCGTCCCGACCGGCGGTGTCGGGGTCATCAGCGCAGGCAAGCGCAAGGTGGGTCGCAATGAGCCCTGTCCGTGTGGCAGCGGCAAGAAGTACAAGCTCTGCCACGGACGTTGAGCCGAGCCGGGGGTCAGGGGCCGGAACGTCCCCGCATGTAGAAGAGCCCGGCGACGATCACGACGATCACCACCACGTAGACGATGATCTCCTTGGTTCCGAGAAGGTTGAGGGCGAGCATGGTGGGGCCTCCTGCGTGGGGGATGCCGCGGCCGCATCGGGTGACCGCGACCGTGGCCGCGAGCTTACCGTAGCCGTCGGTCGACGGCCGTGGTGCCTTCCTCTCGTGCCGGCGTCCGGCGCGGCCACTACGCTGGCACGCCGTGCGTAACACATCCGTGAGCATCGCGGCTCTCACTCTGCATGAGCCCTGCCACAGCGATGAAAGCCGTCGCCGCTGACCGGTCGCCCGACCGCGCCGCGCTGGAGCACCTCGTGGTTGCCCAGCAGCGCCGCCTGTACCTGATCGCACTCTCGATCGTCCGCGACCCTGCCGAGGCCGAGGACGCGGTGCAGGAGAGCTTCCTCGCCGCCTGGCGCCACTGGGACGCGCTGCGCGAGGAGGGCAAGCGGGAGCAGTGGCTCACCACCATCTGCGTGCGCCAGTGCTTCCGCGCGCGCAGGGGGCTGCTCAGCCGGATCATCCGCGAGCCCGACGAGTCATTCGCGGCAACAGAGCACGTGCGCTTCCAGGGACGGCTCCTCGACCTCGATCGCGCACAGGCAAAGCTCTCGCGCCAACAGCGGGCCGCGCTCGTCCTCAGCTATCACCACGGCTACTCGGCCGACCAGTGCGCGGAGCTGATGGGGCTGTCTCCGGGAACGGTGCGCAGCCACCTCGCCCGCGCCCTCGCCACGCTGCGCAAGGAGATGAGCGATGACTGATCGCGACGACGAGCTGACCACCGCTCTGCGCGAGTACTACCAGCACATGGCGCAGCAGCCCTCCCCTGACGTCAGCCGGCGAGTCGCCGCCGCCGCCGAACGGCGCGCGCGCCGTGTCCGTCGCTGGGGCGCCATCGGTGGCGGCGTGCTCGCCGCCGCCGCGGTGGGCGCGGTCGTCGCCGTTGCGCTGGTCAACCACAACCAGCCCACGTCGGCGGCCCCGGGCCACCACTCCACGCCATCGCCCGCGGCCAGCGCGTCCGCGACACCCGCACCCACGCCCGTGGTCACGCCGCCGACCCCTGGCGTGACTGTCGCCGGGCCGCCTGTGCAGGGGTTCGTGCCGACCGACGTGACAGCGATCAGCGCAAGCCAATGGTGGGTGCTCGGCTACAACGGCCCCACGTGCACCACAGCCTCGTGCACGCGCATCCTGCACACGACCGACGGGGGTCACACGTTCACCTCCACCCCGGTGCCCCCGGTCGCCCCGGCGTCGAACAGCCAGCAGCCCGACCGCCTGCGTTTCGCCTCTGCGCTGGACGGCTGGGTGGTGAGCGGCACAGGCGTGGTCTGGGAGACGCACGACGGTGGGGCGCAGTGGGCCAGCGACGCTGCGGCCGGCCCGGTGGTCGACCTGGCGGCGTCCGGGACCACCGTGTACGCGATCCAGTGCGTGCCCAACCAGACCTGCATCGTGGAGCACTCTCCCGTCGCCGGCCCGGACAGCTGGTCGGTGTTCTCTGCCTCTGGCGGGTACGGGCCCCTCAACCACCTCAACGTGCAGGGCACCCACATCTGGGCTGCGATCCAGTCGCCCGGCGGCGCTCGCGGCCCGGTGCTCGCGTCGGGCGACAGCGGCCGGACCTTCGCCCAGCACACCGTGTGCCCGAGCGCGCTGGGCTTCGCCAACCTGTACGCGGCCAGCGGCAGCGTGCTGTGGGCGACGTGTGCGACCGGGACGCAGGCGTCGGCCTTCCGCTCGCTCGACGGCGGCCAGACCTTCACGCAGCTGAGTGCCCCGATGAGCCTGCCCAACTTCGCCTCGATCGCGGGTCCGTCCTCGACCATCGCGGTGATCGCGGGCCAGGGCCTGGAGCGGACCACCAATGGCGGTCAGAGCTTCGCGAGCGTCGAGAACAGCCAGACGCAGTGGACGATCGTCGGCTTCACCACGCCGGTGAACGGCTTCGCGTTCGAACAGCAGAGCGCGGTTGTGCACCTGCTCTGGCGCACCGACGATGGTGGCGCGCACTGGTCCCAGGTGCAGTTCCCCTAGCCGCGCCCCCGCCGGTTCATTCGCCGGTGCGGCCGTCGATGAGCTCGCGGATGATGTCGGCGTGGCCGGCGTGCCGGGCGGTCTCGTCGACCATGTGCACCAGGATCCATCGCGCCGTCTTCTCTGGTCGGTGCGGCCCCGGGCCATGGACGTCGAGCGACGGCGCCGCGCGGGCGATCTCGTTGCTGCGTGCGCAGGCAGCGCGGTAGTCCGCGACGATCTGTTCGGGGTCGTCGGCGTCGGTGATCAGCCACTCGGAGTCCGGGTCGTTGGGATCCTCGTACGGCTCGGGGCCGCCCGCCAGCACGCAGCCGAGCCACCAATCCTCGACGAGGGTCAGGTGTTTGATGAGCCCGAGCAGGGTGGTGCGTGAGGGCAGCACGCGGCGCGACACCTGTTCGCGATCCAGGCCGTCGAGCTTCACCACCATGGCGTCGCGGTAGCTGTCGATGAACGCGATCAAGGTCTCGCGTTCGTCGAGGTCTGTTGCCGGGTTCTCGCGAGTGTCGGGGAAGGAGAGGATGTCGGCCATGGGCACATCGTAGCCGTCGATGCACGGCGCCGAAGTACACTCGGACGCCATGGGTGAGCTCGCCACGCGTGCACAGGAGGTCAAGGCCCGGGCAGCCGATCTGCTCGGCCACCTTTGACCTGGACGCCAAACGAGCACGCCTGCAGGAGCTCGAGACCGAGATCAATGACCCATCGTTGTGGGACGACCCGCGCAACGCCGCCTCTCTGACCCAGGAGGCGTCGCGGCTGCGTGAGGAGATCGGCTCGGTCGCGGAGATCGAGAAGCGGACGGCTGACGCCGTCGACCTCGGCGAGATGGTGGAGGCCGAGCCCGACGCCGCGGTCACCGCGGAGGTGTCAGCCGAGCTCGACTCGTTGGAGAAGGAGCTTGACCGGCGCGAGCTCGAGCTGCTGTACAGCGACCCGTACAGCGACAACCCGGCGATCCTCGGCATCCATGCCGGCGCCGGTGGCACCGACTCCCAGGACTGGGCCGAGATGCTCATGCGCATGTACCTGCGCTGGGCGGAGGAGAAGAAGTACACGGTCGAGTTCATCGACAAGTCGCCCGGTGACGAGGCGGGGATCAAGTCGGCGACGCTGCGGATCATCGGACCGCGCGCCTTCGGTCTTCTCAAGTCCGAGCGCGGCGTGCACCGGCTGGTGCGCATCAGCCCCTTCGATTCGGCCGCTCGACGGCACACGTCCTTCGCGCTGGTGGAGGTGACGCCGGAGATCGAGGACGCCGTCGACATCGACATCGACCCCAAGGACGTGCGCGAGGACGTCTATCGCAGCAGCGGTGCCGGCGGTCAGCACGTCAACAAGACGTCGTCGGCGATCCGGCTCACGCACATCCCCACCGGCGTGGTGGTGACGTGTCAGAACGAGCGCTCGCAGCACCAGAACCGCGACGTGGCGTGGCGCGTGTTGCGCAGCCGCCTGCTCGCGCTCAAGCAGGCGGCACACGCGGAGCACGTCGCCGAGCTGCGCGGCGAGTCCATGCCTGCGGAGTGGGGCAGCCAGATCCGTTCGTATGTGCTGCACCCGTACACGATGGTGAAGGACCACCGCACCGGTGTGGAGGTGGGCAACGCGCAGGCCGTGCTCGACGGCAACCTCGATCCGTTCATGGAGGGGTACTTGCGCTGGTCGGCACGGGAAGCGGCGTAGCGCGCGGCGCAGACTGCGCGAACGCGTCGAACTGTCGCCACAACTGGGTAGCGCATGTCGCGGATTTGTCGCGGTGACGGGAGCATTTTGGGGGCCGGTCGTATACTCGGCCGCGTTCCTTCGCCGGTCTCAATTCGCTCTACGTCCTGCGCGAACCGGGTGGGACCTCCCACCGCGCCACCCGGCTGGGCGGGAGTGGAGTAGGGCCCGCCGGGCGCTGGGATTTCCCGCTGTGAACCACCTCGACGCCGATCCGCGTCTCGTGCACCGGCGGTTGACGCTGCCCACCGGGCACGCCACATGAGCGTGGCTCTTGCGCAACGGCCCGCGCTGGCCAGCGATCCCGCGCTGCGCCCGGTGATCAGCTTCCACGGCGTCGGCAAGACCTACCCCAGCGGCACCGTGGCACTGCGCGACATCGACCTCGCCATCTACCAGCGCGACTTCGTCTTCCTGGTCGGAGCCAGCGGGGCGGGGAAGTCGACCCTGGTGCGCCTGCTGATCCGTGACGAGGCAGCCAGCAGCGGACGCATCTTCGTCGACGGCCAGGAGGTGACCCGGATGTCGCGGCGGCGACTGCCGAAGTTGCGTCGCAAGTTCGGCATCGTCTTCCAGGACTACAAGCTGCTGCCCACCCTGACAGTCGGGCAGAACGTGGCGTTCGCGCTGCAGGTCACCCGGCCGGGCCAGCGCCACATGCGCGAGAAGGTGGAGGAGACGCTGTGGATCGTCGGGCTCGAGGACAAGATCGACAAGTTCCCGGATGAGCTGAGCGGTGGTGAGCAGCAGCGCGTGGCCATCGCCCGCGCCATCGTCACCCGTCCGCGCATCTTCTCGCCGACGAGCCCACCGGCAACCTCGACCCCGACACGTCGTGGGGGATCGTCCAGCTGCTCCTGCAGATCAACCACCGCGGCACCACCGTCCTGATGGCCACGCACAACCGCGAGGTCGTGGACCTGGTGCGCCGCCGTGTCATCGCCATCGAGGGCGGCCGCGTGATCCGTGACGAGCAGGAAGGCCAGTACCTGCGCGAAGGGGAGGCGACGATTTGAGGCGCTTCATCTCCGCGTTCTGGTTCGCCGTGCGCTCTTCTCTGCAGAACTTCCGGCGCAACCTCGGCGTCTCTCTCGCCGGCGTGTGCACGATGGGCCTGATCCTGGTGCTCGTGGGCGCGCTCGCGCTCGGCACGCACCTGCTCACCAACGTGCTGCGCGACCAGGAGTCGCGCGCCAGCAAGCTCAAGATCTACATCCAGGACGGTGTGTCGCTGGCGAACATCGTCAACTTCCAGCACCAGCTGCAGGGTGACTCCCGGGTGCTCGCGGTCAGCTTCGAGAACAAGGACCAGGCCTTCCAGGAGGCCGCCAGCAAGGGCACCGACATCGCCACCGCGGTCACCGCGCTGGGCAGCAACCCGCTGCCCGCCTCCCTCAACGTCGACGTCAAGCAGCTCCGCTACCTGGTGCAGCTCAACCAGGTGGCACGCAACAACCCGATCGTCGATGCCACCCAGCCGACCGACTACAACCCTGACGTCACGCCCAAGATCCAGGCGGCGATCAACATCATCGAGGGAGTGGTGGGGTTCGTCTCGCTGATGCTGCTGGTGGTGAGCCTGGTGATCATCATGAACACCATCCGCACCGCGGTCTATGCGCGGAGAACCGAGATCGAGATCATGAAGCTGGTCGGCGCCACCGACTGGTTCGTGCGCTGGCCGTTCCTGCTCGAAGGGATCTTCGGCGGGGTGCTCGGCGCGATCCTCGCCGGGGTCGTGGTCCTGGGCGTGTACCGGCTGGTCGTCTCGCTGACGTCGGGCGCGCTCTTCGCGATCCCGTTCGACGGCCTCTTCACCATCGTGGTGCTCGCCGGTCTCTTCGTGGGCGGCGCCATCATCGGCGCCATCGGCAGCTACCTGGGGGTGCGTCGCTTCCTCGCCGCCTGACGGCGAGCGCAAGCGGAACGCGTCAGCATGCTGTCGTCCCATTCGGCGCCCACGCAGCAGCGGCATGAGCAGCCGCGGCGCCCGATCATGGCCCGCGCGATCGTCGCCATGACAGTCGGCGCCGGCCTGCTCGCGATTGCCGCGCTCGGCCCCAACCAGCAGCCCGCCAACGCCGATGCCATCACCGACAAGATCGGCGCCGCCAAGAGGGCGCTGTCAGCCGACGGGAACACCATGGCCCACCTGCGCGCCGAGCTGGCCGCCGCGGCGAACCAGGAGGCCGCCCTCCAGAAGGCGATCGCGGACCTCAACGCGCAGGTCACCCAGACCCAGGGGCAGGTCTCCGCCGCGCAGCAGCAGCTGATCGTGATCCAGCATCAGCTCGACGACGCAGAGGCCAACCTGGCGGCGACCCAGGAGCACCTGGCGGTGGAGCGTCATCAGCTGCTCGTCGAGATCGTGGTCATGTACAAGGCCCAGAACGCCTCCAACGACTTCGCCAACTTCCTCAACTCCGGCGACTTCAACAGCCTGTGGCAGCACGTGCTCGACGTCCAGCGTCTCGGGGCCAGCGAGCAGCGGCTGATCGCCACGATCACATCCGATGAGCAGACCATCGCAGACGATGTGACCCGGATCAGCACCCAGAAGACGCAGCAGACCCAGCTCCTGCACACCCTCCGGGGCATCGCCGCACAGCTCAGCGACGCGCTGGCCACGCGCCAGGCGGCCGAACAGCAGCTGGTGGCGCTCCAGGCTCGCGACCGGCAGGAGATGGCTCAGATGGAGCAGGCCACCAAGGAGCTCAAGGCCCAGATACAGAAGCTGCAGGCGCAGGAGGCGGCGGCGCTCGCCGCCGGCGGTGGGAGCGGACGCTTCGCCTGGCCGGAGACCGGTCCGATCACCCAGGGCTTCGGGTGCACCAGCTTCCCCTTCGAGATCTACGACCCGAACTGTCCGCAGAAGCACTTCCACACCGGCATCGACATTGCCGCGCCGTGCGGCAACAACATCAGCGCGGCAGACACCGGCATCGCGCACACGTACTACAGCGACTACGGCTTCGGCAACCACATCATCATCGTCCATGGCAACGGTTGGGAATCGGTGTACGGTCACATGGCGTCGTTCGTGATCCGCGATGGCCAGGTGGTCAGGCGTGGCCAGCTCCTCGGGTACGAAGGCAGCACCGGCAACAGCACCGGCTGCCACCTGCACTTCGAGCTGGACCTCAACAGCAACCCGGTCAACCCGTTCGCCTATCTGTCATGAACGGGCCACCGGGCGCCGGACGAGAGTCGGATGCGCCCGTGGAGTGGTCCGCGGCGCCGCGGCCGGCCCGACGGCGCCTGGCGCGTCCACCTGCCCGGACCCTGCGCACGCTCGGGGTGGTCGCAGCCTGCTACCTCACCGCGCTGCTGGTGGTCAACCTGTCCACGTCCTCGTACGCGGGGTTCATCAACCGGATCTTTCCCCACATCGGCGCAGGGGCGGCGCTCGACCAGAGCAGCATCGCCGCGGAATGGCAGGCCATCCAGCAGAACTACGTGATTCGCGACGTGCCCGCGGGGCCGGGCACCGAGGGAGCGGCGCAGGGCATCGTCCAGGTCCTGCACGACAGCTACAACGATCGCTTCTCGGCGTACCTCACGGCCACGCAGTACCAGGAGTTGAACTCGACGCTCGGCGGCCGGCGCGCGGGCAGCATCGGCATCGCTGTGGAACCGCGCTGCACCGGGGGCGCGGTGTGCGCGCCGGGACAGACCCCCGGCGAGGCGGTCATCGAGGACGTGCTCGTCAACCAGCCCGCCGATCGTGCCGGGGTTCACCGCGGTGACGTGCTGGTCGCCGTCGACGGCACGCCTCTCGCCTCGCTGGGCAGCGACGAGAACACCCGGATCGACAAGGCGGCGGCGCTGGTGCGCGGGGCGGTGAGCAGCACTGTGCGCCTCACTCTCATGCGGGGCACCACCCAACTCACCGTGGCGGTCACTCGCGCCAACCTGCAGATCCCGTCCGTCTACACCAAGCTGTTCGGACGCGTGCTCTACATGCAGGTGACCGGTTTCGACACCGACACCGGCTCGCTGGCTCGCACCCAGCTCCAGCAGGGCATCAGCGGCGGAGCCACGGCGATCATCCTCGACCTGCGCGAGAACGGCGGAGGCTACGTCAGCGCGGCCCAGTCGCTGGTCAGTGAGTTCGTCCAACCGAGCGCCGCCGACAAGTACGTCGTGGTGCGTCGTGGACGGCTGGCCGCGAACGGCGCTCCGAGCAGCGCCCAGGAGGTGTCGAGCGACGTCATCCAGCCCGGCGGCGTGGCCCTGACAGAACCGCTGGCCGTGCTGGTCAACGGGGACTCGGCGAGTGCATCGGAGATCACCACGGCGGCACTGCGTGATTACCACCGGGCCACGGTGGTGGGGGAGAAGACCTTCGGCAAGGGCTCGGTGCAGGTGGACTTCCCCCTCCCCGACGGCGCGGACCTGCACCTCACCGTCGAGCGCTGGTACGGCCCGGACGGAGAGAGCATCGAGGGCAGCGGCATAACCCCGGATCGGGCCGTGGCCCTGACGGACCCTGACTCGCGCTTTCAGCTCGACGCGCAGTCGCCGCCGCCTGCGGATGACCCCCAGCTGCAGGCGGCGTTCGCGGTCCTCGGATCCAGCCCCTGACGGGTGCCGTTGGCCCTCGCGGGGGCGGCCTGCGGGGCTCAGGTCCGGGTGGGCGCACCTATACTCGGGCGCGTGCCAGAGCGCTACGACGTGCTGTTCCTGGGGGGTGGCTCGGGAGGTTACGTGGCCGCCATTCGCGCCGGGCAGCTCGGTCTCCGCACCGCGGTCGTCGAGATGGAGAAGGTGGGCGGGACCTGCCTGCACCGCGGCTGCATACCCACCAAGGCGTTGCTCCAGAGCGCCGCGTTGCTCGACCAGGTCCGCGACGGCCATCGGCTCGGCGTCAACACCGGCGAGGTGAGCTTCGACTACGAGGTCGCCGGGCGTCGCCGCGACGAGGTCGTCGGCACCCTGTACAAAGGAGTGCAGGGCCTGCTCCGAAAGGCCAAGGCCACGGTGGTGCAGGGACGTGGCCGCATCGATGGCCCCGGACGGGTGGTGGTTGCCAGTGATGGCGGCTCCGAGCAGGTCGAGCTCGAGGCAGGACACATCGTGGTGGCCACCGGGTCGCGCGCGCGACAGCTGCCGGGCATGGCCACCGACGGCCAGCAACTGCTCACCAGCGACGACGCCCTCTTCCTCGACAGGGTGCCGCCGAGCGCGATCGTGCTCGGCGCGGGCGCGGTCGGCGTGGAGTTCGCGTCGTTCTGGCGGAGCGCCGGCTGCGAGGTCACGGTCGTCGAGATGGCGCCGCACCTGGTCCCCCTCGAGGACGAGGCCATCGGTCGCGAGCTTCGCAAGCAGTTCGAGGCACGCGGCATCCGCTGCCTCGTCGGCACCACCCTGGACCCGGCCAGCGTCGAGCGCAACGAGGGCGGGGTCGCGGTGACCGTGCACGGCGGTGACGGTGAGCAGCGCCTCCAGGCCAACGTGCTGCTGGTCGCGGTGGGTCGCGCCGGCAACGTCGAGGACATCGGCCTCGAGGAGGCCGGCGTCACCACCGAGCGCGGCGCGGTCATCGTCGACGGAGAGCAGCGCAGCAGCGCCGCAGGGTTCAGCGCGATCGGTGACTGCGCCGGTGGGTTCCAGCTCGCCCACAAGGCCATGCACGAGGGCGTCATCGCCGTCGAGGCGATCGCCGCGCGGCGGCCCCACCCTCTCGACGCGCGGCTGGTGACGCGCACCACGTACTGCACGCCGCAGATCGCTTCGGTGGGTCTCAGCGAGGCCGAGGCGCGTGCCGCCGGTCACGACGTCAGCGTGGGCGTCTTCCCCTTCCGCGGCAACGCCCGTGCGGTGGTGTGGGGCGAGACCGGCGGCTTCACCAAGGTCGTCGCCGACGCGGCCACCAACAGCGTGCTCGGTGTGCACATCATCGGCCATGAGGTGACCGAGCTCATCTACGGCCCGGCGCTGGGAGCGCTGCTCGAATCGACGCCTTTCGAGATGTCGCGTGCGGTGGCCCCGCACCCCACTCTCAGCGAGTCGCTCGCCGAGGCCGCGCTGGCGGTCTCCGGCGAGGCCCTGCACATCTAAGAGGAGCGGAACGACGTGGCTGTGGCAGAGACGGATCCCGTCAACAAGGAGAACCTGGACGCGGAGACGCTGCGGGGGATGTACCGGCACATGCTGCGCTCGCGCGTTCTCGACGAGCGGATGTGGGTGCTCAACCGCCAGGGCGTCGCCCCGTTCTGGATCAGTGGCATGGGCCACGAGGCGATCCAGGTGGCGGTGGGCATGAACATGGAGCCGGGCAAGGACTGGCTGGCCCCGTACTACCGCGACCTCGCTCTCACGCTGGTGCTCGGCATGACACCGCGTGACCACCTCCTCTCGGTGCTTGCCAAGGCCGAGGATCCCAACAGTGGTGGGCGGCAGATGCCCGCCCACTACGGGTCGCGCGCGCACAACATCATCAGCACCGGGTCGCCGGTGACCACGCAGCTGCTCCATGCAACCGGCATCGCGCTGGCGATGAGGATGCGCGGCGAGGATGCCGTCTGCGTCACGGCCATCGGCGAGGGCAGCACGAGCGGGGGAGACTTCCACGAGGCCCTCAACTTCGCAGCCACGCACAAGCTGGCGGTGGTCTTCGTCGTGGAGAACAACGGGTACGCGATCAGCGTTCCCGTCGAGAAGCAGATGGCCACGCCCAACGTGTCGGACCGAGCGCTGGCCTACGGCATCCCGGGGATCAGCGTCGACGGCAACGACGCCATCGCGTGCTACCGCGTCGCCCACGACGCAATGCGGCGCGCGCGTGCCGGCGAGGGGCCGACGCTGCTCGAGGCCAAGGTGCACCGGCTCACCTCGCACAGCTCCGACGACGACCAGCGCCGCTACCGCAGCGCCGAGGACATCGAGGCCGAGCGCCGCCAGGACTGCCTGCCGCGCTTCCGGGCCATGCTGGAGGACCTCGGCGTGCTCGCGCCGGGTGACGCCGACGGCCTGCGCACCGAGCTGGTGGCCGAGCTCGACGAGGCGACCGCGTACGCGGAACAGGCGGCGGGCCCTCTCGCGGACAGCGCGCTGCGGCACGTGTACGCGGAGGATGTCTGATGCCGACCAAGAGCTACCTCGAGGCGATCCGCGACGGCATGCGCGAGGAGATGCGGCGCGACGAGCGCGTCATGATCCTCGGCGAGGACGTGGGCGCCAAGGGAGGCGTGTTCGGCACCACCGAGGGCCTGCAGCAGGAGTTCGGTGAGTGGCGCGTCATGGACTCGCCGCTGGCCGAGTCCTGCATCGTCGGTGTGTGCATCGGCGCGGCCCTGTACGGCCTGCGGCCGATCGCGGAGATCCAGTTCCAGGACTTCATCATGCCCGCCGTCGACCAGATCGTCAGCGAGGCCGCCAAGATGCGCTACCGCAGCAACAACGCCTGGGGCGTCCCGATGGTGTTGCGCGCGCCGTTCGGTGGTGGTGTGCACGGCGCGCTGTACCACTCGCAGTCCATCGAGGCCATGTTCTGCGGGGTGCCCGGACTGAAGGTGGTGGTGCCGAGCACCCCGTACGACGCCAAGGGCCTGCTGATCAGCGCGCTCCGCGACCCCGACCCGGTGCTGTTCTTCGAGCACAAGCGCGCCTACCGGTCGGTGAAGGGCGAGGTGCCCGACGAGGAGTACACCGTTCCACTGGGCACTGCCGCGGTGGTGCGCGAGGGCGACGACATCGCCATCTTCACCTACGGGATCATGGTGCACACCGCGCTCGAGGCTGCCGAGCGGCTCGCCGCGGACGGTTTCGAATGCCAGGTCGTCGACCTGCGCAGCCTGCGGCCACTCGACCGTCAGGCGATCGTCGACAATGCGCGCAAGTGCGGGAAGGTGATGGTGGCCCAGGAGCCGAACCTCGCCGTGAGCATCTCGTCCGAGGTGTCGGCAATCGTCGCCGAGGAGTGCTTCGAGTACCTCGACGCACCGGTGATGCGCATCGGCGGGCCCGAGATTCCCGCGATGCCGTTCGCCCACGCCCTCGAGGACTTCTACCTGGTGACCCCGGACAAGCTCGAGGCTGCCCTGCGCAAGCTGGCCGCCTACTGAAGGACATCACACCATGGCCATGACAGTGAACATGCCGCAGCTCGGCGAGAGCGTCACCGAAGGGACGATCGCGCGCTGGCTCAAGCAGCCCGGCGAGCTCGTCTCCAAGTACGAGTTCGATCGCCGAGGTGGTGACCGACAAGGTCAACGCCGAGATCCCCGCTCCGGCCGAGGGGAGCATGGGCGAGCACATCGCCAAAGAGGGTGATGTCGTGGCGGTCGGGCAGCCGATCTGCACCATCGAGACGGTGGAGCAGGGCCAGGCCAACTCCGCCTGGCACCAGGGCGACGCCGAGCAGCCGGGCCAGCCGGAGGCGGTACAGCAGGAGGAGCCGCAGCCGCAGCGAAGACGCAGCCGCAGGAGGCTGTGGCCGCCGCCGCGCAGCAGCCGGCAGCGCCGGTGGCGAGCGCGTCGGCGGCACCGTCGCCGCCCGCTCAGGCAGCCGGCAACGGCAGCAGCGGTGCTCAATACCACCTCACCCCGGCGGTGCGCATGCTCGTCCGTGAGCACGAGGTGGACCTCGCGCAGGTGCAGGGCACCGGGCTCGAGGGACGGATCTCCAAGAAGGACGTGCTCGACTACGTACAGCGCCGCGATGCCGGCGGTGGTGGCTCGCGGCCGGCCGCTCCGGCACAACCGGAGCAGCACCCGCAGGCCGCGCAGCAGTCAGCACCTGCCACGCAGCCCGCTCCTCAGCCGGCGCCGGTCCAGCAGCAGCCGGCCGCCCCGCAGCAGCAGCGCGCCGAGGGCGACGAGCTGGTCCCGCTGACGCCCGACGCGGCGAGCCATCGCCGAGCACATGGTGCGCAGCCGCCATGTCGCGCCCCACGCGTGGCTGATGATGGAGGTGGACATGTCGCGCGTGGCCCGGCTGCGCACGACCCGCCGCGCCGAGTTCGAACAGCGCTACGGCGCCAAGCTCACGTACCTGCCCTTCGTGGCCCGGGCGGTGTGTGACGCGCTGCGCCAGTACCCGACGCTGAACGCCTCGTGGAGCGACGAGGGCATCATCGTCCGCCGCGATCTCAACCTCGGCATCGCCGTGGCTCTCGAGGAGAGCCTGATCGTCCCGGTGATCCGCAACGCGGACCGGCTCAGCATCGCCGGCCTGGCCACGACCATGCAGGACCTCGGTGACCGGGCGCGCACCAACAAGCTGAAGCTCGACGAGATCCAGGGCGGCACGTTCACGCTCAACAACACCGGTGCCCTCGGCACCGTGCTCACCCAGGCGATCATCAACCAGCCACAGGCCGGGATCCTGGCGATGGATGCGGTGATCAAGCGCGCGGTCGTCGTCGATGACGCGATCGCGATCCGCCCCATGATGAACCTGGGGCTGAGCTTCGACCACCGCATCAACGATGGTCTCCAGGCGACCCGGTTCGTCAAGAAGGTGAAGGAGCTGCTCGAGTTCCATCGACGACAGCGGCGCGCTGCTGTAGCGCTGGCGCCTTCGCCGTCATTGAGGCAGTGAGGAAACGACCTGCATCTGCAGCGCGCACAGCGCTCGGCAGCAGCCGGCTCACGACGGTAAGATCTCGCTCTCGCACGAGCGAGGGTCGGAAGTTGCGCGGCGCGCACCAGCTTGGAGACGACGAATGCCCCAGTTCAGCCACGTTCAAACCCAGGACGGCAGCGAGACAGTCCACATCAACCCTGAAGCCGTCGACACCATCGAATCGGCGGCGCAGGAGGGGTACGTGACCATCACCCTGCGGAGCGGGAGGTCGCTCACGGTCAAGGGAACCGTGAACAGCGTCAAGGCACAGCTGGCCAGCGGAGCCGACCTGACCGAGTAGCGCCCGATGGTGCCACCGGGCACTCGTATACTGGACCGCGTGCTGTGGCTGATCGTGCTGATCGCCATCGTCGTGGCCATGGGTGCTGTCATGTGGATGGCGGTGGGCTCGCCGCCGACGCGCCCGAGACCCGACAGCCGGCACCGGGGCGCCACGTACATGTCGGTGCACAACCGGCTTCGCCGCCCGCGCCGGTAGCGCATCGAGCGCCTTGTGGCGGCAGGTCCGTCGCGCGTCAGTCCGGCTGCTGGTGAGGGTAGCGCCAGTCCGTCGGTGGGTTGAACGTCTCCTTGATCGCGCGCGCCGACACCCAGCGCAGCAGGTTCAGCGGTGAGCCCGCCTTGTCGTTGGTGCCGCTGGTCCGCGCGCCACCGAACGGTTGCTGGCCCACCACGGCTCCCGTCGGCTTGTCGTTGATGTAGAAGTTGCCGGCGGCGTTGCGCAGCACGCGGCTGGCGACGTCGATCGCACCGCGGTCGGTGGCGAACACCGCGCCGGTCAGGGCGTAGGGCGACGTGGAGTCGACAGTGCCCAGGATCGTCTCCCAATCGCCATCGTCGTACGGATGCACGGTGAGGATCGGTCCGAACAGCTCGCGCTCCATGAGGTCGTGGCGCGGGTCGGCTGTCTCGAAGATGGTGGGGCGCACGAACCATCCCTCGCTGTCGTCGCATTCGCCGCCGGCGACGAGCGTGAGGCTGGCATCGTCGCGCGCGGCGGCGATCGCCGACTCGTGGGTGCGGAACGCGGCCTCATCGATCACCGCGCCCATGAAGTTGCGCATGTCGGTGGGGTCGCCCATCGGGATCGACTCCGTCGCCGAGGCGAGCGGCCCGCGCAGCTCCTCCCACATCGCGCGGGGGACGTACGCACGCGACGCGGCCGAGCATTTCTGTCCCTGGTACTCGAAGGCGCCGCGGAGCAGACCAACCAGCAGCGCATCGGGCGACGCCGAACTCATGCGCGACCACGAAGTCCTTGCCGCCGGTCTCGCCGACAAGTCGCGGGTACGTGCGATAGCCGTCTAGGTTGGCGCTGACCGTCGACCAGATCTTGTGGAACGTGCCCGTTGAGCCGGTGAAGTGGATGCCGGCGAGATCGGGATGGGGAAGGGCAGCCGCCGAGACCCCGCCACTGTGCCCCGTGACCATGTTGATGACCCCGGGCGGAAGGCCAGCCTCCTCCAGCACCTGCATGAGCGCTGACGCGGCCAGCTGCTGCGTGGTCGCCGGCTTCCACACCACCGTGTTGCCCATCAGCGCGGGCGCCGTCGGCAGGTTGCCGGCGATCGACGTGAAGTTGAACGGCGTGATGGCCAGCACGAAGCCTTCGAGCGCGCGCAGCTCCATGCGGTTCCACACGCCAGGCGGGGAGATGGGCTGCTCGTCGTCGAGGTGGGCGGCGAAGTGGACGTTGAAGCGCCAGAAGTCGACCAGCTCGGCGGCGGCGTCGATCTCCGCCTGGAACACCGTCTTGCTCTGGCCCAGCATGGTCGCCGCGTTGACCCGCGCCCGCCACGGCCCGGCGAGGAGGTCGGCGGCGCGCAGGAAGACGGCGGCACGGGACTCGAAGGACGCGTCGGCCCAGTCGCGCCGGGCGCGCAGCGCCGCGTCGATGGCGGCGACGACCTCGGCCTCCGTCGCGGTGTGACCCTCACCGAGCACCAGTTGGTGGCGGTGCGGGGCGGTGACCGTGAACGGCGCGCCGCTGCCCCCGACCTGGGCGCCGCCGATCTGCATGGGCAGGGAATGCGGCGCCGCGGCGGTGAGGCCGGCGAGCGCGGTGCGGATGGCGGTGCGTTCGGCGGACCCGGGGCGGTACTCGAGGACGGGTTCGTTGCGGGGCAGGGGGGGTCGCACAGTCATCCAGGGGATTGTTGCTCAGGGAGCCATACCCGGCGGCGGCACCGCCGCTGCCGTATACGATCTGCGGCCGGTGGCCATCACCCCACGTCCGTCGATTCAGGAAGGGAGCGTCGCAGGCGTCAGGACGGTCTGGGCGGATGCCGGGCCACCTGCACGCGCCGCACTGCTCTTTCGCGTGGGCAGCGCGGACGAACAACTGGCCTCAGCGGGCATCACCCACCTCATCGAGCATCTCACGCTCACCACGGTGGGGAAGCAGCCGTACACGTACAACGGGTTCGTCTCACCGTTGCTCACCGTCTTTCACTGCCAAGGGAGACCAGAAGACGTCCAACACTTCGTGGCCGCTGTCACCTCGGCCTTGACAGCTCTGCCATTGGAGCGCCTCGCGGATGAGAAACGCATCCTGCGTGCCGAGGCCGCGAACCAGAGGCGCGGGTCATGGGCTTCGCACCTCTTGATGCGCTACGGGGCCGCTGGGCCCGGCGTGATCGACTACCCAGAATACGGGCTGCGACGGGTCACCGACGAGGAGGTGGCCGCCTGGGCGCGCAGATGGTTCACCGCGGAGAACTGCGCGCTGTGGACGAGCTTCCAGCCGCCGCCTGACCTGCGCTGGTCGCTGCCCGCGGGGGAGCGTGCCTTCGCTCCGGACCCAGTCCCGCTGGCCATGAAGTTCCCAAATCGGGTCGAGCACCAGGTCGCCGGTGTCGGCATCACCATGACGGGCGAACGGTCACTGGAGCTGACCGTGGGATGTCGGATCCTCCAGAGCCGGCTCGTCGATCGCCTGCGGCTTTCGATGGCCGTGGCGTACACGCCCCAGGTTTCCTACACGCAGGTCGGCGGAAACACTGCGCATCTCCTGGCCGGGTCGGACGGCGCCAAGGAGGACGCGTCATCGACCGCCGACGCCCTCCTGGAAGAGCTCAGCCGCTATTGCGAGGTGGGACCGGATCCCGCCGAGCTCGCAGCCGATTTGGAACGCTTTCGCGTAGCCCAACTCGATCCCCAATCCGTCGTGGGTGAGCTGCACTTCCGATGTCTGGACCGCCTGCTCTCGCCGGAGGCCCTGTTCGAGGAGTACCTCAGCGACAACCACGCGGCACACGCACGGGTGACCTCAGAAGGAGTGGCGTCAGCCTTTTCAGCGGCGTGGCAAAGCGCGATGGTGTTCGTGCCCGTGGGCACCATGGGAGCCGCAGCCGCGATCCCGCTGCTGCCGATGTGGTCGGCGAGCCCAGTGCCCGGTTCGACGCTGACGCGGCGGGCTGTGCTGCCCGGTGGCGCGCCGGCCGGCAGCAGGCTCATGTCAAACCGCGAAGGGCTGACGATGGTTGCGCCTCCACAGAACCGCGACGTCTCGGTCCGGTATCGCGAGGTGGCCGCACTCCTGACCTGGTTGAACGGGGATCGCATCTTGATCGGCAACGACGGCTTCCGGTTGCCGCTGAGAGCTGGGGAGTGGGACGGTCAGGCTGAGCTCACCGAACAGATCGACGCGACGGTGCCATCGGAGCGCGTCGTACCAATGGACGAGGAGGGCGTGGATGCCGCGGCGCTCCGAGAGCAGTGCGAAGTGTGCCGCAAGGGCCCGAGCGCCGACATCCAGTCGGTCGCATCGTTGGGCGGCGCGGCACCTCCGTGCGCCGGATCCGGGTGCGGGCGTGCCGTGATTGCGGCCGGTACTTGGTCAGGGAATCGACGGCGGAGACGCTGCGACCTCGCCTCGGGTGGATCGTGCATGCGTTCCTGGCGCCGGTTGTGGCGGCCGGCAACCTCCCCGCAAGCCTCAAGGTGCGGCGGCTGGCGCGTCCGGAGCGCACCGCCCCAGACGGCCATTGGGTGCCGCGTCAGCCGGCGTTCACTCGCTGGGCAACCCTCGGAGGATTGCTCGAGATCGTCGCCGCTCTCGCGCTCCTGGCGGCGGTGATCACCGGGCTGGTGATGGGTGCCGGCCGTACGCCGTCCGGCGGCGGCGACAACGGAAATGGGGTTCCCACAATCACTCTGCCGCCGAATTTCAGCTTCCCGCCGTTCAGTGTGGACCCCTACCTCTCGCCGCCGTCTGACCTCTTTGCCACTCCGGGCCCTACGCCTCCGGTGTGACGTGCGCCGGTGCCGGCGGGGTGCGTTGTAGAGTGGAAATCGCATGCGCGACATCCCGCTGACGCCCACCCCGCGCGCGGCTCGCCCGGTGGACACCCGTCCCCTGCACCAGCGCCTGCTCCCGGAGGGAGTGGATCGCCGGCCGGAGTGGCTCACCGTCAAGCTGCCCGGCGGCGAGGGCTACACCGAGATCAAGAGCCTGATGCGCGGGCTCGACCTGGTCACGGTCTGCGAGGAGGCCCGCTGTCCCAACATCGCCGAGTGCTGGGGCCACGGCACGGCGACGTTCATGATCCTCGGAGAGGTGTGCACCCGCGCCTGCGCCTTCTGCGCGGTCACCAGCGGGAAGCGCGGCGGCGACATCGACGCCGACGAGCCGCGCCGGGTCGGCGCCGCCGTGGCACAGATGGGCCTGGCACATGCGGTGGTCACCTCGGTCGACCGCGACGACCTGCCCGATTTCGGCGCCGAGCTCTTCGCGCAGACCATCCGCGAGATCCGCAGGCAGTCGCCGGGAACGACCATCGAGGTGCTCACCCCGGACTTCAACGGCAGCGTCGACTCCCTGCGCGTCGTCATGGCCACGGTGCCGGAGATCTTCAACCACAACCTCGAGACCATCCAGCGCCTCTACGCGCGTGTGCGGCCCGAGGCCGGGTATCAGCAGAGCCTCACGCTGCTCAAGGAGGCCAAGCGCCTGGAGCCGCGCAGCAGGACCAAGAGCGGGCTCATGGTCGGCCTCGGGGAGGAGATGGACGAGGTGAAGCAGCTGCTCGCCGACCTGCGTGCACACGACGTCGAGATCGTGACCATCGGCCAGTATCTCCGTCCCTCGCTCAAGCACCATCCGCTGATCCGGTTCTGGACGCCGGCCGAGTTCGCCGAGCTGAAGGACTTCGGGTTGACGCTGGGCTTCAGCCACGTCGAGAGCGGCCCCCTGGTGCGCAGCTCCTACCACGCCCACGAGCAGGCGGTGGCGGCGAGCACGGTGTGACCGTGGGCGCCCTCGAGTACCTCTGGCTCGGGCGCATCCCGTACCGCGACGCCTGGGCGCTGCAGCGACACCTCGCGCAGGCGAGGGCGCGCGGGGATATCGGGGACGTGCTCCTCCTCGTCGAGCACGACCCCGTCTACACGATGGGACGCAACGGCTCGCGCGAGCATGTGCCGACCGGCATCGAGCACCTCCTGTCCCTGGGGGCCGAGTACGTGGAGGTGGACCGCGGTGGGTCGGTCACCTTCCACGGCCCGGGCCAGCTGGTGGCGTACCCGATCCTGCAGGTCGCCGGGGTGTTCCCGATGCCGGGCGAGCCCGGCCGCGGCGACGTCGTCGCCCATCTCCGCGCTCTCGAGGAGGCGCTCATCGCCACCGTGGCCGGGTACGGCGTGGTCGCGGCCCGCCGCCCCCCGTACACCGGCATCTGGGTGGGCGAGGAGAAGCTGGCCGCGATCGGTGTCAAGCTCGCCGCGGGGGTCACCACCCACGGCGCCGCGCTCAACGTCACCACCGACTTGGGCTGGTTCGGTGAGGTGGTCCCCTGCGGCATCGCCGGCGCCGGTGTGGCCTCGCTCGCCTCCCTCGGCAGCAGGCCGGTGCCACGGCTGCCCGACGCCGCCATCCGGTTCGCCACCGAGTTCGCCCGCACCATCGATCGCCGTCCGGTGCGTGCCGGCGATGCGGTGCGAGCGGCGGTGGCGGAGGCCTCCGCCGTCCCTGTCTGAGCCGGTCGGGGATGGTCACACAGGCTTGACGATTTGTCGCCGGATCACCAGTTCCTCGCCAACAAGCCGGCGCAAACCCACAAACCTCTGGTCAAAGCTGTCCACAACCGCTACCATGCGGCCCCAGGATCGCCCACCCGCTCGGATCGTTCTCTTCACATCCTTCCCACCCCCCGAGTGGACGCGCTTCCCGAGGGATCCTGCGATGGCAACCTTCGTCCGCAACCGCGTGCTCAATCAACTGACCTGGGCCGAGGAGGAGGAGGAGAAGCGGCTGTCGCGCCGCGACGCTCTCTGCGAGCTCGACGGCCTGCTCACCCAGCTCGAGGAGGTCAACCTCCGCGGCGGTGCTGTTCCCAGCCGGGTTCTCATCGCGCTGCGACGGCGCGGCGTGATCGCGCGGCCCGGCGTCAACCCCGCCGAGCTCATCGAGGCCATCTTCGGCGTGCAGGAGGCGTTCATGCGCCAACCCGACGGCGCCGACCAGCTGGTCGCCTTCGAGGACCTGCGCCGCCGCATCGCCTGACAGGGAACGCAGTTCCCCCTTCGTAGTAGCCTGCGACGGATGGACCTCGAACCAGCCAAGCGCGCGGCCGGGGAAGCGGCCGCGCTGCTCGTCGAGGACGGCATGACGCTTGGCTTGGGCACGGGGACCACCGCTCGCTGGTTCATCGAGGCAATCGGCGCTCGGGTGGCTGAGGGGCTGCTGGTGTCGGCCGTGGCCACCTCGCTCGCCAGCGCCGCCCTGGCCGCCCGCCAGCGCATCCCCCTGCTCGAGCTGGACGCCACCGGCGTCGACCTCGCCGTGGACGGGGCCGACACCATCGATCCTGACCTGCGCCTGCTCAAGGGCCTCGGCGGCGCGCTCGTGCGCGAGCGCATCGTCGCCGCTGCAGCCGAGCGGTTCGTGATCGTGGCGGACGAGAGCAAGCTGCGTCCGCACCTGGCGGGCTTCGTCCCCGTCGAGCTTCTCGTCTTCGGCTGGCACCACACGATGACGCTCCTCGACCAGACCGGCGCGGGCTTCAACCTTCGCCTTGACGCTGCCGGGGAGCCGCTGCGCAGTGACAACGGCAACCTCATCGCCGACGGCGAGTTCGCCCCCATCGCCGACCCCGAGGGTCTCGCGGCACGGCTCGACGCCATCCCGGGCGTCGTCGGCCACGGCTTGTTCCTGGGGATGGCGGACCTGGTGGTCGTCGGTCGCGCGGACGGCTCGCTCACCCGCCTCGAGCCCTCCCACCACGCGTCCAGCGCCCTATCCTGAGAGCGATCACGCTTGCGCAGACAGGAGGTGGCCAGATGGCCGCAGACACGCTCGCCTGGAGGGCCATCAAGCCCGGCCACAAAGTGCTCGACCGCGATGGGACGGAGGTCGGGACAGTCGCCCGGGTGCTCGCCGACGAGGGTGCCGACATCTTCCACGGGGTGGCCGTGCGCCACGGCCTGCCACTGGTCGGCGAGGAGCGAGAGGTGATCGCCGCGCAGATCGAACGCATCACCGAGGACGCGGTGCACACCACCCTCGCGCGGGCCGAGATGGAAGGGCTCCCGGCTCCCCGATAGGGCGGTACAGTCGCGGCCTGGGCGGGTAGCTCAGCTGGTCAGAGCGTCTCGCTTACACCGAGAAGGCCGCGGGTTCGATCCCTGCCCCGCCCACTGCGCTGGAACGCCCTCATGTCTGCAGTCGCGAACGCTCCCGCCGTGGCGGAAGTACGCTGCGCACGTGAGGTGCGGAGCCTGCGGCGCCGACAACAAAGTGGGACGCCGGTTCTGCGGGCAGTGCGGCTCGCCGCTCGAGCGAGCCTGCGCCGTCTGCGGGACCCCGAACGACCCCGGTGAGCGCTTCTGCGGCGGTTGCGGGTCACCGCTCGAGGGCGCCGGCGCCGCTGCACCGATGCTGCCGGCGGGAGCCCATCCGGGCCTTGTCGGGCGGGTGGCCGAGCGCCGCCACGTCACAGTGCTGTTCGCGGACCTGGTCGGCTTCACCAACCTCTCGCAGCAGCGCGACGCGGAGGACGTGCGCGAGCTCCTGACACGCTACTTCGACACGGCGCGCACCATCATCACCAGGTACGGCGGCGTGGTCGAGAAGTTCATCGGCGACGCCGTCATGGCGGTGTGGGGGACCACCGCCATCCAGGAGGACGACGCCGAGCGAGCGGTGCGCGCCGCCCTCGAGCTCGTCGACGCGGTTGCCGCCTTCGCCGAGGCCGTGGGGGCGCCGGGCCTGCAAGCGCGCGCCGGCGTCCTGACCGGCGAGGCCGCGGTGAACCTCGAGGCGGACGGCCAGGCGATGCTCGCCGGCGACCTGGTCAACACCGCGTCGCGCGTGCAGTCGGCGGCCCAGCCGGGCACCGTCCTGGTCGGCGCCGCCACCCGCCAGGCCAGCGAGGCGGCGATCGCCTACGTCGAGGCGGGCTTGCACGAGCTGAAAGGAAAGCCGGCACCGATGCAGCTGTGGCAGGCCACGCGGGTCGTGGCCGGACGGGGCGGCAGCATGCGGCCGACGGGCATCGAGCCGCCGTTCGTGGGACGCGAACGCGAGCTCCGTCTGCTCAAGGAGATGCTCCACGCCACCGAGGAGGAGCGGAAGGCCCGTCTCCTCTCGGTGGTGGGCCTCGCCGGGGTGGGCAAGTCGCGCCTCTCCTGGGAGTTCGAGAAGTACGTCGACGGCCTCAGCCGGGTGCTGTACTGGCACCGCGGCCGCTGCCTGGCATACGGCGAGGGGGTTGCCTACTGGGCCCTCGCGGAGATGGTGCGCACGCGCGCCGGCATGGTCGAGGGCGAGCCCCTCGAGGCGGCCCGCGGGAAGCTGCGAAGCGTCGTCGAGCAGTTCATCCCCGACGAGGAGGAACGGCGCTGGGTGGAGCCGCGACTCGCGCAGCTGCTCGGACTGGAGGGGGACTCGTCCAGCGATCCGCGCGACCTCTACGCTGCGTGGCGGATCTTCTTCGAACGCCTCGCCGCCCAGCAGTTGACGGTCCTGCTGTTCGAAGACCTGCAATGGGCCGACAGCGGCCTCCTCGACTTCATCGAGTACCTCCTCGAATGGTCGCGGAACAGCCCCATCCTGGTGCTCACCCTGGCGCGCCCCGAGGTCGCCGAACGCCGCCCCGGCTGGGGCATCGGCAAACGCGGGCTCACCTCGCTGTACCTGGAGCCACTCCCCGACCCGGCCATGGTCACGCTTCTCAGCGGGATGGTCCCCGGGCTGTCCGACGATCTCCAGGGGCGCATCCTCGAGCGTGCCCAGGGAGTGCCCCTGTACGCCGTGGAGACCGTCCGCATGCTCCTGGACCGCGGCCTCCTCGTCGAAGAGGCAGGCTCATACCGAGCCGTCGGCTCGCTGGATGACCTCGAGGTGCCGGAGAGCCTCCACGCGATGATCGCGGCCAGGCTGGACGGGCTGGCCCCGGCAGAGCGGGGTCTGCTCCAGGACGCCGCCATCCTCGGCAAGTCGTTCGCACCAGGCGCGGTGGCCTGGGTCTCAGGGCGGCCTCAACCCGAGGTCGATGCCCTCCTCTTCACCCTCGTCGAGAAGGATCTCCTCTCGATCCAGTCGGATCCGCGGTCGCCGGAGCGAGGCCAGTACGTCTTCATGCAGGACCTGGTCCGCAGCGTCGCCCATGGCACCCTGGCGCGCAAGGACCGGCGCTCACGGCACCTGGCAGCCGCCGACTACATGGAGTTGTCGTGGGCCGGCGAGGAGGGCGTCGCCGAGGTCATCGCCGCCCACCTGGTGGCCGCCTATGAGGCGGACCCCGGCGCGGATGACGCTTCAGCTCTCCGGCTGCGTGCCCGCGACGCCCTTGCCAGGGCAGGCGACCACGCCGAGTCGCTCGGCGCCCCCGACGCCGCCCAACGGTACTTCGAACAGGCCCTCGAGCTGGTCGACGACGACCGGACGCGCGCCGAGCTCAGCCAGAACGCGGGACGTGCCGCGAAGTCGCAGGGTCGGCTCGAGGCCGCCGAGGCTCACTTCAACCACGCCCAGGCTCTCCACGAGGCGCTCAGCAACGTGGCCGGGTGGGCCCGCGCGCTGACCGAGCTGGCCAACATCGAGTTCATGGGGGGCCAGTCCGAGGCCGCCATCGAGCGGCTGCACAATGCGCTGGCCGGGCTCCTGGCCGCCGACGAGGGGGACGCCGAACGGGACGCGGCGCTCGCCGGGGTGGCAGCCGAGCTCGGCATGTTCGAGTACTTCCACGGCGATCTCGATCGCGGGCTCGAGCACATCGACCTGGCTCTGCAGATCGCCGAGACGTGGCGGCTGATCGACGTGGTCGTCGAGGCGCTCGACACGAAATCGTGGATCCTGGCCGCTCGCGGACGTCGCGAGGAGGCCGAGATCATCGGGTTCGGTGCTCTCAAGCTGGCCCAGGAGACGGGCTCGGGGGCCGCTGCGAACATCGAGGGGAACCTGGCCGACACGCTCCAGGAGGCCGAGCACCTCGAAGCCGCAGCCGACCACTTCGAGCACTCCGGCCTTGAAGCCCGGCGCATGGGCCACCGCCTGCGCGCCGCCTTCGCGAACCTCGCCGGCATGCCATCTCTCCTCGACCTGGGCCGCTGGGATCGGTGCGCCGAGCTCGTCGCGGACTACTTCGAGCACGACGCCACGGAGTTGAGTGACCACGTTCAGACGGTCGGCTACGCTGTGGGGGCCACCTGGCTGTTCCTCTGGCGTGGTCAGCTCGAGGGGGCGCGCCGCCTCGTCCGCGAGGCCGAGGCACTGTTCGAGAAGTCCGGGCCGGGGAGCAACGTCCCGCCGGACCTCCGCGCGCTCCTCCACGCCGCCCGGGCGGGCATCGCCAACGCCGAGGGCCGCGCCGGCGACGCCCTCGAGGCGGCCAAGAGCGGCCTGGCCGTGTCCATCGAGGTGTACCCGACCATGGCGCGGCGGGCACTCTGCGAAGCCGTCGAGGCGGCCTTGGCCCTGGGTCGCGAGGACGAGGTGGCCGCGCTGATGGCCAGCGCCAGGCTGACCTTCCGCCCCGGCCGGCAGCCCTCGGTGGATGCCCACCTCCTGCGCTGGGAGGCACGGCGGGCCGAGCCGTCGGACGGCCAGGATCCGCGCACGCTCTTCAACGATGCCATCGAGGCGTTCGACCGCCTGCCGCGACCGTTCTGGGCGGCGGTGACCCGGGTCGAGCTCGGGGAATGGCTCGTGGCGCACGGCCGCGCGGACGAGGCGCAGGGTCCCCTGCAGCAAGCGCGCGGCACGTTCGATGAGCTGGGGGCGGAGCCGTGGCTGGCCCGGGTGGACGCCGCGGTCCCAGCCGCTCTGTCGCCGGCGGCGCGTGCCTCCGTCGACGTGGCGCCCGCCTCGGGGGCTGCGCTGGCCGACGCCTCTGGCACATACTGAGACCGCGCCGCCCAGCCTTCCGCGAGGCAGCCGGCGGGTCAGCGGTCGGCGGCAGATCGCGTCATTCGCAGCGCCAGAAGGACTCCGGGCGGGTAGTTTGTGCCATCATCAGCCTAAACAAGGAGGTTGGTGATGGCCCGGGGAGCCCAGGCGACGATCGCGGCGGGAATCGCGGTGTTCGGCTTCGATGCCGACCCTGGAGTGCCGCCCAGCCGCGCTCTGCAGGTGCTCACGGTGCGCCGCAGCCTGCCCCGAGGCGAGCTCCAGGCCCGCGAGCGCTTCGCGGCCGCCGCGGTCCGGCTGGCGGCCACGGCCGGCGTCGACCTTGCCGCCAAACGCGCAGGGCGCAGTGACCGCCTCCACCTCGTGGACATCGACGACGAGCCGGGCCGCGGGGTGAGGAGCGTGACCGCCTGGTATTACGCCACCGCCGCCATCGGGGAGCTCTCGGGCACCGGCACCTGGTCAGCCACCGGGCGGGGCCTGCGGCTCGAGGCCAGGGACGGCGCCGCCCTTCGCCAGGCCACCGAGCGCCTTCGCCAGGATGCCCGCCAGGTCGGCGGCGCGGCCGCGCTGCTCGGCGACGTCTTCACCGGCGACGACCTGCTCCGCGTCCACGTCGCCCTGCACGGCGGCCCGGAGGGCAGTGACCGCACCTTCCGCCGGCGCATCCAGGAGCTCCGCGACAGCGGCCTGCTCCGGCCCGTGCCCGACCGCGAGGTTCCCGTGCTGCGAGCGCGCGTGCCGCGCTTCCGCTCGCCGGCGGGCACGGGGGGGCGGCCTCCCGAGCTCTTCCGCTACGCCGGTACCGGGGGCGAGAACGAGCAGCTGGTGTCGCTGCGGGCCCGTCGCGGCAGCTGACAAACTCGCGCGGATCAGCCGGCGTCTGCGACCCAGGCGCCCTCACCGCTGGTCAGCACCAGCGTCACCGGGCCGTCGTTGACCAGCTCGACGTCCATGTGGGCGCCGAAACGCCCGGTCTCCACGGCCAGCCCACGGTCGCGCAGCGCGGCCACGAACACGCCATACAGGCGGTCGGCGTGCGCTGGCTCGCCCGCGTGGATGAACGAGGGGCGGTGCCCCCGTGAGGTGTCGGCGTGGAGGGTGAACTGGCTCACGACCAGGACCGAGCCGCCCGCCTGGGCGACGTCGAGGTTCATCCGCCCGGCGCCGTCGGCAAAGATGCGCAGCATGGCCACGCGTCCGGCAAGCCGCGCGGCCACTGCGTCGTCGTCCTCCGCACCGACGCTGAGCAGGACCAGCAGACCCGTGCCGATGCGCCCGACGGTGCTGCCTTCGACGGTCACGGCGGCGCGGGCGGTGCGCTGCACCACCGCCCTCATCGACGGTCGTCGGTGGGCAGGGCGCGGAAGCCGCGGAAGATGCGCATGGCCTCAGCTTCCGCGTCGAGAAACGAGTGATCGACGACACGGATGTCGTGGACGATGAAGCTCCAGCTGCGATCGCCGCGCTCACCCACCGGCTGACCGAAGGCGGATCCGCGGCCGTGAGGCGGGATCATCTCCATGCGCGACCCGTCCGGCATGCGCCGGTAGATGACCCGACGAACCAGGATGCTCTCCAACGGTTGGCCGTTGCGCAGACGGCCGTTGACCAGGTCGATGCGGCGCAGCTTGGCGATCGGGTTGTCGGGGTCGTGCAGCGACACCCCGGCGGTGAAGTGGGCGGAGATGTCGCGCGCGATGAACGCCAGCGCCAGCGCGTCGGCCTCGTCGCCGGCGATGCGGACGTACGTCGCGGCCGCGAGCGGCGGCTCGTCGGCCGACGATCTCGCCTCGGCCTGCGCCTGGTCGAAGAACAGCTGGGGCAGCAGGTCGCGCGAGAGCCGGTCGGCGAGCCAGGGCGTGCCGTCGCGCCACTCGCGGCCGGCGACCAGCGACGCGAAGCGCTCCTGCATCAGGTCGCGCGCCCCGGGGTCCAGGCCTCGGACACGCACTTGGATCACCCGGCTCATCGCTCGATTGTAGGAGCGCCGCCTTGCGGTGACGGCCCGCCACGGGGGCGCCGGGGGAGGCCGCGGCTACACTACCCGATCGCGCCGAGGTAGCTCAGTTGGTAGAGCACAGGTCTGAAAAACCTGGTGTCGACAGTTCGATCCTGTCCCTCGGCACCTCGGCGTCGAGAAGGAAGCGCCTCGCAGATGGACGAGGTCAGGGTGACGACGGCGTCCCGGCGAACAGCGCGGTCAGGCGGGCGTAGGAGCGCTCCCACTGCTGGTCCCACGCGACGGCGTCTGCCCCCGTCACCCCATCGACCACACTCCCGCCGCCGCTGTCGCTCAGCGCGGCGTCCGCGACGTGCGCCGCCGTCGCCGTGGTGAACCAGGCCACAGCATCCGCGCGAGCAGCATCCGTGAGTGGCGCGGGCGTGGTCGAACAGGCTCTGTTGACCTCGGCGAGTACTGTGGCCCATTCGGTCGCGTAGCCCTGGTAATAGGCGACGACGTCGGCCCCGTTGCCGTATCGGGTGTCCCGGCCACTGGCCACGTCGGCAACCTCTGCGGTGTCCAGTTGCAGGTCCCATGCGAGAGTGCCCGCGGCCCACGAACAGTCCGCCACCGACCACGCCGGTGCCTGTGCCGGCGGAGGTGTGGCCGGCGATGGGATGACCACTGTGATCGACGACACGGTCGCGCCGGTGGGCGGGGCCGGTCCGGGGGCGGCGATCGACGAGGCGCCGAGCAGGTGAGCCTCGGTCCGAATCCACGACGGCGCGCTCCTGACCACATGGGTGTCGTGGCGAACAAGCTGGGGATGCCCGGCGACGACGTAGCAGCCTCCGCCCAGTGCCGTGAGCACCACCATGCCGGCGATCCACGTCTTCAACGGATCACCTGTGCGTTCGCGGCATGCGCGACCACAGTGAATGGCACCCGCGTCCCTCCCCCCATGACCACAGTATGCGCGCCGCTGATCGCCAAGTCGACGAGGCGCCGCGTGCATGGCGCCGTGCCGGGGACGGGACCCGTCCCGCCCCCGGCTGCAAGGTCGACAGCGATCACCTCAGGTGCTGGCGATGCCCTCCTGGCTCGAGCCGCCTGGAACGGCCGCCGATTGGATGAGCTGCAGAGAACCGTCGGCGCTGATGGCGTAGGCGTTCACCGCGGATCCGAGCCCCACCTGGACGTACAGGAAGCGGCCGGCCGCGACCGTTTCGTCGATCGCGCCGCTGACGCCGGAGGCGGCTGTCGCGTCGACCAGGCTCACTCGGCCGCTGTCCGTGATGCGGTACGCGCTGACGTCGTTGCTGCCGGTGTTGGCGATGTAGGCGAAGTCACGTGCCAGCGCGATCCAGCACGAGGCGCTCTGGCCATTGGCCACGGGAGCAGCGGTCGGCGTGACCCGGCCGTCGGCGTGCACCGTGCTGGGGGCAAGGTTGCCGGCTGCATTGACCAGGTCGAGCTGCCCCGAGGGTGAGAATGCGAAGGCAAACGGCACGCTGCCGTCCGGTGTTGTCACCGGGGCCTTTGACAGACGGTCGTCGTGGCCGACGGCGAAGACGTCAACGAAGTTGTTGGTCTTGCCCGTGACAAGCAGGTGCCGCCCGTCCGGGGTGAAGCCAGCTTGCGCCGGAGAGGCGAGGAAGGCGGGGGGGACGGTCTCGGTGAGTCCCAGAGAGCGCTTGCTGCCGTCGAGCTGGTGCAGCCTGCCGTCGTGGATGTGGAACCCGTTGACGTTGGCGCGGCCGCCGGCGTTGAGGACGTACAGCGCGTCACCGTGGACCGCGATGCTGGTGGGGAACGCGCCTCCCGAGGAGATCACCTGGTGGCGGTCGAGCGCCTCACCCCGGACGCCGAACACAGAGATCGAGTCGCTACCCGCGTTGACCGCGAAGAGCAGCGAGGCTGCCTCGTCGTACACCAGGGAGCCTTGCGAGGCGAGCGGATCCGACGACGAACCCTTGGCGCGGCCGCCGTTGCCCCCGGTGACGTACCTGGCCACCAGGGACAACCGGCCATCGTGCTGGCGGTGATAGACAGCGATCTGGTTGCCGGCACGTGCGTTGGTCTGGACGAACACGGCGGCGCCATCGTTGTCATGCCGGCTGGTGGAAGCGTTGGCGACGACGGCAGATGTCAGCGGCAAGACTGCCGCCGCCACCAGGGCGCCGCGCAACCAGGACGAACGGTGCATCGTGTTTCCTCCGCGTGTTGGACAGCAGAGGACGAAGGGTGACCGACGTACACGACGAGATGATGAAGAGACGTCTTCAGCCCGACACATTCCGTCGGGATCACGCGGGCAGATGGAACCAGAATCGCGTGACGCCCGCTTGCGACTCAACGCCGACGCGGCCTCCGTCGGCCTCGACGAGCTGTTTGACGATGGCAAGTCCGATCCCTGCGCCGCCGTGCGCGGTGTCGCGCGACTTGTCGACGCGGTAGAAGCGTTCGAAGACCCGCGGCAGATCGCCGGGCGGTATGCCGTCGCCTGAATTGGTGACCGCCACGAGGACCTCGTGGCGACCGGCTTCAGCGCTGAGAGACACGCGTCCCAGCGCAGGGGTGTACCGCGCGGCGTTCTGGAGCAGGTTGGCGAGCACCTGGGCGAGGTGGTCCGGCTGGCCTCGTGCCCGGAGGTTTCCCGCGAACAATGTCTCGAACTGGATCGCCTTGGCATCGAATGACGGCCGCGCGAGGTCGGCGGCGACGCGGAGTGCTTGCGCGATGTCGAGGCTGACCACCTCGGCGGCCCCTTGCCCACTCTCCTCCTCGGTGAGGAGGTCAAGGGATCGGGCGAGGCGAACCAGGCGGATGACCTCCTCGTGGAGCGACGTGAGGTGGTCTCGCGACGGAGGCAGCACGCCGTCGCGCATCGCCTCGAGGTAACCCTGCAGGTTGGTCAACGGGGTCCTGAGCTCGTGCGCGGCGTTGACGATGAAGTCACGCCGGATGCGCTCCTGGTCGGCGAGACCCGAGGCCATATGGTTGAAGGAATCCGCCAGTGACACGACCTCAGCGGGCCCATCACGGGGCACGCGCGCTGCATAGTCACCAGCAGCGATGCGGCGTGCAGCCTGCGAGACCTTGTCGAGTGGTCGCGCCAGCCGGCGCGCCAGGATCACGGAGAGCACCGTGCTGACAAGCACAGTCACCCCGACGGTGATCCCGAAGACCTCGGCAACGCTCTGGTCGAACATCGACTGTGCCCTGGCCGTGGTCTCACCTGACTGAACCATCAGGTTGTCGAACGTCCGTCGCGCGATGATCAACACCCCGACAGCCAGGATTCCGATGGCGAACACGGCGACGGCGAGCGTGCCGGCGCTGATGCGTGTGGCCAGTCGCCGCACCGGCAGGAGCGATCGTTGAAGCCGGATCACGGGCCTCCTGCGCGATACCCGGCACCCCTGACGGTGACGACGTAGCGTGGGTGGGTGGGGGAGTCGCCGAGCTTGCTGCGCAGGCGACCGACGTGGACGTCGACGGTGCGCTCCAGGCCATCACCTTGCGCATGGTCCGACAGTGCATCGAGCAGCGCCTGGCGGGTGAGCACGCGTCCCGCGGCGAGAGCCAATGCCGCGATCAAACGGAACTCAGCCGAGGTGAGAGCGATTCTGTCAGCCCCGCGGCGGACCTCGAGCCGATCGAGGTCGATCGCCAGGTCGTCCAGGACCACGGGGTGCGTCCGGCCGGCGCTCGGGGGCGCAGTCCGGCGCAGGACGGCCTTGACCCGGACCACGAGTTCAGCCGGCGAGAACGGCTTGGCGAGGTAGTCGTCGGCGCCCTCGCTGATCCCGTAGACCCGATCGGCGGCGGACCCCCGCGCAGAGAGCATCACCACGGGCACCGTGGAGTGCTCGCGCAGCCGGTGCAGGACAGCCATCCCGTCCAGTTCCGGCAGCATGATGTCCAGGACGATCAGCCTGGGCGGAGCTGTCTCCATCGCCTCCAGCGCCGCCCTCCCATCCGACGCTGTGGTGACGCGGAATCCGTCGCGCTCGAGGTATGTGCGCACCAGGGAGACGATCTTGGGGTCGTCATCCACAACCAGGATGGGCGCGCTCGTGTCCAAGCTCATGCGGAGTCAGCCAGCGTAGGCGGGAGATGTGACGCAATCATGAAGCGCGCCGGGGCGAGGCTGCGCAGACCCGCGGCCGCCGCTGCAAGGGCCAGGCCGGCACACCGCCGGCCTGGCCGCTTCTCGCAGCTCGGTTGGGTGGCGCCTAGCCGACGTCCGCGAGCGCCGGGTTGAGTGTGTAGTTGACGGACAGCGAGATGCTCGTGAACGACACCGGGCAGCGTGGCTCCGCTCACAGCAACCGGGATCGACGCGTTGGAGATGCTGAGGTTGCCTGCGTCATCGTACTGGCCGGTGACGTTCACCGGCCCGGACGGCGCGAACGTGATGGTGCAGCCGACGGAGTTGACATCCACAAGCCCGGCTTGCGGAATCTTGATCGTCATCTTGTCGGCGGTCGAGTCGGCGCCCTCGTCATTCTTGGCATCCCTCTCGCGGACCATCCATTTCCCGGTCGAGGTGAAGGTGTCGGTGAAGGCGAAGTTGTCCGTGCAGGGACCGCCGGCGTTCGTGTACGTCGGTGGCGTGATGCCGAACCTCAGACCCTGGTTGGTCTTGCCGCTGAACGTCGAGTCCGTGCAGGTGACCGTGATCGCACCAACCGTCGGGTCGACTGCGGTGAAGACCGCCGGACCGGCGTTGGTGGCCGTCACCGCCGTGCCCCGCGGCACATTGAACGTGTCCGGGCCGTCCTCGCCGCCCACGGACGACGCGTGTCCCACCGTGGCCCCGGCAGCGCCCAGCACCAGCGGCGCATGCCAGCACCGCGAACGCTTTCCGCGAACCTCTCATCGCGTACCCCCTCATCACAACCTGCTCTCAGTGGAGCCCGCGCCGGGTTGTTGGCGACGCGCGCCCGATGACGCGAATGATACGTAACCGGACGATCGTCAGCGCAAGCCGGTATAGCCGGAGCTGGTCCGCCCGCCGGTGCCGCGCCGCGAGGGGCGCCGGCGGTGGTCACTGCGAGCGCAGCGCCTCGATCGGTGCCAGGCGTGCGGCGCGCGCGGCCGGGTAGACGCCGAAGACGAGGCCCACGGCCGCCGCGACCCCGACAGCGACCACCACAGGCAGCGGCGTGATGGCGATGCCGATGGTGGTGAAGTGGGGGAGGAGAACCCCGACGAGCAGCGCCGTGCCCACCCCCAGCAGGCCGCCGACGACGCTCAGCGTCGCGGCCTCGATGAGGAACTGGCGCAGCACGTCGGAGGGCGTGGCTCCCAGCGCCTTGCGCAGACCGATCTCGGTCGTGCGCTCGGTGACGGTGACCAGCATGATGTTCATCACGCCGATGCCGCCGACGAGGAGCGAGATGGCGGCGATGCTGGCGAGCAGCAGGGTGAGCGTGGTGGTCACCGACTGCGCCGTGCTGAGGAACGAGCTCTGGCTGACGATGCTGAAGTCGGCGGCAGCGGTGTCGGTGATGTGATGCGTCTGCAGGAGCAGCTGGTCGGCCTCGGTGTACGCGGAGCCGATCGTCGTCGCGCTCGATGCCGCCACCACGATGCGCTGCACCTTGCCCTGGCCGGTCAGCAGGTCCTGGTCGGTGGTCAGCGGGATCACCACCAGGTCGTCGGCGTTGGTGAAGCCCGAGCCGCCGCTGCTGGTGAGCACCCCGAGCACGGTGAAGGGGGTAGACGCGATGGTGACCTGCGAGCCGACACCGGCACCGAGGTTGGCGGCGGTGGTGGCTCCGAGCACGGCGAAAAGACCGTGGTCGTTGACGTTGGCGACCGTGAAGAAGCTGCCGTCGGAGAGGCTGCGTGAGTTCGCCATCAGCCAGCCGGCGCTGCTCCCCTCGACGGTGGTGGTGACGTTGGTGGCGCCGTTGACGACCGTGGTCGAGCTCTGGTTCTCGGGGGCGACGGCGACGATGTCCGGCGCGTCGCCGCGGTCGGACAGACCACTGACGTCAGCCATCGTCAGCGTCGCCGCGCTGCCGGCTCCGCCCCTGACCCCGCCGGTGCTCGACGAGCCGCCGGTGATGGTGAGCTCGTTGGTGCCCAGCGACGCGATGCGGCTGTTGACCGAGTCCGACGACGCCTGCCCGATGCCCACGGTGGAGATGACGGCGGCGACACCGAACAGGATGCCGAGGGTCGTGAGGATGGAGCGGAGCCGGTGCGACGCGATGCCGCGCAGGCCCGTCTCGAAGGTGCGCAGCAAGCTCATGCGGTGATCGCCTCGAGGAGCCGGCCGTCGCGCATCACCAGCTGCCGCGACGCCACCGAGGCGACGTGCGCATCGTGGGTGATCAGCACGATCGTCCGGCCGCCGGCGTGGAGGCGGACGAGCATGTCGAGGATCTCGCCGCTGGACGAGCTGTCGAGGTTGCCGGTCGGTTCGTCGGCGAGGATGAGGTCCGGGTCGGTCACCAGGGCGCGGGCGATTGCCACGCGTTGCTGCTGTCCACCGGACAGCTCGGTGGGGCGGTGCTCCACGCGGTCGGAGAGGCCCACGCTCTCCAGCGCGCCCATCGCCAGGCGGCGCCGGTCGCTGGCGGCGCGGTACAGCAGGGGCAGCTCCACGTTGCGCCAGGCGCTGAGTGAGGCGAGCAGCTGGAACTGCTGAAACACGAACCCGATGCGACGGTTGCGGATCGCCGCCAGCTCCCGCTCGGTCATGCGTTGCACGGCCTCACCGGCGAAGTGGTACTCCCCCTCAGTGGGGATGTCGAGGCAGCCGACGATGTTCATCAACGTCGACTTGCCGGATCCCGAGGCCCCCATGACGGCGACGAACTCGCCGGCATCGACGCGCAGGTCGACGTTGTCCACGGCGTGGACAGCCACGTCGCCGCGCCCGTACACCTTCGACACCCCACGGATGTCGATGAGCGGAGTTGTCACGCTCATGCGCGCGAAGGTGCCCCTGCGCGGGCAAAGCCTGGGCGGCGAGGCGGGTCGCCGGCCGGCTGGCACAGGAGGGCGATCACGACAGCACTCGTAGTGATCCGAGCCGCTGAGGGCCGGCACGCGGATCGAGAGACTCCATCACACGGCCAGGACAGGGGGAGTGTCGGTGGCGGCCATGGCCGCGACGGTACGGGCGGGCACCTTACGCTCTGATGACCCCCGAGGCCATTGCGGCAGGGTGTCGATCAGGGTGACCAAGCGCTGGGTTCCCCGGGAGAGCAGTAACAGGGACGTCACGGGCCATCAGAGGCCATGGGGCGCCTGCACGCTGTTGGTCACAGAGCTCACCCCAGCGTAATTCGCGGCGGAAGATGACTCCTATGGTCCGGCTGTGACGACTGCTCGTGCCGCGGGTGCGGCTCCACAGCTCAGGCTGGTTTCCGACGAGACGGAGAACTCCACGCGACGGGCACCGCGCCGGCGCGCTGCGGGCACACGGCTGGCCCGTCTGGCGGCCCAGTTGGACCTCATCGAGTTGCTGCCGTTCTCGGACGCCGAGGCGGCTTTCGTTCGGGCACTTGCCCTGGAGCGGCGCGCCCGGGCTCTCGGGGCTGAGGACCTGCAGCGTCGGGCTCAGTTGATCCAGGCCGACGTGCTGGGGCGCAAAGGCAAGCACACTGCATCCGGTCAGCTGATCAAGGAGATCAACGACTGGGCCGAGTTGAACGGCGATCGCCACCTCCTGGCGCGCAGCCATCGCTTGCTCGCGGCCTTCTTCAACTCCATGGGCGACATGCCGAGCGCATGGACCCACGCGGTGCGCGCGGTCGACCTCATGGATGACACGATGCCGGACCGCATGCGCGCCGACCACCTCCTCGGCCTGGGCATCGCGCTGGTCCGCACCGGTGCCTGGGGCGCGGCGGGCGAACGCTACCGCAGCGCGCTGCAACTCGCGGAGGGCCTCAACGACATCCACCTTCGCCTCAAGCTGCTCAACAACCTCGCGTGGCTCGAGGAGGAGGCCGGCGACCCGCACCGATCGATGGAGATTGCGCGGCGCATGCGAGCCCTCGCGGTCAAGCACCACGTCGCCCTGGATGCCGCCTGCCTTGACACCATCGCACACGCGCAGGTCATGCTCGGCGAGTACGCGGAGGCCGAGCGGACTCTCCGACCGATCCTGGAGGACCCTGACCTCGGCACGCGTGACAGCGAGGGTGTGGCTGAAGCGCTGCGTACCGGGGCCATGGCGCAGCGCATGCAGGGACACGCCAAGAGCGCACAGGCCACGCTCAATCGCTGCGTGCGTTTCTGCGAGGAACGTGGCATCGGTCTGATCCGTGTCGAGGCGCTGGAGGAGCAGGCGCAGCTGTACGCAGAGCAGGGAGACTTCGAGCGAGCGTATCAGCAGTACATCGAGTTCCACGATGCCGACACCGCCCTGCGCGCCGCCGAGCGTGAGGCCAATGCACGCACCCTGCAGGCGGTGTTCGAGACCACCGAGGCTCGTCGCGAGGGAGAACGCTTCCGCGAGCTCGCGCTTCGCGACGCCCTCACCGGCCTGCGCAACCGTCGGTTCGTCGAGAACGACCTCAACGCGCGCCTCATGCGCGCTGTGGAGGACGGCGACGCCTTTTCCGTGGCGCTCGTGGACCTCGACCATTTCAAGCTGGTCAACGACCGGTACTCGCATGCGATCGGCGATGACGTGTTGCGCCGCGTCGCCGACGTCCTCGCCGCGGCAACCGCGGAGTCCGGTTGGGCGGCGCGGATGGGCGGGGAGGAGTTCCTGCTCGTCTTCCCGGGTGACGACGTGCACGCAGCCGCGGTGCGCTGCGAGGAGGTGCGCCGCGCGGTGGAGTCCTTCCGCTGGGACGCCATCACACCTGGCCTCCTTGTGACCGTGAGCGTCGGCGTCACCGAGGTGCAACCGGGTCGGGTCACCCAAGCCTCCCTTCTCGGCCAGGCCGATCGCAACCTCTACGCCGCCAAGTACTCCGGACGCAATCGCGTAGCGTCAGACTTGGCGTGAACTCGCCGCCAGCGGCAGGGCACCGGATCCTCGACGAGAGCTGACGATCAGCTCTCCGACACCTCGGTCGCGTCCGCGCGCAGGCTGGCGGCCAGTCGTGCGGCCAGGACCTGCACGTGAGGCACGACGAGCATCGACAGGTGGTCTCCGGGAATCGGGTGCACGCGCAGTGGCCCTCGATGGAGATCGGCCCACCCGAGGGACTCGCTGCCGGTACGCTGGACCATCTCGTCGGTGACGAAGAGGTCGAGTGGCGCGTCGTGCGCCGAGAACGCGTGTCGAGATGCCAGGGTCATCGCGCCGCGCCAGTCGAAGGGCCCGGCTGGTGCGGCACCTCCGCGCGGGAGCCACGAGGTGCCCACCCTGCGCAGCAGTCGCGCCGCAAGGCTGGCGAATGCCCGCAGCGCCGCACGAGGGCCCTGGCGCAGCTCGCGGGCGACCATGTCCCAGCGACCGCCGGGAGACGACAACCAGCGCAGGTGGCGTGCCACCACCGCCGGCGTGCCGCAGTCGAGCAGACCCAGCCACGCCACCGCCTCGCCGGCTGCAGTCAGGCTACCGGCGATCTCGTAGGCGAGTTGGCCGCCCACGGAGTAACCGGCGATGCGATACGGCCCCTGCGGCTGCTCCGCGCGAATGCGCTCGATCATCGGCCCCGCGACATCGCGGATGGTCCGCGGATCGTCTGCCAGGCGGCCACGGAATCCCGGGTCGAGGCCCAGCACAGCGTATTCCGTTCCCAAGGCGGCGCTGAAGTGCCGGACGGTGAGCATGCTCGAGGGGTCGGGGTACACGACGAAGAGTTCGTGCGACGTCGTCGCGCGCGACCGCCGCGACAGGGCCCGCGCCCCGCATGGTGGTGATCAGGGCCGCCATCCCTGCGACCGTCCCGGCTCCGTTGACGATCGAGGCGAGCGGCAGCTCGACGCCGAGCGCGCGATCCACGTCCGCGAGGAGGCGGGCGGCGAGCAACGAATGCCCCCCGACATCGAAGAAGTTCTCGTGAATACCCACGGCTTGGTCGAGCCCCAGGGTATCCGCCCACAGGCGTGCCACCTGCTCCTCGAGCTCAGTACGCGGAGCCTGTGCTCGCGCGGTCTCGTGGTCGTTCCAGTCGGGCGCCGGAAGAGCGGCACGATCGATCTTGCCGCTCGAGGTGAGCGGCAATGAGGGGAGGCCGATGATCGCTGCCGGCACCATGTAGTCAGGCAGACGCGTCCGCAACCGCGCTCGCAGCTCTCGGGCCGAAGCCACCGTGCCTGCCGGCGCCACGTACGCCACCAACCGTCGCTCGCCATCGGCGTCCGTCGGTGCCACCACCACCGCCGCGTCGACGTCCGCCTGCTCCAGCAACGCCGCCTCGATCTCGCCGGGTTCGACGCGGAACCCGCGCAGCTTGAGCTGATGATCAGTGCGGCCGAGGTGCTCGATCCTTCCATCGTTGAGAAAGCGCGCCCGATCCCCGGTGCGGTACATGACCTCACCGTCGACGAAGGGGTCCGCGACGAAGCGCTCCGCAGTGAGCTCAGGCCTGTGCAGGTAACCGTCGGCCACGCCGGCGCCACCGATGCACAGCTCGCCGGCGACACCCAGGGCCACGGGCTCATCGGCAGTGTCCAGGATGTACACACGGGTGTTGGCGATCGGGCGGCCGATCGTGATCGCGGCGCCGCGCTCGACGCGACCGCACGTCGACCAGACCGTGGTCTCCGTGGGTCCGTACATGTTCCACAGCTCCGCCGCGCGATCGAGGATCTGTTCAGCCAATTGGGGCGGCAGCGGTTCGCCGCCGCAGAGGGCTCTCAGCTCGGGCGATCCCTCCCACCCTGCGTCGACGAGCATGCGCCACGTGGCGGGGGTGGCCTGCATCACGGTCACGCGCGTGCGCGGTCATGGCACGGATCAGCAGGCGGCCGTCCGAGGCCACAGCACGCGATGCCAGCACGATGCGCGCGCCCGTGACCAGTGGCAGCCAGATCTCGACCGCCGCGATGTCGAACGAATAGGTGGTGACGGCGAGAAGGGTGTCCTCAGGCCTCATCCCCGGTTCGCGCGCGAGCGATTGCAGCAGGTTGGCCAGGGCCGCGTGCGGCACGACCACCCCTTTCGGACGGCCCGTGGAGCCTGAGGTGTAGATGACGTACGCGGGGTCCGACCCTTCCGTGCGCGACGCCGGCGGACGCTCGCGCTCTCGGGCACGACCTGAGCCGACGGCGTCGGTGCACACGACCTTCCGGTCTTGGTGCGGCAGCGTCGCCAGGCGCGAGCTTTCCGTCAGCAGGATGGTGGCACCGGAGCCCTCGAGCATCTCGGCGAGCCGGAGGGGCGGGTCGTCGGGATCCAGCGGCAGGTACGCAGCACCGGACTTGAGCACGGCCAGCATTCCCACCACCATGTCGGGCGTGCGGTCGACACACATGGCGACGATGGCGCCCGACGCGGCGCCGGCGCGGCGCAGCTGATGAGCGAGCCCGTTGGCGCGGCGGTCGAGCTCACGGAACGTCAGGATGTCCTCGCCGCTGACCAGCGCCGTCGCGTCCGGCGTTCTCTGCGCCTGCTCTGACACCAGGGTGTGCACGCACACGTCGCGCCGGGTGCGTGTCGTCGTGGCATTCCACTCCGTCAGCTGCCTGCGTTCGCCGCTGGTCAACAGCGGCAGCCTCGAGATGGGGTGATCCGGTTCCTGCACGACACCGTGGAGGAGCGTCAACCAGTGACCCACCATGCGGTGCGCGGTCGGAGGGTCGAACAGGTCCGTCCGGTAGATGAGGCGACCGTCGATGTGGCCCTCAGGGCGTTCATCGAGCTCGAGATGCAGGTCGAACTTCGCGTGACCCACCGCGTTGCCGATCTCGGTCTCCATCTGGCGAAGGCTCCAGGCAGGGTCAACCGGTTTCATCGGCGGCTCGATCACCAGCATGGCCTGGAAGATCGGATTGGCTCCGGGCTGTCGCGGGGGATGCAGCTCGCGGACGAGGTTGGCGAAGGGGACGACGTGGTCGACCGCATCGAGAAGCTCCGAGCGCACCGTCGCCAGCAGCTGCGCGAACGTGGGATCGCCGGCGAGGTCGACGCGGAGCACCAGCGGCGTCATGCAGTACCCGACCATCGTCTGCAGCTCGGAGCGATCGCGGAGATCACACAGGGTGCCGAAGACCACGTCATCCTGCCCCGAGTAGCGATGCATGAGCACCGCGAACGCTGACGCGATGGTGGCGAAGAGCGTGCCGCCTGAGTGGCGGCTCAGAGAGCGAAGCTCGCCCACCAGCTGTGCGTCGATCCGGATCGGCAGCATGGCGCCGCGAAAGCGCTGCACCGCCGGTCGCGGATGATCGAGCGGCAGGAGGAGCTGCGGTGCTCCGGTGAGACGCCGCCGCCAGTGGTCCATCCTGCCGGCAACACGGGTGGTGGCCACCGCGGTGCGCGTCCGCGCCGCGTAGTCGGAGTATTGAACCAACGGCTCCGGCAGCTGCGGAACAAGTCCCGCGTCGTACGCGTCGTACAGCGCGACAAGCTCCGGGAGGACGACCCGGTACAGGCTGATCCCATCGAAGATGAGGTGGTGCAGGGCGAGGCAGAGCCGGTGGCTGTCCGCGCCGAGGCGGATCAGAAGGGGGCGCAGCAGCGGGCCCTGGTCGAGCTGGTAGGGGCGACGCGCCTCACCAGCGGCCAGCAGCACCGCCTCGCGCTCGGCGTCTGCAGGCGCAAGCCCGCTCAGGTCGATCAATGGCAGGTCGACCGGCTGCGCCGGGTGGACCACCTGCACGGGCTGGCCGTCAATGATGTCGAAGGTCGTGCGCCAGATCTCGTGGCGGTGGATCAACTCGGAGAGCGCGGCGCGCAACGAGTTCGACCGAGAGGGGACCGTCCTTGGTGATCGTGACGAGCTCGTTGTACACGGGCTCGCCCGGGGCCAAGCGGCTGAGGTACCAGAGATGCTCCTGCGCCACCGAGAGCGGCGCTCGCGCGCCATCAGGCTCGGCGTGCGGGTGCAGCGCGGCACCGTCGCGTTCCCGGCGACCGCGAAGTCGCTCCTCCAGGAGGGCGCGCTTGGCCGGGGTCAGAACGCGCGTGTGATCCACCCCTCCCTTCCCCAAACGACACCTTTGCGGCGTTTGATGCAAAGGGTACCACAGGGCCGTCGCCCGATCAAGCCGGCGTGAATCGCTCCAGCACCGCCCGCCATTGGTCGATGGCCTGGGCCTTTCCGTGGTGGGCGGCCATCCACGCCCGCTGTGCCTGGGCCAGCTCAGCAGCGACTCCAGGTGGATCCTTCGTCGAGGCCAGTCGACCGACGACTGCGGGGAGGTCGCGCAGCGGCGCTTCCACCAGGCCAGGGGCGCCGTCCAGTCCCTCGAATGCAACGGCCGTGCCGGCCACGCGCCGACCCTGGGCGAGATAGTGGAGCACCTTTGTCTTGACGCCGGCGCCGGACGCGAGCGGGGCCAGGCAGAGGTCGGCGACAGCGATGACCGAGTCGATGTCCTCGACTTTGCCGAGGCCGACGACACGGGCACCCTTGCCGTGACCGTGTACGCGGTCGCTGTCGCGTCCGCAGAGGACAACGGTCATGGTGGCCGGAAGCGACGGTGCCAGCACGTCCACGATCCATCGAGCCGCGGCGAGGTTGTGTTTCGCCGTCAGGGTGCCGACGAACAGCAGGATGGGATCTCCCTGGGCGGCACCCACGCGATCCTCGAGGTCCGCACGTGCCAGGGGGCCTGTCACCGTTTCGGCGAACGGGACGTGGTTCACCGTCATGATCTTGGGCCGCAGCGCCGGGTAGATCCGGCGCCACGCCGCTTCCTCTGCGGCGCCGATGGCAACCGCCACCGAGCAACGGCGCGCCGCCCACCGCTCCAGGCCCGACCACGTCAGCCGTTTGGCGACCACACCCGGCGAGAGCGGCAACCTCGCGTAGTGGAGCGCCTGGCACTCGTTGGTGTCCCAGATCATCGGCAGCGAGCTTCGAGAAAGCGCCAGAGCCGGCATGAACAGAGCATTGGCCAGGAAGATGACATCGCTGTCGGCAGCCACGTCGCTGATCATCCGGCTGAACGCGCGTGAGAAGCCGAAGGTGGGCTTGCGAGACGGCACGTGCAACGACCGCGCCCAGCTCGGCACCTGACCTCGTGGCTCTTGCTCGCGTGTGCTGACGATCGCCGCCGGCCGGCCCAGCGCGGCGAGGCTCTCAGCGAGGATGCGCGAGCGGACCTGGAGCCCGCCATCCGGCTTCAGAACCGAACCGAAGGTGACGATCATCGGCCGCTCGGCCGTCACGCGGCGGGCGGCCCGGACCATCGGCAGAGCATAGCCACCGGGCGAACTCAGCGCCGGACAGCGCCAGGTTACTGCACCAACCGGCCGCCCGCGGGTGGCTGACAGCCTCCGTCGCGGTTGTAGAAACCCGGCCCGTCCAGCCCGGGCCCGGTGATCCGCGGCCGGCTCGTTCCACCGCCGGCAGGGTAGGCAGTGTCGAACCACTCACCGAAGAAGTCCTGCAGCCTCGAGCTGCACGCGGCGCTGCGGTCGGGCAGCCATCGTTGGAACCCGGCTTCCAACTGTGCCTCGGTGATGTGACCTCCGCCGTACTGGCGCTGCAGCTGTTCCATGGCCTGCGTGAAGTTGGCGGCGCCGAGGATCTGGCGCAGCGCGATGTATGCGGCTCCAGGCCGAACGTAGGTCGGCGCGCCGCTGAAGAGGTCGAACGGGGTTGGGTCCGACGGCGCGGCCGTCCAGAACCTGCCGCCCCGCTGATAGGTCTGGTTGAACACCGTGACCAGGGCGTGGTCGAACGCCGCCTGACCGGCAGGTGAGCCCTGACCGCCGGCGGCCTCCTCGGCCGCACGCGCCATCCCCAGGTACTCACCCAGGGTGGCGAATCCCTCCTTGAAGAAGGTGAGGTTGTAGGCGCCCTCGGTCACGTTGTCTCCCCACCACTGGTGCATGTTCTCGTGATAGAGCGTGTCGAGGTCGATGCGACCGCCGGGGAAGGTGATCATCGTCTGCATCTCCTCCGCGAAGCTCGCGTTGGGAGTGCCGATGAGGACGCCGTCGGATGTGAATGGGAAGGCGCCGTTGAACTGGCTCTCGAAGTTGGTGATGTCCTCCTGCTGGTTCATGGCCGAGCGGTTCTTCTGCTGCCGCTGCGCGCTGATCGACGAAGTCCTGCACCTCGTAGTAGGTGGTGCCGTTGGCTGCCGTCCGAGACCGGATGTGGTAGTTGCCAACGCTGTTCTCGACCAGGTAGCTGGCGACCGGCGCAGTCGACCGCCAGTGCCAGGTTACCGAGCCGCCCGGGAAGTTGGCGTCGGCTCGGTTGACATGTGAGGAGATGAGCACCCCATTGCAGACCACCTGCTTGCCGGCGTTGACGGTGTCGAAGAAGTCGTAGGGCACCTTGGCCGTCGGGTAGTCGTTGAGCGGCATCCAGTCCTCGGTGGCCACGGGCTCGGTGGTGACGAAACCGCCGTCCGGTGCGCGGAACCATCCCTCCGTGGTCCCATCGCCGTCGTTGTGCACGCCGGGTCTGCCGGTGTAGTCGACCTTCACGACGAAACGAGACCCGGCGGCGATGGGAACCGGTGGCCGGACGACCAGTTTGTTGGCCGGGCACGGCTGACCGTTCTGCGAGTTCATGTGAGCAGGGTCGGTGGACTGCAGCTCCGGCGAGCAGGCGGGAGGGAGCGGGTTGCGGTCAGGGCCCCCGACGGGGTTCCGCTGTGAGGCTTCGTGAGCGCGCGGGTCGGGGTCGTTCTGGCCGTGGGGGTCGCCCGGGTACGTCGGCTGCACGAACGTGAAGCTGGCGGGGTGACCATCCACGGTGATCGCGTGCACGGTCATGTCCGGTCCATGGGTGTGATTTGCCGAGCGCTGTTCGAAATCCAGGCTGAAGTCGCGCAGGCACCGCGTGGCGCGGTCTGTCAGCACGACGTGGTTCCCCGGCAGGAACATGTTGGTGGTGGCGTCGTAGACCATGTGGACGTCGGTACGGATGCTGGTGTAGCCACCGTTGCCCGTGTCCGGGTACACGTGCGCACCGGGCCGGGAGAGCGTGTGCGCTCCCGGCGAGCAACTCGCACCAGATGGCGCCGGCAGCCCGGCGGCGGCAGCGGGCGACGGCAGCACCATGCTCGAGAACAGCGCCGTGACGCCGGAGGCCAGCGCAAGCTGCACACGATGGCCACTCATGGCGATTCCCCCTGTCCAGACGCTCCGTCAGCCCGTCAGCGTACTGGAACGATCAGCCCTCCTTGCGGCGGTTGCACACACCGCCACGGGGAGCCACAATCCGACACCTGAGCGGGCCCAGCTGATCCCGGGTGACGGGGTGAGGCGACGATGAGGCCTCCGTGTGTGGGCCCGCTCAGCTCCCGCCGAACGTCCTAGGCGACATGACTCACCTCGATCGGTCGCGCGCTCTCACCGGTGGACCACATGCCCTTGTGCCGCGCTCCCCAGCGCACGCCGGTGTAGCAGAGCACGCCCAGGGCCATGCCGGCGACACCGTCGAGAACGTAGTGCTCGCCCAGGTAGATGGTGGCAAAGGCCATCGTGATCGGGTACAGCAGCCACAGCGACGCGAGGCTTGGGCGCCGCTCCCGCAGCCCGATGATGGTGGCAGCGATCAGTGAGGGCACGGCCACGTGGAGGGCTGGCATGGCGCTGTATGGCGCCGGGTCGGCACCGCTGTAGAGGCGGCCGACGGGGCCGAGGTGGTTGAGGAGGCTCACGGTGATGCGGTCCAGATGGGGCAGGAGGCCCGCGCGCGACGCGAGCCACGGCGGCGTCTCCGGGTAGAACACGGCCACCAGGCACGCGACCGCCATCATGCAGAGATAGGCGGCGACGAAGAGAGAGAAGCGGTCGCGGTGTCGCAGCCACAGCCACAGCCCGAAGACGATGGGCGCGGCGAAGAATGTGAGGTAGAGCACGCCCAGGGGCACGTCCATCCAGACAACGAGTGGACGTAGGTGGTCCTGGAGCCAGGCCGCGGCGATGTTGCCGCCGAGCAACGCTCGCTCGGCCAGGATCGGGTCCAGGGAGTGAGCGCCACTCGCACCCTGTGCCGTCAACGTGCCGAGGTCGGCGAACATCACCCCGACGCCCACGAATGGGAGCCAGTCCCAGACGAAATCCCGCGCCGGCGCCACCACGCAGAAGACCACCAGTGCGATCAGCATGGCGTGCTCGGCGGTGACCCCGACGGCGTGCACCGTCATCAGGATCGTCGAGAGACCCGTGTAGGCGATGAGAACGGTGTAGACGAGCGGCTGGCGACGGACCGCGTGGATCCGAGCGCGCACCGGCAGCGGTCGCTCGACCACTCCACCTCCCCCCATCTCAACCCCCTCAGGCGGGCGCCACGCGTTTGCGGATGGCACCCGGCGGGGGCACCCCTCGGGGCGGGATGAGAGCGGTGCTCGAAGCCCTCTCGACGCTGCTGACCGGTGAGCGGAAGACCACGGTCGTCCAACTATGCCGCGTCCGTGCACCTGTCGTCACGCAGTCCTGATCGGGAGAACTCCCGATGCCACGCGGCGCGATCGACGGTAGCGTCGCCTCCGAGCACAGAGATGCTCCAGATCGTGAACAGGAGGCACAGACATGGCAAGCAGCGAGGCGACCACCCTGGTCACCCGGATCTTCGAAGAGGTCATCAACCAAGGACGGCTGGAGAGCATCGACGACCTCTTCGCGGAGGACTTCGTCGACCACGGACCGGGCGGCGATCTCCATGGCCGCGAGGCGTTCCGCGTGGTGGTCAGTACCTGGCGCTCGGCCTTCTCCGACATCCGCTGTGAGGTCTCGAACATCATCTCCGACGGCGACACGGTGGGCTGGCTGGTTCACACCACGGGCGTCCACACCGGCGACGCCCTCGGCTTCCCGGCCACCAACCGGCGCATCGAGACGGTGAGCCCGAACATCGGCATCTTCCGCGGCGGCAAGGCCGTGGAGCACTGGGCCGAGCAGGGGATGCTCGCCACCCTCCAGCAGCTGGGGGTGATCCCGGTCATGGCTCCGCCGCAACCCGTGTCCTGACCGCTTGACAGACCTCCGCCGGGAGACCGCACCATCGCCCCGTGGGCGATCGAGTGGCGGCTCCCGGTCCGGAGGCACGCAGGGGGTCACAGGCCGCCCCCGCGCGGCTGGCCGAGGCAACCGCCCTGCTCGCGGTCGCCACCGACCTCAGCACCGGCATGCCCCTGACCACGAGCCTGCGGACCTGCCTCGCCGCGCTGCGGATCGCGGAGCTCCTCGATGACGACTCCCTCGACCGCGGCGCCCTCTTCCACTACTGCCTGGTGAGGCTGATGGGGTGCACGGTGGAGACGTCGCGGTTCGCCGGGGCCATGGGCAACGAGATCGTCCTCTCCACGGCGATGGTGCCGGTCGACCAGGGCAGCCCGCGCGAGATGCTCCCGATGGTGCTCCGCTCCGTCGGTGCCGGTGAGGCGCCGCTGCGGCGCGTCCGGCTGATCATGTCGGCGCTGTCATTCGGGTCGGGCATGAAGTCGGTGATGGCGGGCCACTGTGAGGTGTCGCGCATGCTCACGGACGACCTGCGGCTCGGTGATGAGGTGACGGCCGCGCTGGACAACACCTACGAGCGGTGGGACGGCAAGGGCGCCCCGCACGGGGTGCGCGGCGAGAGCATTCCGCTGATCACACGGGTGATGCAGGGCGCGTTCCAGGCCGTTGTCCAGGAGGCTGCCGGCGGCGAGGAGCAGGTGCGTGCAGTGGCGCGCAAACGCGCTGCGGGCGGACTCGATCCTGGCATCGCCGACATCCTGGCCTCGCATGCCGAGGACGTGCTCGACGCCACCCACGTCAACTCGCCATGGGACGCGGTGCTCGCCGCCGAGCCCGGTGTGCGTCGCACGCTGTCGGACCAGCAGATGGACGCGACCGCCACAGCCATCGGCTGCTTCGCCGACCTCAAGGCCGACGCCTTCGCCGGGCACTCCGCAGGCGTGGCCCGCCGCGCAGTCGACGGCGGCCGGGCCCAGGGCATGAGCAACGCCGAGATCACCGAGCTCAACCGCGCCGCCCTGATCCACGACCTCGGCCGCGTGGCTGTCACCACCACCATCTGGGACAAACGCGGGCCGCTCGCCGACGACGAGTGGGAGGAGGTGCGACTGCACGCGTACCACACCGACCGGGTGGCCGGGCGCGTGCCCTGGTTGTCGGGGGCGGCGCGTACCGCCGGGCTCCACCATGAGCGCCTCGACGGCGCCGGCTACCACCGCGGCTGCGGGCCGTCCGGCCTCACCGCGTCCGCGCGCCTGCTCGCCGCCGCCGACTGCTACCGCGCCCTGTGTGAGCCTCGTCCGTACCGACCGGCTCATTCACGCGACGAGGCGGCCAAGCTCCTCAGCGAGGAGGCGCGGGCCGGCCGCCTCGACGCTGATGCCGTCGCGTGCCTGCTCGAGGGCGCCGGCCACCCCGTGAGCCGCGCTCCGCGCGTCCTGCCTGCCGGCCTCACCGAGCGGGAGATCGAGGTGCTGCGGGTCATCGCCAAGGGTGCAACCGTCAAGCAGGCTGCCTACACGCTGCATCTCGCTCCCAAGACAGTCGACGCGCATGTCCAGCACATCTACGACAAGGTCGGCTGCACGACCCGCGCCGGTGCCGCGGTCTTCGCCATGCGCGAGGGGCTTCTCGACCCGGCGATCTGATCCGCGGAGAAGGGGGTGCCGGCCGGGCGGCTGATGGACGCCGTTCGCGCGGTGCGATCCGGCCTCGGGCGGTAGGTCCACGGCGACCGGAACCCGCGTCCTACACTCGTCACGGCTGCACCGGTCGCCGCCCAACCCGCGGACCATGGAGGACCCGTGGACGTTCCTTTCGGACTCGATCGGGAGCGCAACCTGGAGCGCGAGTCGCACTCCGTGTGGGCCCGCCGGGCCGGCCTGGTCGTGATCCTCACATTCATCGTCCTCGGGCTCCTCAACCTGTTCGGTCAGCGCTCGACGGTGTCCACCGTCACCGCCAACGGCGTGGCGCTCACCCTCGATTCACCGACGGCGCTGCGCAGCGGCCTGCTCTTCACGACCGAGATCAGCGTGACCTCGCAGACGCCCGTCAAGGACCTCCACGTGGTGGTGTCGTCCGACTGGCTGCGCGGCATGACGCTGAACGGCATCGCACCCCAGGCCAGCAACGACAACGGCTCCGACCGGGGCCTCGACCTCGACTACCAGCAGCTCGACGCCGGCAAGCCCTTCGTGATGTGGATCTCCTGGCAGGTGAATCCCACCACCGTCGGTTCGCGCAGCCAGGACGTCACCATCGACGACGGTTCCAAGGAGCTCGTCACCATGCACCGCGCAACGTTCATCTTCCCCTAGCCGATGGACCTGGTTCTCCGCGCCGCCGCGGCCTTCGTGCTGGTCTTCCTCTTCACGCGCATCGTCGGGCGGCGCGAGCTGGCCCAGATGCAGCCGATCGACCTGATCCTGCTGGTGCTGGTGGGCGACCTCGTGCAGCAGGGCGTCACCCAGAACGACATGTCGATCACCGGGATACTGCTGGTGATCGGCACCGTCGGGCTGCTGCAGGTCTTCGTGTCGTACGTCAGCTACCGCTTCCGTCGCCTGCGCCCGCTCATCAACGGGGTGCCCGTGATCATCGTCGACAACGGCAGGCCGGTGGAGCGGAACATGCGCCGCGAGCGGGTCAGCCTCGACGACCTCGCCGAGGAGGCGCGCCTCAGTGAGATCAGCTCGCTCGATGAGATCCAGTGGGCGGTGCTCGAGACATCTGGGCGGATGAGCTTCGTCAAGCGTCAGGCGCAGGCCTGACTGGTCCGAGGCCCGCGCGGGCACTCACACGCCATCGATCGCGCCAAGAGCTGCACACGGAGCCAACGCCCAACTCGCGCCGAGATAGAGTGGGGCCCTCATCAGACGGGGAACAGGGGGACAGTTCAATGCAAAGCCGCATGCGGATCCTTGGAGTTGTGACAGCGCTGGGCGTGAGCGCTGTCGCCGGCGCGTCGGTAGCGTCGACAGTCCACGCCGCAGTCGGGAAGGGCGCGGCGCCAGCCGCCCTGGCGACGCCGTCGAAACCGTCGGGGTACAAGGTGGTGATATCCAGTCTGATCGCGGCCGCCGCGGGCCAGCAGACGCATGGGTCGGTGGCATGCCCGACCACCAAGAGGGGCGTCCAGACGGAACCGACCGGCGGAGGCGCGGTGATCAGTGGCACGGACACCAACATGAACATCAACTCCAGCTATCCGTTCGGGACAGCATGGGACGTCGACGTCAACAACGCCAGCGCCAACAACGGGTCGTTCGATGTCTATGCGGTGTGCTCGCTGCCCACAAAGGGCTACACCGTGGCGACGGCATCCTTCGCGGGCTCGGCAGGCATGCAGAGCCACGGCGACGCCACCTGCCCGAGCGGGACCAAGGTGCTCGGTGGCGGCGCGTTCAGCAGCTCTGGGAACACGTCGGACAACATCAACTCGAGCTACCCGTCGGACGCGTCGAACTGGGTCGTCGACATGAACAACGCCAGCGGGGCCAACAGCGGCTTCAACGTCTACGCGGTGTGCTCGAAGTACCCAGCGAAGACCGGCTACCAGATCGTTTACAGCGCGTCGGTCACCAACGCGCCGCAAGCGCAGACGCTTGCAACCGCCACCTGCCCGTCTGGGACCGTTCCGCTCGGTGGTGGCGGGCTGTCGTCCTCGATCTCGACCAATGTCAGTCTCAACAGCACGCTCCCGAACGGAACCAGTTGGTCGAGTTACGAGGACAACAACAGCACCAATAACGAGACCATAACCGCGTCCGCGATCTGCGCCCACTGACCGCTAGGCCGAGGACAGACCGCCGGGACCAGCGCGGCGAGCCGGGCTCGCCGCGTCGGCTCTCGGCTACGCGCTGGTGCGCACGTAGATCAACAGGGAACCGGCGTGGCGCGTGGCGAAGTCCTCGGCCAGCTCCGCGCGAACCGGCGCTGACAGCGGGATCCGCCCGTTGAACCTCGTGTACACGAGGTAGTCACTCCTCTCGATGGCGTGGACCCACACCTCGGCGGTCTCGGCGGCGTCTGCGCCGCCGGATGCGATGGTCGTCCCGTAGGGGTCGGCCGCGTTGTCCGCACAACCGCGGACGCGCGAGACGAAGCGGTCCGAGACGATCAGGTAGTCCGAGCTGTCCGCCAGCGCGCAGGCTTGAACGGGGATCACCGCGTCGACGGCACGGGAGACGTCGTTGCCGTGCTCACCGAGGATGATCCGCCCCTGGTTGAAGGCGAGGGCAACGACCAGGAGAGCGGTCACCGCCAGCGCCGGGCGCACCGAGCCCCACGGGCGAGCAGCATGCCGACGGCGCCGCCGATCACCATCGACGCGAAGGGCGCGAAGAACGCCGCGTAGTGGTCGTAGAACTCCGACGGCGCCATGAGCAGAAGGCCGGCGCCGACCATCGAGCAGAGCACGAACCAGTCGAACGCGCTCGGCGCCGCGCGCGCACCAGCAGTGCGACGGCCAGAGCCGCGATCAGCGTCACCAGCACGATGGATGCGACGTGCGCAGCCGTGCCGGGCGCGACGGCCGAGCCGCCGGTGAGGTCGCCGAGCCGGGTGATCAGCGGGACACGGTCTCCGTAGCCGACGCGGCCGAGTTGCGTGAGCACGACCTGGTGGAAGAAGGCGGTGGGCGCGGCCAGGGCAAAGGGCAGCGTCGGCACCACGAAACCCGCGGCAACGCCACCGAGGAACGGCCCCAGCCGGCGGCGGGCCTGGACAGCGCAGAGCACGACGATCACCAGCACCGGTATCAGCGCCCAGCCCTTGATCGTCCCGGCGAAGCCGAACATCACCCCCCCGAGCAGCATCCGGCGTGTCCCGGCGAACCTGTCGCCGCTGAACGCGAGCACGGCACCGAGCAGGCAGAAGAGGTCGAGCAGCGGCTCGAGAAGCAGGGTGTGCGAGGCGTGCACCTCCGACGGGTACACGGCCATCAGCCCGGCGGCGACCAGCGTCGCGAGCTGTCCCCTGTGGCGCATCAGCATCCCCACCAACACCACGTTCGCGGCTGCCACCAGCGGCATGAAGAGGCGCGCGGTCGCCAGCGCGTCGCGGGTGCCGATGGCGCGCGAGAGCAGCGCAAAGGGACTGGCCAGCAACTCGAAACCGGGCGGCTGGACCAGGACGAAGTCGCGATAGGGCAGTGCGCCATGCACCATGCGGATGGCCGAGCCGAAGTACGCGCCGTCGTCGTACTCGGTGACGCCGAAGAGCGTGCCGGGACGGCTCAGCTCGTAGAAGCAGAGAGCCATCGCGAGCGCCGCGGCCCCGCCGATGATCACGCGCATCATGTCGGTGTGGCGCGCGCCGCTGGCTGCGACGCCGGCATCCCTCCCGGTGCGGAGGCCCATCGAGTTGTTCACCCTACCGACCCGTTCCGACCGCGACGTTCGGTCGTGCCGCTGCCGGGGGGTGAGCACCGCTGACCTGCGCGGACGCATGGCGCGTGGTCTCCGTGACGAGCAGGCGAGCCAGTGTTGCGGCGAGGGCCACTGCGAACGCCACGTTGACCACCGGAGGCTGCAGGCCGAACGGATGGAAGTGCGCGTTGACGAGCATCCCCGCCACGGTCAGCTCACCGATGAGCCACCACGCCGGGCGGGAGCCGCGGCCCGTCGCCAGCAGGACGACGAAGGGGAGCGGCCAGATGAGGTACTGCTCGATGACCTGCTTGCTGAGCAGCAGGAAGAGCAGCAGCGTGGCGGCCACGACCACCGTGTCATCCTCGAGGGACGTGACGATGATCGCGGCAGCCACGAACACGCCGAGCAGCACGTAGCCGACGTCGACCTGCAGCGCGGCGGGCAGCCCATGCAGCACGACCTGCCAGGACAAGCCGCCGGGCAGCTTGCCGGCGCTGTAGAGGAGATCGGTGACGAAGGCGCGCGGGCTGGTGAGGAGGTACGGAGCCGCGAGGACGACGAGGACCAGGCAGACGGTCGCGACCACGCGCACCGAGCCGATCCGGCCACGCCGCAGCACCCACGGCAGCAGGAAGAGAGGGAACGTCTTGGCGGCGATCGACAGCGCGTACCACAGCGAGAAGCGCCTGTTCCCCGGTCGCCCGCCGACGACGGTCACGAAGGCGAGCAGGAGCAGTGCGACAGCGACGCTGTCGAAGCGACCGTAGAACGCGCCGTTGTACAGGACCAGCGGGTTGAGGAAGAAGAGCGCCGCGGCGATCGCCTGGGCGCGTCGATCCACGTGGCGGCGGCGCAGCGCGCCCACGATGAGCACCGTCGTCAGCAGGTCGGCGGCGGCGATCGGCAGCTTGCCGAGGATGGTGAACGGCACCCCGGTGTGCAGCGCCAACCACTGCATGGGCAGCTCGACATAGAGGAAGAGAGGGAAGTACGTGTACGGGCCGCCGCTGTACGCGGGGTGATGCGCGTAGACGTTGACCCCGTTCAGGGTGGCGCGCGAGGCCAGGTCCCAGACCGTGAAGTCGGGCCCGTGCGTGATCGGGATGAGAACAGCGCGCACCACCAGCCCCACGACCAGCACGACGCCCACAGGGCCAAATGTCGCGAGCCGGCGCGCGATCCTCCGCATCACGCGCACCCGGGGGCGATGTACAGGTATCGCGACACCCCCAGACGCATGGCCATGGGGTAGCGCTGCGACACCCAGGCAGGGAAGCCCGGAAGGTGTGCGAAGCGTCCACTGGAGAACAGCACGGCGCACACAGGTGGGGCGCCGTCAGCCACCACCTCGAGGCCCCTGAATGCGCCCGGCTCGGCGTAGAGGCGTGTGTTCGACGTGTCGACGTAGCCCGGCGGTGCCGGCCGATTCGCCAGCGCCTGGGCGAACTGTTCGTCGCCGACGAGCTGAACTCGACTGTGAGGTGTGGGCCCTGATCGCGGCTGCGAGCGCGGTGAGGTCGACAGTCGGCGGCAGGCCGCGGAAGCCCCGACCATAGCGACAGCGCGGCCGCTGAGCCCAGCGCGACGCCGAGCCCGGCCGTGACAGCAAGGGCGTCGCGGCGCCCGGCGCGGGAGAGCCACTGAGAATGCCGACGACACACCGGCTGCGCAGAGCAGCGCGTAGCCAGGTGACACCGCTACGGCGTGGTGGTCGCCAGAGCGGACGGGTGATCGCCATCGCGAGCACCGCGCCCGCGAGCCACAGCACCCCGGCGATCACCAGTCGCGGATGGCGGCGCCAGCCGACCACGCCGCCGATCAGGGCGATCAGGGCGAGGGGCCAGCGCGCCGTCAGCGCGCCGAGCACGCTCAGCCCCGAGGTCGCCGATCGCGAATCGAGGTGGAGCCCGATGGCCTGGTTCCACATCGCCTGCCACGCGTCGTGGAGCGGGAGGAGCAGCGCGGCAGCAGCGAGGAGTCCCCCGCCCACGGCGGCGGGAAGCAGCCGGCGCCACGCGCCGCGGCTCATCAGCACCGCCAGCATGGGCGGCACGACGGCGACGTCGAGCGAACTTGGTGAGGAAGCCGAGCGCCAGCGCCGCCCCGGCCAGGCCGGCCGCGAGCGCGCTCCAGCGGCGGCTCGCCGTGGTGACCGCGACCGCGGCGAAGGCGACGCTGAGAAGGCCGAGCGCCGTCGCGGGTCCGTCGGACTGGAGGACTAGCGACTGGCGGACCATGATCGGGTCGACGGCCAGGGTGACCGCAGCCGCCACCGCCGCCACCCGCCCGGCGAGGCGCCAGCCGATGACGCCGCCCGCGACCACGGCGAGAGCCCCCCAGGCCAGCATCACGCCACGGGCCGCCGCGATGCCGCCGCCGAGCAGCGCCCAGGGCGGCTCGGTGAAGAGCAGGAAGGCGGGCGGTTGCGAGCTGTACACCGAGATGAAGAGGGGATGGCCATTGCGCATCGACTGCATGGAGAGCCAGTAGACCCCCTCGTCCCAGTCGATCTCGCCACCACCAAGAACGTGCAGGCGGGTGACCACGGTGACCACCACCACGGCCCCGATCGCCAGGGCCGCGAGCGCCTGCGGCCGATTCCGGGGGAACCAGGATGGCATCTCGAGTCGGGAGCCTAGTGCACGGCGGTGCGATCGGCCCCCGCCGCAGTGGCCGGCACCGGGCTCAGCTGACCCTGCTGACCGGCGCCTCGATGCGGTCCAGAATCGCCGCCTGCACCAGGCCGAAGCGGAGCTTGAGGACCATGAGCATGGCCTCGGGGATCATGCCGACCTGCATCTTGGAGAGCCCGTGGGCGCGATCGTTGAACGTGATCGGGATCTCGACGACGCGCTGGCCGCTGCGCTTGATCGCCCAGTCGAGCTCGATGAGGAAGCCGTACCCGCTCGACCTGATGCGGCTGAAGTCGATGGCCCGCAGGGCGTCGGCGCGGATGCAGCGGTAACCGCTCGTGCAGTCGCGCATGGGCAGCCCGAGCACAGTCCGTGCCCAGATGCACGCCCCGGCGGTGAGCGCGATGCGCCAGGCCGGGCGACCCACGACGCGACCGCCCTCGACCATCCGGGAGCCGATGGCGACATCCGCTCGCCGGCACGCCTCGAGCAGGGCCGGAAGGTCCTCGGGTGGGTGCGAGAGGTCGGCGTCCATCTCCACGACGAGCTCGTAGCCACGTTCCAAGGCGTGGTCATAGCCGCGGAAGAGCGCGCTGGCCAGCCCCGCCTTGCCGGGCCGGTGGATCACCCGCAGCCGCGGCTCCAGGCTCGCCATCCGGTCGGCGACGGTGCCGGTGCCGTCCGGTGAGCTGTCGTCGACGACAAGAACGTCGACATCGGCGGCGGCCCAGATCCGCTGGAGCACGATCGGCAGGTTCTCGCGCTCGTTGTAGGTGGCCAGCACCACGAGCGCGTTGCGCCGGCGTCCGTGGGACGGGACATCCTCACCGCGGTCCGTGTGCCCCGTCTCGTGCCCGGGAGCGGTCAGGGGCCCGCGGACGGCCGGGTCGTTGGACACCATGGGGGGACTTCTGACAGGTGATCCGTGTACCGGGGAAACGAACGCCCGATCAGCCCGGGGTGGCGACCTCGCCGGCGGGGGCGCCCACCGCCAGGGCGCGCGCCTGGACGAGCGCGTCAGCAACCCCGTCGCGGAGCGGTGCGACGCCGGCGCGCAGCGTCTCCTGGAGACCCAGCTTGTGCATCTGCTTGAGGAGCCGGCGCGCTGCCACCTGCCCCGAGGAGACGCCGCCCTCCCGGATCAGGAGGGCGGCGGCACCGCCCTCCAGGATGGTCACCGGCTCGTTGGCGCGGGCGTAGGCGATCACCAGCGCGGCGTACCCGGACCGAGCGCTGGCCGGGATCGATTCGTCGATGAGGAAGAGGCAGCAGGCGCCCTCGCCGGTGACCGCGCCGGCCGCGGCAAGGAACCGGTCGTGCCCCACCGCCCACGGCAGCTGCGAGATCGGGGGCAGCTCCATTGCCGGCAACTGTCAGGTCACCAGGAGGTCGGCGCCGAGCAGGTCCAGGGCGGCCAGTCGCGCCTCGAGCGGCGCGCCGCCGCCGGCGGACCAGGCGATGAGGAGACCGACGGCGTCGAGCAGCTCGCGCAGGCGCAGCGGCTTGGAGAGCGCGCTGACGCCGTCGCGCATCGCGCGCGGGTGGCGCAGCGACCCGCTCACGAAACAGATGCCGCTGCCGGCGGCGTTGCGATGGCGCACCAGCTGCTTGGCGAGCTCGAGCCCGTGGACGTCGGGAAGAAGGCCGTCGAGAAGGATGGCGCCGTAGCGGCGGCGGGCGACGGCGCCGAGCGCATCCTTCCCGGTCGCGTAGGCGTCGATCTCCCCACCAAGGCCGGAAAGGGCCCGGGACAGAAACGAACGAACCAGCTCGTCGTCCTCCACGATGAGGATCGCCACGTCTTCCACCCGGCTGATCCTACCCGGCTCACTCCTGACGATGCGGACAGGACACGAGATTGTGATGGCATCCGCACTGGCCGCGGAGCTCGTCGACGGCGATGTCGCCGTCGGCGAAGGAGATGCCCGGCCGGCCGGGCGGCGCTGTTCCTGCGTGGGCTGCGAAGACGTAGGCGACCCTGCCGTCGACGAGTGTCCAGGCGGGCATGTTGGGCACCCCGGCGCGGATCAGTCGCAGCGCCGCCTCTGCCGAGGGCGCGGCGTCGACGTGGCGGTGACCGACCGAGGGCGCGTACGTGGCCCCGGTCATGTCGATGGCCTCGCCCGGGACGTCGGCGAGCAGACGGCCGACGGCCTCGCCGAGAGCCGCCGTGCCGAGCTCACAGAGCCGCCGTGTCAGCGTCCCCGACGTGTCGTCGTCGGCCACCGCGGTGGTCCGCTGCGCCAGGATCGGCCCCGCGTCCACCTTGGGCACGGCGCGGTGCAGCGTGATCCCCGCGACCGGGTCGCCGTCGGCGATGGTCCAGTACACGGGCTCAGGACCGCGCCGCAACGGCAGCGCGCTGGGATGGACGTTCATCCAGCCGTGGTTGGTGATGCCCAGCGCGCGCGAGCCGATGATCTGGTCAAAGCTGGCCATGACCACCGCATCGAGTTGCAGGGCGGTGAGGTCGAGGATGGAGTGCTCGTCGTTGACCCGCCAGGCGCGCAGCAGCGGGATGTCCAGGTGGTCGGCGATACGGCTGAGGGCGTTGTCGCGGAGGATGGCTTCGTGTGCCCCCGGGGAGGTGAGCAGCCCGACCACCTCGACGTCGAGCTCGAGGAGCGCGAGCAGGAACGCCAGGCTGTAGTCGGACGGGAAGCCGGCGAAGAGAACGCGCGGTCCGCGCGACTGCTCGGCGGTGCCGCGCAGCGCGGGCACGTCGCGGTCCGGGATGAATGAGAACTCGCTCCGCCCCCACAGCGTCGACCGGACCTCGTCCAGCGCAGGTGAGAGGGTCGCCACCGGGGCATCCTACCGAGCAGGCGGCGAGGTGAGCACCTGCGCCGCGCTGGCGGCCACGAAGACGACCAGGGCGGCGAGCACGGCGATCAGCACGATCTGCCACGTCGCCAGCGTGTGGCCGTGCAGGATCCAGGCCCGTCCCGGCGCGTCTTCGCGGGCGGGCGTCCCAGCGACTGCCGTGTCCGGCTCGGCGGCGACGGCCGCCGGCGCCGGCGAGGTGCCTGCGGCCTGCTTCGCGCGCGCGGGCGAGCGCTGTGCGGTGGAGCGACGGCGCGGCGATCGAACCTTGCGCGGCGGCGCCGGCGTGGCGTCCGCCGCCGTGGCCGCGGCGAGCAGCTGGCGCCCCGTCCTGCGCCACTCCGTCCCGGCGAGCGGCCGGGCCGTCTCGTCGAGGTGCTGGCGGCACTCGGCGAGGTCGGATCGCCGCGCCGCGGGGTCCTCTGCCAGCGCCTGCAGCACCAGCGCCTGCACCGGGATCGGCAGCGCGGCGTCGACGATCGCGTCGTGCACCTGCTGCTGCACGGAGACGTCCGAGCCCGCTCGCAGCTGCCTGCCCGTCACCGCCTCGACGAACACGGCGGTCGCGGCGTAGACGTCGCCGGCCGCGCTCGGGCGTCCGGTGGCAGCCTGCTCGGGCGCTGTGTACTGCGGCGTCCCCCACGGATCTCCGTCAGCCCCCGGCGCCGCGGGCATGCCCACGTCGCGGAGCAGGACCACGCCCGTCGACTCCACCAGGATCGCGTCGGGGCGCATGTCGCGGTGCAGCACACCGACGCCGTGCAACACCTGCAGGCCTGCGAGGCAATCGTCGTAGAGGACAAGCGCCGCTGCCAGCTGCAGCCGGCCCACGGTCTCCAGCACCTCGCGCAGGGTGACGCCGGTGATGGCCTCGCACAGCACCGCCGAGCGGGCCTTGTTGAACCCGATCACCGACACCAGGTGGGTGTGGCGGAGGTCGTGCAGCCGGGCGACCTCGCTGCGCAGCGCACGCATCCGGCGAACGTCGGCGACGAGCGCGGGCGGGATGGGCCGCACCATCAGCGCGGGCACCCAGCCCGATGCGCTGTCGTGGGCTGGCCCGGTGACCGCCTCCGAGGGGGACGGGTTCGCCGTCCGTGGTGGCGAGTGGCGCCCCCGGGGGGAGGCGACCCGGGCGGGCATCAGGAGATGCCGCTGGCCGCCGCGCCCACGCTCGCCGGTGGCCGCACCCACCCCCGCGACGGGAATCGTTCCAGCACCGCCTCCACCTGCGCCACCTGCTCGTCAGAGAGCCGTCCCCGCCAACGTGTCGGCTGCTCGCGGGTCACGCGCACGTGGCTGAAGCCCTCGCCGGGACGGTTGGCCTCGTCGAGGAAGCGCTCGACATCTTCGGACCAGGGGAGCCCGAGCCGGTCGCACACCGCGCGGATCTGCGGCTGGGGATCGCTGCAGAGATCCTCGTGGGTGACAACCAGCCAACCCGGGTGGCGCTGCACCTCGTCGGCGAGGACGGTGGTGAGCAGGCCCACCCAGGCCGCGCAGCGCTCCAGGCTGCTGGCGGCGTCATCGGGCGGGGAGATCCCGAGCGGGGTGAGGTAGCGCTCGCGGATCGCAGGCCGCGAGAGCAGGTCGAAGCCGTGCACGCCGAGCTCGTTCCACGAGGAGATGACGTTGAGCGGGTTGCGCTGCAGCACCACGACGCGCGGCTCGTAGTTGCGCAGCAGCCAGTCGACGGCGAACATCGCGTAGATCGACTTGACCACAACGTGTGGCGGCCGTCCCGGCATCGCCGACATCGCCTGCGCAGTGCGCCGCAGCAGCGGATCGCGCACGGGGCGGGGCAGGCGGAGTGCCGCGCGTGCGGCTCCGCGCCGCCACCCGCGCGGCACGCGGGCGGTGAAGGACAGGTCCCACAGCCCGCGGAACTGTGGCGCGGACTCGTTCTCGCCGATCATCGGGTACGGACCGAAGCCGAGCTTGCTCTGGCCGGCGCCGCGGGGGTCGGCATCGACGTTGTCCGGCTCCTTGACGAGGCGCGTGCCCTCGGCGTGGCCGAGGGCGGTGCCCAGCCAGCGTGTCCCCGAGCGGGCCACGCCGAGGAGGAGGATGCGGTCGGGCCTTCCTGGCACGGATGGCGTCAGCGTGGTGTCCGACATGATCGTCGAGTCTCCCATTTGTTCAGTGCGCGTCAGCTTTGGCGGTGGCGATGTAGGCCTTGAGCCGGGCGCGCGTGTTCGGTCCTGCGGCAGCCGGGACCACCTGGAGCGCGGTCTCGAAGTCATGGATCGCATCGTTGTCATGGTGGAGCTGCACCTCGATCCAGGCGCGAGCCGCGTAGAGGCTGGAGAGCCCGAAGCCGTCCACCCCGGACTCCTGCGCGTATGGGCCGGCATTGGCAAGAAAGGCGTCGATGGAGGAGTTCATGGCGGCCAGCGCGGGCGTGGCGTTGCCCAGCGCCAGCTGAGCGGCCGCGAGGTCATCGTAGGCGCCGGAGCCCCCGCGGCTCGCCGACGCCGAGGCGGTGCAGTCCGCCACCGCCCGGTCGTACGCGCCGCGCAGCACGTCCCTGTGGCACACGTGGCTGAGCACCACAGCCGTCTGCGAACCGCCCGTGGCGAGGCGCTCGGCGGTGGCGAGCTCCTGGTCGGCGAGCGTGTCGTCGCCGTTCCTGATGGCGAGGTCCGCGTCACCGAGGTGCAGCAGCGCCGAGGTCGGCTGGCGTGCGATCGCCTGGGCGTACACCGCCTGCGCGTCCGAGCCGTCGTCCAGCGCCACCAACCCATCGATCGCGGTGAGGTCCTGGTTGTCGGTGGCAGCGGGGATGGCGGCGGCGTGGCGGTAGTCGGCGATCGCCGAGTTGGTGTCCCCGACGACGCGGTACGCCACCGCCCGGCGTAGGTACAGGTCCGCCGAGTCCGGGGAGAGCCCGATGGCGCGGCTGTAGTCATGGATCGCCGCCGCGCCGTTGCCGCCTCCGTTGATGTAGCAGTCGCCCCTGCCGACGTAGGCGCGGACCAGGGTGGGGAAGTCGGTGAGGGCGCTGGTGTAGTCGGCGATGCACAGGCCCGCCTTGCGGGCGGCCCGCTGGAGGCGCGCGTCGTCCAGTGACGAGCCCTGGATGCTGGGGGGCACGGAGCCTGCCTGCTGGGCCTCCGAGAGAAGGCTCTGGAGGTCCGACGGCGATGCCCCGCACGCCGAGAGGAGCAGCAGCGAGACGATCGCGGCGATGCCCGCCCCCGCCGAGGCCGAGACGGGCCGGCCGGCGCCCGACGCGTGCCGCGAGCTGACCAGGTGCGCGACGACGCGGACGGTCGCCGAGAGGAGGAGCAGAGCGACCGCCACGCCTCCGTAGCCGACGTCGACGGAGTACGGGTCGTTGGCGAAGCTGGTCACCGGGAACTGGGACGGCACCCCGAACCACTCGATGGTGACGGCGACCGCGGTGACACCGAGGAACACGAGCCCCGCGATCGCCAGCCAGCGGGCGGCGCGCGAGGGGCCGAACGACTCCTCGACCGGCCCATCGACGACAGCGACAAGCCGGCGCCGGCGGATGTCGAACACCAGCAGCAGCACCGCCGCGACCAGGCTCACCGCGGCGATCCCCTGGCCGATCCGCTCGAACGGCACCGTCGAGTACGTGAAGGTCAGGTGAGCCTTGGCGAGCTGGGCGGCGTCGACGTGGTAGAGGTTGAACAACCCGTCGCCGAGGCTGGTCGGCTTGGTTCCACCGAGCTGCCAGCCCGGGTCGTAGTAGCGGCGCAGCTCGACCCACCGGGTCGAACCGCCCGCCGGCGTCGCCTGGAGTTGCTCGCCGTTCGAGCGCACCGTGACCGCTGCGGTGGCCTGGCTGGGGCCGGCGAGCGCCTCGGCTGTGAGGGCGGACCAGGCGACGCATGGGCCCAGCGTGGCCGGGGTGGCGCCGGCCGGCGCGATCGGGACCGGGCCGGCGCTGAGCGGGATGGGGCCGTACATGCCCCACCCGGGCGCCCCTGCCGGCGCGGTGAGAAGCGGCAGCGTCTGCTCGGCCCCGGCGACCGTGAGGCTCACCGACGGCGAGGCCGCGCGAACCATCACCGCAGCGCTGACCGCGCGCGTGCTCAGGCAGCCCCCGTCGACGCGCGGGATCACCCCGACGCTGTCGGGGAGCGACGCGGAGGCGGGCGGATAGTGGACGTTGTCGAAGCTCTGCTGGTACGCCGCCGGGACGCCGAGCGCCTGCAGCGCGGGCAGGACCGACGGCGTCGACCAGGTCCCGGACTCCACCAGCGCGACCGTGCTGCTGCTGGTCACCGCCGGCGCGGGAGTGGTGCGCCACACCAGCAGCTCGGTGGCGCTGTCGCCGAGGCGCTGCGGCGCGCCGAAGATGGCGGTGAGCCGTTCATCCAGCCAGGCACGGGTGACGCCGCCGGGCAGGGTCCCGGCGAGGGAATCGCTGCCCGGCGCCACCACGTAGCCGGCGCCTGTGACGGTGGTCAGGTACGGGAACAGCTGGCTGTCGAGGTAGCAGAAGGGAACGAGGTTGTCAGCGCAGTACAGCTGGTAGGGGTCGCGCTGGTTGATCTTGGTGCTGCTGAAGCTGCCGGTGAGGTTGACGGCCGGGTGCATCGGCGATGCGATCAGGAAGTGGTGGTTGCGCGCGCCCAGGTCGACGAGTGGCTGGCCGATCCAGAGCACCGAGCCCGGGTTGGGGTCGCGGGCGAGGATGTCGGACAGAGCCGAGAAGGAGGACGGTTCGGGGGTGGGCGTCGTCGTCGACCCCAGCGCGCCCGTCTGCAGGACACCGATGGAGGAGACGGAGAGCGCCGCCACCCCGGCGAGGGCGATCGCGGCACCGGCGCGCGCCAACAGCCGGCGGCGGTCGCCCAGGCTGGACGCCCATCGAAACGCCGCGGCGAGCGCGATGGGGATGAGGATGGAGTAGGCGAGAGCCACGATGTACAGGAACTTCGAGCCCTCGCGGAAGAACTTCCAGCCCGGAACGTGGATGTACATCCAGTCATAGAGGCCGCCGAACGGCGGGTTGTTGGTCTTGGCGAGGAAGGCGAAGCACAGTGCCGCCACCGCCAACCACAGCACCTCGGGGCGGACGCGGCGGGCCAGCAGGGGCGCCATCGCCAGCAGGGGCATGATCATGAACGCCGGGTTGAGCGGCGCCTGGACCAGCTGCGCGGGCGACCCCCCCGACCAGAAGGCGTCGACACCGCCGAGCCCGTGGCCGAGCGTGATGATGGTGAAGTCGGGCGCCTGCGGGGTGGGGAAGCCGGCGTTGCCGTGGTAGGTGAGCAGCGGCACCAGCCAGTAGGCCTGCGTGCCCAGGAACGTCACCGCCGCCACCCCGGCGAGCAGCAGGCGGCGGCGCAGCACCGGCCAGCCGCGCTCGCAGAGAGCCAGCACGACCAAGTACATCACCATCAGCACCGCCACCAGGTACGCGGGCCGGATGTCGTACGCGGCTGTCAACGCCACCAGCAGCCCCGTTGCCAGCGCCCAGCGCAGCGTGCGCCGGCGCATGGTGCGGATGAAGGTGAGCAGGGCCAGGACGCTGACCACCTCGGCGAGCGTCAACGGGATCTCGCCGTTGGCCTCGAGCAGGAAGTACGTGCTGCCCAGGAGCAGGAGGGGGGTCAGCAGCGCCCAGCGCGTGCGGCCCATGATCTCGCGGGCGAGCAACCAGCCTGAGACGGGCAGGAGGATGGCGAAGGGGACGAAGTAGACGACCTTCTCGATGAGGGTCCAGTTGGCCCCGATGGTGGCGAGAAGGCCGGACAGGAAGTTCACGGGGTAGCGGAACGCCTGGACGAAGCGGTTCTCGCCCCCGAGCCCCAGTGTGCTGTCCCACACGGACGGCCACGGGAAGTACTCGAGCAGGCGCTGCCGGTCGGGCCAGTGCCAGTCGCCGGCGGCGAGCGGCGTCGCCGTGACCCACGCATGCCGGACCAGGAGCCCGATCGCGGCCAGGCACGCGATCACCACCTTGGGCCGAGTCACCATCCACTCGGTGTGCTGCCGCCACCACTGCGGCGCAAGCCAGGTCCGAGATCGGCTGTCCACCGGCTCCACTATCGACGTTCCTGCGCGCGCGGCACCGCGTCGTCACTCAACCGTGGTCGATGCATGACCGCCCAGGACTCCTCGTCACCGTCGGCCGGAGGGACAGCCGGCTGCGCGGGTGCGGGGCGGCGTTGCAACTGCCTCTCCTGCACCATGTAGGTCACCGCCAGCGCCAGGAGGATGGCGAGGATGGAGACGTCACTCACCACCGACACCACCAGCAACGATTGGTGGAAGATCACGATCAGCAGCGGCTTGATCACGGTGCCGGCGCCGAGGACCCAGAGGAGCCTCAGGTCGGCGAGCGACTGCAGGCTGTTGCTGAGCATCACCACCGTGGCCAGGAGCGGCATGCCGAGCGCGTACCAGCCGATGTAGCTCGCCCCCGCCACGTACGCGCCGCCGGAGAACGAGCGCAGGATGACGTGGCTGCCGAGTGAGAAGACGGCCAGCCCGGCAAGCCCGCCGGCGAGCCCCAGGGCGACGGACGCGGCCACCACCGTGGTGGTGCGCCGCGCGTTGGCGTGCCGCGCCGCCACCTTGGGGAAGAGAACGCTTGTCACGCTCCCCATCGCGAAGAACAGCGCTCTGCTGGTGACGGTGACCGAGCTGAACTGGCCACCCTGGCGCGCGTTGAAGAGATGCTCGACGAGAAGGACGTCACTCCCCATGAGGCTGGCGATCATCACCGTCGAGGCCACCGCCACGATGAGGAAGTTGCGCTGTGGGCGCCAGCTGATCCGCGGGCTGCCCCGCCGCATGCGGTCCCGCACCATGTAGAGCGTGGCCACGTAGACGACGGCCGCAGCCACCGAGATCCCCAGCAGCACCCCTTCGATGCCGAACATGAGGACCCCGATGGCGACGAAGCCCACGCGGCTGGCGGCAATCGCGATGCTGACCCCGCTCCACGCGCCCCAGCGCTGCTCGCCCTGGAGCGACGCCTGCAGCGGCGCCGTCGACAGCAGGAACGGGACGCCCAGGGCGCCGAGGATCACGTACGAGCTGGGGACGTGCAGGAACCCTCCCAGCAGCGGGGCGCCGGCCACGAACGCCGCGGCGATGACCACCCCGGCGATGAGGAGGCGCCGGTTGGTGCTGCGCAGCAGGGAGGAGCTCTCCTCAGCCTCGCTCCCCCCGGTGGCGACCTCACGGCTGGTGCTCCAGGCGACCATCCGGCTGAAGCCGGCGGCCGGCTGGGTGAGGATCGTGAAGAACGTGAAGACCGCGAAAGCGTGCCCGTACGCCGACGGCGAGAATCGATGGCTGACCATCGCCTGGAGCACGAGGCCGAGCACGCCGGCGACCCAGGTCCCGGCCGCGGCCACGATGTTGTGCCAGATGAACTGACGGCGCTCGGCACGCGCGCCGCCGCGGCCTCCCTTGGGCAGCCGGGTCGTCCCCGCCTCAGCGGCGACCTCGAGCGGCAGCTCAGTCATCGACGCTGCGCGTCTCGGGCGCGCCCAGTTCTGCCACCTGCCTCCTCCTCCCGCACCCACAGTGTAGCCCGGAAGGCGTCAAATACACCACTGGCGTCAATCGGAAGCATGAGGACAGCCGGCGATCGGTCAGGAGGGCACCGGGGATGGATCCCGGATCCAACCCCGCCGGGGAAACTGCTCGAGCACGGTGTCGATCTCCCTGACCTCCGCGTCGGAGAGCCGCTTGCGCCAGCGGTCCGGCTGTTCGGCGGTGACCCGGACGGGCTTGAGGCCCTCGCCGGGCTGGTTGTTCTCGGCCAGGAACCGCTCGACCTCGGCGGTCCAGGTCAGCCCGACCCGACTGAAGATCGCCCGGAAGCTCGTCACCGGGTCGACGCAGAGGTCCTCGTGGGTGACCAGGTGCCACTGGGGATGGCGCTCGACCGCGTCGCCGAGGACGTGGGTGAGCAGGCCCACCACCCAGGCGATCCGGGTCAGCTCGGACGCCGCTGCCGGGAGGGGCGCGATCCCCAGCGGCTCGAGGTAGCGCTCGCGGATGGCCGGCCGGCTGGTGAGGTCGAAGAGAGGGATCTGCAGCTGGCGCCAGCTGGACACGACATTGAAGGGGTGGCGCTGGATGGCGACCACGTCCGGCTGGTAGCGGGCCATCAGCCAGTCGAGCGAGAACGTCGCGTAGATCGTCTTGGCGATGGCGAAGTCGACGTTGGTGGGCCGGCGGGCCGAGACAGACGCGACCCCGCGCACCAGCGGGTCGCGGATCACACGGGGCACGTGCAGCGCGGCCCGCGCCACCGACCGGCGCCTGCCGTCCCCGCCACCGGCGGTGAAGGGGAAACGACCGGCGAATACCATGTCCCACAGCGAGGTGAACGGGCCTCCGCCCTGGTCCGGGTCGATGATCGGGTAGGGGCCGAAGCCCGAGCCGCCGTTGGACTTGGCACCGGTCGGGTCAGCGCCCACGTTGTCCGGCTCGTAGTAGAAGCGGACTCCCGGCGCGCGTCCCATCGCATAGCCCAGCCAGGACGTGCCCGAGCGCGCGGTGCCGAGCAGCAGCAGGCGCCGTGGCGCCGCCCTTCCCTGCCCGGTCATGCTGCCTGGACGCAACGCAGGATCTCCTTCCACTGATGCGCGATGTGCTCGCGCCCATGATGCCATTCGAACCAGTTCCGCTGGTCGGCTGATCTCGTCGCGCTCTCCGCCTCGGGTTCGGGCTCGCCGGTCAGCGTCGCCACCAGCGCGGGCATCTCGTCGAGGGCGGCGGCGAACACCCCGGGCGCACCCTCGAGGCCCTCGAAGGCGATCGGGGTGCCCGCCACCCGGCGCCCGTGCGCCAGGTAATGGAGCACCTTGGTCTTGACCCCCGCGCCGGACGCCAGTGGGGCGAGGCAGAGATCGGCGGCGGCGATGATCGAGTCGACATCCTCGACCGTCCCCAGGGCGGCCACCCGGGCGCCGCGCCCGCCGGACTGGAAGCGCTCGCTGCCCGGGCCGCAGAGGACGATGGTGGTGGTCGAGGGGAGTTGCGGTGCCAGCACGTCGACGATCCAGCGGGCGGCCGCGGCGTTGTGCTTGGCGCGCATGGTCCCGACGAACACCAGCACCGGCCCGCCGGGCCGGCCGCCCAGGACGCGCGCCAGCTCGTCGCGGCTCGCAGCGGCAGCGCGGGGTGCGACGAACGGCCCGTGGTCGACGGTGGCCACCTTGTCGCGCAGGCTGCGGTGGATGCGCCGCCACTCGGTTGCCTCGCTCTCGCCGATGGCGACGGCGACCCGCGAGCGGCTGGCCGCCCACCGCTCGAGCAGCCACCAGGCGGCGTACTTGAGCCGGTTCGACGGCGTGGCGGGAAGCCGCGCGTAGTGCAGCGTCTGGCACTCGTTGGTGTCCCACAGCACCGGCTGGCGCACCCGCGCCATGACCAGCGCGGGCATGAACATGGCGTTGGCGATGATGATCACGTCGGCGTCCGCCGCGGACTTGCGGATGAGCCGCACCAGCTCCCAGGAGAAGCCGCGCTTCGGCTTCGTGCGCGGCACCACCAGGGAGCGCGCCCACGGGGTGGAGAGCGGGCGGGGCTGCGCTTCGCGCGTGCTGAGCACCGTGGGGGAGGCGCCGAGCGTGGTGAGCGTCTCCGCCAGCACCCGCGATCGCACCGCCAGGCCACCGTCGGGGTTGAGCACCGACCCGAACGTGATCAGCAGGGGCCGTGGCTGCGCGGCCGGCTCCCGACCGGCCGATGCGCGATACACGTCGACAGCCCGGCCGGCGCGCTCGGGACGCACCTTCTGCTCCACCGCCACCTGCAGGATGGCGGCGCTCTCGACCGCCTTGAGCCCGATCATCCCGGCGGTGAGCAGCGGGTGGCGCGCCAGCGCCCGCCAGTTGCGCACGTACGCAGCCCGGATGATCGGGTTCCCCTGAGAGACGACCTCGCTGCCGTGCTTGCGCAGGTAGCGCAGGTAACCCGGCGCGTAGTAGCGCCGCTTCTGGAACGCGCTGCGCAAGCGGATGTGCCCCTCGTCGTGGAGCAGTGAGGCTTTCGTGCGCGGCAGGCTGCGGCCGCGCGCCACGCGGCGTGACAGGTCCCAGTCCTCCGCCCCGGTCAGCTGCACGTCGAAGCCCCCGGCCTGCGCGAAGGCGCCGCGTTCGAAGATGCGAGCCGCCTCGATCGAGTCGTCACCGTCGTAGCAGCTGCGCTCGAGGATCCGGCACCGCGACCAGAAGCCGTCGCCGACGCTCACCTCGGGCACGATCGCCGCGGGGAGGGAGGTGCGACGCAGGGCCGCGAGGCCCTCGGCGACCACGTCGGGGCTGAGCACCATGTCGGAGTCCACGAACATCAGGTAGTCACCGGCGGCGATCCCCGCGCCGAAGTTGCGCTGAGCGCTGCGCTCCGGCCCCGCCGTGTCCACCCTGTCGGCGTAGCGGCGAGCGATGGCCAGCGTGTTGTCGGTGGAGCCGTTGTCCACGACCACCAGCTCGACGTGCGGATGGCTCTGGGCGCGCACGCTCGCCAAGCAGGCTTCGAGCTTCTGGTCAGAGTTGCGGGTGGTGACTACGACCGAGACGACGCCCTCGCCGTCAGCCGACATCCAGTGCCTTGAACTGCTCCTGGTCCACCACCATCGTGGAGCGCGCCGGCCAGAGGTCGAGGCGCTGGACGTCGGCGATGCCGGTGCTGGCGATGACCGCGCGCAGCTCGTCCGCGCTCCTCTCCCAGGAGTGCAACGAGGCCCAGCGCCGGCCCGCCTCGCCCATCTCGCGGCGCCGCTCCGGGTCGCCGAGGAGCTCGGTGATCGCCGAGGCGAGGCCGACAGAGTCGCCGTGGGTGACCAGCAACCCGGTCTCGCCGTCGCGGACGGAGTCGCGCAGGCCGTTGACGTTGGAGGCGATGACCGGGAGACCCCGGGCACTGGACTCGAGGCAGGTCACGCCCCAGCCCTCGAACACCGACGGGCACACCGCCACCCAGGCGCGGGCGGCGAGCTCGTCCCGGATGGGCCCGGGCAGGTAGCCGTGGAAGCGGACGTGGTTGGCGAGGTTGAGCGACCAGGCGAGGATCTCGAGCCGGCGGCGGTCGGGTCCCTGGCCGACGATGTCGAGACGGGCGTTGGGGAAGACGCGCAGCACGTTGGGCAGAGCCCGGATCAGCACATCGACGGACTTCTGCGGCGTGAGCCGGCCCATGCACAGGATCGTGGGCGTCTGCGCGGGGGGCGACAGCACCCGTGGGGCGGGGTGGACGCCGTTGTGGACGATGGCGATCTGGTCGGCGCGGAAGCCGAGGGCGACGAGGTCGTCACGCGTGCTGGCCGACACCGCCACGACCTGGGCGTTGCGGTACGCGCGGGGCATCAGCCAGCCCTCCAGCCACAGCCCAAGCCAGCGCATCGGCGGCTTGGTCTCGCGGCGGAAGATCTCGCGGTGCACGTGGTGCACCACCAGGACCTTGGGGACACGCGAGAAGAGTGGCGTGAAGAACGGGATGCCGTTCTCGCAGTCGATGATGACGTCATACCGGCCCCGCAGACGCAGCACGTACATGATCGCCACCATCGGGTACAGGGTCAGCCGGCCACCGCCGCGGTGGAACCGGATGCCGTCGATCATCTCGACGCGGCGGCTCCCCGAGTGGCGCTGGCACAGCCAGCCGACGTCGATGCCCTGGGCGGCCCAGCGCCGGCCGATCTCGTGCATGTAGCTCTCGGCGCCCCCGGCCCAGGGATGGGTGACGTCGCGCCAGTTGATGATGAGCACGCGCAGCGGGCGCTCGCGGGCGCGCGGCGGCGAGATCTCGCCCATGCTCGGTCCCAGGTAGCCGCGCAGGAATGCCAGGCCGTTGGTGAGAGCAACCAGGGGGAGCGCTGCGGCGGCGAGGAGACGGTCACCGAACCGCCCCTTGCCGAGCAGCACGCGCACCGCCGCGAGGAGGTACGCGCTGCCCAGGAGCGCCAGCCCGGCCAGGGCACCGAAGCCGCGGTGGAAGGGCAGCAGCGCCAGCTCCGCCGCGGCCACCAGCGCCAGGACTGTCGGCAGGGCGTGGGGGACGAGCGGGGCCATCGCCGGGTACCGTCGTGCCAGGTCGCCGCGCGCCCGCCCGTAGGTCGAGACGTCGCTGAGGAACGGGCCGGGGAATCGACGGACCGTGGCGGTGGCCGCCAGGCGCGGGTGGTACAGCACAGTGCGGCTGCGCAGCGAGCGCACCTTGTAGCAGAGCCTCGCCGCCTCGCCGCCGACGCTCGGGGACTGGAAGCCGCCCACCGACCAGAACAGCTTGCGCGGGATCACCAGGTTCGAGCCGGTCAGCTCGCGCACGGTGTGGACGCGCTGCAGCCTCGACATGTGCCCCGCCCGCGACATCCCCGAGTACCTGTCGGTGATCACCGCAGAGACGCGCTCGCCCCGCCAGGGGCTGCGCGGGAGGACGGGGCCGCCGATGACCCCGACATGGGGGTGCTCGGCGAACACGTCGATCGCCGTCTGGGCCCAGCCGGCGGGCAGGCGCACCCGGGTGTCGGTGAAGGCCAGCAGGTCGCCGGTGGCGAACTCCGCGGCGCGGTCGAACCGGTCGCCCCGCGAGGCCGAGTTGTACGGAACCACCGTGACCCAGTCCGGCGCGTCGCGCCACGGCTCGCGAGAGGCGACGATGATCTCGCCGTTGGCATCGGCCAGCGCCGACGACATGGCCTCGAGCGATCGGATTGCCCCCGCCGTGATCTCGTCGACAGCGACGATCAGGCTGATGGAGGTGTGCGGGTTGTCGGCATCCGTGTCGACGACAGGGGACACCGACGACATCACGAGTTGTTCGAGATCCAAAACCCCCTGACCCCCCCTATCCCGGCACCGTTACCCACGGCGCCTCACGCGATTGCTGCTAGCCCGCCTACGGCTGTCAACAGTGGCGATTATCGCAAATCAGCTGGGCCAGTCAAGCGAGGTGCGACAGAGCGCCTGCCCGAACTCTTTCCCAAACGACGTCGAATCGTTAACCCGTGCACAAAACGCTCTGTGTGCGATTTGTGCAATGCGTCAGGGGCCGGCGCAGTGCCGGCCCCTGACCATCAGCAAATGTCAGATGACGTCAGCCTTGGTACGGCGGCTGGCGAACAGCGAAGCGGCGATCCCGAGACCCACGAGGAGCGAGCCCGCCAGGCCGGTCGGCGAGAGGCCGCCGGAACCGGCGCCGGTCCCCGGAGTCGTGATCCCCTGGACACCACCACCGCCGCCACTCGGCGTCGGGGTGCTGGTCGTGCCCTGCACGCTGCCCGTCGGGCTGGGCGTGGAGGTGGGCGTCGGGGTCGGGCACGAGTTCTTCAGGCCACCCTGCTCGCCGTCGATCCAGCGATGCTGAGCGGCGTAGTCGCCCTCGTGGTTGGGGTTGATCTCCTCGCCGTAGACGAGGTCGATCTGGAACCCGCAGGTGCCGACCGTGACCGTGAGGCTGGTGCTGGTGGCCGAGGTGCAGGCGTCGCTGGCATCACCGGCGCGGACATAGCTCGCGCAGTCGAGCAGCGTCTGGACCTTCGGGTTGGCCGCAGGGGCCGCGTAGCTGACCAGGGTGACCTCGTCGCCGGGGCTGCTGGCGTGCGCGAAGGTGAAGTTGGCGGTGACGATGTCGCCCGACTTCACGTGACCGAAGAGGCTGCAGTACGACGTCGTGGTGCCGTTGTGGTTGATGTCGAAGGAGTAGTTGGTGAGCACCTGGTGGGCGCCGTTGGTCGGCCAGTTGAGGTGTGGCTGATGGCCGCAGCTGATCGGTCCGACCGGGCCCTTGTGTGAGGCCTTGACCGACGACGCGCTGGCCGGGCCGGGCACCAAGAGGAGAAGAAGCCCCGCTCCCAGGCCGGCGATGCCGGTGCGTCCAATGACCTTGCTCGAGATCAGTCTCATCGCCTTATGTCCCCCACTCATGCGTTCGCGTTCCGCAACTCTACCATGCTGGCGTGCACGACGCAATCGGTTTGTACGGTGCGTTCCTGACGGGCCAATTTCGGTTGCGGCATCGTGACCCGATGCGCATTGCGCTCACGAATCGAGAAGGGTACCCTTTCGGGACACGCGCGGTTTGACGCATTTGAATGATTGAAGCCGCCACCGGTCAGATTTTGGGGCTGTTGTATGCTCGCCGAGAGCACACGGCCAGTCCCGCGTGCCCGGGAGGGCTTGCAGCAGGGGGTCTCACATGACCAATCGGGTCACTCGTCGCATTCTCATCGGCCTCGGGGTCGTCGTCCTGCTCGCGGCCGTCGCGTTCGGCCCGCGGATCGTCTCGAACCTCACCAAGAAGAAGGCGGTCGGGCCGGCCCTCGCCACCGTCGCCAGGCAGAGCTTCCCGGTGGTTGCCAAGGCCTCGGGCTCGCTGACCCCGCAGTCGCTGATGTTCGTCAACTTCGCGGCCGCGGGCACGATCGCCCAGCTCAACGTCAAGGTCGGTGACGCGGTGACCACGGGGCAGGTGCTCGCCAAGCTCGACCAGTCCGCCGCCCAGGCCGAGTTCCAGGCAGCCCAGACATCGCTGAGCTCGGCGCGCCAGGCGCTGGCCGCGGCCGGCAACAACGCCACCGCGGCGGCGGCCGCAGAGGCGCAGATCGCCAGCGCGCAGGTGCAGATCCAGCGCGCCCAGACGGACCTCTCCCACACCACGCTGACCGCCCCGGAGTTGGCCAGCGTGCTGGCCATCAACGCCCAGGTGGGGGAGACGGTCACCGCGGGCAGCACCCGCGTGCCCACGCTGCCCGGCTCGTTCTCGATCGTCGACCCCAACGCCGCCACCAGCAGCGCGCCGTCCAACGTGTTCATCGTCCTTGGCAGCCTCACCAACTTCCAGGTGTCGGCGCCCTTCAGCCAGGCCGACGCCGCCCAGCTCCAGGTGGGCCAGGTGGGCACGGTCAGCTTCGACGCCGTCCCCGGCCTCACCATGCAGGCGCACATCGTGGCCATCTCCAACAGCGCCACCCAGGTGAGCGGCGTCAACGAGTACTACGCGGCCATCGACACCGACGGGGTCGACGCCAGGCTGCGCAGTGGCATGTCCGCCAGCGTCAGCATCACCGTCGCCCAGGCGACCAACGTGCTGGCCGTGCCCAACCAGTCGCTCTTCACCCTGAACAACGCGCCCTACGTCGACATCTGGTTCCAGGGGGCGGCGGTGCCCACCAAGGTGTCGACCGGGCTCATCGGCGACCAGCTCACCGAGATCACCACGGGCCTCACCTCCGGGCAGCAGGTCGTCCTCTCCGCGGGCCAATCGCTGCCGACGCCGAAGCCCTCGGCGGGTTAGGCATCTCTCCGGTGTTGGGGCTTCCGCATGATTGAGCTCAACGGCGTCACCAAGGTGTACGCGGGCGCGGACACCCCGGCGTTGAACGGGATCGACCTCTCGATCCTGCGTGGCGAGTTCGTCGCCATCGTGGGGCCGTCCGGCTCGGGGAAGTCGACCCTCCTCAACCTCATCGGCTGCCTCGACCGTCCCACGTCGGGCCACGTGGTGCTCCTCGGCGAGGACACCAGCCGGCTCAACGACCAGCGTCTCTCGCGTCTGCGCAACCGCTCGATCGGGTTCATCTTCCAGGCGTTCAACCTCGTCCCCGAGCTGACGGTGGAGGAGAACGTCGAGCTGCCCCTTGTCTACGCGGGGATCACCGGCAACCGGCGCACGCTCACCCAGGCGGCTCTCAACGCCGTGGGCATCGCCCACCACTCCGAGCAGCGCGCCGGCCGCCTCTCCGGCGGCGAGCAGCAGCGCGCCGCGATCGCCCGGGCGCTGGTCATCGATCCACCACTCGTGCTCGCCGACGAGCCCACCGGCAGCGTCGACCCGCGGAGCGCCGCCCAGATCATGCAGCTGCTCGGCCAGCTGCACGACCAGGGCAGGACCATCGTGGTGGTGACGCACAACCAGCAGGTCGCCGCGGCCGCGCAGCGGGTCATCGGCATCGATGCCGGGACGGTGTCGGACGCCGAGGGGATGGCACGGCGGCCTGATGCGCACGCCCGCGCATCGTCGCCGGCGCGGTCTGTCAGCGGGTCGGCCACGTGAAGCTGGGGGACACGCTCTCCGCCGCGTTCCGTGGCCTCAGCCGCCACTGGGTGCGCGCGCTCCTCAACCTCATCGGGGTGTTCGCCGGCGTCGCCTCGGTCGTGCTCCTCATCGCGGTGGCCCACGCGGTCGGCGGCGCCAGCAAGCTCGAGGTCGAAGGCCTCGGCGCCAACATCGTGGTGGTGTACCCCGGCGCCGTGTCGTCCTCCGGCGTGCAGGTCGGCATCGGCACCGCGTCGACGCTGACCACCGACGACGTGCAGTCGCTCGGCGACCAGGGCTTCGTCCCCGACGGCGTCCAGGCGGTGCCGACCGCCGGCGTGCGCACCAACGTCATGGCGCTGTCGCGGGCCGCCGACACCGACGTCATCGGCACCACGGAGGGCTTTCCCTCCGCGCGCGGCTACACGCTGCGTGAGGGTCGTTTCTTCAACGGCGCCGAGGACAAGTCGGCGGCCTCGGTGATCGTGCTCGGCAGCGCGGTCACCGCCACCGTCTTCCCGGGCGTCGACCCGATCGGCCAGTCCGTGACCATCAACAACCATCCCTTCACGGTCATCGGTGTCTTCGCGCAGCGCGGCTACTCCGGGTCGTTCAACCAGGACGACCTCGCCGTCATGCCGATCGCCTCGAGCTGGGCCTACGTCCTGCCCTCCTCCGCGGAGCGGATCCAGCAGGTGTTCGTGGTCGCCAACACCCCGAGCTCCACCTCGCTCGTCAAGAGTGAGGTGACCAACACGCTGCTGCAGCGCCACCACATCGTCGACCCGGCGCAGGCCGACTTCCAGGTGCGCACCCAGCAGGACCTGCTCGCCAGCGCGCAGCGCATCGGCACCGTCATGAAGTGGATGCTGGGAGTGGTGGCCGCGATCTCCCTGGTGACCGGCGCCATCGGCATCACCAGCCTCATGCTCACCAGCGTGCGCGAGCGCGCCTACGAGATCGGCATCCGTCGTGCGGTGGGGGCGACCAAGCGGAACATCGTCGCCCAGTTCATGGTGGAGTCGCTGCTGCTGGCCGGCGCGGGCGCCGTCGCCGGCATCGCGCTGGGCTTCGGCGGCGCGGCCCTCACCGGTGAGCTGTTGCCGGACCTGCCCACCCCGATCGTGACCTGGACGGCTGTTCTCGTCGCCATCGCCGTGGCCCTGGTCATCGGCGTCGGGACCGGCCTCTACCCGGCAGCCCGAGCCGCCCGTCTCCAGCCTGTCGAGGCGGTGCGCCGCCGCTGATCGTCCGCAGACATCCAAGAGGGGTTGAACATGAAGATTCTGATCGCGGGCACAGCCCGCTGCGGCAGCACGTGGGCTGCCAACGTCCTCGGCCGCGCCGACCAGAGCCGCTCGGTATATGAGCCCGATGGCCCCCGTTCGGACATTCTCGGCGCCATGGTCGCCACCCGCCTCGGCGAATACCCGGTGCTGCAGCCGGGCCAGCGCAGCGGCTGGTATCGCCTGGTGTGGGACCTCGCCTTCAGCGGCGGCTGGCCGTGGGACAACGTGGAGACCGCGCGCGCCGCCGGACGCCGCATGGTGCGCATCCCGCCGCTGATGCGCGACTACCTCGTCGCGGGGTTGGCGGAGGGGACGCGTCGCGTGCGCCGCGGGCCGAGGAACGTGCTCGTCAAGTCGGTGAACTCCGCGTTCTCACTCGAGTGGATCGCCCAGCGCTACCAGCCCCGGGTCCTGGTGTTGCGGCGCAACCCGCTCAACGTCGTCTCCAGCTGGGTGGTGCTCAACATGTGGTCCGACAGGCCGATCGGGCAACACCCGGCCGTGCGCGAGCGATACCTCGCCCCCATCGGCGTGACCGCACCGGACAATGGCGCGTCCGCGGTGCGCATCGCCGCCTTCAACGTGGGCCTGCTCACGCGGGCTCTCCGGCAGGCCGCGGCCGAGCATCCCGAATGGATCGTCGCCTCCCACGACCAGCTCTGCATCGACCCGGAGACGGGCTTCCGTGACCTGACCGCGCGGCTGGGGCTGCGCTGGACACCGGCGATGACCGACTACCTGCGCAAGTCGGACGACCCGTCGTTCACCGTGCATGGCGGCACCCCCAAGTTTCATCCCAACGCGGTGAGCTCCACCACCACGGACAGCCGCCGCGACCAGCAGGCCAGCCAGTTCAAGCGGCGGCTCACGCCGGCGCAGGCCGACGAGGCCCGCGAGGTGCTCGCGTCCTTCGACCTCGCGGAGTGGGGCGTGCCGGCGGCCTGATCAGCAGCCCGGGCCGTCCACCGTCTGGCCCGAGATGGTGATGCCGTCGGACGGCTGCTTGACGATGCCGTGACCGCCGTGGCTGACCACGTTGGCGACGGTGATGTGGTGGGACGGCCCGGTGATGTACCACGGTTGCGCGCAGGTCTTGGCGAACGGTCCGGGAGTGAAGCTCTCGCCATCGAGCGTGACGTTCTCGTCCTCGAACAGGGCCAGGATGCCGCCGTGGATGGTGATGTTGGAGAGCGTGGCGTGGTTCTGGCAGTCGACGTCGACCGACGCGAAGCCGCCCGTGCCGGTGGTGGTCATGTCGATGTTGCGCAGCGTGGTGCCGCCGCGCTGGTAGCTGAAGCACGGCGACGGCCCGACGAAGCGCATCCCGAAGCCGCTGCCGGCCTCGCCGGTGACGTTGGTCACCGTGGTGTTGTTGGCGTTGCTGAAGAGCACTCCCGGCTTGGGCTGCTTGAGCACGGGCCCGCCGGGGTTGAAGGTGGCGGTGTCGAGGTTCATGTCGGACACGGTCACGTTGTCGGCGCTGATGTCGAAGATGTTGATGGCACCGTGCTGCACCAGGAAGGTCGAGGCGCTTCCCGCGCCGCGCACCGCGACGGGGCCGCCGACGACGATGTGGTTGCTCAGCACGCAGGTACCGGCGCCGATGGTCACCGTGCCACCACGGTCGACGGCGGCCTGCAGCGCGATGGTGACATCCGTGCTCCCGTCACAGCTGACGCTGCTGGCCACGGTCGACGTGGGGGAGGGAGGGAACGTCGACAGCGTCGGCGCCGGTGACGCGGAGCCGCTGCGCGTCGGCATCGAGCTCGGGCTGCCGCAGCTCGCCAGCATGGCGAGTGCCAGGAGTGCCGGCCCCGTGCAGGCGAGCCGCCGCCTCAGCTGGCCCGTCCCCGGGAGCCGCGCGACCAGCGGCGCAGGTCGCTGCGCCGCCGGCCGCACAGGCGTCCCATTGGCTACGGCGAGAACTGGATGGCGTCGGTGGCGCCACTCTGCGGACGGTGCAGCACGCTGGTGTAGGTGGAGTTCTGCACGGTGCCCTGCGCGATGATCTTGGGCGAGATGGTGATCCCGTCCAGGGAGCTGTTCTCGACGAGCAGGTTCTGCACGTCGCCGATCAGCAGCCTGAAGGTCGGGCCGCCGGTCATCTGCTCGTTGTCGATGGTGATGTCCTGGTTGACGCGCGCGTTGTCGGGGGCGGTCTTGATCTGGCCGCCCTCGCCAGAGGTGGTGAAGTTGGTGATGGTGAGGTTGTCGCACGGGGTGGACATCACGAAGCCGGCGGTGGCGCCGTGCGTGCCCGGCGTGTAGTTGTAGTTGGTGACGGTGGTGTTGGTGTCGGCATAGAGCGTGATCCGCGAGCCCGTGTGCTGCACGTTGCTGATCGAGGCGTTGTCCTGGAACGAGAAGCTCCAACCGTCGCCGGTGAACCAGTCGTTGAGGATCACGTCGTTGACGACGTTGCCCTCGCTGTGCAGGCCGTTACCCGGGTGCGCGCTCGGCGGGCCGGGGTAGTAGATGCCGAAGGTGTTGGTGCCGCTGAGCACGCGGATGCGCTGCACCAGCGTGTAGTTGCCACCCACGCCGAGCCCGTGGCCGGCGTCGAAGGTCTGGGTGTCCAGCGTGAGGTCCTGGACCGTGGCGTGGTCACTGCGGACGCTGAGCAGGTCGTTCCTGCCGGTGCTCGTCTCCACCAGCGTGGTGCTGTCGCGGCCCGCGCCCGCGAACACGATCGGCACGCTGCCGCCGATCTGGATGCTCGCCGGGGTGGCCGTGGCGAAGGTGTACGTGCCCGCGGGCACCCACACGATGCTGCCCGCCCCGCCGGCCTGGGCGGCGGCAATGGCGGACTGGAAGTTGCTGGCGTTGTCACCGGTGTCGTCGCCGTGGGCACCGTACGCGGTGACGTCGAAGATCGCGCTGAAGCGGGTCGAGCTGGTGCCCTTGCCCCACTTGTTGGAGACGACGATGGGCCCTGACTTCACCCCGGCGGGCACGGTGGCGGTGAGCTGGCTGTAGGAGTTGACCGTGAAGCCGGGGGCGGCAATGCCGCCGAAGCTCACCTGGGTGGCGCCGGTGAAGGCGCTGCCGTTGATGGTCACCGAGTTCGCCCGGCCTGCCGCTGGCCGGCGTGAAGCCGGTGACCGACGGTGTCACCTTGAAGAACTTGTTCTTGCTGGTGACGTTGCCCCCCGGGGTGTGCACGCTGATCGTCCCCCTCGAGGCGCCGTTCGGCACGGTGGCATCGATCTCGGTGTCGGAGACCACCGAGTACGTCGACGAGACCAAGCCCACGAGCACCGCGGTGGCGCCGGTGAACCCGGTGCCGCTGATCACCACGGCGGTGCCCACCGGTCCGCTGGTGGGCGAGAAGCCGGAGATGGTTGGACCAGCCGCCGCCACCGAGAGGGTCGAGCCGAACAGAGAGCCGCCCGCGACCGCGAGGACGGCACAGACCGTGACGAGCCGGCGCCAACGCAACTGATCCACAGTGATCCCCCCTTACCGCCCTGTCGGTGCCGACAGGGTCCTATTCCAGATGCAGTGCGGAGCGTCCGACAGTCGCGCCAAACGCACCGATCCCTTCTCAGACCAGTCTAGAGAAAGGCTTCTTGAAAGTCCAGTTCCCCGTGTGAACCAGGCCTGGTTGGAGGCTGGGACGGCCGCGTTCCGCGAGGTCGCGGCCGTCCCTGTTGCCTCAGCCCCAGGCGTTCAGCGTCCCGTTGTCGGCGCCGAAGAACAGCATGTTGTCGGCAATGGCGGCAGACGAGTGGATCTTGCCGCCGACGTTGGTCGAGAAGACCAGCGCCCCGTCGCTGAGCCTGTAGCCGCGCTCACCGCCGTTGAGGTCTCCGACGAAGGCGAGCTGGTCGCCCGCGGCGCCGGAGATGGCCGGCGACGTGAGAATGGTGGCGGTGGCGGTGGCCGACCGCCAGGTCACGGCGCCCGTCGTGGCATTGAAGTCGTAGACGTAGCCCGCGTAACCCACCACGAGGTCGTTGCCCGTCAGCGCCGCGACTGAGACCGAGTTGGTCTTCATACCGGCGTCGAGGGACATGTCGAAGTTCCAGATCTGGGCGCCGGTCGCCAGGTCGAGCGCGTACTCGATCTTGTCCTTGCCGTCGATGTACACGACACCGTCCGCGAAGCCGTTGACGCCCGGTGCGCTGATGGTCGGACCCGCGCCGACGTCCTGGTCGCCACCGTTCTGGATGGTCTGGAAGCGCCACATCTGGGCGCCGGTGGTGGCGTTGAGCGCGTACACGGAGTTGTCAGGGTTGCTGCTGCCGAAGACCAGCATCCAGGTGCCTGCGCTGTTCTGGACGAGGCCCGGCTCCGACCACGAGCCCGAGTTGAACCCGTGGGTGCCCTTGTTGGCGAAGCCGTTGAACACCCACTTGAGCTGGCAGCTGCCCGCTGTGTTGCCGATGCCGGTGACCGCCCACTCGTGCCCGGCGTTGTGCTTCTCGTTCTGACCCTCGTCGCCGAAGAAGACCACCGGGCCGGTGCCGTCGACGCGGCCGACGACCGGCGAGGCCTCGATCCGTCCGGGGACGGTCTGGGGCGACACGATCGGCAGGGAGAAGGAGCACTGGAAGGCGCCGGTGGTGGCGTTCAGCGCGTAGAGGATCCCGTCGGTGCCGGCGAAGTAGATCGTGTTGCCGTCGATCGCGGGCGACGACACGAAGGCGCCGGGCGTGTACTGCACGCTCCAGATGGTGGCGCCGGTGGCCGCGTCGAATGCATGCACCTGGCCGAGGACGCTGACGTCGTACACGACGGTCTTCTGCAACGTGGCGTTGAAGACCACCGCCGGTGATGCGTACACGGACGCCTTGCCCTGGCTGCCGCCGCCCACCAGCTGCGACCACTTCTTGGTCAGGCCTGAGGCCGTCGAGGCGCCGATGGCGGTGTCCGGCGACACGCCGCTGTGCGTCGCGTTGCCGTGGAACATCGTCCAGTCATCCCCGGTCGTCGCGCGCGCGCTGCTCGGCACCACCGCCATGGCGATCGAGGCGGCCACGGCCACACCCAACAGCAGTGGGCGATGGACGCGCCCGGTCGCCCACGTCAAGGCACGGTTGTTGACGATCATTGACCCCCCTCCCGATTGTCCACGCGTGTTTCTGTCGAACTGATGGGATGCGACACGCCGGTGTCATTGGCGGGAGCCGTTTCAGCTTCCCGCAGCCCTTCCCAGCTGCAGGTTACGGGGTGGGCCACTACGTGTCAAGTCAAGCAATCACGTCTAACGTGCTATGACGCCGGGGTAACGGCTCGGCAAACACGCGTTCGCATCGTGACCTGGCTATTGTGCGGACTTCTCTGACGTCGATCTGACACTGCGTTACGCAGCGGATACATACATACGATCCGGCGGATTGGATCGGCGTACCACTGCGACCGTGGCGACATGAACTTCCACCCCCGTCGACTGACCCTCGTCACCCTCGTCTCCGGCGCCGTGCTCCTGTCCGGCAGCACCTCCAGCGCCGTGCTGACGTCGTCACGCTCGGGTGTGGCGACCGCGCCACGACACCTGGCGGTGTCGGACAGCCTGACCACAGCGCCAACGAGCGGAGCCACACCCGACGCCACCGCAGCCCCGACCGCGGTCCCGTCAACTCAGGGCCCCGGGCTGGCGGTCAACCCCTCCACGCAGTCCCCGGCCCAGCTGCGTGCCCAGCAGGCCACATGGCGGCCCCAGCTCAACGTCACCGAGCTCTCGGTCAGCGCGGCTCACCTCAACCTCGTGCTCTTCGGGGAGCCGACAATCGCGGCCGACGGTTCGATGGGCACCAACATCGGCGGCACCTGGCACTCGGTCGGGGCACAGCGAGACGTCACCAACCACTTCCTCGGCGCGCTGGCCACGGACAACGCGGCGGACCTCAGCCGGGCCATGGCCGCGCTCGAGTACACCTTCGCGCACCAGAACGCCGACGGCTCGTGGCCTCAGGTGGACATCCCCGGCTCGCCCTACTCGCCCGGCGGGGGCTTCATGAGCACCATCTTCTTCTACGCCTCGCTGGGACGCTCGCTGGGCCTGGCCGCGGACTCCCACTGGTTCCAGACCAGCGCTGCAACCGCCGCTCTGCGCGCCCGTCTGGCGGCCCTCGCTCCGGGGATGGAGCGCGGCCTCGCCTGGATGCGCGGCCCCGTCAACAGCCAGCAGATGCAGAACATGGGCAAGGGCTCGCAGAGAGACAGCAACCGCGCGGCCGCCGGGGCCGAGGGGTTCCTCCTGGTGGGCCAGTGGCTCCACAGTGCCGCGGACGTGGCGACCGGCCAGCGCCTGCTGCTCCAGGTCGAGAGCAACCAGCTGCCCGACGGCACCATCCTGGAGTCGGGGGGCTTCGACGCCGGCTACCAGACGGTGTCGCTGAACCACCTGTACGACATCTGGTTCCACCTCACCGGCTCCCTCGCGGGTCTGCGCGGTGGTGTCTGGAACGAGCTGGCCAAGGGCACGGCCAAGGAGAACAGCGTCGTGCTGCCCTCAGGCGAGATCAACTTCGACGGCAGCACCCGCGTCGACTGCGGTGGGGAGACCTTCCACGGCCAGCCCAAGCAGGGCAGCGGGCAGGACCTCTCCCGGGTGGAGGTGTACACCGCGGGCGTCACCGCGAACGGCTCGCTGCTCGCCATGGCGGCGCGGATCATCAACTACTACAACACCCACACCCACTCGCACTGCGTCTAGCCGGCGACCGCGAGGAAGAGGGCCCGCGCGAAACCGCGGGTCCTCTTCGCTGCGCTAGGAGAAGGTGATCGCGTCGGTGGCGCCGCGCTGCGGGCGGTGCACCACCTTGGTGTAGGTCGTCGATGTCACCGTGCCCTGGGCGATGTTCTTCGGCGAGATGACGATCTGGTCGAGCGAGCTGTTCTCCACGAGCAGGTTCTGGACGTCGCCGATGAGCAGCCGGAACGTGCCGCCTCCGGTCATCCGCTCGCCGTTGATGGTGATGCTCTGGTTGACCCGCGCCATGTCAGGCGCGTTGTTGATCTGGCCGCCCTGGCCGGAGCTCACGAAGTTGGTGATCGTGATGTGGTCGCAGGGGGTTGAGATCACCCAGCCGGCCGTGCCTCCGAAGCTGCCCGGCGTGTACGTGTAGTTGGTCACGGTCACGAAGCTGTCGGCGTACAGCGAGATGCGCGAGCCGGTGTGCTGCACGTTGCTGATCGAGCCGTTCTTCTGGAAGGAGAAGCTGAACCCGTCACTCTTGAGGTGGTCGTTGAGGATGACGTCGTTGATGACGTTGTTGGTGTCGTACTGGCCATCGCCGGGATGGGCCCCGGGCGGGCCGGGGTAGTAGATGCCGAATGTCCTGGTGCCCGAGATCACCCGGACGCGCTGCACCGTGGTGTTGCTGCCGCCGTCGCCGATGCCGTGGCCGCCGGAGTGGGTCTGGGTGTCGAAGGTGAGGTCCTCCACCGTCACGCCGTCGCAGTGGTTGCTGAAGAGGTCCTTCTTCAGTGTCAGCTCGACCAGAGCTGGTGCTGTCGCGGCCGGCGCCCGCGAACGTGATCGGCACAGTGCCACCGATCTGGATGCTGGCCGGGGCGGCGGTGGAGAAGGTGTAGGTGCCGGCGGGCACGTACACGATCCCGCCTCCCGCACCCTGCGCGGCGGCGATGGCCGACTTGAACGCGGCCGCATTGTCACCGCTGCCGTCGCCGTGCGCACCGTATGCGGTCACCGCGAAGACCTGTCCCACCGTGAAGCTCGACGAGCTGGCTCCCTTGCCGCCCTTGGTCGACACGACGATCGGCCCGCTGCTCGCTCCCGCGGGCACGGTGGTCGTGATCTTGCTGTAGGAGTTCACCGTGAAGGGCGCGGAGACGCCGTTGAAGGTGACCTTGAGCACCTTGACGAAGGCGCTCCCCGTGAGGGTGACGCTGGTCCCGGCCGGGCCGAACTTCGGTGTGTAGTCCGTGACCGTCGGGGACACCTTGAACTTCTTGCTGCTCGCGGCGTTGCCGCCAGGTGCGCTCACCACGATCAACGCCGTGGTGGCACCGAAAGGCACTGTGGCGGTGATCTGGGTGTTGGAGTTGACCGTGTAGCTGGCGTGCACGTTGTGGAAGGTGACCGCCGTGGCCCCGGTGAACCCGCTTCCTGTGATCGTGACCGAGGTACCCACCGGTCCCGACCCCGGCGAGAAGCCGGTGATGGTGGGACCCGACGCGAAGCCGCGCACGCTCGACGCGAGCAGCGAGCCGCTCACCACCACCAGCACGGCGGCGGCTGTCACCAACCGCCGCCACTGACTCCGTTGCCTGTTCAAGCTCCCATCCCTCCTCATGTCGGCGAGAGCCTAGGGCGAGAAGGTGATGGCATCGGTCGCGCCACTCTGGGGACGGTGCATCACGCTCGTGTACGTGGAGTTCTGCACTGTGCCCTGCGCGATGTTCCTCGGCGAGATGATGATCTCGTCCAAGGTGCTGTTGTCGACGAGCAGGTTCTGCACGTCCCCGATCAGCAGCCTGAAGCTAGGGCCGCCGGTCATCACCTCGTTCCTGATGGTGATGTTCTGGTTGACGCGAGCCGGGGTCGGCGCCGTCTTGATCTGGCCGCCCTCGCCGGCGGTGGTGAAGTTGGTGATGGTGACGTTGACGCAGGGCGTCGACATCACGAAGCCGGCGGTGGCCCCGTGGGTGCCGGGCGTGTAGTTGTAGTTGGTGATGGTGGTGTTGGTGTCCGCGTAGATGGTGATCCGCGAGCCGGTGTGCTGCACGTTGCTGATCGAGGCGTTGTCCTGGAAGGAGAAGCTCCAGCCGTCACCGGTGAACTCGTCGTTGAGGATGAGGTCGTTGACGACGTTGCCCTCGCTGTGCAGGCCGTTGCCGGGGTGCGCGCCGGGCGGGCCTGAGTAGTAGATGCCGAAGGTGTGGGTGCCGGAGATCACCCGGATGCGCTGCACCAGCGTGTGGTTGCCACCGATGCCGAGGCCGTGGCCTCCGTTGAACGTCTGGGTGTCGAGAGTGAGGTCCTGCACGGTGACGCCGTCGGTGCGGACGCTGAGCAGGTCCTTCCTGCCGCTGGTCGTCTCGACCAGCGTGGTGTTGTCGCGGCCCGCCCCGGCGAACACGATCGGCACGGTGCCATTGATCTGGATGCTCGCGGGTGTGGCGTTGGCGAAGTAGTAGGTGCCGGACGGCACGAAGACGGTGCTGCCCGCCCCGGCGGCCTCGGCGTCTGCGATGGCCGACTGGAAGTTGGCCGTGTTGTCACCGGTGCTGTCGCCGTGGGCGCCGTAGGCGGTGACGTCGAACTCCTCGCTGAAGTTGGTCGAGCTGGTGCCCGGCCCCCACTTCGTGGTCACTGTGATCGGCCCCGTGGTGTCGCCCGCCGGGACGGTGGCGGTGATCTGGCTGTAGGAGTCCACCGTGAAGGTGGTCGTCGGCACGCCGTTGAAGGCGACCTGGGTGGCGCCCGTGAACGCGCTCCCGCTGATGGTCACCGTGTCCCCCGCCTTGCCGGTCCCGGGGGTGAAGCCGGTGACCGCCGGGGTCACCTTGAAGAACTTGTGCGTGCTGGTGACGTTGCCGCCAGGGGTGTGGATGCTGATCGTGCCCCTCGAAGCACCGAACGGGACGGTGGCGTCGATCTCGGTGTCCGACGCCACGGTGAAGCTCGCCGCCACCAGGTGGAACTTGACGCTGGTCGCGCCGGTGAAGCCGGTCCCGGTGATGGTCACGGGGGTGCCTACCGGTCCGCTGGTGGGGGAGAAGCCGGAGATGGTCGGCCCTGACGCGGCCACCGACAGTGTCGAGCCGAACAGGGAGCCACCAGCCACGGCGACGATTGCGCAGGTGGTGACAAGCCGACGCCAATGGATGTGATGCAAAGCGGATCCCCCTCTCCTGTCCCGGGCGCTCAGCCGCGCCCACCTCGGTTGCCTTCCTCATGGAGTGCCGAACCGGCCTGCGCGCGCCAGTTCTCCCCCCGTAGGCGTGAGTTCTAGAGAACTGTCCTCCCAAAGTCCAGCCGCACCCCAACGTGCTGGCATCTCTTTACAGTTCTTTCCCACTGCACCAGTGACAGTCGGCGTGCGCACTCGACCGTCCCGGTTACCGTGTACAACTGCACCTCCACGAACGCGCCGGTGTAGGATCCGCCGTGGAGAGGGGTAAAGAAAGGGGGGGATCATTGGTGGCTCACGAGGCCGCGACGCATCGACGCGCGCTCGAGCCGGACCGGTCACGGACCAGGCGGCGACCTCGATGGCGTCGGCCGGTGCTCAGCGGTGCGCTGTTCCTCCTCGTGGTCGGCTCCGTGCAGGCGGCGACATCAGCGAAGACCTCGATCCAGGCCACAGCCGCGACCTCCCCGATCAAGCACGTCGTCGTGCTGATGGAGGAGAACCACTCGTTCGACAACTACTTCGGCACCTACCCCGGCGCCAACGGCATCCCTGCAGGCGCCTGCATCCCCGACCCGGCGGCGGGGCACTGCATCGCGCCGTACCACAACCCGGCCGGCTTCGTCGACGATCTGCCGCACGTCTACCCCGCTGTCATCGACGACCTCGATGGGGGCAAGATGGACGGGTTCGTGAAGGTGCTGCAGCACGCCTGCCAGTGTTCGCGGACGGACGCCGCCGGGTACTCCGACGCGACTGACATCCCCAACTTCTGGCAGTACGCGCAGAACTACACACTGATGGACAACCTCTTCGAGCAGGTGCCGTCGTGGAGCTTCCCGTCGCACGTCGCCATGGTTTCCGAGTTCACCGGTTCATGCACCTCGCCGACAGACCCGCTGACCTGCACGAGCTCGCCGCGGATGGGCTTCCCCGGCTGGGACACGTGGCCCGCGCCCAGCAAGACACTGCCCTGGACGGACATGACGTACATCCTGCACAAGCAGGGGATCAGCTGGGGCTACTTCAACGCGGACCAGACCGAGCCCGTCTGCTTCTCCAACGCGTGCACGATGACCCGCACCAGCGCGGGAACGCCGATCTGGCAGAACCCCCTCCCGTGGTTCACGGATGTCCAGCAGGATGGACAGCTGGCCAACATCTCCACGCAGAGCACGTTCTTCAGCGATGTCGCCTCCGACAACCTGCCGTCAGTGTCCTGGCTGATTCCCAACCGGCTGCAGAGCGGGCATCCCGGCACGGGGACAAACCCCGGCAGCGAGCAGTTCGTCGTCCATGCCATCAACGCAATCGAGTCGAGCCCCGAGTGGTCGAGCACGGCGATCATCCTGGCGTGGGACGACTTCGGCGGTGAGTACGACCACGTGGTGCCGCCCAACCTGAGCAGCCTTGCCTACGGCGCCCGCATTCCCGGGATCCTGATCAGCCCCTACGCCAAGAAGGGCTACATCGACCACCAGACGCTGTCGATCGATTCCTTCAACAGGTTCATCGAGGACACCTTCCTCGGCGGTCAGCGCCTCGACCCGAGCAACGACGGCCGCCCCGATTCGCGGCCATCGGTGCGCGAGAACGACCCCATCCTGGGCGACCTGAGCCAGGATCTCGACTTCACCCAGCCGCCGTCGCGACCGATGCTGTTACCGGAGGTCTCGGTGCCCGACAAGCTCGTACCGGGGCACCAGGTGACCGTGACCGGCACCAACTTCAGGCCGGGCCACCCGGTCGACATCAGGTTCAACTGTGGAGCGCCGAGCTGCACGGGGGCAATCGACGAGGGGACGGTGACGGCGACCGGCAACGGGTCGTTCTCCACCACCTTCACCGCTCCGACCACCATGCCGGCCGGCTACTACTTCGTCAGCGGCGCGGGAGCCGACCCACTGACCTGGTTCGGCGTACACTCCGACCCGGCTCACCAACTCCAAGGGACAGGCGCCGCCGCTGCCGGACAACCCAGCCGTACCGGACGACTGAGCCGGCCACCGGGAAGCCGGTGGCGTGCCCTCTCCCCGGTGGGTCGCCAGTGTCAGGTCGGGTCGTTCAGGTCCGCCAGGTCCACCTGGCGCATCGCCGGCGTCACCGCCGTCTGGCTCAACTTCACCGGCCTGCGCGGTGCTTGCGTGAAGTTGAAGCTGCCGGTGTAGTTGTAGGCGCTGGCGTCCCAGGTGGAGGTCGTGATCGGCGGCAGGCCGAACGCCCACTCGGTGAAGGCGAGCACGGAGGCGAACTGCGCCGGGTTCGAGTCGGTGTGTCCGGCGATCGTGTACGGGCTGACGATGATCATGGGCACCCGGATCCCCTGGCCCGTGGGGGGCGCGACGTGGTCGTAGAAGCAGCCGCAATCGTCCCAGCTGATGAAGATCGCCGTCGATGACCACTCGGGGCTGTTCTCGATCGCGGTCACCGTGGAGCTGATCCAGTTGTCGCCGACGGTCATCGAGTCGCCGTTGTGCTGCGAGTCCGTCTGGGTGGGCGTGACCAGCGAGAAGTTCGGCAGCTGGCCGGCCGCGGCGTCGGTGCTGAACTGGCTGTTGGAGGGATGCTGAGAGACTGGCTTGTTCAGGCACTCGGCAAAGGTGGGACAGGTCGCCCAGCCGTAGCCGGTGGTGTTGCCGCTGCTCTCGCCCTGGCCACCGTTGCTGCCGCCGGGAGGTCCGCCGTACATCTTCCAGGTGAGGTTGGCGGCGTCGAGGCTGTCCATGATCGTGGGCACGTAGGGCACATCCGAGGGGCGGTAGGCACCGCCATTGGTGATCACCGTCCCGGTCGGCGAGGTGGTGCCGTTGAGGGCCGGGTCCGGGAATGCAGGCCGGCTCCGTGGCCTGGTGCCCGTTGCTGGGGTTCTTCCAGGTGGTGTCCCGGCCGGAGTCGCAGCCCCACCCGTTGCCGAGGAGGCCGAGGGTGCCGGGATGCGGGGTGCCGCCGCCGGTGAAGCCGTCCATCGTCCCCGCCACCGCTCCGAGGTGCATGCCCCACGAGGCCAGCGGCCCATCGCTGAACGTGCGGTCAGAGACGGCGAAGTCGTTGGCGAGCGTGAGGACGTTCTTGATCGCCGTCTGGCCGGGCGTGTACTGGGTGTAGCACTTGTAGTTGTCCTTGGCGGTGCAGCCCTGGAGCGTCGAGTACCCGTCCATGAGCCCGCCGTCGATGGCATTGGTCTGGCCCTGGCCCGAGTGGATCACCTGGACGATCTTGTCCTTGGCCTTGGTCAGAGGGATCGAACCGACTCCTTTGACGTTCCCGGTGGTGGCGCCGTCACAGCGGGCGGTCTGCACACACCAGGCGCCGAGCACGTTGTCGAATGAGTGGTTCTCCTGGAGGATGAACACCACGTGCTGGATCGGCGATTGGAACCCGGAGCTGCGCGCGGGGGTGGCGGGGGAGTTGGCCACGGCTGCCCCGGCCACGCCGACGGCGACGACCCCGATCACGGCGCGGCGCCGCGCCCGGCTCCCCGAGGTGCGCCGCTGGCGACGCGGAAACGCGGATTTCAAGTTCAAGTTGCCCCCTTCGAGTGTCCTCACCCCGGTCTGGTCAGACGAGACCGGCGCCTTCCCTCCGACACAGGATGCCACAAACGCCAGTACAGAGCAATAACGTCAAGCGCATCAGCCCGACTCTCACCGCCCTCTCAGGCGAGAGGACCGGGCCGCGCTCGTATCCTGCGGTGGTGACCCTCATGGCGCTCTCGCATGCTGCGGACTAGACGGAGCCGGTGGCTCCTCGCCGCCGCCCTCCTCGCCGTCTTCGTGCTGTCCGGGGGCGTCGGCGCGCTGGTGGCGCGCGAGACGGCACCGCCGACCGCGTCGCGCTCCTCATCCTCGTCGTCGAACGGCGCCGCGGGCGCCCCGCTGGCCACCGTGCCGGCGCCCGCTGTGAACGGCGCCTCCGAGCTCAGCATCGCCGCGGCGCACCTCGCCATGGTCATCCACAGCACGTTCAAGATCAATCCAGACGGGTCGATCGGCACCAACCACAGCGGCTGGCACAGCCTGGGTTTCCAGCGACCCTTCGGCAACGACGCGGAGATGGCCCTGATCAAGCAGGATCCCCAGGCCCTGTCGCTGGCGGTCACGGCCCTCGAGTACAGCTACCAGCACCAGAACCCCGATGGGTCGTTCCAGGTCACCCAGGTGCCCGGCGCCGCATACCAGCTGAACACCGACCCGGTGGTCGGCGTGGTCTTCTGGTACGGCGACCTCGGTCATGTGCTGCAGCTGCTGACCGACTTGCAGTGGTACCAGGCCAGCCCGGAGACCGCGGCGATCCGGGCGCGCGTCGACGCGCTGCGCTCCAAGATCGCACTGACGTTGCGGTGGCTGTCCGCGCCAACGCAGCTGAAGGTCGTGCAGAACACCGGCAACCAGGACACCAACCGCGCCACCTTCGGCGCCGAGGGATTCCTCCTCACCGGCGAGTGGCTCAACGACCCCGCAGTCATCGCCATCGGCACCGGGCTGCTGCAGAAGGCCGAGGCCAACCTGCGGCCCGACGGCACCATCCTCGAGAAGGGTGGCTTCGACAGTGGCTACCAGTCGGTGTCGCTCGACAACCTGCTCCACATCTACATGCACCTCAACGGCACCCTGGCGTCGCTCAAGCCCGCGCTCTGGACCATGATCAACAAGGGGATGTCCCGCGAGAAGCAGGCGATCGCGCCGACCGGCCAGCTGTCGCACGCCAACAACTCGCGCACCTACTGTGGCGGGGAATCCTTCCGCGGCAAGCAGAAGCAGGGCGGCGGTAACGCGGTGGTGCGCGACCTCGTGTTCTACTCCGGCCTCACCAACGATGCATCGCTGGTCAGCACCGCCAACTCGGTGGTGAAGTTCTACGCCAGCAACCCCCACAACCTCTGCGCACTTCCGCAATGACGGACGCCCACCCCGCGTGAGCGCCCCGCCGCCGGCGCCACCACCGCCGACGGCCCCCGAGCGTCGCTGGCCCGTCTACATCGTGGCCATGGCGCTGGTGGTGATCGCGGCCCTGGTCGTGGTGCTCGTCGTCCATCCCTTCGGATCGACGCGGCCGGCCGGTCCCGGCAGCGGGTTGGCGGCGGTGACCACCCCCGTCTCGGCCTTCCCCTCGATGAACCCGCCGGCGCCACCCTCGGACGCGTTCAACGTGGTGCGCTACGGCGCCGACCCTTCGGGCCACCACGACTCGACCGTGGCCATCCGCGCCGCCATCACCAGGGCGTCAGCCTCGCCGGGGAAGACGGTGTACTTCCCCGCGGGGTCGTACCTGCTCGACCTCAACGACGGGGCCCAGACCGACTTCCAGCTCACCGGGGCCAACGCCCCCAACATCCTCGGGGCGGGGAGGGACTCCACGCTGGTCGTCGAACGCGTCGGCACCACCGCGTACCCCGGCCTCGCCAAGCCGAAGACGGTCTTCAGGCTCACCAACGTCACCGCCACCGTCTTCGCCGGCCTGACCGTCGACGCGCAGAGGTACAACGCCGGCGACGCGCTCGACGATTCCGGCGACAACACCACCATCGAGGCCTCCCGCTTCCTCGGGGCGACCAACCGCAACACGTTCACGCTCCGCGTCATCGCCGTCTGCAACCAGTCACCGACGCACCATCTCTACGGCATTCACCGCAGCAACAACACCGTCAGGGACGTGATCCTCAGCGGCCGCGGCACGGGCGGCAACGACGACCTCGACTTCTCCTGCCAGTGGAACGGCACCATCTCGGACATCACGGACGTCGGGCTGGGGAACCGCCCTCTACATCGACAAGGACGTCACCATCACCAACTTCAAGTACACACCGGGAACGGTGGAGAAGAGTCCCAAGGGGTGGTTCATCACCGACTCCTCCGGCATCCACATCACCAACTTCACGACCTCCGGCGCGGGCGGGATCATCAGGAACCCCAACTACCAGACCACCAACGTCACCATCGACCACGAGGTCATGACCAAGCCCGGGTTCTTCTTGGCCATCGGCGACGCCGCCAACGTGACGATCACGAACAGCACGCTCACCGGCCTGCGCATCGAGCCGTACAAGGCAACGACAGCGCTGACGGTGACGTCGTCGTCCGTGGCCACGACCGTGTGCGCGCCGCAGGCGAGCGCGGTGGTCTCCGGGCTGGCCGGGGTGCGCTGTGGTGGCTGAGCGGGGGCACCGTGGCGCCGGCCCGCTCCGGCACTGGCGGCTGCTGGCGCTGCCGCTGGGGCTCGCGGTCGTTCTGCTCGGCTGCGGCCCTGCGACCAGTGTCGTGACAGCGCTGCAGAAGATCAAGCACGTCATCGTGATCATGCAGGAGAACCGCTCGTTCGACAGCTACTTCGGCACCTATCCCGGCGCCGACGGCCTGCCGGTGAGCAACGGTCAATTCACCTCCTGCGTCCCCGACCCGCGAGCGGGGACGTGCCAGCGCCCCTACCACGACCCGTCGATCGTGAACGGGGGAGGGCAGCACAACAAGAAGGACGCCGTGGCTGCGATCGACGGCGGCAAGATGGATGGCTTCATCACGGTTGCGGAGACGCGGTCTCGAGGCTGCGGCCCATCTCCCGACGCCACCGCGTCGGCGGCCTGCGACCCGGCCACGCCACCCGACGTCATGGGGTACCACGACGCGCGCGAGATCCCCAACTACTGGGCCTACGCGAGGAACTTCGTCCTCGCGGACCACATGTTCCAATCCGACGCGTCGTGGAGCAGGCCCTCGCACCTGTACCTGGTCTCGGGGTGGTCCGCCCGCTGCAAGAACCCGCAGGATGCCTCGACATGCAAGAACGACGACTCGTCCGGCGGGTTCACCAACCTGGGCACCGACACCACGACCACGTCCAGGTACGGGTGGACGGACCTGACCTACCTGATGCACAAGGACAGCGTCAGCTGGAAGTACTTCGTCGAGACCGGCACGCAGCCCGATTGCAGTGACGAGGCCTGCACCGCGCTGCCGCAGAATGCCAAGACGCCGAGCATCTGGAACCCGCTCCCATACTTCACGGATGTCTCGCAGGACGGCCAGCTGGGCAACGTGACAAGCCTCGCCAACTTCTACACCGCGGCCGCCAAGGGGACGCTGCCGGCCGTCAGCTGGGTCGCTCCCTCACAGTCGGAGAGCGAGCACGCACCCGCCACGCTGGCGGCCGGACAGGCGTACACCGCCAGCCTCATCAACGCGGTGATGAAGGGCCCGGACTGGAGCAGCACCGCGATCTTCCTGACCTGGGACGACTGGGGCGGCTTCTACGACCATGTCGCTCCGCCCACGGTGGACCAGAACGGCTACGGGCTGCGCGTGCCCTTCATCGTGATCAGCCCCTATGCGCGCAGGGGCTACATCGACCACCAGGTGCTCAGCTTCGATGCCTTCAACAAGTTCATCGAGGATGACTTCCTCGGCGGTCAGCGGCTCGACCCCAAGACCGACGGACGGCCCGACCCGCGACCGGACGTCCGCGAGAACAGTCCGCTCCTCGGCGACCTGGCGCGCGACTTCGACTTCACCCAGCCCCCGTTACAGCCGTTGATACTGCCGCTCACACCCAGCCCCGGTCCCGCGTCGACTCCCTAGCGCCGGCCCCGGCTCAGGTGGGGTCCTCGGGGTCGCCCTGGGACTGCAGCATCGCCGGCGTGACCGGAGTGGTGGTCATCCGCACCGGGGCCCGCGGCGCGTGCGTGAAGTCGAAGGCCTTCCAGTAGTTGTAGGCGCCGGAATCCCAGGTGGTTCCCGGTGTGATCGGCGGCAGCCCGAACGCGGTCTCGGTGAAGGCGAGCACCGAGGCGAAGCTGGCCGTGGCGTGGTCCGTGCCACCAGCACGCGCGTACGGGCTGACGATGATCATCGGCACCCTGATGCCCAGCCCCGCCGGGTGGCGCCACGTGGTCGTAGAAGCAGCCGCAGTCGTCCCACGTGATGAAGATGGCCGTCGACGCCCAGTCGGGACCGTTCTCCACCGCGCTGACCACCGAGCCGAGCCAGTTGTCGCCGACGGTCATGGAGTCGCCGTTGTGTTGCGACGCCGTCTGGGTCGGCGTCACCACCGAGAAGTTGGGCAGGTTCCCGGACGACGCGTCCGCCGTGAACTGGCTGTTGTCGACCATCTTCGACGGGGATCCATACAGGCACTCGGCGAACGTGGGGCAGATCGCCCATCCGTACCCGGTGCCGTTGCCGGAGTTGTCGCCCTGGTGGCCGCGGGTGGCGGCGCCGGGCGGGCCGCCGTAGAGCTTCCAGGAGAGTCCCGCGGCGTCGAGGCTGTCCATGATCGTCGGGACGTAGGGCACCGGCGTCGACCGGTACGCTCCCCCATGCGGGAGGTCCGACCACCGGTCCGGGACGCAGGCCGGGACGCTGCTCTGCACCCCCGTCTGCGGGTCCTGCCAGGTGGTGTCGCGTCCCGAGTCACAGCCCCATCCGCTGCTCAGCACGCCCGCGGTACCCGGGATCGGTGTGCCGCTGTCGACGAAGCCGTCCTGGGTCGCGGCCACCGCCCCCACGTGCATCCCCCATGAGGACACCGGACCGTCCTCGAACGTCCGATCCGACACGGTGAAGTTGGTGGCGAGCGCGAGCACGTTGGTGATGGAGGACTCCGCAGGTGTGTACTGCGTGTAGCACTTGTAGGCGTCCGCTTGGCCGCAATGAATGATGCGGGCGAAACCGTCCATCGCCCCCCCGTCGATGGCGGCAGTCTGTCCCTGCGCCGAGTGAGCGACCTGCACGACCTTGTCCTTGGCCGTGGTCAACGGGATCGACCCCACTCCTTTGACCACGCCCGTGGTGGCGCCGTCGCACCGACCGGTCTGCACACACCACGCCCCCAGCACGTTGTCGAAGGAGTGGTTCTCCTGGATGACGTACACCACGTGCTGAATCCGCGTGGTGAACCCGGGACGCTGCGCCGCCCCGGCGGGCGAGCCGCCGGCGGTCAGCAGCGCCACAGCCGCGGCGGCGCATGCCACCACGCCACGTCGAACCGCTCTGCGCGCCGAAGCGCTGTTCCTGCTGCCCCCCACAGGGTTGACTATGTCAGGTGCGGGCTGTCACCGGCTCCCGGGCTGCCACCCGGGAGCCGGTGACCAATCGCTAGCAGACCGACCAGGCCGGTCCATACCCCGCGTTGGGCCCGCGGTCGTCCGGGTGGGTGTAGACCAGGCCGGTGCCTGCGACACCCTCACCGGAGATGGTGAGCGAGTAGGGGTTCTGCGCGGCCGCGGTGGCCACGGTCGTTGCCGGAATGGTCGGGTTGCCCACCCCGCTGAGCGGCACGGTGACCGAGATGGTGCCTGGGGTGCCGGCGTTGACGCTGCCGGTGGTGGCGTTCGTCGTCGTCAGCTGGTTGGTGGACGGGTCGAACTGGCCCCATTGGAAGATGTCGCCCGGTTCGACCGCCTGGCTCGCGTACGTGTTGCCGCCGTACGACCACACCACGTCGTAGTAGGTGTCGGTGGTACCCGGGATGGGCGTCACCGGGTTGGTGAGGCTGACCAGCGTCATCGTCGTGGTGAGCGTGTGCGCCACCGGGTCGGTGGTGAAGGCCACGTTGGTGATGTCCACCTGCGAGGTGTCGCCAGGCGCCCCACTGGGGTTGATCGCGTCACCGGAGGGGTCGGTCACCACGTGCGCTCCGGAGCAGGTGCTCGCGGGTACGGGAGGTGGCGGGGGCACCAGCGGGCCGCACGGGCTGGAGATCGCGGAGGCGCTGGTGGCGCTGGGCCCGAAGCACTGCCGCGTGTACACGATGTCGGGGGTGCCAGGATGCTGCGCGTCGGCGGCGTAGGCGATGTTGGCGGCACCCTGCGGGTCGAGAGCGATCTGGAAGAAGTCTGCGAGGGTGCGGTCGCCACCGAGGATGTTGCAGTTGAGGCCCTGGTCACAGATCGAGCCGTAGTGGGTCGCCTTGTAGCCGGCGTCGCTGGTCTTGAAGCTGGGCGTGGCGGTGGCCGACTTGCCGTACTTGAGCTGGGCGAAGTCGACGTCCCACTGGTTGTGGCAGTTGTTGTTGACGCCCTGCGAGTCATCGGTCGGCTCGGTGCCGCTGTCGCACGCATGGTTCGACGCGGAGGATCCCGGGTGCGAGGGTGTCGGCAGGAACGCGCCGTACCAGACCATGTCGACCACGCCTTTCTTGCCGCCGACGATCCACGGGAACATGGCGCTGTGCAGGTTCGGGCTGCCCTTGACATCGACCGGGACTGTCCAGTTGGCACCGGTGTCAGGGGTGATCGACCGAATCAGCGAGATCTTCTGCGTGTCGCTCCAGGTCACGTACACGCTGCCCGCGGCGTCGATGGCGATCGACGGGAAGATGTGGGCCAAGTCCTTGCCGGTGGGCCCGTTGTACACAGGGTAGTCGGTCCAGGTGATCGGTCCGGGCGGCAGCCCGGAGGTGCACGGTCCCGGGTTGCACGGGTCGCCGACCGCCACCCAGACCACGTGCTCGTTGGGGCTGCCGCTCTGCGCGGCGGCATTCTCCGCGGCGTTGGCCGGCGACACGTACACGGTGTACAGCTTGTGCGTCTTCGGGTTGACCACGATGTTGCCGAAGTGGTTGTCCTGGAAGGCGGCGGCGATGCAGGGCTCCGTCCCACAGCTGTTGGGCAGGACCGAGATCGCAGGCGTGTTCTGTGTGTACACGTACCCGCCGTCCGTCGACACCATCGTCTGGATGTTGTCGCTGGCAACGTCGTGGACCGTCATGTACACGCGTCCCAGGCCGGTGTCGGCCGCGTTCCACTGCCGGTCGAGGCCGAAGACCTGGGAACCGAAGGGGTTGGCCGGTGTCTGCCAGGTGGCACCGCCGTCGGCACTCCGGTTGACGGTGAGGTTGGCCAGGCTGAGGCTCGAGCCCGCGAGGTTGTCGAAGCCGTTGGCCGGTGGCGCCCCGCCGGTGGCCAGGTCACAGTCGCCGCCGCCCAGCGTGGCGTTGTTGGTGAGGTTGTCGAACTTGCCTCGGTACTCGTACGGGAGGCCGTGCGAGTTGAGCCCATCCGGGTGCACGAACCAGGTCGGGCACCCCCGTTGGGCACGCCTTCGGGGCCGGTCACGTAGACATGGCCCTGTAGTCCACCTTGATGGTGGGCTCGGCGGCGCCGGTGGTGGCACCGTTGTTGTCCAGCAGCCGCAGCGCCGGGGTGAACTTGAACACCGGCGTCTTGGTGGCCCCGTTGGCAGGCGCCTGCGCGGCAGCGCCCCTGCCCACGAGACCTGTCTGCGACATCCCCACGATCGACGCAACACCGGCGGCCACGATCACGACCGCCCTTCTCGAGCGCATACCTCTCCCTTTCCCTGACATCCGATTCCCGATGCTGCGGCGCATCCTGACGCAGAGGTCCTCGAAAAGTCCAGCGAAGAGGCTACCTTTGCTTAGGGCGTGGCACCCACATAACCCTCCCGCTCGAGGTGGAGGATGATCTGCTGGGCCGCCTCCTCGGCGGTGACGTCGGTGGTGTCGATGACGATGTCGGCGTCGGTCGGCTCCTCGTAGGGGTCCGAGATCCCGGTGAACTCCTTGAGGATCCCGGCGCGGGCCTTGGCGTACAGGCCCTTGCGGTCGCGCTGCTCGCAGGTCTCCATCGGCGTGGCGACGTGGACGAGCAGGAAGCCGCCGCCGGGCTCGACCATCGCGCGGACGTCGGCCGCGGGTCTTGGCGTACGGCGCGATCGGTGCGCAGACGGCGATGCCACCGTTCTTGGTGATCTCAGCGGCCACGAAGCCGATGCGCCGGATGTTGATGTCGCGGTGCTCCTTGGAGAAGCCCAGCTCCGAGGAGAGGTGCTTGCGCACCAGGTCGCCGTCGAGAAGCGTGACCGGCCGGCCGCCGAGCTCGAGCAGCTTGACCAGGAGCACGTTGGCGATGGTCGACTTGCCGGAGCCGGAGAGGCCGGTGAAGAACACCGTGAACCCCTGCTTGGCCCGTGGCGGGTAGGAGCGGCGCAGCTCCAGGGCCACGGCCGGCGGGGTGAACCACTCCGGCAGGTCGCCGCCCTCGTTGAGCCGGCGGCGCTGCTCGGTGCCGGAGATGGAGAGCACGCGGGCGCCCTCGGGCACCTCGTCGTCGGGCAGGTACTGGTCGAGGTCCTCGACGTACACCATGTTGCGGAACGGCACCATCTCGACGCCGATCTCCTCCTGGTACTGGCGCACCAGCTCCTGGGCGTCGTACGGACCGTAGAACGGCTTGCCGTTGGAGTCGTTGCCGGGACCGGCGTGGTCGCGGCCGACGATGAAGTGGCTGACGCCGTGGTTCTTGCGGACGATGGCGTGCAGCAGCGCCTCGCGCGGGCCGCCCATGCGCATCGCCAGCGGCAGCAGGCTGAGCATCGCCGTGCCCGCCGGGTAGCCGCCCATGATCGCCTGGTAGCAGCGCACCCGGGTGTAGTGGTCGACGTCACCCGGCTTGGTCATGCCCACCACGGGGTGGATGAGCAGGTTGGCCTCCACCTCCTTGGCGGCGCGCAGCGTCAGCTCCTGGTGGGCGCGGTGCAGGGGGTTGCGGGTCTGGAAGGCGACGACCCGGCGCCAGCCCAGCTTGCGGAACGCGCTCGCGGAGCTCGGCCGGGGTGTCGCGCAGCTCGCGGTAGTCGTAGTGCAGCGGCATCTGGAGCCCTTCCAGCCGGCCACCGAGGTAGTTGCGGTGCGAGCGGTTGAGGAGGTGGTCGACGCCGGGGTGCTTGGGGTCGACGGTGCCGAACACCTTCTGCGCCTCGGCGGTGAGATCCGGCTGCCACACCTCGTCGACCTGGAGGGCGGCGAGCATGACGCCCTCGGCGTCGCGCAGCGCCAGCGAGGTGCCGCCAGCGCACGTCGCGGCCAGCTCGTCGGGCACGTCGAGCGTGATCGGGATCGGCCAGATGGTGCCGTCGGCCAGGCGCAGGCCATCGCACACCGCCTCGTAGTCCTCGCGGCCCATGAAGCCGCGCAGCGGAGAGAAGCCACCGCTCAGCAGCAGCTCGAGGTCGCAGACCTGGCGCGGGGTGAGGTCCCAGGACGGCCACTCCGAGCTGGCGGAGCGGATCTGTTCGGAGCGGTCGGGGTCGACGACGAGGTCGAGCAGCGTGCCCCCATGGGCGCTGATCAGATGGTCGGTCACGCGTTGCCTCCGGAGATGTTGTGTCGGTTGTTGTGGGGAAAGTCGATCGGGGTGTCACCGACGCCGCGGCGCACGAGGGTAGCGGAGTGCCTGCTCACGACGCGACGTCGCGGAGCAGTTCGAGCAGCCGGCCGGCCAGCTCCTTGCGACAGATGAGGATGTCGGGCAGCCAGGGATTCTCCTGGTTGTACGTGATGGCCGAGCCATCCACGCGCGACACGTGCAGCCCGGCGGCCACGCACACACCGGCGGGGGCCGCGTTGTCCCACTCGTACTGCCCACCCGCGTGGATGTACGCATCAGCGCGGCCCTGGACCACGGCCATCGCCTTGGCCCCGGCCGAGCCCATCGGCACGAGCTCGCCGTCGAGCGCGCGGGCGATGTCCTCCACCATCGCGGGCGGCCGGGTCCGGCTCACCAGCAGGCGGGGATGCTCCGGCACGGCACCGTCGAGGCGGCGGTGGGTCAGCGCTGCTGAGGGTCATGCCCTGGGCCGGCAGCGCCACCGCCGAGGCGGTCGGGGTGCCGTCGACACAGAGGGCGACGTGGACAGCCCAGTCGTCGCGCGGCGGCTCGCCGAACTCGCGTGTGCCGTCGAGCGGGTCGACGATCCACACCCTGCTGCTGCCCAGCCGGTCGCCGTCATGGGCGCCCTCCTCGGAGAGCACGGGGTCGCCGGGGCGCAGCTCGGCGAGCCGGGCCATGATGAAGTCGTGCGAGCGCCGGTCGCCCTCGTCCTTGAGCGCCCTGGGGTCGTCGCCGGCAAACGTGGCGCGGAGGTCCATGAGGATCCTGCCCGCCTCGGTCGCGACCGTGGTGGCGACGTCATCGTCGGTTGTGGGCGCCCCTGTCCCAGCTTCCGTGTCAGTCATGTCCATTCTCCTTGCGACGGGCGCGCCGGCTCGGTGCAAAGACCGCCCGCCGGCCATCCCCGCCACACAGCCGTCCCCGGCCGGCTTCCGCGACCCCTGGCCCGCGGGAGCAGAGCCCCCGTTCCCGCCGCATTATAACCAGCCCCGAGGGGCAGCGAAGCAAGTGCGTCGAAGCAGTCAAACGGCACCGCACCGTGTGGGACGCGGTTAGACTGTCCGGCGGCCGCGCCACCCGTGCCGTGGGCCGGCTCAGCCATCGAGACAGCAGAGGTCACCGATGTCCTGGCAAGCCTGGTTCACCCTCGCCGTGGTGATCGTCACCGTGGCGGCCCTCGCCTCCGAGAGGGTGTCGCCGCCGGCCACGATCATGACCGCGGTCACCGTGCTCCTCCTCGCGGGCGTGATCAACTCGGCGTCCGCCCTGAGCGGCTTCTCCAACGAGGCGCCCTTCACGATCGCCGCCCTCTACGTGGTGGCCGGGGCCGCCCAGGCGACGGGCGCCCTCCAGGGCGCCACCGCCAAGGTCCTCGGCAGCGCGCGCCGGGCGACACGGCGACCCAACCCGCTCGAGATGGCCCGCCTGTTGACTCCCACCGCCACCGTCTCGGCATTCATCTACAACACGCCCCTGGCCTCCACCTTCGCCCCGCGAGTGGCGGCGTGGGCCACTCGTTCGGGCCGGCCCGTGTCCTGGTACCTGCTGCCGCTCAACATCGCCATCCTGCTGGGCGGGTTGCTCACCGCCATCGGCACCACCACCAACGTGGTCATCAGCGGCCTGCTGAGCGCCAGCCACCGGCCCCGGCTGTCGCTCTTCGAGCCCACGCTGACCACGCTTCCCCTGGCGGTGGTGGGCGTGGCCTTCCTGGCGCTGTTCGGGGCGCGGCTGGCCGGTGGGCGGCATGCCGCCGCGCAGAAGTCCTCGGGCGACGCCCGCGAGTTCACGGTGGAGATGCTGGTGCGGCCGGACGGCGCCATCGCCGGCGCCACGGTCGACGAGGCCGGGCTGCGCGACCTCGAGGGCGTCTACCTGTTCGCCGTCGAGCGCGAGGGCGCCACGCTGGCGCCGATCGCCCCCGACCTGCGCCTCGCCGGCGGCGACCGGCTCGTCTTCGCCGGCAACGTCTCGCGCATCCTCGACCTCCAGGCGATGCCCGGCCTGCGCTCGGCCGAGGCCGCGCACTTCTCCGTCGTGGACACCACAGTGGACCGCCGCTTCCACGAGGCGGTGGTCGCGTCCGGCGGCGCGCTGGTGGGGAAGAGCCTCAAGGAGGTGGACTTCCGCTCCACGTACGGCGGCGCGGTGGTCGCCATCCACCGCAGCGGCGAGCTCGTCCAGGGCAAGCTCGGCGCCATCACGCTGAAGGTGGGCGACGTGCTCCTGATCCTCGCCTCCACCGACTTCAGCCGGCGCTGGCGCGGCTCAGGCGATTTCGCGCTGGTGGCGCCCATCCAGGGCACGTCGATGTCGCTGCGCAAGAGGGACACGCGCATCGTCGAGGCGGTGGTGGTGCTCTTCCTCCTGGCCGCGGGCACCCAGGTCCTCAGCGTGCTGCAGGCCGCGCTGGTCGCGGCCATCGCGCTGCTCGCCCTGCGGGTGATCAGCCCGAGGCAGGCGCAGGAGTCAGTGAACATGACCGTGCTGGTGGTGGTGTGCGGCAGCTTCGGCATCGGGGCTGCCATCGGCCAGAGCCACCTCGCCAACCACATCGCCGCGCTGCTGACCTCGGCGTTCGGGGGGCTGGGGGTGAGAGGGATCCTGGTCGGCTTCCTGCTCACCACCGTGCTGATCACGCAGGTGGTCACCAACAACGCCGCGGCGGTGCTGATGTACCCGGTGGGGCTGGCGCTGGCCGCGCAGAACCACCTCCACGAGCGGCCCTTCGTCATGGCGCTGCTGGTGGGCGCGTCCTCGTCGTTCTTCACCCCGATCGGCTACCAGACCAACACCATCGTCTACGGCATCGGCGGCTACCGGTGGTCGGACTTCTTCCGCGTGGGGGTGCCCGTCGCGGTCATCACCACGACGCTGGCGGCGATCACCATCCCGATCTTCTTCCCGCTGCACTGAGCGCCTGGTCCGCGCCGCCGCGAGCCGGGACCAGGCCGTCGGCGACGAGACCCTCGAGCGCGGCGCGGACCCGCTCGGCGGTGGCCCCGGGCAGCCCGCCCAGGTCAGCGAGCAACTGCTGTTCGGAGACCTGCGGCAACTCCAGCAGGGCCGCCAGCACGACGCCGCGCAGCTGGCGAAGGCTGCCCGTGTAGGACGCCTGTCGCCGCGCCGGTGCCGCGGCCGCCGGCCGCCCGAGGGCGAGCCACGCGCAGTTGTCGCGCAGCGGGCAGCCGTCGCACAGCGGCCGGGCGCCGCAGTGCAGCGCCCCGGTGTCGAAGAGCGCGTAGCTGTAGTCGCGCAGCGACATCCGTGTGGGCCGGCCGGCGCGGAGCACGCCGTCCAACGCGGCCGCCCCGACCTCGTGCGGCTCGCAGCCCAGCCCCGCCCGCGCCGCAACCCGGGCGAGGTTGACGTCACGCGGCGGCTCGGTCGCCCCCCCGCCCAGCGCGCTGAACGCCAGCAGGGCTCGCGCGGTGTAGACACCGATGCCCGGGAGCGCGCGCAGGCCCGCCTCGTCGCGGGGCCAGCCCTGCGCGGTGACGCGCACGGCGCACAGCCAGAGCGCCCGGGCGCGCCGCGGGTAGCCCAGCCCCTGCCACTCGCGGAGCACGTCCTCCAGGGAGGCCGTCGCGCAGTCAGCGGCAGCCGGCCAGCGCGACAGGAATCGAGCCCAGCGCGGCAGCACCCGCGCCACCGAGGTCTGCTGCAGCATCACCTCGCTGACCAGCACCGCCCAGGGGTCGGTCGTCAGCCGCCAGGGCAGGTGGTGGCGGCCGTTGTGCCTGAACCAGCCGGCGAGCCCCCGCGTCCACATGGACGCAGTGTTGCAATTTGCGTTGACACAGCTCGCTGGGGGGTGCCCGAGGGGGGAACGCAGTTCCCCCTTCGCACTCTGCGAGACTCCCGGCTCACCACACCAACCGACGGAGGCACACAGAGTGGCGCGCCACACCATCACATTGATCCCCGGCGACGGGATCGGCTATGAGGTCAGCGAGGCGGCGCGCCGCGTGATCGATGCGACAGGCGTCGAGATCGAGTGGGACGTGCAGAACGCGGGGCTCGATGTCGTCGAGGAGTTCGGTCAGCCCATGCCCGACCACGTCCTCGAGTCGATCCGCAAGAACAAGGTGGCCATCAAAGGGCCCTTGACCACGCCGGTCGGCAAGGGCATCCGCAGCGTGAACGTGGCCCTGCGCCGCGAGCTGGACCTCTTCGCGCTGGTGCGCCCCTGCAAGTGGTACCCGGGCGTGCGCAGCCGCTACCAGGACGTCGACCTCGTGGTGGTGCGCGAGAACACCGAGGACCTCTATGCCGGCATCGAGTTCGCGGAGGGGGAGGAGGAGACGCTCGGCCTCATCGAGGACATCGAGCGCCGTGGCGGCCGCCGCATCCGCGACAACTCCGGGATCAGCATCAAGCCGATCAGCGTCACCGCCACGCAGCGCGTGTTCCGCTTCGCGTTCACGTGGGCGATCGACAACGGTCGCCACAAGGTGACCGCGGTGCACAAGGCCAACATCATGAAGTTCACCGACGGGCTCTGGCTCCGCGTCGCCGAGGAGGTTGCCAAGGAGTTCCCGCAGATGGAGTTCGAGGAGCGCATCGTGGACAACATGGCGATGCAGCTGGTGCAGAAGCCCGAGCTCTACGACGTCATGGTGATGCCCAACCTGTACGGCGACATCCTCAGCGACCTCTGCGCCGGCCTTGTCGGCGGGCTCGGCCTCGCCCCCGGCGCCAACACCGGCGACGAGATCGCGGTCTTCGAAGCCACCCATGGGAGCGCGCCGAAGTACGCGGGCAAGAACGTGGCCAACCCGATGGCGATGATGCTGAGCGGCGTGCTCATGCTCCGCCACATCGGTGAGAAGGATGCCGGCGACCGTCTCGAGGCGGCCATCGCGGCGATCATCGCCGCGGGCAAGGACGTCACCTACGACATGAAGCCGAGCCGTGACGACCCCACGTCGGTGGGCACCTCGCAGGTGGCCGACGCGGTCATCGCCGAGCTGGAGACAGCGGCCGTCGCGCGCTGAGATGGACATCACAGGGCGGCTCGTGCGCCTTCGCGCCACGCGCGCGGAGGATGCGCCGGCCATCGCCGCCATCCTCGCCGACCCGCGCGTGGTGTCCCACCTCGCGCAGTGGTCACACGGTCCCTACTCCCTCGCGATGGCCACGGGGTGGGCGACGACGACGACGCCCAACGGGCTGCACTGGGCGATCGACTGCATCGACGACGGCGCGTTCATCGGCGTCACCGGCTTCCACGACATCGACCACCGCAACCGCCACTGCGGCTGGGGCATCTGGATCGGGCCGCCCGACCGGTGGGGCAAGGGATACGGCACCGAGGCGTGCATGCTGTCGGTGGAGTACGCCTTCCGCTTCCTCGCCATGGAGAAGGTCCACCTCGACGTCTACGCGGGCAACGACCGGGCGCGGCGGACGTACGAGAAGGCGGGCTTCGTGAGCGAGGGCGTCAAGCGCCGCCAGTACTGGCGCGACGGCGAGCTCATCGACGTCGAGATCATGGCGGTCTTCCGCGACAACCCCATCTACGCGAACCGGATCGCCCCCATCGCCTAGCATCGCTGGCGTGAAGAGGCTCACGAGCTCGCTGCCGGTGCGCGCCGTCAGCCGCTTCCTCAACGCCCAGGGACCGAACTGGGCCACCATCATCGCCTGGAACCTCTTCTTCGCCTTCTTCCCGATGGTGTTCCTGGTGATCACCGTGGTCGGGCTGGCGCTGCACGACCCGGGGGCGCGAGCGACCATCGAGCAGCAGGTGCTGGCCGCGTTTCCCTCCTGTCGCGCGCAGCAGAGTGGCGGCGGCTCCTGTCAGCTCATCACCGCGCTCAACGACTTCCGGCAGAGCACCGGTCTGTTCGCGATCATCGGCATCCTCGGCTTGGTCTGGTCGGGTGCCAGCCTGTTCAGCGCCATCGAGAACGGCCTCGACAGCCTCTATCCGTGCAAACCCCGCGGCTTCCTGAAGCAGAAGCTGGTGTCGATCGGCATGGTCATCGTGTTCGTGGTGATGGCGCTCCCGCTGCTGCTCAGCGGCAGCCTGCTCTCGCTCCTGCAGTCCATCCCGGGCCTGCCCGGTTTCCTCCACGGCGGCGTGGCGGGGCTGCTCATCCAGGTTGGCGCCGGCGCCGTGGACGCGTCGCTGCTGTTCGGGATCATCTACTACGTGGTGCCGCATCGGCAGCAGCGCCTGCGCGACATCCTTGGTGGTGCGATCGCCGCAGGGGTGCTCTTCGAGGCGTTGACGCTGGTGTTCCCGCTCTATTTCAAGCTGGTCACCAACAGCCCCCAGTGGGGGCAGACGTTCGGGCTGGTCTTCGTCCTGCTCTTCTACTTCTTCCTGCTGTCGCAGATCATCATGCTGGGCGGAGCGTTGAACGCCGAGGTGGGCCGGGGCCACGAGAACTGCGAGGCACCGGGCCTCAAGGCCGGGGGGCTGGACGGCGAGGCCCTCGTCGCCAACTCCACCACCCCGGCGACTGTGCGATCCGCGGCTGACTGACCCGAACCTCCGTCCGGCAGGTGACAGGTCTGTCGCAGGACGGAAACCACGGGGCAGTGCTCGCTATACAGCGCAGAGTGTCCGATGTGACGGATCCGCAGAGACCACGTGGACGGAATGTGAGCGCAGGAGAGAGCACGCCCGGCGACAGCGCGCTGACGGCGCTCGCGCTCGACGAGCCGGCCCGGATGCTGATCGACGACATCCTCGAGGCGGCCCGCGAGTACCTCGACACCGACGTGGCCTTCGTCGCCGAGTTCACCGGTGGTGAGCAGGTGTTCCGCCACGTCGCCGGCGATGCCGCCCTCTTCCGGCTGAGCTCGGAGCTGCGCGTCCCGTTGGGCTGGATGTACTGCAAGGCGATGACCGAGGGCACGCTCGACGAGGCCATCCCCGACACCCACGCCGACCCCATCACGTCGCGGATGGAGGTCACGCTTGATGCCAACATCGGCAGCTACGTCGGCGTGCCGGTGAGCCTTCCCGATGGGCGCATCTGGGGGTCGATGGCATGCCTCAGCCGCAGCCCCGACCACAGCGTCGGCAAGCGCGACGTGCGCTTCATGCGCATGCTGGCGCGCATCTACGCCGAGCAGCTCGAACGTGAGGAGCGCGAGGCCGTGGCGCGCCGCCAGAAGCGCGCCCAGATCCGAGCGGTCTTGCGCGAGGGCCGGCTCACCACCGTGCTGCAACCGATCGTCGACCTGATGAGCGGCACCGCGGTGGGCTACGAGGCGCTGGCGCGCTTCGAGGGCGAAACGCCTCAACCGCCGGACATCTGGTTCGCCGCCGCCGGCAGCGTCGGCCTCGGGCTCGAGCTCGAGCTGGCGGCGGTGAAGTCCGCCCTCGTGCACCTCGACGGCCTCCCTGCCGACACCTACCTCTCGGTCAACGTCTCCCCCGAGACCGCGGTGAATCCCGAGTTCGCGGCGCTCGTCGAGAATGGCACCGACCGCATCGTCATCGAGGTCACGGAGCACGCCGCGATCGGCGACTACCCACAGTTCAACAGCTCGGTCGCGCGTCTGCGATTCCGGGGCATGCGCTACGCGGTCGACGACGCCGGCGCGGGCTTCGCCACCTTCAGCCACATCCTCAGCACCAAGCCGGACATCGTCAAGCTGGACATGTCACTCATCCGCGACATCCATCGTGACCTGGCCCGGCGCGCTCTCCTGCACGGGCTCATCTACTTCATCGAGCAGATCAACGCCACCGCCGTCGCCGAGGGCGTCGAGACAATCGAGGAGGCCGAGTCCCTCAAGCGCCTCGGAGTGCACTGCGCCCAGGGCTACTACTTCGGGCGTCCGGGCGAGGCCGTGCGCACCATCGCTCCGAGCAGCGCGGTCGCCGAGCGCATGCGCCCGCGGGTCCGCGTTCTCCCACTGGCGAAGTAATCTCCTGAGCGTGGAGCTCAAGGTCGAACCGGCAGTATCGATCCAGGTGCCCGCGCACCGCCCTGAACACCATCGCGATCTCCAGGGCGGCGCCGCCCGCGCTGCCGTGTTCGGGGTCAGCGACGGGCTGCTCACCAACGTCTCGCTGATCCTCGGTGTCGCCGGGGCGCATCCCGCCGCCGGCGTCGTCCGGCTCGCGGGTCTCGCCGGCCTGGTTGCGGGCGCCTTCTCGATGGCCGCAGGGGAGTACGTCTCGATGAGCGCGCAGCGCGAGCTCATCCAGCGCGAGGTCGCCATCGAGCGCGAGGAGCTGCGCCGTCACCCGGAGTCCGAGCACCGCGAGCTGGTGGCGCTGTACGTCTCGCGGGGAGTGCCGGCGGGTGCCGCCGAGGAGGTGGCGACCGCGCTCAGCAAGGACCCCGAGCTTGCCCTCGAGGTGCACAGCCGCGAGGAGCTCGGCGTCAACCCCGGCTCGATCGGCTCGCCTCCCGCCGCCGCCGCATCGTCCTTCGGCGCCTTCGCGCTGGGTGCCCTGGTGCCTCTGCTGCCCTGGTTCTTCGGCGGAGGCAACTCCGCCGTGATCGCCTCGATCGTCCTCGGGGCGGTGGCTGCGCTCGGCGTGGGCGTGGCCGTCGCGTACTTCACCGGCCGCTCGCGGGTGCGCACCGCGGTGCGCCAGCTCGGCATCGCCGCCGTGGTCGCCGCCGTCACGTATGGCATCGGCACCCTGGTGGGAACCCACATCGGCATCTGAGGTGGCGGAGCCGGCATTCGAGGTTCTCGCCGAGCGCGAGACCAATCCCCCACGATGCGTGCTGGAAGAGGAGTACGGCGCGGCGCTGCTGCTCGACGGCGACCGCGTCGCGGTCAACTTCGTCAGCACCATCGACGGCGTCGTCAGCTTCGGCAGGAAGGCCGACGACTCGCGCGCCGTTGGTGGAGGAGTGGTCGCAGACCGCATCCTGATGGCGATGCTGCGCGCGGTCGCCGGGGTCATCGTGGTCGGTGCGGGAACGTTGCGCGCCACACTCAACCACCAATGGACGGCGGAGGCGCTGGCGCCCGAACGGGCGGCCGACCTGGCCGAGCTGCGCCACGCGTCCGGGCGGCCGGACCACCCCGCGCCTCTCATGGTGGTCACACGCAGCGGGAACATCCCCGCCGACGCGGTGGCCGTGGCCCGGCCCGCGGTTCCGTTGCACGTCCACCGAGCCGCCCGCGGCGACCTGTCGGCCGAGGAGATCGTCGCGGCGGTGCGGAAGTTCGCCGGGGGCGGCCCGATACTCTGCGAGGGCGGCCCACACCTCTTCGGCGCACTGCTGGGCGGCGGCGTGCCCATCGACCTGTTCCTCACCGTCGCGCCACAGGTGGCCGGTCGGAGCCAGCGGACACCGGAGCGACGCAGCCTCGTGGAGGGTGTGGGCCTGCAGCCGTTCTCGCACCCAGGCGAGCTCCGAGCGGTACGGAGGGCAGGACAACACCTGTTCCTCCGCTATGCGATCGACGCCCGCCAACGTCAACCAGCCTGAGCGCCGTCCGTCCCGGTCACGGCGGCGGCGTGATCACCGGTGTGCCCTCGCCGTCGAGGTGGACCTGCCATCCCCTCTCATGGACCAAGCGGTGGTGCCGGCGGCACAGGCTCACGAGGTTCGGCACCTCTGTGTCACCGAGGTCCGCCCAGTGTTTGATGTGGTGGCCATCGGTCCACTCCGGCGGGCGGTCACAGCCGGGGAACCGGCAGCCGTTGTCGCGCACACGGAGGGCCGTGCGGATGGGCGCTGGGATGGTGCGGGTTGCCCGGCCGACCGAGAGCGGATGGACCGCGCTGTGGATGCCCGCGGGATCCGGCCCCTCTGCCGAGCGGGCGACGGTCACCGTGCGGCGCACCGAGTCACACGCGATCCGCCGCGCGGTCTCGGCGTGCACCGGCCCGACGCCGCCCAGCTCAGCGGGAGCGGCGCCCGGTTGACGCTGGAGAGCCTCGATGCTGGCCGTCAGGGTGAGGTGCGGCCGCTGACCATGGATGGACGCGCCACCTGCGCCGCCCTGGAGGTGCCGCGCGGCGAGGTCGACGATCGCATCAGCGCGCCGCTGCGAGCCGGTCCGGCCGTCCTCCCGGCCTGCCGGAGCGCTCAGCGCGTTGATTGCAGTCTGGAGAAGCGCTCCGCCCTCCGCGTCGAGCTCACCCCGGAGGATGAACACACCGCCAAACGTCTGGTCGCAGGCGAACCAGCGGCGCTCATGGTTGCGATTGTCCTGGTCGAGCGCGCCCTCGGCGTCGAGCCGCATGCGCGTGACCAACGCCAGGTAGCGCATCTGTCCGGGATCGATGACCTCGGCCGCGGTGACCAGTGGTTCCTCCACAGAGCGCACAGCGTCGCAGCCGACGTCATCGGCGAGCCGCGCGATCAACGAGACGTTGGTGAAGGACGCGCGTCCCGCACAGAGGCTCTCCGCCGCCAGGGGCAACTCGGCGAGCACACGACACATGCGGACCCGATGAGCGGCCAGTTTGGCGGTGACGCGGCACCTTGCCCGCAGCCACGACACCGTGCTGACAGCGCCATCGGCGAGCGCGCCCTTGTTGCTGTCGAAGCGATGAAGACGACGCAGGAACTGACCCTCGAGACGGTCGATCTGGCGGCGGATGTCGACGAGGTCCTCGCCGAGAGCGTCGTCGGACAAGCCGTCGATCGGTTGTGCCGCGAGCACGTCGACCGCGTCGCCGAGCCGCGTGGACACCTCGACAGCGCAAGCGACCATGCACGACATTCTACCGAACGCATGTTCGTCACACAAGCCAAATCCCATACGTGGCAACACTTTGTCCCTCAGATGTCCGCCCCCCACCGCCGGCCGCGCTTGCACGCCGGCGGTGCTCGCCGTACGCTCCCGGCGTGACGATGGTGGGCCCGCACCTCCTCGTGTTCTTGTTCGTCCTGGCGCTGCTGGTCATCGCGGCGGCCCTCGTCGCCACACGCTTGCCCCGCCCCAACGGCCGCCGGCCGTTGCCGCCGCCAACGCTCTTCCCGCCGCCGCCGCCACCGCCACCACCACCGGCCCCATAACCCGATCTCGATCCGAGGAGCAACGCATGCCCACTGACGACGAGAAGCCACCGGACCCGAAGGAGCCCGAGCACGACCCGACAGACCCCGGAGACATCGAGGTCCGCACCGAGCGGGACGGAGTGGAAGCGGAAGCTGAGCTCGTCGTGGAGGAAAAAGCCGCCGCACGCCATGAGGCCGACGACGCGCGCCGCTAGTTGCTGACGTGCCCACCTTCCCAGACGACTATGCCGGTGGCCTCTACCTCGAGCTGATCAACGACCAGCTGCAGCGGGAGCGCGACCGCAAGACGTCGCTCGAGCAGAAAGGCCTGGCACTGGTCACGGCGGCCGGGACGCTGGTCACGCTCGTGTTCGGCTTCACCACCTTCGTGCGTGGCGCCGACGCCGTTGCCTTGTCGGCATTCAGCGAGGCCCTGTTCGTGGCAGCGCTGTTCTGCTTCGTGGTGGCGGCGATGACGGGGATACTGTCCAACCTCCCTTTCCAGTCCAAGGTCGTCAAAGAGAGCGCGCTGAGCAGGTTGGCATCCGAGCCGTTCTGGTCCGGCACGAATCGCGTGATGGCGGGCCGCCACGTGGCCGTGGTCACCATCAAGATCCTCACCGGGGCTCGCAAGGCGAACGACCTCAAGGCAGTGTTCGTGGTCGTGTCGGTCAGCTTCCTTGCCGCGGCCGCCCTGCTCCTTGCTGCCACGGCGGCGTCGGTCGCCGTCCACGGAAGCTAGGAGAACACCGACCAGCAGATGTCGTTGCGCAGCCCCTGGTCGTCGAGGACGAGCTCGCGGATCGCGTCGGGGAGTTGCTCGCGCTGCCAGCGGCACTCGAGTCGCCGCGCGTTCTCGTGCTCTCTCGGCGGCGCGCCGGCACCTGCGGCCTTGATCGCATACGCGGCCGCACCCAGCTCGTGCGCCGCGACGTGCGCGACCGCAGCGGCCTGGCCGGCTGCGTACGCCGCGTGCCGTGCCGCCCCACTCAGGTCACGGGCCGCGGCCATCGCGTGACCCGCCGCCGTGCGGGCCTGGGTCATGGTGACCTCGCCGCGCGCCCACGCGCGCCCGAGCTCGATGGCGCGACGTGGCCGCGGGTCATCAGGTCGAACCGCCTCGAAGAGTCCGAGGACGTGCTCCGCGCACGACGCGGCCCACAGGGCGAGGAGGTGGTGATCCGGGTCCGTCAGGGTCCCGCCGCGGCGGATCGTCACCAGACGAGGGTCACGGTCCTTGGGGAGGATCACCGACCGGCCTGTGCTCCACATGAACGCCAGCAGCGTCGGCCACACATCCTGTCGCTCATGGTCGCACACACGTCGGCGGTCTCCACTCTGGCTCCGATGTGACAATCAGGAGCGTGGGCAGCAGGTGGTCGCGCTCGCTCGGCTGGCGCGCCGCGGTGGTCGCCGTCGTCGCCGTGGTCGCGCTGGTGGTCGCGCTGCGCGGTGCGTCGTCAGCGCCGCAGCCGGCGGGCGTGTCGACCCAGCCGTCGTCGTGGAGCCTTCCCAAGCTCGAGGGCGGCGGCACCCTCCAGCTCGCCTCCCTGCGGGGGCACCCCGTGGTGCTCGACTTCTTCGCGTCGTGGTGCACCGCGTGCCGGGGCGAGCTGCCCGGGATGGCGGCGCTGTCGCACCAGCTCGCCGGCCGGGTCACGTTCGCCGGGATCGACTCGCAGGAGACCGGTGACGGCCTGGCGATGGCCCGGCAGTACGGCGTCGACACCTGGCCGCTGGCCAGGGATACCGGCGGCGCCGAGGACTCCGGGTTGCACGACGCCCTCGGCGCCCGCGGCATGCCACTGACCGTCTTCTACGACAGCTCAGGCAAGCTCCTGACAGTCGTCCTCGGCGCCATCAGCGAGGACGACCTGCGCAGCCGCATCCACTCCCTGTACGGGATCAGCTCGTAGCGGCCGGGGTCCCAGCCTCACGCTCAGCCCGCAGCTCGTTCGCCAGCCGTTCGGCGGCAGGGGTGAGCACGCTGGGGACGCGCACCGACACCTCGGCGATGAGGTCGCCGTGACCGCCACCGCGAAGCTTGGGCATGCCCAGCCCGCGCAGCCGCAACCTCGCGCCGTTCTGCGTGGCGCGAGGGATGCGCAGCTCGGCCGTGGTGCCGCGCAGGGTTCGCACCGGTACCTCGCCGCCGAGCAGGGCCACGTCGAGCGGCACCTCCACCACCTCGCGGAGGTCGCTGCCGTCGCGGCTGAAGCGCGGATGGGGGAGGACGTGCACGCGCACGTAGAGGTCGCCCGACCCGCCGCCGGAGCTCCCCGAGCCACCCTGGCCGCCAGCGCGCACCCGGGCGCCGTCGGCGACACCGGCGGGGATGCTGATCTCCACCCGGCGGGTCCGTCCCGAGCCGCTCAGCTCGATGGTGCGCTTGGTGCCCGTGTACGCCTCCTCGAGGGTGATGTCGGTGCTGCCCTCGACGTCCTCACCACGCCGGGGAGCCACGCGCGAGCGCGAGCGGGTGGCGCGGCCCCCGCCGCCGGAGCGGCCGAACATGGAGTGGAAGAAGTCGGAGAACGGGTCGGCGTCGCCGAACATGCTCTCCAGCTCGTCGGGCGAGACGGTGCGGTACTCGACCTGCGGGCCGCCCGGACCGCCGCTGAAGCCACCCTGCGCCGCCCCGAAGGGCGACGGCCCCGGGCGGCCTGCCTTGTCCCATGCCTCGTACTCGCGCCAGCGCGGCCCCACCTCGTCGTAGAGGCTGCGCTTCTTGGGATCGCTGAGCACCTCGTTGGCCTCGTTGATCTCCTTGAAGCGGCGCTCGGCGGCGGGGTCGCCCTGGTTGAGGTCCGGGTGGTGCTTGCGCGCCGCCTTGCGGAAGGCGGCCTTGATCTCCTTCTGGGTCGCCGTCTTGGGCACCCCGAGGATCGCGTAGTAGTCCTGGAAGGCAGTCGCCATCGCCCCCGTTGTACCCGATCGGCGAACGCAGCAAAACTGCGAACGGGTAGGCGGCCGGCGCTCGCTATCGTGGGCGGATGGCTGCGGCACCCGACCTCGATGCCCACGTCGGCCGCCACCCGCTGAGGCGCGGGCCCATCGACCTGGTGACCACGACCTTCCCGCTGCGCCAGGGAATCGACGACCCCACCACCCGTGTCAGCGGCGGCGAGGTGCGCAGGGCGCTGCGCACCGCCGAGGGGCCGGCCGCCCTGCACCTGCGCATCGACGGTGACGAGCTGGTGGCGCGCGCCGTCGGGCCCGGCGCGGCGGCGGCGGTGCGGCTGGCGCCACAACTCGCCGGCCTCGACGACGACCCCACCGCGCTGGTGCCGCTCCATCCCGCCGTGGCGGAGGCGCGGCGCCGGACCGCGGGACTGCGCCTGACCTCGGGCACCTCGGTGTTCGACGCGCTGCTCTGGACGGTGATCGCGCAGAAGGTGGTGGGGTTCGATGCGCGCCGCTCGTACCGTGAACTGGTGCGCCGCATTGGCGAGCCGGCGCCCGGTGACGACGGCCTGCTCCTGCCTCCCGATGCGCGCCGTGTCGCTCGCACCCCCTACTGGACCTTCCACGAGTGCAACGTCGAGCGCCGCCGGGCCACGGTCATCGTCAACCTCGCGCACCACGCCAGCACCCTGGACGCGCTCGCCTCAGTCCCCGCGGCTGAAGCGCGCCGGCAGCTGCAGTCACTGCCCGGCGTCGGCCCGTGGACCGCGGCGGAGGTGACGGCGGTGACCCACGGCGACCCCGACGCCGTGCCCCTCGGTGACTACCACGTGCCCAACGTGGTCAGCTACGCGCTGGCCGGCGAGCCACGCGGCGACGACGCGCGCATGCTCGAGCTGCTCGAGCCCTACAAAGGTCAGCGCGGGCGCGTGATCCGCCTGCTCATGTCCGGTGGTCGCGGCGCACCGCGCTACGGACCGAAGCTGAGCCGGCAGGACATCCGCGCGCGCTGACCGTGCGCGGTTCCCCGCCTCAGATCAGGTGGGGTCGTCGGCCACCGGCGGGTCGTCCGCGACCGCCTTGGCGATCGCCGGTGTCACCGCGCTCGCCCGCAGGTGCGGGGGCGGCAGCGGCGCCTGCGTGTAGTTGAAGGCATTCGCGTAGTCGTACACGCCGGGACCGGTCGCGTCCCAGGTGCCCGCGGTGATCGAGTGGAGCCCGAACACCAACTCGGTGTACGACAGCACCGAGGCGAATGACGCCGTGTGCGAGTCGACGTAGCCGGCCCGCGCGTACGGGCTGATGATCAGCATGGGTACCCGGATCCCGAGCCCTGCCGGCGGGGTCACGTGGTCGTAGAAACAGCCGCAGTCGTCCCAGGTGATGAAGATCGCGGTGGAGCTCCACTCCGGTCCCGTGCTCGCCGCGTTGACGATCGAGGCGATGAAGTTGTCGCCCACGGTCATCGAGTCGCCGTTGTGCTGCGACTGCGCCTGGGTCGGTGTCACCACCGAGTAGTTGGGCAGCGCGCCGTTCCGTGCGTCGGCGGCGAACTGGGAGTTGTCGACCATGGAGTTGGGCGTGTCGAGGCACCTCGCGAAGGTCGGACACACCGCCCATCCGTAGCCCGTGGTGTTGCCGCTCTTGTCGCCCTGGCCCCCGCTGCCGCCCGAGGTGGCGGCGCTGGAGCCGCCGTAGAACTTCCAGCTGAGCCCGGCGGTGGTGAGGCTGTCCATGATGGTGGGCACGGGCTGCACCGGCGTGGGCCGGTACGCGCCACCGTTGGCCACGGTCGTGTTGTTGACCTGCCTGCCGTTGAGGCTGGGATCGGGCACGCACGCGGGCACCTCGAGGGTCTTGCCCTGGGGGCTCTTCCACGTGGTGTCGCGACCGGAATCACAGCCCCAGCCGTCGCCGAGAAGGCCTTGGGTGCCGGGGTGCGGAGTGCCACCACCGACGAAGCCGTCGTTGCTGGCCGCCGCCGCCTCCATGTGCATGCCCCACGACGCGACGGGGCCGTCCTCGAAGGTGCTGTCCGAGATGGCGAAGTGCCCGGCCAGTGCCTGCACGTTGGCGATGGCCGTCTGCCCCGGCTTGAACTGCGTGTAGCACTTCAGCGCAGGGGCGGAGCAGCCGTTGATCTTGGAGTAGCCGTCCATCTTGCCGCCGTCGATGGCCAAGGTCTGGGCGGGGGCGGAGTGGATCACCTGCGGGACATGGTCGGTAGCCTGCCCCAGGGGTGTCGGTGTGGTCTGCCCGTACAGGAGGCCGGTGGTGGTGCCGTTGCACCGCGCCGGGCTGGTCTGCTCGCACCAGGCGCCGAGCAGGTTGTCGAAGGTGTGGTTCTCCATGACCACGAGCACGACGTGCTGGATGGGGGTGGCGAAGCTGCTGGTGCGCGTCAGCGCGGGCACCGAACTGCTGGTGGTCACGGCCGTGGCCACGACAGCACAGCCGATGCCGATGGATTGCAGTCCCAGACGTCGCTTCGATCGCACTCTCGCCACCCCCCAAGGTGCGGCCGCCCCCTCCCTCTCGGGGCGCTTCACCGCTGGAGCCGAGTATCCCATCCCGCGTCAAACGCGTCAAGTAGAGCAGTAGTGCCAACCAGCGGACACAGCAAGTCCCCGGGGTCCTCAGCGGACCCCAGGGACCTTGCGTGCACTCGAGGGGTGTCGAGCGCTTTAGGGGGCGGAGGGGAGGTCGTTGCCGGAGCCCGCGCAGTAGCCCGCGCCGCCCGCGGCGTTGTTGCTCCAGAGGGCCTGGACCGGGAAGGTCTGGCCGGGCTTGCCGTTGTTGTTGCCGGTGATGGTGCCGATGGCGCCGGGGAAGCCGGGCACCGGCTCAGGACCGGCACCGGTGAGCAGCCACACGGGGTCGGCGCCGACCCACGCGCACTTGTCGCCGTTCTCGTACTGGTTCATGTCGTACCAGCCGCCGAGCGAGGTCCCGTTCGGCCCGGGATCCTCCGCACCCGGGTCGGTGACCGTCTCCTCGATCTCGTGGCCGAGCACGATCGACTCGCCGTCGAGCTTGCCCGCGGAGCCCGCGTTGACGCTGTTCTCACCGCAGCTGGTGCCCTGGTTGAGGATGTACGGCATGTTGGTGAAGGACACGTTGGGGGTGATGCCGTTGTAGATGCCACCCTCGATGCCCGGCTCGGTGTAGTCGTGCCACGCGCAGTAGCCGACCGAGCTCGCCTGTGGGTCGGAGAAGTTCTGCGGCTGGGCGACGATGAACTGGCTGTTGAGCAGGTCCTTGACCTTGAAGTGCTGCACCCCACGAGCCGCCTCCTGGGCGATCTCGGTGTAGGTCATGTGCGAGTCGATGGGCGAGGTGTTGTCGACCCAGACTCCCTTGAGCTGGTTGGCGGGGTTCTGGATGAAGGTGTTGTAGGAATTGCCCTGCGAGTCCGTGCGGGTCTCGTAGTACTGCGTCTGCACGCCCGCCCAGTTGGTGCCACCGAGCTGCTTGACGAAGTTGAGCATCCGCTGCCCGGCGCCGTCAGGATCGCAGCCCACCGGGTCGTGCTTGGGAGTGTTGCTGCAGGCGCTGTTGAACGCGCCCGGCGTGTTCCAGCCGTAGAAGATGAGGTAGATCTTGGGGGTCACCTGCACGTGGCCGCCGAAGTACGCCATGTTGCCGGGCCAGGGCTCGCCCGCCGGCGGCGCGGGTGGCACACAGCCGGGGATCGGGGACGGTGGCGCCACCGGCAGGCAGGCCAGCACCGGTGGCGGCTGGATGGCCGGCTTGATCACCGAGGTGTCGCCGTTGATGGCGGCCGTGTTGCCGATGGTGTACATGACCGCCGGCTCATGAGCCCGCACCGCGGGCGCCGACGCTGATGCCGTGGTGTGTCCCGATCCCTGCAGTCCCAGCGCCGCGACGGTCGCGAGGCCGGGTGCGAGCAGAGCAATACGCCTTTTCACGATGAGTCCCCTCTCTGTCTGTTCGGCCGCCGGAAGGAGGCGGTCGGAACTAACAACGAGCGAGGGACGAAAAACTTTCGTCAGCGCCCGGCGGCCCTGGCGGTGGGTCAGACCTGCGCCCCCGTGGCGTCGGAGTTGTCCTCGGTCGACGGCGTGCTCATCTCGGCCTCGGCGCGGGCCAGCTCGGCGAGCACCTCCTGCTGGACGCCCGTGCTGCCCAGCAGCGTGCTCTCATCGGGGATGCGCTCCTCGTCGGGACCGGGGTCGCCGTCGGCGTCGATGGGCAGGGGATCCTGCACGGTGGAGTTGGACATGGCTGGCAGTGTGCGGCCGCGTACCCGTGTTGTCAGGCGAACGGATGTTCGCTACACTGCGCCGCGCAGTGGCCACCGTCATCGATCCTGTCGCCGACAGCCTGGCGCAGCTGCGGGCCAGCGCCACCGTCGAAGGCCGCATCGTCCACGAGGAGCTGATCCCGCCGCAGGCGGCGGAGTACGCGCAGTGGCCGGCGGCGCTCGACTCGCGCCTGCTCTTCGCGCTGGGCAGGCGCGGCATCGACCGCCCCTACATCCACCAGGCCGAGGCCATCGAGCACGCGCTCGCCGGCCGCGACGTGGTGGTGGTCACGCCCACGGCCAGCGGCAAGACGCTGGCCTTCGCGGTGCCGGTGCTCGACGCCTGGCTGCGCGACCCCGACGCGCGCTCGCTGTGGCTGTTCCCCACCAAGGCGCTGGCCCAGGACCAGCTCGCCGGGCTGCAGGACATCGCGTGCCACCTCCCCGGCGGGCTGCGCGCCGCCACCTACGACGGCGACACCGCGCCGGGGCTGCGCCGCGCGGTGCGCAACGACGGCAACATCGTGGTCACCAACCCCGACATGCTGCACAGCGGCATCCTGCCGCACCACACCAGCTGGGTCCGCCTCTTCCAGCACCTGCGCTACGTCGTCATCGACGAGCTCCACGCCTACCGCGGGCTGTTCGGCTCGCACCTCGCCAACGTGCTGCGCCGCCTGCTGCGGCTCTGCCGCTTCTACGGCAGCAACCCCACCGTGATCGCGTGCAGCGCCACCATCGCCAACCCGCGCGAGCTCGCCGAGAAGCTGCTCGAGCGCCCGGTCCAGCTCGTCGACCGCAACGGCGCCCCGCGCGCGGCGCGGCGGCTCTGGTTCTGGAACCCCCCGGCTGTGCCCGGCACCATGGGGGTGCGGCGGTCGGCCACGCTGGAGGCGCGCCGGCTCATGGCCGCGCTGCTGCAGCGCAGGCTGCAGACCATCGCGTTCACGCGCAGCCGGTCCAGCGTCGAGGTGCTGCTCACCTACCTGCAGCGGCTCAACCCGGCGCCGCGCCAGGGAGGCACCCAGCCCGTGCGCGGCTACCGCGGCGGCTACCTGCCCCTGGAGCGGCGAGCCATCGAGGCGGGGCTGCGCGACGGCAGCGTGCGCGGCGTGGTCAGCACCAACGCGCTCGAGCTCGGCATCGACATCGGCAACCTCGATGCGGCCATCCTTGTCGGATACCCGGGCAGCATCGCCTCGACATGGCAGCAGCTCGGCCGCGCCGGGCGGCGTGACAGCGAGTCCCTCGGCGTGTTCATCGCCACCGACTCGCCGCTCGACCAGTTCCTCGTCAACAACCCGCGCTACATCCTCGAGGCTCCGCCCGAGCACGGCCTCATCAACCCCGACAACCTGCTGGTGCTCGGCAGCCACCTGCAGGCCGCCGCGTTCGAGCTGGCCTTCGAGGTGGGCGACTCCTTCGGGGCCGCCGGGGTGGACAGCACCGGCGCGCTGCTCGACATGTTCAAGGACGACGGGCTCGTCCATCGCAGCGGCTCGCGCTACCACTGGTCCGCCGACGCCTTCCCCGCCGAGGCGATCTCGCTGCGACGCGCCGCCGCCACCAACGTGGTGATCATCGATACCTCGACGGGCGCCGGCGGACCGGGCCAGGGGCCTCAGGGGCCGTGGGCGGGGAGTGGGGGAGGGCGGCCGGGCAGCGACGGCCGGGTGATCGGCGAGGTGGACCAGTTCGCCGCGCCGGTGCTGGTGCACGACGACGCCATCTACCTCCACGAGGGCCGCCAGTTCCACGTCGAGCGACTCGACTGGGAGGAGAAGCGCGCCTACGTGCACCCCATCGACGTCGACCACTACACGCTCGCGGAGACGCGCACCGCGTTGCAGATCCTCGAGCGCTACGAGGGGCCGGTCGGCGACTCCTGCCGGCGTTCCCTCGGCGAGGTGCGGGTCAGCCGGCTGGCGACGATGTACAAGAAGGTGCGCTTCCTCACCCACGAGAACGTCGGCGCCGGCCCGATCAGCCTGCCCGAGCAGGACCTGCACACCATCAGCGCCTGGACGGCCTTCGACCCCGACGCGCTGCGCGGCATCGGACGCCCCGAGCTCGACGCCGGGCTGAGCGGCCTGGCCGCGGTGCTGCACTCGGCGGCGTGCCTGCTATGCATGTGCGACCCGCGCGACCTCGGCAGCCACGCGCAGATGCGCGCCGCACCGTCGCCGGCGGCGGTGCTCGGCACGCCGGCGCTGACCACGCAGGCGCCCGACGAGCCCCAGGAGTTCACCGCCGGCTGGCGCCCGCCGGGCGCCGTCGACAGCCGGGCGCTGGAGATCGGCTGGCCGACGGTGTACCTCTACGACGCCGTGGCCGGTGGCGTCGGCTTCGCCGAGCGCTGCCATGAGCTGCGCGACGAGCTGGTGGCGATGGCGACCGCGCTGGTGTCGGCGTGCAAGTGCGAGGCCGGCTGTCCGTCGTGCGTCGGCCCTGCCGGCAGTCGCGTCGACGCCAAGGCGGCCACCATCCAGCTGTTGCAGATGGCGCGGCCCACGCGTAGCCGCGCGGTGTCAGCGCGCCTGACAAGCAAGCCAACAGCAGCTCTGTAAGCCTGCCCTCGGCGTTTCTGACGATTGCGGCTACAACGTTTGACATTGCTCTGCGCGAAACGAATACTTCCGATCGCTCTTTGTGCGCGCACCCCTCCGACCTCGTCTGCGGGTTGCGGAAAAGGGTTGTAAAGAGAACGGGGAAAGGGAGCGGGGGAATGACGTCCATCTCTGTCCGGTTGCGCGTGGCCGTTGCGTCCAGCGTGGTGGCGGCCGCGCTCGGGTCCGTTGCGATGGTGGTCGCGGCCACCCCTGTCTCAGCCGCAGCAGGTCACGCGGCCAGGTCCGTGCGCGGGCCGCTGCCCCAGCCGCCCACCCACGCCGCCGCCAAGGCGCCGCCTCAGCACGCTCCCACCCGCACAGCGCCGGCGGCTCGCAGCAAGGCGTCGGCGCCGCCGTACCAGGTCAACGTCGGCTACGCGGACACCCTCCGCGCCAACCCGGCCAACTTTCCCACCCCGTGGGAGGGGGATCCCAACGTGGTCTACGAGGGTTGCTCAGGCGGCTGCTCCTTCGACTCGAGCGCGATCGAGCTCGTCAACACCTCCAGCCACGCCCTCACCGTCAACTCCGTCGTGCTCACCTTCGACGCGTCGTGCGTGTACGACATCTGGCCCCACACAGTGAACCTGCCCGTCAACGGGGAGATGGTGCTCACCGAGAACGTCGGCGGCGGCCCCGGCGGCTGCACCGTGAGCAGCCAGCAGATCGACGGCTCCGACATCGGCCCGGGCGGCGTCAACTGGGCCGGCAACTGCAACCAGTCCGGCGTGGTTCCCCAGGTCACCGCGACGGTCGGGGGCAAGGCGCAGACGTACACCGACACCGGCCAGGTGCTCAACACCGGCGGCACCGATGGCGCCAGCTGCAACCCGGCCACCAGCAATGAGTCCACGCAGTGGACCCCGATCGGGCAGACGGCATGCGCCGGGCTGGTGCTCTCCACCAAGCCGGCCACCCAGGCGCTCGCTCCCAACGCCACCGCCACCCTCACCACCACAGTCACCAACGGTTGTGGCAACCCGCTGCGCGGGGTGTCCGTGCATTACACAGTCACCTCGGGCCCGAACCAGGGACTGACCGGCTCGGCCACCACCAACGCCAGCGGCAAGGCGACGTTCATGTACAGCAGCAGCGCCCAGGGCATCGACTACGTGGTGCCGTCCGTTACCAATCCCGGTGGTTCCGTGAGCGAGGCGGCGGCCCGGGTCACCTGGGAGACGGCCACGCTGAGCCTGTCCGCAGCCAACGCGCTGCCGGGCAGCCATGTCAACTTCACCGGCACCGGCTACGCCGCCGGCGAGCAGGTGACCCTCCACTACAACTCGCCGGGGGGCCAGTCGCTGGTCACCGTCACGGCCACCGGGGGCGGAGCCATCTCGGGGTCGTTCACCGTGCCGGTGGGCAACGGCGCCAACGTCAACTCGATCGTCGCCGTGGGGGCCACCAGCGCCAAGGAGGGATGGGCGCCGTTCACCACCGGGTGCACGGACGACTGGGCGGCCGCGACGTCGGGCAACTGGAACACCCCGTCCGCCTGGACGACCGGCGCGGTGCCGTCGGGCAGCGACCACGCATGCATCATCCTGCCCGGCACGTACACGGTCACCATGACCAACAGCAGCAACGTCGGCGCCCTGATCCTGGGCACCACCAGCGGCAAGCAGACGCTCGACGTCGAGTCCGCCGGCGCCGGTGGCGTCCAGTACACATCGGGAGCCACCCAGATCCGTCCCAGCGGCGTGCTGACGCTGGACTCGCTCAATGCCGACAACTACAGCCTCATCGGCGGCGGCCCGGTGACCAATGACGGCACCTTCAGCACCATCCAGCACGCCGGCGGCACACGCTTTCTGCGCGCCAACATCACCAACGACGCCGGCGGCACGGTGAGCATCGGCTCGGCCGACACCCGCATCGACAGCGGCAACGTGTTCACCAACAACGGCGCCTTCACCACGACCGCGGGAGGCGGTCTCTCCATCTCCAGCAACGGCAACTCACAGTTCGTCCAGTCGGGCGGGACGCTCACCAACAGCGGCTCGCTCTACATGAATTCCGGCACGTGGACGCAATCGGGCGGCACGTCGTCGGGCAACCCCGTCATCCTGCAGAGCTCGACCTTGCACGACAGCGCCGGACCGGGCTCCTTCCTGCTGCAGTGCGGCAACACCCTCAACGGCACCATCGCCGCGGGCCAGTCGATCTCCGTGCAGGCCAACGGCTGCGGCAGCGCCACCACCACCTTGTCCGGCACCGTCACCAATGACGGCAACCTCTCGCTCAACTCGGTCAGCGCCCGCAGTGGAACCGCACTCAGCGGCGGCACGCTCATCAACGACGGATCGTTCTCCACCACGCAGGGCTCGGGGAACGTCCGCTACCTGCGCAGCAACATCACCAACGACGCTGCCGGGACGATCACCATCGGGTCCGGAGACACCCGCCTCGACAGCGGCAACACGCTGACCAACAACGGCACCCTCACCACCACCGGGCAGGGTGGCCTCTCGATCTCCAACAACGGCAACTCCCAGTTCATCCAGTCGGGTGGCAGCATCAACAACAACGGTCAGCTCTACATGAACCAGGGCAGCTGGACCCAGTCGGGCGGGACGGAGACGGGCAACCCCGTCATCCTGCAGGCCTCCAACCTCACCGACAGCGCCGGCGGCGCCGCCTTCCTGATGCAGTGCAGCGACACCCTGCTGGGCAGCGTCCCGGCGGCGCAGACGATCACCGTGCAGGCCAACGGCTGCGGTACCGCCGCTGTGTACCTCTCGGGGACGGTCATCAACGCCGGCACCATCACGCTCGACTCGCTCAGCGCGGACGACGGCACCTACCTCGCCACGGCCAATGGCGGCGGCAACCTCGTCAACGACGGGACGTTCCGGACCATCCAGGACGCCGGCGGCGTCCGCTACATCCGCAGCAACGTCACCAACAACGCTGACGGCACGGTGAACATCGCCACCGGTGACACCCGGCTCGACAGCGGCAACATCCTCACCAACAACGGCACGTTCACCATCACCGGGCAGGGTGGTCTCTCGATCTCCAGCAACGGCAACTCCCAGTTCATCCAGTCGGGTGGCAGCATCACCAACAACGGTCAGCTCTACATGAACCAGGGCAGCTGGACCCAGTCGGGTGGTTCGGAGTCCGGCAACGCCGTCATCCTGCAGTCGTCGACGCTGACCGACAGCGCCGGGGCCGGGTCGTTCCTGCTGCAGTGCGGCAACACGGTGAGCGGGACCGTCCCCGCCGGGCAGACCCTGACCGTGCAGGGCAACGGTTGCGGCGGTGCCAGCGCCAACCTCAGCGGAACCGTCACCAACGCGGGCACGATCGTGCTCGATTCGATCGACGCGGACAACTCCAGCGGGCTGTTCCAGGCCAATGGGGAGGGAGCCTCACCAACCAGGGCACCCTCTCGCTCGTCGCGGGCAACGGCGGCACCCGCTACATCAGGGTGAACGTCGTCAACTCGCCGGGGGCGACCATCTCCGTCGGCACCGGCGATTCCCGCGTCGACAGCAACACCAGCCTGACCAACAACGGCACCGTCAGCATCCTGCTCGGGGCCAACCTCTCGTTCAGCGGCAGCAGCACATACACCCAGGCCGGCACCGCCAAGCTGGGCGTCACGGTTGACACCAGCTCCGGCCTCGGCTACGGCCTGAGCGGGGCCGGCATCACCGTCGCGGGCAAGCTGGCGGTCACCACCGTCAACGGGACGCCGGCGTCGGGAACCATCTTCCAGGTCATCTTCAACCAGGTCACCGGCACCTTCTCGACGGTCACCGGTGGCTACACCGCGGCCTACGGCCCCAGCGGGGTGACGGTCACCAAGACCTGAGGCAATTCACAGCGTTCGCGTGCGCGGCCGTCGCATCCCTGCGATGCGGCGGCCGTTGCGCGCCGGGTCGCTGAGCGTCGCGCTACGGTGCGCTGATGAAACGCTCGCCCGCGGCCGTGGCCCGGCACATCGCCACGGTCGACCCGGCGTTCGCGCCGGTGGTGGCCGCGGCCGGGCCGTTCGCGCCGAGACCGCCCAGCGAGGACGCCTTCAACGCGCTGGCCCGCGCGATCGCCTACCAGCAGCTCGCCGGCCGGGCCGCGGCGGCGATCCACGGGCGCTTCCTGGCCCTGTTCGGCACCGCGCTGCCCAACCCCGCAGACGGTGCTCGCCACGACGGTCGAGGACCTGCGTGCCTGCGGGCTGTCGGGGTCGAAAGCCGCAGCCATCCTCGACCTGGCTCTCAAGTTCTCCGACGGCACGGTGCCGATCGAGCGGCTGGCCACCATGCCGGACGACGAGGTGGTGGCGCGCCTCTGCGAGGTGCGCGGCGTCGGGCGGTGGACCGCCGAGATGTTCCTGCTCTTCGACCTGCGCCGCCCCGACGTCTGGCCGGTCGACGACTTCGGCGTGCGCAACGGCTGGGCGCGGATCCATGCCATGGAGGTCATGCCCAAGCCCAAGGAGCTGATGGCCCTGGGCGAGCCGTTCCGGCCGTACCGCTCGGCCGCGGCCTGGTACTGCTGGCGCGCGGTGGACACCGTCACCCCCTGACGGTGCCCACCGCGCCGAGCGGCTGCCTATGCCAGGCCGAGCCCTCGGCGCCGCAGCAGCGCCCGCTCGACCGGTGAGAAGACGAGGTCGTCGACGGCGATGCCGACCACCAGGATGGTCAGCACGGCGGCGAACATCAGCGGCAGGTCGCCGAGCGACCGCCCGTTGTCGAGCAGCGAGCCCAGGCCCGATCCCGCCAGCGAGCCGATGATCAGTTCGGCGGCCATGAGCGAGCGCCACGAGAACGCCCACGCCTGCTTCATGCCGGCCATGTAGCCGGGCAGCAGCGCCGAGATGACGAAGTGGCGGTACAGCTTGGGGCCCTTGGCCCCGAGAGAGCGGGCCAGCCGGAAGGTCAGCGGCGGGATGTTGTCGTACGAGGACATCACGCCCATGGCGATCGATGGGAAGGCGCCCATGATCACCACGAAGTACATCGCGTTCTCGTCCTGGCCGCCGGCGACCAGGAAGAGCGCGGCGATGGGAACCCACACCACCGACGGCAGGGTCTGCAGCCCGGCAAGCAGCGAGCCGACGGCGGCGCGCAGCGTGGCCGAACGGGCCACCGCGACCCCGATGACCGTGCCGATGACCACCGCCAGCGCGTAGCCGGTGGCCGCCCGGCGCAGCGTGCTGAACAGCGCCGGGAGAAGCACCCCCTGGCGCATCAGGTCGCCGATCTTGGCGATGGCGTCACCGGGGCCCGGCAGGGGGAGACCGGCCGGCGACGACACGCCGACGACGACCAGGAGCTGCCAGGCCCCCACCAGGATGGCGATGGCGAGGAGACGGGGGAAGATCGAGCGCCCGATGCGCAGCAGCCTAGTGGTCGTCACCATTCACCTCCAGGCGCAGGCGGGTGGTGATGTCGGCGGCCAGGCTGGCCACCTCGATCGAGTCGAGCGTGCGCGGCCTCTCAATGTCGACGTCCCAGATCCGGCCGATCCGTCCCGGGCGCGAGGTCATCAGCACGACGCGGTCGGCCAGGCGCACCGCCTCGCGCACGTTGTGGGTGACGAACACGATCGTGCACCCGGTCTCCTCCCAGATCCTGGTGAGGTCGTCGTGGAGGGTGTCGCGGGTGATCGCGTCCAGCGCCGCGAAGGGCTCGTCCATGAGGAGCAGCTCGGAGTCCTGGGCGAGCGAGCGGGCCATGGCCGCGCGCTGGCGCATCCCGCCCGAGAGCTCGTGGGGGCGGCTGTGCGCGAAGGCGGTGAGCCCCACCATCGCCAGCAGCCGGCTGACGGTGGCGCGCCGCTCCGTGTCGCTGACGTTGCGCAGCCGCAGGGGCAGCTCGACGTTGCGCCACACCGTCAGCCACGGGAGCAGCGCCGGCTCCTGGAACATGAAGGCGGGGTGCTTCACCGGGGTCTCGATCGAGCCCGCGGTGAGCTTGTCCAGGCCCGCGATCAGCGAGAGGAGCGTGGACTTGCCGCACCCGGACGCGCCGAGGATGCAGACGAACTCGCCCACGTTGACGTCCAGCGAGACGTCCTCGAGCGCCAGGCAGGCGTTGCGGCCGCGGCCGTACACCTTGGTGACGTTGTTGAGGCGGACGACGGGCTCCGCGTACAGCTCGACCGAGGAGACGCGCAGTGTGCTGCGGGAGCGCAGGGCGAGGTTCATGACCCCAGCCCCGCGCTGCTCACCGACGGCTTGCCGGCGGCGGAGAGCAGAGAGTTGAGCGCGGACACGTCGATGATCCCCTTGAGATTGGTGTTGGTGATCAGCCCGTCCGCCTTGGCGTGGTTGGCGTCCGTCTGCAGGTCGGCGGCGTACGGGTCGAGGCTGAAGTAGAGGCGCGACCAGGCCTGGGTGACCACGTCCGAGGCGAGCGGCTTGGCGCCGCTGATCGACGACAGCGCCGCGTTGGCGGCTGCGGGCGCCGTCGACGGGTTCTGGTTGATCCAGTCCTCGCTCGCGATGAGGCCCTTGATGAGGTCACGGACGATGTCCGGGTGCTGGGTGAGCAGGCTCGTGGTCACCACCAGCTCGGTGGTGGGGAACTTGCCGTTGGGCCACAGGGTCGACTCGTCGACGACCAGGGTGCCCTTGCCCTTGCTGATGTACTGCGAGAGGTAGGGCTCCGGCTCCCACCCGCCCGCGATCTGGTGGGCGACGAACCGCTGCAGGTCCACCGAGTTGCCCGAGCTGGAGTCGATGGTGACGTCACCCCCGCTGCCGTTGATGCTGGTGGTCAGCCCCTTCGCGGCCAGCCAGGTGCGCAGGGCGACGTCCTGGGTGTTGCCGAGCTGAGGAGAGGCCAGCGTCTGGCCCTTGAGGTCGGCCGGGAAGTTGCCGTTGGCGATGGCACTGCTGACCACCAGCCCCGCGCCACCGGCCGCAGCGCCGGCGACGACGCGGACGCCCTTGCCCCCGGTGGAGGTGAAGGCGTTGATGGCCGGGCTGGGCCCGACGAAAGCGGCATCGAGCGAGCCACCGAGCAGGGCCTCGTTCTCGGCAGGACCGGCGCTGAAGGTCTTGGTGGAGAGCGTGGTGCCCGACGGCAGCGCCGCCTGGTAGAAGCCTTTGGCGACGCCAATCAGAGCGGCCGCGTGGGTGAGGTTGGTCAGGTAGCCCAACCGAACGGTGGACGGGTCAGCCTGCGCCGACGACTCACCGGTCGCCGAGGCCGACGCGCCGCAGGCCGACAGCCCGACGGCCAGCAGGCCAAGCAGAGGCCAGCGACGGCCCCGTGAGCGGCGCGAGGCGCGTGTCTCGCCTCCCGTGTGGCGTGCCAAAGCAGTCATGGAACTTCCCCCCATTCCCTGTAAAGTCGACCAAAACGACCAAGTTACCCGAATAACTCCGGCGAACACTACCGGAGACTGGTTCTCACGTCAACCACCTGGTTGCCGCCCCCTTCAGGGGCCAGCCGGGAACCGACGGTCAGACCTCCTGGGCCGACCTCTCCTCGGTGACAGAGCTGAAGCGCACGCCGGGCCTGGCCAGCTCGCTCTGGACGTATGCCTTGGCGAGGCGCCGCACCGGGGCGGGGAGGGAGCCAGTGACGAGGTCGGCGAGGGTGACCGTCTCCAGCACCGAGCGCACGCTCGAGCGCACGGCCATCCACACCTCCTCCAGGGCCTCGGTGGGGCCCAAATAGCCGAGCTCACGGAGATGGGAGTCGCGCAGGTTGACCAGCGGCCCGTCGATGATCCGCATCACCTCGGCGAGGGTGATCTCCGACGCCGGCCGGGCCAGGCTGTAGCCGCCCTCAGCGCCGCGGTGGCTGTGGAGCAGGTGGGCCCGGGTCAGCTCGCGCAGGATCCCGAGCAGGAAGCTGGGCGGGATGCCCTGAGCACGGGCGATGCTCTCCGCGGTGGTGGGCTGACCGTCGCCCTCCGCGGCCAGCTGGGCAACCGCCCGCAGCGCGTAATCCACCTTGGCCGAGACCCTCACAGGGAGAGTGTGAACGACGACGGCCTTTCTGGGCCTCAGATTTGGCCCCTAAAATGTGGAAGCGGCCTGAGATCGAGCTCGGGCCGCTCCACGGGAAGGGGGGGATGCAGCTTACGCTGCATCCGCAGTATACGATGAAGGGACCCCAGATCTGTCATGTGGCGCGAATCCCGCTGGCGCGGAGCTGGACGAAGGAGCCGTCGGCCAGTCTGCGGCCCGGTCATTGCGCCGCCGTGGAAGACTCCAGTTCGGCGGTGTCCGGCGTTGGCTGATGGCGCTTTGGCTTGCCGGCGCGCTGCCGTTTGCCGACAGCGTTCAGACGAGTGGTCGGTGGCGTTTCTCCCGCTGGCGCCTCCGTTTTGACATCGCGTGCGTCTCGAGTGGCTTCCTTGGTGATGACACCCTTGCGCAAGGACGTGTAGTCGACGGGCAGGAGCGACTCATGCGCCGCCTGCTGGTGCAGCTGCCACCACGTGGCCAACATGACCGCTGCACCGGCAGCAGCGAGTACACCGGCGCCGGCCAGCAGCACGACGTTCCAACCGGGGTGCGCGCTCGCTCTCAGGCCCAGGATCAGGAGGAGAAGCCCCAGCCCCCAGTAGCCGGCGGTGTACCTGAGTGCTGTCCGCATCATCATGATTGTGCGTGTTCCTGCGGACGGTGTCACAAACTGTCGGAAGAAGCGTGCACCGAGGCACTGGAATGTCGCTTTGCCGATGATCGGCCCAGGCCGATCAACTCGCGCTCGACCACTTCGGCGGCCACGTCCGTTGCGGACGGAATTCCGATGCGCCAGTAGGGGCTGCCCTTCCAGCGCAGCCGGCGTGCTGGGGTGGTCACGGCCGGCACGTACTCGAGGCGGCTGAACGGCGACTCGGCCGGTCGCCGCCGCGCCGCTCGTCGCGCGCGTGCGTCCGAGACCGTCGCGACCGCGAGCAGCACGCCCACGATGACGCCGACCCCGGCGGCAGCCAGGAACAGGTCCTGCGCCAGCTGTTCATTGGGCCCGGCGGCGACAGCGCCGCCGATGGCCGTGATCACCGCCAGGCACCAGAGGACGATGGTGGTGCGCAGCCAGGACGGCATCCGCCGATTCTAGGATCGCGGCACCGTTGCCAATCGAACAGGTGTTCGATACCCTGCGCGCGTGATCGATACCCGGGCGGCCACCGTCAGCGCGCTGCGCGCCCGCATCGCCCTGCTCGGTGGAACCGGCGCAGTGGCGCCGCGCCCGCGCCAGCCCGAGCCCGACGTCGCCGAGCGGGCCGCCGCGCTCGGTTTCCACGCCGACGAGGGGAGCGCGGGCGCGCCGTACGTGCGCCGGCTGTCGATCGACCTGCTGCCGTTCCTCGAAGCGGCGGGGTTGTCGTCGTCGCCGCCCGTCGCCGACCTCCTGGCGCTGCTCGGCCACCCGTGCGGTGAGAGCGGCCCCGCCTGGGTGAGCGGGGAGGGGATGGGCGTGCTCGACATCGAGAGCCTCGGCCTCCGCGGCAGCGGGGTGATGGCCTTCCTGGTGGCGCTCGGGGTGCAGCGCGGCGACGTGCTCGACGCCGAGCAGTTCCTGCTCGTCGACCCCGACGGCGAGGCCGCGATGCTGCGCGCCATCGCCGCGCGCATGCGCCGCTGTCGCCTCTGGCTCACCTACAACGGGCGCAGCTTCGACATCCCCGTCCTCGCCGCCCGCTGCACCATCAACCGGCTCGACCCGACGTCGGTGGAGCCGCGTCTGCACGGTGACCTGCTCGGCCCCGTCCGCCGCCTCTTCCGCGAACGGCTCGGCGCCTGCACCCTGCGCCACGCCGAGATGTCGCTCCTCAACCACCACCGCGTCGACGACGTGCCCGGCTTCGAGGCCCCTGCGCGGTACCGGGCGTGGCTACGGGGTGGCCGCGCGGCGCTGCTCAGCGGGGTGGTGGAGCACAACCTCCAGGACATCGTCAGCACCGTGGTGGTCGGCGCCCGGCTGGCGGCCCACGTCACGGGCGAGCGGATCAACCCGGCGCACGCCGCCGACCCCTACCACCTCGCTCGCCACCTCCAGCGTCACGGCCTCGCCGACGCCGCCGAGGTGGAGCTGCGCGCCACCATCGGCGCGGGGGTCGAGCCCTGGGCGCGCCAGGCCGCCCACCGCCTCGTCGTCGTGCTGCAGCGGCGCGGCGAGATGGACGAGGCCCTCCAGCTGTGGCGGCGCCTCCACCAGGACGACCCGCGCGACCTGCGCGCCGCCCGCGGCTACGCCATCCGCCTGGAGCGCTGCGGCGAGCTCAGCGCCGCGCTCGACGTCTGCCTGCGCGTTCGCGCCACCCGCGGCGAGCTGGGACGGTGGTGGTCGAGGCTGCGCGGTGGGGGAGACGCCGGCGACGCCGAGTGGGACCGTCGCGAGCTGCGTTTGAGGCGGCGGTTGCATTCGTAGAATGAGCCACCTTGGAGGAGACGACGCCGCCGCAAACGCCCGGCACTGTCACCCCTGATTCCACCGCGGGGCTCGGGTCGCGGGCGCTGCGCTTCACCATCCTGATCCTTGTCGCGCGGATCCTCTCGCGGCTGCTTGCGCTGGTCGCGGTCGTCGCCATCGGCAACGCGCTCGGCGACAGCCGCTTCGGCCAGATGCAGACGGCGATCACCTACACCGCGCTGGTCGGGGCCATCACCGACGTGGGCTTCACCGCGCTGTACGTGCGCGAGGGGGCGCGCGAGCCGCACCAGCTCACCCGCTACTTCAACAACGTCGCCTCGGTGAAGCTGTTCCTGGTGGCGGTGTCGCTGCCCATCCTGGCGGCCTGCCTGTGGTTCGCCGGGATCGAGTCGCTGCTGCTGCCGGCGTTCGCGCTGCTGGTGCTGAGCGGCTACTCGCTGCTGCTGCGCAGCACGCTGTACGCACTGCAGCGGCTCAACTTCGAGATCTTCGAGATCATCCCCGAGACGGCGGTGATCCTCGGCATGGCGCTGCTCGGCGCCCACATCCACGCCGGCACCGCGTTCTTCCTGTGGGCCTACGCGGCCTCGTCGGGGTTCGCCACCGCGTACTTCGTCGTCGTCCTGCTCAGCAAGCGCATCCTGACGCCGCGCTGGCAGTTCGAGACCGCCCTGTTCCGCACCTGGATCCGCGCGGGCATCCCGCTGGCGATCACGTACCTGCTCACCACGGTGTACTTCAAGCTCGACGTGCCCATCCTCCAGCACTTCCGCTCGTACACCGAGGTGGGCTGGTACACCTTCGCCTACCGTCCGTTCGAGGCGCTGCTCTTCATCCCCGCGACGCTGCGCACGGTGGTGTTCCCGGTGCTCTCCATCTACTACCGCAACTCGCCCAACCGCCTGCTGGCGTCGTCGGAGAAGCTGTTCAAGGGCCTGGCGATGGTGGGCTGGCCGATCACCGTCGGCCTCTTCATCCTGGCCCCGCAGTTCATCGCGGCGCTCACCGACAAGTTCCCGCAGAGCGCGGCGTCGCTGCGCATCCTGGCGCTGGCGGTGGTGTTCATGTTCGTCGACAACACCTTCCCGGCGATCATCAACGCCATCGACCGCCAGAAGCTGTACGCCTACGTGGCGCTCAGCGGGCTGGTCGTCAACTTCGCGCTCAACATGATCCTCATCCCCAACTTCGGCTACATCGGCGCCAGCTGGGCGACGGTGGCGACCGAGATCGGCCTGGTGACCACCGGCTGGTTCGCGCTGCGCAGCTCGCTGGGGACGATCCGCGTCGTGCACACCTGCTGGAAGCCGCTCGTCGCCGGCCTGGTGATGGGCGCCTTCGTGTGGCTGGCCAACCCGCAGGGGAGGGTCGCGCTGGTCGCCGTCATCGGGATCGCGGCGGTGATCTACGTGGTCATGCTCGTGGCGCTGCGCACCGCCGACGACGAGGAGAGGTCGATCATCCGCCGCACCGTGCGGCGCCGCTCATGACCGCCTAGGGGCCACCCGGGGCGGCGCTCGAGCTCGGCACCGTCGAGCTGCTCGAGGCCTGGGCGACGCCGGTGTTGTTCCACTGCGCGAACGGGATCTGCCAGTCGGCCTCGCCGTTGCTGATGTCGGCGATGTTGCCGGTGTGGCTGATCACCACGACGTCACCGGGGATCGCGTAGTTGAAGAAGGTGATGGCGTGGGCGGTGCTGAGGTTGACGCAGCCGTGGGAGACGTCGGTGAAGCCCTGCGACGGCTCCGACCACGGGGCCGCGTGGATGAAGAAGCCGTTCGTCGAGATGGCGGTGTCCCAGTAGCACGTAGTCGTGGTAGTAGTTGGCGCTGCCCGGGTGGCACGCCGCGCCGCCGAAGGTGGTGCAGGAATCCATCAGCACCCGCTGCGTCTTGGTCAGCACGACCAGGGTGCCCTCGAGCGTGCGGAAGCCCGGCTTGCCGAGGCTCACCGGCCAGGTGTAGGAGAGCTGGTCGTTGGTGTAGACCTTCATGGTGTGAGTGGTGTCGTCGATCATCGAGACGTGCTTGGGGCCGACGGTGAACGTCTTGCTCCAGCTGGCCAGGCCCCAGACACCGTTGCCGGCGTTGACGCCGTGGAAGTCGGCGGTGAGCGTCACCTTGGTGCCGGACTGCCAGTACACCGCGGGGCGGTAGTGGAGGTCGGCGCCGTCGAACCAGTGCCAGCCGCCGTCCTGGGGCGGGGTGGAGACGACGTGGAGGCGCTGCACGAGCGCGGTGCGCTGTGCCTCAGGAACCGAGGTGTTGAAGCGGAGGTCGATCGGCTCGCCGACCCCGACGGTGGCGCCGTCGTCCGGCGTGGAGGTGGTGAGCAGCCGGGCTGCCACCGAACCGACCGTGGAGAAGCTGGCCACGCTGCTGGTGTGGGTGCCGCCCGGGCCGGTGGCCGTGGCGGTCATGAGGTAGCGGGCGGCGGGGTCGAGGCCGTCGGTGGCCGTCCAGGTCTTCCCGTCGGTGGAGAGCTGGCCGGGAACAGCAGCCCCGCCCACCTTGGTGACGGCCACCGAGGTAAGGCTGCCGGTGCGGCTCGACACGGTGACCGGGGCGTCGAGTGGCACGGCGGTGGCGTGGTCGGCCGGGGTCACGGTGACGTCCGGGGGCGCCGCGGCGAGGATCGCGTTGGGGCTGCCGTTGGACACCACGCCGGTCGAGGCGGGGGAGGAGCACCCGGCCACCAGGAGGATCCCACCGCACCCGGCGGCGAGCACGAGGAGGCGCCGGAACTTCATCGGATCGAACCGTACCATGCGTTCACCGTCCGAAGCCGCGTGGAAGTACATATGTGCGCCCGGCCATGAAGACAGAACGGTCACGGTCCGCCGATGGTTCCGGCGAGGCGGGCCCGGCGCCGCTGATCTCGGTGGCCGAGCTCGCGGCGGCTCTGGATGCCGGGGTGCCGGTGGTGCTGCTCGACGTGCGCTGGAGCCTGGGCGGCCCGCCCGGCCTCGACGAGTACCGGCGCGGGCACCTGCCGGGCGCGCGCTTCGTGGATCTGGACCGGGAGCTGGCCGGGCGATCGGGGGAGGGGCGGGGGCGGCACCCGCTGCCAGAGGTGGCTGAGTTCGAGGCGGCGATGCGCCGGGCGGGGGTGAGCGACGGGTCGGCGGTGGTGGTGTACGACGCCGGCGGCGGTCTCAGCGCGGCTCGCGCCTGGTGGCTGCTCCGGTTTCACGGCCACGGGGACGTCCGGCTGCTCGACGGCGGGCTGGCGGCGTGGACGGCGGCCGGGCGGGCGCTGAGTACCGACGTGCCCGGCGACGATGCCGGTGACTTCAGCGCGCGGCCTGGCGGGCTGGCGGTGCTCGATGCGGATGGCGCCGCCCGGCTGGCGCGCGAGGGGGTGCTGGTCGACGCGCGGGCCGGCGAGCGCTACCGCGGCGAGGTGGAGCCTGTCGATCCGGTGGCCGGGCACATTCCTGGCGCGGTCAGCGCGCCCACCCCCGCGAACCTTGGGCCGGACGGGACGTTCCTGGGGGCGGAGGCGCTGCGGGCGCGGTTCGCGTCGCTGGGGGTGGTCGGTGGCGCGCGCGGTCGGGGCGTACTGCGGCTCCGGGTGTCACCGCCGCGCACGAGGTGCTCGCGCTGGCGATCGCCGGCATCCCGGCGGCGCTGTACCCGGGGTCGTGGAGTGAGTGGGTCAGCGACCCCTCGCGGCCCGTGGCGGTGGGCGGCGAACCGGGCTAGGTCGGCGCGATCGCGGCGAACAGGGTAAACTGGGCGAAGCCATCAAACGGCGCGAGGCGGGGCGCCGCTCGATGGCTGGATTGGCGGGTGACGGGTCGGTCACGGGTGCGCGGCCGGTCATCAGCGGACATAGGTTCTTGGATTGATGAGCAGCGCCTCCAATCGCCGTCGCCTCGCCGGGGTCGGAATCGCCGTCGCCGTGTGCACTGCCACGTCCCAGGCCCAACCGGCACACGCCACCGTCGGACCGGGCGTGGGCGCCACCACGCTGCGCCTCGGCATCGTGTCGCCTTCGCACATCGTCACCGGCCCCGACGGGAACCTGTGGTTCACCGAGCGGCGCGCGATCGGCCGGATGACTCGCCGCGGCGTGCTCCGCAACTTCGTCAGCCCGGCGATCACGGCGCCCGAGGAGCATCACCGCCGGCCCGGACGGGGCGCTCTGGTTCACCGACAGCAACCGGATCGGACGCATGACGACAGAGGGAGTCGTCACCACCTACACCGGGAGCGCCGTTGACTATCCTGGAGAGATCACCACAGGCCCGGACGGCGCGCTCTGGTACACCAATGCCGGCGACTGGTCCATCGGTCGGATCACCACGGCCGGGACCTGCAACCGGTTCACCGATCCCTCGATACGCTGGCCTGAAGGAATCGTCAGCGGACCGGATGGCGCTCTGTGGTTCACCAATCTCGATGGCAATTCCATCGGGCGCATCAGCACCGGCGGCGTGGTGAGCAACTTCACGGCCAGCGGCATCGAATATCCAAGGGCGATCACCGCTGGCGCCGACGGCGCGCTGTGGTTCACCAACTACACAGGCGGCGCCGGGGCGATTGGCCGCATCGCGACGGCCGGGTTCGGTGACCGTGTACCCGGTCGCTGGATCGCCGCAGTCGATTGCCGCGGGACCGGATGGCGCTCTCTGGTTCACGAGCTCGGGAACGGGACAATCGTATGTCGGCCGCGTCAGCACCGCCGGTGCCGTCACGACGTACACGGACACCTCCGTGTACGGCGCCCGTAGGGATCACCAGCGGCCCCGACCACGCGTTGTGGTTCGCCAACTCCTCGGGCGACTCGATCGGACGCGTCACCACCGCAGGGGCACGTGACCAACTACACGGGCACCCTGCTCAATGCCCCGTTCGGCATCGCAGATGGTCCGGACGGCAACCTGTGGTTCACCAACAGCGGCTCGGAACTCGGGGGTGGACAACATCCTGCCTCGATCGGGCGAATCAGCCCGCGCGGCCAGGTGACGCAGTTCACCGACACCAGCATCGCAACCCCGACGGGGATAGTCGCCGGGCCGGACGGGGCCCTGTGGTTCGCCAACAGTGGCAACAGCTCGATCGGCCGCATCACCACCGCAGGTGCGATCAGCCAGTTCACCGGCGCGGGGATCAGCGGGCCACGCTCCATCGTCGTCGGGCCCGACGGCGCCCTGTGGTTCGCCAACGTCGGCAACAACACGATCGGACGGATCACGACGGCGGGCGTCGTCACCGCGTACTCGGACCCCAGCATCAACCTGCCGGAGACCATCGCGGCCGGTCCGGACGGCGCGCTCTGGTTCACCAATCGACACGGCAATTCCATCGGCCGTATCACTGTCGGAGGTGCTGTCACCAGCTTCACGGATCCCAGTGTGAGCGCGCCCTTCGGGATCTGCGCGGGACCAGACGGCGCGCTCTGGTTCACGAACAATGGCAACAACACCATCGGACGCATCACCCCTGCGGGGGCCATCACCAACTTCGCGTCCGCGGGTTTGAGTTACCTTGCACACATCACGCCAGCGCCCGACGGGGCGATGTGGTTCGCCAGCGGACCGGCGCTCGGCAGAGTCACGACGGCCGGGGTCATCACCATTGTCCCCCTGTCGGTGGGAGCGTTCTACCCCTTCGACCTCGCAGTCGGCGCCGACGGCGCGCTGTGGTTCGCGGCCCTGTTCGATGACGGGATCGGCCGCACCGCGATCGGAACCACGCCGTCGATCAGCAGCTTCACGCCCCGCGGGGCAGGCGCGGGAACGACCGTGACCATCACCGGACGCCATCTGTGGGGCGTGACCGCTGTCAGCTTCAACGGCACGCCCGCCGCCATCGTCTCGGACACTGGGACGCGCGTTGTCGTCACGGTGCCGGCGGGAGGTGTCGCGGGACCGATCTCCATCAGCACCACACACGGCACCGTGACCACCGTTCGCGATTTCACCCCGGCGTAACTCATCTTGGCGGGTGCGGTACCCGGCTGAGGGCCGGCGTGGCGGAACCCGGCTGAGGGCCGGCGAGCCATCATTGTCAGTGCGGCAAATCCTTTGCCTGGCACGGAATTGTCCGTCCGCTGTCCTTCGCTGACGAACGGGTGTTCGGTACAATCCTCCTGTGCAGCCCACCACGTCCGTCGCCCCTCCGTCCACTCGAGCGGAGCTAGGCACTGAACTCGTCCGCCAACGGAGGCTGATCAACCGCCTCGAGCTGCGGTTCGCGCGCACCGCCGCGCGCTTCGCCGAGGCATGCGAGCCTGACCTCGACGAGAATCCCGTCGCCTGGATCCGCGAGGAATGCCGCATGACCAGCCATGCGGCGATCACCGCATTGCAGGTCGGCGCCACCGAGGCGCAGCTCCCGGCGAGCATCGGCGCCTTCCTCGAGGGCCGGCTCGGCTTTGCCCACCTCGGGCTCATGGCGCAAACCGCCGAGTTCGCAGCCCGCTGTCCGGTCCCGCAGATGTTCGATGAGTCGACCTTGCTCTCCGCGGCCGAACGCAACACGGTCACCCGCTTCCGCACCGCCTGCTACCACGCCGAGCACAAGATGCACGCGGCGGCGTGCGTCGCCAGCGCCGCGGCGGACGTCGATTGGCGACGGCTCCGGCTCCGCTCGGGGGAAGGTGGGAGCGTCACCATCTCCGGCTGGCTCGACGGCGAGGGGGCCTCCGTGCTCCGCACCGCCTTGGAGCCGCTCGCTCGTAAGAGCGGCCCGTACGAGTACCGGGGCAGAGCGCAGCGTCTCGCCGATGCATTGGTCGAATTGGCCGCCCACCGCCTCGACATGGGACAGATCCCTGCGCGCGCCAGTCAGCGCTCCCATCTGCAGGTGACCGCCACTCTCGAAACCCTCTGTGGCCTCGCCGGCGCCCCCGCAGGCGAGCTCGATGGCGGCGGGACAATCCCGGACGCGACTGTTCAGCGCCTGGCGTGTGACGCCACGATCACCCGCGTGCTTCTCAACGCCGAGTCGGCAGTCATCGACGTCGGGCGGTCACAGCGGGTGGTGCGCGGCTCGACCCGACGCGCGCTCAATGTTCGTGACAAGGGCTGCCGCTGGCCTGGGTGTGACCGTTCCGCGTCGTGGACGGCCGCTCACCACATCGTGCACTGGACGCACGGCGGCACGACCGACCTGAGGAATCTTGTCCTCTTGTGCCACCGCCACCACTGGCTCATCCACGAGGGCGGCTTCCAGATGGTCCGCACCGAGGGTGATGGGATCCTCACCATCCCACCCCCACCAGATCACGCCTTCAGGGCGCGCCCACCGACCCTCGCCCCGGCGGCGTAGAACGACGGCGAGCCGTATCATCCTCGCGGCCTTCGAGGTGGCGAGACACCCTCCGGAAGGCGGCCCTCCACTCCTTTGCTGAGTTGGTGCATGTCGACCAGGACAAGAGCCGGCGGCCCGCGTCGATGGGCCAGGTGGGCCACGACGTTCGTGGTGATCCTTCTGGTCCTCGGCACGTCGTCGATTCCCGGCGTCAATGCCGCCAGGGTGGGTGGGCAACGGGCGGTGGGAAGGATCGACACCAGCTCACCGATTGAGCACGTGGTGTACCTGATGATGGAGAACCATTCGTTCGACAACGTGCTCGGCGTGTACTGCGTGCAGTCGGGCCGCTGTGACGGTACGACCGTGGGTCAGCTGCATGGCGGCGCAGCGATGCCGTTGATGACCGCCAGCGACGTCGTGCCCAACGTCGAGCACACGGGTACTGCGCAGCTGACAGCGATCGATGGCGGACTCATGGATGGGTTCGGCGAGATCAAGGGATGCACGAGCACGGTCAATCCCGCATACCAGTGCTACTCACAGTTCCAGCCGTCTCAGATCCCCAACGCGATCGCGCTGGCCACCGGGTTTGCTCTCTCGGATCGCACCTTCGAGGATGGCCCGGCCCCCTCCTGGGGCATGCACCTGCAATCTGTCAGCGCGACCTCGGATGGCTTTCTCGGGGGCCTGCCAGGGAAGGGCAAGCAGGGCACGCTGGGACCCGGGTGGGGATGCGAACTCGGGAGACGACGTCCAATGGAAGGCCGCCACCGGCAAGGCCCGGAAGGTGCCGTCCTGTGTCCCGGACTACACGCTGGACCCATCCGCCTACCCCTACGGGGGCGCATACAGGGCGACGCCTGTGCAACACGTGTCGACCATCATGGACGAGCTGGATGCGGCAGGTCTGAGCTGGCGCATCTACGCCGGGCTCGGCGGAAACGGCAACAGCAACGGCTATGGCTGGGCCATCTGTCCCACCTTCGCGGGGTGCCTCTACCGCCAAAGCCAGCGCCACGATCTCGTGCCGAACACCCAGATCGTGACCGACGCGGCGGGCGGGACGCTTCCCAGCTTCGCGGCGGTCACCCCGACGCAGGCCGAGTCAGAACACAACCTCGATTCGATGGCCCAGGGCGACAACTGGCTCGGCTCGGTCGTCTCCGCCATAGAGGACGGCCCGCAATGGGGCACCACCGTCATCTTTCTGACCTGGGACGATTGCGGCTGCTTTTACGACCACGTCCCGCCGCCGAGTGGTTTCGGGATTCGAGTGCCGATGATCATCATCAGCCCGTACGCCATCGCCGGGCACACCGATTCCACCGTCGCGACATATGCCTCGGTGCTGGCCTTCACTGAGCACCTGTTCGGCCTACCCGCGCTGTCGTCGCTCGATGGATCGGCGTACGACTACTCGAGCAGCTTCAATTTCAGTCAGCCGGCGCTGCGCCCGGTGGCCGAGGTGCAGTCCCGCATCTCCAGCTCCGAGCGTCAGCAACTCGCCGCCAACCCGCCCGACCCTGGGGACCCCAGCTAGCCCGCCGCAGTAGGGTTGAAGCTCTGCATCTGCCGCAGCACGTACTCCTTGAACCCCGGCACCGAGAACTGCAGCTGACCGGGTTCGGGCGCGTGGATGATCCCCTTGCGGATCAGCCGGTCGCGCACCGTGCTGAGCTCGGCCAATGTCTTGCCGAGCCGGCGTGCCACCTCGCCGGTGCCGGCGCGCTCCCCGATGCCCATCGTCTGCGCCATCGCCGTCAGGTACGCGCGCTCGGCGCCCGACGCGCGCCCGAACCGCGTCCCGTAGATGCCGCTGTCGAGCCGCTTCCGGGCCAGGACCATCCCACTCTCGACGTCGGCGATGCCGATGGACGTCAGCGCGGCGTCGCGCCGCTCGGCCGCGTCCCATGACTCGCTCGCATACAGCTGCAGGAAGAACGGGTAGCCGCGCGCCAGGTCGACCACGCGCGCCAGCGCGTCCGGGTCCCACGACACCTCCCTGTCGGTGGCAGGCTCCACCAGGGCGCGGGCGGCCTGGGCGGGGGAGAGGTCGTCCAGGACCTCGTAGCGGAACCGCTCGGCGTAGCTGTTCGACTTGCCGAGCTCCGCGGCCGTGGTCGGCAGGCCTGCGCCGAGAAGGAGCACGCGCGCGTTCGCCGAGTCCCCGGCCTCGAGCGCCTGTAGCAGGGTGGTGGCGTCCTTGCGCCGGAAGGTCTGGAGCTCGTCGACGCAGAGCGCCACCCCGACGTTGTCCTCGGCCGCCGCAGCTCCGAGCTGCTGGAAGAGGCGCAGGGCTTCGAAGTACGGGTCCGTCGTGACCGCGCGCGGGCTGATCGAGATGCTCACGGTGCCGTCCCCGGCGCCGCTGAGGCTGGCGCTGCCGATCGACGCGCGCAGCCTGCGCAGCACGCCGGCCAGCTTGGCGCGCTTCGGCAGCAGGCTGGCACCCCCGGCGACGATGGCGGCGATGGCCACGCCGGCATCGACGTCGCGCCGCACCTCGTAGTAGCCGCACAGCCACTTCCGCGCGCGCAGGCGCCGCATGCTCTCCTTGACGAGCACCGTCTTGCCCACGCCGCGGAGCCCGGTGAGGATCACGTGCTGCGCCTCGTGTCCGCCCTCGACGAGCCGCGCCGTCTGCTCGATCACCGCGATCTGCAGGTCGCGCCCCACGAGCACTGGGGGCTGCGTCCCGACCCCAGGGGTGTAGGGGTTCAGTGTGCGATCGCTCGTTGCAGACATTGCTATACTATAACGCTAGCGACGTCCGGCGGTTCGGGCATCAGGACCGCCGACGTACAGTGTCCCGCGGCAGCGTAGGGACACTGTCAGGAGAGGGGACACCCATGGATCGACGTCGCATCCGCATGCTCGCCACCGCGGTGCTGTCCGTGGCGACGGTCACCATCGGCGGGGCGGCTGCCGCGGAGAGCGCCGTGCCGTCGGTCGCCGGCGTCGACCCCATGCCACTGGCGCACCTGGCCAGCCGTGCCGCCTTCGCAACGCCGCCGACCACCTCGCAGTGCGAGGCAGCAATGCATCTGGCCTGTTACTCGCCGCAGCAGTTCCAGACGGCGTATGACATGCGCCCGCTGTACAGGCAGGGCCTCACCGGCACGGGTCAGACCATCGTCGTGGTCGACTCCTTCGGCTACCAGGGCATCGCGTCGGAGCTGGAGAAGTTCGACAGGGCCTTCAACCTCCCGGCGCCGCCGAGGTTCTCCGTGCTGCAGCCCGAGGGCCCGATCCCGGCCTTCGAACCCTCGAAGCGGCCGGTGATGGTCAGCTGGGCGCAGGAGACGTCGCTCGACGTGGAGTACGCGCACGCCATGGCCCCCGGCGCGAACATCCTGCTCGTCGAGACACCCGTTGCTGAGAGCCTCGGCCTCCACGGCTTCACCAAGATCGTCGCCGCTGAGAACTACGTCATCAACCACGGCCTCGGCAAAGTGATCACCCAGAGCTTCGGCGCTCCTGAGCCCACGTTCCCCAGCGCCAAAGCGATCGTCAGCAGTCGCAGCGCCTACAAGAACGCCGCCGCCCATGGCGTGACCGTCCTCGCGGCCTCGGGTGACGCCGGCCCCACCGGCCCCAAGACGCTGACTTCGCAGGGCTTCGCGGACACCCACTTCCTCCACCGTGTGGCCGAGTGGCCGGCCGACGACCCGCTGGTCACCGGGGTGGGCGGCACGCAGCTGCACCTCACCGGCAAGGGCCAGCGCACCAAGTCCGACACCGTGTGGAACGACACCGACATGTTCGAACTCGCCGCATGCGGGTGGCGGCGGCCTGTCCACGGTGTTCGCCCGGCCCGATTACCAGGACGGCGTGGCCACCGTGGTCGGCGGGTCGCGAGGCTACCCGGACGTGAGCCTGAGCGCCGCCGTCGACGGCGCGGCGCTCGTCTACCTGGACTCGAACGCGGCCCAGGGCCCGGCCGGGTTCTACCTCTTCGGCGGCACCAGCGAGGCATCGCCGCTCCTCGCCGGCGTCATCGCCATCGCCGACCAGCTCGCGGGCCACGGTCTCGGGCTCATCAACCCCACGCTCTACAGCATGGCGGCATCCAACGCGGCCGGCTTCGTTGATGTCACAGCTGGCACCAACACCGTCACCGTCCGGCAGAACGGTGCGCGACACACCGTGAAGGGCTGGGACGCCGTCCACGGCTACGACCTCGCCAGCGGGCTGGGCACCATCGACGGGGCCGCCTTCGTCCGGGAGCTGGTGGCGGCTTCGGGCTCGTAGCAGCGCGGCGTCAGGACGTGCGCGGCGCCGAGCCACCAATTGGCGCCGGTCCGCCCGCTTTGCGAGGATGGCGATGTACGACATCGTCCTGGGGGAACATGGCATGAAGTTCGCACCTCCGATCGCGGCTCTCTCCGCCGGCCTGGTCCTGTTCGGCGCCTTCAACACACCGCGCACCGTGAGCGCGGCCGCCCCGGCATCTCCAGCCGTGTTGCACGTCGGCCAGATCGATCACCAGGACGTCGCCCCGCAGCCCGGCTCAGAGCCAGGCACCCTGGTGGAGCCCGACGTCGCGGTCTCCCCGCTCAACCCGGCGATCGCGGTGGCGGTCGCCCACGACGGACGATTCCCCAACGGCGGTGCCGTCGACATCTCGTACGCCTGGACCCACGACGGCGGGGCTCACTGGCGGCACGCGCCGATGCCGGGCCTCACCAAGGCGGCTGGCGGCGCGTGGGACAGGGCGTCGGACCCGGTGGTGGCGTTCGGTCCCAACGGTGATGTCTTCGTGTCCACGCTGGTGTTCAACCTCGGGTGCAGAACGGGCGTCGCGGTCTCGCGGTCGACCGACGGGGGCGCCACCTTCGGTGCTCCGACGTTGGCCCAGTCGAGCTCCTCCTGCAATTACTCCGATGACAAGAACTGGCTGGTCGTAGACACCCAGCCGAACAGTCCGCATCGCGGGCGCCTGTACCAGTTCTGGACGGCGTTCCTCGCGGTCAACGGGCAGGGTGCGGGAAGTCCCCAGGTGTTGCGCTGGTCGGACGACCACGGCGCGCACTGGAGCGGGACCACCGTGGTGAGCGGCCCGCACGAGAACACGCAGGACTCGCAGGCGATGATCCAGCCGGACGGCACCATCACCGACGTGTACCTCGGGAAGGGAAGCTCGCTGGTGGCGCGCACGTCGACGGACGGTGGCGCCACCTGGAGCGCCGAGTCGCTTGTCGTCCAGTCGGTGGGCGGAGGCCCCCGAGGGATCCGCTGCTGCCTCCCCGCTGCCGCCGCTGATCCTGTCACCGGGCGCATGTACGCTGTGTGGGAGGCCAACGGTGCGGAACGGAGCGACGCGGTCGAGCTCTCGACGTCGGCCGACGGCCGGGTGTGGTCGCCCGCCCAGCGGGTGAGCCGTGACGGCGGCAAGACGACCATCCAGTACGTCAACTCGACGGTGACCGCGTACGGCGGGCGGGTGTTCGTGTCCTACGGCGCGCGCGACACGGCTGTCTCCAACGGACGGTACGTCCAGCAGGAGGTGTCCAGCTCTTACAACGGTGGCCGCACGTTCGGCGCTCCGCTGCTGCTCGGGCCACTCTCGGACCTGCACTACGCAGCCGTGGCTGGCGGCAAGTTCCCGGGTGACTACATCGGCGCGTCGGCGACCAGCGGGACCGTGGTGCTGGTCTGGTGCGTGTCATCGGCGCCGTCCGACGCAGAGCAGAAATTCCACCAGACGCTGTTCGGAGCCGTGCTCAGACCCTAGAACCGGTCCCAACTGGGTCGGCCCTGCCGGGCTCAAGCTCAGGCGCTCGACGATCATGGCCATGCCATGCCGCCGCCGACGCACATGGTCTCCAGCCCGATGGACTTGTCGAGGGTGCGCAGGTCGTTGAGCAGGGTGCAGAGGATGCGGGCGCCGGTCATGCCCACGCTCGTAATGCCTTGCGTGCATCTGGCGGTGACCGGCCGCAACCCGTCGGGGCATCGACCGCCTCTCGCGCCGCAGGCTCTGGGCGCCACCTTCTGTGCGCCCGGAAGCGACCTTCGTCCAAGCAGGGCCTGAACCAGGAAGGGGACCGGCCGCGGTAGCCGGTCCCCTGTGGCTCACTGCATCGGCAACGCGGTTAGGGTGTGACCTGGGTGATCTTGGTGGCCCAGTTGGACAGGACCCCGCGGGTGCCGCCGCAGGTGGGATCTGCCGTGAACTGGGTGATCGTGCACGACTGGTCGATCATCTCGGACGCGACCCATACCTGCGTGCCGTCCACCTGCGCGGCGCCGTAATCGCCCCAGCGGGGCCGGATCGTCGGCGTCGGTGTGTTGGCGCAGTTGTAGAAGACGTACTGGCAGAACTCGTCATCAGGTCCGGCGCCCTTCTCTGAGATCGTGACCGGCCCGGTCGGCCCGTTCGGCCCCACGGTCATGAAGGCTGCGCTCGGGTAGTACGCCGACCCGACCAGCGTCAGAGCCATGGCACCGGTGCCATCGCTCAACGTTGCGATGCTCGGGTACGTGATGTTGCCCGCGACTGCCTCGTATCCCTGGCTGGAGATGGTGGCGGCATCGGGATCACCGTTGCTGGGGGAGACATCGACGATGAAGTACGCCACCCCAGCCTGGTACCGACCGTTCACCTGGACGATGGTGTCGAGCGCGGTGAACAAGTGGTTGCCGGCCAGCCATGCCGACTGCATGCGACTGTCATTGCTGTCGACGTAGCCCTCGACCTCGTTCTTCGACGGCCCGACACCGCTGAGGCAGCTCGAGACCAGGCAATCACGCAGCGGCACCGGGCCTACCTTCTGCTCCGAGGGCGGCGGCACGCCATAGGTCTCCGAGGTCAGCGTTGCCCGCTTGAGAACGAGGTTCGGGAGTAGCGTTGTTGATCGAGCGTGTGTTGGTCAGGTGCCAGATCCCGATGTTGTTCGACATGCCAGCAGGGTTCTGCGTCTCCTGGATCGCAGCGGTCGACTGCGAGAACCACTCGGTGCCGCCGTGCCGGGTGTCGTAGGCGGTGCCGGGCACCTCGGAGGGCCAGAGGGTGAACGACGGCGTGCCGTTCGGCAGCGTCAGGTCGGAGAACTGGACGAGCGGAACGCTGCTCGAGTTCTGGGCCAGCCAGAACTTGGAGAGAGCGTAGATCTGCGCGCCGTTGTAGTTGTTCCCGAACACTCCGGGTCCGGTGCCGAACGGGTACTCATTGGTGGTGACGTAGAACCCGTTCTGGTCCGCGCCGATGTGCGGGTAGTCACCGATGCAGGGGCAGCTGGTGTGGTTGGGCGTCCCCTGGGTGCCGTCGTCCTGTACCGGGATGCGGTACACCACCCATCCCCCTAGTGGACTCTTGCTCGAGCTGACAGCAATGTCGATGTGGTTGGGGCCGAGAAGCGCGCCCGAGGTCCTGTCGCGCTCAAGCGTCAGGGCGACCTGGAACCAGCGCGAGTACTGTGGGTCGAAGTAGCAGGTGGGGTCGGTGACCTCAGGCCCCTGCTCGCCTGTGCTCCGGTTGTTCACCGGCGGGTAGCCGTAGAACGCGTTCAGGCCGATGGGGGGCGACAGCGTCTTGCCCGACTTGTTGAACACTTGCAGGGCGTCGTTGACGCTTTCCACCACGTAGCCGTTGCCCACACACAGGCCCTGGTCGGGCGGAGTCAGCGAGAACTGGTTGCCGCCGTCAGCGATGTAGCGCTGCTGGTACTGGTCGATGCCATCGAAGGCATGAACCGCTGTCGACGTGCCCGAGACCGCTGTGGGGGCGACGACCGGGACGGTCAGGGTGGTCCCTGCGGTACGGTTGCTGCTCGACGCATGGCGATAGCTCGAACTGCGGTTCGGGCTCTGCAGACCGTCGCTGGCGCTCGAGGTCGTTGCGGCGCCCCGGGCCGCGCTGGACTGACCGAGGGCGGCGAGCGAGCTCACCCTGTGTGCCACCACGATGTGTCGTGTGCTGCTCGAGGACGCCGCGGCGCTCGCGAGCGGCGCCGAGATCGCTCCCTCAACAGGGACGGTTGCGAGTGCCGCCATGGCGGTGAGCCATGGAAGTGCCCGACGTACAGACGACTTCTTTACCACGCAGTCTCCTTCACGCATTCACGGATTGACCCCCACTCGGCTCGCGCCAAGCGCCGGCTACGGTGCGCCTACGGGACCCCTGTCGTCAACAGCTCACAGTTGCGCGATTTCGCTGCAACTCAGACAGTCACGCTGGCCGACCGCAGAGGGTTGCCGTGCTGTCAACCCCGGACTGTCCGGCCTAGTTCAGGCGCTCGACGATCATGGCCATGCCCATGCCGCCGCCGACGCACATGGTCTCCAGCCCGATGGACTTGTCGAGGGTGCGCAGGTCGTTGAGCAGGGTGCAGAGGATGCGGGCGCCGGTCATGCCGAAGGGGTGACCGAGGGCGATGGCGCCGCCGTGGGGGTTGAAGCGCTCGTCCCAGGGGTCGATGCCGATGCCGCGGGCGGCGGGGATGACCTGGGCGGCGAAGGCCTCGTTGAGCTCGACGACGTCGACGTCGTCGATGGCCATGCCCGCGCGGGCGAGCGCCTGCTTGCTGGCCTCGATGGGGCCGAGGCCCATGTACTCGGGGTTGAGCGAGCCCAGCCCGGTGCTGACGATGCGGGCGAGCGGGGTGATGCCGAGCTCGCGGGCCTTGGTGTCGCTCATCACCACCACGGCGGCGGCGCCGTCGTTGAGCGGGCAGGAGTTGCCGGCGGTGACGGTGCCGTCGTCGCGGAAGACGGGGGCGAGGGAGGCGAGCTTCTCGAGCGAGGTCTCGCGGCGGGGTCCGTCGTCCTTGGTCATCTCGCCGGCGCCATCCGGGAGGGGGACGGGGATGATCTCGCGGTCGAAGAAGCCGCTGTCCTGGGCGGCGACGGCGCGCTGCTGGGAGCGCAGCGCGAAGCTGTCCTGGTCTTCGCGGGAGATCTCCTCGCGGCGGGCGACGTTCTCGGCGGTCTGGCCCATGGCGATGTAGATGTCGGGGAACCCCTCGCGATTGCCCGCAGCCATGCGCGGGTTCCAGTTCTCCGGCTTGTCGGCCATGCCGAGCGGAAAGCGCGACACGCACTCGATGCCGACCGACAGGAAGATGTCACCCTCGCCGGCCTTGATGGCGTGTGCGGCCATGCGGGTGGTCTGCAGGGAGCTGGCGCAGAACCGGCTGACGGTTGTGCCCGGCACGTCCAGCCTGGTCAGGATGCTCACGGCCCGGCCGAGGTTGAAGCCCTGCTCGCCGCTGGGGCGCCCGCAGCCGCAGATCAGGTCGTCGATGTCGCAGCGGTCGAGCTGGGACACCTGCTCGAGCACCTTGGCGACGATGTGCGCGCCAAGGTCGTCCGGACGCACGTCTTTGAGCGACCCCTTGGCGGCGCGCCCGATGGGGGAGCGACCGGCGGCGACGACGACGGCCTCAGGCATAGCGCGGGCCCTCACCTGCGTGTCCGGGCTACTTCTTCAGCCTGTAGTTGTGGACCTCGAAGACCGTCTCCTGGGGCCGGGGCGCGTCCGCCGGCATCTTGGGGAGGATCACGTCGTTGAACCACGCCTCCTGGTCCTGCTTGGTTTCCCAGATCTCGGTCACCTCCCACCCGTTGGAAAGCGGCCCTCCGAAATGCGCGATAAAACCTTTGGCACTGACGATCTGATCCAGCACCTGGTCCGCGACCCCGTCATACATCTCCTGCGTGAAGCCGTCCAACTGGCTGACCACCATCACCGCCATGGTTCACCCTCCGCTGTGTTGTCGCCGATCTCGGTTTGACGTGATGGTAGGGGCTGCCCCCGGCCACGCAGCTCCACTCGAGTGGCGGCCTATAGTCGAGACGTATGCGCGTCCACCATCTCCCAGCCCATCTCCTGGCCCCTGGGCGGTGATGAGCTCCGCCCGGGGGAGCCGGTGGCTGGCGCTGTTGGGGTGCGTGGCCGTGGTCGCGACCGCTGTGGCATACGCACTGCTTCTCCAGCAGCAGGCGACCACGCTCGGCGAGCCGCCGACCACTCCGTGGGCGGCGCTTCGGGGAGCGCCGACCTGGCTTCTGGCGACGTTGGCAGCAACCATCGTCACGACCGCGACCGCGACCGTGTTGCGGCCATCCCGAGGTCGCCGGCTGCTGCTGTTCGCAACGGCGCTCGTGCTGTTCGGCGTGGGCTTTGTGGCGGCGTTCTCCATCGGCATGGGGTTGCTGCTGGCCGCCGCGTTCAGCGTGGGCGCAGCCGCCGCTGACAGGTCCGCGCGTGCGTTGGTGGTCCGACCGCACACCTCCTGACATGCGCCGGTGGTTGAGCGCGAACCTCCCGACGACGACCGTGCACGACATCCGGCTGGTGATCGCCGCCCGTGGCGTGCGCGCGTTCGCATACGGGATGCTCGGGGTCCTGCTGGCGGTGGCGCTCAGCCAGCGTGGGCTGTCCCCGGTCGGCATCGGCTCGATCATCACAGTGTCGCTGGTCGGAGACTTCGTCGGCACCTACGTGATCGCGCTGTACGCCGATCGCTGGGGGAGGAGGCGCACGCTCGTCGTCCTGGCCGCGCTCATGGCGCTGACCGGCGTCGTCTTCGCCCTGGTCTCCACGTACCCGCTGCTGCTCATCGCCGGGTTCTTCGGCACCCTGGGGACGTCGGGATCCGAGACTGCGCCGTTCCTGCCGATCGAGCAGGCGATGGTGCCGCAGGTCGTGTCCGCCAACCGCCGCACCGCGGTCTTCGCGCGGTACAACCTCGTGGCGTCGCTCGCGGGTGCGCTGGGAGCGCTTGCCGCGAGCCTGCCCGACGTCCTCGGCCGTCTCGGCGTCGGGCAGGGCACCGGGATCCGTCTCATGTTCGGCGTCTATGTGCTGGCAGCCCTGGCTGCCGCCGCGCTCGCAGTGCGCCTCTCACCGGCCGTCGAAGCCGCGCCGACGCAGCCGGGCGAGCATACGGACCGCAGCCGGCGCGTACGGCTGACGCCGGCAATGGGTCGGTCGCGCCCTGTGGTGCTCCGCCTGGCGGCGCTGTTCAGCGTCGACGCCCTGGCCGGCGGCCTGGTTGTGCAGAGCCTGCTCGCGCTGTACATGCACCTGAGGTTCGGCATCGCGCTGGGGCCGCTGGGGGTGCTCTTCTTCGCGGCCAACACGCTGTCGGCGTTGTCGTTCCTCGCGGCAGCCCCGCTGGCGCGGCGGGTGGGCCTGCTGAACACGATGGTGTTCACCCACCTCCCGTCCAATGCGCTCCTCGCGCTGGTGGCGTTCATGCCGACGTTTCCGCTCGCCGCCGCCACTCTCCTGCTCCGGCAACTGCTGTCGCAGATGGACGTGCCCACGCGCCAGGCGTACACCATGGCGCTGGTCGCTCCCGCGGAGCGCACCGCGGCGGCAAGTGTCACGTCGCTCGCCAGGAGCGCCGGCTCCGCTGCCAGTCCGGTCATCGCTGGCGCTCTCCTGCAGGGCACACTGCTCACGCTCGGGCTGCCGTTCGTGATCGCCGGCGGATTGAAGTCGGTGTATGACGTCACCCTGTGGCGCATCTTCCGGCGCGTCCCGCTCCCCGACACCGACAACGACGTCTAGCGGCGCGTCACCCTACCTCGAACAGCTCCTGGGGCGTCGCGTGCATCCGCTCGACGGTGCCGCCGGCGCTGAGCAGGTAGTCGTCACTCGTCCAGCTGTAGCCGTGCTCGGTGCTGAACGCGGGGTGCAGCGAGAAGTACATGCCGGCGGCGACGCGCATCGTCTCGTCGAAACGCACCAGCGGCCGCTCGACCATGTCGTACCCCTGGCCGTGGAAGTGGACGCGCTTCTCCTCGGGGAGCCCCCGTGAGCGCATGTGCGCGTTGTACGCCTCGAAGATCTCGCGGCAGTCCGCACCGGGACGGAGCATGTCGACGCAGAGCTGCTGCACCTCGAGCAGCACCTGCTGCTGCTCCTTCATCTGTGGAGTCGCCCTGCCGAGCACCGCGCTGCGACCGAGCTCGCAGTAGTAGCCGCCGGGACCGTTGTTCTCGATGAGCAGGCTGAACTGGTCGCCGGCCTGCAGCACGCGGTTCTGGAGGTGGCGGTTGACGATCTGCCCGGGCGCGCCGGCCGGCCCGGAGTAGGCGAGGAACAGCCCCTGCTCGCTGCCGAGCGAGTGGCCCACCTGTTCGGCGATGGCGGCCGCCTCGATCTCACGCATGCCCGGGCGCAGCGCCTCGAGCACCGCGCGCATCGCCTCGTCCTGGGCCCGTGCGCACAGCCGCGCCAGCGAGATCTCCTCCTCACTCTTCACCGCCTTGATGGGGTCGACGAGGTCCGAGGCGTCGACGAAGCGCGCCTCACGGAGCGCACCTCGCCGCAGCGTGTCGATGAGCGCGAAGGAGATCGCCGCGGTGCCGAGCATGCCCACGGTGCCGCTGGCGAAGCGGCCCAGCACGGCGGCGGCGAGCTCGGCGTCGTGCCCTGCGGTGTAGTGCGCCGACGCGTAGCTCGGCGTGGTGAGCACCCGGCCCACCCCACGGCGCACGCCGTCACCGCCCTCGGGGATGCTGATGTCCATGCCGAACGGCCCCTGCCCGACGATGGTCATCGGCTCGTCGATGGGGAAGACGACGGTGGTGACGTAGCCGTTGGTGGCGGGCAGGTCGGTGAGGTACTTCACATAGCCGCCCATGAAGTCGTTGCTGGCCTGGGCGAGGAGCACGTCGACGCCCTCGCGTGCCATGGCGGCGCGGATCGCCGCCCAGCGCCGTTCCAGTTCGGTGGTGGAGATGGGGTGGTTGATCCGCTCGTCGGCGCCCGACCGCGGGACCAGCGTCACGTGCGCACCACGCCGGTGAGGCCGGCGACGTCGCCCGCGAGGAAGCGCCGCAGGTTCGCCTCCACGATGGGCAGCGCGTCGTCCGCGTAGCCGACGTGGAACCCCGCGGTGTGCGGGGTGATGAGCACGTTCTCCATGGCCCAGAAGGGATGGTCGCTGGGCAGCGGCTCCTCGGCGAAGACGTCCAGCGCCGCGCCGGCGATGCCGCCGTCGCGCAAGGCGGCGATGAGCGCCGCCTCGTCAACGACGCCGCCGCGGGCCACGTTGATGAGGTGGCTGGTCGGCTTCATCGCCTCGAGCACCGCGGCGTTGACGATGCCGCGCGTCTCCGCTGTGTACGGCGTCAGGAGCACGAGGTGGTCGAGGTCGGTGACCGCCTCGACCAGCGGGTCGCGGGGCCGCATCGTCGCGAATCCGGCCACCTCGCGTGGCGCCGACGAGATGCCGACCACGCGCATGCCCAGCGCGGCGCACTTCGGCGCCAGCTCCTCGGCGATGGCGCCGACCCCGAGGATGCCCACGGTGGTGCCGCTCAGCAGCGACACCGGGAAGCGCTGCCACCGCGCCTGCTGCTGGTTGGCGAACGAGCGGCGCAGGTCGCGGGCCAGCGCCAGCATGCCGGCGAGCACGCACTCCGACACCGCCGGTCCGTGCAGGCCGTGCAGGTTGGTGACGATGACCCCGTCGCGCAACGAGGGGCTGTCGACGATACCGTCGACACCGGTGCCGAGCGCCTGCACCCAGCGCAGCTTCACGCCCTCGGCGAGCACGTGGTCCGCCATGTGCGCACCGAAGGTCATGAGCACGTCGGCGTCGGCGATGAACGGGCCCACCTCGCTGTGGTGCGCGACCAGGTCGATGGTGACGTCCGGGAAAGCCGCACGCAGACGGTCGCGGTACTGCTCACGGATCGCCTGCGGGAAGGCGAGGAGGATGAGGACGTGGGCGGTCGGCTCCACCATGCGCAGACTACGCGGGCACCACGGGCACGAGCAGGCGCGAGTCGTAGCGGCCGCCGGTGCGGATGACGTGGGTGCCGGCGTTGCGCGTCTTGGAGTGCGCCATCTTCACGATGCCGGGCGGGTACTCGTACACGTCCCGTCCCTGGACCACCAGGCGCAGCTGTTCGCCCGCGCCAAAACGCGTTCCCGACGGCCAGATCTCGATCTCGACGGGCACGGTCTGGCCCGGCTCGAGCGGCTCCTCACGGGTGTGCGGATGCCACGGACGCAGCGGGGTGGAGAGCTCCGGGTCGAGCGCGCGGTGCGACACCCGCAGCCACCCCAGCGCCACCGGGCCGTCCTCCTGCGCGTTGAGGAACGAGAACGGCACGATCTCGCCGCTCTCATCGAGCTTCTGGACGGCAACGAACAGGTCCATGTCCTCCGCGCCGTCCGCCTCCACCCACAGCCGCAGCGCCATCGGTCCGATGAGGTCGGTCGTCGCGGTGAAGCGGTGCACGAAGCTCGCGCTGCCGCCGACGGCGTCGTAGCGCGCCTCGGCCTCGGTCTGCGCCGGCGTCGAGGTCAGGGTCCCGGACTGCGCGTCGAGGTACAGCGGTCGCTCCTCGGTCCGCGGCAGCGGCCAGGTGTCCTCGTCGCGGTGCTCACCGACGTAGAAGCGCTCGCGCACCTCCATGCGCACCCTCGGCCAGCCGTCCATCGTCCCCGGCTTGTCGAGCAGGAAGCGGTCGAAGAACTGGCGGAGGAGCTCGACGTTGTCGGGGCGGTGCCAGAACTGCCATTTCTTCCGGGCATGGACCAGCAGCCATTTGTCCTTGGACGCGATCCGCCTGTACCCCTCCAGCGTGCCCCGGGTGTGCAGGCCCTGGTCCGACCAGCTGGCCACGACGAAGGCGGGTACCTCGATGCGCTCGAGGTCGGCGGTCTTGCTCTCCCAGTACTCGTCGATGAGCGGGTGGGCGGCGTACATCGCCACCGTGTCCTCGACCCGCCCGCGCGACCAGGCCACCCGGCGCGAGCGCCACATCGGTCCGAAGAAGTCCTCGGGGATGCCACCGTGGTAGGCCATCTCGCGATAGCGGTCGCTGACGCCTTCCCAGGGGTTGATGGCGGCGAGGTGTGGTGGGCGCATCGCCGCCGCCCGCCACTGCGAGATCGCCAGGTACGAGACACCGGACATGCCCACCCTGCCGTTGCTCCACGGTTGCGTGCCGGCCCACTCGATGAGGTCGTACATGTCGCGCGCCTCTTGCGCGGAGTAGAAGGTGGCGTCCCCCTGCGAGTTCCACAGCCCGCGCGGGTCCACGTTGATGACCGCATAGCCGTGCCCCGTCCAGTACACGGGGTCGGGCGCCTCGAAGCCCGTGTGCCGAGAGATCCAGGCGGGGTCGACGCCGTGGCGCGGGAAGATGTCGTACTTGACCGCGCCGTGCTTGCCGTACGGGCCCCAGGCCACGATCGGCGCCACCGGCGTCGCCTCGTCGGGGCGGAAGACGTCGACGTAGATCTCCACGCCGTCGCGCATCCGGACAGCGGTGTCGTACTCGATGAGCATGCCGCCGTCCCGCTCGGTGCGCGGCCGCAGTGGCGGCGCCCCGGCCTCCTCAGGTGGAACGCCGGGGAGGAACCTGATCTCCGGGTCCTGGTCGATCACGTGGTCCCCTTGCGCTTGCGCGCAGCGCCGGATATGGTAGTCCTCACCACGGTAGGGAGCATAGCTCGCCGCTGGTGACGCAGGACGCTGTGGCCTTGACAGGAGGTTTCCCATGGGCTCCGGGCGACGTGCTCTTCTCACCATCCCCGCCGCGGCCGCGCTCCTCGTCAGCGCGTGCGGGAGCTCCAACAGCACCAGCAGTGGGGGCTCGGTGCCAACCCAGTCAGGGCCGGTCACCGTGGGCGTCATCGCGCCCTTCACCGGGCCGGCCGCGCAGTTCGGCAAGCTGCTCTCGGCGCCTTGCTACGCGGCCACCGACCTCATCAACAAAGCGGGCGGCGTGATGGGCAAACAGCTGAGCTGCTCGCCCATCGACGACACCGGCGACGCGGCCGACGCTGTGCCGAACGTCACCCGCGCGATCGCCACCACCAACAACCTCGACCTCACCATCGGGCTCGAGAGCAACACCGCGGCGACCACGGTCCCGCTCGTCAACGCCGCCAAGATCCCCATCGTCACCACCAACGGGCTGACTGCCTTCACCACCAACAACTACCCGTACTACTGGCGGCTGACCCCCTCGGACGACGCCAACGGCGCCGCGTTCGCGGTGTGGGCGGTGCAGAAGGGCTACAAGAACGTCGCCGTCGTCTTCCAGAACGGCATCGGCTCGGAGGGCAACCTCCCCGGGCTGCAGGCGGCGATGCCCAAGCTCGGTGGCAGCCTCGGCCTCCAGCTCACCATCCCCGCTGACGCCGCCTCCTACTCGAGCGAGGTGGCCCGCGTCATCGCCAGCCATCCCGACGCGCTGATCTGGTCGGCCGACCCGCAGACGACCGCGACGTTCATGTCGGAGTACAAGCAGCTCAACAACGGTTCGCTGCCCGCCATGGTCACCGCCACGGACTCGCTGACGCCGGACTTCTTCGGCGCGCTGACCCGGGTGGTCGGCACCGACTACGTCACCAACAACGTCTACCTGGTGGGCTCGTCGTTCAGCCAGACCACGCCGGCGTTCGCCACCTACAAGGCCGCGCTCAAGGCGAACTCGAAGACCTCGGCGATCGCTGACGTGCTCAGCGCGGTGGGGCCGCCGGCGTCAGCCTACGACGGCATCAACATCATGGCGCTGGCGATGATCATGGCCAAGACCACGGTGGGGTCCTACTACAACCAGTTCGTCACCAAGGTGGTGTCCCCGAAGACCGGCGCGACAGTGGTCAGCAACTTCGCCGACGGTGCCGCCGCGCTCAAGGCAGGCAAGCAGATCCAGTACGTCGGTGTGATCGGCGAGGTGGTCTTCAACAAGTACCACAACTCCGCTGGTGAGTTCGCCGCCAACGTCTTCGCCGCGGACGGCAGCGCCAGCCGCGTCGGCACCATCTCGGGAACGAAGGTGCTCGGTCTACTGTGACCTCTGAGGCTGGGCCTCACTCGTCAGCGCACAGGGAGCCGCAGCCGGGACGGGCCGGCGGCGGCTCCCGCTGCGCGCATGCGGGGGATGAACGTTGCAGCTGGTGATCGAGGCGATCGGCTTCGGCATCGCCACCGGCGCGGTGATCGCGCTGGGGGCAGTGGGCTTCTCGGTGCAGTTCGGCATCAGCAACATCCTCAACATCACCTACGGGTCGCTGATGACCCTGGCCGCGTACGTGGGGCTCGTCCTCATCAGCCACGGGGTCAACGCCTGGCTGGCGCTGCTGCTCGGGGCGATCGTGGTGGGCATCGCCTCGGTCGCGTACCACCGCGTGCTGCTGGCGCCGCTGGTGCGGCGCGGCACGCGGGCCATCGCGATGGTCATCGTGACCGTCTCGGCCGGGATCATCCTGCAGTACGTCATCGTGGCCATCGCGGGGCCGGAGTCGCACAGCTATGGCGAGCAGAGCGGGTCCACGCTGCACCTGATCGGCTTCACGCTGTCGGCCGGCCAGGTGGCCATCATCGCGCTCACCGCCGCGGTGATGCTGAGCCTGCACCTGCTGCTCACGCGCACGACGCTGGGCAAGGCGATGCGGGCGACCTCGTCGAACCGCACCCTGGCGCGCAGCTGCGGCATCGCCACCGACAGGGTCAGTGACATCGCCTGGCTCATCTCGGGCTCGCTCTGCGGCGCTGCCGGCGTCGCCCTGGCGATCACCACCGTGAGCTTCGACTTCTCGCTCGGCTCGCTGTTCCTGATCCCGATGATCGCCGCGGCGGTGCTCGGCGGGATCGGCCAGCCCTACGGGGCGATGCTCGGAGGCCTGATCGTGGGCGTGTCCAGTGAGGTCGCCGCGGCGGTGAGCAACCCCAATTACAAGGACGTCGTCGCCTTCGTGATCCTCATCGCGTTCCTGCTGCTGCGGCCGCGCGGATTGTTCGGCGCGGCCTGGTCGACGCGCCGGTTGATGGAGGGGTAGGGCGTGGCGTGGGAGTACTACCTCGTGGTCATGCTGGTGTACCTCGGCACCGACCTGCTGGCCGTGTGGGGGCTCAACCTCGAGTTCGGCGTGTCCGGCGTCGCCAACCTCGCCTACATCGTCGTCGTCGCGGTGGGCGCCTACACCTACGCGGTCTGCACGCTCGGGCCCTCGTCGAGCCTCGGTGGGTTCCAACAGTACATCGGCGGCTTCGGCCTGCCCTGGGGCGTCGCGCTGGTGATCGCCGTCGCGGTGGGCGCGCTGGTTGGCGCGGTCATCGGCCTCACCGGGCTGAAGCGCCTGCGCCAGGACTACCAGGCGGTGGCGATGCTGGTGGTCTCACTGATGCTGGCGACAGTCATCGGCGCGGACGTCGGGATCTTCAACGGCAGCGCCGGGCTGGCTCTGATCCCCAACCCCTTCAGCGACCAGGACCCGGAGACGGCGCGCTGGCTGTACGTCGGGTTGGTCGCCGTGTGCTGCGTCATCGGCTTCGTCGTGCTGCGCCGGTTCACCACCGGGCCACTGGGACGCACGCTGCGCGCGATGCGCGACGACGACACCGCGGCGTCGGCGGCCGGCAAGAACGTGGTCGGCCTGCGCCTGCTCGTCCAGGCGGTGGGCGGTGGCTTCGCAGGCCTCAGCGGCGCGCTGCTCGCCGGGTTCATCGGCGGGTGGTCACCGTCGGCGTGGGTCTACATCGAGACGCTCGCCTTCCTCAGCTGCATCATCGTCGGAGGCATGGGCAGCGACCGCGGCGCCAGCCTCGGCACGCTCATCGTGGCGGTGCTGCTGCTCCAGGGGGTGCAGTTCCTCCCCCAGATCTCGGGCAGCCCCGGGCTCAAGGAGGATCTCGGCTGGATCGTGCTCGGCAGCGCCACCATCGCGTTCATCTGGTTCCGGCCCCAGGGCGTGCTCCCGGAACGCAGGCCGAGGTACCTCAGTCCGCAGCGCGGGCTCAGGTCATTGCGCCGATTGCGGCCGCCCACCTCGAGTTGAGCATGGCTGTCAGCGCCGCGCCGATCCTCGAGGTCGACAACCTGGTGAAGCACTACGGCGGCGTGCACGCCGTCGACGGGATCTCCTTCACGGTTGCTCCCGGCAGCATCACCGGCCTCATCGGGCCCAACGGCGCCGGCAAGTCGACCGCGCTGGCGGTGATCGGCGGCTACGTGCCACCGAGCGGCGGCCGGGTCAGCTTCAACGGTACCGACATCACCGGCATGCCCATGTACGCGCGCGCCCGGCGCGGCCTGGTGCGCACCTTCCAGATGGCGCGCGTCTTCGGCAATCTCACCACCATCGAGAACCTCCTAGTGGCCGCGCCCGCACAGCGCGGCGAGACCGCCGCGGGCGTGCTCGGCGGCCGTCGTTTCTGGCGCAGCCAGGAGAGCGAGCTCGTCGAGCAGGCGCGCGCCATGCTCGACACCTTCTCGATGGGCGCCAAGGCGGACGACCTCGCGCGCACCCTCAGCGGCGGCCAGAAGCGCGCGGTGGAGATCATGCGCGCGCTGATGATGCGGCCCAAGCTGCTGCTTCTCGACGAGCCGATGGCGGGGCTGAGCCCGAGCCTGTCGCGCCAGCTCGAGGACGTGCTGCTCGGCCTGGCCGCCGACGGCCTCTCGCTGCTGCTCGTCGAGCACGAGCTCGACACCGTCGACAGGATCTGCGGCAAGGTCGTGGTCATGGCGCAGGGCCGGATGCTGTCCGAAGGGCGGATGTCCGAGCTCCGCCTCAACCGCGAGGTGCAGGACGCGTATGTCATCGGCTGACAACGGCGACGCGCCGGCGCTGTCCATCCGCGGCGTGACCGCCGGGTACGGAGGCCCGCCGATCATCCGCGACGTCGACATGGACGTCCGGCGGGGAAAGGTCGTGGCGGTGGTCGGTCCCAACGGGGCCGGCAAGAGCACGCTGCTCAAGGGCATCCTGGGGATCGCGCGGATGACGGCGGGTCGCGTCGAGCTCGGCGGCAAGGACGTCACCGGGATGCGGCTGGAGAAGCTCGCGAGGCTGGGGATCGGCTACGTGCCCCAGGTCGACGACGTCTTCGACGGTCTGCGCGTGCGCGAGAACCTCGACATGGGCGGCTATCTCTTCAACCGCGCGCAGAGGGCCGAGCGCATGGAACGGGCGCTCGAGGTGTTCCCGCAGCTGAAGCCGCGGCTCAACCGCTACGTCGAGACCCTGAGTGGTGGCGAGCGCAAGATGACGGCGATCGCCCGCGTGCTCATGCTCGAACCCACGGTTCTCCTTCTCGACGAACCGACGGCGAGCCTGTCGCCGGAGCTGTCGCGCTCGGTTCTCGAGGACCAGGTGCGCGCGCTCGGCGACATCGGCAAGGGCGTGCTGCTCGTCGAGCAGAAGGCCGTGGCCGCGCTGGCCATCTCCGACTGGGCATACATGCTGGTGCGCGGCGAGGTGGTCATGTCGGCCGACGCCCGCGAGGTGCTCGCCAAGCCCGACATGCGCGAGATCTTCCTCGGCGCCACCGCGCCGCCGCAGCCCGAGGATGAGGCCTTGGAGACGGCCGTGGACGAGCCCGCGGTGGAGGGCCCACTGGTCGGCTGACAGGCGGGCGCGGTGCCAGTCCCCCTGCAGGCGGCTGTCCCGGTTACTCGTCGCCGATCGCGGCGGCAGCGATCACGGTGACGAACGCCGCCAGTGGAGCCGTGCTGCGTACCGCAACGAATGCCGTGGGCGTCTTCGATGCCGAGGTCGTCCCGGGCACCTACCAGGTCGCGGCGCCGCAGCAGTCTGAGCCGGGGACATATCGAGCGACGGTGGCTGTCCGAGCCGGGCAGACGGTCGACGTCTCACTGGACGTCTCTGCGCCGTGAGCATCGTGGGCACGAGGGTGGTCAGCGGGGAGCGGCCGCCACGGACAGGGCTACGCGATCCTTGTCGGCTCGGGCTGCCGGCTGGCACGTCCGCCGGTCACGGACGACGAGCGATCAGCGCCCACACCCGGTGCGGGATCTCGAGCGGCTCCTCTGGAAATCGCTCGGCGAGCATCTCGGAGTGCTCAGCGTCGAAACGATGCACGGCCTCGCCGTCCAGGGAGGCGGCCACCCCGGCGCTCGCGCGGATCCGTCCGCGCCACCCCTCGCGGCTGTAGGCGACGCCGACGTCGAAGCTGAAGGTCTCGATGCCGGTAAAGCCGGCGATGGCCACGTCAGTGGTCCACTCGGGATAGATGCCGCGTCCGCCTGCGGCACCCCAGCTTGGGTTGTGGGCCAGGATCAGCTGCTCCGTGGCTTCGACAACGTTGCCATCGAGTGGCAGCCAGTCGAAGTGGCAGATGACGATCGTGCCTCCCACCACCAGCACCCGTCGCGCCTCGGCCGCGGCGGTGGGACGATCGAACCAGTGCCAGCACTGCCCCGCGGCATACACGTCGACCGACCCGTCGCCCAAGCCCGTGTCCTCGGCTCGGGCGATTCGGTAGTCGACGCTCACGCGGGCGTCTCGGTCGAGGCGCCGCGCCTCACTGACGAGCTCCGCGGATGGATCGACGCCGAGCACGTCACATCCACGCAGGGCAAACCCTCGGGCGAGCGTGCCCGTGCCAGTGCCGACGTCGACGACCCGCTGACCGCTGGCGCCCACACCGTACTGCCCCAGTCGATCGAACATCGAGCTGGGGAAGCCGGCCCTATGACGTCCGTAATCACTCGCGGTCCGGCCGAAGTCGACGTTCATGGCCCGATGGGCTAGGTTCTCGGCTGGTACCGCATCGCGATCGTCCCCGAGCCAAATTCCAGCCGGCTCACGAGCTGTCCGCTGTGACGTTGATGGGATACCGGAGGAGTCGCATCTCGCAAGGGTACCGCCCATGATGGGCGCTGCCATGTTCCCCCTCCAGCGTTTCAGCGATGCAGCCAAGGAGGCGCTGCGGGTGGCGCACGAGTTTGCGCAGAGGGCTCACCACAGTTACATCGGCACCGAGCACCTGCTGCTCGGGCTGCTCGCCCAGGAGGACAGCGTCGCCGGCGAGATCTTCCGTCGATCGGGCATTGCAGCCGACGAGGTGCACCAGGCAATCGAGCGGGTGCTCGGAGGCAACCAGGAGGTCGTGGTCCGGCAGATCGTGCCCACGTCGCGCGTCAAGCAGGTCATCGAGATGTCTTTCCAGGAGGCGCAGCGTGGCCGCGACACGTACGTCGGGACGCAGCACATCCTGCTGGGAATCCTGCGCGAAGGAGAGGGGATCGCGGCACACATCCTGTCGGACTTTGGGCTGAGCCTCAGCCACGTACGCGCGGAGATCAACGCTGTGCAGGGCGTGGAGGCGGTCAGCGAGCCGGCCGGCGCGCCAGACGTGCCGCAGGGATCCGCCGCGTGGAGCGGCTACTACAAGGCGTCTGGCGAGGAATCGTCCGCCGAACCCTTCCCGGGAGTACCACCGGAGCACGAGCTCGGAGAGCCGGTTTCGGTGGGCTTCCTCCTGGCACGGTCGGCCACGGCCGCGGTCCAGGTGCTCCACCTGACCGCGTACCGGTCGGGCTTCGAGTTCCAGGTTGTCGCCCACCACCGGTCCGGCGCCCACGTTCACGACATGATGCACGGCCTCGGGGGTCTACGAGCCAGGCACGGCGATCAACCAGGTGAGATCTCCGACGACCACCTTCGGCTGCGCATTCGCTACGCGGACGGCTCAGAGGCTGACAACCTCGGCCCTCCCATGCAGCGCCCGGCGACTCCGGACGGGCCGTACCTGATGCCCCGCGAGGGCGGCGCGGGGCAATGGCGCGCGCACACCACGTTCTGGGTCTGGCCGTTGCCCCCGCCCGGCCCGCTGGTCTTCTCCTGCGAGTGGCCCGCCTACGGGATCCCGCTGACGCGCCACGAGATCGACGCCACGCTCATTCGCGAGGCGGCCGAACGGGCGACACCGATGTGGTCTTCGGATTGAGGGCGTCCTGACGCAACCGCCCCAGGGTCACCCGGACAGCCCAAGCAGCCTCTGAGCGTTGCCGTGCTGGATCGCCGCGCGGTCGGCGGCGCTGACGTCGACGCGTTCCACCGCGCGGAGCTCGTCGACCGCCCACGAGCCGCTCGGCGGCCCGAACGGGAAGTCGGTGCCGAAGAGGATGCGCTCGTTGCCGAAGAAGTTGATCGCCATGGTCAGCGACTCGACAGACCCGTTGCTGACGGTGTCGTTGTGGAAGCGGCGGAAGTGCTCGATGGCGGGCACGCTGAGGCTGGCGCTGGTGCCCCCGATGCCCAGCTTGGCGTACTCGGCCACCACGCTCCGCGAGAAGGCGTCGATGCGGTGCGCGAAGTAGGGGATCATGCCGCCCATGTGGTGGGTGACGAACTTGATGCCGGGGTGCTTCTCGAACACCCCGCCGTACACCAGGCGCGCCATCGCCAGCGAGGTGTCAAACGGCCATGCCAGGGTGCGGTCGAGCACGTCCTTGCCGATCCAGGGGTAGAAGTTGGCGTGCTGGGGATGGATCCACAGCGGGGTGCCCCTCTCCGCCGCCCGGGCGTACAGCGGCCACATCGACTCGTCGTCGAGTGGCCTGCCCTCGATGTTGGAGAAGATGAGGACGCCGGCCAGCCCGAGCTCGTCGTGGACGCGCTCGTACTCCGCCATCGTCACGTCGTCGACGACAGGGATGACGCCCACGCCGATGAACCTGTCGGGGTGGCGGCGGGCGAAGTCGGCGATGCTGTCGTTGGCGACGCGCGTCATGCGGTGGATGTCGGGACGCGCCATGCCGAGCCACACCGGCGGACGCGCCAGCACCAGCACCTGCACGTCGAAGCCGTGCTCGTCCATGAACGCGATGCGCCGGTCCTCGTCGTACAGGTACGAGCTCTGCGAGCGCAGCGCCTGCAGCTCCGCGGTCGGGCTGACCTCGGCGAGCGCGTCGATGAGCGGCATGGGGAAGACGTGCGAGTACGCGTCGATGATCACACTGCGCCTCCGGTGAGCAGCCTGTCCGCCAGCACCTTCTTCGACACCTTGCCGAAGGGCGACAGCGGGAAGTCGTCGAGCACCTCGAGGCGCTCAGGGAGCTTGAACTTGGCGATGCCGAGCCCGAGGAGGAACGTGGTCAGCTCCTCGAGGGTGAGGCTCTGCGCCGGGTGCAGCACCAGGCAGGCGCACATCCGCTCGCCGAGAACCGGGTCCGGGTAGGGGACGCAGGCGGCGTTGCGTACGGCGGGGTGCATGAGGATGAGGTTCTCCACCTCCTCCGCGCTGATCTTCTCGCCACCCCTGTTGACGAGGTCCTTGATGCGCCCCTCGACGAGGTATGCCCCCGACCAGTGGCGGCGCATCAGGTCCCCGGAGCGGTAGAAGCCGTCGCTGGTGAACTGGCGCTCGTTGTACTCCGGCGCACGGTAGTAGCCGCGCAGCGTGTACGGCCCGCGCACGGTCAGCTCGCCGATCTCCCCGTCGGGCACCTCGGCACCGCTCTCGTCGCAGAGGCGCACCTCGTCGTCGGCGGAGACGGGCATGCCCACGGTCTCCATCCGCGCCTCCTCAGGAAGGTCCTTGCTGACGAAGAACAGAGTGCCCTCGCTCATCCCGAAGTTCTCCTGCACGAAGGCGTTGGGAAAGAACGTCGCCATCCGCCGGCGCAGCTCCGGCTGCAGGCGTTGGCCGCCGGACTGCAGCAGCTGCACCGAGGAGAGGTCGTGGTCACCGGCCTGCGCGTCCGAGAGCCAGCGGATGTACAGCGCCGGCACGGCGGCGATGTGGGTGACCCGGTGGCGCTCCACCAGGGCCAGGATGTCGGCGGCACGAGTGCCCTGGCTGAGCACGACGCGTGCGCCGTGCATGAGGAACCCCTGCACCCCGGGGCACGCCAGCGGCATGTTGTGCGCCAGGGGAGCCACCGACAGCTGGCAGCTGTTCGGCTCGATGTAATGAACCGCCGCGGCCGCCTCGGAGTTGTACACGTAGTCGTTGTGGGTGCGTGGGATGAGCTTGGGGATCCCCGTCGTGCCGCCGGAGAGCAGCAGGCAGCAGGGGTCGGTCGGATCCACCTCCACGCGGGGAGGGGCGGTGGTGTCGTCGCCCGGATGCAGCTCCTCCATCAGCACGACGTGGCGCAGTGCCGGGTTGCCGCTCTGCACGGTCGCGCCCAGCTCGGGGTCGGTGCCGAAGTACGCGACCGCTTCGGTGAGTCGCGCGAAGTGATCGATCTCGAGCCGGCGGTGCGGCGCCAGCGCCAGCACCGGGATGACGCCGATCATCTGCAGCGCGAAGTAGAGGTACAGGAACTCGGGCGCGTTCGGCAGGTGCATGACGACGCGCTCGCGGCGGCGCAGCCCCAGGTCGTGCAGCTTGGCGGCCAGCGTCGCGCGGCGGCGGGCCAGCTGCGCGTAGGTGATCACCTCGTCGCCATGCAGCAGCGCGACGCGGTCGGCGTGCACGTCGAACAGCTCGCCGAACACCTGGTCGAGGGTGCGATCGTGCCAGTACCCCTTGGCGCGGTACCGCGCGGCGAACTCCGCCGGGTACGGCACCACGCCGGGCAGTGGCTCCTCGTGGCCCATCGCGCCTACGTGGTGGCGCTGAAGCCGCCGTCGACGACGACGACCTCGCCGGTGACGAACGGGTTGCCGGTGAGCAGGCTGAGGATGGTCACCGCGACCTCGTCGGGGGTCACGCAGCGGCCGAGGGGCGTCAGCCGCGCGCGCCGCTCCATGAGACGCTCGTAGTTGTCACCGAGCGCGTGCTCCATCCAGTCGCCGACCATCCACCCGGGCGCGACGGCGTTGACGCGGATCGAGGGGCCCAGCGCGCCGGCCAGCGTCCGCGTGAGGTTGACCACGGCCGCCTTGCTCGCGGCGTAGGGAAAGGGCTGTGGCCCGGGGCGCAGGCCGACGATGCTGGCGACGTTGACCACCGCTGCGCGCGACAACTCGCGGAGCAGCGGCACCGCGGCGCGGGTCACCTGGAAGGTGCCGCGCACATTGACTGCGAAGACGCGGTCCCAGTCCTCCATGCTCAGCCCGTCGAGGTCCGACGGCGGGGTGTCCACCGTCGTGCCGGCGTTGTTGACGAGGGCGTCGAGCCGTCCGAAGTCCTCGCGGACCATGTCGAGCATCGCCAGCACAGCGGCCTCATCGGCGACGTCGGCCTGGAAGATCGAGGCACGCGCGCCGCTCGCCGCCACCTCGCCGGCGACGGCCTCCGTCGCCTCGCGGCTGCGGCTGAAGTTGAGGACGACGTCGTGGCCGGCGCGCGCGCAGGCGAGAGCTGTGCTGCGACCGATGCCGCGCGCGGCGCCGGTGACGAGCGCGACGGGCCTGGCGGTGGCGCTCAACCGGCGCGCTCGGCGCGGGTGGCGGCGGGCTCGAAGCCGAGCACGCGCTCCGCGTTGGCGTGGAAGACGCCTTCCATGACGTCGTCGGAGTAGCCCAGCTCGTCCCACTCGCGGAAGATGCGCTCGTACGGCATGCTCGGGTAGTCGCTGCCGAACATCACCTTGTCGCGCAGCCGGCCGCGCACGTCGCGCTTGAGGCTGTCGGGAAAGTACTTGGGGGCCCAGCCGGAGAGCTCCCAGAAGACGTTGCCCTTGTGGAGCGCGACGGCGGTCATCTCGTCGACCCACGGCCACCCGGGGTGGGCCGCGATGATGGTCAGCTGCGGGAAGTTGGCGGCAAGCTCGTCGACGCACATCGGGTGTGCGTGGCGGATGCGCGAGCCGAACCCGCCGGGCAGTCCCGCGCCCATGCCTGTCGTGCCCACGTCGACCATGACCGGCACGCCGAGCCCGGCGATGGTCTCGAAGAGAGGGCGCAGCGCAGCGTCGTCGACGGAGTAGTGACCCATGATGGGGTGGAAGTGGAAGCCGAGCACGTGGTGCTCACGCACCGCGCGGACGGCCTCGTCGATCGCCGCCTGTCCCTTGTGGGGATCGACCGCGCCCCACGCCTGCAGCACCGTGTCGGGGTTGCGGTCGCGCATCTGGGCCACGTATTCGCTCGTGCAGGGCGGGGCGCCGATGACGAACTCGATGTCGAACGCCACCAGCACCGCCTCGACACCGGCGGCGCGGAACTCGCCCGCCACCTCGGCCTCCTCCTTGTCGACCCACTCGTGGTTCCAGTAGGCGCCGAGCGCGTCAGCGAAGGGGCCCTGTGAGGCGATCCACTCGCGGGTCCCCGGGTAGCAGTGCAGGTCGATCCTGCGCATCAGGCGGCGAGGGCGGTGCCGGCGCGGGCCTGTGGCCCGCGCGATGGCTGTGTCAACCGGCGCCTTCCAGCGCCTCGTCGGCCGTCTGACCGACCGTCGCCGACAGGCTGGCGAGCTCGAGCAGACCGGAGCCGTACCGCTCTTCGAGCTCAGCGGGGAAGTCGGCGAAGATCCGCTGCACGAACAGGTCATGACGGATGTACGCCTTGACCAGGCCGGCGAGCAGGGGCGCGTCGCTGATGAGGATGTCCCAGGTCTTGCCGTCCTTGGCGACACCCCAGAGGCACCAGGTGGAGTCGACGACAACCGCCAGGTGGCGTGCCCGCCGCTGCCGGTAGAGCACGCCGTCCGTGCTGGCGTGGCGCACCACCGTCCCGGGGGGAGTGGCGAAGGGCAGCTTGCCGAAGTGCACGAGCACGAACTCCGCCCCGGCGGTGGAAGCCTGTGCCACCGCGTCACCGAGGTCGGTGAGCTCGTCGCGACGGCCGCTCAGGTAGACACGGGTGCGCGCACCGGCGATCGCCGCACGTGCCCGTTCGACGGCGGCGGGAAAGGACTCGACCTTGTGGACGGCGAGCAGCTCGGGCACGCCGGCGCGGCTCGGCAGTGTCTCGAGGTCGCGCCGCACCGCCTCGACACGCCCCGCGAAGTCCTGCTCGAGGCCGTGCAGGAGCGTGTCGGGAGCGACCGCGCTGTACCGGCCAGGGTTGTCGCCGGTGCGCACCGCCGCGCCGCGCTCGACGAGCCGGCGCAGCGTCTCGTACACCTTCGGCTGCGGCACCCCGGTCGCGTTGGCGACCGAGTACCCCGTCGCCAACTCCGCGGTGAGCAGGCCGAGGTACGTGCGCGCCTCGTACTGGGAGAATCCCAGCTCGGTCAGGCGATTCGCGATCGCCTCGAGACGGTTGGCCATGCCTCTTCACCCGTGTCAGGACCGGCGCCCCAAGCCAGTCACTCGTCCGTAGTGCGTAAGGCACTCTAGCATACGCCCGCCTGTGTTACGGTGACCAAATGACGGGCATCGTCGACGCCCCGCGGCGTCAGCAGTTCGTCGCGGGGAAGTGGACCGGCGCCTCCAGCGACAGCTGGTTCGACGACCTCGAGCCCTTCACCGGGCGTGTCTTTGCCCACATCCCCGCGTCGACGCGCGACGACGCGCGCGACGCTGTGGACGCCGCCGCGGCAGCCTTTCCGTCCTGGGCCGCGCTGGGCCCGCGCGAGCGCCAGCGCCTCTTCCTCACCGCAGCCGACATCGTCGAGCGGCGCGCGCCCGACCTCATCGCGCTGCTCGCCGCCGAGACCGGCGCGGTCGCCAAGTTCGCGGGCTTCCAGGTGCAGTGGTCGGCCGGGTTCCTGCGCCAAGCCGCCCAATGGCCGTACGACATGGGCGGGGAGATCATCGCCGTCGAGGCGCCCGACACCACGTGCTACGCCTTCCGCCAGCCGCTCGGCGTGGTGGCGGGCTTCACGCCGTGGAACGGGGCGTTCAACCTGGCCTGGCGCACCATCGCGCCGCCGCTGGCCACGGGCAACACCGTCGTCCTCAAGCCGTCCGAGGAGGCGCCGGTTGCCGCCGGGCTGGTGATCGCCGAGATCCTCGAGGAGGCCGGCTTCCCCGCGGGTGTGTGCAGCGTCATCACCCATGCCGCGGGCGCCGCGGTGGGGATCGCCGACGAGTTCTTCGAGCGGCCCGAGGTGCGCGCCATCAACTTCACCGGCTCGACCGCGGTGGGCCGGCACCTCGCCGAGCGGGCGGCCCATCACCTCAAGAAGATCGTGCTCGAGCTCGGCGGCTTCAACCCGATGCTGGTGCTCGCGGACGCCGACATCGAGAACGCCGTCGAGACGGCCGCGTTCGCCGCCTTCTTCCACCAGGGTCAGATCTGCATGAACGCCCGCAAGATCATCGTGGAGGCGCCGGTGTACGACGACTTCCTCGAGCGGTTCGCGGCCAAGGCGCGTACGCTGACGGTCGGCGACCCGCGTGACCCGTCATCGGCGCTGGGGCCGCTCATCAACGCCAGCGCGGTGGCGAAGGCGCAGGCGCGATTGGCCGCGGCGCAGGCGCGGGGGGCGACGGTGGTGGCCGGCGGCCGGTTCCACGGGCCATGCCTCGAGCCCACCATCCTCATCGACGTCGAGCCCGGGTCGCCGCTGCATTGCGAGGAGACGTTCGCGCCGGTGGTCATCGTCGAGCGGGTGGACGACGTCGCCGCCGCGCTGGCCGTCGCCAACGGCACGTCGTACGGCCTCACCGCGTCGATCATGTGCGGAGACACGGGCCGCGGCCTCGAGCTCGGCAAGCGCGTGGAGGCGGGCGTCGTCAACGTCAACGGGCCCACCATGTACGCGGAACCGGTGATGCCCATCGGCGGCGTCAAGGACAGCGGCTGGGGACGGTTCGGCCGCTGGTCGGTGGAGAACTTCACGGATCGCCACGTGGTGACCGTCAACACCGGCGGCGCGAGGCTGCGCATCTGACCGCTGAGGTGGCCGGCGCGCACACCGCCGCAACCGACGTCGTGCTCACGCCGACCGCCGTTGCCTTCGTGGAAGAGCTGCAGCGCCGTTTCAACCCGGTGCGCGAGCAGCTGCTGCAACGACGGCGTGCGCAGCAGGCTCGGCTGGACGCCGGCGGCTCGCTGGACTTCCTGGCCGACACCGCCGCGGTGCGTGCCGCGGAGTGGGCGGTCGCCGCCGCGCCGCCCGACCTCGCCGACCGGCGCGTCGAGATCACCGGTCCGACCGACGCCAAGATGCTCATCAACGCGCTCAACTCCGGTGCCACCGGCTACATGGCGGACTTCGAGGATTCCAACGCGCCGACCTGGGAGAACATGGTCGAGGGCCAGGCCAACCTCCGTGAGGCGGTGCGACGCAGCCTGAGGTTCACCAACCCCGACGGTCGCGAGTACCGTCTCGACGACGTGGTGGCGACGCTGCTGGTGCGGCCGCGCGGGTGGCACCTCGTCGAGAAACACCTCCTGGTCGACGGAACGCCGATATCGGCGAGCCTGTTCGACTTCGGGCTGTACACGGTCGCACAACGCACAGGCGCTGCAGCAGATCGGCAGCAACCCGTACTTCTACCTGCCCAAGATGCAGAGCCACCTCGAGGCACGCCTGTGGAACGACGTGTTCGACTTCACCGAGGCGCATCTCGGGCTGGATCCCGGCTCGATCCGCGCCACCGTGCTCATCGAGACGCTGCCCGCGGCGTTCGAGATGGAGGAGATCCTCCACGAGCTGCGCACCCACTCGGCGGGACTCAACGCGGGCCGCTGGGACTACCTCTTCAGCGCTGTCAAGACGTTCGCGGCGCGCGGCGGCAGCATCCTGCCGGATCGGCGCCGCCTCACCATGACCGTTCCCTTCATGCGCGCGTACACCGAGCTCCTGGTCAGCACGTGCCACCGTCGCGGCGCGCACGCCATCGGCGGCATGGCCGCCTTCATCCCCAGCCGCCGTGACGCCGCGGTCAACGAGACAGCGCTCGCGGCGGTGCACGCCGACAAGGCACGCGAGGCCGGTGACGGCTTCGACGGCACCTGGGTGGCGCACCCCGACCTGGTGCCGATCGCGCTCGAGGAGTTCGACGCCATGCTGGGCGCCAACCCCAACCAGCTCGACCGCTGCCGAGATGACGTCCACGTCACCGCCGCGCAGCTGCTGAACCTCGACTCGGCGGGCCACGAGGTGACGGCCGAGGGCGTGCGCAACAACGTCAGCGTCGCGCTCCGCTACCTCAGCGCCTGGCTGGGCGGCAGCGGCGCCGTGGCCATCTACAACCTGATGGAGGACGTCGCCACCGCGGAGATCGCGCGCAGCCAGCTGTGGCAGTGGCTGCACCGCGGCGTGGCGCTGACCGATGGTGCGACGGTGACGCGCGAGCTGCTCACGCGCGTCGAGGAGGAGGAGCTCGCCGCCATCCGCGCAGAGCTCGGTGACGACCCGCGCCGCCTGGGTCTGGTCGACGCAGCACGGGCCCTGTTCGACGAGCTGCTCAACTCCGAGGAGCTCCCCGAGTTCCTCACGCTGCGCGCGTACGACCTGCTGCCCTGAGGTTGCGTTGGTGGTGTCGGGGCCGGCGCATACTCCCGCCGTGCACATCTACCTCGTGCTGCTGGTCATCGCGATCATCCTTGTCGGCGCCGTTCTCGCCCGGCGGGTGAGCGCACGGCTGCGCGGTGAGCCACCCCGGCGTCCCCGCATTCGGTAGGCGTCGACGGGCGCGTCCCGTTCTACAACACGCCGCGGCGGCTCATCTCCTCGACAGCGGCCACCTCGTCGGCCGCGAAGTGCTCGCCGGCGCCGTTGAACTCATGGCTGCGCTGGGCGATGACGGTGGCCAACTCGTCGCGGTACTGCTGGGCGATGGCATCGGCCCAGCCGGCCTCCGGCCAGGAATAGCCGAGGTCGGCGATGTCTCCGGGGATGGTCGCCGACACAGCGAGCCGGAGGACGTCCAGGCAGATCGCGCGCTGCTCATCGGGCTCATCGGGCCGGCCCACCGAGTAGCCGAGCGGGAAGTCGAGCCAGCCGGCCCGGGGCGGGCGCACCCGCTCGGTGATGTCGCGCGCCCCAGTGACGGTCACGGTGGGGATGCCGGCGCGCTCGATGACGCGCGCCAGGAGCCCGATGGCCTGGTGGCAGGCAGGGCAGAGCGGGACCAGGAGCACCAGGTCCGCGCCCGCAGAGCCGGCATCCACAGCCATCGCCGGCCCCATGATGGTGACCAGCGGCACCAGTGACTTGACCGCGCCGAGCATGCTGAGGTGGTGGTCGGTGACCCCGCCGATGCGACCCTGCTCGGCCAGCTCGGCGAGCCGCCGCGCGGGGTGCACGACGTCGAGGTCGATGAGTCCCGGCCGCCGGATCGGGCTCGGGTGGCTGGGGCGCAACAGCGCAGGCGGCGTGACGGCGGGGATGGTCCGGAAGGTGAGGTCGTCGACCGGCGCGAACGGCGGGTCCGCGCGGAAGTGCACCCCCGCGCTGCTCACCAGCATCACCCTGGCCTCCTCGAGCGGGATTCGCAGGGGCCGCCATGGGGGCATGGCCATCCGCGCGATGGGCAGTGGCGGGAGCGGAGCGGTCACCTCGTTGACGAGGTCGATGTAGTTCGTCCCCGTACCTCCTCACTACTGCGGGGGTGAGGATAGCCGCTGTCACCGAGTTCGTGCGATCTTGTGACCTGTTGCCTACCGACCGTCGTCCGAGATTGCCCGAGCCGGTCCTACCCTCTCGATGTGACGTCCGCGCCCCGCGCAGTTCGCGCCGCCAGCCTGGCCAGGCGGGTCGGCGATGCCCCCCGCGCCATCTGGGCCGCGTACGGAGTCCTTGCGCTCCTGCTCCTCGCCTATCTCGTCTCGCTGATCGTGCGCGGCGAGGACCAGTCCGTCGATTTGGTGGACGGCTGGCTGGTGGCCGCGTTCGAGGTGGCGGTCAGCGGCCTGTGCATCGTGCGAGCCTTCGGTTCGCGCCGGCGCCGGGCCATCCCGCTGATCCTGGGCCTGTCGGTCCTCTCCTGGAGCCTCGGCGACCTGCTGCAGACCGTGCAGACGGCAGGCGGGGGAACGCAGCCGACGCCGTCGTGGTCCGACCTCTTCTGGGTGGGCTTCTACCCCATCGCCTACGTCGGGATGGTCCTGCTGATGCGCCGGCACATCAAGAACCTCGGTTCTGTGACGTGGCTCGACGGTGCCGTCGCCGGGCTCGGCGCCGCCGCGGTGTGCGCCTGCTTCGCTTTCAACACGATCCTGCACACGGTGGGAGGCAGCGCCACCGCGATCGACGTGGCGACCAACCTCGCCTACCCGATCGGCGACGTGCTCCTGCTCATCCTCGCGGTGGGTGGCACCGCGATCATCTCCGTCAGGAAGAACCCGCAGTGGGTTCTCCTGGCCGCCGCCGTCGCCGTCAATGCCCTTGGTGACACCTTCAACCTCTTCGCGACGTCGGGGTCGACATCCCACGTCGGCACCATCGTCGACGGAATCGCCTGGCCCGCCTCGATCCTCCTCATCTCCGTGTCCGTGTGGATGCGTCCCGGGCACTTCAACATCCTGGCCCCCCAGCGAACCGCGGGCTTCCTGCTCCCCGGACTGGGCGCTTGCGCCGGCTTGGCCGTCCTCCTCACCGACACATTGCATCGGATCACGCCGGTCGCGATCGGGTTGGCCGCCGCAACGTTGCTGACGGTCGGCGTGCGGCTGGGGCTGTCAGTCCGGCAGCTGCGCGCGCTGACCGAGAAGCGCCATCGGCAGGCGATCACCGATGAGCTGACCGGGCTGGGCAATCGCAGGCATCTCTTCTACCTGCTCAACGCCTTCTTCGCCGACCTCGCCGACGCCGGCAGCGAGGACCATCATCTGTCCTTGCTCTACATCGACCTCGACCACTTCAAAGAGATCAACAACTCGTTCGGTCACGCCGCCGGCGACAGCATCCTGCGGCAGCTGGGTCCGCGCCTGACGAGCGCGCTGCGAGACACAGACGTGCTGGTGCGCGTCGGTGGCGATGAGCTTGCGGTGGTGATCACCGACACGGACTCAGCGTACGCGAGCGCCGTCGCCCAACAACTCGTCGACAAGCTCGAGGAACCGTTCGTCCTCGACACGGTCAGCGTGCGCATCAGCGCCAGCATCGGCATCGCCAGCGCGCCCACCGATGCCGCCGACAGCACGGCGCTGCTCCATTGCGCCGATCTCGCCATGTATCGCGCCAAGGTGGGGCCGGCGGACGTCGAGATCTACCAGCACGAGGTGGACGACGACGGCAACCGCCTGCGGCTCGTGGAAGAGCTGCGCCATGCTGTCGATGGTGGTGAGTTCGAGCTGCACTACCAACCCCAGGTCGACCTGCGCACCGGTGAGGTCTCAGCCGTCGAGGCCCTGTTGCGTTGGACCCACCCTCGGCTTGGCATGGTCTCGCCGCTGGACTTCCTGCCCCTGGCCGAGGAGGCCGGTCTGATGCCGCAACTCACCACGCTCGTCCTCGAGAAGGCGCTGACGCAGTGCGCGGCCTGGCACCGCGACGGGCAGCCGGTCACGGTGTCGGTCAACATCTCGGTCACCAACCTCCTCGACCCGGCGTTCGTCAACGCCGTGATGGGCGCTCTCGCCAAGCACCAGCTGCCCCCGTCGGCGCTCCTCCTCGAGATCACCGAGACCACCCTGATCAAGGACTTCGACGCCTGCAAGCTGGTCATCGCGCGGCTGCGCGGTCTCGGCCTCGGGGTGTCGATCGACGACTTCGGGGCCGGCTTCACCTCGCTTGCCTACCTCGGCAGCCTCGCCGCCAGCGAGCTCAAGCTCGATCGCAGCTTCCTCGCCCGCCTCGCCACGGGGGACAAGGGACGCAACACCGAGCTGGTGCGGGCGACGATCGCGCTCGGCCACAAGCTGAACATGCGCGTGGTCGCCGAGGGCATCGAGGATCCCGCCGCCCTCGACCTGCTCGCCAGCCTGGGGTGTGACCTCGCCCAGGGCTACTTCATCAGCAAACCGATGCTGGCCGAGGACCTCACCATGCCGTCGCCACCGCTGACTGTCCTCGAGGCGCCGGCGCAGGCGGTCGGGTAGAACGCCGTCCGGTCGCCGCCGCGGGCGCCGCTAGTTCAGGCGCTCGACGATCATGGCCATGCCCATGCCGCCGCCGACGCACATGGTCTCCAGCCCGATGGACTTGTCGAGGGTGCGCAGGTCGTTGAGCAGGGTGCAGAGGATGCGGGCGCCGGTCATGCCGAAGGGGTGACCGAGGGCGATGGCGCCGCCGTGGGGGTTGAAGCGCTCGTCCCAGGGGTCGATGCCGATGCCGCGGGCGGCGGGGATGACCTGGGCGGCGAAGGCCTCGTTGAGCTCGACGACGTCGACGTCGTCGATGGCCATGCCCGCGCGGGCGAGCGCCTGCTTGCTGGCCTCGATGGGGCCGAGGCCCATGTACTCGGGGTTGAGCGAGCCCAGCCCGGTGCTGACGATGCGGGCGAGCGGGGTGATGCCGAGCTCGCGGGCCTTGGTGTCGCTCATCACCACCACGGCGGCGGCGCCGTCGTTGAGCGGGCAGGAGTTGCCGGCGGTGACGGTGCCGTCGTCGCGGAAGACGGGGGCGAGGGAGGCGAGCTTCTCGAGCGAGGTCTCGCGGCGGGGGCCGTCGTCCTTGGTCATCTCGCCGGCGCCGTCGGGGAGGGGGACGGGGATGATCTCGCGGTCGAAGAAGCCGCTGTCCTGGGCGGCGACGGCGCGCTGCTGGGAGCGCAGCGCGAAGCTGTCCTGGTCTTCGCGGGAGATCTCCTCGCGGCGGGCGACGTTCTCGGCGGTCTGGCCCATGGCGATGTAGATGTCGGGGAACCCCTCGCGGGTTGCCGGGCTTGAGCCGCTCGTTCTCGTTCACCGGGTTGTCGCTCATGCCGTTGACGAAGCGCGACACGCACTCGATGCCGACCGACAGGAAGATGTCGCCCTCGCCGGCCTTGATGGCGTGTGCGGCCATGCGAGTGGTCTGCAGGGAGCTCGAGCAGTAGCGGGTGACGGTGGTGCCGGGCACGTCGAGCTTGGCGAGGATGCTCACCACCCGCCCGAGGTTGAAGCCCTGCTCGCCACCGGGCAGCCCGCAGCCGCAGATGAGGTCCTCGATGTCGTCGGGATCGAGCTGGGGCACCTGCTCGAGCACCTTGCCGACGATGTGCGCGCCCAGGTCATCGGGGCGGACGTTGACCAGCGACCCCTTCATGGCCCGGCCGATCGGGGAGCGACCGGCGGCGACGATGACGGCTTCAGGCATGGGGTGCTGGCCTCCGGACAAAGTTGACGTGGATGTCAATTGTGGCGCCATGGTACGGGCGATCGCTCCGCGGGCTATTCTCCGCGTCGCACAGGGCCACTGTGCGAATGCCGGCGAGGAGGTGGACGTGCAGTACTTCGTGACCGGTGCAACCGGGTTCATCGGCCGCCAGCTGATCCCGCTGCTGCTGGCGCGCGAGGGCGAGATCAACGTACTGGTGCGGCCCGGCTCGCGGCATCGCTTCGCCGCGCTCCGCGACCGCCTTGACCCCGACGGCGCCCGGCTGCGCCCGGTGTTCGGCGACATCGGCGAGGCGGGCCTGGCCATGGCCGCCGAGGACCGCGACCGGCTCAAGGGCGCCACCATCTTCCACCTCGCCGCCGTCTACGACCTCACCGCGTCCGAGGCCGACACCGCGCGCGCCAACATCGACGGCACCCTGCACACCGTCGAGTTCGCCAACGCGATCGAGGCGCAGCGGCTGCACCACGTCAGCTCCATCGCGGTGGCCGGGCGCTTCAAGGGCACCTTCACCGAGGAGATGTTCGCCGAGGGCCAGGCACTCGATCACCCGTACTTCGCCACCAAGTACGAGGCCGAGCGCATCGTGCGCGAGGAGGCCACCGTGCCCTGGCGGGTGTACCGGCCCGGCATGGTGATCGGCTCGTCAGAGACAGGCGAGGCCGACCGCATCGACGGGCCCTACTACGCCTTCAAGCTGATCCAGACCCTGCGCAGCGAGTTCCCACAGTGGACGCCGTTCGTCGGCCCCGAGGGGGGCCCGCTCAACCTGGTGCCGGTCGACTTCGTGGCCCGCGCCATGGACCACATCGCCCACCTCGAGGGCCTCGACAACCGCGCCTTCCACCTCGTCGACCCGGCGCCGCTGTCGCTCGGGGACACGCTCAACACCTTCTGCCGGGCCGCTCACGCCCCCGAGTTCGCCCTGCGCTTCGACCGGCGCATGACCAAGATGATCCCGGGCGACACGCTCAAGGTGGTGGGCGACCTCCCGGCCATCAAGCGCGTGCGCCGGCAGGTGCTCGACCGTCTCGGCATCCCCGAGACCGCGCTGGAGTACATGGACTACCCGGCGACCTTCGACGCGGCCCACGCCCAGACCGCCCTGGTCGGGAGCGGCATCCGCGTTCCCCGCCTCCACGACTACGCCTGGAAGGTGTGGGACTACTGGGAGCGCCACCTCGACCCCGACCTGCCGACCGCGCACAACATCCGCCGCGTCGCCGGCGGCAGGGTGGTGGTGATCACCGGCGCGTCGAGCGGCATCGGTCGCGCCGTCGCGAGCGCGCTGGCCGGTTCCGGCGCGACGATCGTCGGCGTCGCCCGCGGCATCGAGAAGCTCGAGGAGATGAAGGCGGAGGTGGAGGCGCTGGGCGGCACCGTGCAACTGCGCCCCACCGACCTCAGCGACCCGGCGGCGTGCAAGCAGATGCTCGAGGGGGTCATCGAGGAGCACGGCCGCGTCGACGTGCTGATCAACAACGCGGGACGCTCGATCCGTCGTTCGGTGATGGACTCGCTGGACCGCTTCCACGACTTCGAGCGGACCATGCAGCTCAACTACTTCGGCGCCATCGCGCTGATCATGGCCGCCCTGCCGAGCATGAAGCAGCAGGGCAACGGCCACATCATCAACATCACCTCGATCGGCGGCCAGACGTACCCGCCGCGGTTCGCCGCGTACGTCGCCAGCAAGGCGGCGCTCGACGCGTACTCGCGCTGTCTCGCGCCCGAGGTGGCCGCGGACGGCATCGACATCACCACCGTGCACATGCCCCTGGTGCGCACGCCGATGATCGCTCCCACCGGCATCTACAAGAACTTCCCCACGATCAGCCCCGAGGAGGCGGCCGAGATGGTGGTGCAGGCGATGATCACGCGTCCGCACGAGGTCTCGACGCGGCTGGGCAAGTTCGGCGAGCTGACCCACTCGGTGGCGCCCGGCGTGCACAACCTGATCATGAGCGCCGCCTACCACATGCTCCCCGACAGCGGTGGCCGCTCCAAGGACAGCAACGGCGAGGCGAAGGAGGAGGCACCGGTCACCGCTGAGGCCTACGCTCTCGGCATGCTCATGCGCGGCATTCATCTCTAGGGCTCCCCGGGTGAGTCCCGCAGCGGACGAGGCCCCCGGCTCGGCTGTCGATCGCTGTCCCTACTCGCGCTCCTTCACGGCGGCATTCGCCGACGACCCGGAGTGCCCCGCCTTCCAGGGTGCATCGTTCACGGTCACGGACACCGCCAACCGTCCGCTCGGCGTGGCGCTCACGTGCCGCCACCTCACCGTCGGCAACGACACCCGCCGCGCCGGTCGCTTCTACCCGCGCTGCGGCCTCGGCGAAGCCCGCGACCGCCTGCGCTGGCTGGCGACGGTGACACCCGCTCGCCTGGCGGTGATGCGCTCGCTCGAGGAGGAGTTCGACGCGGCCACCGCGAGCGACCGCAGGCTGCTGCTCGACGCCAAGGCGAGGCTGCTCGACGGCGGGTTCGACGCCGCCGCGATCGAAGCGCTGGAGGTCCGCCTCAGCAGGTTCCTCGACCGCGTCGACGATTTCATCGAGGAGCGCAGCGATCGCCTAGCCGACATTGGCCTGCACGCCGCCCAGCTACAGCAGCTGCTCGCCGACTGGTCGATGGCGTGGCTGCGCAGCCACCGCCTCTTTGCGCCGGGCATCGATGGCCTGAGGATGGCCGGGCTCGCGCCCGAGGCCGCGGCGTTCCTCGGAGCGGGGGTGCACGTCCGGCCGGCTGTCGAGACATCGGCGCAGGTGGTCGCGGAGGTCGGGGCGTTGGCCATCGAGCGCAGCGAGGCGCCACGGGTGCTCCACGTCCGCGGCGAGATCGACGTCAGCAACTCGGATGCCATCGCCACCGCGGTGGCCGGCGCGCTGCTGGACGCCGGCGACGTCACCGTCGATTTCCAGCGTGTGCTCTTCTGCGACCTCAGCGGTCTGCGCACGCTCGTCCGCGCGGCGCAGGACCTTGCCGAGGGACAGCGCATCCTCGTGACCGGCCTCCCCGAGCACCTGCAGCACGCGTTGCGGATCGTGGGCTGGTCAGACATCTCCGGGCTGGTCATCGCGGGCTCAGCCGATCCGACCGAACGGCCGTGAGCGAACAGATGAGCGTGAGCCCGTACGCGAGGCTATGCTTGAACGGAGAACGCACTCGTCCGACAGCTCGTGGAGTCGCCACCACATGAACGCAACCAGCCCGGGCGAGACCTTCCGGCACGAGGCGTTGCTGTACGTGGGGCACGACGACTTCGTGCGCTCCACCGCGCGGTTCATCCGCGACGGCGTGGCGGCTGACGAGCCCACGCTCGTGGTGGTGGCGCGTGCCAAGATCGACAGCCTGCGTGAGGAGCTCGGTGGCGAGGCCGGCACTGTGGTCTTCGCCGACATGGCCGAGGTTGGTGCCAACCCCGGCCGGATCATCCCCGCCTGGCACGAGTTCGTCGAGGCGCATGCCGGGTCATCGCGCCGGCTGCGTGGCGTCGGCGAGCCGGTGTGGGCAGGGCGCGACCCGGTGACGCTGCTCGAGTGCCAGCGCCACGAGGCCCTGCTCAACCTCGCGTTCGACGGTGGCCGGGAGTGGTGGCTGCTCTGCCCCTACGACACCATGACGCTCTCCGCGGATGTCCTGGCCGAGGCCGAGCGCAGCCACCCCTACGTCAGCGAGAGCGGGTCGGCGCGCACCAGCACCAGCTTCGACCGGGTGGGGCTGGGGAGCACCCTGGACGCACCGCTGGACGCGGTGCCGGAGGGAACGCGAGCTCATGCGTTCAGCTGGAGAACGCTGCGCGGGCTGCGCTCGCTGACGTCGGCGGAGGCGGCACGCGCCGGGCTGCTGTCAGCGCGCATCGCGGAGCTGGTGCTCGCCGTCAACGAGGTGGCCACCAACAGCCTGCGCCACGGCGGCGGGAAAGGCCACCTGCGGCTCTGGCGGACGCCCCGCGGAGTGGTGTGCGAGGTCAGCGACGCAGGCGGGATCGAACACCCGCTGGCCGACCGGCGCCGTCCGGGCGGCGATCCGCAGGACGGTCGCGGGCTGTGGCTGGCGAACCACCTCTGCGACTTGGTGCAGCTGCGCTCGTCGGCCGCGGGCACGACGGTGCGCCTGCACATGCAGGTGACGTAGAGCGCCCGGTCAGGCGGGCGCGGTCAGCAGCGTGAGCTCGTCGTCGACGCCGAGCGTGCGCGCGGTCGGCGAGGTGGGCACCGCGTCCCTGGCCGGGTGCGTACGCAGCACGTAGTCGGCCACCGGGTTGGTGACCCCGAACCAGTACTGCTCGTTCTTGTAGTGGTGCAGGATGTGCGCGCGCCATACCGCGCGGAACGCGGCGGTGCGAGGCACGTACGGCGAGTGGATCAGGTAGTGCGACCACTCGTAGCCGAAGAGGAAGGTGGTCATCGTCGCCAACGCGGTGAGGCCGAGCCGGTGGTCGGGGAAGGCCAACCCGCTGACCGCTGCCAGCACCACGAAGAGGCCGGTGAGCACCGGCAGCGGCACGAACACCAGCGGGATGTTGCGCGGGTCGCGGTGGTGCATGCGGTGGCGCCGGGCAAAGAGCGGGTCGAGGCGGCGGCCGGCGATGGTGCGGGGCCGGAAGTGGAGCAGGAAGACGTGCAGCAGCCACTCGGCGAAGGGCTCGACGGCGAGGATGCCGCCGACCACCAGCAGGTCGGCCCAGCGGAACCCGCCGACCGCGACCCGCGCGACCACGGCGGCGCTCGCCGCGATGGCCATGAGCCGGGGGCTGCCGTACTCCACGAAGATGCGTGCGGCTGCGCCGAGCGTCAGTGTGCGACTGCCGGAGGCCGCGGCCTCACCGGCCGCGAGGTTGCTCACCGGCACAGTCTACGAGGCGACGCGCAGCCAGATGGAGAATGCCCCGCTGCCGAAGACGCGCTGGTACGCGCCGCTGTCCAGGACGGTGCTGATCTCGGGCCACTGGTTCTCCGCGTCGGTCGAGACGATGATGAGGGTCGGCTTCATGATCGCCACGGCGTCGGCGACGGGGCCGTTGTTACCGAGCAGCACCTCGTCGTTGTAGATCGGCGGCGTGGGCATGAGCACCGGGAGGTCGGCCAGTGAGTAGAGCCACGAGTTCGACGACCACACCACCGCGGATGTGCCCGTGTAGCCGTGCTCGGCGATCCACGTCGCCATCGCCTCGTCAGCAGCCACGTGGGCGTCGAAGTCGTTGTCCCAGTCACTGTCGTCGGCCTTGAGCGCCGAGCTCACCGCTCCGCCGTAGTACTGGGTCAGGGTCCTGGTGGAGTTCTGCGTCGGCGACGGCGCCGCCTGCGGCACCCAGTCCAGGCCGGTCACCCTGGCCAGGCCGGCGGCGATCGCCAGCCCGGCCACGGCGGGGGCGAGCCTCAGGGCAGCGGCGCGGTCGAACCGGCGCACCCTGGCCGGCAGCGGCACAAACGCCAGCGCGAGCGACACCGGGGCCGCCGCTGCGGTCAGGTAGTGCGCGTACGGCTGACCGGCCATGGCCGCGACCAGCAGGGACGCGCCTGCCCAGAGGACCACCGCCCAGGCCGGGGTCGCCTGCCTGCGGGCCACGAACGCGCCGGCGCAGAGGAGGAGGGCCGCGGCCCCCACCGCGCCGATGTGCACGAACACGCCGCCGTTGTCCGAGGGGAGCACGGAGCGCGTGTAGGGGATGTAGAAGCCGACCAGCGCGAACGCCACCCGGCTGGCGCCGGCGGTGGCGATGGCCACGGAGACCCAGGCCGCGGTGATCACCGCCACCGTGCCGACATACGCGACCAGCTCCCGCCGACGGGTGCGCGGGCTGAACGCGATGATCAGCCCGAACGCCCCGGCCTCGGCGACGACCGTCTGCTGGTAGGCGAGGCCCGCCGCCACCAGCGCGCCGACGGCGAACGGCCACAGAGGCAGGCGGCGCGGCGGCGCCGCCGGGCGGCGAGGGTCGATACGAACCAACAACAGCGCTCCCGCCCAGGTGATCGGGGCGATCAGCAGGCTCTCGGGCAGCGCGAGCTCGGCATCGATGACCGGCAGGCCAAGCGCGATCGCGCAGACCAGCGTGGCCAGGCACGCGCGCCGCGGCCCGACGATCCGGGTAGCCGCGAAGGCCACCGCGGCGAGCGCTGCGAAACCGGTGACGAAGGTGAGCAGGTGCAGACCGACCTCGCTCGTCCCGAAGAAGCGCACCTCGGTCGCGATCGTCCACGACTGCAGCGGAGGTTTGTTGTTCCAGATCTGGCTGTACAGCAGCTTGCCGCGCAGCAGCGAGCGCGCCACGCCGACGTAGCTGGCCTCGTCCGTGTACCAGTGCGGCTCGAAGAAGGATGGCAAGCGCAGCAGGGTGAACACCAGGAAGCTCGGGGCCGTCCACCACACCGCGCTGCCGCGCGCCGGCCACCTCAGCTCAGGGGCGCGCAGCCGCATGCGGGAAGGGAATCTGCCGGGTCACCGGCCAGTAATACCATCTGGCAGGCCCCGGCCAGTTCGCCACGGTAGGATGGGGCGGGCACGAGGAGGTGGCCGGTGACCCAGAGCGACATTCCCGAGGGATACCCCGACAGCCCGCCCGAGGAGACGACCCCGCCGGAGCCGCCGGAGTCGCTGGAGGACGCCGACCGCGAGCTCGAGGACGAGGGCGAGGTGAGCCCGCGCGGGGCGCAGCCCGACCTCAGCGACCGCGAGGATGCGTTCAACGACGCGCCGGACGCCGACCAGCTTGCCGCCGCCGAGGTCGGCAACCAGGGATCACGGCCCGAGGACGCCGCCAACTTCGAGGACAACGCCGCCGAGTGGTCGCGCGAACGCAGCTAGCCCTCACGGGCCGCTGTTGCGGTCGGCCCCGGTGATGGCCAGCACCTCGTCATGCAGCAGCCCGTTGGTCGACAGGCCCGTCCCTCCCAGCGGTCCCTCGCCGGAGCGGTCGAGGAAGCGCCCGCCTGCCTCCTCGACGATGAGCGACAGGGCGGCGTAGTCCCAGAGATTGGCGCGCGAGGTCCAGCCGATGTCGGCCGAGCCGCGTGCCACCGCCAGGTGCGAATGAGTGTTGCCGAGGCCGCGGGCCTCCCAGCAGAGGTTGGTGATCTCGAGCAGCTCGACCCACATGCCGGCGCGCTGGAATCCCGACACCGAGCTGTGCGCAAGCATCGCCTCGCTCACGTTGAGCACCCGCGACACGCTGATCGTCTCCCCGTTGACAGTGGCGCCGCCACCGCGCACAGCGGCGTGTCGATGCCCGTCCGCGGGTGTGGACGCCACCGCCACTACCGTTAGCCCGTCCCACTGGAGCGCGATCAGCGTGCCCCAGGTCTCCATGCCGCGCACGAAGCTCTTGGTGCCGTCGATGGGGTCGATGACCCAGCGCCAGCCGTCGCGTGCGTGCACGTCGCCGCCGAACTCTTCGCCGATCACCGCGTGTGCCGGGCGGCGGCTGGCGAGCAGCTCTCGCAGCGCCAGCTCGATTGCGTGATCCGCCTCGGTGACCGGGCTGCGGTCAGGCTTGGCCGTCACCACCAGGTCGTGGGCACGGAAGCGCGCCATGGAGAGGACGTCGGCGAGGTCGGCCAGCTCGTGGGCGAAGGCGAGCTCCTCCTCGAGCGCGGCGATGGAGATCCCGACCATGCGCCAAGCGTACCGGCGACCCGGACGGCGACGGCCGTCGTACCCTAGATCGCACTGAGCATCCCAGAGGAGCAACGCACCATGGCCCACCGCAAGCTGCCGATCTTCGACGAGAAGGGTTTCGTCATCCTCCGCGACTACGAGGGCCCGGCGATCCCGGAGAGCGAGTGGATGGGGCTCGAGTACATGGACTGGAAGAGCGGGGGAGACACCAACTTCGCGCCACTCGCGTCCGCGCTCGGTGAGATGGAGTGCGCCGGCTTCTGGGACCACGGCAAGCCCGACAAGGACGGCATCTGGACCAAGAACAGGGAGATCGCGCCGTCGCTGGTGCGCTACGTGGAGGCGGTGGGCTCGCGCTACGGGCGCGTGCGGGTCATCAAGCTCAATCCCAGCGACGAGGCGTTCGCGGTGCGCCAGCTACACCTCGACGACAACAACCGTCTCAACCCCGACGGTGAGGGGTGGGTGGTGCGCTCGTGGCTGGAGCTGACCGACAACAACGCCACATTCATCCTCCGCGAGGAGAAGGAGGACGAGGGCACGGAGTCGCGCATCCCGCTGCACAAGGGCATGCAGTTCGTCATCGACACCCAGCGTCTCTGGCACGTCGTCCACAACCCCGGTCCCGAGCCACGCTACGCGCTGATCACCTCCTGGGAGTCCGGCGACGCCCTGCAGGCGTGGATCGACGCCGAGCTGCCGGTGGAGATGTCCGCTCCGGCGACGTGAGCCTCGCCTCCCCTGACGGAGAAACGCGATGCGGTCACCTCGCGGGCGCGTCGGGATCGATGGCCTCGCCGCACGTGGGGCAGAACTCCGCCGCGCTGTCGTCGACCCATTCCCCGCACGCCGGGCACTGCTGCGTTGTCATGACCATCCTCCACCACTCTCCTCCGCCTGGCTGAGACGACGTTGCGCGCCCGCGGCGGACAATGGAAGGACCACCACAACAACATCGGAGGACCACGATGCAGGCACGCACGCTGGGCCAGGGATTGACCGTGTCCGCGCAGGGGCTCGGCTGCATGGGGATGTCGGACGCGTACGGACCGGGCGACGACGAGGAGTCGATGCGCACCATCCACCGCGCGCTCGACCTCGGCGTGACCTTCCTCGACACCGCCGACATGTACGGTCCCTGGAAGAACGAGCGCCTGGTGGGGCGGGCCATCGCCGGTCGCCGCCATGAGGTGGTTCTGGCCACCAAGTTCGGCAACGTGCGCAACGAGAGGGGAGACTTCCTCGGGGTGCGCGGCGACCCCGAGTACGTCCACGCATGCTGTGACGCGTCGCTGCAGCGGCTCGGGGTCGACGCCATCGACCTCTACTACCAGCACCGCGTCGACAAGACGGTGCCGATCGAGGAGACGGTGGGCGCCATGGCCGAGCTCGTGGAGAAGGGCAAGGTGCGCCACCTCGGTCTCTCCGAGGCGGCCCCGGCCACCATCCGCCGCGCCCACCGCGTGCATCCGATCAGCGCGCTGCAGACCGAGTACTCGCTGTGGACGCGCGACCCCGAGCGCGAGATCCTGGCGATGACTCGCGAGCTGGGCATCGGCTTCGTGGCCTACAGCCCGCTCGGTCGCGGGCTGCTCACCGGCCGCTTCCGCACCGCGGACTTCGGTCCGGGCGACGGCCGCGGCAGCCACCCCCGGTTCCAGGGCGAGAACCTCGAGCAGAACCTGAAGATCGTCGACGCGGTGGAGGCGACCGCCAGGCGCAAGGGCGCGACCGCCGCCCAGGTGGCGCTCGCCTGGGTGCTGCACCGCGGTGACGACATCGTGCCCATCCCGGGCACCAAGCGGGTGCGCTACCTCGAGGAGAACGTCGCCGCCGTCGACATCGAGCTCGATGCCGACGACCTCGCCGCCCTCGAGGACGCTGCTCCACTGGGCGCCGGTGCCGGCGCGCGTTACGCGAGCATGGCCAGCATCGACAGCTGACGTCAGCCCGCCACGACCTCGTTGGCGATGCGCCCGACACCCTCGATCACCACCTCGCAGCGCTGGCCGGGCTGGAGCCACAAGGGTGGCGTGCGTCCCATCGCCACGCCCGAGGGTGTGCCGGTGAGGATGACGTCGCCCGGTTCGAGCGTGGTGGCCGCGCTGCAGTGCGCGACCAGCGTGGCGATGTCGAAGATCATCAGCGATGTGCTGGAGTCCTGCCGGGTCTCGCCGTCGACGAGGCAGGTGATGCGCAGGTCCTGCGGGTCGTCGACCTCGTCGCGGGTGACGATGGCCGGCCCCAGTGGGCAGAAGCCGTCGAACGACTTGCCGCGCACGAACTGACCGGTGGCCCGCTGCGCGGTGCGCGCCGAGACGTCGTTGGCGCAGCAGTAGCCGAGGACATGCTCGAAGACGTCGGCGGCGCTGAGGTCACGTCCGCGGCGGCCGATGACCACGGCCAGCTCGGCCTCGTAGTCGAGGTCGTCGACGAAGTGCGGGCGCGGGATGGGGTCGAATGGGCCGCTCACCGCCGTCGGGTACTTGGCGAAGATCAGCGGTTCGGGCGGCAGGTCGCTGCCCAGCTCGCGCGCGTGGTCGGCGTAGTTGCGCCCGATGCCGATGACCTTGCCGGGGCGCGGGATGGGCGCGGTGAGCCGCTCCAGTGGATGCGCCTCCACCCCCGCGGCGAACAGGTCGTCGATCTCCGCGCTCACCGCCCGCAGGTCGGCCTGGATATCGTCCCAGCGGTGCAGCAGCGACAGCGTGTCGGTCGCGGGACCGATGTGGCGGCCGGCTTTCACGCACGCGTCGGCAAGAACGATGGCGTGGTCCTCGGAGACCAGCGCGGCGACGGTGCGCCTGCCGAGACGGAGCGTCCCGATCCTCATGCGCTGGCTAGGCCTGCGATTCGAGCCTGGTCCAGGCGACATGGAGCACGTCGGCCGCGGCTGACGACGCCAGCAGCGCGCTGATGTCGCGAGTGGCATTGGGCGCGTGCAGCCAGGCGATCGCCAGCGCGGTGGCGGCCCATTGGTTGAAGCAGAATGGGCAGGTCAGCAGCTCGCCGATGGCGTAGCGCAGCCCCTCGCCCCGCGGTGACTCGTTGACCTCGGCGCCGTCGCCCTCCTCGACGAACTCGGTGAAGGGCGCCCGTACGAAGCCGGTGACCTTGTCCTTGGTGACCAGGCGGCTCAGCTTGAACGCGGCGACGGCGAGCAGGGCGCCGTCGCTGAAGGTCGGACGCGCGACACCGCGCCGGCGCACGCCGGTGAGCACGCCCACGCCGGTGAGCCCCACGTAGGTGGCGAACAGGGTGGCGTAGGCGCCGAGCTGGTGCTCACGACCGTAGCCGGAGACGAGGCCGGCGATCGACGGCGGCCGCTGCCGGCGCAGGGTGGGGCGGATCACCTCGCCAGCCTACGGGTCGGGGACCATCCGAGGCGGCGGCGCCTCAGCGCGGGCCGGCCAGGCACGCGACCACGTCGGCGTGGAGGAGACCGTTGCTGGTGACCACGTTGCCGCCGCGGCAGTGGTCGACGCCGCCGAAGTCACTGAAGCCGCCGCCTGCCTCGCGGACGATGAGCCGCACGGCGCTGACGTCCCACTCGTTGACCACCGGCTCGACCCCGCAGTCGATCGCGCCCTCGGCGACGAGCATGTGCGACCAGAAGTCGCCGAAGCCGCGCACCACCCGGCAGGCGCCGGCGAGGCGGCCGAAGCCCTCCTCCCAGCCGTGGCGGGCGAAGTCACGCACGTCGGTGAACGACAGCGTCGCCTGGTCCAGGCTCGCCACCGACGACACGCGAAGCCGTCCTTCGCCACTCCATGCGCCGGCGCCGCGGGCAGCCCACCAGCGTCGCCCCAGCGCCGGCGCGGACACCACCGCACACGTCTCCTCGCCATGGTGCTGCAGCGACAGCAGCGTGGCCCACACCGGCACGCCGCGGGCGAAGTTCTTGGTGCCGTCGATGGGGTCGATGATCCAGCGCCACTCGCCGTCGCCGCTGACTCCCTGTTCCTCGCCGAGGACAGCGTGGCCTGGCCGAGCAGTCGCGATGCGCTGGCGCACCAGGGCCTCGACGAGGCGGTCCGCGTCGGTCACCGGGCTGTCGTCGGGCTTGGTGTCGACGCGCAGGTCGACGGCGCGGAAGCGTGCCGTGGTGATGCCGTCGGCGAGGCCGGCCAGCTCGAGCGCCAGCGCGAGGTCGTCCTCCGCGTCAGCCATCGTGGTGGCTCTCCACCGCGGTGAAGAAGCACGACGGCGCGCCGGTGTGGCACGCCGGGCCCGCTGGATGGACGCGCAGCAACACGCTGTCGTCGTCGCAGTCGAGGCGCACCTCCACCACTGCCATGCGGTTGCCACTGGTCGCGCCCTTCTCCCAGAGCCGGCCACGGGAGCGGCTCCAGAACCACGCCTGGCCGGTGCGCAGCGTGGCTTCCCACGCCTCGTCGTTCATATAGGCGAGCATCAGCACCGCACCTGTGTGCGCGTCCTGCACCACGGCGGGCAGCAGGCCGTCCGGCCCGAAACGCGGCTCAGCGCTCACAGGCGCACCTCCACACCCGCAGCGGCGAGGTAGCGCTTGGTCTCGGGCAGAGGATGGGCGTCGAAATGGAAGATCGACGCGGCCAGGGCGGCGCCGGCGCCCCCCTCGGTGAGCACGGAGCGGAGGTGCTCGGGCTCGCCCGCGCCACCGCTGGCGATCACCGGGACAGGCACCGCCGCGGCCACGGACGCGGTGAGGGCCAGGTCGTAGCCGCTCCGCGTGCCATCCCTGTCCATGCTGGTGAGCAGGATCTCACCGGCGCCGCGGCCGGCAGCCTGGCGTGCCCACTGCATGGCGTCGTGGCCGGTGTCCCGCCGTCCCCCGTGGGAGAACACCCGCCAGCCGTCGCCGCGGCGGCGGGCGTCGATCGCCACCACCACGCACTGCTCACCGAACCGCGCCGCGGCGTCGTCGATGAGCTGGGGACGGTCGAGGACAGCGGTGTTGAGCGACACCTTGTCGGCGCCCGCGCGCAACAACCGGTCGATGTCGCCGAGGTCGCGGATGCCGCCGCCGACGGTGAGCGGGATGTAGACGACGTCGGCGGTGGCGCGCACCGCGTCGATGAGGATGTCGCGGCTGTCGCTCGACGCCGTGATGTCGAGGAACACCAGCTCGTCGGCGCGGTCGGCGTCGTAGCGCGCGGCCAGCTCGGCAGGGTCGCCGGCATCGCGCAGGTCGAGGAAGTGGATCCCCTTGACGACACGCCCGCGGTCGACGTCGAGGCACGGGATGACCCGCTTGGCGAGGCTCACGACGGTGGCTCATCCGCGTAACGCTCCAGTGCGCTGCGCAGGTCGAAGACGCCTTCGTGGAGAGCACGCCCGACGATGACCCCCGCCGCGCCGGCGTCGCGGCACATGCCGACGTCGTCGATGGTGGTGACGCCACCACTGGCCAGCACCAGGCCGCTGTAGCGGTCGCAGACATCACGGAGCGACTCCAGCGCCGGACCCTGCAGGGTGCCGTCACGCTCGATCGCGGTGTACACGACGCCCGCCAGCGGCCACGAGCTCCAGCGCTCCAGGTGGATGCGCGCGTCGCCGCCGGCCTCCGTCCACCCCTGCGCGCGCGCCTCGCCGCCGCTGACATCCAGGCCGGCGAGCACGCGGCCGGGAAAGGCGGCGCAGAGCGATTCCGCGACCGTGGGGTCGCGCACCGCGAGGCTGCCGATCACCACGAAGGCCGCCCCCGCATCGAACCAGCGCTGCGCGGCCGCCACGTCGCGAATCCCGCCGCCCACCTCGGCCTCGGCGCCGGCCTCCACCAGCGCGCTCACCGCGGCGCGGACGGTGTCGGTCGAGTCGAGGTCGGGCCGGCCGCGCGCGGAGTCGAGGTCGACGATGTGGACGCGGCGCGCGCCGGCGGCCACGAACGCCTGCGCGACGTCGACCGGGTCCTGGTCGAAGAGCATCTCCTGCGCGTAGTCACCGCGCACCAGCCGGACCAGCCTGCCCAGGCGCACGTCGATGGACGGGATGACCAGCATCGCGGCTCAGACGCGCACCGGCGTCGCGCAGCGCGCCGCGAAGTTCGCGTACACGCGCAGCCCGGCGGCGCCGCTCTTCTCGGGGTGGAACTGCGTGCCCATCACGTTGTCACGCTCGACCGCCGCCACCAGCTCGCCGCCGTAGTCGGCGGTCGCGACCACGTCATCCCCCCGGCCGGCGCTGACCGCGTAGGAGTGCACGAAGTACATGTGCTCGCGCTGTGCGACGCCCTCGAGCAACGCGGACGGCCGCGACACCGCGATGCGGTTCCAACCGATGTGCGGCACCTTGCCCCGGCTGCTGTCGATGCGCCGGGCCTGCCCCGGCAGCAGCCCGAGCCCTTCGCCGCCCTCACCCTCGTCGCTCTCGTCGAAGAGCAGCTGGAAGCCGAGGCAGACACCGAGCAGCGGCCGGCCGCCGCTCACCAGATCGCGGATCACCGGCTCCAGCCCGCGTTCGCGCAGCGCTGCGGCCGCGACGGCGAACGCCCCGACGCCGGGCAGCACCAACCCGTCGCAGGTCCTCAGGTCGGCCGGGTCGGCGCTGACCACCGCCTCAGCCCCGGCGGCGGCCAGCGCCCGCGCCACGCTGCGGAGGTTGCCGACCCCGTAGTCGCACACCCCCACGCGCACCGCCGCGCTGGGGCTCACAGGGTTCCCTTGGTGGACGGGACGCCACCACCGAGGACGGTGAGCGCCTGACGGGTGGCCAGGCCGAGCGCCTTGAACGCGGCCTCGGAGAGGTGGTGGAGGTTGTCGCCGCGGATCATGTCGAGGTGGAGGCTGATGCCCGCGTTCTGGGCGTAGCCGCGCACGAACTCCTGGAGCACGCTGACGTCGAAGTCGTTGATGCGACCGCGCAGCGCGGCCATCTCGTAGACGACGTGGGGACGCTTGCCGTAGTCCACAGCGCAGCGCACCAGTGCCTCGTCGAGCGGTGCGTAGGCATGACCGAAGCGGGCGATGCCGGCACGGTCGCCGAGCGCCTCGGCCACGCAGCCTCCCAGCACCAACCCGGTGTCCTCGACGAGGTGGTGCGCGTCCACATCGACGTCACCGCGGCCACTCAGCGTCACGTCCATGCCGCTGTACTTCACAAAGGACTCGATCATGTGCCTGAAGAAGGGGAGGGGAAGCTCCACCGCCGCCTGGCCGCTGCCGTCGACGAGCACGGTGCACTCGATGCGTGTCTCCCTGGTCTCGCGCAGCGTGTGCGCGGTCCGTTCGCTCATGACGCGCGACCGTCCATGCGCAGCCTGATCGCCTGCTCGTGCGCGGCCAGGCCCTCGGCGGTCGCCAGGGTGACCGCCACCGGCGCCAGCGCGTCGAACTCCTCGCCGGTGAGGTCGACGACCGAGGGCCAGCGCACGAAGTCCATCACCGACAGCGGGCCGCGGTAGCGCGCCGCCCCCTGGGTGGGCAGGGTGTGGTTGGGTCCGGCCACGTAGTCGCCGATGGACACCGGCGACAGCGCGCCGCAGAACACCGCGCCGGCGCCGCGGACCCGGTCGCGCAGCGCCTCCGCTGCAGGGCCCTGCAGCGACAGGTGCTCGGGGGCGAAGGCGCGCACCAACGGCAACGCGGCGTCGAGGTGGTCGACGGTGACCACGGCGCCGTGGCGCCCCGCCGACTCGGCGATGATGCCCGCGCGCGCCGCCGCCGGCGCGAGGCGTTCGAAGCTGGCCGTCACCGCGGCGGCGAGAGGTGGAATCGGTGACACACACGGCCCAGGCGAGCGGATCGTGCTCGAGCTGCGAGACGAGGTCGGCGGCGACGTGGTCGGGGTCGGCGCCCGCCGACGCCAGCACCATGATCTCGCTCGGCCCGGCGAGCTGGTCGATGCCGACAGCCCCGAAGACGTCGCGCTTGGCGAGGGTCACGAAGAGGTTGCCCGGGCCCACCACCTTGTCGACCGCCGCGATCGTCTCCGTGCCGTGGGCGAGAGCTGCGATCGCCTGCGCTCCCCCGACGGCATGGACCTCGGCGACGCCGAGGAGGTGGGCGGCCGCGCCCACCAGAGGGTGCACGGTGCCCGCGGGCGTGGGCGGGCTGGTGATGACGATCGACTCGACCCCTGCCGCCTGGGCGGGGATGACGCTCATCAGCACCGTGCTCGGGTACGCGGCGCGCCCACCGGGCACGTAGCACCCCACGCGACGGAGAGGCTCGGGCCGCAGGCACAGGCGCGGCCCGCCCCGCGGGCGGACGTCCACCTGCAGGTCGTGGAAGGCGCGGATCCGATCGGCGGCGGCGGTGAGCGCCTCGCGCAGCTGAGTCTCCAGCTCGGCCCAGCAGCGCGCCATCCAGGCCGGGTCGGCCCGGGCGACGTCGACCCGAGCCCCGTCGAGCCGTTCGGTCCACTCGACGACCGCGGCGTCGCCACGGCGGCGCACGTCGGCGACGATCTCGCGCACCGCGTCGACGGCGGCCGTCTCCGGGATGTCGAAACGGCGCGTCGGCGCCGGCTGCCTCCGCCTGCCACTGCTCGCCGGTGAGCACGCGCAGAGCGATCACGACCCGGCCCGCTCGACGGTGCGCCGCAGCGTGGTGGCCAGCTCGGTGATGGCCGCGCCGCGCGTCTTCATGGAGGCCACGTTGACCACCAGCCGGGCCGTCGAGGTGGCGATGGTGGCCACCTCACACAGGCGGTTGGCCCGCAGCGTGGCACCGGTGGCGACGAGGTCGACAATGCCGTCGGACAGGCCCGCGGACGGGGCCAGCTCCACCGAGCCGTGCAGCCTGATCAGCTCCGCGCCGCCGCCGCGGCCGGCGAAGAACCGTCGCGCCGCCTGGGGGTACTTGGTGGCCACCCGCAGCGAGGACGGCCAGCTGCCTCCGGCCAGCACTGAGCCCTCGGGCGCCGCCAGCACGAGGCGGCAGACTCCGAAGCGCAGGTCGGCGAGTTCGTACAGCTCGACGCTGCGACTCCCAGAGCACGTCCTTGCCGACGATGCCGCAGTCGCATGCCCCCATCTCGACGTACACGGGCACGTCGGTGGGGCGAACCGTGATGACCTCGTTGCCGCCGACCTCCAGCTGGAGGCGCCGCTCGAACGACCCCGGGTGCAGGCCTGGCGCGACCCCCGACTCGCGCAGGAGAGCGCACGCGTCCGCCAACAGCGCACCCGTCGGCACAGCGATGCGCAAGCCGCCGCCGCGGCGCGTCCCGTCGACGCGGCGGCGCGTGACCGCGTCGTGGCAGCGATCGGCGTGGACCACGAAGCCCGTGGCCGGCTGGTCGAGCCCGAACCGCCCCAGCAGCGAGTCGTAGCGGCCCCCGGCGCCGAGCGGGAAGCCCAGGTCACCGCTGAACAGCTCGAAGGTGGGCCCGGTGTAGTAGTTCCAGTCGCGCACCGCACCGAGGTCGAGGTGGACGCGCTCCTCGAGGCCGCGCTCCGTGAGCAGGTCCCAGAGCCGCGCCAGCTCGTCGAGCGCGCGCAGCGGCTCCGCCGCCGCCAGGCCGGCGCGTGCCTGCTCGAGCAGCTCGCGGCCCCCGCGCAGGGCCGGGAAGCGCAGCAGCAGGGTGTGCTCGGCAGGCCCCAGCGAGGTCGCCGCCAGCGCGCGTTCGACGGCGACGAGGTCGCGCGCCGCCAGCGCCGCGCCGATCTCGTCGCGACTGTCCGCGTCGATGCCGGCCCCTGCGAGCAGCGCGGGGAGGAAGGCGGCGTGGCCGACATCCACCTGGATGTCCGGAACGCCGGCGGCGTCGACCGCGGTGATCGCCAGCGCGATGCACTCGGCGTCGGCGCCGAGGTCGGCGTCGCCGACCAGCTCGCAGCCCGCCTGCATCGCCTCGCGGCGGCGTCCACCGAGCAGGGTGCGGTTGCGGACGACAGGGCCCGCGTAGCAGAGCCGCATCGGGAAGGGGCCGCGACGCAGCTGGGTGGCCACCGTCCGCGCCACGCTGACGGTGCGCTCGCCCACCAGCGCGAGCATGCTGCCGTCGGCGTCCATGAAACGGAACAGCTCCTCGCCCGCGTCGCCGCCCAGGCCGCGCTCGACCGTGTCCGCGTACTCCACGGTGGGGGTGTCGATGAGGTCGTAGCCGGCGGCCTCGAAGGTGGCGACCAGCGCGCCGGTCAGCGCACGCCGCGCCGAGGCTGCGCCGGGCAGCCAGTCGCCGAACCCACCGGGACGCGCAGCCGCGCCGGATGCCTTCATTCGCGACAGTGTAGGGACGGCCTCGGCGAGCGGCCTCAGCGGAGCGCGGCCAGCAGGGCGTCGTTCTCCGCGACGGTGCCCACGGTGATGCGCAGCCGTCCGCGCTCGCCGCTGTCGAAGCGGCGCACGAGCACGCCTCTCTCGCGCAGCCGGGCGGCCGCGTTCGCCGCCGTCCCCGCGGGCGGGACGGCGCACACGAAGTTGGCCTGCGACGGCGTGACTGACCAGCCCATCCCGGCCAGCGACGCGCTCACCCGGCTGCGTTCGGCGACCACCTCGTCGACGATGCGACGGTGGTGCTCAGTGTCCTCGAGGGCCGCGAGCGCGCCGGCGACCGCGCAGCGGTCGACGGGATAGGACTCGCCGACCGCGGCCAGGTCGGCGATGAGATCCGCCGCGCCCACGGCGTAGCCCACCCGCAGCCCGGCAAGCGCGTACGACTTGGAGAACGTGCGCAGCACGATCCAGGAGGGCCGGCCGGCGAGCTCCGGCACGCACGAGCCCGGCGCGAAGTCGGCGTACGCCTCGTCGACGACCACCACGCCCGGTGCCCGGTCGAGGTCACGGGCCAGCCGGGCGGGTTCAGACCACGTCCCCGTCGGTGTGTTGGGGTTGACGACGAACCGCAGAGGCGCGTCGGTCCTGGCGAATGCCCCGGGAAGCCGGTCCTCCTCATCGAGTGTCAGAGACTGGACGTGGACACCGTGGAGCTGCGCCGCCACGGGGAGCAGCGAGTACGTGGGGTCGGTGAGCAGCACCGTCTCGCCCGGCTCGCAGAAGGCGCGGATGCAGTCGGTGATGAGCGCGTCCGCGCCGTTGCCGACCACCACCTGGGACGGCTCGACGCCGTGGTGGGCTGCCAGGGCGGTGCGCAGCGGCTCCGCCTGCGGGTTCGGGTAGCGGTTCAGCTCGGCTGCCGCCGCGCTCACCGCGGCGGCGACCCGCGGCGACGGGCGCAGCGGCGACTCGTTGGTGTTGAGCTTGACCCAGGGCGCACCGTCCCGCGGTTGCTCGCCGGGGGTGTAGCCGAAGCCGTCGCCGAGCGAGCGGCGCAGGTACCTGGACATCGCCGGAGTTCTACGAAGCGGCCGCCGCGCGGCCGCCGAGGGTCACGCTATCGTCTCGCGACGCCGCGGATCGAGAGCTGAGGAGAGCGGTGCTGTGACCGAGGCGAGCGCCCACGACCGTGCGCTCGGCACCGACGTGCACGTGGTGGTGACCCGCCCGCAGCGCCTCGCCGCCGCCAAGCAGCGCGGTCGACCGTGTGCTCCGCGACATCGACGACGCCTGCAGCCGCTTTCGCGAGGACAGCGAGCTGAGCCGCGTCAACGGCGCGACGGGCCGCGAGCAGACGGTGAGCCCGCTGCTGGCCATGGCCATCGGTCACGGGCTGCGCGCCGCGCAGGTCACCGACGGCGACGTCGACCCCACCGTCGGCGCGGCGATGCGGGTGATCGGGTACGACGTCGACTACGCCCGCGTGGCGGCGACGGGGGAGGCGTTGGTGCTGACCGCGCAGCCGATTCCCGGATGGAGGACGGTGCGCTTCAGTCCGACGACACGCAGCGTTGTCGTCCCGCACGGCGTCGAGCTCGACCTCGGCGCCACGGCCAAGGCGCTGGCGTCGGACCTCGCCGCTGCGGCTGCGCTCGCCGCCCTGGGCGACGGCGGTGCGCTGGTGAGCCTCGGCGGTGACATCGCCGTGGCGGGGGAGGCGCCGCCTGGAGGCTGGACCATCCAGGTGTCGGACGACAGCACCGCGTCCTTCGACAGCGGGGCCGAGCGCATCAGCGTCAGCACGGGTGCGCTGGCCACGTCGAGCACGCGCACGCGCAGCTGGCGGCGCGGTGAGGCGCGCCTGCACCACATCGTCGACCCGCGCACCGGCCTGCCGGTCAACAGCGCCTGGCGCCTCGCCACGGTCGTTGCCGCGACCTGTGTCGATGCCAACACGGCGGCCACGGCGTCGATCGTGCGCGGTGAGGCGGCCGTGCCGTGGCTGGAGGGACTGCGCCTGCCGTCGCGCCTGGTGCGCAACGACGACGGCATCGTGCGCGTCGCCGGCTGGCCGCACCCGGCGCTCTCGGAGGGACTGACTCACAGCGGACATCCCAGCGTCAGCCAGTCGATTCCGACGTGGCGCGGCCAGCATGAGGTCATGACCAAGAACGCGAACGCGATCCACCGGCAGGCCGCCGCGCAGCACGCCGCAGCGCCGCGACCGCGCGCAGCCGCCTGCGCCGCCGGCTCACCACGCGGTCGCGGCGGTGACGGGTGCGGGAACCGTGGCGGCCTTCGGGGTGCTGGCTGCGAGCCACAACGCGGCACCAGCGGCGGTGGCGACCACGGCCGCCGACAGGCCGTCATCAGCGCCCCCGCGGCGCGGCGTCGAGCTCGGCGAACAGCGTCCTCCACGTCCGGCTCGCCGTCCGCGGCGACCGCCGCGCCGACCATCGCGCCGGCCACCGCGGCTCCCACAGCGACCGCAGCCCCGACCGCGCAGGCGGTGACCGGCGGTTCCGGAGGGGTGATGCGGCATGTAGACGGCCTCGAACGCGTCAGTCCACGTTCACGACGCCCGCGAACCGCGCGATTCCACCGACCCACCACACCACAACGAAGGACACCACCATGGACACAGACAACATCGAACCCGCCGGTCCGCCGCCGCCGCCACCCGCGCAGCGCCGGCGGTTCGGCGGCATGCGCCGGCGCACGGCCCTGGCCGCCACGGCCGCGGGGCTGATGGGCGGCGCCTTCGCGGGCGGCTTCATCGTGACCCACGCGGCCACCTCCGCGACCACGCCGAGCGCCAGCGCCAGCACGGGGACAGCGACCCCTCGACAGGCAGCACCACGACGCCGGCCGCACCCCCGACAGGCACGTTCCACTCCAACGAGAGCGCCGCCCACGAGGCGGGTGAGAGCGCTGCGCGCGAAGCGCAGGAGAACGCCGGGCAGGTGCCCACCGTCCCGTAGCCCGCGCCAGGCTCGGGTAGCCCATCCAGAGGGCCGGCAACGCGCCGGCCCTTTCGCGCGCCGCGCGTGCGTATGCTCGTCGTCATGACACGCGCGTCGCCGGCTCGGCGCGGGCTTCCTGATCGTTGGCGGCGGCTGGTGTTCGGGCGTCCACCGGCCGCAGGCGGACCCGTCACTCCGCGTCGCGTCCCGGCAGCCAAGCCCGCCCGGCCCGCGCGACCTCGTCGCCGGCGTCGGCATCGCGCTGCCGGAGCCGCTGACGATCGCGGCCATGCGGGCCCGCGCGTACCCCGCGAGCAGGCTGACCACCGTGCGATCCGACGGTGACCAGGGCGGCTACGTCAACACGGTTGTCTCGTTCGTCTCCGACGGCCTCACCGAGTACTCGCTGCTGAGCGTGCCCGACGGCGGGCGGCCCGCCGCGGGATGGCCGGTGGTCATCGTCAGCCACGGCTACATCGACCCGCGGACGTACGTCACCGACGACGGCTCGTACGCGCAGTTCATCGCCGCCTTCGCGCGCGCCGGCTACATGGTGCTGAAGCCGGACTTCCGTGGCCACGGCAGGAGCCAGGGGGTGGCCGAGGGCGGGTACCTGTCACCGGTGTACGCGTACGACCTGCTCAACCTCATCAGCACGGTGAAGGCGGATCCGCGGGTCGACGCGACGCGCATCGGGCTGTTCGGCCACAGCCTCGGCGGGTACGAGGCGCTGCGTGCCATGGTGGTGTCGAGCGACATCAAGGCGGTCGTGTTCATGTCCGCGGTGGTGGGGTCGCTCGACGACATCTTCTTCCACTGGTCGACGGTGACCCCGACACCGACCGCGCGCCCCGCCACCCGTGCAGCAGCAGGTGGCGCAATCACTGATCGCCAGGAAGGGCACGCCGCAGACCGACCCCGTCTTCTGGAGCGCGGCGTCGCCGATCAACTACGTGAGCGACATCCAACGCCGCGGTGCAGATCGACGAGGACGTCAACGACAGCCAGGTGCCGAAGCTGTTCTCAGACCACCTCGACGCCGCCCTGCAGGCGGCCGGGAAGAGCGTGGGGAGTACGTGCGCTATCCCGGGGACGACCACCAGTTCACCAGGAACCGCGCCGCCGTGCTGGCCAACATGCTCGCCTTCTACCGGGCGCACCTCTGACCGGCACGAGAAAGCCCGCCCTCGCGCACGAGGACGGGCTTCCGGGGGGAGGGGATGACGAGGTCAGTTGGCCGGGCCGATACCCCAGCGGGCGCCGCCGGTGGGCCGCCGCCGGGCCGCCGAAGCCGTGGGCAGGCTCGGTGCCGTTGACCATGTCGGTGACCCGCTGCGTGGTCATGGCCTTGTCCTGGGCGGCCTGGGCGGCGGTGATCTGGCCGCTGGAAACGCGCTGATCGATCTCGCTGTTCTCCGACTTCACCAGGGCGCTGATGACCGTGGCTGCGGCGACGTTGTGCGCCTTGGCGACCGCCGCCACCGTCTTGCCCGCGGTGAGCTCGGTCTGCAGCTGCGTGGTGGTGATGCCGATGGCTGTGGCGATCACCTGCTGGTCCTCAGCCTGGAGACCACGGGGCCCGCCTGGTCCACCACGGCCACCGGGGCCGTGCGCCGGCTCGGTGCCGTTGACGAAGTCGGTCACCCGCTGGGTGGTCTGCGCCTTCATCTGGGTGGCCTGGGCACTGGTGATGGTGCCCGCCTTCAGCGCGGCGTCGATCTCCGAGTTCTCATCGGTCGACCAGGGTCGTGATGACCTTGGACGCGGCCACGTTGTGCTCTTTGGCGATCGCCGCGATCGTCTTGCCCGCGGACATCTCGGTCTGCAGCTGCGTCGGTGTGATGCCGATCGCCCCGGCGACCTGCTGCAGGTCCTGGGTGCGCGCCGCGGCACCGCCGCCGGCGAACCCGGGCGGGCCGTGGCGGCCGTCCGGTGCGGAGCCGCTGCTGGGGCCGGCCGTGGCAGACGGCGAGGGTGAGGCGGCGTGGGAGATGACGTACCCGCCGGCCACGCCTCCCATGACCAGCCCGCTGGCCACCGCGACCGTGGCGCCACGGCGGCCGATCAGCCGGCGCCGGGTGGGGCCGGCCGCCGGGGGCGGAGGCGGAGGTGGTGGCGTGAGCCAGGTTGGGGGGCCGCTGTCGGGGTCGTCGGTGCCGTCGTGCATTGATGTGCCTCCTGGGTTCTTCACGCAGACGGGGTTCTGCCGTCTGACTGAAGGATGAGGCCGCGGCCTTACAGGACCGTGACCTGTGGCTGTGAGTCGGCTGTGAGTGCGGGTTCTCCGCGGGTCGCGGCGGACAGCTTCAGCGCCAGCACCGGGCAGCTCGACACCGCGCGCCGGGCATGGGCGAGCAGCCGGTCCGGGACGACGCCCCCGGCGACGACCGGGTACCCCCAGTCGTCGAGCGTGATGACCTCGGGCAAGAGCTCGGCACAGACGCCGCGTCCGTCGCAGCGGAGGCGGTCGACCATGATGCGCGCGGTCATGCCGCTCGCACCTCGCGACCCACGTGGCTGCAGCCCCGCCGCTCATCGTGGCGCTGGAACTCATCCCCGAAGACATCGAGCGCGCTGAGCAGCATGGCCGCGGCGCCATCGGGGTGGTGGCAGGCACCGCGACCCCCGAGCTGGGCGGCCCAACGGCGGGCGCGGGCGAGGTCGCCGGGGTTGGCGATCCCCGCCGCGACCCGCTGCACCGCCGCCGCGATGGCGCGAAGGCCGAAGACGCAGGGTCCGCACTGGCGGGCGCTCTCGTCGGCGAGGTAGGAGACGATGCGCGCCGTCTCGAGCACCCCGCAGCGGTCATCGCCCAGCAGCGACACGACGCCGCAGCCAAGCGTCGACCCGGCGGCGCGCAGCGCGGTGGAGTGCAGGCGTGTGGCCCAGGCCGTGCCCGCATCGACCCAGCCGCCGAAGTAGCCGCCGAGCAGCACGGCCTGCGGAGCGGTGGTCGCCCCACCGCCGCCGGCGACCGCCTCGGCGACAGTGCTTCCCTGGGCGACCTCGATGACGCCGGGGGTGGCGACGGCGCCGCTGACGGTGAGCAGGACGGTGCCGGGCGCGCCCGCGCCGATGGACTGGAACCACTCCCCACCGAAGCGGGCGATCATGGCCACGTGCGCGAGCGTCTCGACGTTCTGCACCAGCGTCGGCTTGCCGCGCACCCCGCGCTCGAACGGCCGCGGTGGCGTGGTGGTGGGGAGTGCGACGCCGTCGTTGACGCAGTGCACGGCGGCGCTCTCCTCACCCGCGACATAGCGCGGTGGCGCCTTCACGAAGCGGGTGCGCCGCTGTTCGGCAACTGGGCGCTCGAGTAGCGCACGGCGCAGCATGGTGCCGGCCGCAGCGTGCTCCTCGCCGACGTAGAGGACGACCTCGCCGGCCCCGAGCGTCTCGGCGGCGATGGCGGCGCCGTCGAGGACGAGGTGCGGCCGGGTGGACATGAGCACCCGGTCCTTGTGGCTCAGCGGTTCGCCCTCGGCGCCATTCACCAGGACAGCCGCCCGCCCGCCACTGCCGGCGACGGCGCGCCACTTGGTGGCCACCGGGAACGAGGCACCGCCACGTCCGCGCAGGCCGCTCACCTCGAGCGCGTCGAGGACCTGCGCGCCCCCGCCCGGTCGTGCTCCTAGTCGCGCCGTCTGCGCCTCGAGCAGCTCCATGCCCTCGCGGGCGTCGCGGCCGCTGAGCAGGCTCTTCATCGGGCGCTCCGCGCCAGCCGATGGCGGCCGGCCTGCCGCTCGGCGGCCAGCGACTCGCCGCGCGCGCGCAGCCGCCAGGCGAGCGCCAGGAGGACGGCGCCGACCGAGGCGACGTCGACACCGACCATCCAAGGCGTCGACGCGTCCGTGCCGGTGCCGATGCCGTGGAGCACGGCCACCGGCCAGCTCAGGTAGGCGAGCCAGTGCACCGCGCGCCACACCCTGACGCCGATGAGATCGCGCAGCAGGCTGGTGGCGATGATTGCCAGCATCAGCTCGAAGGCCACCGTCCCGAGCCCCAGCCAGAGGGTGCGGTAGTACGACCCGAACGGCACCGTCGCGGCCGTGATGCCGAGGTGCGTGAAGGGGTCGACGACGGCGGTGACGATGTGGAGCGCCAGGAACACCAGCGCGAGCAGTGAGACGTCGCGGTGCAGCGCCGCGGTGGCGAAACGCGGCCAGCCGCGTGCCTGGAAGCGCGCGTTGGTGAGCAGCCCGAGCACCACCGTGGCGCTGAAAAGGAGCAGCACGACCGCGCCGGCACCGCGTGTGGTGTACCAGAGGAGCGTGTCGTTCATGTCCTCAGGATGAGCCGGCGTGCTTGGCGCGCCATGGGCCGTTGCTGGGCGGTTGCTGTGAGTCGCCCGGTGGCTACGCGACAGCGGGGTCGGGCGTGCTCACCGCTTCGTGATCGACCGGCGGTGGCGGCGATGTCACGATCGCCGGCAGCTCGATGCGGAACGTCGCGCCGCCGCCACGCGTCTCCTCGACGTGGATGCGCCCGCCATGGGCGGCGACCACGGCGGCCGCGATGCTCAACCCCAGGCCGCTGCCCCCCTGGTCGCGGCTGCGACCCGGGTCCGACCGGTGGAAGCGCTCGAAGATGCGATGGGCGTGGTCGGGCGCGATGCCTGGACCGTGGTCGACGACGTCGATGACCGCGTTGGCACCGTCGAGGCCGAGCACGATCTCGATGGGCGTGCCCGGCGGGGTGTGGACGAGGGCGTTGCGCACCACGTTGCCGAGGACCTGGCGCAGCCGCATGTCGTCGCCGCTGACCCGGACGGGCGCGTCGATGCGCACCACGATGGCACGGCCCGCGTCCGCGGCGCGGGCGTCAGCGCCGGCGTCGGTCACCAGGGTGTCGAGGTCGACGGGCATCCTCTCCAGCGGCCGGCCCTGGTCGAGGCGTGCCAGGAGAAGGAGGTCGTCGACGAGCACGCCCATGCGCCGCGACTCCTCCTCGATGCGCCTGGTGGCGAGGATGACGTCCGTCTCGGTCATGTTCGGGTTGCGTCGCAGCAGCTCGGCGTAGCCGCCGATGGAGGTCAGCGGGGTGCGCAGCTCGTGGGAGGCGTCGGAGACGAAGTGGCGCAGCTTCTGCTCGTTGGCGGCTCGCTCGGCGAACGCGGCCTCGAGTTGCGCGAGCATTTCGTTGATGGCGACACCGAGACGCCCCACCTCCGTCTTCTCGGTGGCCGGCTCGACTCGCTGGCTGAGGTCGGCGGCCGCCGCGCGCGCCATCCGTCCCATGCGGTTGAGCGGGCGCAGGCCGCCGCGCACGATCAGCCAGGTCGCCCCCAGTACCACGATGGTGATGGCCGCACCGGCGACGAGCTCGAGCAGGAGAAGCTGGGACAGCGTGGCGCTGACATCGTCGAGTGGCAGCGCGACGAGCAGCACGGCGCCAGTGGTGCCCTGTGCCTGCACGGAGTCGACGTACACCCGAAAGGACGCGGAGGCGCCGGGGCCGGTGCCGTGTGTTGTGAAGTAGGTCCCGGGCGTGAGCGTGCTGGGCAGCACCAGGCCGTTGGTGGCGTCGTCACCCCCCTGCCCCGGAAAGTCCTGAGGGCTGGTGACAGTGCCCGTCGACGTGACGAACTCCCCGAATGTCCCCGGGGGGAACTGTACGTTCCCGAACTGCGGGCCACGCCCGAACTCTCCGCCGTCCTGGGGGCTGAGGAGGGAGGCCTCCACGGATTGGTGGATGGACAGGATCTGCTCGTCGAGCTTGTCCACCAGGAAGGACTGCAGGGACACGTAGGTGGCGATGTCCACCGCCACCAAGCCGAGGATGAACAGGGGCGCCAGGGTGAGGATCAGCCGCCGCCGCAGCGACATCAGACGCCTCGCGGCACTCGCGCCACGTAGCCGACACCGCGCACGGTGTGGATCAGCGAGGGCTCCGCCCTGTCGACCTTGCGACGCAGGTAGCTGATGTACGTCTCGAGCACGCTGGCGTCGCCGCCGAAGTCGTACTTCCAGACGTGGTCGAGGATCTGGGTGCGCGAGAGCACCCGCCCGGCGTTCATGAGGAGGTAGCGCAACAGACGGAACTCGGTGTTGGTCAGCTCGACCACGCGGCCGGCGCGGAACACCTCGTGGGTCTCCTCGTCGAGCTCGAGGTCGGCGAGTTGGAGGCGCGAGCCAGGCCGGTCCGGCGCCTCCCCGTGGCGCCGCAGGACGACCCGGATCCGCGCCACCAGCTCCTCGACGCTGAACGGCTTGGTCACGTAGTCGTCCCCACCGACGGTGAGGCCGCGCACCTTCTCCTCGGTGGAGTCGCGCGCGGTGAGGAAGATCACCGGCACCTTGATGCCGTCAGCGATGAGTCGCTGGGTGAGCGCGAACCCGTCCTCGTCGGGGAGCCCCACGTCGAGAACCACCAGCGCCGGGCGGAAGTCCATGACCGCGGTGCGGGCGTCACGGGCGGTGGCCGCGGTGGTCACCGCGAAGCCCTCGTACTTCAGCGCCATCGCGACCAGGTCGGTGATCGCCCGCTCGTCGTCGACGACGAGGATGCGGACCGCTTCGTCCGGTGCTTGCATAGCCGACATGATCACCAGGAAAGCTGGGAAATTGCTCAGAGGCTCATCCGGGCCCGCTGCGAGTCAGGCGCTGATGACCACAGGGGTGCCGATCGGTGTCCACGAGAACGCCCACTGCATCACCGGGGTGGGTGTGTGGACGCAGCCGTGGCTGGCGGCCGACAGGTTGTCCTCCCCACCCGGGCCGTAGGCGCCGGACGGCTCCCAGGGCGCGTCGTGGATGAAGTAGCCGCCGCCGGCGAACTCCATGACCCAGCTGACCGGGCTCGGGACGTAGTAGTACGGCGAGCTCTTCGGCCACGGCGAGATGAAGGTGAACGGGGTCTTCTTGTAGAAGATCGAGTACCGGCCCGTCGGGGTGCGCAGCTGCGGCCGGCCCGTGGTGACCGGGGTGGCCTTGACGACGCAGCCGTCCTGGTAGAACACCATCTCCTGCAGCGACAGCGAGATGGTGATGACCTTGCCGGCGCCGACTGCATGGCCGCACTGGTGGGCCGCCAGCTCAGCGACGACCTGGGCCTGCAGGCCACTGACAGTCGTGGCGACGGCGTTGAGCTGTGCCGCGGTGCGCGCCGCCCGGAACTGGGCGCCGATCCCGGACTGGTGGGCGGCGAGCGAGGCGGCGTTCGGGGTGGACTCCGCCTCGGCCTGGTCGACGCTCCAGAGCAGGGGCAGGACCTGCGCGCCGACCTGGTTGTTGAGGTTGACCAGCGACTGCAGCGTGGCCATCGCCGGGAGCAACTGTTCACCGGTGCTCAGCGCGGCGACGTTGTCGTTGGCCGCGACCTGGCTGCTCAGCCGGCTGGTGAGCGCGGGCACGTTGCCGGCGTCGAGGTTGGCGTCCGCCGCCACGGCGATGAGCCGGCGCGCGGTGACCAGCAGCGTGTGAGGGCCTCCAGCCGACTGCAGGGCGGCCACCAGCTTGGCCTGCTGGGCGGCCACCACGGTGGTCCGCTGCTGGGCGAGGAAGCTCGTCCAGGAGGCGGTGAGCCCCGTCACCTCGGCCGGGGAGGAGGCGGTGCCGAGCAGGCTCTGCCACTGGGCCGCCATGGCGGCGGACGCAGGGGTGACCCACGCGGATTGCTGCGTGGCGAAGTCGGTCCACTGGCCGATCACCGCCTGGGCCCGGGCGCGGGCGCCCTCCAGCGCTGCATTCCACGCCGACTGGGTCTGGCCGCGCAGGCGGGCCACCAGGGCCTGGCCGTCGTCGCCGAGCCACCCGGGCGACCACCAGGCGGCGGTGGGCTGCCGGCTGCTCAGCTCGACCCGGAGTGGCGCCAGGCTGGCCGCCGGCACGCCCTCGGCCTGGTCATGGTCCCATTGCGCGCGCAACTCGGCGGACGCAACGCTGAAGCTCCTCTGGCGGTCGCCCGCGGCGTGGGCGGTGACCGCTCCGCCTGCCACGACGCAGACGAGCAGCAGGAGGGGTGGGATCAGGTAACGGAGGCGCATGGGTGGGTGGGCCGTGGGGCTGGGATGAGCGAACTGTACCCTGTGATCTCGGAATCGGACTGTCGGTGGGTGAACCGGGCGTGAACGGCGGGAGTTACGCATGGACCCGGTGAGCTCGGTCGCCGCCGCCTTCCGCCGCCTCACCGGCCACGGCCCAGGCGGGGTGTGGTGGTCACCGGGGCGGGTCAACCTCATCGGCGAGCACACCGACTACAACGATGGCCTGGTGCTGCCGCTGGCCATCGACCGCGGCGCGACGGTGGCCGCGGGCCTGCGCGCGGACCGCATGGTGCGCTGCGTCTCGGCGCAGCTGCCCGGCGAGGTGACGATGCGGGCCACCTTCATCGCGCCCGGCACCGTCGAGGGCTGGGCGTCGTACCCGCTCGGTGTCCTGTGGGCGATGGCCCGGTCCGGGCTCAGCGTGCCCGGCGTCGACATCCTGATCAACTCACACCTGCCGGTTGGCGCGGGACTGGCGTCGAGCGCGGCTGTCGAGGCCGCGGTCGGGCTTGCCGTGGCCGAGCTCAGCGGGCTGAGCGTGAGCAGCGACGAGCTGGCCCGCTGCTGCCAGTCTGGCGAGCACTCGGTCGCGGGCGCGCCGACGGGCGTCATGGACCAGCTTGCCGTGCTCGAGGGCCGGGCCGGGCACGCCCTGCTCATCGACTGCAGGAGCATGGAGCGGGAGCTGCTGCCCTTCGAGCCGGGGGACGCGGGGGCGAGCCTCCTGGTCATCGACACCCGGGTCGCCCACGCGACGAGCGGGGCGGGCTACCGCAGCCGTCGCGACGAGTGCCGGCAGGCGGCCGCCGGCCTCGGCCTGCCATCGCTTCGCGAGGCCACTCTGGAGGCCGCCACCACGCGCCTCACCGGCACACTCCGGCGTCGCGCCCGCCACCTGGTCACCGAGAACGACAGGGTGGCGCGCACCGCGCAGCTGCTCCGCGCCGGCCGCCTCCGGGACATCGGTGGGCTGCTCGACGAGAGCCACGCGTCCCTGCGCGACGACTATGAGGTGTCCTGTCCGGAGCTCGACCTCGCCGTGGAGACGGCTCGCACCGCCGGGGCGTGGGGCGCGCGCATGACCGGCGCGGGGTTCGGCGGCTGCGCCATCGCGCTGGTGCCCGCGGCTGCCGCCGAGGGCGCTCTCGAGGCGGAGCGCGCGGCGTTCGCCGCAGCGGGATGGGCCGAGCCGGCGGTGTTCGCGGTCAGCGCGGCGGACGGCGCCGCCCGGTGCGCGTGACCTGGGACGTCAGGACGCGGCGTCCTCGCGACGGTGCGTCGCCGCCAACTGGCTGAGCATGGCCGGGTCGAGGTCGGCGCCCTTGATGGTGGCCACCTTGCAGGGCGTGACCGCGCGCAGGGTGGCGGTGCGGCGACCGCCCTCGATGAGCGCGCGCTCGCCGAGGACCGCCCCGGGGCCGAGCTGGCCGAGCGCTGCCCCCTTGACCTCCACCGACACCACGCCGTCGAGCACCAGGAAGACGTCGGTGCCCTCGTCGCCCTCGCTGACCAGCGTTCCACCCTGCGACACGTTGCTGATCCGCGGCCTGGTACCGCCGCGCATGATGTGACCGGACAGCTCGCGCTCCAGCGCCGTCTCCACCTCGCTCACCAGCGCCGGCAAGTCCTCGTCACCCCAGGGCGTGTGCGAGCCGAAGGCGCGACCCCACCAGCCCTTGAAGTCGACCAGCCCCGACTTGAGGACGAGGGCGCCCTCGCGGTCGTAGATCCAGTGGCGCGGGAAGGGGCTGGCCCCGACCACCTCCTGCTCCGAGCTGCCGTCGGCGTGGATGGTCAGGGCCAGCGTCGTCCATGCCAGCGGAGCCGAGACCTGCACGAAGGGCGGGTACTTGACGCGGCGCGGCGCGGGCACGCCGGTGCGGCCGCCGCAGGTCTGGACGAATCGCACCGATGTGTCGGTCACGACCGGGGGCTGCTGGCGGTCCGGGAACGCCACCGGGGCGAAGGTGGCCACCTTGCCGCCCAGCTTCACGGTGGTCGAGTCGATGTGCCCCCGGCCGCTGTACCCGTGCGCCGTGATGCGGCCGTCATCGACCTCGATCCACGCCTGCAGCTCGTTGGCGAAACGGAAGCGATGGGCGTCGGCGAGATCCCCGAGCCCGGCGATGTGGTCCGGTGGCGGGTCGTCGTAATGGGTCACGCCCATGTCGAAGGGGAGGCGGGTCATGCCCCGCACTGCCTCTGAGGGAATCCACGAGATCGAGGTGACCGACGATTCGATGCGCACTGCCTGTACCTCCACCGCCACGGTCGCGCTCACCCGGAGGTGCGTCGAGGGTGCCGGCGCGAGATTCTCCGGGGATGCTTCCCACCGGCAATCCTAGTGCCCACCCCCATTGCCGAATCCCGGGCGACGCCTACAGTCGCGTCATGGCACCAAACGCGTCCATACGGGTGGTGCTCGCTGACGACAACCTGATCGTCCGCGAGGGGGTGCGGGCGCTCCTGCTCACCGCCGGCGACGTCGACGTGGTCGGGGTCGCCGGTGACTACGACGAGCTGGTCGCGGCGGCGGATGCGCTGACCCCGCACGTGGTTGTCACCGACATCCGCATGCCGCCCAACTTCACCGACGAGGGGATCCGGGCCGCGCGGCTGATCCGCAAGCAGCACCCGGGAACGGGCGTCGTGATCCTCTCGCAGTACGACGAGCCCGAGTACGCCATCTCCCTGCTGAGCGAGGGGGCCGCCGGCTATGCGTACCTGCTCAAGGACCGGGTCGCCGAGGGTGACCAGCTGGCCCGCGCGGTGCGCGAGGTGAGCGCCGGTGGCTCGATGCTCGACCCGCGCATCGTCAACGCGCTCACCAAGCCGGTGACCGACAGTGGCGGCCTCAGCGACAGCGACGAGCGGCTCCTGCAGATGGTGGCGGAGGGACGCCCGATCAAGGCGATCGCGGTGGCCACCAACTCCACCCCTGAGGCAGTCTCCGACGCTGTCGAGCAGCTCTTCCTGACGCTGGCCCAGCAGGCCAGCACCGGCACGCAGAGCGCCCTGCAGCGGCTTCGCCTGCTGCACCGGGCGATCGTCGATCGTGAAGAGCAGGGGGAGAGCCTGAGCCGGATGCTCCCCGGCGGCATCGCGCAGAAGCTGCGTGAGCAGGGCGTCAAGCCCGGCGAGACCGAGCGGCTGAGGGTCACGGTGCTGATGTCGGACATTCGCGCGTACTCGACGATCGCGGAGATGGCCGACCCCAGCGTCCTCGCCGGCCAGCTCCACGAGCACCGCGCCGAGATGAACCACGCGCTGCTCGGCGAGAACGGCACGGTGATGCAGTTCGTCGGCGACGCGGTGATGGCGGTGTTCGGAGCGCCGTTCCCGCAGCCCGACCAGTGCGAGCGCGCAGTGGCGGCAGCCGAGGCGATGCACGCGCGCCAGGCCCAGCTCAACGCGCGCTGGGACGTGGCCGGGCTGCCGCCCTTCCACCTCGGCATCGGCGTTTCCACGGGTGACGTCGCCGCCGCGCTGCTGGGCTCGGACGAGCGCCTCGAGTACTCGGTGGTCGGCGACGCGGTGAACCTCGCGCAGCGACTGCAGCAGTGGGCCGAGGGCGGCCAGACGGTGCTCAGCGAGCCGACGTTCGCCGCGCTCGCGCAGGCGCCGCATGCGGAACGGCTCGAGCCGGCACTGGTCAAGGGGCGGCAGACGCCCGTGGGCGCGTACCGCATCGGCGTCGCGGTCGCGAGCGTGCCGGCGTGAATGACCAGGCCGCGCGGCGCCGCACCACCGCGATCGCCGTTGCACTCGCCGTCTTCGCTCTCGCCGGAGCGGCGACGACCGTCGTGCTTGCGGTGCTCAACCGAGCGCACCTGCCCAACCTTGACGCGGCAGACCCATCCTCGATCGCGGTGCCCATGGGAGCGATCATCGGCGTGCTGGTGGCGTGGCGCCGTCCCCACAACCCGGTGGGATGGCTCATCCTGTTCATCGCGGTTGCCTCGAGCCTGCAGGGTGTCGAGGACCAGTACACCCGCTTCGCGCTGCTCACGCACCCGGGTCTGCCCGGCGCCGTCTGGTCCGAGTGGCTCGGCAGCTTCGTGGCGGTGCCGATCTTCCCCGCAGGCGCCGTGGCCTGGCTCCTCGTGCTGCTGCCCGATGGTCACCTGCCCTCGCCACGCTGGCGACTTCTCCTGGTCGCGGGCGCGGTGGACACCGCTGTCCTGGTGGTCGTCACGGCATTCGCCCCCGGCCCGCTGAACGTCGGCACCAATGGCGCCAACTACCCCAACCTGAACAACCCGCTGGGCCTGGGTGCTCTCCAAGCGTTCTCTGCCAACGGGAGCGCGCTGTTGGGGGGCGTGATCTGGTTCAGCGGGCTCGCCCTCCTGCTCATCGCCGGCGTTGCCCCGCTGCGGCGGTTGCGACGCGCCAGCGGTGATGAACGCCAGCAGCTTGAAGTGGGTCGCCTACGCGGTGCTGGTCACTGTGGCAACGGTGGTCGTCTTCGTCTTCCTGGCCGGTTCCGTACTGCCCAGTTGGACGTTCGACATCCCCATCGTCCTCGGTTTCGGGGTGGCATTCCCGGTGGCGATTGGGCTGGCGATATTCAAGTACCGCCTGTACGACATCGACGTGGTCATCAGCCGCACGCTCGTGTACGGCTCGCTGGCGGCGTTCATCACCGCCGTCTACGTCGGCATCGCCGTCGGCTTGGGCGCGCTCGTGGGGGGCGGGGGCAAGCCCAACCTGGCGCTGTCGATCGTCGCCACCGCGATCGTGGCGGTGGGATTCCAACCGGTACGTGAGCGTGTGCAACGAGTCGCCAACCGGTTCGTGTACGGCAAGCGGGCGACGCCGTACGAGGTGCTGTCGCAGTTCTCCGAGCGCGTCGCCGAGTCATACGCCGCCGAGGAGGTGATGCCACGCATGGCGCGGGTGCTCGCCGACGGGACAGGTGCGCAGCGCGCCGACGTGTGGCTGCGCAGTGCCGGGACCTGGCACCAGGCTGCGGTGTGGCCCACCGACGCCGCGCTCGCTGAGCCGATCGCCGCGGTCGATGGCACGCTGCCGACGCTCGGCGGAGTCAGCCGGCTCGTCGAGGTGCGCCACCAGGGCCAGCTGCTCGGTGCGCTGGGGGTAACCAAGCGCAGCGGAGAGACGCTGACACCCGTCGAGGAGAACCTGCTCAACGACCTCGCCGGCCAGGCCGGGCTGGTGCTGAAGAACGTCGGTCTCACCAGCGACCTCCAGGCCCGGCTCGCCGACCTGCGTGCGTCGCGCCAGCGCCTGGTCACCGCGCAGGACCAGGAACGCCGCCGGCTGGAACGCAACCTCCACGACGGCGCCCAGCAACACCTGGTGGCGCTCAAGGTGAAGCTGGGCCTCGCCGAGATGCTCGCGTCGCGCGACCCGGAGAAGGCCACGGCGACGATCGCGCAGCTCAAGGACGACGCCGACGAGGCACTCGAGACCCTGCGCGACCTCGCGCGCGGGATCTACCCGCCGCTACTCGCCGAGAAAGGCCTCGGGGTTGCGCTCGAGTCGCAGGCGCGCAAGGCCACCGTCCCGGTGACCGTGGACGCCGAGGGAATCGGCCGCTACTCCCAGGACGTCGAGGCGGCCGTGTACTTCTCGGTGCTCGAGGCGCTCCAGAACGTGCAGAAGTACGCGCAGGCGTCGCAAGCGACGGTGCGTCTGCGTGAGGAGGGCGGCTCACTCAGGTTTGACGTGGCCGATGACGGCATGGGTTTCGACATCGCCACCACCTCCAGGGGATCGGGCCTCACCAACATGGCAGACCGCGTCGACGCGCTGGATGGTCAGGTGAAGCTCACGTCGGAACCCGGCCGGGGAACCCAGCTGCAAGGGTCGCTGCCGGTGATGGCCGTCGGTCTGCAGGCGTGAGCCAGCCCCGGACGCGTCCGCGCTGGGCGATGCCGCTGGCCCTTGCGCTGGGGGGATGCGCAGTGGCCGCGTCGCTGGCCACGGCGGCCCTGGCCACGGTGAACAGCGCATCGCTGCCCAACCTCGACGCCGCCGACCCCATCGCCATCGTCGTCCCCATCGGCCTGGGGGTGGTTGGCGCCCTGGTAGCGTCGCGCCAGCCTCGCAACGCCACCGGCTGGTTGTTCGTTGCGGCTGCAGTGGTCACCGCACTGGGCGGGGCCGCGGACCAGTACGCGCGCCTGGGGCTGATCACTCACCCCGGTGTCGTGCCGGACGCGGTCTGGGCACTCTGGTTCAACAGTTGGTCGCTCGCCCTGGTGTTCCCAACGGGCGCGGTGGCGATGCTCCTCCTGCTGCTTCCCGACGGCCACCTGCCGTCAAGGAGATGGCAACCAGTGATGGGGCTGGCGGCCTTCCTGGCCGGCGCCTTCGTCTTCCTTGGAGTGTTTGCGCCCGGCCCCCTGAACCCGCAGACAAGCGCAGGGTGGGCGTCACCACCGATCAACCCGAGCGGCGTTGCCGCCCTCTCCGGCGTGCTCGCCAACGGCGGACAGGGCGGCCTCGGCCTGCTTTGGCCGCTCGGCCTGGTGGTGCTGCTGGCCGCGGCCTCCGCACCGCTGGTGCGCATGCGCAGGTCTGCGGGTGACGAGCGACAGCAGCTCAAGTGGATCGCCTACGCCGTCTTCACCACGGCGCTGGTGTGCCTGCCACTGGGCTTCCTGACCGGCTCGGTCCTCCCGGACTGGGCCTTCGACCCGGCGATCATCGCCGGGTTCGGGATCGCTGTGCCGGCAGCCGCCTGTGTGGCGATCTTCAAACACAGGCTCTACGACATCGACATCGTCATCAGTCGCACGCTGGTGTACGGCTCGCTGGCGGTCTTCATCACCGCGGTGTACGTCGGTATCGCCGTGGGCATCGGCGCGCTCGTCGGTGGCGGCGGCAAGCCCAACCTGGGCCTGTCGATCCTGGCGACCGCCATCGTCGCCGTTGGATTCCAGCCGGTGCGCGAGCGCGTGCAGCATGTCGCCAATCGGCTCGTGTACGGGCAGCGGGCAACGCCTTATGAGGTGCTCTCACAGTTCTCGGAGCGTGTCGCCGAGTCCTACGCCGGAGACGACGTCATGCCCAGGATGGCGCGCGTCCTCGCCGAGGGGACAGGGGCGCAGCGCGCTGACGTGTGGCTGCGCAGCGGAACCGCCTGGCGCGACGCGGCGGTCTGGCCGCTGGATGTACCGGCTGCAGAACCGATCGCCGTCGAGAACGGGACGCTACCGTCGCTCGACGGGGTCAGCCGGGTTGTCGAGGTGCGCCACCAGGGCGACCTTCTCGGTGCGCTGAGCGTGACCAAGCGCAGCGGCGAATCCCTGAGTCCAGTGGAGGAGAACCTGCTGTCCCACCTTGCTGGTCAGGCGGGCCTGGTTCTGAAGAACGTCGGCCTCACCGCCGATCTGCAAGCCCGGCTCGTCGACCTGCGCGCCTCGCGTCAGCGGCTCGTCTCCGCGCAGGACGAGGAGCGCCGACGTCTGGAGCGCAACCTGCACGACGGCGCCCAGCAACACCTGGTGGCGCTCAAGGTGAAGCTGGGCCTTGCCGAAATGCTGATGGGTCGCGACGTGGAGAAGGCGACCGCCACACTGAACCAGTTGAAGGGTGACGCCGACGAAGCCCTCGAGACGTTGCGCGACCTGGCTCGCGGCATCTACCCGCCGCTGCTCGCCGACAGGGGGCTGCAGGCGGCCCTCGAGTCGCAAGCCCGCAAGGCGATCATCCCGGTGACGGTGGACGCCGAGGGGCTCGGCCGCTACCCGCAGGACGTCGAGGCCGCAGTGTACTTCTCGGTGCTCGAGGCACTGCAGAACGTGCAGAAGTACGCGCAGGCGTCACGCGTCGCGGTGCGGCTGTGCGAGCAACAGGGCGAGTTGCGTTTTGGGGTCGTCGACGATGGCCAGGGCTTCGACGTCGGCGCCACCGCCAAGGGCTCCGGCCTCACCAACATGGCAGACCGCCTGGACGCCCTCGGCGGCACCATGACAGTGCGCTCGGCGCCCGGCAACGGGACCGAGCTCTTCGGATCGCTCCCCGTCTACGGGGCGAGCGCCGCTGCCGACCAGGCCTCTTCAAGCCGTTCTGGGCTGAACTCCGACTTGGGAATGAAGCCGGCGGCGCCGACCTCCTCGGCTTGAGGGCCGTACTCGGCGGCCTCGTACGTGGAGAGCACGAGCACGACCACCGGCTTGCCGCCGGCATGGTCGGCGAGGATCCGTCGCGTCGCCTCGAGACCATTGATCCCCGGCAGGTTGACGTCCATGAGCACCAGGTCTGGGTTGAGCTCGTGGGCGCTGCTTACGGAGTCCTCGCCCGTCTCCGCTTCGCCGACCACCTCGAACCCGTCGGTCATCTCGACGACGGTGCGCGCCACCGCGCGGAAGGGCTCCTGGTCGTCGACGATGAGCACGCGAACCGGCATGACACGAGGATAAGCGCCACGGCTGCCCGCGACCAATGGTGCCAGCCCCACTCCGGCAGGGAGGCAAGCCCCTGATGGCTGCCCTCGAATATCCTCGCGGCGTGCCGCTCCGTGTCGTTCTCGCCGAGGACAACTACCTCCTCCGCGAGGGGCTCGCGCAGCTGCTCGGTTCGTCGGAGGACATCGAGCTCGTGGGAGTGTGCGGTGACCTGCCCGCGCTGGAGCGGGCGATCGACGAGCGCGACCCCGACGTCGTCGTCACCGACATCCGCATGCCCCCGACAGGGACGGATGAAGGGCTGCGCGCGGCGGAGCGGCTGCGCTCCGAGCGTCCGCGTGTGGGCGTGGTGGTGCTGAGCCAGTACGCCGAGCCGGAGTACGCGCTCGGGCTGCTCAAGGACGGGGCCGCCGGCCGCGCCTACCTCCTCAAGGAGCGCGTCTCCGACATGGACCAGCTGGTGCGGGCGATCCGCGAGGTGGCCCGAGGAGGCTCAGTCATCGACCCGGCGGTGGTCGAGGCGCTGGTCGCGTCCCGCGCCGCGGCCAGGGACTCCCCGCTCCGTGAGCTGACTCCTCGCGAGAGCGAGGTGCTCTCGCAGGTGGCCCAGGGGAGGAACAACGCGGGGATCGCGGCGGCCCTCTCGCTCACCGACCGGGCCGTCGAGAAGCACATCAACGCGATCTTCTCCAAGCTCGGGCTGTCCGAGCAGCCCGACACCCATCGCCGGGTCAAGGCCACCCTCGTCTACCTCGCCGAGCATCGCCCGCCCGCCGCCACGAACCAGGCCTAGGCCCGAGGAACGGTCCGGCGGCGTACAATGGGCCAGTCGGCCGCAATGGTCGGCAGTCGCTCGTGCTTCGTCCTCGCCTTCTCGAACGGACCGCGCGTCGTCGAGAAGAGTCGAGAGGGAAGGAGACACGATATGTCCACCAACGGGACAATCAAGAAGGTCCAGAGCGACCGCGGCTTCGGGTTCATCGCCGCCGAGGATGGAGAGGAGTACTTCTTCCATCGCAGTGGCCTCGACCCGTCGCTGAACTTCGACAGCCTGGCGGGCGGCGAAGCCGTCACGTTCGAGGTCGAGAAGAGCGACAAGGGCCCGCGGGCCAGCCGCGTGCGCGCTCAGGGCAGCTGAACCAGCACCTGGACGGGACCGGGGGCATCGCGCCCCCGGCCTTTCCGGGGTCGGCCCAGCTCCCCGGTCGCCGCACCGGGTGGAGCTCCAGCCCCTGATCTGATCTCAGCCGGGCACGGCTGAACGCCCACCGAACGCGTCGAACAACGCGAAGGTAGCAATCTCATCGGACCTTTGTTACAGTTCTGTCCAACAAGAAGCGATTGGGGCATTTGCCCCGCTTGTATGGAGGTCCACCGATGTCGAGAGGGAACGTGCGGCACACCGCCGAGGGCCGCGAGCGCCGCCTCGGGAACCGTCTGCGCACCGGCGCCGCGGGTGCGATCGTCGTCGGGGGGGCCATCTTCATGGGCGGCGCCGCCGGCCTCGTGACCGCGTTCGCGCACAGCGGAACCGTGTCCGTGGCGCAGGACTGCTCGACCTGGTCGGCATCCGTGTCGCTGGCCCAGAACGTCACCGCGGACCGGTTCGTGGACGTGATCACCACCATCCCCGGCACCACCGGGTTCGTCAACCAGCACTTCAACCCCACCTACGGCGTGATCTGGGGGCCGAAGACCGGTGCCGCGGTCCAGTCGGGCACCGTGACGCTGAAGATCTTCACGAACAACAATGGCCAGCCGGGCAGTCTCGAGTTCAGCCAGTCGGCCAGCCTGCCCATCCCGACCGGCTGCATGTCCTCGCCGACGCTCAGCACCGACGCCTCGGCGGGCGGCGCTGTCGGCACCGTCATCCATGACACCGCCACCTTGAGCGGAGCCAACGCACCCACCGGTGACATCGTGTTCACGCTGTACCCGGACCTCGCCTCGTGCAACGCTCACACCGGCGCGCTGTTCACGCATTCGTCGCCGCTGTCGACGAGCGCTCCCTTCATGGCGAACAGCACCGACTACACCACCAAGGGCGTCGGCACATTCCAGTGGCTGGCCTCCTACGCCGGTGACGCCCACAACCACGCCGCGTCGAGCGCCTGCGGTTCCGAGCCCGTCTCGATCACCAAGGCGTCGGCCGCGATCGTCACCCACCAGTCCGCCGGCGGCCCGGTGGGAACAGTGCTCAGCGACACAGCGACAGTGACCGGCAGCGCGGGCAGCCCCTCGGGCTCGGTCACCTTCAAGCTGTACCTGCCGAGCAACCCGACCTGCAGCGCCTCGGGCACGGCGCCGATCACCTCGACGGCCAACCTCACCAGCGTGACGCCCGGCGTCAGCAAGGCCGCCAGCGCCCCGCACACCAGCGCCGCCGTCGGCCAGTACCACTGGGTCGCCGACTACAGCGGCGACAGCACCTACAAGCCTGCCGCGAGCGGTTGCGCGGACGAGCCCGTCACCACCGCGAAGGCGGCTCCCAGCATCGCCACCACCGCATCCGCGGGCGGCGACGTCCCGGTCTCGGTGAGCGACTCGGCCACGGTCAGCGGTGGCGTCAACCCGACCGGTTCCGTCACCTTCACCCTGTACCCGAGCCTGGCGGACTGCACCGCCGGCACCAACGCGGTGGCTGGTTCCACCTCGACGGTGGCCCTCTCGGGCGGCAAGGCGAGCAGTGGCGCGGTCACGCTGACCACCGCCGGCACCTTCCAGTGGCAGGCCACCTACAGCGGTGACGCCAACAACGTCGGCATCGCCAGCAAGTGCGGGGACGAGCCTGTGACCACCAACACCGGCGGCGTGCTCGCGATCACCACGCCACCGACCGGCTCGACCGGCTCGCTGGTCGGCGTCACACTCGGCGGCTTCATGCTCCTCGGCGGCCTGGGCGTGGCCCTGGTGGGATCCATGGTGCCGCGCCGCCGGCGCACCCAGTAACCGTCTGCGAACCCAAAAGGGCCGGTGCCGGCGCACCGGCCCTTTTCTTGTGCACAGTGCTGCGGCCATGAGCACGCTGGTCGTCGGCGCGGACGCGGTCCTGCCGGAACGCTATACGGCTGAGGCGACGCTCGTCTTCGACGCCGACGAGCGAGCCCGCTTCCTCGACGAGGCCGGCCGCCCGCGCCACCCGGACGAGGTTGCCTGGGAGTTGCTCTACCGCATCGAGCCTGAGCTGTACGACCGGCTGGTCGCCGGCGAGCGGTTGCACGACGGCATCCTGCAGTGGTTGCCGGACCAGTGCGGCAGCGCGCTCGAGATCGGTGCCGGGGCAGGCCGGCTGACGCTCGACCTCGCCCCCCGGTGCCTGAGGCTGGCGGCGGTCGAACCCGCAGCCGGGTTGAGGCGCATCCTCGAAGAGCGCCTGCTCGCCGCCGGCATGACCAACACGACGGTGCTCCGCGGCTTCTTCGACTCCCTGCCGTCGCCGGGGGCCGAGTACGACCTGGTGATCAGCTGCTCCGCCTTCGCCGTGGACGCGGTGGCGCGCCCCGAGGAGTGCGTGCGCGCCATGGAGAGCCGCTGCGCCCCCGGTGGCCTGGTCGTGCTGGTCTGGCCGAGCGACGTGCCCTGGCTTGGCGAGCGGGGCTTCGAGCACGTCGTCTTCGAGGGCCCGATGGTCGTCGAGTACTCCTCGCCGGAGGAGGCGGTCGCCCTGGCCCGGGTCTTCTACCCCCAGGCGGTCGAGGCCGTCCAGGCCGCCGGCTCGCGCTTCGTCGACTTCACCACCCTGGGGTTGCGACCACCGCGCGACCTCTGCTGGAAACGGCCGCGGTGATTGGCTGTCGAGACCGCACCCGGAGGGCCGTGTGCGCCTCGCGCTGATCGCCCCCCTGGTCACGCCGATCAACGAGGTTCACCTCGGTGGCGCGCAGGCCGTGGTCGCGGACCTTGCGCGCGCGCTCACCGCTCGCCGGCACGACGTGGTGGTGTACGCGGCCCGCGGTTCGTCGATCGACGGCGTCACCATGGCCGCGATCGAGGTCGATTCCAGCGCGCTTGGCGTCGACCTCTTCCGTGCCGGGCAGGAAAGGCTCGCGTCGGCGGCGATGGTGGCGGCGTACCGGGCTGTCTACGAGCACGTGCGCGGCCGGCGCTTCGACGTTGTGCACAACCACGGTTTCGACGTCCCGGCGATCAGCGTCGCGGCCGAGATGGACGTCCCGGCGCTGCACACGCTCCACCTGCCGCCGTCGCGCGCGGTCGCGGATGCCATCGACCGGGTGCGACGCGGCGACGGCTCGGTATGGTGCGCCGCGGTGTCCGAGTCCCACGCTGCGTCCTGGGCGCGGCTGGTCGCCATTGACGCCGTCCTGTGCAACGGTGTCCCCACCGGCGAGATCCCGTTCCGCGCGCAGGCAGAGCGGTCCGCGATCATCGCGGCTCGCTTCAGCGCCGAGAAGGGCGTCGACGAGGGCATCGCCTCCGCGCGCCTGGCCGGCCTGCCGGTCGACGTGTACGGCAGCGCGTATGACGAGGCGTACGAGGAAGTGGTCCATCGTCGCTGGGAGGACGACGCCGGCGTGCGTTTCCACGCACCGGTGCCGCGCACACAGCTGTGGCAGGCCCTGGGCACAGCCGCAGCCGCGCTCTGCCTGTCACGCTGGGATGAGCCATTCGGGATGGTCGCCGCCGAGGCGCAGGCGGCCGGGACCCCTGTGGTCGCGTCGCGCCTCGGTGGCCTGCCTGAGGTGGTGCGCGATGCGGTGACCGGGTACCTCGTGCCGCCGGGTGACGTCGCGGCCGCGGCCGAGGCGCTGGGCCGAGTCCATGGTCTCTCCCGTCGCGGGTGCCGCCGCCACGCGGAGTCCGCGTTGGGCCTCGCCGGCTCGGTCGACCGGCACGAGGAGCTGTACGCGCGCCTCGTCGCGGCAGGTACACCGCGCTAGGCTGGCGTCACGGAGTGTCAACAGCTCACAGGGGACACCATGATGGCCACTGAGAAGCAGAAGGCCGCGGCTCGCCAGAACATCAAGAAGGCACAGACCGCCAGCAGGAAAGGCGGCATGGACACGGGCAAACGCGACTCGCTCACGGACGCGACGTTTGCCTTCCCCAAGCAGCGCAAGGAGCCCCTCAACGACGCGCGCCACGTCCGCAACGCCATCTCCCGCTTCGACCAGGTCGAGGGAGTGAGCGACGCGGAACGGGACGCCGCGTGGAAGCGGATCAAGTCGGCAGCCAAGAAGTACGACGTGGAGGTCGAGGCCGACAGCTGGCGCGAGCTGGTCAAGTAACCGGGCATCCATTCCCTCGCGTCGTGCGTAGGGAGGGGAGTGCAGGGAGTCGCCGACCGCGGCCGCCCGATGACCGTCATCCAGCACCTCGAGGAGCTGCGCAGGGTGCTGGCCATCTCGGCGATGGCGTGGGTGGTGGCGACGGTCCTGGCGTTCGTCTTCCATGCCGCGATCTTCGAGTTCCTGCTGCGCCCACTCACCTCGGTGCTGGGAAGGACCAACAACCACATCACCTCGACGGCCGTCTTCACGAGCCCCACAGAGGGCCTGACCATCCCCATCAAGATCTCGGCGATCTCCGGGCTGGTGGGCGCTCTGCCCGTCATCCTCTGGCAGGTGTGGACGTTCGTCTCGCCCGGGCTGCGTCCGGTCGAGAAGAGGTTCGTGGGGCCCTTCGTTGCGTCCGCGTTCCTGTTGTTCCTCGGCGGCGCCGCGTTCGCCTACTTCGTGATGCCGATCGGTTTGAACTTCCTGGCCACGTTCCTCGGCAACAGCGCCGTGTACCTGCCCGACATCAACTCGTACCTCTCGTTCCTGCTCCTGCTGATCGTCGCGTTCGGCGTGACCTTCGAGCTGCCGGTGGTGGTGATCCTGCTCGGCGTGCTCGGCGTCGTCTCATCACAGCTCCTCCGGCGCAGGCGCAAAGCCATCTGGGTTGGCATCGTCGTGGCCTCCTTGCTGGTCACCCCGGGAGCAGACCCCTACACCCCGACGGCGCTGTTCGTCCCCTTGATCATCTTCTTCGAGGCCTCGATCCTCATCCTCGACAAGGTGCTCAAGCGCTGAGCAGCCGGCCTGCCTGAGGCGAGGACGGTGCGGGATCCGATACTGCGTCGATGGGTTTCATCGAGGTGTCCGGCCTGCGTCACGTGCTCGGCGATGGCCGTGTCCTGTTCGACGACGTGTCGTTCCGGGTGGCCGACGGTTCCAAGTCCGCGCTGATCGGTCCCAACGGCGCCGGCAAGACGACGTTGCTGCGGATGATCGCGGGAGACATCACGCCGTCATCCGGCACCATCTCCAGCCGCGGCGGTGTCGGGGTCATGCGCCAGTTCATCGGGTCGATCCGCGACGAGAGCACCATCCGCGACATCCTCGTGGCGGTGTCGCGCCCGTCGATCCGAGCCGCCCGAGCGGCGCTGGACGACGCCGAGCGACGACTGTTCGCCGACGACAGTGCGGTCGCGGCCACCGCGCACGCGCAGGCCATCGCGGACTGGAGCGAGGCGGGCGGCTACGACGCCGAGGTGGTGTGGAACCTCTGCACGCAGGCTGCGCTCGGGCAGTCCTACGACGATGCCTGGTCGCGACCCGTCGCTGAGCTGAGCGGTGGCGAGCAGAAACGACTGGTGCTGGAGGCGCTGCTGCGCGGTGGCGACCAGGTGCTGCTCCTCGACGAGCCGGACAACTACCTCGACGTCGACGGGAAGGAGTGGCTCGAGCAGGCGCTGCGGTCGACGCGCAAGACGGTGCTGTATGTCACCCACGACCGCGAGCTGCTGGCGCGCACCGCCCAACGCGCCATCACGATCGAAGCCGGCGCCGCGTGGACGCACGGGGGCGACTTCGCCGGCTACGCGCAGGCCCGACGATCGCGCCACGAGCGGCAGGAGGAGGTGCACCGGCGCTGGTCGGAGGAGCACGAAAGGCTGCGCACCTACGTGCGCACGCTGCAGCAGCAGGCCGCGCGCAGCGCCGACATGGCGTCGCGCTACCGCGCCGCGCAGACGCGGCTGGCGCGCTTCGAGGCCGAGGGCCCACCGCCGGAGCGGCCGCGCGAGCAGAACCTGCGCATGCGCCTGCGCGGAGCTCGAACCGGCCTGGTCGTGCTGGTGTGCGAGGGCCTCGAGCTCACCGGCCTCACCCGCGCCTTCGACCTCGAGGTGTACTACGGCGAGCGCCTCGGCGTCGTCGGGCCCAATGGATCGGGGAAGTCACATTTCCTGCGACTGCTGGGCGGGGGAGAGGTCGCTCACTCCGGGCGGTGGCGCCTCGGCGCTCGGGTCGTCGCCGGGAGCTTCTCGCAGCTGCACCGGCGCGCCGACCTCCACGACCGCACCCTCGTGGACGCTCTCCACGATCACCGGCTCGACCGCGGCCAGGCGATCGGGACCCTGCGCCGCTATGAGCTCGGCGGCCAGGCGGACCAGCCGTTCAGCACGCTCTCGGGCGGACAGCAGGCGCGCTTCCAGATCCTCCTGCTCGAACTGGGTGGCGCCACGTTGCTGTTGCTCGACGAGCCCACCGACAACCTCGACCTGGAGAGCGCGCAGGCTCTCGAGGACGGGCTCGCCGGCTTCGACGGAACGGTCATCGCGGTCACCCACGACCGCTGGTTCGCGCGCTCCTTCGACCGCTTCCTTGTGTTCGGCGCCGACGGCGAGGTGTGCGAGTCGGACGCGCCCGGGTGGGCGGAGGCGCCGCGCACGTCATGAGCCGCGCGTGCGTCAGCGGCTGCGTCCGATCCACTCGGCGAAGCCGGCCATCAGCCGGCGCGACGTCTGCGCGTCGCGCATCTCCTCGGGATGCCATTGCACGCTCATGAGCAGCAGCTCCTCGGACTCGAGGGCCTCCACGCACCCGTCGAGGCTGTGTGCCACCGCGCGCAGAGGATCGGCCACCACATCGATGGCCTGGTGGTGCCCGCTGTTTACCTGCGCGCTGTCGACACCGAGGAGATGGTGGAGGTGCGTGCCGGCGTCGATGCGCACCTCGTGGACGCTCTCCCCGGGGTCGTCCGCCCACTGCGGGTGGTCGATGTGCTGGTGCAGCGTGCCGCCGAGCGCGACGTTGAGCAACTGCTGCCCCCTGCAGATGCCGAGCACCGGACGCCCCGCGGCGCGCGCCGCATGGAAGAACTCCATCTCGAGGTCATCGAGCTCGGGCGTGACCGCCTCGAGGTCCGGGCTCGGCTCCTGGCCGTACAGCGACGGGGCGATGTCCGGACCGCCGGGCAGGAGGAGGCCGTCGAGGCGGTCCAGCAGGCTGGTGGCCACCCCCGGGGTGATGAGGACAGGCGTCAGGCCCGCCTCCACCATGAGGCGCGCGTACTTGAGGGCGTTCTCACCGGGGCGCGACGAGCGGTCCACCAGGTCGTCGCTCCAGGTGATCCCCACCGCCGGGGTGGTCATCCGCCCCGTCTCGGGTGCGCTTCGAACTGCGTCATGAGGGTCGTAGGATGACCGCATGGGTGGCACGGCGGTCGTCTGCGGCGCCAGCGGTGGCCTCGGCCCCGCCGTCGCCGCCGCTCTCGCCGCGGGTCACTCGCGCGTTGTCGGTGTGGCGTCTCCGCGCCAGTCGGGGAGCGAGCTGGCGGCGATCTCGCCGGGCACCCACTGGGAGCGGGCCGACCTGACCGACCCGGACTCGGTGGAGGACCTGTGGGAGCGCCTCGACAGGCTGTCGGGCGACGTCGACGCGGTGGTGAACGTCACCGGCGGCTTCAGCGCCGGCACGGTCATCGACACCAGCCCGGCCGACGTCATGCGCATGTTCGCGCTCAACCTGCGCACCGCGTGGTGGTCGAGCCGGGCGGCGGCGACGCGGATGCGCAGCGCCGGCACCGGCAGCATCGTCAACGTGGGCTCGCGGTCGGCCCTGGTCGGGGGCGACGGAGCGGCCGCGTACTCGGTCGCCAAGGCGGCGGTGATCCGGTTCACCGAGGTCCTCGCGGCCGAGCTCAAGACCACGGGCGTGCGTGTCAACGCCGTCGTCCCGGCGGTCATCGACACCCCGGCGAACCGCTCATGGATGAAGCCCGCGGACCTCGCCAAGGCGGTGTCGCCCAGCGCCATCGCCGGCGTGGTCGCGTTCCTGTGCAGTGACGACGCTGCGGCCATCACCGGCGCCACGGTCCCGGTGTATGGCAGCTTCTGAGCCCGCGGCGGCGATCACCCCCGAGGACGCCTACCGGGCGCTGAAGGCGCACCGCTCGTGGATCGTCGAGCGTGACCGCATCCACCGCGACCTGCGCTTCACGTCGTTCGCGGCAGCGATGGAGTTCGTCGACCGCGTCGCCGCCCTCGCCGAGACCCTCGGTCACCATCCCAACATCCGCGTGCATGAATGGTGCTTCGTGGAGTTGGAGATCTACTCGCACGTCAGCGGCGGCCTGACCCGGCGCGACGTGGACCTGGCCGCCGCCATCGACGCCCTGCTCGACGACCAGCCCGGCTAGCCGCGCTGCTCTATCCTCGCGGCTGTGCGGCTGGCCACCTGGAACGTCAACTCACTCGCGGCGCGCATGCCCCGCGTCGTCGACTGGCTGGCGGCCACGCGTCCGGACATCCTCTGCCTCCAGGAGACCAAGCTGGCCGACGCGGCCTTCCCGCATGCGCAGCTCAACGAGCTCGGGTACGAGGCCGCGGTGCACGGGAGTGGGCAGTGGAACGGGGTCGCGATCGTCTCGGCGGTCGGGCTCGCCGACGTCCGCCGCGGTTTCGAGGGCGAGCCCGGCTTCCCGGAGACGGAGGCGCGGGCCCTCAGCGCCACCTGCGGTGGCACCCGCGTGTGGTCCCTGTACGTGCCCAACGGGCGCACCGTCGACAGCCCGCACTTCGCGTACAAGCTGGCATGGCTGGCGGCCGTGCGCGGCGCGATCGCGGCCGACGCCGCGACGTCCCCGGCGATGGCGGTGTGCGGTGACTTCAACGTCGCGCCAGCTGACGCCGACGTCTGGGATCCCGGCGCGTTCGTCGGCTCGACGCACGTGACACCGTCCGAGAGAGCCGCGGTGGCCTCGCTGCTGGAGATCGGGCTGGTCGACGTCGAGGCACGCGCGCTCAAGGGCGACCGCCCGTTCACGTACTGGGACTACCGGGCCGGCAACTTCCACAAGGGCCTGGGCATGCGCATCGACCTCGTCCTGCTCAGCACTTCCCTTGCCGCGCTGGTCAGCGACGCGTACGTCGACCGCGACGCACGCAAGGGCAAGCTCCCCTCGGACCACGCCCCGGTTGTCGTCGACCTCGACATCGCGCCCGCCGGCGCGCCCGCAGCGTCCCCTGGCGTGCAGGCGGGCGCTGCCCCGGCCGTCTGAGCGTGGCCCTCGGGGTCCGGCGCGGCGGCGCCGCCGACATCGACTCGCTGCAGGCGCTGTGGATGTCGATGGTGGACCATCACCGCGCGGTGGCGGGCGCGGATTGGCCGGTGCGGCCCTCCGAGGCCGCCTGGCGGATCCGACGCGAGGAGTACCGCGCCTGGCTCGCTGATGGCTCGGGCACGCTGTTCGTCGCCGGTGCGGATGCCGACGCGCCCGTCGGGTACGCCATGCTGCGCATGCACGAGCCGGGTGCGACGTGGGATCTCGGCGCGCAGGTGGGGGAGGTGGAGTCGCTCGCGGTTGCCGCGGACGCGCGTGGCGCCGGGGTTGGCACGCGCCTGCTCGCCTCCTGCCGCGACGAGCTGCGCGGCCGGGGGATCCGCTACTGGTCGGTGGCGGTGGTCGAGGCCAACGAGGGGGCGGTGCGCCTCTACGAACGCGAGGGCTTCCGCGCGTACTACCGGCTGCTCCTCGGCGAGGTCGGGGAGTAGCCCGAGCCTCAGCCGATCTTCGCGCCGGCCGCCACGGCACCGGCCGGATGGGCCACATCGTGGACGACCGGCTCCGTCACCGCGCTGGGCACGCCACGGCGATGACGGATCGCGTCCACGGCCAGGATCACCAACGCCAGCCACACCAGCGCGAACCCGCCGAGCAGCGCGGGCGGCAGCGGCTCGTGGCGTACCACCACCCCGATGAGGAATTGCATGACCGGGGCGAGGTACTGGAGGAGACCGATGGTGGTGAGCGGCAGCCGCTTGGCGGCAGCGGCGAAGAAGAGCAGCGGGACGGCGGTGGCGGGCCCCGCCGCCGCGAGGAGGAGCAGGTGTGCGGGTGTGGCCGCGTGGCCCACCCAGGTGGCGTTGCCGGTGCCCGCCAGCACGCCGAGCACGGCCACGGCGGGCACCGTCAGCACGGCCGCCTCGATGAGCAATCCCTCGGGCGCGCTGGCGCGGACGCGCTTCTTGATCAGCCCATAGGTCGCGAACGACATAGCGAGGAACAGCGCCAGCCACGGGGGGCGCCCGTAGTCGACGCTGAGTATGGCGACAGCGACAACCCCAAGCGCTACCGCCGTCCACTGCATGCGACGCAGGCGCTCATGCAGCACGACCACACCGAGCGCGACGGTGATGAGCGGGTTGATGAAGTAGCCGAGGCTGGTCTCGACTACGTGTCCGTTGTTGACGCCCCAGATGTATGCGCCCCAGTTCACCGCAATGATCAACCCGGCGACGCAGAGCCGCAGCACCGTGCCGCGATCGAGCCGCCGCAGCGCGCGCAGCTCCTGACGCGCTGCGAGAAGCGATGCCACCACCGCCAGGCTCAGCACGATCCGCACGGCGAGGATCTCGAGCGCGCCCGCCGGCTCCAGCAGCGGCCAGTACAAGGGGAACAACCCCCACAGCAGGTACGCGGTCGCGCCTGCCAGCAGTCCTCGTCTCGCCGTGCTCACACCTCAACATACAATGCGAGCGCGATGAACTGGTTCCTGGTTCTCAAGTCGCTGCACGTGCTCTCGGCGATAGTGGCGGTGGGATCCAACGTGACCTACGGCCTCTGGACAGCGCTGGCCAAACGGGACCCGGCGCACCTCGGGTTCGCGCTCCGGGGCATCAAGATCGTCGACGATCGACTCGCCAACCCGGCCTACGGCGTGCTGCTGGTCACCGGGCTGATCATGGCGTTCACCACCTACAGCATCACGCTGACGTGGATACTCATCGGCCTCGGCCTGTACATCGTCATGGCGGCGGTGGCCACCGCCGTGTTCTCGCCGACGCTGCGCGCGCAGATCGCGGCGCTGGACGCCGCCGGTCCGGCGAGCCCCGCCTACCGGTCCGCGGACGCGCGCATGCGTGGCGTCGGCATCTTCCTGGGCGTCCTGGCTGTGTTCGTCGTCTTCGTCATGGTGTTCAAGCCGCAGCTCTGAGAGACCGCCGCCCCTCCCGATACTGATACCGCCGCTGTACGCGAAGCTGCTACCGACAGGGTATGATGCCGGCGTGGCTGAGCATGACCCCGAGGCCTTCCAGGAGCTGTTCGAGGCCGAGCCGGACCAGCCGTCGCAGGAGGAGGTCACCCAGTGGGTGGGCCTGTACAGCCGGCTCGTCGACCTCCTCGAGCGCCAGCTGGACGAGACATCGCGTTTCGCGCAGTCGGTGCCCGAGGCGCTCCGCGAGTACCTGGGGAGGGAGAACGGGAAAATCCTCACCGAGGAGCTGGAGATCTTCCGGGGCCGGCTCGCCCATTGGCGCGGGCTAGCGGGCTGACGCGCTGACGGCGCTGACCGGGGCCCGCTCGTGGTGGTCGGCCTCGTAGCGGTCGATGAAGTCGATGATCATGTCGCGCATCCCGCACAGCTCGCGCGCCCAACCGTCGAGCACCGCGCTGCCGGACGGGGTGATCTCGTAGCGCCGCCGCCGCGGTCCCTCCGCGGAGCGCTCCCACGTTGACCGGACCAGTCCGTCGTCCTCCATTGTGTTGAGGGCGCGGTAGACGGAGCCGGGGTCCCAATGGCCGAGGGAGAGCGGGGCGAGCTTCTCGCGCAGCTCATAGCCGTAGGTCGGCTCCTCGCCGAGGAGCAGCAGCAGGCAGGGACGCAGGTAGTTCCTCGGTTGGACAGGCAGCCGCGAGCCGTTGGCGTGGTTGCTCGGCGGGCCGGCGTGGCGCATCTGCCTCCCTCCGAGCTTGCTGCTGGTGAGAGCCTCGCAAGGCTGCATCCGCATCGTCGGTACGGTTGCGTACAACCGCCGCCGCCGTCGTTGCAGCTTCGACGATGCGCGCCGCGACCCCCTCAACGCAAGCGCCGATCGAGAGTCGCTCGGCGGCATTCGTAGGTGGTGGATGCACTTATTGACGGCACCGGGAGTGGCTCCTACGGTGACGCCTTCGCGCGTGTGTTCCGCGACGTCGCAGATGTCGCAAGGTGTCCAATCGCAGCCAGGGAGGTGTGCACCACATGGTGACCGAGGCAGCGCCGTACGGACGGAAAACACAGAAGGAGCCTCCCGTCAAGGACGTGCACATCGTGTGGATCACCGCCGGCCTCAGCTGCGACGGCGACTCCGTGTCGATCACCGCCGCCACCCAGCCGAGCATCGAGGACGTGCTGCTCGGCTCCATCCCCGGCCTGCCGACGGTCCACCTGTACAACCCCGTCCTCGCCTACGACAACGGGGACGATTTCCTCAAGCCGTGGTTCGCGGCCGCGCGCGGCGAGCTCGACCCGTTCGTCCTCGTCATCGAGGGATCGATCCCCAACGAGAAGCTCAACGCCAACAACGGCGGCTACTGGGCGGCCGTCGGCACCGACCCGGCCACGGGTCAGCCGATCACCACCAACGAGTGGATCGACCGGCTCGCCCCCAAGGCCCTTGCGGTCGTGGCGGCCGGCACGTGTGCGACGTACGGCGGCATCCATGCGATGCAGGGCAACCCGACGGGCGCGATGGGCCTCGCCGACTACCTCGGCTGGGACTTCAAGACCGGTGCCGGGTTGCCGGTGATCAACGTGCCCGGTTGCCCGGTGCAGCCCGACAACTTCATGGAGGTGGTGCTCTACCTTCTCTACCAGGTGGCCGGCTTGGCGCCGGTGATCCCGCTCGACGAGGAGCTGCGCCCCACCTGGCTGTTCGGGGCCACTGTGCACGACGGCTGCGACCGCGGCTCGCACTACGAACAGGGCGAGTTCGCCAAGGTGTACGGCTCGCCGCTGTGCCTGGTCAAGCTCGGCTGCTGGGGCCCGGTCGTCAACTGCAACGTGCCCAAGCGCGGCTGGATGGCCGGCATCGGCGGCTGTCCCAATGTCGGGGGCATCTGCATCGGCTGCACCATGCCGGGCTTCCCGGACAAGTTCATGCCGTTCATGGACGAGCCACCGGGCGCGAAGCTCTCCACCAAGATCGTCGGCGGCTACGGGAAGGCGATCCGCGGGCTGCGCACGATGACCAACAACACAGTCAACAAGGAGCCGAAGTGGCGCCACAACAGGCCTGAGCTGACCACCGGGTACAAGCCGCAGACCGGCGGCGTCGCCAGGTCATTCAACCGTCCTTCGTAGCGGTAAGGAGAAGCAGCGATGGCGACACTCATGCAGAAGGGCGGCACTCCCAAGTCCGGGACGCTCACCGAGGTCTCCTGGGACCCGATCACGCGCATCGTCGGCAGCCTCGGCATCTTCACCAAGATCGACTTCGCCAACCGTGTCGTCGCCGACGCGCGCAGCACCTCCTCGATCTTCCGCGGCTACAGCATCTTCATGAAGGGCAAGGACCCGCGCGACGCGCACTTCATCACCAGCCGCATCTGCGGCATCTGCGGCGACAACCACGCCACCTGCGCGACCTACGCGCAGAACATGGCCTTCGGCATCAAGCCGCCGGCGATCGCCGAGTGGATCGTCAACCTCGGCGAGGCGGCCGAGTACATGTTCGACCACAACATCTTCCAGGACAACCTGCTGATGGTCGACTTCTGCGAGCAGATGGTCAAGGAGACCAACCCCAGCGTCCTGGCCAAGGCCGAGAACACGCCGGCCCCGCACGCGGGCGACCACGGCTACCGGACCATCGCCGACATCATGCGCGCGCTCAACCCGTTCACCGGCGAGTTCTACCGCGAGACCCTGCACGTGTCGCCGCTACACGCGCGAGATGTTCTGCCTGATGGAGGGGCGGCACGTCCATCCCTCCACGCTGTACCCGGGCGGCGTCGGCACCGTTCCCACCGTGCAGCTCTTCACCGACTACCTCGTGCGCCTCATGAAGTACGTGGAGTTCATGAAGAAGGTGGTGCCGCTGCACGACGACATCTTCGACTTCTTCTACGAGGCGCTGCCCGGCTACGAGGAGGTGGGCCGGCGCCGCATGGACACCGTCTGCTGGGGATCGTTCAACGACCCGGCGGTGTGCGACTACACCTACAAGCGCATGGGCGAGTGGGGCAAGGCGATGTTCGTCACCCCGGGGTGCGTCGTCGACGGCAAGCTGGTGACCACCGACCTCGTCGACATCAACCTCAACATCCGCATCCTTCTCGGCCATTCCTACTACGACGACTGGGCCAACTCCGAGACCTTCGTCACCACGCGACCCGCTCGGCAACCCCGTCGACCAGCGCCATCCGTGGAACCAGACCACCCTGCCGCGCCCGCAGAAGCGCGACTTCGACGACAAGTACAGCTGGGTGATGTGCCCGCGCTGGCTGCACAACGGCGAGCACCTCGCCATGGACACCGGCGGCGGCGCGTTCGCGCGCCTGCTGGCCACCTCTCTCGCCGGGCTGGTGGACATCGGCTACGTCAAGGCCACCGGCCACAGCACCAAGATCTACCTGCCCAAGACGCAGACCAAGCCCGAGGTGGAGTTCGAGTGGCACGTGCCCAAGTGGAGCAACGCCATCGAGCGCGACCGCGCCCGCACCTACTTCCAGGCGTACTCCGCCGGCGCGGCGCTGCACTTCATCGAGAAGGCGTTCGAGGAGCTGCACGCCGGGCGCACCGACACCTTCACGCCGTTCGAGGTGCCGGACGAGGCGATCGGCTGCGGCTTCCACGAGGCGGTGCGCGGCGTGCTCTCGCACCACGTGGTCATCCGCGAGGGCAAGATCGCCAACTACCACCCGTACCCGCCCACCCCGTGGAACGCCACGCCGCGCGACAGCTACGGCACGCCCGGGCCCGTACGAGGACAGCGTGCAGAACACGCCGATCTTCGAGGAGAACGGCCCGGACAACTTCAAGGGCATCGACATCATGCGCGCCGTGCGCAGCTTCGATCCCTGCCTGCCGTGCGGGGTGCACATGTACCTCGGCGATGGCAAGGTGCTGGAGCGCAAGCACTCGCCCACCTTCGGGGGCACGCACTGACAGCCGCAGCCGTCAGCCCGCCGTCCCGCGGCTCCGACGGAGAGTTCGCGGGGCGGATGGCGCGCATCGACGAGCTGGTCGGGGAGCTGGGGGCGCTCCCCGACCCGGCGATGCGAGCGCGCGCCGAGGAGCTGATCGGCGCCGTCCTCGAGCTGCACGGCGACGCGCTGCGCCGCATGCTCGACGCGGTCGCCGACCAGGCGGACGGCGGCGCCGCGCCTGTTCGCCGAGTTCGCCGCCGACGAGCTGGTGCGCAGCGTGCTGCTCGTCCACGACCTGCATCCCGTCTCGCTCGCCGACCGCGTCGAGCAGGCGCTGGAGTCGGTGCGACCGATCATGCACGGGCACAAGGGCGACGTCGAGCTGCTCGGCATCGAGGACGACGTGGTCCGCCTGCGCCTGACGGGCAGCTGCGAGGGGTGCCCGTCGTCGGAGCTCACCATGAAGGCGGCGGTCGAGAAGGCGCTGTACGAGGCCGCGCCCGAGCTCGCCGGGATCGAGGTGGAGGGGATGAGCCCGCCGCCCCGGGTCCGCCCACGATCGAGTGCCTCGTCCCGCTGCAGATGGCGTCACCGCGCGCCGGCGCGGCCGCCGGGCCGCGGTGAACGGGGATGGCGCTCGAGACTGAGCCGTCGCTGGCGTCCCTGCGCCGGTTCGTGCGTGAACGGGAGCCGGCGCGAGCGGTGCGAGCTGTGCGCCGCGGGCATCGCGCCGCACCCGCAGCACGAGCACCTTCTCGACCCGAGCGGAGCGCCAGCTGCTGTGCAGCTGCACGCCGTGCGCGCTGCTCTTCCCGGTGGAGGCGCAGAAGCGCTTCCGTCGCGTGCCCCGCCGGCTCTGGTCGCTCACCGACTTCACCATGACCGACGCGATGTGGGATCGCTGGCGATCCCGGTCAACATGGCGTTCCTGCTCACCAGCGCGCCGCGGGCGAGCTGCACGCGTACTACCCGAGCCCGGCGGGCGCGACGGAGTCGCTGCTGACGCTCGAGGGCTGGTCGGAGCTGCTCGAGGCCAACCCCGCGCTGACGTCGCTGGTGCCCGACGTCGAGGCGCTGCTCATCAACCGCGTCGGCGAGCGCCGCGACTACTTCATCGCGCCGATCGACCGCTGCTACGAGCTGGTCGGGCTGCTGCGCGTGCACTGGCGCGGGCTGTCGGGCGGCACCGAGGTGTGGGAGCGCGTCGGCAGCTTCTTCGACGAGCTGCGCAGCGCGCGCGCGCGCCAAGCCGGCACAGGGAGCTGGTCCGTGCCTGACCTCGACTTCGCCGTCGACTCGGCCAGCCGCCGTCGACGGCTCGCTGACGCCGCTGCTCGAGTTCGAGCTGCGCATCGAGGAGGTCGACGGCCGCGACATCGACACCATCGCGCTGAGCTGCCAGATCATGATCGAGGCGGTGCGGCGGCCCTACGCGGCCGCGCGAGCAGGAGGCGCTGCTCGACCTCTTCGGCACGCCCGCAACGCTGGGGCACCTCGCTGAAGACGATGCTCTGGACGCACGCCGCCATGGTGGTGCCGGGCTTCGAGGGGGCGCACCACTGTGCGGCTCCCGGTGCCCACCAGCTTCGACCTCAGCCTGGCGCGCCACCAAGTACTTCTTCGCGCTCGAGGACGGCGAGGTGCCGCTCGACCTTCCAGTTCAGCGGCACCGTCTTCTACCGCGACGCCGACGGCGACGCTGATGACCGAGCGCATCCCCTGGACCAAGGAGGCGCGCTTCCGCCTGCCGGTCGCGGTCTGGAGCGAGCTCATCGAGCGCCACTACCCCGACGGCGCCTGGCTGTGCCTGCGCCGCGACGTCTTCGACCGCCTCTACCGGTACAAGGCGCGGCTGGCGGTGCCGACGTGGGAGACCGTCGTCGACGAGCTGCTCGAGAATGCCGGCAGCGAGGCGCTCCGGTGAACCGCGAGCAGGTCGACCGCATCGTCGCCGCGACCCTGTACGAGGGCTACATCCTCTACCCGTACCGGCCCAGCTCGGTGAAGAACCAGGTGCGCTGGACCTTCGGCGGCGTGTACCCGCGCGAGTACAGCGAGGCCGTCGGCGGCGCCGAGCCGTGGTCGGCGACGACCGAGTGCCTGCTGCGTGGCGGCGACGACGCCGAGGTGGAGGTGACGGTGCGCTTCCTCCACGTGGTGACGCGCACCGCGGCGCGCGTCGACATGCCGGCGCGCGGCACTCCGGCCGACGGAACCGAGAGCCTGCACCCGTGTCGAGGCGTTCGAGATCGACGGGCGCATCACCGCACCTGGGAGGAGGCCGCCGAGCGCCGGCTCGAGCGCCGGCGTGCGCACGCTGCGCCTCCCTGCTGCGCGAGCCGCGGCGGTCGACGCTGACCGTCGGGCCGGGGAGGAGGTGGAGTGGCTGCGCGGGCAGCGATGGGCTGGTCGCCGGGGCGCTGGTGCGCACGCACCGGCCGCTGGCCGTCGCGGTCGACGTCTCCGCGCAGCGCGTGAGCCCGGGCATCGCCCGCGTGCGCGTGTCGAGTCACCAACGTCACCCCGGTGACGGCTGACGAGGTGGCCGGACCGCGACGCGGCGCTGCGTCACGCGCTGCTGTCGACGCACGTGGTGCTCGGGGCCGCAGGACGGCGCGTGGCTGTCGCTCGCCGACCCGCCCGGCGACGCGATCGAGCATGCCGCCGCCTGCGTCAACACCGGGCTGTGGCCGATCCTGGTCGGCGCAGCCGGCTCCGCTGACACGGTGCTTGCCTCGCCGATCATCCTCGAGGACCACCCGCAGGTCGCCCCGGAGTTCGCCGGCGAGCTGTTCGACTCGACCGAGATCGACGAGATCCTCTCGCTGCGCATCCTCACCCTGACGGACGACGAGAAGGCGGAGATGCGCGCTGCCGACGAGAGGGCGCGCGCCATCCTCGAGCGCACCGAGTCGCTCAGCCAGGACGACTTCATGCGCATGCATGGGACGCTGCGGTCGGTCAGCCCGCGCATCGGTGAGACGCGATGACCGAGGTACAATCCCTGGGCGACGCTGGGCGACGACCCGTTCGCCGAGAGACCGCGGCGGCAGTCGGTGCGCTGGCGCGGCGGCGAGCTGCGCGTCGGTGACCAGGTGCGGCTCGCACCGAAGGGCAGCGCCGACGCCCTCGACATCGTGCTGCGCGGCCGCGTCGCCACCATCGAGTTCGATCGAGCAGGACTACGAGGACGTCGTCTACCTGGCCGTCACCGTCGATGACGACCCCGGCGCCGACCTCGGCATGATGCGCCAGCCCGGGCATCGCTTCTTCTTCACTCTCGATGACGTCGAGGCGGTCGTCGAGGAGCAGGGGACATGAGCGCGCGCGTCCTCGTCGCCGGCATCGGCAACATCTTCCTCGGCGACGACGGCTTCGGCGTCGCGGTCGCCCAGGAGCTCCTTCGCCGCGGCTCGCTGGGCTCCGGCGACGTCATGGTCGGCGACTACGGGATCCGGGGCTACGACCTCGCCTACGAGATCCTCGGCGGGTACCAGACGGTCGTGCTGGTGGACGCCACCCAGCGTGGTGACCGGCCCGGCACCCTCTACGTCATCGAGGCGGACACCGATGCCGATGTGTCGGACAGCGCCGATGCCGACCACGGCCAGGGCGCCTTCCAGGGCCACCTGATGACCCCGGCGGCCGTGTTCCACCTGGTCAGGACCATGGGCGGCGCGACCGGCCGCGTGCTGGTGGTCGGCTGCGAGCCGGCGACGTTCGGCCCGGAGAACATCGGCCAGATGGAGCTGAGCCCCGCGGTGGCCGCCGCCGTGCCCGAGGCGGTGGCCATGGTCGAGCGCATCGTTGCCGAGGCCGAGCGATGGAGGCCTGCGGCACTGCCGCGCGGACAGTGGGAACGGGGGTGCGGATGACATGGTGGGCATGGTTCTCATCGCCATCGGAGTGCTCGTCCTCGGGCGCCGTCCCCGGTGACCGGGGCCGGACGCGGCGCACGGTGCATGAGATGGGGCTGGCCCAGGCAATCGTCGACACCGCGCTGGAGATCGCCGGCGATCGCCCGCTGCGGCGCGTGGTCGTGTCCGCGGGGGAGGGGCAGGCGGTGAGCGCCGAGTCGCTGGCGTTCAACTTCGGGCTGGTGGCCGCCGGCACCGCCGCGTCGGGGGCCACGCTGGAGGTGCGACCCGCGCCCGGCGCGCGGCTTCTCATCGATGAGGTCGAGGTGGGCGGCGAGAGCCCGGAGGTGCTCCGCCGCGGCGAGGCCGAGATCGTCGAGGCGCCGCATTCGCATCCCCATGAGCACGGTGGCCAATCGGTGCATCCGGCATGGTTGTGATCGCAACCGCAGACGACACAGTGGAGGTGACGCGATGAAGAAGCTGCTCCTGCTTGCGGCGGTGGCGGCGGTGGCCGGGGCGGCCGCGTTCAACGGGAAGGACGTGAGGCGGTACCTGCGCATGCGGAGCATGTAGCGGGGCGCGGGGAGCGAGGGACCACAGTGACAGTGATGACGGGAAGCGCGGGCGCCGTCCACGCACCGGCGGTCGGGGGTGGGCGCGAGCGCCGCCGCTACACCGTTCGCGGTGTCGTCCAGGGCGTCGGCTTCCGGCCGTACGTCTGGTCGCTGGCGCACCGGCATGAGCTCGCGGGCTCGGTGCGCAACACCTCCGGCGCGGTGGTCGTCGAGGTGGAGGGGACGAGCGCGAGCCTCGACCGCTTCGGCATTGAGCTCGTCGCCCTGGCCCCGCCACTGTCACGGATCGACCACGTCAGCGTGAGCGCGCTGGCGCCCGACAGCGCGCGCGGCTTCGTCATCCTGAAGAGCCGGGCCGTGCGCGGCGCTTACCAGCCGATCGCTCCCGACGCGGCGACCTGCCCGGCGTGCCTCGCCGAGCTCTTCGACCCGTCGGATCGCCGCTACCGCTACCCGTTCATCAACTGCACGAACTGCGGGCCGCGGTTCACCATCATCGAGGACGTGCCGTACGACCGCGCGCTGACCACGATGCGGCACTTCGAGATGTGCGCGCTGTGCGCGGCTGAGTACGCGGACCCCGCCAACCGCCGCTTCCACGCGCAGCCCGATGCCTGTCCCGACTGCGGTCCGCGCGTGTGGTTTGCCGATCGCGCCGGCGCCGAACAGCGCGGTGACGCCATCGCCGCCGCCGCCGCGGCGCTGGGCCGGGGCGAGGTCGTCGCGGTCAAGGGCCTGGGAGGCTTCCAGCTGGCGGTGCCGGCCCACGATGCGGAGGCGGTGCGGCGGCTGCGCGTCCGCAAGCATCGCCCCCACAAGCCGTTCGCGGTGATGGCTGCCGACAGCGACGGGGTGCGTGCGATCGCGGTCGTCGATGACGCCGAGCTGGCGGCGCTGACCAGCAGTGCGCGGCCGATCGTGCTGCTGCGCCGGCGCCCGGGCCAGCACGCTGTGGCCCCCGCTGTCGCGCCCGGCCTCGACGAGGTTGGCGTGATGCTCCCCAGCACCCCGCTGCACCACCTTCTCCTCGAACGCGTCGGCGCGCCCCTGGTGATGACCAGCGGCAACGTCAGCGACGAGCCCATCGCCAAGGACAACGACGAGGCGGTCACCAGGCTCAGCGGCATCGCCGACGCGTTCCTCCTGCACGACCGCGACATCTACGCGCGCTACGACAACTCGGTGGTGCGCGTCGTCGCCGGTGAGCAGCACGTGATGCGCCGTGCGCGCGGCTACTGCCCGCTGCCGATCGAGGTGGCCACCGGCCCGGCAGCGCCGCCGGTGCTGGCGATGGGCGCGCACCTCAAGAACACGTTCTGCATCCTGCGCGACGGCCGGGCTTTCGTCGGTCCACACATCGGCGACCTCGACCACCCCGACAGCCTGCGTCACCAGGAGGAGGCGCTGGGCACGTACCTCCACCTCTTCCGGACCAGCCCGGGCGCGGTCGCGGCCGACCTGCACCCCGACTACGCGTCGACCGGCATCGCCGAGCGGTGGTGGCGGGACGGAGCGCACCCGGTGCGCGTCCAGCACCACCACGCGCACATCGCCAGCGTCATGGCCGAGCATGGCCTGCGCGGCCCCCTGCTCGGCGTGGCCTTCGACGGCACCGGTCTCGGCGAGGACGGGACCATCTGGGGCGGCGAGTTCCTGCTCTGCGACGAGACCGGCTACCGGCGGATCGGCCACCTCGCCCCGGTGCTGCAGCCTGGCGGCGACCGCTGCGCGCGCGAAGGCTGGCGCATGGCGATCGCGTACCTGCGCGCCGCCGGGCTGGAGGACGGCCGGCTGCCGGCCTGGTTCACGAGCGCTGCAGGCGGCCCCGATGAGCGCCGCTGGCGGCTGGTCAGCCGGCTCGCCGCTGCGGGCGGCCCGGCTGCGCCCGTGACCACCAGCGCCGGGCGCCTCTTCGACGCTGTGGCCAGCCTCCTCGGGGTGGCGCACAGCTCGAGCTTCGAGGCCTCCGCCGCGATGCGGCTCGAGACGCTGGCGCGCAGCGTGCCGACCGGGGCGGCCGAGGCGATCCCGGTCCGCCGGTCGGGGACCCCGCTGGTGCTCGACACCACCGCGCTGGTGATGACGCTGGTCGACCAGCGTCGCGCCGGGAGGGACGTCGCGGAGCTGGCGGCCGCGTTCCACGAGAGCCTCGCGGCCGCGGTCGCATTGGCCTGCGTGGAGCTGGCGCACGCCAACCGGGTCACCCGGGTCGCGCTCAGCGGCGGCGTCTTCCAGAACGCGCTGCTGCTGGCCCGCACGTCCGAGCTCCTGCGCGGGGTGTCCTTCGACGTGTATGTCAACAACGCGGTGCCCGCCAACGACGGCGGGGTCAGCCTCGGGCAGGCATTGGTCGCCGCTTCGCGCTGTGCCGGCTCCGCGCGAGGGTGGACATGATGGTGTTGAAGAGCGCCGCCCCGGCGACCGACGTCGACCTGGCGTGGCTGCGCGATGGCGTCGCGGCGCGGTGTGCGGCCGGCGAGGCGTACTTCGCCACCGTGGCGCACGAGCTCGCCCAGTGCGCGGCGGCGATGGCCGACCGCTTCTTCGCGGGCGCCACCCTGCTCGTCTTCGGCTCAGGCGCAGGCGCCACGGATGCGCAGCACAACTCCGTCGAGTACGTGCACCCCGTGCTGCCCGGCTGCCGCGCGCTCCCGGCGCTGTCGCTGACCAACGACGTCAGCACGGTGACCGGGATCCTCGGTGGCGCCGACCCGCTCGACGTCTACGCGCACCAGCTGCGCGTGCTCGGCCGGCCCGGGGACATCGCGCTCGCCTTCCTCAGCGCACCCGAGGGAGGAGCGCCGCTGCGCGGCCTGCGGGTGGCGGGGGAGCGGGAGATGCTCACCATCGCGCTGCGCACCGGCGCTCACCGGGTCGACGCGCCTGCCACGCATGTGTTCCATGTCGACGATCCCGACCCGCTGATCGCCCAGGAGCTGCACCTGGCCACGTACCACATGCTCTGGGAGCTCACCCACATCGTGCTCAACCACCGCGGCATCGCGGAGGCACGGTCGTGAACGGCGCCGTGTGCAACGACGAGGTCTGCGTGACCTGCTCCGACCAGCTGCTCGAGGTGATCGTCACCGCACTGAGCACGGATGGCACCGTCGTCGCCATCACCCGCGACGGCGTGGCGTGCGAGGTGGCCACCGACCTGCTCGGCGATGTCGTGCCCGGCGAGCACCTGCTCACCCATGGCGGCGTCGCCCTGCAGCGCGGTTCGCTGGAGGCAGCGCGATGACGCAGCGCGACGACCCGTTCTCGCAGCTGCTCTACCCGATGCTGAGCGAGCAGCCACCGGTCGACGTGGCGGTGGTCGCGGAGCTGGCCCATGCCCCACTGCAGAAGTCCGCCGAGAGCAACGCGCTGCGCGTGCAGCTCATCGAGGCGCACGCCGAGGAGATCGCCGGCTGCGCCCGTGCCATCTCGAACGCCGTGGCCGCGGGCGGCCGCGTGCTCGCCTGCGGCAACGGCGGCAGCGCCACGTCGGCTGCCGACATGGTGTCCGAGCTGCTCCACCCGGCCGGCACACGAACCCCGGTGGCGGCGCTGTGCCTGACCGCCGACATCGCCGTTGTGACCGCGATCGGCAACGACGTCAACTACGACGACGTCTTCACCCGGCAGCTGCAGGCGCTGGGCCGGCCAGGCGACGTGCTCGTGGCCATCTCCACCAGCGGCAACTCCGAGAACCTGGTGCGCGCCGTGCGCGGGGGACGGCGGCTGCGCATGCTCACCGTCGGCATCGCCGGGCACGACGGCGGGCGGATGCGCGCCGAGGGCGCGCTCGATCATCTCTTCACCGTTCCGTCGTCGAGCGTCCACCGCATCCAGGAGGTGCAGACCACGCTGTACCACCTCCTCTTCGAGCTGGTGCAGCGACATCTCATGGAGGTCCCGGCATGTGCCTAGCGATTCCCGCCAAGCTGGTCGAGTACGTCGACGCCGAGCGCAACTACGGCAGGGTTGAGCTCGGCGGAGTGCGCCGCCAGGTCAACACCTCGCTGCTGGTCGGCGAGGACGCCGCCGAGCCCGGCGACTACGTGCTGGTGCACGTGGGCTTCGCGCTCAGCGCGATCAGCGAGGCCGAGGCTGACGAGACGCTGCGCATCCTCGAGGAGATGGGCCCGGCCTACACCGACGAGTTGCAGCAGATCCGCCAGTCCCAGGCGATGGAGCTCGAGCTCGTCGGACCCGACTACCGCAGGCAGGTCACCGAGATATGAAGTTCGCCGACGAGTTCCGCGACGCCGAGCTGGCGCGCTCGCTGGGAGCGCGGATCGCCGCCGAGGCGGGGGAGCGGCACTGGAAGATCATGGAGGTGTGCGGCGGTCACACCCACACCATCTTCAAGTACGGCATCGAGGACCTGCTGCCCGCCAACGTCGAGCTGGTGCACGGCCCGGGGTGTCCGGTGTGCGTCATCCCGATGGGCCGCTTGGACGACGGCATCGCGCTGGCGCGCGACAACGACATCATCTTCACGTGCTTCGGCGACCTGATGCGCGTGCCGGGCAGCGACGGCAGCCTGCTCGACGCCAAGGCCGCCGGCGCCGACGTGCGCATGGTGTACTCGCCGCTCGAACTCGTTGAAGATCGCCCGCGAGAACCCCGACAAGCAGGTGGTGTTCTATGCGATCGGCTTCGAGACCACCGCGCCGTCGACGGCGCTGACGCTGTTGCGCGCCAAGGCGGAGGGCATCGGCAACTTCTTCGTGTTCTGCAACCACGTCACCATCATCCCGCCGATGAAGGCGATCCTCGATTCGCCCGACCTGCGGCTGGACGGCTTCCTGGGCCCCGGCCACGTGTCGACAGTGGTGGGGGTGCGTCCCTACGAGTTCGTGACCAGGACGTACCGCAAGCCGGTCGTGGTGGTGGGCTTCGAGCCGCTCGACATCCTCCAGGGCGTGCACATGGTCATCCGCCAGGTGCTCGAGGGCCGCTGTGAGGTGGAGAACCAGTACACGCGCGTGGTCCACGACGACGGCAACCCCAAGGCGCTCGAGGTGCTCGCCAGGGTGTTCAGGCTCCGCCCGCACTTCGAGTGGCGTGGCCTGGGGTTCATCAGCCAGAGCGCGCTGGAGCTCAACGACGACTTCGCCGACTTCGACGCCGAGCGCGTCTTCACCGTGCCGGGCATCCGCGTGGCCGATCCCAAGTCCTGTCAGTGCGGCGAGGTGCTCAAGGGCGTGCTCAAGCCGTGGGAGTGCAAGGTGTTCGGCACGGCGTGCACGCCAGAGACGCCGATCGGGACGTGCATGGTGTCGTCGGAGGGGGCGTGCGCCGCCTACTACAACTTCGGCCGGTACTCCCGCGCCCGTGACCGCGAGCGCGTGCTCGCCGACGGCCCCGAGCTCACCCCGATCGCGGTGCGGGCGGGATGACCGAGACGTCGGCGCCCGCACCCGGCAGCGGGGCCGCGATCCGCGCGGCCGCCGCGCGCATCGCCGACCCCGAGCAACGCGTGCTCGAACGCATCGCGGAGATCCGCAAGCGCCGCCCCCTGCTGCGCGAGACTGCGATCACCATGAGCCACGGCGCCGGCGGCAAGGCCAGCCACACGCTCACGGCCGCGGTGTTCGCCGACATCCTCGACAACCCGGTGCTCGCCCAGCTCGGTGACCAGGCCGTGCTGCGCGTCCCGGGGCTCGACGGGGCGCGACTGGCGATGACCACCGACAGCTTCGTGGTGAGCCCGCTCTTCTTCCCGGGCGGCGACATCGGCGAGCTGGCCATCAACGGCACCGTCAACGACCTCGCGGTGGGCGGCGCGGTGCCCCTGGCGGTCTCGGCAGCCTTCATCCTCGAGGAGGGGCTCGACATCGGCGTGCTCCGGCGCGTCGTCGAGTCGATGCGCCGGGCCGCGGACGTGGCGGGCGTCAGTGTGGTCACGGGCGACACCAAGGTGGTGCCCCGCGGCAAGGCGGATCAGCTCTTCATCACCACCACCGGGATCGGCGTGGTGGCCGAGCCCGGCCGGCTGGGGATCGATCGCGTCGGCGCCGGTGACGCGGTGCTGCTGAGCGGGGCGATGGGCAACCACGGCGCGACGGTGATGCTGGCCCGGGGCGACGTCGATCTCGAGGCCGACACGCTGGCCAGCGACACCATGGCCCTCAACGGCCTGACCAGCGCGCTGCTCGACGCCGGTGTCGACGTGCACTTCATGCGCGATGCCACGCGGGGCGGGGTGGCGACTGTGCTCAACGAGATCGCTCAACAGGCGGGCGTCGCCGTGGCCATCGACGAGGATGCGCTGCCCGTGCACGAGGTGGTGCGCGGCGTCGCCGAGATCCTCGGCATCGATCCGCTCTACATCGCCAACGAGGGCAAGCTGGTTGCGCTGGTTGCCGGCGCGGATGCCGAGCGCGCACTGGCGCTGATGCGTTCGCGCGTCGAAGGTCAGGAGGCGGCGATCATCGGCGAGGTGCGCGCCGAGCCGGACGGCATGGTGTTCATCCGCACCGGGTTCGGCGGCACCCGCGTCGTCGACATGCTCATCGGCGACCCGCTGCCGCGCATCTGCTGACCGCCGTCGCAGGCTCGTGTCCGGGGCGTGCTCGGGCGTCCCGAGGTGGGCCACGACTGTCCAGGGACCACCAGGCGAGCCGAGGATCGGCACGTCGTCGTCGTCGCGTGGCGGGTCGTCCGGCGGCGTGTCGCCGGCGCCCGGGCTCATGCACGCCACCGACAGGCCGGCCATGACGATGGCGATGACGATCCCGTTGGGCAGCGAGACGTACAGCGGGGCTGCGGTGATCTGCCCGATGGTGAGGAAGGCGAGGATGGTGGCCACGAGAACGGCGGCGGGCACCAGCCAGAATCGCTCAGGAGAGCCGTCGCTCTCGATGCCGAGCCTGGTGTTGAGCGCGCCCAGCCGGCGGCGTAGATCTGCCTGCCCAGTTCGTCTCATGGGATGGACACGCAGTGTACGTTGAGCGCCATTCCTATAGTGGGCTCGTGACCTGTCCAACCTGTGGCGCTGACAACCGCGCCGGCGGCAAGTTCTGCGACGAGTGCGGCACCGCGCTCACCGCATCCTGTGTGGCATGCGGGAACGCCCTGCGCCCGCAGGCGCGCTTCTGCGACGAGTGCGGTGTTCCGACCGGCACGGCGCCCATCCCGCCCCGGGCCGCCGCCGACGTGCCCAAGGCCGCGGCGGCGACTGCCGTGGCCGAGCGCCGCCACGTGTCCGTCCTCTTCGCCGACCTGGTCGGGTTCACGTCGCTGTCCGCCGGTCGCGATGCGGAGGAGGTGCGCGAGCTGCTCAGCCGCTACTTCGACGCCAGCCGGGAGATCGTGCGCCGCTACGGTGGAACCGTCGAGAAGTTCATCGGGGATGCGGTGATGGCCGTCTGGGGCGCTCCCGTCGCCCACGAGGACGATGCCGAGCGCGCGGTCCGAACGGCGCTCGACCTCATCGACATGGTGGACGCCATGGGCGCTGAGCTGGGGATCACCGGCCTCCAGGCTCGCGCCGGCGTGCTCTCGGGGGAGGCGGCGGTGACCCTCGGGGCCGAGGGGCACGGGATGGTGGCGGGAGACCTGGTCAACACCGCCTCGCGCATCCAGTCGGCGGCGGGACCGGGTGTGGTCCTGGTGGGGGAGTCGACGCGCCGGCTCACCGAGGCGGCGCTCACCTACGAGGACGCGGGCCCACACACCTTGAAGGGCAAGGACCAGCCACAACAGCTCTGGCGTGCGGTGCGCGTCATCGCACTGCGCGGCGGTGTGCAGAGGTCGGCGGCGCTGGAGCCGCCCTTCCGGGGTCGCGACCGCGAGCTGCGGCTGGTCAAGGACCTCTTCCACGCCAGCGCCGAGGACCGGCGCGCCCACCTGGTATCGCTCGTCGGCATCCCCGGGATCGGGAAGTCTCGCCTGACCTGGGAGTTCATCAAGTACATGGACGGCCTCGCCGGCGACATCAACTGGCAGCGAGGCCGCTGCCTCGCCTACGGCGAGGGCGTGACCTACTGGGCGCTCGCCGAGATCGTGCGCATGCGGGCCGGGATCGTCGAGGGGGAGGACCAGGCCTCGGCGCTGGCCAAGCTGCGCGCGACCCTGTCCGAGAACGTGCCCGACGAAGGCGAGCGTCACTGGATCGAACCGCGACTGGCCCACCTCATCGGGCTCGAGGGCGGCACCGCCGGTGACCCGGGTGAGCTCTTCAGCGCCTGGCGGCTCTTCTTCGAGCGCCTCGCCAACCTCTACCCGACGGTGCTGCTCTTCGAGGACATCCAGTGGGCCGACCAGTCGTTGCTCGACTTCATCGAGTACCTGCTGGAGTGGTCGAAGAACCACGCGCTGTTCGTGCTCACCATCGCCCGCCCCGAGCTCATCGAACGCCGTCCCTCGTGGGGCGCCGGCAAGCGCAACTTCACCTCGCTGTACCTCGAGCCACTTCCCCGCCGCCCCATGGAGGAGCTGCTGTCCGGGCTGGTGCCGGGGCTCCCCGCGGACCTCACCGAGCGCATCCTCGAGCGCGCGGCCGGGATCCCGCTGTACGCCGTCGAGACCATCCGCATGCTCATGGACCGCGGCCTGCTCGCCCGCGACGGAGATGTCTTCACGCTGACCGGTTCCGTCGACGAGCTCGACATCCCCGCCACGCTGCACGCGCTCATCGCGGCGCGGCTCGACGGCCTGCCGGCGGGTGCGCGCCAGCTGCTCCAGGACGCCGCGGTGCTCGGCAAGATGTTCTCCGCCGACGCGGTCAGCGCGGTGAGCGGCCGTCCCCTCGAGGAGGTCGAGTCGACACTGCGCGAGCTGCTACGCATGGAGGTGCTGTCGTTCCAGTCCGAGGCACGCTCACCCGAGCGCGGCCAGTACGGCTTCATGCAGGACCTGGTCCGTGCGGTCGCCTACGAGACGCTGTCGCGACGGGACCGCAAGGCACTCCATCTCGCCGCCGCCGAATGGCTGGAGCGCAACCGCAGTCCGGAGGACGCCGAGATCGTCGAGGTGCTGGCCTCCCACTTCCTCGAGGCGTACCGCCTTGCGCCCGACGACGCTGACGCGGGGGCCGTCCGCGACCGCGCCGCCGGGGTGCTGACGCATGCCGCCGAGCACGCTGCGGGGCTGGCCGCGACTGCGGAGGCACAGCACTACTACGAGCAGGCCATCGCGCTCGTCGACGGACCGATCGAGCAGGCGCGCCTCCATGAGCAGGCGGGCGCGATGGCCTGGCTGCGCGGCCAGCAGCGGGAGGCGTCTGCGCACTTCACCACGTCCATCGCGCTGTTCGAGGATGCGCAGCAGAGCCATGCTGCCGCGCGGGTGGTCGCCAGGCTCGGTGAGGCGGAGGCCAGCAGCGGGGCGCTGGCGGAGGCGATCGCGCGGATGGAGGGCGCGTACGCCATCCTGGCGGAGGACCCGCCCGACGCCGACCTCGCCACCCTGGCGGCGCAGCTGGCGCGCTGGCACGCGCTCAGCGGCGCCTTCGACATCGCCGAGCAGCGCGCCCGGACCGCGATGAACGTCGCCGAGGCCCTGCAGAACCCCGACCTCATCTCCCAGGCGTTGAACACGCAGGCGACGACCGCGCTGGCGCGTGGCAACCGCGAGGAGAGCCTGGCGCTGTACACCCACTCCCTGCGGGTCGCGCTCGACCACGACATCACCTCGGCCGCGCTGCGTGCCTACAACAACAGCGCCTCGCTCCACGCCAGCCTCGACAGCTGGACCGAGACCCTGCGGCTGGCCCGCGACGGGCTGGCTCTCGCACGCCGGGTCGGCGATCGCCTCTGGGAGTACATGCTGATCGGCGAGACGTGCGTGGCCCTCTTCGTCACGGGAGGTTGGGACGAGGCGGCAGCGCTGATCGAGCCCATCAGAAACGAGGAGACGCGCTTCCTGGCGGACATCTCCAACGTTACCGGCGCGGACGCGCTGATCCAGCTGTACCGCGGCAACGTCGGGGCTGCCGAAGCGCATCTCGACGAGGTGAGCTTCCTCGGCACGTCGCCGGACGCGCAGGCGCGTAGCCTCTACTGGACGGCGCGGGCGGCGGTGCTGCTGGCGACGGGGCGGCCGCGTGAGGCATGGGACGCCGGCCGCCAGGGGATGCAGGACGAGGTGTCGACGATCCCGTCGTTCTGGATCAAGGAGAGCTTCGCCACCGCGGCGGCGGCGGCGCTGGCCATGGATGATCTCGCCGGTGTCGAGGGTCTGCTCGCCTGGGTCGACCACCTTCCGCCGGGACGCCGGCCACCGTCGCTGACCGCCCACGCGGCACGGGTGCGCGGCCGCCTGGCGGCACGCAGGGGCGACGACGACGCGGTCGACCGCGAGTTCACGAGGGCCATCGACCTGTTCACCTCCATGTCCGGGGCCTTCTGGGCAGCGACGGCGCGGGTCGAATGGGCCGAGCTGCTCAGCAAGCGCGGCGCGGTGACCGAGGCGGCCACGCTCACCGCCCAGGCGACGACCACCCTACGGGCGCTGGGCGCGGCTCCCTGGCTCGACCGAGTGGGTGCGCTGGCACCGGCCTTGGGCGTGGCCTCCTGACGGTCTATCTCAGCCGGCCCGCGGGGGCGGGGCACCGCTCGTCACGGCGAGCCGGGGCTGGTACTGCGGGTGGGTCCGGGCCAGGCGGCCGGTGACCACCGGCACCAGCGTCCCTGAGATCGCCGGGGTGGCCGTCACCGCCGCGAGGAAGTCCTCGCCTCTGATCTCGAGCAGCTGACCCTGGGCGGTGCACGCCACGGTGGCGGTGCGCGGGATGTGCTCGAGGAGGCCGATCTCGCCGAAGTAGTCGCCCACCCCCAGCTCGTTGACCCGTATCGGGGCATCGCCGCCACCAGCGAAGAGCACGTCGAAGGCGCCGCTGAGGATGACGTACAGGTGCTCGGCCGGGTCGCCCTGCCTGATCACCGTCTCCCCGGCGGGGATGGTGAGCTTGGTGGCGTTCTCGGCGAGGAGCTCGAGGGACTGTCGCGGGGCGCCATGGAAGATCTCCATCTTCTCGAGCAGCGTCACCCAGGGCGAGATCTCCTCCGCCTTCTCGGCCGCGATGGCGGAGATGCGCCGGGTCGCCGGCAGCCCCAGCAGCGGCAGCATCGGCACCCCCGCGCCGGCGATGACCAGCGCCCAGTCGAGGCCGACGAGGTCGACCAGGAGGGGGGCGAAGAGCGCCCCGGCGAGCATGGCGGCGATGCACACCAAGTCGAAGATGCCGAAGACCCGGCCGAGCAGGTCGCGGGGCAAAGCGCGCTGCAGCCAGGTCACCACCAGGACATCCACGACGATCCCGCCCATCCCCATGACGAGGAGGACGGCGAACGCCACCACCGGCTGGTGGGTGAGAGCCAGCAGTCCGAAGGGAGCCGCGTTGACCACCAGCGCGACGGCGAGCATCAGACCCATCCGCGGGCGTGAGGCGAGGCGGCTGGTGAACCCGACGGCGAGGACACCGCCGAGCCCGAGCGCCGCCAGCAGGTAGCCGTACCCCTCGGAACCGGTGCCGAGCCGCTGCTGTGAGGCGAGGACGAGGAGGACGGTCATCTCGCCGTACACGAAGCAGTTCGCGAGCTGTACGGCGACGACGACGATCGCGCCACCAGAGCTGAACAGCGCCCGATAGCCATCGACGATCTGCCGGAGGATGCCCGGCTCGTCAGCCGGCGCCGTCCCGGCCGCGCTGTCGGGCCGAACGGACAGCCGCGACACCAGCACCGCGGCGCCGAGGAAGCTGACGGCGTTGAGCGCGAACCCCACCGAGGGTGAGCCCACCAGCAGCAGCAGGCCGCCGATCGCTGGTCCGGCGATGATGGCGATGTTGGCGATGGCCTGGATCGCCGCGTTGGCGGCGGCGAGCTCGGGCTCGGGGACGACCGACGGCGTGGTGGCGTTCACGGCAGGCAGGTAGGGTGTCCCGGCGACGGTCGCGAGACCCGCGAGGGCCAGGGCGATCCCGGGCGTCAGCGACGTCGTCGCCACCACCGCGAGGAGCGCCATCAGGATGGCGCGTGCCACGTCCGAGGCGATCATCAGGCGGCGCCGATCGCGGCGATCCGCGAGCGCGCCGCCGAATGGGCCGAAGACCACGTAGGGGAGGAGCCTGACCACCGTGCCGGCGGCGACCCAGACGGCCGAATGGGTGGCGTTGAAGATGTAGACGAGCAGCCCGACGTTGTAGAGCCAGTCCCCCGCCTGCGAGATGGTCAGCGCCCCCAGCAGGCGCCGGAAGTCACCGGGTGCGAGGGCGGTCCGTAGCAGGCTGGGCGCGCGCTGGCGCGGGCGACCGGCGTCCGTCGCCTCCGCGGCGGTCACCCCGGGTCAGTGGCCGTTGGACGAGGAGAGAGGTCCTGCGAGCGCACCGTCGAGCTCGAGCTTGATGGCGGCGTAGCACTCGCATGCCACCTCTTCGAGGCCCTCACGGTCGACGATTGTGAGCCGTCCGCGGTGATAGCGGATGAGGCCCGCGGCTTGGAGGATCCCCGCCGACAGCGTCACCGTGGCGCGTCGCGAGCCGAGCATCTGGCCCAGGAATTCGTGCGTGATGGAGAACTCGTCGACGCCCACCCTGTCGTGGCTCATCAGCAGCCACCGGCTCAGACGTTCCTCGTTGGTGTGCAACCGGTTGCACGCCGCAGCCTGGGCGATCTGGCCGAACAGCGCAGGCACGTACCTGTCCACCACGTCGCGCAGCGACTTGTTGCGGGCGATCTCGGTCAGGAATGACTGCGCCGGCACCTGGAGCCCGCTGCCCCGCACCTGGCAGATGGCGCGCACCCCCAACCGCCCGCCGGCGATGAGCGGCACACCGACCGCGCCCTCGTTGCCGATCGTCGCAACCTCGACGATCGAACCATCCTCCAGCGGTGTCACCAGGGAGATGACCCCATCGAAGGGGAAGTACACGCTGTCGACCGACTTTCCCGGCTCGAACAGCACGGTCTTGACCTCGAGGGTGAGCGGCTTCGCGATGGCCATCACCCGGTCCCGGTCGTCTGGTGACATCGCCTCGAGGAGGCGATTCTCTTGCATGCGTTGTCGTGTGCCTGGCACCCCGAACCTCCGAGCGCGCGCCGCGCTCATCGGCGGCGCAGTCTGACCACGTCCACCTCTCAGCATACCCCCCGTGACGTCACATGCAAGTGCGTGTACGCCACCGTGCCGACGGCGCCAGACTACGGCGCGCATCATGCGGACGGTGTCGCGCGAAGGTCGCGCCGGCTCCCTCGACCAGGACCCCTCCATCCGGCAGCGCGACCACGACAGCGGTCGCGCTGCCCCTCCTGGTACCACTCCTCGGGAGCGACGGAGTCGTCCTTCAGGCCGTGGAGCGCCTGCGTCTCATCACATAGGTCGCGCCGCCCAGGGCTGCGACGACGAGCAGCACGGCGATGATCGGCACTGCCGGCGAGGACTGAGCGCTGCCGGACAGTGGAGTCGCCGCGGTGGAGGAGGCCACGGATGACGGTGATGCGCTCTCTGACGGAATCGTGATCGCCAGCGCGGGGCTTGCAGCGGTGGCCGGTGTCGCGGCGACTGCCGGCGCAGCTGTCGCGGTCGGCGGCCTGGCGGGGATGGGCCGTGGCGTGGCGTGAACCATGACGTGTGACGGTGTCGGCCGGGCCGTTGCCACGGGTCGTGGTGTCGGCGTGGTGGCCGGCGCCTGCACGGTGATCGAGCCGTGCATCACGGCGTAACCGTGGAAGGAGCAGAAGTAGAAGTACGTTCCCGCAGCGGTGAACGTGTGCGAATAGGAGCCGTTGTCGGCCGCGATGGAGCCGTCGAGTGAGTCGGTGCCTGTGCCGGGACCCCGCCCTGCGCAATCGGCGGCGCTGCAACGCGTGACGGTGTGCGGCGCGGTCGTGGTGTTGCTGAAAGTGAGCGTGTCACCCGTGGTCGCCACCGTCTGCGACGGGCTGAAGCAGTACATCGACGAGCAGGAGGCCGTGCCCGTGACGACCCGGACCGACTGCTGACCGGCTGCGGTGACGCCGAGGACGGCACCTCCCGCCACCATCGCGGCGAGCACGGTTGCGACGACGACGAGCACGCCGAACCGGTGCACACCGCGCCGCTTCCAGGACATGGCGCGACGCTACCGCCGGCGCGTCCGCACCCACAGAGGACATGCGTCGTACGACCCGGTGCGATGGTGGCCAACGTGCGGATGGTCAGAATGTCCGCTGAGGTGAGCAGCGCACGACGCGGTCAGCGACGGGCGACGCTGTTCGCCGGCTGCACGCCGGAGGTCGCCGCCGGCGCCGACGGCAGGATCATCGCGACCGGTGCGAGCGCTCGCGCCGCGGCCGGGGGCGGGGCCGCGGTGCGCCACCTCAGCGGGCGTGCCCACCCGGGGTTCGGTGACGCCCACCTCCACCTGGGCTGGATGGCGAACTCGGCGAGGAGCGTGGACCTCGTCGGTGCCGGGTCGCGCCGTGAGGTGCTGGCCAGGGTAGCCGCCTTCGCGAGCGGGCAGCCGCGCGGGGTCTGGGTCACCGGCAGCGGCTGGTGCAATGACGACTGGGAGGACGATCCGAGCCTGCTGACACGCCAGGAGCTGGACGCAGCGGCCGGGGGCCGACCCGTCGTCCTGACCCGCAAGGACGGGCACTCGGCCTGCCTCAGCTCGGCCGCGCTGCTCGCGGCCGGCTTCACACGTGACGCCGCCGATCCGCCAGGGGGCGTCGTCGATCGCGATGCTCGTGGGGACCTCACGGGCATGGTTCGCGAAACGGCGTGCGACCGTGCCCAGGCGGCGGTGCCGCCGCCGTCGGCCTCCGACCTCGACGCGGCGCTGGCTCGCGTCCTCGGCGGCCTGGCGCGGAAGGGCTTGACCGCCGTGCACGCCATGGATCAGCCGTGGCTCTTCCGCAGCCTGCAGCGACTGCACCGCGCCGGCCGCCTGCCGGTGCGCGTGGCGTGGAACATGCCCGTCGCCCACCTGGCCGCCGCCGAGGCGCTGGGGGTGACGTCGGGCCTGGGCGACACGTGGCTGCGCGTGTGGGGCGTCAAGGCCTTCCTCGACGGTTCCCTGGGGAGCCGGACCGCGGAGATGCTCGACGGCACCGGAGTGACGGTGACCGACCAGGACGAGCTCGTCGACATCGTGACGCGATGCGCGGCGGCGCACCTCAACGTCTGCCTGCATGCGATCGGGGATGGCGCTGTCCGGCGAGCCCTGGACGCGCTGGAACCGCTGCGCGACGCCTGGAGCCTCTGGCGCCCGCGCGTGGAACATGCGCAGTGCGTCGACCCGGCCGACGTCCCGCGCTTCGCGGCCATCGGCGTCATCGCATCGATGCAGCCGTCGCACGCGGTCGCTGACCGGCTGGTCGCCGATGCGCAGTGGCCGGGTCGCACCGCGCACTCGTACGCGTGGGGCGCGCTGCAGAGGGCAGGTGCCATGCTCGCCTTCGGCTCCGACGCGCCCGTGGAGGACCCCTCGCCGCTGCTCGGGATCGATGCCGCCACGAGCTGGCGTTCTCGGGCCCGCTGGCACCCCGACCTGGCGCTGACCCACGCTGCCGCGATCCGCGCCTACAGCCATGGGGTCGCCTACGCCGCGGGCATGGAGACGCACCTCGGCGCGCTTCGCACGGGCATGCTCTGTGACCTGACGGTCATCGACGGCGACGAGGTCGAGGCGACCATCGTCGGTGGTCGTGTCTCCTGGCAACGCGGGGCTGGTGACCGGTGACCGCACCGAGGCGGGACCGGCCGCCGGCGGGTCGGTGCTTTACATGATCCCGGTGACGGGATGGACATCCCCGCACGGCACGCCGATGGCTTCGTGGTGTTTGCGCACCGCCTCGGCGTCGGGCGCGTCGAGCAGGCAGAAGACCTTGCCGTCGGCGTTGTGGAAGAGCTCGACCTGGCGGACACCGAACTCGTCGGCCTTGCCCGCCTTGGCATCGTCGGTGATCTGCCGCACCGCTTCGCCGGGAAGCTTCAGGTCGTCGTGGAAGTCCATGAACTGCGGCATCTGCGCCCCCTCACTCGTGGTTGACCGAGAGCGCGATGGTACGTTGTGGCCCCGGCGGTTGTGGAGCCGGCCCTAGGCGGCGAGCAGGCGCACGAAGTCCTGTGAGGAGACCGCCGGGGCGAAGAGGTAGCCCTGCGCGCGGTCGCACTCGAAGAGGCGAAGCTGGGCCAGCTGCTGCACTGTCTCCACGCCTTCCGCGACGACCGACAGCCCCAGCGCGTGGGCAAGCCCGATGATCGCGGCCACGATCGACGAGCTTCTCTCGTCGATGTCGATCCTCTCGACGAACGAGCGATCGATCTTGAGGAAGTCGAGGGGGAAGTCCTTCAGGTACGACAGAGCGGAGAAGCCCGTTCCGAAGTCGTCGAGCCCGATGTGGACACCGAGCGCCCTGAGCTCGCCGAGCGATGAGACCGCGGAGTGCGAGGTCTGCATCAGCACATGCTCGGTGACCTCGATGCTGAGGTCGCTGCCGTCCAGCCCGGCCGCCGTCAGGCTCTCCACCAACCGCGTGGTGAAGTCGGGGCTGGAGAGCTCGCGCGCGGTGAGGTTCACGGCCACTCGCTGGATCTGCTGTGTACGCGCAGCGCCTCGCCAACGGAGAAGCTCGCGCATCGCGGTGCTCCGCACCCACTCGTCCATCACCGGCAGCAGCCCGGTCTCCGAGGCGACGCCCAGGAAGTGCTCCGGAGTGAGGCGGCCGTGCTCCCCGTCCTCGATGCGCAGCAGGGCCTCTGCCTGGAGGGTCGAGCCGCTCGACAGCTCCACGATGGGCTGGTATTCGACGACGAGCCGATCCTCGGCAAGGGCGCGGCGGAGGACGCGCTCCGTGCCCAGCCGCTCGAGGGCGCGCACCTGGAGGGTGGCGCCATAGACCTCGTGACGATCGCGTCCACGATCCTTGGCGCGATACATCGCCATGTCGGCCTCGCGCAGGAGATCGGTGGGGACACTGTCGGCCTGCGCCGTCACCACCACGCCGACGCTGACCGTGGCGACGACCTCCTCCATGCCGATCCGGTACGGCACCCGGAGGCCTGCCACGACGCGGTCGGCGAAGGCGGTGAGGTCGGCAGGGTCGGCCAGGCCCTGCACCAGGAGCACGAACTCGTCGCCGCCGAACCTCGCCACCGTGTCGTCGGGGCGGGCGAGGTGCTGGAGGCGGCGGGCGGCCTCGACCAGCACGGCGTCGCCGACATGGTGCCCGAGGGTGTCATTGATCACCTTGAAGCGGTCCAGGTCGAGCATGAGGACCCCGATGAAGCCCTGGCTGCGCTTGAGATGGCGCAGTGCCTGGTTCATGCGGTCGGTGAGCAGGGTGCGGTTGGCCAGGCCCGTCAGCGAGTTGGTCAGGGCCAGCCGCTCGATGGTCGCCTGGGCTTCCTTGAGCTGGCCGATCTCACGCATCAGCGCCTGGGTCTCGGCGACCACGCCGCTCAGCGAATCGTGGATCGCCTTGCTCTTGTTCTCCAGCTTGGTGTAGCCAGCGTTCTTGCGGATCGCCCGCGCGGCCGGGCGGCCGACCAGCTCGCCCTCTTCGGGAACGGTGGTGCCAGCAGTCTGGGGAACCGACCGGACGGCCATGGGATGACCCGCTTTCTCTGCACCGGCCAAGGGTGATGTGGTTCCCCAGCGCGTGGGCGGTGCATGACCCGCCGGGGATGACCCAATGATTCCGAACGCGCCGCGGCCGGTCTGTACGGAGCCGTACGCCTCCGGATCCCCGGCACCGAGTTGTGACGGCAGCACCACAATCGGGCAGGCGGTGTGACCGTGCCGTCGCCGGTGGCAGCGGCCAGCGTCAGCCGGACCTAGACTGCACCGATGACCACGCGCATCCGCGTTCTGCTCTGTGACGACCACGAGCTGGTCCGCCGCGGGGTGCGCGCCCTGCTCGAGGCGGACCTGACCATCGACGTGGTCGGCGAGGCCGCCACCGCCGATGACGCGGTCACGCTGGCGGCCGAGCTCGAGCCGGACGTGGTTGTCATGGACGTGCGCATGCCTGGACGATCGGGTGTCGAGGCCTGTCGCGACATCAGGGCGGCGCGGGAGGCGACCAGGGTGCTCATGCTCACCTCGTTCACGGACGACGAGGCTTTGTTCACCGCCATCATGGCCGGCGCGTCCGGCTACCTCGTCAAGAACATCAGGGGCAACGAGTTCGTGAGCGACATCCACAAGGTGGCCCATGGCCAATCCCTTCTCGACCCCGCGGTCACCGAACGGGTGCTCACCCGCCTGCGGGGCGATCTCGGCCCAACCGAGGGAGAGGCCGGCGCCGACCTCACGGCGCAGGAGCGGCGGGTGCTCACCCTGATGGCCGAGGGCCTGACCAACCGGCAGATCGGCGAGCGGATCAACCTCGCCGAGAAGACGGTCAAGAACTACGTCTCCAACGTCCTCTCCAAGCTCGGCCTTTCGCGCCGGGCCGAGGTGGCCGCGTACATGGCCAGGCGTCGAACGGAGGAAGGGCACTCTCCGCCGGGCTGGCCATAACAGGGGAGGCCCCCACGGGCCGCCCCTGTCCAGCCGTCAGCTGAACCGGATCAGCGGCTTGATTATCCCGTCGGCCTTCCGGGTCATGAGGTCGAAAGCGTCTCCCACCTGCTCGAAGGGGAACTCGTGCGTGGTCATCGGGGTGGGGTCGACACGGCCCTTCTCGATGAGCCGGAGAAGGCGACCGAGCCGCTCACTCCCGCCGGGGCAGAGCGCGGTGTGGATGCTCTTGTCGGACATCCCCATCCCGAAGGCCTGGAGTGGGATGGTCAACGGCAGCGGGTTCTCGCCGTGGTAGCCGATGTTCGACGTCCGTCCACCGGACTTGGTGCAGCGGATCGCGGCCTCGAAGGTCTGGGGGAAACCAAAGGCCTCGACAGCCGCGTCGACCCCCACGCCGTCCGTGATCTCGAGGATCTGCTCGACCGCGTCGCCCTTGGTGTAGTCGACGATGACGTCGGCGCCGAACCGGAGTGCCAGCTGCTGGCGCTTGGGCACTGACTCGACCGCGATGATCAGCCCGGCGCCGACCAGGCGGGCGCCGATGGTGGCGGAGAGGCCCACAGCGCCCTGGGCGAAGACGGCCACCGTCTCACCGATCCGCAGCGCGGCGTTCTCGATGCCGGCGAAGCCGGTCGACAGCATGTCGGTGACGTACACCGCCGCGTCATCGGCGACCTCCTCTGGGATGCGCGTCAGGTTGGCTTGAGCGGCCGGGACGACGAAGTACTCGGCCAGGTTGCCGTCGATCTGGGTGGTGTACTTGTAGCCGCCCAACATGCCTTGGCACTGCGACGTGAAACCGCGCTGGCAGTCGGTGCAGCGAAAGCACGGTGTGATCGCACCAACCGCCACCCGCTCGCCGATAGCGAAGCCGGTGACCGCGACTCCGAGGCTGTGGATGACCCCGACCAACTCGTGGCCAAGGGTGCGGCCGATGGGGATCGGGATCGCGCCGCGCACGGTGTGGACGTCTGACGTGCACACCAGCGCGGCGGTGGTGCGAACCACGGCCTCCTCGGGGCCTGGCTGGGGGATCGGCTTCTCGACCAGCGCGGTCTCGCCGAGGCCGGTCATGGTGAAGGTCATCATCGTGGTCGCCGAGGACGGCCGCGTCCGTTCGACTCGTTCCATGGTCACGCTCATGCTCATCGTCTGTCCTCCGCAATTCGGATCGGTTGCCTCCAGTGAAGCGGTGCAGGCGGGCGTGTGACAGGGCCATCGGTCATCTCCTCAGATGCCCTTCGGCACCGGTGCGGTCATCGCCGCTGAGCCGGGCGCCTGCTAGGGTGGTGCAATGAAATCCATGGCCGGGGCGGGGTTTTCCGCGACTGTCCAGGAGCTGGCCGACGCCTTGCCGGACGGCATCGTGGTGGTGGACTCGGACGGGACGATCACCACCGTCAACGTGCAGTTGACGGAGATGACCGGGTATTCACGTGACGACCTCGTCGGCCGTTCAGTCGACAGCCTGGTCCCCGCCGGACGAGGCGTGGTTCACGCCACGCACCGCGCCGCCTTCAGCGAGCACCCGACAGCGCGACCGATGGGGGAGGACATCGACACCGTGTGTCAGCGTTACGACGGAACGCTGTTCCCCGTTGACATCGCCCTCAGCCCGCTCTCGGTCGCCGGCGAGAGATTCGTTGTCGCGACCGTGCACGACGCAACCGCGGGACGCGCCGCTGCAGCGGCGCGGCAGGAGGCGGACGAACGGTTTCGTCTTCTGCTCGAGAGCGCCTCCGGCCTGGCCATCTTCATGCTCGATGCGCAAGGGCGCGTCAGCACATGGAACATCGGGGCACAGCGCCTCAAGGGGTATCAACGCGACGAGATCGTCGGCCAGTCGTTCGCGATCTTCTACACGCCCGAGGACCAGGCGGCGGGACGGCCGGAACGCCTGCTGCAGGAGGCCAGCGCGACGGGGCGGTCAGAGGAGTTCGGCTGGCGCGTGCGCAAGGACGGCTCACGCTTCCAGGCGAGCGTCACCATCACCGCGTCGCTCGACAGGGACGGCCGCGTCCGCGGGTTCACCAAGATCATCCGGGACAACAGCACCGCTCTTCGTGCGCGTGACGCCGTCGAGAGGATGCACCTGCTCGAACAGCGAGATCAGCTGGGCAGAGACCTTCATGACGGAGTGATCCAGTCGGTGTTCGCGGTGGGGATGACGCTGGAAGCGCTGCTCGCACGAGTTGAGGACCAGGCTGTGGCCGACGGCTTGCAGCAATCTGTTGGCGCCCTCGACAACACCATCACCGAGTTGCGCGAGTTCATCTCCGGGCTGGGAACCGAGCTCCCGGCCGCGCGGATCCGAGCGGAGGTGGAACGTCTGGCGACTGAGATGCGGGCGCGGTCAGGCATCGAGACGAGTGTGGTGATCGATGCAGCCGCGCTGGCCGCGGTCACCAACACCGGTCGCGATCTCCTGCTCGTCGTCCGCGAAGCGGTCTCGAACGTCGAACGTCACTCGGGGGCGACGACATGCCTGATATCACTGCAGCGCGCGCCCGGTGACGCGGTGGAGCTCGTCGTGCAGGACAGCGGAGCGGGGTTCGACCCGTCGCTGCCGAGCCTGGGGTTGGGCCTCAGCAACGCACGCGCGCGTGCCGAGGTCATGGGAGCGATGTACTCGGTGCTCGCGTCGCCCGCAGGGACCCGGGTGGTCCTCCGAATCCCGCCGATCGCCACCTCCAGGAGGTAGGCGGCCACGGGTCGAACGGCCCCCAGCCCCGGGCCCCCCGGCACTGGTCGGGGCTCCCGTTTGGGGCGAGCATGGTCCCAGGCGGACGAACCGTCACAGACGTCGTTATCGGAGGCACCGCGATGACCAAGGGATTGCGCCGGCGCGTTTTCGTTCTTCAAGTGGGGCTGATCGGCATCCTCGCTTTCGTGTCGGGCTTCGCCTTCTGGGCCAGCGGCTTTGCGACCGGCCAGGTCCACGACAACCTTGCCGCGCAGCAGATCTACTTCCCTGCCGCGGGCAGTCCGGCGATCACGTCGCTCCCTGCCGCTGACGCCGCTGCCATGACCGTCTACGCGGGCCAGCAGATGACGACCGGCGCCCAGGCCGAGACCTACGCCGACCACTTCATCGCGGTGCATCTCCGGGAGATCGCGGGCGGCAAGACGTACTCGCAGGTGAGCACCCTCGCCCAGGCCGCGCCCACCGACACCAAGCTTGCCGCGCAGGTGCAGACACTCTTCCGTGGGGAGACGCTCCGCGGTCTGCTGCTCAACTCGTACGGCTGGTCGCAGATCGGCACGTACGCCTCATACGCAGCCGTCGGCCTGGCGATCGCCGCCGCCGCGGTGCTCGTCGCCTTCCTCTATGAGCTTGCCACCTGGCGCATCTCCGTCCGCAAGCCGGGCGTCGCCAGCGTCCCCGCCGCGCGCGTCGCGCAGCCGCGTGGTGTCTAGCCCCGTCTCGATTCCGGGAATGGTCGTCCGCGCTATCAGGCCGGACGACCTTCTCGCGTTGCAGGCCTTCCACAGCCGCATGTCACCGGACACTGTCCGGAACCGCTTCTTCGCGGTGCATCCGGATCTTCCCGAGGCGGAGGCGCTGCGGTTCACATCGCCGGCGGCCGGCCGCGAACGGGTCGCCTGGGGCGATGGCATCCGTCGCTTCGTTGCGGACACTTGGAGAGAACCTGGCCATGCTCGGAGTGTTCAGCCACACCCCCACGGCAGCAACGGTCGTCGGATCCCGGCGCGACGGCAGCGTGATCCACCTCATCATGCGGGTCACGCCACCGAGCGCGGAGTTGACCTGGTTCGGAGACGACAGTTGAGGGCGGTGCAGTTCGATGCCTACGGCAGCCGGCTACGCGTGGTCGATGTCGCCGAGCCAGCCTGTCCTCCCGACGGCGTGGTGGTCGACGTCCGCGCCACGGGCCTCTGCCGGTCGGACTGGCATGCGTGGCGCGGCCACGAGCACGTGGCGCTGCCGCACATCCCCGGGCACGAGTTCGCAGGGGTGATCGCGGCTGTCGGGGATCAAGTGCGCACGTGGTCGGTCGGGGATCGGGTCACGGTGCCGTTCGTGCTGGGCTGCGGCGCGTGTGAGCAGTGCCGGTCGGGGAACGCCCAGGTCTGCCCGGACCAGCGTCAGCCCGGCTTCAGCGGGCCGGGCTCCTTCGCGGAGCGGGTCGCTGTCGAACGGGCCGACTTCAACCTGGTGTCGCTGCCGGAAAGCCTGGGCGACGTCACCGCGGCGTCGCTTGGATGCCGCTTCGCCACCGCGTACCGTGCGCTGACGGTGCACGGCGAGGTGCGGCCCGGACAGTGGGTGTCGGTGTTCGGCTGCGGTGGTGTCGGCCTGTCAGCGGTGATGATCGCGACCGCACTGGGGGCACGGGTGGTGGCAGTGGACGTCTCAGCCGTCGCGCTGGCGCGCGCCTCGGCGCTGGGCGCGGTGGCGGTTGTCGAGTCCGGCACGGTCGGATCGGACACCGCGGCCGCGGTTGTGGGCATCAGCGGCGGAGGATCGCACGTGTCGGTGGACGCCATCGGCAGCTCGGCCACGGCGGTGGCGTCGGTGGAATCACTGCGCTCGCGGGGCCGGCACGTGCAGGTCGGGTTGCTCCACGGCGGCGACGCGACGCCTCCGCTGCCGATGGACCGGGTGATCGCGCACGAGCTCGAGGTCCACGGCTCCCACGGGATGGCGGCACGCGACTACCCGGCGATGCTGGAGCTGGTCACGTCCGGCATCCTGCGACCAGGCCTGCTGGTCGGAGCCGTCATCGGCCTCGACGCCGCGCCGGCCGCGCTGGCGGGGATGGATGCGCCGGCAGCCGACGGGATCACGGTCATCGCCCTGTAGCCGAGCTGGCGGAGGTCCTACGACCATGGTCGCGTTGCGCCAGCCTCCGCGGCTGCGCTGACAATCGGGACGGCCTGACGCCCCGCGACCGATACGGCCGAAACGAGCAACGGCGCCACAGATCCGGCAGGGGCACTGCTCGGGCTCTCTCGACCCGCGGAGGGATGCCTCTCTCCGCGGGTCTCATCAGTCCCCGGTCAATGGCGCAGCCGGGTGGCGCGGATGTCGTCGTGGTCGAGCCCGAAGTAGTGGGCCACCTCGTGCAGCACTGTGTCGGTCACCTGTTCCACGAGCTCGCGTTGGCTCGAGCAGAACGCCTCGATGTGACCCTGCAGAAGGACGATCCGTTTCGGGTACGGGGAGACGCTGAAGGCTGACTCCGCGGCCCCCTCGTAGAAGCCCAGGACGTGCTCGTCGATGTCGTGGTCACGATCGTCCGCGCTCGCGCCGGCCTGGATGATGATCATCAGGTTGTCGGCGGCCAGGCGGTCGCGCAGCGCCGTCGGGATGAAGTCCAGCGCGGCCGCGGCGATGCGCTCGAACTCGTCGGTGGACACGTGGTAGGCCACCGATCGAGCATGGCACGTCGTGACTGGGAGAAAGAGGTGCGGCGCCCGAGGGTTGGCGGCCGCCGCCTCGCTGGCGATCGCCCTGACCGGGTGTGCCGCGGCGGTCCCGGCCGTGAGCAGCCCGGCATCGACCTCCAGCGCATCGTTCACGGCCGGCGCCACTCCCACTAGCAGCGCGTCACCGGCCGGCCTGGGCGGATGCGCGCCGGCACGCCCGGAGTCTCAGCTTGCTGTCGTCGCCCATCTCGGCGCGGGCCCGGACGACCTCACCGTCGACGACGCCGGCCACGTGTGGGTGACGGCGCTCTCCGCGCATCTCATCACCGAGCTCTCCAGGAGCGGCGGCGTGATCCGGACCGTCCGCGATCCCGGTGGCCCCGAGGGCATCGTCGCCCTGCCGGACGGGCGCTTCGTGGTCGCCGACCAGGAGTCCAACGCGCTCGGCATCTTCGCCCCGGGTGACGCCGCGGTGAGCCGGCTCGCGACGCTGGCCAACCACACGTCCAACGCCGGCGTCGACGGCCTGTACTTCGACGCGGTGGGGGGACGCCTGCTCATCCCCGACAGTCCCAACGGCACTCTTCTCTCGTACCCTGTCGGCGGCGCCACCACGGTGCTGCAACGCGGGCTGGGACGCCCGGTCTCAGCAACCACGGACCCCGCCGGCAACATCTACATCGGCATGGAGAATGCACCCGGCGTGCTCGTGGTGGAACCGAACGGGGCGAGGCGATCGCTGGGCGCGTTCTCGCAGGTGGACGAGGTCGTGTACCTCAACGGCCTGCTGTACGTCGCCGACCTGGCCGGGAGCGTCGACGCGATCGATCCCGCCAGCGGACGATCGGTGCCGTTGGTGACCGGGGCGCCCACGCCGCAGGGGCTCGCCGCCACCGCCGACGGGGGGCTCCTGCTCGTCGACGAGACGCGACAGGTCCTCGCCGCGGTGACCCCGTGTCGCTGAGCGCCGCGACGGGAGTGGCCGAGCGATGAGGCCGGGCCGGGCCGGGCTGGCAGCGCTCCTCATCCTGGCTGCCTGCGGTCCCGCGCCCGCGACGCACACGCCGACCAGCGCTCCCGCGACCCCCACCCCGACCCCTGTGCCGCCGACACCGACACCGATACCGCCACTGAACGCCCCCGCGATCATCCAGGTGGAGAACTCGCAGTTCGGGCGACCCCAGTCCGGGCTCGCCGCCGCCGACCTCGTATACGAGTACGTCGCCGAGGGCGGGGTGGGACGGTTCAGCGTCTTCTTCTTCACCACGCCGGCGGCCGGCCAGCAGGTCGGCCCCGTGCGCAGCGCGAGAACCGTCACGGTCCAGCTCGCCAGCCTGTACCACGGGTTCCTCGCCTACTCCGGTGCCTCCAGCTACATCGGCGGGCTGCTCGGGCGCGCCCCCTTCCCGTCGTACGACGAGGACAGCGCCCGGGGAAACCTGTTCCGCATCTCGGCGCGCGCCCCTCCACACAACCTGTACACCGACGGCCGGCACATCGCCAGGCTGGCGGCCATCGCCGCCCGGCCGCCGGTCGGCTACCGGCTATGGCCGCGCACCATCGCGGTCGCGGTCGGCGGAGTGCCCGTCACCAAGTTCAGCGCACCGGTGTCGGTGTTCGAGCAGCCGCTCTTCACGTGGCGTGCGGACCTCGACGGCTTCACGCGCACCGAGGACACCGGGTTGGTGATCGACCCGACCACGCGAGCGCCGCTCGTCCTGCCCACGGTGATCGTGCAGCACGTGGCGGTGACCACCGACCCGCGCGTCGTCGACGTGGACGGCCACCTCGGTGTCGACCAGGCGATCACCGGGACGGGTGCGGCGCAGGTGTTCACCGGCGGCCGAGAGTACCAGGCAATCTGGACACAGCCGGCGTCCGGACCGCCGCTGTTCACACTGAGCGATGGTTCGCCGGCTCCCATCGCCCCCGGCGAGGTGTGGATCTCGTTGGTGCCGATCGGTCAGCCGCCCGCCGTCACCTGACGGTTGCGCGCCTGCTCAGACCAGGCGTCGTTCGGCCGCTCAGGACCAGGAAGATCTCGTCAGTCTCGGGGTGCGAGTGCCGGGTGAACTCGCCCTTGGCCCTGACCACGGCGAACGTCGTAGCCGTTGACCACAGCCACGGTCCGCGGCGACCACGGCCCATCGATGCCGGACAGCACCGCATGGATATCGACGGGCTCCATGACGCTCGCTCTTCTGTGATCAAGCACTAGCTGTGCTCCTTGATGTAGGTGTCGGGATCCTTGTCCCTGGCCTCGACGCCGTCGCGGTGCACCGCCTCGAAGGTGGCGAAGGCGACGGCGATGTCGTGGCGCAGCTGCCACGGCGCGTGGTGGCGGAAGTCGACGAGGTCCTCGCGCTCCTCCTCGGCCATGTGGTCGCTGTTGGCCTTGTTCGCAGCCACGACCGCCTTCCACCAGTCATCACTGCCCACCTCGTGGTTGCCGGCCTCCTCGCTCGCGTCGCGGATGTCGTTGTGGTCCTTGATCACGTCCTTGACCTCGCCCACCACGCTGTCCTCATCACCGGCCCCGGTGCCGATCCGGAGGAGATGCGGGTAGAAGAGCTGCTCCTCGGCCTCGGCGTGCACCTCGAGAAGGATGCGCAATCGCGTCCACACCGCGCCGAGCGCTTCGGTGTTGGTACGGTCGATGTCATCGAGATAGGCGAACAGGCGTCGCTGCTCGTGATGGTCGTGGAGGATGAGGTCGGTGATGTCCATCGGCGTCTCCAAAGCGAACAGGCTGCTCGGCGCACGCCAGTCTATGCGGGGCGGCGATGCACGGCGTAGGCTTACCCCGGTCAGGACAGAGAACAGAGTGAGGGTGCCATGCCTGAGGAGCTCGACGACACCACCGCCGCGGAAGTCGGACACGCGCTGATCCGCTGGCTGACCGACGAGGACCCCGCGGGCGTGGCGCGTTTCCTACCCTCCCTGGCTCCGGTCGACGACGCGCGAGCGGCGCGCATCGGCCAGGCGATGGTCGACCTCCTGGAACGCCTCGACGTCGCCTGAGGCCCTCCCGAGCCCAGCGGACCCTCGCCTCGTCGCGCTGCACCGCGCGTTGCGGTCGGCGACCGTCATCCCAGCGACCTTCGCGTTCACCCTCCTGGTGATCCGCGACCTGCAGGTGGCGACGTTCGCCGTCTTCGGCTGCTTCGCGTTGCTGGTCATGGCAGACTTCGGTGGTGCTCGGCGGCCGCGCGCGGTCGCATACCTCTCGGCCACGGTGGCCGGGGGCGCACTGATCGTGCTGGGCACGCTGGTGTCGCCCACCGCCACGCTGGGCGCGGCCGTCATGCTGGCGCTCGGCTTCGGCCTCTCATTCGCCGCGGTCTTCGGTGGCTACCTCGCGGCAGCGCAGACGGCGCTGCTGCTCGCCTTCGTGCTCGCCGTCTGCATCCCGGCGCCCGTCTCTGCGATCCCGACCCGCGTCGAGGGCTGGATGCTCGCCGGCACCGTGGCCACTCTTGCCGGAGTGTTCTTCTGGCCGTGGTTCGAGAAGGCGGCGCTGCGCCAGCGCGCCGCCGATGCGTGCGTGGCGGTGGCGAAGCTGGTCGCCGCGCAGCACGGTGGGTCCAAGGCGGGCGAGTTCGGCGCGCTCGCGGACGCTGCGCGGGCGGCGGTGTCCGCGGTGCGCCGCGAGTACTCCCGCACGTCGATGCGCCCGGCCGGCCCCACCCGTCGTGACCGAGCCTTCGTCGAGCTGGTGACCCAACTCGAGCAGGTCGTCGACGTCTCCCAGAGGCCGTTCCACGAGCGGCCCCAGTCGTCTCGGCCCTGCACCGACGAGGGCCGGCGGCTCGCCGCCACGGTGCACGCCGCGCTGTGCGCCAGCGCGACCGTGCTCATCGGCGGATCGCCGCCCGATATCCACGCCGTTGACCTGGCCCGCCGCGAGCATCGCGCTGCGCTCGACCGATGGGTGTCGAACGAGCTGGCGGGCGGCCGCGCTCCCGCGGAGGTGCTCGAGGGAATCGACGTGGACCACACGCTGCGCGTCATCGCGTACCTCGCCATCGCGCTCAGCGCCAACGCGGTGATCGCCGCCGGTGGACGGCCGGACGACAGCTTCCCGCTGCCGGCAGCGATCCCGCGACTGGACGGCGTTCGCGGCACCGCGCGCCGCTCGGCGCGGACGGTGCGCACTCACCTCGACCCCAGCTCCACCGTGCTGCACAGCAGCATCCGCGTAGCCGTGGGCCTGGCTCTCTCTGTCCTGCTGGCGCGAACGTTGGGGCTCAGCCACGCGTTCTGGGTGGTGCTGGGGACGCTCTCGGTGCTGCGTTCGAACGCGCTGGGCACCGGCCGGACGACGGTGCAGGCGCTGACAGCCAGCGTCATCGGGTTCGCCGTCGGCGGCCTGTTCGCCGCCCTCGCGGGTCAGCACACCGCGGTGATGTGGGTTGCGCTGCCCGTGGCCATCTTCGTGGCGTCCTACGCGTCGAGCGCGCTCGGGTTCATGGCCGGCCAGGCGGCCTTCACGCTGATGCTGATCATCGTCTTCAACCTGATCTCGCCTGTGGGCTGGCAGGTCGGCCTGCTGAGGGTCGAGGACGTCGCGGTGGGTACCGGCATCAGTGTCGTGGTTGGGTTCCTGCTCTGGCCGCGCGGGGCGCGACGGGATGTCGCGCGGGCCACGGCGGCGTTCTACCGCGCCGTCAGCGCGTACCTCGACGCGGCGTTCGGCCAGCTTCTCGGAATGCGTCGCGTCCACGACCTCACCCAGGTGCGCGCCGAGGCGGTGCGCGCGCGGGACCGCGCCGGCGAAGCCTTCGACGTCTTCCTCAACGAGCGTGGCGCCAAGCCGCTGCAGCCGCAGACCGCCGCACGGCTGGTGTCAGCGGGCAGCCAGGCGTTGCTCGCCGGCGACCTGCTGGTGGTCGTTGCCTCAGACCTGGGCGACGAGGTGCGCAGCTGCCCGGATGGCGCAACGACCGTCGGGGCAGAGGTGCGAACCCTGCTCGACGGCCTTCGACAGCTGGGCGACGAGCTGGCCCGTGGTGCCGGCGGCGGCGCGGCGGTCGGCCGTCCATCTGCGGAGGCCGTGCGCGGGGCCGCGTTGGGTTGCATGAGCCGGGTAGGAGATGGCGACAGCGCGCGTGGAGCGATGGCGGTGGTGATCGCCGGCGAGTGGGTGCAGAACCTCGCTCGGATGGAAGCCGACCTCGAGGAGCCGGTCAACAGCGCCCTGCGAGCTGCGGGCACGCCCTGGTGGCAGTAGAAGGTCGCTGCCCAGCACAGGCGCGGTACAACTCCAACCCTCGAGCATTGCCCAGGAGGATCACAGATGACCGATGCCGCCGCCACGGCCACCGCCTACATCGACGCCGTGGGAGCGGGACGATGGGACGAGGTGGCCGCGTCCCTGAGCCCCGACGCCACGTTCGAGATTGCCGGCGGCGGGCGCCACGAGGGTGCCGCCGCGTTCCTCGCCGCGTTCGACGGGCTGAAGCCGATCATCGAGCGCAACGACATCCGCAGCGTCATCGCGGACGGCGACCGGGTGTGCGTTCTCTACGACTTCGTCACCCGGACTCCGGTCGGTGCGGTGGTGTCCGCCGAATGGCTGACGGTCGAGAATGGCAAGATCGTCTCCTCGTACCTGCTGTTCGACAAGGGACGCTGGCCAGAGGTCATGCAGCACGCGCAGCGGGCCGCGCCGGCACGCTCCTGATGGCTTTCGATGAAGCGCTCGCGGATCGCGTGCGCGAGCTGGTGCGCGCCGAACGATCAGTCACCGAGAGACGCATGTTCGGCGGGCTTGCCTTCCTGGTCAACGGGAACATGGCCGTGAGCGCCAGTGGCCAGGGCGGGCTGCTGCTCCAAGTTCGACCCGAACAGGACCCGTGAGCTCGCCGCGCGCCCACACGCCGAGGTCGCCGTCATGCGCGGGCGCGAGATGGATGGTTGGTTGCGCGTCGACGCGGCCGGCGTGCGCACCAAGACCCAGCTGGAGACGTGGGTCGCCCTGGGGGTCGCCTACGCGCGAAGCCTCCCACCGAAGCGGTAGGCGGTCGCCGCGCTGCTCACCCTCGAACCGCGCGCTCACTCGACCGCGGTGAGGTGGTCCCCTTGACTAGTCCCGCTGGGGCAGCTGCTGCAGTACCCAGCGGTTGCCATCCGGGTCGCTGAACGTGACGAACAACCCCCATGGCTGGGTGTCGACCTCGCTGGCATCCACGCCGCGGGACACCAACTCTTCGCGGACACCGGCAACGTCTTCGACGACGACCTGGATCCCCTGCTGCGTACCGGGAGTCATCGTGGTGATGCCCGTCCCGATGGCGATCGAGCACGCGGACCCGGGTGGGGTGAGTTGCACGAAGCGCAGGGTGTCAGAGACCTGCACGTCGTGGTCGGCGTGGAAGCCGGCCTTCTCGACGTAGAACGACTTGGCCGCGTCGACGTCGGTCACCGGGACGAATATCAGCTCGATCTTCCAGCTCACGCTGCGGCGAACATAGCAGGGGCTGAGCCGGCGCGGCGCTGACGGTGGTCGCGTCAGCGCCGCTGGGTCAGGCCGCCGCGGCCGCCTCCGTGGCGTTCGGCGCCAGCGCGAAGCCGATCGCGTCCTCGACCCGGCCGGCCAGGTGGAACGTCATCGCCTGGCGGACGCTCTCGGGGACGTCGTCGATGTCCTTCTCGTTGCGCCGCGGCAGGATCACCTCGGTGAGCCCCATGCGGTGGGCGGCGAGGACCTTCTGCTTGACCCCGCCGATCGGCAGCACGAGTCCCTGCAGCGTCACCTCGCCGGTCATGGCGACGGTGCTGCGCATCGGCCGGCCGGTGAGCAGGCTCACGATCGCCGTCGTCATCGCGACGCCGGCCGACGGGCCGTCCTTGGGCACGGCGCCCGCCGGGACATGGACGTGGAAGCTCTGCTCCGCGGCCTTGGCATCGATGCCCAGCTCGACGGCGTGTGCGCGCACGTACGAGAGTGCGATCTGCGCTGATTCCTTCATCACGTCACCCAACTGACCGGTCAAGGTGAGGGTGCCGTCGCCCGCGCTGTTGGCGGCTTCGATGAAGAGCACGTCCCCGCCTGTGCCGGTGACCGCGAGCCCCGTGGCCACACCGGCCACCGCGGTCCGTTCGGCAACCTCGTTGTCGAACTTGGGCTTGCCGAGGAGCTCACGAACCTGCGCGGGGGTGATGTCCAGCGGGGGGGTGAGGTCGCCGGTCGCGATCCGCGTGGCCACCTTGCGGGTCATCTTGCCGAGCTCGCGCTCGAGGTTGCGCACCCCAGCCTCCCGGGTGTGATCGGTGATCACGGTGAGGATGGCGGCGTCGTCGACGGTGACCTCATCGGGGTTGAGGCCGGCCTGCGCCACCTGCCTGCGGAGCAGATGCTCGCGGGCGATCGCAACCTTCTCGTTCTCGGTGTAGCCGTCGAGGCGGATCAGCTCCATGCGGTCGAGCAGCGGCGCCGGGATCGTCTCCCACACGTTCGCGGTCGGGATGAAGAGAACCTCGGAGAGGTCGAGGTCGACCTCGAGGTAGTGGTCGCGGAAGGTGTTGTTCTGGGCCGGGTCGAGCACCTCGAGCAGTGCCGACGACGGGTCACCGCGCCAGTCGCTGCCAACCTTGTCGATCTCGTCGAGCATGATCACCGGGTTCTTGGTGCCGGCCTCCTTGAGAGCGCGCACGATGCGGCCGGGAAGGGCGCCGACGTAGGTGCGGCGGTGGCCGCGGATGTCGGCCTCGTCATGGATGCCGCCGAGTGAGACCCGGGCGAACTTGCGACCCAGCGCCCGCGCGACGGACTCGCCCAGCGATGTCTTGCCGACGCCCGGGGGGCCGACCAGGGTGATGATCGCGCCCGAACCGCGGCCGCCGAGCACCGTGAGGCCGCGCTCGTGGCGCAGCTTGCGCACGGCGAGGAACTCGATGATCCGCTGCTTCACGTCGTCGAGGCCGGTGTGGTCGGCGTCGAGGATGCGGCGTGCCTCGGCGAGGTCGAAGTTGTCATCCGAGCGCACGTTCCATGGGATCTCGAACATCCAGTCGAGGTACGTCCTGATCCAGCCGTGCTCGGGGTTCTGCTCACTGGTGCGCTCCAGGCGATCGACCTCGCGCTCGACCTCCTTGCGCACGTCCTCGGGCATGCCGACGCTGTCGAGTCGCTCCCGGTACCCGGCGGCGACGTTGTCACCGCCCTCACCCAGCTGCTTCTTGATGGCTTCCAGCTGCTGGCGCAGCAGGTAGTCACGCTGGGTCTTCTCCATCCCCTCGTTGACCTCGCTGCGGATCTTCTCGCGCACCGAGGCGTCGGCCAGGATGTCCTTGGTCCAGGCGATGAGCCGGCTGAGCCGCTGCTCCATGTCGATGGTCTCGAGCACTTCCACCCGCTGCTCGACGCTGAGGTCCGGCGAGTACCCCGCCAGGTCGGCGAGGTGACCGGGGTGGCGGACCGAGCGCACCGCCTCGATCACACGACCCGCGCCGCGCAACTCGAGGAGGTTCTCGATGAGCGCGCGGTACTCACGCGCGAGCTCGCGCGCCGCCTCGCTGGGCTCACCATCCGGGAGTGGTTCGACCTGCACCCAGAGCGCGCCGCCGATGTCGGACTGGCCGCCACCCAGGCGGGCCCGATGCAGGCCCTTGAAGATGGACACGTCAGCCCCGGTGGGAAGCTTGCCGGACTCCACCAGCTGCGCGACGGTGCCGATGGCGGAGTACGTCCCGCCGACGTGGGGGACGAGGAGGAGCAGGCGGTTGCCGTTCTGCGCGGCAGCCACGGCCGCCTGCTGGGTGTCGCCCTCGACGGCGAGGGTGACGGTCATCCCAGGCAGGACGACGACGTCGTCCAGCTGCAGGATGGGAAGGAGCTCGGAGGTCAGTTCAGCCATGTTCAATCTCGGTCGCCGGCCTCGCTGCGAGGCGATCGGCTCATTTGGTCCTGGCATGGATGTACCCAATCGAGGCGCTCCCGAACCACCGCGGCACGGCCGCCGTCCCAACCCCAGGGCGGCCCTTCCAAGCGACTGGTGGCGGAGGACAATGGACGGGTGAACGCCGGCAGCTCCCGTGCGGGCGACCACCATGAGGTCGACGCGTGGGCACGGACATGACCCGAGGAGGTGGCCCCTGATCGCCGAGAGGGGGCCGGCGCGCAAGCACCGGCGCCGGCTGCCCCAAGCGCTGCGCCGCGCGCTCACCGGGGCCGTCGGGCTCGCCGGCATCGCGGGGGTGGTGCTGTTCCTCAACCCCGCCAGCGTCGCGAGCGCGCTGGCGCTCTTCCAGCCTGCCCTGGCCGCCCCGATCGTGGTGCTGTCGATGCTCACCTACGTTCTCCAGGGGATCAGGTGGCACTTCCTGCTCCTGGACGTGGGCGCGAGGATGCGCCTGTCCGACACGGTCCTGGTCAACCTCGCCGGCCAGACCATCACCGCGATCGTGCCCCTGGGCGATCTCACGCGAGCCGCCTTTGCCAGCGCCGCCAGCGGCATCGACTTCGGCACCGTGGCGGCCACGGTCACCGTCCAGGAGCTGTCCTACACGCTCCTGCTCATCCTCTCGGCCCTGCCGGCGATCCTGGCCCTCGGCTACGGGCTGGCGGCGGTGGTGCCCGTCGCCGTCGGCATCGCCATGATCGTCGTCATCCTCACCGTGTCACCCGTGTTCCACCGGGTCCACTGGCTGGTGGCGCACATCCCGTTCCTGAACCGTGTGCTGCCGGCCATCGACGAGCTGCAGCAGGAGACCGCGGCCCTGCTGCATCGCCCCGATGCGCTTGCCCTCTCAGTCCTCGACGCGGCGCGGGTCGCGGTCTCGGTCACAGCGTTCTGGCTGATCCTCGAGGCCCTGCAACCGGGCCGGGTCGGATGGTGGCAGGCTGCGTTCGTGCTGGCGCTGTCCACGGTCGGCGGCGCGGTGAGCCTGATCCCGGGCGGCGTGGGCGCCAACGAGGCCAGCGTGGCCGCGCTGCTCATCTTCCTCGGCTTCGACTACGGCACCGCGGGCGCGGCCGCGGTCATCCAACGGGCCCTGGTCACGCTGCTCTCCGTGGGCCTCGGCTTTACGGCGTACAAGGTCGTCAACCGCCGGCTCCACCTGGGAGGCATCTTCCAGCTGGTGTCGCGCCAGGCTGCCCCCGGCCGTTCGATGACACGTCCTGTCAACTCGGTGGCCTGAGGTGGGGTGGTGACGGACGCGACGACGCCGACCGCGCGGGCTCTGGTGGAGGCCGCGCACGCGAACGTTCGCCGGCACCTCAGGTACATGCGCGCCGTCGCCGGCGCGTCGGCCAGCGAGCTGCCGCTCACCGTGCGCGGCCAGCTCGACAGGATCTTCACCTTCCTGCACGAGGAGCTGCCGCTCATGCAGATGGAGCAGGAGGTGATCTACGCCGCCATCGACCGTCTCCCCGACGGACCACAGTCGACGCAGGCAATGGTCATGGACCACGAGGTGATCCGGCGCTTGATCCACGAGCTGGATCGCCTCGCGGGCCCCAACGGTTGGAAGCGCTGGCGCGCTGAGCTGCAGCCGCGCTTGTTCGTCCTCGAAGCCATGCTGCGCGTGCACATCGAGAAGGAGGACCGGCTCTATGGACCGTTCCTCGATGCCATCGATGCGCCGGCGGTGGCCGCGATCCGTGACCGGCTGCGCCCGCCTCCCACCGGCCGGGCGAAGCGCGGCGGCGGCTGACGGCCGCTGACCCATCATGATTGTCTGAGGACCGCGACCGCGCCTGAACCGCCCCGGAGATATGCCATGCCTGCCGTGACCGTCGACGACCTGTTGAGCCTTCCCCGGGTCCCCGCCTCGGACCCGTCGAGCACGGTTGAACGTGCCGTGAGGTCGGTCACCACGGCGCCGCGCGGGTTCGAGGGTGAGGGATTCCCGGTCCACCGGGCATTCGCGGGGGTCGCGCTCTCCGACCTCGATCCGTTCGTGCACATGGACCAGATGGGGGAGGTGGAGTACGCGCCCGGCGAGCCGAAGGGCACACCGTGGCACCCGCACCGCGGCTTCGAGACGGTCACCTACATGATCGACGGAACGTTCGAGCACCAGGACTCGCATGGCGGCGGCGGGCTGATCACCAATGGCGCGACGCAGTGGATGACCGCCGGTGGCGGCATCCTCCACATCGAGACGCCACCCGAGGCCCTGGTGATGTCGGGCGGTCTCTTCCACGGCATCCAGCTGTGGGTGAACCTGCCCGCCAGGGACAAGATGATCCCCCCGGCCTACCAGGGCATCGAGGCGGGCGACGTCACCCTGGTGGCGTCCGCGGATGGCGGCACGCTGGTCCGGGTGATCGCCGGCGCGGTCGGGGGACACGCCGGGCCCGGCTCGACGCACACGCCGATGGCGCTGATGCACGCCACCCTGGCCCCGGGCTCCCAGCTGCAGCTGCCCTGGGACCCCACCTACAACTCGCTGCTCTACGTGCTCGCCGGGTCGGGCCGGGCCGGCGCCGAGGGCAGGCCCGTGCAGAGCGGCCAGCTCGCCGTCTTCGGGCCGGGCGACTGGATCAGCGTCCGCGCCGACGACCGCCAGGACTCCGCCAGTCCCACGCTGGAGGTCCTGGTCCTGGGAGGCCGCCCCATCGGGGAGCATGTCGAGCATTACGGGCCATTCGTGATGAACACGCGTGAGGAGATCCGCCAGGCGATGGAGGACTTCCAAGCGGGCCGGCTCGGCACCATCCCTGCCAACGCCTTGATGCCGCACGTTCCCGATCCCAACCCGGTCCGGGTGGAGCACACGGGGATCTGACGGCGCGCACTGGGCCGCCTGCCGGTCAGCTCGAGAAGGCGAGGTACTCGTGGACGGCCCGCACGGCCGCGGACCCCTCGCCGACCGCGGCCGCCACCCGCTTGGTCGAGCCCGCCCGGACGTCGCCCACGGCAAAGAGGCCGGGGTAGCTCGTCTCGAACGGCAGCGGCTGGCGGCGCAGCCCGCTCCAGCGCTCGTCAAGGTGGCCATCGTCCAACGATCGGTCGGTGAGCACGAAGCCGCTCTTGTCCATGGCCGCGCACCCGGAGAGCCAGGTGGCGGCGGGGTCGGCGCCGATGAACGAGAACAGCCCCGTGCAGGGCACGACGTGGTCACCGTCCGGACCGTTGAGGCGCAGTGAGCGCAGCCTCTGGTCACCATCGAGGTGGGTGATCCGCGTCGAGGTGCGCACCTCGATGTGCTCATCGTCCTGGATGCGATCGGCGAGGTACCGCGACATGCCGCTGTTCAGGTCGTCGCCGCGGATCGCCACGACCACGTTGCTGCCCGTGCTCGCGAGGAACAGCGCGGCCTGGCCTGCCGAGTTGCCGCCACCGACGACCACAACCGGTGAGCCCGCGCAGACGCGTGCCTCCATGTCCGTCGCCGCGTAGTACACGCCCGCACCCTCGAACTCCTCGAGGCGAGCCGCGTCGAGGCGCCGGTAGCGCGCGCCGCTGGCGACGATCGCGGCGCGGACCACGACGTCGCTGCCGTCGTCGAGGCGCAGGACGAGGTGACCGCCGGCGTCCCGCAGGGCGACGGCCGTGGTCGGGCTGCTCAGTCGCGCACCGAACTTCTCGGCCTGCAGGATGGCGCGCTCCGCCAGCTCGCCGCCGGGGATTCCCGCCGGGAAGCCGAGGTAGTTCTCGATCCGTGAGCTGGTGCCCGCCTGCCCACCGACGCCGACGCTTTCCACGACCAGGGTCCGCAGTCCCTCAGATGCGCCGTACACAGCCGCGGCGAGACCGGCGGGGCCTCCGCCGACGACCACCAGGTCGTAGGAGTGCTCGGGAAGCCTGTGCATGGCCAGTCCGAGCTGGTCAGCCAGCGCCTCCGGCGTGGCGTGACGGAGCACCGACAGCGAGGTGATCGATACGGGCAGGTCGGAGCCGGCCACGCCGAGCTCGCGGAGCAGCGCCTCCACCTGCTGGTCACGGTCCGCGTCCATCCATTCGTGGGGGATCCGGTTGCGGGCCACGAACTCCCGCAAGCGCAGCGAGTTCGGGCGAGAACCGCGAGCCGACCAGGCGCAGGCTGGCGGCGGCGCGCCGGAGCAGCAGCGAGCGGCGGGCGAGGAAAGAGGCGAGCAGCTTGTCGCCGAGAGCCGGTCGTGTGCCGATGATCTCGCGCAGGGCCGGCGTGGGCACGCGAACCACCTCGGCCGCCTCGGCGACACGGGCCGAGAGGTAGGCGCGCTGGCCGGTCAGCAGGCTGAGCTCGCCAACGAACTGCCGGGCGCCGTGACGCGCGATGACGTGCTCACCATCGCCGGCGCCGATGACGATCTCGACCGACCCCGACAGGATGACGTGCAGGTCCGCGCTGGTGTCCCCGTCGCGGACGAGGTACTCGCCGGCGGCTGCCGGTCGCCGGGTGCCCACCCGTTCGAGGTAGGCCAGCTCGGCATCGTCCAGCGGAGGCGAGGCGATCAGCTCGTCAGCCATCGAGGAGCGCCTCCGTCGCCATCGCCGCACTGTAGCTCGGCGCCGGAGACTGCAGGCGCAGGAGCCGGGGCACGCTTGACCGGGCCCGCTGTGGGTCGTATAGTCCAACTATGGACAGTGCGACATCGTACTATTGGTCCGGGCCAGGGCTGTGAGCGGCATCAGGGCCAGGCGGGACCCGAGGTCGGTGCCCATCCGCGTGCACGAGAGCTTCGAGGTTGAGTTCCCCGGCGCCGACCGCTCGGCGACCGAGGTGCTCATCAACCTGACCTTCGCGGGCGCTGTCGCGCTCAACCTCGTCGACGACTTCCTCGCCCCCTACCGCCTGGTGCTGAAGTCCTTCAACGTGCTGGCCGTCGTCGCTGGCGACCCGTCACCGCTGACCCCGACGGTCATCGGCGAGCGCACCCTGATCGCCAAGACCAGCGTGACCGCGGTGCTGGATCGCCTCGAGACGCTGGGGCTGGTGCGCCGGCGGCCGCACCCCACCAACCGCCGCTCGGTGCACGTCGAGGCCACGCGCAAGGGTCGTGCCACGTGCGCGGCCATCCTCCGCAGGCTCCACGGCCGCGAGGCCGCCTGGGTGGCGGCGATGCCCGAACGCGACCGTCAGGCGCTGATCCGCTTGTTGGGACAGGTGAAGGGATTGCTGAGCGCGCAGAGCGATGCAGGAGTCAAACGAGGGGAGGATGGGCATGCCGGTCGATAACGAGATCTATAACCAGGCGGGGGACATCTGGTGGGACGAACACCAGCCGCTCAACACGATTCGCACCGCCCTCAACCCGGCGCGGCTCGACTACTTCACCTCGGTTCTTCGGGATCTCGACATCGAGGTCAACGGCCGGACCGTGCTCGACATCGGCTGTGGCGGAGGACTGTTTGCCGAGGAGTTCGCGCGCATGGGCGCAACGGTCATCGGTGTGGATCCATCGGTCAGCTCACTCGCGACCGCTCGCGCCCACGCCGCTGCGGCTGGGTTGACCATCGACTACCGGACCGGGCGCGGCGAGAAGCTCCCGGTGGAGGACGGCAGCGTGGACCTCGCGTGCTGCGTCGACGTGCTCGAGCATGTCAGCGACCTGGACGCGGTGTTGCGCGAGACGGCCCGTGTCCTCAAGCCCGACGGGGTCTACCTCTTCGACACGATCAACCGGACAGGCATGAGCCGGTTCGTGATGATCAAGCTCTTCCAGGAGTGGCGGATGACCAGGTGGATGCCACCCAACCTCCACGCCTGGGAGCAGTTCATCACGCCGGGCGAGTTGAGCGCGGCGCTGCGTCGCCACGGTCTCGCGGGTGGGGACGTCGTCGGCATCGGCCCCAGCGTCGCGCCGCCGCGACTACTTCTCCTGCTCCGCCGTCTGCGCAAGGGAAAGATCTCGCATGGGGAGTTCGGCCGCCTCGCTCATTTCGTGGTGACCAAGGACATCCGGGTTGCATACGCGGGGTTCGCCACCAAGGCCGCGTGAGGCGCCGTCGCTCCGCAAGGGTCCGGCCCTAGAGTCGGTGTCATGTTGGGACTTCCTGAACAGGTGCGAGCGTGCCTCTTCGACCTCGACGGCGTCCTCACCAAGACCGCGCTGGTCCACGCCGCCGCGTGGAAGGAGATGTTCGACGAGTACCTGCGCGGACGAGCGGAGCAGAACGGCGAGACCTTCGTGCCCTTCGACGCGGCCCGTGACTACGACCAGTACGTGGACGGCAAGCCGCGCCAGGATGGGACGCGCTCATTCCTCGAATCGCGCGGCATCGACCTGCCCGCGGGCAACCCCGACGACCCGCCCGAGACCATGACCGTCGCCGGCCTCGGCAACCGCAAGAACGTCCTCGTCCTGCGCAAGATCGAGGACGAGGGTGTGGCCGTCTACGAGGGCTCGGTTCGGTACGTGCGGGCGGCGCGCGACGCCGGCCTGCGTCGTGCCGTCGTCTCGTCGAGCGCCAACTGTGAACAGGTTCTGAGGGCGGCCGGGATCGAGGACCTGTTCGAAGCGCGCGTCGACGGTGTCGTGATCGCGCGCGACCACCTGAACGGCAAGCCGGCGCCCGACTCGTTCCTCGCCGGAGCCCGTGCGCTCGACGTGACGCCCGACCAGGCGGCGGTCTTCGAGGACGCCCTGGCGGGGGTGGAGGCGGGGCGCGCCGGCCACTTCGCCTTCGTTGTGGGCGTCGATCGAGCGAGACAGGCGGACGCCCTGCGCGCGCACGGCGCCGATGTCGTGGTGGCCGACCTCGCCGACCTCCTCGACCGCTGACCCGCGTGTCGGCGCCGCGCTAGGCTAGGTGCATGGCCGCCGATCCGCAGCAGAAGCAGGCACGGACCCCGCGGCCCTCTCCGGGACTGTGGCGCCCGTCGCCACCCAACTCCGCTGGGAACGCCGCCCGCGCTGCCGGAGGCCGCCCGGGAGCGCCCGCGTCGAGCGGCTTCCGCTCGCGCAACTTCTGGATCACGATGCTGGTCCTGCTCGGGGTCAACATCCTGTTCACCAACGTCTTCTTCGCGCCGTCGCAGCCCAAGTCGGTGGTCATCCCGTACGACGTCTTCGTGCAGCAGGTGGCCGCGGACAACGTCACCAGCGTGACCAGCACGTCGGACGCGATCGCGGGCACCACCAAGAAGGCGGTGACGGCCGGTTCCGGGCAGGGCAGTGCCACCAACTTCACGACGCAGCGGCCGTCGTTCGCGAGTGACAACCTGCTGGGCCTTCTGGAGAGCCACAAGGTCACCATCGACGCCCTCAACCCGAACCCACCGACGCCGCTGTGGCAGACGCTGCTGCTCAGCTTCGGGCCCGTGCTCCTGCTGGTGTTGCTCTTCGTGTACGTCAGCCGGCGCATGGCGTCGCTGCGCAACGGCGCCGGCGGCATCCTCGGTCGCTTCGGCCAGAGTGGGGCGCGGCTCTACAACGCCGAGCGCCCGGCGACCACCTTCGCCGACGTCGCCGGGATCGACGAGGTCAAGGCCGAGCTGCTCGAGGTCGTCGACTTCCTCAAGGAGCCTGCCAAGTACGAACGGCTCGGCGGCACGGTGCCCAAGGGTGTGCTGCTCATCGGCGCTCCCGGCACCGGCAAGACGCTGCTCGCCCGTGCTGTGGCCGGGGAGGCGGGTGTGCCGTTCTTCTCGATCTCGGCCTCGGAGTTCATCGAGGCCATCGTCGGCGTCGGTGCGGCTCGCGTGCGCGACCTGTTCAACAAGGCGCGCGCCGCCGCCCCGGCGATCATCTTCATCGACGAGCTGGATGCGATCGGCCGGTCGAGAAGCGCCGCACTACGCGTCGGCGGCAACGACGAGCAGGAGCAGACGCTGAACCAGATCCTCACGGAGATGGATGGCTTCGACCCTCACGAAGGGGTCATCGTCCTTGCCGCCACCAACCGCGCCGACGTGCTCGACGCCGCCCTGCTTCGCCCCGGTCGTTTCGACCGGCGGGTGCAGGTGCATCCCCCCGACCGCGCCGGCCGGGAGGCGATCCTGCGCATCCACACCCGCAACATCCCGCTCGACCCCAACGTCGACCTCAACGAGATCGCCGCGCAGAGCGCCGGGATGGTCGGTGCGGACCTGCGCAGCCTCGCCAACGAGGCCGCTCTCTCAGCGGCACGTCGCGGTGCCTCGCTGGTGACCAACGAGGACTTCACGGTCGCGATCGAGAAGGTGGAGCTCGGTTCGGAGCGCAAGCTGACGCTCAGCGCGCTCGATCGAGAGCGCATCGCGTACCACGAGTCCGGGCACGCGCTTCTCGGCCTCCTGCTGCCCGGCGCCGATCCTGTGAGCCGGGTGTCGATCATCCCGCGCGGCCAGTCCCTCGGGGCCACCACCCAGACGCCGGTCGACGACCGCTTCAACTACGGTGAGGACTACCTCCGCGGACGGATCACCGGCGCCCTCGGGGGCAGGGCGGCGGAGCAGCTCATCTACGGCGTGGTCAGCACGGGAGCCGAGGCGGACCTGCGCACGGTGACCGGCATCGCACGCGAGATGGTGGTGCGGTGGGGGATGAGCCCGAAGGTCGGTGCGCTCAGCTACGCCGACGACGGGCAGTCGATGGCATTCGGCGCGCAGCGTGCCTACAGCGACGCCACCGCCGAGTTGATCGACAGCGAGGTGAAGCGCATCTCCGACGAGTGCCTCATCCAGGCGGTCGAGCTGCTCCGTGAGAACCGCGGCAAGCTCGACGCGCTGGCGCGCGCGCTGCTCGACCACGACACCCTCTACGCCGCCGAGATCCGGCGCGTCGTCGATGTCGGCCTGGCGGCTCCGGTGGCCGCCACCGCGTAGCCGCGGGGCCCGCGCACAGCTACTTGCTGGCGCCGACCCCGGGGGCGCGAAACAGGAACTGGTTCAGTCCCTGCGCGTGCAGCTCGTAGGCGCCGAGGCCCACCGCCACCAGGCCACACAGCAGCGTCAGCAGCATCATCAGGCGTCGCGCCCGGCGCCGCCGCAGCTTCATCTCCGCGTGCCGAGCCGGGTCGTAGGGCATCCGTCAGTCGCTCGGTGGGTGCTGCGCGAACGCGGCCGTTCCCTTCACCGCGAGCTCGGTGACCAGCTGCGAGTATCCGGCGGCGAACACCCCGACGATGAGGAGCGCCGCGCCGACCCGCGTCAACCGGTGCGCGCCGGTACGTCGTGACGAGCGCCACCAGCGGCGCACCGCGGGCACGCGCAGCACCGCCAGCGGTGCGCTGACGGCCAGCGCGTCGAGGAACACCGAGCTGAACCCGAACAGGAAGGCGAGGTGGACGAGGATCGTCGCCCAGACGAGATACGTCAGCCTCTGGACGGACCTCCAGTGACCACCGAGCCAGCGCATCGCCCGGCGATTGGCGGTGAGCGCCAGCGGGACGAGCAGGAGCACGGACAACGTCCCGAACACGAGGAAGGTGTGGCCGGCGATTCGGCCGACCGGCCCTCCCGCGAACCTGTCACCGGTGGTGATTGCCGCCAGCACGAGGTCGGCGGCGGCAACGAGGGACATCGCCACGCCGTAGTCGCGTCGCAGCACCAGGTGCCAGCGCCAGCCGGTCATCGTGTTGATGGGCGTGACTGTCAGCATCATCACGAAGAGCACGAAGGACGACATGCCGAGCACGTCCGCGGTGGAGGAGGAGACGTTGGCGATCGCGCGGGGGCGGCCCAGGATGAGGGACGTGACCTCGGGTGCCATGAACACGGCAGGGACGACGATGAGGGCCCGGAAGAACCACAGGCCGAGCCGCGAGAGTGCGACCGTGTGAGCCGCCACACGGGCTCGGGTGGCGCGGTCCTCCCGGGCCGCCGTCATCCCGCGCGTGGCTTGCATGGAAAGGCCCCTAGCTGCTACCGCCGGCGGATCGTCGAGCGCCCTGGTGGCGGTCGGGGCCGCCGGCGGGCCAGAACGGTAGCACGGACGCCGCGACCGCACCAGTGGGGTCGAACGCGGCTGCGACTGGTTCGTCCCGAACGGGGGCGAGAACGTCCACCGCCCGCCCGCAGATCAGCGTCGCCGGCGACGACAGCCCGGCGCGGCCGGCGGCCGCTGCCAGCTTGTGGAGCGGTGCACGTACCACGCGCTGGTCGGGGGTCGTCGCCGAGCTGACCAGGGCCGCAGGATGGGAAGCGCCCAGCACGCGGCCGAGCCGGTCCGTCAAGGGCACGAGGTCGCCGGGCATGAGCACGACCAGCGTGTCAGCCTCGCCGGCCAGCCGCTCCAGCGCGTCGCCGGCACCCGCCGCCTCACGGCCGGTGACGATGGCGACAGAGGACGCCACGCCGCGGTGGGTCACCGGGATGTCCGCGGCGGCCGCCGCCGCCAGCGCCGAGCTCACCCCGGGGATGACCGTGACAGGCACCCCCGCCGCCCGGAGCGCGGCAACCTCCTCGCCACCACGCCCGAAGACATAGGGATCGCCGCCCTTGAGCCGGACCACGAGGTCGCCGGCACGGGCCGCCGTCGATCAGCGTGGCGGTGATCTCCGCCTGCGTCGCCGACGGACGGCCGCCCCGCTTGCCGGCATCGACCACCCGGCAGCCGGGCCGGCAGAGTTGCAGGACGGCGGCGGAGACGAGGGAGTCGTGCACGACGACATCCGCGCTCATCAGCGCCTCGCGGCCGGCCACCGTGAGCAGGCCGGGGTCACCGGGGCCGGCGCCGACCAGCACCACCAGGCCGTGCACGCCGTCCTCGACGGGGTCGAGGGCGTCGGCCTCGATCGCCGCCGCCACCGCCGCGGCAGCGTCCGGGTCCGTGCCCAGCAGCGCGAGCGTATCGGGCCGGGCGACGCGCCGGTAGGCGCGAACCTGCCTCTCCATCGGGACACCATGGCGGCGCAGGCGTCGCCGCACCCGGCCCAGGAGCTCGGTGAGCGGCCCCCACTCCTCGCCGATCGTCGACTCGAGGCGGGCGCGCAGGGTTGAGGCCAGGAACGGGCTCTCCCCGGACGTGGAGATCGCGACCTGGAGCGGTCCTCGTCGCACCACCGCAGGGGCGATCCAGTCGCAGTGGTGCGTCACATCGGCGACGTTGAGCAGCACCCGCTCCGCGTCGGCCTCGGCCCGCGCCCCGGCCTGGCTGCGCATTTCGCCACTGGCCTCGACAGCGAGGTACGCACCGACCAGGTCACCGCCGGCGAATGCGCGGCGCAGGTGGACGACGTCGGCCCCCGCGGCACGCAGGCCCGCCGCCTTCTCGTCGGCCGTCGGCGAGTCTCCGAGCACGACGCAGCGGCGACCACTGAGGTCGAGGAAGACCGGGTAGTAGGTCACCCCACCTCCACGGCCGCGGAGTTGTGCAGGCCGCACTCACGGTCGGAGTTGAGCTCCCACCACCACCGCCCCGCACGCTCCTCATCGCCGGGCGCCGTCGCGCGCGTGCACGGGGCGCAGCCGATCGACGTGTATCCCTGGGCGTACAGCGGGTGACGCGGCACCTCGAATCGCTCGTGGTAGTCCCACACGTCGGCGCGCGACCAATCCACCAGGGGGGCCACCTTGGCGATGCCGCCGTGGACTGTGTCGGTGGTGACAGCGGTGACGCCGGCGCGGGCCGGGGACTGGTCACGGCGCAGCCCGGTGATCCACGCGTCGTACTCGCGCAGCGCGCGGGTCAGGGGACGCACCTTGCGCACCGCGCAGCACTCCTGGCGCAGCTCGACCGACTGGCGGAACAGGTTGGGCCCGTGGGTCGACACCAGCTGGTCGATCTCGGCCGGGGCAGGAGTCAGCACGCGGAGCCGGAGGTCGTACCGGTCGTGGAACGTCTGGATGACCTGGTGCGTCTCCTCGGGCAGCCGGCCGGTGTCGACGGTGAGCACGTCCACACCCAGGCCGAGCCGGGCCACCATGTCGATGAGGACGCCGGACTCCGCCTGGAAGCTGGCGGCCAGCGCGACCCGGCGGTGCTTGGCCACCGTCGTGGTCAGCAGGTCCTCGGCGATCGCGGTCAACTGCGCGTTCATGCGCTCACCGCCTCGAGCTGGCCGCGTGCGGCGAGCGCGCCTACACCGGTGCGGTGGCACCAGTCGCCGAACCCTTCGCCCTGCAGGCGCGAGCCGGCGTAGTCCGCAAGCGGGCCCTCGAGGACGTCCGGGATGTCCTCGAGCCGCACGTTGTGCGCGTACAGCTCGTTGAGCCTCGTGCCCTCGAAGTCACCGCCGAGGAAGACGTCATACTTGCCCAAGGTGGTGCCGACGAAGCCGACGTCACCGAGATACGGTCGGGCGCAGCCGTTCGGGCACCCGGTCATGCGGTAGCTGATGGGCTGGTCCGAGAGGCCCTGACGCGCCTGGACCACCTCGATCTGACGGATCAGCGTGGGCAGCGCCCGCTCGCTCTCCGCCACCGCCAGTCCGCACGTCGGGTAGGCGGGGCAGGCCATCGAATGGACGAGCGGCACGCTCACCTCCTCCGACGGGGTGACCCCGGCGTCGCGGAGGCGACCCATGACGAACTCGCGCTGCTGTTCACGCAGCCCGGTCAACAAGAGGTTCTGCTGGGGCGTGAGGCGCACCTCGCAGCCCAGCTCCGACACGATCCCGCGCAGAGCGCTCCGCAGGCGGTACCCGTCCCGGTCCTCGATGCGTCCGTTCTCGACGAACAACCCGTAGAAGAATCGGTTGTCGCCCTGCTCGCCCCATCCGAGGTGATCCGCGGCATTCGCCCAATGTAACGGCCGCGAACGTTTCAGGGGGAAGTCCAGCCGCTGATCGACCTGCGTCACGGAACCAGTCGACCCCCCGGTCGGCGACCATGTACTTGAGCCGGGCGTGACGCCGATCGACACGGTCGCCGTGGTCGCGCTGCACCGCGACGACCGCCCGGGCCACGTCGGCGACGCCCTCGACAGGCACGAAGCCGAGTGGCTGGGCGACGAGAGGCCGGGTTGCGGGCTTGTTGGCGGTGCGACCGAGCCCGCCGCCGACCAGGACCTCGAACCCCGCCAGCGACCCGCCACTGTCGGCCCGGGCCACCAGCCCGAGATCGTTGGCGTACAGGTCGATGCAGTTGTCACCCTCGACGGCCACCGCGACCTTGAACTTCCGAGGCAGGTAGGTCCGCCCGTACAGCGGGTCGACCTCAGGGTCGCTCCGCGCGGACGCCGCCAGCTCGCCGTCCAGCCAGATCTCCATGTAGGCATGCGTCGTGGGCGTCAGCGCCCCGACGAGGCTCGGCAGGAGCTGCTGGACGCCGGCCCGCAGCGGCTCTGGGTATGGCGCCGCGCAGGCCATGATGTTCCGCACCTGGTCGCCACAGCCGCCGAGCGTGGTCAGGAGGGCGTCGTTGATGGCGCGGATGGCTCGGCGCAGGTTGCCCTTGAGCACGCCGTGGACTTGGAAGTCCTGGCGCGTGGTGATGCGCAGGCTGCCGTTTCCCCATTCACCGGCGATCCGATCGTGCGCGAGGTAGGCCTCGGCGGGCACCACGCCGCCCGGGATCCGGGTGCGGATCATCATTGCGTGCGCCTTGTCGAGGCCGAGCCGGCGCGCCTCACGACGGAGGTCGCGGTCATCCTGCTGGTAGATGCCGTGGAACTTCAGGAGCTGCCCCGCGTCCTCGCTGAAGTGCGTGGTGGGTTGCGTGAGCTCATCGGCGATGCCGCCCCGGAGCCCGTTGCTGGTGGCCTTCACGCGCTCGACCCGCGAGAGGTCGTCGGTCGAGCACCCGCATGTTGCGCACATGGCCGCCTCCTACCGTGGGCCCGGCGGGACACGCCGGGCGGCGAGGCGCGCGTCGAGGGTGGGTACGGTGGTGTGCGGAAGAGGCTTCATCGTTCTCCGGCCGTTTGAGCGAGTGGCCCCGCGCTGGCGGTGCGCGGGGAGGCGACGGGCGCGGCCGACGCGGTGACGCGTCAGGCGCGCGGCTGCGTCAGCGCGTGAGCGCGCTCAGCCCGGACAGCAGGACAGCGAGCTGTGGCAGCGTCCCCAGTCGAGCCAGAGACGGCGGCAGGTGAGGAGCTGCGGCTGCGGTCCTTCCATGTGGGCGCGAGCCTAGCAAAATCCCGACCACCGGGGTCATGTATCGATCGGGCCGCCGACATCGGCACAATGGTCGGCGGGCGGAGGCATCCATCCCGGGACGGCGGAGGATGACCTCCACGGTTCAACACGACAGGAGCAAGCGCCATGGCACTGACGATCGGCGACACCGCACCGGACTTCGAGGCGGAGACCACCGAGGGGCGGATCAGGTTCCACGAGTGGATCGGGGACAACTGGGCCGTGCTCTTCTCACACCCGCGCGACTTCACGCCCGTGTGCACCACCGAGCTCGGCTACATGGCGAGCATCGAGCCCGAGTTCGCCAAGCGCGGCGTCAAGATCCTCGCCCTCTCGGTCGACCCGGTCGACAACCATGGCAGGTGGGCCAAGGACATCGAGGAGACGCAGGGCACCGCCCCCAACTACCCGATCATCGCCGACACGGACTTCAACGTCTCCAAGCTGTACGGGATGCTGCCGCCCGACGTCGCCGGTGAGCCCACCGAGCGGACCCCGGCCCAGAACCAGACGCTGCGCAACGTCTTCGTCATCGGCCCCGACAAGAAGATCAAGCTCGTGCTCATCTACCCGATGACCACAGGACGCAACTTCGACGAGGTGCTGCGCGTCGTCGACTCCCTGCAGCTGACCGCCAAGCACCAGGTCGCGACCCCTGCGCAGTGGCAGAAGGGGGACGACGTGATCATCGCGGGCTCCGTCAGCGACGAACAGGCGCGCGAGAAGTACCCGGAGGGCTGGAAGTCACCGCGGCCATACATCCGGATCGTCCCGTCACCTCCCAGCTGAGAGAGGTGCCGGAGGTGCGCCATGCTGCGTCTCGGCTACAAGGCATCCGCTGAGCAGTTCGACCCGAAGACCCTGCTGCGGTATGGCATTCTCGCCGAGCAGCTGGGTTTCGACTCGGTCTTCATCAGCGACCATCTGCAGCCGTGGCGCCACAGCGGTGGCCATGCGCCATTCGCTCTCTCCTGGCTCGGCGCCCTGGGGGCCAGCACGGAGCGCGTGGTCATCGGGACCAGCGTCCTCACGCCCACGCTGCGCTACCACCCGGGCGTCATCGCGCAGGCGTTCGCGACGCTCGGCTGCCTCTTCCCGCAGCGCGTCGATCCTCGGCGTCGGCAGCGGGGAATCGATGAACGAAGTGCCCCTCGGGGTCGAGTGGCCGGACCAGAAGGCGCGCTTCGCCCGGCTGAAGGAGGCGGTGGCGCTGATCAGGGTGCTCTGGCGCGAGGACCGGGTGACCTTCGACGGAACGTTCTTCCGCACCGGAACGCGACGATCTACGACCGGCCGGCCCAGCCGGTCCCGCTGTACATCGCCGCGTCGGGCCCTGCGGCGGCGCGCCTGGCCGGGCGGGTGGCCGACGGCTTCATCTGCACCAGTGGCAAGGCGGAGCAGCTGTACGCGGAGACGCTGCTGCCCGCCGTCGCCGACGGCGCGGCCCAGGCGGGCCGTCCGGTCGGCGCGCTGGACATGATGATCGAGATGAAGGTCTCGTACGACACCGACAGGGACCGAGCGCTGGCGGACACCCGGCTGTGGGGGGCGCTGGCGCTCACGCCAGAGGAGAAGATGGGTGTCGACGATCCCATCGAGATGGAGCGACTCGCCGACGGGCTGGACGTGGCGCGCTCGGCCAGCCGGTGGCTCGTCTCCAGCGACCCGGACGAGCACGTCGCCGCGATCGGGCGCTACGTCAGCCTCGGCTTTCGGCACCTCGTGTTTCACGCCCCCGGCACCGACCAGGAGCGCTTCCTGCGGCTCTACGCCGGGACGTGCTTCCCCGCCTGAGGCGCCTGGTCAGCGATTGATCGGGAACCCGTAGTCGCGCCCGCCCGGCCCCGGGCTCGGGCCAGCTGCTGGTCACAGCCTTGGTGCGCGTGTAGAAGTGCACCCCGTGGGTGCCGTGCACGTGCGTGTCGCCGAACAGCGAGTCCTTCCAGCCGCCGAACGAGTAGAAGGCCATCGGCACCGGGATGGCCACGTTGATGCCGACCATGCCCGACGGACACTGCGTGCTGGAATCGGCGCGCCGCTCGACCGTCGCTGGTGAAGAGGGCGGTCCCGTTGCCATACGGGTTGGCGTTGACGATCCGCAGCGCCTCGTCGAGCGAGTCGGCGCGGAGGACGCAGAGCACCGGCCCGAAGATCTCATCCGCGTAGATGGACATGTCGGTGGTGACCCTGTCGAACAGTGACGGGCCGAGCCAGAAGCCCTCGGGCGGTGGGTGGCGCAACGTCCCGGCCGTCGACCACGAGCTCGGCGCCGCAGCTCATCCCCGACGTCCACGTAGCCGGCCACCCGGTCGCGGTGGGCGCGGGTCACCAGGGGGCCCATCTCCGACCGCGCCTCCGTGCCCGGTCCGACGATGAGCTTGCGGGCGCGCTCCGCGATGCGCTGCGACGAGCTCGTCGCCGGACGTGCCCACCGCGACGACCGCGGAGATCGCCATGCAGCGCTCACCGGCCGACCCGTACCCGGCACCGACCAGCGCGTCGGCGGCGGCGTCGAGGTCGGCGTCGGGAAGGACCACCGCGTGGTTCTTCGCGCCACCCAGCGCCTGGACGCGCTTTCCCCGCTGCGTGCCCTGCTCGTACACGTGCCGCGCGACCGGCGTGGAGCCGACGAAGCTGATCGCGGCGATGCCCGGGTGCTGCAGAAGAGCGTCGACCGCGGCCTTGTCACCGTGCACGACATTGAACACACCCGCGGGCAACCCCGCTTCGCGACCACAGCTCGGCGACCAGCTGGGACGCAGACGGGTCCTTCTCCGAGGGTTTGAGGATGAAGCGTGTTGCCGCAGGCGATCGCGATCGGATACATCCACATCGGCACCATCGCGGGGAAGTTGAATGGAGTGATCCCGGCGACGACGCCGAGGGGTTGCTGGATGGAGTAGGCGTCGACCGCGGTGGAGACGTTCTCTGAGAAGCCGCCCTTGAGGAGATGCGAGATGCCGCAGGCGAAATCGACGACCTCCTGTCCACGGGCAACCTCGCCGCGTGCGTCGGCCAGCACCTTGCCGTGCTCGCCGGTGATCAGCGTCGCGAGGTCCTCGCGATGTCGCTCGACGAGCTCGCGAAAGGCGAAGAGGATCCTGGTGCGCCGCGTCAGGGAGGTCTCGCTCCAGCCGCTGAACGCCTCCGTGGCCGCCTGCGACGGCGCGGTCGACGTCAGCGCCGTCCGCGAAGTCCACCTGGCCGGTGACCGCACCGGTTGCAGGGTCGAAGATGTCGCCGCGTCGAGCGGATGAGGAGGCCGATGGGCGGCCGGCGATCCAGTGCGTGACGTGTTTCAGCGGTCTGAGCTCGGCGGCCGCTTCAGGATGCTCCACGTCGATCGCCACAGGTCGTTCCTCCGTTCGGCCGCGGCCGGCTCGGACGCCATCGGCCGCACGATGATCGCACAGGCCCGCGCACCGAGAGGAATGCCCCGGCAGTGCTACAACTAGCGCTCGCGCCCATGACGTGCAGAACAAGGAGTCAGGCGTGAGCCTCACCGAACCGGCTGCCCCCTCGGCCGCCAAACAACAAGACCGTGACCACGTGTTCCATTCGTGGTCGGCGCAGAAGCGGATCGACCCCCTCGTCGTCGCCGGCGGTGAGGGCGCCTGGTTCTGGGATGAGGCAGGCCGCCGCTACCTCGACCTCAGCTCCCAGCTGGTCAACGCCAACCTCGGCCTCCAGCATCCGGCGATCGTGGCGGCGATCAAGCAGCAGGCGGACCGCCTGTGCACCATCGCCCCGTTCCACGCCAACGACCAGCGCAGCAGGGCGGCGGAGATGATCGCCGAGGTCACCCCCGGCGACCTCGACATGGTGTTCTTCACCAACGGTGGCGCCGAGGCCACCGAGAACGCCGTGCGCATGGCACGGACGTACACGGGCCGGCACAAGGTGCTCAGCACCTACCGCTCGTACCATGGCGCCACCGCCAACGCGATCGCCATGACCGGCGATCCCAGGAGATGGGCCGCCGAGCCGGGTGCCACGGGCTTCGTCCACTTCTTCGGCCCGTACCTCTACCGATCGTCGTTCGGCGCGACGACGCCGGAGGAGGAGTGCCGCAGCGCTCTGCGTCACCTCGAGGAGGTGATCGAGTTCGAAGGCCCGAGCACGATCGCGGCCATCATCCTCGAGTCCGTGGTGGGGACCAATGGGGTCCTGGTGCCGCCGGACGGCTACCTGGAGGGAGTGCGACGGATCTGCGACGACCACGGCGTGGTGATGATCTGTGACGAGGTGATGTGCGGCTTCGGGCGCTGCGGCCACTGGTTCGCGGTTGATCACTGGGGGGTGACGCCGGACCTCATCACCTTCGCCAAGGGCGTCAACTCGGGCTACGTCCCGCTTGGCGGCGTGGCCATCACGCGTCGCATCGCCGACTTCTTCGGGGATCGTCCGTACCCGGGTGGGCTCACCTACTCGGGCCATCCACTCGCGTGCGCCTCCGCAGTCGGCAGCATGGAGGCGATGCACACCGACGGGTTGGTGGAGCGATCCCGGCGGCTGGGTGACGAGATCCTTGGACCGGGGCTGCGCTCGCTGATGGATCACCACCCCTGCATCGGCGAGGTCCGGGGCCTGGGGTGCATGTGGGCACTCGACCTTGTCCGCGACCGGGAGTCGCGCACGATGCTGGTGCCCTACAACGCCAGCGGTGAGCAGACCCGTCCAATCGCCGAGGTGCTGGCGGCGGCCCGAGAGCGCGGCGTGTGGCTCTTCTCGCATTTCAACCGCATCCACGTGCTGCCGCCGCTGATTGTCGGCACCGATGACCTCCGCCACGGGTTGGCGGTGCTCGACGACGTGCTCAGCCTCGCCGACCGATACGTCGGACAGGGCGATGTGCTCTGACATCACAGCGGGCGGGTGACACGGCGTCATAGCGCCATCCATGGCCACTGCCGGAGGATCCGCGCATTGACGTCCCTCTCTCGGGAGACCCCATGACCACGTTGCTCAACTCCGCGCTCGGTCGGTCGTTTGCCGACGGCTTCAGCGGCACGCTCATCACTGCCACCGACCCGGACTACGACAGTGCCAGGGCGCTCTGGAACGGCACCGTCGACAGGCATCCCGCGCTCGTCGCCCAGTGTCGCGGAACCGAGGACATCGTCGCGGCGGTGAGGTTCGCACGGGACGCTGACCTCCACGTCGCGGTTCGCGGCGGCGGCCACAGCGTCGCCGGCTTCAGCATGTGCGACGAGGGCCTTGTCATCGACCTCTCGCTCATGCGACTGGTCACCGTCGACGCTCAGCGACGGGTCGCCACCGCGCAGCCGGGAGCGACCTGGCGCGACTTCGACGCCGCCACAGCGGAGCACGGTCTCGCCAGCACAGGTGGGCTCATCTCCTCGACGGGCGTTGCCGGACTCACCCTCGGCGGCGGGATCGGCTGGCTGCAGAGGCGCTACGGCCTGGCCTGCGACAACCTGGTCGCAGCCGATCTCGTCACGGCGGACGGCGCTGTCATCCGCGCGAGCGAGCGTGCGAGATCGGACGTGCTGTGGGCGCTGCGGGGTGGGGGCGGCAACCTCGGCGTGGTGTCGCAGTTCGAGTTCAGCCTGCACGAGGTCTCGACCATCCTCGGGGGCCTCATGCTGTTTCCTTTCGAGCACGGCCGCCAGGTCCTGCGCGCGTTTCGCGACTGGGCGAGCGACCTTCCCGACGCGGGGACCATGCTGGCAGCCATCTTCACCGCTCCTCCCGAGCCCTTCGTGCCCGCTGCGCTGCAGGGACACCCGGTGGTGGCGATCGTCGGATGCTGGTGTGGTGACCTCGATGATGGCGCCCTCGCGTTGCAGCCCATGAGACGACTCGAGCCGGCCGTCGACCTCTTCGGGCCGATGCCGTACCCCGCCCTGCAACAGATGCTCGACGCCGGCGCGCCCGCCGGTCTGCGCAGCTACTTCCGCGGTGGATTCATCTCCGACCTCGACGACGACTTCATCGAGATAGTGCTCGACCACGGGGCACGCCTGTCGTCACCGATGTCGGCGATCCACCTCCACCAGATGGGCGGCGCGGTCGGGCGCGTCGGCCCGAACGACACGGCGTTCAGCGGCCGTTCGGCCGGGTACACGTACAACCTCTTGTCAACGTGGATCGACCCGGCCGAGGACGCGGTCCACGTCGCCGCCAACCGAGCGCTCTCCGACGCCATCGCACCACTGGCGCAGGCCGGTGCGTACGTCAACTTCCTGCCCGAAAGCGGGGGAGACGGGGAGGGGAGCTCTCGCGCCGCGTACGGCGAGGACATCTACGAGCGGCTGGCACGGCTCAAGCGCGAGTTCGATCCGACCAACCTCTTCCGCGCCAACCTCAACGTGCGTCCCGCGCGATGAGTGAACCGAGGTACGCGACGACCTCCGCTTGATGTGGCCCGCCTGAGGTCAACCCACGGGTTGAGAAGGCCCGCAGAGATTCAACCCTGGCGCCGACGACGCGAGCCTCACGCACCGAGATCATCGAGGCGTCCGATCTTCGGACCCCACAACTCACGGAGGCTCCTCGATGACGACGACCGATTACCTGATGAACGCCGGCTTTGTCTTCCTGGTCATCATGCAGGCCCGCGAACGTCAACTCGATCGCCGTGCGCTCGTGGTCCCCCTGGTGCTCGTGTTCTTCGCTGCCCAGCAGTACCTGCACACCATCCCCGTGTCGGGAAACGACCTCGTTCTGGTGGCGAGCCTGGTCACGGCGGGGGTGACCCTGGGCTTGCTCAGCGGGTTCGCGACACACGTCCGGGCGGGCACCGAGGGCTTCGCGCTGGCGCGGGTCGGCTGGGTCGCCGGCTGTCTGCTGGTCGCGGGCATCTGCTCGAGGATGGTGTTCGCTTTCGCTGCCACCCACGGCGCCGGCCCCGCGATCGCCGGCTTCAGCGCCGCACACGGCATCACCCTGACGGCGTGGCCGGTCGCGCTGGTGTCGATGGCGATCTGCGAGGTGACCGTGCGTGTGGTGACCGTTCACCTCCGCGGCCGGCTGGCACAGTCCTCCGCCACCGGGTCGATGGTCGTCCGAGCCGCCTGACGCGCGCACATCCCGCAGGCCTCCGGCTCGCATCAGCGGGCCGGGGGTCGTCTATCGTCCCAACGGTGCACGCGACGATGAGCCTGCCGACATGATCGAGGCGACCCCGGCGCCAAGCAGCACGGAGCGGGTCGCCGAGGTACACGAGCGAGCCGCGCGGCGGGTCCGCCGCCAGCGTGACTCGCTGCGGCCGCTGGGCTGGGCCGTGATGCTGGTCGTCGCCGCTGAACTCATCGGAGGTCATCCGCAGCCCGGCACGCACGGCAAGGCGTTGGCGCTGACCGTCGCGTTGCTCGCGTTCACCGCGGCGCTTGCTGTAGCCATCAGGGGTCGCTTCGCAGAGCGCTCGTACGCCATCCAAGGCGCGGTGGTCGCGGCCATGGGTGCGGCCGCGGTGGCCCTGGTGGCCTTGCAGACGGACGGCACCAGCGAGCTGGCTGTCGGGGCGGCCGTGTGGATGGCCGTGACCCGCCTGCCGCTGCGACCTGGCACAGCACTCGGTGTGGCGCTGACCGCGGCGCTGGATGTCGCAGCTGCGTTGACCGGAAGCAGCCCTGCCTCCATTGTCGCGGGCACTCTCGTGGTGACGTTGCTCGGGCTCGTCGCCTACTTCATCCGTCGGTCACGGTCGAGCCAGGAGCACACAGAGTTGCTCCTCGCTCAGCTCGAGGACGCGCGCGAGGAGCAGGCGCGGACTGTGGCACTCGAGGAGCGCAGCCGCATCGCCGGTGAGCTGCACGACGTGCTGGCCCACTCACTGTCCGGGGCAGCCATCCAACTCGAAGCGGCACGCAAGCTTGCCGACCGCGATCGGGCCAGCCCACCGGTGCACGCGGCCATCGAGCGTGCCGGTCAACTCGTTCGGGAGGGGCTGGCCAGCGCACGGCAGGCGGTTGGCGCCCTCCGCGGGGAGGCGCTGCCGGGTGTGGCGCAGCTCAACTCACTGGTCAACGCCTTCGGAGAGAACATGGGCGTGCCGGCCAGCCTGACCACCGAGGGATGTGCGCTGGTGCTCACCAGCGACGCCAGCCTCGCCCTCTATCGTGGCGCACAGGAGGCTTTGACCAACGTCGCTCGACATGCCCCAGGCGCCGCCGCCCTCGTGTCGCTGCGCTACTCGACATCCAGCGTTTCGCTGAGCATCGAGAACGGAGCAGCGCGCGCGGGCGCCATGCCGGAGGCTGAGGTACTCCGCGGGCTGGGCGGGGGTCGCGGCCTGACCGGGCTGCGCGAGCGAATCGAGCAACTCGGTGGCACCTTCCATGCCGGACCGACAGAGACGGGCTGGCGCGTCGACCTGGTGGTGCCGGCGTGAACGCGTTGCCGATCCGCGTTGTCATCGCGGACGACCAGCGCGTCATCCGCGAGGGTCTGAGCATGCTGGTCGGTTTGATCGACGGCGTCGTGGTCGTCGCCACGGCGTCCGATGGGATGGAGGCCGTCGAGCGCGCGCGCGAGGAGCGGCCGGACGTGGTGCTGATGGACCTGCGCATGCCCAAGATGGAGGGTGCGGACGCAACGCGTCAGATCCGCGCCAGCCTGCCCGACACCCAGGTCCTGGTGCTCACGACCTACGCCGATGACAAGTCACTGTTCCCGGCGCTCCGCGCGGGTGCTCGTGGCTACCTGACCAAGGATGCCAGCGCCGAGGACATCGAGAGGGCGATTCGCGCGCTCGCCGTCGGCGGGACACACCTCGACGCGACGATCCAGCAGCGCTTGGTGGCAGCGGTGATCGACACGCCGGTGCCAGCGCGAAGCGACGCCGCGACGCCGGCGCACGACCTCAGCACGCGTGAGGCGGAGGTGCTCAGGCTGGTCGCGAGCGGCTTCTCCAACGCGGAGATAGCCGAGGCCCTCTTCGTCAGCAACGCGACCGTCAAGACGCACATCAACCACATCCTCGCCAAGACCGGCGCGCGCGACCGCGCCCAGGCCGTCCGCTATGCCTACGAGAACGGGATCGTCTGAGGGCGGAGTGTGGCCTACTGCCAGGCTCGCCGGCCCTGACGCAGAGGCCGGGTCCGGGCCGTCGTCGGTCACACTGCGCGGGCCGTGACGCGTCGATCGCTCTCCCAGCTGCGCAGCGCTCCCGCCGCCGCCTTCGCACTTCTGCTCCTCGTGTTCGTCGCAACGGCCGTCCTGGAGATGACGCTGCGGCCCATCTACGAGGCCCCCGACGAGATCTCGCACTTCCATTACGCGCAGATCATCGCCAACCACGCGGCACTGCCCGGGGCTGGTTTTCACGAGCGCCAGCAGCCGCCGGCGTACTACCTCCTGTCGGCTGTCCTTCTGAAGGCGGGCCTCGGTCTGACCGGTCCACGCCTGCTGTCGCTCGCGTGCGGGCTCACCACCCTGGTGCTCTGCGGCTTGGTCGCACGGGAGATCTGGCCCGCACGACCCTGGTTGTGGGTGGCGGCCACGGCCGTCGCCGCCGCCCTCCCCGAGATGCAGTACCTCGCCGGGGGCGCAACCAATGAGAGCCTTGCGTGGACGGTGGGCGCGCTGCTGGTTCTGCTCTGCGTTCGGGTGGTGCGCAGCAGCCGGCTGACCTCTCGGTTGGTGCTCTGGTGCGCCGTGGCAGTGGGGATCGCGGCGATCACCAGGCAGGAGGACTGGGTCCTCGCCATCCTCCTCGTGGGCACCATCCTCTGGCGCGGCCGCGGCCAGCTCGCGGGCCGCACCATGGTGGCGGCGGGGTGCATAAGCGTCGGGATCGCCGGCTGGTGGTTCGTGCGCAACCTGATGACATTCGGATCCATCCTGCCGCCGGAGACGCCGCTTGCCGCGGTCGGGCCGCACACCCTGCGGAGCCTGGGCCAGCTGCGGACGTTCATCTCGCAGCTCATCGTTGGGCTGTCGGGGACGTATGGCAATGGGCAGGACGAGCGGCATGCCTCACTGGCCGGTGTGGCGCTCCCCTTCAACGTGCTCAGCCTCCTCGTGGTCCTGGCCGTGTCGATCGGCTCCCTCACGCTTGCCGCCGCCCGCTGGCGTGCTTGGACCGCGCGGACGCGCGCCCTGGTGTCCGCGCTGGCTGCGGCCCCGGTACTGCTCCTCGCCGCGGTGCTGCTCAACAGCATCGTCGTGGACCTGCAACCGCAGACGCGGTACATGTTCGCCGCGCTGCCCGCGCTCTGCGTCGCCGCGGTTGCGGTCTGCCTGCATCTCGTCGGCACCCAGCGCCGGCGACTGCTCACGGTTGCGGTGGTGGGAACCGCGGCCGCCGTCGGGCTGGCGTTCGACGTCGCCGGCATCGTGACCGCCGCGTCCCTGCCCGCCTTCCACGGCCAGGCCGTACCCGACAACCCCCGGCTCTCCCTCGATCCCTCGACCGGAGGGGGATAGCGTGTGGCGCCCCGACCAGGGCCAGGAGTGGTAAGAAGCAGAGCGTGACTGCTCGACAGCGCCCCGGGTTGCCGCTGTTCCTGAGCGAGCCGGGCCGCGCGCTCGGCGAGTACGGGGCGATGCTGGCCGGGTCGCCGGTCCTGCTCGCCGCTCCGCGCGGCGACGGGCACGCCGTGCTCGTGCTCCCGGGCCTGCTCGCCGAGGACACATCCACCCTGACGCTGCGCGCCTACCTGCGCACGCGCGGGTACGACGTCCACGGCTGGAGGCTCGGGCGCAACCTGGGTCCCACGGCGAAGATCCGCGAGGGGATGACACGGCTGCTCCGCGAGCTGGCCGGCAGCCACGGCGAGCCGGTGAGCATCGTGGGCTGGAGCCTCGGCGGGATCTTTGCCCGGGAGCTGGCCCGAGCCGAACCCGCGCTGGTGCGCCAGGTGATCACGCTGGGCAGCCCGTTCCGCATCGCCGACCCTCGTGACAGCCGGGCGCACGCGGCCTTTCAGCGCTACACACGGCTGCACGCCGACCCGAGCACCCTGCCGTCGCGCGCGGATCTGGGCACGCCCATCCCGGTGCCGTCGACCGCCATCTACTCGCGCCTGGACGGCATCGTGCCCTGGCAGGCCTGTGTCGAGGTGCCGGGGCCGCGCCGCGAGAGCGTGGCTGTGTACAGCAGCCACCTCGGTCTCGGCCACAACCCCGCCGCGCTCTGGGTGGTGGCGGATCGGCTCGCTCAGCCCGCGGGCGAGTGGCGGCCGTTCCGGGCGCCGGCGGTGGCGCGGCGCCTCTTCGGCACGGAGGCAGGCCTCGCCGCCTGACGCGTTCGCCGAGCCGGTGAGGGCCTGGCTCCGTTGCTCCGTGCGGCGTGCGCGGGGCGGGCCGGCGCAGGCGGCGTGGCCGCTCTGACCAGCTCGCGCATCCCGTCCTCGATGCCGTCGCGGAGCACGTCGATGTCGGCGACGGTGTCGTAGTCACCGGTGATGCCGAAGAAGAGCCGTCCGCAGTAGGAGAAGATGGCGATGCCGATGCGCACCGAGCCCAGGATGGGCACGTACGGATACGAGAAGACCATTCTCCGCCCCGCCACGTAGAGCGGGAACTGGGGCCCGGGAACGTTCGTCGTCACCGTCTGCAGGCCGTGCTGCGGAAAGCGCGCGGCCAGGCGCGAACCGAGAGCCATGAGCATCGGGGGTGCGAAGCCCGCCAGCTGCACGAGCGCGTCCCCGGCGACCGCCTGGCGCGACTCCTTGAGGCCGGAGAGCTGCGCGCTGATGGACTGGAGGCGCTCGACGGGGTCGGCGATCGCCACCGGCAGGCCGGGCAGCAGCCCGGAGACGCGGTTGTTGAACGTGCCGCGCTCCGCGTCGCTGCGCACCGAGACGGGCACGAGCGTGCGCACCACGCGGTCGGAGATGTCCTCGTCACGCTCCAGCAGCAGGGTGCGGAAGCCGGCCGTGATGGCGGCGAGCACCGTGTCGTTGACCGTGCCTCCAAAGGCCTGGCGAATCGTCTTGACGTCTGCGAGGCTCGCCTCCGCCCAGCTCCAGCGCCGATGCGGACCGATCGGCCCGTTCAGTGAGGTGGCCGAGCGCCGTGCCCACTCGCCCACGCTGCCCACCAGCCGCGCGGCCTGCGCCACCGCGCTGCTCGGTGGCCGCATCAGCCGCCGAGCCACCGCCGGCGCCCTGAGCGCACGCTCCACCGGTTCCGCGACCGCCTGGGCAACGCTGCGCAGCGTGACGCTCAGGACCCCGGGCTCCAGCGGTGCCGCCCAGGGTGGCTGCGGCTCGGGTACCGACGGCTCAGCTGAGACGTCGAAGATGAGCGTCATCAGGTCGGTCGCCGAGACGCCGTCCACCATGCAGTGGTGCACCTTCGAGATGAGGCCCCAGCGACCCTCCTCGAGCCCCTCGACCATCCACAGCTCCCAGAGCGGCTTGCTGCGGTCGAGGAGCTGCGCGAACACTCTGCCCGCGAGGTTGCGCAGCTCGTCACGGCCCCCCGGTTGCGGGACCGCTGTTCGGCGGATGTGATAGAGCACCTGGAAGTGGGGGTCGTCGACCCACACCGGGCGGCCGACACCCCCGAGCGCAAAGCGGACCTTCTGTCGATAGCGAGGCACCAGCGGCAGCTTCGCGGCGATGAGCCGCACCAGGTCGCCGTAGGCCGGCGGCGGGCCCTCGAGAACCGCCACGGAGCCGATGTGCAACGGGTTGTTGCCGTCCTCGATGTGCAGGAACGTCGCATCCAGCACGCTCATCGATTCCACGGCCACCTCCTCCCGCTCGATCCCTGCGCCGCCGGACGCGGCGGCCCGACGGCAGAGGCACGAACACCGACGGGTACTCTATGCCTGTGAGGAGGTCGCCGGTATGAGCTTCAACCTGGCCAGCATGTGCCGCGAGGCAGCGACGGAGACCCCGGACAAGGTCGCGCTCATCCTCGACGACGTACGGGTGACGTACGCGCAGCTCGATGCTGCCAGCGACCAGGTGGCTGCGGGCCTGCTCGCCGCCGGCATCCGCCGCGGTGACGCGGTGGCCATCCAACTGCCGAACATCCCGCAGTTCCTGGTCACCTACTTCGGCATCCTCAAGATGGGCGGTGCGGTCGTGCCCATGAACGTGCTGCTCAAGGCACCCGAGGTGGCGTTCATCCTCGGCGACTCCCGCGCCAAGGCATTGGTGACGTGGGATGGCGTGGCGGTGGAGGCGCTGAAGGGGGCCGCGCAGGCCGGTGACGTACCGGTGTACGTGGTGCTGACCGGCTTCGGCGAGATACCCGAGGGTGCCACGGACGCGACCAGGCTCCGGGCAGCTGTGAGCGGACGCTTCGAGATGGAAGCCACCGAGCCGCTCGACACCGCCGTGATCATCTACACGAGCGGCACCACCGGTCGGCCCAAAGGGGCGGAGCTCAGCCACTACCAGCTGTACATGAACTGCGACGTGAGCGGCCGGCTGTTCGGGCTGGTGAGGGACGACGTGGGCATCGGGGTGCTGCCTCTCTTCCACGTGTTCGGCCTGTCGAGCGTGGCCAACGTCTGCATGCGGTTCGCTGCCACCCTCACGCTGGTACCGCGCTTCGACGTGGCCAAGGTGCTCGAGGTGATCGAGCGCGACCGCGTGACCGTGTTCAGCGGTGTGCCCACCATGTTCATCGCCCTGCTCCAGGCGCCCGACCTCGCCGCCCGCGACCTCAGCTCGCTGCGTGTCAGCAACAGCGGTGGCGCCAGCATCCCGGGCGAGGTGATCCGCGCCTTCGAGGATCGTTTCGGGATCGCGGTCCTCGAAGGGTACGGCCTCACCGAAACCGCGTCGGCTGCGTGCTTCAACCGTTTCGAGGCACGCAAGGTGGCCAGCGTCGGCAAGCCGATGTGGGGCGTCGAGGCGCGCGTCGTGGACGAAGACGGCAAGCCGCTCGCGCCCGGCGCCGATCACGTCGGCGAGATCGTCATCCGCGGCCACAACGTGATGAAGGGCTACCTCAACCAGCCCGAGGCCACCGCTGAAGTGATGAAGGACGGCTGGTTCCACACCGGCGACCTCGGCTACGTCGACAACGAGGGCTTCTTCTTCATCGTCGACCGCAAGAAGGAGCTGATCATCCGCGGCGGCTACAACGTCTACCCACGCGAGGTGGAGGAGGTGCTGTACGCCCACCCCGCCGTGGCCGAGGCCGCGGTGATCGGCATCGCCGACGAGCGGCTCGGCGAGGAGGTGGCCGCGGTCGTCGCGCTCAAGGCGGGGCAGGAGGCGACCGAGGCAGAGATCATCGCCTTCACCAAGGAGCGCGTCGCCGCCTACAAGTACCCGCGCAGCGTCCGCTTCCTCGACACGCTCCCGAAGGGCCCATCGGGCAAGGTGCTCAAGAAGGAGCTGAAGGCACAGCCCTGACGGCAGCGAGGCCGGAGGTCAGCGGGCCTCCTCGGTGATCCGGTTGACCAGACGCCGCGACAGCTCCTCGAGCAGTGGGCTGCGCGTCACGCTTCGCGCCACGGGGTCGTCGGGACGGAACGTCGCCGCTGGGAGTGACGCGCGCTCGCGTGCGCAGCGCTCGCGGATCACGTCCAGCGCGGGCAGCTCGGTGGCGAGCTCGCCACCGCGGAGGACCGGTGCCAGCATCGGCTGACCCGGTCGACGCTCTCCCACCAACGCGATCTCATCCCATCCCTCGTGCCGGAAGAGCTGGTGCTGACCCGGGTCGGTGCTCTTTGACGTCGACCTCTTGAGAACGGGATCCTCGGCACCGTCAGCGCCGCCCTGCGCCACCAGCTTGTAGACGCCGCCCAGGGCGGGCGCGTCAAAGCTCGTGCCCAGCTTGGTGCCGACCCCGAAGCTGTCGATCGGCGCGCCGCCGGCCACGAGCTCGGCAATGCTCCATTCGTCCAGGTCACCGCTGGCAACGACGACGGCACTGCGCAGGTCCGCCGCGTCAAGCATGGCCCGGGCGTCGCGGGCCAGGCGATCGAGGTCACCGGAATCGAGACGGATCCCGGTGAGTGCAATCCCCGTCTGCCGGCTGGCGGCGATGGCGTGTTCCACCCCGCGACGCGAGTTGAAGGTGTCGATCAGCAGGATCCCGTGGTCCGGGAAGTCCCGCAGGAATTGGGCGAAAGCCAGCCGCTCACCGCCGTCCGGGCCGAACGCCATCACGTAGTGATGCGCCATGGTGCCGGCGGTCGGCACGCCGTAACGGAGGCCTGCCTCGACCGTCGCCGAGCCCGCGCAGCCGGCCAGGTAGGCCGCCCGCGCCACCTCGGGCCCCGCCTGCGGACCGTGCAGGCGCCGCAGCGAGTAGTCCCACACGGCTCTGCCGGCCGCCGCCGCGACGATCCGAGCCGCTTTGCTCGCGATCATCGTCTGGTGGTTGACCAGCGCGAGCAACGCGGATTCGATCACCGTCGCCTCGATGCGCCTGGCCACCACACGGAGCAGCGGCACTCCCGCACCGACGCAGGTCCCCTCCGGGACCGCATCCAGGTCGCCGGTGAAACGCAGCCTCGACAACTCGTTGAGACACGCCGCGCTGATCCTTCCCTGCGCGCTCAAGAAGGCGCACTGCTCCGTGGAGAAGTGCAGACCGCGCAGGTACTCGACGGCCTGCGCGAGGCCGGCCACAACCAGGCAACCACGGTTGGCCGGGAGATGGCGCACGGACAGCTCGAAGCTGACCATGTCGCCGGCCTGGCCGTGGCGCACGAACGAGTTGGCCATGGTGAGCTCGTACTCGTCGCAGTGCAGAGCCAGGGCGGACTGCTCCAACACTCTCCGTCAGCACCTCCTTGAACGCCGGCGCCGCACTGTGTCGACGATCGCATTGGACGCGAGGCAGGAAGCCCGCCGTGGTGCGCGGATTCTACAGTGAGTGGCCGAAGCGCCCAACGAAGACCAGGAAGGAGACGGTGTGGAACTTGGATTCTTTCTCTCCAGTGAGGAACACGGTCCGCGCGAGCTCCTTGCGTTCGCGCAGGCGGCAGAACGCGCGGGTTTCAGCTCAGCACTGATCTCGGACCATTACCACCCGTGGCTGGAGGAGCAGGGGCAGAGCCCATTCGTGTGGTCCGTCATCGGTGGCATCGCGGCCACCACGGGACTGCGTGTGACCACCGGGGTGACCTGTCCGATGGTGCGCATCCATCCCGCGGTTGTTGCGCAGGCCGCGGCAACGTCTGCGGCAATGCTGCCGGGTCGCTTTCGGCTCGGCGTCGGCAGTGGTGAGAACCTCAACGAGCACATCCTCGGGGACCCCTGGCCGCCGGTGCGGGTACGGCTGGAGATGCTCGAGGAGGCGGTGGAGGTGATGCGCAAGTTGTGGACTGGCGAGATCGTTCTGCACAGGGGACGTCACTACGCAGTTCACAACGCCCGGCTGTACACACTGCCGAGTGAGCCACCGCCGGTCCTCGTCTCTGCGTTCGGGCCGAAAGCCACCGAGGTCGCCGCCCGCATCGGCGAAGGCTTCGTGACCACCAAGCCTGACGCCGACGCCGTTCGTGGCTACCGCACCCATGGAGGCCGTGGGCCCGCCATCGCCGCGCTCAAGGTGTGCTGGGCTGAAACACGGGAGGAGGGGGTCCGGACCGCCCACCGCCTCTGGCGGACCGAGCTGGTACCCGGGCAGCTCGCCCAGGAGCTGCCGATGCCGCTGCACTTCGAGCAGGCCGCCCAGCTGGTGGACGAGAACGAGGTGGCGGCGTCCATCCCGTGCGGCCCTGATCCCGAGGCACACGTCGAGGCCATCGAGCGCTACCGCGCGGCCGGCTTCGACGAGCTGTTCGTCAACCAGATCGGCAAGGACCAGGAAGGCTTTCTGCGCTTCTTCGAGGCGGAGATCCGGCCCCGGCTGTAGCCGGCCCGCATGGAGCTTCTGGTTCTCGGTGGCACAGCGTGGCTGGGGCGTCAGGTCTCCAGTCAGGCTCTCGAACGCGGCCACGCGGTGACATGCCTGGCGCGGGGGGAGAGCGGAGCGGTGGCCGACGGTGCGGTCCTCGTCGCCGCCGACCGCAGCCGCGCAGGGGCGTACGACGCCGTGCGCGGACGCTCGTGGGACGCGGTCATCGAGGTGTCGTGGCAACCGGGCCTTGTGCGCGGCGCACTCGCGACGCTGGGAGAGGCGACGCGACACTGGGCCTATGTGTCCTCAACCAGCGTCTATGCGTCGCACGCCACCGCAGGCGCCGATGAGACGGCCGAGGTGCTGCAACCCACCGACCGCGATCAGGTGGGCCGCGAGCGCTACGGCGAGGCGAAGGTGGCCTGCGAGCAGGCCTCGATCCGCTGCGGTGGGTGACCGGTTGCTGGTCGCTCGCGCCGGGCTGATCGGCGGTCCGGGGGACCACACCGGTCGCTCCGGGTACTGGGTGGCGCGGGCCGCGCGTGATCCGGAGGGGCCGATGCTCGTGCCGGATTCCCCGGATCTGCCAACGCAGGTGATCGACGTGCGCGATCTCTGCAACTGGCTACTCGACAGCGCACAGGACGGTGTCACCGGCACCTACAACGCCGTGGGACCGATCGTGCCGTTCGGCACGTGGGTCGACCAGTGCCGTGCCGTCGGTGGCCACGCAGGACCGGTCGTCCACGCGCCGCCGGCGTGGCTGCTCGAGCAGGGTGTCGCTGAGTACATGGGCCCGGAGTCGCTGGCGATGTGGCTGGTCGATGCCGGCTACGAGGGCTGGAGTGCCCGTTCCGGGGAGGCCGCCCGGGCGTGTGGGTTGAAGCACCGCCCACGGACCGCGTTGCTTGTGGACCTGCTCGCCTGGGAGCGCGGGGAGGGGCTCGATCGTCCCCGCTCGGCCGGTTTGAGCCGCGCGCGCGAGGAGGCGTTGCTCGCCGCGCTTGCCGGAATGACGCGGTGAGGGGTCTTGTGCCGGATGGCACACCGCATGTCCGAGCTGGCGCGGCCGCGTCACCTGGACGCGATGACCGCCTCGCCAGCGGGGGTCATGATGGGACGTGTATACCCTTGGGCAGCGCTATGACGCGACCGACCAGTTGACCAAGCGAACGCACATCGACCTCGGCACTCTCGACGCTGTCAGCCGCGCACGCGATGCCGGCGACATCATCGACGCCACCTTGGCGTGCATGGCCGCCCACGGGGTGCGGGGTGCATGGGGCGAGCTGCGTGGCGACGAGATCGTGATGCTGGCCATGAGCGTCCCCGACGATGACGCCGTACGGATCGAGGAGGTGCTTGGTCTCCCGGTCACCGCCATGCGCTTCCCGGTGGCTGCCTACGGCTCCTTCTCCACAGTCGTGCAGCAACGCCGATCCATCATCGAGGAGCTCTTTCCCTCGCGGATGATCTCGATGTTTCACCACCTCAGCGAGGAGGAGAAGGCTGCCGCGCGATACCACCTGGGAGCTGGCCCCTTGGTGGTGGCGCCGATCGAGGACGGAGACACGCTGCTCGGGATCCTCCTGGGGTGGGGCCCGGAGGTCGCCCAGGAGCGGACCCTCATCGAGACGCTGGCACGCGTGGCCGGGATGGCCTGGCACTCGGTCGAGAATCGCCCGGTGCCGGCTCATGCGCCGACCGAGGTGGCGATGGCGCCCGCGCAGATGGCGACCAGCATCCGCGAGATCATCGCGCCCGGTGGGATCCGCTCCGCGCTGCAACCCTTGGTGCGTCTCGCTGATCGCACCGTCACCGGCTTTGAGGCGCTGTGCCGCTTCAGCCCCAATGGCGACATTCGCAACCCGGACGAGCTGTTCGCCGCAGCGGCGATCACAGGCCTGAAACGCGAGGTCGATACCGCGTGCATGGACGCGGCGTTCGCGGCTGCGGTGCACGCATCGCCGGCGACGCTGTTCGTCAACGTTGCCGTGGAGACACTCGTCGAGGGCCGCTCGGGCGAGCGCCTGTCGCACCTGGCCGAGGTCGCGGGCGTGTCCCCGACCGCGGTGGTTCTCGAGGTCAGCGAACGAACCCCAGTGGGCGACCTCGCCCGCCTGCGCCGCGTCGTGGCCGACCTTCGCAAACGGGGATTTCGCATCGCCATCGACGACGCCGGCGCAGGTCACGCGAGCATGCTGGTCATCGCGGAGGTCCAGCCGGAGTTCGTCAAGATCGATCGACTGCTCATCCATGGCGTTGACGTCAGCGCCGCCCGCCGCGCGCTCGTCGTCTCCCTGCTCTCCTTCGGAGCGCACATCAACGCCCGGATCATCGCCGAGGGCATCGAGACCGAGGAGGAACTGAAAACGCTGCTCAGCCTGGGCGTGGAGCTCGGGCAGGGGTGGCACCTCGGTCGGCCGGTCATGGTCGCTCCCCCGGCACACGCGGCCAGCGTGGTGGCGGTTGCACCCGACTGGTTCAGCATGCAGTCGTCGATCTCCTTGCCGGCTGAGACTCGGGAGACCCACGCAGCCAGCAAGCCTGGCGGCGATCCCCCCGCTCGCCCCTCTCGCCGTGCGCGTGTGGCGCTGCCGCGAGCCCTCATCAACGCAGCGACCGCCGTGCAGTCGGAACATGACCCCTCCACGATTCTCGGGGTAATGGCGACGCAGCTGCAGACGGTGATGCCGGTGGATGCCGTCTACATCTACGCGGCGGACGAGAGTCAGAACACGTTCGTCCCCGTCTTTGCCATGGGCAAGCATGCCTCTGAGCGAATGGCCTACAGCTACTCGATGAAGTCTCGGTGTGAACGGGCGGGCGTTCAAGCTCGGGATTCCAGAGAGCGTCTGCAACACCTCTGCCGACCCCGAGAGGTTGAACATCCCCGGCATACCCGGTGACATGCCGGATTCGCTGCTGATCATCCCGTTGATCGCTGGAGACCGGCGGCTTGGTGTGCTCAACTGCAGCCGTGTCGGCGTTGATCGCTTCACCGCTGCCGACCTCGAGGCAGCGGCACTCTTCGGTCACGCCGCGGCGGCTTCGTGGCGCAACGCCGAGCTCTACCGCGAGCTCGGGGAGCGCGCGACCACAGACCCGCTGACCGGGCTGCTCAACAGTCGCTGGCTGCGCGAGGTAGGCGAGCGCGAGCTGGCGCAGAGCCAGCGCAGTGGTCAGCCGATGGCGCTCCTGCTGCTCGACCTCGACAAGTTCAAGCAGATCAACGACGCGGGTGGCCACGGCGCTGGCGACCTCGTGCTGCGCCGTGTGGCCGCCGCGCTGCGCGGATCGATCCGGTCGGGCGATGCCGCCGTGCGCCTCGGCGGTGAGGAGTTCCTCATCGTCCTGCGCGACGCCGATGCAGGGGGCGCGACGCGCATCGCGGATACATTTCGTGCGCGGCTGGCGGCGGTTCGGCTGCCCCAAAGCTGCATGCCCCGCGGGCCGCTCACTGCTTCCACCGGCATCGCCGTGTTCCCTGACAACGGCTCAGCCCTCGCCGACCTCGTCCGCGCCGCCGACGTTGCGATGTACGAGGCCAAGCGAGCGGGTGGCGATCGCCACCAACTGAGCACTCACGGCCCGGATGCGCGGCTCGCCAAGCGATCCAACCACGCGGTCCACGGAGCTGCCTGACTGAAGCGCCGACCGGTGACGCTGCGGAGTAGCCTGCCCGTATGAAATTGCGCCCCGCGATCATCGAGCTCGTCGTCGCCGACATGGCAGCCACCCTGGCCTTCTACCGTCGCCTTGGTCTCGACATCCCGCCAGAGGCCGAACTCCGAGCCGCACGTGGGGATCGAGCTCGGCGGTGGCATCGCCCTCATGTGGGACACCGAGGACACCATCAGGTCATTCGATCCCGGGTGGTCGGCTCCCGATAGAGCCGACGGCCACCGTGCGGCGTTGGGATTCGAGTGCGACAGCCCGGCCGACGTTGATGCGGCGTGGGCCGAGATGACAGGGGCCGGCTACGAGGGTCACCTGGCCCCGTGGGACGCCTTCTGGGGCATGCGGTACGCGGTCCTCTGTGACCCCGACGGCACGCCGGTTGACCTCTTCGCCCCGCTGAGCGGCGGCTGACGCGGGCAGGCCGACAGTCCCATTGACCCCGCGGTGGTCAGCGGCGGCGGAGCTCCGCATCGGGCTCGGCTGCATGCGCCTGTCGTCGGACGAGGTCGGAGAGGACCAGGCCTTCGCCACCATCGCCGCGGCGGTGGCCGCCGGGATGACAGTGTTCGACACCGCGCACGCCTACGGTGGCGGCGTCGACCCGCTCGGCCGGAACGAAACGTTGGTGGCGCGCGCCCTGATGCGCTGCGGTGGAGGTGAGCGGGCGCGGATCGTCACCAAGGGCGGGATGAGCCGAAGCGGCGGGGGGTGGGTTCCTGACGGTCGCGCGCGAGCGATTCGGGCGGACTGCGAGGCGAGCATCGCAGCGCTCGACGGCCTTCCCATCGACATGTACCTGCTTCATGCACCGGACCCACGCACGTCCTGGCGCACCTCGGTGCGTGCTCTGGCGCGGCTCGCCGAGGAAGGACTGGCGCGGCACATCGGCCTGTCCAACGTCGGCCTTGGCCAGCTCCGGGAGGCGCTCGAGCTGGCACCGGTAGCCGCGGTCGAGGTGTCTCTCAGCCCATTCGACGACGGTCCCGAGCGCGGTGGCCTCATCGAGGCGTGCGCTGAGTTGGGCATCACCGTCCTGGCGCACACACCCCTCGGCGGCCCGCGCCGTGCCGCCGCGCTGGCGCGCAGGACAGAGCTCGCCGCGGTTGCCGGCGCGCATCGAGCCACCCCTGCGGAGACTGCGCTGGCGTGGCTTCTCACCATCTCGCCCGCCGTTGTCGCGCTGCCCGGCGCGCGGCGACCGGATACTGCGCGTTCGGCTGCCCGGGCCGCGAAGCTCGTCCTCGACGACGCGGGACGTGACGTCCTGTCGCGCGCATTCGGGCGCGCGCATGCCTCGCCGGCAGCGCGGCCACGACCGCACCAAGAAGGCGACGTGGTGCTCATCATGGGAATCCCTGGTGCCGGCAAGACCCGGCTGGCCGCGGAGTACGTCGCGCGCGGCTACGCCCGCCTCAATCGCGATGAGCGCGGGGGGTCGCTGCGCCAGCTGGGCGATGCACTCGACCGCACACTTGCGAGTGGTTCTCGCCGCGTGGTGCTCGACAACACCTGGCTGACGCGTGCGTCGCGCAGCCACGTGGTGGACGCCGCAGGTCGCCATAGCGTGGCGACGCGGTGCGTCTGGCTCGACACGCCGCTGGCACAGGCACAGGTCAACGTAATCGGGCGACTGCTCGCGCAACTCGGTGCGCTGCCGGGGCCGGATGAACTGCGTGCGCTGTCGCGTCGCCACCTCGGCGTGATCACCCCGACATCCCAGATGCGCGCCCAGCGCCAGCTAGAGCCACCATCCGACCTTGAGGGGCTCGGTGCCGTCGAGCGCGTGCCGTTCGTGCGGGGCTCAGCGCTGTCGCCCGCAGCGTCGGCGACCCTGGTGGCCGCCGCGGCGCTGGAGCGACCTGGCTGGCAGGATGCGCTCGAGCGCGGCGATCGGGGAGTGCCCCACCTGGTGTTCGACTGGAGACCGGGCGCGGCTGCGGACGCCCTCGACGCCGTCGTCGCGTGCGTTGCTGCGGAGGTCACCGGCACCGTCGACGGCGCTGTGTGCCCTCACCGCGCCGGACCGCCCGAATGCTGGTGCCGGCCGCCCCTGACTGGCCTGGTGCTCGCCTTCGCCCATGCCCGTCGCGTGGACCTCTCGCGCTCTCGACTCATCGGCGCCTCGCATGCGCACAGGACGATGGCAGCTGTGCTCGGAGCTGAGTTCGCCGGGCTCTGACAGTGGCCGCGACCGGCTGGTTCGACGAATGGGCAGAACACCCGATGGCGAGGCGGGGAGGCACGCGCTAGCCTCCGCGCATGCGGCCGTCAGCGTTGGTCAGCTTCGCGGCGCATCGGTCGACTTCACCGTCTCGAAGCCTCCGCCAGCCGGCAGCCCGCTGAGCTGCCGCGAAGTGGGATGCCTCGCCCTGTTCGAATTCCCCGGAGAGACGGTCGCCGTGAAGCAGGGACAGCGGGCGCGCATCATCGCCACGGAGATCGCGGGGGCCGGCGTCACCATCGGGATGGACGCGCCCGCGTCGGGGTTTGATGCGTTCGCGGCGCGCGTCGCGGGTGTCCTCAACACAATGCGCGGTCAATGACGTCGCTGATAACGCCCTGGCTTCGTCCCTGGAGCGCTACTCGACAGGAGTTGGCGGGTCGACGAGACGATGCTGAATGCCCGTCAGGCAATCAGGTGCGGTTGAGGTGGACGCGCAGGCTGGCATCAGCCCGGCGACCGACGCGGTTGAACACGAGCCGCATCAGCGGCTCGGCGATGCGTGCCGGACCCCTGAACACCAGGCGCGCGTCGTAGGTGACTGTCGATCCATCTGACGCGGGGCTGACCGTGATGGTGTCGATGGAGGCGAACGTGCCGTTCCTGGCCTCGAGCGTGACTCGACGACCGGGGTGCAACGTGATGATCTCGTATCGGAGCGGTACGCTCCGGCCGGCAAACCTCGAAACGATCAGAAATGCCGAGCCGACACGCAGGTCGCCACTGTCCACCCGGCTGGCCCGCACCACGCTGGGATCCCACTCGACGGCATTGTCGAAGCTTGCCATGTACGCGAATGCCACCTCGGCTGTCAGCGCCGAGTCGATCGTGGTCGTGTAGCGCGCCATCCCGTCTCACCCCGCCGCGAGTCGTCGCATGCTCATCCGTCGATGTCCTCGCGCAGTTCGCCGGCGGCGGCCCTTCCTGCCGCGAACATCCGGCCCACCCCTTGCTGGACGGCCACCGCCATCGCCGGGTGGGCATGCACCGCGACGGTGGTCGTGATCAGTTGAGTACTCACGCGCAAGCGCCCTCTTCAAGGCACCGGGCTGCGCTCTCAGAGATCAAGCGGCGGTTAGGACGCTCAACCGGCACCGGGCGATTGTGCCGTTCGCATCCAGATGCAGGTGTCACCGATTTACCGGACGACGAGATGCGGGCCGTTGGACCCTGCCAACTCGGGACGGAATCCCCTGTTGGCGTGGCTGGCATCCATCGACGATGCGTTGGACAGTTCAACACGGGATACCGAGGGCCACCGCCATGAGGAAGACAACCATCGCGACCGCGGGGCTCGGCGCCCTGGGGGTGTTCATCGTCGGATCGCTGGGTTGGGACGTAGCACAGATGGCGGCGGCTGCCGCGCCACCCAAGGCTGGCAGCACGGTGATCCAGGGCGGCACAGCGCACCTGTACCTGACGATCGCCACTCCGGACATGCTGCAGTCGGACGTTGGGCCGGCCTTCATGCCCTCCAACTTCTCGCTCCCAGCCCACAGCGATGTCACCATCACCGTGACCAACTTCGACGATGCCACCGCTCTGCCGTCGAGCAGTCGGCAGTTCGCCGTCGCCGAGGGCACCACCGGGCCGATCACCGTCCAGGCGATGGATCCGACCAACCCCAACCTCGCGGGCGCGACTCGCACCGTCGACCGGCTCGACGCGGTGACGGGCGTGTCGCATACGTTCACCATCGCTGCGCTCGGCGTCAACGTGCCGATCGCGCCGACGTCGAAGACGACATTCACCTTCCACACCGGCGCGGCGGGGCCGTACGTGTGGCAGTGCATGGATCCATGCGGGAGCGGTCCGATCGGGTGGGGAGGCGCCATGGCCACCAAGGGGTACATGACCGGACAGGTCACCGCGTGTGGCGACTGCTGCTGCTAGCGATCCGGGGACCAGGGCCAGGCCGGCACGCATCCGGAGGGCAACGTACCTGCGGCGTCTCCGAGCGGCCGACTCCTGCGCCCTCGCTCGACCTCAGTCGTTCTTGTGGCTGTTCTTGCCGCCCTTGCGCGACGAGGCGTTGCCGTTGTTCTTGTTGGCATTGCTGATCGCCGCGGCGCGCTGCTTGCTCATCCCCTTGTCACGCAGACCCTCGTACTGCTTGGGGTTCTTGACCGATGGCCCATGTTTGCTGCCAGGCATGTCCATCCTCCGTGACCGAAACGGTGTGTTTCCAGCCTAGAGACGGTGTACCCGCCGCAGCAAGGGGCGGGACGGCGGGGATGACTGCGGAAGCGGGTGCGGCGATCCGTTGGCGTCGCCACTGGACGCAGTAGCGGAGGTACACCACGCCGCTGCTGAATCGGTGCTCGTCGACGAGGCCCAGCTCGGCGCGGCTGCCGGTCGGCAGTGCGGGCTTGCGCCCAGCAAGGACGACCGGCCAGACGAACAGGGCCAGCTCATCGACCAGCCCCGCGACGAGAGCCTGTGCTGCGAGGCTCGGGCCACCGATCACGAGATCCTTGGCGGCGGCAGCCTTCAACTGGTGTACCGCGCTCGGCTCGAAGCGGCGTTCGAGCTGAGTGTTCGCGGTGGACGGCGCCGTCAGGGTCGACGAGTAGACGACCTTGTCGGCCGCCTGCCATGCGTTGGCGTAGTCGGCAGTGAGGTCCGACTGCGTGGCGAGGGTGGGGTCGGTCTCCCACACGGCCATCGTCTCGTACATGCGTCGCCCGTAGAGGTACGTGCCCGCGGACCGCATCAGCTTGGTGATGAACGCGAAGACGTCGTCGTCCGGAGAAACCCAGTCGAAGGCGCCGCGCTCGTCCTCGGTCCACCCGTCGAGGGACATATTCGACGCGTAGATCAGTTTCGCCACGGGGTTCAGGTTGATGGTCCGCGTGCTTGGCCGCGGTACGTCCCGAAGCTCCAGCGGTTGCCCTCCGGGTCGCGAGCGACGAAGTCGCGCGAACCGTAGTCCGTCTCGTGGAGTTCGTCGACGATCTCAGCGCCGGCAGCCAGCGCGCGCGCGTGAAGCCCATCCGGGTCGTCGGTGACCACGTAGCAGCCGACCCCGCCGGGTTGGACGGGCCAGTCGTCATCAGTCTCACGGACGGAGCCGAGCATGATGCCCCCGCCCAGGGGCCACGCTAGCTCGGCGTGATGCACGACGTCGCCCTCTGCGAACACGGCGGTGGCCTCGAAGCCAAACGCCTCGGCGAGGAACTGGATGAGGCGGCGCGCGTCGCGCGCACGCAAGGTGGGCCAGACCTGCGGAGGTGGCGTATCGGTCGGGGAGAGGGTCTTCGCGGCGTCGGTGGGTGGTTCGGGGGATGCGGTCATCCCGCGGACTCTGCCGCGGTGATACTCGTGGCGTCTAGGACGAGTGCCGGAGGTGCGGTCCTGGGTACACCGCGAAGACACTCGTCGCAGGTCCACCGTCCGTGGGTCCGCGTCGTGAACCAACAAGTGTGAGTGGAGGTGCCATGAACGAGGAACAGCCACTCCACGGGCTGGGGACGCGAGCTGTGGATGAAGTCCCTCGGCCTGGCCGCGGCGCTCCCGCCGCCCGAGGAGCAGAAGCACGTGACCACCGCGATCGGCGCGGCGCGGGCGAAGAACGCCCGCGAGGAGATGGCCCGCTCGCGGAGCTAGTCAACACCCGGGAGCCGAAGACCGTCTCCCAGGGTCATAACCGCAGGGATCGATCCGGGTAGTCGCACCGGTAAAGGACGTCCCACCACTCGACGCTACTTCGGCGCCCTAGCGAGCCGAACGTCACCTCCGTGTTGGCCGAGTTGACGGACCCAGGTCTGACCAGCGGTCTGGACCGCATCCCACGGACTGCCCAGAGGGGGCGTGTACGACAGATCGAGATCGCTGATCGCGTCCACGGTCATGCCGTGAAAGATTGCCGCTGCGGCTATGTCGACCCGTTTGGCGATCTCCGCGTGCTTGTGACCAAAGAGCTGCAAGCCCAGGAGACGGCCGGTCCGCCGATCACCGGTCAAGCGCATGGCGATGCGATGGCTGCCGGGGTAGTACGCCTTATGATCATCAGCCTCCGTACCGACGGTGAGCGCATCGAGCTCGATGGCGCGGGCTTCGTGGTCACGAAGTCCCGTGCGCGCCACCGCGTGATCGAAGATCTTCACCACCTGGGTCCCAAGACTGCCGGCAAAGGCGCGGTCCCCACCCAGGGCATTCTCGCCGGCAATCCGACCCTGCTTGTGGGCAGTGGTGCCGAGAGGGAGATAGGTCTCCCCGAGCAGACGATGATGAGTGACCACACAATCCCCGGCGGCGAAAACATGGGGAAGATTGGTTCTCATGTGGCGGTCGACCGCGATCGCGCCCTTGTGCCCCAGCGTCGCGCCCGCCGAGGCGGCGAGCTCCGTGTCAGGACGAACACCCACGACGACGAGCACCATGTCGACGGTGACGATCAGCTCGCCATGGCTCGGCGTATTGGCGGTGACCCGCAGCTGCCCTGCATCTCCGGGTGCAGCTCGGCTGATCGATGCGACGGTCGTGTTGGTCCGCACATCGACACCATGCTCGGCGAGCTGTTGGTGCACGAGTGCGCCGATCGCCGGGTCGACCGTCGGCAGGACCTCGTGCAACTGCTCCATCTGGATCACGGAGAGACCCCGCGTGATGAGCGCGTCCGCCATCTCCAACCCGATGTACCCGGCGCCGACGATCACAGCGCTCGCCGGTTTGCGCTCCTCGAGTGTCCTCATGACGGCAAACGTGTCCCCCATGGAGTGGAGGAGATGCACACCATCCTCGGCGGCGAGCGCATCTGCGCCGGTGAGCCCCGTGATCGGCGGTCGCACTGGGACAGCGCCGGTGCCCACGATGAGCTCGTCGAAGGTGAGGATCTCGTCCGCGCCGTTCCCTGAGCTGACCGCAAGCTGCCGGCGGTCGACGTCGATGCTGCGCGCGACCGTGTCGAGACGCAGGGCCATGCCGGTTGCTGTCAGCTCTGCGATCGTCCTGTGAGCGAGGTGACGCCAGTCGGTGACCTCGCCGGAGACGTAGTAGGGGATTCCGCAGATGGAGAAGTTCGGATAGGCGTCGGCGACCACAACCGTGACCTCGGCATCCGCTTCGAGCTCCCGGATGCGCAGGGCGGCGCTGATGCCGGCGTCGCTTCCCCCAACGGCGATGACGCGCTTCGCGCTGGCGCTCATGCTTGAGGGCCGCCAAGAGAGCGCGGATCATCTGGCGTCACGGGCGGTCCTCCGGTGCAGCGGGGTCGTGGGGCACCACCACGTCGGTGGCGTTGACATCGGGGTAGAGCGCAGAGATCAAACCGACAGCCACAGCCGCTCCGACCAACTGGGCGACGATGTAGCCCGGGGCCGACACGGGTGCAATCCCCGCGAAGGTGTTGCTGAACATCCTGCCGATGGTGATCGCCGGGTTCGCGAAGCTCGTCGAGCTGGTGAAGAAGTAGGCGGCTCCGATGTACGCGCCAACGGCTGCCGGCGCGGTCCGCGCGCGACCTGACCGGGCCAACGCGAAGATCACCAGGAGCAGTCCGACGGTGGCGACGACCTCAGCCAACCAGTGCGGGGTCGACGATCGATCGTGCTGCGAGAGGGTGACAGCGTCCAATCCGAACATGAGATTGGCCAGGACCGCACCGGAGACGCAGCCTCCGACCTGGGCGCCACTGTAGGCCGCCGCGTCGCGCCAGCTGATGCCGCCGAAAGCCGCATCGGCGAGGCTGACGACCGGATTGAAGTGGCCCCCCGAAACACTCCCGACCATCAAGATGACCGCGAACAACCCGGCAGCCGTCGCGGCCGCGTTCTCGAGGAGCTCCAGGCCGATCTGCCCGGGGCTGAGTTGCTGCGCGGCGATCCCCGAACCCACGACGATGGCCGCGAGGAACACGCTACCGACGAATTCCGCCAGGAGGCGACGCCCCAGGTGTGCCCGGCCGGCGGCGTGGTGCGACAAGTCTGTTGGTCAGCGCACGGGTTTGGTTGCCCGGACGAACGCGCTGACCACCCTGCCGCCGGTGGCCTTGGCCGAACTCGAAGGCGGCCGCCTCCTCCGGCGTGTCCGCCGCGCCGAGCTTCTCGGCGCTGTAGTCGCGGGTCACCTCGACGCCGACGTTCTCGAAGCCGGCCTCCGCGAGCAACGCGCGGTACGTGACTTCGTCGAGGGCTCCAGCAACACACCCCACCCAGAGCTCCATGTTGCGCCGCAGGTCATCGGGCAGGCTCCCCTGCACCACAACGTCGGAGACGGCAAACCTGCCCCCGGGCTTCAGGACGCGGAAGGCCTCGCGGATGACCTGCCCCTTGTCGGCGCTCAGGTTGATGACGCAGTTGGAGATGAGGACGTCCACCGTGTCGGCGGGGAGTGGGATCGCCTCGATGGTGCCCTTGAGAAACCGCACATTCGCGGCCCCCTGGTCCGCCGCGTTCCGCTCTGCGAGCGCCAGCATCTCGTCGGTCATGTCGAGGCCGTAGGCGAATCCAGTCGGACCCACGCGTCGTGCCGACAGCAGGACATCGATGCCACCCCCCGAGCCCAGGTCGAGCACCACCTCACCGGGATGAAGCTCCGCGAGAGCGGTCGGGTTGCCGCAGCCCAGCGATGCCCGCACGGCGGTCTCGGGCACTTCTGCCGCCTCCGCAGCCGAGTACAGGTCGCGAGAGATCATCCCCTTGTCGGACGGACCGCAGCAGCTCGCGTCTCCAGCAGGAGCGCCGCAACAACCGGCTTGCGGAGTCGTCTTGAGCGCGGCCTCGGCGCTGGTGGCGACGGATTGGCTGACAGCGGCGGCAGCTGCCGCGTATGCGCGCCGGACGTTCTCACGCAGCTCGTCGGCATCGGCGTGGGTTGGCGTCGCGGGCGTGTCAGTCATCCTCCAGCCCTTCTATCGATACATGTCGATCAGTTAGTCCAGCGTAGCTGATGCCATCGACGATTGTCAATGGCTACAATTGGCCGATGACATCGTCCGCCGCGCCGACGCAACGGCAAGCCCTCGACCGGGTCAAGGGTTGCTGCCAGCCGGTCGCCCCGGCGATCCCCGACCGTCAGGCCGAGGAACTGGCGGAGATGTTCAAGGTCTTGGGCGATTCCACGCGGGTTCAGATGGTTCACATCCTCACCGGCGCCACTGAGCCGGTGTGCGTCTGCGATTTCACTGCCGCATTCGACCTGGGCCAGCCGACGATCAGTCATCACCTCGCCAAGCTGCGTGAGGCAGGCATCGTCGAGAGCTCGAAGCAGGGCATCTGGGCGTTCTATCGGCTGAGCAGCGCCCTTTCCCCTGCCGCCAGGGCAGCAATCGCCCTCATCCCCTGACCTTTCCGAGCGCGCCGATACCTTCCCCTGGTCGCGACGACCCCGGCGAAAGCCCATGTGGGATGCTCTTACGACCACCAACGGAAGCTCGAGAAGAGGACTGGACATTGGCGACGGACGGCAGCGAGAGCGAGAACCCCGCAATTCCCTCCCCGACCCCGAAGGGCCACCGCCCCAGGTCGAACCAGGACTGGTGGCCCAACCAGCTCAACCTCCAGGTGCTCCACCAGCACTCGCCACGCTCCAATCCACTCGGTGAGCACTTCGTCTACGCCGACGAGTTCAAGAAGCTCGACGTCGAGGCGCTGAAGCGCGACCTGGTCGAACTGATGACCAGCTCGCAGCCCTGGTGGCCGGCCGACTGGGGCCACTATGGCCCGCTCTTCATCCGCATGAGCTGGCACTCCGCCGGCACCTACCGCATCGCCGATGGACGGGGAGGAGCCGGCGCCGGCGCGCAGCGGTTCGCGCCGCTCAACAGCTGGCCGGACAACGCCAACCTCGACAAGGCACGGCGCCTCCTGTGGCCCCTGAAGCAGAAGTACGGGCAGGCGATCTCATGGGCCGACCTGCTGGTCCTCGCCGGAAACGTGGCCATGGAGTCGATGGGCTTCCGTACCTTCGGCTTCGCCTTCGGCCGGGAGGACACCTGGGAGCCCGAGGAGATCTTCTGGGGGCCCGAGGACACCTGGCTCGGAGACGAGCGCTACGCCGACGACCGGGAGCTCCAGGGCCCGCTCGGAGCCGTGCAGATGGGCCTCATCTACGTGAACCCCGAGGGTCCCAACGGTGAACCGGACCCCGTCAAGGCCGGGCGTGACATCCGCGAGACCTTCCGGCGCATGGCCATGAACGACGAGGAGACCGTTGCGTTGATCGCGGGTGGCCACACCTTCGGCAAGACGCACGGTGCGGTCAGTCCCGACCACATCGGGCCCGAGCCCGAGGCCGCCCCCATCGAAGCGCAGGGACTCGGTTGGCACAACGACGCCGGCAGCGGCGTCGGCCCTGACGCCATCACCAGTGGCCTGGAAGGCATCTGGACCACCCAGCCCACCAAGTGGGACAACGGGTTCTTCGACAACCTCTTCGGCTACGAGTGGCAGCTCACCACAAGCCCTGCCGGGGCCAAGCAGTGGACCCCGACGGACGACACGGCGGCGACCGCGGTCGTGGACGCGTACGACCCCGCCAAGCGACACGCGCCGACCATGCTGACGACCGACTTGGCGCTGCGCTTCGACCCGGTGTACGAGCCCATCTCCCGGCGCTTCCATGAGCACCCCGAGCAACTCGCCGACGCATTCGCGCGCGCCTGGTACAAGCTGCTCCATCGCGACATGGGCCCGGTGTCGCGCTACCTCGGCCCCTGGGTGCCGGAGGCGCAGCTCTGGCAGGATCCTGTTCCTGCCGTGGACCACCCGTTGGTGGACGACGCTGACATCGCGCAGCTGAAGCGCACCCTCCTCAAGTCCGGCCTCTCCGTGTCGCAGTTGGTCAAGACGGCGTGGGCGGCGGGAGCCAGCCACCGCGGCACCGACAAGCGCGGCGGCGCCAATGGCGCCCGCCTACGCCTGGCACCGCAGAGAGATTGGGCAGTCAACGAGCCGGCCGAGCTGGCCTCCGCGCTGGAGACGCTCGAGCGGGTGCAGCGCGAATTCAACAGCTCTGCCGGCGGCGGCAAGCGCATCTCGCTGGCCGACCTCATCGTCCTCGGTGGCGCCGCCGGCGTGGAGGAGGCGGCGCGCAGAGCGGGACACGATGTCACCGTTCCCTTTGCACCCGGCCGCACCGACGCTAGCCAGGAACAGACCGACGCCGAGACCTTTGCGGTGCTGGAGCCGCGCGCAGATGGCTTCCGCAATTGGATCGCCGACGGCGAACAACTCTCGCCAGAGACGCTGTTGCTGGACCGGGCCAACCTGCTCACGCTCACGGCGCCGGAGATGACTGTGCTCATGGGGGGCCTGCGCGTGCTCGGCGCGAATCACGGCAACTCCGAGCACGGCGTCTTCAGTGAGCGACGCGAGACGCTCAGCACCGACTTCTTCGTCAACCTGCTCGATGCCGGCACGGAATGGAAGAAGTCGGCGCGCGATGAGAGGGTCTACGAGGGAAGCGACCGCAACAGCGGTGCGATCCGCTGGACCGCCACCGCCGTCGACCTCGTGTTCGGGTCGCACTCGCAGCTGCGGGCGCTGAGCGAGGTCTACGCCTCCGACGACGCGGGCGACAAGTTCGTCCGCGACTTCGTGGCAGCGTGGGACAAGGTGATGAACCTCGACCGATTCGACTTGGAAGGCCTCGGCCGAGAGGCGTCTAGGTGATAGCCTCGCTATCATGGTATGCCTACGGACTGCCGCCGGAATCGACGCGGATCAGTCTTGTCGCGAGGGCCGCGGGACGGTGATCGAGGCCATCGGGGGCGGCTGACGACATCCATGGCGCCAGCCCCTCGCTGGCACTGTTCACACAGGTGAGGATCAGGTCAGCCGTGGGGTGGGGAACCGTTCTGCAGGAGCGCGAGGGCATGCGGGAGCGCCGGCCACACGGCGTCCAAGCAGTCTGAGCAGGCCGCCGGGCTGCCCGGGAGGACGAGGACCAGGGTGGTGCCGGCGACCCCGGCGAGCTGCCGCGAGAGCATCGCGTGCGGGGTCTTTGCCATGCCGGCAGCGCGCATGGCCTCGGCCATACCGGGCAGGTCACGTTGCAGGAGCGGGCGCACAGCCTCCGGGGTGACGTCCGTCGAGCTGATCCCGGTGCCACCCGTCAGCACGACCAGTTGCAGCGCTCACCTGCGCCAGCGCGGTGCGGATCGCCTCGACGTCGTCGCCCACGACAGCCCGATGGACGACCCGGCCGGGCAGCGTGGCGAGCCGCGCCGCGACCTGCGTCGCCGCTGGCGTCGGGGCCGCCCGCGCCGCCGGCGCGGCTGCTGCTGACCGTGATGACTGCGCAAGTGACGGGGTCGGTCACGATCCCTCGGGGCGGGTGCGCACGCCATGCCGGCCGCCGCTCTTGGCACGCAGGCGCACTCCTTCCACGGTCATCCAGCGGTCGACGGACTTGAGCATGTCGATCAGCGTCAGCGCAGCCACGGACACGGCTGTCAGGGCCTCCATCTCCACGCCCGTCGCAGCGCGGCACTCGGCCGTTGCGGTGATGCGCAGCCCGGGCAGGCCTTCATCGAGCTCGATGTCGACAGAGACATGGTCGAGGGCGATCTGGTGGCACAGCGGGATGAGCTCAGGCGTCCGTTTCGCCGCCATGATCCCGGCGAGTCGAGCAGTGGCCAGCACGTCTCCCTTGGCACTGCCGCGTTTGCGCACGACATCGAGGGTCGAATCCTCGTGAAACCGCACCGCGGCCTCGGCCGTCGCGGACCGCGCCGTCAGCGGTTTGGCGCCGACGTCGACCATTCGCACTCCTCCGTCCGGTGCGACGTGGCTCAGCTCAGACACGGCCACCGTCCGTGCAGCGTGCGTCGACCCAGTGCGATCCCGACGAAGTGTGCTCGTGTTTCCAGATGGGCACGTCGGCCTTGACGGCGTCGATCACCTCGCGACAGGCGAGCAGCGCCGCCTCGCGGTGCGGCGAGGAGGCGATCACCGCAACGGCGACGTCGGACACGGCCAGCGAGCCAACTCGATGGACGACGGTGATGGTGGAGAGTCCGTGGCGCGCCGCCGCGTCCGCGGCGATCGATCGCATCATCGGCAGCGCCATCGCCTCGTACGCCTGGTAGTCGAGCCCGAGGACGACGGCCCCTTCGCTGTGGTCGCGCACGCGACCGACGAAGCAGGCCACCGCCCCGTCCGCCGTTGTGCCGCTGCTGTTGAGCAGGGCGCCGGCGTCGATGGGGGAGTCGGTCAGTGACACCGCGATGTCGCGCGTCATCCGCGCAGCCGCCACACACCGGCGGCATGAACGCCACCTCGTCCCCGGCCTGCACGGCCGCATCCCAGGCGACGAACTCGAGGTTGCGCGCGCAGCGCAGCCCGTCGCGACCTGGCGGGCTGCAAGCTGACCGGAGCCACAGCGCGGTCCACACGTCCACCATGGTGCCGCGCTGGATGGGAACCTGGACCTCCGCACCGAAGCGCTCGCGCAGCGAGCCGAAGAGAAGAGTCCGCACTGAGGGAACCGCGACCTGGGGCGGAGGGGGGGACGCCGGCACGCTGCTGTTCATCCGCCGATGTACGACATCTCGATGCGCCGCAGCGCTGGATGTCGCTCCGCGCGTTCCTCTGAATACCGGTCCACGCGCGCCTCCCAGGCCTGCCGGATGAGGCGCTCGAGTTGGGCACCGTCACCGTCGCGCAGCGCTCCGCGGAGGTCGGTGCCGTCGGTCGCGAACAGGCAGGTGAACAGACGCCCGTCGGCCCCGACTCGCAGCCGCGTGCAGGCACCGCAGAAGGGCCGGGTGACGGAGGCGATGACCCCGACCCCACCTCTGCCGTCGAGATAGTGGTAGGTCTGGGCCACGTCGGCGGGATCGGCACGTGCCGGCGTCGGCTCGAGAGGAAAGCGAGCCGACACCCTGGCCAGGATCTCAGCAGCCGGCACGACGTCGGTGCGCCTCCACCGGTTGCTGGCGCCGACATCCATGTACTCGATGAAGCGCAGCAGGTGGCCGTGCTCGCGCGCGAAGCCGGCGAGTGCCTCGACGGAGGCCTCGTTCATCCCGCGCCGGATGACCGCGTTGATCTTGATCGGCGAGAACCCGGCCACGACACCCGCGCGAATGCCGCCGAGCACCCGGTCGAGTGGCACCCGTGTGTCGCTCAGGCGTGCGTGCACCGCGGGGTCGAGGGTGTCCAGGCTCACCGTCACACGGTGCAGGCCTGCCTGCCGGAGCCGACCCGCCCACCGTTCCAGCAGGCTGCCGTTGGTGGTCAGGGCCAGGTCGAGCACGCCGGTGTCGGCGAGGCCGCGGACGATCGCGTCGAGGTCTCGTCGAAGGAGCGGTTCGCCGCCGGTCAGCCGGATCTTGCGCACACCAAGGCGCACCAACGTTGCGCCGAGACGGACGATCTCCGCCGCAGTCAGCGTCGCCTCTCCCGTGAGGAAGTGGTGCCCGGGGCCGAATGACTCGCGCGGCATGCAGTACGTGCAACGAAAGTTGCAGCGATCTGTCACCGAGATGCGCGCGTCCCGCAGTGCGCGTCCGAAGGTGTCTGCCGGCGAATCGAGCGTCGTCGTCGCCGGGCGTGCAGGCGCTCGTGCCGCTTCGCCGGTCATGGGATCTCCATCGCTGCCACGACAGCACCCGCGGGGAAAGCGCTCTCGCCGGCCGCGAGCTGGAGGAGTGCGTCGGCAGACGCGAGCCCGTGCATCATGGCCGAGCCCTGGCCACCGCTCGACGTGGCCACCAGGCGGTCGCTGCGACGCTCGAGGGTCACGCGGATGTAGGTCTCGAGGTGAGCCGGCTTGCTGAATGCCTCACCGAGCAGAACCGGGATCTCTCGCGGCAGCAGGCGTTCAGCGCCCTGCATGGCGAGGATCGCCGCTCGCGCAAACAGCAGGAACGTCACCGCGCTGCTCACCGGGTTGCCAGGCAGCCCCAGCAACGGCGTGTCTCCGACGCGTCCGATGAGCAGCGGCCGCCCTGGGCGCATGGCCACGCCCGACAGGACCACCGTCCCCATCTCGGCGACGCAGGCGCGCACCTCGTCGTGCTCACCGACGCTGACGCCCGCGCTGCTGACGACCAAGTCCGCGCCGGCCTGCGCACGCACCAGCGCGCCGGCAACGCTCGCGCGTGAGTCGCGCACCGGGCCGATCACCACCGGCACACCGCCCGCCTCGCGAACCGCGGCGCAGAGCATCGCGGAGTTGACATCGGTCACCTGGTGCGGCTGCGGCACCGTCCCCGGGGAGACCAGCTCGTCTCCGCCGCTCAGGAGTGCGACGCGCGGCTGGCGGCGCACAGAGACGGAGTCGCGTCCGGCAGCCGCGCACATGCCGACGTCGACGCTGCGCAGCCGTCGCCCGCTGCGCAGCACCGTGCTGCGGGCGCTCACGTCCTCGCCGCGCCTGCGCACGTGCCGTCCGGCCGCGACGGCGGCGGCGAACACCACCCCGTCGAGCGCCCGCTCGGTGTCCTCGACGGCCACCACGGCGTCGGCGAGGTGGGGCAGGGGTGCGCCCGTCGCGATGGCTGTTGCCGTGCCCGCGCGGTGCTGAGGAGGAGGGTACCCCGCGCGGCTCTCGAGACCCAGCGGAAGAGTGGTCGGTGCCAGGGATGTCGCGCCCGCAAGGTCGGCGGACAGCACGGCATACCCGTCCATCGCAGAGTTGTCGATACCGGGCAGGTCATCCCGCGCGATGACGTCCTCGGCGAGCACGCGTCCCACCGCGTGCTCCAGCCCAACCTTCTCCACGGGCAGCTGCTCGAGAAGCTGGAGCAGGATGGCACGCGCCTCCGCGACGGTCGCCAGGCCGCTGACGGGGGGCGCGGCTCTCATCGCGGGACCGTCACGCCGAACCGGCAAGCCCGGCTTCTGCACGGCTCAGCACCACCCGCCGGTGGCCGGTGTAGACGTTGAGCTGCTCGCCGCGCAGGAAGCCGACGAGCGTCATCCCCGACTCCTCGGCGAGCTGCACGGCCAGAGCGGACGGTGCGGAAACCGCGGCGAGCAGCGGGATGCCCGCCATCAGCGCCTTCTGCGTCAGCTCGAAGCTGGCTCGGCCGGAGGCGAGGATGATGTGCGATCGCAGCGGCAGACGTCGCTGCGTCGCCGCCCACCCGATGACCTTGTCGAAGGCGTTGTGGCGGCCGACGTCCTCGCGGGCGCAGAGCAGCTCCCCCTCGCCGTCGAAGAGGGCAGCGGCGTGGAGTCCACCGGTGCGAGCGAAGACCCGCTGCGCCGTGCGCAGGGCACCCGGCAGCGAGGTCAGCAGCCCCCCCGACACCACCAGCGGGTCCTCGCCCACGTCGTGCGGAGCCACCGAGCGCACCGCGTCGATGCTGGCCTTGCCGCAGACCCCGCAGGACGAGGTCATGAAGAAGCGCCGCTCCGGGAGGCTCACGGCACCGGGCGCCGCAAGGGTCACCTCGACGACGTTGTACGTGCCGCTCGCGTCCGCCGCGTGCGGGCACGCGCGCATCGCGGCGATCGCCGCGGCACCAGGGATGATGCCCTCGGTCACGAGGAAACCGGCGACCAGATCGAAGTCGTTGCCAGGCGTGCGCATGGTGACGCTGAGCGGGACGCCGTCGACGCGGATCTCCAACGGCTCCTCAGCGCTCAGCTCGTCGGTGAGCCAGCGCGTCTCGCCGGGGACGCGCAGCTGGCGCACGCGCCGGCGCAGCGCCGCGGGCACAGCTAGCGCACCTCGATGACATGGTCGCGGCGGGGCACGAGCTCACCGATGACCGGCGCCCCGGCGATCTCCCCGGCGACGAGCAGCCCTCCGCTGGTCTGGGCGTCGGCGAGGAGAAGCCGCTCCGCGTCGTCATGGGCGGCGGGGCCGCCCCAGCGCACGTGGGAGTCGACCCAGGTGAGGTTGCGCCGCGTGCCCCCGCTGACGTACCCCGCGGCCAGCGCGTCGCGCGCACCGTCGAGGTACGGCACAGCCGCCGAGTCGACGAGCGCGGTGAGGCCGCTGGCCCGAGCCAGCTTGTAGAGGTGACCCAACAGCCCGAAGCCGGTGACATCGGTGGCACAGCGCGCCCCGGCCTCCAGCGCCGCGCGGGCAGCGTGCGCGTTCAGCTCGGCCATCGTCGCCACCGCCTGCGGGAACACCTCGCCGGTCTGCTTGTGGCGGCTGTTGAGCACGCCGATTCCGAGCGGCTTGGTCAGCGACAGTGGCAGTCCCGCGACGCCGGCGTCGTTGCGCAGCAGCCGGTCGGCGGCCGCGATCCCGGTCACGGCCATGCCGTACTTCGGTTCGGGGTCGTCGACACTGTGGCCGCCGGCCACGGGACAGCCGGCAAGCGTGGCCACGTCGCGGCCCCCGCGCAGCACCTCACGTGCCAGGTCGAGCGGCAATACCTCGCGCGGCCAGCACAGCAGGTTGACCGCCAGTAGTGGCGTGCCCCCCATGGCGTAGATGTCGGACAGCGCGTTGGCGGCGGCGATGCGGCCCCAGTCGTACGGGTCGTCGACGACGGGCGTGAAGAAATCGACCGTGCTGAGCAGCGCCGTGCCATTGCCGTCGAGGCGGACCGCCGCGGCGTCGTCGCCGCCGTCGAAGCCCACGATCAGCGCCTCGCGCGCCCCCGGGCCCATCCCGTTGACGAGCTCCTCGAGCTCGCCGGGCGGGATCTTGCACGCACAGCCACCGCCGTGCGCGTAGCCGGTCAGACGCACTTGTCGAGTGTGGCACAGGCGGCCCACGACCTCGCGACGACAGGTGCTCGACGCCTACCCTGTCGGAGGAGGCGTGTGGGCGCCTGGTGGTCCCCCTGATCTTCAAAATCAGTGTGGCCGGGTATCTCGGCCAGGCGGGTTCGATTCCCGTCCGCCTCCGCCCGCAGGTCGAGAAGGATTGCCAGTGGATCCGCGTCGAGCCGTGCCGCACACCGACGCCGTGCTCAGCGACGTGCGGCTCGCGGAGCCCATCCACCGCCTCGGTCGCGGCGTGGTGCTCACGACTGTTCGCGATGCGCAACAGGCCGTCCGTGACGGGCGGCTGGACGCCGAGAACCTCGTCCCCGGCGTGCTCGAGCGGCTGCCGCGGCGAGCAACGAGCCTGACACCGGTGCTGAACGCCACCGGCGTCGTGCTGCACACCAACCTCGGCCGCGCCCCGCTGTCGCGTGCCGCGCGTGAGGCTGTCGCCGCCGCCGCCGGCTACGTCAACGTCGAGTTCGACCTGCTCAGCGGGTCGCGCGCGCCGCGGGGACGAGGCCCGCTGGCCGCGCTGCGTGCGGCTCTTCCCGACGCCGGTGACGTGCACGTGGTGAACAACGGTGCCGCGGCGCTGCTGCTGGCGGTCACGGCGCTGGCGCAGGGTCGCGACGTGGTGTGGAGTCGCGGTGAGCTCGTCGAGATCGGCGACGGCTTCCGCCTGCCTGACCTGGTGGCGTCGACGGGAGCGCGCCTGCGTGAGGTGGGCACCACCAACCGCACGACCGTCGAAGACTACGCCGCCGCGATCGATGACAGCACGGGGTGCATCCTCAAGGTGCACCCCTCCAACTTCACTGTGTCCGGGTTCACGGGAGCGGCCGGCATCGCCGAGCTCACCGCGCTCGGGGTCCCGGTCGTCGTCGACGTCGGCTCCGGGTTGCTCGCGGCCGACCCAGTCCTGCCCGGCGAGCCGGACATCACCAGTGCGCTGCGCGCCGGCGGCGCCGTCGTCACCGCGAGCGGCGACAAGCTGCTCGGCGGCCCCCAGGCCGGCATCATCGCCGGCCACGCCGACATCGTCGCCAGGCTGCGCCGCCACCCCATGGCCCGTGCGTTGCGCGTCGACAAGCTGACCCTCGCCGCCCTGGAAGCCACGCTCTGTGGGCCGCCGACGCCCATGGCGGTGGCCCTGCGCGCCGGCGGCCCCGAGCTCCGCGCCCGCACCGAGGCGCTGGCCGCACGGCTCGGCGGCGACGCCGCGGTGGTGCCGTCACAGGGTGCGGTCGGCGGGGGCAGCGCCCCAGGCACACAGCTGGCCGGCTGGGCGGTCAGCCTTCCCCAGCGGTTCGCCGCGCCGCTGCGAGCCGGCGATCCCGCCATCGTCGGTCGCCTCGAGCATGGTCGCTGCCTGCTCGACCTTCGCTGTGTCGATGCCGCGGACGATGACGCCATCGCGGCGGCGGTGCTCGCATGCATGTGATCGCCACGGCAGGCCACGTGGACCACGGCAAGTCGACCCTGGTGCGCGCGCTCACCGGCATGGAGCCCGACCGCTGGGCTGAGGAGCGGCGTCGGGGCATGACCATCGACCTCGGCTACGCCTGGACACGGCTGCCGTCGGGCCCCGAGGTGGCGTTCGTCGACGTCCCCGGCCACGAGCGCTTCGCCACCAACATGTTGGCCGGGGTGGGCCCGGTCCCGGCCGTGATGCTCGTCATCGCGGCCGATGAGGGCTGGGCGGCGCAGACCGACGACCATGTGCGGGCGCTTGACGCGCTCGGCGTCCGTCACGGCCTGGTCGCCATCACGCGCAGCGATCTCGCCGATCCGCGGGCGGCCGCCGGTGAGGCATCGAGTCGTCTGGCCAACACCAGCCTCGCCGGCATCCCTGCGCTGCCGGTCTCCGGGGTGGACGGCACCGGCCTCGAGGAGCTTCGCCGCTGCCTCGAGGTGCTCGTGGATCGCCTGCCGCAGCCCGACCCGGCGGCGCGGGTCCGCCTGTGGGTCGACCGCTGCTTCACCATCCGCGGCGCGGGCACCGTCGTTACCGGCACCCTCCCAGCCGGGACGATCGCGCGCGGAGACACACTCGAGTTGAGCGGCCGCACGCTCTCCGTGCGCGGTCTCGAGGCCCTGGGCCGGCCGGTCACAACCGTCGCCGGCACCGCACGCGTGGCCCTCAATCTCCGGGGCGTTGCCCCTGACGAGGTGCGACGCGGAGATGCGCTGGTCAGCCCCGGCGCCTGGCACTCGACGCGGCTCGCCGACGTGCGCACCGACGCCGCCCGCGTACCCGCTGAGCTCGTCGTCCACGTGGGCTCGGCCGCGGTGGCGGCGAGGGCGCGGCGGCTCGGGGGCGACGGTGGATCGAGCTGCGTGCGGCTGGAGCTCGGGACCGCGCTGCCCCTGCAGGTGGGCGACCGCGTCCTCCTTCGCGACGCGGGACGCCGCGCCATCGTCGGCGGTGCGACGGTCCTCGACCCGGCGCCGCCGCAACTGCGTCGCCGCGGGGCCGCGCGGGCGCGCGCGACGGCCCTGGCCGGTGACGACGGCATTCCCGACGTGCGGCGCGAGCTGGCTCGGCGCGGTGCGGTGCGCCACGACTTTCTGCGCGAGCTGGGTGTGCCCACGGCGGTGGGCGATGGCGACGCGGTGGTCGTCGGCGACTGGCTGGTGGCAGCCGGTGTGTGGGAGGAATGGCGCCGCCGCTTGCAACGCGCTGTCGATACGCGCCCCGCCGGGACGCTCGTCGAGGACGGGGTGGCGCGCGCGGAGCTCCTGACCGCGCTCGCGCTGCCCGACGACCAACTGCTGAGCGGGCTCCTCGCCGCCTCCGCGGACCTCGAGGAGCGTGCCGGCCGGGTGCGACGTCGGGGCGCATCCGCGGTGCTCCGCGCCGACGTCGCGGAGGCGGTGCGCACGCTGGAGGTGCGCCTCCGCTCGCGGCCCTTCGCGGCGCCGGAGCAGGCTGAGCTCGCCGCGCTCGGTCTCGGCCGGCGCGAGCTGGGCGCCGCCGGCGCCGCCGGGGTGCTGCTGCGCCTCCCGGGAGACGTGGTGCTCCTTCCCGACGCTCCCGCGGAGGCGGCGGTGCGCCTGCGCGGCATCCCCGAGCCCTTCACGCTGTCAGCGGCCCGCCAGGCGCTCGACACCACGCGTCGCGTGGCCGTTCCGCTTCTCGAACACATGGATGCGCTGCGCCTGACCGAGCGCGTCGACGGCGGCTCGCGGCGCCTCAAGACATCAGCCGCGGTGTCCGCGCCGCGAGGCTGAGCGGGCGCGCTACGTGGAGACGCGGGCCTCCAATCGCTGCCGTTGGGGGACGATCGTGTAGCGCGGATCGGATGCCGACGATTGGCCGGCCTCGAAGATGCCGAGGCGCGTGCACGCGGACCCTGCCATCAGGGCGATTCCGGACAGCGCGGCGGCGGCTCGGCTGCGGCCGCCGAGGAGCAGTCCGCCCGCCGCGCCGGCGGTGGTGAGGATCTTGGCGGCGCGAAGCTGGCGCCCGGCGGCTCCCTCGTGGAGTGTCTCGGCAGCCAGCCCCATTGAGGCCTCCATGCGCTGTTCCATCAGGAGCTCCAGCGCCACCCCGGCGGCGGCGAGCCGCCGCGCCGGGCCGGCCTGGGAGGGGGAGGCGCCGATCATGCCGAGCCCGCCGGCCGCGGCGGCAGCGGAGCCGACGAAAACGAACGGCAGCTCGCGCCGCGCCTCGTGCCAGCTCGGCGTGGCCGTGTCAGCGAGCAGGACGGCTGTGTACGACGCGACGCCTGCACCCAGCGCCGCGGCGCCGACACCGGCGGGACGCGCCACAGCGCAGACCGGCCCCATGAGCCGGCGCACCCGTCCGCCGAGCAGCGGCGTCATCTCCGCGGCCGCTGAGAGGCCGGCGAGGGGACCGAACGCGGTCAGCAGCCACGTGCCGACCGACATCGGCGAGGTGGGCTTGGCGACGCGCAGCATGTTGACGAACCGGGCCGGCTTGCCGAGGTCGTGGACCAGGGCGGCGTAGCCCAGGCCGACGCCCAGGAGCGCGCCGCCGCGCGACACGCGGCGCAACTCCGGCCGCCCCGTCAGGTCCGCGCCAACAGCCAGCAGGGCCGAGGCGCCGGCGAGTCCGCCGAGGAAGAGATAGGCAGGGATGTCCTTCGCCCACGGCGACGGCTTGACCACCGGCCGGCCGTAGTACGACGTGAACGTCGCGCGCGGCACCATCGCGCGCTCACCGCCCTCGCGTCCGCGCGGGCTCACCGACGTCGCCCCACGAACGCTGACGCGGCGCCTGCGACCAGCGTCGCGGCTGCCAGCGCGGCGCCGCGCCACATCTGTCCCAGGTCGCGCGTCGTCACCACGGGGTCGGGCGGCAAGCCGTACACCTCCGGTTCGTCGAGGAGGAGGAAGAACGCGCCCGCCCCACCGATGCCGTCGTCGGGGTTCTCGAGGTACAGGCGGGCGTCGGTGACACCCCGGTCGTGGAGCGTGCCGATTCGCGCCCGCGCGCGCTCGCGCAGCTCGTCGAGGTTGCCGTACTGGATGGACTCGGTGGGACAGGCCTTGGCGCAGGCGGGGACCATTCCCTCACCGATGCGGTCGTAGCAAAGGGTGCACTTCTGGGCGACGCCGGCGTTGTGTACGGTGTCGTCCCCCTCGCGCCGCTCGATGACGCCGAACGGACACGCCGGAACGCAGTACCCGCACCCGTTGCAGACGTCCTCCTGCACCACCACGGTGCCGAACTCGGTGCGCATCAGCGCGCCCGTCGGGCAGACGTCGAGGCAGGCGGCGTTGCTGCAGTGCTTGCACACATCGGACGACATCAGCCAGCGGAAGTCGGCGGCGCTGGGCGCCGGCGCCGCGCTGGAACGGTCGTCGGCAGCAGCCGCCATCTGGAGGGCTCGCATCGGCTTGCGCTGCTCGATGAACGCGACATGCCGCCACGTGCTCGCTCCGAGGCGCCCCGTGTTGTCGTACGAGGAACCGAGAAGCTCGAGGCCGTCCTCGGGCACGTGGTTCCATTCCTTGCACGCCACCTCGCACGCCTTGCAGCCGATGCACAGCGAGGTGTCCGTGAAGAACCCCATGCGCGGCGGCGGTGCCGCGTAGCCCGAGGTAGCCGCCGGGCCGCTTGAACGAGCGATCAGACTCACGTGCCGTCCCTCGCCGTGTGCTTGGTGACGCCCGTGTGCACGGTGATTCCGGCGCGCCGGCGGTACTCCTCGACAAGCGCAGGCAGCGCGCTCCCGACGGGACGCCGGCCCGCGCGGACGTCGCATGACGACACCTTCGACTCCTGGATGTGGACGTTGGGGTCGAGCTGGATCCCCAGCAGGTCGTTGGCGGAGTCGCCGGTCGACACCGCTGTGGGCGCCACGCCCCAGTGGTAGGGGAGGCCCACCTGGTGCACGGTCCGACCCTCGATGTCCAGTGGCCTGAGCCTGTCGGTGACGAGCACCCGCGCCTCGATCGCGGTGCGCGCCGAGACTATGGTCGCCCAGCCACCGTTGACGAGGCCGCGCTCGGCTGCCAGCTCGGGCGAGACCTCGCAGAACATCTCCGGCTGCAGCTCGCTGAGGTACGGCAGCCAGCGACTCATCCCGCCCGCGGTGTGGTGCTCGGTGAGCCGGTACGTGGTCGCGACGTAGGGGAAGACCTCCCAGCCGGGCTCAGGAGGGGAGGGGTTGGAGAGGTTCTCGTCGCGCGGGTACACCTCGCGCGTGGGGTTGGCCTGCTGTGTGTACAGCGGGTTGCGCACAGGCGACTCCACGGGCTCGTAGTGGGCCGGCAGCGGGCCGTCGAGCAGGCCGGTCGGCGCGTACAGCCATGCCTTGCCGTCCGCCTGCATGATGAAGGGGTCGTCACCGGCGAGCCCCTCCGGCCCGCCCGTCCCCGGCTCCGGTCGCGCGCCCGGCGCCTTGTCGGGGACGAAGTCCGGGACGTCGTGGCCCGTCCACCTCCCCTTGGCCTCGTCCCACCACACGTACGCCTTGCGCTCGCTCCACGGACGTCCCTCGGGGTCCGCGGAGGCGCGGTTGTACAGGATGCGGCGGTTGGCGGGCCAGGCCCATCCCCAATCGGGAGCGACCCAGGACTGCTCCGAGCCGGGTTTGCGCCGCGCCGCCTGGTTGACACCGTCGGCGTACACACCGGTGTAGATCCAGCACGCGCCGCTGGTCGAGCCGTCGTCCTTCATCTCGGTGTACGCGCCCAACGCCTTGCCGGCGTGCTCGCCGGTGAGGTGCCTGCCGTTGATCTCCGCCAGGACGGCTTCGGCGTCGGGCTCACCGTTGGGCTTGGTGGGGTAGTCCCAGGTGAGGTTGCGCAGCGGCGTGTCACGGTCGGCGGTGGACGACGCCAGCCTGCTCCGGATGCGCTTGCCGAGCTCGTGGAAGAAGTGCAGTTCGGAGCGTGCGTCCCGGGGCGGCTCGACCGCGGCGTGGTGCCACTGCAGCATTCTCTGTGTGTTGGTGAAGCTGCCGTCCTTCTCGGTGTGGGTCGCCGCCGGCAGGAAGAAGACCTCGGTGCCGATGTCCTCGGTGCGCAGCTCGCCGGTGGCGATCTCGGGACCGTCCTTCCACCAGGTCGCGGACTCGATGAGCTGGAAGTCTCGGACGACGAGCCACTTCAGCTTGGCCATGCCGAGCCGCTGCATCTTTCCGTTGGACGAACCGACAGCGGGGTTCTGGCCGAGCAGGAAGTAGCCCTCGACCTTGCCGTCGAGCATGTCGTTCACCGTGCTGTACGTCCCGTGGTCGCCGTTGATGCGGGGCAGCCAGTCGAACCCGAAGTCGTTGCCCGGCTGGGCAGCGTCGCCGAACCACGACTTCAGGAGGCTCACCGTGTAGGCCCGCACGTGTGTCCAGAAGCCCTTCTCGTCCGGGCTGGAGATGCTCTCGACGTACCCGTCCAGGCCGCCCTCCTGGTCGGCATGGCGCATCGGCAGGTATCCGGGCAGCAGGTTGAAGAGCGTGGGGATGTCGGTGGAGCCCTGGATGCTGGCGTGGCCCCGCAGCGCCAGGATGCCCCCGCCCGGCCGCCCGATGTTGCCGAGCAGTAGCTGGATGATCGCGGCGCCGCGGATGTACTGCACGCCGACGGAGTGCTGCGTCCAGCCCACGGAGTACACCCACGACGCGGTGCGGTCGCGTCCGCTGTTCCTGACCAGCGCGTCGCAGACCTGGGCGAAGAGCTCGGGTGGCACGCCGCACAGCCGCTGCACCATCTCGGGTGTGTAGCGTGCGTAGTGCCGGCGCAGCACCTGGAACACGCAGCGTGGATCCTCGAGTGTCTCGTCACGATGCACCTTCGCCTGACCGATGCTGGGCCCGCCGCTGCCGTGCTGGTCGCCAGGCGAGTGGGAGCCCCCGCTCTGCGGCTTCCGGCTGCTGCCGGCGGCGGCTGGCTCAGCCGCATCCTTGTATTGCCAGCTGGAGAGTCGTACGAGCCGCTCCTCGGGTCATAGCCGGAGAAGAGCCCGTCGAGTTCCTCGGTGTCGCGGAAGTCGTCGCTGACGATGGTTGCCGCGTTGGTGTACCGCACCACGTACTCCCGAAACCACGCGCCGGTGGTGAGGATGTGGTTGATGATGGCGCCGAGGAAGACGATGTCGCTGCCGGCGCGGATCGGCACATGGATGTCGGCAAGGGCTGAGGTGCGTGTGAAGCGCGGATCCACATGGATCACCGTGGCGCCGCGGGCCTTCGCCTCCATGACCCACTGGAAGCCCACCGGGTGGCACTCCGCCATGTTGGAGCCCTGGATGACGATGCAGTCAGAGTTCTGCAGGTCCTGCTGGAAAGTGGTGGCGCCGCCCCGCCCGAATGAAGCCCCCAGACTGGGGACTGTGGAGCTGTGTCAAATTCGGGCCTGGTTCTCGACCTGGACGACCCCCAGCGCCATGAACAGCTTCTTGATGAGGTAGTTCTCCTCGTTGTCGAGCGTGGCGCCGCCGAGACTGGCGATGGCCATGGTGCGACGCAGGGGATTGCCGTCCCCGTCGCTCGCCTCCCAGTTGCGTTCGCGCGAGTCAATGACGCGCTCGGCGATCATGTCGAGGGCGGTGTCGAGCGGGAGGTCCTCCCAGTCCGTCCCGAACGGGCGCCGGTAGCGCACCGTGGTCACCCGGCGCGGGCTGTTGACGAGCTGCTCGGACGCCGAGCCCTTGGGGCAGAGGCGGCCACGCGAAACGGGCGAGTCAGGGTCGCCCTCGATCTGCACGACGCGCTCGTCCTTCACGTACACGCGCTGCCCGCAGCCGACCGCGCAGTACGGACAGACACTGGCGACGACCTTGTCTGCTGTGGTGGTGCGCGGCACGATCGCGTCGGTGTGCGCGGACCGCACCGCGCTGCCGAGCGCCAGGCGATCTGCGCTGGTCAGCTGGCGAAGGACGGGCCAGGAACGCACCTTGCTGCGAACACCCATCGTCCAGCCTCCCGCGCTCCCAGGTGAACGGCTCGGCATGGATTCTGTCACGGGTGTCCCCGCGCCGACCACACCCCGCTGGCGTCGACGGCCTCGTACGAACCTGCCACCCAAACCCTCGGGCGGCCTCCTGCGACGCGAGGTGCGGCGACGGCAGAATCCACCACGTGGAGGTTCTCTGGAGACAGCCTCGCGCGGTCCTGTCGGCGCCCCGTCGCGCCGCGGGCGCAACCGACCTGGCGCGGGACGTTGGCGGCGGGTTCGGTGACACCGCGTTGCTGATTCCCCTGGCGGTCGCGCTGATCACGATCAACCATCTCAACGCCACCGCCGTCTTCGCCGGCGCGGGGCTGCTGTACGTCGTGACCGGCCTGTATCACCGCCTCCCCGTTCCGGTTCAGCCGCTGAAGGCTGTGAGCGCGATCGCGATCAGCGCGGGGCTCGGGGCGACGGGGATCGCCGCTGCGGGGCTTCTCATCGGCGCATTGTTCGTCGGCCTCTGGGCGACGGGACTGGCCGACCGCCTGCGGCCGGCCTTCACGCCGCCGGTGGTCCGCGGCATCCAGCTCGCCGTCGGCTTCCTGCTGGCGCGCACAGCCTGGGAGCAGATGACGCGCGCGCACCAGTTCACCTTCAGCATCGGCGGCGCCGAGGGGGCGATGATCGGCGCGGGCGTAGGGGTTCTCGTGGCCCTCGCCGCCTGGCGCCGCGTCGCCGGGGTGCCCTTCATCCTGGTCGCCGCCGGGGTGCTCCTGGGTCTCCTGTTCGGACGGCATGGGCACAGCCACGTCGTGCCCCTCGGCCCGCAGCCGCTCGGGCTGGCGCTGCCATCCGGCGGCGCGTTCGCGACCGCGCTGTGGACGCTGGCGTTGCCCCAGCTGGCGCTGTCCCTGGGCAACAGCCTCATGGCAACACCGGCCGCCGCCGTCTCGTACTTCGGCGACCGCGGCCGGCACCTCACACCGGGCAGGCTGGCACTGTCGATGGGCGTCGCCAACCTGGTCGTCTCACCGCTGGGCGGCATGCCGATGTGTCACGGCGCCGGGGGCCTGACAGCGCACGTGCGGATGGGTGCGTACACAGGCAGGTCCACTGTCGTGTACGGCGTTGTGCTGGTGAGCTTCGCGCTCGCCGCGGGCGCCGCCGCTCCGGCGCTGCTTGCCTTGCTGCCCCCGGCGCTGCTCGCCGGGTTGCTCCTCTACGTGGGGGTGGCGCACGCGGCACTGATCACCGACCTGCGCAAGCGTGGCGACATCCTCCTCGCGCTGCTCATCGGTACCATCTCCGCGGTGACGGGCAACATCACGTTCGGCGTCGCCGCGGGTCTCGCATGCGCGGCTGTCGCGGCTCTGCTGCACCGTCGCCGCGCCCGCGCCACCGTCCCGGTGCCATGAGCGACCCGACGGTGTGGGTCAACCGGCTGGCCGCGGAGCTCAGCAGCGCAGCGCCGACCGTGCCCGTCATCGATGCCGCCGCCGTCGGCACCCTGCTGCGCATCGCTCGAGAGGTCGCTCACGGCAGCGAGCGGCTCAACGCGCCGCTCAGCACCTACGCCGCTGGGCGCCACATCGCGGCGCGCATGGCTGCCGGCGTCGACGAGACCGTGGCGCTCGCAGAGGTCGAGGAGGCTGTCAGGCGGGTCCTCGCTGAGCCGTCGTCCTGAGCAGGTCCTCGGGAGTGTTGACGTTGATCGCGAAGCGTGCCGCCCGTTCCACCTCGAGCGATGCTGCGACATCGACGAAGCGCACCCGCAGGTCGTCGAGGAGCTCGCGCGCCCTCAGCCGCCCACCGGCGAGCGCTGCGTCGACAGCGGGAAGCGCCGACTTCGCGTAGACGGCGTGCAGCGGTTCACCGCCGCCGGGCCCGAGCGGGACCACGGCGTCGTCGCCAAGCTCCCATGTGGAGGCGAGCTGTGCCAGAAGGTCGGGGTCGAGCCACGGCATGTCGACTGCGACGACGGCGAGCAGCCGATGCGGTGAGGCGCGCAGTCCGGCCGCGATCCCGGCCAACGGCCCCGCGCCGGGCGATTCGTCTGCGACCGTCCTGCAACCGGGAACAGTCAGCGGCCGGTCGCCGCAGGCAAGCATCACCGGGTCTGACACGAGGCGCAGGCGGGCCGCGGCGCGGTCGACAAGACGTTCGCCGTCGAGGTCGAGGAGCGCCTTGTCGCGGCCCATCCGGCGGCTGCGACCCCCGCACAGGATGACGCCCGCCAGGCGCCGACGTCCGATGCGCGGTGCCTGCGTCATCCCGCCCAGGGTCGAGCCGGCGACCGGTCGATCTCGCGCAGGACGCCAGCGGCGACCGCACCGTACGCCAGGTGAGGCACGACATCGCTCACCCAGTCCTTGACCAGCCAGGTGCGTGGATCTGTCACTCCGAGCAGGGTCATGGGCCCGTTGCTCCCCAGCAGTGCGCCGGCTGTGGCCGCGAGCGTGCTGACCAGCACTCCCGGGCGCCATCCGGCCGAGCGCGCCAACCCGAGGGCGGCACCAACGCCCACGCCGGCGACCAGTCCGGTGAGCGGGCCGAGGCCGCCAAGCCGGTTCTGGCGCGCTTCGTCATTGCCGGGGATGGTCAGATGGGCCTCGCTCGCCAGCTTCTTCACGGTCTCCTGCGGCGTGCTGCTCGCCGGTCGGGCTCGGAGCGCCATGTCCAGGTACGTGACCGCGTTGAGCGCCGTCGTCCCTGCCGCGCCCGCGGCGGCGCCGAGCAGCAGGCCCCGTCCGATGTTCATGTGAGCTCAGCTGGGGCTGAGCCGCGAGAGGCCGCGGTCCGCATGCATCCGACCAGGACTGTTCTCCGCTAGGACTTCTCGCGCTTGACCTTGTTCGCCTGCTTGCCAAGCGCGGTGCGCGTCGCCTTGGGCAGCTTGCTGATGGTCTTCTTCTGCTTCGCTGCCGTCGCCGCCTTTTTGATGTTCTTGCGAGCGGCCGACTTCTGCGCCTCGCTGGCCATCAGTCGTTCTTGTGGCTGTTCTTGCCACCCTTGCGCGACGAGGCGTTGCCGTTGTTCTTGTTGGCGTTGCTGATCGCCGCAGCGCGCTGCTTGCTCATCCCCTTGTCGCGCAGCCCCTCGTACTGCTTGGGGTTCTTGACCGAGGGTCCGTGATTGCTGCCAGGCATCTGCATCCTCCGTGACGGAAAGCTGTGTCCAGCCTAGAGTCGGCGTACCCGCCCGGGCAAGAGAGGGCGACCGGCAGGACGGCACGTCGGGCAGCGCCGCGGCAGGTGGACATGGCTCCGCGGATAGCGTCTCAGGGACGTGATCCCGGGGCTGTCCGAGTGGGCGAGCTGGCCCAAGGCAAGCCAGTCACCATAGGGGCTGACGACGACGTCGAGGAGGCGCTGCGAACCATGGCAGAGCACAAGGTGCGGCGTCTGCCGGTCATTGACGGCCATGACCTGGTGGGCATGGTCAGCCAGGCCGACCTCGCCCGGTCATTGCCGAAGGAGCGGGTCGGAGAGCTCGTCGAGGCGATCTCGAGCTAGCGTCAGGCGACGCGGCGATCCAGGCTCATGCCGGCGCGGCTTCACCACGCGCCGCCGCCTCGATCTTGGCGATGTCGATCTTCTGCATCTCCATCATCGCCTCGAACGCTCGCTTCGCCACATCGCCGCCCCTGGCCAGCGCATCAGTCAGGGCTCGCGGTGTGATCTGCCACGACAGTCCCCATTTGTCCTTGCACCAGCCGCACTCGCTCGCCGCGCCCCCGTTGTCGACGATCGCATTCCAGTAACGGTCGGTCTCGTCCTGATCGTCGGTGGCGATCTGAAAGGAGAACGCCTCGCTGTGCTTGACCATGTTGCCGCCGTTGAGGCCGAGGCACGGCACGCCGCACACCGTGAAATCGACTGTCAGGACGTCGCCGGCCTTGCCGTCTGGATAGTCGGACGGCGCGCGGTGCACCGCGTTGACTGTGCTGTCGGGGAAGGTCCGGGCGTAAAAGCGCGCGGCCTCTTCCGCGTCATGGTCGTACCACAGGCAGATCGTGTTCTTGGTCATCTTTCCTGTTCTCCTGTTACCTTGTCGGCGATCGTGAACCGTGGGGGCGAAACTGTTCCAGCATAGTCGATGGTCGTTGCCCGCCTAGGCATTACCGCCCGCGACGCGCTCCCGACGTCACCTTCTTGGCGAGATAGGACCACGGACACCGGACGTCAGCGCAGAGGTCGATCCACCAGCCCCCAGTTGACTACCATGCGCGCGTGTCGTTGCTCTTTCGGCACTGAAGGACTGGGAATGAAGAGCGTCCACGCATGTTGTGTGGGTCACGGCCAGGGGCTGCCGTCATGGGGCAAGTCTGCCCGACGGGGGTGGAGGCATCGTCACAGGTGGGTGACGCCACCACCACGGCTTCGGGGTCGTGAACGGCGCTGTCTCCTCGAGCCGCGCGGGTCCTTGTCAGCTCACGATCCGCCGTTCGATGACGGCAAGATTGTTGATCGACGGGGCCTCGTTACTTCTCGCGCCCACGCGCTGACATCCAATGGGTCGCCGACGGTGGCGAGCGGCCGGGAGTTGGGGGCCGCCCAGCCTCGCTAGGCGCCCACCAGATGAGTCAGCCGCCCGGCTGTCTCGGCGGCGAGCAGTCGATCGATGTCCGCGATAGCCACGGGTCGGTGGAAGAGGAAGCCCTGTCCCGCCTCACACCCGAGGCGGATGAGCTGGGCGTTCTGTTCAGGGGTCTCGATGCCCTCGGCGATGGTGTCGAGGTGGAGTGAGGCGGCGATGGTGAGGATGGCGCCGCACAGCGACCAGTCCTGCTCCGGAGCGGCCAGGCTGCTGACGAAGCTGCGATCCACCTTGAGGATGTCGATGGGCAGGCGCTGCAGGTAGCTGAGCGACGAGTAGCCCGTGCCGAAGTCGTCGATGGCCACCCTCACGCCCAGCGCCTTGAGCTCGTGCAGCCGGCTGATGACCTCCTCGGGCTGGTCCATGACCAGGCTCTCGGTCACCTCCAACACGAGGTTTGCAGCTGGCAAGCCCGACGCCTCGAGCGCCGCCGAGATGTCAGCGACGATGCCCGCATGGCGCAGCTGGCGCATCGACAGGTTCACGCCCATTACCAGGTCCCGTCCGCCGGGGCTCTCACGGCGCAGGCGCTGCCCGTCCAGGCACGCCTGTGCGAGAACCCAGCGTCCGATGGCCACGATGACACCGCTCTCCTCGGCGACCGGGATGAACTGGAGAGGCTGGACGAGCCCGCGCACTGGGTGGTTCCAGCGGATCAGTGCCTCCAGCCCGGTGACCGTCTCACTACGCAGGTCCATCACGGGTTGGTAGTGGAGGACGAACTGGTGGCGCGCGAGAGCTTCCTCGAGGCCCGAGCGCATCTCCAGCCTCTCGATGGTGGCGTGGTACATCTCTGCCTGGTACACCTCGAATCTGGCCTTGCCCGCCGTCTTGGCGCTGTACATGGCGATGTCGGCGTTGCGCAGCATGTCGGCCGCGGTAACCGCAGTCGTCGCCGGCGACGCTGATGCCGGCGCTCGCTGTGATGCTGATCTCCCTGCCACCAACGGTGAAAGGCGCATGGAAGGCATCGAGAGTGCGCTCGACCACGTGGATCGCGTCCGCAAGCGTGGCATCCTCGATGAGCAGCGCGAACTCGTCGCCACCAAGGCGCGCCGCGGTGTCAGCGGGCCGGAGCAGCTGGCTGATCCTGGCGCCGATGGCGACAAGCAGCCCGTCACCGGCCTCGTGGCCGAGACTGTCGTTGACCATCTTGAAGTCGTCGAGGTCGATGAAGATCACCGACGCCGGGCGGGACTCGCGGCGACCGCGGTCGAGCGCCTGCTGGAGACGGTCGCCCAGCAGCGCGCGGTTGGCCAGGCCCGTCAAGGGATCATGGAAGGCCTGCAGCATCAGCTGCTCCTCCATGGCATGGCGCTCGCTGACGTCCCTGGTGTTGACCACGATGCCGCCGATGCTCTCGTCGTCCAGCCAGCCGGTGACGATCAACTCGCCGAAGCGCCACCTGCCGTCGTTGTGCATCCAGCGGCATTGCGTCGGGTGGGACACGGCCGGGTTGTGAGCGGCGATGTCGAGCACCGCCTGCAGCGCATCGCGGTCGTCGGGGTGGACGAGCTCCACGATCCTCCGCCCGCGGACGTCCTCCGGATCCATGCCGAACACCGCGTGCACCGAGGGGCTCGAGTAGGTCACAACTCCGCCCGCGTCGGCGATGGCGATGACGTCGCTCGAGTTCTGCACCAGCGAGCGAAAGCGCTTCTCCGAACGGCCGAGGGCCAGGTTGCGCTCACGCAGATCGCGCGCGGCCCCGGCGGCGAGCGGGAGCAGCAGGATGTAGAGGCCGGCCAGCGCGAGCACGAGCGTGATGATCAGCGCGCGTGAGACGTTGTCGATCGCCGTCTGGATGCCGACGTAGTCCTGGTACACCTCCACAAGCCCCTGGGGCGGACCGCTCTCGTGGCCGGGCAGGTGCAGGGGGACGTACGTGGAGAACAGCTTGGGACGCAGGTTCTTTTCATAGAGGTTCTCCGCCTCGTCGGGGCTGGCGACCTCGCTCACAGGCGAGTCGGTGTCGAACGCCTGCTCGCGCAGGTCATCGTCGAACTTGAGGCCGATGGCCCTGAAGTCGTCGGAGAAGACGATGGTGCCGTCCGGTCGCCAGACCTTCACCCGCAGCGTCGGGTACTCGGTCACCCGCGCCTTGGCGAATGTCTCGATCGCCGCGGCTCTGGCCGGGGATACCGGTGCCGCCAGGTCGGCGGGAGTCAGCTCATAGCGCAGGATCGAGTTGGCGACGAAGGTGGCATGAAACTGGGCGGAGCTCTCCTCGCTTGCGCGGATCTGGCCCGTCATGAGTGTGAGGAGGACGAGAGCGACCACGGTGAAGATCAGGAGTGCGCTGATCGCGAACCGGCGCACGAGGCCGATCCGGCTGAGTCTGCTCACCGTACAGGTGTACCGCACCGGGGTCACGATCCTCGCACCTGGCCGTAGAGGTCCGGTCACAGATGCCTCAGCGAGCGGAATGTGCTTCTCAGATAGGTGGGCAGCCGACTACTTGCTGGTGCCCGTGTGGCGCCATCGGCACCCAGACAACATTGGCAGCCTGCCGCCCGCAAGCGGCACCCTAGCTGTCGTTATTGGTGGGCGGCCACCGGGTATCCGGCGAGGTTGGAGGCAATGACGGCACGTGCGAGTTCGACACGGTTCTCGGGTGTCGTGGTCCAGGCTTCTAGGACCGCCTCGGTGCGATCCGCCCAATCGATGAGCATCAGCGCATGGTGCGAGAGAAAGTCGAACACAAACGCGCGGACGTGCACCTGGCCCTGGAATGGTGCGGTACCAGCGAGGTACTCGGGCCCGACCACCCGGCCGACGTCGAGGATCGCGTGCGCGTCGTGCCGGGTTTGGTCCAGTGCGGCCTCGAGCTGTGCGCGCGTGGACAGATCCGAGAGGAACACGCGCAGCAAGGGCTCGCACTCGAGCGCAGTGCCTTTGGGTGGGGTGGCGAGCCACTCCCGCAGTGCCCGCCGCCCGGCGGGGGTGATGGAGTAGACGGTCCGGGCACGCCGGCCCACGTGTTCGAGGTCCATCCGAGCGTAGCCCTTGGCCACGAGGCCCTTGGTCTCCTCGTAGATGCGGCTTTCCGCTCGAGGCCAGAAGAACCGCATGTTGCGGCGTAGCTGCTTGGTGATCTCGTAGCTCGCCCAGTGGGGTCGTAGAGCGAGCAGACCGAGGATGGCATTCGCGGTCGTTGCGGTCCGGGGCATCTGTTGACATTACTCCTACTAGGAGCGTATGAACCACGAATGATCCGCTGAGCTGGAGGGCGTGACATGGCTGTCGCATTTCTGTTCGAGGCCAAAGGGGCAGACGCGACCCAGTACGACGAGGTGATGCGTGGCATCGGTCGAGGCGAGCTCAACGCGCCGGAGCCCGAGGGCATCATTTCCCACATCGCCGGTCCGACCTCCGACGGGTGGCGAGTCGTGGACGTTTGGGAGTCGGAGGAGCATGCCGGTCGCTTCTACGGGTCATCGAAATTCCAGGAAGCGGCGGCCGCTCTGCCCGCGATGGAACAGGACAGCTGGAAGCTGCACCGACTGGAGTCCTACAAGGCCGTACGGTCCTCCGGCTGATCTCCGTGGAGAGATGGCCCTAACGCCTCGACATTCCCGAGTCGCGCATCGGTGGAGACCGGCCCGTCAGCCTCGATTACTGTGGCATGGATCGCAGCCAGGCCTCAACGACTGAGAGCCAGCGCTCGCTCGATTCGAGTTGCACCATGTGTCCAAGGTCGGCGAGCACAGCCAATTGCCAGGCAGGGTGGTCTCTGGCGACGCGCTGCGCGAATCCGAGCGGAACTGTGCGATCTCGAGCTCCGTGGATCAAGAGCACAGGGCAGGTAACGCGATTCAGCAGCGTACGAAACTCTGCCCCGTGGGATAGCAGCGAGAAGGTCGACCGTGCCCCCTGGGCGAAGGAAGTCACGGTGTCGCGTCGCGATTGCGTGCTGCGGGCCAGCTCCACGCTTGCGCGGACGATTTCCGGATCGATAGTCGCGGGATCGGCTGCGGCGCCGCGAATGCCCTCACTGACGAGGCGCGTCACGGTGGGAAGGCGTCCGCAACTCGTGCGGAGGGCTCGCCCACGCATGCGGAGTCGATGAGCAACAAACCACCTGAATGCAGCGGCATCCGAGGTGTCCGCCCGGGCCGGTGGGAGGCACGAGCTGGATAGCACGAGCCCACCCACTGAGGACGGCTCGGCAGCCGCCTGGAGGATTCCGAGGGCACCGCCCATGGAGTGACCCACGATGACCACTCTGCCGGTGGTGGCCGTCGCAAGGAACTGGGACACCAGACGCCGGTTGTGTGAAACGTGTGCGCTGCGGCCTGCTCGCGGGGTCGCGCCAAACCCGGGTAGGTCGACGGCGATGACCCGGCCATGGCGAGCCAGGCCCGGAGCAACGTGCGCCCACTGCAAATGCGAGCCCCCGACGGCGTGTAGGCACACAAAGGTCTGCCGGTCCGGCCCGATCCATTCGCGGAAGTGGACTGGACCACCGAGGTCGATGACCCGATCGACGCCTCCGTCCACGTGCCCAGCTTGCATGATGCGGAGACTGTGAGCCGGTGCATGCGCTACGCACCGCATCGGGCGCGCTGCTGGTGACCGACTTGCCGCGGTGGCCGCCGCGTGCGGTCGCCATCGCACCGGGGAAGTCGCGGACGCTTGGTTCGGCGCCGACCAGCGACGGGGAGGCGATGGGCAGGTCACCGGGTCGGGGGCTGAGGCGCCGACGGCCAACGGCGGCGGGGGAGGAGGCGGCGGCGGATGCTAGGCGTGACTGGACAGGTCAGGTCCGGGTGCCGGAACGGTTCAACCGGTAGGCGCACCCGCGGGTCGGCAACGGGCCTTCTGGCGTGACGGTTGCCTCAATGCGTCGCTGAGCTGTGTCGAAAATTCAAGGCACAGAGGTGGAGCGGGAGACGATATTCGAACTCGCGACGCTTGCCTTGGCAAGGTACCGTTTCAAATCTGTATTGAACAGGCGCTGAAATCGGCCTTTAAACTGGTGGCGCGGGAGGAGCTTCCGCTTCACACCGGAAAAAGGCGAACTGACACACTGCTCAACTGTCAGCAGCAGCCGCTGCATCAACGATTGCACACAGCCGGGGTTTCTCCCCGAGGATGTTATCGCCCAAACGGGCCGCGGCCACGACCGGCCTCCAGGCAGTGATGTCATCGCGCCGCACCATGCTGGCGCGAACGTAGGCACCAAGCCAGCGGGCTCGGAATGAGCCCCGCCCGGTCGCGATGAGCGCCCGGCGCCTCGCCGGCAGCCCCGGCGGTGGCGAGCCGAGCTCGAGGATCAATGCTGTCCGCGCAGCATCTGCCGCGCAGTCGCCGCGAGAAGCTGCCATCCAGTCGATTGCGACAGCGCCGCGAGCGGCCAGGATGACGTTGTCGGGATGGAGGTCCCCATGGAGCAAGTGATCTCCGTCGGGGAGGGCCTCCAGCCGAGCCAGCGACCAGTCCCGCGAGCGGCTCGACAGTTCGGTGGACGACTGAATCCCCGATCGAAGCCGCTCGCGTAGCACCGGCAGGCCGGCGCCACGGCAAGCATGGATATCCGCCTGGAGCCGCGCCAGGCGCGTTGCCAGGCTCAGGACCTGCCAGGGGTGTGCGGTGAGCTCAGCCAGCATCGAGGGTCCACCGACGTGTTCCATGACCAGCCCTGCTCGGCCGCCCCGCTCAAGCCGGCCGAGTAGGTGCGGTGCTGGAGCGCCAGCGGCGACGGCCGCAGCTGTGGCGCGCTCCTCCGCATCGATGAGGTGGATCGGCACCCAGTCGAAGAAGAGCTTGACAACAGAGTCGTCGTGGTCGGCGAGTACCTGCGCCGTGCGCCCGACCCCCACCACGTCACGCATGGTTGGGGATCGTACCGGTGCATCGCGGCTGTCGGTCCGAGGTCACGCGGAAAGCACGCTCATGGCTGGCGTCGCTCGACGCGACCTCCCGCAGGCGGAACAAATCACCGTGCGCGACGGTGTTCTCGATCTGGCACCGATCGCCGGCCACCGCCGTTCCGCTCTGGGTGGGGTGAATGGTTCACGCGGGCGGATTGCGCGCTGGTATTGGCGACCGTCACTCCGCGACCCGCCAAGACGCAAGGGATCGCGGTAGTCCGAAACTCGACAGCAGGCTCGTGTCCGCGCACTGCGTGATCGCCGCGATGTGCGGCTCTGCCAGCGTCGACACCTGCATCCCGATCGCCGCGCGCGCCACCGGCGCCTGCCGCTCCACCAGGCACACCCCGAACGCACGTTGCAAGTTCGCCCGCGTGGCAACGAGCCGGAACTGGCGATTTCCGGTAGTGGTTCCTAGGATGGTGGTGGTCGGGCAGTGGTGACCCCCTCGTTGTGCGCTCACCGTATGGGCATTCCCCCTGAGCCAACGGCGCCAGCTCCTCGCGGGCATGACAGGCCCTCCTTCTGCGAAGCGGCGTGCTCGCCTGCGAGCGACCAGCTTCTTGGTGATGTCGGGGGCACTCCCCAGCCTTGGACGTGACCCAGGGGCGACCGTCGATAGGAAGACGGGCCGCGGGCCGCAATCGCCGCGATCTCTGACCGCTGGCTGATCGGCGCTTGGGACGTCCGGATTCCGAGTCCCAGATATGGGACGTTGCATCTGAGATGCGAGATATCGTATCTTCGCGGCCGTGCCACCGTTCCCGACTGTCGACGACGAACCGTTGGTGCTCCTTGAGCCGGTCGAACTACGGAGAGACAGCCTGACCAGCCAGGTGCACGACGCCATTCGCGATGGCATCGTGTCGAAGGCCATTCCGCCGGGGATGCGCCTCTCTGAGGCGAACCTCGCCGAGCAGCTCGGTGTGAGCAAGACGCCCGTCCGTGAGGCCCTCGTCCGCCTCGCCGCGGTTGGCTTGGTCGAGAATGAGGGGGTCCGGGGCACACGGGTGGTCACCCCGTCACGGGAGCGCATTCGTCATGCGTACGAGGTGCGCGGTGGCCACGAGTTCATCGCTGCCCAACTCGCCGCCGCTCAGGCGACGAGTCGCGAGGCAGACGAACTGCAGCGCGCCGCCGAGCAGTCAGTGGTCCGGGCTGAGGCGGGCGACGCACCGGGGTTCCGCGAGTGCGACGCGCTCTTTCACCGCGGCATCGCCCGTGCGGCGGCGAACCCGCTGCTCCTGCAGTTGGTCGAGAACAGCTTCTCGCTGACATGGGCGCTGCGCAACCGCGACGTGCCGGTCACCGGCGACTCCGTCGAGTGCGCGCACCAGCACGTGAGCATCTCGCGGGCGATCGCCGCGCATGAGGCGGTCCAGGCCTCGACGGAGATGCTGGCTCATATCGAGAAGGTCATGAACATGGTGCTCAGGGCACTGGAGGACAGCGACACACCCGTCGTTTGATCGGGCCGGGCGGGCGCGAGGCGTTCTGACCAACTCACCATTTCGCCATCAGGGCCCACAGGGGGATGCGATGCTCACGCGGACACGACTGGTCAGGGCGGCACTGCTCTCGGTTCTCGTCATCGGGATGGCCGCGTGCGGTACGCCAGCGCCCACGGCGAGCAGCGGCGCGTCATCTGGCCCGCTGCGGGTTGGCATCTCGGTGTCATTGACGGGTGACTTCTCCAACACCGGCAAGGCGGCCCAGCTCGGCTACCAGCTCTGGGCCGATCAGGTCAACGCCAAGGGAGGCATCCTCGGCCGCACGGTCCAGCTGTCGTTCGCCGATGACGCCAGCAGCCCCACGCAGGTGGTCACCAACTACCAGAACTTCATCACTCGCGACAAGGTCGATCTCGTCTTCGGCCCCTACTCGAGCCTGCTCACCCTGGCCGCGGCGAAGGTGGCCAACCGCTACGGGTACTCGTTCGTGGAAGGCGCCGGTAACGGCCCCTCGGTGTTCGCCGCGCACCTGCCCAACCTCATCGACGCCGGGCCGGCGACCGCGATCAACGGCGCCCAGGTGTGGGCTGACTACATCCTCTCGCTGCCGGCGGGCCAGCGCCCCAAGACGGCCGCGTACCCGTCGCTCGACGACCCGTTCTCGGCGCCCACGGCCGACGCTCTGCAGAAGCGATTCGAGGCCGCCGGAATCCAGACTGTCTACTCGGCGACATACCCGGCGGAGACCACCAGCCTCGGGGGCGTCATCGCCAAGGTGGCCTCGACCAACCCCGACATGGTGGTGAGCGGCTCGCAGGACGCTGACGGCTGGGCGCAGGTCCAGGCGATGATCCAGCAGAAATTCAACCCCAAGTTCCTCTTCATGACCAACGGGCCGGAGAACCCGGTGGACTTCCCCAAGAACGTGGGGCTCAACAACACCGAGGGCATCTTCACCTCCGACGTGTGGACGTACAGCGCGCCGATCCCCGGCAACAAGGCCTTCGTCGCCGCGTACCTCGCCAAGTACGGTGGTAATCCCGGCGACATCAACTCGACGTCGGCGGAGACCTACGCCGTTGGTCAACTCATCGAGGCGGTTGCCGCCAAGGCCGGCAAGATCGACAACCAGACGATCATCAACACCCTCCACCAGGGGAGCTACCAGACGGTCGTTGGCGTGATCAGCGTGGACCAGTACGGTGCTCCCAAGGGCACACAGTTCCTCGAGGAGTGGATCGGTGGCAAGCTGACCATCGTGTACCCGGCGAACATCGCCGAGCACGCTCCCATCGCGCCCAAGCCGGTTTGGCCGTAGGCCCGTAGCGGGAGGCATAGAGCAGCTGTGCATCTCCTCATCCAGGCGATCATCCTGGGCGTACTCACCGGTGGCCTGTACGCGCTGATGACGAGTGGGCTCACGCTCACATTCGGGACGATGCGCATCATCAACATGGCGCAGGGCGTGTTCGTGGTGGTGGGCGCGTACATCGCCTTCACCCTCTTCAACTACCTGCACATCGACCCCTTCCTGTCGATCCTCGTCTCGACCCCGCTGATGTTCGCCCTTGGGGTGACGCTGCAGACGTTCCTCCTGCGGCCGATCCGCTACGACGCCCACCGCCTCTCCCTGCTGATGACGTGGGCCATGGCGATCGGCATCGAGGGCATCCTGAGCATCTTCTACGGCACCGACTTCAGGGGCATCATCACGACCTACCAGAACACCTCGGTGACCCTTTTCGGCTACCAGTTCCCTCTGGTCCGGGTGCTCGCCTTCCTGCTCTCGGTGGTCGTACTCATCGGCATGTGGCTGCTGCTCACCCGCACCAAGTTCGGCCGTGCGGTCCGAGCGGTGTCACAGCGCGAGTCCGCTGCGAAGCTGCTCGGGGTCAACACTGAGCGCACCGCCGCCCTGGCATTCGGCGTGGGAGCCGCCACCGCCGGGGCTGCGGGAGCCATGTTCGGACTGGTCAGCAGCTTCGACCCGGCGAGCCACTACGACCTGATCGGTCGGCTTCTCGCCATCTGCGTGCTCGGCGGTCTCGGCAGCAACGCCGGTGCCATCACCGGGGCGGTGCTGCTGGCGCTCTCCGAGTCCCTGGTCCAGGCGGAGTTCTCGCCGGCGTGGTCGTCGCTCCCGTTCTACATCCTCCTGGTCATCGTGCTCATCGCCCGCCCCCAGGGGCTCTTTGGCGTGCGCACCCGAGACGCCATATGAGGCAGCGGCTCCTCCAACGCCGCGGGCTCCTCGTCGGCGTCGCGGTCATCGTGCTGCTGGCGCTGTTCCCGTTCAGCGGCGCCCAGAGCTGGATCGTCAACATCGGGATCTTCACCCTGATGTACGCCGCTCTTGGGTCGGCCTGGAACCTCATCGGTGGCTACACCGGGTACGTGTCGCTCGGCAGCGTCGCCTTCTTCGGGCTCGGCGCCTACTCGCTGGCCCTCACCTTCCAGCACATCGGCGTCGGCAGCGGTTTCCTGCCCTTCGCGCTGGTGCCAGCCATCGGCATCGTCGTCGCGCTCATCTCGCTGCCACTCGGGTTCATCGCGTTTCGCACCCGCGGACTGCCCTTCATCATCGTGACCATCTCGCTGGTGATCATCCTCCAGTACTGCGCGCTCAATCTCACCGCCGTGACGGGCGGCGCCCCAGGGCTCCAGGTGCCCCAGGCACCCTTCCCGCCGGGGACGTACGAGGAGTACTTCTACTGGGCGATGCTGGCGGTGTTCGCAGTCACATTGCTGGCGTGCGCGTACGTCAAGCGCAGCCGTCTCGGCCTGATGATGTTCGCGGTGCGCGAGGACGAGGACAAGGCGCGCGGCCTCGGGGTCGCCACAGCGGTGCCGAAGTTCGCCGCCTTCGCCGGAAGCGCGGCGTTCTCCGCGATGGCCGGGGCCGTGTGGGCGTACTACCTGACCACCGTCTACCCACAGTTCGCATTCGACGGTGAGTTCCTGGCGATGGGGATCATCCTGGTCGCCTACCTCGGCGGCATCGGGACGCTTTGGGGGCCGTTCGTCGGCGCGCTCATCCTGACCCCGGCGCAGCAGTACTTCGCCTACTCGCTGGGAGGCAACCAGTTCTACCTCGTCGCCTATGCGGCCGTGTTCGTCGCGGTGATGCTCTTCCTGCCGCGCGGAGTGGTCACGACCATCGGCGACCGCGCTCTGCGCCGCCGCCGCCGACACTCCTCCGCTGTCGAGGAGAGCGTCAGGCAGGCCGAAGTCCGTCGGTGACGTGGCGGCGGTGGGATGACGGAGGCGGGTGCGATCCTCGAGATCGAAGGGCTCACCAAGCGTTTCGGCGGCATCGTTGCGGTCGACGGCTGCTCGTTCAGCGTGAGCCGTGGCAGTATCACCGGGCTCATCGGGCCCAATGGCTCTGGCAAGACCACCGTCCTCAACATGTTGAGCGGCTACCTGGCCAGGGACGCCGGCGTCATCCTCTTCGATGGTCGACCGATCCCGCGGCCCGACCCCACAGAAATGTATCGGCGCGGGATGAGCCGCACGTTCCAACGCGCGCGAATCCTCCCCGAACTGGACGTGCTCGACAACCTGCTCGTGGCCGCACCGAAGCGAGGGCTCGCGGTCTGGGGCATGTCCAAGGCCAACCGCGCCACCGTCGACTATGCGATGCACCTCCTCGAGGAGTTCCGCCTCATCCGTCTTGCCGAGGCGAAGGCGGGCGAGCTCTCCTACGGGCAGCAGAAGTTGCTCGAGTTCGCGGCGGTGCTCATGGGACAGCCTCGACTGGTGCTCCTCGACGAGCCCACAGCGGGTGTGAACCACGTCATGGTCGACCTCATGACAGAGCGCATCCGCGAGTTCCACGCCGCCGGTATGACATTCCTGGTCATCGAGCACAACATGGAGTTCGTCATGAGCCTGTGTGACCCGCTGGTGGTGCTCGACCACGGCAAGACGCTCTTCGCCGGCCGCCCGGCGGAGGTGCAGAGCAACCGGCTCGTGCTTGACGCGTATCTGGGGGACTGAGCCATCGACACGTGTCTCGAGATCCACGACGTCGTCTCCGGGTACGGCTACGGCACCGTGCTGCGCGGGGTCACGCTATCCGTGCCGCGCCAGCGCATGACCTGTCTCATCGGTCCCAACGGGGCGGGCAAGTCGACGCTGCTCCGCGCCATCAGCGGTCTGATCACCGTGCAGTCCGGCAGCATCGAGCTCGATGGGACGTCTCTCCATGGACTCACGCCGCGTCGCGTCCTCGAGGCCGGCGTCGTGCACGTGCCCCAGGATCGCAGCCTGTTTCCCACGCTCACGGTGTGGGAGAACCTCCTGATGGGTGGGTACATCCTGCGCGACAGCGCACTGGTGCGCCGCCGGGCGGAGGCGCTCGCGGACCGCTTTCCGACGATCATGCAGTTCCGCCATGCCCACGCCGGCTCGCTGTCGGGCGGTCAGCAGCGAATCATTGAGTTCGCCCGCGCGCTCATGCTCGAGCCCACGTTGGTCCTGGCGGACGAGCCGTCCCTGGGGCTCGACCCGAAGAGCCGCACGCTGGTGTTCGAGACGCTGGCGGGTATGACGCGCGACGGCATCACCGTTCTGATGGTGGAGCAGAATGCCCGCTCCGCCCTGCGGGTCTCCGACCACGCGGCCGTCCTCGAGCTCGGCACCGTGCGCATCGAGGACGCGGCCTCCGACCTGCTCGACAACCCCGAGGTGGGCCGCCTGTACCTCGGCGCCTCCGCGGCGGCGCACCGTCGCCCTGCCCATGTCGAGCACATCCGGACCTGACGGTGAGCGCGATGAACGTCCCACGCCGCCGGATGACCCTGTACGCGATCGCCCCCACCCAGTTCAGCCTGGATGGGCGCAAGGTCGACAGTGCTGCGATGGCGGCCAACGCGGAACGGATCGCCGCCGCGGGGATCAGCCGCTTGCTCCTCACCGGAGCGTACGGCGAGTTCACAGCCCTCACCGACACCGAGAGGCTGGACATTCTCGACACCGTCCGTGCCACAGGCGCCTGCCAGGCGATCATGGCCTGCGCGGCGTCGAGCTCGACGGAGGGATCGGCGCGGCTGGCGTCGGCGATGCTCGAGCACGGGGCCGACCTGGTCATGGTGGCCCCACCGCTGGCGACCGAGACCACCGAGCGTGACCTCTACCGCCACTTCGCAGAGCTCGGCGCGGCCGTGGGCAGGAGCCTTGTGATCTACAACAACCCGGTCTTCGGGCATGACCTCTCGCCGACGCTGCTGGGTGAGGTGCTGGCAGGTGAGGCGTACGTGGGGGTCAAGCAGGGCACACGGGACGCGTCGCGCTTGCTTGCCGGCATCGACGCCATCCGAGCGCGTGGTCACGCCGTCGACGTGCTCATCGCGTCCGACCTCTCGGCGTCCCTGACCCTGGCAGCGCCGGTGGACGGCCTCACCTCGACCAACAGCTGGGTGTTCCCGGCGGCGACGCTCACACTCGTCGACGCCGCCGCGCGTAGCGACCTCGCGACCATGCACGCGGTGCACCGCGTGCTAGCCCCCTACCGCCGCGCGATTGGGACCATCGGCCAGCCCGCCGCTGTCAAGGCGGCGATGCAGCTGCGCGGCTACCTGGGGTCGACGGCGGTGCGGGGCCCGTACGCGGCGTGCACTGCCGAGGAGACCGAGCGTCTGCGCGAGGCGCTCCGAGTTTGCGACGCCGCGCTGGAGTCAATCACGACACATGTGGGGGTTCACGCATGAGGCGGTACCGCGTCGCGGTGCTTGGTGGTGACGGTCGCGAGGTGCACATCGCCCAGCGACTGGTGCAGGACGGCCACGAGGCGGTGCGCTACGGCCAGGCCTCTCGCGAGTCGAATGGCGTTCGCGTCGCGGCGAAGCTTCCCGATGCCGTGGCGGGTGCGGAGTGGCTGGTGTTGCCCTCGCCCGGACTGAACGGCGACGTTGTGTATGCGCCGGACGCACCCGAGCCGATCGTGCTCGGTAGACAGCTGCTCGAACCCTCCTCACTGTCTAGCGGCGGCATCGTGCTCGGCCGCTCCAATCCCACCCTCGACCAACTCGCGCGCGCGATGGACGTGGCCCTGTTCCAACTCAAGGACGATCTTGGCCTCGCAACTCGCCTCTCGACGGGAGTCGCCGAGGGGGTGATGCGGCTGCTGATAGAGCTCACCAAGCGCATCCTTCGTGAGCACCGCATCTTCGTCGTGGGCTACGGGGTCACCGGTGCGGTGATCGTCGACTACCTGGCTGCCGCCCGTTGTCTGCCGATCGTCACCACGCGTCATCCCAAGGCACTTGAGCGCGCCCGTCAGTGCGGGGCGATCCCGGTCGCATACCACGAGCGTGTGGCCGCGATGGGGGAAGCCGACATCATTGTCAACACGGTGCCGTCCACCGACGCCGTGCCGCCCCAGGCCTTTGCCGCCCTGCGCGACCGCATCGTCGTCGACATCGCCTCGCCACCAGGGGGAATGGACCACGAGGCAGCGCGGGCGGCGGGCGTGCAGGTGCACTGGCCCCGCGGCCTCGCTGGCGGACGCGCGCCGCTCACCGCGGGTGATGCGCAGTACGCGTTCGTCGCCCGGGCCATGGCATCGCGTGAATCCGAATCACTACCAACAGCCACCTCACGGGGAGACCAGGTATGACCACCGTCACATCGCCGAATGTGCGCGCCGGCGAGGCTACGCGCGAGGGCGGCGTCGCCTTCGGCTTCTGCGTCTCGCACGCGCCGCAGATCTTCACCCAGCCGAAGGAGGAGGATCCAGCTGAGCTCACCCGCATGCACGAGGGTTACCGCACCGTGGCCCGCCGTTCTAGCGAGCAGAAGGTGGACGCGCTCATCATCGTGGCGCTCGATCACCTTCACAACCACTTCCTGAACCTGGTGCCCCAGTTCACGCTGTTCACCGGCGACCCGGTGGTGGCGCAGTTCAACCGCCGTCGCATCGAGCTCAACGGCAGCCCGGAGATCGCCAACAGCCTCATGGACGGTCTGCTCGACCGAGGGTTCGACCCCGCGTTCAGCCAGAACGAGGTCCTTGACCACTCCTTCCTGGTGCCGCTCAACTTCATGGTGGAGGAGGGGCTCGACGTTCCCGTCCTGCCACTCGTCGTCAACGCGTACGTGCCTCCGCAGCCGTCGATCCGGCGCTGCTTTGACCTCGGCCGGGCGATCGCGTCGTGGGCGGAGGCGACGGGCAAGCGCGTCGGCATCGTGTCCACCGGTGGCATGTCCCACTACCCGGGCACGCACCGATTCAGCGCTCCCGACGTTGAGGCCGACCACCGCGTGCTCGGTTGGCTCGAGGCCGGTGACATCGACCGTCTCGTGTCCCTGACGGCGGCCGAGCTCGACGCCATCGGCATGGTGGAGCTGCGGACCTGGGCGATCGCCCTGGGCGCGCGCGGCGAGGGCGTGCGAGCGACGCGTCACTCCTACTGGGACTCAGGCCACTGCGGCTACGCCGTCATCGAATTCTGACGAGGAGAGGCAATGGCAGACGAGCAGCTCATGTACCCCCGCCCCCGGGCGGGTGACTTCCACGTCCACCGCCTCCTGCATGACATCCAGGAGGACGAGGACCTCTTCGTGGAGTTCCTCGAGAAGCCGGATGCGGTGCTCGCCAACTATCCCGAGGTGGACGACGACGCCAAGCGCATCATCGCCGCGCACGACTACGCGGGGCTGCAGGCCCGCGGAATCCACCCGATCATGATCGTCCAGTTCCAGCGCCACATCGAGTGGGGCATGCGCATGACCGCCTCGAAGGCCGCGGCCGTTTCGGTCACGGACGTCAGCAGCTGACCACGCCGAGGGTACCGGAGCGGGGCGGGTCTGTCCTCCTCCGGGGGGGGACCGTCATCGACGGCACCGGCGCGCCCCCTCGCCACGCGGACGTGTCGGTACGCGACGGCCTGATTGTGGACGTGGGGGAGGATCTCGACTCCGGCGTCGGGGCGGTGGTCGACGTGACCGGTCTCGCCGTGGCGCCGGGGTTCATCGACCTCCACACCCACTGCGATTTCACCCTGCCGCGATACCCACGTGCCGACTCCATGGTGCGTCAGGGTGTGACCACGATCGTCACTGGCAACTGTGGAAGCACGCCGTACCCCGTCGACCCCGCGCATGCGGACCTGCTGCGCGAGTCCACGGCCCACCTCGGCAGTGCGCTGACATGGGATTGGACCGACGCGGGCGGGTACGCGAACGCCCTGGCCACCCTCCCCCTGTCGCTCAACGTGGTCACGCTGGTGGGTCACACGTCGGTTCGCATCGCCGCCATGGGCTTCGAGCGGCGGCCTCCGTCTGACGCCGAGCTCAGCGTCATGCGCGCGCACGTCGACGAGGCGCTTGCGCAGGGATGCGCAGGGGTCTCATCGGGGCTCATCTACTCGCCGGGGAGCTACGCAGAGACCGACGAGCTGGTCGCCCTCGCGTCCGTCGCCGCGAGTTCGGGGCGGGTTCTACGCGACGCACATGCGCAACGAGGGACCCGCGTTGCTCGCCGCGGTGGAGGAGGCGTTGACGGTGGCGGGGCGGTCCGGCGCGGCTCTGCAGATCAGCCACCACAAGGTCCTGGGCAGACGCAATTGGGGGCTCACCGAAAGGAGCCTGGCGCGCGTCGCGCTGGCCCAGGCGGATGGCGTTGACGTTCTCCTCGACCAGTACCCGTACACGGCGACGTCGACCACGCTCACCGCGCTCCTGCCGACGTGGATGCTGGAGGGGGGTATCGCGTCGATGCGGGAGCGGCTGCAGAACGATGGGATGCGCGCGGCGGCACGCACCGAGATGCTGGAGGGACCGACCGACGGCCGCCCCAAGCGCGACTTCGAGCCGGAGACTGTGACCATCGCGTCGGTGAACGGCGGCCACCGACCCGATCTCGCGGGGCACAGCCTCGCCGACATCGCCAAGTTCGAGCGCCGTGAGCCCGTCGACGTCTTCCTCGACCTCCTCCGCGATGAGGGAGGGGGCGTGGAGGTGGTCATCGCGGCCATCGGCGAGGAGGACATCCGCCGGGTCATGCGCAACCGCTCGGTCGCCGTCGCCAGTGACGGCTGGACGCTGAGCCCGGACGCGGGCGGCACGCCGCACCCGCGCAGCTACGGCTCCTTCGTCCGTGTCCTCGGCCACTACTCGCGCGACGAAAAGGTCGTGCCGCTCGAGGAGGCGGTGCGCAAGATGACCTCCCTTCCGGCGCGGCGGCTCAGCATGAACGATCGCGGCGCGGTGCGGCCCGGCTGCCGCGCCGACCTCGTCGTCTTCGACCCGATCGCCATCACCGACCGGGCCACCTACGACCAGCCTCATAGCTTCTGCGCGGGTGTGCACCGCGTGTACGTCGACGGCAGCGAGGTTGTCCGCGACGGCGAGGACACCGGCGTGGCCGCCGGCGCGGTGCTGCAGCGGTCTCCCGCCGGCTTCGTACCGCGCCGGCGGTGACCGCCGAGCCGCAGCTCGGCGCCGCGGACCTCGTCGAGCCGGTCGCGCCCACCCCCCAGCGACTCCCGCTGATGCTGCTGGTCCCGGCGATCTTCATCCTGGCGCTGAACTTGCGCATGGGGATCGCCTCGGTCGGGCCGGTGCTCCCGCAGGTGGTGCATGACCTCGGCACAACGCTCGTCTACGCGTCGCTGCTCACCACAGCCCCAGTGGTGATGATGGGGCTGGCGTCGCCGCTGAGCGCGCGCGTCGGGGCGAGGCTCGGGCTAGAGCGAACGATCGTGGTGGCAATCGCCATCGTCTGTATCGCCACCGGAATCCGCTACTGGGCACACTCGCCGATGGTCCTGCTGGCAACCGCGGTGCTTCTGGGCTGCGGTATCGCGGCCGGCAACACCATGCTGCCTGCGGTGGTGCGCCGTTACTTCCCCGCCCACGGAGCGCTGATGACCGGCGTCTACGCAGTGGGGATCAACGCCGGCGCGGGAGTGGCGGCGTTCGGCACGCCGCGACTCGCGCTGGTGCTGCCGTCGACCTGGCAGAGCGCGCTGGCCATATGGGCCGGCGTCGCTGTCCTCGCTTTGGCCTTGTGGGTGATCATCGCCGCGTGTTCGCCGCGCCAGCCGCTCACGGTTCGCGTTGCTCTGCCGCGTCCTACAAGCCAGGCATGGCTCGCCGCCTGCTTCTTCGGCATACAGTCGATCGTCTACTACGGCGTGCTCGCGTGGCTCGCGCCCCTGTATGAGGAACACGGCTTGTCCAAGGTGAGCGCCGGACTGTTGCTGTCGTTCTTCACCGCCATGCAGGTCGTGGGCGCTCTGACCTGCTCCCTTCTCGTGCAGCGCACCGGTCGTCTGGCCGACGGGTTGCGGGTGACCGGGGTCGTCGCTGCCGTCGGCCTCGCATTGGTAGCCGTCAGCCCGACCTCGTTGCCGTGGCTGTGGATGATCGTTCTCGGACTGGGAGTGGGCGGCATCTTTCCGCTGACTCTCACGGTGCCGTTGGCGATGACGTCAGGTGTGGACGCGGCGCGCAGCCTCACCTCGACGATGCTCTTCTACGGTTATCTGCTCGGCGCCGCCGGTCCCTTCATCGTCAGCCTGCTGCGCAGCGGCACAGGCAGCTTCCTGACGCCCTTTCTGCTCCTAGCGGCTCTGGCAGCCGCGGAGGTCGTGCTGGCGCGCCATGTTGCGCGCTGACCTTGTGTGACGCCGACAACGCGGCAATTGGCCGCTGGGCCTTACCGAGCGCATCTGTGCCGCACGGAGTCAACAGGGTAAGAGCGGTCGTCCTCGCCGACGACCTGCGCAACACCAAGCCGACGTGACCCCGCCAGGTAGCCTCGGCGTGTTTTGGAGGTCGTCGCAGTTTGGTGACACTTGCGCGTATGGGTCTGATGCCATCCGGTCTTTACCAAGATGAAAGTCGTCAGCTCACATTTGCCGCGCTTACCTCACACCGGATGAATTTGACTAGCAGCCAGCCATCTCTCGGTCTCAGACCTGGCCGATCGGTTCCGACTACGGAATAACGTCACACGATGAGGGGTCCGGCACTTGCCCGGGCGGTTTGTGCGCCGGCTCCGTAACAGTGGGCTCGTCGAAACCCAGCGCAACCGTTGATGCTCCGAAACGTGCCAACTGAAGCTGAAGTCCAAAGATTCGCTGCGCCCGGTCCGACCGATCCTTGGCATTGCTCCGGGACTCGGCCATCTGCGTCTCCTCCGCGTTGCCCAGGCTGCTGACCCTACTCCTAGCTCGGGAATCATGTCACGGCTTCCGTGTCAGTGGGTCGCTAAAGCAGGGCTCCGCGGCAGATGCCTTTTGCGCCGTTAGTCGTCGTCCTCGGTCTGGCATTGAGGCTGAGAGGCGCTGACGCGATCGCGCGGCGCGGGAGGCGACAGCACTTAACCGTGATTTCCACGGCTATGGCACGCTGAGCGCCGCCCCGGGCGTGGAGGCACCGATGATTTGTTCCACCATGCGTGGTCTCTACAGGTGATGAGGTCGGACGGCTCGCAGGGGAAAGGGTCAGCCACATGTCTAGATCCGTGCTCTACATGTCGATGTCGCTTGACGGGTTCATCGCCGGCCCCAACGACGCACCGGGCAATCCCGGAGGCGACGACTTCATGCGTCTCCACCAGTGGTACGGGTTTCCCACGGACGCTGGGCCGGCCGCCGAGACCACGGATGGATCCGGGATTGGCCAGCAGTTCCTCGATGAAGGCAGGCAGACGGGGGCCGTCCTGTCTGGTCGCAACACGGTGGAACAAGTCGATCACTGGGGCGGCGACCACCACGACCGCGTTCCAATCTTCGTCGTAAGTCACAGGCCGCCGGGAGCGGGTGTCGCGAGGTACCCCTTGGTGACCTACGTGACTGATGGGATCGTCAGCGCAATGTCACGGGCCAAGGCCGCTGCAGGTGGGCGCGACGTGCTGGTCCATGGTGCGTATACGGCACAACGGGCGCTCGAAGAGGACGTGCTCGACGAGTTGCAGATTCACCAGGTGCCGGTGCTGTTCGGTAGTGGCCGCCGACTATTCGACGTGTTGCCGAGGAGGATCGAGCTCGGCATCGTTCAAGTTATCGACACTCCCGAGGCCACGCACATCCGCTACCGCGTAGTGAAATGAACCTGGCAGCACAGTCATCTCGTGCAGGGCGACGTCCAGCGTTTCACTCCGGAACCGGAAGCCCCCCAAGGTCATGCTGGTCGTCGAGCCGGTGCCAGGGCCGGGTGACCTCCAACAAATTGGGGGCCGTGATCCAGGCCAGCGCCCAGGCGTTCGTTGCGCTGCTGCTGTTCAGTGCCAGTGCTGCATGGCCAGAACAGCGTTTGCCACCACCGCGAAAACGAGAGCGTTGCTGAGATCCAAGCCAATGTCGCTGGCGGGCCAACGGCGCAGCGGCGGGGTGGCTCGCACGATGGGCAGCGTCGTGATCTCGACAACCCAGATGATGCCTGCGAGGACGCATGAGTTGCGCACCACGTGGGGGTTGCGGCCCCCGCGAGCCACACCCCACCCTGCCGCCCACGACGGGCCATACGCCGATCGCATCACCACCCCAAGAACGCGCTCGATGCGCCGATCGAGCGAATGCCCCGTGGCCGCGAGAACCATGCGGTGCACCATCAGGTCGGGCGTGAACACCGGCCGACGGCCGCCGAGGATGGTCACCTGCGCGCGGGTCCAGGCGGCTTCCGTGCCCGTCGCCAGCGCCCCGGCGATGAGTCCGCGTATGAGGTGGGAGCGACGGTCGCCTCTCCTCGTGGCGTTCGCGCCGACCGCGGTCATGGTCCCAGAACCACCGCGCACTCGAGGAGGAGCGCGTGCACGAAGGCTTGCGGGAGATTGCCGCGAAGCTGGCGCTGGCGAACGTCGTACTCCTCGGAGAACAGCCCGGACGGGCCGCACGACGTTCTGGTCCGCTCGAACCACCGCAGCGCCTCGAGCGGATTGCCGGCGACGTGATGGTGGAGACACATCATGAAACCGCAGAGAAGGAATGCTCCCTCCGCATCCCCGAGGGGTCGTGCGTCGTGGCGGAAGCGATACACGTAGCCATCCTCGACCAACTCGTCGGCGATGGCCTCCAGAAGGGCGACGGACCGGGGGTCGTCAGGGTCCACGGCCCCGCGGACGGTGGCCATGAGCAGGGCCGCGTCAACACGCGAATCGTCGGTGGCCCGCCGCCACGCACCGTTGTCACCGACCGCCGTTCGGCCGGTTTCCGCAAGGATGGTGTCGGCGAGGGTGGTCCAGGTGGCACCGGTGCGCGCCGACCCCGGCGCAACCCTGGCGGCGGCGCGCAGCCCGGCCACGCAGGCCAGGCGGCTGTGCGTCCAGTGGCGCGGCTCGAGCTCCCAGATGCCGGCGTCGGTGTCTGTCCAGCGCTGTTCCACCACGGCTGCAGCCGTCTCCAGGGCGCGCCACCCGTCGACGTCGAGCCGGTCGTGGTCGGCCGCCGAGGCCAGGAGGAGCAAGGCCTCTCCGACGGCGTCGAGCTGGAACTGTTTGTTCACATGGTTGCCGACGATGTCGGTGCCGCCTGGATAGCCGGGCAATGGCAGTCGTCGCTGACTGGGCACGCGCCCACCCGTGACCGTGTACGCGGGTTTGAGCTCGGGACCGTCGGCCAGCAGTCTCTGACTGACGAACGACACCGCGCGGTCAGCGAGCTCATCGACCCCCGCTCGGAGGGCAGCGTGGCCTGCATAACATTGATCGCGGATCCAGGCGAACCGGTAGTCGTAGCTGGTGCCCTGGCGGGCGCGTTCCGGCAGGGATGTGGTGGCCGCCGCGACCATGCCCCCATCGCCGCTGGTGAGGCCGAGCATCACCGCACACGCGTGTCGGGCATCCCGCGGTGCCGTAGACGATTCCAGCGCCGGGATCCGACCCTTCCAGGCGGACTCGGTCGCGGCCCAGGCCCGCTCTGCGTCTGGCAGCTCATCGTCCGCGCCTCGGTGCTCCACCACCAGGACCAGGTCGTGGTGCTCACCCTCCCGCAGGGTCAGCTCCACCTCCAAAGCGCCGTTGGCGCCGGAGCGGAGGTGGGCACCCTCGGCGCCGACCCAGCGGAGCTGGGTGTTCTCGTGCTCGACCACCCACGTGTCGCCCACCCGGTGGACCGAGCGCGGCGCCATCGAGCCGAAGTCAGCCATGGTGCGCAGCGTGCAGCTGACGCGAGCGGTGCCGGTGCAGGCGACGACCCGCCGCAGGATGACCGCCCGGTCGGCGCGGCTGGGCAGCGCCAGCGCCTCGCGACACTCGATGGTGGCGGTGTGGGTGACCCACCGGCTCCTCCAGATCAGCGAACGCGGTTCGTAGTAGCCGCCCCAGACGTGGGTGTCCGTTGGGGTCACCGCGTAGGAACCGTCGCCGCCGATCAGCGCGCTGAACAGCGCGGGGTCATGCCAGCGCGGGAAGCACATCCAGACGAAATCGCCATGGGGTCCGACCACGATGCCGCGCTCTCCGTCGGCGAGGAGCGCGTACTCACGCAGCACGACAGGAGCGGCTGCGGGATCGGCGGGGATGCTCGGGGCAACCGATCGTGCCCGGCGGTTCTGCGCTCGACGTGGTGCTGGCACCGCTCAGGCCACTCGGAAGTGCTCGGCGTCCGCTTCCTTCAGCGTAAGCCCGAGAACGGGACGATTGTCAGCCGGCCGGAGCCCACCCTCGTGGAGGACCAGCATACCGTCGAAGAGGATGTGGTCGACCCGGACGTGGGTCGTGGAAGTATTCGATGTGGCGCCGGTTTGGAGGTGTCGTCGCCACGGGAACGTCAATCGAGGGCACGCAGTGCGCGGAGTACGGGGGTCTTGGAGGCCGCAATGGTCGCCGCGACACGCAGCCATTCGGTGATCGCGGCGCACCGGGCGGCGTCCGCTTGGAGCGCGTCCACCGACTTGCCGTCCAGCATGGTGTGGAAGTGTTCGCGGTCTGCCATTCCCTGCAGTTGCCCGGCCGGCGCAGGTGGCACCGTGCAAGGTGCCTGCCGAGCACGCTGTGTACGCCTTGGAATTGTGCTGGCAGCCCGGTTGGTGAGTTGGATCAGTTTCGGGTCGGGGTGCGCCATGAGAAGGCCTTCGGCAGAGCCCTCGATCCTCCCCGCACGCTCCACCGCCCGTGGTCACTGTCAAGTTCGACTCAGGCCAGCAGTCGGAGGTCACGGTCGGTCACCGTAGGTCGACGAGCGCCTGCCCACTGCAGCGGCTATGCGGATCAGTAACCGGTCGCCCCGTCGATCCGTTGCCGCAGCAGGTCGGCGTGGCCGTTGTGCCGCGAGTACTCCTCGATCATGTGCATGAGGATCCACCGCAGCGACACCACGCGGCCGGTCCTCTGGCGACCGGTGTCGTCGAGTTCCGCGAGTGGCGACGATGCGGTCCGCGTATTCGCACTCGGAGCGCCAGGTCGCGAATGCCTCGTCGACGTCGCCACTGTCGACGTCGTCGAAGTCGGCGTCGGGGTTCGCCTCGGTCGCGAAGCGGTCCCCCACATCTTCGAGCGCCAGAGTGCGCCGGAACCAGCCACGCTCAACATCGGCAAGGTGCCGGACCAGCCCGAGCAGCGACAGGGTCGACGGTGGCGCGGACCGCTCCCGCAGCTGTTCCGGCGTCAAGCCCTCGCACTTGCGAGCGAGGGTTGTGCGTTGCCAATCGAGAAACGTGAGTAGTGTTGTGCGCTCGTCGGCGACGCGTGGTAGGTCGATGTATTCCTGGGAGCCCTGGGTGGTCTGCGGGGTCGGTGTCACGCGTGGAGATTACACTGCGCGCGGCCGTCAGTCCACGTCGACCGAAGCCGGACCGTTCCGTATCCAATCACGGAGTGGAGCGGGAGACGAGGCTCGAACTCGCGACCCTTACCTTGGCAAGGTAATGCTCTACCACTGAGCTACTCCCGCTCGCGGCTGGCGAGTATATCTCAGGCCTCCGGGCGCGCCCTTAGTGCCCGGTGAACTCGGGAGCGTGCTTGGTGAGGAAACCCTGGACGCCGGCAGCGAAGTCAGCGCTCTCCGAGGCGACGACCTGCGCCTCCTCCTCTCGCTGCAGCTGTTCGCCCAGGTCGCTGTCCAGGGATTGGAGGATGAGCTGCTTGATCAGGCCGGCCGAACGCGGTGCGCGTGCCAGTCGTGCGGCGAAATCCGCCGTGGCATGGCCGAGATCCGCATCCGGCACAACGCGATGCACCAGACCCAGGCGGAGCGCCTCGGCGGAATCGACCGTCTCGCCCAGCATCGCCAGCTCCAGTGCCTTGGCGGTGCCGACCAGGCGGGGGAGGAAGTAGCTGCTGCCCGCGTCGGGCACGAGGCCGATGCGCACAAAAGCCTGGATGAACGTGGCCGACTCCCCGGCGATGCGGAAGTCGGCAGCGAGCGCGAGCGACATGCCGGCCCCCGCGGCGACACCGTTCACCGAGGCGATCACCGGCTTCTCCAGCTCACGCATGGCGCGGACCATCGGCACGTAGTGCTCGCGCAGGTGACCCCGGATGTCGATGCTGCCGGACTCCAGCCCGGCGCGCAGGTCCTGCCCCGAGCAGAAACCGCGCCCTGCCCCGGTGACCACGACGACGCGGATCCCGTCGTCGGTCGCAGCCTGGCGGCAGCCCTCGGCGACGGCATCTAGGACCTCGTCGGTGAGCCCGTTGAGGACCTCGGGGCGGTTGAGCGTGAGCGTGAGGACGCCGGCCTCGTTCGCCGACAGGACGACCGGTGCGGTGCTGATGGACATGCGGTCCACTGTACCGCCCTCGTTCTACGGTTTGGCCACCTCGCGCTCGCCGAGCTCGCGGAGCCGCTCGAAGGTGTAGATGCCGGTGTTGTGGCCGTCGGCCCAGACCACGTTGAGCCCGTAGGAGCCCACCAGCGAGATGTCGGCCAGCTCATCCTCACCGGGCTCCAGGTTGGGACGCACCGCGAAGCGGCCTGAGCTGCCCATCTCCCCGTGGCAGGCGGCGCAGGGGCAGGAGCGGCGCAGGAGCGCGAAGGGAAGGCGATGCAACGCGCCATCGTCCCATTCGACGAGCAGTGCTCTGGCCGGCTCGTCGTAGGCGAAGCGGGTGGGGACCGGGCTCACCCGCCCAGCATAGGCGGCCACTCCGCCTGGTCCGGGATTGAGACGTGGTTGAAAGGTGCGCCGCACACGCCGCTTTTCCGCTTCCTCTAAGGAAGGCCTTCCAGACTTGCGGCCGAGATGAGCGTGTCCGACATCCGCCTCAGTCGCCGGCAGGCGATCGGCGCCGCCGCCGGTGGCATGCTCGGCGCCGCCGCCCTGGCATACGGCCTCGATGAGATCGCGTCCCAGCCCAAGGCATCGGTGAGCTTCGGCGGCTGGCCCAGCCCGCTCGATGACAAGCGCGCGATGGCTGCACACCTGCTGCGCCGTGCCGGCTTCGGCTACACGGAGGCTGACCTCGAGGTGGCCGCGGCGATGCCGTACGACGACCTCGTCGACGAGCTGGTCAGCCAGGAGCCGGTGGCACTCCCCATGCCCGCCGACGTGACCAACCACACCCAGGTGGCGGCAGCCTGGTACACGCACATGGCCACCACGACGGCTCAATTCCCCGAGCGGATGGCGCTGTTCTGGCACGGCGTGCTCACCAGTGACTTCCGCAACGCGGCGCGGCTGCCGCTGGTGTACCAGCAGAACCTGCTGTACCGCGAGGCGGGCCTGTCCGACCTGCGCGGCCTGCTCTCCCGTGTCACTCGCGACCCGCTGATGATGCGCTACCTCAACCTTGACGCCAGCACCGCCGCGTCGCCCAACGAGAACTACGCGCGCGAGTTGATGGAGCTGTTCACCCTGGGCCCGGGGAACTACGCGGAGACGGACGTGCGCGAGGCGGCCAGGGCGCTGAGCGGCCTCCGCGTGGGGCTGTTCGACTCGAGCGGTTCACGAATCGCCGCCCCGAAGTACGATCGGAAGAACCGGACGGTGTTCGCCAGCCAGGTCAACGCCCTGGTCAGGTCCGGCGCCGCCTTTCACGGCATGCTCGTGTCCCGCGTCCACGACTCGGGCACCAAGACCTTCCTCGGCCACACGGGCAACCTGGGGCCCGACGACGTCATCGACATCGTGCTGGCCCAGCCGGCGTGCGCGCCGTTCGTCACGCGTCGTGCCATGACCTTCTTCGCGGCGCCCAACCCGTCGGCCGCGGACGTCGACGCGGTGGCAACGCAGTTCCGTGCCAGCAAGTACGACCTGCGCACCCTGATGCGGGCCATCTTCCGAAGCCCCGCCTTCACCTCGCCGTCGAACTACCGCTCGCTGCTGCGCTCGCCGACGGACTACATGGTGGCCGCGATGCGGGCCCTCGATCGCCCGGCGCTCGCCGCGGTCGCGGTGCGGCTGGCCGCCGGGATGGACCAGGTGCTGTACGACCCGCCCAACGTTGCCGGCTGGCCCGCCAACGGCGGCTGGCTGAGCTCGTCAACGCTGCTCGCGCGCATCAACTTCGCGACCGCCGCCACCCTGCGCGCGCCGACCCTGCCTGATTCGGCTGCGGCCGTGCGCACCCAGCTCGACGGCGTCGTCGGCGCCGCCACCAGCGCGGCGATCGGTGCCGCTCACACCGAGCCCGATCGCTGGTTCGCACTGCTCGCCAGCCCCGAGTTCCAACTGAAATGAGGTTGTCCCGATGACCGTCACCCGACGCGACTTTCTTGCCGCCGGCCTGGTCGGGACCGCCAGCGGGTTGATCGTCCCGCCGATCCTGGCCAAGGGTGTGTTCGCGGCAGGCGCCGACGGCATCCACAACGACCGTGTCCTCGTGGTGCTGCAGCTCGCCGGTGGCAACGATGGGCTCAACACCGTCGTGCCCTACGCCGACCCGACCTATGCGAGCGCACGGCCGACGGTCGGTGTGCGCCCGGAGAACGTCCTGCACATCAACAGCGAGGTGGGGCTGAACCCCGCCCTGAAAGGCCTCAAGTCGCTGTACGACCACGGCCAGGTGGCCATCGTCCAAGGGGTCGGCTACGACAAGCCGACGTACTCGCACTTCGAGAACCTCTACGTCTGGGAGTACGCCGACCCGGCGCGCCGCCAGACCGACGGCTGGCTCGGCAAGCTTCTCGGCGGCCAGCTCGATCGCAGGGCCACCCGCTCGCCGGTTGTGCCCTCGGTGAGGTCAGCACGCCTCCTGAGCTTCGTGCGGCGAGGTCGACGGTCAGCGTGATCCAGTCGGTGCAGGGGTACGCGGTGCGCGGCGGCCCTGCCCGGGCGGCGACCGCGCCGACCCTCTACCGCAACACTCCCGGGATCTATGGAGCGCTCTTCGACCAGGCGCTGAGCACCGCGGAGTTGGGGATGAAGTCCCTGGCCACGAGCGCGGCGACGTACAGGCCGGCGGCCCAGTACGCCCCGTCGACGGCAGCCGCGGCAGCCAACAGCCTGGGCTCGGCGCTGCAGCTCACCGCCCAGATGATCGTCACCGAGCCGTCGGTGAAGATCTGCCACGTGGTGATCGGCGGCTTCGACACGCACCAGGACGAATCGAACCGCCAGGACGCGCTGCTCGCCGAGGTCGACACCGCGGTCAGCGCGTTCATGCAGGACCTGGCCGCGCATGGGCAGGCAGGCCGCGTCGTGCTGATGACCTGGTCCGAGTTCGGCCGCCGCATCAGCGAGAACGGCAGCCAGGGCACCGACCACGGTGCCGCAGCACCAGTCTTCATCATCGGGGAGCCGGTCAAGGGTGGCCTGTACGGCGAGCAGCCGTCGCTGACGAGCACCATCGACGGCGGCAACCTGAAGTACACCGTCGACTTCCGCAGCGTGTACCAGACGCTCATCCGCGACTGGCTGCAGGGCGACCCCAAGGCGGTGCTCGGGGCGTCCTACCCCGAGCTGCCGGTCATCAAGGCGGCGTAGCGACTCCGGACAGCGGGTGCTCCGGTGTCGCTAGTGTCTGGAGCATGGGTGATGACCGTGCGAGCGGCGCGGCGTTCGAGGCCGAACAGCAGATGCGCGCCACCAGCCAGTTCCTCGAGCTGCTCGGCTGTCACTTCGACGAGGTCGGTCCCACGCGCCTGACGGGCTGGTTCGAGGTCGGTCCGCAGCACCATCAACCCTTCGGCATCCTCCACGGCGGCGTCCTCGCGTCGGTGGTGGAGACCTTCGCCTCGATCGGGGCCTGGACCGCGGTGCGCGACAGCGGTCGCCGGGCGGTGGGGGTGGCCAACGCCACCGACTTCCTGCGGCCGACGGTGTCCGGCCGCCTCGACGTGGTGGCCACGGCGGTGTACCAGGGTCACAGCCAGCAGCTCTGGGACGTTGTCATCGCACGTGCCCAGGACGGCAAGGACGTGGCCCGCGGCCGGGTGCGCCTCCAGAACATCGAGCCCCGCTAGCCGCCCCGACGGCGACCACGGCGCGGCGCACGGCCTCGATGTCGGCAAACGTACCGCCCCTGCTGCCCGGGCGGCCGTACACTGAGATCGATGTCACTGCTGCAGTCCATGTTCTTCGGCCTCTGGGTCGCGATGACAGTGGCGTTCATCGTTCTCGAGGTGCACACCCAGGCCTTCTACGCGCTGTTCGTCGCCATCGGCTCCGCCGCGGCGGCGATCACCGCGATCGCCGGTGGCCCGCTGTGGCTCCAGGGCGTGCTGTTCGCCGTGCTCTCGATCGGTGGCTCGACGCTGATCCGCCCGTATGTCCGTGCCCGTTTCGACCGGGCCGTGCCGATCTCCAAGTTCCGTGGCATCCAGGCGAGTGCGGACGGCCTCGTCGGCCAACCGGCGATCACGCTCGACACCGTCGGGGACGAGCATCACCCCGGGCATGCGCTGTTCGCCAACGACCGCTGGCTCGCCGTCACCGACACCGCCGAACCGCTCCCGGCTGACATCCCGGTGGTGGTCGTGGCGGTGCGTGGCACCACCCTGCTGGTCCGCCCCGCGCAGTGAACGACCGACAGAGGCACCGTACGAGGCGCGTTCAGCCGGCCTCGCGCACCGAGCCCAGCTGAGGAGAGGCAATGGTCACCACCGGCACCGTCGTCACGTTCGTGGTCATCGCGGTTGCCGCGCTTATCATCATCATCGCGCTGGCGCAGGCCATCAAGGTGGTGCAGCAGGGTTACGTCGGCGTGGTCCAGCGCTTCGGGCGGTACGTGGCACCGGTACGGCCGCCCGGTGTGACCCTCATCCTGCCGTTCATCGACCGGCTGGTCCGCGTCGACATGCGCGAGACCCCGCGGACCGGCGATCGCCAGGAGGTGATCACGGCGGACAACGTCGCGGTTGCCGTCAACGCCACCATCTTCAGCCAGGTCGTCGACGCCCAGGCGGCGCTCTTCGCGGTGTCGAACTACTTCGTGGCCATCGACCAGCAGGCCCGCACCACGCTGCGCAACGCTTTTGGCAACGTCAGCCTCGACCAGGCGCTGTCACAGCGCGAGCGGATCAACGCCAGCATGCAGGAGCAGATGGAGCAGGTCACCGACAAGTGGGGGATCCGCATCAGCCGCATCGAGATCGTCGACATCACGCCCCCGGCGCAGATCCTTCAGGCGATGGCCCTCCAGAAGCAGGCGGACCAGGAGAAGCGAGCGCGCATCCTGCAGTCGGAGGGACAGCAGACCTCGGCCGTCAACATCGCCGACGGCAACCGCCAGGCCGCCATCAAGAATGCCGAGGGTGAGCGGCAGGCGTTCATCCTCCGCGCCGAGGGCACGCGGCAAGCGCTCATCCTGGAGGCCGAAGGGCGCGCCCAGGCGATCTCGACCGTGTACGCCGCCATCAAGGCGGCGTCGCCGGACCCGACCCTGGTCGCGATTCTGCAGCTCGACACCCTGGCGAAGTTCGCCGACAGCGACAACACCACCATCGTGGTGCCCGCGGAGTCCGCGGCCCTGCTCGGGGCTGCGCAGGCACTCCGCTCGGTCATCGGCACAGCCCCGTCGTTCTCCGTCCCCGAGGCACCACCGCCACCGGGCTGAGCCCTCGACGGCCCGCAGGTACCATGGTCGAGCCATGACCGCTGAACCGCTGCCGCGCGCCCACGTCGACGCTCTCTCCGACCTGCCGGTGGCGTTCGACTACGACCACCTCTCGCTGGTTCCGCGGCTGGTATCGACACTGTCGCATCGATCGGACGCCTCACCGGACGTCCAGGTGGGCCCTCTCCGCCTCGGTCTGCCGCTGGTCGCGGCGCCGATGCCCGACGTCTGCGGGCCGCTGATGTGCCGCGCGCTCGGCGCGGCGGGCGCCCTCGGCGTGCTGCACCGCTTCCAGCCGGTCGCCGAGCAGGTTGCCGACTTCCACCGGTCGCACGACGGTGCGCCCGGCACGGTGGCAGCGGCCATCGGTGTGAGCGGTGACTACCGCGAGCGCTTCATCGGGCTGTACGGCGCGGGCTGTCGGATGATCTGCGTCGACACCGCCAACGGCGCCCATGAGCAGGTGGGGTCCGCCGTCGAATGGATTCGCGAGCAGGCCGACGACGTGTTCCTCATCGCCGGCAACGTGGCCACTGCCGAGTCCTTCCGATGGCTCGAGGACCGCGGCGTCGACGCGATCCGAGTGGGCATCGCCGGCGGCAGCGTCTGCGAGACCCGCACCGAGACCGCGGTGTACGCGCCCACCCCGCACGCCGTCGCGGAGGCGGCGCAGGTGCGCCGCCGTGCGCTCATCATCGGCGACAGCGGCGTGCGCAACCCCGCCGACATGTGCAAGCTCCTCGCTCTCGGTGCGGACCTGGTGATGGTCGGGTCAGCGCTGGCCGGGACCCGCGAGGCGCCCGGGCGGGTGATCGTCGTCGACGGCAAGAAGGTCAAGATCATGCGCGGCGCAGCGTCGTTCTCTGTGCAGCAGCAGGCGGGCACCGAGGACCCGGGGTACGTCGAGGGCACCGAGACCTTGGTGCCGTACAAGGGGGGTGTCGACGACGTGGTGCGCCGCTACCTCGCCGGCCTGCGCAGCTCGATGTCGTACATGGACGCGCGCACCCTCGAGCAGTACCGCCAGAACGTCAGCTTCATCGTGCTGCGCTGAGGCGCTGCCGGCGCCTGCTCTCCGCCTGCACCACGGCCACCATCGCGGCTGTGTCATCGCAGAACACGCCGTCGGCGCCGTTGCGCAGGATCCGTGCCGCCGCCGCGCCGCTGCGCGCGCCCCAGCCGAAGAGCAGCAGGCCCGACCCGTGCACGGCGGCCGCGCGGGCCGGCGTGCAGCTGCGGTGATAGAGGTTGAGCGCGTCGACACCCGCGGTTCGGAGTGCCGCGCAGCGGCGCTCGACGCTCCCCCTGCGCAACAGCAGGGTCGGGTACACGAGGCGCACGTCGCTGTATCGGCGCCGCCAGGTGGCCAGCGCATCCACGCGCCAGTAGGTCAGCCACAGTCGCGAGGGATCGCCATGCTGACGGGCTGTCGCGACCACCTGCTCGACCGCGGCGGGCGCGGCCATGTCGAGCGCCACGTCGAGGTCGCGCCCGCACGCGCGGTACAGCTCCTCGAGAGTCGGCACCCGCGCAGGGAGCTGGTCGCGCCGCAGGCTCGACACCGGGCGCCGCAACCGGGCGAGGATGCCGGGGTGGATGAGCACTGCGACACCATCGGCGGTGAGCGCCACGTCACTCTCGATGCCGGTGGCACCCAGCGCCCAGGACTGGCGAAAAGCCTCGAGCGTGTTCTGAAGCGGCCGTCGCAGCGCGCCGCCACGGTGCGCGAAGCCGATCGGCAGGCCCGGCACCGTGGCGCTCACGGTGGATCGCTGTCGCGAGGGCATGCCACCGCAGGTACGGTACGCGACTCCGCGTCGCCGGCCCCGGCCGTGCGTGGCTGGCCGGCCGCGTAGGCTTGGCGGGGTGAGCGACCCCCAGACCGACCTGTTCGGCACCGGGCCCGGCGGCGCCGCGAGCACCGATGCCGCGGGCGATGGTCCTCTGTCCAGCCGTCCCTCCACCCCGCTGGCAGCGCGGATGCGCCCGCGCACCCTCGACGAGTTCGCGGGGCAGGAGCGCGCGGTGGGTCCCGGCACCGTCCTCCGGCGCGCCCTGGAGGGAGACAGCCTGCCATCGCTGATCCTGTGGGGGCCGCCAGGGAGTGGCAAGACGTCCCTCGCCAACATCCTCGCCGCGAGGTCAGGCGCTGCGTTCGAGTTGGTGAGCGCGGTCTCCTCGGGAGTGGCCGAGCTCCGCAAGATCATGGAGCGGGCCCGGGAGCGGCGCCGCATCGGCCAGCGCACTGTGCTCTTCATCGATGAGATCCATCGCTTCAACAAGTCGCAGCAGGACGCGGTGCTCCCCGACGTCGAGAGCGGCGTGGTCACCCTTCTCGGCGCCACCACCGAGAACCCCAGCTTCGAGGTCAACAGCGCGCTCCTCTCCCGGGCCCGGGTGATCCGCCTCGAGGGACTGGATGACGACGCTCTCGGCGTGCTCCTCGATCGCGCTCTCGCAGACCCCGAGCGCGGGCTTGGACGTGTCGCTGTCACCCTCGAGCCGGCCGCGCGGCAGCGCCTGATCAGCCTCAGCGGCGGTGACGCACGGGTGGCGCTGGATGCGCTCGAGCTGGCGGTGGCGGCCACCAGTCGCGCCGGCGCTCCGTCACTCGTCGACGTCGCCGCGATCGAGGGCGCGCTGCAGAACCCGTCGCTGCTGTACGACCGTGCCGGCGACCAGCACTACTGGCTCGCGTCAGCGTTCATCAAGTCGATGCGCGACAGCGACGCGGACGGTTCCATCTACTGGCTGGCGCGCATGCTCGAGGCGGGGGAGGACCCGATGTTCTGTGCCCGGCGCATGGTCATCCTCGCCGCCGAGGACGTCGGCCTCGCCGATCCACTCGCTCTCGGGGTGGCCGTGGCGGCTCAGCAGGCGGCCCATTTCGTCGGCATGCCGGAGGGCTACCTGCCGCTCGCCGAAGCAGCGCTCTACCTCGCCACAGCCCCGAAGAGCAACTCCGCGATGCGCGCATACGCGGCCGCCGTCGATGACGTGCGTGAGACTCTGCACCAACCGGTGCCTCTGCACCTGCGCAATGCGTCGACATCGCTGAACCGCGGGATGGGATTCGGCGCCGGCTATCGCTACGCGCACGACGAGCCCGACGCCGTCGTGGATCAGCAGCATCTCCCGGACGAGCTCGTGGGGCACCGGTACTACGCGCCGACGGACCACGGCGCGGAGGCGGCGATCGCCGAACGGCTGGAGCGGATCCGTGCAGCGATCACGACCCGGCGTGCTCTCCAGCGCGAGGGTTGACCTGGTTCACGCCTCGGCCGGCGGGCGGCCCGTGACCTGGTCGACCATGTAGTAAACCGCCACCAGCGCGGTAATGACCAACACCGCCATCGCGTTGACGAACGCGATGGCGACGCACGCGGCATACAGTGCGATGCCGGCTCCGAAGCGCAGCAGCGACTGGATCGACGCCGGGGCCGCCTTCCCGGAGCTGCGCAGGCCGGGATGCGCGCCGATCCATGCGTACGCGGCGTCGAACCACAGCGACATCAGGAGCAGCGAGCCACTGTAGAGCGCGGCGGCGAGGTGTGACTGGGCACCGCCGACAACCAGAAAGCGGGCGAAGAGCGACGTCGAGAACGGCAGCAGCACGACCGACATGAGCAAGCCGATGTTGAGGAACAGGAGAGGGCGGTCGACGCGCTGCACGGTCTCGAACACGACGTGGTGGTTGACCCAGATGATCCCGATGGTGAGGAAGCTCAGCGCGAAGGCGGCGAAGTCCGGCCAGCGGTCGGCGAGAGCGGCGAGGAGGTCGGGGGTGTTCAGCGCTGGTGGGACGAGGTCCAGCACCAAGAGGGTGATGGCGACGGCGAAGACACCGTCGCTGAACGCCTCGACCCGCTCGCTCCTCATCGCCGGGCTACGAGCGAGTGCTGAGCGCGCGGTCCAGGGCGGCGATGCTCTCGGCGATGTCGTCCTCTGAGTGCACCGCGGAGCAGAACGCGCTGGTGTGCAGCAGGTCAACGCCCTCCTCGCGCATCCGCCGTGCGAGCGCCCCCTGCATGGCGGCGTCGTCGAGGTGGAGGTGAATGATGCTCGCCAGCCGCCACACCCGACCGCGCGCGCCACGCTGTCGCATCACCTCGCGCCACCCCGTCTCGAGCGTGGCCGCGGTTGTCGAAGCCTCCTCCTGCGGCGCGCCGGTCGCACAGATCGCCAGGGTGGCGATGCCCGCGGCGGCCGTCAGGGGGTTGGCGTTGAATGTGCCGGGGTGCTCGACGCTCGAGGCAAGAAGCTCCATCAGGTCGCGCCGTCCACCGAGCGCTCCGCCCGGCAGCCCACCGGCCATCACCTTGCCGAACATCGAGAGGTCGGGCCGGACGCCGAGCAGTGACTGCATCCCCCCGGTGGCGACGCGAAACCCGGTGACCACCTCGTCGATGATCAGCAGCGCGCCGGCTCGATCGCACTCCGCGCGCAGGGCCCGCGCGTAGCCCTCCGGCAGCGGCTCGCGCCCGTAGTGGGCGCCGGAGCCTTCGAACACCACCGCGGCCACACTGCCGGTGCCGAGCGCGCCGCGCAGCGCGTCCAGGTCGCCCGCGCGCACGACGGTCGTCGTCTGCAGCTGGGCTGCCGGCACCCCCACGGCCGGGCGCGGCTCACCGTCGACGAGGTTGACGCTGACCGCGTCCGACCAGCCATGGAAGTGGCCGTCGAGCTTGACCAGCACGTCCCGGCCCGTGGCCGTGCGGGCGACGCGCACCGCCAGCATGGCCGCCTCGGTCCCAGACGCCGTGAAGCGCACCTCGTCGACCGAGGCGACCATGGCCGAGATGCTCTCCGCCCATTCGACCTCGAGCGGATGGCCGGCGCCGTAGTGTGTTCCCCGGGCCGCCTGGGTCCTCACCGCCTCAACGACGGCGGGATGGGCATGCCCGAGCAGGAGGGCGCCGTGGCCCATCGTGTAGTCGATGAGCCTGCGTCCGTCGACGAGCCACTTGTGCGCGCCCTCCGACCGGGCGACGTAGAGAGGCGGTGAGTAGGCACGAGCCGCGTGCGTGACGCCCCCGGGCAACACCCGGGCAGCCCGTTCCGCGAGGTCGGCTGCGCTCTCGGTCACCGGCCGATTGTCGATCGTCCGCGCGCAGCCGTGGGCCGGCGGAGGCGCCCGACACCCGGGCCTCGACTCATGGTGGCTTGCCGGATAGGCAGCCGGCCCCCAGCGCATCGCCCATCACGCCCTCGTCGCAGCCGTAGACTGCCGGTTCCGTTGCCGTCGCGTACTCTTGGCAGGGCCATGCGGCAGGGTCGCGTGACCGGGATTTCAGCTCAGGGCGACGTAGCCAAGTGGTAAGGCAGAGGTCTGCAAAACCTCCATCGTGGGTTCGATTCCCACCGTCGCCTCGCTTGTCACGGGGCTCCGAACGCGTACCAGAGGGCCCCGTCCGAACCCTCCACGAAGATCTCCACCTGGTTTCGTCCCCAGCTCGACAGCGCCGGCGCCGAGGACGCGCGGCCGCCCAGGCTGGTGGTGCCCGTCCACCCGTTCGAGTACGCGAGGTGGGCGAGAGCTGAGCCGGCATCCACCAAGGCAACCTCGAGGGTGCCCGGAGCCGGCCCGGCGATCGCGGGGTCGAGGGTGGTGTTGCCACCGATGCCCTCCCACGACGACCACCCGCCGGAGAAGCTGAGATGCCACAGGCTTCCGTCGGCCGCCGTGGCCACGATGTCGAGGCGGCCGAGACCCCACGAGGTGGCCGCGGGCGCTGAGCCGAGGCTGCCGCCCAGCGACTCCCAACCCGACCAGGTCCCCGAGTAGAAGCGGTGCCAGAGGGCGTTGTCGCCGCCCCTGACCACGATGTCGAGCCGGTTGACCCCCCAGGACGCCGCCGCCGGCGCGGAGGACAGCCCTCCCCCGAGGCTTTCCCAGGCGGACCAGAGGCCGTTGCGCGCCGACCGGTGCCACAGGGCGTGGTCGGCTCCTCGCACCAAGAGGTCCAGGCGCCCCGGACCCCACGAGGCCAGCGCCGGGCCGGCGTCTGTGTAGCCGCCAAGCCCAGTCCATGCGGACCAGGACCCACCCGTCAGGGAGCGCGTCCAGAGCGAGCGGTCGGGCGCAACCACCACCGCGGTCAGCTGGCCCGCTCCCGCCGAGGCCACGGCCGGCTTGTCGGCGATCCCACCGCCGAGAGACCGCCACCCCCCGTAGGCGACGGGGCTCGCCTGCGCGCCCCCGCTGACGATGAGCGTCAGAGTTGTCGAGTGTGTGACGGAGTCGCTCACACCGGTGACCACGACGGAGTAGGTCCCGGGCACGGCGCCACCGCCGTTGCTTGCGGTCAGCGTGGATGCCGCGCCCGCCGTCACTGTTGGTGGGCTGAAGGCGACCTGGACCCCGGCCGGTGCGCCGCTCGACGAGAGGGCGACGGGGACGGCGTTGCCGGACGTCACCGCTGTCGACACGGTGGCGGATGTCCCCGAGGATCCCGCGGTGAGAGTGACGGTGGACGGTTGGGCAGCCACCGAGAAATCGTTGGGGCTGGTGACGCACGCGTTCTGGCTGTTGCTCCACAACCTCTGGACCGTGTACGTCGCCCCGTCGCCGCCCAGCACCGTCGCGTCCTGGCCGTTGCAGATGTCACCGATCTCTCCAACCTCGCCCTGGTTGGGGTCACTTGGGTTGTCGTAGTACCACGCCAGCGGAGGGGCATCGGACTGTGCGATCCCCACCTCGGGGTCCGTCACCGCCTCGGCGAGCTCGTGCGACGACACCCCGGACACGTTCTGATACTCGGTGCCGCTCCCGCAGTTGGTCGCCATGCCCCCGGTGGAGAAGTCAGGCAGCACGCTGTAGTACAGCTCCTGCGCCCCGCCGGTGGTGCCGTGGTACGCGCAGAACTGCACACCGGAGGTGAAGCTCGGCCCGACGGTGATTGTCTTCCCGGCAGGGAAATACAGCGCGTACAGGAGATTGCCGTCTTCGGGCGGGAGGTTGCCGGCGCTCACCTGGGCCGCGAGCTCAGCAGCGATGCTCGAGTTCATCGATGGTGCTGCCGTCATGGGCCTGGGTCGGGGTGATCACCACCTGGCCCGTGAAGGAGCCACGTCCGATGAGCTGGTTGGTGCCCTGGTTGCCCGCGGCGTCCTTGATGTTGGTGCCGTATTGCGCGAGCAGGTCGAGGTAGGGCGAGTTGTTGACGCCGGCATAGAAGCTGGCGATGCTCGGAGCGAAGGTCCGCGAGACCTCGGGCTCGTAGGTGCCCGCACCGTACAGCACCTGGATCACGTGCACGGTGGGGAGCACGTGGCCGCCGTAGTAGGTGAGGTGAGGCACGACCGCTGCCGACGCCGCGTGCGCCGTGGCCCCGGGGGTGGCGTGTGCCGAGGCCGTGGCCATGAGGTGCACGCGCCCGACGCGCAGGGTTGCCGGCGTCGGGCTCGCCGCCGCGGCGTGCGCGTGCAGCACGGGGCCGGCGCCCGAGGCCAGTGTGACGGCGGCGCATGCGACCGCGGCCGCGCAGGCGCAATGCAGCAGTCGTCCGCCAGTCATGGCACTGATTCTCGGGTCATCCGCGCAGGGCGAGCGCGCCGGCGGGGCGGTTGTCGCGCACCGTTACCAGGGCTGTCATGGTGGCGGCCCGATCGTTACACGAGGCGCCCGGTCACCTCGACATCAACGGCCGACGACGCTCCCGCGGCAGGGGCGCCCCGGCGCTTGTCGTCCGGATCCGGTGGCAGGACGAAGCCCACGTCCAGGGCCTCGGCGAGCGCTCGCAGCCGTGCGTAGAACCCCGCGGTGTGGGGGGACCTGGCCAAGCGCAGGCCGGCGAAGTCGTAGTGGTGCACCCATTCGTGGAGCAGGGTGTTGAGGAACACCTTGGGCGAGATGACCTGCTGGCGGACGGCGGTGCGGTGATAGATGCGGATGCGAGCCTCGCTCACAGCCCCGTCGACGAAACGGCAGCGGTAGTAGCCGTACGTCTTGCTCTGCAGGCGGCGGCCGTCATGCTCGTGCACCTGCGCACGGTCGGCGACGACCACCGTGCACGTCGGCAGGCCGGACAGCTCGTCGAGGGTGTCGATGAGCAGCTGACCGAGCCGGCGCCGTTCGGTCGGCGCCTCGCCGGTTGCCAGGAGGCTCATGACAAGGCCGCGCGCGACCACGTCAGGGGCAACCGGCAGCCGGTGGTTCGCCTGGCTGCGCATGTACGTCGAGTCGGGACGACCGCGACGACCGAACATCTGCTCGGACTCTACGCAGCCACGGGTCGCCGCGCCGGCGAGTGGCGGCAGCCGCGGGGGTACCCTCTGCTGGCCCCCGTGGCCCAATTGGCAGAGGCGGCCGGCTTAAACCCGGCTACGGTGTCGGTTCGAACCCGACCGGGGGCACCTGCGCCGTGCAGAACGCGCAGCGGCGCGCCGCCCGCGGGATGTTGCTGAGGCACTCCGGGCACTCCCGGGTGGTGTCCTGCGTTGCGGGGGTGGTGCGCCGTGCTTCCAGCTTCTGCATGGGCACGACCAGCGCGAAGTAGATCGCCGCGGCCAGGAGCAGGAACGCGATCACCAGGTTGATGAAGTCCCCGTAGTGAAAGGTGCCGTGGCCGACCGTGAAGGTGTAGCCACCGAAGTCCCGCCCCGCGCCCGGGATGGCGATGAGAGGGGTGACGAAATCCTTGACGAACCCCTGGACGAGGGCGCCGAAGGCGCCGCCGATGACGAACGCGACGGCGAGCGCCGCCACGTTGCCGCGCAGGATGAAATCCTTGAAACCTCGCATCGTGGTCCTCCTCCGCCTCCGGAACTTCGACCGCCGACTCTACTTCGGCGCTTCGTGCGAGATTGTGTCAACCGTCGCGGGCGCGTCGGAAGGGCCGCCGCAGTACGCTGACGCGGATGGAGGAGAGGACGGCCCGGCGGCCACTGCGGCGCGATCGTGCCCACCGGGGCATCGACTCCGCTGTGCTGTGGCGGCTCGGCGCTCTGCGCTATGAGACCCAGGGCGCCCAGGCACGAGAGGCCGTCCACCCGCAGGCGTTCTGGGATGAGAGCCGGGTCCAGGACCCGGCGGCGGTCATGGCCACAGCCCGGTGGGAGCATCGGCACGGGACCGAGCTCCGGCTGGAGGGACCGAGCGCGGGGCCGGGCGCCCACCCGGGCGCCTCGAAGCTCATCGCCACCGCGCATGTGACCCGCGGGCTGCCGGCCGATGCGCCGATGGTCTTGATCATCCACGGGTACGCGGTGCCGATGCCCATGCTCGACGCCCTGGTGGCGAGGACCCTCCGCAACCACGGGGCCCACAGCGTGCGCATCGACCTGCCGTTCCACCTCCGCCGCCGGCTGCCGGGGCACAGCAGTGGGGACGGGTTCTTCGGCACCGACCCAGCGCGGATCCGCGCAACCATCCGGCAATCGGTCGAGGATGCGGCCGCCGTGGTCGCCTGGACCCGGGCCAACGTCACCCCGACGGTGGCGGTCATGGGTGTCAGCCTGGGCGGCCTGGTGACCACTCTGCTGGCCGCCCAGGTCCCGCTCAACTCCGTGATGGCGGTGGCCCCCCTGTGCGACCCGCCGGTGACCTTCCTCGAGCACATGCCGCGCAGGCTGGCGAGGCGGGTCGGGCTCAACGCCACCAGCGGCGGTGCCTGGGGGCAGGACCGCGACGCGGCACGGGCCATGCTCGACGCGACACTGGCTCCCCTGGTGCCGCGCAACTTCGTGCCGCGGACAGCCCCGGAGAACATCACCCTGGTGCGGCCGGAGCTCGACATCATCGTGGGGCCGCGCCCGATCGCCGACCTCGCCGCGGCGTGGAACGTCGAGCTGTGGGACTACCCGTACGGCCACATCACCGTCATGAACGCACCCGGCGTGGGCGCGCGGATCCGCGACCGCCTGCTCGATCCGCGGCGCGTGGGCCGGGATCGTTCGCGGCTGACGGCCGCCGCGGTCTGAGCAGCCGCCGAGAAAAGCAGTTCGTGCCATCGCTGGCGCTAACCACGGTGCTCGGGGCTCCGAGCAGCGGCTGCTATCCTCGGCCTCGATGAGCGACACCCGGCCGATCGGGGTCTTCAACTCCGGCGTCGGCGGTCTCACCGTGCTCCACCAGCTGCACACGCGCATGCCCGCCGAACGCCTGACGTACCTGGCCGACCTCGCGCACTTCCCGTATGGGCCTCGATACCAGCAGGAGGTCCGCGACTTCGCGATCCGGATCATCGACCACCTCGTCGGCCTCGACACCAAGCTCGTGGTCGTCGCCTGCAACACGGCGACGGCTGCCGCCCTCAACCTTGCGCGCGAACGGTTCGACGTGCCCGTCGTCGGCGTGATCGCGCCCGGTGCCCAAGCGGCGGTCGATGCCACGCGGAACGGCCGCGTCGCTGTGATCAGCACCGAGGGCACACGCGCGAGCCAGGAGTACCTGCACGCCATCAAGGAGGCCAACCCCGGGGTCGGCGTGCTCGGCCTGGCCGTGCCCGAGCTGGTGGACATCATCGAGGCCGGTGAGGCGGGCGGCGCTCGCGCCGAGGCCGTGCTAGTCGCGGTCGTCGACGAGGTCACCGGCTGGGGCGCGGACACGCTGGTCCTCGGGTGCACGCACTACCCCCTGCTGCGACCGGTCATCGAGCGCGTCCTCGACGGTCGACCACTGACAGTCGTCGACAGCGCCGCGACCACCGCCGCGCGCGTGGAGCGGATCCTCTCCGTCAACCGGCTGGCGGCCACCGGCGCGGAGGCGCCGCCGCCGCAGCTGCTGGTGACGGCAGCCCCGCGCCGGTTCAGCGACGCCGCCGAGCTGCTCTTCGGCGACCCGCTGCCGGAGCCGACCGTCATCGACCTGTGGGACGCCGCAGCTGCCATCGGAGCGGCGCGATGAGCATGGTCGTGGACGAGCTGCTCACCCCGATCGCACCGGAGCTCGTCGAGTTCGAGCGTCGTCTCGAGGCCTCGGTGAGGGCCGACTTCGGGCCCATGGCCGACGCCATGGAGCACATCGTGCGAGCCGGCGGCAAGCGCCTCCGACCCGCGCTGGTGCTGCTCAGCGCGGCGCTGGGCACGCCCGACCGTGACCACGCCTTCAACCTGGCCATGGGCATCGAGTTCATTCACACGGCCACCCTGGTGCACGACGACCTCATCGACAACGCGCGCACCCGTCGCGGTATCACCACCATCCACGAGACCGTCGGTGTCAACCCCGCGATCATCATCGGCGACTACTACTTCGCGAAGGGCGCCAACCTGCTCGCCTCGATCGGCGAGCCGAGCATCGACCTCGCCATCAGCAACACCGTGATGACCATCTGTCTCGGAGAGCTGCTGCAGCTCACCAGCCATCGTGACTACGACCAGACCCTCGAGGAGTACCACCGCAAGATCGCCCGCAAGACGGCGGCGTTGGTGGAGACGTGCTGTTACTGCGGCGCGGTCGTCGGCAAGCTCGACGAGGCGCGCACCGAGGCACTGCGCCAGTACGGCTACCTCATCGGCATGGCCTTCCAGATTGCCGACGACGTCCTCGATTACACCTCGACAGCCGCCGAGCTCGGCAAGCCGGTCGGCGCCGATCTCCGCCAGGGGACCGTGACCCTGCCTCTGATGCTCGCCCTCCAGGATCCCGCGCTCACCGGGCCGCTGCGCGAGGTCCTCGCGCGTGACCAGCTCACCGACGCGGATTGCGAGGCGGTGGTTCACCTCGTCCGCGGGTCCGGAGCCATCGGACGAGCCGAGTTGCAGGCCCACGATTTCGCGCAGCGGGCGCGCGCCCAACTGGCTGCGTTCGAACCGTCGCCGGCGCGGACCACGCTCGAGCAGGTGTGCGACTACGTCGTCGACCGGCGGACCTGAGCGCCGCCGTGCTCGTCGGTGGCGGACTGTCAGGCGAGGGCGCCCATGCGCTGCAGCTGCTCGCGGAAGCTGCCCGCCCACAAGCCCAGGACGATGGTGGCCACCACCAGCCCGGCAGCCTCCACGAGGATGGCCGGCAACGCTGTGCGGGCCAGCGCATCCGCGGACGCCGCGGCGACGATGTAGCGTGCCGCGCGCGCCACGTCAGCGAGCGACGCGACGCAGAGGACCACCAGGGCGATGCGCACCGCGGTGTACTCGCGCACCAGGCCACGTCGTAGCTCTTGGAGTGTGAGGTCCTCGACGGGGGTGCGCCCGGCGGGCGGCTCAGGCGCTCCGCGACGCAGGCGGATCAGCGCGGCGAGGAAGAACCCCGCGGCAGCCCAACCCTCCCAGACGGTGACCGCGGATGAGCCGCGAGCAAGCAGCGTTGCCACCCTGCCGCCGCTGTGCAGCGCCGCGTAATGGTGCTGCACGGTGAGCATCCAGGCGCCGAGCGCGACACTGCCGGCCGCGACCACGAGTGGCACGAACACGCGCAGGGGCCGCGGCAGGCGCTGCGCGAACAGCAGCTCGGCGGCCACTCGCACGCGTCCCTCGCTGCCGGCCTCCGCCATCGTTTGGCATTGTAGGTGTGACCCGAGATGAGCAGAGCACGCGCAACTCGCCGAACCCTGCGCGTCGTCACGTACAACATCCTTCTCGGCGGCGCGCGCCGCGAGGCGCACATCACCGCGGTGCTTCGCCGTGCCGGCGCCGACGTCATCACCCTGCAGGAGGTGAGCAACCCGGAGTTCGCCACGCAGCTCGCGCGCGACCTCGGCATGGAGGTTGTCATCGGCGCGGCCAGCGATGGCAGCGGCATCAACCTCGCTGTGCTGTCGCGCCTGCCCGTGCGTCGCTGGCGCAACCACCTGCACCGCGGGCGCATGCTGCGCAGCCACCTCGAGACCGTGCTCACCGTCGGCGGTGCCCACGTCGCCGAGCTGAACCTCCACTCGGTGCACCTGGCTGCCCGCTTCGGTGAGCGCAAGAAGGGCGAGGAGCGGCGCCGGCGCGAGCTCGACGCGCTGCTCGGGGACCTCGGCGACACACCGGCTTCTCCACTCCTCATCGCCGGCGACTTCAACTCCCTGGCTCCCGGCGACCACCTCGAGGCGACCGCCTTCTTCGCACGCATGGGCGAGCTGCGGCGGGCCCAGGTGCTGGTGCGGCAGGCCAACGGCCTGGTGGTGCCGAAGCGGGTGGGGGAGGACCCGGCTGTCGACGAGGCCTGGCTGCGCGTGGGAGTGGATCCTCGCCTCGACGTGGGGATCCCGGTGCTGCCCTTCGTCGTCTACCCGCTGACGTCGATCCTGCCGCGCAGCCGCACCGTCGACCGGGTGCTCGGCGGCACCATCGAGCGCGGCACCGTGTCGCGGATGCTCGAGTGCGGCTACGTCGACTGCTTCCGGCACCTCCACCCGCGCGCTCACGGCTACACGTGCGCGACCTGGATGCCGGCGGCTCGGATCGACTACATCTTCGCGGACCCCGCGATGGCCGGCAGGCTGCGCCGTTGCGAGGTCGTCGGCGGGCGTGGTTGGCCGGACCGCGAGGCCGGCATCGCGTCGGACCACCACCCGCTGGTGGCGGAGTTCGCGGTCTGAGTCAGTCCGCCGCCGGTGCCCCCTCGGGAGGCGGCGGCGGGGTGCCGGCGCCGCCCCCGCGACGGTGGCGCCGTCCGCCCCGATGCCTGCGCCGGGTGGCGCCGGCGCCCGCGGGGCCGGCGGATCCGTCGCGCCTGGGGTGGCGGGGACCGTCATTGACGCGCGGCGGCGGGGGCTGAGCCACCGCGAGCAGGTCGCCGAGGGTGTGCCAGCCGAACGTCTCGCGACCGAGACGGTACAGCTCGATGAAGCAGGCGGCCGTCGCCTCGGCGTCGGCCAGGGCGTGGTGCGGACGCCGGTGGTGCACGCCGAGCTCCTTGCACATGCGCTCGAGGCCGATGGTGTCGCGCAGGTTCCAGATGACCCCGGCCATGCGGCTGGTGTCGACGTTGTCGGCGTCGATGGCCGTCTCCATGGTGCTGGCGATCAGCCGGGTGTCGAAAGCGTCGGCGCTGTGCTCGACGAGCACGGCGCCCTTGCAGAAGCGCCGGAAGCGCGCCAGGACGCGTTCCACCGGTGGAGCGCCGCCCAGGCTCTCCGCGCCGATCCCGTGGATCCGTTTGGCATACGGGTTGATGCGGTCGGTGCTGTGCACCAGCGTCTCGAAGGACATGATGTGGCGGTCGAGCGTGAAAGCGACGGCGCCGAGCTCCACGAGGCGGTGTGGTGACTGGCCGGTGGTCTCGCAGTCCAGGGCCACGAAGCGCAGCAGCTCGACGGGTGTGTCCGGTTGCGGGCGCTGCGGCTCGGTGTCGCTGTCGACGTCGATGTCATCGATGGCGGCGAACGGCTCGCCGGCCGAGGGCCCGAGGCGAGGCACGAAGCTGCTGCCCACCGGGACCGGGCCCCGCCGCCGTCCGTACCGCGGGCGCTGCCGCTTGCTCCCGGGTCGCTGGGCGGCGGTCGGCTGGCTGTCGTCCGCCGGGGGGTCGGCGATCGGTCCGGCAGACGTCATGCCGGCGTCGTGAACATCCGCGTGATCTTAAGGGAGTGGTGTTCAGGGGCGACCGTGGCCGCTGCGGCCTTCCATATACTGGCGCGGTCGATTCGCCCGGAGCAGGACGCTCGCCGCCGGCGCGCCGCCCCATTTCGCAGGAAAAGGCCTCGATGCACCTCGTTGCCGCCGGGCTCAGCTTCCGGAGCGCACCGATCTCGGTTCGTGAGCGCGCGGTGGTCCCGGAGTCGGAGGCCAACCGCCTGCTGCGCTACCTGGTCGGCCACTGCGGCCTGCGCGGGGCGGCGGTGCTCTCGACCTGCAACCGCACCGAGTTCTACGTGAGCTGCCCCACCGACGCGCTCGCGGACGAGGTGCGACCGCGCCTGGCGATGTACCTCGACCCCGTCGACGACAGCCAGGTCGGCGACCACCTCTTCGAGCTCCGCGACGCCGAAGCCATCCGGCACATGCTGCGTGTCGCCGGTGGCCTCGAGAGCATGGTCGTCGGCGAGGCCCAGGTGCTTGGCCAGTTTCGGGATGCCCACCGGCTGGCCCGTGACGCCGGCACGCTCGACGCCCGGCTCGACTACGTGATGCGCAGGGCGGTGTCCGCGGGCAAGCGCGTGCGCACCGAGACGGCGGTCGGCAGGCGATCGGGTTCGATCGCTGAGGCGGCGACCGAGGTGGCTGCAGAGGTGGCCGGCGAGCTCGACGGCCGGGGGGTGCTCCTGCTCGGCGCCGGCACGATGAGCGCCCTGGCAGCCGCCAGGCTGGAGGGTGCCGGCGCCCGGCTTCTCGTGGTCTCGCGCGGGGGCGAATCCGCCGTTGCCCTGGCGTCGACGTTCAGCGGCGACGCGGTGGCTGTCACTGACGCGGTCGCGGCGGCGGCGGAGGTGGACGTGGTGATCAGCTGCACCGACAGCGCCGGCACCGTGATCAGCGCCGCCGATGTCGCGGCCATGCAGGAGCGCCGGGGCCACCGACCTCTCACCATCATCGACATCGCGGTGCCGCGGGACGTCGAGGCCGAGGCGGCGAACGTGCCCGGGGTGACCCTGATCGACGTCGACGAGGTCGGCGAGCGCATCCCCAGCGGCGGAGCGCCTCAGCGGGTCGCCCTCGCTGAGGCCACCGCGATCATCGAGTCGGAGGTGGCCCGCACCTTGGCCGTCGTCGCCGAACGCGACACCGCCGGGCCGACCATCGGCGCGCTGGTGCGCCAGGCCGAGGCGGTACGCCGCCAGGAGGTGGAGCGGACGCTGGCGCGGATGCCGGGGGTCGACGCCGCCACCGCCGACCGGATCCAGCAGCTGACCCGGGGCATCGTGAGCAAGCTGCTCCACGCGCCGATCAACCATCTCCGCGAGTTCGCCGACGACCCCGGCGTCGCCCTGACCTTGCGCGACGCCTTCGACCTCGACACCCCGGACCTCGTCGACGGCGACAGCGCCGCAAGCAACTCCGCCGCTTCGTGACGGCGGGCACCGAGGCGGCGGTCCTGCGACTGGCCACCCGGGGCAGCGCCCTCGCCAGGGCCCAGGCGGCGCTCGCCTCGGAGGCCATCGGCAGGGCCGGTGGGCTCGGCACCGAGATCCTAATCGTCCGCACCGAGGGCGACGAGCACCAGTCGACCCCGATCGGTCAGCTCGAGGGCCAGGGCTGGTTCACCGCCGCCATCGAGCAGGCGCTGCTCGACGGCCGCGCCGACGTCGCCGTCCACGCCGCCAAGGACCTGCCCACCGAGCTCGCCGCCGGCCTGGAGGTGGCCGCGGTGCTGCCCCGGGCCGATCCCCGCGACGTCGTCATCTGCCGCGACGGCGGCTCCCTGGCATCCCTGCCGGACGGCGCCTCGGTCGGCAGCAGCAGCGCCCGCCGCGCCGCCCTGCTCGCCGACCTCAGGCCCGGGCTGCGCTGCGTGCCCATCCGCGGCAACGTCGACACCCGGCTGCGCAAGCTGGACGACGGCGAGGTCGATGCGCTGCTGGTGGCGGCGGCCGGCGTCGACCGGCTCGGCCTGTCTGGCCGCATCGGCGAGCGCCTCGATCCCCGCCGTTTCGTCCCGGCCCCGGCGCAGGGCGCGATCGCGCTCGAGGTGGTCAGCGCGACGCCGGGCGCCACCGGGGTCGCGGCGGCGGGCGACACCGCCACCGACCTCGCCGTGCGCACCGAGCGTGCGCTGCTGCGCGCTCTCGGGGGCGGCTGCCTGCTTCCGCTCGGAGCATGGGCCCGGGTCGAGGACGGCACCCTGGTGATGTCGGCGGCCCTGGGTGTGGATGGCGCGCTGCGCCGGGTCGAGCTCGGCGGTGACCCGCGGAACCCCGTCGACCTGGTGGCGCGGGTGGCCGCAGCTCTCCGATGAGTGCCCGACGCCCCCTGGACGGGCGCCGCGTGGTGGTCACCCGAGGTGTCGACAAGGTCGACCGGCTGCCCGCCCTCCTCGAGGGCGCGGGCGCGGTGGTGGTCAAGGTGCCCCTGATCGCCCCCGTCCGGCTGGTCGCGGATGCCGAGATCCGGGCGGCGCTCGCCCGGCTGCGCCAGGACGGCGGATCCACCACACGCTGGCTGGTGCTGACCAGCGAGACCGCGGCCGCCCTGATCACGGCGGCGGCGCGCCCCGGCGACCTCGCCGGCGTCTCCGTGGCCGCGGTCGGCCCCGCGACCGCGGCCGCCCTGCGCGCGCACGGGACCGAACCTGTCCTCGTCGCCCCCGGGCAGGAAGCCGAGTCTCTGGCCGCCGAGCTCGCTGGGCTGGGCCTCGAGCGCGCCACCGCGCTGGTGATCGCGGCCGCGGGGGGACGCAACGTGGTGGCGCCGGCGCTCGCGGCCGGTGGCGCTGCCGTCGACGTGCTCGAGACCTACCGGATGGTGATGCCCGACGGCGCCGCGGAAACGCTCCGTGCGGTGTTCGCCGGCCCCGCGGTCGACGCCATCACCTTCACGAGCGGCAGCACAGTGCGCCATTGTGCGACGGCACTGCCGCAGCCGCCGTCCGGGTGTGCAGCCGTGTGCATCGGCGAGGTCACCGCCGACGTGGCGCGCACCGCAGGCTGGAGCACCGTGCTCACTGCCGTCGAGCACACCGCGGCCGGGATCGTGGCGGTGATGGTCGAGCACCTCGGCGCGGCGCACCCGCTACCCTGACCGCGCATGTCCTTTCCCTCCGATCGCCCACGCCGTCTGCGCCGCACGGCTGCGCTGCGCGCGCTGGCTCGCGAGACATCGCTGACGCCGGGCGACCTCATCCAACCGGCGTTCGTGCGCGAGGGGATCAGCGCGCCTGTGCCCATCGCCTCGATGGTGCACCAGCGGCAGGAGACGGTGGAATCTCTGACCGAGGCGGTTGACGACGTCATCGACGCCGGCTGCGCCGCGCTCATCCTGTTCGGGCTTCCCGCGGCCAAGGACGCGACCGGATCGCAGGCCTGGGCTGAGGACGGCATCGTGCAGCGGGCGCTGCGCAGCGTGCGCAGACACGCGGGCGACGACTGCGTGCTCATCGCCGACTGCTGCCTCGACGAATACACCGACCATGGCCACTGCGGGGTGCTTCGCGCTGACGGCAGCGTCGACAACGACGCGACCATCGAGCTCTACGGGCGCATCGCCGTGTCGCAGGCAGCGGCCGGCGCTGACATCATCGCGCCCAGCGGGATGATGGACGGGCAGGTCGGCACGATCCGCAGGGCCCTCGACGACAACGGGTTCGCGGGCACCGCGGTCCTGGCGTACAGCGCCAAGTACGCATCGGTCATGTACGGGCCTTTCCGCGACGCCGCCGACTGCGCCCCGCAGTCGGGTGACCGGCGCAGCTACCAGATGGATGTCGGCAACCAGCGCGAGGCGGTGCGACGGGCTCTCATCGACGTCGCCGAAGGCGCCGACATGGTCATGGTGAAGCCCGCCCTGACCGCGCTGGACGTGGTCGCCCGCGTCCGCGATGCCACCGACGTGCCGGTCGCCGCGTACTGTGTCAGCGGCGAGTACGCGATGCTGCACGCGGCCGCCGCCCAGGATGCCTTCGACGAGCGCGCGGCCGTGCTCGAGGCGCTGACCGCGATCCGCCGCGCCGGCGCCGACCTGGTCATCACCTACGACGCGCGCCGAGCGGCGCGCTGGCTGCAGGAGGAACCCACCCGTGTCTGATCGAAACCCGACCCCCGAGCCGCAGAGGATGCCGTTCGCGCTCGGCGCCGGCGCCCTGCTCATCGGCGCCCTGGTGGCGGCGATCGTCTTCGTCAACAAGGCCAACGGCGCACCCACTGCGGCGGTCACCACGCCGCCTGCCGCGTCCGCGTCCGCGTCCGCCTCGGCGACGGCCGCTCCCACCCCGTCGCCGACGGCCGCCAACATCCCGTTCGCCAACTGCACGACGGCGACGTTCGGCTCCCCCCTCCAACCCAGCGGGCAGCCCAGCAACGTGCACGTCTACAGCGCGGCGCCGGCGATGCAGATCGACACCAGCAAGCTGTACGAGGCCACCATCACGACAACGCGGGGCAACATCGTGCTCTGCCTCCAGCCGGACCTCGCGCCGATCACCGTCAACAACTTCGTCGTCCTGGCCCGCAACCATTTCTTCGACGGAATCCCCTTTCACCGGGTCTGTCCCAACGCGGCGGACAGCAGCTGCGGCGGGTCGCTGGCGATCATCCAGGGCGGCGACCCCAACTGCATCGGCGACGTGCATGCCTCGACCTGCGGCCAGGGCGGCCCGGGCTACAAGTTCCAGGACGAGCCGGTGCGCCAGCAGTACAGCGCCGGTTCGGTGGCGATGGCCAACAGCGGGGCGAACACCAACGGCTCCCAGTTCTTCATCGACACTGGCGCGAACCAGTTCCCCCCAACTACAACCTGTTCGGCAGCGTGGCGGCCGGCCTCGATGTCGCCCAGAAGATCGTGCAGGGCGACGTCATGGAGACGGTGACCGTCACGCAGCAGCAGTGACCGGGCAGCCGCGCCACTCGTCGGCGGAGTGGCGCGAGCGCGCCGAGAAGGTACTGCCCGGTGGCGTCAACAGCCCGGTCCGCGCCTTCACCGCGGTGGGAGGCGACCCGCCCATCGCGGCGAGGGCGCGCGGCGCGCGCATCACCGACGTCGATGGCACCGAGTATTCCGACTTCATCCTCGCGTACGGACCGCACATCCTCGGGCACGGCCATCCCTCGGTGATGTGGGCCCTGAGCAGCCAGCTCGGCCGCGGCACGGCGTTCGGCGCCACCTGCGCGCTCGAGGTCGAGCTGGCCGAGCGGGTGGTCGCCGCCATGCCCGCCGTCGAAATGGTGCGCTTCGTCAACTCGGGCACCGAGGCCACCATGTCAGCCCTGCGGCTGGCCCGGGCGGTGACCGGCCGCGACCGCGTGGTCAAGTGCGCGGGGGCCTACCACGGCCACGCCGACGCCTTCCTGGCCGCGGCCGGCTCCGGCGTGGCCACTCTCGGCATCCCGGGCTCGCCCGGCGTGCCCCTCGCGGCGGTGGCCGACACCATCGTGGTGGCGTACAACGACCTGGCCGCGGTCGCCGCCGTCCTCGACCGCGAGGGCGACAGCGTCGCGGCGGTGATCGTCGAGCCGGTGGCGGGGAACATGGGGTGCGTGTTGCCGCGTCCCGAGTACCTGCAGGGGCTGCGCCGGCTCACGGCCCGTTTCGGCGTGCTGCTCATCTTCGACGAGGTGATGACCGGCTTCCGGGTGGCGCGGGGAGGGGCCCAGGAGCTCTTCGGGGTCACCGCGGACCTGACCTGTCTCGGCAAGGTGATCGGCGGCGGCCTGCCGGTGGGCGCGTTCGGCGGTGCGCGCGTGCTGATGGAACGCCTCGCGCCGGCCGGGGACGTGTATCAGGCCGGCACGCTGTCGGGCAACCCGCTGGCGATGGCCGCGGGCTGCGCGGTCCTCGACGAGCTCGCCTCCGGCGCCGCCTACGCGCATCTCGAGGAGCTCGGCGCGACCCTGGCGACGGGCCTGGCCGAGACTGCCGCCGCGGCGGGCATGCCGTGCGCGGTCAATCGCGCCGGCAGCATGTTCACGCCCTTCGTCGGCGTCGAGACGGTGGACGACTACGCCCAGGCGACCGCCGCGGACACGGCGGCCTTCGCCCGCGTCCACCGCGCCTGGCGCGAGCATGCGGTGCTCTGGCCGCCGTCGCAGTTCGAGGCGGCGTTCCTTTCGACGGCGCATACGGACGCCGACCTGGAGCGGGTGATCGCCGGGTTCGGCGACGGGTTGAGACGCGCGGAGACAAACGCCGTCCCAGCCTGACCTGCCGGTCTCCATCGGCGCGGCCGTGGTCTCAGCGCCGGCTCAGGATGAGGGAGGGGCGATGCTACACTCGAATTCCCTCGACGAGAACCACGCTCGGCGTGGCCGTCCGAGCGGAGAGACGGAGGTTCGCTGCGATGTCGCCTGGGTACCGGTCACTGGTGGATCATCGCCATCGTCCTGGTGATCGTCCTGATCATCTGGGGCCCCGGCAAGCTGCCCGATGTCGGCTCCGGGCTGGGCCGCGCGATCCGCGAGTTCCGCAAGGCGTCCTCGGAGACGCGCGACGAGTTCTCCAAGGCCACCCGGCCGGATGAGGCTCCGCCCCACGCGACGGCAGCGGGCGCGGCAGTCCCGGCGGCACCGGCACCGATCGCCCAGCCGGCACCGGTTGGTGGCGGGACACCCGCTCCGACTGCCACCGAGGGCGCTGCTGCCGAGGGCGACCACAGCAGCGCCCCCTGACGTTGACCGCCTTCTCACGGAGGCGCTGAGAGGTGGCGGGAGTGGCCGGCGACGACCGCCGCATGACCATCGTGGAGCACCTCGAGGAGCTCCGCCGCGTCCTCATCATCTCGGCGATCGCCTGGATCGCCAGCACCGTGGCCGCGTTCGTCTTCCACGGCGCCATCGTCGACTTCCTGCTCCGCCCGCTGACGCAGGTGCTCGGCAAGACCAACAACCACATCACCTCGCAGGCTGTCTTCACCAGCCCCACCGAGGGGCTGACCATCCCGCTCAAGATCTCGATGATCGTCGGGCTGGTCGGCGCGCTGCCGATCGTCCTGTGGCAGGCGTGGACGTTCGTCTCACCGGGGTTGCGGCCGGTGGAGCGGAAGTTCGTCGGCCCGTTCATCGCCTCTGCGCTTCTCCTCTTCGCCGCCGGCGCCGCGTTCGCCTACTTCGTCATGCCCATCGGTCTCAACTTCCTGGCGACGTTCCTGGGCAACAGCGCGGTGTACCTGCCCGACATCAACTCGTATCTCTCCTTCCTGGTCATCCTCATCGTGGCCTTCGGCGTGACCTTCGAGCTGCCCGTGGTCATCATCCTTCTCGGCATGCTCGGCATCGTGTCGTCGCGCCTGCTGCGCCGCAAACGCAAGGTGGTGTGGGTGGGGATCATCATCGGCGCGCTGCTGATCACCCCGGGGGCGGACCCGTACACGCCGACTGCCCTGTTCGTGCCGCTGATCCTCTTCTTCGAGGCGAGCATCCTCATCCTCGACAAGGTGTTCAAACGCTGAGCGGGGCTCAAGCGTCGAGCGCGGCGCCGGCGACCCCTACACTGTCCGGCCATGCGTCCTGACGGCCGGGCATCGGATCAGCTGCGACCGACGACCATCGAGGTCGGTCCCATCCCCTATGCGGAGGGGAGCGCGCTGATCACCGCCGGCGACACGCGCGTGCTGTGCGCGGCGAGCGTCGAGGAGCGCGTCCCCCAGTTCCGCAAGGGAAGCGGCCGTGGCTGGGTCACCGCCGAGTACGCGATGCTGCCGCGCAGCACCATGACCCGCACCGAGCGCGACGGCCGCAAGGGCCGCGTCGACGGGCGGGTGCAGGAGATCCAGCGTCTCATCGGGCGCAGCCTGCGGGCCGCCGTCGACTTCTCCCGTCTCGGCGAGCGCAGCGTCTTCATCGACTGCGACGTGCTCGTCGCCGACGGAGGCACACGCACCGCCTCGATCACCGGTGGATACGTGGCCCTGGCGCTCGCCGTCGCCAAGATGCGCGCCGCGGGCCTGGTGACCGACGACCCGCTGCGCTGGCAGGTGGCCGCGGTGAGCGCGGGGATCGTCGCCGGTGAGCCACGGCTCGACCTCAACTACCTCGAGGATTCCGCGGCTGACACCGACATGAACTGCGTCGGCAGCGGTGACGGTCGCTTCATCGAGCTGCAGGGAAGCGCGGAACAGGAGCCCTTCTCGCGCGCCGAGATGGACAGCCTGCTGCAGCTGGCGTCATCCGGCATGCAGCGGCTGTTCGCGATCCAGGCGGAGGCTCTTGCCGGCGCGTGACCGGGCGCGTCCGGTGCTGGTGGTGGCGACCAACAACCCGGGCAAGCTCCGTGAGTTCCGCCGCCTGCTCGCCGCGCACCCCTGGCGTCTCGTCAGCCTGGCCGAGGCCGGCTGGCGCGATGAGCTGAGCGAGCCGGGGGAGACGTACGCCGAGAATGCCCTGGCCAAGGCAGCGGTGGTGTCGACGGCGCTCAGGGTGCCGGTCATCGCCGACGACAGTGGCATCGAGGTTGACGCGCTCCGCGGCTGGCCCGGCCCTCGGTCGGCGCGGTGGCTGGGACCAGGCGCCTCTGACGAGGACCGGCTCGCGGCGCTCATCGCGGAGGTCGAGCGGCGGTCCCCGGGTGACCGCCGTGTCCGCTACGCCTGCGTGGTGGCCTTCTGCCGGCCGCTTGCCGAGCCCGTGACCGCGCATGGGGAGTGCCTGGGAACGCTGGTCGCCCCTCGTGGCTCGCGGGGCTTCGGCTACGACCCGGCGTTCCTCAGCGACGACCTGGGTGTCACCTTCGGTGAGGCGGACGACCGTGCCAAGGACCGCGTCTCGCACCGGTCCCGGGCTCTGCACCGCCTCGCGGAGAGCGCGGTCCTCGATCCCCCGCCGGGGCAGCTCCTGATCTGCCGCCGCGGCACGTGGGTCAGGATGCCACCTCGTGTCACGTCGCCGCCCCGCCGTCTCGTCGCGGCCGCTCCGAATCCTCCTGGCCGCCGTGGCGGCGGTGGTCGCGGGCGTGATCGCCTTCCTGGTGACGGTCAACCGCACCGAGGTGGCGGGCACGTCGCCGTCGCCGTCGGACCCGGCGGTGGTGAGGGTGGTGGCCCCATCCCCGACGCTGTCGCTCGACGACATCGCCCGCGCCGACCTGAGCCGCACCGTCACCGTCGAGGCCCTGGGCGGCAGCGACGAGGGGCTCGGCACGGGCTGGCTTCTCGATGCACGGGGCGATTTCGTCACCAACGCGCACGTCCTCCAGGGGCAGGTGAGCGTGCGCATCCGCGGTCGTGACGGCAGCTCCCACGTCGGGGACGTGGTGGGCGTCGACCGCGACCTCGACGTCGCCGTGGTGCGCAGCCGCGGCGGGTTCGCCGGCACCCCGCTGACGCCGTTCGGAGGGTCGATCACCGATTTCCCGAGCGCCGTGGTGGCCATTGCCAGCAGTCACGCCACCGGGCACGGGGACATCACCGACGAGAGCGTGACCCGGGTCCAGAGCGACGTGCCGGTCACGGGTGACACCACCACCGGCCAGCCACCGACGACCACGGACTACCACGACATGCTGGTGCTCGAGGGCCAGGCGATCTACCCCGGTAACAGCGGCGGTCCGGTGCTCGATTCCCAGGGCCGCGTGGTCGGCATCGTCACCCTGGCGAGCCGCTCGCTGCCCGAGGGCTACGCCATCCAGCTCAACCGCGTCCTCAGCGAGCTGATGACGTTCGCGGGACGATGAGCGAGCCTCTGGGCGCTTCGAGACGGCTGACTTCGGGTACCGTCAAGCCACTGTGAACCAGTACGACATCGCCATCATCGGGGCCGGTCCGGCCGGGCTGACCGCCGCCCTGTACGCCGGGCGCAGCAAGATCCGCGCCGTGGTCATCGAGTCCAAGGCCCCGGGCGGTCAGCTTCTCAACACCGAGCTGATCGAGGACTATCCCGGCTTCAAGAGCATCCTCGGCGGCGACCTCGCGGCGGTGATGCTCGCGCAGGCCGAGCACTTCGGCGCCGAGATGGTCTATTCGCCGGTCAACCGCATCCGCGTCGAGGACGACGGCATGAAGGTGATCGACACCGACGCGGGCGAGTACCGCGCGCCCGCGGTCATCGTCACCGCCGGCGGCAACCCGCGCAAGCTCGACGTCCCCGGTGAGGTGGAGTTCGCCGGCCGGGGCGTGTCCTACTGCGCGGTCTGCGACGGCGCCTTCTTCGAGGGCCTCGAGCTGGCGGTCATCGGCGGCGGCGACGCCGCGGTGGAGGAGGCGATCTTCCTGACCCGCTACGCGAAGAAGGTGACCCTGATCCACCGCCGCGAGCAGTTCCGCGCCCAGCACATCCTCATCGACGAGGCACGTGCCCATCCCAAGATCGAGATCCTGGTCAACAAGGTCGTCGAGTCGGTCGAAGGCGACCAGAAGGTGAGCCACGTGCACCTCCGCGACACCGTCACCGACGAGACCTCGCGCTACGACGTGGACGGCGTTTTCATCTTCGTGGGGTTCATCCCCAACACGGGGCTGGTCGACCGGCACATCGACCATGACGCCGCCGGCTACTACCGCACCGACCCGATGACGATGATGACCAACGTGCCCGGGATCTTCGCGGCGGGCGACGTTCGCGCCCAGCTCACCCGGCAGATCACCACCGCGGTCGGCGATGCGACGACCGCGACGATCGCGGCCAGCAAGTGGGTCGAGGAGCGAGCGCGCGGCAACGACGGATCCGCCCTGGAGGTCCTCGAAGCGGCCTCCGCGGACGGAGGCTGGGTGGCGTGAGCATCGTCACCCGCCACGGCGATGGCGGCGAGACGAGCCTCCTGTACGGCGGCCGCGTGTCCAAGGACGACCTCCACACCGAGGCATACGGGGCACTCGACGAAGCCATCAGCGCGCTCGGGCTGGCTCGGGCCCTGTGCGCAGACGCGGCCCGAGCGCAGCGGATCCTCGAGCTCCAGCGCCAGCTCTTCACCGCGGGCGCCGAGCTCGCCACCGCCAGCGCCGACCGATCCAAGCTCGAGAAGCACTTCGCGACGGTGACACCGTCGATGGTGGAGTCGCTCGACGCCGAGGTCGCCGCCCTGGAGGCGCGGGTGGCGCTGCCCAAGGGCTTCGTGATCCCCGGAGGCGACCCGGTGGCCGCGGCCATCGACCTGGCTCGAACCATCGTGCGGCGCGCCGAGAGGCGCGCGGTGGCGCTGCACCGGGCCGGCGAGCTCGCCAACCCCGAGGTGCTGCGCTACCTCAACCGCTGCTCGGACCTGCTGTTCATGCTGGCTCGCGACGCCGAGGGGGACGCGCTGGTCGCCAAGTGACGCGCGTCGCCGCCTTCAGGAGGCGGCCGGCGGCTCCGTTGGCTCCATCCCGGCCAGCAACGCGCTCAGCACCGGGACGCGGCGAAGCCCGTCGTCAGGCACGGCGGGGGCCCACTGTTCGGCGCGAAGCGCGCTCTGGACGCGGAAGCCGTCGTCGTCGCGGAGCACGCGCACCGGGGTGGCGCGGTGCGGGACCGGGCTGACCGGCTCTGCGATCGCCAAGCTCCAGCCGCCGTCGGGGGTGACCACCAGGGCCGCCGCCGCCACCCAGCCACGCGTGCCGGCGGCCATCTCGCCGACGGTGCGGGTCATGAGCCGCAGAGGCATCCGCGCCGCAGCACTGTGGCGGGCCTCGTCGTCCTGCCGGCCACCCACCCACAGCTTGGCGACGCTCAGACCGTCCGTCTCGGCGGCCTCGGACAGCGGCCAGCGGGCCGAGGGCTGCGGGGGCATGAAGACGTGGTAGCCGTCACCGCGCCGCTCCACGCGGATGACGTTGCGGGCGCTGGGGAAGGCACTGGCCCCCGCGCCAGGTCGCAGCGCCGCCGCCCGGTCCGGACCCACCAATACAGCGTCGGCCCCGACCCAGACGGCGCCACCCACCGGCAGGTCGGCGACGGTGGTCGCGGCGGCGGCCGCCTGCCGTCGCGAGGATGCCCGCCTCCCGACGGCCGCCCCCAGGGGGGTCCTCGGCGTGGCCACACCGACGCTCACCCGGGTGCGCAGCGCCGCGTAGCTCTCGGTGAGGCGCCGGAAGGTTGCCAGCGCCTCCGGATCACCCGGGTTCCGATCGGGGTGGTGGATCTTGGCAAGCCGCCGGTAGGCGGCGCGCACCTCATCCTCACCGGCGCCGGGGCGCAGGCCGAGCACCGCGAAGTCGTTGGGCGTGGGGGCACGGCTCACGCGGTCGAGCCTAGCGACTGGTGCCCGCGCGGCTCAGGATGGGGACGAGCCGCGCTCCCCGTCGAGGAGCCGCATGCACTGCAGCGCGAGCCAGAGCCGGTGCGGAGCCGCGGGCGCGTCGAGGTCGACGCCCAGCTCGGCGAGGCGCCGGGTGCGGTACACGACCGTGTGGCGATGGAGGCCGAGAGCTGCCGCGGCCTCGTTCAGGCTCGGGGTGACCAGGAGGGCTTCGAGTGTCTCCAGCAGTGGTCCGCTCCGTGTCTTCGGCACCGCCAGGACGCGACCGAGGGTGTGGTCGACGTACCGCCGCATCGCGTCCGGGTCTGTCGCCAAAGTGGCGAAGACCCCCACGGCGCCGTCGTCCCAGGCGCGGGCTGACGGCTCCAGCCGCGCCCCCACCTGGAGTGCCTCCCGGGCGCGGCGGGCGCCTTCGGCGACGTCCTCCAGCGTGCTCGCGACCGGGCCGATGCCCCAGCGCACCGCCCCCGGCTCGCTGACGGCGCGCTCCGCCTCGTCGAGGATCCTCTCCACGCCGTTGCGGCCGGGGACCAGGGCGATCCAGGTGCCCGGCTGGTCGCCGACGGTGAGGACACCGCGCGGCCGCAGCGCGCCGTCGAGGCTGCGCTCCGCCTCCTCGGATGCGACCGAGCAGGCGAGCACCAGGTAGGGCGGCTGCAGGTCGAGGTCGCTGGCGGCGGCGAGGCGGCGGAGCTCGGGGCTCACATCCCCGGCAACCAGACGCTGGAGGATGCGGTCGCGGTCGAGGTCGCGACGGCGCATGAGGCGCTCGCGCGTCTCCAGGTAGGCCGATCCGACCGCGCCGCTGATCTCGTCGAGGTATTCGAGCACCTGGCCGGTCACCGCGATCACCGTGGCCCGCGGCAGGCTGTCCAGCCCGGCCGACTCGCCGATGAGCTCGCGCCAGACCACCCGCGCGGCCAGCCGGTACGCCGCCAGGAGCACCTCGAGCGGCACGCCCATCTCGGCCTGCTGCGCCCCCATCGAGCCGAGCCGCTGCAGGTCGGCGGTGCGCAGCCCGCGACCGTCGCGGAGCAGGCGGACCAGGGTGCGCAGCGCGTCCCGGCAGGCGCTGGTGACGCTGCGCAGGTAGCCGATGCTGCGGAATTGGGCGGGCAGCGCGAGCTCGGAGGCGATCCTCCGGGTCATGCGCCGCGAGATGACGTCGATGTCGCCCAGCAGTCGCGACGTGATCTCAGGGGGGAGTGTGGCCGTCGCGGCCCATTCACTGGGGGCCGGGATGGGTTCGGTGGGAGCGTAGTTCGACATGGTGGCCATTATGGACACGGTGGCCAAATGTTGGCCGTGAATTGTGTTGCCACGGCCGATGGCCTGGCGGAGTGGGTGGGTGGACACTCCTCCCATGCTCTATGACGACCTCTTTGTACGCCTCGAACGCGCCCGCTGGAACTTCACCGACGAGATCGACTTCACCACCATCGATCACAGCCGGCTGACGGACCAGTGGATCCACGACCTTCGCCAGATCTGCCTCACCGAGCTGAGCGCCCTGTACGCCACCGAGATGTTCCTGCGCGACTTCTACACCGACATCGATTTCTGCAGCTTCGTCTCGATCTGGTTCTACGAGGAGATGAAGCACCACATGGTGCTGCGCAAGTACCTCGAGGCCTGCGGGGAGACGTTCGACGAGGAGAAGGAGCTTCCCGAGCTCAGGCTCACCTTCGCGGAAGGCCCCGCCATCGAGACGCTGACCATGCACTTCTGCGGTGAGCAGCGCCTTGCGCACTGGTACACCGCGTTCAGCCACAGCGCGCCCGAGCCCCTGCTGCGCAAGATCTTCAAGATCCTGGCGGCCGACGAGCTCCGTCACGCCGCCTGCTACGCCAAGTACCTCCGCAAGGCCATCGCCAACAAGCCCGACGAGCTGCCTGCCGTCCTGCGCATGACCCTGTGGATGCTGCGCAGCACCAACGACGCCCCCAAGCACCCCACCACCGCAACCTCGCCGAGCGTGGTCGACCAGCTCGAGGACCCCGAGTACATCAGTCGCATGCTCGACTGGTACCTGCCGGGACGAGACCACGAGGCACCCGTGCAGCGCCGGATCCTCGCGTTGATGTCAGAGTTGGCCGGAACCAAGATGACGACCACCAAGGACATGCTCCCGGTCATCCGCCGGCTGACCCCGGTCGCAGCCTGAGGCGAAGGGGGAACTGCGATCCCCCCTCGGACACCCCCCAGCTCCGGCGTGTCTGCTCCGGCGACGTGAAGTCGCCTTCGCAGACGAGGGCGAAGGGGGAACTGCGTTCCCCCCTCGGGCACCCCCCAGCTCAGAGGTGTCTGCTCCGGCGACGTGAAGTCGCCTGCGCGGACGGAAGGGGTTTGGGGATAATCTTCGCTGTATGTCCGAGCAGGCTCGTGTGCGCGCGACTGTGCGGGGAAGGGTTCAGATGGTGGGCTTCCGCGCGTTCGTGGCTGAGCATGCCGGCAGTCTCAACGGCACCGTCGCGAACCGACCAGACGGCAGCGTCGAGTGCCTCCTCGAGGGGCCACCCGATGCCGTCGAACACGTGGTACAGCTGCTCCGCCAGGGCCCCGCGCACGCCCGGGTCGACGAGGTCGACGTCCTTTGTGAGCCGTACCGGGGCGACCTTCCGCCCTTCACCGTGACGGCATGAACTTCCGCTGGGCCGACCGCATGTCGCGCATCGGCACCGAGAGTGCCTTCGAGGTGCTGGCGCGCGCCAGGCGTCTGGAGGCCGAAGGTCGCGACATCATCCACCTCGAGATCGGCGAGCCCGACTACGCCACGCCACAGAACATCATCGACGCAGCGGTGCGCGCGCTCAACGACGGGCACACGCACTACACGCCGGCGAGCGGTATCCACGCCGCTCGCGAGGCAACCGCGCGCTATGTCACGAGCCGCACCGGCGTGCCCACGAGCGCCGACAACGTCGTGCTGGTTCCCGGCAGCAAGAACATCCTCGCGTTCCTCCTGCTGGCGATCATCGAGCCGGGTGACGAGGTCATCGTCCCCGACCCGGGCTACCCGATCTACCGATCCCTGGTCAACTTCATCGGCGCCACGCCTGTGTCGGCCCCGATCCGCCAGGCGAATGACTTCCGGCTCGACGTGGAGGAGTTGCGCGCGCTGGTGACGCCGCGCACCAGGTTGCTCATCGTGAACACCCCGGCCAATCCCACGGGTGGGGTGCTCACACGCGAGGACTGCGAGAGCATCGCGCAGCTGGCCATCGAGCGCGACCTGGTGGTGCTGACCGACGAGATCTACGGACGCCTCACCTACGAGGGCGCGCACGTGTCGCTGTACGGGATCGACGGCATGGCGGAGCGCACGGTCCTGCTCGACGGCGTCAGCAAGGCGTGGGCAATGTGCGGCTGGCGGCTCGGTTTCGGCGCCATGCCGGTGGAGCTCGCGCAGCGGATGGACACGCTGATGATCAACTCCTCGTCGTGCGCCGCCGCCTTCACGCAGCTGGCGGCCATCGAAGCATTCGAATCACCGGAGTCCGACGCCGCGGTGGACGCCATGGTGGCCGAGTTCCGGCGCCGGCGCGACGTGCTCGTCGACGGCCTCAACCGCCTCCCCGGCATCACCTGTCGCCGGCCGGCCGGCGCCTTCTACGTGTTCCCGGACATCACCGCCACGGGCTACAACGAGCGCCAGCTGCAGAAGGAGCTCCTCGACGAGGTGGGCGTGGCCACCCTCGCGGGCAGCACCTTCGGCCCGCACGGCGCCGGGCACATCCGGCTCAGCTACGCGAACTCCGTGGAGAACATCGAGCGCGCCCTGGACCGCATCGCACTCCATCTCGGCGCTGGCGCGGTGTCCCCGGCCTAGCGCCGGTCCAGGCCAGGCGCGACCATCGATGCGCGGCCAGCCCATCCGTCCCGACCGCGCCACAGCCAGGGAGCTGCTCCGCGCGCACGATGTCGTGCCCCTCGTGCTGGAGACGCCCGCGGACGGGGCGACGCCGGTGAGCCTCATGCAACGCCTCGGTGTCGGCGGGCACTGCTTTCTCCTCGAGTTCGGCGAGCACTCCCCAGGGAGTCCACGGCTACTCCTTCCTGGGACACGACCCGGTCGAGGTGGCGCGGGACGACCCGGCTGACCCTCTCCGGCCGCTCGAGGCCGTGCTCGCCGAGCGCGTCGCACCGGTCGACGGCCTCGCCGTCCCATTCGTCGGCGGGTGGGTGGGCTACCTGGGCTACGAGGCGGCCGCCTGCTACGAGCGGTTGCCGGCCACGGCCCCGGCGATCGCCGGCGTGCCGACCACGCGTCTTCGCGCTGTACCGCACGGTCACCGTCTTCGACCACGAGCGCAACCGCGTGCTCCTGGTCACCCAGCTGCGCCGCTCCGCCGACGGCGTCGGCGGCGACTACGAGGCCGCCTGCGACCGCCTGGTCGCGCTGCAGGGCCGCATCGACGCGACCCGTCCGGCGTCCGGCGCCGTCGACGCGCCCGCCGCCCTGGCCGCCGAGAGAGCCGACGACAGCAGTTCTCGTCCACCGCGTCCTCTGCCGGACGATGCGTCGACCTTCGCGCGCAAGGACTTCCTCGCTGCCGTCACGCGCGCTCTCGAGCACATCGTCGCCGGTGACATCTTCCAGGTGCAGATCTCGCGGCGCTTCAACGTGGCGCTGGCCGCACACCCCTTCACCCTGTACACCGCATTGCGTCAGTCGAGCCCCACCCCGTATCTCTTCTACCTCAGCACGCCGGTGTGCACGCTGGTGGGCGCGTCGCCCGAGATGCTGGTTCGCGTGCAGGGCGGGACGATCGAGTACCGGCCGATCGCCGGGACGAGGCGACGGGGGCGTGACGCCGCCGACGACGAGGCCATGGTCCTGGAGCTGCGCGAGAGTGAGAAGGAGCAGGCCGAGCACCTGATGCTGGTCGACCTCGGTCGCAATGATGTCGGCAGGGTTGCCGCCACAGGCACGGTGGAGGTGCTCGAGTACGCGACGGTTGAGCGTTATGCGCGCGTCATGCACCTGGTCAGCGCCATCCGCGCCCGGCTGGCGCCCGGCCGCACCGCCCTCGATGCGCTGCGCGCATGCTTCCCGGCGGGCACCGTCACCGGCGCGCCCAAGATCCGGGCGATGGAGATCATCGCCGCCCTCGAGCCACATGGCCGCGGCCCGTATGCCGGCGCCGTCGGGTACATTGGCAGTGGCGGAGTGCTCGACACCGCCATCGCCCTGCGCAGCGTCGTCGTCGTGGACGGGCGAGCCCACCTGCAGGCGGCGGCCGGCATCGTCGCCGAACTCCACTCCCGACGAGGAGGCGCGCGAGATCGACAACAAGCTCTCCGCAGCGGTGGACGCGGTCGCGCGCGTCAGCGCGCGGTGATGGCGCTCGCCGACGCACTGCGTGGCCGCGTGGTGGTGGTCGACAACTACAACTCGTTCACCTTCAACCTGGTGCAGTACCTCGCCGAGCTCGGTGCAGACACCGCGGTGGTGCGCAATGACGGCGTCAGCGCGCCGGAGGTCATCGCTGCGGAGCCTGCTGCGATCGTGCTGTCGCCGGGGCCGGGCCGACCGGAGGATGCGGGCATCTGCGTGGAGCTGGTCACGGCGGCCGCGAGCGCCTCCGTGCCGGTGCTGGGCGTGTGCCTCGGGCACCAGGCCATCGGCCTGGCGTTCGGTGGCCGCGTCGTCAACGCGGCGCAGATCATGCACGGCAAACGCAGCGACATCCGGCACCGCGGCGACGGCATCTTTCGCGGACAGCCGGACCCGCTGCGCGCCACCCGCTACCACTCACTGGTGGTGGAACGAGACACGCTGCCCGCCTCGCTGGTCGTCACCGCCTGGACCGCGGACGGCACGGTGATGGGGGTGCAGCACCGCCACCACCCGGTGCACGGCGTGCAGTTCCACCCCGAGTCCATCGGGACCCCGCAGGGCCGTGCGCTGCTTGCCACGCTGCTCGACATGGCGGGCGCACGCCCGCTGACCGCTGCCCGATGACCGACCTGGGCGCGCTGGCGCCGATCGTCGAGCGCAAGCGGGTCGAGGTGGCTGCCCTGCACTGCGGCCGCGTCGCCATGTTCGCGCACGCCGCCAATCGCGAGCACGCTCCCGCCATCGAGCGGATCCTGGCCGGGGGCACGGTCATCGCCGAGCTGAAACGGCGCTCACCCAGTGGCGGGGTGCTCCGCTCGGACCTCGACCCCGTCGCCGTGGCTGCAACGTACAAGTCCGCCGGCGCCGCAGCCATCTCGGTGCTCACCGACGGCCCTGACTTCGGGGGCTCCCTCGACGACCTCGTCGCGGTGCGCGCAGCCGTCGAGGTTCCTGTCCTTCGCAAGGATTTCGTCGTGTCACCCGTGCAGATCGCCGAGGCGCGCGTGGCCGGCGCCGACTGGGTTCTCCTGATCGCCGCGCTGTTCGACGATGCCGGTCTCGATGACGCACTCGACGCCGCGCGACGGTGTGGCGCGGGCGCCCTCGTCGAGGTGCACACCGACTCCGACCTTGACCGTGCCCTCGGCGCCGGCGTGCGCTGCATCGGGATCAACAACCGCGACCTGCGCACACTCGCCACCGACCTGCGCACCTTCGCGCGGCTGCGCGCGCGCGTGCCGGACGGTGTCGTCACCGTCGCGGAGTCGGGGGCACGCGACGCCACCGACGTCGCGCGCCTGGTCGGGGAAGGGGCGGACGCGGTGCTGGTGGGGGAGGCCCTGATGCGCGAGGAGGCGCCGGGATCGCTGCTCGCTGAGATGGTGTCGGCTGCCGAAGGCGCGGCCGCCGGGCGGCCCCGGTGATCGTCAAGGTGTGTGGCGTGCGCACGCCCGAGATCGCGGAGGTGGCCATCGACGCGGGCGCCGACTGGCTGGGCCTGGTGCTCGTGCCCGAGAGCCCGCGACACGTCGACGACAAGGCGGCCCGTGCCGTCGTGGAGGCGGTGGGCGGCCGCGCCGACCTCGTCGGCGTCATGGTGGACGCACAGCCCGCGCAGTGCGACGAGGCCGCGCAGCGCTACCGTCTCGCTGCCGTCCAGCTGCACGGGCTTGTCCCGCAGTCCATCGTCGCTCGCACCGCGGTCACCGTCATCCGTGCCATCAACGTGGGCGACGCGCAGGGTGCGCTCACCGATGAGTGGTGGGCCGGCTGCACGGTGCTGCTCGACGCCGCTCCCGGGACGGCAGGTGCGCTTCCTGGCGGCACCGGCGCACGCGTCGACACCGCGGTGGCAGCCGCCATCGCGCGACACCGCACGGTCATCCTGGCCGGCGGCCTGTCCCCCGAGAACGTCGCCGGCGCCATCGCCGCGGTGCGCCCACACGGTGTCGACGCATCGAGCGGCCTCGAGTCCGCGCCCGGCGTGAAGGATCCCCGCCGGGTGGTCGCCTTCGTCGAGGCCGCGCGATCCGCGGCGACGGTCGCAGCCACCGCGCGGGCGTCGTGGTGACCGACGCCCGCGGACGGTTCGGCAGCTACGGCGGCGCGTACGTGCCGGAGACGGTGGTTCCCGCGCTTGGCGAGCTCGAGGCGGCCGCGGACGAAGCACTGGCCGATGCCGGCTTCCGCGCCGAGCTGCAGCTGCTGCTCCACGACTACGCCGGCCGGCCCACCCCGATGACGCATGCGCCGCGGCTCAGCGCTGCCTCGGGGGGAGCACAGATCTGGTTGAAACGCGAGGACCTGCTCCACACCGGGGCACACAAGATCAACAACGCACTCGGCCAGGTGCTGCTCGCGGAACGCATGGGCAAGCGCCGCATCATCGCCGAGACCGGCGCCGGGCAGCACGGCGTGGCCACGGCGACCGCCTGCGCGCGGGCCGGGCTTGGCTGCACGGTGTACATGGGGCGCGAGGACATGCGCCGCCAGGCACTCAACGTGTACCGCATGGGGCTGCTCGGCGCCGTCGTGGTGCCGGTCGACAGTGGCGCGGGCACTCTCAAGGACGCCACCAACGAGGCCATCCGCGATTGGGTCGCCAATGTTCGCGACACGCACTACGTCATCGGCAGCAGCGTCGGGCCGCATCCCTACCCGACCCTGGTGCGCGCGCTCCAGAGGGTCATCGGTGACGAGACGCGGACCGAGTGCGTGGCGCGGCTGGGCGGTCTCCCCGCGTCAGTGGTCGCCTGCGTGGGGGGTGGCAGCAACGCCATCGGCATGTTCGCGGCCTTCCTCGACGACCCCGGCGTCGAGCTGGTCGGCGTCGAGGCAGCCGGACACGGGCTGGAGAGTGGTGCGCACGCCGCGCCGTTGAACCGGGGGCGTCCCGGTGTGTTGCATGGGTCGAACAGCTACCTCATGCAGGACGAGAACGGCCAGGTGCTCACCGCCCATTCGATCAGCGCGGGGCTCGACTACCCGGGAGTGGGACCCGAGCACAGCGCGTTGCGCGACAGCGGACGGGTGCGCTACGTCAGCGCCGACGACGAGCAGGCGCTCGCCGCGTTCCACCGCCTCTGCAGGCTCGAGGGGATCATCCCCGCGCTGGAGTCGAGCCATGCCCTGCACGTCGCCGAGCAGCTGGCCACCACCATGCCGCGCGAGTTCGTGGGTGGTCGTCTGCCTGTCAGGCCGGGGTGACAAGGACATCGGCACCGTCCGCGAGCACGCCGGGGACGGCCACGATGCACCCGGGTGAACGGCTCACGCAGGCGTTGCTGGCCCCGCAGGACCGCGGCCTGCCGGCGCTCGTGCCCTACGTGACCGCGGGCTATCCGCGACGAGACGACACCGTCGCCGTCCTGCTCGCCGCGCAGGATGCCGGCTGCGCGGCCGCCGAGGTCGGCATCCCGTTCAGCGACCCCCTCGCCGACGGCCCGACCGTACAGCGCGCGGGCTGGCAGGCTCTGCGCAACGGCATGACGCTCGGCCTGGCGCTCGAGCAGGTGGCGGCCGCACGCGCCGCCGGCGTGGTCATCCCGCTGGCGGTGATGACCTACGTCAACCTGCTGCTGCACCACGGCCTGGACACCTTCTGCGCCGACGCGGCCGCCGCCGGCGTCGACGGCGTCATCGCCCCCGACCTCCCCATCGGTGAGGCCGGCGCTCTTCGAGATGCCGCCGAACAGCGCGGGCTGGCGCTTGTCCCCCTGGTGGCCCCGACGACGCCGGCGGACCGGATCGAGCTGGCCTGCCGCGACGCCGGGGGCTTCATCTACTGCGTCGGCGTGGTCGGCACCACCGGCGCGCGCGCGGAGATCGCGCCCGAGGCATTCGAGCTGCTCGACCGCGTGCGGACGTGCACGCAGCTGCCTCGGGCCATCGGTTTTGGCCTGAGCCGGCACGAACACCTCCTCGCGCTGCGCGGCCGCTGCGAGGCGGCGGTGGTCGGTTCGGCGCTGCTCGACGCCATGGCGACGAGCCCGCACGACGGCGCCTCCGCGGCGGCGCAGTTCCTGCACGGCATGCTGCACGCCGCGTGACCGCCTCGCAGCGCGGGTCACCACCATGAGCGAGCGAGCCGTCGCCGGCATGTCGACCCTCGACGGGATGGTGCAGGTGCCGGGTGACAAGTCGATCAGCCACCGCGCCCTGATCCTGGGCGCGCTCATCCGTGGTCGCAGCTACCTCGGCAACGTCTCGCCGGCCGCCGACGTGGGCGCCACCGCGCAGGTGCTGCGTGACTGCGGCGCCGCCGTCCGCCCCTTCGGCGACGGGCGGGTGTCGCTCGACGGCGCCGGCCCGGGGGTGAGCCTGCGCGGCCCCTCGCATCCACTCGACTGCGCCAACTCCGGCACGACGATGCGCCTGATGGCGGGCGTGCTCGCCGCGCACGACCTCGTGGCCACCCTGACCGGGGACGGTTCCCTGCGGCGGCGCCCGATGGAGCGCGTCGCAGCCCCGCTGCGCGCCATGGGCGCCGAGGTGCTGACCGACGACGGGCACGCACCGGTGCAGGTGCGCGGCACGGCCACGCCCGCCGGCATGGAGCACACCCTGGCCGTCGCCAGCGCCCAGGTGAAGTCGGCGATCCTGCTCGCCGGGTTGAACGCGGGAGGGCCGACCACCGTGCGCGAGCCTCTGCCGACCCGCGACCACACCGAGCGGCTGCTGCGCGCGTGCGGGGCCGACCTCACCGCCGACGGCGCCTCGGTCACGCTGCGACCGTCACCGCTCGACCCCTTCGGGATTCGCGTGCCGGGTGACATCAGCGCAGCAGCGTTCTTCATGGCGCTGGCCGCGGCGCGACCGGGCCGGCGCGTCCGCTGTACCGGCATCGGCCTCAACCCAGGACGTACCGGCGTCATCGACGTGCTGACGGCGATGGGCGCGCGCGTCGAGGTCGAGGAGGGCGCGCCCGCGGCGGAGGTCGAGCCACAAGGTGACGTGGTCGTGGCCGGGGCGCCGCTCCGCGGCGTGGTCGTGGAGGGGGCGCTGGTTCCCCGGTGCATCGACGAGCTCCCGGCCATCGCCGTGGTCGCCACGCAGGCGGAGGGGCGCACCCAGTTTCGCGGCGCCGGCGAGCTGCGTCACAAGGAATCCGATCGCATCGCCGCACTCGTCGCCGGGCTGCGCTCGCTCGGGGTGGCCGTCGAGGAGAGCGCTGACGGGCTGGTCGTCGAGGGGCCGGCGCGGCTCCGCCCGGCGCGCCTGGACGCGGCCGGGGACCACCGGCTGGCGATGGCCTGGGCCGTCGCCGCCACCCTTGTCGATCCTCGCGCCGGTGAGTGCGTCATCGTCGGCGCCGACACCGTGGCCGTGTCCTATCCCGGCTTCTTCGACGACCTCGCCGCGCTCACCAGTGGATCGCGCTGAGCACGAAACCCGCGGCCAGCGTGAGGCCGGTGAGCAGGTGGAGCTGGACGCATCCGATCAGCAGACGCGTCCAGCCCATCGCGTCGAGGTCGGGGCGCGCCCGGACGGCCAGCCGCAGTCCCAGCGCCGCCGGAACGGCGGCGAGCAGGCACCACAGCGGGAGCCCGCCTGTGACCAGGGCCGCCGCCAGGACCAACGCCGCCCCACCGATGAGGAGACGGAACTCGATGACCACGCCGCCGATCGAGACGCGCGTCGCCAGGGTGCGCTTGCCGACCGCCGCGTCATGGGTGCGATCACGCGCGTTGTTGGCGTGGAGGATGCCGGCGGTGAGCAGCGCGAGCGGCGCCGCCGCCCACCACACGGAGCCGGGCACGCTGGCCGTCTGCGCGGCCGCCGTGCCCCAGACGATGCCGAGCCCCATCGGCAGCGCCGAGGCCGCCTCACCGAGGGGCCTGTAGGCAAGGCGCAGCGGCGGGGCGGTGTATGCCCAACCGACCACGAGCGCCACCACGCCGAGGAGGAGCAGGGCGGGCCGGTGGGCGGCCAGCGCGATGGTCACGCCCAGCAGCGCAGCGGCCGCGAACAGCACCGCGGCGATGACCCGTGCCTGGGCGGGGCTGATCCACCGGCGTCGCATTGCCAGGGACGCTCCCGATGCGGCTCCGTCGTCGGCGCCTGTGAGCGCGTCCTCGGCGTCGTTGAGAACGTTGGTGGCAGCCTGGAGGAGCAGCGCGAGAACCAGGCAAGCGGCGGCGATCAGCGGCTGCACCGCGCGTCCCGGAACCAGTGCCGCGGTTCCCACCACCGAGCTGACCGCGGCAACGGTCAACGATCGCGGCCGGACGCTCGCCCAGGCGACGGTGACCGCGCCGGGCGTGATGGCGGCACCGGCGGACATCAGTCGAACGTCAGCCGCAGGGGCGGCTTGCCGAGGACCTCGACGACCTTCAGCTCGCGCACGGCCACGATGAACGGATGAACAGGTAGGTGGTCGACGAACTGCTGGGCGCCCGGCGCGTGGGCCACCAAACGCCGGAAGAGCTCGAGCCGCCCCGCCTCGTCGACGTCGGCGCGGCCGGCGGTTCCCCACCCCTGGATCCACCGCGACGGGTTGCCCGGCGAGCACATGAACGCGACGCGTGGGTCCCTGGCCATGTCGGCAGCCTTGCGCGACCCGTCCAGGACGGCGAGCAGGAGCCGGATCCGGCCGTCCTCGACCTCGGGAGCGAAGAACACGCCGGCCACGTGGGGGCCGGATTCGCTGACGGTCGCCAGCGAGGTGGTGTCGTAGGCGCGAAGCGCCCAGAGCGCGCGCTCGACCTCCGCGGTCGTCTCGACGGTCATGCGACCAGCGTAGCGAAACCCGATCAGCGCAGAAGGCGGCTGAGCCGGCGATCGGCGAGCACACGGCCGCCCGTCTGGCAGCTGGCGCAGTACTGGAAGGACCGCGTCGACAGTGACACCTCCCGGATGGTGTCGCCGCACACCGGGCACAGCTCGCCGGTGCGGCCGTGGACGGCGAGGTGCTGTTTCTTGTCCGGCTTGAGGTCGGCGATGTCGACGCCCTGCGCGCGCTCAACGGCGCCGCTCATCACCGCGCGCAGGGCGACGTGGAGCCGCGCCGTCTCGTCCTCGGTGAGAGAGCCGGCTTGCCGGAAGGGGGAGAGCCGGGCAGCGTGGAGCACCTCGTCCGAGTAGGCGTTGCCCACGCCGGCGACCAGGGATTGGTCGGCGAGGACCGTCTTGAGCTGCCCGCGGCGCTGGCCCAGAAGCGTGCCGAGCCGCGCGGCGTCGAGGCTGTCGTCGAGCACGTCGACCCCGAGACGCGCGATCCCGGGGACGTCGGCGGGGTCGCGCACCACGTACAGGGCCAGCCTGTGCTCCGTGCCCTGCTCGGTGATGTCGATGCCGGAGCCGCCTTCCAGCTCCAGCTGCAGCGCCAGCGGACCCCGCAACGACGGCTTCGCCTCGTTGAGCTTGTCGCGCCAGCGGATCCAACCTGCGCGGGCGAGGTGCACCACCAGGTGGAGGTCGCCCGCGGACATGTCGAGGAACTTGCCGTGCCGGCGCCAGCGCCCGACCGTGCGGCCGACCAGCGCCTGCAGCGGCGGGTCGTACGTCTTGAGCGCGCCGATCGAGCGCAGCCGGGCGGCGCTGACGGCGCGGCCATCCATTCGCTCGCTGAGGCCTGCGGCCAGCGCGCTCACCTCGGGAAGCTCGGGCATGCCTCCATGGTGGCGCAGGCCCTCCCGGTACCGCCGTGGACACACGTAGAATTCACGACCTTGAGGTCGACGATCGACGCCACCGCGGCCAGCAGCACCGCGACGCACGGGCGGCGGCACGCCGTGCCCTTCGACGGCGAGGACGTCCTCTGCGTGCCGCGCACCACCATCTTTCCTGACGGGGCCTGGCACGGCCTGGTGACGGTGGGGCTGGAGCGGGTGCTGCGCACCATCAGGGCGGCTTCCGAGTACCGGCCCCGGCACACCGTCGAGGACGACCCGTCGATGCAGCAGATCATCCCGTACTGCGTCGTCCACCATCCGCGCGACGAGACCTACCTGCTGACCAAGCGCCTGCTCCGCTCCAGCGAGCGCCGCCTGCACCATCTCTACTCGCTGGGTGTCGGAGGGCACGTCAACCCCGGCGACGGCGCCGGTGGCGACCCCCTGGTTGGCGGGTTGCAGCGCGAGTGGGCCGAAGAAGTGACCTGTGCCTCGCCCGCGACCGCGAGCCTCGTGGCGATGCTCAACGACGACTCGACCCCGGTGTCGCGCGTGCACCTCGGGCTGGTGTTCCTCGTCGAGCCCATCGAGGGGACGACGTCGGTGCGCGAGCTCCACAAGCTGGAGGGTGAGAACCTCTCGCTGCCCGCCATGCGGCGTCATTACCTGAGCATGGAGTCGTGGTCGCAGCTGGTGTTCGACGACCTCGTCAGCGGTGCGGCCAAGCGTGCGCCGCGCTCACCGCTCGTCGTCGAGCTGCCGGCCGCGCGGTGAGCCGCCGGTATACTCGCGCCATGTCCGTACGCGTGCGCGTCCCAGGTCCGCTGCGCCGCCTCACCGGTGGTGATGCCGAGGTGACCGTCGACGGCGCCACCGTGTCGGCTGCGCTCGGCGACCTCGAGCAGCGTTACCCGGGCTTCCGCGACCGGCTCTACGACGCCGACGGCAAGCTCCGCCAGTTCATCAACATCTACGTCAACGACTTCGGACATCCGCTTCAGCCAGGGCCTCGAGACGCCCGTCGGAGAGCGCGATGAGCTCTCCATCGTTCCGGCGGTCGCCGGCGGCCGCTGAAGCGCGGCGATGACGGCTGCGGCCACCCCGGCCGCGTCCGCACGGCCCCGCGCCCGGGTCCCCGACGATCCGTTCGCGCTGGTGCCGAAGAGCGCCGTGATCGCCGTGGCGATGTCGGGCGGGGTCGACTCGTCGGTGGCGGCGGCGCGGTGCGCGGAGCGCGGGCTGCGAACCATCGGCATCACCCTGGCGATGTGGTCGCGCGACAATGAGCGACAACGCGACCGCGGCTGCTGCTCGATCGACGCCGTCGAGGACGCGCGACGCGTCGCCGCCACCATCGGCATCCCGCACTACAGCTGGAACCTCGAGCGCGAGTTCGAGCGCGACGTGGTCACCGATTTCGCGGAGGGGTACGCGGCAGGCCGCACCCCGAACCCGTGCGTGCGCTGCAACCAATCGATCAAGTTCGGGGTGCTGCTGCAGCGGGCACGCGCGGCGGGGGCGACGCACGTCGCCACCGGGCACTACGCCCGCGTCGGCCGTCGAGGTGGGGCCGCCACCCTGCACCGCGCGCGCACCGCGGCCAAGGACCAGGCGTACACGCTGCACCGTCTCGACCAGGACCAGCTGCTGCGGTCGGTGTTCCCCCTGGGGGCGGCGGCCTCGAAGGATGAGGTGCGCCGCAGCGCCGCCGAGCTGGGGCTCATCACCGCGGCCAAGCCCGACTCGCAGGAGCTGTGCTTCATCGACGGCACGGTCCGGGCCGACCTCGAGCGCCGCCTCCATGGTCGCTTCCGCCCCGGTGCGATGCTCGACCAGACCGGGACGGTGGTCGGCGAGCACCGCGGAGTGCCCTTCTACACGGTCGGACAGCGCTCCGGGCTCGGCATCGCCCCGGCACGCCCGGATGCGGAGCCACTGTTCGTGATCGCGGTCGACGGCACCAGCAACACGGTGACGGTCGGCCCGCGCGCCGCGCTCGACCGCCACGAGGTGCTCCTCAGCGATGTCCACTGGATCGACGGTGCGCCCGTCAGCGGAACGCCCCTGACGGTGCAGCTTCGGGCCCACGCGGCACCGGCCGCCGTGAGCGTCGCCGAGTGCACGGGCGCCAGGGTGCTGCTCCGCTGCGACCCTCCCATCGCCCAGGTGGCGCCTGGGCAGGCCGGCGTCCTGTACGACGGCGACGAGGTGGTCGGGGGCGGGACGGTGACCGCGGCATGATCCTCGCGGTGCCGCTGCCGCCCACCCCCGGCCAGGTGCTGCTGGGTGTCTTCGGCGTGGTGGCCGGCGCGCTGGTCGCCTCCGTCTCGGCATTCCTGGCGCGCCGCTCGCGCAACTGGCTCTACCACCTCGGCACCGTGGGGGGACTGCTGGTGGTCGCCGGGGTGGTCGGGCAGCGGACGGTCGCGACGGGCGCGCGGCTCGGAGCGTGGGACGCGGGGATCAGCATCCCCGGCATCGGCGTGCGCCTCGACCCCGTGGCCGCGGCGGGAATCGTCCTGGCCCTGGTCGGGCTCACCCTGACGCTCCTCTTCGAGCGCGTCCTCGATGACGAGGACAGGCCGCGGCCGCTCGTCCACCGCCCTCTCGAGGACGACGACGCCGTCTGAGCTGTCGGGCCGGTCGATGGCGCGCCGTCTACAATGCCGCCGATGTCCGGCGCCGGCAGCCGCCTCACGACCGAGGCGCCGTTCCCGCACGCGTCTGTCCGCGCTGCCGCAGCCCCGCCGCTGATGGCTGGGTGAGCACCGCGGTGTTCTACGTACTCGCCATTCTCATCGTGCTCGCCGCCCTCGCCGCGGTGCTGGCGCCGTCGACGCGTGTGGCGCTGCTCGCGGTGCTGGCCGGCGACGTGCTGGTGGGCGTCCTCCTCATCGCCGCCGGTGCATACCTGCTCGGCGTCATCACGCTGGTGCTGCCCGGTCTGTGCCTGCTGATCGTCGCCGCCGCCCTGCGCCGCGCCGGCTACGCGCCCCTGCTCGCCGACGTTCCGGGCCCCGTCGCCTGGCCGCTGTCGGCCGCGGTCGCCGCCGGGATCGGCGCCCTGCTCGTCTGGGTGACCGCGACGCGCATCGAGGACAGCACGCACAGCGCGGGCGGAGGGCAGGACCTGCTGACCGTCCTCCACTACCGCGCGCCCATCAGTGTCGGCGTGGTGGTGGTGCTCGCGATCGTCGCCGTCGGCGGTGCGTTGATGATCGGCCGGACCGGGGATGACGAGCGAGCCCTCGACCGTGCCGCCGAGCAGCGTCGGGCCCGCGAGCAGCGCGCGCGCATGCGCCGTGAGCACCGCGCCGCGGCTCGCGCGCAGCGCCCCGGCGGCGACACGGGGGCGCCGCGTTGAGCGTCGGCCCGGCACACTACGCCGCGCTCAGCGCCGTTCTGTTCGCGATCGGCTTGTACGGCGTCAGCACGCGACGCAACGTCGTCGCGGCGCTGGCTTCACTGAGCGTGCTGTTCAGCGCCCCGGTGGTCGCCGCGGTGGGATTCGCGGAGAGCGGCGACGGCTCGCTCCCGCGGCTCGGCGACGCGCTGGCGCTCTTCACGCTGGCCGCGCTGTGCGCGGAGCTCCTCGTCGGCGGCGCCGTCGCAGCGCTGCTCTGGCGGCGGTCGGACAGCGCGGACCTCGACGAGATGACCGAGCTGGACGCCTGAGATGGCCATCATCCTCAACCTCACCTGGGCGATCGTCCTTCTCCCGCTGGTGGGAGTCGGGGCTGCCTTCCTCGCCGAGTCGCCGCGACGCGCTGCGCAGACAGGAGTGGCGTTCACCGCGCTCGCGCTGGCGGTCTCCGTGGTCGTGCTCATCTTCCGGCTCACCCACGTCATCAACGTGTACGAGAACACCGAGACGTTCTGGGACCTGCAGGCGACGGCGCCCGCGGCGTCCAGCGGGCCCGTGCTGGCGCCCGAGTTCGGGGTCTTCTGGGGCATCAGGGTGGACCCGTTCAGCGTTGCGTTCATGGCCTCGGTGCTCTTCCTCTCGCTGGTGGCTCAGTTGCACGCGCTGGTCTCGATGCGGGGCGACCCGGGGTTCCGCCGCTTCTTCTGGGTGATGGGCACTCTCACCTTCGGCGTCCTGGCGGTGGTGAGCAGCCCCAACCTCTTCCAGCTGTGGCTCGGCTGGGGAGTGTCCGGCGTCGCGGCCTGGATGCTCGCCGGCCACCACTGGCAGCGACCTGTGGTGTCCTCGGGAGCCACGCGCACCTTCGTGGTGCTGCGCATCGCCGACCTGGCGCTGCTGCTCGGGATGGTCATGACCTTCACGAAGTTCGGGACGGCGGTGACCGAACGACCCGCCACCAACGGCCAGGTGATCAACGATCCCTTCTCCTTCACGCAACTCACCCCGGAGTGGCACGCCGGCCATCTCGGCGCCGTGGCGGGCGTCGGCGCCCGGACCCTCGTGGTGATCGCCGTCCTCTTTGTGGTGGCGGCAGCGATTCGTGCGGCCGTGGGCCCGCTCCACCTCTGGTTGACGGGGGCGCTGGACGCGCCGGTGCCCGCGCTGGCGGTGATCGCGGTGTCGGCGCTGGTGCCGGCGGCTGTGCTGCTGGCGCGCGTGTACCCGCTGCTCCTGGAGGCGCCGCACGTGCTCACGGCGCTGGCGCTGCTCGGAGCCGCCGGCGCGGTGGTGGGCGCGGTGCTGGCGCTGGCCCAACGCGACGTCCTGCGGATCGGCATGTTCGCGGTGAGCAGCCAGGCAGGCCTGATGCTGGCGACGTTCGGGGTGGGCGGATTCAGCCCGGCGCTCTTCCTGCTGTTCACCGCCTCCTTCCTCACGGTGGTGTTCTTCCTTGCCGCCGGCAACCTCATCCGCGGGTTCCGCAGCCGCGAGCTCGCCGATTGCGGAGGGGGCCGCCGCCGTATGCCACGGACCACGCTGGCGCTCGGTGGCTGGGCGCTGGGGATCAGCGGACTGTCGCTCAACACCTACAGCGCCCTCTCCGCGACCTTTCACGACACGTTCCCCCACGGCGGACACGTGAGCCGGGCCGCCCAGGTGCTCGTCGCGCTGGCCGTGCTGGTGACCGTCGTCCTCACCGCCGCGTACGCCTTCAGGGTGTACTTCACCGTGGCCACCGGCGATGCGCCCCGGCGGCGCGGTTTCGACGTGGCGCGGCTTCGTGAGGTGGACACCCGGCTGCGCCGCACCGCGTTCCTGGCGCTCGCCGGGGCGGCCGCGGCGACCATCGTCGGCCTGCCCGGCGTCAACTCCTTCACCGTGGGCAGCCGCAAGGTCCCCGGCCTCACCTTCACCCGATTCGTCTTCTACGGCAACGTTCGCCAGCAGCTTCCTTTCGACGGCCTCGCGCTGGTGCTCGCCCTGGCCCTGGGCGCCGCCGGAGCCGTGGCGGCGTGGTTGTACTTCTCGGCGGAGCGTCGCGGGGCCGCTGCGGCCGGCTTGCGCCACCTGGCGGCGATGGCCACGGCTCGGGCCGACCCGACGCCGACGGAGCGGGCGGCGGCGCTGGTCCCGCGGGCATTCGTCATGTCCGGGCAGCGTCTCGACAGCCTGGAGATCGAGGTGCTGGAACCGATCTCGGATGCGATGGGGGAGAGCGTCGGCGCGCTGAGCGAGGCACTGACCCGGCTCCGCACCACGCGGTTCGGACTTTCGATGGCGGCGGCGCTGGCGGTCATGGCCCTCCTGCTCGCCGCCTCCATCCTGGCTGTGACAGGTCATCTCCCGGTGACCACGCAATGAGCGCGGCGCTGCAGGGACTCTGGTCAGCGCTCGCGGCAGCGCAACAGGCGCCCCGGCTGGCGGCGGCCGTCCAACCGCTCATCGCCGCGGCGACACCCGTGCCCGCATCGCCGACGGTGCCGTTCACGCTACCCCCCAACACAGTGCCAACCCCTGTGCCGGCCACCACCCCGGCGACCACCACGCCGTCAGGCCTCGACCTCCCATCCGTCCTGCTCAGCACCGTGGTGTTCGCCACCACCGTCGCGGCACTGATCATCGTCTTCCTGCCCGAGCGCACCGCCGAGCAGCGCAGCCGCATCCGTTCGGTCGCGCTCTTCGCCTCGGCCGCCGCCCTGGTGCTGACGCTGTTCACCCTCCTGTCGGCGATCTCACTGGGCGTGGCCGCCACTCCCGACCAACTCCACGAGGAGAACGCGACGTGGATCAGCCACTTCGTGTTCGCCATCCACTATCACCTCAGCGCCGACGGGGTGACCCTCGGCATGCTCGTGCTCAGCACGCTGGTGTTCACGTCGGTCTTCCTGGCCGCCTGGAAGCGGCAGCAACGGCTGCGGCTGTACTGCGGGACGCTGCTCCTCCTCGAGACCGCCATCAACGGAGCGCTCTGCGCCACCGACCTGGTGCTGTTCGTGCTGTTCTTCGCCATGCAGGCGGTGCCGCTGTACCTGTTGGTCCGCTGCTTCGGTGGTCTTGGCCGGGAGCGATCCGCGGCACGTGCGGGCATCGCCGTGCTGGCCGGCGCCGCGCTGCTGCTGACCGGTTTCCTTCTCGTCGTGGTGCACAGCACGGCGCACAGCTCTGACCTCAGCGACCTCGCCACCGCAGCCACACCGCTGAGCGGGGCGGTGGCCACCGCGGGCTTCTGGCTCGTCTTCACCGGGTTCGCCATCGCGTTCGTCATCGTGCCCGTGCACACGTGGGTGCTCGACGCCACCAGCACGGCCAGCTCCGGGGTGGCCGCCGTCATCGCCGGCGTCGTGGTGCGCCTCTCCGGCTACGGCATGATCCGCTTCGCGCTGGGGCTGTTCCCCGCGCAGGACCAGCGATTCAGCAGCGCGCTGATGGTGCTCGCCGTGCTGAGCGCGGTGTGGGGTGTGCTGATCACAGTCGCGCAGACCACCCTGCGCCGGATGGTCGCCGCGGTGAGCATCGGGCAGATGTCGCTGGTGCTCCTGGCGATCGCCAGCCCGAACACCATCTCGCTCGATGGTGCGGTGCTGCAACTCGTCGCCGGTGGCCTGAGCAGCGCGCTGCTGCTTCTCCTCTGCGGCGCCATCGAGGGCCGCACACGCAGCCTGCCGCTCGACCGGCTTGGCGGCCTCGCCGCACAGGCGCCGCGACTCGGGGGGTTCTGGATCTTCGCCTGCCTGGCCGCGCTGGGCGCTCCGCTGCTCGCCGGGTTCAGCGCGGAGCTGATGCTGTTCAGCGGGGTGTTCTCGGTACATCCCTACGCCACGGTGTTCGTGATGGCGAGCACCGCCGTGAGCACCGCCGCCCTGGTCTGGTCCGCGCAGCGCATGTTCCTCGGACCGGCGCGCGAGGAGTTCGCCCGGGTGCGTGACACCACCGCACTCGAGCTCGGCTATCTCTGGCCCCTGGTCGTCTTCCTGGTCGCGTTCGGCCTTCTCGCCGGCCGGGTCGTCCCGGTGATCGGCGCCGGGCTCACGCGCATCGCCGCCTCGCTGGGGGGCACGCAGTGATCACCAACGTCGGGCTCGGCATCCTGCTCGGGCTCCTGCCCGCGGTGATGCTCGGCTTCGGGGCGCTGGTCTGTGCCGTGGTGGCCGCGACCCGCCCCCGCACACGGCCATCGCTGTACAGCTTTGTGACGTTGCTGGCGGCGGCCGGCGCGTTCACCGCATCGATGATGGAGCTCCAGGCGATGCGCCCCAACCGCGACGGTGTCGGCCTGGTCGCGTACGGAGGCGGGCTGATGGTGGACCGCTTCCATGTCTTCGGCTCTGTGCTGGTGGTGCTGGTCCTGGTGCTGACGCAGCTCGGCTCGGAGGCGTACACGCGTCGGGTCCCGGCGAGGGCGGGGGCCTTCTGCGCGTTGTTGCAGGTGAGCGCGGGGGCGGCGATGCTCCTGCTGGCGCAGCGCGAGATGTCCGCGTTCGTGGCGGCTTTCGCGGTGCTGGTCGTCGCCCTCACGCTGCTGACAGCCATGACCAAAACGTCGGGGCAGACCGCGGAGGCCGCGTTCCGACAGCTGCTCGCGGGCGGGGTGGCGCTGGGCACGACGGTGTACGGCATGGTGCTGCTGTACGCCGCGGCAGGCACCACCGACCTCTCCCGGCTGGCCACGGGGGTCCGCGCCGGAGGGGCGCCGGTCGACGGGCCGCTGGAGGCGGTGGGCATCGCGATGGTGGTGATCGGGCTGCTGCTGCTGGTCGGCGCGCCGCCGCTGCAGGCCTGGACGAGGCACGTCCAGGAGGCGACACCGGGGGCGATCGCCGCGTTCAGCTCCGCGCTGGGGGTCGTCACCGGCACCGCCGTACTGGCTCGCTTCGCCGTCGAGGGCTTCGGCGCCGGCAACACGCGCTGGACGGTGCTCGTCGACGTGCTCGCCGCGGTCGCCATCCTCTCCGGCGGCATCCTGGCGCTGCGCGCGACGACCATCCGGCGCCTGATCGCCGACCTCTCCGTCGCGCAAGCGGGATTCCTTCTGCTGGCGCTCGCCGCCACCGGCCGCGGCCTCGCCGAATCGACGGCCGGCGGCACCACCGCGCTCCTGTTCCTGCTGCTCGGGTCCGCGGCCGCCCTGGTGGCCGCGCTCCTGCTGGCTGGGATGTTCGACGCCGCCGGCCTCGGCACCGGCATCGAGGCGTACCGCGGCGCCGGCCGTCGGGCGCCCACCACCGCCGCCTTCCTCGCGCTGGCGTTGCTCGGCCTGGCCGGGCTGCCACCGCTGGCCGGGTTCATCGGGCGGCTCCTCGCCGCCGAGTCCGCGCTCGACACCGGGCGGGGCTGGGCGGTGGGGGTGGCCGGGGTCGGCCTGGTGCTGTGCGGGATCGCCGTGCTGCGCTGGCTGGCCGTGATGTACGGGGACGACAACGGCGAGGCGCCCTTCGCTGTGAGCACCACCCCGCGCATTGCGCGCATCGCGGCGTGGACGGCGGCGACGCTCGGCCTGCTGTTCGCCGCGTTCGCCGGGCCGCTCATCTCGCTGGCGGGCGGCGGCGCCACCGCGCTGCACTGATGCCCGACAAGCCGGCGCCGCCCACCGGGTACCTCGGGATCACCCGCCGGCCCACGCGGCGGGAGTGGCGCCGGGCGCTCATCCTCTTCGGCGTCGGCATGGTCGGCCTGGTGCTCGTGGTCACCTTCATCCGTCCCCAGGCCAACCTGCTCCCCGTCGGCACCAAGGCGCCCGCGATCAGCCTCGACGCCGTCAGCGGCGGCCACGTCACCGTGTCGTCGGCCGCAGCCGGCAAGCCCTACATCGTCGAGTTCTTCGAGGCCGGCTGCGCGCACTGCCAGCAGGTGGCGGGCCAGCTGTGCGGGCAGAAGGCGCAGGTCTTCGCGGTCGACGCGGCCAAGGACTCGGCGCAGACCATCGCGGCGTACCACCGCCAGTACGCGCCGCACTGCAGCTACCCGCTCCTGCTCGACCCCAACCTGTCGGCGGGCTCCGCGTACAACGTCAACGCAGTCCCCACGGTGTACCTCGTCAAGGACGGCAAGATCGCGTACGCGGGCGCGGGCCTGGACGGCGTGAACGGGCTCCAAGCGGCGGTGCAGAAGGCCGGCGGTGGCTGAGACCTCGGCCGTGCCGGCAACACCACCGAAATGGATGGAGGTGGCTTTCGAGGCGACGGCACGAGCCCTGCGGGCGCTGCGCACGAGGCGTTACGCGATCGCCGACGTCGCCGGCACGGTCACCTACGCGCTGCAGTCTCCGCGCAAGAAGCGGGTGTGCGCACACCTGCACAGCCGCGCCGCCGGCGGCCTGCCCCCGGCGGAGGCGCGCCGGCGGGCCCGGGCGAGCTATCGCAACTACGCGCGGATGATCATCGACACCATCTGGATCCACGCGATCACCCTCGACGAGATGTTCGACCACGGCCGCATCGACGGTGTCGAGAACATGCACGCCACGCGGGACGCAGGCAGCGGGGGCATCCTCGTCCTGGCTCACTTCGGCAGCTGGGACATCGCGGCCAGCATGGCGCTGGCGGCCGGGCACCCGGTGACCACGGTGATGGCGCCGGTCGGGACGCCGTCAATCACCGCACTGCTGGCCTGGTCGCGCAAGGTGAAGCAGATGGAGCTGTTCGCGCCGGCGGCGGCGGCGCGGGGCCTGATCAAAGCGCTCCGGCAGGGGCGTTGGGTGGCGATCCTGGTCGACATCCCCGAGGGTGGTCCCACCACCGAGGTCCGCTTCTGCAACGGCCCGGTGGAGTTCAGCACCGGGCCCGCTCTGCTGGCCCGCCTGACCGGGGCGCCACTGGTGCCGATCAGCTGCTGGAGGACAGATGACGGCTACAGGGTGAATGTCCGCGCGCCGTTCCACCCCGCCGAGGACGATGACGAGCAGGCGGTCATGCAGACGGTGGCCGACATCCTCGAACCGGACGTGCTGCGCGTGCCCGAGCAGTGGTACCCGTTCAACCCCATCTACACCGACGAGGCGTGACCAGCTGCGACCGCCCGGCCCACGTCGCCGCGGCGCGCCGTAGACTCCCGGCCGCATGAGCGGGCTCCGCGACGCAGGTGCGACGGCCGCGGCGTACGCGATCGGTTCCATCCCCTTCGGGCTGCTTCTCGGCCGGGCGGCACGAGGGCTGGACGTTCGCGAGGCCGGCAGCGGCAGCATGGGATCGACCAACGTCCTGCGCGTCGTCGGCCCGGCAGCCGCGGCGGCGACGTTCGCGCTCGACGTCGGCAAGGGGACGGCGGCCGTCGTGGGTGCGCGCGCGCTTGGGGCGGGGCCCGCGGGACAGGTGGGCGCCGGCCTCGGTGCCATGGTGGGCCACTCGTGGCCGGCTTTGGCGGGGTTCCGAGGCGGGAAGAGCGTGGCCACGGCGTTCGGCGCCCTGCTGGCGATCTCCCCGGAGGTGTCTGCCTGGGCCGTCGCCGGCGGCCTCGGCGCCCTGGTGACCACACGCATCGTGTCGGTCGGCTCACTGGTGGCGGCCGGGTCGGCCACAGTCGGCGCGGGGGTATCCACGGTGCGCGGAGGTTCGCCAACACCACTGGTGTTCGCGGGGTTGGCCAGCGCGCTCATCGCCGTCCGGCACACCGACAACCTCCGTCGGCTGGCCCGCGGTCTCGAACCCCGCGTCAGCGTCCCCCGCCGCCCGCGCTGAGCGCCGCTGTCGACGTTCCGTGACGTCATGTCGACGGTGGGTGTGAGATCGGCCGCGTATCATCGGGCCATGCGCCGGCCTCGTCCGCACCGCCTCACCGGCACGGCTCGACGGCTGCTGGCCGCAGCCCTGCTCGGCGGGCTCGCCGCAGTGGTGGCGGTGAGCGCCGCGTCGGCAACCGCCTCGGCGGCCGGCGTCGGCATCCTGGGCGTGGGCCCTCTCAGTCTGCCGCTGCCGCTGGGTCTGCCATCGCTCGTGCCGCTGCCGGGTGCGACTGCCTCGCCCGCGCCGGCGTCACCGAGCTTTCCTGGGGGCGCCCTCGTGCCCAGCCTCTGCCCGCCGGCCTGCGCGCCGTCCGGCAGCAGTGGCCGGCCCTCCACCGGTGCGGGTGGCACGGCGCCGGGGGGTGCTCGCTCGAACTCGCCGCCCGGCCCCGCGTCGCACGCCGGCGGAAGCGGCGGCAGCGTGTCCGCCGCCACCGACACGGTCGGGGCGCCCCACTCCGTCGGGTTGTCGGTCCGGCCTCCGCTCCCGGTCGAGCAGTTGACGCCGCTGGCGGGCATCTCATTCGGACAGGCCCCGTACCTCTGGCCGCTGTTCCTCCTCCTGGATGTGATCGCCGCGGCCGCGGTCGTGCTGCTGGTGCGAAGGAACTGGTCACACAGCTCCCGCGCCGACTGATCGCGCCGTCCGGGCAGGCGGCGTGATCACGTCCCTGCGCCGCTCGTTCGCGGCGAAGCTGATCGTCGGTGGCTGCGTGCTGGCGCTGGTGGTCGTCGGGGGCGTGGCCAGCTACCTCATCTTCAGCCGGACGGAGCAGACGCGCGCCGCCGCGCAGAGCAACGCGGACAACCGCGTCGGGGTCATGGCCGAGGTGCTAGACCGCTTCACCGGCGTGCAGTCGCTCAGCGCGGCCAGCAGCCTGGCCACCCAAGCCGCACTTCGAGCCGCGCTGGCGACGCCGGACCCGACGAGGACCGTCCCGGCGTTGTTCGCGGCGAGCACCCCGGTCGACCTCGACGGCGAGGTGCTCCTGGTGACGGACTTCAACGGCAACATCGTCTATCAGCGCGTGTCACCGAGCCTCGGCGGCGCCGTGGCCGGCATCACCCCGCCATCGGCGGTACAGACCGCGCTGACCAGCGGTCAGTGCGCGCGCGAGGGGCAGAGCGCGGTCCTCGGTGGCTGCGGGGTGGAGTTGGTCAGCGGGCAGACACCGGCGTACGTGGTGGCGCTTCCCGTCAGCGCCGGCGGTCACGTTGTCGGCGTGGTGGCCTACGTGGCCCCGCTGAGCTATCAGTTGAGCCGCTTCCAGGCGCTGTTCAACTTCCCGACGGCCTTCATCCAGGCAGCGCGGCCGGGTGCCGAGCTCCGCCCCACCCTGGGCGGGACGGCGACCACCGACCCCGGCTTGCGCGCCGCCCTCGGCCAGCGGGGCTCGATCGCCCGGGCCGTCTACAACGCCCCCCTGGGCGGCGGCACCACGGGAGCGGTGGCGGGCAGCTTCGTCCCCGTCTTCAGCTCGACGGGGACGCTCACTGGCTATATCGGCGTCGAGGTGCCTCTCTCGCAGTTCGCCGGCGACGAGGGCACCGACATCCTCGTCCTGGCGCTGATCTCGATCTTCCTGGTGCTCCTGGTCGCGTTCGTCGTGATCCTGTTCGTCGAACGCTTCGTCAAGCGGCCCATCTCCCGGTTGGAGGGCGGGGTGGCCCGCATTGCCGGGGGTGACTACGCCACCAGCATCCCGGTCCGGTCTGACGACGAGCTCGGCAGGCTGGCGACCAACGTCAACAGGATGCGCGACTCCATCGCCGGCTACGTCCGCCAGGTCGAGGACGCGCGCCAGCGGCTGGACCACGCCCTCGAGCAGGTCAGTGGAGTGTCACGCGCGCTCACCACGACCACGGCCGGCCTACCCACCCTCCAGCAGGCGGTGGTGCGCACGGCCGCGTCGATCGGGGGTGGTCCCCGGGCCGCGCTGCTGGCCATGCGCGACGACGACAGCGACGCGCTGGTGGGGGCGGCCACACACGGAGACCCGCCGCCGTTGTCGGACTGGCCGGGCGTGGAGGCCGTGCTAAGCGGCCAGACCGTGCGCCTCGAGAACAGCGCGCACGGCTCGCTCCTCGCGGTGCCGATGTTCTACCAGGACCGCGTGGTGGGGACGCTGGCCACCGTCACACCCGCCGACGGCGGGGTGCCCGTCGTCGACTCCGACGTCGAGGTGCTCGCTGTCCTTGCCAACAACGCCGCCATCGCGATGGAGAATGCCCGGCTGTTCGAGCAGGAACGTGACACCGTCCGGCGGCTCGTCGAGCTCGACTCTCTCAAGACCGACTTCCTCGCCACCGTGCAGCACGAGCTGCGCACCCCGCTCACCGCCATCCTCGGGCTCGCGGATCTCCTCGAGATGTGCTGGGACATGTGGGCCGAGGGACCGAAGCTCGAGGCGGTGCGCGACATCCAGGTCGCCGCCAAGAACCTCTACGACATCGTCGAGACGATCATCGACTACTCGGTGATGGAGGACGAGAGGCTCGGCCTCGATCCCACGCAGGTGCCTGTGCGGGAGACCATCGTCAACACGCTGACAGTGGTGGGTGAACGGTACCGAGGTGGGCTGCCGGTGCCGGTTGACATCGTCGGGGACGAGACCGTCGAGGTGTTCGCCGACCCCGAGCGGTTGGTGCAGGTGATGCGCGCGATCCTGGACAACGCGGAGAAGTTCGGCGACGGGCGTGGCCGGGTCACGGTGACCTTTGCCCCTGTCGACCGCGGACGCCAGGTGCGCATCGAGGTGGCGGACCAGGGCATCGGCATTCCCGCCGACGAGATCCCGCGCGTCTTCGAGCGCTTCTTCCAGGTCGACAACAGCGCCACTCGCAAGTACGGGGGCGCCGGCATGGGGTTGGCGCTGGTGAAGCGCTTGGTCGCGGCACATGGGGCGAATGTCGAGGTGGAGAGCTCGTTGGGGGAGTGGACGCAGGGTGATCCTGACGTGGCCGGCGACGGCGCGGTCCGCTTCCGGCGAGGCGCGCGCAGTCGCGGACGACCGTGACAGGCCCGTGCCCGGTAAGCGCTCTACGCGGCCGGTCGTGCCGGTACAATGACCCCGGTCGCGCTAGACGGGGAGTTAGCGGTGCCCTGTACCCGCAATCCGCTACAGCGGGGTCGAATTCCCCACCGAGGGGGCGTGGCGTTGGGTCTGCTCCGAGCGCTTCGGCGTTGACGATCGGGTCCTACGCAGCCCGGGTCTGCGAACCCCGTCAGGTCCGGAAGGAAGCAGCGGTAAGCGGTCCCCCGGGGGTGCCGTAGCCAACCTGGTCCGAGCCGAACGATCGGGTGAGCGCCGGCGTCACGTCAACGACGTGGGGTGCGCGGCTTCCCCACGCGGCGTAAGCCGCGTGGGGGACGCCCTCGCGGCTTGCCGTGGGGACCCTGTGTCTTCACAGGGGCGAGGTGACCTCGCCCCTCGGTGCATCGGAGTGAATCCGATGCACCTCACCCCACTCTCGGCGCGACTCCGCGCCGCTGTCGCGTCCGCGACGGATCTTTGATGGACGTGCCACTGGTCGGGGTTGGGAAGACCGATGGCCGGTGGGGCGGTGGGCACGTCTGCGCGGCGCGAGTTCTGCAGCAGGCGAAGGAGCGGAGAACTCCCCAGTGGGGAGTTCGCAGCGACGCAGACGCCTGCGAAGCCTGTCTGAGCGCTGGCAGACGTGCCCACCGACCACCGCGAGTCCCGGGCATCCTCTCGCCCCGCTACTCTGAGGTTCGTGGCCACCGCGCTGTATCGACGCTACCGATCGATGCGATTCGGCGACCTCGTCGGGCAGGACGTCATCGCCACCACTCTGCGCAACGAGGTGCGGTCTGAGTCGCTGGCGCACGCGTATCTGTTCACCGGGATTCGCGGGACCGGCAAGACCTCGACGGCGCGCATCCTGGCGCGTGCGGTCAACTGTCTTTCGCTCCAGGACGGTGAGCCCTGCAACGAGTGCAGCGCATGTCGGGAGGTCCTCGGCGGCAGCGCGGTGGACGTCCTCGAGATCGACGCCGCCAGCAATCGCGGGATCGACGAGATGCGCGACCTTCGCGACAAGGTCAAGTACCTGCCCGCATCGCTGCGTCGCAAGGTGTACATCATCGACGAGGCGCACATGCTGACCGCCGAGGCCTGGAACGCCTTCCTCAAGACGCTCGAGGAACCTCCGCCTCACGTGCTTTTCGTGCTCGCCACCACCGAACCGCACAAGGTGCCGGAGACCGTCCGCTCGCGCGTCCAGCGCTTCGACTTCCGCCGTGTCTCCGCCGCGGACACCGCCGCGCACCTCGCCCGCATCCTGGAGGCGGAGGGGACGACCGCTGAGCCGGAGGCGCTGGCGCTCCTGGCGCGCGCCGGCCAGGGCAGTGTTCGGGACGCGCTGTCGATGCTCGACCAGGCGCTGGCCGGCGGCGAACGCCCGCTCACCGCGGACAACGTCAGGCGCGCGCTCGGCCTCGCCGACCCGGCCACGTTGCACGATCTCCTGGAGGCCCTCGCCGGAGGCGACGGCGCTGGAGCGCTCCGCGCCGTGGCCGCGGCATTCGACGCCGGCGCCGACCCGCGCCAGCTGCTCCGCGAGACTGCACGGCTCTCTCGGGCGGCCGAGTTCGCAGCCCTGGGCCACGTCTCGGGAGCCGACGTCGCGGAGAGCGAAGGAGAGTTCGCCGCCACGCTGGCACGTGTGGCTCCGCCAGGATTCTGGCTGCGCGCGTCTCGAGCTCGTGCAGGCCACCGAGCTCGAGCTTCGACAGCCGGTCGACGCCCGCATGCAGGTGGAGTTCTGCGTCATGCGGCTGGTGCGCGAGACGACGCTCGGGCAGGCCCAGGTGGCCGCCCTCGAGGCGCGGGTGGCTCGGCTCGAGGAAGGGGCCTCGCGTGGCGAGGCCCCCACGTCGTCGGCCCTCACCCAGCGGGACCTGCCCCGGCCGGCGGCTTCCGCGCCAACGGAGGCGGCGGTCGCAACGGCCGCTGCGCCGGAGGCCGTCCCCGTGGAGCCGCGGGCGGAGGTGACCGTCGCTCCACCAGCTGTACCGGAGTCAACCCCCGCCGCCGCTCACGTGACAGATGGCGCCTACGCATCCGTTGAGGGGTGGCAGGCCCACTGGGTCAGCCTGCTGGAGGCCGTCAATCGTCGTGACCGCGCGCTCGCCGGGGTGCTGCGCGACTGCAGGCCCGTCGACGCCGGCGACGACTTCCTCACGGTGGGCGCGCCATACCGCTTCCACCTCGAGAGGCTCCGCGAGCCGGCACGGCTGGTCGCGCTCGCTGAGGCCGCCGGCGAGGTCGCGGGCTCGCCGAGGAAGGTCGACGCCTCGTACGTCGGCCAGGACGCACCCCGGCGCGGCGGCCCGGGGGCACCGGTGAGACCACCCAGGCAGTCCTCGACGCCTTCGCCGGCAGCAGGGTGACATCAACCCGGCTCCGAGACGACACCAACCGCCCGCCGAACGGCGGCCGTGCGTAGACTGCCCACACATTTGTAGGGAGGCGCCGTGAACAGCAACATGATGAAGCAGCTGCAGCAGATGCAGACGCGCATGGCCAAGCTGCAGGACGAGCTCGGCGACATGACGGTCACTGGGACATCCGGTGGCGGCGCGGTGACCGTGACCGCGAACGCCCACCAGAAGGTGCTCTCGGTGAGCATCGAGCCAGAGGCGCTGGAGGAGGGCGCGGAGCTTCTCTCGGACATGGTGCTGGCCGCCACCAACGACGCTCTCGACAAGGCGCGGGAGACCGCAGCCCAGCACATGGGACAGCTCACCGCGGGTTTGGGCCTCCCCCCGGGTCTCATCTGACGAGATGGGATTGATCCCCGCGGCGGTCGAGCGGCTCGCCGCGGAGTTCGGGCGTCTTCCCGGCATCGGTCCCAAGACAGCGCAGCGGCTCACCTTCCACTCCATGGCAGCCACGCCGGAGAGCACGGAGCGACTGGCATCGGCCCTGCGCGACCTCCACGAGGGCGTGCGCCCATGCACCCGCTGCTTCTTCATCGCCGAGGGCGACCTCTGCGCCGTCTGTGCGAATCCCAGCCGTGACCAGGCTGTGCTGTGCGTGGTCGAGGAAGCGCTCGACGTGCTGGCGGTGGAGCGCAGCGGAGAGTTCGGCGGTGTGTACCACGTGCTCGGGGGAGCGTTGTCACCCATCGACGGTGTCGGCCCCGACCAGCTCACCATCGACGCGCTGGAGCGCCGTCTCGATGAAGGAGAGGTGCGCGAGGTGGTGATCGCCACCGACCCGGACGTCGAGGGAGAGGCGACCGCGCACTACCTGGGCGATCGCCTGGCGTCGCGCGGGATCGCCGTGTCGCGCCTGGCGCACGGGTTGCCGGCGGGCGCGGACCTGCAGTACGCAGACGAGGTGACCGTCGCTCGAGCCTTCGCAGGTCGCCGGGCTCTGTGACAGCGGATGGTCGAGGCGCAACCGAGCTGCTCACAGGGGCGGCTGGCAAGGGTCGCCCATGATCTTCGGCGCGCACATGATCGTGTACAGCAAAGATGCGGAAGCTGATCGAGCCTTCCTTCGGGACGTGCTGGGGTTCTCCGCAGTGGACGCAGGCCACGGTTGGCTGATCTTCGCGCTGCCCCCGGCCGAGGTGGCCGTTCACCCGGCCGACGACAATTCCGGGCGCGAGCTGTATCTCATCTGCGATGACCTCAACGCCGAGATCGCCAGGCTCGAGGACAGAGGGGTGCGATGTTCCACGGTGGAGGAGGCACCGTGGGGCTCGGTCACAAGCCTCCAGCTTCCCGGCGGAGGCGAGCTCGGTCTCTACCAGCCGAAGCACCCCTTGGCCTTGGACCGCAACCCACGATGAGCCGCTCCAGTTGCCGGCCTCAACTTGACGTGCGAACTCGCGGTGAGTATGATTCCCCTCTTGCCCGGTCGGCCGTCGCCTGCCCGGGAAGTGCTGCGTTTTCCCATACGTTGGGATTCGCGCGCGTCGAGAACCTTGACAATTGAAGAGTGGAGACGACTTTCCGCAAAGGGCCTAGGGCTCACGGTTCGCCGTGGGCTGGTGAGGTACCTCGTCTGAATTCGTCGTAGGCCGGGTTCGCCCGGTCAGACGTTTTTTCGGAGAGTTTGATCCTGGCTCAGGATTAACGCTGGCGGCGTGCATGAAACATGCAAGTCGAGCGCGGTACGTGGCTTCGGTCACGTATCTAGCGGCGCACGGGTGAGTAACACGTGAGCAACCTACCTTCGAGTTCGGGATAGCCCTGGGAAACCAGGATTAATACCGGATGTGGTCACAACGGGACATCCCGATGTGAAAAAAGGCGCAAGCCGCTCGATGACGGGCTCGCGGCCTATTAGCTTGTTGGTGGGGTAACGGCCTACCAAGGCGACGATGGGTAGCTGGTCTGAGAGGACGATCAGCCACACTGGGACTGAGACACGGCCCAGACTCCTACGGGAGGCAGCAGTTAGGAATTTTCCGCAATGGGCGAAAGCCTGACGGAGCAACGCCGCGTGTGTGATGAAGGCCTTCGGGTTGTAAAGCACTGTCGGAGGGGAAGAATGAATGACGGTACCCTCCAAGAAAGCCCCGGCTAACTACGTGCCAGCAGCCGCGGTAATACGTAGGGGGCGAGCGTTATCCGGATTTACTGGGCGTAAAGCGCGTTAAGGCGGTCGGCAAAGTTGGTTGTGAAATTTCAGGGCTCAACCCTGAAACTGCGTCCAATACTGGTCGACTTGAGTGTGAGAGAGGAAGGTGGAATTCCCGGTGTAGTAGTGAAATGCGTAGATATCGGGAGGAACACCAGTGGCGAAGGCGGCCTTCTGGCTCACAACTGACGCTGTAGCGCGAAAGCGTGGGGAGCGAACGGGATTAGATACCCCGGTAGTCCACGCTGTAAACGATGTGCACTAGGTGTTGGGCGTATTGACGCGCTCAGTGCCGCAGCTAACGCATTAAGTGCACCGCCTGGGGAGTACGGCCGCAAGGTTAAAACTCAAAGGAATTGACGGGGGCCCGCACAAGCAGCGGAGCATGTGGTTTAATTCGATGCAACGCGAAGAACCTTACCCAGGCTTGACATGTACCTGTAAACCGTGGAAACACGGTCCCCGCAAGGCAGGTGCACAGGTGGTGCATGGCTGTCGTCAGCTCGTGCCGTGAGGTGTTGGGTTAAGTCCCGCAACGAGCGCAACCCCTGTGATTAGTTGAATTTTTCTAATCAGACTGCTGGGAGAAACCCAGAGGAAGGTGGGGATGACGTCAAGTCATCATGCCCTTTATGCCTGGGGCTACACACATGCTACAATGCCCAGTACAACGGGCTGCAACACCGCGAGGTGAAGCCAATCCCTTAAAGCTGGGCTCAGTTCGGATTGCAGGCTGCAACTCGCCTGCATGAAGTCGGAGTCGCTAGTAACCGCAGGTCAGCACACTGCGGTGAATATGTTCCCGGGCCTTGTACACACCGCCCGTCACACCACCCGAGTTTGGTGCACCCGAAGTCGCTGGCCGAACCCGCAAGGGACGGAGGTGCCGAAGGTGTGCCCGGTGAGGGGGGTGAAGTCGTAACAAGGTAGCCGTACCGGAAGGTGCGGCTGGATCACCTCCTTTTAAGGAGTGACCTGTGCTCCCCGGCACGTTCGCGTGCTCGAGGACACGGTCAGTCAACTCAGGTCGTGCAGTAACGCACGCCGTGGAACCGCGAAGAGTAGCGAGGCAACGGCTCGCGAAGAAGTACCGGGATGCAGCGACGTGTGGGTCCGATGCCGGTTCGCCGGCGCAGGAGGAGGCACACCAGTGGGCAGTGGGAATCTGCACAAATGCCGGCGCCCATGTGGCGACCGGTACCGAGGTCTCATCGTCCGATGCGGACAAGTCTCTCCACGCTTCAGGGGTCAAGGCTCGACGCTGCGCGCGCGCACGTCGGCAACCCTGGCGGCCGGTCGTGCGGCGTCCCTGCTCGCGCGCGGATGTCGCGCACATGAGCACCACGGGCCTTTAGCTCAGTTGGTGAGAGCGCACGGCTGATAACCGTGAGGTCTCTGGTTCGAATCCAGAAAGGCCCACGCCCGCCGCCGCACCTCGACGGCGCACCCAGCGCAGTACCTGGGGGCGTAGCTCAGCTGGGAGAGCACCTGCTTTGCAAGCAGGGGGTCGCCGGTTCGAGCCCGGCCGTCTCCACTCCTTGATCAGCTCACCGCCGTCATCGGGACGGCTCCCGCACATTGACAATTCGAATAGAAGTCTGCGAAGCGGCATGTGAATCCCTCTTTTTCCGGGAGGGTGGAGCATGCCGGCGAATCACTCTTCACAATGCCGAGCACAAATCGATGCGTGTCTTGCAGGGCCTTCAGTCATTGAACAGTGACGATGGAAGGTCAAGCTACTAAGAGCATGCGGTGGATGCCTTGGCACCAAGAGCCGAAGAAGGACGTAGCGTTGCTGCGATAAGCCTCGGGTAGCTGCTAGCGAGCGTTTGATCCGGGGATCTCCGAATGGGGCAACCTGCCTGGAGTAATGTCCAGGCACTCCCGGCTGAATATATAGGCCGGGTAGAGGGCACGCGGGGAACTGAAACATCTAAGTACCCGCAGGAAGAGACATTATCCCCTCAGTAGTGGCGAGCGAACAGGGGACAGCCTAAACCGGGCCGGCGTGATAGCCGGCAGGCGTTTCCGGCCCGGGGTCGTGGGACCTTCTCGTTCTCTCTGCCGGGAGAGCAAGGAGTTACAAAGTCGTCGTCTAGTGGAACTGCTTTGGAAAAGTGGGCCGTAGAAGGTGAGAGCCCTGTACGCGAAAGATGAACGACCTCCTTGAAGTGTTCCCAAGTACCACGGAACACGTGGAATTCTGTGGGAATCTGGGCGGACCATCGTCCAAGGCTAAATACTCTTGGTGACCGATAGTGAACTAGTACCGTGAGGGAAAGGTGAAAAGCACCCCGGAAGGGGAGTTAAAAGTACCTGAAACCGCATGCTTACAAACCGTGAGAGGGCTATACCTCCAGCATTGCTTGAGGAAATGCCTGATTGCGTGCCTTTTGTAGAATGAGCCGGCGAGTTACTTCAGTGTGGCGAGGTTAAGGGGTCAACACCCGGAGCCGTAGCGAAAGCGAGTCTGAATAGGGCGTTGTCCGCGCAAGCGGATGGTAGTCGCACTGAGTAGACCCGAAACTGAGTGACCTATCCATGGTCAGGGTGAAGCGTGGGTAAAACCGCGTGGAAGCCCGAACCGACCCCGGTTGAAAACGCGGCGGATGAACTGTGGATAGCGGTGAAATGCCAATCGAACTCAGATATAGCTGGTTCTCCTCGAAATGCATTTAGGTGCAGCGTCGTCGACGGGTTTGTCGCTGGTAGAGCACTGAATGGGCTAGGGGCGATCACCTCGTTACCAAACCCAATCAAACTCCGAATGGCGGCAAATTTTCCGGCGGCAGTGAGACGGTGGGGGCTAAGCTTCATCGTCGAAAGGGAAACAGCCCAGACCACCAGCTAAGGTCCCCAAACACAAGCTAAGTGGGAAAGGATGTCACGGTGTGCAGACAACCAGGATGTTGGCTTAGAAGCAGCCACCATTCAAAGAGTGCGTAATAGCTCACTGGTCGAATGTCGTGGCGCCGACAATGATCGGGGCTCAAGCTTGTTACCGAAGCTGTGGATGGCTCCTCCTCTGGAGGGGTCGTGGTAGAGGAGCGTTCTGTGTGCAGCGAAGCCAGACCGTAAGGACAGGGTGGAGCGCACAGAAGTGCGAATGCCGGCACAAGTAGCGAGAAACGCGTGAGAAACGTGTTCGCCGTAAACCTAAGGTTTCCTGGGCAACGTTAATCGTCCCAGGGTCAGTCGGGACCTAAGCCGAGGCCGAAAGGCGTAGGCGATGGACAGTTGGTCAACATTCCAACACCACCAGTCAGTCGTTATCACCGATGGGGGAACGGGGAAGGATAGGCCTAACGGAGCGACGGTTGACTCCGACGCAGCCAGGTAGGGGGTCAGGTAGGCAAATCCGCCTGACAACTCCGAGACGGATGCCAAGGCACTCTGTGCCGATGGGGCTAATTCCATGCCTCCAAGAAAAGCCTCTAGGGAGACTGACGGTGCCCGTACCGCAAACCGACTCAGGTAGGTGGGAAGAGGATTCCAAGGCGATCGAGAGAAGCGTGGCTAAGGAACTCGGCAAAATGTCCCCGTAACTTCGGGAGAAGGGGAGCCCTTGACGGTGATCGGACTTGCTCCGTGAGCTGACGAGGGCCGCAGAGAAAAGGCCCAACCGACTGTTTACTAAAAACACAGGTCTCTGCTAAAGCGTAAGCTGACGTATAGGGGCTGACGCCTGCCCGGTGCCGGAAGGTTAAGTGGAGGGGTGCAAGCTCTGAAATGAAGCCCCGGTAAACGGCGGCCGTAACTATAACGGTCCTAAGGTAGCGAAATTCCTTGTCGGGTAAGTGGAAACGAGCCCGTACCGGCTAATATCGGCGAAGCCCGAACGACGACGTGCGGCCGTGCGAGGGTGATGCCGAGGGAAGTCGTCCCCACCGTGGGGATTGACCCTGTATCGACTGAGACGAAAGTCAAGGGTTACTGCGCGCGGAGCAACGAGCTCCGGAATCTATGCGGTAGCCAATACGCCGGTGAGCTGCTTGGTCAACAGCTCAAAGTCATAGTCAGTGCCTCCAGTAATGGGGGGAGTACATGAAGTTCCGACCCGCACGAATGGCGTAACGAGTTGGGCGCTGTCTCGGCCACGCACTCGGCGAAAATGCAGTACCTGTGAAGATGCAGGTTTCCCGCAGCAGGACGGAAAGACCCCGTGGAGCTTTACTACAACTTGTCATTGAAATGGGGTCTAGCATGTAGAGGATAGCTGGGAGACTGTGAAGTCGGGCCGCTAGGTTCGGTGGAGTCAACCTTGGAATACCAGCCTTGCTAGATTTTATTTCTAACCAGCACCGTTATCCGGTGTCGGGACCATGACAGGCGGGTAGTTTGACTGGGGCGGTCGCCTCCCAAAAGGTAACGGAGGCGCCCAAAGGTTCCCTCAGCCTGGATGGAAATCAGGCCTTGGCGTGTAATGGCGTAAGGGAGCTTGACTGTGAGGCTGACAAGCCGAACAGGGACGAAAGTCGGGCATAGTGATCCGACGACTCTGAATGGAAAGGTCGTCGCTCAACGGATAAAAGCTACCCCGGGGATAACAGGCTGATCTTGCCCAAGCGTTCACAGCGACGGCAAGGTTTGGCACCTCGATGTCGGCTCGTCGCATCCTGGGGGTGTAGTCGCTCCCAAGGGTTGGGCTGTTCGCCCATTAAAGCGGTACGCGAGCTGGGTTTAGAACGTCGTGAGACAGTTCGGATCGTATCCGCTGTGGGCGCAGGAGATTTGAGGAGAGCTGACCTTAGTACGAGAGGACCGGGTTGGACGAACCGCTGGTGTACCGGTTGTTTCGCCAGAAGCACCGCCGGGTAGCTATGTTCGGATGGGATAAGCGCTGAAAGCATCTAAGCACGAAGCCCACTCCAAGATAAGATCTCCCACCGGGTCAACCGGGTAAGACCCCAGAGAGACCATCTGGTTGATAGGCCGCAGGTGTAAGAGAGGCAACTCTTTGAGCTGAGCGGTACTAATCGGTCGAGGGCTTGACCTTTCATCCCACTTTTCAGTGGTCTGACACCCTGCATTTCGAGCGGGGCGCCTCCATGGAGCGCCGCCCCGAGAGCGCATCGCTCGGCAACGTGAGACATTCGTAAGCGCGTCCGGATGGACGCACTTCGCAGACTTCATCTCCTTTTGCAAAGAGAGATATCCGGTGACCATAGCGACGGGGTCACACCTGTTCCCATCCCGAACACAGCAGTTAAGCCCGTCTGCGCCGATGGTACTGCCCTGGCAACGGGGCGGGAGAGTAGGTCATTGCCGGGTATCTCTTTTCTTTGCCCGTCCAGTTGCGCGCCTCGTGTATTCGAATCGGAGGAGATACCCGAGGCCGCGCCGCACAGCGCCCCGCTGCCGTGGGGCGGGCCAGGATGGGCTCGGCACGACGTCTGCGGGCAGACCAGGTGGTACGTCGAGCCTCGGCAGTCACGGGTCAGTGATGAGCGCTGGTCGCGGAGGAGCCGGAAATCACCCCAACGGGTGATGGTCTCTCATAGTGACGAGCTCTCATACTTCGCTCCTCGCCCACAGTTGGCCCGTCAGGACCGGCGACCGCGTATCCGGTGCCCGAGCGGAAGACGTGCAACCTGACTTGGGTGAGCGCGGCCGCAATCGGCGTCAATTCGGCAAGGGGGGAGCGGGCATGCGGCGTAACGGGCTCGTGGTTGTGATGCTGCCCTTGGCGGCGCTGTTGAACGTTGTGAGCGGCGGTGCGACACCGGCGCGAGCTGCCGGGTCCAGCGGCGACACGCTTGTCAACGCGGGAAGTCCATCGACAGATTTCCCGCGAAACAAGCAGAATGAACCGGCTGTGTCGGTGGCCATCGATCCGGCACATCCCAACGTTGTGGTGTCCGGCTCTAACGATGAGATAGACAACGCGCCGTGCGCCCGAACCAAGTGCTCGTTCACCGCCGGCGTCACGGACAACGGCGTGTACTTCTCATTCAACGGTGGTCAGACCTACACCCAGCCCACGTACAGGGGCTGGAGCGCGCGAACAGGCGTGGCCAAGGTCGGGCCCATCGGCACTGTGCCCGGGTATTACCAGGCAGGGCTGGTCGGCGATGGCGACCCGGCGCTTGCTTTTGGCCCACGCCCGGGTCCGCACGGGTTCTCGTGGTCGAACGGCTCGCGACTCTACTACGCCAGTTTGGCGTCCAACTTCCCCAACAGCACTACGATCAATGCTGCTGAGGCTATCGCCGTGGCGCGCACTGACCACGTCGCTGCGGCCGCGCACAACGACCAGGACGCCTGGATGACACCGGTCATCGCCTCGAAGGACCTCCATCCGGTCAGATTCAGTGACAAGGAGGCGATCTGGGCCGATAACGCCGCCAGCAGTGCCTTCTTCGGCAACACCTACGTGTGCTGGACCTCGTTCGGGAAGACCCACTCACCAATCGAGGTGGCACGGTCGACCGACGGCGGGAGCTTCTGGCATGACCCCGTCAGCGTTGTCAACGCAACCCCCACCACGTTCACCGGTCCCACTGGCTGCACAATCCGGACCGACAGTCGTGGCACCGTGTACCTGCTCTGGTTCCAGGACAACTACCCCAAGACCTCCCAGCAGATGATCGCCCGCTCCTTCGACGGCGGTAAGAGCTTCGAGGCGCCACGGGCACTCGCCAGAGTGATTGACGTCGGCAAGCTGGATCCCGTCCACGTCGCCAACGGAGACCCGCGGTTTACCTTTGACGGTATTGCCGGAGCGCGAACGTGGAGCGTCCTCAGCGTCGACATCGCGAATGGTGCCCCGACCGGCCTCGACGCCACCGATGAGATGGTCATGACTTGGTCGGACGGGCGAAAGGGGCTCAACCACGAAGAGGCGCTGGTCCGCACCAGCACGAACGGAGGGCTCGATTGGAGTCCGGCTGTTGCGGTGCAGCAGTCCGGCGACCGGCCTGACTTCCCGGCCATCGCAATTTCCCCGAACGGTACGGATGTGGACCTGACCTACGACGCCTTCCTCGCGCCGTGGCGGCACACGACCAGTACCTCCCGACCGATGCTTGGGGTGGTCCGGCATGCCGCGGTCAGTCGCGGCGGGGCGGTCGGAGCGTTCACCACAGTTCACCGCGGGCAGATCGGCGACGCCCGCGGTTCATCCGAAAACAACCTGTGCTGCGAGTTCCTCGGCGACTACAACTACGTGTCGGCCACCCGCACCTACGCAGCCGCGAACTGGAACGACGTCCGCGATGCCGCAGTGTGCCCCGCAATGAATGCGTACCGGCAGTCGTACTTGGACCAGCACCGCCTGCCGACACCGGAACCGGCGACCGACTGCCCGCGGACGTTCGGCAACAGCGACATCTTCGGTGGCTCCTACGCTTTCTGACCCCACGCTGCCCTTCTGAGTACCCGGGAGCGGGTGCGCACGGGGTTGCCTGCCCTCCCGTGTGCTGGCAGGACTGGCCACACGCCCGCGTGCGATTGGATAAGCTCCGCTGCCGACAGGCAAGAGCTGTGGCGGCGGGGGAGGCCGTCGCCGGGGGAGGCAGATGGCACTTGACGTTCCTTTCACCAGCAACTACCAGGATCTCTCCACCCGTGAGGGATACCAGTTCGAGTTCATGTGTCAGCGCTGTGGCAACGGCTACCAGTCCACGTTCAAGCACTCGGTGACTGGGTTTGGGGGCCGGCTCATGGGCATCGGCGGTGGCCTGCTCGGCGGCGCTGTCGGTGAGAGGGCCCAGGAGGCGGGTTTCGCGTCCGAGTGGCTCCGCGACAGCAACCGAGGCAGCACGCACGACAAGCACTTCTCCGCCGCCGTCGCCGAGGTTCGCGAGAAGTTCGAGCAGTGTCACCGCTGCGGGCAGTGGGTGTGCCGCCAGGTCTGCTGGAACGGCGAGCGCGGGCTCTGCGTCACCTGTGCGCCGAAGACCGACCAGGAGGTCGCAGCCATCCAGGCGACCGCGCAGATCGAGCAGCTCAACGAGAAGATCCGCCAGCGCGACTGGACCACGGAGACGAACTTCACCGACACAGGGACTGGCCTCTGCCCCAAATGCGGCTCCGAGAGCGGCGGCGGCAAGTTCTGCCAGAGCTGCGGCACGCCGTTGGCAGCCGCCCCGGCCGCGACCAAGAAGTTCTGCGCCAACTGCGGGACCGAGCTCAAGGGCTCCAAGTTCTGTGCCGAGTGCGGCAGCCCGGCGACCTGAGCCGCACGCACAGCTCCGATGCACTTCCGGCTGACCGCGCCCTCGGGGCACGTGGTCGACGAGGGCGAAGGCCGCACTGAGCTAGCCGGCGGCGACATCGTCGTGTCCCCCGAGCTCGGCCAGCCTCTCCGCATCCGGCCTGCCGACGTCGTCGACATCGGTGAGCCGGCCCCATTCATAGTTCGTCTTCGGTTGACCGACGGGACGACCGTCGACCTGAGCGGGCTGGGGGCGATGCGAACGCAGCTCACCACGCTGATGGCTGAGGCACGGGTCGAGGACACCGCCTCGGCACTCCTGCTCACGGGAATCGGCACACCGGAACGCTTCCACGGCGCGCTCAACGGCATCGAGGCCGAGATGCGTCTCTACGACGATGCGCTGGTGGCCGTCCCCGTCACCGGGCTGCCAGAACAGGTGCCGTACGCCTTCATCGAGACAGTGACGCCCGACCCCTCCGGGTACCGCATCGGCATAGGCATCGGCGGCGGCACAGCCCTCGAGGTCAGCCGCATGGCCAGGCGGACGAGCGAGTTCCTCGACATGCTGCGCCGGCGAGTCACCGACGCGCGAGGTCGGACCTCGGCGTTCCTCGGTGCGCTTCTTCCCGGCCTGTCATCCATGCAGTTGCGCTCGGCCAGCAGCCTCCTCCGCGACGGCCTGGTGGCGGCCAAGACCGACCTCGACGCCGTCGATCCCTCGATCTGGGCATCCCTGGTGGCCTCGTCGACGCGAGACGAGCGGCAGGTGTGCATCGGGACACTCGCCCAGCTCGGCAGCTGCCACATCGGCTTCAAGCAGCGCGTCTCGGTCGAGCGTGCCGCGCAGGGTGACATGTCGTGGAAAGCGCCGGAGGCTGCCGGCGTCACCGACCACGGGGAGATGCGCGGGAGCATGCCCGGGGGGTTGGCCGGCGCCTTCGCCGCGGGCATCGTGGAGCAGGGCTCGCCGATCTCGATGGGCTTCGACGCCCCCTTCGGTGGTGGGGCCATGGGGTCGGCGATGGCGCTCTCCATGCTGGGGATGGGAGGCATGGGCGGGGGCCTGATGGGCGGGATGCTCGGGGGTGGCCAGGGCGCGTCGAGCGCGCAGGCGGTGCATTCCGCGGCTCATCAACGCGCGGACGTCGAGCGCGGTTCGCTCACCCCGGCCACGACCGACGCCGCGGCTCTCGGTGTTCACGGGGACGACGCCACGGTCATGGCCTTCACCCTGATCGTCACACCCAACGGCAAGGTCATCTATGAGGTGCTCAACTGGGGCGACCACGCGACGTACGTGTACAACGGCGACGAGGAGACGATGCACCGATTGAACCGCGCCCTGGTGCTGATCAACATGCACGTGCCCGCCGTCTACCAGGATGCCGCCTCCGCCGGCTCACAGTTCCGCCTCGCGATGGAGCGGCTGCCCTACCTCCAGGACCTGCGCACACAATTCGTGGGACGCGCCATCCACACCGACGACTGGGAAAGCCAACTCCGCCAGCTGCTCTGAGTACCGCCTGGCGAGCGCGGCACGCTCGCGCGCTCTCGACGTGACCGTGCCATCATCCACCGCGTGCTGACGACGGGCGCCGGGACGCGGCTGACGCGCCGGTGGTGGGCCGGCGCAGCCTGTGCGGTCGCGGTTCTCCTGGCCGCCCTCGCGACATACGTGTACGTCACTCCCATCGGCGAACAGCAGGACGAGTACGCGCACCTCCATTACGCGAGCCTGATCGCGCACAACCTCGCGTTGCCGACCGACGGTGTCCAGGAGCGGCAGCAACCACCTCTGTACTACCTGCTCGTCGCGGGTGTGCTCAAGGCGACCGGGGACAACGGGCATGCGGCGCGCTGGGTGTCCGTCGCGCTGACAGTGCTGACGGCGCTTGTGCTCGTCGCGACCCTTCTCGTGCTCATGCCGCGCAGGCCATGGCTCGGCCTGGCGGGGCTGTGGGCGTTCGCGCTCCTGCCCGGCGTCCAGTACGAGGGCGCGCAGGTGTCGAACGATTCGCTGGCGTGGCTGGCGGGAGCGCTCGTCCTACTCATGCTGGCGGTGGTACTGCGTCGCGCCACGCTGACGTCCTCACACTGCGCCGCCGTGGGTGCGGTGATCGGGATGGCGGTCCTGGCCAAGGCGACGGCGTGGCCGCTCGCCGGGCTGCTGCTGGTCGCGGTGGTGGTCCGTCAGCGCAGCAGCTTACGAGCGCGAGACCTCGCCGCGTTGCTCGCCCCTGTGGTGGCGATCAGCGGCTGGTGGTTCGCTCGCTCGGCCAGCACCTTCGGACGGCTGCTCCCACCGATGACTCCCATCACGCGGCCTGGGGTGCACACGCTGCACGCCGTCAGTCAACTCCCGTCTTGGGTGTCGCTGACGTGGAAGAGCACCGTCGGCGTCGAGGGCCCGCAACAGACACCGCTGGTGGTCGGACCGGGGAGGACGGGGCTGTACCTGCTGACCGGCGCCGGCCTGGTCGCCGCCGGCGCCGTGCTGGCGGCAGTGTGGCTGGCCCTCCGGGCGCGACAGCTCGCCTGGAACCGGACTGCCCCCTGGATGCTGGCCGCCCCCGTCCTGACGGTGGCGTTCTCGCTGTTCAACAGCGCGGCGCTCGACAACCAGCCGCAGGCGCGCTACCTGCTGGTGGCCGCCACGGTCTGGTGCGGCGGGCTGGTGTGGGCGGTTGCAACCCTGGTGGACGGCCGGCCGCGACTGCTGAGAGCGCTCGCCGTCGTCGCCCTCACCGGCATGGTGGTCCTCGACGCCACCACGGTGCAGACGCTGCGCTTGCTCAGCTGACCTTGCGGAAGAAGAGTGACGCCGAGGTCCACTGCCGGCCCCACTCGGAGACCACCACGTGGGGATGACGGACCTCACCCCTGCGCGCATCCCGCAGCGCGGATTTCAGCGGATAGGACGTGGCCAGCGTCTCCGCGCTGACCGAGAAGTCAATGGGCTCGACGAGCTCGACGTCGGGGACGCCCTCGGCAAGACCGGCCAACGTCTGCGGGGAGAACACCGCGACGCCGCGGCCCCAGTGATCATCCGCTCCATTGACGATGCACTCGGTGACGACGCAGAGCACGCCTCCCGGCTTGAGCACCCGCGACATCTCGGCCAGTGACCTCTCGATGTCCTCGCGCGTGCCGAAATGCTCGATGGAGCTGAGTGAGAAGACGACATCGAAGGTGCCCAACTCGTGGCGCAGGTCGAGCGCGCTCATCCATTGCGTGACCAGCCGGTTGCGGTTGTACGGATAGGGCGCGAAACGATCCGGGTCGTCGATCATGCGGGCGCCACCCTCACCCCCGCGGAAGCTTCCCTTGCCGTAGATGTCCGTGGCGAAGACCCAGCGGACATGGTTGGTGAGGTAGAACAGCGGCTCCTCATGGCCGGCCCCTACCGAGAGCACCAGGGCCTCCGGCGCGACCGCGTTCAGAGCCTCGAGCCCGCCGAGAAGCTGTGCGTACTCCCAGTGCTTGCGGTGCTCCATCCCCCGCGGGTACCCGGGGGCGGCCGCCGCGTGGTTGGGGAGCACACGTCGCATGGCGTCCACGCGTTCGGGATCCGACCAGTCAGCGAGCTCGCAGACCTTGTTCAGCCCTCTGATCAACGCTCACGCATTCCTGGATCCATGCGTCCGGCGGGACCGGCGGCCGCCGTCTACGCCTTGACCACCAGGGTGTACTTGCGTGACCCGGTGTCGGGCTTGGTCGCTGTGTCGGTGACATTCACCGTGAACGTGTACTTGCCCGCGGTGGTCGGCGTCCCAGACAGCAGGCCGTCTGAGGAGAGCGTCAAGCCGTCGGGAAGGGTGGTCGAGGTGTAGCTCGGCACGCCGTTGCTGCCGTCGACGAAGAACTGCTGCGAGTACGAGGTGCCGACTGTGGCGCGCGTCAGCTTGGTGGGCTCGAGCTGCACCTTCACCTTGGGACCGGACACCTTCGTCCACGGCGTGAACTCGTCGCCGCCCGCCACCCCGACCAGCGCCCCCCGGCCGCCGTCAGCCAGCGAGTCGCTGTACGTCTTCGCCACCCCGTTGATCGTGAGCGAGAAGGTCGGTGCGACAGTGCAGACCTCCGAGCCGTCGAAGTTGTCGCCGTTGGTGCTCGAGAAGACGATCTTGCCGCCGGCCGGCACTGTGTAGGGGTACGTGTATGTGCCTCCCGCACCCCACAGGTCCAGGCCGCCGCACCCGGTGGCCGACAGGTCCGAGATGGTGATCGACGCCTTGCCGATGTTGTCGACCCGGATCGCGGAGGTGTCGGGGTCGGTGGTGTTGGTGGTGTCGACGACGTTGGGGTCGGCGACGAACTGGACACCGCTGGCCCCCACCCACGGGGTGGGGAAGGCCGGGTTGGTGATGGTGTGGGAGTAGCACCCGGCGGCGAGGGTGGCCGGGCAATCCGCGTACGCGGTGTACACGACGACCTTCGGCGCCGATACCACCGCCGCCGAGGCAGGCGACGACGGGCCCGCCAGCAGACCGAGGCCTCCAACCGACAGCACCGCCGTCAGGAACGCAGTCCGGCCAGCAAACATCGTCACCCCCCTTACAAAGCCCTGCCGCGCCAAACGCGGCAGGCGCGCGCAGTGTCCGTGATGGCAAATCGGACTGTCAAGCACCCGCGTCGTCGCTTGACCTGGGGGTCTGCCCGGCGCCGGCTCAGCTCGGCGGGGGACTCGGTGCGGTGCCGCCGTCCTTGACCGAGAACCCGTTGTGGTCGGAATCGAGGTTTGAGGGCGTGGCCTTGGTGGGACCGACCAGCTGGATCTCGTGGAGCGTCCCGGCGCTGCCGATGACCGTCGCGCCGTTGACAGTGCCCGGGTCGAATGTGGCGATCGACGTGCTGGCCAGCCGAGCCTGTCCACCGCCGACCGTCGGAGCCTCGTGGATCCACTCGGCGCTGGCGTGGGTCGACACGTAGTTGAGGTTCTTGGTGAAGGTCTGGCCAGTCGTGTGGTTGGTCACGGTGATCGTCCAGGACCCAGCCGACACCTGGTTGACGTCGACAGTCATCGAGTTGCCCGGGTGGACGGCGAAGCCGGTGATCTGCGACTCAGGGGCCGGGAGGATCTCCGTCCAGGCGTAGTAGTTGGCGTGGCCGCCGACGCTCTCCTCGGACGTCCCGGCCTGGATCAGGTCATTGGTGCTGTAGCCGCCGATCCCCACCCAGTCGGCCGCGTACCGGTTGCCGGAGGTGATCTTCACCTTGGGCACGACCCACGAGCCCGTCGCCCGGGTGTAGGTGTTGCCGGTGACCGCGACCCCGGACCAGTTGCTGGACTGCTCGAGCGCTTTCGTCGCACCCGGCGCAGAGTGAAAGCGGGCGTGGCTCAGCGTTGCGGCGGGAGCGGTGGGCGACGTCGCGAGCACAGTCGCCGTGGCGAGCGGCAGGGCCATTGCAAGGATGAGCTTGCGAGTCATGGGTGCCTCCTTTCCAGCTGAGCGCCGGGTCATTGTACGCGGACGATTTGGCCTCTACCATGGCGGCGGCTGCCGCCTGAACTGCGGAGGTCCTCGATGCTGCGAACCGTCACCGGCGCCATCGCGCTGGCCCTGGTCCTGTCGCCAAGCACCACCGCCGCCGCCACAGGGGCGAGCGCCGTCACGGTCGGGCACATCACGAACGTGAGCGGCGCCTGCCGGGGTCAGAACGCAGAGGTCCAGGAGGCGGCCGACCCCGTCAGGGGGTACGTCTACGAAGCATGGATGGGCTGCCACGGCATCGGCTTCGCCCGTTCGACCGACGGTGGCCGGCATTTCGGCGCGCCCACGATGGTCCCCGACTTATACGGGTCGAACGGAAGGGCCTGGGACCCCGCGGTCACCACGGGCCCGGACGGCACGGTGTACGTCGCCTTCATGCTCAACGAAGCGGGTTACACCTTCCCCGTGGTGGCAGCATCGTTCGACCAGGGCCGGTCATTCCCACAGATCGCCTCCTTGATCCCGCCGGTGAGGAAGAACTGGGGAGACCGCGACTTCATCGCTGTCGCCCCCGACGGCACGGTGTACCTCACCTGGGACTACGGCCCGAAGGCGAGCGTGGTGACCTACATCTGCTCGCAGGGCGGGAGCTGCGCGTTTGCGACGGGAGACCTCAACGTGGTCATCCAGACGTCGACCGATCACGGCCGCAGGTGGGGACCGATCGTCACGGTCAGCCCCGGCTTCCCCGCGAGCGGTGGGGACAGTGGACCGATGGTCGTCGAGCCGGGTGGCCGAGTGGACGTCCTCTACCAAGGCTACCGGATCACCAACGACCACACCTACACGATGAAGCCGGCGCACGAGTACTTCACCTCATCGACCGACCGCGGGTCGACGTGGTCGGCTCCCGTCCTGGTCGGGCAGGATCGTCCGGACCTGACGATGTCCCTGGCTGAATGGTGGATCGACGGCGCCATCGGCATCGACCCCGCGGGAAACCTGTACGCCACCTGGGACACGCAGGTCGACCACCGCGACGTGGGCTGGCTTGCCGTTTCCACCGACCACGGGCGGCAGTGGTCACCACTGGTCCGCGTCACGCCGGACCGAGACAACGCGCCCCACATCGTGCAGGTGGTCGGCGCGGGCAAGGGCAGCGCCTACGTCGGCTGGCTGTCGGACAGCGGGACGAAGGGATGGGCGGAGTATGTCCGTGTGTACTCGCTGACCAGGGGCTGGCTCACCTCACCCGTGCGTGTGTCCGGCGCCCTTTTCGGCGACCCCGCGGTCTGGCCCGGGGACACATTCGGCTTGGCAACCCTCTCATCGGCAGAGCCCATCGTCAGCTGGGGCAGCGCGTCGCCAACCTCCGCCCCCAACCCGAAGTCCGAGATCTACGCGGCCCGCCTGCACTTTGCCGGAGCGTGACTGCTATCGCGCGGTACACGTCTCCAATAATCCTCGGCTGAGCAGTCAGCGCCACGGAGGATTCGCGAGATGGACGTTGTCGACCTTGGCCGCCCGATCAGTCGTCGCGGCGCGTTGCGGCTCGGCGGCGGGGTCGCCGCGGGAGTCATCGGCGCCGGCGTGGTTGGACGCCTCGCCGCTCCGGTGCTCGCGGCAGGCAGCGCCGCGGCGTCGAGCAGCACCACGCCCCTTCCCGTCGAGAAGATGGAGGACATCCTGCGCGCCAAGGGCTCGGTGACCGACGGGGTGCTCTCGGTCGGGCTGGACCGCACCGACATCGGCACGGTGCACATCAACGGTGTCCCGATCCTGCCGTCATTCGAGGTCAATGGCGACCTCTCTTTCCAGCCGATCGGCAACAACAAGGCGCTCTTCAACGGCGACCTGCCGCTCAAGGACAGCGAGGTCAACGGCTTCATCGACGCGATCCTCGCCAACGACCTGGTGTTCCAGGCGGAGCACCAGCACTTCTACGACTTCAACCCGCCGGTATGGTTCATCCACTGGCGCGGCACAGGTGAGCCGGTCGACCTCGCTCGGCGCGTGCACAACGTCGTCAAGACGACGTCGACCCCGCTGCCGCAGGCGCCCCCCGCCAATCCCACCACGCCGTTCGACAAGGAGCGGCTGCGGTCCATCCTCCATGGCTACTCCGCCGAGGTGGGGTCAGACGGCGTGGTGACGGTGTTCGTCGCCCGGAAGAACACGATCCGCATCGGGGGCCACGAGGTGCTGCCACCCACCAACATCGCGACCAACATCGCCTTCGAGCCGCTGAACAACAGCGGTTCCCACTCGGCAGCCGCCCCCGACTTCGGCATGGAGGCTGGGGAGGTCGACGGCGTCATGCGCGTCATGCGCGCCCAGGGCTGGGACATCGGCTGCCTGTACAACCAGGAGACCGACGAGCATCCGCAGCTGTTCTTCTCACACCAGTTCAAGACGGGAGACCCGTACCGGCTGGCGCACGAGATCCGGCGCGGCCTCGACCAGACCAACAGCCACTGATGCACAATCCGCCGGCGGGAGGCTGACGCCTCAGGTAGCTACAACAAGGGGGACCAGCATGCACCTGTCCAGCATTCAGAAGGGCGTCGCAACGACGGCCGTCCTCGTCGTCGGCGCAGGGCTGACCACCGCCACGGCTCACGCCGCCTCCGGCCTCGCGCCGGGGATCCACGCGGCCAACCAGAAAAGCACTTTTGTCGCCGGATACGTCCTGAGCCCGGCGCCGGCGAGCGCCTCGGCCGCCACCACGTTCGTGGTTCCCACCCTGACCTGCCCGGCCTCCGGAACCCTGGGCGACGCCCCCGGGGCACTCATCTTCACGGGGTCCGGCTCCAGCGCCAGCCTCTCCGGGGCGAGTGTGTTCCTGGTCTGCCAGAACGGCACAGCCTTCTACCAGGCCTCCGCAGTCGTCAACGGCGTCGGCAAGGCGGTGGCAGTGTCGGTGGCCCCGGGAGACTCGATCACCATCTCTGTCGCGGTCAATGCCACCAGGACAGCAGTCACCTTCAGCGACACGACACAGTCCTTCACCAAGAAGTTCAAGGGAGTCGGGGCAACGCCGTCGGCGGTGCTCGACGGCATCGACAGCCTCGACAGCGGCACCACGCAGCTGCCCAACGCCAACTTCCACACGATCGCCTTCTCGGCGAGCAAGATCGACGGGCAGACCTTGGCCGCGGCCGGGGCAGCGGCAGTCGACGAGGTCAACTCAGCCAACGTCCTCCAGATCAAGACATCGGCCCTCGATGCGACGGGCCAGAAGTTCACCGAGACGTACAAGCACAAGTAACCACCGGCATCCAGGTCCGCGGTCCTGGGCTCGGGCGAGCCGCACCGGGCGGTGTCGTCCGAGCCCCCCGCGGGTCGACCAGTAGACGACCACAGTAGAAGGGGGTACTCGAATGCGCGTCATCTCACCGAGAGCATCGGCGGCCGTCGCCACGGCGTTCCTCGTGGCCGGGGCCGGTTTCGTGGCCACCGGGGTCAGTCCCGCCCGCGCCGCCACCACCGACGTCCACACCTGCTCGGGAAGCCCCAGCGCTCCGGGCGTGCTCACAGGGTCGTTCGACTCGGTACGGGTGAGCGGCTTCTGCGTCGTGAACCAAGGGCCGGCGACGGTCAGCCACGACCTCAACGTTCTTCCCGGTGCGGCCCTGGTGGCCTCGTTCGGGCTCAACGACAAGACCGGGCGCGGCCACTCTCGTCTGACGGTCGGCGGCGACCTCCACGTCGGCAAGGGCGCCACCCTGCTGCTCGGCTGCCTGCCCACGAGCTCGCCTTGCATCGACGACCCGGACCCCAACAACCCCACGCTGTCGAGCCCTGGCCGTGTCGGCGGCGACCTCTCGTCGGAGGAGCCACTCGGGGTCATCGTCCACAACTCGCGGATCGGCGGTGACATCCGCCAGGAGGGCGGCGGTGGTGGCTTCACCTGCCAGCCCTCAGGGTTCTTCGCCTTCATCGGCAGCCCGGTGTTCAGCGCCTACGAGGACTCGTCTGTCGGTGGGGACCTTCGCATCACGGGGATCGCCTCGTGCTGGCTCGGCGTGACCCGCACCACCATCGGCGGCGACGCGCGCTTCATCAACAACCAGCTCCACGACAAGGACGCCATCGAGATCGAGACCAACACCATCGGTGGCGACCTGGCCTGTGACGGCAACAGCCATGTGTGGGACGGGCACGAGCTGTCTCAGAAGCTGTTTCCGCGTGCGGACAGCCCCAACACCGTGCATGGCGCCCGCAGCGGCCAGTGCGTGCTCAGCAGCAAGACCACCGAAGACGGTCAGAAGGGGCCGGGCCCGTTCTGACACGAGGGTGAGGGAGGGTCGGCGCCTCTGGCGCCGACCCCCTGACCCGCTCCGTCAGCCGAGCGCCAGCAGTGACGACCCGGCTGCGAAGACCACTCGGCCGTATGCGATGGCGGCTGTCGACAGGATCTTGGCTCCTGCCCCTGCTGAGTACGCGAGAACCTGGCTGCCGTCCTTGAGCCTGTAGGCGTACTCGACGCCGGTGAGGTCTCCGGTGAAGACGACCTGGTCACCGAAACCGCCGGAGATCGCCGGTGACGCGAGAGTCGGCATGCCCGGGCTCTGACGGGCCGGGCTCACCCACTGCTCAGCCCCGGTCGCCGCGTCGAGCTTGAACGTGTACACGTAGTAGTTGACCACCACCGCGCGGTTGACGAGCGCGCTCGACGAGACGGAATTGGTCTTGCACGGACCGGTCACTCCGTTCTTGGTGCAGGTGCCGGCGTGGTCGACGAGGCTGAACTCCCACACCTCGCTGCCGGTCAGGAAATCGAGCGCGTACTCGATCTTGTCCTTGCCGTTGATGAAGACCAGGCCATCGCCCGTGAGCCCGTGGGTGCCCGCCAGCCCGATGCTCGGTGGTGAGCCGACGTCCTGGTCGGCTCCGGTCTGCTGTGTCTGGAATCGCCACACCTGTGTCCCTGTCCGTGCGTCGAGGGCGTAGACCGCGTTGTCCGGGTTGCTGCTGCCGAACACGACCAGCGGGCGTCCGGTGGTATCCATTGCCACTGCGGGAGATGACCACGAACCCGTCCTGCCGTCATGTGGCCCCTTGTTCAGCCATGCGTTGAACGTCCACTTCCAGCTGCACTGGGGGTTCTGGCCGCCCACCCCGTACATGGCCCACTCGTGGCCGGCATTCTTGTTCTCCGAGGTCCCGATGTCACCGAAGAACACGACCGGCCCCGTGCCGTCGATATCCGCAACCACGGGTGACGCCGCGATGCCGCCGCCCGTGTCGGCGGACGTGCACTGCAAGGCTCCGGTGGTGGCGTCGAGCGCATAGAGGATGCGATTCCCCGCACCGAAGTACACGGTGTTCCCATACACGGCGGGGGAGGAACTCGGCCCCAGTGAGCGGGCCGTACGACCAGATCACCGCCCCCGTCGCGAGGTCGATCGCCTCGATCTCTCCGGCGCTGGTGGCGCTGACCGCGTACACGACTGTCATGCCGAGGGTGGGGTTGTAGACGATGGCCGGCGACGCGAGGATCTTTGCCGTACCGAAGGACACGCTCCACTGCTGGGTGAGGCCAGGAGCGGCTGCGGCGCCAATGGTGGTGTCGCTCGACAGGCCGGTGTGCGTGGCGTCATGCCCGAACATCGACCAGTCCTCTGTTGCCGGGGCGCGGGCGGCCGAGGCCGTCACCACTGTGGTGGCCATCCCGATGGCCAGGGCCGCAGCGACCACCGCCCTGCGGCGCGGCCAAGCGAGTCCCTTGTGAGAATCCTTCATCTGGACCACCCCCTTGACCTGACCACCGCGATGCAGGCGGTGATGCTCCCACCGCCCCTACCCACTGTCAACGACCGCCCCGGGGTGTCGCCGCGCCTGGACGGTGTCCAATCGGATAATTGGCGCGATGACAGCGACACGACCGGTTCAGCGCGTCTGCGTGGTCGGGGCAGGCCCCAGCGGCATCGCCGCCGCCAAGGCGCTGCAGGACCGGGGCCTCTCGTTCGACTGCTTCGAGCGCCGCTCACGTGCCGGCGGCCTCTGGGCCGTGACCGAGGGAGACGTGCAGGCGTCCTACCCGTCGCTCGAATGCAACACCTCGAAGAAGCGCACCGAGTTCTCCGATTTCCCGATGCCGCGCGCCTTCCCCCCGTACCCGCACAACACGCAGATGGCGGCGTACTTCGATGCGTACATCGACCACTTCGGCTTTCGCGATCGCATCACCTTCAACACGTCGGTGCAGAGCGCGGAGCGCGCCCAGGGCGGAGGATGGACCGTGCGGCTCAGCACGGGCGAGAGCCGGCACTACGACGCTCTCGTCGTCGCCAACGGCCACCATCGCGAACCGCGCTGGCCGGACCCACCGTTTCCCGGTGAGTTCTCCGGGCGGCAGATGCATGCCCACGAATACGTCGGACCGGAGGGGTTCGAGGACACGTCAGTTGTGGTGCTCGGAATGGGCAACTCCGCGATGGACATCGCTGTCGAGCTCAGCAGCATCGCCAAGCACGTCTACCTGGCTAGCCGCCGGGGCGCGCACATCGTGCCCAAGTTCGCCTTCGGGCGGCCCATCGACACCTTCAACACAGCGCTGCCCGTCCCCTGGTCGGTCAAGCGCCTCTTCTTCGGCCTCATCGTGCGGGGCACAATCGGCCGCCCCGAGGACGTCGGCCTGCCCAAGCCCGACCACCGGCTCGGTGAGGCCCACCCGACCGTCAGCCAGAGGATCACCGAGCGCGTCAAGTCCGGCGCGGTCATCCCCAAACCGAACATCACCGGCTTCGACGGCGACCAGGTGCGATTCAGCGACGGCAGCGCGGTCACAGCCGACACGGTGGTGTACTGCACGGGCTACAACGTCAGCTTCCCGTTCCTGGACCCCGACGTCTTCGCACCGGTCGACAACCGGGTCGACCTCTTCCACCAGGTGTTCGCGCCCGCCGTCCCCGACCTCGCGTTCATCGGCCTGGTGCAGCCGTTCGGCGCCCTGATGCCGGTTGCGCAGGCGCAGGCGGAGTGGGTCGCCGCCGAGCTCGACGGCGACTACCGCCTCCCGTCCGTCGACGCCATGCGTGATCAGATCCGGCGTGAGCGCGCGGCCCGGGAGCGCCAATTCGTCGCCTCCCCGCGCCACACGATGGAGATCGATTTCTTCGCGTACCTGCGCGGCCTCCGCGCCGAGCGGCGGCGGGGCAGCGCCGCGGTCACAACCTAGCCGGGTCCGTCCTGGCGCCTCACAGGACGTTGTCGCGGTCGGTGTGGATGCGTTCCCTGTAGACCGTCTCGATGCGGCTCAGCCGGTCGGTGAATGCGTCGATGCGGGGCGAGAGCGCCGAGAGGAGCGCCCCGGCGCGAACCAGCGGCGAGCCCACCAGGATGCGCCGAGGGCGCTTCTCCAGCGCGCGCAGGACGGCCGCGGCCACGGCGTCCGGAGGGACGACGGAGGATTCGACGAGGCGGTTCGGCGAAAGCTGAGTGCTCGCGCGCGCCCACATGCCCACGCCCGTGACCGCCGACGGACAGATGACCGTGGCGTCAACCCCGCTGCCGGCGAGCTCCTTGCTCAGAGACAGCGAGAAGGCCACCAACCCTGCCTTGGCGGTGTTGTACACGGCGTTGAAGGGCACGGGTTTGACGCCCGCCATCGAGGCGATGGTGATGACGTGCCCCCGACGGCGTGATCTCAGCGCGGGAAGCAGGGAGTGGGTGAGCAGCATCGCGCCGGCCAGGTTGACGTCCAGCCCATGGCTGACCTCGTCTGCGTCGAGGTCGGCGAACGCGCTGGCCTTCTCGACGCCGGCGTTGTTGATCAGGACATCGGGTTCGTGCCCGACGCGCGCACAGTGCGCGACGATGCGCTGCCGATCATCCGCGTCCGCCACGTCGGCCACCAGCGCATGGCAGGACAACCGGTCGCGAAGTGAGAGCAGGCGGGCGGCGTCGATGTCGACGAGCATCATCACCGCTCCGCGAGGCGACAGCGCCGTGGCGATGGTCGTGCCCAGCCCCCCGGCCGCGCCGGTCAGCAAGACGTGCCGGCCGTCGATCGCGGTCTGGGTGGTCACAGGGGCAGCGCGGGGCCGCGGTACAAATGCGGGCGGCGGCACCCGTCACCGTGTACATTCACGCCATGTCCACCGAAGGGGTCCGGGGGGCGCGCGCCGCGCTGGCCGACATCGAGCTCGTCGCCCAGTTGCGCAGTGCCTTTGCCGACGCCCAGGCTGTCATGGCCCAGACCCTGGGCGCCTTCGGCCTCACCGAGCAGCGCTACCACCTGCTGCTCGTCCTCGCCGCCGGTGGTCCGCCCGGGACCGGCCAGGGTGCACTGGCTCGAGCCCTGCACTGCCCGGAGTCGCGCATCTCGCTCCTCGTCCACGAACTCAGTGACGCGGGGCTGGTCGAGGCCGTTCGCGACGACTCCGACCGGCGTCATGTCAGGGTGCGCCTTCGTGGCGATGGCGAGAACGTCCTCGGGCGCGCCATCAGCGTACAGCGCGAAGCCCTGCACAGCCTGATCGCCAACCTCGAGGTGAGCGAGGTCACCCGCCTCGCCGAGCTGGTCGCCCACACGTACCTGGGCCTGGAGCTGTCGGTGTCGGTCAAGCCCCCGCGGCGTACGGCTCGCGCCAGAGGGTCCACACCGCGAAGGACCGTGCGCATCGCTCCGCACGCCGAGGACGGCTCCAAGGTGACGCCGCTGCCGGCGCCCCGCTCACCCCGACAGGCGGAGGCCAGCTGAGCGCGGCGGATCACGCCGCGACGTAACCGTGGTCGCGGTACCAGCGCACTGAGTCCTCCAGAGCCACGTCGACGCTGGACGGGGTGACCCCGAGCTCATCGCGAGCGCGGCTGGACTCGACGTACATGTGGTGACGGGCCATCCGCGCCCCCTCGAGCGGCACGACGGGCTGCGCGCCCCTGACCAGCCGGCAGCGCGCCTCGTCGACCAGGGCGGCGAGCAGCGCTGCCGAGTGCGGCATCCGCCGCCGGGGTGGCCGCCGTCCGGACACGGCTGCGAGCTTCACCCAGAGCTCGTCGAAGCTGAGGTTGTCCCCGGCGACCAGGTAGCGCCGGCGCGGCTGACCTCGTTCGAGCGCGGCCACGTGGGCACGGGCGACGTCCCCGACAGGCACCACGTTGAGCCCACCGTCGACGCTGGCCAGGACGCGGCCGCGGAGGAAGGTGAGCAGTGCGGCACCGGTCGGTGTCGGCTTCCAGTCGCGCGGCCCGACCGGGGCCGTCGGCAGCACCAGCACCGCCGGCAGACGCGCCGCCAGGGCGGTCCGTTCGGCCGCGATCTTGGAGTCGTGGTAGGCGGAGTGGCCGTGCTCGTCGGCGTGGTCGGCCTCGGTGGCCGGTCTGCCGGCCCGCGCCGGACCCACCGTCGCCGAGCTCGACGTGACCACCGCGCGCTCCACCCCCGCCAGGCGGGCCGCCTCGAGGATGGCGGCCGTCCCGGCGACGTTGGTGGCGCGGATGCGGGCGCGCTCGGCGGGCGCGAACGAGTACGCCGCGGCCGTGTGGATGAGCGCGCCGCACCCGCGCATCGCGGCCACGAGCTGTCCTGCCTCGGTGACGTCCCCGACCACCTCGGTGACCCCCGGTCGACGGGAGAGCCGGCCCGGGGTGCGCACCAGGGCGCGCACCGGGTGCCCGGCCTCGAGCAGGGCGTCGAGGACGTGGCTGCCGATGAAGCCGGTGGCGCCGGTGAGGAAGACCTCGTCGCCGATCACCCCACCCGTTGTCCCATCACGGTGTCCGACGCCGCGCGCAGGCTCTGGCGGAGGGAGCCGGTGGTGGCGATCACCGCGGTCGGCTCGTACCCACAGTGGGCCATGCAGTTCTCGCAGCGCGGGTCGCGACCGCGCCCGTACTGCGACCACTCGGTGGTCTCGAGCAGGTCTCGGTAGGTGCGCACGTACCCGTCGCTGAGCAGGTAGCAGGGCCGCTGCCACCCGAGCACCGAGTAGGAGGGGATCGCCCATGCGGTGCATGGGAAATCGACGACGCCCTCGAGGAAGTCGAGGAACAGCGGCGAGTGGTTCAGCCGCCACTTCTTGCGCCGCCCGTCGGCGAACGCCTCGCGGAAGATGGCGCGGGTGCGCTCGACGCCGAGGAAGTGCTCCTGGTCGGGGGCGCGCTCGTATGCGTAGCCGGGCGAGATCTGCATGACGTCGACCTTGAGATCGTCGTTGAGGAAATCGAGGACGTCGCGGACGGTGCTGGCGTCGTCCTGCCCGAAGAAGGTGGTGTTGGTGCTCACGCGGAAACCACGTCGCTTGGCCTCACGCACGGCGGAGACCGCCTTGTCGAAGACGCCGTCACGGCAGACCGACTCGTCGTGACGCTCGCGCAGCCCGTCGATGTGGACGGACCAGGAGAAGTAGGGCGAGGGCGTGAACTTGTCGAGCTTGCGCTCCATGAGCAGCGCGTTGGTGCAGAGGTAGACGAACTTCTTGCGCTCGATGAGAGCGGCCACGATCTTGTCGATCTCGCGGTGCACCAGCGGCTCCCCACCGGCGATGGAGACGATCGGGGCCCCGCACTCCTCCACGGCGTCGATGCACTCCTGCACGGTGAGCCGCCGCGCGAGGATGTCGTCCGGTTGCTGGATCTTCCCGCACCCCGCGCAGGCGAGGTTGCACTGGTACAGAGGCTCGAGCTGCAGCACCAGCGCGAACTTCTCGCGGCGGTGGAGTCGCTGGCTCATGACGTAGGCGCCGACTTTGGCGGTCTGTCGTAGGGGAATGGCCATGGGGTGCTCCTAGACGTCTGTGCTGGCGTAGCGAGCCAGCGCCATCAGCGGGAAGACATGTCGATACAGGTGGTAGTTGATGTAGAAGTCGCCGGGGAAACCCGTGCCGGTGTGCTCCGGCTCGGCCCAGGTGCCGCCGGATTGCCGGTCGATGAGGTACCTGGCGCCCGCGAGCGCAGCCGGCTCCTGCCCGGCGCCACCGGCCTGCAGCGCGAGCATCGCCCAGGCGGTCTGCGAAGCAGTGCTCGACCCGACGCCGGCGAAGGACGGGTCACGGTACGAGGCACAGGTCTCGCCCCAGCCACCATCGTGGTTCTGCACACGGCGGGTCCACGCCAGCGCGCGGGCCACCGCCGCGTTGGCCATGTGAGCCGGGGCGAGAGCGCTGACCACGCACCAGGTGCCGTACACATGGTTGACGCCCCAGCGCCCGAACCACGAGCCCTCCTCGCGCTGGGCGGCGAGCAGGTAGTCGACCGCCGGTGCCAGCAGCGGTGAGCGCGGCAACTCCCCGAGCGCACCCAGCATCTCCACCGCGTGCGCGGTGACGTCCTCGCTCGGGGGATCGAGCATCGCCCCGAAGTCGGCGAAGGGCAGCGCGTAGACGACCTGGCGCACGTTGTCGCGGTCGAAGGCCGCCCACGCGCCGTTGCTGGAGCGCATGGCTTTCACCCACCGGCGCGCCCGCTCGATGGCGGCGCGAGCCTCGGGCGTCTGCTCGGTCTCGAGCAGCGCCAGGACGACCACAGCCGTGTCGTCGACGTCGGGGTAGGTGTCGTTCTCGAACTCGAAAGCCCAGCCGCCGCCCTCCACGCCCGGCGGGCAGCGCACCTGCCAGTCGCCGCCGCCGAGGACCTGCTCACCGACCAGCCACTCGGCCGCCCGCTGGATCGGTGGCGCGTCCGCAGGCAGGCCGGCGCGGCGCAGCGCGAGGATGGCGAGCGCGGTGTCCCACACCGGCGACATGCACGCCTGGAGCCGCCAGCCGCCGTCGTCGTCGAGCGCGAAGCCGTCCAGCCCGTCGAGGCCTCGCCGCATCACCGGGTGATCGAGCGGCATGCCCTCGAGGTGCAGGGCGATGAGCGAATACACCCAGGGGGGCTGGATGCCGCCCCAGCTGCCGTCGGCCTCCTGGCGCTCGCTGATCCAGTCGACGAGGCGCCGGCGGCTGGCGGCGCGACCGGGCTGGGAGCGCAGACGTTCGTAGCGCTTCTGGAGCCGGTCCGCCCACGCGAAGAACCCGCTGGCCTCGACGCGGCGCAGGCGCCATTCAGTGCCCGCGAGCACCAGCTCGGTGAGCGCGAAGGGGAGAGGTCGGCGCGGCCTCCGGGAGATGACGATGAGAAGCGGGGCGATGGTGCCGCGCGCCCAGCACGCGAAGTCGTAGAGGTTGAGCGGGATGCTCGGGGGCAGCCAGACCAGCTCCGGCGGCATGCTGGGGACGCCCTCCCACGGGTAGGCACCGAACAGGGCCAGCCAGATCTTGGTGAAGACGCGCGCGTGGGCGACGCCGCCCTGCTCAAGGATGACGCGCAAGGCGCTGGCCAGCTCCGGTGTCCCGGCGTCGAGGCCGAGGACGCGCAGCGCGACATACGCCTCGATGGTGGTGCTGAGGTCTGCGGGGGCGTCGTGGTACAGGCCCCACGACCCGTCCTCACGCTGGCAGCCGAGAAGGTGGCGGATCGCCCCACCGCGGATGCCGTCGTGGGGCAGCCCGAGGAAAGCCAGGAGGAGCACGTGCTCGGCCGTCATGGTGACATTGGTCTCCAGCTCGCCGGACCACCAGCCGCGGGCGTCCTGGCGCTCGAGCAGGTGGTCGGTGGCGGCGCGGACGGCGGCGCGCGACCCGGACAGGCCGGCGGCGGGCCTGACGTCCTGCAGGGTGTCAGCCACGGACCGTCTCCAGCTGGCGCACGAGCGGCGGGGTCGTGGTCCCCAGAGCATCGGTCGGCAGCACGACCGCTGCGCACGGCGGATTCCATGGTCGCCGGCCAGCCAGTCGCCGTCCACGCCCCTGCGATGGCGAGGTTGTCGCGCGTCGTCGCCGGGCCGGGACGATGCAGGCCCGGCTCCGGGATGAAGGTTGCCTCCGGGTCGCGGGTGGCGGCGCCGCGCACCAGGCGGGCACCACGCACTCGCGGCCAGACTGCGTCCAGCTCGGCGCGGCACAGCTCAACCACGTCGGCCTCCGGCCAGCGCACCACGGTGTCGGCCGCGCTGAGGCTGCAGCAGAGGTAGCCGGGTTGCTTCTCGAAGACCCACTGCACCGGCGAGCCGACGATCGCTGCGAAGCCCAGGTCGAGCGGGGTGTCGAACCAGAGGTGCGCGTCGACGATCGCGCGTGAGCGGAAGCGCTCGAGACCGGCCACGCCGAACCGGGCCGGCTCCCCGAGGATGGTGGCGAGCCGGGCGGGGGCACCGCCAGGACGACGGCGTCGGCGGCGACCTCCTCACCGTCGCTGCAGCGCACCCCGTGAACCCGCCGGCCGTCATCGAGCAGGGAGACAACCCCGGTGCGCAGGCGCACCTCCACCGCACGCGCCGCGGCAGCCTCGGCGATGCGAGCCAGCGGCACGCGGGACCAGCCGATCCGCGCCGCCGCCGGGGTGCCGGCGAATGCGGTCCGGACGACGAACAGCGCATCGGCTGCGCTGACCTCGTCGAGCCTGGCGTTGAGCGCGGGCACGACGAACAGCTCCCAGAAACCTGCGATGGCGGCGCGTCCCTGCCCGTGCCGCCCCAGCCAGCCCGCGAACGTCTCGCCGGCCCGTGGCCGTTCCGCGACCCTGCGCAGCGCTCGGGCCACCTGCAGCTTGGCGACGGGGCCGAGCGGCGCGTAGGCCATGAACGACGGCAGCAGGCTGAGCGCGGGCGGCAGGCCAGGGCTGGCATGGAGCCGGCTCGGCCGCCCATGGCGGCGCAGCACGGTCACCTCGAAGCGTGACTGGGTCCACAGGGAGCCGGCCATGCCGAGCGAGGACACGAAGTCGAGGTACTCCGTGCAGCAGCCCAGGTGCACGTGCTGGCCGTTGTCCACCTCGACGCCGTCGACGGTGAACGACGTCGCCTTGCCACCGATGAGCCTGCTGCGCTCGATGAGCACCACATCGCAGCCCTGCTCGACGAGCCGGCACGTGGCGGCCAGCCCGGCGAGCCCTGCGCCGACGACGACGACTTTCATCGGCGAGCCCCGCGCGCGGTGCGCGGCAGGGCGGCGCGCACGAGCACCGCGGCCTTGCGTGACGGCGCCAGGGAGAGGCGTCGTTCCAGGGGCACCTCGGGGTGTTCCTCGATCTCGGCGAGGATCTGCTGGTAGAGGCCGGCCATGGTCCGGACGCAGATGGCGGCGCGGCGGGGGATGTGACGCTCCACGCGCAGTCCCGAGCTGAACAGGCGGCGGGCGCGCTGCGCCTGGAAGTCGACGAACTCGTGCCAGCGAGGTGCCGCCTCGCCCTCAGCGAGGTGCTGCTCGGTGATCCCGAATGTGGCCATCTCGTCAGCAGGCAGGTAGATGCGGCCCATCTCGAGGTCACCGCGCACGTCGCGGAGGATGTTGGTGAGCTGCATTGCCAGGCCGAGCTCGTCGGCGTGGCGCAGCGCGATGTCGTCGTCGAAGCCGAAGATGCGCACGCACATGCGTCCAACCGTCGACGCCACCAGCCGGCAGTAGCCGGCGAGCTCGTCCCAGCTGGCGTAGCGCGACGTTGTGAGGTCGCGCTCCACCCCCTCGATGAGCCCCTCCAGTTCGGACGTGGGGATCCGGTACGAGGCCACCGCACGAGCCAGGACGGTGGTCACCTCGTCGTCCGGCTCGCCGGCGAGCGCGCGGCGCAACCGGCGCCGAGTCTCCTCGAGAGCCGCGCGCGGGTCAGCGCCCGCCGGTGCGTCGACGGCGTCGTCGACCTGCCTCGCGAAGTCGTACAGCGCATAGATCGCGGTGCGCTGCGGACGCGACAGGGCGATGAACCCCCAGTAGAAGTTGGCGGCGTTGACCCGCGCGAGGCGCTGGCACACGCGCTCGGCCTCGACGATCCCTCCGCCGGGGGATACGCCGGCGTGGTCCCCGGCCAGCAGCGCGATCGCCTCGGCGGCGAGGCGTGCCTTCACCGCGGCGCCCACCTCCGGGCGAACCGAGTCGGTGCGGAAGGAGGCGCGCCTGATGGCGTCGACGATGGCCATGCCACCGAGCCGGTACATCGCCAGCTGGGCGCGCAACCGGCCGGTGGTCATCGCCTCAAGCTCGCAGCCGGCCTGGAGCATCGCCTCGGCCCGCTCGCAGAGTGATCGGATGGCACCGTGAACACCGAGCGTTGCGACGTCGTCGGCAGGCAGGTAACGCCGTCCCAGGCGCGCGTCCACGGCGACGTCCTGGGCGAAGTTGGCCAGCTGCAGGCCGATGCAGACCGAGTCGGACAGCTCCTCAGCGCGGCTCCCGCGGATGCCGAGCACGGCGAGAACCATGCGGCCGACCGGCGCCGCCGAGAGACGGCAGTACGCCTCCAGCTCAGGCCAGCTTGCGTAGGCGGTGACGCGCTGGTCCTGGACGTTGGCGTCGATGAGGTCGATGAAAGGCTGCAGCGGGATGGCGCAGGCGGTGACGGTCTCGCGGAGAGCGAGCAGCACCGGGTGTGTCGGCGCCAACTCGCCCGTCAACGCGGACGTCACCTCATCGCGCCACCGGTGCAGGCGCGCGTCGGAGCGGCTCTCATCGCCGAGATCGTCCGTCACCCGGCAGTACGCGTAGAGCCGGGCCAGGTGGACGCGCAGCTCCGCCGGCAGCACCGCAGACGCCACCGTGAAGTTCTCGTAATGGCGGCGCGCGAGGCGGCGGCAGAACGCGTCCGCGTGCGCCAGCTCAGCCTGCGGTGGCGCGGCCACCGGAGCGAGCGCGCTCATCCGCGCGCGGCGGTCCGTGTCACCTGGGTGCCGCGAAGGTCGGAGATGGTCTCGATCAGGCTGGTCACCAGGGTGACCCCGTCCGCGCCGGGGACCGGAGCGCCGTCCTCACGGACCAGCCGGCCAGAGCTGCGCAGCGCCGACAGGTCGCGCGAGCCGGTGCAGAACATGGCGATGCGGAGCACGTCGAGCCACTCACGGCCGAGCTCGACGCAGGTGTGCGTGCCGGACGCCGCGGCGCGCAGGAACGGCCCGGCCACGCCGACGAGGTCAGCGCCCAGCGCCACCGCGACGGCGACCTCCAGCCCGCTGCGCACCCCGCCGCTGGCGAAGATCACGCCATCGGGTGCGGCGGCGCGCGCCTGGGTGAGCGCGACGGCGGTCGGGATGCCCCAGCCGGCGAAAGCCGCGGCGGTGCGCGCCGCGGGACCGCCCAGCCGGTGGCGCTCCACCTCGCTCCACGACGTTCCACCGGCGCCCGCCACGTCCACCGCGGCGACCCCCGCATCGAGCAGCGCGGTCACAAGGTCGGCGGAGATGCCCCAGCCCACCTCCTTGACGATCACCGGGACGCGCGAGGAGCCGGCAACCGTCTCGATGCGCTGGAGCAGGCCGGAGAAGCGCGTGTCGCCCTCGGGTTGCAGCGCCTCCTGCAGAGCGTTGAGGTGCAGCACCAGCGCGTCGGCGCCGAGCATGTCGACGAGCCGCGCACAGTCGTCGGCCGTGACCCCGAGGTTGAGCTGCACTGCCCCGAGGTTGGCGAGCAGCGGTACCGTCGGGGCGATGTCGCGGACCGCGAAGCTGGGCAGCGCCTCGGGCCGCTCCAGCAGGACGCGCGCGGAACCGAGACCGAGCGCGATCCCGAGCTCGGCGGCCGTCTCGGCGAGCACCATGTTGATGCGCTGGGCGGCGTCTGTGCCACCCGTCATGCAGGAGATGAACAGCGGCGATTCCAGTCGCCAGCCAAGCACGTCTGTCGCCGTGCTGACATCGTCGAGGTCGATCTCGGGCAGCGCGCAATGCATGAAGCGGTAGGCCTCGAAGCCCGTGGCCACGCCCTTGGCCGCGACGTCCTCCTCGAGGTTGATGCGCAGATGGTCCGCCTTCCTGCTCGAGGTGGTCGCGCCGTTGTGGCCGTTGAGACCGTTGTGGCCGTTCTGGTTGAGCCCGTCGGCGTTGCGTCCCACGATCAGGCGGCCCGATCGACGACGAAGTCGACGATCGAGCGGAAATCGGCCGCCGCATCCGTCCCCAGCCCGCACATCTCCACCAGTCGCATCGCGGAGAGGCGCCGACGCTCGAGCTCCTCCGTCACAGCGTCCTCAGCCCCAGCCTCGTCGAGCAGGGCGAGCAGGACGTCCTCGCCGCCGCCGGGCTGGCGGTACAGGCGACGGAACTCGCGCTGGGCGGCGCCGCGCATGCGCGCCTGGCCGGCAACCACCGGGTAGGTGATCTTGCGCCGGGCCAGGTCGCCACAGCCCTTGCCTGTGAGCACGCTGTCGCCCCAGGTGCCCAGCCAGTCGTCGCGCACCTGGAACGCGATGCCAAGCTCAGCACCGGCGCGGCGCAGCAGCGCGGCCCGCCGCGACCCGGAGCCGGCCAGCAGCGCGCCCGCCTCGAGCGCGGCGCCGATCAGCGCGCCGGTCTTGGAAGCTGCAAGGCGCAGGTAGGTGGCCACGCTGGCGTCGACCTGCCCCTCCAGCGCGAGGTCGAGGCACTGCCCCTCGATGACCGCCACGATGGCCTCGTTGACCGCTGCGGCGGCCCGCAGACGCGCGGCCGGCCGGTCGCGCCCGGAGAGCAGCGAACGGTAGGCGATGGCGTGCATGCCGTCACCGGCGTTGATGGCCTGGGCGCTCCCCCAGACGACCCAGACAGTGGGGCGGTGGCGGCGTTCGACGTCGCCGTCCTGGATGTCGTCGTGGACCAGGGTGAAGTTGTGGATCCACTCCACGGCGGTGGCCGCGGGCACGACGTCGGCGACGTCGGCGCCGCAGCGCTCGCCGGCCCACAGCGCGAGGCATCCGCGGACGTACTTCCCCGACGCCCCGAAGGCAGGGCGTCCATCCGCCTCGGTCCACCCGAGGTGGTAGGAGGCCATGGCGCCGAGCCGCGAGGCCGGCTCCGGGGCGCTGGTCAGGAGGGCCTGGTGAAGCAGCGGGAACAGTCGGCGCAACGCCAGGGGCACCTGCTCGGCGACGGCCCCCGGGGAGGGGTGGGTGGCGGCTTCAACGTTGCGGAGTGCGACTGCCATGCCTCATCCCAGTGCATAACGCCGGATAATGATTCACACATAGTAAGTAGTCCCGGGAGGTCGCACAAGGCGGCGCCCACCTCCGGTTGCTCGAGACCCGGTCAAGTAAAATCCGCCGGCCGCCTGCCCAGGTGGTGGAATTGGTAGACACGCCAGCTTGAGGGGCTGGTGACCGCAAGGTTGTAAGGGTTCGAGTCCCTTCCTGGGCACCAGTCTTCTGGTATTGACGCATTCAACGGACTACCCTTCAGGCCTCATGACGAGGGTCCTGCGCGCGGTGGCAGCCGCAGCTCTGGGGATGGCGACGGCGCTCGCGTGGGTCGCCCCGGCACATGCCGGCACCACGATCACCGAGTGTTCTGAGGGCTCGCTCAAAGCTGCGATCTCGGCCGGCGGCACGGCGACCTACGGCGTCGACTGCGCGATGACCTTCAGCAGCACGATCACGATCCGCTCGTCGATCGACGTCGAGAGCGGAGGGCACAACGTCTCGCTCCACGGCGGTAACCTGGTGCGCCTCTTCACCGTGCGCGCTGGGACGGTGACCTTCGGCGGCATCGTCATCGGGGGTGGGTGGGTCACCGGGAGGACGGGCGCTCCCGGCTCGGCAGGAGGCGGCGCAATGGGCGGTGCGCTGTACATCGCCGCCGGCGCGACCGTCAACCTCAACAGCGACACGGTCGGCGGCGAGGCCACAGGCGGCGACGGCGGCAACGGAGCCAATGGTCCGAATGGCATCGACGGCGCACAAGGCACGGGAGGAGCGAACGGCGCCAACGGCACCGGCTTCGGCGAGGGCGCTGACGGCGCGCCCGGCACGGCGGGTGCCGACGGCACGGACGCAGCGAACGGCCAGCACGGCGGGTCAGGTGGCCCGGCCTACGGCGGCGCGATCTACAACGCCGGCACCCTCCACCTGAGCAACACCTTCGTGAGCGGCAGGGCGCGCGGCGGTGGTGGCGGAGCCGGCGGGGCCGGCGGTTGGGGTGGCAACGGCGGTCCCGGAGGGTCCGGTGGCGCCGGGGGCAACGGCGGCAGCAGCGCGAAGGGTGGCGCGGGCGGGTCCGGCGCGCCCGGCGGGAACGGTGGCGCGGCTGGCGGCGGTGGCGCCGGCGGCGCTGGCGGCGCCGCAGCCGGGGGCGGGATCTATTCGACCGGGACGCTGACGATCGACGGCGGGGAGATCTCTCGCGGCCAGGCGTTCGGCGGTGCTGGTGGGTCCGCCGGCGCCGGCGGCAACGGCGGCGCGGCCGGGGCTGGCGGTTGGGGCGGCAACGGGGGCAATGGAGGCGGTGGGCTCGAACTCGGTGGTGACGCATGCCCCGGCAGGCCCCGGGGGCAACGGGGGTGCCGGCGGCCCGGCCGCGGACGGCGGCAGGGCGGGGGCGGCCGGCTCCGGCGGAACGGGCGGCACCGGGGGGCTGGGTAGCGGCGGCGGGGTGGCGACCACCTCTGGTGCAACCGTGACCTACCTTGTCCTGGATTACAACTCCGCCGACGGTGGCGCCTCGGGAATCGGCGGCAACGGCGGCCTCGGCGGCCAGGGCGGCGACGGGGGCAACGGCGGCAACGGCGGCAGCGGGGGCGGCGGCGGCAGTGGCATCAAGCAGCTCCCAGTCGGCGGCAAGGGTGGCAGCGCGGCCGCGTCCCAGCCGGGGCAGTCACCACAGATGGGCACCGCCGGCGGTTCCGGCGGCTGGGGACCCGCCGGCGGGGCGGGGCAGGGTGGCGGCCTGTGGCACCAGGGCAGCGGCGTACTCGCGCTGAAGTACGACACCTTCGACCACGACAGCGCGGCGGGCGCCTCCGGGGGCGGCGGCGCGCTCGGCGGACGGGGAGGGTACAGCGGCTACGCCGGCAACGGCGGCTGGGGCGGCAACGGCGGCGACGGGGGCTCGAACTATGGTGGAACTCACGCGTCGGCCGGGCCCAGCACGCGCGGGTCGGCGGCACCGCCGGCCAAGGCGTCCGGCGCGACCGGCGTGAGTGGCGCCAGTGGCAGTGGCGGGGCGGCCACCGGCGGCGGCCTGTACGACACCGCCGGCGTCACGCTCGACACGGATCCCTTCAGCAACAACTCCGCTGTGGCCGGCCCCGGTACGGCCATCGGCTGCGGGTGCGAGAGCCAGGGTCAGCAGGGCCGCAACGGCAGCACTGGGGGGAACGGGGGCAGCGCCGGCTCCTCGAACGGCACCGCCTCGAAAGGGGGCAACGGGGGCAAGGGCGGCGCAGGCGGCAAGGGCGCGGACGCCGGCCTGCCTGGGAGCGGCGGGGACGCCACGGGTGGTGGCGCTTACGCGAGCCCCGGACCGATCAGTGCGACCAACACCTCCTTCACAGGAGATTCGATCAGCCCGGGCACGGGCGGGTCGGTCACATGCGCATCCGACGGGCAGGTGCACGGCGGCTGTGCAACCCCCGGAGGGCCGGGTGGGCCGGGCGGCGCGGGTGGCGCCGGCGGTCTCGAGAACGACGGCGCGCACGCGCCCAGCGGCACCAACGGCAGCGCTGGGCCGACCGGGGCGAACGGCACGTACACGGCCCCGGGCGGGACCGGCGTGGCGAGCTTCCCGGACGCGAACTTCTGAGTCACCGAAGAGTCCGGGCCCCAGTTCGTACATTCATGGGCAAGAGCGCGGAGCGCTTCACGCGTCGCGGCGGGCGTGTGGAGGCGCTTCTTCTCTGCTGCGCGGTGGTCACCGCCTGCGGGGCCCAGCCCGGAGGCAGCCCTCCGAGCGCATCGCCATCGCCCCGGTCGCTGCAGAGCCCCAGCGCCTCCGCACCGGCGGGCCAGCCGCCACGCGTGGCGGTGATCGTGATGGAGAACCACGGGTACGGCACCGTCGTCGGTCTGCCATACATCCACTCGCTGCTGTCCAGCGGGACAGCGCTCACCAACTACCACGCCAGCGGCCACCCCAGCCTGCCCAACTACCTGGCGCTGACCTCCGGGCTCACGTGGGGGATCACCGACGACGGCTACCACGTGCTGCCCGAGCAGGACCTGGGAGATCAGCTCACCAATGCGCGGCTCCCATGGCGCGCCTACATGGAGGACATGGGCGGCGACTGCCGTCAGGGAAACGGTGCGTACGCGGTGAAGCACGACCCCTTCGCCTACTACGGCGGACGGTGCCAGCCGTCGGTCATCCCGCTCTCTCATCTTGACGGCGACCTCTCCAGCCCGGCGCCGCCGCGCTTCATCTGGATCACGCCCAACCTGTGCCACGACATGCACGACTGCTCATCCATCACCGGCGACGCTTGGCTCCGGGCGGCGGTGCCGATGCTGCTCGCCGCCCCGGCCATGGCCAACGGTGTGCTGTTCATCACCTGGGACGAGAACGAGGGCGGTGGCTCCAACCAGGTGCTGACGTTGGTCCTCGGCCACAGGCACGCGCTCAGCCCGGCAAGCCCTTACTCGCATCCGTCGCTGCTGGCCACCATCGAGGACCTGCTCGGGGTTCCGCGCCTGGGAGCGACAAGGTCGGTGCCGGCGATCGCGTTGGGCTGACGCTCACCCTGTACCCTCGCACGCCGACGTGAGAGGAATCTTCGACGATCAGGTGCGCACGCCCGCCGCGGTCGCGGTTGTCACCGGGGCAGGGCGCGGCATCGGGCGCGCGATCGCTCGCCGGCTGTCCGGGACGCACGCCGTGCTCGCGGTGTCGCGCACCGAGTCTGAGCTGGCGGCGACGGCCGCAGGCCACCCCTCCATCCACGTCATTGCCGCGGACGTCGGGGCGCCGGGCGTCATGGCCGAGGTGGCCGCCGCGGCCGACGAGCTCGGACGCCTGGCGGTGTGGGTCAACAACGCCGCCAGGCTCGACCCCAAGTCGTTGCTCGACATCGGTGACTCCGAGTGGCGGCAGGTCATGGCGGTCAACCTCGACGCCGCGTTCGCCGGCTGTCGTGAGGCCCTGGCGCGGATGGCGAATGCTGGAGGAGGGGTGATCATCAACATGGCGTCGCTCTCCGGCGTCGCCGGGGTGGAGAAGTTCCCCGGGCTGGCCTCGTACAACGTCTCCAAGGCCGGATTGATCGGCCTCACCGAGGCCGTCGCGCTGGAGGGACGCGAGCACGGTGTCTGCTGTGTTGCGCTGAGCCCCGGTGCGGTCGACACAGCCATGCTTCGTCGTGCGGCTCCCCACCTGCGCGCCGGCATGACGCCGGAGGATGTCGCCGCCATCGTCGAGTTCCTGGTGAGCGACGCAGCCAGGCCGCTGTCCGGCACCAACATCCCCATCTACAGCAATCGCTGACGCGATGCTGGTGGCGATGCGTGCGCGCAGTGGCATAGTGGGCCGATGAGCGATCCGACGCCGCTGCCGATACGGCCGCCCCGGGAGCAGGCGTCCTCGGCTCACCCCTCGGACGGAGAGGAGCCGATCAGCCCGCTGATCGAGCGGTTGCTCGCGGAGATGGGGGAAGACCCCGGGCGCGAGGGATTGCTGCACACGCCCGCCCGTGTCGCACGCAGCCTACGGTTCCTGCTGAGCGGCTACGACCGCAATGTCGAGGACGTCATCAACGGCGCCGTCTTCGCCGAGCCGTACGAGGAGATGGTCCTGGTGCGCGACATCGAGGTGTATTCGCTCTGCGAACACCACCTGCTGCCCTTCTTCGGCAAGGCGCACGTCGCCTACCTGCCGCGCGGCCGCATCGTCGGGCTCAGCAAGCTGCCACGGATCGTCGAGATGTTCGCGCGCCGCCTCCAGGTGCAGGAGCGGCTGACCACCCAGATCGCCGGGGCGCTCAACGAGGCGCTCGATCCCTACGGCGTCGCCGTGGTCATCGAGGCATCGCACCTCTGCATGATGATGCGCGGTGTGGAGAAGCAGAACAGCCGCACCGTGACCTCGGCCCTGACCGGCGGGTTCCAGACCGACCCGAAGTGTCGCAACGAGTTTCTCGACCTTCTCGGCCGCACCTGAGGGTTCTCAGCGCACCCCGACCACGGCGACGTCGAACAGCATGATCAGCCCACCGGCTGTGAACAGCAGCACGCCGAGTGCGAGGTGCACCCACCGAATCGGCGGCTCGCGACGCTTGCGCGCGCGGCTGACGATGGTGACGCCGGCAAGACCGAGGCCGGCCGCGATGAGGATGGTCGCGGGCACCCCGATGAGGCTGCTCAGCAGGCTGTTCACCGGGTGAGTGTAGAAGCGCACCCGGCTGCACGCCGGGAATCCGCCGCGGCCCTGCAAGAATGGCCAGCATGACCCCGATCGCGCTCAGCACCGCCGATCCGGCCTCGCTCGCCGACCTGCTGGCGGCGCACGAGGAGCCACTGTTCCGCGCCACGCAGCTGCGCCGCGCCGCGTGGCAGCCGTTCGTGACGTGCATGGACGACATCCGCCAGTTCCCCGCCTCCCTACGCGCCCAGCTCGCCGGTGAGCTCGATTTCTCGACCGTGTCGGTGACCGCGGAGAGCGAGGCCGACGCCGGTCGCACCATCAAGCTGCTCTGCAGGCTGGCGGACGGCCAGACAGTGGAGACGGTGGCGATGGAGACGCCCGCGCGCGGTGCGTCGCGGCGCCGCTCCACCGTGTGCGTCAGCAGCCAGGTGGGCTGCGCGGTGGGCTGCCCCTTCTGTGCTACCGGGCGCATGGGCCTGCGCCGGTCGTGCACCAGCGCGGAGGTGGTCGACCAGGTTCGCGTTGCCGCCTCGGCCCTGTACGCACGCGGGCTGGGACCGGTGACCCATGTCGTGTACATGGGCATGGGCGAGCCGCTGTCCGCGTACGACACGACCGTGGGCTCGCTCCGGGTGCTCGTCGCCGACGCCGGGATCAGCGCGCGCCGCATCACCGTGTCCACCAGCGGCGTCGTCCCGGCCATCGAGCGACTGGCGAGCGAAGGTATCAACTGCACGCTGGCCGTCTCGCTGCATGCGGCCACCGACGAGCTCCGCGATCGGCTCGTGCCGCTGAACCGCGCGCACCCGCTGGACCGACTCATCCCCGCCGCCACGGCCTACGCGCGCACCACGGGACGCCGGCTGACCTTCGAGTGGTGCCTCATCGGTGGTGTCAACGACTCCCTCGAGCAAGCTCGCGGTCTTCGCGACATCGCCCGCCGCGCGCACGCCCACGTCAACGTCATTCCCATGAACCACATCCACGACAGCCCTTGGGGCCCGCCGTCCAGGGCCAGCGAGCTGGCCTTCCTCGCCGAGCTCGACGACGTCGTGGTCACGGTGCGCGACACGCGGGGCTCCGACACCGACGCCGCCTGCGGTCAGCTCCGCGCCGCGCTCGAGCAGCGCCGCAGCCTGCGTCCTGATGGCACGCTGTCGCCGCCGGCACGCCGCACCGCACCGGCCTGAGCGCAGCGAACAACCGTGGCTGACGACACCGCCCTCATGGACATCGCGCTCGCGCAGGCTGCGCTGGCCGACCACGCGACCAGCCCCAACCCGATGGTGGGAGCGGTCGTCGCCAGGGACGGCCGGGTGGTCGCCATGGGCCACCACGCGCGCGCCGGGGAGCCGCACGCGGAGGTCAACGCCCTGGTCGCGGCCGGTGACGCGGCCCGGGGTGCCGACCTGTACGTGACGCTCGAGCCCTGCACCGTCCAGGGCCGCACGCCGCCGTGCGTCGACGCGGTGATCGCAGCGCTGCCGCGCCGCGTCGTTGTGGCCATGCTCGACCCCAACCCGGCGGTGTCCGGCAGCGGAGTCGCCGCACTGGAAGCCGCCGGCATCACCGTCGAGGTCGGCATCCGCGGGGCGCAGGCGGAGCGGCTCAACCGCTTCTACCTCGCCCACATGCGCACAGGGCTGCCGTTCGTGACAGCCAAGTTCGCCGCCTCGCTCGACGGCCGCATCGCCACGCGCACCGGCGAGTCGCGCTGGATCAGCTCCGAGCCTGCGCGAGAGAGGGCCCACCAGCTGCGCCTGCGCCATGACGCCGTGCTCGTGGGGGTGACCACCGTGCTGCGCGATGACCCGGCGCTGACGGTGCGGATGGCCGGCGCGTCGCGTCAGCCGCTGCGCGTGGTGGCGGACAGCACCCTGCGGACGCCGCCAAGCGCGCGTCTCTTCGACCCCGGAGGCGGGCGGGTCCTCATCGCCACGACCAAGGCGGCGTCACCGTCGCGCATCTCGGCCCTCGAAGCCGCCGGCGCCGAGGTCATCGTCGTGCCCGAGGCCCGCGAGCGGGTCGACCTCGGCGCTCTGCTCCGGGTGCTGGGGGAACAGGAGGTCATCAGCGTTCTCGCCGAGGGCGGTGCCGAGCTCCTGGGCTCGCTGCGCGATCTCGGCTTGATCGACGCCGTGGTGGCGGTGCTGGCGCCGCAACTCATCGGCGGGACCGCCGCACCGGCTGCCGTCGGGGGCGAGGGAGCGGCGTGGCTCGGCGAGGCAGTCGCCCTCACTGACGTCGAGGTCGAGCAGCTCGGCGGCGACCTGATCGTGACCGGCTACTGTGTGCGATAGATGTTCACAGGGATCGTCGAAGAGGTGGGGCGGGTCGACAGCGTCGACGCGGCTGCCGGCCGGATCCGGGTCGACTGCGGCGATGTGTTGCGTGGTGCCCATCGCGGCGAGAGCATCGCGGTCAACGGGTGCTGCCTCACCATGACCGACTTCATCAGCGGGGGCTTCGCCTCGGACGTCATGCCCGAGACCTTCGCGCGCACCACCCTGGGCGCACTGCGATCGGGTGACCGGGTCAACCTCGAGGCCGCGCTGCGCCACGACGGCAGGGTCGGCGGCCACCTCGTCACCGGCCACATCGACGGGGTGGGTGAGGTCGCAGACACCCACGTCGACGGCAACGCCACCTGGATCACCGTTGTGCCTCCAGAGGACCTGCTGCCCATGCTGGTCGACAAGGGATGCGTGGCCATCGACGGGATCAGCCTCACCGTGGTGTCTGTAGGCGGGGATCGCTTCACCGTCTCGCTGACCCCGCACACTCGTGAGAACACCACCGCGGCGGGGTGGCGGGTGGGCAGCGCCGTCAACCTGGAGGGCGACCTCGTGGCCAAGTACGTGCAGCGTGGCATCGCGGCCCACCTCGGCGCGGCACGGTCCGTCGTGCTCACGGCGGAGGGCTGACCTGTGGGACTGTGCACGCCAGAGGAGGCGGTGGAGGACATCCGCCAGGGGCGTTTCGTGGTGATCGTCGACGACGAGGACCGCGAGAACGAGGGCGACCTGGCCATCGCCGCCGACCGCATCACCCCAGAGGCGGTCAACTTCATGGCCACGCACGCGCGCGGACTGGTGTGCGTGGCGTGCGAAGCCTGGCGCCTCGACGAGCTGGGCCTCTCGGCCATGGTTGACAACAACACCTCCCAGTTCGGCACCGCCTTCACTGTCAGCGTCGACGCGGTCGGCCGCGGGGTAACCACCGGCATCTCCGCCTTCGACCGGGCCACCACGATCCGGCTGCTCTGCGACGAGCACGCCCGGCCGGGCGACTTCGCCAAGCCCGGCCACACGTTCCCCCTCCGCGCCGCACCGGGAGGGGTGCTCGAGCGTGCCGGCCAGACCGAGGCCATCGTCGACCTCTGCAAAGCCGCCGGGCGCTTCCCGGCGGGCGTGATCTGCGAGGTCATGCGCGCCGACGGCAGCATGGCCCGGCGCGCCGACCTCGATGGCTTCGCGGCCGAGCACGACCTCCACATCGTCGCCATCAGCGACCTGATCGCGTACCGGCGACGCAGCGAACGCCTGGTGGTACGCGGGGCGACCACCACCCTGCCGATCGACGAGGGCGTGGTCACCATCCACGCGTACGAGGACGTGATCACCGGGGCGACGCACGTCGCACTCTGCTGGGGTGACATCGCCGATGGAGAACCCGTGCTGGTGCGGGTGCACAGCGAGTGCCTGACCGGCGACGTGTTCGGCTCCCAGCGCTGCGACTGTCGCGCCCAGCTGGAGGGGGCGATGACAATCCTCGCCGCAGCCGGCCGTGGCGTGCTCGTGTACCTGCGCCAGGAGGGCAGGGGCATCGGGCTGCTCGACAAGCTGCGCGCGTACGCGCTCCAGGACCGTGGCCTGGACACGGTGGAGGCCAACCAGCACCTCGGGCTACCGGTCGACAAGCGTGACTACGGCATCGGGCAGCAGATCCTCGCGGACCTCGGCGTGCAACGCATGCGCATCCTCAGCAACAACCCCCGGAAGTACTACGGGCTCTCGGGCTACGGCCTCGAGGTCGTCGAGATGGTGCCCCTGGTGATCGCGCCCACCACGCACAACCGGCGCTACCTCGAGGCCAAGCGAACCAAGCTCGGCCACCTGTTGCACCCCGAGGAGCGCGACGCCGGCTGAGTCGGCGCCAGCACCGCGAGATATCTGGGACCATCGGCCCGTGGACGTGAAGACAGGCCAGCTCGACGCCACCGGCATGCGGTTCGGCATCGTGGTCGGGCGCTTCAACGACGTGGTGTCGCAGCGCCTCCTGGAAGGGGCCATCGACAGCCTGGTCCGGCACGGGGCCCGTGACGCCGACCTGGTCGTCGCCTGGGTGCCGGGCTCATTCGAGGTCCCCGTGGCCGCCAAGGAGCTCGCCGAGCACGCCAACGTCGACGCGGTGATCTGCCTCGGGGTGGTCATTCGCGGGGAGACAGCCCACTTCGACCTCGTCGCGGGTGAGGCGGCCCGGGGCGTGGGCGCCGTCCACGCCGCCACCGGCGTCCCCGCGAGCTTCGGCGTGGTCACCGCTGAGAACCTCGAGCAAGCCCTCGATCGCGCGGGCGGCAAGGCGGGCAACAAGGGCGCGGACGCCGCCATGGCCGCGGTGGAGATGGTCAGCCTGCTGCGCGCGATCAGGCGCCCGCGGCCGGCCCGCCGGACCGCCGCCTCGTAGGAGGAGGGTTCCCCGCGTCCGGGCGGGAAATGGGATGATCCAGCGCTCCGGTGGAGTGGGGGTCTCCAACATGGCAGCAAGGACGCTTGTGGCAGCTGCCGCCATCGCAGCGACCGCGATGGCGATGTCGCCTGGCCCCGCGACGGCGTCGACAAGCGACGACTCGAGCATGTTCCACCACGACACCCTGCACACCGGGGTGTCGACCGACACCATGGTCGGCGCCGCGCACGCGCCGGCCCTGAGCATCAAGTGGTCGGTGCCGGTCGGGGGAGGACCGGTGTACGCGTCGCCGGCGGTCGTCTACAACGCAACCGAGGCGACGGCCCTCGTGTACGAGGTGAGCGTCGACGGCATCGTCCGCGCCTCCACGACCGCCGGGGTGACGCTCTGGACCAGCGCGCAGAGCGTCGGCTCCGGGGTTGTCGACTCGCCGGCGGTCGATGGCAACACCCTGTACATCGGCAGTGACAACGGGGTGCTGAGCGCGCTCGACGCCACCACGGGCGCCGTGCAGTGCTCGTACCAGCTGCCGGTCTTCGCCCCGGAGACCGTCCCCGGGCGCATCGAGTCGTCCCCGGTGGTCGGCCACGACGGCACTGGCCCGATCGTGTACTTCGGGGATGCGGGGCAGTCCGAGTCAATGGGCCACGGCCGGGAGTGGGCGATCAACGGTGTGGGCAACAGCGCCGGGGCCTGCACGGTACGGTGGATGCGCGAGCTCGGCAAGGCAGGGAGCCGGCGGATCGGCTCCTGGTCTCCCCCGGCCCTGGGAAACGACAGCACCGGCCGCCCCCTGGTCGTGTTCGGGACCAGCCAGAGCGACGCCGCCGTCTACGCACTGGACGCCCGCGACGGCTCCCTGGTCTGGCGCTTCCAGACCCTCCGCACCTTCTCGGACGCCGACGTCGGCGCCGGGCCCACGATGAGCGCCCCGGGCGTCAACGGCATCAACCACGGCGTCGTGTACGTCGAGGGCAAGGACCGGATCCTCTACGCGATCGACATGCGCACCGGCAAGCAACGGTGGAGCTTCGACCTCCAAGCCAACTCCGGCCATGCCGGCAAGGCCGTCTCCTGCGCCGCGCTGGTGGGCAAGCTGGTCGTGCTCGCCTATTGGGAGTACGTCTACGCGTTCAACGCGGTGACCGGCGCGAAGGTGTGGCGCAGCGCGGCGGGGACGGGCAACACCCTGGGCTCGGTGTCGGTCTCCGGCGGACGAGGCGACCAGGTGGTGCTGAAGGGCGACCTCAATGGGAAGGAGTACGCCTACGCGCTCAGCGACGGGTCCCTGCTCGCCACCATCAAGGTGGCGCACACCGCCTTCTACTCGTCCACCGCCGTCGCCGATGGCCTGGCCTTCATCGCCGGGACCGATGGACTGCTCTTTGCGCTGGGGTGATGAGGGCCCGACGCTGGGCGCCGCAGGCTTGACGCGCCATGGTGCGGTTGACGCATCATGGGGGGTGGCGTGAGCCGTCACGGTTTTGCTCGCGGGGGGAGGAAGTGGAGATGACCCAGGACAGCGAGGTCCGCCACCGGGGAACCCTGGGGGCCGTCCGGCGCCGCTGGCTGCTAGCGGCGGTGTCGACCGCAGCAATCGCCGCGGCGGTGATACCGGGTGGCACGCGTGCCGCGACGCCACCGGATGACTGGACGATGTTCCACCACGATGGGCTGCACAGCGGCGTGTCACCGGAGGCCGCGATCAACGCCTCGACCGCGCCGGGCCTGACCCAGAAATGGACGCAGCTGGTGGGCGGCGGCTCCAAGGGCCACCCCCCGGTCTACGCCTCGCCGGCAGTGGTCTACAACGCCACGCTGCAGAAGACAGTGGTCTACGAGGTCAGCGTGCTCGGGATGGCGCACGCGTTCGACGCGGCCACAGGGGCAACCGTCTGGACGCACCAGCTGTTCGCTCAGGGTGGCGCGGCGGCCTCCCCAGCCGTGGACGGGAACACCGTGTACTTCGCGGGCAGCCCCGGCGCCCTCTACGCGCTTGATGCCACCACCGGTGATGTCCAGTGCACATTCACGCTGCCCGTCGTCGCCCCCGAGACGTCCCCCGGACGGATCCAGGCGTCGCCGGTGGTCGGGCACATCGACGGCAGCGGTCCGATCGTCTTCTTCGGCGACGAGGGCCAGAGTGAGAGGCTGAACGCCGGCCATGAATGGGCCATAACCGGCGTCGGCAACACCGCCGGCGACTGCCAGCAGAAGTGGGCTTTCGATGGCTTCGCCAACAAGGGAGCCAACGGCCACAACGCCGGGTCCTGGTCTGAACCGGCGCTTGGCCAGGACGCCACCGGGCGCTGGCTGCTGGTCTTCGGGAGCAGCAACCCGGACAACTCGGTCTACGCGCTCGATGCCCGGGACGGAACGGAGGTGTGGCGCTTTGCCACCCTGCAGGACGGCGGCGACCAGGACGTCGGCGCCGGCCCGACCATCAGCGCGCCAGGGGTCAACGGTTTCGCTGACGGGGTGGTGTACATCGACGGCAAGGACAAGATCGAGGTCGCGCTCGACCTGCTCACGGGCGCCCAGATCTGGTCGTTCGACATGTCCGTCGACGCCGGCATCAGGAGGAACTCGGTGTCGGTGGCCTCCCTGGTCAACGACCACGTGTACGTGGCCTACGCAACCTATGTGTACGCCTTGAACGCCATCACCGGTGTGAAGGCGTGGAGGAGTCCTGCCACAGCCGGGGTCATCGAAGCGTCGGTGGCGGTCTCCGGGCCGAAGGGGAACCACGTCCTGTTCATCGGCGACCTCAGCGGCGGTGAGTACGCCTACCGGCTCAGCGACGGCGCACTGCTGTTCTCGACGAACGTCGGCCACCCGATCCACGCGTCCGCGGCCATCTCGGACCACATGGTGTTCTTCGCATCCGATGGAGGCGCCCTCGTCGCCCTCGGCTGACCGATCCGCAAACGCGACGCCCCTGCGGATCGTCTCGCTGCTGCCGAGCGCGACCGAGATGCTGTTCGCCATCGGGGCGGGCGACTCCGTGGTGGCGGTCACCCACGAGTGCGACTGCCCCGCCGCGGCCCGGCTGCTGCCCGCGGTGACCCGCAACCTGCTCGACCACGAAGGCCACCCTCCAGCAGCGGTCGACCGCCACATCCGGGCCGCCCGCCACCAGGGCTCGAGCATCTACGCGCTCGACGAGGCGGCCCTCGAGCGACTCCGTCCCGACCTGGTGGTCACCCAGGAGCTGTGCGACGTGTGCGCGGTGGCCTATCGCGAGGTGGCCCGCGCCGTCCGGTCGCTTCCCGGCTCGGTCGAGGTGCTCTCCCTGGAACCGGCGTCGCTCGAGGACATCGTGGCCACAGCCACCACCCTGGGCGACGCCACGGGGCATGCGGACGGCGCCGCGTCGCTGGCCACCGCCCTGCAGAGCCGCTTCGCCGCGGTCGACGGCCTGCCCCGGCCCGCACGGCCGCCGACCGTGGTGTGCATCGAGTGGACCGATCCCGTCATGGCCGGCGGCCACTGGGTGCCCGAGATGGTCGAGCGCGCCGGCGGCGTCGATCCACTGGGCCGCGCAGGCGATCCCTCGCGGTACGTGGAGTGGGACGCCGTGGCCGCAGCCGAACCGGACGTCATGGTCCTGATGCCCTGCGGCCTCGGCCTGGAGCGGACCATCGAGGTGGCGGCCGGGATCACAAGCCGGCCGGGTTTCCGCGAGATGCCCTGCGCGCGGTCGGGGCGTGTCGTGGCCGTGGACGGTTCCAGCTACTTCAACCGGCCGGGCCCTCGCATCGCCGACGGTCTCGAGATCCTGGCCGCCGCGCTCCGTGCCGAGCCGGGGTCATGCCTTCCTGAGGGAGCGGCCTGGGTGGTGCCGGCTCAGCGAGCCGCCTTGGCCTGAGTGCGCACGCAGCGGGTGCAGACCTTGGCCTTCACCGAGCGGCCGGCGCGCAGGATGTGCACCGACTGCAGGTTGGGCATGAACCGGCGCCGCGTGTGCCGTTTGGAATGGCTCACGTTGTTGCCCGACATCGGGCCCTTCCCGCAGACCTCGCAGCGCTGAGACATGATGTTGTGATCTTCCCGGAAAACGGTCCAGCGCCGGAGACGGTGGTACCGCGTACTAGAATTGCGCCCCGCCACACACGTGGCCTTGGCGCGCTCCCGGACAGAGTCCGGGCGGTCGCCGAGGATAACACAAGGCCGCGGCGCGGCTTATGGGATCCGACGTGACGAGCAAGGTCAAGGCGCCGCACGCCCTCACCCGGACCGAGAGCCTCGGCCGGATCGAGGTCTCGCCGCGCGTGGTGGCGTCGATCGTCGGCCACGCCGCCAACGAGTGCTACGGCGTCGTCGGCATGGCCGCGCGCGGGCTGCGCGACGGCATCGCCGAGCGGCTCAACCGCGAGAACGCTCACCGCGGGGTGGAGATCGAGGTCCGCGAGGGTGGCATCCAGATCGAGCTCTACATCATCGCGCAGTACGGCACGCGGATCAGCGAGGTTGCCCACAACCTGATGAGCGCTGTGCGATACGCGGTGGAGAAGTCACTCGGCCTGCCCGTCCTCGAGGTCAACGTCAACGTGCAGGGGATCCATCTCGAGGACGATGTCAGTGTCCGCTGAGGCGGGGTCGAAGCTCACGCTTCTCCGCGAGCCCGTGCTCACCGTCGGTGGGGTGGAGCTGCTCGCCGCGCTGCGCAACGCCCTCGCCTGGCTCCAGGCCAACCAGGAGGAGATCAACGACCTCAACGTGTTTCCCGTCCCGGACGGCGACACTGGGTCGAACATGTACCTGACGCTGCGCTCGGCCGTCGAGGAGGCGCAGTCGGCCGCCGTGCCGTCGTCCGCCGCGTCGGTGCTGAGCGCCGCGGCGCACGGGTCGCTCATGGGCGCGCGCGGCAACAGCGGCGTGATCCTCTCCCAGGTCCTGCGCGGCCTGGCGCAGGGCGTCGGGTCCGCGCCCCGTCTCGATGCGGCCGCCTGGGCGCGCGGTCTCGGCGAGGCTCGCACCGTGGCCTACAAAGCGGTGATGAAGCCGACCGAGGGCACCATCCTCACCGTCGTCCGCGAGGCTGCCGAGGCGGCTGCGGGTGCGGCGGCGGACAGCGCGGACATCGTCACCGTGCTCGAGCAGGCGGTTCGCGCCAGCCACGCCGCGGTGGAGCGGACCACCGAGCAGCTGCTGGTGCTCCGCGACGCGGGAGTGGTCGACGCCGGTGGCTTCGGCCTGGCGGTGATCCTCGAGGGGATGTTCCGCGCGATCGCCGACCCCGCCTCCGCCCAGATGGCCCCGACCGGGCCGCGGCGGCGCTCCGGGGAGGACCGCGTCCAGCTCCCCTTTGCGGGGGAGGGCTCCGCCGGGCGCCCCTCGGTTCGGCGCGGCGCCGCGGCTGTGGAGATGAAGGAGGAGGGCTGGGGGTACTGCACCGAGTTCCTCATCCATGGCCCCGGCCTCGACCCGGACCGGCTCCGCGCCGAGCTCGGCAAGCTCGGTGATTCAGCGCTCGTCGTCGGCGACCCCGACCTGGTCCGCGTCCACATCCACACCGGCGAACCGGCCCCGCTGATCGCGCTGGCGTCCTCGCGGGGCCGCCTCAGCAAGCTGAAGGTGGAGGACATGTCGGCGCAGCACCACGATGTGCTCGACAGGGCGGACGCAGCCGAGCGAGCCAGGACGATCGAGGACGCGCCGGCGCCGGCGCCGCGCCGTCCGCCGACGTGCCTCGCAAGGCGATCGGGGTGGTGTCGGTGGCCCCCGGGCGGGGCTTCCGCGACATCCTGGCCAGCCTGGGTGCCGACGCGGTCGTCGAGGGCGGCCAAACGATGAACCCCTCGATCGAGGACCTGCTCAACGCGGTGCGCGCGGCGCATGCGGAGAAGGTCGTGCTGCTGCCCAACAACGGCAACGTCATCCTCACCGCCGAGCAGGTCGACGGCCTCATCGACGACTGTGAGGTCAAGGTGGTGCCGACCCGGAACCTGCCGCAGGGCATCAGCGCGCTCCTCGCGCTCGAGCCCGAACTCGACCATCGACGCCAACTGCTCGCGCATGACCGCCGCCATCGAGCACGTGCACGCGCTCGAGGTGACCCGCGCGGTGCGCGACAGCACCGCCAACGGTCACGAGATCAAGGAGGGCGACGTCCTGGGCATCCTCGACGACGAAATCCGCGAGGTGGGCCGCGACGAGCCGAGCGTCATCGAGGCCGTGCTCGGCTCCGTCGACCAGGCCCCGGAGCTGGTCACCGTGTACCGCGGTGGCGATGTCACCGCCGCCGACGCGGATGCGCTGGTCGAGGGCATGCGCGCGAAGTTCACGGACACCGAGTTCGAGCTCCACGACGGCGGCCAGGAGCACTATTCCTACGTCCTCTCCCTCGAGTGACGCGGTGATCAGGGTCGTCACCGACTCGACGTCGGACATCCTCCCCGCTGAAGCGCAACGGCTGGGCGTCGACGTGGTGCCGCTCACGGTGCGCTTCGGTGACGAGCAGTTCCGTGATGGGGTCGACCTCGGCCCGGACGACTTCTACCGCCGGCTTCCCACCACCCCGGTGCAACCGAGCACGTCGCAACCCACCCCCGACCAGTTCGCCGAGGTGTACCGCCGCCACGTCAGCGCCGGGGACTCGGTCGTGTCCGTCCACATCTCCGAGAAGCTCAGCGGCACGCTGCAGTCGGCGAGCCTGGCTGCGCAGGAGTTCCCTGAGGGATCGGTGCGGGTCGTCGACTCGACCACCGTCAGCGCGGGCATGCAGTTCCTGGTCAGGGCGGCGCTCGCCGACATCGCGGGCGGCTGCGACGTCGACGAGGTCGCTCAGCGGATCACGGCACGACGAAGCCGGGTGGGTGTCTACGTGCTGCTCGACACGCTCACCTACCTGCAACGCGGCGGGCGCGTCGGGCGGGCACAGGGGTTGGTCGGCAGCATCCTCAATGTCAAGCCGCTGCTGTGCGTGCGTGACGGCGAGGTTCAGCCAGAGGCACGTGTGCGCAAGCGCCAGCAGGGCATCGAGAAGCTCGTGGAGATCGCTGCCGCCAATCGTCCTCTCGAGGCTCTCGCCGTGTTCCACTGTGGCGCGCCGGAGTTGCTCGAGCTGATCGAGCCGCGGCTGCGCGCCGATCACCCGGGCGTCGAGATCATCGTCGGCCAGCTCGGCGCCGTGGTGGGCACGTACAGCGGCCCTGGTGGCGTCGGGATCGCGCTGTTGCGCGCGGGCTGAGGCGCGCCTGCACGCGACGGCGCTGCGGGCCCGGTTCGCAGCCCGGGCTATAGTCGGACGCAGATGGCCCCCACGACCACGACGGCGCCGCTGGCCGCGATCTCGCCGTCCACGCCGGTGGTGGAGCTCGCCGGCATCGGCCTCGCCCGGGGACAGCGCCTCGACCGCCTCGGCATCGCCACCGTGCGTGACCTGCTCTTCCACCTGCCACGCCGCTACGAGGACACACGCGCGTTGACCCCGGTGGCGCAGCTGTGCCCCGGGGAGGTACAGACCTCACAGGTGGTCATCCGCAGCGTCAGCGTGCGGCGCAGCCAGCGCAAGAAGATGTGGCTCGTCGAGGCCTCGATGGTCGATGGCCGGGACGTGGTCAGCGCGGTGTGGTTCAACCAGCGGTTCCTGGTCAACCAGCTGCGCAGCGGCATGGAGATCCTCGTCAGCGGCAAGGTCGAGAGCGGGCTTACCGGGCTGGTGTTCCGCAACCCCACCTTCGAACGGGTCGGCGCCGGGCAGCGCCACGTGGGGCGCCTGGCGCCGGTGTACGCGGAGACCGACGGGGTGAGCTCGCGTCAGCTGCGCAGCTACATCGAGCCCCTGCTGCCGCTCGCGGACTCGCTGCCCGACCGACTGCCACCGGCGGTTCGCTCGGCCGAACAGCTGATGCGCATCGGTGCAGCGCTGCACCAGGTGCATTTCCCCGACGATGAGGAGAGCCGGCGCCAGGCCCACGAGCGGATCGCGTTCGAGGAGCTGTTCCTGCTGCAGCTGGCGGCGCTGAGAGCGCGGCGGCGACGGCTGCGCAGCGCTGGGGTGGCGATCCCGTACGACGTCGAGGTGGCCCGGGCCTTCGCCGGCTCGCTGCCCTTCCAGCTCACCGCGGGTCAGCGCGTGGCCGCTCACCAGGTGCTCACCGACATGGCCGGCAGCGGCTCGATGAACCGGCTCCTGCAGGGTGACGTCGGCAGCGGCAAGACGGTGGTGGCCGCCATGGCAGCGGTGATGGCTCGCCACGCGGGGTTCCAGACAGCAGTGATGGCACCGACGGAGATCCTGGCCCGCCAGCACCACGCAACCCTCACCGAGATGCTCGCCACGCACGACATGGCGCCACGCCTGCTGGTGGGGAGCACGCCGGCGCGCGCCCGGCGAGAGATCATCGAAGCCATCGCCAACGGGCGCGAGTCGCTGCTCGTGGGCACCCACGCGCTGATCGAGGACGACGTCGTCTTCAGCGAGCTCGGCCTGGTGGTGGTCGACGAGCAGCACCGGTTCGGCGTCGCACAAAGGCAGCGGCTGCGCCGCAAAGGCGCGCTGATGCCGAACTTCCTGGCGATGACGGCGACGCCGATCCCGCGGTCGCTGTCGCTGACCCTGTATGGCGACGTCGACGTCAGTGAGCTCCGCGAGATGCCCCCGGGGCGCCAGCCGGTGGCCACCCGGGTGGTCCCGCCCCACCTGCGCGACGAGGCCTACGCGTTCATCCGCGAGCAGGTCGGCGAGGGTCGCCAGGCCTTCGTGATCTGCCCGGTCATCGAGGAGAACGACAAGCTCGGGGTGCGCAGCGCCACCGCCGAGTACGAGCGGCTCCGCGACGATGTCTTCCCCGACCTCGCCGTCGAGCTCCTCCATGGGCGGATGGGCTCGCGCGAGAAGGAGGAGCGCATGGCCCGCTTCGCGCGCGGCGACGCCGACCTCCTGGTGGCGACGAGCGTGATCGAGGTGGGCGTGGACGTGCCCAACGCGACGATCATGGTCATCGAGGGGGCTGAGCGCTTCGGGCTCGCCCAGCTGCACCAGTTCCGGGGCCGCGTCGGCCGCGATGTGCACCGCTCCTACTGCATCCTCTTCCAGGGAAGCATCGACGACGAGGGATCGCATCGGCTGGAGACCGTGGCCGCCACCACCAGCGGCTTCGAGCTTGCCGAGGCCGACCTTCGGCTGCGCGGCGCGGGGGACGTCGTCGGCCTGCGCCAGCACGGCCTGCCAGAGATGCTCGCCGCCGACCTGCTCGACGTCGCCATGCTCCAGCGGGCCCGCGCCGCCGCCGAGACCTGGCTGGACCGCGACCCCGACCTCACCGAGCACGCCCCGCTCCACGAGGCGATGAACGGCTTCCGGGCTGTCTTCGACCTCGACTGAGGGTTCGTTCATGCCCATGACGGCACAAACTCGGGTCACCGGCGGCGAATGGCGGGGGCGACCGCTGAGCACGCCGCGCGCCCCGATACTCCGGCCCACGCGCGCCATGGTGCGGGAGGCGCTCTTCAACATCCTCGGCGACGAGGTGGTCGGCGCCGAGGTCGTCGACCTGTTCGCCGGCGCCGGGACGGTGGGCTTCGAGGCGCTCTCCCGCGGCGCGCGGCGGGCGGTGTTCGTCGACCGCGACGAGCAGGCACTCGTCCACGTCCGGACGACCGCGCAGATGCTGGGATGCGTGGCTCGCTGCCGCGTCATCCGTGCGGATGCGGTGCGCTGGCTGCGCTCGCGACCAGCCGAGCTCGATGCGAACGCCATCGTCTTCATCGACGCCCCCTACCGCGACGACACCGTGATGGATGCGCTCGCCCTCCTCGGTGAGGCTCCGCCGCGCGTGGTTGTGTGCGAACATCACCGCGCCCGGTCGCTGCCCGACAGCATCGGCGGGCTCGCGGTGGTGCGCCGCGGCCGCTACGGGATCACCGACCTGACCGTTCTGCGGCCGGCCGTCATGGAGGTGGGCATCGGTGAGTGAGCGGATCGCCCTGTACCCGGGCAGCTTCGACCCGATCACCCGCGGCCACCTCGACATCCTTCAGCGTGCCTGCCTGATCTTCGACCGCGTCTTCATCGGGGTGTTGCAGAACCCCGCGAAGACACCGCTGTTCACCACCGAGGAGCGTGTCGACCTCATCCGCCGGTCCATCGACGACGGCGCCGCCGTCGAGGTGGGGACGTTCGACGGCCTCACCGTGGACTACGCGCAGCGGGTCGGCGCCATCGCCATCGTGCGCGGGCTGCGGGTCACCAGCGACTTCGAGAACGAGTTCCAGATGACACTGATGAACCGCCGTCTCAACCCCGACATCCACACCGTGTTCCTGATGACCTCGTTCAGCAACGTGTTCATCTCCTCGTCGATCATCAAGGAGGTCTTCCGCCTCGGTGGCACAATCGACGATGCCGTGCCTCCCGCGTGCGCAGAGGCCCTGCGCCGCAAGTTCGACCAGGAACACTGAGATGAGCACAACCCCACCGCCTCCGGACGAGCTCGGCACAGTCGTCGACATCGTCGACGCGCTCGAGGAGCTGGTCGGTGCCGCCCGGCGGCTGCCGTTCACACCGAGCGTGGTCGTCAACGAGGAGGAGATCCTCGAGCTCGTCGACCGGATCAGGGTGGCCCTTCCGGACGACCTCATGACCGCTCGGCACACGCTGGACGAGCGCGACCAGATCCTCGACCGCGCCGAACGCGAGGTGGCCGAGGTCACCGCGCGAGCCGGTGAGGAGGCTGCACGCGTGGTTCGTGAGGCCCAGGCACAGGCAGCCGCGCTGGTCGACGAGCACGCCATCGTCAGCACCGCCACCGAGCGCGCGCGCGTCCTGGTGGGGGAGGCTGAACAGCACGCCGCGACGCAGCGGGCGGCGGCGGACGACTACGCACGCGAGGTGATGCAGCGCCTCGAGGAGCAGTTGGAACGCTGGCTGGCCACGGTGCGGGAGGGGCTGCAGTCCCTGCCAGAGCCGCCTCGAGCCCGCGGTCGCCGGCGCAAGGGCTGACCCCACGGAGCCGCCGGCCTCGACGTGGATCGCCGGCCGGGCCCTATACTCCGCCGTGGCGCTTCGCAACATTCGGCGCGCCCGCTGTTCCCGGAGAGATCATGCCGGTCCCCAAGCAACGAACCTCAAAGCGCAGGCGCGACATGCGCCGCTCCCACCACCGTCTCGACGTCCCTGCGCTCAACCCGTGTCCGCAGTGCCGTCAGCCGCGCCTGTCGCACCGCGTCTGTCCCAACTGCGGCCAGTACGGCGGACGCGAGGTCATCGTCACCGAGTGACTCGCGCGGCGCTGTCCGAGCGCCAGCGATCGTCCGCCCGATGACCCGCGTTGCGCTCTGTTTCCCAGGCCAGGGAAGCCAGGGCGCCGGCATGGCGGACGGCCTTCTCGAGGAGCCGTTGGCCCGCGCCCTGCTCGCCGCCGCGGCCGACGAGGGCCTGGACCTCGCCGCCGCCCTGCGCGGCTCGGATGACCAGCTACGGCCCACAGACGTCGCCCAGCCCGCGATCGTGTTCGTGGAGCTGGTGCTGGCGGCGGCGCTCCCCAGCGGGCTCGACGTCGTCGGCGTCGCCGGTCACTCGGTCGGCGAGTACGCGGCGGTCAGCGTGGCCGGCGCCTACAGCGCCGAGGATGCGATGCGCATGGTCATCCGGCGCGGCCGGGAGATGGCCGCGATGCGCGAGGGAACCATGGCCGCCATCCTCGGGCTCGACGCCGAGACCGTCGACGCAGTCTGCGAGCAGGTCCGCGCCGGCCAGGAGGTGGTCGTCATCGGCAACCTCAACGCGCCCGGGCAAGTGGTCATCAGCGGGTCGGTCGAGGGCGTGCGGCGCGCCGCCGAGATGGCCCGGGAGCGCGGGGCGCGCCGGGTCGTGCCGCTCAACGTCAGCGGGGCGTTCCACTCCCCGTTGATGGCGCCGGCCGCGGAGCGTTTCGCGCGCGTGATCCACGCCACCGCGCGCACCCCGCTGCAGGTGCCCGTCGTGTGCAACGTCGATGGCGCGGCGGTGGCGGACTCGGCCGAGCTGCCGGCGCGCCTGGCCAGACAGCTCGAAGTCGCCGGTGCGCTGGAGCGACTGCGTCACCTCGCTGATCGGGTTGGGGGCCGACGTGCTCGTCGAGGTGGGACCCGGGGCTGTGCTCAGCGGCCTGGCTCGGCGGATCGATCCCGCCGTCAGGACGGTCACCGTCAATGACCGCGACAGCGCCGCAGCGCTGGGCACGTTGTGGACCGCACCGGCATGAACTCCCAGCCGCTGGCGGGGAAGGTCGCGCTGGTCACGGGTGCGTCGCGCGGCATCGGCCGGGCCACGGCGCTGGCTCTTGCCGACGCCGGTGCGGCGGTGGCGGTGGGCTTCGGCGCCGGCGCCGCGGCCGCCGGCGAGGTGGCGGCGATGATCCGCGACCAGGGCGGCCGGGCCGCGACACTCGGCGCCGACCTCTCGGACATGACCGCCGCCGCCGCGCTCGTCGAGCGCACCACGGCGGAACTCGGCGCCATCGACATCGTGGTCAACAATGCGGGCATCACCCGCGACAATCTGGCGGTGCGCATCAGCGACGCCGATTGGGACGACGTCCTCGCGGTGGACCTCAGCGCGGCCTTTCGCATCTGCCGGGCGGCGCTCCGACCGATGCTGCGCCGCCGAGACGGCAGGATCATCAACATCTCCAGCGTGGCCGGAGTCGTCGGCAACCCCGGTCAGGCCAACTACTCAGCCGCCAAGGCGGGCCTGATCGGCCTCACCAAGGCGCTCTGCCGGGAGGTGGGGTCACGCGGCATCACCGTCAACGCGGTGGCGCCGGGATTCATCGCCACCGACATGACCAATGCACTGGGCACCGTCCTCGACTCGGCCGTCGCGGCCGTGCCCCTTCGCCGTCTCGGACGCGCCGAGGAGGTGGCCGCCGCGGTCCGTTTCCTCGCCCTCCCGGAGGCGGCCTACATCACCGGGCACGTCCTGCACGTCGACGGCGGGCTGGCCGCCTGAGCCCACCAGTGGAGACACCTGTGCCCGACGACCGCACCGAGACGGCTCCACAGCCGGCCGCGCCGGCGACGGGTGGCCCCGCGCGCCGCCCGCGCCGCCGCCGGACGCCGGCGGCGACCGCCCCGCCGCCACCCCTTCCCGTCCCCATCGACGGCGCCTCCGGTCGCTTCGCGTGGCAGCCCCCCACACCGGGCCCCGACGCTATCGTTGCAGCAAACCAGGAGGCGGCACCGCCCGCCCCGCCCACAGAAGGAACCATTGATGGCAGATCTCAGCTTCGATCGCTTCAAGACGATCGTCGTCAGCCAGCTCGGCGTCGAGCCGGATCAGGTGACCCCGGAGGCGTCGTTCGTCGAAGACCTGAACGCGGACTCGCTGGACCTCGTCGAGCTGATCATGGCGTTCGAGGAGGAGTACAAGATGCAGATCTCCGACGAGGACGCCGAGAAGATCGGGACCGTGGGGCAGGCCTGGGAGTACATCCAGGAGAAGGTGGGGGCGACCTTCTAGGGGACGGCGCCGCGGCTTCTGCCGCGCCCACCGCGACGGCGCCCACACCGCCGCCTGCCGTGCAGACGTCAGGGCTCCGCCCTGCTGACACGGCCGCGGCGCCGCTCGCCGGCCTCAGCGAGGAGGAGATCGCCGGCTTCGAGGCGCTGCAGGCTCGGCTGGGGGTTCGCTTCCGCCGCCTTGAGCTGCTGCGCGAGGCGATGACCCACGCGTCGTGGAACAACGAGCGCGGCGAACCCAGCGGCCCGGGGCGTGACAACGAGCGTCTCGAGTACCTCGGCGACGCCGTCCTCGAGCTGGTGGTGGGTGAGTACCTCTTCCGCCGGTTCCCGAGCTACGACGAGGGCCAGCTCACCCAGCTGCGCGCGGCGCTGGTCAACACCGTGTCCCTGGCCCGCCTCGGCGAGCAACTCAACCTCGGCGAGACACTGCTGCTCGGCAAGGGAGCGGCCAAGACCGGCGCCCGCAAACTGCCGTCGCTCCTCGCCAACGCGTTCGAGGCGATGACCGGCGCGATCTTCCTCGACCAGGGGTACCGGGTGGCGACCCGGGTCTTCATCCAGAACATCGGCGACCTCGCCGACTGGACGGACGAGAACCACAAGGGCCGGCTCCAAGAGGTGGCACAGGAGCGCACCGGCCTGCCGCCCGTGTACCGGGTGACGGCCGAAGGCGGCCCCGGGCACCACCGTTCCTACTCCGCCGAGGCCGTCGTCGGTGGCGCCGTGGTGGGCTCAGGCCGTGGGCCGACCAAGCAGGCCGCGCAGCAGGCCGCCGCCCGGGCAGCGCTCGACAGCCTCGCCAAGACGCCGGCGAACGCCGCGGCCCGCGCCGCCGGCGCTGCTCGCCAGGCTGCCCGCGACGTCGCCACCGAACCCGCCCGTGTGCGCCGGCGCGTCGCGGAGGTCGCCGCCGATCGTGGCGCCACTGCCGGCTCCGGTCGTGACCGCCGGCCTCCCGCCGAACCAGCGGAGCGGCCCGGACAGGGGCGGCGGCGCGGGCTGCTGGCGACCCTGCGCGCCGCCGCCGACGTCATCGTGGGTGGCCGTCGTGAGGACGAGGAGCGCGGCACCGACGCGGAACCGCCACCGGCACCGGCTGCACCCCCGGCGCCAGCCCCGCCGGCCCGCAAGCGCACCCGCCGCGGCCACCGCGGGGGCCGCGGACGTGGTTCGGGCGCCGGCGGGGGTCCCACATGAACCGAACATCTTGTGGTGTTCGCTTCGCCGACACACCACATGTTGACGAGCAGCCCCACCGCCCCGGAGAATCGGCCGGATGAGACTGCGACGCGTCGTCATCTCCGGGTTCAAGACATTTGCCCGCAGGAGCGAGGTGAGCCTCGAGCCGGGCATCACTGCGATCGTCGGCCCCAACGGCAGCGGCAAGAGCAACCTGGTCGACGCGATCCGCTGGGCGCTCGGGGAGACCAACGCCCGTGAGCTGCGTGGAGCGCGCATGGACGAGGTCATCTATGCGGGTGGCAACGGCCGGCCGCGCATGGGCGTCGCCGAGGTCGAGCTGATCCTCGACAACGAGGAGGGCCGCCTGCCCGTCGACGACGTCGAGGTCTCGGTCAGCCGGCGGGTGGTGCGTCATGGCGACAGCGAGTTCCGCCTCAACGGTGGGCGCGTCCGCCTGCGCGACATCGAGCGGGTGCTCGGCACCACCGGGCTCACCCAGAGCGGCTACGCGGTGGTGGCGCAGAACGACATCGACGCCATCATCGAGGCCACCCCCGCCCAGCGCCGCGCCCTTGTCGAACAGGCTGCCGGGGTCCGCTCCCTGCGGGCGGCGTGCGAGGACGCGCTCGGCCGGGTCGCGCAGGCCGAGGTGACGCTGCGCCGCTTCGACGACCTCCTCGCCGAGACAGAACCCCGGCTCGCCGAGCTCGCGGTGCAGGCCGAGCTCGCCCGCGAGCAGCGTGAGCTCACCGACCAGCTCAGCAGCCTGCGTGGATCCCTGGCCCGCGAGGCCTGGCGAGCCGCGCGCGCGCAGCTGCGCCAGGCCGGCCGCCGTCTCGAATCGGCGCGCAATCAACTCGAGGCCGCGACCGCCGCCGAGGCGGCCTTCGCCGACCGCCTCTCGGCCCACCGGGCGCGACTCGACGAGCAGCGCGAGGCTCAGCGCGAGGCGGGCCGTGCCCTCGAGGCTGCCCGGCTGCTCGCCGAGCGCGCCGCCGGCGACCAGCAGCGCAGCCGGGACCGCGCCCGGGCTGGTGTCCTGGCCCGAGCCACGGCCGCGGCCGAGCTGGAGGACGCGGCGCGGGAGCAGGAGAGGCGGGCCGCCGAGCTCGCGGCCCTCACCGCCGGCGAGGACGCGGCCGCCGGCCTGGCTGCGGACGTCGGCCGCCGGCAGGCTGACGCGGAGGACGCCCGGCGGGAGGCGGAAGCCGCGCAGCGCGCCGCCGAGGTGGCGCTGGGCGCCGCCGAGGCGGAGCTGCGCGCCGCCGACCGGGAGCACGCCGACGCCGACGCCGCGGTCCGTCGCAATGCCGCCCAGCGGCAGCTGTTCGCCGATGCGGCGGACGCGCTGCGCGAACGGGTGGAAACCGCGGCCGCGCAGGTCGACAGCCTGGGACGAGCGGCGGAGGATGCCTCCTCGCGCAGCGAGCGCAGCGTTGCCGCCGCCGGCCAAGCCGAGGTCGCGGTGGCGGCATCAGAGGCCGTCGCCGCCGCCGCGCGCACGGCCCTGGAGCAGGCGCAGGCCGTTCTCGACGAGGTCCGCCAGTCCGCCCGCAGCGCGCTCGCCCGGGCGGCCGTGCTTCGCGGCCAGGTGGAGGGAGCCCTCGGTGGCCCCGGGGCGATCGCGGCCGCGGTCGCGGCCGGCGAGCTCGAGGCGCACCGCCTCCTCAACTCGTTCACGGTCGTCGACCCCGCTGACGGGCCGGCCATCGAGGCTGCCCTGGAGGCACACCTGGGTGCCTGGCTCGTCGCCGACGTCGACGCTGCGGCGGCCCTGCTCGACCCCGGGTCGGCGCGGGAGGAGCTGCTCGCCACCGGCGAGGCGGCTGCGCCGGCGCCGAGCGGGCGAGCGGACGCGCGTCCGGCGCTCTCCTGTGTCCAGGGACAGCCGGGGGCCGGTGCGGCGCTTGCCCACTGCCTGTCGGGGGCCTGGCTGGTCGCCGACCCCCAGACAGCCAGGACGGTCGTGGCCGGTGGTGGCGAGCGGGCAATCCTCCCCGACGGCACGGTCATCACGGCGGCGGGCATCCGCGGGGGTGGCCGCCCGGGCCGCACGCTGGAGCTCGCCGCGGACGAGCGCGACGCCGCCGCGCACGCAGACCGGGCGATCGCCGCCGAACGCGCGGCGGATGCGGAGCGGGCGCTGACCGCAGCCGCGCTCGCCGCTGCCGAGGTGGCCCAGCGGCGGGCCGTCGACCGTCTGCAGGTGGCGCGCATCGAAGCCGTCGAGACGGCCGCACGGGCCGCCGCCGCCGTCTCCGCCCTTGCCGGGGAGCGAGGGCGCCTGGATGAGGCCCGCAGGGAGCTGGCCGAGCGCGACGCCGCCCGCGAATCGCTGGCCGGCGCGGACAGCACGGCCGGGTCGCGCTTGCGGCAGAGCGACGAGCGCCTGGCGGCGGCCCGCGCCCGCGCCGACGATGCGCGACGGGCCGCGGCAGCTGCGCGCGCGGTGTCCGGCGATGCCGCGACGTCGGTGCGCGCGCTGGAGATCGAGTCGGGCCGCGTCGCCGCGGAGGTGGCCGAGCGGGTCCACCGCATCGAGGCCGCGCACCTCGCCCACGAGGCCGCCGGCTCGCGCAGGGACGCGGCGGAGCTGCGTGTCCTCGACGCTGAGCTTGCCGTGCTCGCGGCCATCGCTCACGGTCGGGCGGCACGAGCCGCGCTCGCCGGCGCGTCCGCCGCGGTCGCGCAGGCCCTGGACGGCCTGTCGGCCAGCGCCCCCGACCTGGCGGAGAGCGAGCGTGCCGTGGCGGCGCTGGACTCCGAGCGGAGCGAGGTCGCGGTGGTACTGGCCCGCGCGCAGGACGAGTGCGCCGCCGCGGACCTCGAGGTCGTCGCGGCCACCGAACGGGTCGCCGAGCTCGCCGACGCTGTGCGCGGCGACGAGGAGGACGACGGCCCCGAGCCACAGGCCGGCGACGCCGATCGGGCCGAGCGTGACATCGTCCGGCTGGAGCGCCGCGTCGCGGCACTCGGCCCGGTCAACGCTCTCGCCCCCGAGCAACACGTGCGACTGGCGGCGCGCGTCGCGACGCTGCGCGCGGGCCGCGATGACCTCGCCAACGCCTGCGCTGACATCCGTGCCATGGCGGCGCGGCTCACGGCCGCCATCGACAGCCGTTTCGAGGCGGTCTTCGGCGCCGTCTCTGTGCACTTCCACGAGCTCTTCGCCGAGCTCTTCCCGGGCGGCCGCGCCACGCTGCGTCGCGACGCCCCCGGCGCCGACGTCACTGCCGGCACCAACGCGGGCTCGCGCGCCGGCGTCGAGATCCTGGCCCAGCCCCCCGGCAAGCGGCTGCAACCGCTCAGCCTGTTCAGCGGCGGCGAGCGGGCGCTCACCGCGCTGGCGGTCATCCTCGCCCTGCAGCAGGTGAACCCATCACCGTTCTACGTCTTCGACGAGGTGGATGCGCCGCTGGACGACAGCAACGTGCTGCGCTTCACGCGGCTGCTCAAGCGCCTGGCCACCAGCCAGCAGTTCATCGTGGTGACCCACAACCACATCACCATGGCCGCCGCCGATGCTCTCCATGGCGTGACCAGCGACGGCGACGGCGTCAGCTCGGTCATCAGCGTGCGCTTCGACGCCGACCTGGGCGAGGCAGTGCCGGAGGGCCACGTCGTGGGATTGCGCCAGTCGACGATCCGCGCCGCCGTGTGAGCGCCACACCATGACCGAGGAGGTGGTGTCGCGCGCCCATCGCGAGGCCTGGTGGCGCCGTATGTCGCGGCGCATGGACCGGGCCTCGCTGGCGTTCAGCGAGCAGGTCCGCGACACCGTGCTGCTCCGCCGCGACCTCGACGACGCGTTCTACGACGACCTTCTCGAGATCCTCATCGGCGCCGACGCCGGCATGGGGGTGGCGGAGACGCTGGTGACATCGCTCCGCGAAAGGGTGCGCCTGGAGCGGATCGGAACCGCCGAGGACGCGCTGGCGGCCCTCAAGGCGGAGATGCTCACCCTGCTCGAGGCCCGCGACCGCCGCCTTCACCTCGACGCGCGGCCGAGCGTGGTGGTCGTGGTGGGCGTCAACGGCAGCGGCAAGACGACCACGCTCGGCAAGCTGGCCCACCGGCTGCGCAACGAAGGGCTGATCCCGCTGGTGGCGGCGGCCGACACGTTCCGTGCGGCGGCGATCGACCAGATGCGGGTGTGGGCCGACCGAAGCGGTACTGAGGTGGTCGCTCACCAGCCCGGGGCCGATCCCGGTGCTGTCGTCTACGACGCCATCCAGGCTGCGCTGGCCCGTCGGGCCGATGTCGTCCTCGTCGACACCGCCGGGCGCCTCCACACCAAGAGCAACCTGATGGCCGAGCTCGAGAAGGTGCGCCGCGTCATCCAGCGCGCCATCCCCGAGGCCCCCCACGAGATCCTTCTGGTGATCGAGGCGCCCACCGGCATGAACGCCATCGCCCAGGCCCGCGCCTTCAACGAGGCGATGCACCTCACCGGCATCGTGCTCACCAAGCTCGACGGCACCTCCCGTGGCGGCACCATCCTGGCCATCGAGGCCGACCTCGACGTACCCGTGAAGCTGGTGGGCCTGGGCGAGGGGATCGACGACCTCAACGTCTTCGATGCCGCGGCGTACCTGGACGCGCTGTTCGCCGGGGTCCTGGAGGTGCCAGGCCCGCCGGCGCCTGAGCTCTGGTAGCATGTCAAGGCTTTGTCCTTGACACGTACCCGCACGCCCGCCGCTGCCGCGACAGACCACGCCGTTCGCCAGCGTCTCTTCGACGTGTACGGCGGGGTGCTCACCGACCACCAACGCGAGGCGTGCCGCCTGCACCTCGACGAGGACTGGTCGATCACGGAGCTGGCTGAGCACCTGCACTGCACGCGCAGTGGCGCCCACGACCTGGTGCGCCGCGCTCTTGCGCAGTTGCAGACCCTCGAGCAGCGCCTCGGGCTGGCCGCCGAGCTCGATCGCCGTGACGGCATCGAGGCCGAGCTGCGCGCCCGCGTCCGCGCCCAGGACCGGAGCGCCTGATGTTCGACTCCCTCTCCGACCGGCTGACCGACGTCTTCAAACGCTTCTCCGGCAAGGGCAAGCTGAGCCGGGAGGATGTCGAGGCGGGGCTTCGCGAGGTGCGCCTGGCCCTGCTCGAGGCCGACGTCAACTTCAAGGTGGCGCGCGCCTTCGTCGAGCGCATCCGCGAACGCGCAGTCCAGGCGGAGGTGCTGGACTCCCTCACGCCGGGGCAGACGATCGTGTCCATCGTCAATGAGGAGCTGACCGCTCTCCTCGGCGGTGAGCAGCGCAAGCTGCGCTACCAGTCGCAGCCCCCGACGGTGGTGATGCTGCTGGGGCTCCAGGGCAGCGGCAAGACGACGACGGCCGCGAAGCTCGCGCTGGCCGTGCGCAAGGAGGGCCACCGCCCGCTCATGGTGGCGGCCGACACGTACCGGCCGGCGGCAGCGCAGCAGCTTGAGCGCCTCGGCAAGGACAACCAGGTCCCGGTCGCCATGCCTGACGGCAAGGCCAAGCCCCCCGAGCTCTGCAAGCGCGGCGTCGACGAGGCCAGGCGGCTCAACTGCGACGTGGTCATCCTGGACACGGCCGGCCGGCTGCAGATCGACCAGGACATGCTCGACGAGCTCAAGGAGATCCGCCGCAGGGTGACAGTCCACGACACCGTGCTCGTGGTCGACGCCATGACCGGCCAGGAGGCGGTCAACGTCGCCAAGGCCTTCGAGGAGGCGGTGGGCGTCGACGGTGTCATCCTCACCAAGCTGGACGGCGACGCGCGCGGCGGCGCCGCTCTGTCGATGCGCGAGGCGATCGGCAAGCCGATCCTGTACAGCGGCATCGGCGAGAAGGTGTCCGAGTTCGAGGCTTTCGCGCCGGACCGGATGGCGTCGCGCATCCTCGGCATGGGCGACATCCTCACCCTCATTGAGCGCGCCCAGGAGCACGTCGACGAGAAGCGGGCCGGTGAGATGCTCGAGCGCTCGTTCGCCGGCAAGCTCACCATGCAGGATTGGCTCGACCAGATGCGCCAGCTGCGCAGCATGGGCCCGATCGAGGGCGTGCTGGGCATGATGCCGGGCGGCAAGAAGCTGCTCGCCCAAGCGCAGCAGCAGGGCGGCGCAATCCCCGACGAGAAGGACCTGCGCCGGATGGAGGCGATCGTCCTCTCCATGACGACGCAGGAGCGCCGCCACCCCGAGGTGATCAAGGGCTCGCGTCGCAAGCGCATCGCCGCCGGCAGCGGGACCTCGATCGCCGAGGTCAACAAGATGCTCAAGGGTTTCGACCAGATGCAGTCGGTCATGAAGATGCTCGGCGGTGGCAAGGGCACCAAGGGGGTACGCGGCAAGGCGCGCATGCTCAAGCAGCTGCGCAACATCGACACCAGTCAGCTTCCGTTGTAGAGACCGGTTTCCCGGTTGCAGAGAAAGGAGACGTTTTGGTCAAGATTCGCCTGAAGAGGATGGGCGCGAAGAAGCGACCCTTCTACCGGCTCGTGGTCGCCGACTCGCGCAGCCCGCGCGATGGCCGCTTCATCGAGCTGCTCGGCTTCTACGACCCGCTGCCCAACCCGGCGAAGGTGCAGATCGACGCCGACAAGGTGCGCGAGTGGATGCGCAAGGGCGCGCGGCCGAGCGACGCCGCCCGCGCGCTGCTCGTCGAGCAGGGGATCCTCGCCAAGGTGCCCCGCACCTTCAAGCCCGCGCCGGAGGCGGAGGTGGCAGCGAGCGCCTCGGAGACGCCCGGCGCCCCCGAGGAGGTGGATGCTGTGCCGGCTGAGGCCGCGGACCGGCCGGTGACCGAGCCGATCGCTGCCCCCGAGGAGGTGGCAGCGACGGATACCCCCGGCGACGCAGACGAGCCTGCCGCCGCACCAGGTGCGGACGCCGTGGAGGCGGAGTCCGCGTCGTGAGCGACTACGCCGACCTGACCCGCTTCATCACCGAGCACATCGTCAGCAACAAGGAGGCGATCAACGTCCACTCCGTTCCCAGGGGACGCACCACCATCATCGAGGTGAGCGTCGCCGAGGAGGACATGGGCAAGGTGATCGGCAAGGGTGGTCGCAACATCGAGGCGATCCGTGCGGTGGTCAGGGCCGCCGGCCTGCGCAAGCACGAGCGTGTGCAGGTGGAGCTCGCCGACGGCGGACGGCATGCCTGAGGCCTGGCCGCCCGCAGCCGCGACGGCAGCGCCGGAGCTGCTTCGTGTCGCCCACGTGCGCCGCGTCCACGGCGTGCGCGGCGAGGTGCGGGTGCAGATGCTGGGTGGCGACATCCGGCGTTTCGGGGCGGGGACCGTGTTGCTGGTCGAGGGCGGCCGGCGTCATCTCACGGTGGCCTCCTCGCGGCCGCTCGACGGCGATGAGATCCTGCTCTCCTTCGAGGAGCTGACCAGCCGCGAGACCGCGGCGACGCTCAGCGGCGACTACCTGTGCGTGCAACGCGCACAGGCGCGCACGCTCGGCGACGACGAATGGTTCATCTGGCAACTCGTCGGGCTGCACGCGGTGTCGGTGGACGGGGTGGAGCTCGGTGTCGTGCGCGATGTCGAGGAGCAGCCGGCCAGCGATGTCATCGTGGTCGGAGCGGGCGAGCGAGAGCGTCGCTACCCGCTGGTGCGCGAGTGGGTGCGCGAGGTCGACGTCGCGGCGGGAAGAGTGGTGGTGACGCCGTGGCCCGAGGACGACGAGTGATGCGCTTCGACGTCCTCACCATCTTCCCGTCGGTGTTCCCGGGCCCACTCGGCGTCGGCGTCGTGGGCCGCGCCATGGAGGCGGGCAGCATCGACCTGCGCGTGCACGACCTTCGCGAGCACACCACCGACAGGCACCGCCAGGTCGACGACATGCAGTTCGGCGGTGCGGGCGGCATGGTGCTCAAGCCCGAGCCGATCATCCGAGCGGTACGCGACGTGCGCGCGCAGGTGCCTGGCATGCGCACCATCCTGCTCTCCCCACAGGGACGCCTCTTCACCCAGGAGGTGGCCCGTGAGCTGGCCGCCGAGCGCGCGGTGCTGCTGGTGTGCGGCCGCTACCAGGGAGTCGACGAGCGCGCCCGCGACGAGATCGGTGAGGAGCTGTCGGTGGGCGACTACGTCCTCAGCGGCGGCGAGGTGGGCGCGATGGCGGTCATCGAGGCCACCGCGCGGCTGGTGCCCGGCGTCGTCGGCTCGCCGGAGTCGCTCGAGCAGGAGAGCTTCAGCGACACCGTCGACGGGGGCCTCGAGCCGCCGTTGTACACGCGTCCCGCGGAGTTCGAGGGCAGAGAGGTGCCCGCGGTGCTCCGCAACGGTGACCACGCGGCGATCACCGAGTGGCGCCGTCAACAGAGTCAACAGTCAACCCGGCGTCGCCGACCAGATCTGGTACGGTTGCGCGCGGTTCCCGGAGGAAACAAGTGAATGTCATCGACCTGCTCCAACGTGAGCAGGAGAAGCCGGAGGTACCGGTTCTGCGCTCCGGCGACACCGTGCGCGTGCATGTGAAGGTCGTCGAGGGAACCCGCGAACGCATCCAGGTATTCGAGGGAGTCGTCATCGCCGTCAACGGCACCACCGGGTTGCACACCAGCTTCACGGTGCGGCGCGTGTCGCACGGCGTCGGCGTCGAACGCACCTTCCTGGTGCACTCGCCTCGTCTCGACAGGATCGAGGTGCTCCGGCATGGCGACGTCCGTCGCGCCAAGCTGTACTACCTGCGCGAGAAGGTCGGCAAGCGCGCGCGCATCCGCGAGCGCCGTGAGCCGATCGGCGGGTCCTCCATGGTCAGCCGCCGATCGGCTGCCGACGCTGTTCTGGTCGACGACCTCATCGACGAGGTCCCGGTCACGGAGGCCGACGCTGAGGACAGTACCGGCGGGCTCGAGCCCGTCGAGGTGGCGGCCGACGGGACGGAGCCGACCGAGGCGGTCGAGGTCGCCGCCGGCGACGCGGAGACCGACAACGGCTGACCGCGTCTGGCGCGCTCCGGAGCAGCTGCCCCCGGCGCGGCCGCTGCGCGAACGGGTCGGCCACGCCGGCGAGAACCTGGCTCTGCACCATCTCAAGGAACAGGGCTTCCGCATCCTCGCGCGCGACTGGCGAAGCCGCATCGGCCAGATCGACATCGTGGCCGAGGACGGCGACACGCTGGTGCTGGTCGAGGTCAAGGCGCGCCGCGGCGTGGCCTTCGGCCTTCCCGAGGAGGCTGTCGACGCCCGCAAGCGCCAGAAGCTGCGCATGCTGCTCGAGACCTACCGCTCGGCCACCAAGCGGCACAAGCAGCCATGCCGCATCGACGTGCTCGGACTGCTGCTCGACGAGCACCTCGCGGTGACGCGCTGCGAGCACATCAGGGACGCCGTCCAGGGCGACTGACCTTCGCTCGACATACACAATTTCGTGTATGTATGATGGCCGGGTGCTCGCTCGCGCCACGGCCTGCAGCGTCCACGGCCTCGCCGGCGTCCCGGTCATGGTCGAGGCCGACATCGCCAACGGCCTGCCCAACTTCACGATCGTGGGGCTCACCGACCGTGCCATCCAAGAGGCGCGGGAGCGGGTCAGGGCGTCGATCCGCAACGCGGGCTTCGATTTCCCGCAGCGCCGGCTGACCGTCAACCTGGCGCCCGCCGAGGTTCCCAAAGAGGGCACCGGGTTCGACCTGCCCATCGCCATGGCCATCCTTGGTCTCGGCAACAGTGGCCTGCCGCTCGACGGGGTGGCGTTCGTCGGCGAGCTGGCGCTGGACGGCTCGGTGCGGCCGGTGACCGGTGTCCTGCCGATGGCACGCTGCCTGCACCGCGCTGGCGTGCGCCGCCTCGTCGTCGCCGAGGAGAACGCCGCCGAGGCAGCGCTCGTCGAGACCCTCGAGGTGGTGGGGGTCTCGTCCCTGCAGCGCTGCGTCGGCCACCTCGATGGCAGCGGGCCGCTGCCACGCGCCAGTCCTGGCCAGGCCGCGGCGCTCGAGGAGCCCACCGACCTCTGCGAGGTGCGCGGCCAGGAGCACGCCAAGCGTGCCCTGGAGATCGCTGCCGCCGGTGGCCACAACCTGCTGATGATGGGACCGCCGGGCAGCGGAAAGACCATGCTGGCGCGAGCGTTCTGCTCGCTGCTGCCCGACCTCGACAACGAGGAGTCGCTCGAGGTCGCGGCTCTGTACTCCCTGCGTGGAGCGCTGCGCGAGCGGCCGCCCACGGTCACGCGCCCACCGTTCCGTGCACCGCACCACACGGTCTCCCGTGCCGGGCTCATCGGGGGCGGCAGCGGGCTGGCACGGCCAGGGGAGATCAGCCTCGCGCACCGGGGCGTCCTCTTTCTCGACGAGGTGTGCGAGTTCTCTCGCGGTCACCTCGAGGCGCTGCGGCAGCCGCTCGAGGAGGGCACAGTCACCGTGGTCCGGTCGCGCGGCGCCGTCCATTTCCCCGCTGACTTCGTGCTCGTCGCCGCCGCCAACCCGTGCCCCTGCGGGCACCTGGGCGATCTGACCGGTTGCCGTTGCACGCCACGCGCGCTCGGGGACTACTCCAGCAGGCTCAGCGGCCCCATCCGCGATCGGATCGACCTCGTCATCGACGTCCCGCGGCAGCGCTTCGACGACCTCTTCGAGGGACGCGCCGGCGAACGGTCCGCCGCGGTGCGTGAGCGCGTGCAGCTCGCGCGCGCACTGCAGTGTGCGCGTCACCCGACGGCGCTGCCGAGTCAGTCGCGGAACGCAGCGCTCGACGGCAGGACGCTGCAGGACAGCGCAGAAACGACGCCCGGCGCCTCCCGGTTGCTTGCGCTGGCCGGCGAACGCATGCAGCTCAGCGCACGCGGCTTCTTCCGCGTCCTGCGCGTGGCTCGCACCATCGCCGACCTGCGGGCGTCGGCCGCGGTCGGGGAGAGCGACGTCGCGGAGGCATTGCGCTTTCGCGGCGAGGTGGCGCCGTCGTGAGCAGCGCCGTCACCGTACGACGGTTGGACCGGGGTTCACCGGGATGGCCGGAGCGCCTCGAACATCTCGACTGTCCGCCTGCGGCCCTGTGGTTGCGCGGGGCGCTCCCGACCGCGGGGACGCCGTGCGTGGCCGTGGTCGGGTCCCGGCGAGCAACACCGGGCGGCCTGCTCACCGCGCATGACATCGCCACCGACCTCGCCGCCGCCGGCGTCGCGGTGGTGAGCGGGATGGCGCGCGGCATTGACGCCGCGGCGCACCGGGGAGCGCTGCACGGAGGCGGCGTCACCGTCGCAGTGCTGGGCTGTGGCATCGAGCTCTGTTACCCGAGCGAGCATCGCGAGCTCCGCGACCGGATCAGCGCCAGCGGCTGCGTGGTCTCCGAGGACGGTGGCACCGAGCCACCACTGGGGTGGCGGTTCCCGCAGCGCAACCGCATCATCGCGGCGCTCGCCGAGGCCGTGGTGGTGGTGGAGGCGACCGCGAGGAGCGGCGCCCTCAGCACCGCCCGCTGGGCCGCCGACCTGGGCCGCGAAGTGCTGGCGGTGCCGGGCTCGATCCGCAGCCCGAGCTCGGCCGGCAGCAACTTCCTGATCCGCGACGGTGTGCGGCCGTACTTGGGCATCGCCGACCTGTTCGAGGCGGCGCCGTCGCTGCGGCGAGCGGTCGCCGCACCGGGGCCGGGGCAGCTCGACACCCCGGGGGTGTTCCAGCTCCCAACCGGCGGCGATCCGCTGCTCGGCCGCGTCCTCGAGCAGCTCAGCGCCGACCCCGTCCATCCCGATGACCTGGCCGCGGCGCTGGGCGTCGGGGTGGCCAGCCTGGCGGCCGCCCTGACCACCCTCCAGCTGCGCGGCGCCATCACCGATGTTTGCGGAGGGCTGGTTGCGCGTACCTTTTAAGCAGCCGGCCGGGTTGGTCAACCTCGGGGCGGCACGCTGTACCCGTTGTTATCATCGGCCGGCCTCGGGCCGCCGCCGGCCGCCCCCGCGCCAAAAGGCGCGACACTCCCCACTGAGATGCCCAACCGCCTCATCATCGTCGAGTCTCCATCCAAAGCACGCACCCTCGCCAAGTTCCTCGGCGCCGGGTACACGGTGAAGGCGTCCATGGGGCACGTCCGAGACCTCCCCAAGTCGAAGATCGGCGTCGACATCGACGCCGGCTTCGTGCCCGAGTACCAGGTGATCAAGGGCAAGGAGAAGCAGATCAAGGAGCTGCAGGCCGCCTCCAGGAAGGCTGACAGCACCCTCCTCGCCGCCGACCCCGACCGCGAGGGTGAGGCCATCGCCTGGCACATCGCGCAGGCGCTGAAGCTCGACGACCCCGACCGCGTGGTCTTCCACGAGATCACCAAAGGCGCTGTGGAGGCCGCCCTCGCCGAGCCCCGCAAGATCGACCGAGGCCTGGTTTCTGCACAGGAGGCGCGCCGGGTCATCGACCGCCTCGTGGGCTACAAGCTCAGCCCGCTGCTGTGGCGCAAGGTCCGCACCGGGCTGTCGGCCGGCCGGGTCCAATCGGTGGCGGTACGCCTGGTCGTCGACCGCGAGGCCGAGATCGATGCCTTCATCACCAAGGAGTCGTGGACGGTCGACGCGATCCTCGAGAAGGCCGCGTCCAGCTTCGCTGCGCGGCTTGTGGGCAGGCGCGGCAACTCGCCCGCGGCCGATGCCGACAAGCTCGAACTGGGCACGGAGGCCGAGGCCAAGGCCGTCGCCGACGCGCTCGGGATCGACGCTGACGGGCACCCCACCGCCGCCACCCCGCGCTTCACCGTGGAAGCCGTCGAGAGCAGGGAGACGTCGCGCCAGGCGCCGATCCCCTACACGACCAGCACCCTGCAGCAGGACGCGAGCACCCGGCTGCGCCTCTCGCCGCGGCGCACGATGAGCCTGGCCCAGCAGCTCTACGAGGGAGTCGAGCTCGGCAGCTCCGGCCCGGTCGGCCTGATCACCTACATGCGCACCAACTCCACCCGGGTCAGCGACGTCGCCAAGGCGCAGGCTGCCGACCACATCGTCGCCCAGTTCGGCAAGCAGTACCTGCGCAGCGGAGCAGCCAAGCAGCGTGCCGCCGCGAGCAACATCCAGGACGCGCACGAGGCGGTCAGACCTACCGACGTCGCCAGGACGCCGGATTCGTTGCGCGACCAGCTCGATCCCGGCCAGTACCGTCTCTACGACCTCATCTGGCGGCGCTTCGTAGCCAGCCAGATGGCGGCGGCGCGCTTCCTCAACACCCGCGCCTCGCTGGCCGCCGGCGACTATCTCTTCCGCGCCAGCGGCTCCGTCCTCCAATTCGATGGCTTCCAGAAGGTCTGGAAGCGCGAGGAGGAGAAGGACAAGGAACGCGACGAGCGCATCCTTCCCGCGCTCGAGACCGGCGAGCAGCTGCCCTGCGTCGACTTCCGTCGCGAGCAGCACTTCACCCAGCCGCCGCCACGCTACACGGAGGCATCGCTGATCAAGGAGCTCGAGGAGCGCGGCATCGGTCGCCCCTCGACGTACGCGCCCACCATCGAGGTGATCCAGGAGCGCAACTACGTGCGCCAGGAGGAGCGACGGCTCCACCCCACCGAGCTGGGCAAGACAGTCGACGGGGTGCTGCGCGAGCACTTCCCGGCGATCGTCGACGTCGCCTTCACGGCCGAGATGGAGAAGCGCCTCGACGGCATCGAAGAGGGAACGCGGCAGTACGAGCCCACCATCCGCGAGTGGTACGACCCCTTCGCCTCGACACTCAGCAAGGCGGAAGCCAACATGGAGCGGGTCAGGGTCCCTGCTCGCGACACCGGGGAGACCTGCCCGCAGTGTGGCGAGGGGTCCCTCGTGGTCCGCGAGGGCAAGTTCGGTGAGTTCACTGGCTGCTCGCGGTACCCCGACTGCGACTACATCAAGGACCGCAAGGCGGCGGCCGAGCCGACCGGCGAAGCCTGTCCGCAGTGCGGCAAGCCGCTGGTGCTGCGCCAGGGACGGCGCGGGCCGTTCGTTGGCTGCTCGGGATATCCCACGTGCCGGTACATCAAGGGTGACGCGCCGGCGGTGGCCGCCGACGGCAGCGCGCTTCCCACCGCCCCGGCCGAGGAGCTCGGCCCGTGCCCGGACTGCGGCAAGCCTCTGGCGCGGCGCAGTGGTCGTCGCGGCAGCTTCGTCGGCTGCACCGGCTATCCGTCGTGCAAGTACATCCAGCCGGGTTCGAACCAGGCGGGCGGCGGCGGGGGCGCCTCCGCCGAGCCCACCGGTGAGAGCTGCCCCGACTGTGGCAAGCCGCTGGTCAAGCGGCAGGGCCGCTTCGGGCCGTTCGTCAGCTGTTCGGGATACCCGGGCTGCAAGTACCGGCCGGCCAAGGGCGCGCCGGCGGAGAAGGTGGCCGCGACGTGAGCACGTTTCACGCCACGACGATCGTGGCCGTGAAACGGGACGGCCAGGTGGCGATCGCGGGCGACGGCCAGGTGACGGTCGGCGACGTGGTCATGAAGCAGCGTGCCGTCAAAGTGCGCCGGCTGTTCAACGAGCGCGTGCTGGTGGGCTTCGCCGGGACCGTCGCCGACGCCTTCACGCTCTTCGACAAGTTCGAGCAGCACCTCGAGAAGCACCAGGGAAACCTGCTCCGCGCAGCGGTCGGCCTCAGCAAGGAATGGCGCACGGACAAGTACCTTCGCCATCTCGACGCGATGCTGATCGCCGCCGACGGCGAGCGCCTGCTCCTCCTCAGCGGGGATGGCGAGATCATCGAGCCCGACCAGGACATCACCGCCATCGGCAGCGGCGGGCCGTTCGCTCATGCCGCCGCGCGGGCGCTCATGGAGAACACCGAGTTGGGCGCGACAGAGGTGGCCCGCAAGGCGCTCGAGATCGCGGCGCAGCTCTGCATCTACACCAACGACCACATCTCGGTCGAGACGCTCGCCACCACCGTCGGGCCGACGGCGTGAGCGACACCGTGCCCGGCGCGCATGCCGGCGCCGGGCCCGGGGCGACCTCGACGGGCAACGGCCACGGCCCCGTGGTCAGTGTGGTATCGCCGCCGGCAGAGGCCACTCAGCCTGCCGGCGCGGACACTCCCGAGGAGCTCCGTCCCGTCGAGATCGTGCGCCGGCTCGACGAGTACATCATCGGCCAGCAGGCCGCCAAGAGATCCGTGGCCATCGCGCTGCGCAACCGCATCCGCCGGCAGCGCCTCACCGACACCATGCGCGAGGAGGTGCTTCCCAAGAACATCCTCATGATCGGTCCCACCGGTGTCGGCAAGACCGAGATCGCCAGGCGCCTCGCCCGCCTCACCAACTCGCCCTTCCTCAAGGTGGAGGCCACCAAGTTCACCGAGGTCGGATACGTCGGTCGCGACGTCGAGTCGATCATCCGCGACCTCCTCGAGCAGACCATCACCGAGGTGCACGACGGACGCATCGCCGACGTCGAGGAGCGCGCCCGCGCCGCCGCCACGACGCGGATCGTGGACACGCTGCTGGAAGCGGAGATACAGGCGCAGAGACCGGCGAAGGCTCCTCCCGACGCGGACGCTCAGCCCGTGCAACAGAGCGAGGATGACGCCGCGGTGCAGCGTCGTCTGCGCCTGGTCCGGCGCCGCATCGAACGGCGGCTGGCGGCGAACAAGTTGGAGGAGAAGCTCATCGACATCGAGGTGGAGGAGCCCTTCCAGCCCGCGCTGGAGGGCTTCGCCGGCACCGGGTTGGAAGAGGTGGGCACCTCGCTCTCGGACTTCTTCTCGCAGATGGCTCCGCCTCGCAAGCGCAGCAAGCGCATGACCGTGGCCGACGCACGCACCGCGCTCATCGAGGAGGAGACGGACCGGCTCGTTGACATGGACCGCGTCTACGACGACGCGATACGCGACGTCGAGGATGACGGCATCGTCTTCATCGACGAGGTCGACAAGATCTGCGGCCAGCACAGCGAGCACGGCCCCGACGTCAGCGGTGAGGGCGTGCAACGCGACCTCTTGCCGCTCCTCGAGGGCTCGACGGTGAACACGCGCTACGGCCCTGTCCACACCGATCACATCCTCTTCATCGCCGCCGGGGCGTTCACCATGTCTCGTCCCAGCGACCTCATCCCTGAGATGCAGGGACGCTTCCCCATCCGCGTCGAGCTGAGCAGCCTCTCGATGGCCGACCTCGAGCGCATCCTCGTGGAGCCGTCCAACGCGCTCACCAAGCAGTACACGGCGCTGCTGGGCACCGAGGGCGTGGAGCTGCGCTTCAGCGAGGCCGGGATCACGGAGATCGCGCGCCAGGCCCACGCCGTCAACGAGCAGGACGAGAACATCGGGGCGCGCCGGCTCTTCACGATCCTCGAGAAGGTGCTCGAGGAGATCTCCTTCCGAGCCGAGGATTACACCGCCATGCCCGTCGAGGTCACCGCCGAGTACGTGACCTCGCGTCTTGCCGACCTCGTGCGCAACGACGACGTCAGGAAATACGTGCTGTAGCAGTCCCAGCACGAAGACGGGCGGGGACGGAGGCACGTCTCCTTGCTGCTCAGACAGGCTTCGGCGCCATTGGCGGCCGAGCCGAACGTGCCACCGGCACGTCCGTCTCAGCCTCGGGCGCCTGCAGAACTCGCGACTGCGGAGATGTGCCTCCGTCCCCGCCCTGCGGTCTCGGCTGTATCAGCCGCTGAATGTGAGCGTGTGCTCGACCATCGTGGTGAAGTCACCGGAGAGGTCGGGCGTGCCCGCGTTCTGCGAGTAGATGGCCGCATAGGTGCGGCCGTTGGCGTAGGCCACGTACACCGTCTGCGCCTCCCCGGCGACCACGCCCATCCCGCCGCTCGGGAAGGTGCCGTGGTACCGCATCGCGCTGACGCCGTCGACGACCACTGCCGTTCCCGTCCCCAGCGGTGCCGTGCCCTCGCCGGGGAAGGAGCCGTCGTTGCTGCCCACGTGGTCGCGTTGGTCGCCCGCGACAGACTGGAAGAAGAGCAGCAACTCGCCGGTGTCTCCGGCCAGTGGGCACGAGTGCTGCAGCGACGCCGGGTCGTTCTGGTCGAGCCAGACCTGCGCCTCGCAGTTGTACGTGACCTTCAGGGTGCCCGGGTAGCGCAGGCTGAAGTGGCCGCCGGCGCTGTGAACCGTCATCCAGGCTGCCGTCGGGTCCGGGGTCGACGCGGGCGGCGTTGGGGTGGGAGAGGCAGGTGCCGCCGTTGGTGTGGTCGTCTGTGCGGTCAACGCCCGCCCAGCGCCGCCACACGCGGAGGTCATGACAAGAACGCTCAGCGCTGGGATCAGGACGCGCCGAACAGCCATCGGTCCATTGAACGCCGGCAGCCCGTCGTGGTTATGACACTCGCGGCCGCCTAACGTGAGCGCAGCCCCTTCGCGAGGGGCTGGTAGACTGAGGTCATCACACAGGTCCCGGCCACGCCGGCACGGGTGCCCCACCGCGCGGGGTCGTGTCCGGCGGCTCATCCGGGACCGAGGAACACACCAACGCGAGGAGGCACGCCATGCCGGCGGTTACCCTCCGCCAGCTGCTCGAGGCCGGGGTCCACTTCGGCCACCAGACCAGCCGGTGGAACCCACAGATGCGCCCGTACATCTTCACGGCGCGCAACGGCATCCACATCATCGACCTCAAGCAGACGCAGGCACAGCTCGACGAGGCCTGCAGCTTCCTGCGCCAGCTGGTCAGCGATGGCGAGAAGGTGCTCTTCGTGGGCACCAAGAAGCAGGCCCAGGACGCCATCGAGGAGGCCTGCGCGCGCAGCGGTCAGTATTACGTGACCCATCGCTGGATGGGCGGCATGCTCACCAACTTCCCGGTCATCCAGCGCCGCCTGCGCCGGCTCCTTGACCTTCGCGCCATGCAGGAGAAGGGCGACTTCGAGCGCATGGGCACCAAGGAGGCCAACGTCCATCGCGACGACCTCGACCGGCTCGAGGCCAACTTCGCTGGCATGGTGAACATGAAGCGTGTCCCGGGCGCGCTGTTCGTGATCGACTGCAAGAAGGAGCGGCTCGCGGTCAGCGAGGCCAACAAGCTCGGCATCCCCATCGTGGCCATCGTCGACACCAACTGCGACCCCAATGAGATCCAGCACGTCATCCCCGGCAACGACGACGCCATCCGGGCCTGCAAGCTGATCGTCAACACGCTGACCGAGGCGATCCTCGAAGGCCAGCAGCTGCTCGGCGAGCGCGAGCTGCGCGAGCAGGAGGAGCTGGCTGCACGCGAGCGCCAGGAGCGTGAGGCCGCCGATCGGGCGGCCGCGGCCGCGGCCGCTGACGCCGAGGGTGAGGGCACCGCCGATGTCGCGGTCGAGGAGTTCGCCGGCGCCAGCGCCGGTGCGGCGACGGAGGCGTCCTGATGGCCGAGGTCAGCGCCGCGCAGGTCAAGGAGCTCCGCGACCTGACGGGCGCCGGGATGATGGACTGCAAGCGCGCCCTGGTCGAGTGCGACGGCGACGTCGAGAAGGCCAAGGACTGGCTGCGCGCCAAGGGGATGGCCCGCGCCGCCGACAAGGCGGGCCGGGCCACCAGTGAGGGAGTGGTCGAGGCCTACGTGCATGGAGGCGGGGTCTCCGGCCAGAAGCTCGGCGTGCTCGTCGAGGTGAACTGCGAGTCGGACTTCGTCGCCAAGACCGACGACTTTCGTCAGCTCGCCAGGGAGCTCGCTCTCCAGGTGGCGGGGCGGGCGCCGCTGTACGTGCGCCGTGAGGACGTTCCCCCGGTGGTCGTGGAGCGCGAGCGCGCGGTGTTCCTCGCCCAGGTCGTTGACAAGCCCGCCAACATCCAGGACAAGATCGTGCAGGGCAAGCTCGACGCGTACTTCGGCGAGATCTGCCTCCTGGAGCAGCCCTATGTCCGTGATGAGAAGGGCAAGAAGAAGGTGAGTGAGCTCATCAACGACGCTGTCGCCAAGCTCAAGGAGAACATCACCGTGTCGCGCTTCGCGCGCTTCCAGGTGGGGGAGAGCGCGACTGTGACCGGCGACCGCTCCGCACCGCAGGAGGACGGCGTCGCCGCGCCGTCGGCGAGCTGACCGGGCCTGTCGAGATCGCCGGCGTGGTCGTCCGGGACCACGCCATGGCCGACGCCGACCCAGCGCCTGTGTACTCGCGCGTCATCCTCAAGCTCAGCGGCGAGGCGCTCCTCGGTCACCAGTCGACCTTCGGGATCCACCACGGCACCGTGCGGCGGATCGCCGGTGAGATCGGCAAGGTGCATGCGCGGGGCGTCCAGGTCGCCGTGGTCATCGGCGGCGGCAACATCGTCCGCGGCGTCGAGGCGAGCACCCAGGGCCTCGACCGCGTCGCCGGCGACTACATGGGGATGCTGGCCACCGTCATCAACGCGCTGGCCCTGCGCGATGCCCTGGAGCACCTCGACATCCAGACGCGCGTCCAATCGGCCATCGCGATGCAACAGATTGCCGAGCCCTTCATCCCGCGCCGCGCGATCCGCCACCTCGAGAAGGGGCGCGTGGTGATCCTCGCCGCCGGGACCGGCAACCCGTTCTTCACCACCGACACCACGGCCGCGCTCCGGGCCGCGGAGATCGGAGCGGACGTCCTGCTCAAGGCGACCAAGGTGGACGGCATCTACACCGCCGACCCCATCAAGGACCCGACGGCGACGCGCCTGCACCACCTCAGCTACATGGAGGTGCTCAACCGCGGCCTCGAGGTCATGGACAACACAGCGCTGACGCTGTGCATGGACAACCAGATGCCCATCATCGTCTTCGACCTGCTCGCCGAGGGCAGCATCGAGCGCGTCGTGCTCGGGGAGGACATCGGCACGCGCGTCGATGGCACGGTCACCGTCCGTGAGTGACCGCACCCGCTCCGAGGATTCCCAGGCACAGATCCAGGAGCGCCTCGACGATGCCGGCGCGCGGATGGAGAAGAGCCTCGAGTCGCTACACAAGGAGCTCGGCGGCATCCGCACCGGCCGGGCCACGCCCTCGCTGGTGGATCGCATCCAGGTCGACTACTACGGGACCGCCACCCCCCTGCAGAGCATCGCCGGGATCACCGCCCCGGAGGCCAGGCTGCTGCTCATCCAACCGTACGACCGCAACTCGATCGGGGCGATCGAGAAGGCGCTGCAGAAGAGTGACCTCGGGCTCAACCCCAGCAACGACGGCCAGGTGATCCGCATCGCCATCCCCCAGCTCACCGAGGACCGGCGCCGCGAGTTTGCCAAGCTGGTCAAGCAGCGGGCCGAGGACGCGCGCATCGCGGTGCGCAACATCCGACGCGACGAGGTCGACCACCTCCGCAAGCTCGAGAAGGAAGGCCACGTCTCCAAGGACGAGATCGAGCGCAACATCGCCAACGTGCAGCACATCACCGACGGCTTCATCGCCAAGGTTGACGATCTCGCGCAGAAGAAGGAGGCTGAGATCCTCGAGGTCTGAAGCTCGGGGAGCGCTCGCCGTCCAGAAACCGCGCCGTGGAGCGAGGCGTTCAACACAAGACATGCAGCGACCGCCAGCGCCAGCCGCAATCCCCGAGCCGTCCAGCCCGGAGCTGCCCCGCCACATCGGGATCATCATGGACGGCAACGGTCGCTGGGCGCGACGGCGCCACCTTCCGCGCGCCGCGGGACATCGGGCCGGTGTCGCGACCATCCGGCCCGTCATGGAGGCCTGTCACGCCGCCGGCGTGCACATCCTCACCCTCTACGCGTTCAGCACAGAGAACTGGTCGCGGCCGCGCCATGAGGTGGCCGCCCTGATGCAGCTGTTCGGGGACACCATCGACTCCGAGGTGGGCGAGATGCACGCCGAGGGCATCCAGATCCGGGCGATCGGGGATCGCAGCCAGCTCAGCCCGCGCCTGCAGCGCAAGGTGCGCGCGGCCGAGGAGCTGACCAGCGGCAACACCCGGGCGGTCCTCAACGTGGCCATCAACTACGGCGGCCGGCACGAGATCGTCGCTGCGGTCCGCGACCTTGCACAACGCGGGGTCGACCTCAGCGCCCTGGACACGGAGACCCTGGCGGCAGCGCTGTACACGTCCGGCCTGCCGGACCCCGACCTGATCATCCGCACCGCGGGTGAGATGCGCATCAGCAACTTCATGCTCTGGCAGGCCGCGTACGCGGAGATCTACGTCACGCAGACGCTGTGGCCTGACTTCGACGCCGCCGCGATCGAGGAGGCGCTGGCCGCCTACGCCGGCCGGGACCGTCGCTTCGGCGCGGTGCCGGAGGTGTCGGGGCGCGTGGAGGAGGCGGTCGTGGCGCCCGCCTCGCTCTGAGCGACGCCGCGCTGACCGGCGAAGGCCTCGCCTCCGCCGGAGCGACCTCGCCGCCTGCTCGCGCGGCGTCGAGCGTGCTGGTGCGCTGGATCTCCGGTCTCGTGCTGCTGGTGCTGGTCGCCGCGGTCGTGGCTGTCGGCGGCTCGCTGTTCGTCGCAGTGCTCGCCGCCGCCGCCGCGGTCGGGGCGTGGGAGTTCGCCGGCCTCGCCGGGCGACTGGACGCCCGCCCGCCTCTGTGGCTGCTCCTGCCCCTGGCCGTCTGGCTGACCATCCGCTACGCCGTCCCCGGGGCGCCGCCGGCGCTCGACATCGCGCTGGGCGCCGGCCTCGTCGCCGGCCTCACCGGCGTCGTGCTGTCCGGGCTGAGCTGGCGGGGCTGGATGGCCGCCATGGCAGGCGCGATCTACGTGGGGTTCTCGCTCGGCTTCTACGTCGCGTTGCTCGACTGGCGGCCTGCCGACCACGGCTTCGGCATCGAGGCTCTCGCGGTGCCGCTGGCCGCCGTGATCGTGTGCGACACGGCCGCGTACCTTGCCGGCAGCGCCTTCGGCCGCCATCGCTTCTTCCCACAGCTCTCGCCGCGGAAGTCAGTGGAGGGCGCGGTCGCCGGGCTCCTCGCCGCGGTGGCCGTCGCCGCCCTCCTCGGCGGGCTCCTCCTGGGGATCACGCCCTGGCTGGGCGCGGCCGAGGGGTTGCTGGTGGCGGTGGTGGCGCAGGCGGGGGACCTGGCCGAGTCGGCCCTCAAGCGGCAGGGCGGCGCCAAGGACTCCAGCCACCTCATCCCCGGCCACGGGGGCCTGCTCGATCGCCTCGACAGCCTCCTCCTCGTGGCTCCAGCGGTGTACTGCTTCTACAGGCTCATCTCGCTCGGTTGAGGGCTGTTGGGCGGAGGCTTCGCGGAGAATGAAGCGGTGACCACCACGTCCCCAGCCGCCGAGCTCGAGCCGCGCAGGGTCGTCCTGCTCGGCGCCACCGGCTCCATCGGGCGGCAGTGTTGCGACGTCATCGGGCGCTTTCCTGAGCGTTTCCGGCTGGTCGGAGCGGTGGCCGGCAGCGACGTGGACGGGCTGGCCGGGGTGGTCGAGCGCTTCGGTGTCGAGCGCGCTGCGGTGGTATCCCCGCCGCCCGGCGTCCAGCTCCCCATGCGGACCGGGGCGGGCGTGGACGCGGCCTGCGACGTAGCCGCCATGGAGTGCGATGTCGTCTGCGTGGCCATCCCGGGAGCCGCCGCCCTGCGCCCCACCCTGGCGGCGCTGGACGCCGGCCACACCATCGCCACCGCCACCAAGGAGGTGCTGGTGATGGCCGGTGAGCTCGTCAAGGCGCGGGCGGCCGCGACCGGGGCCCGCATCCTGCCGGTCGACAGCGAGCACAGCGCGCTGTGGCAGTGCCTGCGCGGTGAGCGTGCCGGCACGGTCGCGCGGCTGGTGCTCACCGCCAGCGGTGGTCCGTTCCGCCAGCGTGACCCCGCCACCTTCGCGACCATCACCGTCGCTGAGGCACTCCGGCATCCCACCTGGAACATGGGCCCCAAGGTGACGATCAACTCGGCCACGATGATGAACAAGGGGTTGGAGATCATCGAGGCGCACTTCCTCTTCGACGTCGCCTACGCGAGCATCGGCGTGGTCATCCACCCGCGCAGCATCGTCCACTCGTTCGTCGAGTTCATCGACGGTGCCGTCGTCGCGCAGCTCGGCGTTCCCGACATGCGCGTCCCCATCGCGCTGGCGATCGCCGACGGCGAGCGGCTCCCGGGCATCGCCCCCTTCGTGCAGCTGACCGATGGCGGTCCGCTCGAGTTCTTCGATGTCGACGCCGCGCGGTTCCCCGCGGTCGGGCTGGCCAGGACGGCGGGGGAGCGGGGCGGCGTGGTGCCCGCCGCGCTGAACGCCGCCAACGAGGTGGCGGTGGCCGCCTTCCTCGCCGATCGCATCGGCTTCGACGCGATCGTGCCACTGGTGGCCGCAACTGTTGACGCCGCTCCGCCCGTCGACACCCCGTCGCTCGAGGACGTGCTCGACACCGACGCCTGGGCACGTGGTTTCGCGAGCGCCCGGATCGGCACCGTCGCCAGCCCCGCATGATCCTCGACGTCCTCACCGTCGTCGGCGCGATCATCCTGGTGCTCCTCACCGTGGTGCTGGTCCACGAGGGCGGCCACTTCGTGGTCGCGAAGCTGTTCGGCATCCGCGTCGACGAGTTCTCGGTGGGCTTCGGTCCCAGGATCGCGGCCAAGACGGTCGGCGAGACGACCTACTCGCTGCGCGTCATCCCGGCCGGCGGCTACGTGCGCATGGCGGGCATGCTCGGCCTCGAGGGCGAGGCCGACGCCGGCGAGCGCAACTTCTACCGGGCGACCATCCCCAAGCGGCTGGCCACGATCCTCGCCGGCATCGTGGCCAACATGATCTTTGCCGGGCTGCTCTTCACGGTGATCTTCGCGTGGCCCAACGGGTCACACATCCAGCCTGGCGCGGCGGCGCAGCTGGCAGGACTGCACGACGGTGACGTCATCGTGAGCGTCGACGGCCAGCCCATCAGGCACGACACCGCGGCCGACGTCTCGACCGACCTGCACACCGCGACGGCACGCGCCGACGGCAAGCCGATGTCGGTGGTGTACAGCAGCGGAGGGACGACGCGCACCGTCGAGATCACACCGTCGCTGATCATCGTCAACGGGATCCAGCCACCCCCCACCGCGTCACCGGCCGCGGGAGGCACCGCCTCGCCGAGCAGCGGCGCGGTGCGCGCCGTCGCCACCCTGCCCGTCGGAGTGGAGTTCGTCGTCACCGCCATCAACGGGCAGCCGGTGTCCTCTGGCGACCCGGCCAGGCTGCTCGACAGCAGCACCCCGGTGACCGTCTCCGGCTTCGTCATCAACGCGGACGGCAGCCGGGGGGCGGCCTACTCCAACATCAGCGTGTCCGGGGTCACCGACGGCAGCGGGGCCGACGGCGCCGTCCAGGCAGCATGGCGACTGGGCGTCTCGCCGAACTACGACGGCGAACCGGTGACCCAGGCGCTCGGTGACGGGTTCGGGCAGATCCCCACCTTCATCACCACCACGTTCACCGACGTCGCCAACCTGGTCACCAACCCCAGGAGCGGCGGCATCACCGGGCCCCAGGGCCTGTCAGGGCCGGTGGGGATCGTGCGCGAGACCGTGACGGCGACTCACCAGGGCGGACGCTCGCTGGCCTACTGGATCGCCTTCATCAGCATGAACCTCGGACTGGTCAACGTCCTGCCGATCCCGTTCCTCGACGGGGGCAAGGCGGTGCTCATCCTCATCGAGGCGATCAGGCGGCGCCGGCTGGATCCCCGGCGCGAGGCGCTCATCTACGCGGTGGGTCTGGCCATCGTGGTCGTCTTCGTCATCTATGTCACCATCGGCGACGTGAGCAGACCCGGATGAGCAGCGTCATCAACCGCCGCCCCACTGTGCCCGTCAACGTGGGTGGGGTGGTCGTCGGCGGGGCCGCACCGATCCCGGTGCAGACCATGACCAAGACGCAGACCGAGGATGTCAGCGCCACCCTGGCGCAGATCGAGCGTGCCGCCAAGGCCGGGGCAGACATCATCAGGGTCACCTGCGACACGCCGGAGGCCGGCGTGGCGATGCGCGACATCGTCAAGGGCTCGCCGATCCCGGTCATCGCCGACGTTCACTACGACGCGCCGCTGGCACTGCGCGCGCTCGAAGCGGGCATCGCCTGCCTGCGCCTCAACCCCGGCAACATCACCGACCCCGGCAAGGTGCGCGACATCGCCCGCGAGGCCGCCGCCCGTGACGTCCCCATCCGCATCGGCGTCAACAGCGGCAGCATCCCCCAGCGCAAGGACCTCGCCAGGGGCCGCGGCACCAGCATCGACGAGGCCGCCGGCCACATGGTCGAGGCGGCGCTGGGACACATCCGCATCCTCGAGGAGCTCGACTTCCGCAACATCAAGGTCTCGCTCAAGGCGAGCGACGTGCTCACCAACATCGCGGTCAACCGCAAGTTCGCGGCGCTCGGCAACCGCTACCCGCTGCACCTCGGGCTCACCGAGGCCGGGCCGGTCGAGTCGGGCAGCGTCAAGAGCGCGATGGGCATCGGCATCCTGCTCGCGGAGGGCATCGGCGATACCATCCGCGTCTCGCTCGTCGGCGAGCCGGAGGACGAGGTACGCGTCGGCCGCCAGATCCTCCAGAACCTCAGCGAGAAGGGGAGCGGACCGAACCTCATCGCCTGCCCGACGTGCGGCCGGCTCGAGATCGACATGTTCCCCATGGTGGCGCGTGTCGAGGAGGCGCTCCGTGAGGTGCGCCGCACCATCAACGTGTCGGTGATGGGCTGCGTGGTCAACGGCCCCGGGGAGGGGATGCACGCCGACATCGGCATCGCCGGCGGCCGCCAGAAAGGGATCCTCTACCGCGGCGGCAAGGTGATCGCGTCCCTCCCGCAGGAGCAGCTCATCGAGTCGCTCATCACCGAGCTGAAGGCGATCGCCGCTGAGGACGCGCGGCTGATCGCCGCCGGGGAGCCCCTGCCCACCGGGCTGGGCGACGCGGAGCCCGTCCTGAAGCCGCTGACCATGGCGACCCCTTAGAACTTCCGTCGGCGCAGGCGGGTTCATCCCGCCGGAGCCAACACCCGCTGAGCTGGGGGGTTCCGAGGGGGGAACGCAGTCCCCCCTTCGTTTCATCACCCCGGCGGGGGATAGGCAAGCGCTGAGGACATCGTCTATAAGATGACCCCAGCGGGGACAGGCGGGTTCCCGCGGGCACAGGACTTGCCGCCGCAGCGAGACGACTCTCAATGAGCACCCTGCGGTACATCCTGGACAATTGGGACTCGCTCGGTCCTGAGGTGGTCGTCCATCTCGAGACGGTCGGGATGTGCATGCTCATCGCCAGCGTCGCCGGCATCTCGCTCGGCATCGAGGCGGCGCGGTCGGATCGGTTCGCCACGGTGATCCTGGCCGTCACCAGCACCATCCTCACCATCCCGAGCTTCGCGCTGTTCGGGCTGCTGTCCATCTGGCTCGGCTTCGGTTTCCCGCCCGTGGTGGTCGGCCTGGTCATGTACGCGCTGCTTCCCGTCGTCCGCAACACCCGCGTCGGCATCAACGCCGTCGACCCGGCCGTGGTGGAGGCTGCCCGTGGCATGGGGATGAGCCCCACCCAGGTGTTGACCCGGATTCAGCTGCCCCTGGCGGTACCCGTCATCCTCGGCGGCCTGCGCCAGGCGACGGTGATGATCGTGGCCGTGGCCACGGTCGGCGCCACGATCGGCGCCAACAACCTCGGCCGTCAGATCTTCACCGCCCTCGGTCGGGATTCCACGACGATCGAGCAGGTCCTCGCCGGGGTGATCCCGGTAGCCCTGATCGGCATCCTGGCCGACGCGGCGCTGGCGACAGTCCAGCGGCTCCTCAGCAAAGGGCGCGTGACGGTGGCGGCGACGTGATCACCTTCGACCGCGTCACCAAGCGCTACGGCAACTCGGAGGCCGTCCGCGAGCTGTCCCTGGAGGTGCCGTCGGGCGAGACCGTGATCTTCGTCGGGCCCTCGGGATGCGGCAAGACCACCTCTCTTAAGATGATCAACCGGCTCATCGAGCCCACCACCGGCGTGATCAGCATCGACGGCAATGACACCGCCAAGGCGGACGTCAACGAGCTGCGCCGCTCCATCGGCTACGTCATCCAGCAGATCGGGCTGTTCCCCCATCAGACCGTCGCCGAGAACGTCGCCACCGTGCCGCGCCTGCAGGGGTGGGAGAAGCGGCGCATCGCCGCGCGGGTGGAGGAGCTCCTCGACCTCGTCGGCCTGCCGGCGGCGGACTATGCCAAGCGACTGCCCGCGGAGTTGAGCGGCGGCGAACGACAGCGCGTCGGGGTGGCTCGGGCGCTGGCGGTCGACCCCAACATCCTGCTCATGGACGAGCCGTTCGGGGCCATCGACCCGATCGCGCGCGAGCGGCTCCAGAATGAGCTGCTGCGACTCCAGAAGGTTGTTCGCAAGACGATCGTGTTCGTCACCCATGACATCGACGAGGCCATCCGCCTCGGCGACCGGGTCGCCCTCTTCTCCAAGGGTGGTCATCTCGAGCAGTACGCCACCCCCGCGGAGATGCTGGCCCGTCCCGCGTCGGCCTTCGTCGCCGACTTCCTGGGCGAGGGCCGGATGGTGCGGCGGCTGTCGCTGATCGCTGTCCGCGACGTGCCACTGAGCCAGCTCGACGGCGCGCCCGCCCCGGAGGAGACCGTCGCTGCCGACGCCACGCTCCGCGACGCGCTCGACGCCGTGCTGCGCGCGACGGATGGACGGGTGCTCGTGACCGACGCCGGCAAGACGCTGGGCATCGTCGACGCGGACGTCATCCGGCGGGCTTCGCGATGAGCGTGGCGGCCGCCCCACGCCGCGGCATCGACCTCACCCGTGTTCGGCTGTTCAGCATCCCCATCGCGGTGCTCGTGGGCCTCGGCATCGCCTCCGCGCTGTACCACACCATAAGCGGTTCGATCGCTGACGACCAGATCATCAGCTACGACTTCCTGTCAGCCCGGGTCATCGAGCATCTGGTCCTCTCGGGCGTCTCGTTCGGGATCGTGGCGGCTGTCTTCGTGCCGCTCGGCGTGCTCATCGCCGGGGCGGGCCGCGCGCTGCGCATTCCCGTCTTCCTGCTCGCCAATGTCGGCCAGGCGGTTCCCGGCATCGGCGTCCTGGCGCTGCTCTACGTGTGGCTCGGCCTCGGCCAGGAGCCGACGATCATCGCCCTGGTGGCCTACGGTGCGCTGCCGGTGCTGCGCAACACTGTCGCGGGCATCCAGGGCGTCGATCCCGGCGCCGTCGAGGCGGCACGCGGCATGGGCATGACCCGCTGGCAGGGCATGTATCGCGTCCAGCTGCCGCTGGCCTCGCCGCTGATCTTCGCAGGGCTGCGCACCTCGCTCGTGCTGATCATCGGCACGGCTACACTCGGCAGCTTCATCGGGGGCGGCGGCCTGGGGGTCGTGATCGCATCCGGGATCAACATCTCCAACCGCATCATCTTCGTGGGGGCTGTCCTGGTGGCCACCCTCGCGCTTCTAGCTGACTGGGCGCTCTCGCTGGTCGAGCGCATGACCGTGCCGCGAATCGTCAAGACGTGATGGAGAGGAGACCCCGATGAACCGGAAAGCCATAGCCGCGATGCTTCTTGCTGTCAGTGGGACGGTGGCGTCCTGCGGAAGCAGCTCCAACAACACCACGAGCAGCAGCGGGGGAGGAGGGGGACCGAGCGCGTCCTCGGTGAAGATCTGCATCCTCTCGGAGTTCCGCACCCGTCCTGATGGCCTGCCTGGCCTGGAGTCGAAGTACAACTCCGCATTCAAGAAAGCGACCTACACCGACATCGGCAACACTGCTGAGAAGACCATCGCCAACGGGCAGTGCAACGCCGGCGAGGTGTTCACCACCGACTCGGCGATCGCGGCGAACAACCTGTACGTCCTGCAGGACGACAAGAACCTGTTCCCGCCGGACAACGCCGGCCTGGTGGTCAAGGCCAGCGTGCTCCAGGCGCACCCGGCCATCGCCAACCTGATGGCGCCGGTGGCCGCCAAGCTGGACATCGCCACCATGGTGATGCTCAACGGGCTCGTCGAGATCCAGAACATGAAGGTCGAGGACGTCGCCAAGACGTGGTTGACCCAGAACGGCTTCCTCGCCTCCAGCTACACCGGTGGCGGCGGTACCAACGGGTCGGGGACCGGCTGCGCGACTGCATCCGGCTCGGACGGCGGCGGTGCCCACGTCAGCGTGGGTGTCAAGGGCTTCGCTGAGGAGGAGCTGCTCGGGGCCATGACCAAGCTGGTTCTCGAGGCGCACAACTTCACCGTCGACGACACGTTCCAGGCCAAGGACAAGGCGCTCGGCCAGGCGCTGAGCGCCGGCCAGGTCGACATGATCTGGCAGTACACCGGTACCGAGCTGACCGACTACCTCGGCCTGACCACCGGCTCGTTCCCGACCGCGCTCGACGACGCCTTCAACTTCGTGGCGCAGAAGGACGCGCCGAATGGGCTGTGCTGGACGGCGGAAACCAAGTTCACCGACACCAACGGGGTGGCCATCAAGTCCTCCGATCGGAGCGTTTTCGGCGACACCCTCTCGGCGTTCGGCAGCTACCTGGCGTCTCACTAGCGGCGCAGGCTGAGCAACCGGCTCCTCGGTCGGCGTGACCAGGAAGGAGCCGGTTGCGAGGCCGACCCTATACTCGGCCGCCATGGCCGGCGAGCGCAGCTCCAAGCAGATCGCCTCGAAAAGCGAGGACTTCGACCGCTGGTACGTCGACGTGGTCCGCCGCGCCGAGCTCGCCGACTACACGCCGGTGCGCGGCTGCATGGTCATCCGCCCGTACGGCTACGCCCTCTGGGAGCGGACGCGCGATGCGCTCGACGCCATGTTCAAACGCACGGGCCACGAGAACATGTACTTCCCGCTGCTCATCCCCGAGAGCGTGCTCGCCAAGGAAGCCGAGCACGTCGAGGGCTTCGCCCCGGAGGTCTTCTGGGTCACCCAGGGCGGCGCCCGCGAGCTCGAGGAGCGGCTGGCGATCCGGCCCACCAGCGAGGCGATCATCTGCACGCTCTACGCCGACTGGATCCACTCGTGGCGTGATCTCCCCGTGCTCATCAACCAGTGGTGCAACGTGGCCCGCTGGGAGAAGCGCACCCGGCTGTTCCTGCGCACCGCGGAGTTCCTGTGGCAGGAGGGACACACCTTCCACGCCAGCGACGAGGAAGCCGCCGCGGAGGTCGAGACCATGCTGGAGTGCTACAGGGAGCTCGCCGAGGACTGGTTGGCGATCCCGGTCATCAAGGGGCGCAAGACGAACTCCGAGAAGTTCGCCGGCGCCCGCTACACCATCAGCATCGAGGCGATGATGTCGGACGGCTGGGCGTTGCAGGCCGGCACCTCGCACCACCTCGGCCAGAACTTCACCAAGGCGTACGGGATCAGCTACAGCGACCGAGAGAACACGCTCCAGAACCCGTTCCAGACCTCGTGGGGCCTGTCGACTAGGATCATCGGCGGCCTGATCATGGCCCACGGCGATGATGCCGGCCTGGTCATCCCGCCGCGGGTGGCGCCGATCCAGGTGGTGGTGGTGCCGATCACGCGCAGCAACGACGACGATGCCGCGCAACTCGTCGAGGAGGCGTGCACGCTACTCGAGCGCGAGGCCGGCGAGCAGGTGCGGATCCGCGTCGACCGGCGCGAGGGCATGCGCCCCGGCGAGAAGTTCGCGCACTGGGAGCTGCGCGGCGTGCCCCTTCGGATCACCGTCGGCGCCAAGGACCTCGCCGATGGCAAGGTCACCGTGGTGCGCCGCGTCGACGGCGAGCAGGCGCAGGAGCCGCTGCAGGGCCTCGGCGCTCGCCTGCAGGGAATGCTCGACGACGCCCAGGTGGCCACTCGCGCGCGCGCCCAGCGGATGCTCGAGGAGCGCAGCGTCGACGTGGCATCGCTCGACGAGCTCGTCGCGGCATTCGCGGAACAGCCCGTCTTCGCGAGCGGGCCCTTCTGCAATCGACCGGAGTGCGAGGTCGCCGTCAAAGGCGCCGTGCACGCGATCACCGTCCGGATCCTCCGCGCCGATCGCAGCGCCAACGGGGCGCGGTGCCTGGCCTGTGGCGAGGCCACCGAGGACGTTGCGCTGATGGCGCGCGCGTACTGATCGCTTCCGGGGCGCCGTCCGCGCGGGTTCGAACTCCGCTGATCGGCGGTACCATCGGAAGGGAGATGGCGATCGACGAACTCCTCTCCAAGGCCTCGTATCTCCGCGATGAGGAGCGAGACGTCCTCCGTCGCGCCTACGCGCTGGCCGAGAGCGCCCACGAAGGGCAGTCACGGCTGAGCGGCGAACCCTACGTCAGCCATCCGATCGCTGTTGCCGGGATCCTCGCCGACCTCGGCCTGGACTCGGACACGCTGGTGGCGGCGTTGCTCCACGACACCGTCGAGGACACCGATGTCACCCGTGAGCAGCTCAGCGAGGAGTTCGGTGGGCATGTCGCCAAGCTGGTCGACGGGGTCACCAAGCTCGGCAAGATCCACGTGCACACGCGTGAGCAGGCCCAGGCGGAGAACATCCGCAAGATGCTCGTCGCCATGGCCGAGGACATTCGCGTCGTGCTCATCAAGCTGGGTGACCGCCTGCACAACATGCGCACGGTCGGCGCCCACAACGAGGAGCGCCGCCAGCGCATCTCCCGCGAGACGCTCGACATCTACGCGCCGCTGGCGCACCGTCTCGGCATCTGGCAGATCAAAGGTGAGCTCGAGGATCTCGCCTTCGCCCAGCTCGACCCCGACAACTACCACGCCGTCGCGGCCAAGGTGAGCAAGGCGTCCGAGCAACGTGGCAGCTTCATCAAGGACGTGACCGAGATCCTCCAGCGCGAGTTCGATCGTCTCGGCATCGCCGCTGAGATCTCAGGACGCCCCAAGCACATCTACAGCATCCACGACAAGATGGAGCGTTCCCACAAGGAGTTCGACGAGATCTACGACCTGATCGCGTTGCGCATCATGGTCGACAGCATCAAGGACTGCTACGGCGCCCTGGGCACGGTGCACTCACTGTGGAAACCGATCCCGGGACGGTTCAAGGACTACATCGCCATGCCCAAGGGCAACGGCTACCAGTCACTGCACACCACCGTCGTGTCGCACACCGGCGAGCCGATGGAGGTGCAGATCCGCACCCAGGAGATGCACAGCACCGCCGAGTACGGCGTGGCCTCGCACTGGCGGTACAAGGAGGGCGCGCAGCAGACGCGCTTCGACGAGCGCTACGGGTGGTTGCGCCTGCTCATGGACTGGCAGAAGGAGGTGCTCGACGCCGAGGCGTTCGTCGACACGGTCAAGGTCGACATCTTCCAGGACGAGGTGTTCGTCTTCACCCCCAAGGGGGACGTGCGATCCCTGCCGATGGGGAGCACCCCGGTCGACTTCGCGTACCGCGTCCACACCGACGTCGGCCACCACTGCATCGGCGCCAAGGTCAACAGCCGGATGGTGCCGCTGGACTACAAGCTCGAGAACGGTGACATCGTCGAGGTGCTCACGACCAAGGGCGCGCACGCCCCCAGCCGCGACTGGCTCAACTTCGTGAAGACCAGCAGCGCCCGCGAGAAGATCCGCAGCTGGTTCAAGAAGGAGCGGCGCGAGGAGAACGTCCAGAAGGGCCGCGAGCAGCTCGACAAGGAGTTCCGCCGGCTCCGGCAGCAGTCACTGACGTCGCTCAAGGAGGAACGGCTCCTCGAGCTCGCCGAGGACTTCAAATTCAACACGATCGACGACTTCCTCGCGGCGGTCGGCTACGGCGACGTCAGCGCGCGCGGGGTGGTGCTGCGCTACAGCGACCGCGAGTCCCCGGACCAGGCCAGTGAGACCACGGTGCTCGGCATCCCGCTGACCAGCACGAGCCAACCGTCCAACGGGCACGTGCGCGTCCACGGGATGAGCGACATGCTCACCACGCTGGCGCAGTGCTGCAAGCCGCTGGCCGGGGACATCGTGCGCGGCTACATCACGCGCGGCAAGGGGGTCACCGTCCACCGAGCCGACTGCGTCAACGTCCGCAACGCCGCCGACCCCGATCGCATCGTCGAGGTCGAGTGGGAGCGCGGCAACAACCAGGTGTACCCGGTCAACATCAAGATCGAGGCCTGGGACCGCACCGGCCTGCTCCGCGACATCGCAGCGGTCATCGCCAAGTCCAAGATCAACCTCTCCGGCGCCGACGTGCAGGTCTACGACGACCGCACCGCCGTGATCTCCACCATCGTCGAGATCGCCAACCTCACCCAGCTGAGCCGCCTCCTCGAGCGCCTCGAAGGCGTCCGCGACGTCCACACCGTGGCGCGCAAGTCCGTCTAAGCGACCGCTTTCGCTTCGCGCGGGGTCGGAGCCACTGTTCTGGCTGGCGATCCGGGTCCAAGCCGGGGTGGGCGGCATCGCTCCGGTCGCTGGTGCTCGCGGGCGCGTCAGAAGTCCCCGGGCTTCGCCCGGGTCGGTCTCTTCGTCTGCTCGCAACGCTCCCTCCGCGATGCCGCCCACCCCTCTTCGTGGAGCTGACCAAGAGCGAACGGCACTCCCCGCAATGCCGGCGACGGCAATCGGAGGCTGCCGCCTGACACGCTGACGCCCCTGAGAACGAGAGGACCGCCGGCTCCGCTCGCTCCGTCCGGCCGCCTGCACCCAGCGAAGGACGGGGAGGAGGGACATCACGGAGGGAGCGTTGCGAGCAGACGAGGAGACCGACCGGGCGAAGCCCGGGGGCTCCGATGCGCCCGCGAGCTCCGCGACCGTAGTGATGTCCCTCCTCCCCGTCCCTTCCCTTGGCGGCAAGCCCGTGACAGGCAGCGAGCCACCCGCCGGTACACTCGGGCGGCCATGAATCCGATTGCTCCGCCTCGCGGGACGAAGGACCTGCTGCCTGATGAGGCGCCCGCGTGGCGGTGGTTCCATGACACGCACGCCGCGGTTGCAGGCCGGCACGGGTATCAGCTCATCGACACGCCGGTGTTCGAGGCCACCGAGCTGTTCGCGCGCGGGGTGGGGTCGGGGACGGATGTCGTCGACAAGGAGATGTACACGTTCACCGATCGCGGCGAGCGGTCGCTGACATTGCGCCCTGAGGGGACCGCGCCCGTGCTCCGGGCTGTGCTGGGAGCGCACCTCGAGCAGGAGCGCCACCCGGTTCGCGTGCACTATGCGATGTCGATGTTCCGCTACGACCGTCCCCAGGCAGGGCGGCAGCGGCAGTTCCACCAGGTGGGCGTCGAGGTGATCGGTGAGCGCGACCCCTGCTACGACGCCGAGGTCATCGAGATCGGCTGGCGGTTCATGGCAGAGCTACGGATCGACGGCGTCGACCTGCAGGTCAACACGCTGGGCGACCGCGAGGACAGGCTGAGCTACCGCGAGGCGCTGTTGGCGTACTACACGCCACTGCGCGACCAGCTGTGTGACGACTGCAGGCGCCGGCTCGAGGTCAACCCTCTGCGGCTCCTCGACTGCAAGCGCGACGCACGCTTCGTCGAGGGAGCGCCACTGCTCGGCGACCATCTCAGCGAGAGCAGCCGCACGTATTTCGACGCCGTGTGTGCCCATCTCGACGACGCCGGCGTGCCCTACACGCGCAACCAGCGCCTGGTGCGCGGGCTCGACTACTACGCGCACACCGCGTTCGAGTTCTGGCACCGTTCGCTCGAAGGCGCACAGAACGCGCTCGGCGGGGGAGGCCGCTACGACGGCCTCGCGGAGGAGCTCGGTTTCGCCGCCACGCCGGGCGTGGGCTACGCGCTCGGGGTGGAGCGGCTCCTCAGGGTGGCTGCCGATCAGGGCGTCGCGCCCGGTCCGCAGCCGCCCGCACAGCTGGTGATCCTCACCGCGACAGGCGCACCCGAGCAGGCGCGCGCCCTCGCCGAGGAGCTGCGCAACCGCACCTCGGTGATCGTCGACGTCAGCGAGCGTCGCCTCGACAAGAAGCTGCGCGACGCAGGCAGGCTGGGCGCGCTGCTGGCCCTCCTGGTCGGCCTCGACGAGGGCCTGGTGCTCCGCAACCTGCGCACCCGCGACCAGCAACCGGTGACCGCCGAGAGCGTGCTGGAAGCCGTGTCGGCCGAGCTCCTCGAGGCGGCGAAGGATCCGTCCCCATGAGCACCGAACGCACCGGCTGCGGGACGCCGCGCGGCGCCGACGCCGGCCGCGCGATGACCGTGTACGGGTGGGTGGATCGGCGCCGCGACCACGGGGGGCTCATCTTCCTCGACCTCCGCGACCACACCGGCATCCTCCAGGTGGTCATCAACCCGCAGGCCGCGCCGCAAGCGCATGGCAACGCCCACGGCGTCCGCCTCGAGTACGTGATGCGCGTGCACGGCACGCTGCGGGCGCGCGAGGCGCACAACGTCAACCCGCGTCGCGACACCGGCGATGTCGAGCTGTACGCGGACGAGTGCGAGGTGCTGTCGGTGGCCAGGACCCCGCCGTTCCCGGTCAACGAGGAGACGGACGTCGAGGAGGGACTGCGCCTGCGCCACCGCTACCTCGACCTGCGCCGTGCCCGACTGCAGCGCAACCTGCGCAGTCGTGCCCGCTTCATCGCGGCGCTCCGGGCCTCGATGGGTGGCATGGGCTTCACGGAGATCGAGACGCCGATGATGATCCGCGCGACACCGGAAGGCGCCCGCGACTACCTGGTGCCGAGCCGGCTCCAGCACGGCAGCTTCTACGCGCTCCCGCAGTCACCACAGCTGTACAAGCAGCTCTGCATGGTGGGCGGCCTCGACCGCTACTTCCAGATCGCCAGGTGCATGCGCGACGAGGACCTCCGTGCCGACCGTCAGCCGGAGTTCACTCAGCTGGACATCGAGATGTCGTTCGTCGACGAGGAGGACGTCTTCGCCGTCCTCGAGACGGCCATCTCGTCCGCGTGGTCGGCGAGCGGCTTCCGCGGAACCATCGCCACGCCGTTCCCGCGGATCACCTGGAACGAGGCGATGGAGAGGTTCGGCGTCGACAAGCCGGACGTCCGCTTCGGGATGGAGCTGCACGACCTCAGCGACGTGGTCCGCTCGTCCGCGTTCCGGGTGTTCTCCGACGCGCTCGCCGCCGGTGGCGTGGTCAAGGGGATCGCCGTGCCGGGCGGAGGCGACCTGACCCGCGGTGACATCGAGGGCCGGCTCACGGAGGTGGCGCGCACCTTCAAGGCGCGCGGGCTCGCCTACCTGTGGCGGCGCGAGGACGGCTGGCATGGTGGGATCGTCAAGTTCTTCAGCGCCGACGAGCTCGCGGCCATCGCGTCGGCGACCGGCGCGGAGGTGGGCGACGCGGTGCTGATGGTGGCCGACCGGCCCGCCGTCGTCGCGGCCGCGCTCGGCGCGCTACGCAACCACCTCGCTCGCGAGCGTTCCCTCGCGGACCCCGAGCTGCTGGCGATGATCTGGGTCACCGAGTTCCCGATGTTCGAACGCGACCAGGAGACCGGGGAGGTGACCCCCCTGCACCACCCCTTCACGATGCTGCACCGCGACGACGTCGGACTTCTCGAGAGCGACCCGCTGCGCATCCGATCCCGGGCGTACGACATCGTGCTCAACGGGCGAGAGATCGGCAGCGGCAGCATCCGGATCACCGACCCCGCCATCCAGGCCCGGGTTTTCGCCGCCATGGGCATCGCCGCCGAAGAGGCGGAGCGCAAGTTCGGCTTCCTGCTGGAGGCGTTCCAGTACGGGGTGCCGCCCCACGGGGGGTTCGCCGCCGGCGTGGAACGGCTGGTCATGGAGGGCCTTGGGGAGGAGAACATCCGCGACGTCATCGCTTTCCCCAAGAACCAGCAGGCCCAGGAGCCGATGACAGGGGCGCCCGCCGCGGTGGACGAGGGGCAGCTCAGGGAGCTGGGCCTCCTGCTCCGCCCGGTGTCGCCGGCCCTCCGCATCGAACCGTCACAGCCCGGTGAGGGTTGACGCGCGCGGGCCTGCGGTAGGATCTCGGCGGCACCCGGTTGGTTGCAGCCATCCACATGCGGCTGGACCAACATCAAACGCATCGGGAACCTCATATCGCTCGCCGGACCCCGAGCCTCCGCCTCGTGCGCGTGGAGGGGGGAAGGCGACGTGCGGGATCCCACCTGGGTACACGGGCTCAGTCCCGGGACGGCGCGGCCGCCGGGTGCCAGTCGTCTTCCGACGCCGCCCCCCGCCGGGCCTCGGTAGTCTGCGGCGGTGAGCCCGGGCATCGTCCTCGCGATCCTGATCGCCGCCATCGGAGCCCAGCTGACCCGTCTGCTCATCCCTGGGAGGGGCAACTACCTGGTCGCCGCCGTGAGCGCGGCGCTGGGCCTGCTCGGCGCAGAGCTGGTGGCCCTCGGCGGTCACGGTGGCCCGTCCCTGGGCGCCGTTCACCCGGTCGCGGACGTGATCGGCATCACCATCGCTGAGGTGATCGGGCTCGTCCTCGCCGCCCCGCACCGGCTGCGTCGCGGATAATCCCGCAACCACCCAGAACATGGAGCATGTCGCTGCGTCCTCCCTTGCGCGCCTCCGGTCTTCTCGCCGCCGCCGCCCTGGCCGGCGCGATCGTGTACTGGCGCGCCAACGATCGGCAGCGCTCCCGGCAGCTGGCCGGCGAGGTCGAGGCCGGCATCGCCGAGGGACGGCAGGCGGCAGCGGGCCTGTTGCGTGAGGGGGACGGTGACCAACAACCGTTTGACCAACGCTGACAAGGGGTATTTCAGAAGCAGGATGACACGGACCACGTCTGAGCTACGTCTGCCCGCCGATCCGGCGTACATCGTCGTCGCCAAGCGCGCCGCCTCGGCCTTCGCGGCGGTGGCGGGCTTTGACGTCGAGGCTGTGCACGACCTGACCATCGCCGTCGCACAGGCATGCGAGAACGCCGTCTCGTGCGCCGTGCGGGCGGGTGGCCTGGGGGTTGGACAGATCCGCCTCACCTTCGTCGTCGAGGGTGCGCGCCTCGAGGTGCAGGTGCAGAGCAGCTGCTCCCGCCAGGCGCTCGCCGATGCGACGGCGGCGCAGCAGAGGGCGGCGGCGACGGCAGAGCTGGAGCGCCAGGAGGTTGCCGACGCCACGGACCTCGCGCTGCGGCTCATGGGGCTCTTCGTCGACGACCACAGCTACAGGGTCGACGAACGTACCGGTGGTCTGCGCGTCCGGCTGACGAAGTACAAGGCTTCGTGACCGACCTGCCCCGTGACGACGGGGCGGCGGGAGCGGAGACGACCCGGACCATCCCCAAGCCGGCGCCGAGCGAGCGCCGCGACCTGGTCCGGCGACTCCTCCAGGAATACCGCCACAGCCGTGACACCGCCGTGCGCGACCGTCTCGTCGAGCTGAACTCCGACCTGGTCCACTTCATCGCCCGCCGCTTCGCCAACCGCGGCGAGCCGCTCGAGGACATCGAGCAGGTGGGCTTCCTCGGGTTGATCCACGCCATCGAGCGCTTCGACCCTGCGCTGGGGAACGAGTTCAGCACGTTTGCGACCCCGACCATCATGGGCGAGATCCGGCGGTACTTCCGGGACCGGTCCTGGGCCGTCCGCGTGCCACGACGGCTGCAGGAGAACCTGCTCCGCGTCAACGCCGCCGCCCAGCAGCTCACCAGCGAGCTCGGCCGCGCGCCGAGCATCAACGAGATCGGCGAACGCGTCGGGCTGGAACCCGAGGACGTGCTGGCCGCGCTCGAGGTGTCGCCCGCGCAGCACACGGTCTCGCTGGAGGCTGCGCCCGCTGGGCGCGAGGATGACGCGGTCACGCTTGGTGAGCGGCTTGGTCTCGACGACAGCAACCTCGAACGTGTGGAGATGCGCTCGCTGCTGGAGCAGGCAATGGCCCATCTCAACCCACGCGAACGCGAGATCATGGCGCTGCGGTTCGTCGAGGAGCTGCCCCAGACCGAGGTCGCCAAGCGCCTCGGCATCTCCCAGATGCACGTCTCGCGGCTGCAGCGCGCGGCCGTCGAGCACCTCCGTCGCGAGATGGGCGAGAACGCGCTGGTCTGAACTCGTGGAGGCGGGCGCTTCTGGCCTGAGCGGCTACAATTGCGCCGATTTCCCCGCAGTCATCGGCTCGCGCCCGCGGGCCCCCATTGGACGGGCGTTGCGCACCAACGAGATCCGGGAACGCTTTCTCAGCTACTTCGAACACCACGGACACCATCGTCTGGCGAGCGCCTCGCTGATCACGCACGACGACCCGTCCCTGCTCTTCACCGTGGCCGGGGTGGTGCCGCTGAAGCCGTTCATCACCGGGGAGGTGGCCCCGCCGTCCCCGCTGCTGGTGTCGTGCCAGAAGTGCTTCCGTGGCCAGGGGCTGCGCGACGACATCTCCGAGGTCGGTGACGACACCCATCACACCTTCTTCGAGATGCTCGGCAACTGGTCGATCGGGAGCTACTTCAAAGAGGGCGCGATGCGCCACGCGCTGGAGTTCCTGACCACCGAGTGCGGGCTGGACAAGGACCGGCTGTGGGTCACCATCTTCCCGGAGGACGGTGAGTCCGAGCGCCTCTGGCGCGACGTCGTCGGCATCCCGGTCGAGCGCATCGGGCATGCCGCGGACAACTGGTGGCAGGCGGGTCTCACCGGGCCCTGCGGCTACGACAGCGAGATCTTCTGGGACCGGGGTGGACCGTGCAGCTGCGGGAGGACAGATTGCCGACCCGCGGACGACTGCGGTGGCAGCCGCTGGGTGGAGATCTGGAACCTCGTCTTCATGGAGTTCGACCAGGACGAGGGCGGCAACCGCACGCCCCTCCCCAAGAAGACGGTCGACACCGGCATGAGCCTCGAGAGGCTGGCCGCGGTCATCCAGGGAGTCGTCAGCGACTACGCGATCGACGCCTTCGCGGGCATCGTTGCCTCTTTCGCCGAACGCGCCGGCGACACGACACCTTCGCCGGCCCGCACCGCCAGCCTGCACGTCCTCGCCGACCACGTTCGCGCTGCCTCGTTCCTGATCGCCGACGGCGTCCTGCCCGGCACCGAGGCTCGCGGCTACGTGCTCCGCCGGGTGATCCGCCGGGCGGCGATCCACGGGCGCCGTGTCGAGCTGCGCGGCGGCCTCGCACCCAGCGTCGCCGCAGTCGTCGAGGCGATGGGGGACGCCTACCCGGAGATCGTCGAGAATCGCGGGCTCGTGGAGAGCACGCTGCGCGCCGAGGAGGAGGCTTTCACCCGCACCCTGGACGCCGGTGCGGACCGGCTGGCCGGCCTGCTGGAAGCCGGTGCCGGAACCATCCCCGGCAGCGAGGCGTTCCGGCTGCATGACACCTTCGGCCTGCCCATCGAGCTGACCGTCGAGTTGGCCGCCGAGCGAGGGGTCGATGTCGACCGCTCCGGTTTCGAGGCCGCCATGGCCGAGCAGCGGGCGCGCAGCAAGGCAGCCCGCGTCCGCGTCGGCTTCGAGGGTGGCCCCCAACTCCCCGACACGCTGTTCGTCGGCTATGACGTGCTCGAGACGGCCGCGATGGTGCTCCGCATCGGCGCCGACCAGACGCGGGAGCTGCTGCCGGCGGGCGCCGACGACGGCGTCATCCTCGATCGGAGCCCCTTCTACGCCGAGGCGGGCGGCCAGGTCGGCGACACCGGTGAGCTCGTCTTCGAGGGTGGACGTGCTCGCGTTCTCGACACCACGTACGCCGGTCCCGCCCGCGTCCACACGGTGCGGGTGGAGGAGGGGACGCTCAGCGCGGGTGCGACGGTGCGAGCGGTCGTCGACGCAGCGCGCCGCGCCCAGGTGGCGCGCCATCACAGCGCGACGCACTTCCTCAACCAGGCCCTGCGCGAGGTCCTCGGCAGCGGCGTGGTGCAGCGCGGCTCCTTCGTCGGTCCCGACCACACCACCTTCGACTTCTCGTTCAGCCGGGCGCTCACGCCCGATGAGCTCCGTGACATCGAGGCGCGGGTCAACCACCACGTCCGCGCCGACCTGCAGCGCAGCGTCGACGTGATGTCGCTCCCCGAAGCCCGGGCGAGCGGCGCCATCGCGCTGCTCGACGAGAGGTACACCGAGAAGGTGCGCGTCGTGGACTTCGGTGGCTGGTCACGCGAGCTCTGCGGAGGCACTCATGTCCACCACGCGGGCGAGGTCGGCGCCGCCATCATCGTGTCCGAGACCAGCATCGGCCAGGGCGTGCGCCGCATCGAGATGGTCGTCGGCGAGGCTGCCCAACGACGCTGGCAGGACACCACCAACTCGCTGCTGGCCACCGCACGGGCGCTGAGAGCGCGCCCCAACGAGGTGCCTCAGCGCGTCGCCGGCCTCCAGGAGCAGCTGAAAGCGGCACGTCGCGAGCTCGACGAGGCCAGGAAGCGCGGCGGCGGCGCCGACACCCGGACGGCGAACGTCGAGGACCTCGGCGGTCTTCGCTACGCGTCGCTCCTCATCGACGATGAAGAGGATGCCGGCCGCATCATCGATGTGACCGACCGGCTCTTCGCCGAGCAACTCGGCGCCGACGGTGTCGCGGTCGTCATGGGCAGGTCGGTGTTCGCCGTCAAGCTCGGGTCCAGCGCTCAGAGCGCGGGGCTGCGCGCGGGCGACCTGGTGCGCGGCGCGGCCGAGTTCGATGGGTGGACGCGGAGGCGGCCGCGCCGACTTCGCCCAGGGCGGCGTCAAGGATCCAGCGGCGCGCCAGGCAGCGCTGGAGCAGATTCGGGAGACGGTGCGCCGCAACGCCGGTGGGGCCGCCGCATGAGCAAGCGCAAGTTCTCGCTGCTGCGCCGCCGCGCCGAGTTCAACACCCACTACACCGTCCTCGACATCGGCACCGAGTTCGTCAAGGCGCTGGTGGTGAAGCGCGAGGAGGACAAGGGAATCGTCATCGGCGCCTCGCGCATCCGTCAGCAGCTCACCGACATGCAGGGTGGCGCGGTCGCCGACATCCAGTCCGTCATCGACAACTGCGACCGAGCCCTCACCGAGGCCGAGGACATGTGCGAGGTGGTCCCCGGGCAGGCCGTGATGGGCATCGCCGGCGAGCAGGTGCGCGGTTTCAGCACCACCATGACGATGCCGCGCCCGCAACCGCAGGCCCGGATCACCCAGGCGGACCTCGCCTCGGCGCTGCAGGCCGTTCAGCGCCGCGCCCTCAAGGAGGCGGTGCGCCAGATGTCGCACGAGCTCGGCGTCGCCGAGGTCAACGTGAAGCTGGTGCACAGCACCATCACCTCCGTGCGCATCGACGGCTACGCGGTCAGCAACCCCGTCGACTTCCAGGGCAACGTTGTGGACGTCACCGTCTTCAACACCTTCGCCCCGCTGCACCACATAGGGGCACTCCAGACCGTCGCCCAGGAGCTCGACCTCGAGGTGGTGGCCACCGTCGCCGAGCCGTATGCGCTGGCACGAGGCTGCAACACCGAGGACATCGAGGCGCGTGGCGCCATCTTCATCGATGTCGGGGGCGGCACCACCGACGTCGCGCTGGTCCGCAACGGGGGCATCGAGGCCACGCGGATGTTCGCGCTGGGCGGCCGGTCCTTCACCAAGAGGCTCGCCGGTGAGCTGCAGATCTCGATGGGGGAGGCCGAGCGATACAAGCTCTCGCACGGCGACGGCAGGCTGGCCCCCGAGCAGCAGGCACTGGCCCGACAGGCGTTGACGCCCACCGCCGAGGTCCTCGCCCAGGGTGTCGCCCTCACCCTCGAGGAGCTCGCCGGGGGCCAGTCGCTGCCGACCACCATCTGCCTCGCCGGCGGCGGCGCGTCGCTGCCGGAGGTCGCCGAGCAGCTCGGCCACGCTGACTGGGCGGAGAGCCTGCCCATGCCACACGCGCCGTCGGTACGGGTGCTCGGCCCCGAGGACGTGAACCGCGTCTTCGACAGCACCGGGCTGCTGGTCGGCAGCCAGGACGTCACCCCGATGGGGCTCGCGCACCACGCGATCTCGCTGGAGGACGAGGCCGACCAGCAGCTGGGCGGCCTGATGCGGCGCGTCCTCAAGACCATGAAGGTGTAGCGGTGCCGCAGGTCATCTACACGGAGCCGAGCGACGAGATCGTCGACCTCGTCGACCGGGTCCGCAACGCACCCGACAGCGACGTTGCCCTGGTCCTCAACCCGGGCACGACCGGGATGCAGACGCCACTCAACGTGCGCCTGCTCCGTCAGCTCGGCACGCGTGCCGGCAAGACGATCTCGGTGATCAGCGGCGACCCCTACATCCAGGAGCTCTCGCGGGTGGGCGGTCTGCCCACGTACGCATCGGTGCCCGCGTTCGAACGCGGCATCCAGACCATCCGCCCCCACAGCGCGGACGGCGCCATCGACGCCGCGGGCGCAGGCGCGGGTGCGGGCGCCCTCTTCCCGCCCGGGCCACCACCGCCGCCGCCACGAACGGCACCCGGCGCCGCAGGCGCGGGGGGCGCGGCCGTCGCACGCACTCGCCCGGCGGGGAGCCGGCGGCCGCTGTACTTCGTGGCGGCCGGGCTCGTCCTCATCGGGCTGATCCTGCTGCTGCTGGTGGCTCCGTCCGCGAAAGTGACCATCGCCCTGACCGGGACGCCGTTGACCGCGAACCCCACCATCCAGGGCAGCCCGGACCCGACCAACGGCACCCAGCCGGACCACATCGTCACGTCAGTGGTCACCAGCACCCAGTCCTCCCAGTTCACCGCCACGCCGACTGGCAAGCAGCCAGTCGCGGCCACGGCCGCCACGGCGACGATCGTCTTCTCGACAAACATGCCCTCGGTGCAGTTCAACCTGCCCAAGGGAAGTGAGTTCGACACCCAGGACAATCCCCCGATCCGCTTCGCGTCGACACAGGATGCGGTCATCTGCGTTGGCAACAACAACGGGACGGCTCCCAACTGTCCACCGGGATCGGCCACGTCGGTGCCGGTCCAGGACGAGGCGGCCGAGGCGAAGGGCAACGTCGCTGCCAACACCATCACCAAGTGGCCGCAGAACCCCTGTCCCAATCCTCCCCCTGATCCGCCAAACCCGCTGTGCACCGGCACGCTGAGCGAGACCAACCCCTCGCCCGCGACCGGCGGCGCTGACGCCAAGACCAACACGGTCGCCAGCCAGTCAGACGTGAGCAGCTGGACCAGCCAGGTGAGCACCGCGGAACAGACGCTCACCAGCCAGGTCAACCAGGATCTCCAGTCCAAGGCGGCCGGCAAGACGCTCGCCAAGGACCCGGGCGGAAACGGCGTCAGCGTGAGCTGTGCGCCGGCGCCCGCCGTGCCTGCCGTCAACACTGTGTTCGCGACGACCCAGATCATCGTGTCGTGCCAGGGGAAGGCGGCAGCCTACAACCCCGGCGACGTCACCGCGGACGTCAAGGCCGATCTCCAGCAGCAGGTGGCCCAGGGCGACACGCTCGCCACCGACGCCATCAACTGCACCAAGACCGCGGTGACCCAGGCCGCGGATGACGGCACCGTCGTCCTGAGCATGCAGTGCACCAGCTTCTCGCGGCCGACGATCGACGTCAACACGCTGAAAGGTCAGCTCACGGGGCACAGTCCCGGCGACGCCAAGAACATCATCGAGCACCGCTACAACCACGTGCAGAGCGTCACCGTCACGCAGTCACCGATCCCGTTCTTCTGGTTGCCGTTCTTCGCGAGCCGGATCGAGATCGACGAGTCGACCGGTCCGTGACCACTCCGGCGCTCGGCATCGACGTCGGCACGGTGCGGGTCGGCCTCGCCGGCAGCGACGAGACCGGCGTCATCGCCACCCCACTGCGCACCGTCCCGCGCCAACCGGCCGCGCAACTCTGGCGCGAGGTGACGGAGGTGGTCGGCGAGAGGATGCCCGCCTGTATCGTCGTGGGGCTCCCGCGCCGCCTCGACGGCAGCGAGGGGGAGTCCGCAGCCGACGCGCGGGCCGTCGCCGACCAGTTGCGCAAGCGGACCGGGCTGCCCGTGGAGATGTGGGATGAGCGCTTCACCACGGCCGCGGCGGAGCGCAGCCTCATCGCCGCAGGGCAGCGCCGCGCTCAGCGCCGCCGGACGGTCGACGCGGTGGCCGCGGCACTGTTGCTGCAGAGCTGGCTGGACTTCCGGGCCAACGCCATGCTGCGGCGGTGAGACGCGGCCAGCGCGGACGGGGTCATCTGGTCTTCGCGATCGTCGGCATCGTCATCGTGCTCGCGGTGATCGTCGGCGGCACGCTGCTGTATGGGCGCGCCCAGCTCGACCCGCCCGCATCGACGGCGGGCGCCCCGGTGACCATCACCGTGCGCAGCGGTGAAGGCCTCGACCCCCTCGTCGCCGACCTCGCCGGCCACGGCCTGATCCGCAGCAGCTTCTGGTTCGGCTGGTTCGCCCGCCTCCAGGGACTCGGGTCGCGGCTGGTGGCGGGTGACTTCGTCCTCAACGACGGCATGAGCGCCAGCTACATCGTGCAGCGACTCGAGAGTTCACCCCAGGTCCACACCCACCGCCTGCTGCTGGCCGAGGGCCTGACCGCTGCGCAGATGGCCGACAAGGTGGCCGCCGCGGGCCTCGGCGTCAGCGCCGCCCAGTACCTCGCCGAGGTGCGCACCGGCAGGTTCAACGAGCCGTTCCTGGTGGGACGGCCGGCGGGTGCGTCGCTGGAGGGCTTCCTGTTCCCCGATACGTTTGACGTCCCCGACGGGTCGACTGCGCACGACATCGTGCAGATGCAGCTCGCCGACTTCGCCAACAAGGCGATGCCACTCCTCAGCGGTCTCTCGCCGCAGCAGCTGTACGCCAAGCTCACGGTGGCCTCTCTCGCCGAACGCGAGGCCAGGTTCAGCGTCGATCGACCCCTCGTCGCCGGTGTCATCGACAACCAACTCGCCGACGGCCAGCTCCTCCAGCTCGACTCGACCGTGACCTATGGGGCGGGCCTCAGCTCCGGCGCCCCCACGGCCCAGCAGCTGGTCACCGACACGCCGTACAACACCTACATCCATCCCGGCCTGCCACCGACGCCGATCGCCAACCCCGGCCTCAGCAGCCTCAGCGCCGCCGTCCACCCGGCACACACGCCGTATCTCTTCTTCATCTCCGACTGCAGCGGCCACAACCACTACAGCGTCACCGAGCAGCAGCACGAGCAGCAGATCAACCAGTACCTTGGCAAACCGTGTTGAGATGGAGCTCTTCCCGCTCTGCCTGATCGGCGAGGACATCGCGTCCTCGCCGAGCCGCGCCATGCAGGAGGCGGCGCTGCGTGCCAGCGGTCGCGCGGGCAGCTACGAGATCGTCAGCGTGGGCGCGTCGCAGCTGCCCGGGATACTGCACGACCTCCGCTCCGGTCGCTGGCGCGGCGCCAACGTGACCGCGCCCTACAAGCTGGCGCTGGCCGCCGCGTGCGACGAGCTCGAGGGAGACGCGGCCATCACGGGTGCGGTCAACACCGTTTCGATCACCCCAGACGGCCGCTTGATCGGCGACAACACCGATGCCGCCGGTTTCGAGATGGCGCTGAGCGGGCGGAGCCTGTGGCCCGTCGCCGGCAGCCGCGCGGTCGTGGTCGGCGCCGGCGGGGCGGCGGCGGCCGTGGTGCTCGCGTTGAGCCGCGTCCCCGTCGAGCGCACCGCCGTGGTGGCGCGCCGGATCAACGCGGCCCGCACGCTGATCGACCGGCTGGCCGCGGGAGGCGTCACCGCTGAGATGTCCGTCGGGCTGTGGGACGAGGACTTCCTCGAGCGGATCCTGGTCGGCGCCGACATCATCGTCAACGCCACCTCGGTGGGCCTGGCGGATATGCCGTTCACCCCCGCCCGTCTGCAGGCCTCGTGTACGGTCGCTGACGTGCGCTACCGCCCCCGGCCCGTCGACGTCGTGGCGGCGGCGGCGGAGGTGGGGCTGCGCGGCTGCGACGGTGTCGACATGCTGCTCCACCAGGGGATGCTGAGCTTCCGCCGCTGGACCGGCGACGAGGAGATCCCGTACGCGGCGGCGCGCCGGGCGCTGGTGGAGGAGCTGGGCGCATGAACGCCGCCGCCGCGGCGGCGATCGCAGCCCCTCTCGGAGCCGCCGCCGGGCTCGGGGCGGGGTGGCTGTCGGTGCTGCTCGAGAAGATCGAACGCCTCGAGGAGGAGGACCGCGAGGAGCGCGAGGCGTACGAGCGCGATGCCGCCGCCGCGGCGCAGGCGACGGCCGAGACGGGCGGACGGCCCCCGGCCGTCGAGGCCTGGCACCAGGAGCGCTACGGCTGGACGTGGCTGGAGCGCGTGCTCTGCCCGATCCTCGGGGCCGCGGGGTTCGCGGCCTTCGCCGCCCATGAGCCGCTGGGGAACGGGCTGGCGATCCACCTCCTCTGGGTCGTCGTCTTCGTCCAGGTGGTGGGTTTCGATCTCAAGCACCGCCTCATCCTCAACCGGGTCACCTACCCCGCGATCGTCGTGGCGCTGGCGCTCTCCCCGGTCTCGCCGGGGCTCGACCTCTGGCGAGCGCTCGGCGGCGCCGTCGCCATCGGGCTCTTCTTCGTCGTCCAGAACGTCCTGTCTCGCGGGGGCATCGGCCTTGGCGACGCCAAGCTCGGGGCCCTGGTCGGCGCCGTCTGCGGTCTCGGCCTTGACCTGCACCACATCGGTGCGGTCTATGCCGTGATCTACGGGATATTCCTGGGTGGCGCCGTCGCGCTGGTGCTGCTGGTGCTGCGCATCCGCCGCTTGAAGGACCCCATCCCATACGGTCCGTTCCTCTGCGTCGGAGCCAGCTTCATCCTCTTCTGGGGTCCGTGACCGCGGCAAACCTAGAATCGCCGCATGTTGAGGTTCCTCACCGCGGGCGAGTCGCACGGACGCCAGCTGACCGTCATCCTCGAGGGGATCCCCGCCGGGCTCGAGCTCGATGCCACCCGGGACCTGGAGCCGGACCTGCGCCGCCGCCAGGGTGGGCACGGCCGTGGCAAGCGCCAGCAGATCGAGAGCGACACGGCGGTCATCAATGGCGGCGTCCGTGGCGGCATCACCCTCGGCTCCCCGATCGCGCTGACCATCGTCAACCGCGACGGGGGGAATTGGGCCGGCCCGATGCAGGTGGAGGCGGAGGGCTTCACCAGGAAACCGGTCACCCGCGTGCGCCCCGGCCACGCCGACCTCGCCGGGATGCTCAAGTACGACCTCGAGGACGCGCGTGACGTCCTCGAACGGGCCTCCGCACGCGAGACCGCGGCGCGGGTCGCCGCCGGGGCCGTGGCCAAGGCGCTGCTCCGCGTCGCGGGGATGACGATCAGCTCCCACGTGGTGCGCATCGGCGACGTCGTCGCTGACGAGCTGGCCGCCGACGCCGCGGCTGTCGAGGCGTCCCCGGTGCGCTGCGCTGACGCCGCGGCGAGCGCCCTGATGGTCGAGGCGATCGACGCTGCACGGAAGGCGGGCGACACCCTCGGTGGCACGGCTCTCGTCTGCGCACACCAGGTTGTGGCCGGCCTTGGCAGCTACGCGCAGTGGGATCGCCGGCTCGACGGCAGGATCGCGCAGGCGATGTGCAGCATCCCCTCGGTGAAGGGCGTCGAGCTCGGCGATGCCGTGCTGGCGGCGTCGAGCCCGGGCTCGACGGTGCACGACCGCCCTGCCTGGTCGGCGGAGCGGGGCTTCCACCACCTCAGCAATCGCCAGGGTGGCCTTGCAGGCGGCGTCAGCAATGGCGAGGACGTCTGGGCGCGGGTGCACTTCAAGCCCATCTCCACGCTGCTGACGCCGCTGCGGAGCGTCGATGCGCACACCGGCGAGGAGGTCAACGCCCACTACGAGCGCAGTGACGTCTGCGTGGTGCCCGCCGGCGCTGTGGTGGCGGAGGCGATGCTCGCGCTGGTGCTCGCGCAGGCGCTGCTGGAGAAGTGCGGCGGCGACTTCGTCGGGGAGCTGTCGCGCAACCTCGCCGGCTACCGCGCATCCCTGGGGCGGCTGCGATGAGCGCGATCGGCCATGTCGTCCTGGTGGGCCTGCCGGGCAGCGGCAAGAGCACCGTCGCGCCACTGCTCGCGCAGCGCCTCGGGCGTGGCTGCGTGGACACCGACGCGGACGTGCAGCAGCGTCTCGGGATGAGCGTGGCGCGCGTCTTCGCCGACCTCGGCGAGGAGCGATTCCGCGCCGAGGAGCGCAGCTCGGCCGAGACCGCGCTGGCCTCGGCGGAGCCGCTGGTGATCGCAGCCGGCGGCGGCCTGGTCGCGCAGCGGGGCGCCATCGACGTCCTCGAGCGCCGCGCCACCGTCGTGTGCCTGGACGCCACCGACACGGAGCTCGCGGCCAGGGTTGGTTCCGAGGGCGCCGGCCGGCCGTTGCTGGGGGAGACGCCGGGCGCCGCGCTGCGTCACCTGCGCACGGTGCGCTCGGCCGCACACGGCCGTGCCCACATGCATGTGCAGAGCACCGGCCGCACCCCCGCCGAGGTTGCCGACGCGGTCGCGGCCGCGCTGGCCGGCGCCATCCGCGTCGGCACCGCGCATCCGTACCTGGTCCAGGTCGGCGCCGGCGCCCTCGATGGGGTCGCCGCTCATGTGCCCCCGCTCTCGCGCCGGGTGCTGCTCATCGCGGACGCGGCGGTGGCTGGGGTGGCCGAGACGATCGCGCTGCGGCTGCGCCGCCGCGACCTCGCCGCGACCGTGCACGCGGTGGCGGGCGGGGAGCAGGCCAAGCAGTGGAGCGTGGCTGGCTCCCTCCTCGAGCACTGCAGCGACATCGGGCTGGACCGCGACGACTGCATCGTGGCCGTCGGAGGCGGGAGCGTGGGCGACGTGGCCGGCCTCGTCGCCGCCACCTACATGCGCGGCATCGCCTGGGTGGTCGTGCCCACCACGCTGCTTGCGATGGTGGACAGCGCTGTGGGCGGCAAGACCGCCGTCAACCTCCGCCGCGGCAAGAACCTGGCGGGCGTGTTCTGGCAACCGCGCGCGGTCCTGTGCGACCCGGAGGTGCTCGACACGCTCGGCGAGCGCACCTTCCGGTCGGCGTTCGCCGAGATCGTGAAGTCATCCATGGTTGGCGGCGGCCGCCTCGCCGAGGTTGTCGACCAGCGCCTCCCCGCCGCCCTCGAGCGCGACCGCGACGCGTTGATCGACCTGGTCCGCGCCTGCTGCGGGCTGAAGGCCGACGTCGTCGCCGGCGACGAGCGCGAATCGGGCCGGCGTGCCATCCTCAACTACGGTCACACGGTGGGACATGCTGTGGAGGCGCTGACAGGACGCGACGCCGGGCTCGACCATGGCGAAGCCGTCGCCTTCGGCATGCGCGTCGCGGGCGCGCTGAGCCTCGTGGAGGCCGGCTGCCCGGCTGCGGACATCGACCACCAGGACGAGCTGCTCGACGCGTGCGGGCTGACGCAGCGACCGCGCCTGGCCGCCACCGACATCGCCGACCGGCTCGGGACCGACAAGAAGGCGCGCGCGGGCGTGGCGCGATGGGTGCTGCTGCGCGGGCGTGGACAGCCGGTCACCGGCATCGTGGTCGAGCCCGGCGCCGTGCGGTCGGCGCTCTCGGAGGTGCTGGCAGCGTGAGGATCCTCGTGCTCAACGGCCCCAACCTCGGCACCATCGGGCGCCGCCAGCCCGAGATCTATGGCCGGGTCACGCTGGCGGAGATCCATGACCGCCTGCGCCGCGAGGCCGCCGCGCTCGGCGCGGAGCTGCGCTGGGAGCTGAGCAACCACGAAGGTGCGCTGATCGACCTCATCGAGGAGGAGAGCGACCACGTGGACGCCATCGTCATCAACCCGGGCGGCCTCGCCCACACCAGCATCGTCCTCGCCGACGCCCTGCGCGCGTTCGAGGGGCCGGTGGTGGAGGTGCACCTCAGCAACATCCTGAGTCGCGAGGAGTACCGTCGGACATCACACGTCGCTGCCGCGGCGACCGCGGTCATCACGGGCGCGGGCGCGGACGGCTACGTGATGGCACTGCAGGCGGCGGTGCGCCTGGCCGGAGAACACACCACGGAGACACAGCCATGATCAGCGCCGGCGAGCTGCGGCCGGGCAACACGGTGGAGCGCCAGGGCGAGCTCCTCCAGGTGCTCGAGTTCGCGCACAACAAGCAGGGACGCGGCACGGCCATCGTCCGCGCCAAGTTCAAGAACCTCCAGACCGGGGCGGTCACGGAGGAGACGTTCCGGCCGGAGGAGAAGTTCGGCCGCGCCCGCATCGAGCGCAGCGAGGCGCAATTCCTCTACCAGGACGGCGACAACTACGTGGTCATGGACACGAGCACCTACGACCAGTTCCCGCTCACGCCCGACCAGCTCGGTGACGCGCGTCGCTACCTCAAGGAGAACGACAACCTCTTCCTGCTCACCTATGAGGGTGCGGTCCTCGGGATCGACCTGCCCACCTCTGTGGAGCTGGAGGTGACCCAGACCGATCCCGGCTTCAAGGGTGACACCGCCAACGCCGCCTTCAAGCCCGCCACGGTGGAGACGGGGTTGGTGGTCGACGTGCCACTGTTCGTCAACGAGGGCGACCGCATCCGCGTCGACACGCGCACAGGCAAGTACGTGGAGAGGGTGTGATGAACGAGGTCGCCCAGACAATGGAGATCGGCGACGGCGGCCGCGAGTCGCTGGGCGTCACCCGGGTGGCCAACGACGTCGTCGCCTGGATCGCGGCCCTGACCGCGTTGCAGGTGGGAGGCGTCCACGCCATGTACCGGCCCGGTGGGCAGTCCATCGAACGCATCCTGCGACGCCGGGTCGCCCACCGCGGTGCCCGCGTGGAGCTGCGCGGCGACGGCCTGCGCATCGACCTGTGGATCGTCATGGAGGCCGGCGCCAACGTCGCGGCCGTGGGCGCGGAGGTCCAGAGGTCTGTCGGCGACGCCATCCGGCGCATGCTCGGGCTGCCGCTCTCGGCGGTGAACGTCTTCGTGAGCGAGGTCGTCTTCACGTGACCACGTCCGCGGGGGGTGGACGCCGCCGGCGCGGGCGCGAGCTCGCGCTGCGGGTGCTGTTCGAGCTCGAGGGGACGGACAAGGACGCCCAGACCGCCCTGGCCTACCAGGCCGAGGAGGTGGGTGCCACCGCCGACATCCGCGCCTTCGGCGAGCGGCTCGTGCTGGGCTGCCTTGAGCACCGCGAGCGCATCGACGCGGCGCTCAGCGCGGCCAGCAGCTGGTCGCTCGGCGACGTCGGCAAGGTGGAGCGGGCGGTGCTGCGGCTGGGGACGTTCGAGCTGCTCCACGGCGACGGCACCCCGGTGGCAGTGGTCCTGGACGAATCGCTGGAGCTGGCCCGTGCCTATGCCGGCGGCGACGCCGTGCAGTACGTCAACGGCGTCCTCGGACAGATCGCCCGGGAGCGCGTGTGAGCGGCGCCCACGCCCTCAGCGTCACCGAGCTGACCACGCTCGTCACAGATGCCCTGTCCGCGCGCCCGGAGCTCGAGGACGTGCTCGTCGAGGGAGAGATCAGCAACCTCACCCGCCCCGCCTCGGGACACATCTACTTCACCTTGAAGGACGGCCAGTCGGCTCTGAGCTGCGTGTGCTTCCGGACCAACGCGCTGCGCGTCCCGTTCGCGCCGGAGAACGGCATGACCGTCGTGGTCCACGGCCAGGTCAGCGTGTACTCGCAGCAGGGCAGGTACCAGCTCGTCGCCGATCGCCTCGAACCGAGTGGGGTGGGCGCGCTGGCGTTGGCGGTCGAGCAGCGCAAGCGCGCGCTCTCCGCCGAGGGCCTCTTCGACGCCAAGCTCAAGCGACCGCTGCCCCTGCTGCCGCGGCGCGTGGCCGTGGTCACCTCGCGGACGGGGGCGGCGCTGCACGACGTCGTGACCGTCCTCGGACGCCGCGCGCCCTGCGTGGACGTCGTGTTCTCCTCGGCCACGGTGCAGGGCGATGGCGCCGCCGAGACGATCGTGTCCGCGCTGCGGCGGGCCGGTCGCGCCCGCGGCGTCGAGGTTGTGCTGCTGGTGCGCGGCGGTGGCTCGCTCGAGGACCTGATGGCCTTCAACGACGAGGCCGTGGCGCGCGCCATCCGGGCGTGCCCGGTGCCCGTCGTCTCCGGCGTCGGCCACGAGACCGACGTGACCATCGCCGACCTGGCGGCGGACCAGAGGGCGGCGACGCCTTCGGCAGCCGCGGAGACTGTGGCTCCGAGTTGTGGCCAGCTTCGCGGAGAACTCGAGGCCCGCGAGCACCGTCTGCGCAACGGGCTGCGGCGGGAGCTGACTCACAAACGCGAACGGGCCCAGCGGCGGTTCAGCCGGCTCGACCAGCTCTCCCCGGCCGTGCGTGCATCGAGGATGGGCCAGGAGCTGCGGGCTCGCGACGTGCGCCTGCGTGGTGCGCTCCTGGCCGGCGTCAGCGCGAGGCAGCGCCAGCTGGAGCGTGCCCGCGGCGCCCTCGCCCTGCACTCGCCGCTGCGCGCCCTGCCCGTGCACCGCGAGCGGCTGGCGGCACGAGCCGCTCGCCTGGACGGCGGCGCCGCCGCGGCGCTGCTGACCCGGCGCCGCCACCTCGACGGGATCGGGGGGCGCCTCGAGGCCCTCTCACCGCTGGCCGTGATCGACCGCGGCTACTCGATCACGGTCGACACCACGACCGGGCGGGTGGTCACCGCGGCCGCGAAAGTCACCCCGGGGGCGGTGCTGCGCACCCGGCTCGCCCAGGGCAGCCTGCTGAGCCGGGTCCTCAGCGGTGGCGTCGAGGTGGCCGCCGAACGCGAACGAATGTACGATGGCGAGCCGGGACAGGCCCCCACCGAGGACGACCATGGCTGACAACCTCTCCGCCCTGAGCTATGAGGCCGCGCTGGCGGAGCTCGACGAGATCATCGCGCGGCTGGAGCGCGGCGACGTGGAGCTGGAGGCGGCCATCGCCGCGTACGAGCGCGGCGCGGCGTTGACGCGGCACTGCGCCCAGCTGCTCGATCGGACCGAGCAGAAGATCACCCAACTGGTGGTGGGGTCGGCGGGGGAGGTCGAGAGGCCGTTCCAGCCACCCGCCGACCGCGCGGAGAAGGCCGCCGCACCGCCGGGGCCTGCCGGCGCCGGGCAGCGCCTCTTCGGTGACCCGCTCCCGGCCAGCGCCCCACGCGGACGGCCGGTCAACCCCGACGACATCCCTTTTTGAACGCAGATACGCTTCTCTGTGTAGGATGCGCGACATGACCGCGGTCTCCCGTGCCCGCCTCGATGATCTCCTCGTCGAGCGGGGGCTGGCCGACACGCGCGCGCGCGCCCAGGCGCTGGTCGCCGCCGGGCTCGTGGAGGTCGACGGCGTCCGCGCCGACAGCGCCGCGCTGCCGGTGGGGCCGGGGACCGGGCTTCGTCTGACCGACAGCCGCGCTCACCCCTGGGCGGGACGAGGCGGGCTCAAGCTGGCGGCGGCGCTCGACCAGTTCGGCGTCGATTGTGGCGACCGCGTCTGCCTCGACGCGGGTGCCAGCACCGGCGGCTTCACCGACGTGCTCCTGCACCGCGGCGCGTCCCTCGTCTACGCGGTCGACGTCGGCCGCGGCCAGCTCGACAGCCGCCTCGCGAGCGACGCCCGGGTCCGCATCCTGGACCGCACCAACATCCGTACCCTGGCCGCGCTCGACGGACCGCGGCCCTCGCTGGTGACGCTCGACCTCTCCTTCATCTCGCTCCGCGCGGTGCTCCCCAACGTCGCTCTGCTCGCGCCGGCCGCCGAGGTGGTGGCGCTCTTCAAGCCGCAGTTCGAGCTGCCCCGTGGGTCCGTGGAGCCGGGCGGGGTGGTGCGCGATGGCGCCGCCACCGTCGCCGCCCTCGACGACCTCCGTGCCTGGGTCCGCGAGACCCTGCGGGCTTCCATCCTGGACCCGCCGGTGCCTGCCGGGGTGCGCGGGGCCAAGGGCAACCAGGAATGGCTGGTCCACCTGGGCCTCCCGGAGGTCCCGGAATGAGCGGCGAGATCGGCTTCCTCCTGCATCCCGGCGAGCAGCATGCCGTCCAAGCCGCGGCCGCCCGGGCGCGTGAGCTCGGCTACGGGGTCTGGATCGAGGTGCGTGAGCCGGAGGCCACCCTCGCGGAGCACGCGGCCAGCACCGAGTTGCTGGTCACCATCGGCGGCGACGGCACATTCCTGTACGGCGCCCGCCTTGCCGCTCCCCATGGGATCCCTGTCGTGGGTGTCAACCGCGGCCGGCTCGGCTTCCTCACCGATGTGGAGGTGGCCGAGCTGCCCAGCGCGCTCGAGGCCTTCGCCGCGGGCCGCTGCCACACCCAGCGCCGGTCGATGCTCGAGGCCTCGGTGCCGGGGGAGGGGGAGACCGCGCCGTGGCAGACGCTCGCGCTCAACGAGGTGGCGGTGAAGTCCAGTGGCGTTGCCGTCGCCCGCATCCGCGTCGAGCAGGACGGCGAGCTGCTGGGCGACTTCGATGCCGACGGCGTCGTGGTGGCAACCGCCACGGGCTCGACGGCCTACGCCCTGAGCGCCGGCGGCCCCCCCATCGACCCGCGGGTGCGGGCCATCGTGGTCGTTCCGTTGGCACCCCACGCGGTGATCTCACGCGCCATCGTCCTCCCCGAGGTGGTCACCCTGCGCGTCACCGTGGAGCGCGGCCGCGTCAACGTGGCCGCCGACGGCATCTCCGAGATCCGCCTCCGTGACGGCGCCGAGATGATCATCCGGCCGGGACCCGAGCTCGCCTTCGTCCGCTTCGACAACTCACCCTCCTTCCTGCGCCGGCTCCGCGAGAAGGTGCGCTTCGGCCTGCCCCTCAAGGACCTGGAGCGGCCGGCACTGCTGCGGCCCGACGAGAGGGAGGAGGGTCCGGCGGCCACCGAGGCGCCACGGTGAGCCTTGTCGAGCTCCGCATCCGCGGGCTCGCGGTGTTCGACGAGGTGCTCGTTCCGGTCGGCGGGGGCTTCACCGCCCTGACAGGTGAGACCGGCGCCGGCAAGTCTGTGTGCATCACCGCGCTTCGCCTGGCGCTCGGCGACCGCGTGGACGGCGACCCGATCCGCCGCACGGCCGACGCCGCCACGGTCAGCGCTGTGTTCAACGATGTCCCCGAGGCCCTGCGCAAACGCCTGGCCGACCTCGGCGTCCCCGACGACGAGCTCACCACCCTCACACGGGAGGTCACTCGAGCCGGGCGCGGCTCCTGCCGGATCAACGGCGCGCTCGTGTCCCAGGTGGTGATGCGCGAGGTCGGGGAGGTGCTCGCGGAGGTCACCCTCCAGGGCGCCAGCCGGCGCCTCGTGCAACGGGCCCGTCAGCGGGACCTCCTTGACCTCGCGGCCGGCGCCGGCGCGCTTCGGGACGAGGTGCGCGAGGCTGTCAGCCAATGGCGGGCGGCGCGCGGCGCGCTCGAGGACCTTCGCCGCCGCCAGGCCGCGGGCGCCGCCGAGGTGGAGGCAGCACGACTGCTGGTCGCCGATCTCGGCGCCCTCGGGATCAGGCCCGGGGAGGACGTGGAATTGGCCGCCGAGCGCCTGCGCCTGCGCAACGCGGCCGCGCTCGCCGCCGCGGCCGACGACCTGCGCCGGGCAGCCGCCGGTGACGATGAGTCACCCGGGGCCGCCGACCTGCTCGCCGGCACCATCGACGCAGCCGCCGCGGTCAGCGGCGTGGATCCTGCGCTCGACGGGCTGATCGGCGATGCTACGGAGATCCTCGAACGCCTCCGCGACCTCGGGGCCGCCGCCCGCAGCCACGCCAAGTCGATCGCCCTTGACGAGCGCCGGCTCATCGAGGTGGAGGAGCGGCTCGACCTGCTGGCCCGGGTCCGTCGACGCCACGGGTCGCTCGACCAGGCGCTCGAGGCAGTCGCGGCTGCGCGGGACCTCCTGGCCGCGGGGCAGGACGGCGGCTCCCGGCTCGCCGCCGCGGAGGACGCCGTGACCACCACACGGCAGCGCGCCGGGGAGCTGGCGCTCCAGCTGTCCGAGCGACGGCGCCGCACCGCGCGGCGCCTCGAGCGCGAGGTGGACGCCGCCCTCCACCGCCTCGAGCTTCCGGAGGCGCGGCTGCGAGTGATGATCGACCGGCGCGCCGACCCCGACGGGCTCGAGGCGGCCGGGGCGCTTGTGCACTGCGGCCCCGCGGGCATCGACGAGGTGGAGTTCCGCCTGGCCACCAGCCGCGACGCCACCCCGGTGCCGCTCGACGAGGGGCCGTCTGGGGGCGAGCTGTCGCGGCTGGTGCTGGCTCTCTCCGCCTGCGTGACCGAGACCGGCTCGCCGCTCCTCGTCCTCGACGAGGTGGACACCGGCATCGGTGGCGAGACCGCCGCGCGCGTCGGCGACCTGCTCGCTGCGACCGGCGTGCACCGCCAGGTGATCGCGGTCACCCACCGTGCGGAGATCGCCTCGCGCGCCTCGGCTCATCTGGTGGTGCGTAAGACCGACACCGGCGCCGCCCCGGTGGCGCGCGTCGTGCACGCGGACGGCGAAGACCGCATCGCCGAGATCGCCCGGCTCATGTCCGGGCGGGTCACGGACGCCGCGCTGGCGCGGGCGGTGGAGTTGCGCGGCGAGGCCGTCGGCACCATCGGAGCGGGGCGAGCCACCCCGGCGCGGGCCGCCCGCAACGCACGGCGGTGATGGAGCCGCCGAGCCCCGATCCGTACCATGCGGGGAACATGGTCGAGAACCGCCCCGCGGGGTCTGTCAGCCCGGCAGAGCCGGAGGCGCCCGACCCCGCCGCCCGCTTCCCCGTCGAGGTGGAGGGGTTCAGCGGCAGCCTCGAGCAGCTGGTCGCCCGCGCGCAGCGCGGCGACGTGGACCTCGACGCCATCGCCGTCGCCGACATCACGGCGAGCTTCCGCGCCCGGCTGGAGGCGGCCGGCGACCAGGCGGACCTGCGCGAGCTGGCGGACTTCCTCACCCTGGCGGCGCGGCTCGTCGCGCTGAAAGCGGCGGGGCTCAACCCGGCTGAGAGCGCGGCCGGGGACGACGAGGAGGAGGCCGACCTCGGGGACGATGCGGGGCGGCGCCTCACCGAGTACCGGCTCTTCAAGGCGGCCGCCGAGGCGCTCCTCGCCGAGGCGGCCGAGGAGGGGACACGCAGCTTCCTCGGCCTGGTGGCTCCCGAGGTGATCCCGGTCGAACGGTTGCGCATCCCGCCCGAGCGGCTGGCGGCGGCCTTCCGTGAGGTGCTGATCCGCCTCCATGAGGCTGAACCCCTCCCGATCGGTGCCGTGACCTTCTCGGTCGACGAGAAGATGGCGGAGCTGCGCGGCCGGCTCCGCGGTGGCCGGCTCGCGTTCGACGAGCTGTTTGCGACGGTCACCTCGAGGCTGGAGGCGGTCGCCTGCTTCCTCGCGCTCCTCGAGCTGCTCCGGCTCGGCGAGGCCGTCGTGGACCAGGCCGAGCCGTTCGGCCCGATCATGGTGCGCGCCGATGGGTGAGGCGGACGCCGAGGTCGCGGTCGAGGTCGAGGAGGAGGAGACCTTCGAGCTCGCTCTTGACGTGTTCGGCCGGGCGGTCGTGCCCGAGGCGATGGCCGGCGCTGAGCCCGAGGACCTGGCGGTGGCGGTGGAGGCGGTCTGCTTCTCGCTGAACAGGCCGGTGACCCTGGCCGAGGTGGGGGCGATCCTGGGACGGAGCTCGGCGGCGGTCGCTGCCGCGGCCGAGTCGCTCGCCGCGCAGCTGCGCGGCCGGGGGCTGATGCTCCAGCGGCACGGCGAGCAGCTCCAGCTGGTCACCCGTCCGGAGACCGCCTGGGCGGTCCAGCGGGCGCTCCAGCCCGAGCGCCCCACCAGGCTGAGCCGCCCGGCGCTGGAGACGCTCGCCATCGTCGCCTACCGCCAGCCCCTGACCCGGGCCGGCATCGAAGCGATCCGGGGGGTCAACTGCGAGGCCGTGCTCGAGAGCCTGGAGCGCCGCGGCCTGGTGGCCGAGGTCGACCGCCAGGACAGTCCGGGACGGCCGCGCCTGTTCGGCACCACCCTGCGCTTCCTGCAGATCGTCGGCCTCGAGCGCATCGACGACCTGCCGCCGCTGGGCGACGAGGAGGCGCTCGCCGAGCTGGCCCGCGCAACCGCGGCCGAGGGGGCACACGACGATGGCCCGACATCGTGAGCGCGGTGGCCGGCGGCACGGGAGAGAGGCTCAACCGCTTCCTGGCTCGCCGCGGCGTGGCCTCGCGTCGCGCCGCCGACCAGCTGATCGCAGCCGGCAGGGTGCAGGTCAACGGAGCGGACGCGCAAGTTGGAGCCAGGATTGACATCAACGCGGACACCGTCGAGGTCGACGGCACGCGCGTCGCCGCCGAGCTGCCCACCACCGTGACCCTGGCGCTCAACAAACCGCCCGGGGTGCTCACCACCATGAGTGATCCGCAGCGCCGTCCGACCGTTCGCGACATCGTGCCCGATGTGCCCGGGCTGGTGCCGATCGGACGGCTCAACTCCGACAGCCGCGGGCTGCTCCTGCTCACCAGTGACGGCGAGCTGGCGCATCGCGTCGCGCACCCTCGCCACGGGGTCCACAAGACCTACCGCGTCACCACAACAGCGCCTCTGTCGGACGCGCAGCTCGAACGGATGCTCACCGGCGTGATGCTGGAGGACGGCCCAGCGCGGGCACTCGAGGTGCGTCGCGGCGGCAGCGCCATCGACGTCGTCATGGGTGAGGGGCGCAAACGCCTGGTGCGGCGGCTGATCGCCGCCGTCGGGGGCGAGGTCGCCGACCTCTGCCGCACCAGGGTCGGGCCGATCGAGCTCGGTGACCTCGACGAGGGAGCATCGCGGTCCCTCGACGCGGCCGAGGTCGACGCCCTGCGCTCCGCGTCCGGCGAGGCCGGCGCGCGGTCCCGATGAGCCGGCGGCGCGTCGTGACCGTCGACGGCCCGGCAGGGAGCGGCAAGTCGACGCTGGGGCGTGCGCTTGGCGTCGAGCTCGGGGTCCCGCTCATCGACACCGGGCTCTTCTATCGCGGCATCATGGTCGCCGCTGTGCGCGCGGGCGCCGACATCGCTGACCCGGCTGCCCTCGCCGAGCTGGCGCGAAGAACCGTCGTCGAGGTCGACACAGACCCGCGCTCCGGTGGCGACAGGGTGGTCGTCGACGGCGTCGCGGATGACGTCGTGCTCCGTGATCCGCGCCACGCGCGACTGCTGGCGACGATCTCGAGCACACCCGCGGTGCGCGCCGCGGTCCTCGAACCGCAGCGCGCCCTCGCCGCCGGCGGCGCCGTCGCGGTGGGACGCGACTGCGGCACGGTGGTCTTCCCCGACGCGGCGGTGAAGTTCTATCTCAAGGCGCCGCAATCGGTGCGCGAGGAGCGGCGCCTCGCCCAGCTTCGCGCGCGCGGGACGCCGGCCGACGACAGCGTCCTGCGCGCCGAGGTCGGGGACCGAGACCGTGCCGACACCGATCGCGCCGAGTCACCGCTGCGCCCCGCCGCCGAGGCGCATGTCATCGACACCTCTGCGATGGACGTGCCGGCGATGATCGCGCACGCGCTCGCGGTCTGTCGCCAGGCGGGCCTCGACCGGGTGCGAGCGGGGTGACGTACTGGGTCCTGCGGGGGATCATGCGGGTCCTCGTGGCCCTCGTCCTCACCGGTCGTGTGCACATAGAGGGATTGGAGAACGTGCCCCGCCGAGGTGGCGCGCTGCTCGTCGGCAACCATGTCGGCACCATCGACCCGCCGCTGACGGGGTCGCTGATCCCCCGCCTCGACGTCCACTACATGGCCAAGAGCGAGGCCTTCGCCGACCCCCGGGTGCGCTGGATCTTCCGCGGCTTCAACGCATTCCCGGTGGTGCGCGGCAGCGCCGACCGCACCGCCCTGCGCCACACCCTCGACCTCCTCCGCGCCGGGCACGTGGTGCTCGTCTACCCCGAGGGGTCCCGGTCCCCCGACGGCCGGCTGCGCGACCCGCAGGCCGGGGTGGGGTTCCTCGCCCGCCACGGTGGCGTGCCGGTGATCCCGGTGGCGGTGTGGGGGACCGAGAAGGTCCTCGCGCCCGGGACCAGGCGGATCCACCGCGCCGACGTGCACGTGCAATACGGCACGCGCGTCGCCCTCCCCACCGGTGGCACGGCCGCGCGCCTGGACAATCGCCTCGTGGCCGCGACGATCATGAGCGCCATCTCCGCGATGCTCCCGGAACGGTACCGAGCAGCCGTGCCGCCGGAGGCGCCGGCGTCGACGCCAGCAGCCTGATCCGCGGGGTGTCCGCCGCCGTCGAGTTCGTGGCCTTCGACCTCGAGACGACGGGCCTGTCGCCGAAGAGCGACCGCGTGCTCGAGGTCGGGGCGGTCCGCTTCGACGCCACCATGCGCCGCATCGGCGAGCTCGAGGTGGTGGTGGACCCCGGGGTGCCGATACCGCTGGCGGTGCAGCGGCTCTGCGGGCTCACCGCGGCCGACGTGGCCGGCGCGCCGGCACCCGTCGAAGCTGTCGCCCAGCTCGCCGACTTCTGTGACGGCGCCGAGCTGGTCGCCCACGGCGCCGGCTTCGACGTCACCTTCTGCGCGGGCCTGGCTCCGGACGCCTTCAGCGGCCGGCGCGTCCTCGACACCCTCGAGCTCGCGCGCGTCCTCCTGCCCACGGCGGAGTCCCACAGCCTGCCCCTGCTCAGCGCCGCGATCGGCATCGAGCACCTCCGGCCGCACCGAGCGCTCAGCGACGCCTCGGCGACCCACCTGCTGTTCGCACGCCTGCGCGAGGCAGCGGAGGCCCTGCCGGTCACCAGCCTCATGCAGATGCGACGGCTGGCGGCCGATGCCGGCGGCGAGCTGCGGCTGTTCTTCCACACCGTGGTCGGTGGCGACGGCGACCCGGCACGTCGGACGTGGGCCGGGGCGCAACGCACCGCGCCACCACCACCGCCCGCGACGGGCGCGCCACCGCCTGACCTGGCGGGCGCCTCCACCGCCCTCCTCGAGCCCGGCGGTCCCCTCCAGGCGGCCGCTGATGGCTACGAGCTCAGGGAGGCACAGGTGCAGATGACACGGGCGGTCGCCCAGACCCTGCAGCGCCGCCGCCGCCTCATCGTCGAGGCGGGAACCGGGGTCGGCAAGTCGCTGGCGTACCTGCTGCCACTGGCCCTGCAGAGCCGCGGCGGCCGACGGGCCGTGGTCGCCACCCGCACCATCACCCTCCAGGAGCAGCTGATGGACCGCGACCTGCCGATGGTGGAGCGGTTGGTGGGCGCGCCCGTGCCGGCCGCCCTCCTGAAGGGACGGAACCACCAGCTCAGCCTGCGCCGCTGGCAGCGCTTCCTCGCCACCGGCGACGCCGGGCCGCACGGTCCCGACCTCGACCGGGTGCGCTTCAAGCTCAAGCTGCTCGCCTGGCTGGCGGAGACCGAGCAGGGCGACCGCAGCGAGCTGCACCTCAACGGCCAGGAGGAGACCCTGTGGCGCCACGTCGAGTCCGACGGCGGCGACTGTCTCGGCTCGGCGTGTGCCAACTGGCAGGACAACCGCTGCTTCATGGTGGCCGCCCGCCGCACGGCTGAGGCCGCCTCGATCGTGATCACCAACCACGCGCTCCTGCTCGCCGACGCGGGAGCCGGTGGCTCCGCCCTCGGTGAGCACGACGCGCTGGTCATCGACGAGGCCCATCACCTCGAGGGTGCCGCCACCGAACAGCTCGGAACCAGCCTGCGGGCGTTCGACGTCCTGGTGGTGCTGGACCGCCTCGGGCCCGCGGGCGCCGACCTCGCCCCGGCCCTGGGGGCTGCCCGTGAGGCGACCGTGCGGCTGTTCGGCGACGTCAAGGGACGCATCGGTGAGGTGCTCGGCGCCGACCACACCGGCAACGCAACCGTCGGTCTCTCCGACGAGGTGCGCGCCGCCCATGGCCACGGTGTCCTGCTCCGCTCGGCGGAGCACGCCGTCGCGCGCTGGCGGCTGGCGGCTGAGCAGCTGCGCGACCCGGAGCGCGCCGGCTCGGTGCAGGCCGAGCTGCTTCCCCAGCCTGACCGTGCCGACCAGGAGCGGCTTCTGGCCGCCGCGGCACTGGATGAGCTCGCCGCTGCCGTCGAGCGAGTGCTGGTGCGGCCCCGGGCCGGCCACGTGGCCTGGCTGGCGCTGCGCGCCGAACAGGGCGAGCTCCACGAGGCGCCGGTCAGCGTTGCCGACAGCCTCCGGGAGTCCGTCTTCGCCCGCGCGGACGCGGTGATCGCCACCTCGGCGACCCTGGCGGTGGGGGGCGACTTCGCCTTCACGCGCTCGCGGCTTGGCCTCGACGACGCCGAGGAGCTCCTGCTCAGCTCCACGTACGACTACCTCGCCCAGTCGCTCTGCATCCTCCCGTCGGACGTCCCCCCGTACGACGACCCCGACCACGAGCGCGCGGTGGCCACCCTTGTCGGCGACACCGCCGAACGGCTCGGCGGCAGCACCCTGGCGCTGTTCACCGGCTACAGCCCGCTGCGGCGGGTGCACGCGCTCCTCAGGCAGCGGATGGAGTCGAGTGGGATCGCCCTGCTCGGCCAAGGGCTCGACGGCACCCGCCGCCAGATCCTCGCCAGCTTCCTTGCCAACCGGCGGACGGTGCTGCTCGGCACGAGCAGCTTCTGGGAGGGGATCGACGTGCCGGGCGACGCGCTGCGCTGCGTGGTCATCGCCAAGCTGCCGTTCGCCGTCCCCACCGACCCGCTGGTCAGAGCGCGGACGGAATCCCTGCCCGACCCGTTCGGCCAGTACATCCTCCCGCAGGCGGTGCTGCGCCTCCGCCAGGGGTTCGGCAGGCTGATCCGGCACGGCTCCGACCGGGGCGTCGTGGTGCTCTGTGACGAGCGGCTGCGCAACCGCGACTACGGCGAGCGATTCCTGGCGGCGCTGCCGCCGGCGGCGGTCGCGACCATGGCGGTGGCGGAGGTTGGTGAGGCGGTCGCCGAGTTCGTCCTGCACCGGCGGGTACCGGCCGTGACACGGATGGGCGACTTCGGCCGACAATCGGAGGAGGATCACCACGTGCACGAGGACCCGGCATGACCCTGACCGAGGCGCCGCCGGCTGCGGACCGGGTGGCCCCACCCGCCGCCGAGCCGGTGGCGACGACGGTGAGGCCCGGCGGCGACCGCACCGACGTGGTGGTGGCGCTGGCGCAGGTCGCCCCGCGCCTTGGCGACGTCGCGGCCAACCTCGACCGTCACCTGGAGCTCATCGATGAGGCGGCGGCGGGAGGCGCCGCGCTCATCGTCTTCCCCGAGCTCTCGCTGACCGGCTACTTCCTCAAGGACCTCGTCCCGGAGGTGGCGCTGCGCGAGCAGTCCGAGCAGCTGCAGCGGCTGGCGGTGGCCTCACGCGAGGTGGACGTCGTCGCCGGCTGTGTCCTGGAGAGCGACGACGCCCGCTTCTACAACGCCTCCCTCTACCTCTCCGGCGGCCGTCTCCACCACGTCCACCGCAAGGTGTACCTGCCGACCTACGGCCTGTTCGACGAGGCGAGGTACCTGGCCCCGGGCGACCGTTTTCGCACCTTCGGGGCACCGCTGCGTGCGGCCGCACCGCCGCGCCCATGGCAGGCCGGCCTGCTCATCTGCGAGGACATGTGGCATCCCAGCGCGGCCGGCCTCCTCGCCCGCGAGGGTGTCGAGCTGTTCGTCTGCCCCTCGGCGTCCCCGGGGCGAGGCGTGGTCCGCGGCAACGCCCTGGGCACGGCGAGGAGCTACGACGCCATGACCCGAACCTACGCGCAGCTCCACACCGCCTACCTGCTGTACTGCAACCGGACCGGCTTCGAGGACGGGATCGGCTTCTGGGGCGGCTCGCGCGCGGTCGGTCCCGACGGGCGCCTCCTCGACGACCCCGCCGGCAGCGACGAGTGCCTGGTGCTCCATCGCATCGACCTCGCCGCGGTGCGGCGCGCCCGCATCGCCTACCCGCTGCTCCGTGATGAACGACATGACATCAACGACGCCGAGACGGATCGTCTCCGACAGCGACGCGCTCTCGATTGACAGCGACGTCGTCCGCGACATCCTCGTCGGCTTCGTCCGCAACGAGGTGCGCAAGGTCGGCTTCGAGCGCGTCGTCGTCGGCCTGTCCGGCGGTATCAACTCCGCCCTGAGCGCCGCGCTGGCGTGCGCCGCGCTGGGACCCGAGAACGTCGTGCCCATCCTCATGCCGTACCGGACGTCGGCGGCGGCGTCCGAGGCCGACGCACGCCTGGTGTGCACGAGGCTGGGCATGAGCCCGACGCTCGTCGACATCTCGCCGCAGGTCGACGCGTACTTCGAGCGCTTCCCGGACGCGGACCGTGCCCGCCGCGGCAACAAGATGGCGCGTGAGCGCATGACCATCCTCTACGACATGTCCTTCGCACATCGTGCGCTGGTGATCGGCACCAGCAACAAGACGGAGCTGTTGCTCGGCTACGGCACGCTGTTCGGAGACATGGCGAGCGCGCTCAACCCGCTGGGTGATCTCTACAAGACCCAGGTGTTCGCGCTCGCCAGGAGCGTCGATCTTCCACGACAGGTGATCGACAAGGCGCCCAGCGCCGACCTCTGGGAGGGCCAGTCGGACGAGCAGGAGCTCGGTTTCGCCTACGACATGGTTGACGCGCTGCTGTACCACATGGTCGACGAGCGCCGTACCCGTGCCGAGCTGCGCGCCCTGGGTTTCGACGACGGGTTCGTCGAGCAGGTCGCCCTTCGTGTCATGGGAAGCCAGTACAAGCGGCGACCACCGATCATCGCCAAGCTCTCCGCCCGCACCATCGACCGCGACTTCCGCTACCCCAGGGACTGGGGTACTTGAGCGACGCCGACCGCGGGCTCCTCCAGGTTGTCGCGACGCCCATCGGCAACCTCGAGGACATCACCCTGAGAGCGCTGCGGGTGCTCCGCGAGTGCGATGCGGTCGTGGCCGAGGACACACGGCGCACCCGCCAGCTGCTCACCGCCCACGGCATCTCACGACCGCTTCTCTCGCTGCCCGCGCATGACGAGGCACGCCGAGTCCCCGCGCTGGTCGCGCGGCTGGTCGGGGGCGAGGTCCTGGCGCTGTGCACGGACGCCGGGACCCCCGTGGTCAGCGACCCCGGCGCGGGACTGGTGCGGGCCGCGCGCGACGCCGGGGTCGCGATCGTGCCCGTCCCCGGCCCATCCGCCCTGACGGCCGCGCTCGCGGGCAGCGGACTGCGCGGCGATCGCGTCTACTTCCTCGGCTTCCTGCCGCGCAGCCCCAGCAAGCTGCGCCGCGCCGTGGAGGCAGGCTTGCTCGCCGACGCCACCGTGGCCTTCTACGAGTTCCCGCTGCGCCTGGCACGGACCCTGGCCCTGATCGCACCGAGCTGCGGCGACCGCCCGGTGGTCGTCGCCCGCGAATTGACTAAAGTCCACGAGACCTTCCATACGGGCACCGCGGCAGCGCTGGCCGGCGCATTCGCCGCTCGGCCGCCCCGCGGCGAGTGCACCGTCCTCATCGGAGCCAGCTGACGTGACCCGGCCACCGCACACGTTCTACGTCACCGCGGCGATCGACTACGTCAACGGCGACCCGCACCTCGGACACGCATACGAGAAGATCGGCTGCGACGTGCTGGCCCGGCACCGTCGCCTGCGTGGGGACGAGGTGCGCTTCACGGTCGGCAGCGATGAGCACAGCCAGTCGGTGGAGCGCGCAGCCCGCGCGGCCGGCATGGAGCCGGCCGACTTCTGCACACGGCAAGTCAGCGCGTTCACGACGATGATGAGCGCCTTCGACATCGAGCCGACCGCCTTCGTGCGCACCAGCAGCGACGCCAACCGGCGAACGTCGGAGACGCTCTGGCGCGCCCTGGCCGCGGCGGACCACATCTACAAGGACTGGTACCGCGCCTGGTTCTGCCCGTCGTGCGAGCAGTTCTACACCGAGAAGGAGATCATCGCCGGGCTGTGCCCGATCCACGAGCAGCCGGTCGAGTGGGTGGAGGAGCAGAACTGGTTCTTCCGCCTCAGCGCTTTCGAACAGCCACTGCTCGACCTCTACGAGCGCGAGCCCGGGTTCGTCGTGCCCGCTCCACGCCGCAACGAGATGCTCAGCGTCATTCGTGGCGGGCTCACCGACATCAGCATCTCGCGGGGCTTCTCGTCGTGGGGGATCCCGGTCCCGGGGGACGAGTCGCAGGTGATCTGGGTGTGGCTGGACGCGCTCCCCGCCTACCTGACCGGCGTCGGCTACCCGGACGGTGAGGAGTTCGCCCGTTTCTGGCCGGCCGACGTGCACGTGGTGGGCAAGGACATCACCCGCTTCCACGCGGTCATCTGGCCGGCCATCCTGATGGCCGCCGGGCTGGCGCCGCCGCGCAGCGTGCACGCCCATGGGTTCATCACCCTTGCCGGCGAGAAGATGAGCAAGAGCCGCGGCGTCTTCGTCGAGCCGATGCAGCTGGTCGAGCAGTTCGGCAGCGACGCGGTGCGATGGGTGCTGCTCAGCGAGGTGCCCTTCGACCGCGACGGCGACTTCTCCATCGCCAAGTTCGTCGACCGCTACAACGCGGACCTGGCCAACGACTACGGCAACCTCGTGTCGAGGACCACCAAGATGGTGCAGCGCTATTTCGGCGGGCGCGTGCCGGCGCTCGGCGCCAGGACGGCCATCGATGACGAGCTGCGGAGCACCGCGGCCCGCGTGGTGCCGGTGTACGACGCGGCCATGGACTCGCTCGAGTTCAGCGAGGCGATGGCCGCGGCGCGCCAGCTGGTCGGGCGGGCCAACAAGTACATCGAGGAGACCGCTCCGTGGACGCTGTATCGCGACGAGGACGCGCGGCTGGGCACCGTGTGCGCCGAGTTGCTCGAGGCCGTCAGGGTGTCGACGATGCTGCTGCACCCGGTGATCCCGCGGGCGACCGCGCGCGTCGCCGCGGAGATGGGTGTGAGCCTGGCCGGGGACCTCACCGACGAGGTGCGCAGCTGGCCATGCCTCACCGAGGGCTCGCCGATCGCCGTGGGCGAGATCCTCTTCCCCCGCCTCGACCGCGAGGTCGTGCTCGCCGCCGGATGAGCGAGACCGCGCCGGGAGCCCTGGTCGACACGCATTGCCACCTCGTCCTGCTCGAGGAACGTGGGCTGCTCGACGCCGCCATCGACAGCGCCAGGGACGCCCGCGTCGCGCAGATCGTCAGCGTCGGGCTCGACATCGAGGACTCCGACCGCAACCGTGTCATCGCCGAGGCCCACGACAACGTCTGGTTCACGGTGGGCTGGCACCCGCACCAGCGGCGCGCCCCCGACCAGGGCCAGGTGCGCGCTCTCGACGAGATGCTCCATCACCCCCGTGCCGTGGCGGTGGGGGAGATCGGCGTCGACCTGTACTTTCGCCCCGGCTACCACGACACCCCGCTCGACGAGCAGCAGCGGTCGATGCACACCATGCTCGAGCTGGCCGAAGCGCACCGCAAGCCCGTCATCGTCCACGATCGCGACGCACACGGCGAGGTGCTCGCGCTGATCCGCCAGCATCCGGGCGTGCGCGGGGTCATGCACTGCTTCAGCGGCGACGCGGCGTTCGCCCAGGAGTGCGTCGCCGCCGGCTACGTGGTCTCGTTCTCCGGGATCATCACGTTTCCGCGCAGCGAGGCGCAGCAGGACGCGGCTGCCTCGATCGCTGACGGCGACTTCGTCGTCGAGACCGACTCCCCGTTCCTCGCGCCGGTCCCGCATCGCGGCCACCCCAACCTTCCGGGCTACGTCGCGGTAACCGCGGCCAGGGTGGCTGCGCTGCGCGGTGTCGACGATGCCGTGGTGCGGGCGCAGACGACGGCCACCGCGCGGCGGCTGTTCGGACTCCCCGGGGCGGAGACGTGACCGGCCGACACGGCACGGCGCCGCTGGATCTCTGTGACCCGGCGACCCTGCACGCCGTGGCCCGCCGGGTCGGTCTCGTGGCCAGGCACCGGCTCGGCCAGAACTTCCTCGTCGACCGTGGCGTGCTCGACGACATCGTCGCGGCGCTGGCGATCGAACCTGTCGACGACGTCCTCGAGGTGGGGGCCGGGATCGGCACGCTCACGGGCGAGCTGGCCGCGCGTGCCCGCAGGGTCGTCGCGATCGACCTCGACGAGCGCTGCGTGGCCGCCACAGGCATCACCCAGCGGGACCGGGCCAACGTCGAGGTGGTGCAGGGCGACGCTCTGCGCGTCGACCTCGCCGGCCTCGGTCTCGGTGCGGCCTGGCTCGCCGCGGGCAACATCCCGTACAGCATCACCACGCCGCTGCTCACCCGCCTCTTCGAGGCGCAGATCCCGCCACGGCGAGGCGTCTTCCTGGTGCAGCGTGAGGTTGCCGCGCGGCTGGCGGCCGGCCCCGGGGCGTGGAGTCTGGCCACGGTCGCGGTGCGCAGCGTCGCCACCGTCGAGCGCCTGCGCGACGTGGGCCCGGAGAGCTTCGAACCGCCGCCCGCCGTGCACTCCAGCGTGGTCCGCCTGACCCCGTCTGTCGCGCTCGATCAGGTCTCCCGGCAGGAGGTCCTGGACATCGCCCGAGCAGCTTTCCAGATGCGCCGCAAGACCCTCCGCCACGGCATCACCAATGCCGCCGGTGGTGACGAGGCGGTCGGCCTGGCCTGGCTGGAGGCCGCCGCGGTCGATCGGGGCCGCCGTCCGGGCACGCTCGACCTCGACGAGTGGCACCGGATCGCCGTCGCCGCCCGTACGCTTCGGGCACGCTCGTGAACGAACCGAAGATCGCGTTCCCGCCCGGCGACCAGGTCGCGCCGCCGGCTTCCCGGCGTCACCTGCACGCGGCGCGCGCCGCCGTCCCGCCGCTCCCCGAGCACCGCCAGGGCTTCAGGGCCGTGCTGCGGCACGGCGACTTCCGGCTCCTCTGGCTGGCCCAGGCCGCCAGTCAGCTGGCGGACAAGTTCCTCATGTTCACGCTGCTCATCGTCGTCTTCGACGTCAGCCACAAGGCCTCGATCCAGTCGGTCCTGATGATCGCCTACACGCTGCCGTCCGTCTTCCTGAGCGCCCCGGCCGGGGTGTACGCGGACCGCCACGACAAGCGCACGCTGATGATCGCCACCAACGCCGTACGCGGCATGCTCATCCTGCTGATCCCGCTCATCCAGGTGCTGCCGGTGGTCGGCAACCAGGCCTGGCCGCTCATCGTGATCACGTTCCTGTTCAGCTCGGTGGGACAGCTCTTCGCCCCGGCGGAGGCGGCCAGCATCCCCTCGTTGGTGCACCGCGACCAGATCATGGGAGCGACATCGCTGTTCATGACCACGGTCATCCTCACCCTGGTCCTGGGCGTGCCGGCAGCGACGCTGGCGATCAGGCTCATCGGCGAGCGCGCGCCCTTCTACATCGCCACCGCCCTGTTCGCGCTGGCCGCCCTCTCCATCTGGAGGATCGCTACCCCGCTGCGCGCGGCGCGTTCGGCGGCGGGCAGCCCCAGCCTGCGCCGTGAGCTGCGCGAGGGCATCAGCCTGATCGCCGGGAACCCGGCCATCCGGCTCGGCCTCTACCAGCTCGCCGTCGCCCTGATCGTCGTCTTCACCGTCTTCGCCCTGGGGCCGGTATTCATGGTGCGCGAGCTCCACCGCTCCGACCAGGACACCTACCTGGTGCTCATCCCGGCGACGCTGGGGCTGGTGGCCATGGCCGCGGTCCTCGCCCAGCGTGCCGGCAACGGGTTCTCCAAGGCGGTCACGCTGGTGGCTGCGCTCGCTGTCGCGGGGGCGTCACTGGCTGCTGTCGGGGCGGCGCCCCCGATCCTGCGCAGCCTCGGGGCTGAGGGCGCCGTCGTGCCCCTGGTGCTGGTGCTGAGCGCGGTGTTCGGCTGCGCGCTCGGCGCCCTGCTGATCCCGGCCTTCACCATCCTCCAGGAGCGGACCGACGAGGAGTCACGGGGGCGCATCTTCGGAGGCATCTTCGCCGTCATCAACGCGGCCGTCGCCGTCCCGCTGCTGGTCGCTGGGATCATCGCCGACGCCGTCGGCGTCGCCAGCGTTGTGGCCGGACTTGGCGTGATCATCCTGGCCGGGGCACTGGTCGTGAGGCTTCTCTACTGGCGCCAGCTGGCCGTCCTCGACATGGCGCGCGTCCCGGTCGACTGACCCGCGTCGCGGGCGTGCAACGGCGCCGTCGCGACTCCATCATCTTCCTCTGCACCCACACCAGCGGTGAAATGCTCGCCGGCACCCTCCGGGTGGGCAGACGTCGAATTGTGGAGAGTCGAGATGCGGGCCATAGTCACCTGCGAATGCTGCGGTCACCGGCAGGCGGTGGCCCGCCCGATCGGCCGGCCCGAGGCCTTCCACGTCGTCTGCCACGACTGCGAGGGAATCCTCCGCGTCGAGGTCACCGCCGACGATCTCAGCACCGCGCAGAAGAGCATCGGGCGCTCGCGCAAGACCCGCGTGTAGCCGAGGGGGGTCGGGGGGCCGCGCACCGGCTGGTATCATCGCGCTCCGGGAGCCGTCCCGGCGTGCGTGCGGGCGCATAGCTCAGTTGGTACGAGCGCTGCGTTGACATCGCAGAGGTCATAGGTTCGATCCCTATTGCGCCCACCACCGCGCTGGACCCCGGAGTGGCCTCGGCTCACTGTCCATGTTCGATGCCGTACGCCATGGTGCGCAGCCGTACGCAACGACAACACCTTAAGAAGTTTGCGACACGGCGCCGGTCGATCACTTGCGCACAGGCTGCGTGCAGATCTCCACAGCGCGCCGATGCGGTTGTCCACAGTGTGCACAGCTGAGAAGTGCTGCACGTCGTCGAGCCAAGCACGCTGCAGCGCAAACGCGTCGCACGTTGGCGTTGACAACGCTCTAACGGTGCGCCGTACACTGGGGCACGTAGCAGTCGAGCGGGGGTTCACAGTGACCGAGACACCAAGGACGGCGCGCCGCGTCTGTGCTCGCCGCGGTTGCACCACACAGGTGAAGAAAGCGACTGCAAAGTACTGCAGCGTACGTTGCTGCTCTCTCGACCCAGAACGCCATGCGCGACTGCGCCTGTCCGCCCAGCGATCGAACCGTCGCGTGCTGCCGATGACACGCCAGCTGAACCTCGGCCTCGCCGCCGTCAACAACCCTGAGGCCGCGATATCGCGCATCTCCGAGGGCCGCGAGGACGTGCCCAGGGGAATGTCCCGCCTCTGCAGCTGACCGCTGCGCCCGCGGGGGCGCTGGGGATCGGTGGGCGCATCTACAATTCGCGCTCATGCCTGACGAGATCGTCGACGACGCCGCCGAGGCCGGGCCGCCGATCGACGCGCCTGCCGAGCTGACGCTCGACATCCTCCGCCACAGCGCCGCGCACCTGATGGCCGCGGCGGTGATGGAACTGTTCCCCGGCACTGCGTACGACGTCGGGCCCGCCACCGACGAGGGGTTCTTCTACAACTTCCGTCTCCCCGACGGCGCGCACTTCACCGAGGAGGACCTGGCCCGCATCGAGGCACGGATGAAGGAGTTGGCCAAGCGACGGATCCCGTTCGAGCGTGAGGTCATGGCGCGGGCGCCGGCACGGCAGCTGTTCGCCGACCTCGGCCAGGGCTTCAAGGTGGATCTCATCGACCGCATGGCGGACGATGTCGAGAGCGTCGGCGTCTACCGCACCGGTGACTTCGTCGACCTCTGCCGCGGCCCCCACGTGCCCCACAGCGGTCATCTGCGCGCCATCCGCCTGCTGCGCGTCGCCGGTGTCTACTGGCGTGGTGACGAGCGCAACGAGCAGCTGCAACGTGTGTATGGCACTGCGTTCTTCGACCGTGAGCAGCTCGACGCTTTCATCGCGCAGCGCGAGGAGGCGCGCCGCCGCGACCACCGCCGTCTCGGGGCCGAGCTCGATCTCTTCTCCTTCCCGGAGGAGATCGGGTCGGGGTTGGCTGTGTTCCACCCCAAGGGTGGGTTGGTGCGCAAGCTGCTCGAGGACTACTCGCGCCAGCGTCACCAGGAGGCAGGCTACGAGTTCGTCAACTCTCCGCACATCACCAAGGAGGACCTCTTCCAGACATCGGGCCACCTGGACTGGTTCGCCGACGGGATGTTCCCACCCATGGAGCTGGACGGGGGCACCAAGTACTACCTCAAGCCGATGAACTGCCCCTTCCACATCCTCATCTATCGCAGCCGGCCGCGCAGCTACCGCGAGCTGCCCCTGCGTCTGTTCGAGTTCGGCACCGTGTACAGGTACGAGAAGTCGGGCGTGCTGCACGGTCTCACTCGTGTGCGTGGTCTCACCATGGACGATGCGCACATCTTCTGCAGCAAGGCGGAGATGGGCGGCGGAGCTGCGCGCGCTGCTCACCTTCGTGCTCGACCTCCTCCGCGACTACGGCCTGTCCGACTTCTACCTGGAGCTGTCGACCAAGCCCGAGGCCAAGGCGGTGGGTGCCGACGAGGAGTGGGCGGAGGCCACGGAAGCGCTGCGCGAGGCCGCGCTGAGCATGAACCTCGACCTCGTCATGGACGAGGGCGGCGGAGCCTTCTACGGACCCAAGATCTCTGTGCAGGCCAGGGACGCGATCGGTCGCACCTGGCAGATGTCGACTGTGCAGGTGGACTTCCAGTTTCCCCAGCGCTTCGACCTCACCTACACGGAGGCCGACGGCACGCAGGTGCGCCCGATCATGATCCACCGCGCGCTGTTCGGCTCCGTCGAACGCTTCTTCGGGATCCTCCTGGAGCACTACGCGGGGCATTTCCCCGTCTGGTTGGCGCCGGTGCAGTGCGAGATCGTGCCGGTGCAGGATGACGCCCCCGAGGTGATCGAGTACGCCGTCCGGCTGCGCGACACGATGCGCGCGGCAGGCCTTCGCGCCGACGTCAACGACAAGCCCGGTGAGCGCATGCAGGCGCGGATCCGCGATGCCGAGTTGCGCAAGGTGCCGTACATCGCGGTCGTGGGCCGGCGCGATGTCGAGCGTGGCGATGGCGTCCTCAACGTGCGCTCCACGCGTACCGGCAGCAAGGAGGACGTCGCCTCGACGGAGTTGGTGTCGCGGCTCGTCGCTGAGGCTGCGTCACGCTCCAACGGCTAACTCGCGCACCGTGACGGGCGACCGACGGTTGCTGGCGCATGCGGTCGCCGATCTCGCCCCCGACGAGGACGTGGAGGCGCTGATCGCATCGGGCGAGGTGCTGGTGGACGGGATCCCGGTGACCAATCCGCGGCGCCGGCTGCGGGCAGGTACCCACGTCACCCTGCGCCCGGTGGTCAGGCTGCGCGGCTCTCCCAAGCTGCGGGCCGCGCTCGCGGCCTTCGAGATCGACGTCGCGGAACGCGTCGCCCTCGACGTCGGGGCGGCGGCCGGCGGGTTCACCGCGGTCCTCCTCGAGGGCGGCGCGCGACTGGTCTACGCCGTGGACGCCGGCCACGGCCAGCTGCTCGGCTCGCTCCGGCAGGATCCGCGGGTGGTCAACCTCGAGTCGGTCAACATCGCCGAGCTGGACATGGAGCGTGTGCCGGACAGCATTGAGGTGGTGACCGTCGACGTGTCGTACCTCAGCGTGGCGGCCGCAGCGGCGCAGCTCGACCGTGTCTCGCTCGCGGCGGACGCCACCCTGGTGGCGCTCGTCAAGCCCATGTTCGAGCTTCGCGCCGCCACGGCGCCGTCGGACCGGGCCAGCCTGGATGCCGCCGTGGCGGCCGCCTCTGTCGGGGTGGTCGCGGCGGGCTGGGAGGTGTGCGGTTCCATCAACTCGCCGGTCACGGGAAGCCGAGGGGCGAGGGAGGTGCTGCTGCACGCCCGACGCCGCTCGGGGTTGGTGACGCCGCGAGCGTGATATGCTCGGCCATCGGACGCCGACGTGGCGCCGCCAAGAGGGTCCGTGCGCTGCGGTCCCCACCTTCCGGGTTCGCCTTGGAGGTCCAGAACAGACCCAGGCCTGGATAGCGGATCGCTGTCCAGGTTTCTTGTTTTTGGAGGTTTCCACCCATCGCCTTTCGAGAGTTGAGGATCAACGAGCAGATCCGCATTCCGCAGGTGCGTCTCTTCGACGACACCACCGATGAAGCGCTCGGCATCGTCCCCATCGAGACAGCCCGGCAACTGGCCGTGGAACGCGGCCTCGACCTCGTCGAGGTGGCACCGCTGGCGCAGCCGCCGGTCTGCAGGCTGATGGACTACGGACGCTTCAAGTTCGAGGCTCTGAAGCGGGAGAAGGACAGTCGCCGGGACCACAACGTCGTTCAGCTCAAGGAGCAGAAGCTCCGTCCGAAGATCTCGGACCACGACTTCCGTACCAAGCTGGCGAAGGTGAAGCAGTTCCTCGGTGAGGGCGACAAGGTCAAGCTCACGATCATGTTCCGAGGCCGGGAGATGGTCCACCAGGAGTTCGGCCGCAAGCTGCTCGATCGCATGACCGAGGAGCTCAACGACCTCGCGGTCATCGAACGATCCCCACTTGTCGAGGGCAGGAACATGATCATGATCCTCAGCCCCACGACCAGGAAGCCGGCTCGCGTCGAGCGCCCCCAAGATGACCGTCACCACGGCGAGGCGCAAGCCCGCAGCGCCAACGGCGCCGACGCCCCGGCACCTGCTGCCAGCGCGCCGACGACCGCCGTCGCGGAGAAACCGGCCGAGGCTGCGACGCCCGAGCCGATCTCCGCCGCAGCCGCACCGGCCGTACCGGCCGAGGCACCCACGGCCAAGCCCAAGGCGAAGGCCCCTGCGGCACGGAAGCCGGCCGCCGCCCCCAAGACCACCGACCAGAAAACCGCTGACACGCCGAGGGGATCGAATGCCAAAGATTCGAACGCATAAGGCGACGCAGAAGCGCTTCCGCATCACCAGCACCGGCAAGGTGATGCGACGCAAGGCGTTCAAGTCGCACATGCTCGAGCACAAGAGCAGCAAGCGAAAGCGCGTCATGAACATGCAGCACCCGGTCTCGGCGGCCGACGTGAAGAGCGTTCGTCGCCTCGCGCCGTACCTGTAGCCGGGAGGAGAAGACCATGGCGAGAGTCAAGAGGGGGGTCACCGCGCGTGCCCGCCACAAGAAGATCCTCGAGCTGGCCGAGGGCATGCAGGCGGACAGGCGGCTGTACCGCTCCGCCAACGAGGCGGTGCTGCACTCGCTGTCGTACCAGTACCGGGACCGCAAGCTGCGCAAGGGTGACATGCGCGCGCTCTGGATCACGCGCATCAACGCCGCCGCCCGCCAGAACGGCCTCGCCTACAACCAGTTCATGCACGGCCTGAAGAACGCCGGCGTCGACATCAACCGCAAGATGCTTGCCGACCTGGCCGTCGAGGACTCGGCGTCGTTCACCCAGCTCGTCGAGGTGGCCCGGGGCGCTCTGACGTCGGCGTGAGCGGCGATCGCGACGCGGCCTCGGGCTCGTCCGCTGACGTGCACGCCCTGGGGGCCAGCGCTCACGACGAGATCGCGGCTGCCGTCGACACCGCCGCGCTGGACAGCGTCCGCGCCAGGTACCTGGGGCGCGGCGATGGGCTGCTGACGGTCATCCGCAAGCGGATCGGCACCATCAAGGACGCAGAGGCCCGCCGTGCCATGGGTCAGACGGTCAACGCAGTGATCGAACGCGTCAGCGATGCCCTTGCAGAGCGGCGTGCCGCGCTCGAAGCGCTGGGCATCGCGGCGGGGGCGGACGCCCTCGACCTCACGTGGCCACCGCCGCCGCTGCGGCGCGGGCACCTGCACCCGGTGAGCCGTGTGTTCCGCGACGTGCGTCGCATCTTCGCCCAGCTCGGCTACATCGCCGTTTCCGGGCCCGAGGTGGAATACGACCGCTACAACTTCACGCTCGTCAACATGCCTCCCGGGCATCACTCGCGTGACACCCAGGACACGTTCTTCGTCGACGACGATCGCCTGCTGCGCACCCACACCTCACCTGTACAGATCAGGAGCATGCTGACCCGCGGAGCACCGCAGCGGGTCATCGTGCCCGGGAAGGCCTTCCGCCGCGACTACGACGCAACCCACTTCCCGATGTTCTTCCAGGTCGAGGGCATGTGCATCGACGAGGGCATCGCGCTCAGCGACCTCAAGGGCACCCTGGAGTTCTTCGCCCGCTCGACGTTCGGCGTCGACCGCGCCATCCGCATGCGTCCGCACCACTTCGAGTTCACCGAGCCGTCGGTGGAGCTCGATGTGTCATGCGCGGTCTGCGGCGGCGAGGGCTGCCGGCTCTGCAAGGGCAGCGGCTGGCTAGAGGTGCTCGGTGGCGGCATGATCCATCCCAACGTCCTCCGCAACGGCGGCGTCGACCCCACCGAGTACAGCGGTTTCGCCTTCGGGATGGGGGTCGAGCGGATCGCCATGCTGGTGTACGGCATCGAGGACGGCCGGCTCCTCTACGAGAACGATGTGCGCTTCGTGGGCCAGGGATGAAGGTCTCGCTGGACTGGCTGCGCGAGTACGCGGTCCTCGACGCGCCGCTGGACACGCTGGTGCAGGGCCTCGTCGACACCGGCACCGAGGTCGAGCGGGTGACGCGTGGCCCGGCCGGCGTCATCGTGGCCAGGGTGGTGCACCTCGAGCCCGTGCCGGAGTTGACCAAGGGCGTCCAGTTCGCCGACATCGACACCGGCGCCGGAGGACCGATCCGAGTCATCACCGGGGCCCGCAATCTCCGCATCGCCGACCTCGTCCCCTACGCACCGGTGGGGACGTTGCTGCCCGGCTTCGACCAGCCACTGGGCGTTCGCGCCATGTTCGGCGGCAAGTACCACTCCCCGGGCATGCTGTGCTCCGCCGCCGAGCTCGGTGTCGGCGAGGATGCCGCCGGCATCCACCACCTGGAACGCGGGCTGCCCGGCCAGGCCCTGCACGAGGTGCTGGTGCTCGACACCGTGCTCGAGGTGGAGATCACCACCAACCGACCTGACTGCCTCTGCCACGTGGGCATTGCCCGCGAGATGGCGGCAGCGGTGGGGGAGACCGTGCGTGAGCCCGACCCCGCCATCCCCGACGGTCTGCTCAGCGCGGCGAGCATGGCGCTGCGCGCCGAGGTCGAGGTCGACGACGCGGCGGGGTGCCCTCGCTTCTCCGTCCGCATCATCGAGAACGTCGCGGTGGCGCCCTCACCCGAGTGGATGCAGCGCCGCCTCCGTGCGGTCGGCCTGCGTCCCATCAACAACGTGGTCGATGTCACCAACTACGTGGCCCACGAGATGGGCCAGCCTTTGCACGGGTTCGACCTGGACCGCTTCATCGCCGCCCAGGGCGACGGCGGTCGCGTGGCGCGGGTGGCTGTCCGGCGCGGCAGGGGAGAGCGGCTTCTCTGCCTCGACGGCGTCGAACGGACCATCGGCGACCCGGACATGGCGGTGTGCGCCGGCGACGTCCCGGTCAGCATCGGCGGCGTCATCGGCGGCGACGGGACCTCCGTTGACGAGGGCACCCACAACGTCCTGCTCGAGGCGGCCACCTGGGACGGCCCCACCATCCGCGGCACGTCGAAGAGGCTCGGTGTTCGCACTGACGCGTCGACGCTCAACGAGAAGGGCCTCAGCGACACGCTGCCACCGATCGCGCTCGATCGCGCCGCCGCTCTCATCGCCGACCTCGGCGGCGGCCACGTCCTCCAGGACAGCGTCGATGTGCGGGCGCGTCCCCTGGAGGTCATCCCCCCGATCGAGGTCAGCGGGGCCACCCTCTCCGCGCAGCTGGGCTACCACGTCGACGCCACCGAGGCGGCGACTGCGCTGGCGCGGCTGGCCTTCGGGGTCGAGCAGCACGGCGACGACCTGACGGTCACGGTGCCCCACTTCCGTCGCGACGCGTGGATCGTCGAGGACGTCGTGGAGGAGGTGGGGCGTTCGCTCGGCTACGACCGGGTGCCGAGCACCCTGCCGGGACGGCGCACGTCGGTGACTACCCTCGCCGCGGAGGTACCTGTCGAGGACCGCGTCAAGGACCTGCTCATCGGGGCAGGCTTCGACGAGGCGATCACGTGGTCGTTCGTCTCGCGGTCCCTGGCGGCGGCGCTGCGGGGGCTGGGCGCCGGCCGCAACCCGATCCCGCTGCGCAACCCGCTCAGCGAGGAGTGGAGCGTGCTCCGGACGAGCGTGGTCCCGGGCGTCGTCCAGGCGGTCGCCGGCAACCTGCGGCGCGGTGTGGAGGAGGTGCGGCTGTTCGAGCTTGGCCGCGCCTTCTGGGAGGGAGAGCGCCGCGGCCCGGTCGCCGGCTCCACCCCCGACGGCGCCGACACCCGGCTCACTCCGCTCCCCGCCGAGCCCCTCCTCCTGGGCGCGGCCTCGACCGCGGGCGGCGCCCAACAGGCGGCCGACGAGATCCGTCATCTCCAGGCCGTGGTCACCCGGCTGGCCTCCGACCTCGGGGCGGGCACGGTGGAGACGGAGCCTGCCGACGTGCCCGGCCTTCGGCCCGGTCGTTGCGGGCGCCTGCTCTGCAATGGGGAGGTGGTGGGGATTCTCGGTGAGCTCGACGCGACCACCGCCGGGCGTTTCGAGGTTCGCAACCGTGTCGCCGTGCTGGAGGTCCAGCTCGACGCGCTCATCCCGGCCGAACCCGCCCCGCGGCGATACCTGGCCCCCCCACGCCACCCGGCAGTGGTCCAGGACCTCGCCGTCACCGTGCCGGAGGACGCCTCGGCAGGCGCTGCGCTGCGAGCCGTTCGTGAGGCGGGGGGAAGCCTGCTGGAGAGCGCTGTCCTGTACGACGAGTACCGCGATGGCTCGCTTGGCGAGGGCCGCAAGGGCTGGACCTTCCGGCTCGTCTTCCGAGCGCCGGGGCGCACGCTCACCTCAGAGGAGGCCGGGACGCTGCAGGACGCGATCGCGGTCGGTCTGCGGTCGCGCTGCGGCGCAGAGGTTCGCCGATAGCCCGGCGCCTCTCACGAGCGTTCCTGGCGCGGGGAGCCGCGGACGTGGCCCCCGAGCTCATCGGCGCCTCCATCGTCGCTGACGCCGGCACAGCCAACGAGGTGCGCGCTCGCATCGTCGAGGTGGAGGCCTACCTCGGCCAGGAGGACCCCGCCTCGCACGCGCACCGCGGGCCGACGCCGCGCGCCTCGATCATGTTCGGAGACGCGGGTCACCTCTACGTGTACTTCAGCTACGGCATGCACCACTGCGCCAACGTCGTGTGCGGACCGGTGGGAACGGCCGCGGCGATCCTGCTGCGGGCGGCCGCGGTGACAGCCGGCGACGCGATCGTGCGGGCTCGTCGCGGACCGGGCGCGGCCGCCGACCGATTGCTGAGCGGCCCGGGGAACCTCTGCCGTGGCCTGGGCATCGCTGCCTCAGAGAACGGCCTCGACCTCTGCCGGCCGGGGCGACTCCACCTCGAGGGATCGCCCGGACCGGTGCCGGTGTCCAGCGGACCGCGGGTGGGCATCACTCGCGCCATCGAGCTACCCCTGCGCTTCTGGTGGAGCGGCCACCCCGCGGTGTCGCGCCGCCCCATCACGAAGAGAAGGGACCGGCCCTGAGGCCGGTCCCTGGAATCTGTGCCGATTTGAATCGGCCGCCCGGCGGATGAGCCGGGCTGACTATGGGCACCCGTTGGTGCCGGCTGGCCAGCCCGGACCTCGGTGCGCACCGACCGCGCCGCTCCGCGCCATTCCAACCGGTTCCGGAACCGAGCCGGCACTGGTGCCGGGGTTCGACGGAGGCGCATCCAGGCGGGCTGCGCTGTGCGACCCGAGATCCGGGCCCTACATCTCGGCTCGAGTGTGCCGGAGAAGCTCGAAGACCGTACGCATCGTGAAGTTGTCCTCCGTATGCAGTCGGTTCCGTGCTCCTCAGGATAGACGTCCTCCGGCGCTAGTCAAGGGTCGCTGCGGATCCGTCACCACGGGGCGGCGGAGGTCGCCGTGAACTCATAGACTGGGGCCTGCGCCCGGAATACAATGGCAAACGCCTGTTCGACAACGGAGGACACATGTCCGGTCACAGCAAGTGGGCGGGGATCAAGCACAAGAAGGCGATCGTCGACGCCAAGCGCGGCCAGGCATTCACCAAGGTGGCCCGTGAGCTGTCGGTGGCGGCTCGCGAGGGAGGCCCCGATCCGTCCTCGAACTTCCGTCTGCGCCTGGCCATGCAGAAGGCGCGCGAGGTCAACATGCCCGCCGACAACATCGAGCGGGCCGTCCAGCGCGGCGCCGGCGGCAAGGAGGGCGCCCAGCTCGAGGAGATCCGCTACGAGGGATACGGGCCCCACGGCGTGGCGGTGATGGTCGACGTGCTCTCGGACAACCGCAACCGCACCGTGGCGGCGATCCGCAACCTGTTCACCCGCTCGGGTGGCTCACTCGGGGAGACCAACAGCGTCGGCTGGATGTTCACTCAGCAGGGCGTCATCCGCGTGCCCGCGGCAGCGAACGACCCCGACGAGCTGGCTCTGCGCCTCCTCGAGGTGGTGGATGTCGGGGCCGATGGCGACATCGGCGTCGACGATGACGCGGTGGTCGTGACCGTCAACCCGGCGAACTTCGAGGCAGCCCGCGCCGCCGTCGAGGAGGCGGGGTTCGCGATTGACTCCGCGGAGGTCACCATGAACCCGAGCACGTCGGTGGAGCTCGACGCCAAGCAGGCCGTGGCGGTGCTGCGCCTCCTCGATGCGCTCGAGGACGACGACGACGTCCAGCAGGTCTACGCCAACGCCGAGATCCCCGACGACGTCCTCGAGTTGGTCGGCTGACCGGGTGCGCGTCCTGGGCGTCGATCCGGGACTTGGCCGCACCGGCGTCGCGGTCGTCGATGGCGCGCCGGGGACGCTGGCCCTGGTGCACAGCAGCTGCCTCAGCACGCCTGCCGGCGTGGGCGATGCCGAACGGCTCTTCCTGCTCTCCGGGCTGATCACCGCGATCGTGGCCGAGTACCGGCCGGCGTTCGCCGCGGTCGAGCGGCTCTTCTTCTCCACCAACCGCAGCACGGCGATGCGAGTCAGCGAGGCACGGGGCGTCCTGCTGTGCGCCCTCGCCGGCGCGGGCGTGCCGGTCTTCGAGTACACGCCCAACGAGGTCAAGGAGTCCGTCGCCGGCTACGGGGCCGCTCGCAAGCCGCAGGTTCTGCGCATGACAATGCAGCTGCTCTCGCTGGAGCGCATCGATGGACCGGACGACGTCGCCGACGCCTGCGCCATCGCCGTGTGCCACCATCACCGCGCTGCACTGACGCTGCGCGTGCGCCGGCAGACCACCCGCGTCGCGACCACTGCCCTCGACAACGCGGTGGCGGCTGCGCGCGCCCGGTTGGAGGCGGCGACGCGGTGATCGCCATGCTGCGCGGGCGGGTGGCCGCCATCGACGATGATGTGGTCACAGTTGACGTCAGCGGCGTGGGCTACGCGGTGCAGTGCCACCTGCGCACCGCGGTGGCGCTGCATGGCGAACCCGGCGAGGTCACCCTGCACGTCCACACCTCGGTCGGCGCGGACGCGATCCGCCTCTACGGGTTCACCAGCGCCGAGGAGCTGCGCCTGTTCCGCCTGCTCATCGCCGTCGAGCGCATCGGGCCCAAGGCCGCGCTCGGCATCCTCGGGCGCGCCGACCTCGCCACCATGGTGCGGGCGCTGCGCAGCGGCGACGCGGCGATGGTCGCGACGGTGCCCGGGATCGGCGCCAAGACGGCGGAGCGCGTGGTTCTCGAGCTCCGCGACAAGCTCGACGGCCTCGCGCTCCCCGGCGACCGCAGCACGCCTGCCGAGGCCGCCGGCGAGCAGGCGATCCGCGCCGCCGTGGACGGGCTGGCGACCATGGGCTTCCGCGAGGCGGCCGCGCGCGACGCGGTGAAGGCGGCGCTCGGCGATGGCGCCGAGCCGCTCGACGTCGCCGCGCTGGTGGCGGCCGCGCTGCGCCGTCTCGACATGGTGGCCGCCGGCTGATGGACGCCCCGCGCGACGTCTCCCCACTGGAGAACGAGGAGGAGCACGCTGCCGAGGTGGCGCTGCGCCCGCAGCGCCTCGATGACTTCGTCGGCCAGGCGGGTATCCACGAGCAGGTGCGCGTGCTCGTGGAGGCGGCTCGCGGCCGCGGCGAGGCGATCGACCACATCCTCCTCTACGGGCCGCCGGGCCTTGGCAAGACCACCCTCGCCCAGATCATCGCCACCGAGATGGGGGTACAGGCGCGGCTCACCTCGGGCCCGGCCCTCGAACACCAAGGGATGCTCGCCTCCATCCTCACCTCACTCAACGACCGCGATGTCTTCTTCATCGACGAGGTGCACCGCCTCAACCACGCGGTCGAAGAGGCGCTCTACCCGGCCATGGAGGACCTCGCCTTCGATTTCGTCGCCGGTCGCGGAGCCGGCGCCCAGACCCTGCGGCTCAGCCTCAACCGCTTCACCGTCATCGCCGCCACCACGCGTGCCGGAGCTCTGGGCGGCCCGCTGCGGGACCGTTTCGGAGTCACCTTCCGGCTCGACTACTACGACGTGGGCGAGCTCACCGACATCATCCGGCGGAGCGCGCGCCTCCTCAAGATCGCCATCGACGACGACGGCGCAGCCCTGCTCGCGTCGCGCGCACGGGGCACCCCACGGGTCGCCAACCGGCTGCTGCGGCGCGCCCGCGACTACGCGCAGGTCCGCGCCGCCGGGCACATCGATGTCGCCGCGGCCACCGCCGCGCTCGACATGCTCGGCATCGACGCCGCCGGGCTGGATGAGATGGACCGTCGCGTGCTGGCAGCGCTGTGTGGACCGCTGCGCGGCCATCCCGTGGGAGCGCAGACCATCGCGGTCAGCGTCCAGGAGGAGCCGGAGACAATCGAAGACGTCGTGGAGCCGTACCTCATCCGCCTCGGCATGCTGGCCCGCACCCCGCGCGGAAGGGTTCCGACGGCGCGCGCCTACGAGCACCTCGGGCTGGGCGTGCCCGCGGGCACCGTCGGCTCCGACGAGTTGCAGACGTCGCTCTTCGCGTAGCGCCCACCATGGCCACCGTCGGCGACACCAGACGCGAGCGCGCGCCGGCGCTGCCCACCGAGCTGTTCGACTACCCGCTTCCCGCGGCGCGGATCGCCCAGATCCCGGTGGAGCCGCGCGACGCATCCCGGCTGCTGCACGTCGGAGCCGAGGGTGCGCTCTCCGACCACACCTTCACCGACCTGCCCCGCCTGCTGCGCTCGGGCGACCTCCTCGTCGCCAACGACACGCGGGTGCGGGCGGCGCGCCTGCGAGGCAGACGCGACGACGGCGGCCCGGCGGAGATCCTGCTGCTCGAACGCCTCGACGGTGATCGGTTCACGGCGCTGGTGCGCCCCGGCCGGCGCTTGCGCGACGGCGCCTGCGTCACCGTCGGCGATTCGCTGCGCGTCACGGTCCTGGAGACGGCGCCCGGCCACGCGGGGGCACGCGTCGTCAGCCTCGCCGGGCCGGGAGACGTCGAGAGCCTCGTCGCGGGTCTCGGGGAGGCCCCACTGCCGCCCTACATCCACGTGCCCCTTGCCGACGCGCAGCGCTATCAGACGGTGTACGCGGCCGGTCCTCCCGCGTCCGCCGCCGCGCCGACCGCGGGGCTGCACTTCACCGCGCGGGTGCACGAGGCGCTCGCCGCCCGCGGGATCGGCTGGGAGACCCTCCAGCTGGACGTGGGATTGGGCACGTTCTCACCAATCACCGCCGCCGACGTCCGCGGTCATCGCATGCATGCCGAACGCTGCACGCTGCCGAGCGCGACCGCTGCGAGGATCGACGAGGCGCGCTCGGCGGGCGGTCGGGTGATCGCAGTGGGAACGACGGTGGTGCGCACGCTCGAGTCGTTCGTCGACGAGCGCGGGGCCCTGCGCCCCGGGACGGTCTCCACCGAGCTGTTCATCACGCCCGGGCACCGCTTCGGGGTCGTCGACGGGTTGCTCACCAACTTCCACCAGCCCCGCTCGTCCCTGCTGGTGCTGCTCGCCGCATTCCTTGGCGTCGACACGTGGCGCCGGGCGTACGAGCACGCGCTGTCCGGGAAGTACCGCTTCCTCAGCTTCGGCGACTGCATGCTGTGCTGGCGAGGAGGCGGGTGAGCGCGCTCACCGTCGAGGCCCGCGACGGCGCCGCCCGCACAGGCACCCTGCAGACCGCGCACGGCGCGGTGCGCACCCCAGCGTTCATGCCGGTGGGCACGCACGCCACCGTCAAGTCGCTCGACCCGGACGAGGTGCGCGCGTGCGGCGCCGACATCGTGCTCTGCAACGCCTACCACCTGGCCCTGCGGCCGGGCGTCGACATCATCGAACGCGCGGGTGGCCTGCACCGGTACATGGGCTGGGACGGGCCCATCCTCACCGACAGCGGCGGCTTCCAGCTGGTCAGCCTGCGCACCGTCACGACGGTCGAGGAGGAGGCTGCCACGTTCGTCTCGCCGTACGACGGCACCCGTCTCCGCGTGACCCCCGAGGAGGCGGTGGACATCCAGGCGAGGCTGGACGCCGACATCGTCATGTGCCTCGACCAGCCGGTGGCGTGGGGGAGTGACGCCGCGGCCGCTCGCCAGGCGACGGAGCGGACCCACCGCTGGGCGGCGCGCTGCCGGGCCGTGCACCCGGGGGAGGGGCGGCTGCTGTTCGGCATCTGCCAAGGCGGCTTCGACGTCCAGGCCCGCGCCGAGTTGGCGGCGCTCATCGTCGACCTCGGCTTCGACGGTGTCGCCGTCGGCGGCCTGTCGGTGGGCGAGCCGCTCGCGGTGATGGAGGAGATGACCTCGGTCTCGGTGGCCGAGCTCCCCGCGGAGAGGCCCCGCTACTTCATGGGGCTGGGGACCGACCGCGAGCTGCTTACCATGATCGCGCTGGGCATCGACATGTTCGACTGCGTGGCGCCGACCCGGCTGGCCCGCACCGGCGCGGCGATGACTCCCGAGGGCAGGCTGCCCCTGCGCCGCGCCGCCTATCGCGACGACCTGCGACCACTGGTTGAGGGCTGCCCCTGTCCTGCGTGCCGGCGCTTCTCCCGCGCCTACCTCCGCCACCTCATCGGCGCCGGCGAGATCCTCGGCCACCGCCTCCTCAGCCTGCACAACGTCACCCACCTCAGCGCCCTGATGGGAGCGGCCCGCGACGCCATCAGGGCCGGCCGCTTCGCGTCATTCCGCGCCGAGACCGAGGCGCGGCTGCCCGCGGGTGACGACGGCGACGACGGTTCGGACGCGGTGGTCACCCCCGATGCGAGCGCGGTCGGATCAGCTCGGATCCCGGGTACACTCGGCCGTCGTGGCTGATTTCTTCCTTCGCGTCACCCGCGTGCGCGTCGTCATCGTCCTGCTCATCGTGCTCGGCGCGCTGTTCATCGACGGCTACAGCATCTTCTACCGGTACGTGGTCGTCCACCAGCCATTCCCGCAGAAGCTGACCAGCGTCCCGTCGATAGGCGGCCACCCGGTCACGTTCGTCAAGGGTCTCGACCTGGTGGGCGGCACCGAGCTGGTGGTCGCAGTCTGCCGCGGCTTCAACGACCCGCCCAGCGTCGGCTGCCGCAACGGGCCCAAGGGTCAGAGCGTCACCGAAGCCCGCGACAAGACCATCCCCCTGCTCACCGCGCGGGTGAACGGCCTTGGCGTCACCGAGGGCAAGGTTTCCGCCCAGGGGTCCGACCAGATCCTGGTCCAGCTCCCCGGCGTGGGCCCGGAACAGGCCAAGAGGACAGTCGGCACCACCTCGAAGCTGCACTTCGCGACGGCCGTCGCCGGCGCCCCGAACCCCGGTGACCCGAAGTTCCTCGCCGACCAGGAGAACCTCTACGACATCGCCCAGTTCGGCAACCCGCAGCTGTACCCGGCGGGCTACCACTGGAAGATCGACGACGCTCTCGACGCCAGCGACGTGACCTCTGCCGACGTCGGCACCGACCAGTCCGGCGCGATCGCCGTGAACATCACCTTCAACGACGCGGGCGCCACCGAGTGGAACAAGATCACCACCACCGCGTACGGCTTCACGCAGCAGAACACGGCGGCCCCTCCGCCGCAGGCGCAGGTGGCGATCTTCCTCGACAGGGACATCATCACAGCCCCGGTGGTGCAGCAGCCGTCGAGCAACCAGACCCAGATCACCGGCGGGTTCACCAGCGACCAGGCGCAGACGCTCGCCAGCGACATCTCGGCGGGCGCTCTCCCAGCCGAGATCGCCACCGTCCAGGCCAACGTCGTCAGCGCCACCCTGGGTCAGCAGACGGTGCAGAGAAGCCTCATCGCCGGCGCCGTCGGCCTGCTGATCATCGTGCTCTTCATGATCGGCTACTACCGCTTCCCCGGCCTGCTCGCCTGCGTCGCGCTGGTCGCGTACGGGGCCATCGTGCTGGCTCTCTTCAAGGTGATCGGCGTGACCATCTCGCTGGCGGCGCTGGCCGGCTTCGTGCTCAGCGTCGGCATGGCGGTTGACGCCAACGTGCTCATCTTCGAACGAACACGCGATGAATTACGCCACGGGCGCAGCGTCGGACCCGCGGTGGACACGGGTTTCCGGCGGGCGTTCCCCGCCATCCGCGACAGCAACGTCTCAACGATCATCGCCTGCCTCGTGCTGGCCATCCTCGGCACCGACGTTGTGCGCGGTTTCGCGATCACGCTCGGCCTCGGCGTCGCCGTGAGCTTCTTCAGCGCGGTCACCGTGACCCGCGCGCTGCTGGCCGCCGCGCTCCGCCTGCGCCTCGGTCGCAACCCCACGCTCTACACACAGATCCACGACGAGTACGAGGAGAGGCCGCCACGCGGCAAGTTCGACATCGTGCGCTCGCGCAACTGGTACTTCGCGGGCTCGCTGGCGATCATCATCCCCGGGATCCTGGCGATCATCTTCTGGGGCTTCCGGCTCGGCCTCGACTTCCGCGGCGGCTACAAGGTGGACGTCGCGCTGGTGCACCCGACGACGCAGGCGCAGGTGGCCAGCACGGTCAACGCCGCGATCGGCAACCTGGAGCCGCAGATCCAGTCGGAGACCGGCAACCGCTACGAGATCAGCTTCCTGCCGGGCACGGCCAACGGCGGCAGGGACCCTGTCGACGCGGTGCAGACGGCGCTCAGCAACAAGTACGGCATCCCCAACGATCCCAAGACCCACAACCCGGACATCCAGGAGCAGTTCATCGGGCCCAGCGTCGCCTCCGACCTGGTGCGCAGCGCGATCATCCTGATCCTGGTGGCGTCCGCGCTGATCGCGATCTACCTGGCCCTGGCGTTCCGCCGCCAGCGCGCCATCTCGGCGTGGCGCTTCTCCGCCTGCGCTTTCTTCAAGCTGCTCCACGACGTCTTCGTGCTGGCCGGGATCTGGGCGATCCTCGGCCACTTCAGCAGCCTCGGCGAGGTGGACACGCTGTTCGTCACCGCGATCCTGACCTCGGTGGCGTTCTCCATCCACGACACCATCGTGGTGTTCGACAGGGTGCGTGAGAACCTCAGGTTCGGGCCGCGGCTCACCTTCGACCAGGTGATCAACCTCTCGACCGTGCAGACGATGACGCGCTCGCTGAACACCTCGCTGACGGTCGTCTTCGTGCTGCTCGCGCTGGTTCTCTTCGGTGGCTCGACGATCACCGGCTTCGTCCTCGCGCTGCTCATCGGGATCGTCACCGGCACGTACAGCTCGATCTTCAATGCCAGCACGCTGCTGGTCGCCTGGCAGAAGGCGTCGGCGATGCGCGCCGGCGGGGCGCCCCCACCGGGCGGGCAGCGGAGGGTGGCGCGCGCCGCCTGACACCTCCCCGTGGACACATGAATACGGTCTCGACAGAGCAGCTGACCGACCTCGTGCAGCCGTCGCTGCGCCACCTGGGACTCGACCTCGTCGAGCTGCAGTGGCGGCCGGGGCGCAGCAGCGTGCTGCGACTGGTCATCGACTCCGCCGCCGGTGTCAGCCTCGACGACTGCGAGCGCGTCTCACACGCGGTGGGAGCGGTGCTCGACGCCTACGACCCCATCGCGGGGCGCTACGCGCTCGAGGTCTCCTCGCCGGGCGCGGAGAGGCCGCTGCGGACCGAGCTGGAATGGCAGGCGGCCGTGGGGCGCCGTGTCAACGTGCGCGCCAAGAGCGGCGAGGCCGAGATGATCGTCGAGGGACGGCTGCTCCACCTCGACGACCACAGCGTCGAGATCGAAGCCCGCGACCGCAACCGCCGCCGCCTCACCACGCTGCCCCGCGCTGACGTCATCGCCGCGCGCATCGTCGTCGACATCTGAGCCATGGACGACGTCGCGCGCAGCCCGCTCGACGGAGCCATCGCCACGCTCCGTGAGACCACCGCGCTCAGCGACGACCGTCTGGCCGCGCTCTTCGAGGCGGCGTTCGTCGAGACGTACCGGCGCCTCATCGACGACGACGGCACAGTCCACGCCCGTGTGGACCTGGCCTCGGGACGCTGTGACCTGTACCGCCGCGCGGCGGACGGCGAGGAGATCACCGTCGACGTCGACGTCCCCGACTTCCCGCGCCAGGCAGCGCAGGCCGCCCGCGCCGCGGTGGCCGGCGCGCTCCGCGAGGCGGGCAAGGACCGGGTGCTTCGTGAGGCGTCACTGCGGCGGGGTGAGCTCATCGACACCATCGTCGACACCCGTCAGGGGTCGGTGTGGTACCTGCGCGCCGGTGAGATGCGCGTGCTCCTGCCACCGGAGGAACAGATCTCCGCGGAGGACCTCGTGCCCGGGCAGCACCTCAAGGTGATGGTGCTCGAGGGACGGCGCCGCAGCCAGGATGCCGTGGTGGTCGTCTCGCGCTCGCACCCACAGCTGCTCCGGCTGCTCCTCGAGCAGGAGGTGCCTGAGGTGGCCAACGGGCAGGTCGTGGTGCGGGGGATCGTCCGCGAAGCCGGCCGCCGCAGCAAGGTGGCGGTGCAGGCCGCCGACCCGGCGGTGGACGCCCGCGGCGCCTGCATCGGCCCCCGGGGGGTGCGCCACCAGGCGATCACCTCCGTGCTCGGCGGCGAGCAGGTGCAGATCGTGGTCTGGTCGGACGACCCGGCCACCTACATCGCCAACGCCCTCGCGCCGGCCAGCGTACGGCGTGTCGACCTCGACGAGGCCATGCGCACCGCCACCGTCACCGCCGATCCCGACCAGCTCTCCCTGGCGATCGGCAGGGGAGGCGACAACGCCCGGCTGGTCGCCCGCCTCTGTGGCTGGCGCATCGACGTGGTGGCCGGCGCCGACGGGTGAGCCCTCATGTTCCCCAGCGCACCTGCCTGGGCTGCCGTACGGTGCGGGCCAGGCCCGAGCTCGTCCGGCTCGCCCTTGGAAGCCGCGGACAGGTTACTCTTGATGTTCGCAACCAGCTTCCCGGCCGGGGAGCCTACCTCTGCGCTGACGGCAAGGACTGCCTGACGCAGGCACGGCGCCGGCGGGCACTGACGCGTTCCCTCCGGGTAGGGGAAGATGTCATCAACTATGAGGAACTGAGCGCAGCCCTCGAAGCGCTCAGAGAGGAGGTCCCGCCATCGCCACGGTCAAGAAGCTGACCCTGCCGGCAACCGTGCCGGTCAAGGAGCTTGCCGAACGTCTCTCGGTCTCCGGATCGGAGCTCATCAAGTACCTGATGAGCAACGGGGTCATGGCCACCCTCAACCAGTCGGTCGACTTCGACACTGCCGCGCTCGCGGCCGATCACTTCGGCTTCGAGGCGGAGAGCGAGGACGCCGCGGCGGCCTCCGCCCCTGCGTCGGCGCGGCGCCGGCACCCGCTGCTCGACCAGGCTGATGCCGACCCGGCCACGCTGGTGGCGCGCCCACCGATCGTGACCGTGCTCGGCCACGTCGACCACGGCAAGACCTCGCTCCTCGACGCCATCCGGGAGACCGCCGTCGCCTCGGGCGAGGCCGGCGGGATCACCCAGAAGATCGGCGCCTACCAGGTGGAGAAGAACGGCAGGAGGATCACGTTCATCGACACCCCCGGACACGAGGCGTTCACCGCCATGCGTGCCCGTGGTGCTGACGTCACCGACATCGCCGTGCTGGTGGTCGCCGCCGATGACGGTGTGATGCCGCAGACGGAGGAGGCGATCCAGCACGTCCGCAGCGCGGAGGTGCCGATCATCGTGGCGCTCAACAAGATCGACAAGGACGGCGCCAACCCGGACCGCATCCTCCAGCAGCTCGCCGACCGCGGGCTGGTGAGCAGCGACTACGGCGGCGACGTGACCGTCGTGCGCACCAGCGCCAAGACGGGGGAGGGCGTCACCGACCTCCTCGACATGATCCTGCTCACCGCCGACGCCGAGGTGGAGCCCAAGGCAGCCCCCAAGGCCAGCGCTGTCGGCACGGTCATCGAGTCCCACCGCGACCCCGGCCGCGGCCCGGTGGCGACCGTCCTCGTGCAGAACGGCACCCTGAAGGTGGGCGACTACGTCGTGGCCGGCCAGGTGTACGGGCGCATCCGCGCGCTGCTCGATGAGCGCGGCGATCGCCTCCAGCAGGCTGGCCCGAGCACGCCCGCCGTGGTGACCGGGCTGTCCGGCGTCGCCGAGGCCGGGGACGTGTTCCAGGTCATGGCCAACGAGCGCAGCGCGCGGTCCCTCGCTGAGGAGCGTGGGTTCGCCGCCAAGCAGCAGCAGGCGCAGCCGGTGCGCCGCATCACGCTCGCCGACCTCGCCTCGCAGGTCGCCGAGGGTTCGGTCAAGGCCCTCAACGTCATCGTCAAGGCGGAGGCGAACGGCTCGCTGGAGGCATTGCGCGGCCAGATCGAGAAGATCGAGGACCCCAACGTCAAGGTGGTGATCGTGGCCTCGGGCGTCGGTCCCGTCGGCGAGGCCGACGTCAACCTGGCCGCGGTGACGGACTCGATCGTCATCGGGTTCAACGTGCGCCCCGACGACCGCGCCAAGGTGGCCGCCGACACGCAGGGCGTCGACGTCCGCTACTACGACGTCATCTACCAGGTCGCCGACGACATCGCCAACGCCATCAAGGGCCTGTACGAGCCCACCTTCGTCGACGTCTTCCAGGGCCGCGCCGAGGTACGGCAGGTGTTCACGGTCGACGGGCGGCCTGCGATCGCGGGCTCCCACGTCGTCGAGGGGCGCATCCCGCGCAACTCCATCTGCACCGTCCTGCGCGATGGCAAGCAGGTCGCCCGCAGCCGCATCGCCGTTCTCAGGCGGTTCAAGGACGACGTGCGCGAGGTTGCCCGCGGCTATGACTGCGGCATCACCCTGGAGGACTTCGGCGACTTCGCGGTCGGCGACATCCTCGAGGCGCACACGGTCGAGCAGCAGAACCTGTGAGTTCCGCATCGGCTCGCCCTCGCGGCGGAGACCGGCTGGGAACCACGAGCTTTCACAGCCACGCGCAGCACGGGACACGGCCACCGCGCAGCGAGCGCGTCGCGGAGCTTCTCCGCCAGGAGATCTCGCAGATGATGCTGACCGAGATGAAGGACCCGCGGGTGCGGATGGCATCGATCAGCGAGGTCAAGCTGGCGCGCGACATGAAGAGCGCGCGAGTTATGGTCAGCGCCGTCGGCGAAGAGCGCGAGCGTCGAGCGGTGGTGACAGCGCTGCGCCACGCGGAGGGGTATCTGCGCGGCCAGCTCGGGGAGAGGCTCGAGAACCTCAAGGCCCCGCCGAAGCTTCGCTTCGAGCTCGATGAGTTGATCGCCTACAGCATCCACATCGCCAGCGTGCTGCGCGAGATCGAACCGCCGGGTGATGACGCCGAAGCTGATGCAGAGGTCACCGAGTGACCGCCGTCACCGCCGGCTGGCCGCGGCTCGAGGACATCGTCGGGGACATCCGCGCGGTCATCGAGCGTGCCAACGTCATCGCCTGCCTGGCCCACAAGGACGCCGACGCCGACAGCCTCGGCTCCGCCCTGGGCTTTGCGCTGTCGCTGCGGTCGACAGGTCGCGACGTGCGAGTGCTGGTGCCCTCACCGGTGCCGCGGATGCTCGAGTACCTGCCGGGGTTCGACACCATCTCGGACGATGCCGAGGGCATCGATACGCTGTTCACCTTCGATTGCGCGACTGTCGCCCGCTTCGGCGACAAGCAGCACCTGGTCAGCAGCACGGACACGGTGGTGAACGTCGACCACCACGTCAGCAACGAGGGCTTCGGCTCCATCAACCTGGTGGAGGCCAGCGCCAGTGCGACGGGCCAGGTGGTGCAGCGCCTCCTGACCACCCTCGGGTCGCCGATCACCGCCGACGTCGCCACCAACCTGTACGCCGCTCTCTTCACCGACACCGGCGGCTTCCGCCACGAGAACACGTCCGAGGCGACCTTGCGACTCGGCGCCGACCTCGTCGCCGCGGGCGCCGACCCCGGCTGGGTTGCGCTGAAGAGCTACAAGTCGCGCTCGGTTCCACAGATCAAACTCGAAGGCCTGGCCGTGGCGCGGCTGCACACCGAGTTCGACGGCCGTCTGATCTGGTCGCAGATCACCCAGGCGATGCTCGACGAGGCCGGGGCCGACATGATGGAGTCCGAGGGCGTCATCGACCAGCTGCAGAGCGTCGACACCATGGAGATCGCGCTTCTCTTCAAGGAGAGCTCGCCCGGCGTCACCAAGGTGAGCGTGCGCACCCGCGACCCGTATGACGCCACCGACGTCTGCCGCCCGTTCGGCGGGGGAGGCCACCATCGCGCGGCCGGGGCGGAGCTGCGCGAACCGCTGGCGGTGTTCGAGCCCCGCGTTCTCGATGTCGCCCGGGAGCTGCTGCGGTCGTCGCGGTGACCCCGACCCTGGTGGGACCGCGGTCGGCCACGAGCCGCAGCGGGATCCTCGCCATCGACAAGCCGGCCGGCATGACGTCCTTCGACGCTGTCCGAGCGGTGCGTCGCATCTTCAACGAGCGCAGGGTGGGCCATGCCGGCACCCTCGATCCCACCGCCACCGGCCTGCTGCCGGTGTGCATCGGCCAGGCGACCCGGCTGGTCGACTACTTCCACCAGCAGAGCAAGACATACCGCTGCGTGGTGCGCTTCGGCGAGGTCAGTGACACTCTCGACACCGAGGGCACCGTCGTCCCCAGAGGCGATGCGGCAGCGCTCACCGCGGCAGCAGTTGCCGCCGCGGCCGCGCGCTTCGTGGGTGACGTCGAGCAGGTGCCCCCGATGCACTCCGCGGTGCGCCACGAGGGCAAGCACCTGTATGAGCTGGCCCGGAGCGGCCAGGAGGTCGAGCGCAAGGCCCGCAGGGTGCGCATCGAGAGCATCGAGGTGACCGCGTTCCGTCCGGGCCCGAGAGCGGAGGCAGAACTGACGGTGGTCAGTGGCAAGGGCGCCTACATGCGTGTGCTCGCGGCCGACATCGGTGAAGCTGTCGGCACCGGTGCCCTGCTGGCGTGGTTGTCGCGCACCGCGTACGGGCCGCTGCGCGTCGAGGATGCGGTGACCCCCGAGGCGCTCGCCGAGTACCCGGACCCGACAACAGCGCTGCTGCCGCTCGACCGCGCCGTGGACTTCCTGCCGCGGGTGGACCTGGCCCCGCAGCAGGCGACGATGGTGGGTCGGGGCCAGTCGGTGTGGCTGCCGCGCGCGCCCCAACTCACCGCCGGCAACCAGTGCCGGGTGCACAGCTCGGACGGCCGCCTCATCGCCATCGGCGAGATCGCCGGCAACCTGATGCGCCCGACCAAGGTCCTCAACGGCTGAGCCGATGCGTGTCGACAGCGGATTGGGATCCAGGGGCGAGCACGACGCGCCGGTCGTGCTCACCATCGGCAACTTCGATGGCGTGCACCTCGGGCACGCTGCGCTTCTGTCCCGGGTTCAGTCGGAGGCGGCGCAGCGCGGTGCGCAGAGCGCGCTGCTGACGTTCGATCCGCACCCGCGCTGCGTGCTGGACCCGGCGCACTGCCCGCAGTCGCTGACCACCGTCGCCGAGAAGACCGACGTGCTCGCCGAGCACGGGCTCGATCGCCTGGTGGTGCTGCCGTTCAACCGCGAGGTGAGCACCTGGGGAGCCGAGCAGTTCTGCGACATGCTCGGGGAGGCCTTCGACCTGCGGGCGCTGGTGGTCGGTCACGACTTCGCGCTGGGACACAAGCGCCAGGGCGACATCGCATTCCTGCGGGCCTACGGGGAGCGCCACGGCTTCTCGGTGGAGGTCGTCGAACCTGTGCTGGTGGGGGAGGAGGTGGTGTCGTCGTCACGGATTCGCGCCATGCTCGCCGAGGGTGACGTGCGAAGCGCCGCTGCTCTGCTCGGACGTCAGCACTTCATGGACGCTGTCGTCGAGCACGGCGAGGAGGTTGGCCGGCATCTTGGCTTCCCCACGGCGAATCTCTCCATTGCCGGCGGGAAATGCCTCCCGGCGCCCGGCGTGTACGCGATGTGGGTACGCGTGGACGGCGCCTGGCAGGCCGCAGCGACCAACGTCGGATACCGGCCCACGTTCGGCGGCGACCGCCTGACCGTCGAGGCGTTCCTGCTGGACTTCTCCGGGGATCTCTACGGGCGCGAGGTGCGCGCGGCCTTCGTCGAGCGGCTGCGCGAGGAGCGCGCGTACGCGACCGCGGGAGAGCTGGTGGTGCAGATCGACAAGGACGTCGAGCAGGTCGGCGCGCTGCTGCGCCGAGTGGGACCACCGGCAGGCTGAGGTCTCCGACGGACCACCGCGTATTGCTTGTAAATCGCCGGCCCGTGAGCTGGACGGCGACCGCCGGCTCCCGGCCGGCGGTCGCCCGCGCTCAGGTCAGTTGTGGCGGAACCAGAGGCTGAAGCCCTCGCCACCCGAGCCGAGGGGCCCGCACTTGACCGCGATGGTCGGCGGAGCGCCGGTGGCGATGTTCGAGGCGTGCGGGTTCCATGTGCTGAAGGGAGCGCCATTCACCCGGACGTGCTGCATGCGGATCTTCGTGAAGGTCGGCACCGGACCTCCGGCCGCTCCGGCCTGCAGGGTGGACATGTCCGCCGGACAGCAGTCAGTCCGATCGGCCGAATCCCCGGTCGTCTCGTCGATCAGGATGACCTCGTTCTGCTCATTCATCGCGGACAGATTCACTGAGATCTTGTCGCCCGGGGTTATGGTCAGGCCGAGGTCCTCCGTGGAGTTGGCGATGGTGATCACCGCCGTGTACGTGGGAGCGCCCGTCGCGCAGCTTGCGACGACCCCGCCGCTCCACGTCTGGCTCGAGTGGTCGGTGGTTCCGAGCAGGGGCTCGATGCTTGCGGATGTGTCAACTCCACTGCACGAGATCGCGGGCACGAGGAACACCAGTTGCGCCTGGAAGTCGGAGGTGGGCTGCGCGTCGACGCTGGCCGTATAGCCCGCGAAGTTCGCGGACGTCGAGGCCGAGGTGGCAGCGTGGGACTGCAGGGGCGCCCCGAGGAGGAGTGCGGCCGCCAACGCGAGCACGCCGCCGGTTTTCAACAGCTGCTGACCGATCATTGTCGAACCCCCCGGATTGTGTGTCCTGTGCGGTCTCCCCGCAGGTTGAGCCAGTGCCGATCCGCTGCCCGCCTCAACGCGCGATGGGGCCACCTCAACAGCCCCTGAGCGATCAGACAGGCCGGAAACGGCGGCAGTATCGCAGCAGGCCCGGCTGGCTGTAAAGAGGCTGTGTGCCGGACGACCAGCCCCGGCCGGCGACCGCCCTACGCGGCCGGATCGAACGGGACTGCCTCGATCTGATACACCGGAAATGGGCCGGTGGTCCACACCACGGGCGAGTCCGCGGGCTCGTACGAGTAGGCGAACGTCACCGGCGCCGCCGCCCCTGTGCTGTAGACGCCGGAGACCTCGATGTGGAAGTGTTCCGTCGCGCTGATGGGCACGCCGGGCGCTGCAGCCAGGCCGCGGTACTGGTGATACACGCCGCACTTGGCGTCCGCATCAGGCCAGGTTCCGGTGGATGCGTCGAACGTTGGCGTGCCGTCGGGCGGCGCCGGGTCAGTCGACCCCTGCCCGCGCACGTGGGTGTCGCCGGTGGGATCGTGAAAGTCCCATTGCACGCCATCGGCAACGATGGACACCGCCACCCGGCCTGAGACAACCACGGGAAGCGCCCCAGCCAGGCCGCGTAGTTGCAGCGGCAGGGTGAGCGTGAATGGATTCGGGGTACGGGAGCCGGTTGGCAACCCGGTGTCGAGCCCGACGCAGGTTGGAACGCCGACGTAGGTGGGGGAGCCGTTTGCGGGTTCGCTGACGATCCCTCCACGACGGAAGCTGTGCCACAAAGCATCCGCGATGTGATTCACCTGCGTTGTGAAGGTCGGGACGGTCGTGCCGACCTGCGCATCCAGGCGCAGAGGATCCGTCGCGGCGACCTTCAGCTCGCTGCAGTACTTGGGGCCGTACACCGGGAGCCCGGCCCTGTTGATGCGGAGTTGATCGTGCACGACTCGACCAACCTGCACGTACACGGTCTCGAGCATGGTCCAGGTCGTCGCGTCCTCGGACGTCGCCTCCGCGCCGGCAACCGGCGGCCCGATCGGCTCGTAGAAGTCCGTCGGACTGTACTGCGGGGTCTTCAGGAGAGCTTCGATCGCGGCCGAGGGGTTTTCGAAGGCCGTGTCCGATGCCGCGGTGATCTCCTGTTCCTGGTAGGCGTTGAGCTCGTCAGCGATTCCTTGTGCGGCGGCATTGGAGTCTGCGTTCTGCTGTGCAGCCGTCTCCACCGCTTCTGCCGGCACAGCGACGGCAGTCGGACCCGACGGAGAGCCAATCGGCAGGGGAGACTGGATGGTTCCAGATGCCGTCAGGCCCTTGGCAGGGTTGCCGGTGACCAGGGGCGCCAATGTGAGGTAGTCGCGGCTCGGCGTACCGCCAGGGTCGCCAACGCCCGGTGGCAGTTGTTTGGCGGTAATGCACTTGGAGCCAATCGGTGGCCCCGCGGACGCACCCACGACTCCGTTGCCATCGTCCTGTGGGGACGGTGCCGCCGGCGGCGCCAGGCCGCAGCCCAGAATCGCCCCGATCCCGGCGGTGCCACCGCCGCCCGAGCCATCGCAGCCACCGACCGCGTCCCGTCGCGCCTCCATGTGCGGCTGAGAAGGCGGTGGCAAACGAACACGACCAGCAGCGGCATACGCTGTGACCACTGGTTGCGGGGCGGCGCGCGGTCATCGATGACACCAACGATGGTGCGCCCGCTGGGCACACGCAGTCCGCCGCCGTTGCCGAACCAGATCGTCCCAAGAAGTGGATCGTGTCGAACGTCCCCAGCAAAGAAGGTCGACCCCGGCTGACGTGGTAGAACGAGGGTGCTGCGTATGGCCGTCCGGGCAGTCGCGCGTGACCGTGCATGGGCCCAGGAAAGTCGCGCAGCGACAAACGAAGCCTGCTGCGACGTTCTCGCCGAGGACGCGGAAGAAGCAGCGCCGCTGCGGCTCAGCCGGAAACAGCGTATCTGATGCGGAAACAGGGCGCAGTCCGGCTGCAGATCGACTCGTTCGCCGCACCTGATGCGCGGAGATTTCCGCCGCAGGATCGAGCGACGACACGCCCAAACGTGGCAGCAGGTGGGCTGGATGTTCGCCTCTGCCCATCGATACCACACTGCCGCTCGATTTGCTGCCAGCGCCCACGCCTGCGCATCAGCGTCAGAAACCGCGCCGTTGGTGCCGTTGACGACAGGTGGAGGCGAGGGCGTCGAGTCCGTGAGATTGGCCGGCGGCACCTTCGTCACGCCGTAGGGCGCCCAGAGCGCCGCACAAGCCGCAGGTACATCTCCTATCGCCGTCGTCGTGGTCACAGACGCACATGGCCCCGCCGCAGCGCTGGGTCTCGTCGCGGGTGTCGGTGTGGGCGAGCGCCTGGCGCTCGGAGTGGGCGTCGGGCTCCCGCACGACGAAACAAGCAGCACCGTCAAGGTCGCCACCACACCACACCGAAAGCCGTTCATCCGCACGACCCCGCGCCCTTCCTCCTCAGTCGTACCCAGCGGGATGCGTGACGGTACACGCGGCCTGCCGGGAGGACCCCCAGTCCACCCCCACTAGTCTCGCGACCCGGGACGGCGGTTTCAATCACAAAGGAGCCACGACCCAACCGCCCGCCATCCCTGACGTTACCGGGCCTTCACCGGCACGGAATTCGCGCTCGCTCCAATCGCCGCAATGGCCGTCGCGAGCTGGTCACGAAGCGGCCGCCGCGAGCCGCCGATACCATCCGCACCCATGAGTGGGGGAGGCGCCGATCAGCCGCGCACCCTGGTCATCGTCAACCCCACCAGCGCCGGCGGCCGCACCGGCAAGCGCTGGGAGGGGCACCGGGCGGCACTCGACCGCGCCCATCTGCGCTGCGACGTCCACCACACCACAGCACCCCGTGACGCAACGGCTGTCACCCGCCAGGCCCTCAGCAACGGGTACACACGCATCGTCTCGTGTGGAGGCGACGGGACCCTGAACGAGGTGGTCAACGGTTTCTTCGCAGCGGACGGCAGCGCCCTCGGTACGGACGCCACCATCGGCCTCCTCCCCAGCGGCACGGGGGGCGACTTCCGACGCACCATCGGCCTCCCCACCGATCCCACAGCGCTTGCCGCGACTCTCGCCGCCAACCACACCCGTCGCATCGACGCGGGGCGAATCACCTACGACGACCCGACGACCGCGCCAACGCAATTCATCAACATCGCCGACTGCGGCGTGGGCGGGGAGGTCGTTGCCCGCGTCAATCGCAGCAACAGCAAAGGTGGTGGCGTGCGGGGTACCGCGGTGTTCCTCGGGATCTCGCTGAAGGTGCTGGCCACCTTTGGAGGACGCCCGATCCGGCTCACGCTGGACGGCGCGTCGGCTGACATGGTGGCCGAGAGCGTGGTCATCGCCAATGGCCGGTACTTCGGTGGGGGCATGCACATCGCGCCCTCGGCGGAGCTCGACGACGGCTGGTTCGACGTGGTCGTGCTGCCCGAGCTGGGGCGGGTGCGCAGGCTGACCGCAATGCCGTCGGTGTACCGCGGCACGCACGTCAGCCGGCCGGGTGTGCTCGTGAAGCGCGCCAGGACCGTTCGGGTGGAACCCCTCGACGAGCGGCCCCTGCTCTTCGACATCGAGGGCGAGCAGATCGGCATCGCGCCCGCCACCCTGGCCTGTCTGCCAGGCGCGCTGACCTTCTGCGTCCCGGCTGCAAGGGCGAGTTGAGCCGGATTGCTGGTAAACTCACATTGACCTTCGGAGAGCCCCGCTCGGTTCTGGCGCATCGGGAAATGCGCCACGCGGCTCCGCTCCCCGTCCGGCGACAGGCCCACAGGCCCCCATGGAGAGTTACTTGACCGCAGTTCGACCGAAGTCGGAGATCATCGCCGAACACCGCCGCCACGAGAGCGACACGGGCTCCGCGGAGGTGCAGATCGCCGTCCTCAGCGACCGCATCGCCGCGCTCACCGAGCACCTTCGCGACCACCCCAAGGACCACGCGTCACGACGCGGCCTTCTCAAGCTCGTCGGCAAGCGCCGCCGGCTCCTCGACTACCTCACCCGCACCGACGTCGAGCGCTACCGCGCGATCATCGCCCAGCTCGGGCTTCGCCGGTAACCGATGCGCTCACGTTCGCTGGTCCACCTCACGGAGGGCTGCCCACAGCCCGCCTGACCGGTGGGCCCGACACCGACACACAACACACACGCGTTTCCGATCCGGGAGCGACGACCTCCGCAGCCACGCGCAGCGGTGAGAGGTTGGCGCCTGGACCTCGGCACAGCGCGGCACCGCAGCCCACAGGCGCGACCGCCCGCCGACCTCCAGCCTCCAATCTCACCACCATCCGCGCGGTGCAGCAGCCGGTGCAGTCGCCACCCGGGTCATCCACTCACCAGGAGACCCAATGGCCTACCAGAAATTCGAATCCGAGTACGCCGGCCAGAAGCTGACCGTCGAGACCGGACACATCGCCGAGCAGGCGAACGGCGCTCTGCTCATCCGCTGCCGCGACGTCGTCGTTCTCGTCACCGCCACGGCCAACAAGGCGCCGCGCGAGGGGATCGACTTCTTCCCCCTGACGTGCGACTACGAGGAGAAGCTCTACGCCGTCGGACGCATCCCGGGCAGCTTCCCCCGTCGTGAAGGCCGTCCCAGCGAGGCGGGCGTGCTCGCCAGCCGCATGATCGACCGCCCGCTGCGGCCGCTCTTCCCCAAGGACTTCCGCAACGACGTCCAGATCATCGCGACCGTGCTGTCCGCCGACCAGGAGCAGGATCCCACCACGCTCGCGGTGACCGGTGCGTCGCTGGCGTTGGCGATCAGCGACATCCCCCACGCCGGGCCCGTCGGCTGCGTGCGTGTGGGCATGCTCGACGGCCAGCTCATGCTCAACCCCACGCTCCAGCAGATCGCCGAGTCGGAGCTCGACCTCGTGGTTGCGGGCACCGCCGACTCGATCAGCATGGTCGAGGCCGGGGCGCGACAGGTCGCCGAGGACGTGATGCTCCAGGCGATGCGCATGGCGCACGACGAGATCAAGCGCCTCGTGCAGTTCCAGCTCGACATCCGCAACGCGCTCGGTGCCAAGCCCACCATGAGCTACCCCCCGGTCGGCACCGATCCAGAGGTCGCCGCCGAGGTGCACCAGCTGGTCGCCGATCGCATCGGCCAGGCCGCGCGCAACGTCGACAAGGCCGCGCGCGAGCGCCAACTCGACGACCTCAAGGCTGACATCGTCGCCCACCTCTCCGAGCGCTTCCCGGACAAGCGCAGCGACATCAGCAAGGCCTTCGAGTCAGAGACCAAGAAGGCCGTGCGCAACGCGATCCTCAACGAGGGCGTGCGGCCCGACGGTCGCCGCACCGACGAGATCCGCCCGATCTGGGCACAGGTCGGCGTGCTGCCGCGGACACATGGCAGCGCCATCTTCACCCGCGGCCAGACGCAGGCGCTGTCGATCGTCACCCTCGGCTCCGGCCAGGACCAGCAGAAGATCGACGGGCTTGGCCTCGAGGACTTCAAGCGGTTCATGCACCACTACAACTTCCCGCCGTACTCCGTCGGCGAGGCTCGCTTTCAGCGCGCCCCGGGTCGCCGCGAGATCGGCCACGGCGCGCTCGCCGAACGGGCGGTGCACAACGTCATGCCCGACGAGGCGGACTTCCCGTACGTGGTGCGCATCGTCACCGAGATCCTCTCGAGCAACGGCTCGACGTCGATGGCGTCGGTGTGCGGCTCGTGCCTCGCGCTGATGGACGCCGCGGTGCCACTGCTGGCGCCGGTGGCGGGCATCGCCATGGGCCTCATCGAGGGTGACGATCACTCCGTGATCCTCAGCGACATCCAGGGCATGGAGGACGCCCTGGGCGACATGGACTTCAAGGTGGCCGGCACGGAGACCGGCATCACCGCCTTGCAGATGGACATGAAGGTGCGCGGCCTGCAGTGGGACCTGCTCGAGCAGGCTCTCGCCCAGGCGCGTGCCGGCCGCATCCACATCCTCGGCAAGATGGCCGAGGCCCTGGCCCAGCCACGCAGCGAGATGAGCCCATGGGCGCCTCGCATCGAGACCATCCAGATCAACCCCGACAAGATCCGCGACGTGATCGGCCCGGGCGGCAAGATGATCCGCAAGATCGTCGAGGAGACCGGCGCCCAGATCGACATCGAGGACGACGGCCGGGTCAGCATCGCGTCGGCCAACGCGGCGGCACGCGAGCAGGCGCTGGCGATGATCCGCGACCTCACAGATGATGTCGAGATCGGCAAGATCTACAAGGGTCGCGTCGCCCGGCTGATGGGCTTCGGCGCCTTCGTCGAGATCGCCCCGAAGAAGGAGGGCCTGGTTCGCATCGGCCAGCTCGCCGAGCACCGCGTCGAGAAGGTCGAGGACGTCGTCAACATCGGCGACGAGATCATGGTCAAGGTCATCGAGGTCGACGACCGCGGCCGCATCAACCTCTCCCGCAAGGAGGCCATCCGCGATCTGGCCAAGCAGCAGTCGGAGGCCGCGGGAGCCGGCACCGGCGGGCCGGCCTAGCCTCACCGTGCAGAACCCGCCCGTCGTCGCCGTGGTGGGGGCGACGGGCGCTGCCGGGGGCACGCTGCTGCGTGTTCTCGAGGATCGCGTCTTTCCCATCGGCGACTTCCGCGCCCTCGCCAGCGCGCGGAGCGCCGGGGCGCTGGTTCGCTTTCGTGACCACGAGGTGGTGGTCGCAGAGGTCGATGACACCGCGTTGCACGGCGTGGACGTCGCGTTCTTCGCTGCCGGCGCGGACACGTCGCGGCGTTTCGCACCTGTCGTGGCGGGCGGCGGGGGAGTGGCGGTCGACAAGTCGAGCGCGTACCGGCTCGATCCTGCCGTCCCCCTGGTGGTGCCCGAGGTGAACGCGGCGACGCTGGCGGGCCACCACGGCATCGTCGCCAACCCCAACTGCGTGACCATCCCCCTGGCCGTGGTTCTCGCACCACTGCACGAGCGCTTCGGGCTGCGTCACCTCACCGTCGCCACCTACCAGGCGGCCAGCGGCGGTGGCAGGGCGCTCGCCTCCGAGCTGGCTGCCCAGGAACGTGACGACGCCTACGGCCGCCCGCCGCGCAAGGAGGTGTACCCGCATGTCCTCCACGGCAATGTCGTGCCGGGCGGCTGGGCGATGGTCGGGGACGACACCGAGGAAGAGGTGAAGGTGACGGCGGAGGTCCGCCGGGTGCTCGACCTTCCCGATCTGCCGATCGCCGTGACCACCGTGCGCGTACCGGTCGCCGTCGGCCATTCGGCAGCCGTGTGGATCGAGCTCGATGCGACGGTGGCCCCGGACGACGCGCGCCGCGTTCTGTCGCGCGCGGCTGGGGTCCTCGTGGTGGACGATCCGGCCACCCAGCAATACCCGACGCCTCGAGCGGTCGCCGGGTCCGACCAGGTCCACGTCGGTCGCATCCGTGCCGACCGGTCGCGCGAGAACGGTCTCGCTCTCTTCCTCGCTGCGGACAACCTGCGCAAGGGAGCAGCCACCAACGCGGTGCAGGTGGCGGAACTGCTCATCGCCGTCAACGCGTGAGCTGACCCGCGAAACCAGCCCCGGTCTCCTCACCGGCACTCCCTACAATTCGACGCCAATGCAGGTGGCGCCGACCACTGAGGAGCTGCTCGAGATCCACGGCCGGATCCGGGGATGCGTCGCCTGCCGCCTCCACGAGACGCGCACCCAGGCTGTGCCGGGCTACGGCCCCGTCGAGGCACGGATCATGGCGGTGGGGGAGGCGCCCGGCGAGAAGGAGGACCAGCAGGGCCGTCCGTTCGTCGGGGCCGCCGGCAAGCTGCTCACCGAGCTCGTCGAGTCGATCGGCCTCACACGCCGGGACATCTACATCACCAACACCGTGAGGTGCCGCCCGCCGGGCAACCGCGACCCCGAGCTCGACGAGGTCGAGGCGTGCAGTCACTTCCTCGACGAGACCATCGCGCTGCTCGCGCCTGACGTCATCCTCATCCTCGGCCGCCACGCGCTGCAGCGCCTGCTGCCCGCGTCCGCCGGGATCACGCGCCTGCATGGTCAGAGAGTTGTGCGCGACGACCGCGTCTATGTGCCGCTCTACCACCCGGCGGCCGCGCTCTACAACGGGTCGCTGCGCGAAACCCTGTTTGCCGACATGCAGCGCGTCCGCGGTTACCTCGACGAGGCCGAGGCTATGCGAGCCGCACGGGAGGCGCCGCCGCACGCGGTGAGCGAGCACGAGCAGACCGACCAGCTGAGCCTCTTCGCCCTGTGATCTCCCTGGTTCCCCTCGGTGGCCTCGGGGAGATCGGTCGCAACCTCATGGCCATCGAGTGCGGCGAGGACATCGTGGTGGTGGACTGCGGGTTGATGTTCCCCGAGCAGGAGATGCTCGGCATCGACCTGGTCATCCCGGACATCACCTGGCTGATGGAACGCGTGCAGCGGGTACGCGGCATCGTGCTCACCCACGCCCACGAGGACCATATCGGCGCGCTGCCGTACGTGCTCCCGCGCCTGCCCGTGCCGGTTTACGGCACGTCGCTGACGCTCGGCTTCCTGCGCAACAAGCTGAAGGAGCACAAGCTCCTCGACTCCACCGACCTGCACACCGTCCGCGCGGGCGAGACCGTGCAGCTCGGCCACTTCGCCGTCGAGTGGATCCACATCACCCACTCCGTTCCTGACGCATGCTCGCTGGCGCTGCACACCCCCGAGGGCGTGATCATCCACACCGGCGACTTCAAGATCGACCAGACCCCGGTGCAGGGTTCGCCGCCGGACATGGCGCGGCTTGCCCGGCTCGGTGACGAGGGCGTGCTGCTGCTGCTCAGCGACTCGACAAATGCGGAGCACGAGGGCACCACCCCGAGTGAGCGCCACGTCGGCGAGGGTCTGGCCCCTCTGTTTGCCGCGGCTCCGGGGCGCATCCTGATGGCGACGTTCGCGTCCAACATCTCCCGCCTGCAACAGGCGATCGACGCCGCCGTTGACTGCGGACGCAAGTGCTTCATCGTCGGCCGGTCGATGCTCAACAACGTGCGCGTCGGCCAGGAGCTGGGGTTCCTGCGCACCCCAGACGTCTTCGTGTCACCGAAGCAGCACGCCTCGATCCCCGACCACGAGCTGGCGGTTCTCTGCACGGGCGCCCAGGGAGAGCCGATGTCGGCGCTCTCGCGCATCGCGGCGGGCGAGCACCCGATGGTGCAGCTCCATGACGGTGACACCGTGATCATCAGCGCCAACCCCATCCCGGGCAACGAGGAGGCGGTGCATCGCACCATCAACAACCTCTACCGCCGCGGGGCGCGGGTGTTCAACTCGTCGAAGCACCATGTGCACGCGTCCGGGCACGCCAGCCGCGAAGAGCTGAAGCTGATGTTGACTCTGACCCGGCCGAGGTTCTTCGTGCCCGTCCACGGCGAGTATCGCCACCTCGCCATCCACGCCGACATCGCCGCCTCGGTCGGCATCGCCCGCGACCACATCCTCCCGGTCGACAACGGCACGGTCATCGAGATCGAGGGTGAGACGATCCGCCGCCGTGAGCAGCGCGTCCCGGCCGGCTACGTCTACGTCGACGGGCTCAGCATCGACGAGGCTGGCGACGTGGTGCTCCGTGACCGCCGCCTGCTCGCCCAGGACGGGGTGGTCATCGTCGCCCTCACCGTCGAGCGGAGCACGGGCGCAATCATCGCCGGGCCCGACCTGATCTCGCGCGGGTTCATCGAGGACAGCGCCACCGACAACCTCTTCGAGGAGGCGCGGGCCCACACTCTCTCGCTGGTGGACAAGCTCAGGCCGGACGCCGAATGGAGCGTGTGGCAGTCGGCCATCCACGAAGGTCTGTCGCGATTCCTGTACTCGCGCACCCGCCGGCGGCCGATGATCCTGCCCGTGGTCACCGAGGTCTGAGCCCGCAGAGCAGCCCACAAGACAAGCGAACGACGCATTCGGTACGATGTGGCGTTCGGCGAGATCGACGGTGCAGGGGGAGTGACGTGAGTCTTCAGAGACGCCATCTGTCGTTGGGGCGTGCGCGCCTCGCCGCCATGGTCGGCGCGGGCAGCCTGGTGGGATTTGCCCTGCTGGTCCCCGGGGTCGGGTCCACATCGGCCCGAGCTGAGGCCGCCCCGACCAGCGTGACCTACACCACCGATGGCGAGCACCAGTTCGTTGTGCCGGCCGGGGTCACCTCGATCCACGTCGTTGCGATCGGCAGCAGCGGGGCGGCTGGCAACGGCGTCGGAGCGGGAGACGGTGGCGACGGAGCCAACGTGAGCGCGGACGTATCGGTGACACCGAGCTCGTCGCTGTACGCCGAGGTCAACATCGGAGGCGCGATCGGGGGGCACGGCACCGACACCTTCAGCCCACCGCCTACGGGCGGCAGCGGCGGGGGCGCATCCGACCTCCGCACCTGCTCAGCGACGACATGTGAACCGTCCGTTGCCTCCGACCCGCGTCTGCTCGTCGCCGGTGGGGGTGGTGGAGGAGCGCCCGGGAACAATGAGACCGACGCCGCTCGCGCCCAACTGGCAGGGGTGTCGTCGGGCGGCGCCGCCGGCACCGGCTCAGCCGCGTGCGTCGACGGGAGCGGCGGTGTTCGCGGCGTTGACAGCACCACCGCGGACCAGGGGAAGGGCGGCACCTGCAGCCACGGCGGAGCCGGCGGTTCCGGTGGCTCCGGTGGCGACGGTGGGCCCGGCGACCTGGGCTTCGGAGGCCAGGGCGGCAGCAACGCGAGCTTCGGCGGCGGCGGCGGTGGTGCCGGCTTCTTCGGAGGAGGAGGCGGTGCTGCGGACAACGACGACGGCTCGCAACTCGCCTCGGGTGCCGGTGGCGGCGGGTCCAGCTGCGCGCCGTGCGTGCACGCGCTGTCGGCCACTGCCAACACGATCAGCAACGCGGCCATCACGGCGGCCGGCGGAGCAGCACCCTCGGTGACCATCTCGTGGTCCGCGCCGGCCACCGCCACGCCAACTCCCACGGCGACGGCTTCGCCGACCGGCACCGTCAGCGCCGTCACAACGACGCCGTCGACCGGTAGTGGGCCACCGGTCTCGAGCATCTGGGAGCCGCTCCTCGTGGTGGGCGGGTTGCTGCTCTTCGGCGTTGGTCTGGCCATGGGCCGCCGCGACGACGACCCGGCGGAGGCTCCGTAAGCCACACGAACGCCGGTTCGGCACGGTCGCCGGGCTGCTGATACGATCGACGCGCCTCCGGAGAGCCGGAGCGCAGCCGTGACTTCCACGCGTCCAGACCCAGGCTGCACACCCAAAGATGGCACCACGCGCCCCCGCACGATCCCGCCCGGCCACCCGGCGCCGCGCGCCCGCGCGCACCAGCCGCGCCCCACGACGTCCCCCGGCGCGGCGCCAGCCCATGCTCACCCCGGACCAGCGCCGTGAGCTGAGCGGCGTCGCTCTCCTCGGGCTTGGCGCCGTGCTCGCCGTGCTCCTCCTCATCCCCGGCGGCGGCACGATCGCCGGCCCCGTGCACGACGGCTTCTTCACCGTGCTCGGGGTGGGGGCCTGGCTGGTCGCCGCCGGGTTCGGCGTCACCGGCGCGCGCCTCCTCCAAGGCCACGAGTGGCGCGGGGGGGTGATGGCGGGCCTCGGGTCGCTGGTCACCGTGCTCGCAGTTCTCGGCTTCCTCGGCCTGGCCGCGACCGGCAGCGCCGGGTGGATCGGCAACCGGCTCGGCCCCGGCGTGGCGGACAGGCTCGGCGGTCCCGCGTCCGCCGTGCTCATGCTGGTCGCCGCGTCACTGGGGCTGGTGCTCGCCGTCGACCTGCGGGTGGCACCGCTGGTGTCCTGGGTGCGCGACCATCTCGAGGCCGACGAGCCCTACCCGCCCGCGCGCCGCGAAAGCCGGCAGCGGCCTGAGAGCGCCGCCGACGTGGATCTCGTCGGCACCGCCGCGCCCCCGGTCTTCGTGCCGCCGCCGGCGGCACCGGTCGAGCTCCCCCAAGCGTTCGCGACCATCGCCGACCCGGAGCTGGACAACGTCGAGCCTCTCCACGACGAGGGCTTCGTGCGCGAGTTCGAGGGCACAGCCGAGCCCGTGCTCGGGCCGATCCCGGAGGTGGCCCTGGCCCACGCCGCCGAGATCGATGAGGGCGAGACGGTGTGGGTGCTGCCCACGCCGGAGATCCTCGACACGGTGGCGGGCAAGCGCGAGCGGCTCAACGCCGAGGTCGAGCGCAACAAGCACACCATCGTCTCGACGCTACGCAGCTTCGGGATCGAGACCCGGATCATCGGGGAGTCCGTCGGGCCGACGGTCACCCAGTACGAGCTGCAGCCGGCCGCCGGGGTGCCGGTGCGCAAGATCGTCGGGTACCAGACAGACCTCTCGCTGGCGCTGGCCGCGCCGATCCGCATCCAGCCCTTCATCCCCGGCAAGTCGGCGATCGGCATCGAGGTGCCCAACAAGGCCGCGCAGCTGGTGGCCCTCAAGGAGATCGTGCAGTCGCCGTCGTTCACGGATGGGCGGTCACACCTCGCGGTGGCGCTCGGCGCCGATGTCAGCGGCCGGCCCGTCGCCGGCGATCTCACGCGCATGCCCCACCTGCTCATCGCGGGCGCGACCGGCAGCGGCAAGTCCGTCTGCATCAACGCCGTCCTCGGCGGCTTCCTGCTCCAGTCGACGCCCGCCGAGCTGAAGCTGATCCTCATCGACCCCAAGCGCGTCGAGCTCAGCAACTTCGCCGACCTGCCCCACCTCCTCGTGCCGGTGGTGGTCGAGCCCGAGGCCGCCGTCGCCTCACTGCGCTGGGCGGTGAAGGAGATGGAGGAGCGCTACAAGCTGTTCGCCTCGCACGGGGCCCGCAACATCGCCGCCTTCAACGAGCGTGCCCCGGGGTTGGGTCTCTCGCCCCTGCCGTACACGGTCATCGTCATCGACGAGCTCGCCGACCTGATGATGGTCGCCGCCGGCGAGATCGAGGACCTGATCTGCCGCATCGCCCAGCTCGCGCGCGCCGTCGGGCTGCACCTGATCGTCGCCACCCAACGGCCGTCCGCCGACATCATCACCGGACTGATCAAGGCCAACATCCCATCGCGTGTCGCTTTCGCGGTGTCGAGTGGCACGGATTCGCGCGTCATCCTCGACGAGATGGGCGCGGAGAAGCTGCTGGGCCGCGGCGACATGCTCTACCTGCCCATCGACCAAGGCAAGGCGCAGCGGCTGCAGGGCGCATTCGTCAGCGACCGCGAGCTCGACGCGTTGATCGGCCACTGGAAGGCGCAGGGCAAGCCGGACTACCAGGACGAGATCTTCCAGGTCGAGGCCAACGTGTCGTGGGCGCGGGACGCGGGCAAGCGCGACGTCCTCTTCGCCAAAGCGGCGCACATCGTCGCCGCCGAGGGTCGCGCTGCGGCGTCCCTCTTGCAGCGCAAGATGAATGTAGGCTACACGCGCGCGGCGCGACTGGTGGACCAGCTCGCCGAGCACCGCATCGTGGGACCGTACGAGGGCAGCAAGTCGCGCGAGGTCCTCATGGACGTCATCCAGGTCGACGAGTACCTCGCCGAGCTCGGCGAGGAGTGACGCGTGTCGCTGTGCTCGGCGACACCCACCTACCCCGGCGCGGCCGCGACCTGCCGCCGGCCGCGTGGCGGCTGATCAACTCGTCGGATCTCGTGATCCACACTGGTGACGTGACGGACGGTGCGCTGCTGCGGCGGATCAGCGAAAAGCACCCGCTGCACACCGTGCGCGGCAACAACGACCTCCAGCTCGGCCACCTGCCCGAGCAGGTGCTGCTCGACATCGACGGCGTCCGCGTCGGCGTTGTGCACGACTCCGGGCCTGCGCACGGTCGCCGCGGACGGCTGCGCAAGCGCTGGCCCGACGCGCGTGTCGCTGTCTTCGGGCACAGCCACATCCCTTTCTGCGAGGACGATGGCGCTCTCCTCCTGCTCAACCCGGGCTCGCCGACGGACCGCCGCGGGATGCCCAGCTTCACCATGGCGGTGATGACGCTGGACTTGGGAACGGCCCACGCAGAGATCGTCGACCTCGGCCTCGAGCGCGCCTGAGTGAGCTTCCTCCAGGGTCTGCACGGCGTCGTCGCGGTCGTCCTGCTGTGTGGCCTGCTGTTCGCCGAGGAGGCGGGCGTCCCTCTCCCATTCGCGCCGGGCGAGATCGTCCTCCTGGCCGCCGGCCTGCTCATCGCGGCCGGTGGGCTCGACCCCTGGGTCTTCGTGCCGCTGGCGATGGTGGTGTGCATCGCCGGGTCGGTGGTGGGCTACAGCTGGGCACGCTTGGTCGGCGAGCGCGGGCTCACGTCGTTGGCGCAGCGCCTTCACCAGCAGCGCAACCTCGAGCGCGTGTCGAACCGGGTGCGATCGGCGGGCTGGGTCGGCGTCGCATTGAGCCGGCTGATCCCGGGGCTGCGCATCTACACGACGCTCGTCGCCGGGGCTGTGCGCGTGCCGCGACGCACGTTCATCGTCGCGATGGTCCCCTCCACAGCAGTGTGGGTGGGCGCTTTCGTCGCCCTCGGCACGGTCGTCGGCATCCCTGTCGAGCACTTCTTCAACCGCGTCGAGCAGCTCGCCGTGCAAGGCGTGATCCTGGTGGTCATGGGCTTCGGCGTCTTCGTGGCCATCCGCCGCACACCGCCCTCGACGGGCGCCGGGCTGGTGCGACTCCCGCGCGCGGTGCGCGCCGTCATCGCCGCCGCCATCGACGTCGGCATCATCGCCAGCATCGTCACCGGCATGCTCGCGTTGGGCCGCCGGCTGTTCGGGGTGGGCATCGGCGCCGGCTGGCTCGACGCCGTGATCCCGATGGTGGTCGTCGGCATCATCTACATCGTGGCCGCACGCCGCAGCGCCGGCGCGACGGTCGGCGAGGCCCTGCTGCAGACCAGCTACGTGAGCGGCCGCCAGATCCCGCGCCGGCCGCAGGCTGCGTGGCAGGCTGCCCGCACACTGCTGGCCGGCTCGCCCGACGAGCTCCGGCCCACCGCCGACCTGCTGCGATCGCTCGCCGACCCCGACCGGCTGCGGCTGGTGCGGCACCTGCTCGACCAGCCCCGCACTGTCGACCAGTTGGTCGCTCTCACGGGGACTGAGAGCCTCGAGGTACGCCACCAGCTCGACCGGCTCCTCAACGCCGGCGTCCTCATGGTGCAGGCGGAGGGCGACCAGGCGACCTCCCGCATCCGGCCTGACCTGGTCGCGCCCCTCCTCGAGTTCCTCTCGGCAGCACGGGGCCCGCTCGCGGCCACCGCCGCGGAAGAGGCGGCGTTGCTGGCGGCCCCGGCCAGCTCGGTGGCGGGCGATGGCTGAGGAGTTCCCGCCAGCCCCAGTGCCCGCCTCGCGCCACCTCGACGATCTGCGTGACGCGGCCTCCGGCTGCGCGGCCTGCGACCTGGTCGTGACCGGGACGCAGACGGTGTTCGGCGAGGGTGTGCCCGGCGCCACGCTCATGCTGGTCGGCGAGCAGCCCGGCGACAGCGAGGATCGCGAGGGCCGCCCGTTCGTCGGGCCGGCGGGTCGAATCCTCGACGATGGCCTCGAGGCTGCCGGCATCGACCGCGGGCGCGTGTACATCACCAACGTGGTCAAGCACTTCAAGTGGACACCTCGCGGCAAGCGCCGGATCCACGCCAAGCCCAACGGGCTGGAGATCGCCGCGTGCCGCCCCTGGCTGGACGCCGAGATCGAGGCGGTGCGCCCGGCGCTCATCGTCTGCCTCGGCGCGACAGCGGCGCAGGCGCTGCTCGGCAGGGACTTCCGGGTGACCAGGCATCGCGGTGAGGTGTTGCGCCGGGCTGACGGAACCGCGGTGACGGCCACCGTCCACCCGTCGTCTATCCTGCGAATGCCGGACGAGGCTGCCCGCCGTGTCGCCATGGAGGAGTTCGCCCACGACCTGCGCACCGCCGCGGCGACAGTGACACCGCCGACCGCGCGCTGAAGGCGCGCCGCTGCGACCGGTATCCTGCTGGCCATGCCCCAGGAGTTCTCCTTCGACGTCGTCAGTGACTTCGACCACCAGGAGCTGGTCAACGCGGTGGACCAGGCGCGTCGCGAGATCGGCACGCGCTACGACTTCAAGAACCTCACCGCCGACATCGAGCTGGAGAAGGAGCAGATCACCCTGCTCACCGAGGGCGACATGCAGCTCCGCGCCATGGTCGACGTGCTCAAGAGCAAGTTCCACAAGCGCAACCTCGACCTCAAGATCCTCGACCTGCAGAAGCCGGAGAACGCGGCCAAGGGCAACCTGCGCCAGGTCATCAAGCTGCGCCGTGGCATCAACGACGAGCTTGCCAAGAAGCTGCAGAAGCAGATCCGCACGGACCACCCCAAGGTGCAGGTGCGCATCCAGGGCGACCAGCTGCGCGTCAACGGCAAGGACAAGGACGCGCTGCAGGCCGTGATCGCCACGTTGCGCCAAGCCGATCTCGACGTGCCCCTGCAGTTCACCAACTACCGGTGACGCGTCACCTCACCCTTCCCAATCAGCTCACCATCTTCCGGCTGCTCCTGGTCCCGGTCATCGGCTACTCACTGAGCGCCGACTTCGCCTACCACGCGCAGGTGAGCGCGGCCGTCTACGCCACCGCTGCGGCGACCGACACGCTCGACGGCCAGATCGCACGCCGGCGCAACTCGGTCACCGAGCTGGGCAAGTTCCTCGACCCACTGGCCGACAAGATCCTGGTGATCACCGTGCTGGTCATCCTCGTCGGCCAGACCATCATCCCAGCCTGGGTGGTCGTCATCGTCTTCGCGCGCGAGTTCCTCATCACCGGGCTGCGGTTCGTCGCGGCCAACCAGGGCGTGGTGGTGGCGTCGACGCCGTGGGGCAAGTCGAAGACGCTGACGCAGAACATGATGATCGGGCTGCTGATCCTCGAGCAGCCCTTCGCGGTGCTGCACGTCGCCGCCATGGTCATGGTCGGGCTGGCGGTCACCGCAACTGTGCTCAGCGGGCTCGACTACCTGTGGCGCTACCGGCGCTTCCTGATCTGATGGCGGGCGAGGAGCCGGTGCCGCAGCTTGCCGAGCTCTTCCCCGACAGCGCGGCCGCGGGCGATGCGCTCCGCTCCCACGGCTGGACCGTCGCCGTGGCCGAGTCGTGCACCGGCGGCCTTCTCGGCGCGGCGCTCACAGCGGTGCCGGGCTCGTCGGCGTACGTGCTCGGTGGCGTGATCGCGTACGACAACGCGGTGAAGGTGCGCGAGCTCGGGGTCGACGCCGGCCTGCTGGCTCGTCACGGCGCGGTGAGCGAGGAGGTGGGAGCGGCCATGGCGCGAGGAGCGCGCCAACGTTTCGCAGCCGACGTCGGGGTGGGCATCACAGGGGTGGCGGGACCCGGCTCGGAGGGGGGCAAGCCGGCCGGTCTCGTCTTCGTGGCGGTCGAGTCGCCTGACGGCGCCACGGTGGTGCGCCTCGACGGCGACCGGGGCCGCGAGGGCAACCGCGCCCACGCCGTGGCCACCGCCCTGCGCTTGCTGGCGGAGCCGCGGTGACCTGGGCCAGGGTGCGACAGGCAGCTGTCGCGTGGCTCCGGCACGATGCCGTTGTCTTCTCACCCGCCAGCCATTACAGTGGGCGTACATCTGTTCGCCTCACATCACACGGTCGCGCAGCACTGATCCCACCCATTCCACCGATCATGGAGTTCTGCTTTGACAACAACACCAGAAAGTCGTAACGTCGAGCCCGTCGTGGAGGTCAACGGGCGGCGCGCAGCCGCCGTCAACGGGAGTGAGGCGGTGACCACAGAGCGGGATCGGGCACTCAGCACAGCGCTTGGACAGATCGAGCGCTCCCACGGCAAGGGAGCGATCATGCGTCTCGGAGAGGCGCGCACCCAGCGCGTCGAGGCCATCCCGACGGGAGCCCTCACCCTCGACATCGCGCTCGGCGTCGGTGGCGTCCCCGGGGCAGGGTCCTGGAGATCTACGGCCCCGAGTTCCTCCGGCAAGACAACCCTCACGCTGCACATCATCGCCGAGGCACAGAAGCTGGGCGGCGTCGCCGCCTTCATCGACGCCGAGCACGCGCTCGACCCGCAGTACGCAGCCCGGATCGGGGTGAAGACCGACGAGCTGCTCATCTCGCAGCCCGACACCGGCGAGCAGGCCCTGGAGATCGTCGAGGTGCTGGTGCGCAGCGGCGCCGTCGACGTCGTCGTCATCGACTCGGTCGCTGCCCTCGTTCCCAAGGCCGAGATCGACGGCGAGATGGGCGACAGCCATGTCGGCCTCCAGGCGCGGCTCATGTCCCAGGCCATGCGCAAGCTCACCGCGGCGATCTCCCGCTCCAACACCTGCGTCATCTTCATCAACCAGCTGCGCGAGAAGATCGGCGTGATGTTCGGCAACCCCGAGACCACCACCGGTGGCCGGGCGCTGAAGTTCTACGCGTCGGTGCGCATGGACATCCGCAAGATCAACTCCATCAAGCAGGGCCTCGACGTGGTCGGCAACCGAGTCAAGGTCAAGGTTGTCAAGAACAAGGTGGCCGCGCCGTTCCGGACCGCTGAGTTCGACATCATGTACAACGAGGGCATCTCCTACGCGGGCAGCGTGCTCGACATCGCCATCGAGACCAAGGTGGTCGACAAGAGCGGCGCCTGGTTCTCCTACGGCGACATGCGGCTCGGCCAGGGGCGCGAGAACGTGCGTGATTTCCTCCGTCAGAACGCCGACCTCCTCGAGGAGATCGCGAGCAAGGTGAAGGTGCAGTCCTTGCCCGAGGTCACCCCGGTGATCGAGGCCGACACCAATGGGACGGTGGCGCCGGTCGGGGTCGGCTGAGTCGGTGAGCGACAGGGGTGGCGCCGACAGCAGCCGCGCTGGCGGCGCCCCAGGACCCTGACTCCGCGAGCGCCGCGGAGGAGGTTGCGCTGCGCATCCTCAGGGGCGCCGACCAATCGGCCCGTGGATTGCTGCAGCGCCTGCGCCGTCGAGGGTTTTCCGAGCACGCCGCTGAACAGGCCACCGCCGCGATGGTCTCCCTCGGATACGTCGACAACTCCGCGCTGGCCGGCTCGCTCGCCGCGCGTGGCCAGAGAACGGGGCACGGCCGCCTCCGCGTCGCCGCCCAGTTGCGGGCCCGGGGGATCAGCGACAACGCGGTCGCTGCCACGCTCGCGGTGGTCGACATCGACGCCGAGCGCGCTGCCGCCCTGGAGCTGGGCAGACGTCTTGCGGGACGCACCGCCGGCATCCCCGAGGAGGATCGACGGCGCCGTCTCTACGGCCAGCTGCAGCGCCGCGGCTTCGACACCGAGACCGTGCACTGGGTGCTGCGACAGCTGGAGCGCCCGGACTGACCCACCGGTCAGAGTCGGTGCATGGAATACACGCACCTCGGCCGCTCCGGCCTGTCAGTCAGCCGTCTCTGCCTCGGCACCATGAACTTCGGCCCGCAGGCGACCGAGGCGGACTCGCACACCATCATGGATCGCGCCCTGGACGATGGGATCAACTTCTTCGACACCGCCAACGTGTACGGCTGGAAGAAGGGGGAGGGGTGGACCGAGCAGATCGTCGGACGCTGGTTCGCCCAGGGGGGCGGCCGCCGCGAGAAGGTCGTCATCGCCACCAAGCTCTACGGGTCGATGAGCGATTGGCCCAACGACACGTTCCTCTCAGCGCGCAACATCATCAGCGCCTGCGAGGGCTCGCTGCGGCGACTTCAGGTCGACCACATCGACCTCTACCAGATGCACCACATCGACCTCGAGACACCGTGGGACGAGATCTGGCAGGCGATGGAGACCCTGGTACGCCAGGGCAAGGTCATCTACGTCGGCTCGTCCAACTTCGCCGGCTGGAACATCGCCCAGGCGCAGGAGACCGCGCGGGCCCGTCATTTCCAGGGATTGGTCAGCGAGCAGTCGCTCTACAACCTCATGGAGCGGCGCATCGAGATGGAGGTGCTGCCCGCGGCGCGCGAGTACGGCCTCGGGGTCATCCCGTGGAGCCCGCTGATGCGGGGCGCGCTCGGCGGCATCCTGCGCAAGCAGAAGGAGGGTCGCTCTGCGTCGGAGCAGACCCGGAAGCTGGTGGCGGAGCACCGCGAGCAGATCGAGCGGTACGAAGCCCTCTGCGACGAGATCGGCAGCCACCCTGCCGACGTCGGTCTCGCCTGGCTGCTCGCGCAGCCCGGGGTGACCGCGCCGATCATCGGCCCGCGCACTCTGGAGCAGCTCGAGAGCAACCTCGGTGCGCTCGACGTGACACTCGACGACACGGCCCTGCAGAAGCTCGATGCGATCTTCCCGCCGGTCGGGCCCGCCCCCCAGGCATACGCGTGGTGACGCCGACCGTCACCTGACGATGTCGCCGCGCGTGCGCGGGCCTCGTCGGTCGCGGCTTCGGTTGCGCCGGGCTGGCCTGAGGAGCCGTGATCAGGCCGGCAGTGGGGGAGCGGGCGGGTCGACGGCCCTGAGCAGCGCGCGCTCATAGCGCACCACTGGTGAGAGAGCGAAGAAGGCGAAGACCGATAGGGCCAACCCGAACAGGATGAGGCCGTCGAAGTACCCGAGCCGCACCGCCACCCCACCGAGGATCGCCCCCAGGGCGCCGCCGCCGGCGAGCGCGACGGTGTAGAAGGACATCAATGCGGCCCGGTCGGCGACGAAGGTCTCCGAGCACTCGGCGAGGTAGGTGACAGCGGCCGGCCCGAAGCCGGCCAGGATCAGGACCCCGAGGGCCAGCAGCGGCAGGAAGATGGGCGACCAGTCGACGGCGCTGTGGTTCATGGCCAAGAGGGCCGCGGAGATCAGCCAGGCGCCCGGCGTGGCCAGCCGCATGATGCGCACCGCCCCGATCCTGGGGATGCGCGGCGTCCAGAGCAGGATGCCGATGAGGAGCAGCGCGATCCAGCTCACCAGCATCAGCGACACCAGGCGCTCGTCGAAGTGGTGGACCAGCGACTGGCCCACCACGGGGGCACGGCGAAGCAGGGCCGGCAGGTGCGCGGCATAGGCGCCGAGCAGGGCGAAGCAGGCCATCCACGCGGGCAGGAAGCTGCGCAGCGGGCCCGGGCCGAACACGGCGCCGAACACGCGGCGCATCGGGCTCACGGGGAGGGGAGGCACGTAGGGAACCAGCACGGCGCAGACCAGGGCGGCGACGAGGTACAGGCCGGCCAGCACCAGGAACGCGTCGTGGTGCAGCCAGTGGTACGCGAACGGCCCCACCACGAAGCCGCCTGCATAGCCGGCCAGGTTGGCGGCCTCGAAGGCGCCGCTGGCGTTGGCTCGGGTGCGCCGGCTGTGGGTGGTCGCGGCTGCGATGGTGCCCAGTGCGGTGGGGATGAAGCAGGCCGCGCCCACGCCCTCGACCAGCCGGGCCATCACGATCGTCTCCGGCCGGCTCGCCAGGCTCAGCATCACCGCGCCGATGACGCTGAACAGGGGCCCGCCGATGAGGAACATCCGGCGACCGAGGCGGTCCGCGAGCCGCGCCAGGATGGGCGCGAACACCATCTCGGGCACCGCCTGGCTGGCCCCGATGAAGCCCACCACCAGGCCGCTCGGGCGGCCCGCGAACATGTCGACCAGGTCGAACCCCACGGCAACCGCCGCGCCCGAGGTGCCGATCCGCAGGAGCGTGGTCCCCACCAGGAGGGCACCGATCGCCGCCGGACGGCCGTCGGCCAGCTCTGCCTCGAGCGAGGCCGCCTCCGCCTGCTCCGCCGCAGGGGCGACCGGCACCTCGAGCCCCTCGCGGTCACCGGCCGTGCTCGGGGGGATTGGAGGCATGGATGTCTCAGAGGTCACTCGCAGGTAGGGTAATCGAGCCGCGGCGAACCTTTCGTCGCGCCACTCCCACGACTACAATGCGTCCACGTCTCGACCCCGGCCGGTTCGGCCGCGGGCGACGCAGCCGCACCCGGCTCGGGGAGGCGACGTCGCCGATGAGACGCCGCCCGGCCGGGTGCCGCCGCACCCCAGGATCGCGACCCCGAGGAAACCCCAATCACAATTGAGATCGTCGCCCTGGCAGTGGGCCTGGGCATCGCCGTGGTCTTCGCCATCGCCGCTGTCATCTACGCGCGCCGCACAGCCGACGAGGCTCGCGAGGACAGGGTCGGCGTCGACAGCGAGCTGCGCACCCGACAGCAGTCGGTGGAGCAGGAGGCGCAGCAGATCCTCGTCAGTGCCCGGGAGGAGGCCTTTCGGATCCGCGGCGAAGCCGAGGCCGACGTCCGTGAGCGCCGCGCCGAGGTGGCCCGCCTCGAGCAGCGGACCAGCCAGCGTGAGGAGGGCCTGGAGCGGCGCATCCGCGAGCTCGAGCAGAGCGAGCAGCGGCTGACCAGACGCGAGGAGGAGCTGGAGGAGCTGCGCCTGACCACGGAGAGCGAGAGAGCCCTTGTCGGGCGCGAGCTCGAGCGCGTCGCCGGGCTCTCCCAGCAGGAGGCCCGCGCCGAGCTGCTCGCCGAGGTCGAGGAAGAGCTCGACGCGGAGGTGGCCGAGCGCATCCGGGCGGCGGACCAGCGCGTCCGGGAGGAGGCCGGCGAACGGAGCCGCGAGATCCTCATCGCCGCCATGCAGCGCCATGCTTCCGACCAGACCGGCGAGTCGTCAGTGACGGTCATGCATCTGCCCAGCGACGACCTCAAGGGACGGATCATCGGCCGCGAGGGACGCAACATCCGCGCCCTGGAGGCGGCCACCGGGGTGGACGTCATCGTCGACGAGACCCCGGAGGCGGTGGTGCTCTCCGGCTTCGACCCGGTGCGCCGCGAGGTGGCCCGCGTCACCCTCGAGCGCCTGTTCGCTGATGGCCGGATCCACCCGGCACGCATCGAGGAGATGGTGGGCAAGAGTCGCAGCGAGATCATCCAGCGCATCAAGGAGGAGGGCGAGGCGGCCTGCCAGGAGTTGGGCATCCCCTCCGTCCACCCCGAGCTCGCCAAGCTGCTCGGCACGCTGCGCTTCCGCAACTCGTACGGTCACAACGTGCTCAGCCACAGCAAGGACACAGCCGCCATCGCCGGCATGATCGCGGCCGAGATCGGCTACGACGAGCAGGAGGCCAAGGAGATCGGCCTCTTCCACGACATCGGGCAGGCCGTGGAGCAGGGTGTCGAGGGGTCGCACGCCATCATCGGTGGCGAGATCCTCAGCCGCCTGGGCCGCCCGGCCAACGTGGTCCAGGCCGTGCGGGCCCATCACTACGACGAGGAACCGCGCTCGATCGGCGCCTTCGTGGTGATGACTGCCGACGCCATCGCGGCGACCCGCCGGGGAGCGCGGCGCGAGGCTCTTGCGGTTTCGGTGAAGCGCCTGGAGCGCATCGAGGCCATCGCCTCGGAGTTCGAGGGTGTCGAGCACAGCTTCGCGGTCCAGGCCGGCAAGGAACTGCGTGTCATGGTCCGGCCGAACGAGGTGAGCGACGACCGCGCCCAGGTGCTGGCCAGGCAGATCGCCAAGCGACTGCACGCCGAGGGCAGCTACGCCGGGCGCGTCAAGGTCGTCGTGCTGCGTGAGACCCGCAGCGTGGAGTACGCCAAGTAACCTGTGCTCCGCCGGGGGTGGTTCAGCTCGATTGGGCAGGCCGAGCTGGTGTTCGAGGGGGACGTGGGATGAGGCCAGGGACGCGGATCACCGCTGCCATGCTGGCGCTGGTGGCGGTCACAGTTGTCGAACAGGGCACCGCCGCCGCCAACGTGGCTCTCGTCAAGGTCAGCCACGACACGTACACGAACAGCGGCAGCCAGCACCACACCGAGGTCGAGCCCGATACGCACAGTCACGGGTCGACCGAGGTGGCAGCGTTCCAGGTGGGCCGCTTCTTCAACGGGGGCGCATCCAACAACGGCTTCGCGGTCACCACCGACAACGGTTCGACGTGGAGCCACGGCGTGCTGCCGGGCACCACGGCCTTCGCGAACGGGCCGTGGGCCAGGGTGAGCGACCCCGCCGTGGCCTTCGACCCCAAGCACAACGTGTGGCTCATCAGCTCACTCGCCATCGATTCCTCGGTCAACGGCGCGGCGGTGATCGTCAGCCGGTCGATGACCGGCGGCACGAGCTGGACCAACCCGGTGCGGGTCACTCCCCCGGGGGGCAATCTCGACAAGGACTGGATCACCTGCGATGAGACGGCCGCCAGCCCTCACTACGGCAACTGCTACGTCGAGTGGGACGACAACGGCAGCTCGAACCTCGTCTACATGAGCACCTCGACCGACGGCGGGGCCACGTGGGATGTGCCCAGGAACACCTCCAACATGTTCCACGGCATCGGCGGCCAGCCGGTGGTGCAGCCGAGTGGAATCGTCGTCGTGCCGATCGACAACCTCAACGAGTCCACCGTCGAGTCGTTCCTCTCGACGGATGGAGGCGCCACGTGGACCGCCCCGGTGGTCATCTCGCCGGCCCAGGATCACACCGCGGGCGGCTCGTTCCGGAACGGTTCTCTTCCCTCGGCGGTGGTCGACAGCGGCGGCACGGTCTACGTCGCCTGGGAGAGCTGCAGCCCCGAGCCGGGATGCGCCAACAACGACATCCTCTTCAGCAAGTCGACGAACGGCACCACCTGGACGGCGCCGGCGATCGTCCCAGTCGACCCGACGGGCTCCGGTATCGACCACATGCTCCCCGGCCTCGGGGTGGATCCCACCACCGCCGGGGCGAGCGCCCACCTCGGCATCGTGTACTACACGGAGCCGGCGTCGTGCAGCTCCGCGTGCGCGCTCAGCGTGGGCTTCATCGCCTCATCGAACGGCGGCAACACGTGGACAGGCCCCCGCGCGCTGGCCGGTCCCATCAAGCAGTCATGGCTCGCCAACACATCGCAGGGCCGGATGGTCGGCGACTACAACTCGGCGTCCTTCCTCAACGGCAAGGCGTACCCCGTCTTCGCATCGGCCAGCGCCCCGAAGGGGTCGACCTTCCGGGAGTCCATGTTCACGCCGTCGGGCGGGCTCACGGTGGCTGGAGGATTCGCTCGCCTCATCGCGGCCGGCCCCGCAAGCTCGGCCGGCGACAGCTCGGCGGCAACCGCGCGGTGAAGCTGATCGAGGCAGCGAGGTAACGATTGCATCGCGGGGAAACCCGTGATTCCCCTCGGCGGCCCACAATCCCCAGAATCTGATGATCCCGTCCCAGCAACCGCCCACGCATGCGTCCTCACAGGGGGAGCCAAACCCCGTGGAAGTCCTCAAGGTCTCAGCCACCAGCAAGCCGGTCGCCGTCGCCGGCGCCATCGCGGGTGTGGTTCGCACCCAGCACCGGGTCGAGGTGCAGGCCATCGGTGCGGGAGCGATCAACCAGGCGGTGAAGGCAATCGCCATCTCGAGGGGCTACGTGGCTGCCGGTGGCCTCGACCTCGTCTGCATCCCGTCGTTCATCGACATCTCGATCGACGGCGAGGAGCGGACGGGGATCCGGCTGCTCGTCGAGGTGCGGTAACCGGAAAGAGGCGCCGGCGGGCGGGGACGTCCGCTTCGTTCGCGGCCTCGCGGGCGCTTCGCGAGCCCCTCGGCTTTGCCGAGTCGGTCTCGCTCGCTGCTGCGGCATGCGCACTTCCGCGGACGCCGCCTCTCGCCTCGTCCATCTTTGAATGCGGCCGAGGGGAGGGGGGCTGGGATCATCGGTGGTGCCGCGCAATCGCTACCCTTGCTGGCAGCGTGTATCTGCCCAGCCTGAGCTCCTCCGCTTCGCACTTCCAGCCGCTGCCGCTTGCTCAGCGCGGGGTTGGTGATGTGCCGGCGCCGCGCCGGGAGCCGATCGTGCCGCGCCTGGGGCGGCCGCCGCGCGTGCACCTCTGGCACATCGGCTGCCAGATGAACGACGCGGACCATCAGCGCCTGGCCGAGTCGTTCGCGGAGATCGGGTTCATCCCCGACGTGCCGCTCGAGGATGCGGACGTCGCGGTGCTGATCAGCTGCGCGGTGCGCGCCAATGCCGAGCAGAAGGTGTACGGGAAGTTCAAGGAGCTGATCCCGTGGAAGCGCGAGCGCGCCGGCCGTGCGATCGCGCTCACCGGCTGCATGGCGGTGGAGCACGGGTCGGCGCTGCTGCAGCGCATGAGCGAGCTCGACTACATGTTCGACGTGCGCGAGCCGGAGGGCTTCTTCGCCCGCCTGCAGTCGCTGTACGGTGGCGATGTCGACGGGCCGGTCACCATGCCGGCGTCGGACCGGCTGCTGGCGTACGTGCCGGTGATGGGCGGCTGCAATGAGATGTGCACGTACTGCATCGTGCCCTTCGTGCGCGGCCGCGAGAGCAGCCGCGCCACCACTGAGATCGTCGAGGATGTGCAGCGACTGGTCGCGCGCGGCGTTCGGGAGGTGACACTTCTCGGCCAGAACGTCAACAGCTACCGCGACCCGCAACGCGGCACGGGACTGCCGGAGCTGCTCGCCGCGGTCGACGCCGTCGCCGGCCTGCGCCGGCTTCGCTTCCTCACCTCACACCCGCGCAACGCGGTGCCCGAGCTCTTCGAGGCGATGCGCGATCTACCCTCGGTGTGCGAACAGCTCCATCTGCCGGTGCAGGCGGGGGACGACGCATTGCTGCACCGGATGCGCCGGGTCTACAGCGTCGCGGAGTACCGCGAGAAGATCGCCGCCGCGGTAGCGACGGTTCCCGGCCTCGCGCTCACCACCGACATCATCGTCGGCTTCAGCGGGGAGAGCGAGGCGGAGTTCGAGGGCACAGTGCAGCTGCTGCGCGACATCCGCTACGACGTCGTCCACATCCAGGCGTACTCCGTGCGCCCCGGGACGGCCGCCGCCCGCCGCCCCGATGACGTGCCCCTGGCTGAGAAGAAGCGCCGCCTCAACCACCTGCTCGACATCCAGCGCGGGATCGCGCTGGAGCGCAACCGTGCCCTGCTCGGTGGTGACGTCGAGGTGCTGGTCGAGGGCATTGCCTCGGACGGGCGACCGTACGGACGCACCCGCCAGGGGAAGGTGGCCTGGCTGCCGGTCGGCAGCGCGGCCGGCGGGGAGCTGCGCGGCGGCCGCGTCGCCGCGGCGACCCACTGGCAGCTCGAGCTCGACACGGTCAGCGCGGCGGCGTGACCCGGCGGGGAGCGGGGCGGGCGCCTCACGAGACCGGCGCGGCCCAGGTCCCGGGCCCGATGGTCGACCTCGAGGACGCGGGCAGCACTCCGATCCTCCAACAGTATCGAGCGGTCAAGTCGCAGCACCCCGACGCGCTGGTGCTGGCACGCCTCGGGGACTTCTACGAGATGTTCGGGACCGACGCCCAGGAGGCGGCACCGATCCTCGGCGTCGCCCTCACCGGCCGCGGCTTCGGCGCCGCCGGTCGCCTGCCGATGTGCGGTGTGCCCCACCACGCGGCGCCGGGGTACATCCGGCGGTTGCTCGACGCCGGGCGCCGGGTTGCACTGTGGGACCAGGTGGGGGAGGTGGTCGCGGGGCGCCTGGTGCAGCGCGAGGTCACCAGGGTGCTCAGCCCCGGGACGATCAGCGAGGCGAACTACCTCGACGACACGCGCGTGGCGCGCTGTGTCGCTCTCTACTGCACCGGGGGCCGGACGGGCATCGCCGCGTTCGACGCCGCCAGCGGCGAGCTGCTGCTCTGCGAGGTGGACGGCGGGCTCGACTCCGCCGTGTTGCGCGAGGAGTGCGAACGGCTCGACACCGCGGAGCTGCTCATCGCGCAGGACGGTGACACGGCCCCGCCGGCGTTGCTGCCGGCGATTCCCCGCACCGTCCTACCCCCCGCGTTCTTCGACGCCTCGCGCGCTCGCGAACGGATCCTCGGGGTGACGTCCGCACACAGCCTGGAGGGGCTCGGGGTCGAGGGTGTCGACCGCGCGGTGCGTTCCGCGGGCGCGGTGCTCGCGTATTGCGAGCGCGCGCGGCTCACGCTCACCGCGGGGTTCGTCCACGTGCGCCGGCGCAGCGACAGCGCCACCATGCGCCTCGACGCGCAGACCCGTCGCAACCTGGAGCTGGTGGCACCGCTCGGCGGCGGCGTCTCGCTCGCAGCCCTTCTCGACCGCACCCGCACACCGATGGGCGCGCGCCTCCTGCGCGCTCGTCTCCTCGAACCGCTGACGGAGCCCCTGCTCATCCTCGCGCGTCACGATGCCGTCGCCGAGCTGGCCGAGGCGCCGCGGCTTCGCGAGACGCTCGGCGAGGCACTCGCCGCTGTGCGCGACCTCGAGCGACTGGTTGCTCGCTGCGTGCAGGGCAGCGCCGGGCCTCGCGACCTCGCAGCCGTGCGCCAGGCGTGCGCCGCGCTGCCCGCGATCCAGGACATCCTCGCCGCGGCGCGATCCGGGGAGCTGGCGGCTGCCGCTGCCCGTTGCGTTGCGCCCGACGAGCTGGCGGCGCCGTTGCGTGCCCTGCTGGTCGACGATCCACCGGCGACCGCTGCCGAGGGTGGGTGCATTCGCCCCGGCGCCGACGCGCAGCTCGATGAGCTGGTCGAGGCGGGTGCTGAGGCGCGCACCTGGATCGCGGGCCTCGAGGAGGTGGAGCGCCGGCGCACCGCGATCGCATCGCTGAAGGTCGGCTACAACCGCGTCTTCGGCTACTACATCGAGGTCCCCAACGCCCATCGCGAGGCGGTGCCTGCCGACTACGTGCGCAAGCAGACGCTCGTCGGGGCGGAGCGCTACATCACCGCCGGCCTCAAGGACCGGGAGACCGTGGTGCTCGGCGCACGCGAGCGTGCCCTGGCACGTGAGCTCCAGCTCCTCCAGGAGCTGACCGCCGGCGTGGGCACGCATGCCGCAACCCTGCTCGACGCCGCCGCCGCGGTGGCGATCATCGACGTGCACCGCTCGCTGGGGTGCGTCGCGGCTGACGAGGGCTGGGTGCGTCCGCTGGTCGACGCCTCAGGCGTGATCGACGTCGACCAGGGACGGCATCCGCTGGTCGAGCGCGCGCTCGGCGCCGGTCGGTTCGTCGCCAACGACTGCCGCCTCGACGCTGCCGAACGGATCGTGGTGCTGACCGGGCCGAACATGGCGGGCAAGTCGACGTTCCTGCGCCAGGCCGCGCTCCTCGTGCTTCTCGCCCAGGTGGGCAGCTTCGTCCCGGCGGCGCGGGCGCGCATCGGTGTCTGCGACCGCATCTTCACGCGCGTCGGCGCGCAGGACGACCTCAGCGGCGGGCTCTCGACGTTCATGGTCGAGATGGCCGAGACCGCCACCATCCTGCGCCAGGCCACGTCGCGCAGCCTGGTGATCCTCGACGAGATCGGGCGCGGGACCTCGACGTACGACGGCATGTCGATCGCGCAGGCGGTGGTCGAGCACCTCCACGACGCCCCCCATCTCAACTGCCGCACGCTCTTCGCCACCCATTACCACGAGCTCACCGTCCTCGCAGAGCGGTTGCCCCGGGTCACCAACGCCCGCGTCGACGTGCTCGAGGAGGGCGACGGCGTCACCTTCCTGCACCGCATCGTCCCCGGCGGAGCCGATCGCTCCTACGGCATCCACGTGGCCAGGCTGGCCGGTGTTCCCGCGGGAGTGATCATGCGGGCCCGCCAGCTGCTCGCCGAGCTAGAGCGCGAGCGTCCGGTGGCCGGCTCGGGCGGCGACGCGCCCGACCAGCTCAGCCTCGGCATCGCCCCCGCCGAACACCCCGTGGTCGCGGAGCTGGCCCAGCTCGACATCGAGGGGCTCACCCCGATCGCCGCGCTCAACAAGCTCGCTGAGCTGCGCGAGCGCGCCACTCCGTGACAGCGGCGGGGACGGCGCGGGCGGGGGCGCCGATCCGCCGCCTGCCGCAGTCGGTGGCCGACGCCATCGCCGCCGGCGAGGTGGTGGAGCGCCCGGCCTCGGTGGTCAAGGAACTGTGCGAGAACGCCGTCGACGCGGCGGCGACAAGCATCGACGTACTCGTCGACGGCGGCGGCACGGCGCGCATCAAGGTGGTCGACGACGGCGCCGGCATCACCGCGGCCGACCTGCCACTGGCCCTCGCCAGGCACGCGACGTCGAAGATCACCCGCGCCGCCGACCTCGAGGCGGTGGCCACGCTGGGCTTCCGCGGCGAGGCGCTGGCGAGCATCGCCGCCGTCGCCGACGTCACCGTGTGGTCGCGCACCGCCGTCGACCAGTCGGGCCGGCGCGTGCGTGTACGCCACGGCGAGACGGTGGAGGAGGGGGGCTGGGGTGGCCCCGTGGGCACGTCGGTCGAGGTGCTCGATCTCTTCGCGGCCACGCCCGCCCGTCTGCGCTTCCTGCGTGGTGAGCGCGCCGAGACGGCCGCAGCCATCAGTGTGGTCAGCGATCTCGCCCTGCTCCAGCCCGGCGTGCGCGTCACCTGCGTCGTCGATGGGCGCACCCGGCTGCGCTCACCCGGCAGCGGCCTCGATGACGCGCTGCGCGCCGTGTTCGGGGCCGACGCGGCCGCGCTCCTGCCGGTTCGTGCCGAAGGCGACATCAACGTCGGGGGCGCCATCAGTGAGCCACTCCGTCACCGCAGCACTCGCACCGGCCTGGTGCTCGTCGTCAACGGTCGCCGTGTGCACAACCGCGCGCTGCTGGCGGCGGCGGCCGAGGCCTACCGAGGCCTCGTCCCGTCAGGGCGCTACCCGTACGGGGTGGTGAGCGTCCAGCTCGATCCTCTCGAGGTGGACGTCAACGTCCACCCGACCAAGCGCGAGGTGCGCTTCCGCGACGAACGCGTCGTGTTCGCCGCCGTCCAGCGCGCCTGCTGGCAGGCACTGCAGGATGCGTCCGTCCACCGGCTTGCCGTCGACGGCCTGCGGCTGGCCGAGGCGCCGCCGGAGTGGCCGGCTGCTGACGACACGTCACCGGCGTCACCGGGGCCACCGCCTTCCGAGCCCGCCATGAGCCTCGAGGGTGCCTCGGTCCCGGCAGCCCGGACCTCGCTCCAGGCACTGCGGCCGCTGCAGGCGCTCGGTCAGCAGGACGGTCGCTGGCTCCTGGCCGCATCGCCGGCCGGGGTGGTGGTGGTCGATCCACACGCGGCCCACGAGAAGGTGCTGTACAGCGAGCTGCTCGCGCAGTGGGCGTCGGGATCCGCGGCCGGCCAGCTGCTGCTGCTCCCCGCCCTGGTGGAGTGCGACTCCCGCCGCCTGGAGCTGTTCGCCGCGCACGGCGGCCTGGTCGAGTCGTGCGGCTTCGCGGTCAACTCGTTCGGGCCGACGACGCTGCGCTGCACCGCCGTACCCGCGGGCGCCGCGGCTGCCGACCCCGGTCGGCTGCTCGGCGAGCTCCTCAACTCCCTCGGCGCCGGCGGCCCCGTGACCGAGCAGCGTCACCGCGCGGCTGCGCTGATCGCCTGTCACGCAGCGGTGCGCTTCGGGGACGAGCTCGCCCCGGGGCAGCAGCAGGGCCTGCTCGACCGCCTGGTGGAGACCAGCGGCGGGATGACCTGCCCGCACGGCCGCCCCGCCGTCGTGGTGTTCGACGACGCCACGTTGCGGCGCCTTTTCCATCGCCCCCCGGGATGACCGCGCGCCGTCCTCACCCCACCGTGGCGATCGGGGGCCCCACCGCCACGGGCAAGACGGTGCTGGCTGTCGAGCTGGCACGCCGCACCGGTGCCGAGCTGCTCAACGCCGACTCGCGGCAGGTGGTGCGCCGGCTGGTGGCCGGGACGGCGAGGCCGACAGCCGCGGAGCTGCGCGGCGTGCGCTGCCACCTCCTCGACCTCTGCGAGCCGGGCCAGCCCTTCACCGTGGCCGACTGGACGGAGCGTGCCCGGGCGACCCTCGAGGACCTCGACGCCCGCGGCGTGCCCGCCATCCTCGTCGGTGGCACCGGGCAGTACCTCCGCGCGCTGCGCGAGGGGTGGGACTTCGGCGGCGTCTCCCCACGCCCTGGCAGCAGGGACGTGCTCACACGGCAGGCGGCGACGCCGGCCGGTCTCGAGGCGCTGGTCGCGGAGGTGCGCGAACGCGATCCGGTGGGAGCCGCGACGCTCGACCTCGCCAACCCGCGGCGGGTGGTGCGTGCGCTGGAGGTGCTGCGCGCGCGCGGAGCACCGCTCGCGACCGCACGGGGACAGAGGGGGGCACGGGAGCTCACCCTGGTGGTGCTCGACGCCGACCGGGAGGTGCACGGCGACGCGCTGGCGGCGCGCCGGGACGCGATGTTCGCGACGGGCGCACTGCTGGACGAGGTGCGCGCTGAGCTCCAGCGTGGCACTTTGCCGGGCGCCCTGCGCCGCGCCGGCATCGGCTACGGGGAGGCGGTGGACGTGCTGGCGGAACGCATCGACCTCGACGACGCCGCAGCGAGCGTGGCGCGGCGGACGGCTCGATACGTCAAGGCGCAGCGCACCTGGTTCCGCCACGAGCCCGCGGCCGTGCGGCTCGAGCGCGACGCGCAGGCCACCACCGCGGGGTTGGCCGACGCCGTCCTGGCGGCGACCGCTACGCCTGCCGGATCGCCTCGGTGAGGTACTCCTCGAGGAAGGCGTAGAAGCCGCGCCGCTGCTCGCGGTCCTCGTCCTCGGTCAGCTGCTGGCCGAGCCGGCGCGCCTCGATCCACGGTGGGACGCCGCTCGCCAGCACCTCGTCACCGAGGCGGACGAGCACCACCGAGTCGTCCTTCTCCTCGACTGCCAGGCTGATGCGCAGACGGATGCCGGACGGGGAGGCGAGCTTCCAGCTCATCTCCCAGCAACGGCTGCCGTCCTCGGCGCGGCCCAGGGCGACCTCGGTGTCGCGAAGCAGGTGCTCGTTGCTCTTGCTCTCGGCGTTGAGCAGGGTGGTCAGGGCCGGGTCGAGGTCGCGATACACCCAGCGCACCAGCGAGGCGCCACGGTGGCCGACGTCGGGGAGAGCACGGGGGTTGTTCGCCTTGCTGCCCAGCGCCACCATGGTGCCGGCGTGGCGGCGGCAGTAGCGGTGGCCGCCCACCTCGGGACTGTGGTCGATGCACCACTGAGTGCGGCACGCATTGCCCCGGCTGTCCACGTAGCCGCACCGTTCGACGGGCTCGGCGAGGCAGCCGGCCTCGTCGCACCGCCGCAGCACGGGCAGGGCGATGGGGGCCGCCGGCGCGACGGGACCCTCGACGGCCGCGCTGTCGGGGAGGACGGCGGCGTCGCGCGATCGGAACGGCGCCATGCGTCGCTCGAACTCCGCCTTGTCGATGATCGTGGGCTCGTTCGGGGTGATCTTGGTCATTCCATATGTGGTCCGGGCTGGTCAGATCGTAGGTCCTCGGTGAGGATGGGACGGCCTCCGGCACCAGCCGTTCACGCACTCGCCACCAGACCGTTGAAACGCGCGTCACGGCCTTCGTCTGGGCGCCGATGGGAACATCCGTTTGCGCTATCCACGGATCCGTGGTACATTGCCGCCGCCAGATGGCTTGGAGGTTGAGATGACAGAGCCCGTCGAGGGGCGTCAGCGCCAGATCCTCGAGTTCCTTCGCACCCATGCGCGCCAGCACTCCTACCCGCCCACCGTCCGCGAGATCGGCCAGGCGGTCGGGCTCAGCTCATCGTCGACGGTGCAGAACCACCTCAACGCGCTGGAGACCAAAGGCCTGATCCGCCGCGATCCCACCAAGTCACGCACGGTCGAGGTGGTGAACGACGACGTCGTGGCGGCACCGGCAGCCTCGAACATCCTGCGTCTGCCGCTTGTCGGGCGGGTCGCGGCGGGGACGCCGCTGCTGGCTGAGCAGAACGTTGAGGACCACATCAGCGTGGGCCCGGAGATCGCCGGTGGTGATGACGCCTACGCCCTGACCGTCCACGGCGACAGCATGATCGGCGCCGGCATCAACGACGGCGACATCGTGCTGGTTCGTCCGCGTCACGATGCGCCCGCCAACGGCACCATCGTGGTGGCCCGCATCGAGAACGAGACCACCGGGGAGGCCGAGGTCACTGTCAAGCGGTTCTTCCGCGAGAGCGGCAGGATCCGTCTGCAGCCGGAGAACCCGGACATGGAACCCATCTACGCCCGCGAGCTCGCCCTCGAAGGCGTGGTCACCGCGGTCATCCGGGTGATCGGCTGAGCGCCTAGCGCCCCGGCTTCTGCTAGCCGGTCGATGCGACGGGGTCGGCCGCGGGTTCGATGACGGGCAGTGAGGCCGGCTCCGGCAGCGCGCCGAGGAACGCGTCAACCGCGGCCGCGAGCTCCTCCGATGCCTCGCCGTGCACCGTGACGCGGGTGCTGCCGTCGTCGTCGATGACCGCGCTGACCGCCAGGTCGGGCCGGCGGTGATCGAGCAGCAGCGGCACCGCGGGCAGGACGGCCAGGGGCAGGAGCACGATGAACAGCGGCGTGGCCGCGGTGGCGATCAGCACGGCCAGGACGATGGCGATGGCGACCCCGACCGCGATGTCGGAGCCGTAGCGAGAGCGCCGCCGGGGACGCAGCACCAGGTAGTGGACGCCTCGTTCGGCCACGGCGATGCCGGGCAGCGGACGGGCTGCAACATCGTCGAGCACCTCAGCCGGCTCGCGGCTGGTCCGGAGTGAGAACTGGTACGGGTTGGTTGGCATCGCTCATGCGTGGGCACGAACTCCAGCTGGATCAGCGGAGGCCATGCGCGAACAGCGGCGCGCTCTTTGTACCCGTTCGACGGGTGGTCCCGCAGGCGGCCGCCGTGACAGCGAGCGCAGGTCTCGCCTTCGGAGAGCCGCTGCGCTACCTTTGCTGCTGTGCTGCCACCCCCCTGGACGGTGCCGTTCGAGCCCCTGCTCGAGGTGGGGCTGCTCGCCGCCGGCGCGGTCGCGGTCGCCTCGATGCGGGCATCCAGGGGTGAGGCGCGCGGCCGGTGGCGCCGGGTGGCGGCTCCCCTGGCTGTCCTTCTTCTCATCGCGTGCTGGGTCTCGCCGCTTCAGACGCTCGCCTCGCATTACCTGCTCACCGCCCACCTCGTACAGATCACACTGCTGATGGGCTTCGTGCCCCCGCTCCTGCTCGCGGGCCTTCCGTGCCGGGGCTGGACGGGCGGCCCGCGCACGCTGGCCCGCGTCGCCCGCGTGCTGATCCACCCGGTCAGCGGCATCCTGGCGATCAACCTCGCCTTCTTCGGCTGGCACCTCACCGGCGCCTACGAAGCGTCCCTCGGCAACGCCGAGATCTACGCGGCGCAGCAGCTGTCACTGCTGGCGGCCTCGCTGCTGTTCTGGTGGCCGATCGTGGTCCCCCTCGGCGACCGGCGGGTGCTCAGCCGCTGGGCGACCCTCGGCTACATCATGGTGGCCACGATCCCGCAGACCTTCGGCGGGATCACCGTCGCCCTGGCCAAGCACGAGCTGTACCCCACCTACGCGCTGGCCCCTCGCATGCTCGGCATCGGGGTCCTGACCGACCAGCAGGTCGCGGGCGCCTGCATCGCGCTGGTCAGCAAGATCGCGCTGTTCATCGCATTCAGCGTCGTCTTCATGAGGATGCTCAACGAGGCGCCCAGCGATGACGGCGACGATGGCGGCGGTGGCGGGGGACGGCGCCGCGGCACTGATACGCCGAGCCCGCAGCCGTCCGGCTCGGTGCCATGGCTGGCGGACCTCAACGCCGGCCGGACCGTGCCCGAGCCGGTGCCGGTTCGCCCCCTCAGGGTGCCGGCAGGAGCAGGTCCTCGCCGGGAGTGATCGAGCTACCGGCCAGGCGGTTGAGACCGATGATCTGGTCGACGTGGTCGCGCACGTCGCCCGCCTGGTAGTGGGCGGCCGCGATGGTCCAGAGCGTGTCGCCGGCATGGACCTTGACGTGCTGCGGCTGACCCACGTTGAACCCGCCGTAGACGTTGCCGCCCAGGAAGACCAGCCCGGCGGCGGCGGTCGCCACCCCGGCCAGCACCACCCTCGGGTCGCGCTGCCAGGGACGCCGACGGGAGCGACGGATCGGCCGGCCGAAGTCGTTGAGCATTGCCGCACCACCCCAAACAGATGTTCCCACGGGTGACACCGTACTCCCGAACGCCTGTTCGTGTCAAGGTGGCGGGGCGGCCGCGATAATCCCGGGGTGAGAGCCGCCGCCGTCCGGGTCAGGGTGGCGGTGTGCCTCTGCGACGGCGGCCGCATCCTCCTCGCCGAGCACGTCAAGCACGGTCATCGTCACTGGCTGCTACCCGGCGGGGGGGTCGAGGTCGGCGAGACCCTGGCCGAGGCGGCCGCGCGGGAGCTCCGTGAGGAGACCGGGCTGGATGTCGAGGTGGGACGCCTGGTGCTGGTCTGCGAGGCCATCGAGCCCGACGGCCGCCACCTGCTCAACATGGTGTTCGCCGCCACCGCGGCGCCCGGCGAGGTGCAGGTGGGCCGTGACGGGGTCCTCGACGACGTGGCCTGGCACGACCGCGACGACCTGCTCAGGCTCGAGCTGCACCCGCCCATCGGGCAGCATGTCATCGACTGCTGGGACGAGGACTTCAGCGGCCCCGTCCGGGTGCTCGGCAACGTCTGGCGCCCGGCCGGCCCGGCCGGCGCCGCGCCGGATCCGGGACAGGCCCGATAGCATCGAGGGGTGGACAGGCAGCTGACCCTCGACGTCAACGGCCCGGTCAACGCCGTCGACCACGGCGGCGACGGCCCCCCGATGCTGCTCGTCCACGGGCTGGGGGGCTCCCTGCTCAACTGGCGGGATGTCACCGGGGCCCTGGCGCGGACCCACCACGTCTGGTCGCTCGACCTGATCGGCTTCGGGCACACGCCACGGGCTGGGCGCGAGGCCACCATCCCGGCCAACTACGAGGTTGTCGACCGGGCCGCCGAGCTGATCGGGGAGGGTCGCCCGGTGGTGCTCGTCGGCAACTCGATGGGCGGGCTGATCAGCATCCTCGTCGCCTCACGCCGCCCCGGCCGGGTGAGCTCGCTCGTCCTGGTGGACCCGGCACTGCCGCTGGCCCGTGGGGGGCGCGTCCCGTTGATGATCGCCGTGGCCTTCCTGGTGATGCGCGCCCCCGGCGTGGGGCCGTGGCTCGTGGGTGAGCACACCCGACGCCGCGGCGCCGAGCGACTCGTCGACGACGTCCTCAAGCTGTGCACCGTCGACATGACACGCATCTCGGCGGAGACGCGCGACGCGCTCATCGAGCAGACCCGGTGGCGCCAGGAGCAGGATGAACCCGACCGCGCCTTCCTGGAGGCGTCGCGATCGCTGGTGCAGTGGCTCTGGCACCGCGACACGCTGGAGCGGCACATCCGCCGCGTCACGGCGCCCACGCTGCTGATGCATGGCGACCACGACAAGCTGGTGAGCCTCCCGGCGTCGGCGGCACTGGCGGCGATGCGCCCCGACTGGAGCTTCCGCGTTCTGGCCAATACCGGCCACATCCCGCAAATGGAGCGGCCACGCACGTTCGTGGCGCTGCTCGAGGGTTGGCTCGAGGCATCTCAGCGCGCGCCGGCGGTGTCGACCTCGCGCAGGTAGTCGCCCAGCCTCTGGTACGCGGCCCGCTTGCGCTTGTCGGTGATCTCCGTGTAGACGCGGAGCGTCTCGAGGGTGGCGTGGCCGAGCACCTCCTGCACCAGGCGGACGTCACCGTCGGTGGCCTCGAGCAGCGTGGTAGCGGCCGTGTGGCGCGCTGCATGGGGCGTGCGCAGGTCGTCGATGAGGGCGAAGAGGACGGGATCCGCGCTGAAGCGGCGGCGCAGGGCGCGCAGCGCGTGGCGGGCGCCGTCCGTGGTCAGCCGGTTGTGGGGGAGGGCACGGCCACCGGGCATGTCGGCGTGGGCGACGCTGATGAACAGGGCCGGCGCGGGGTCGGGCCCGCGCGCGCGCAGGTAGTCCTGCACCGCGGCGTGGGCCTCGTCGGTGAGGTACACGGTGCGGTGCTTGCCGCCCTTGCCGAGCACGCGGAAGCCCTCGACGCGCACGTCGCCGCGGTCGAGCGCGCATGCCTCGGCGATGCGGCAGCCGGTGCTCACCAGCAGGTGGATGAGCGCCCGGTCGCGAAGGTCACGCAGCGTGGCGGAGGGCAGGGCCGCGAGCAGCCGGGGCACGGTGGCCGTGGCCACGGGGTGCGGGTCACCGACGACGTAGCGCGGCACGCTCACCTGGCGGCTCAGCTCGGCGTCGCTCCAGCCCTCGTCGTAGGCGTACGACAGGAACCGGCGCAGGGCGACCAGAGCGCGGGCCCGGGTGCGCGGGTTGGGCAGGACGTCGGCGAGCTCGATCTGGTAGCGCCGCAGCGCAGCCCGGTCGACGGCCGCGGTGAACGTGTCGCCGAGGGCGCGGTGGCGCATGAACGCGACGAACTTGGCGAGGTCCTGGCGGTAGGCGCGGACCGTGGTGAGCGGACGGTTGCGCTGGATGCGCAGCCAGTCGAGGAACTGCTGCACCTGGTCGGGAAGAGCGTCTGCCGGGCCCGGGATCGCCATCGCCCAGCCGGGCAGCCGGGCAGCGGCCGGTGCGTTGGGGCGCTGCCGGGCGGCCTTGCGGGGAGCCATCCCCGTGATTATCAGGAGCTCGGCGCGAAATGGGAGACGGTCACCTCGCGGAGGAGCCCGTGCGCACGTCGTACACGAAGCCGCGGACGCTGTCGCGGTGCGGGATCAGTGGGCTGGCCTGGATGCGTGCGATCGACTGGCGGACGTCCTCGTCGAGGTCGGTGAACGCCTCGAGGGCGAACGCCGGACGGATCCCCGTGTCGGCCTGCACCTGCGCCTTGAGGCCGTCGTCGGTGAAGGTGAGCATCCCGCACTCCGTGTGATGGATGAGCATGATCTCCCGGGTCCCCAGCAGCCGCTGCGAGATCAGCAGGGAGCGGATCACGTCATCGGTGACCGCCCCGCCGGCATTGCGGATGACGTGGGCGCCGCCGACCTCGAGGCCGAGGATGGCGTTGACGTGCAGGCGGGCGTCCATGCAGGCGACCACGGCCAGGCGACGAGCCGTCCCCGGGGGCACCGCGCCGGTTCCGAACGTGGCGGCGTACTGCCGGTTGTTGGCAAGCAGCTCGTCAGTGGCCGACATGGCGCCAGACGCTAGCAAACGCTGCGGACCGGGGCGAGGCCGCTGCGAGACAGGGGCAGCCAGGATTGCCTCGATGGGCTTAGATCGTGAGAATATGTCATTATCAGTAGTTCCGGCGGCAGTCCCGTGGCCTCCCTCCGCCGCCGGGCGCTCCTCCCCGCGCACCGCTGCGGCAGCCGTGCTCTGGGTCCCAGGCCGTCGCCTCGCCCTATGCTGCGGGCGTCGATCGAACCGCCGTCGGAGGTCAGCGCCCGTGGAGGTCGCAGCCGGTGTGCACAGGCTCACCAAGGGCATCGTCAACTGGTACGTGGTCGAGGACGCCGGCAAGCTCGTCGTGGTCGACGCGGGCACCCCGGGCGACTGGGCGCTCCTCGTCGAGACCGTCGGGCGCCTCGGTCGCCGGCTCGCCGACATCGACGCCGTGGTGGTCACGCACGCGCACCCCGACCACACCGGCTTCGCGGAGCGAACCAGGTCTACGGCCGCGGCGCGCGTGTGGATCCACGAGGCCGACGAGGCGCTGGCCCGCGGAGCCAGGCAGCCCAAGACCGACGGCGGGGTGCTGCAGTACCTCGTCCGCGCCGAGATGTACCGCACCTTCTTCTCGCTGGTGCGCCGCGGCGCCACCAAGGTGGTGCCGATCCGCGAGCTGTCGACCTTCGCCGACGGGGAGGTTCTCGACGTGCCCGGGCACCCGCGGGTCGTCCACGCGCCCGGACACACTCCCGGGACTGCCGCGATCCACTTCGAGTCGCGCAGCGTCCTCATGACCGGCGACGCACTGGTGACCCGCAACCCGCTCACGGGGCGCGTCGGCCCGCAGGTCATGCCGTCCGGCCTCAACCAGGACACGCCCGCGGCGCTCAGCTCGCTCGCCGCCCTGCTCGCGGTCAGCGCCGCCACCGTGCTCCCCGGCCACGGCGAGCCGTGGAAGGACGGCGTGTCCGAGGCCGTCCGCGCCGCGCAGAAGGCGGGCGCTTCGTGACTGTGCAGCAGCAGCCGACGCGGATGCCGGCGGCGTTCATCGGCCACGGCAGCCCGATGAACGCGCTCGAGCACAACCGCTACACGCACGCCTGGCGGGCGCTCGCCGCGGCGATTCCCAGGCCGCGGGCCATCCTCGCGGTGTCGGCGCACTGGTTCATCAACTCCACGGCGGTCACGGCGATGGCCCAGCCGCGAACCATCCACGACTTCTACGGCTTCCCGCAGGAGCTGTTCGACGTCGAGTACCGCGCACCCGGGTCACCCGAGGTGGCCCATGAGGTGGCGCGCGCCGTCGCCCCGGTGTGGGTGGGGATCGACACGGACAGCTGGGGCATCGACCACGGCACCTGGTCGGTGCTCTGCCACATGTACCCCGAGGCCGACGTGCCCGTCGTGCAGCTGTCGATCGACGCCAGCAAGCCGTTCGACTACCACCTCGACCTCGGGGCGCGGTTGGCTCCGCTGCGCGAGCAGGGTGTCCTCATCCTCGGCAGCGGCAACGTCGTCCACAACCTGCGCCGCATGGACCCCGCCTACGCGGAGCGCGGCTTCGACTGGGCGGAGCGCTTCGACCGTGATGCGCGCGCCCTCCTCACCGAGGCGCCGGGCTCCATCCTCGACCTCGAACAGCACGCCGACCTGGGCATGGCCGTCCCCACCCCCGATCACTTCCTGCCCTCGGTGTTCATCGCAGGGCTGGCCTCTGCGTCCGGCGAGACACTCGACGCCCTCGTCGAGGGCTGCGCCTACGGAAGCCTCTCGATGACGTCGTATGGCCTCGGAGTCACCGCCTCCCCCTCCCCCGCCGGGGAGCCGGATGACGCCGGGAGCCTGCCCACGGACGTTCCGCTCAGCGGCACCAACCTCTGACCGGCGCGGCTGCCGCGGGCTGATCAGCCCGCCCCGGGTGTCACAGGACCGGAGGCGGCGGTGCTCTACATGTATGAATGGAGAGGCTGTCTGGCGCATGAGTCTCCCGCCCTCCCCTTCCGCGGCGACGAGTAAGGCGTTCGATCGCGTCTTTCGCGCCGAATACGGCCGAGTGGTCGCAATCGCCGCGCGGGTGCTCGGTGACCGCCACCGCGCCGAGGACGTCGCCCAGGATGCCTTCCTCGCCCTCCACAGGCGCGACTGCAGCGAGGAGGTCTGGGCCGGGGGGTGGGTCTGTGCCGCCGCCGCGCACATGGCGCTCAACGTGCTGCGCTCCGAACGGCGGCGGGGCCGGCGCGAGCTGCTGACGATGGCGGCGCCCGAGCCGGTCGATCCCGCCGCGGCGGTCGAGAGGGCGGACGACGGCAGGCTGCTCCGGGCAGCGCTCGGGCGGCTGCCACAGCGCGCCGCGACGGTGCTCGTCCTGCGCCACAGCGGCCTCAGCTACGCGGAGGTGGCGGTGGCGATGGGCGTCAAGCAGGGTGATGTCGGGACGATGTTGCGCCGCGCTGAAGTCAGCGCTGCGAAAGGAGGTTGACCGTGCGGCATCTCAGTGAGGGGGCGCTGCGCCGCCTGCACGACGACAGGTTCGCGGGCACCAACACGGAGCGCGAGCACCTCGAACGGTGCGCGCGCTGCCAGGGCCGCGCCGACGACGTCGCCGAGGACGTCGCCTACGCGAGCCGTCTGTTCGCGACCCCGGCCGAGCCCGGGACCGCCGCCGAAAGCGCGCTCGGTCGCCTGCGCCAACGCGTCGCCGCGGGCGACCGGGCCGGCGCCCGAGGCCTCCGGGCTCCGCGCCGCAGCCGGCGGCGCTTGGCGCTCGGGGCGGTCGCGGTGCCGGTGGTGGTGGCCGGCCTGGTGGTCTCTGCCAATGCCGCGGGCTGGCTCTCGATCTTCTCCCCCACCCACGTGGCGCCGGTCACGTTGACGGCGAGTGAGCTGAACGGCCTCCCCGACCTCTCCCAGTACGGGCGGATGCAGACCACCAACCTCGGGCCGCGCCAGGTGGCAAGCGCGGCGCAGGCCGCGTCGAGCACCGGGCTGCACGTGCTGACCCCGTCCACCCTGCCCGCCGATGTCCCGTCGTCCGTTCGCTGGGAGGTCGTCGGAGAGGGACGCGCCACGTTCACCCTCGATGCCGCGACGGCCGCGGCGGCTGCGGCGAAGGCGGGGCACAGGGCACCAGTCATACCGGCGTCCCTCGACGGCACCTCGGTGACCGTCGAGGCGGGGCCGGCGGTGCTGGCCGTGTACGGCGCCGCCAGCCAGTCGTCGGCGGACGCCACGGACGCCCCGCCCACGCTCCTGATCGCGCAGGGCGTACGCCCGACGGCATCGACGAACGGAGCCACGCTCCAGCAGCTCGAGGACTTCCTGGTGGCGCAGCCGGGCGTCTCGCCGCAACTCGCCGCGGAGATCCGCGCGATCGGTGACCCCGCCAGCACGCTGCCCATCCCGGTCATCAGCGGGATGACCTCGCAGACGATCTCGATCGACGGTGTGCAGGGTGTCGTCACCGGGGATTCGACAGGGCTGGGCTCGGCCGTGATCTGGGAGAAGGACGGCCTCGTCTACGCTGTCGGCGGTCTTCTTCCCGAGAGCGAGGTCCTCGACATTGCCCGTTCCCTCCGCTGAGGTCGCCGCTGCCGCATCGACCAGCCCGGAGGCCGGCGGTGGCGTCCCCGCCATCCACGCCGTCGGCCTCACCAAGCGATACGGGCACATCGAGGCACTCGCCGGCCTGAGCATGTCGGTCCCGCGTGGCGAGATCTTCGGGTTCCTCGGGCCCAACGGCGCGGGCAAGACGACGGCGGTGAAGCTGCTCCTCGGGCTCACCGCACCGACCTCCGGTGATGCATGGCTCCTCGGCGAGTCGATCGGCCGCGCGGAAGCGCGCCGCCGGGTGGGGTATCTTCCCGAGCTCTTCCGCTACCCCGCCTGGCTGTCCCCCGTGGAGGTGCTGCGCTTCCACTGCCGCCTGCTCCACATGGCGCGCCCCGAGCGCGACGACCAGGTCGACCTCGTCCTGACCACCGTGGGGCTCAGCGACCGCGCCCACGACCGCGTCGGCACCTTCTCCAAGGGGATGCAGCAACGTCTCGGCCTGGCGGTCGCCATGCTCGGTTCGCCCGAGATCGTCTTCCTCGATGAGCCGACCTCAGCGCTCGACCCGGTTGGGCGCCACGACGTGCGCGCGGTCATCCGCGCTCTGCGCGCCCACGGCACGGCCGTGTTCCTCAACTCCCACCTGCTCAGCGAGGTCGAGCAGGTGTGTGACCGAGTGGCCGTCGTCGACCACGGCCGGGTGATCGCCTCGGGAACGCTCGACGAGATCCTCGGCGGCGGTGTCGCCGTGCGCCTGCACGTCACCGGGGTCGACAGGCTCACCAGCGTGGTCGCCCGCTGGGGCGAGGTGACCTCCGATGGCGAGTGGATCAGCGTCGCCGGTGTGGGCACCGAGGCGATCGCCGACATGGTGGCCGCGCTCGTCGCTCTCGGCGGCCGCATCCACGCGGTCGAGCCGCAGCGCCTCTCCCTCGAGGATCGCTTCCTCGAGGTGCTGCGCGCCGCCGACGATGGAGCCGGGGTGTGAGCGACGTGCTGACCATCGCCATGGTCACCGTGCGCGAGGTGAGCCGGCGCCGGCTGGTTCTTGCCCTGGTGCTGCTCAGCGCCGCCGCCATCCTGCTCACCGGCTGGGGATTCAGCCGCCTGCCCGGCGTCCACAACCGCGACGGCACGCTGCTCTCACCCAGTGACGTCACGGTGATCTCCTCGCAGCTGCTCATCTTCGTGCTGTTCATGTTCAGCGCGGTGCTCGGCCTCGGCGCGGTGATGGTGGCCGCCCAGTCCGTCTCCGCCGAGGTGGAGTCGGGGCAGGCCCTGGCGGTGCTGGCGCGCCCCATCGAGCGCGCCCAGGTCATCGCCGGCAAGTGGCTTGGGCTTGGTGTGCTGATCGTCGTCTACGCGGCCGTCGCCACCGCCATCGAGTTCGTGGTCGTGCACTGGGCCACCGGCTACGTGCCCCCGCACCCTGTCGAGGCGTCGGCGTTCGTGGCGGCCGAGGGCCTGGTGCTGCTGACCTTGACCCTCTGCCTGAGCGTGCGACTGTCGGGGATCACAGCAGGCGTCATCGCGCTGATGCTCTTCTTCATCACCTGGATCGCCGGCGTCGCCGGCGCCGTCGGAGCCGTGCTCAACAACGGGCCCATCGAGGCGACGGGCACCATCAGCCGCCTGCTGCTCCCGTCGGACGGGCTGTGGCGTGGCGCGGTCTTCAACCTCGAGCCCGCCACCGTCGTCGCGGTTGCCACCGGGAGCCGCGAGGCGGCGGCCAACCCCTTCACCTCGGTGACCGCGCCGACAGGTCCCTACCTCGCCTGGGCTGCTGTCTGGATCGTCGCGGTGGTGGTTCTCACCATCGTCGCCTTCCGGCGCCGCGAGCTCTGACCACCGGGGACCCTTCAGTCAGCGGGGGCGGCGGCGACCCCCGGGGTCGTTGCCCTCCAGCCGTGCCTCGAGCTCCAGCGTCCGCTCGAAGGCCGCCCACACCGCGTCGCTGACCACGGTCCGCAGCCGTCCCTTCTCAAGCTCGTACAGCGCCTCGGCCGAGGTGCCGCCCGGAGAGGTCACCATGTCCCGCAGCTCAGCGACATGCTTGCCGCTCTGCAAGGCGAAGTCCGCGGAGCCGGACATGGTGTCGAGCACCAGCTCACGCGCCACGTGGCGGGGGAAGCCGAGGTGCACCGCCGCGTCGGTGAGCGCCTCGATGAACAGGAAGATGTACGTGGGGCCGGTGCCACTCACCGCGGTCGCCATGGCCACCTGGCGCTCGTCGTGCACCTCGAACTCGCGGCCCAGCGCTCCGAGGATGGTGCGCACCTGCTGGCGCCGGCGCTGATCGACGCTCTCCGTGGCGAACCACACCGTCACCCCCTCGCCGATCTGCGCAGGCGTGTTCGGCATGGAGCGGACCACGGCCGGATGCTGCAGACCGTCGCCGATCGCCGCCGTGCTCGCCCCCGCGATGATGCTGATCACCAGCTGGTCGGCGCGGAGACTGCCGCGCAGCTCCGTCATGACGCCACGCAGCATCTGCGGCTTGACAGCGAGGAGGACGATGTCGCCGCCGTGCGCGGCAGCCACGTTGTCGGCGGTGACCTCGACCGCGTGGGTCGCCGCCAGGGCATCGCGACGCTCGGCCCGAGGATGGCTGCAGGTGACCCGCGACGGGTCCACCAGCTTGCGGTCGACGAGGCCTGCCACCATCGCCTCGCCCATCGCGCCGGCGCCGATCACGGCCAGGCTGAAGTCGTCGAGGGCCTGCCCGCTCATCGCCGTCAGCTCAGCTGGCCGAGGTAATGGGGCAGCATCTCCCGCCACGTCGGCCAGTCGTGGTCGTACTGCGGTCCCCACGGATCGACGCGGTTGGGGATCCCCTTGCTCCCCATCACCGCAGCCAGCCGCCAGGAGTGCTCGATGTTCTCCCACCTCCCCTCGCCCGACGCCAGGATGGCGTGGCGCTGTTGCAGCCGCGCCAGGGTCGGACCATCCAGCCCGGGCAGGAAGTACAGGGGCGTCGCGAAGAAGAGCGCCTCGCCGGCGTCGGGGCCGATGAACTTCTCGAGGTCGTAGGTCCCGCTCATCCCCACCGCGTGGCTCACCACCTCGGGGAAGCGGCACAACACAGCCAGGGCGTTGAAGGCCCCGATCGATGCTCCGGTGACCACCACCTCAGCCCCCGGGGTGTCGCAGTCGGCCCAGATCGCCGGGATCATCTCCTCGCGGACGAAGCCGTGGAAGCCGTTGACCAGGGCCGCGCGGTAGCGGGGGCTGCCGTCGCCGCGCACCATCGCGTAGCCCGCGACGCTGTCGCACGAGTACACCTTGATGCGCCCGGCGTCGATGAGGTCACCGAGAACGTCGATGACCAGCATGCGCTCGATCTCCTCGGCGTCGCCCCCGGCGGTCGGGAAGATGATCACGGGGCGCCCGTAGTGGCCCCAGCGGACCACGGTCACGTCGCTCTCGACACGCCCCGAGTACCAACGCTCGCGCAGTTTCATGAGCGCGGAGTGTCGCGCATCAGGGATACAGGAAGCGCTGCTCTCCCGGGAAGAGCCAGCTGAGCCCGTCGAGCAGGCGGTCACGCCAGCCGGTCCACGTGTGGCCGTCCAGCGACTCCACGACGCGCACCTCGTCGGCCATGCGACGGAGCACGTCGACCATGGCGAGGTTGCGCTGTGCCGACGGCTCGAACGCGCCGTAGCTCAGGAAGATCTGCTCGACGACAGGCTGCGGCTGCGCTCGGATGGCGTTGACGAACCGCACCACCGGGTCGAAGACGGGGCCGCCGGGATGCTCGCGGCCGACCACCGTGTAGAGAAAGGACGCCGACTGCAGCAGCAGCCCACCGTAGAAGCCGGGGGCGTGCACGGCGGCGGAGAGCGCGGCGATGGCTCCGAAGCTGGCGCCGGCGAGCACGCGCCCGGCCGGGTCGCCGCGCAAGGGCAGGCGCTCCTCCAGCTGCGGCACCAGCTCGGCGGTGAGGAAACGACTGTGCGCGGCGCTGTCGCCGTACTCGCGCAGCCGGTCGCCGGGGTGGGTGAATGCCACCATCGTGTCCGCCATCAAGCGCGCGTCCATGAGGTTGTCGAGCACGGTCCCGAAGGCCGCGTGGTTGATGAAGTCGCCGCCGTCGTGCACCACGAGGAGTGGCAGCCGGTCCTCGCGGCGCATGCGGGCCGGCGCGTACAGGGTCAGGTAGGCCTCCCGGCGCAGGGCCCGGCTGCGGAAATGGAATTCGGTGAGCTCGCCCGGCACCGCGCTCGGGTTCGGCAGCGCCCACCACGGGGTTTCGTATCCCTGCGCGCGCAGCACTGACATGGTGCTCGCCGGCCCGGTCACGGATTCGGGGTTGAGCGGGTCGAGGATGCTCTCGACGTTGTCGCCATGCCGCACCAGCAGGCGGTACTCGACGCGCGACCCGGCGGGCAGCTCGATGGTCGCGAACCAGAGGTCGCTGCGACGCAGGCGTCTGAGCGGCAGCGGTGCCGGCAGTCCGGTGATGGCGTGCTCCACCGCGACGTCGTCGGCCTGGCCGCGGAAGAGGAACGTGCAGGCTGTTCCCTCCACCAGGGGGACGCGGTTCTCGGCAAGGAGGCGGTCGATGGCCGCCGACTTGACGCCGTCGGCGCGAAGCCGGGTGAGCGCCCGCTGCCTGGGCGCCTTGGGCGACGTCGTGGTCACGCGGCCTCCGCCGCCGAACGGACCGTGCCGTCGGGTGAGACCACGCGCGCGCTGCTGAGGTCGGCGATCCCGGCGGCATCGAACGTGACCCGGTCACCCTCGTCGAGGAGGACGCAGGCGCGCGGCGCCAGCCGCCTCGCCAGCAGTGCCAGGTGGTTGCGGTCCTCGATGCGCAGACGGCTGGCGGCGGCGGGGAGGGGCACCACACCGTGCACGACGCCGATGCCGGCCCCGAGAACCTCGTCGGGCCGGCTCGCCAGGTCGTGGTCGTCGACCAGCATGACCCGTTCGCCGATCGCCATCGCACCCGCGGACCACGCCACCAACGGCCGATCGCCGAGCAGAGCACCGACGTTGCAGACGTGCAGGCAGTCGGTGAGCACGCCGACGTGCCCGCCGGCGATGACCACGGCTGCACAGTCGGCGATGACCGCGGCGACCTCGTCACGGTGGGCCGCGATCGCGGGTCGCTCGTGTGGCGGATAGCTCGCGTAGAACTCGCCGAGGAGCGCGTCATGGCGCGTCGCGTGGCGGTCGTCGAGGGCGCGGACTGTCTCGATCGCCTCGTCGAGCTGGACGCCGGAGAGCCGCCGGGCGCCGGCGTCGTGCTGGCGCACGGCGTCGACGCCGCGCAGCGCATGGCGCAGTTGCACCAGGTACACCTCGCGCAGCTGGGTCAGCATGCCGCGCACACGGCGCACCTCGTCCGCGTATTCCGGGTCGGTCTCGAGGATGTCGAGGCGACGTCCGAAGAGCCCGAGGTTGCGCGTGCCGCCACCGAGCACGCGGTCGAGGTCGGCGTCGTTGCGCTCTCCCTCCTCCCACCCCGCGGTGACCAGCGCGATCGGACCGTCGACCCCGAGCGCGGCCAGCTCGTCAGCAACTGCGGCGCCGTCTCCGACGGGCCCGAGCAGGACGGTGCGGCTCACGAGGCGCGGACTTGCAGGGTCTGCCCGACCGCGTCGAGCATGTCGCGCAGCGCGTCGTAGTCCGGGTGGACCATCCGCACCCATGCGTTGGCCATGTACCCGGCCTCGACGGGCTGCGTCGGTGTGCCGGGCTCGGGAAGGTGGACGTCGAGGATGTGCTCGCCGAATCGCCGCTGCACCTCGTCGACGCCGTCGTAGCCGACGATCTGTCCGTCGCGGTCGGGACGCAGCGCCACGATGCCGGCGGCGCGTCGTCGTGACAGCGGACGGTCCACGGCGCCGCGGACGATGGCATTGGCCCACTCGCGGTAGATGTCGACGTCGTTCCCGGCGGCGTACAGGTCCCAGGCGCGCACGCCGGGTGGGCGGCAGCCGATCTCGCTGAAGCGCAGGCCCTTGGGCCCGAAGAACCACTCCATGTGCGTCGCCGACGTCCCGATGCCGAGCGCCTCCGTGACGCGGCGGCCCATCTCGCGCACCTCCTCGTAGTCGGGAACAGTGTCGACGCGGTTGGTGGCGACGAACTGCGGGCTGATCCACCGTGTGCGCATGGCGTCGAGGACGTTCGGGTAGTAGTGGGTGATGAAGTCGTATGCCGTCTCCCCGTTGATCGAGAGGGTGTCGTAGAAGCCCTCGTGGCCCTCGACGAACTCCTCGACGGCGATCGAGTTGGCGGAGCCGAACGCGGCCAGCGCTGTGTCGAGCTGCTCAGGGCTGTCGACACGGACGGTGCCTGACGCACCCGCCCCGGCACGCGGCTTGAGGATGAGCGGATACCCGACCTTGGCGGCGAAATCGCGGACCTCGCTCGCGGTCTGCGCGGCGGTCGATGCGGCGGTGGGGACTCCGACCCCGCGCAGCGCCTCCTTCATCGACGGCTTGTCACGGCACAGCCAGGCGGTCCGCACCGACGTGCCGGGGATGGTGCAGTTCTCGCGCACCTGCGCCGCCGCCATGGTGTGCGCCTCCACCACCGCCTCGAGACGATCGACCCAGACGCGGTCCTGCACCCAGCGCACCGCGTCGGTCATGGCGCCGACGTCGGTGACGTTGTCGACCTGGTGGTAGTGGAGCATCCAGCCCTGGAGGTCGGGGTCGAGCTGGTCGAGCGGGCGCTCACCGATGCCGATGACGGTGGCGCCGGCGGCGGCAAGGCCACGCACGAACTCTCGCTGGTTCGGCGGGAAGGCCGGCTCGATGAAGATGACGTTCACCCGGCGATCGTACCGGCGCGGTCATCGCCGGGGTGGAGGCGGGCGCGGTCAGGCGTGCGTGTAGGCGAGCACCACCACGACGCACATCGCGACCGAGGTGGCCAGGATGCCCCCGAGCGCACCCCAGTAGCGTTCGTACGGTGTCAGCGGGGGCGGCGCGTAGACGTAGCCCTCCGGCTTCCAACCGCACAGCGGGCAGCGGCCGTCGCTGTACAGCGGCGTGAACGTCCACGAATCGACGGGACAGATGGCGCGGGCGCGCAGGTCGGCCTGCCGCCGGCGGCGGGCGGCCGGCGCGGCGAGGGCGCGTTCGGCGTGCACCCGCATCGTCGCGCCGATCGAGCGAAGCTTCGCCAGCAGCTGGGTCATGCCAGGCTCCTCGCGGCCGCACGGCGCAGGTAGAGCGCCCCGGCGAGAGCCAGCATCAATGCCTGCCACGCGAAGTACGCCAGCAGCAACCACCGCGGACGCGGCTGCGTCACCACGGCCGAGACGGGGACGAGCCCGCTGCGAGCGGGCGCCTTCGACGCATCCGACGGGGCGCTGCCGGGGGAGCCGCCGAGCACCGAGGTGCTGCTCGCGGGCACCGCGGCGCTGGCGGGGCCGAGGTTGGCATTGCCGAGCTGTGAGGGCGGCGCCAGCGTCGCCTCGTTGTCGAGGACCACCTCGCCGAGCGTGTGCACGACGAACTGGCTGGGAACACCGCTGACCCCTCCGACGTGCTCCTGGTCGACGACGACGCCGACCGCGTCGACATGGAGGTCGGCCCCGTCCTGCGTCACCGCGGGCGCCACCGTGTGAACGCTCAGGCCCGCAGCTGCGAGGGCGGCGTTGGCGGCCTGCGTAGCGACCTGGAGCGGGCCGCCCGGGATGATCGGCTGCTTGGCGGTGACACCGTTCTGGTCGATGGTCACCGGGATGCTGACGGTCTGGCCGAGCGGAGCCGGGGTGGACACCGTGACGGCGGCACCGCCGACAGTGATCGAGATCGTCTTGGTGAAGGCCGATCCGTTGCTGCTCACCTGCACCGCCACGCGCACGTTGTCGATCACCAGCACCCCGGCGCCATACGACGCATGCTGCACGCGCGAGTTGCCGGCGCTGACGAAGCCTGTGGCGGCGTCGAAGTAGGCGGAATCGCTGGCCGTCCCGCCGTCACTGCCGTCCGGGGGCGGCGTGCCGGGTGCGCCGGAGGTGTCGCCGGTCGCACCGTACGTCCCGCTCGCCGTGGCCGAGGCGGGGGTGACCGACGCGGCAGCCGTGGCGCTGCCGGCGCTGTAGGGATGCGGGTTCTGCGTCCCCGGGTACTGCGCGTTGACGTACTGCGGTTGCTGCACGTTCTGGCCGGCGAACACCGCTTGCGCGAAGGGCCCGGTGTCGGCCGGGGTTGCCGTCGCGTTGGTTCCCGCGGTCGCCACCTCGACGCGCGCCAGTGGGTAGAAGTTGTCGACCTCCCCGGCGGTGAAGCCGGCGTCGACGGTGGACCCAACCTGTTCGCGGTCCGCGGTCGCGGCCACCTGCCCGTTGTAGATGCCGTAGCCGGCGGCCAGCGCGTCGTCTCCCTGCGCGAAGGCGCTGATGAGCAGCCCGTCGGTGGCCGCGAAGGCCAGCAGGAGGGCGGCGATCCCCGCGCAGAACGCGCGCCTGCCGACGCGGCGGCCGGTCATCGTCCCGCCTCCGCGGGTTCCCGCTCGTCTCCGGTCTCGGCGGCCAGTTCGCCGCGCAGCGCCTGTGACACCAGCACGCCAAGCGCCACGCCCTCACGCTCCGCGCGCTCGGTCAGCGACCGCATCAGCGCCGGCGGCAGTGAGACGGTGATGCTCTCGCCGATCGGCGCCGGGGGCGCCGCCGCCGGCCGAACGCCGCTCGGCTCAGCCACCGCGCGGTCCTCACTCCCGAGGTACGAGCTGCGTACGAACTCGGAGTCAGCGGCCAGTGTCTGCGCGTCACCCGCGTAGCTCACCGTGCCCTTCTCGAGCACGTACGCCCGGGAGGCGACGGCCAGCGCCTTGCCGACGAACTGTTCGACGAGCAACACGGACGTGCCCCGCTCAGGGAATGACGCGACCAGCTCGAAGAGCTGGGCGACCACCGTCGGCGCCAGCCCCTGCGACATCTCGTCGATGAGCAGCAGGCGCGGGCGCACGATCAGTCCCCGTGCGAGCGCAAGCATCTGCTGCTCTCCCCCCGACAGCGTGCCGGCCAGCTGGCGGCGCCGCTCCCCCAACCGTGGGAAGAGCGAGTACATCTCCTCGGTGCGCTCGGCCGTCTCCCCGCGGGGGATTCCGGCGACCGCGGCGGCGAGCTGGAGGCTCTCGCCGACGTCGAGCGTCGGAAAGATCCCACGACCCTGGGGAACGTGCACCAGGCTCGACCGCGCGATCACATCCGCGGCGACGCCGTCGATGTGGCGGCCGTCGAACATGATCTCGCCGGCCATCGGCCGCACCATCCCCGAGAGGCAGCGCAGCGTCGTCGTCTTGCCGGCCCCGTTGGCCCCGAGGATTGCGACGATCTCGCCCTCCTCGACCACCAGGTCGATGTCGAAGACCACCGGGATGCGCTCGTAGCCGGCGCGCAGGCCGCGAACCTCCAGCAAGCTCATGCCGCCTCCCCCAGGTACGCGGTGATCACCGCGGGGTCGGAGCGGATGGACTGCGCATCCCCGCTGGCGATCACGCGGCCGAAGTCGAGCACGGTGATGTGGTCGCAGACCCGCATCACCAGCGACATGTCGTGGTCGACGAGCAGCATGCTGACCTCGAGGCGGTCGCGGGCGCGGCGCAGGAGGCCGGCCAGCTCGACAGTCTCGGCCGCGTCCAGCCCCGCGGCGGGTTCGTCCAGGAGCAGGAGCGCCGGCCGAAGACAGAGTGCGCGCGCCAGCTCGACGCGGCGCTGCAGGCCGGTGGCCAGATCCTGCGCGACCTGGTCGGCGCTGCCCTCGATGTCGAGGAAATGCAGCATCGCGAGGGCCCGCTCGCGGGCGCGGCGCTCCTCGAAGCGAGCCCACGGCATGCGCAGCGCGTCACCGACCATGCCGCGACGGGCGAAGGCGTCGATGGACACCATGCAGTTCTCCAGCACGGTCATGCTGCCGAACAGCTGCAGGTTCTGGAAGGTGCGCGCGATGCCGAGGCGGGCGCGGCGGTGCGGGCTGAGACCGACGATCTCCCGGCCGTCGTAGGTGATCCGCCCACGATCGGGTGCGTCGACGCCGGAGATGCAGTTGAACAGCGTCGTCTTGCCGGCGCCGTTGGGGCCGATGAGCCCGACGATCTCGCCGCGGTGCACGGTTGCCGACACGTCGTCGAGGGCCTGCACACCGCCGAATCGCTTGCCCACACCGTGGAGCTCGAGCAGCGCCATCACGCCGCCTCCGAGATGGTGGCCGCCCGCGGCTTGTCGCGCCGGCGTGCGGCGCCGCGCAGAGCGTGGGCGAGGTCGCGCTGCGCCTTGACAACCACGCCGTCGGGGTTGAAGACCAGCTGGAGGATGAGGATCACGCCGAGGATGAGGTTGAACCACTGGTGTTGCAGTGGCGTGAGGTTGAGAAGCTGGGCGGCGAAGATGATGAAGAATCCCGCCACCGCCGCCGAGAGGATCGAGGTGGCGCCGAAGACCGTCACCGACGCCACGAGCGCGAGCGAGTACTGAAAGCTGTACGAGCTCTGCGAGCCGCCGGCCACGCTCGTGTCGGCCACCGCACGCAACGCGCCGGCGAGCCCGGCCAGCGCCGCGCTGAACCCGAACGCGGCCAGCTTCCACGCGGCCACGTTGAGCCCGAGCGTGCTCGATGCCACCTCCGAGTCACGGACGGCGCGCAGCACACGGCCGGTCTTGCCGTTGCGGAGGTTCCACACCACCAGCACGGCGAGGAGGAAGACGCCGAGGGTGAGCAGGTAGAACGTGTACGAGTTGAGCTGACGGCCCAGCACCGACGGAAACGGGATGCCCGTCCAATCCGCGCTGCCGCCGGTGAAGCCGTCCCACGTGCCGCTGGCAAGCAGGAAGACATCGACGAAGAGCGCGACAGCCACGGTCAGCACCGCCAGCAGCAGGCCGCGCAACCGCAGCGCCGGTATGCCCACGAGCACCCCGCCGGCGGCCGCAAAGGCGACGCCCAGGGGCGTGGCGATCCAGAAGCTCAGCTGATGGCCGACCACCAGGGACCCACCGTGAAGGCGCCCAGCGCGGCGAAGGAGTACTGGCAGAAGGAGACCTGGCCCACCAGGCCGGTGAGCACCACCAGCGAGAGCGCGAGCAGTGCGGTGATCGCCGCATCGGTGGCGAGGCCCTGGTTGGAGAAGTCGAGGAACCCCGGCACGGCGGCGGCGACGACGATGCCCACGGTGACGAGCGGTCCGGCGCAGCACGCGGAGTTCGCATCACACCGTCCTCAGGCCACGCACGCCGGGTCGGAACAGCACCGCGAGCGCCACCAGCACGACGGCGAAGGTCACCGCCTGCTGCAGGGCTGTGCCACCGGCGTCGAACAGCGCGGGCAGCTGCTGGGCCACCCCCAGCACCATCGCGCCGACCACGGTGAAGGTCAGGCTCTGCAGCCGCCGAGGAGGGCGGCGGCGAAGGAGTTGACAACGATCAGCGTCAGCGTGAACGGCGTGAAGATGATGAACGGGGTGATCAGCACACCGGCGACGGCGGCCATCGCGGAGCCGATCACCCACGATGCCGCGCTGACCCGGTTGACGTTGATCCCCCACAGACGCGCTGCCACCGGGTCGTCGGACAGGGCTCGCATCGATGTCCCCAGCGTGGTTCGCTTCAGCAGGACAGCCGTCGCGCCGGCAAGGGCGAGGGCGACGCCCAGCGCCAGCAGGCTGTCCCAGCTGAAGGTCACGGCGGTGAAGGGAACGCGGAAACCGCTCTGTCCCACCAGGTCGATCTCAGAGTGGTACCCGTTGAATCCCCACACAAGGCCGGCGAACTGCTGCAACACCAACAGCCAGCCGATGGTCACCGCGACCTTCGTGATCGCCGGACGGCCAGTCAGAGGCCGGATGGTGAAGAACTCCATGACGAACCCGAGGACGCATCCGCACGCCACCGCGGCGACCAGGCCGAGGATGGCGGGGAGGCGGAGCTGCACTGCGACGGTGTAGGCCACGAACGCCGACACCGTCGCGACGGCGCCGTGGGCGAAGTTGAGCACCCCGCTGACCCTGTAGATGAGCACCAGGCCGAGGGCTGCCAGGGCGTACACACCGCCGTACGCGAGACCGGTGGGCAGCTCGTTCTTGAAGACCTCGAGGTTGGCCAGCGTCGCGGCAACGGTCATCTGCAGAGACACATCAGAACGGGTTGTAGGGAATCGCGATCCAGCCGGTGAAGTCGGTCCAGCCGTTGGCCGTGCCGCTCGGGTTGTCCATGTACTGGACCCACCGGTTGGGGTTGTTGTTCCTGCCACCACCGTAGGTCAGCGGCTGCGTGAGGCCGCCGGTGCTGAAGTTCTTCAATCTCTGGGCGGCGGCCACCAGCGCGGCGCGGGTGACCGGACCCTTGATCGCGCGCAGTGCGGCGACGAAGACGTGGGCGGCGATCCACTGCTCCTCGGTGTACTGGTCCATGGCGCTCACCTGGGTGGGGTAGTACCGCTTGACGGTGTTGAGGTAGTCGGCCATCGCCGGGACGCTGGTGTGGCCCACCGGCTCGAGGACCGGTGTCAATGACTGCGCACCCTGGAAGTACTCGCCATACGAGCCCTCGGCGGAGGTCTTGTCGAGGCCGCCGCCCGAGGTCGGCTTCTTGAACTGCTCACGCTCCATCGCCTGGTACAGCCGGCCCATGGAGAACGGGTCCAGCCCGGCGATGACCGACTGCGTTCCGTCGGTGAGCCACGGCGTCACGATGCTGGTGTAGTCCTGCTGGCTCGAGATGTCGACGGCGACGTCGTCGTTTCCCCCCTTCGCCGGTGCCTGCCCGCACGTGTTGAGCCCGGCGAGGAAACCACCGTTGACGCTGGCCGCGAAACTTGCGCTCAGGTACACCACGGCGGGGTGCTTGTAGCCGCGCTGGCAGGCGCGTATGCCACCCGCGTATCCCTGCGTCCCCAGCGGGTCGGCCACGGGGAAGGAGAGCGGGGACTGGAACTCCGCGTCGACCCCGAGCCCCCCGAAGATCGGCACACCGCACTGCGGGCACGAGGACGTCTGCGTGTCGAGGAAGGGTGCCTCTGTCTGCTCCCCGCTCACCGACGTCCAGCCGACGATGGCGAGGATGCCCTGGCTGAGCAGCTTCTGCGAGCATGAGTGGGCGACCGACGGGTTGAACTGCGAGTCGCAGTCGATGAGCTGCAGCTTGGCGCCGTCGATGCCGCCGGCCGCGTTCACCTGGTCGAAGTACGAGCGCACCGTGTCGCGCTCGACGGTGGCGTCGAGCGGGCCGAACTCGTCGAAGATGCCGCCGACCGTTATCACCCCGTTGTGGGTGAAGTTCTGAGACGCGTTGACACCGGCAGTCGTCCCCGGCGCGCCACCTGTCGTGGTTGTGGTCGTGTGTGGCCCGGTGCCCGCTGCCGCAGAGCCGGGCGCGGGGCCACCGGCCGCTGTGGGACCCGAGCCCACCGCGTTGGCCTGGGCAAGGCCGTTGCCGGACAGGGTCACCGTCGTCGCGCCCGCATGCGTCAGCGTGTACGCAGCAGCCGAGCCCAGCGCGAGGGTCGCGAGGAGGCTGATCGCGGTCAGCGCAGTCACGATGCGCTCGCGTGGGTTCACGACCACCTCCCTTCCAGTCGCGCGGCGGACCAGGCGTTGGAGCGGGCGGGTCAGGTGCCGCCGCCCAGCTCAGGACCTCGACACCTGCTTAAACGCGGTGACCCTCACTTCCTTGCACCTAGACTGCGCGCGTGCCGACAGCCGTGTTCGTCGCCCCCTTCCTGCTCGAGGCGACGGTTCGCTTCATCGACGCAGCCGCGTCGCTGCCGGGCGCCCGGGTCGCGCTGGTCAGCCAGGACCCTGTCGAGAGCCTGCCGCCGGGAGTTCGTGACCGGCTGGCGGCGCACTGGCGGATCGACGACGGCACCGACGCACAGCAGATCGCCGACGCCACCAGGGAGCTCGCGGGACGGCTCGGCGGGGTTGACCGCCTCATCGGGATGCTCGAACAGCTCCAGGTACCGCTCGGCGAGGTGCGAGACGCGCTCGGCATCCACGGCATGAGCGCTGCGGTGGCGCGGAACTTCAGGGACAAGTCGCGCATGAAGGATGTGTTCACCGCGCACGACGTCCCATGCGCCCGCCACGGCGTCGCCACCTCGGCAGCGCAGGCGTCGTCCATCGCCGGCGGACTGGGCCTACCGATCGTCGTCAAGCCACCCGCGGGTGCCGGCGCGCGCAGCACCTTCCGCATCGACCGGGAGGACCAACTCGCGGACTGGCTGCGCGTCGACCCGCCGTCGCCGGGCGCCCCAGCGCTGCTCGAGGAGCTGGTCAGCGGCGCCGAGCACAGCTTCGACAGCGTCGCCATCGGCGGGCGCATCGTCTGGCACTCCATCTCCTCGTACCTGCCGACGCCGTTGGAGGTGCTGGAGAACCCGTGGATCCAGTGGGCGGTGCTTCTCCCTCGCTCGATCGACGGGCCCGAGTACGACGGCATCCGCGACGGAGCTTCGCGCGGGCTCCGCGCGCTGGGCATGGACACTGGCTTCACCCACATGGAGTGGTTTCGCCTGCGCGAGGGTCGCATCGCGCTCTCCGAGGTCGCCGCCCGGCCCCCCGGCGCACAGTTCACGTCACTCCTCTCGTACGCGCACGACACCGACATGTACGCGGCGTGGGCCGGGCTGGAGATCTTCGGGCGCTTCGAGCCGCCGCAGCGCCGCTACGCCGTCGGCGCCGTCTACCTCCGCGGCCAGGGCGAGGGCGTGGTTCGCGGCGTGCACGGCCTTGACACGCTGCAGCACGAGCTCGGCGCCCTCGTCGTCGAGGCGCGGCTGCCACGCGAGGGCCAGCCGCGGAGCGAGGGCTACGAGGGCGAGGGCTACGTGATCGTCCGCCATGACGACACCGACGTCGTCGCCGCCGCGCTGCGCCGGGTGGTCGAGGTGGCCCGTGTCGAGATGACGGGCTGATCGCCGTGCCCACCGTGCTCATGATCTCGCCGGGATACCCCGCGGAGATGCCGTTCTTCGTGCGCGGGCTCGCCTCCACCGGGGCGCGGGTCATCGGCGTGGGTGACCAGCCCGCCGAACTCGCTCCCCCAGATGGCTCGCGACAACCTCGCCGCGCACTGGCACGTGCCCTCGTTCGCGGACGAGCAGGGCATCGTCGACGCCGTCCGCGAGCATGCCAAGCACGTGCGCATCGACCAGGTGGAGTCGCTCTGGGAGCCGACCATGGTGCTGGCCGCGCGGCTCCGCGAGGTGCTCGGTGTGGCCGGCATGACCGTCGCCCAGACCATCCCCTTCCGGGACAAGGAGGAGATGAAGCGGGTGCTCGACGCTGCCGGCATCCGCACCCCGCGCCACCACAGCGCCACCACCATCGACGGGGTGCGTGACGCCGCGCATGCGATCGGCTTCCCGATCATCGTCAAGCCGATCGCCGGCGCGGGGTCGGCGAACACCTATCGCGTCGACCGGACCGAGGACCTGGAAGCGGTGCTCCCACAACTCAGGAACGTGCCGGAGGTGAGCGTCGAAGAGTTCATCGACGGCGAGGAGTTCACCTTCGACACCATCTGCGCCAACGGCACAGTGCTCTACGAGAACATCTCGTGGTACCGGCCACGACCCTTGATCGCCCGCTCGCTCGAATGGGTCAGCCCGATCACCCTCGCGCTCCGCGACCCCACCGTCGAGCACCTCGCCGGTGGCCGCGCCATGGGGCACGCGGTGGTCAGGGCGCTCGGCTTCCGTGACGGTTTCACCCACATGGAGTGGTATCGCAAGCACGATGGCGAGGTGGTCTTCGGCGAGATCGGCGCGCGGCCGCCGGGAGCGCGCACCGTCGACGTGATGAACTACACGTGCGACAGCGACCTGTACACGCGCTGGGCTGAGGCGGTGGTGCTCGGCGAGTTCAGGCAACCGGTGGTGCGCCGCTACAACGCCGCGTCGGTGTGCAAGCGCGCCCAGGGAGACGGTCACATCCGTGCCGTCGAAGGGCTGAGCCGTCTGCTCAGCGAGTACGACGAGTGGGTGACCGCGGTCGACCTTCTCCCCATCGGGGCCCGGCGGCGTGACTGGCGCCAGACCCTGCTGTCGGACGGCTGGGTGATGGTGCGCCACCCCGAGCTGCCGTCGTGCATCGAGATAGCGGATCGCTTCGCGAGCGACCTGCAGATCTACGCGGGCTGAGCCCTGCGACTGTCGGCGACACCGGCGTGGCGGGGCAGCGGACCGTCCTCGGTGCGCAGCTCGGCGACGAGGTGGTCGACGACGTCCAGCAGGCTGCCGCCGTCGGCGACGACCTCGCGCTGGCGCAGGTAGCTCGGTCCGCGCTCCAGGATGGCGAGGGTGTCCTGCACCTCGGCATGGCAGCCGAGCCGTCGCGCGATCGGGCTGAGCTCCTCGACGAGCTCGGTGAGCACGTCGCGAAGGGGCACCGTGGTGCCGTCGTCGTCGACGATGATCGAACCGTCGATGCCGTGCCGGGCGGCGCGCCACTTGTTCTCGCGCACCACCCACGCCTTGGGGATGGGCAGCGTGTAGCCGCGGTCGATCAGCATGTCGAAGCGGTGCACCAGGCACTGGCTGAGCGCTGCCACCACCGCCACCTCGCGCAGGGTGGGCATGCCGTCGCAGATGCGCAGCTCCACCGTGCCGAAGCCGGGGTGCGGGCGGATGTCCCACCAGACCTCGCGGATGGTGGCGATCGTCCGCGCGGTGATCAGCGTGTCCATGAAGCGCTCGAACTGTGCCCACCCGGAGAGCTGCCACGGCGGTCCCGCGGTGGGCAGGCCCTCGAACACCTTCGACCGCGCTGAGGCCAGCCCGGTGTCCTGTCCCATCCAGTACGGGCTCGAGGCGCTCAGCGCCAGGAAGTGCGGGATGTACGCGGACAGCGCGTTCACCATCGCGATCGCCTTCTCGCCGCTGCGCACGCCGACGTGCACGTGGATGCCGAAGATCTGCATCTGGCGCGCGGGCCACTGCATCTCGTCGACGAGACGGCGGTAGCGGTCGTTGGGGGTGATCTCCTGGTGTACCGGGTTGCTGAACGGATGGGTGCCCGCGCACATCAGCAGCAGGCCGCGCCGGTCGGTGTACTCGGTCACCTCGGCGAGCGTCGCCGCGAGGTCGGCGCGCGCCTCGGCGACGTTGTTGCAGATGCCGGTGATGATCTCCACGGTGGACTGCAGCAGCTCCGCCTTGGCCTTGGGATGGACGCCGTCGGCGTGTCCCTCCCCCATCTCGATGAGCAGCTCGTGGGCACCCTTGACGAGCTCGCGCGAGCCCGGGTCGATGATGGCCAGCTCCATCTCCACGCCGAGGCTGGGCCCGGGGCTGGAGGCGAAATGGATCGGCATGGCTACGCGGAGGCCGCCACGCGCTGGTCGTGGGCCCACAGCTGGAGCAGCCCGCGGAAATGGGCGAGGAACATCTCGCGCTCATGGGCCGGGTAGGTGGAGACGACCGTGTCGACGAGCAGGCGGTCGAAATCCTCGCTCTCGACCCACTCGACGCATACCTCGTCGACGTGTGCGAGGTGCCGGCCGCAGAACTCCTGGTAACGGTCCACCTCGAGCTGGCGGTCGGCCAGCACGCGGTACCGGCGAAGCTTCTCCGCGTAGTCCAGGTCGTCGTTGTCAGCGACAGCGAAGTAGCTCTGGGTGTCGAGGTCGACCGTGGGCCGGCGGCCCGTCACGCAGCAGAAGACCGACCACTTCAGCAGGGTGCGGATGGCCCACGGGAAGTAGTAGTGCAGGCTGGTCACGGCGAGGTCTGGAGTGGCGTTCGCGTAGTCGATCGGGTGGACCACGCCGTCCTTCACCAGCGTCTCACAGCTGTTCAGCTCCCAGCGGAAGAACGCGTTGACGAGGCGTCCGATGGTGACCACCTCATCGCCCACCTCGGCGCTCAGGAATTCGTGGGCCACGGAGTAGCGCGCGTGCATGGGTCGCGACGGGTTGAAGCGCATCACCATCGTCTCCGCGCCGATCCCGAGGCTCCGCGCGAACACGTCGAAGCCCTCGACCGCCGCTTGCAGGTGCATGAGCCGTTCGGCCGATTCGTCGTAGGCACGGTGCAGCGAGCCGCTGTCCTCGATGCGGGTCACGCCCACCCACGCCCCGCCGTCGAAGGGCTTCATGTACAGGGGCATGCCGACCTCCGTGGCCACCGCCTCGAGGTCGAAGTGGCGCAGGTAGCGCTCGGCCGTGGTTGCGAATCGCGGGTTGTCGGGCGGCACCTTGTTGGGGACCATCCACGTCTCCGGCACGCGCAGGCCGAGCCGCATCATCGCGCAGTACGCCGCGTGCTTCTCCATCGATTGGAAGGTGAACGGGTTGTTGAGGAGGTGCACGTCGTTCATCAGCGCCACCTTCTTCAACCACTCCCGCGGCATGTGGTACCACCACGCCAGCCGGTCGATGATCAGCGAGTACCGCGGCACCGCGCGCAGGTTGAACGGCTCGATGGTGACCCGCTCGGTGGTGAACTCATGGGTGGTGCCGCCCACGGTGATGGAGGGGGCGACCCGGCCGAGGAGCGACTCGAACGCAACCGGCCAGTCCTCCTCGGCGCCGAGGAGCAGTCCGATCACGTGCGTCGCGGGCATGGAGACCCAGATACTGTCACACGCCAAGCGCGGCCGTCGTGGCGGACGCGACGCGCAGCGCTGCCGATGAGGTTTTGCTGACAATCACCAGGTGACTTCCGCGCCCCTCATCCCGGACTGGCGGCGCTGGCTCGCGCGCTGGGAGGAGCAGCAGGGCTCGTACATGCCGGACCGTGAGGCGCGCTTCGCGGTGATCATCGACACGGTCGCGGCGGTCTGCGGCCCGGCGCCACACGTCGTCGACCTCGGCAGCGGCCCGGGGTCGCTGTCGCGCCGCATCCTCGACCGCCTCCCTCAGGCCCGGGTCACCGCCATCGACATGGACCCGGTCCTGCTCGCCATCGGCCGCAACGCGCTGGGCGACTACGGCGGCCGGCTGGAGTGGCTCGACGCGGACCTCCGCTCACGGTGGTCGGCCGGCGGAGATGACGGCGTCGATGCCGCCGTCTCCACCACCGCGCTGCACTGGCTCCAACCCACCGCGCTGGCGACGCTTTACCGCCACCTCGGCACCGTCCTCGGCCCCGGTGGCGTGTTCGTCAACGGCGATCGCATGGATTTCCCGCCTGACCTCCCTCGACTGGCGGCGGCCGCGCAGTCGATCCGCGACCGGTCGGAGCCGCACGGGGAGGACGGTGCGGAGTCGTGGGAGGAGTGGTGGTCAGCGGTCGAGGAGGATCCCGGCCTCGCCGCGGAGGTCGCCGAGCGCAACCGCCGCCACCACGATCATCCCCACGACGAGAACGCCGCCGACCTGGCGAGCCACGTCGAAGGCCTCCACCAGGCCGGGTTCGCGGAGGTCGGGACGATCTGGCAGCACCTCGCCGACCGGGTGCTCGTCGCCATTCGCTGAGAGAGCCGTCCGGGGCATCCCGGTAGGATGTCCCGAGCGTAACCGCCCCTCTGTGCAGGTGCGTTTCATGTGAGCGCAGCTGTCAACCAGCCACCGGTGATCAATGCCGCCCCTCCCTTCCAGCCGTCCGCGTCACCGCGCCCTGCGGACCACTCGCCGGGCGCGCGCGATCTCCCGCGTCCGCGCCCGTCGCCTGGCCCGGCCGCGCTCGCGACGGCTCGTCATCCTGGCGGCCGCGATGGCCGTCTTGGCCGCGGGGGTGGTCGCCGTCGGTGCTCAGCTGGCGTTCGCGCTGATCTCATCGAGCGCCGCCCCGCCGGCGCCTCGGCCCCTGGGCGCCGACAGCATCGTCGTGGACTCCGCCGGCAACGTCATCGCCGACCTGCATCCTCCGGGCGAGACCCGGCTGCCGGTGCATCTCGCTGACGTCGCCACCGCCGAGCAGCAGGCGATCGTGGCAGTCGAGGACCGGTCGTTCTGGACGGAAGGGCCGATCGATGTCGGACGGCTTGTCGCATCCCTGTGGCAGGACATCCGCCACGACAACGCCCAACAGGGGGGCAGCACCATCCCCATGCAGCTGGCCAAGGTGCTGTACCTGACCGACGACAAGTCGCTCGACTACAAGCTCCGCCAGGTGGGCCTCGCCGGTCACCTGGTGTCGACGATGTCCAAGCAGCAGATCCTCGAGGCGTACCTCAATGATGTCTTCTTCGGCGAGGGGGCGACCGGCATCGAGGCGGCGAGCCACGTGTACTTCGGCATCCCGGCATCCAAGCTCGACCTCGCCCAGGCAGCGATGCTGGCCGGCCTGCCCAACGCTCCGAGTCTCGACGATCCGATCGCTCACCCGGCGGACGCAGCCGCGCGCCAGCAGACAGTGCTGGCGGCGATGGTCAGCAGCCGGGACATCACCCCGGCCCAGGCCGACGCCGCGGCCGCCGAGAAGCTCACCTTCGACGGTCCGCAGGCCGACGACATCGACAGCCAGCCGCCGTTCGTGTCGCGCGTCGTCGGGCAGCTCACCAACCAGCTGCACGTCGACCCCGAGCGGGACGGCCTGCGCGTCACTGCCACCCTCGTCCCGGGGCTGCAGCAGTACGCAGCCCTCTCCGTGCACAAGCAGGTCGAGGCCGTGCGCGGGCTCGGCGTCAGCGACGGCGCGCTGGTCAGCGTCGATCCTCGCACCGGCGCCGTAGTCGCGTACGTCGGCAGCGCGGGTGTGGACCCGGCCAGTGCCCAGATCGACATGGCCGCGGCGAGCCGGCAACCTGGCTCCACCTTCAAGCTCTTCACCTATTCGACAGCCCTGGCCGAGCGCCGCGTCACCATGGTGACGCCCGTCCTGGACGCCCCCCTCACGTTGCCGACGGGCGACGGGCCCGACGGGCTCCAGCCGTGGTCGCCGCTCGACTACGACCGCACCTGGCACGGCGTCCTGCCGGTGGCCGAAGCCTTCGCCAACTCGCTCAACATTCCGGCCATCCGAACAGAGCTGGTGGCGGGGATCCCGCAGGTGGTGGCGACGGCCCGAAGCCTCGGCGTCACCACCCTCGGGCGAACGGATTCGAGCTACGGCCCCAGCCTGACGCTGGGGACGTACCCCGTCCCCCTGTGGGAGATGGCGCAGGCGGCGACCGCCTTCGCGAACCAGGGAACCCTCCAACCCGTGACCTTCGTCTCATCCGTGAAGGGCGGCAGCGGTGTCGAGCTGTACCACGGGACGGCTTCACGGGAGGCGATCGACCCCGGTGCCGCGGCGGTCGTCAACAAGGTCCTCACCAACGACCGCAACCGCCAGCTGGAGTTCGGGCTCAACTCCGATCTGACGCTGGCAGGGCATCTCGTTGCGGCGAAGACCGGCACCAGCGAGGACTTCCGCGACAACCTCACAGTTGGATGGACGCCGCACCTGGTGACGGCGACCTGGGTGGGCAACGCCAACGACAGCCCCATGCACGGCACCACCGGCATCACGGGCGCCGCCCCGATCTGGCACGCATTCATGCTCCATGCACTTGCCGGCGTGGCGGACGACTGGCCTGCAGTGCCCGCCGGGGTCCAGGAGACCAGCGTGGCGGGCTACGGCCCCGCCTGGTTCCTGAGCGGGACGACCCCACAGACCGGGGTGGCACTCCTCGGGGCCGGTCGTGACGGGGCCGTCACCTCCGTGCCTCCCCTCCGGCTGCCGCCCACCCGTGGTCCATCGCACAAGAAGCATCACCACGGCTGATCGCCTCTGAGAGGGCGGCCGCCGGCCGGGGCGGTGCAATGATGGCCGCATGGCCGCTCCAGCACCCCCGCCCGAGTCCGCGGACAGTCCCGGCTGGCGCCCGCCGTACCCGAGCTCTCCTCCCCGCCCCCGGCCATGGTCTCCACGGGGGACGGCTACACCTGGCGTCCCGACGGGGCCATAGCACCACCGATCTCGCCGTCGTCGATCCACCAGGCGCCATCGCGCACCCAGCAGCGCCGCGGCGGGCTCGCGGGCGGGGTGCTGGCCGCCCTCGCGGGGCTCTTCAAGTACGGCTTCGTGCTCCTCAAGTTCGGCAAGCTGAGCGGCACCTTCATCAGCTTCGGGCTGTCGCTGCTCATCTACATCGGCCTCTTCGGCTGGCAGTTCGGCCTCGGTGCCATCCTGCTCATCGCCATCCACGAAAGCGGGCACATGCTGTTCGCGCGCGCTCAGCGGTTGCCGGTCTCCACGCCGTTCTTCCTCTTCGGCTTCGGCGCCGTGGTCACCACCAAGGGGTTTCGCGACGCCCGCCAGGAGGCCATCGTGGCCATCGGCGGACCGGTGGTCGGGACCGCGGCCGCGCTGCTGTGCTACCTCTTCGCTCTGTCACTTCCCGAGGGCCAGACGCGCTACCTCTTCCTCGCGCTGGCCTACTGGGGCTGCCTCATCAACCTCTTCAACCTCATCCCGATGTCGCCGCTCGACGGCGGCCGGGTGGCGAGCGCCGTGTCGAAGTGGGCCAACGTGGCGGGCATCGGGGTCCTCCTGGTGCTCATCGCCGGCTACACAGCGACTGGTTCGCCGCTCAACCCCTTCCTCGTCATCATCCTGCTGTTCGGCATCTACTCCACCGTCGGTCGTTTCCGGCGCGCCCGCACCGGCCAGGATCCACCACCGCCTGCCCCGCACGTGAGGCTCGCCATCGGCCTTGCCTATGCAGCCATCCTGGTGATCAGCGTGGTGGGCATGTCCGCGGCGCACAGCACCCTGCTCTCGCACGGCATCGGTCAGCAGATCGTCTGAGCCGGGCTCAGGTGGGCGACGGCGCGGGCGAGGCCGGCAGCTCGCACTGCGGGAAGGGGAACGTCATCGAGTTGTAGAAATCGCCGAACACCTCGAGGTCGGCGGCGGTGTTGTAGTTGAAGTCGAGCGCGAGTGCGTGGGTGGCGTCGAGGCGCAGCCGGATCTGCGCGAGCAGGGCAAGGGGACCGGCGACGCCCGGCGCCGGTGAGGCGGGGGGTGATCCGACGTGGGCGTACTCGTCGAGGTTCCCGGTGACGCCGCAGACGACCACGGTCTCCTGGCCGGTGGCGTTGAAACCGGCGCCGCCACCGGGCCCGAAGTCGGCGATGTGGGTGCCGTTGCGCGCCACGATGGTCTGGTCCCCGTTGGAGGGATGGAAGAGGACGTTCGACGTGCTCTCGGCGAACGTCCAGTCCTGCGGGTAGTAGGCGCTGAACTGCCTGTCCTGCGACTGGTACTGAGTGAACTGGCCGGCTGCGGTGAGCGTCGGGTCGGCGGTGATCCAGCCGGTGACCGTCTGGCCCTGCACCTGGTACCACCCGCCGTTCTGGGCCGTGTGACCGATGACCTGGAGGACGGCGCCCTGGGCGGCGGTGCCCAGCCTGGCGGAGCTGACCGAGGCGCTCTGGCGGATGTTCAGGCCCAGCGGGCTGAGCACGGTGCGCACCCCGGACGCGGCGCTCGAGGACGAGCCCGGCGTGGCTGAGGTCGTGCCACCGCCCTGGACCGGTGGGTTGGTGGCGATCCCCGTCGGCGACGCGCTCTCACCGCAGGCCGCGAGCAGCAGCGCGGCGAGCGCGGCGCAGATCCATCGGGTCCGCATGGCGTCGCCACCGTAGCGCACCACGGTCAGGCGGCGGCGAGAACCTCAAGGACTGCCTGCGTCGACGTCGCGAGCGCCTCCAGGGCGTAGCCACCCTCGAGGACCCAGGCGGTGTGTGCGCCAGAGGACAGAGCGCCGAGTGAGAGGAGCCGCTCGGCGATCGCGGCGTACGTCTGCGACTCGAGCAGCAGCTGGGCGAGTGGGTCGTCGCGATGGGCGTCGAACCCGCAGCTGACCACCGCGAGCTCCGGCTCGAACGCCCGCAGAGATGGAAGCACCGCATCGTCGAACGCCTCGAGCCAAGAGGCAGCGTCGGTGCCCGCAGCCAACGGCACGTTGACGGTGAGGCCGCTCGCCTCCGGTCCGCCGCGGTCCGCCACCGCACCTGTGCCGGGGTAGAACGGGTACTGGTGCAGCGACGTGTACAGGACCGCGGGGTCGTTCCAGAACGTCGCCTCGCTGCCGTTGCCGTGGTGGACGTCGATGTCGACAATCGCGACGCGCCCGACGCCGAGCACCTGACGCGCGTGCTGCACCGCCACAGCGACGTTGTTGTACAGGCAGAAACCCATCGCGCGGTCCACCGTCGCGTGGTGTCCTGGCGGCCTCAGGACGGCGAACGACGCGTCGTAGTCTCCGCCCACGACCGCGTCGACGGCGCGGACCGCCCCGCCCGCGGCCACCCGCGCCAACAGGTCGGAGGTGGCGGTCGCATACGTGTCGGCGTCGAAATGACCGCCACCAGCCGCGCACAGCGCGGCGACGCGCGCGAGGTGCGCGGCGTCGTGCACGCGGAGCAGCTCGTCGTCCTCGACAGGCTCCGCGCCGAGGCGAGGAAGGTCGCGCAGCATTGGCGTGCCGGCGAGGTGGGAGCGGATCGCCTCGACGCGGTCCGGGCGCTCCGGGTGGCCGGGCGCCTGGTGGGCGACGTGGCGACCATCTTCGACGACAGCGACGCGTGCCACCGTCAGCGGCCCGAACGCACCGCGGTGATGCGGTCGCGGTACTCGCGGGCAGCGACTGCAGGGCCCTGCGGCGCTGCGGCGATGCCGCGGCTGACGGCGACGATCGCCCCAGCTCCGTCTGCATCGAGGGCGGCCGCCACGGTGTCCTCCAACGAGCCTCCCTGGGCGCCGACCCCGGGCAGCAGCAGTGGAGCGCGAGGCGCCAGCCGACGCACCTCGGCAACTGCCTCCGGCGCCGTGGCGCCGACCACGAACCCGATGGTTCCGCCGCTGGGATCCCAGGCCTGCGCGTCGGTGACGATGCGCTGGTACAGGAGGGCGCCGCCCGAGCCTGAGGGCGCTTCCAGGAAGTCTGCCGCTCCCGGGTTGCTGGTGCGGGCGAGGATGAACACCCCGCGACCGGGGCGGAGAAGGAAGGGCGCGACGGCGTCCCCGCCCTGCAGCGGGTTGACGGTGACGGCGTCGGCGCCGAGGACGTCGAAGAGTGCTCGCGCGTAGGCGGAGGCGGTGTTGGCCACGTCACCGCGCTTGCCATCCAGGATCAGCATGCGATCGCTCGGCACGGCCGCGCGCAACCGCTCGAGAACGGCATAGCCGGCGCTGCCGAACTGTTCGAAGAAGGCCAGGTTGGGCTTGACCGCACAGACGTGGTCGAGGGCGGCGTCGATCAGCAGGCGACACTGCCGCTCAGCAGCCTCCGCGTCGGTGACACCGTCCGGGTCGAGCCCCAGGCACAGCATCGAGCCGGTGCCGGACACGGCCGCGGCGAGGCGCGCCGCGAACGTGTCGGTCGTCGCTACCAAGCGTCGCGGCTCGTGCTCGGCTGGATGGCGCCCTGGTCCGTCCGCGGCGAGTACGGGATCTCGATGCGTTCCTTCTCGGTGGCGCTGCACCGCGGGCAGATCTGCGCCATGTGACCGTCGAGGATGACCGCGGCCAGGCGGTAGATCGGCGTGGGTGTCGCGCAGTTGTCGCAGGGTTGGATGACCGGCACGGGGACCTCGGTGACGCTGCGGGTTGGCTCGGCTGAGTATGGCAGGCGCTTCGTGCGGCCCCGTTCAGCTGAAGATGGTGTCGATCCTCGCCAGCACCTCAGGCGACAACTTCTCCAGCGCGTCGAGGGCACCGAGGTTCTCGTGCACCTGCTCGACGCGGCTGGCACCGGTGATCACCGTCGACACGTGCGGGTTGGCCGCGCACCAGGCGATCGACAGCTGCGCCAGCGACACACCGAGCTCGTCCGCCACCGCTTGCAGTGACCGGACCCGCCGGTTGGCCTCGGGGTCGGTCACCTGCTCGCGCAGCCATTCGTACCCGGGAAGTGTCGCCCGGCTGCCCGCGGGGACACCGTCGATGTATTTGCCGGTGAGCAGGCCGGAGGCCAGCGGGCTCCATGTCGTCAAGCCGAGGCCGATCTCGGAGTAGAGCGGGACGAACTCCTCCTCCACCTTGGTCCGGTTGAAGAGGTTGTATTCAGGTTGCTCCATGAGGGGACGGTGCAGGTGATCGCGCTCCGCGACCTCCCAGGCGCGACGAATGTCGGCGGCGCTCCATTCGGACGTGCCCCAGTAGAGCGCGCGGCCGGAATCGATCATGTCGTGCATCGCCCACACCGTCTCCTCCACTGGGGTGTCCGGGTCGGGCCGGTGGCAGAAGACGAGGTCGACGAAATCGAGACCGAGGCGGCGCAGTGAACCGTCGATCGCCTGCAGCAGGTACTTGCGGTTGAGCGTGTTCCTGGTGTTCGACCGAGTCCTCGATGCCCCAGAAGAACTTGGTGGAGACCACGTACGTGTGGCGCGGCCAGCCGAGCTGCTTGATCGCCTCGCCCATGATCGTCTCGGACCTGCCGCCGGCGTACACCTCGGCGTTGTCGAAGAAGTTGACGCCGGCGTCGTACGCGGCGGCGAGACAGTCGCTGGCCGTCTGACCGGCGAGCTGCGGTCCGAAGGTCACCCACGAGCCGAACGAGAGGACGCTCACCTTGAGACCGGAGCGTCCGAGGCGGCGGTATCGCATCTCCATCGGCTGCAGGATACGCGGCGATGCGTCGTGCCGGCGGGTGTGAGGACGCGCGCGCCGGGGGCGTGATCCATATGATCCGGCCGTGAGCTCGCTCGACCCCATGGAGCAGCGCCTGCGGTGGCTGATCGACCGTGCGGAGATCGCCGAGTGCCTGGTCGGCTACGCACGCTGCATCGACCGACGTGACTGGGCGCGCCTCCAGGAGAGCTACACCGAGGACGGCGTGATGCAGCACGGTGACGTCTCGGTGCCCCGCGACCAGATGCCTGAGCTATCCGAGAAGATCCTCGCCGGTTGCGCGTCGTCACATCACCTGGTCGGCGACCCGTCGATCGTCATCGCGGGAGACCGCGCCACCACGCACTCGCACTACATCGCGACCCACATCGCCGACGGCACCACCGTCAAGCGCCAGGGCGGCGGCTGGTACGACTGCGAGCTCGAGCGCACCGAGGTGGGCTGGAAGTTCAGCCGGGTCAGGTCGACCACCGCGTGGCGCACGGGAGAACCGCTCAAGCTGCACTGACCCGGTGGTCGAGGCTCCTCAGGAGCGGGCTGGGGCAGCCGCCTCGCGCTCGTCCAGGAAGGCCCACCAGGCGTCGGCAGCGCGACGCGCCGCGGCCGCCACCGACGCCGGCCGTCCTCCTGCCCCCACCAGCGCATCGACGGTCCACGACGCGTGGTCGTGCTCCACGTGGGCATGGGTGTCCCAGAACAGGACGGCATCGCCGTCCAGCCCGTACCGCGAGCGCAGCCCGGCAGCCTTCGTTGCGCTGATGTCCGGCGCCTGCACCTCGTAGGCCAGCACCGCCGCCAGGCCCTCAGCCGCCGATGACGCCACCAGCTCCGCATGGACGTCGAGGAGCGCGCCTGTGGCCGGCTCGAGGTGTGTCTGGTCGACGGGCGTCGCGCCGACCGCAACGGCGAACTTCTCGAAGAGCTCCAGGTGCGTGGTCACGCCACCGACCTCGTCGTCGAGGTTGCGCTGCACCAGCGCGCGCACATCGGGACTCGTCGTCTGGTCCTGGATCGACGCCAGCCACGCGGGCAGAGCCGCCTCGATGCACCTGTACTGGCCTGCGTACGCGGCGAGCTCGCAAACGCCGAGCTCACCGCGCGACCAGCGCTGGTAGAACGGATGGCTGAGGAGGCGCCGTCCCTCCAATGCCCTCTCGACAGCAGCGAGGATCGCGTCGCGCATCGACATGCCTCCTTGTGATCCCCCGGAGCCGGAGGCGGCGCGAAGACTAGCCGCGCCCAGGCGGGTCGGTCAATCAGGCTCGCGTCGATCGACGCCGCGACGCTGCCAACGTGACCACCAACGCGGACACCTCGGGGCCAGGCCCGCGGATCGATCTCCGTCCGCTGCTCGACCGCGGGAGCCGCATGGGCTTGCATTTTACCTCGCAGTTATATAACCTGTTGGCAATGCCCAGCCACGATCCCCTCAGCCTCGCCTTCGCGGCCCTTGCCGATCCCACTCGCCGGGCGATCCTCGAGCGCCTCGGCTCCGGGGAGGCCGGCGTCGTCGAGCTCGCGGGCGCCTCCACGCTGACCCAGCCCGCCATCACCAAGCACCTCAAGGTGCTGGAGCGGGCCGGCCTCATCGGTCGAGCCCGCGACGGCCAGCGCCGCCCCGCGCGGCTTCACCTCGAGGGCCTGCTCCCCGTGGACGACTGGCTTCGGCGTGCCCACACCGACTGGTCCACCCGACTTGACCGCCTCGAGGCCCATCTCGCCACACCATCAGAAGTGACCATCACTGAGGAGAGCTCCAATGGCTGAGACCCGCACCACGGTGGACGTCCGATCTGCGACCCCGACCAGGCAGCTCGTCATCGAGCGCACGCTGAAGGCCTCGCCCGAACGGGTCTTCGACGCCTTCACCGACCCGGACCAGCTGACCAAGTGGTGGTGGCCCGAGGGGTTCACCTGCCCGGCAGCCGAGGTGGATCTTCGCGTGGGCGGGTCCTACCGGCTGGCGATGCAGTGGCCGGGTTCCGTCCCTGCCGAGGCGCAGTTCTCCCATCACATGGGTGGCGAGTACTACGAGATCGAGCGTCCGCACCGCCTGGTCATGAGCGGCCGGGCCGTGAACGACGACCAGGGTGAGATCTTCGCCACGCTCATCGAGGTGACCTTCGAGGCCCGGGACGACGGCACCGAGCTCACCATCCGGCAGTCGTACTTCGAGCCGATGCCGCCCCCCGAGGCGATGGCCGGTGCCGAGCAGGGCTGGACCGAGCAGCTTGGCAAGCTGGAGCGGCTGCTCGCGGATTGACGAGGGACTGGAATGAAGACACACACACTCGAAACGCCCGAGGCTGCAGTGATCTACGACGTCGAGGGACCGCTTCCCGCAGACGGACGGCCGCCACTGTTCATGATCGGACAACCGATGGACGCCGGCGGTTTCCGCACACTGGCCTCGTACTTCCCCGATCGCACGGTGATCACCTACGACCCTCGCGGCCTGGGCCGGAGCACGCGCAGGGACGGCGGTGTCGACCACGTGCCCACTGTCCAGGCAGGGGACGTGCATGACGTCATCCGCGCTCTCGGCGTGGGCCCGGTCGAGATGTTCGCGAGCAGTGGCGGGGCGGTGACCGCGCTCGCGCTGGTGGCGGCGTATCCCGATGACCTCACGGTGCTGGTGGCGCACGAGCCGCCACTGGTGCCGGTGCTTCCTGACGCGGAGGCCGCCGCGCGCGCCGTGGCTCAGTTTCGGGAAGCCTACGCGGCCAGGGGGTGGGGCGCCGGCATGGCGGCGTTCATAGCCATGACGTCGTGGCGGGGGGAGTTCACCGAGGACTACTTCGCGCGACCACAACCAGATCCCGCCCAGCTCGGGATGCCGACGACCGATGACGGCGCGCGACACGACCCGCTGCTCTCCGACCGCTCCAAGGCGGTGACCAGCTACAGCCCCGACTTCGAGGCGCTGGCCGCGGCACCGACACGCATCGTGGTCGCTGTGGGCGAAGAGTCCGCGGGGACCTTCACCGGGCGCGCTGCAGTGGCCACCGCTGAAATGCTCGGTCAGCAGGCGACGGTGTTCCCCAGCCATCACGGTGGGTTCGTGGGCGGGGATTCCGGGTACGCCGGTCAACCCGAGGCCTTCGCCCGCAAGCTCCGCGAGGTCTTCAACTGAGAGGATATGACACGTGGTTCAGCGCACAGAGGTGTCAACAATTCGCTTTGACGCCACGCCGTACGTGATCGACACGCGCACCATCGTGCGGCTGCCCGAGGAAGCGAGCGCGAAGTTGCCGTCGCGCGGCCAGGTGGCAGTGCAGGGAACGATCAATGGCCACAGGTTCCAGGCGGTGCTCGAACCGGATGGCTCCTTCGGCCACTGGATGAACGTTGATCGAAAGCTACAGAGGGCGGCTGCCGTCAGCGCAGGCGACACGGCGACCCTCGACATCGAGCCCACCACGGAGTGGCCGGAGCCGACCGTGCCCCAGGATCTCGCGACAGCTCTGACAGCTGCGCCTCAGAAGATCCACGACCTCTGGAACGACATCACGCCGATGGCGCGATGGGAATGGGTTCGCTGGGTGAACGCAACCAACAACCCTGAAACGCGCCAACGACGAGTCGAGGTCACCATCTCGAAGATGAACGGCGGCAAGCGACGGCCCTGCTGCTTCAACCTTGCGGCGTGCACCGACCCCCAGCTGTCCAGGAGCGGTAAGCTCGTCCAGCCGGCGTAGCTCAGAAGACAACCACGGAGCGAAGCACCTCGCTGCGCTCGATCTTCGCGAACGCCTCCTCCACCTCGTCGATGCCGATCGTCTCCGTCACGAACGCGTCGAGGTCGAGCCGGCCGCGCTTGTAGAGGTCCACGAGGATCGGGAAGTCGCGGGTGGGAAGCGAGTCGCCGTACCACGACGAGCGCAGCGACCCACCATGGCCGAACAGCTCACCGAGAGGCAGTTCGACGACGGTCGCAGGGTCCGCCGGCACCCCGACCTGCACCAGCCGTCCGGCGAGGTCGCGGGCGAGGAACGCCTGCGTGTACGTCTGCGGGAGTCCCACAGCATCGATCACCAGGTCGGCGCCGAAGCCGCCGGTGAGCGCCCGGATGGCTTCGATGGGATCGCGCTTGCTCGCGTCGACCGTGTGCGTCGCTCCGAACCCCGTCGCCCAGGCAAGCTTGTGCGGGGCGATGTCGACAGCGATCACCGTCCGCGCACCCGCGATCGATGCACCCGCGACAGCTGCGCTGCCGACGCCTCCGCAGCCGATCACGGCGACGGTGTCGCCGGGACTCACCATCCCGGTGTTGACGGCCGCGCCGAAGCCGGCCATGACGCCGCAGCCGATCAGGCAGGCTGCCTCGGGTCGCGTGTCCGGCGGGATCGGCACCGCCTGGAGTGCGTCCACCAGGGTGAGCTCGCTGAAGCCGCCGATCCCGATGGCGGGAGAGAGCGTGGTGCCGTCCTCGAGCGTCAGTCGCTGGGCCGCATTGCGACTGTCGAAGCAGTACCACGGGCGACCCCGCCGGCAGCTCCGACAGTTGCCGCAGGGGGCGCGCCACGCAAGGATCACCAGGTCTCCGGCCACGACGTTGACCACCCCGTCGCCGATTGCCTCGACCGTGCCCGCCGCCTCATGGCCGAGCAGGTAGGGGAACTCATCGCCGATGCCGCCGTTGCGGTAGTGCAGGTCTGTGTGACAGACGCCGCAGGCGCGTACCCGGATCAGTGCCTCGCCCGGCCCCGGATCCGGGACGAGCACGGTCTCGAGCGACACTGGGGCGCCCTTGGATCGGACGACAACCCCTTGCACCTGGTGAGGCATCCGAAACACCCCTCTGCTGATCGTGGGCGGCGGGCCGATTCTACGTAGAGCTGTGTGGGCGGGTCCTCAGCGCACTGCTCTCTTGACCAGCGTGGTGATCGTGGCCTCTTCTGCGGATGTCAACTTGGTCAGCGCAAAGGACGTTGGCCACATGACTCCGTCGTCGATATCCGCCTTGTCGGTGAAGCCGAGCGTGTGGTATCTCGCCTTGAACTTCCCCGCGTTCTGGAAGAAGCAGATGACGTTGCCGTCCTTGGCATATGCAGGCATCCCGTACCAGGTCTTCGGTGCGAGGGTCGGTGCTGCTGCCTTGATGAGTGCATGGAGCTTCTTGGCCATGGCGCGGTCTGGCTCCTGCATCTTGGCGATCGCCTCGCGCACCGCTGCTTCCCCATTCGCGTTGGCAGCTTCGGCCTTCAGTTCGCGGAGGCGGTCACGGGCTGCCGCCTTCTCTTCGGCACTGAATCCTGGCGACGAGTTGCGGCTCGCGGCGTTGCGCCCGGCCGGCTTGGACTTGCGGTTGGCAGCCGCTTTCGTCGGGGTCATCCTGGCGCTCCTGACGGTGAGTTGGTGATGCGAAGCGATTCTATGGAAACAGATCGCGACACCTGGCGCGGCCGCCTCGCGCGCGGCCGGCGAGACCGTCGGCGAACCCGACCCGGTTGATACGATCTGCGCGTCGCATTGCGCACATGCGCTGACCACCCGCAACATCCGCGCAACCGCGCGCATGTTGCACTCGTTCAGGAGACTGGTTCTGCAGGACACCACCTGTCACATGTCGATCTCGTTGGACGGTTTCGTCGCCGGGCCGGATCAGAGCAGGGACGACCCCTTGGGCAAGCGGGGACAGGAGCTGCACGGCTGGCACATCGGCGACCCGCGGGCCAACGACGCTGACAGGGTCGCGAGCGAGTGGCTGATGCGCCCCCGGGGGGCATATGTCATGGGGCGGAACATGTTCGGCCCGATCCGCGGGGACTGGACTGAGGAGTGGTCTGGCTGGTGGGGGCACGAACCGCCGTATCACGCACCGGTGTTCGTGCTGACCCATCACGACCATGAGCCGATCCAGATGGACGGGGGGACGACCTTCCAATTCATCACCGCGGGCTTCGACGCGGCCTACGCCGCGGCGTGTGAGGCGGCCGGGGACAGCGGGGTGGACATCGCCGGTGGGGCTTCGACCGTCCGGCAGGCATTGGCGGCGAAGGTGGTCGACGAGCTCATCCTCGACGTCGCGCCCGTCCTCCTCGGGTCTGGCGAACGCATCTTCGAGGGCGTTGAGTTCGGCTTCGAGCCTGTCGAAGTGCTTCATTCGCCGCTGTCCACCCACATCCGCTATCGACGCGTCGGATAGACGGGGGGGTTCTGTGGGTTAGAGCGGTACTCGGCGTGCCGCTCCGAAGCTGCGACAACCCGGCAACATCCCAGTGGCACGCCCAGGGCGTGCCCCACGCTCACCGGATGCGGGACCGACGCGGAACGCTGAGCGTGCGATGCGACGTCACCCTGTCGACGCGAGTGTCGCGGAGGTCGTCACGAGCATGGGCGCGCCCAGACAGGCGCTGACCTCCGCAACACCGGCGACGCCTTCCAGCGCTCAGACCAGCCGACGCTCGACCACGCACCCGAACCCGCTCGGCGCACTGCTGGTGTCGATGATCGCCGTCGACCTGAAGGGCATCATCCTCTCCTGGAACGCTCCGGCTGAAGCGCTGTTCGGCTGGTCGGCGGAGGAAGTCGTCGGACGGCCCGTCCGCGGGCTGCTGGTGCCAGCGGGCAACACCGTTGATCCAGGCGACGTGATTCGTGCGGTGACGGCGGGAGGAAGCTGGCAGGGCGAGGTGCGGATGCTGCGACGTGACGGCGAGGAACTCACCGTCCACGTGGTCGATTCTCCGCTGTACAACTCCAGCGGCACGGTGACCGGGATCATGAGTGTGGCAGTCGACGTGACCCAGGAACGGCTCGCGTCCACGGCGGTCCTCCGAGCGGTCATCGAGAACAGCGCGACGTCAGTGACCGTCGTCGGCTGCGACGACAACATCGTGCTCACGATGGGGGACGCCCGCACCGACAGGGCCACAAAGACCGCCTTCATCGGTCGCAGCGTGTCGGACCTCATGCCCGGCCGCGCCTTCCTCGACACTCTCGCCCGCGCGCGAGCTGAGGGGTCCTCCCGCGACGTCGTCACGTTCGGCGGGCGCACCTACGACAGCACCGCCGTGCATCTGCCCGACGCGGTCGCAGGGCCTGGTGGCATCGCCTTCGTGGCGACCGACATCACCGAGCACCTCGCCGAGTCGCGGCGCTACCAAGCGCTGATCGAGAACCTCGACGACGTCACCACCATCCTCAGCGTCGACGGCGTGGTGCAGTACGCGAGTCCCGCCATCCTGGCCATGTCCGGTTACACCGCCGACCGCTTCCTCGGCACGACCCTGTGGGACGTCGTTCACCCCGATGACCTCGCAGAGCTCAAGGAGGTCTTTGCCAGCGCTCTTGCGCAGCCGGGGTTGGCGATCGACCACGTCGCCAGGGGACGCCACCGTGACGGCAGCTGGCTCACCCTCAAGCACACTGTGGTCAACCGCCTCGACGACCCCGCCGTGGGTGGCGTGATCGCCATCAGCCGGGACATCACGGAGTATCGAGCCGCCAAGGAGCGCCTGCTGGCCTTGAATCGGCTACACATCGTGCTCGACGAAGCGGGCTTCGCGATGGTGCGGGCCACCGAGCCCCTGCAGCTTCTTGCGGGGGTCTGCCGCATCCTGGTTGCGAGCGGCGGGTGCACGGATGCTGCGGTCACGACGGTCGCGTTGGACGGAGACGCCGTGGCGGTGCTCGCTGAGGAGCATCAGGGTTCGGATCAGCTGAGCGCCGAAGCCGCGATGGCGGCAATGGTCGCTGCCGTGCGGGCGAGCGCAGCCGCGGGACCCCAGGCGGGGGACGATGTCTCGGGGATCGCGGGCGCCGTCGCACCCGGGCTGCTGCTGTTCCCCATCCTCCGCCGGGACGACAGTCGCGGCATGCTCGTCCTGCGCCTCCCCAACGGCTCGGACATCACCGACGAGGAGCTCGGCCTCCTGGGTGGCCTCGTCCGCGACACCGCCTTCGCGCTCGACGCTTTGAGTGTCGACCGCGACCGTGGCGAGGCCATCACTCTCGCCACCAGGCGGGCAACCCAGCAATCCATCGCCTCAGCCCTCGGCCTGCTGGCGCTGGGGACCGCAACCAGCGCCGATGTCATCGCATCGGCAGTCGCCTCGCTCGCCTCCTTGGGCCTGCGCCAGGTGACGGTTCTCGAGCGCATCCCCGCGTCTGATGAGCTGGTGGTGGTGGCAGCGGTTGGCGAGGAAGCTGGGTCGACCGCCGGCCGGCGGGTACCGCGCGAACTTTCGCCCATCACCAACGAGGTGATGCTGACCGGCGCACCCGTCACGATCCACGACATTGCCAAGGACGAGCGGTTCAGCACCTGCTCACAGCTCCTCAACGTGGGAAGCTGCGTGAGCGTGCCGATACTCGCGGGATCCGACGTGGTCGCCGCGCTGACGGTGCACAGCCGCACCGTCGACGACTTCGACGTCCACGACGTGCATTTCTACGAGTCGCTGGCCAACGTGATCAGCGGCGCCATAGAACGCGGCCGTCACGAGGACAGCGTGCGCTACGAGACCATGCACGATCGGCTCACCGGCTTGCCGAACCGAACCCTCCTGATGGATCGCGTGGCCCAGGCGCTGGCGCGTTGCCGTCGCGGAAGCGTCGGCGAGCTGGCGATCCTGGCGCTCGACATCGACAGCTTCAAGAGGATCAACATCAACCTCGGCCACGAGGCCGGTGACCAACTCCTCGGCCTGGTCAGCGAGCAACTCCGCGAGGCGGTCCGGCCTGCCGACACCGTTGCGCACCTCGGTGGCGACGAGTTCGTCGTCTTGTGCGAGGGTCTCAGCCACGCCGGCGAGGCGGCGGTCGTGGCCGAGCGCGTGCTGCAACGGATGCGCGAGGACTTCGTGCTCGACGCCGGCGACGTCAGCATCACCATGAGCATCGGTATCACGCGAAGCGCCGAAGACGGCAACGTGAGTGACCTTCTCCGCGATGCGGACGCCGCCATGTTTCGCGCCAAGGAGATGGGCCGGAATCGCGTCGAGGTGGTCGACGACGCGCTGCGTAGCCGCCTGGCAGCACGGGCAGAGCTCGAACTGGCGCTCCGCGACGCCCTCGCCAACGGCGAGTTCTCGGTGGCGTACCAGCCCAAGGTCTCGCTCCTGACAGATCGCGTGACGGGTGTGGAGGCGCTTCTTCGCTGGAATCATCCAAAGCGCTCCATCCCGCCTCTCGAGTTCATCCCGCTCGCGGAGGAGTCGGGCCTGATCATCCCCATCGGAGCGTGGGTGCTCAGCGAGGTCTGCAAGGATGCCAGGCGCTGGCGCGACGCTCTGCCTGGCGGCTTGCCTGTGAACGTGGCAGTCAACGTCTCACCGCGCCAGTTCGTGCCAGGGCTGGCAGCAAGCTTCGGGAAGATCATCGCCGACGCCGGGATCGATGCCGGCACCGTCTGCCTCGAGGTCACCGAGAGCATGGTCATGCAGGACGCCGAGCTGACGATCGAGATACTCCGCGAGCTGAAGTCGCTCGGGGTCCAGATCTCCATCGACGACTTCGGCACGGGTCTCTCCTCTTTGGCGTACCTGCGACGCTTTCCCCTCGACGAGCTGAAGATCGACAAGTCCTTCATCGATGGTCTTGGGCAGGATGCGGAGGACACAGCGATCGTCGCTGCCATCATGGGGATGGCACACGCCTTGGACCTGCGCGTCGTGGCCGAAGGCGTGGAGTTGGCGGATCAGCTGGCCAGGCTTCGCACGCTCGGATGCGACACGGCGCAGGGCTACCACCTGGGGCGGCCGGGGAGGTCCGGCGACATCGACGACCTTCTGCTCGCTGAGGCCGCGACAGCGGCGGGCCGGCACGAGCGAGCCCCCGGGCCCGGCCAGGCCGAGAGGATCCTGCTCGTTGACGACGCGCCTGATGTGCGTCAGCTGGCGCGATCCAGCCTTGCAGCTGCCGGCTTCGAGGTGGCCGACGCCTCCACTGGCGAGGCTGCCCTGGCCCTTGTCCGAACGTTCCACCCGGACTGCGTGGTCCTGGACGTGCACCTCCCCGGCATCGGCGGTCTGGAGGTGTGCCGCGTCCTGCGCCAAGCGCCCGACAGTCGTGACATCACCATCGTGATGCTCTCGGGCGATGCCGATCCGGCGGAGCGGGTCGAAGCGTTCTCGCTCACTGCCGACGACTACATCGTCAAGCCATTCACGCCGCGCGACCTGGTGAGCCGGGTGACCACAGCGATGCGACGACGGCAGCCGCTGACGCCGACGGTACGCTCGTGACCGCCCAGTCGCCTGCCCCCCGCCAACCCTCGGGCACGCTCGACGCAGCACGTCTTGCAGGTCTTCGTGAGCTCGGAGCGCAGGAGTTCGCCGACCTCGTGCGCCTGTTTCTCGGCCATAGCGCCAGCCTGGTGAAGGAGCTGGCCAGGGCCTCAGCCTCGGCTGACTCATCCGCGCTGGAGCCGCTCGCCCACAGCCTCGCGGGGAGCAGCAGCACGTTCGGCGCCGGCGTCCTTGCTGCGAGGTGCCGGGCGCTACGCGCGGCGGCGGTCGCCGGCGAGAGCCACCGCGTCGCTGACCTGGTCGCGGAGATCGAGGCCGAGTTCGCGGCGGTCCACCGGTCTCTGTGCGCTGAGATCGGCGATACGTCGCTGGCCCGTGGATGACGATGACGGCACTGACGACGGCCAAGGCTGTCGTGGCACGCCCAACGGGGCTGCGGGAACCCAACACCGTCGAGCTGCGCACCATCCTGACGACGTTGGTCGACGGCATCGAGGTGTTCGACGACGCCGGCACGCTGGTTTCGCACAACCCCGCCGCCGCAGCCATGTACGAAATCGACGATGGCCGACCGACACGGGGGTCCGTCACCGAGAAGTGGGAGTTCCTGCGCGAGGACGGCTCGCCCCTCCCCCTGGTGGATGCCCCGCTGGCGCGGGCGATGCGTACCGGCGTGGGCGAGGAGGACCGGCTCATCGGCGTACGGCGGCGCTCAGACGGCGGGGTGCGCTGGCTGTCAGTGAGCACCGCGCTGAGCCGCGACGCCAACCGTGTCACGGGCTACGTGTCGTGTACGCAAGACGTCACCGAGCGCTTGGAGACCATGCACGGCCTGCGCATCCTGACGGCCGCCGCGCGGGCCATGAGCGCGTCGCTCGAGATCGCCGAAGTGATCACCGCATTGACGTCGGCCGCGTCGGCGCTGTGCTCGTCACCCGGCGAGCGGCCCCGGCGGGCCGTGCTGATGGTCGTGGCCGGCGACATGCTCGTGCTGCGCGGCCTCGTGGACCCCACCGCCTCCGCCACGTGCGACAGCCTCCACGTTCCGCTCGCCGACGACCCGTACGCGCAAGGGGTCGTGGACACAGGCGAAGCGTCGGTGACGTGTTTCACGGCCGAGGAATTCGGCCCCACCTCGGCGGGGGTGATCCGCGGATCCGGCGTGCGCAACGCGGCCCTCGTGCCGATGAGTTACAACGGCGCCGTCGTCGCCATCCTCGCAGTATCGGGCCGGCAGGAGACCACGATCACCGCTGGCATCCTCACTCACCTGCTCTCGCTGGCCACCATCGGGGCGCTCGCCTACACCAACGCGACGACCCACCAGCGCGCCTCCGACGAGGCCCGCACCGACCCTCTCACCGCGCTCGGCAACCGCCGCGTCCTGGAGGAGAGACTTGCGCATCTGCCGCGCTGCCCCTTCGCGATGCTCGCCATCGACGTGGATCACCTCAAGCTGGTCAATGACGTGCACGGCCATAGTGCCGGCGACCGCCTGCTGGTTGAGGCCTCGGCGGTGATGGCAGCGGAGCTACGCCCCGGTGATGTGCTGGTGCGCACCGGGGGCGACGAGTTCGTCGCACTCCTGGCCAACTGCGACGTCAACGGTGCGGTCAGGGCAGGCGAGCGGCTCCGTGCCGCGGTGCGGACGATGACGCTCCCGGACGGCCCCGCGAGCATCTGTGTCGGCGAAGGCGCCGGCCTGCCTGGCCAGGACCCTCACCAAGTCCTCGCCGAAGCCGATGCGGCGCTGCGTCGCGAGAAGGCTGCTCGTTGAACCGGAGGTCTAGCTGGCGGCCACAGCTGACCCAGCAACCGGCACCAACGCGCCGGCGGGCACGACGGACTTGCGGGGCGGACTGAGCCAGCGATCCACCATCGCAGCCAGGGCCTCGGCGACGATCGGCTTGCTGAGGTATGCGTCCATTCCGGCATCGAGGCACTCCTGCTCGTCCCCGGTCATGGCTCCCGCCGTCAACGCGATGATGATCGAGTGCCGTCCGGCGCCCTCGCGCGTCCGGATCGCCCGCGTGACCTCGAAACCGTCCATGTCAGGCATCTGCCGATCCATCAGCACGACGTCATAGTCGCAGCGGGCGACGGCGTCGAGAGCATCCAAGCCGGTGCCGGCCACGTCCACGATGTGACCCATCTTCTCGAGCATCCGCGCCGCCACGCGCCGGTTCACGGGGTTGTCGTCGACAACGAGGATGTGGCCTGCGCGTGGCGCGCGGCCGTGGGCATCGGCGGGCTGCGCCTCGTCGACGGCGGTCAATGACTCGAGATCGGCCAGCAGAGTGCTGAGACAGCTGTAGAGCTCAGACATGCGCACGGGCTTGGCGAGCACGGCGTCCACGCCCGCGGAACGCGCGATCGCCGCGTCGCCCGCCACCGCTGACGACGTCAGGAGCACGAGCGCGATGGCTTCGGGACGGCAGTCCCGGCGGATGACCCGTGCGAGCTCGACCCCATCGAGACCGGGCATGTGCTGGTCGAGGAGGGCGAGGCGGTACGGATCGGTGCCGGCGGCAGCCGCGGCGAGGCTCGAGGCAGCGTCGTCGGATCGCTCGAAGCCGTCAACCCGTGCGCCCCAGGCTTCGAGGTTGAGCTCGAGCACGGTTCGGTTGGTCCGGTTGTCATCCACCACCAGGACGCGGACGTCGCGCAGCACGGCCCGTTGCGCCGGGCTGGGCCCCGGCGACGCCGCTGTCTTCTCGAGGTCGAGGCTGAACCAGAAGGTGCTGCCGCGCCCGAGCTCGCTGTCCACGCCCACCTGGCCACCCATGCGATCCACCAACTGCCGGCAGATGGCCAGGCCCAGGCCGGTGCCACCGAACCGTCGCGTCGTGGAGGCATCGGCCTGCGTGAAGCTCTCGAACAGACGCTCTCGCTCCACCTCGGCGATCCCGATGCCTGTGTCAGTGACCTCGAAACGCACCCGCACGGTGGGTCCGTCATCCACGCCGACCTTGGCGCGCACCACCACCTCGCCGGTGTCGGTGAACTTGACGGCGTTGCCCAACATGTTGACCAGGACCTGGCGGATACGGCCCGGGTCACCGCGAATCATCACCGCCGCGAGGGGATCGAGCATGACCGCGAGCTCGAGGTTCTTCTCGGCAGCGCGTGGCGCGACCAGCCGAGCGGCGTCCTCCACGACCAGGCGCAGGTCGAAGTCGATGACCTCGATGTCGAGCTTGCCCGCCTCCATCTTCGAGAAATCGAGGATGTCGTTGATGATTGTCAGCAACGCGTGAGCGGAGAGGCTGATGGCGTCGGCATACTCGCGTTGCTCGGCGTCGAGGGCCGTGTCGCGAAGAAGTTCGGTCATGCCGATCACACCGTTCATCGGGGTGCGGATCTCGTGGCTCATGTTGGCCAGGAACTCCGACTTCAGGCGTGACGCCTCCATGGCGCGTTCCAGGGCCGCCGCAAGGTCGGTCTCGATCCGCTTCCGCTCGGTGATGTCGTTGAAGGTGACCACCGCCCCTGACACCAAGCCGTCCTCGCTGATCGGGGACACCGAGTACTCGGCCGCAAACGAGGTCCCGTCACTCCTCCACATCAGCTCCGTCGACACGCGGACGCTGCCCCCACCAGCCAGGACGCTGTGGACAGGGCCCTCGTCGGTTGCATGCGTCGACCCGTCGGCGCGCGTACGCTGAAACCAGGGATACAGCACCTCACCCAGAGCGTCTTCGACGCTGAGGCCCAGGACAGAGGCCGCGACAGCGTTCATGAACACGCAACGGCCAGCAGCGTCGACCCCGAAGATCCCCGCGCCAGCCGAGTCGAGGACCAGACGCAAACGGCTCGACAGCAGATCCCGTTCGACGGCGGCGGCGCGGTTGGCCGCACGGAGCCGGTCGGACAGGCTGCTGATGGCCACCGCGCCTGCGAGTGGAGGCGCCAGGATCACGGCCCGTTCGGCTTCGATGGCGCCGAACTGCGCGCGGCCCACCGACCTCGCCACGGTGACGGCGCCGATCGTCGCACCATCACTGGTGAGCGGAATCGCCATGACCGGCCCGAGACCGGCCTGCTCTCGCCAGGCCTGCGTGGACTCGCCCCACACCCGCAGCCCCAGGTTGCCGATGAAGATGTCACCGCTGCGGACGGCGCGGCCGCCCGGCGACTCTCCCCTCACCGGCGCCGTGTCGACCTCAGGAAACCCATCCACGATGCGTAGACCCCCCTGTTCGACGAGGCTGACCACGATGCGCTCGCCGCCGAGGAGCTCCGCGACCTGCGCGAGCAACCCCGCGTCGAGCACCGCCGACTGCTCCACCGCACCGCTGAGGCGCGCGACCGTCACGCGCTGCCAGGAGGCGAGGAAGCGTGCGAGGTCTGCGACCTCGTGGCGCCGGTCCATCTCCGGCGCTCCGGCAGAACCGCTTACCGCGTCGCCGGACCGCGCCGCCGCGGCTGACCCTGTCACGACAATGCGGTCGGCTGCAGCGGCCCAAACCAGTGAGGCAGCCATCGCGCCACAGCGTCGTTGAGCGTGGCAGTGTCAATCGGCTTGGGAACGTACGATGACGCGCCGGCCGCGCTGCACCGCCCCTCCTCGTCAGCGCCGACCTTCGCGGTCACCGCGATGATGGGCAGGTCGACGAATTCCGGAAGCGCCCGCAGCGCACGCATGGTGTCGTAGCCATCCATCACCGGCATCATGATGTCCATGAAGACGATGTCGATCCCGGCGGTGGACTGCAGGGTGGCGATCGCCTCCTCGCCACCCGCCGCGCCCAGGACGGTGACGCCGTGGCGCTCGAGGAGCGCGGTGAGCGCGTAGACATTGCGAGCGTCGTCGTCGACCACCAGGGCCGTGAAGTCCGATGGACCGGGTGGGGGCGCATTCAGGGTTGGCGCTGCGCTGGCTGCGGTCACCGGCGCTGACACCAAGGCCGCCGGCCCAGTCGCGGCTTCGATCGCCCACGGGCTGCACGACGACGGTTGGCACAAACGGAGATGCAGACGGCTGCGCCACGATGGCGCCCGAGCCGCCGCTCGGCAGGTAGACAGTGAAGATGCTGCCGTGGCCGAGGCTGGAGCTGAGTGTGATCTCGCCGCCAAGCAGGTGCACGAGCTCACGACTGATCGACAGCCCGAGGCCGGTACCGCCGTAGCTGCGCGAGGATTCGCCATCGGCCTGCGCGAAGGCCTCGAAGATCGGACGCTGCTGGTCAGCGGCGATCCCGATACCGGAGTCGCTGACGGCGAAGGCGATCACCTCTTCTGCTTGGTCGAGGCTCGCCCGGTCGTCACTCCAGCCGCTGGTGGCAAGGCGAACCGACACGCTGACCCGGCCGTGGTGGGTGAATTTGAAGGAGTTGGAGAGAAGATTCTTCAGCACCTGGCGCAGCCGGTGCGGGTCGGTGACCATGTTCTCCGGCAGGTCGCGGTCGGCGTCCACGCGGAAATCCAAACGGCGGCTCTCCGCGACGGGGACGAAATCGCGCAGCAGCCACGCCTGGACGTCGGCGAGGGACACCGGGCTCATCTCGATGCGGGCCGTGCCCGACTCCACCTTGGCGAGGTCGAGGATGTCGTTGAGCAGGGTCAACAGGTCCATCCCCGACGAGCGGATGATGCCGGCGTACTCCACCTGCTTGCTGGTCAGGTTGCCGCCGGGGTTGTCGTGCAGTTGCCCGGCGAGGATGAGCAGCGAGTTCAGCGGCGTGCGCAGCTCGTGCGACATGCTGGCGAGGAACTCGGACTTGTACTTCGACGAGATCGCAAGCTGTTCGGCCTTCTCCTCGACATGCTGCTTGGCCACCTCCACTTCCTGGTTCTTGCGCTGCACCTCGATGTTCTTGTCCTCGAGCTGGCGAGCCTGGGTGCCCAGGTCTTCGTTGGAGGAGCGCAGCTCCTCCTGCTGCGCCTGTAGCTCCTGGGCCTGCGACTGCGACTGCTTGAGGAGGTTCTCCGTGACCGTGTTGGCCTCGATCGTGTTGAGCACGAGGCCGATGCTCTCGGTCAGCTGCTCCAGGAAAGCCTGGTGGATCTCGCTGAACCGGCTGAACGACGCCAGCTCGATCACGGCACGCACCGCCCCCTCGAACAGGACGGGCAGGACGATGATGTTGAGCGGCGTCGACTTACCGAGGCCTGAGGAGATCCTGACGTAATCGCCGGGCACGTCGGTCAGGAGGATGCGCCGTCTTTCCTTGGCGCACTGACCGACCAGTCCCTGCCCCACGGCGAACTCCTTGGAGAGGTGCTTGCGTTCCTCGTAACCGTATGCCGCCTGAAACCCCAGGACCTGGTGGTCCGTGCCGGCGTTCCCCATGGTGTACAGGACGCCGTGCTGGGCACCGACCAGCGGAGCCAGCTCCGTGAGAATCAGGTCTGACACCGTCGCGAGATTGCGCTGGCCCTGCAGCATGCGCGTGAACCGCTCGAGGTTGGTCTTCAGCCAATCCTGCTCGGTGTTGACCCGGGTGGTCTCGCGCAGGTTGCGGATCATCTCATTGAGCTTGTCCTTGAGGACGGCAACCTCACCGCTGGCCTCGACCCCGACCTGCCTGGTGAGGTCCCCCTCCGTCACTGCTGTCGCCACGTCGGAGATGGCGCGCACCTGGTTGGTCAGGTTGGCGGCGAGCTGGTTCACGTTGTCAGTGAGGTCCTTCCAGACGCCGGCGACCTCCTTCGACTGCGCCTGGCCGCCGAGCTTTCCCTCGACCCCGACCTCGCGGGCCACCCTGGTGACCTCACCGGCGAAGCTGTTGAGCTGGTCGACCATCGCGTTGACGGTGTTCTTCAGCTCGAGGAACTCGCCCTTGACGTCGGCGGTGATCTTGCGACTCAAGTCACCGTTGGCAACCGCGGTGGTCACATCGGCGATGTTCCGCACCTGCGCGGTGAGGTTGTCGGCCATGATGTTGACGTTGTCGGTGAGGTCCTTCCACACGCCGCCAACCTCGATCGTGACCGCCGCGGCCTGACCCAGCTTGCCCTCGGTGCCCACTTCGCGCGCCACCCGCGTCACCTCGGAGATGAAGCCGGTGAGCTGATCGACCATCGCATTGATGGTGTTCTTGAGGTCGAGCATCTCTCCCTGGGCATCGAGCGAGATCTTCTTGCTCAGGTCCCCATCGGCCACCGCGCCGATGACGCGCTGCATCTCCTTGGTGGGACGAACCAAGTCGTCGAGGAGCTCGTTCACTGAGTTCGACACAGCCTGCCCACGCATCGCCGGAGCGGGCCAGCGCCACGCGCTGCGACAGCTTGCCCTCCTTGCCGACGACGTGGCTGACCCTGGCCAGCTCGGACTCCAGCGATTCGTTGGAGGCGACCACGCGGTTGAGAGCGTCGGCGACCTTGCCCGGGACCCCGGTCCAGGAAAGCGGCATCCGTGCTGTGAAGTTTCCGCGCTCGACCTCGACCAGCACCGCCAGGAGGATCTCCGAATCGATGGTGTCGTGGTCGCGTACCGGCGCCGGTGTCAGTTGTGACATCGGCACCGCCGCTCCGTTGGTCGCCGGTGCTCGCGCCGTCATGTGCAACTCCTTGAATCGAGGGAGGCACGAGCTTCTGAGCAATCCCCGGTAGATCTCCGCGCGAGCCACCGTCGCAGGAGTCGTGATCCTGCAATCTAGGCGCCCTCGAGACGCGCGCGGTGGCGCGGATCATTTCAGGGCCACCATCGTCGCTTGACCGTCACACGTGCAGTGATCTCGCTTACCCATGTCGGTCACACAGCCGTTTCCGAATAAGAAAAGGAACCGGTGCGATCGGCGTGATCGCCCCGAACGCAGTAGCTTGCGGGAAGCTCCCGGAAAAGCGCGTGGTCGAACGCCTGAAGATGATGATGTGCGCTCGCTAGAGCGACGCAGAGTGCAGAGGCTGAAGAAGAGAGGACTGGACCATGGCTCAGGAAAGCAAGTCCGTTGAAGTGTCACGCAGAATCCGAGCATCCCCCGCCTCCATCTTCAAGATCCTGACGAATCCGCAACGTCACGTGGATTTCGACGGATCGGGCATGCTTCGCGGTGCGGTCATCGACAGTCCCATCGCCGGCGTCGGAGACACCTTCACCATGAAGATGCATCGGCTCGGAGACGACTACCTCATGCTCAACCATGTGGTGGAGTTCGAGCCAGACCGGCGCGTGTTTTGGGAGCCGGCTCCCGGAGATCCTTCTCGGGCTGAGGACAATGATCCATCCAAGGTCGGCATTCCCGCGGGCTACCGCTGGGGCTACATCCTCACTCCAGACGGTGACGACGCCACCGTTGTGACCGAGGTCTTCGACTACGGCCCCTTACCGGAGGACCTCCTACGTGATGGCGGGGCATGGATCAACGGGTCCAATTCGGTGCTCGAGTCCATGACGGCCAGCCTCGAGAGGCTCGAGAAGATCAGTACCGAGTAGGAACGGTGAAAATGCGTTGAAACGTTGCATCGCCATGCAAGTCGGGGAGACAGGACTCGAACCTGCGACCCCTGGTCCCCCAGACTAGTGCTCATTTGCGAGCTCGGGCTCGTATTCGGAAATGTTCCCTTTCGTCGAGAATTGGTTGGAAAGAGCACTAGTCCCTGCAAGCTGGAAAGCGCTGGAATCGAGTGTACGTACCTGGACAACTTGCCGACGACGCTTCTAATGGATGCGGCTCAGACCAATCTGCGCCGCTGCTCGCCTGCCCTGCCGTGCGCCATGATGCGAGCCTCTTCCTCGTGGCTTCGAGGCCACCTCGAGCATCGTCGACCCTACGCAGTCAACGCTCAGGGGGCGGGGGTTCGATCGAACCCGTGCCCGAGGTACTACCCTCTCGTTTCATGGACCTCGCCTCCAGCCCCGGCGTCACGTCGCCGTCGAGGGCGGTCTGGGATCTGGTCATGCGCGCTTCGAGAGCGTGGTCCAGCCAGGACCCGGAGGGCGTAGCGAGCTGCTACGAGGAGAACGCATCGCTCACGATCAACCGCGGCAAGCCGTCGACCGGCCGGGCAGAGCTCGCTGCGACCGCCGCCGGCTACATGGAAGCATTTCCGGATCTTCGCGTGAGCGTCGACCACGTCCTCGTGGCCGGTGACTCAGTCTTCTGGGTATGGACGCTCACCGGATCGAATACAGGGCTTGGAGGAACCGGCCACCGCGTCCGCGTGAGCGGCATCGAAGTCTGGACAATGGGTGCGTCGGGTCTCGTAGCAAAGTCGATTGGCTACTACGACGCAGACACCTACAACCGCCAGCTCATTCACGGCATCGAACAGTGACCGATCGCTTCCGTGGTGCCAAGTGTTCCGGCCAGCGTGCCTGACCAACTTGAGGCCAGTGCGCCCGCGTAGGCGCTGAGAGGGCAGATTGTGAGATCCCTTGGCGGACGCGTCAGGCAAGCGTGGCTGTCGCCCGCAACCAAGTGGGTCCTCGTTTTCGCGTGCATCATCCTCGCCTCGCTTTGGCTCTGGGGAGTGCCTCCCGGAGGCTCGGCTAATCAGGCTAACCTGGGGACATGGGGCGAGTGGATTGCGGGTATCGGCTCCGTGTCCGCTGCGGTGGTGGCGCTGAGCGCGATCGTGATTCAGCGCCATGAGGAAGACGTCCGGAAGCGCACGGCGATCGCCGCGTGGATGGACGTTGAAGTTGACCCAGACCGCGGTCAGCCCTACTGGGCGGTGAAGGTCCGCAACGACACCGACCTGCCCGTCTTCGACTGGGGTATCGACAGCGCGGACGGCTCCGTGCATCTGTGCTCACAGGAGAACGGCCCTATCGTCCCGGATATGAGCAGATACCTCCTGTCGACCGAACAGCCACCGGATCAGGCGCGCGCAGTGGCGCTGGCGGTGGAGTTCAGGGATCGACTTGGCAAGCTCTGGCTGCGGGATCGCAGCGGACAGGTGGCGGTGCTGTCCGTGCGAAGCCGCTGCCCCCACGGTCAGAGCGCGGCGGACGTGCATGGATAACCTCCCACCGACATCCGGTCAGGCGCGCCGGCTCCATCCGATCGGTGTTCCGATCGATGCCACCGAGCGCGCTGCCCGCGGCGCGACCCGCGTGCTCCAGGAGTCGCCGGCTGCAAGCCGTCGGTTCGCCAGCCTGGCGAGCACCCTGCCCGTGCCGGCGACGCCACTGGTCGGTCGAGCCGCTGACCTCGCGTCCCTCGTCGAGCTCACCCGGGAGCATCGGGTCGTGACGATCACGGGCCCCGGCGGTGTCGGAAAGACCCGCCTTGTCATCGAACTGGGGCGGCAGCTCGCGCCTGTGTTCCTGGACGACGTCGCCTTCATCGCACTGGCTGACATCACCGACGCCGCTGCCTTCGTTCCCGCGCTTGCGAACGCGCTCGACGTGAAGGAGGCGGAAGGGCGGACGCTCAGTGATGGGCTTGTCGCCCGGATCGGCGAGAAGAAGGCACTGCTGCTGCTGGACAACCTGGAGCAGGTCGTGACGGTGGCGCCCGAGGTGGCCTGGCTTGTCGAGCGCTGCCCCCACCTCCGCGTCGTGGCAACCAGCAGGACCCCACTGAAGATCGCGGCCGAGCGCGAATACGCGCTCGCCCCCCTTTCGCTGCCTCCGACATCGGGCGCGGCATCGGTCGAGTCGCTCCTGGCATATCCAGCCGTCGCCCTCTTCGTCGAGCGTGGGAAGAAGAACCGCGGCTCATTCGAGTTGACGGACGCCAACGGTGCCGCGATCGCGGCCATCTGCACACGTCTGGACGGGCTGCCCCTGGCGCTCGAGCTGGCTGCCGCGCGCCTGCGGCTCCTGTCTCCGGAAGCGTTGCTCGAGCGGCTCAACCACACCCTCGATGTGCTCACATCCGGCCCCCGCGACAGTCCCGAGCGACAGCAGACACTGCGGGCAACGATCGACTGGAGCCACTCGCTGCTCACCGAGTCGGAGCAGCGCCTCTTCCGCCGCATGGCCGTATTCGCCGGAGGATGCACGTTCGACGATGTCGAGGCGGTCTGCGCCGACCCCGGCGAAAGCAGCCTTGACGATCTGGAATCGCTCGTCGACAACGCGCTCGTGCAGCTGGACGGCCAGGGGAGCCGGCTGCTCATGCTGCAGACGATCGCCGAGTATGCCCGCGAGCGCCTCGACGCCGCAGGCGAGGCAGCGGAGGTTGCGCTTCGTCACGCACACCGGTATGCGGCGTTGGCCCACGAGATCTGCGGCGGCGTCGAGGGCACGGAGCAGGTCAGGTCCGTCGAACGCGGCATCCTCGACGACGTGAACATCGTGGTCGCGCTCGACACGCTCGTGGCGGCGGCGAAGAGCGGCGACGGCGCTGCATGCGAAGTTGGCCTGCGGTTATGCGGCGATCTGTTCATGTACTGGCACATACGGGGCAAGAACCTCACCGCGCGGGATTACGCCGAATTGTTCCTCGCCGCCGACACCGCTGCCGCTCCTTCCGTGGGGCGGGCGGGCGCTCAGCTCACCGCCGGACTGGCTTCGTGGGCACTCGGTCAGTTCGAGCGGTCGAATGACGAACTTCACGAGGCGCACGCCATTGCGGAGCAGGTCAACGCCGAGCGCGAGCGGTGCTGCGCTGCGTTCATGGCGGCCGTGGCCCAGATCGGGTTCGATCTCGACGCCGGGCTGCGGTCGGCGAGAGAGAGCATCGAGCGGAGCCGTGCCGCCGGTTACACCTGGGGCGAAGGGTTTGGGATGACCATCGACGGCATCCTGCACACGGTGAAGGGCGACCTCGACACCGCGCAGTCGAGGTATTCCCAGGCCCTTGAGATCCAGCAGAGAATCGGCGACGAGGAAGGCGCTGGCCTCTCGCTCGGCGGCCTCGCCCAACTGGCGTCCATCCGTGGTGACCTGGCCGCTGCGCTCGACCTCTACAGACGGTCCCTCGCTGCGTTCGCAGCCATCGGAGACCGCGCCGAGGAAGCCCGGATTCTCTCCGAGATGGCATGGACGCATCTGCAGCACGGCGACACCACGCTTGCGCGCGGCTTCTTCTTCGACTCGGTGCACGCCTACACCGACGTGGCGAGCGTCCGAGGAGTTGGGCTGTCACTGGTCGGTCTCGCAGCCACCGAGGCTGTTGAGCACCGACCGGATAACGCCGTGCGAATCGCTGCTGCCGCGGAGGTGTACGCCAATCAGGAGGGCATCGTCAACGTGTACTCCGACGAGACACCCGGGCGTCAACTCGTCGATGAGGCACGAGCGGCGCTGTCTGCGGACCAGCTCGCACGCGCAACGGAGGACGGCCGCAGCCTCACAATCAAGGAAGCACTCGACCTGGCCCAGGTGCCTGAAACGCCCGCGGTGTAGGGCGGCCCCAGGATTTTTGGCCACTATTAGCAACAACCATGGTAGCGCGCGATCGGAACATATTTGCCACTATTGGCCAAAGCTCGGGGAGACAGGACTCGAACCTGCGACCCCTGGTCCCCCAGACCAGTACTCTAACCACCTGAGCTACTCCCCGAAGAGCGGGTGCGGTGACCTCACGGCACCCGGGTGCGCAGCCCCACTGTACCGCGCGGCGCAGGCGGGATGACCGGCCTCAGCCACCGCTCCCGGAGTCGAAGCCGCGCAGCTCGTCCCCGGCCCCTCGGGTCATCAGGTCGTTGAGCGCGTCGCTGACACTCTTGCCGGCGAACAGGATGTCGTGGATCTCATGGGTGATCGGCATGTCGACGCCATGCCGAGCGGCCAGGAGCAGCGCCGCTCGCGTGGCGTTGACGCCTTCCACCACCATCTGGCTCCCCGCGATCGCATCCCCCGGCGGGGTGCCGCGGCCGATCGCCTCACCGAGCCCGCGGTTGCGTGAGTGCGGGCTCGCACAGGTGACCACGCAGTCGCCGAGGCCAGCGAGCCCCGCGAAGGTCAGGCCGCGGGCGCCGGCTCGCACGCCGAGCCGGGCGATCTCCGCGAGCCCACGGGTGATCACGGCGGCCTTGCCGTTGTCGCCGGCCCCGATCCCGTCGCACACGCCGGCGGCGATGGCGACGACGTTCTTGAGAGCGCCGGCGTACTCGACGCCCAGGACGTCGTCGCTGCTGTAGAAGCGCAGCGGTCCCCCGTTGCATCCATCGCGAACGGTGGCCGCTGCACCTGCATCGAGCGTTGCCACCACGGTGGCGGCCGGAAGCCCGCGAGCCACCTCGATGGCGATGTTCGGACCGCTGAGGGCCGCGATCCGGTTGCCGGCCGCGGGCAGCACCTCACCGAGCACCGCGGTCATGGTGAGGCCCGTCTCCACCTCGAAGCCCTTGGCGGCGCTGACAACGATGGCGTCGCCCACCCACGGCGCCGCCGCCACTGCGATCTCCCTCATGCCCTGGCTCGGCACCGCGAGGATGACCACCGTGGCCTGCGCGAGAGTCGACTCCAACATGTCGTCGATCACCACCTGGGCATCGAGCTCGATCCCCGGCAGCGCCCACGGGTGACGCCTGTTCGATCGCAGCGCCTCGGCCACCCCTCGGTCGCGCGCCCACAGACGCACCTCGCAGCCGGCCGTGCAGAGGCTCTGGGCCAGGGCCGTCCCCCACGACCCCGCCCCGACCACGGCGACCCGCATCAGCGCTCCCGTTCTGCTCGCGCCCGCGCGACGATGCGCATCCGCGTCCCGGCAAAGCCGAACACCGCGCGGATGCGGTTCTCGAGGTAGCGGCCGTACGCGAAGTGCATGAGGTCCGGGTCGTTGACGAAGAGCACGATCGTCGGCGCCGGCGTGCTCGCCTGGGTGGCGTACAGCAGCTTCAGCTGCCTGCCCTTGTCGTGTCGCGGCGGGTGCGCCAGGAACGCGTCGCGCAGCAGTGTGTTGAGCGCGGCGGTCGGGATCCGCACCGCCCGCGCCGCGGCGACGGTGGCCGCGGTGTCCAGCACCCGCCGCACGTTGCGGCCCTCGAGTTGCCGACACGGTGAGCACCGGGACGCCGGGGACGAAGTCGAACGCCTCGTGGATGGACTTGAGGAAGCCGGCATCCGCGCGTGTCTCCTGGTCGACCAGGTCCCACTTGTTGGCGATCACCACCAAGCCCTTTCCAGCGTCGACCGCGTAGCCGGCGACGTGCCGGTCCTGGGCGACGATGTCGCCGGCCTCGACCACGAGCAGCGCGACGTCGCATCGCTCCAGCGCGCGCAACGCGCGCAGGAGGCTGTAGTGCTCGACGTCGGTGTCGACGACGCCGCGTCTGCGGATGCCCGCCGTGTCGACCAGCCGCACGGTGCGATCGCCATGGTGCACCAGGGTGTCGACCGCATCGCGCGTCGTCCCGGCCAGCGGGGACACGAGGGCACGCTCCTGCCCGACCAGCGCGTTGAGGAGGGACGATTTGCCGACGTTCGGTTTGCCGATGATCGCGAGACGCAGCTCATCGGTCGACTCCTCTGTGCCGTCGTCAGAGGGAGGCGGGAGCGCGTCGACGATGAGGTCGAGCAGGTCACCAGTGTCTGTGCCGACCAGCGCCGAGATCAGCACGGGGTCCCCCAGGCCGAGCCTGTACAGCTCGTGCGAGTAGTGCGGGTTGGTGGGGCTGTCCGCTTTGTTGCCCACCAGGATCACCGGCTTGCCGCCGCTGCGCAGGACAGTGGCGACGTCCTCGTCCAGCGCGGTGACCCCCGCGCGAACGTCGACGAGCTGCACGCACACGTCCGCCTCGGCGATGGCCAGACGGGCCTGCTGCTGGCTGCCCGCGGTGAGCACGGCCATCCCGGGGTCGTCGCGCACCGTGGTGCTGTCCAGGCCGGCGGTGTCGACGACGGTGAAGCGCCGGCCGCGCCACTCGGTCACGCCGTACAGGCGATCGCTGGTCAGGCCGGCGAGCTCGTCCACGATGGCGTGGCGCTGGCCGGTGAAGCGGTTGAACAGCGTCGACTTGCCGACGTTGGGCCGGCCCACGATGGCCACGATCCCCGACGGCGGCGCCAGGTCTGTGTCGGCGCTGCGGCGGCGCCGACGCGGGCGGCCGCCCACCGCCGCGGCCCGGCTCACCGAGCGGGCTCCCCGCCTGGCGTCACCACCAGCGGGAGCGTCAGGAACGGCCCACCCTCGGCGCTCAGCGTGAACCCGTTGAGGTCGCCCGCGCCCTCCGCGGTGGTGGTGACGATGATGTAGACGTAGTCCACCCAGGCGTGGTCCGTGTCGAACTGCGACGGCCTCGCCGGGTGGTCGGGGTGGCTGTGCCAGAACCCGACGATGTCGAGCCCCCGTGCGCGCGCACTGCGGTCAGCGCGCACGATGTCGGCAGGATCGAGCAGGTATCGGTCACGCGATCTGTCGGTGTTGGTGTTGGTGCCCGACGTCGCCTCGACCACCTCGACACGGCCGCCGGAGACGCGGCCGATCAGCACGCCGCAGCCCTCGTCGGGGTAGGCCGCGCCACCCAGGGAACGCACCTGCGCGTCGGCGGCGGAGCCCAGGGCGATGTCGCCAAAGGTCATCCCACGCGCCCTCCGTACAGACCGCTGCTCAGGTACCGGCTGCCACCGTCGCAGAGCACGGTGACGATGACGCCATGCTCGATTCGACGTGCCATCTCACGGACACCCCACAGCGCCGCCCCGCTGGAGTGGCCGACCAAGACACCCTCGCGGCGCGCCAGCTCACGCGCGAGGTCGTAGGAGACCTCCGTGGGCGCCCAGAGGTTGTCGTCGGCAAGAGACGCGTCATAGATGCCGGGCACGATCGCCGTCGGCATGTGCTTCATCCCCTCGAGGCCATGCCACGGGTCCTCGGGCTGCACCGACACGCAGACCACGTCGGGGCGCTCGCTGCGAAGCCGTCGGGAGACGCCCACGAACGTGCCGCTGGTGCCCAGCGCGGCGACGAAGTGCGTGACCGTTCCCGCCGTCTGCTCCCAGATCTCGAGCCCGGTGCCGTCGAAGTGCGCCTTCCAGTTGGCGGGGTTGTTGTACTGGTCGGGCATGAAGTACAGCTCGGGATCCTCCTCGCGCATCCGCTGCGCGAGCACGATGGCGCCGTCGCTGCCCTCCTGTGCGTCGCTGTATACGATCTCTGCGCCGTAGGCTGCGATCATCGTCTTGCGCTCGTCGCTGACGTTGTCGGGCATCACCAGGCGAACCCGGTAGCCGAGGGCCGCGCCCACCATGGCGTAGGCGATGCCGGTGTTGCCGCTGGTGCTGTCGAGGATGATGCGGTCCGGTGTCAGGGCACCGGATGCCTCACCGTCGCGGATCATCCGCAGCGCGGCGCGATCCTTCACCGACCCGCCGGCGTTGAGGAACTCCGCCTTGCCGTACACGGCCACCCCGGGGAGCTCACGCTCGAACAGGTGGATGCGCAGCAGCGGGGTGCGGCCGATGCCGCCAAGGATCGATGTGCCGAGCGCCACCGGGGCCACGCGCTCCGGTGCTGCCCCACGCGTGGTCTCGGGCATGGCGCCATTATCGGTGGCGACGCGCGAACGGCCGTCGCCAGCGGCTACTCCGCCTCGCGCGAGGCCCCGAAACGGAATCCGGCGGTGCCACGGCGGGTATCCTCGATGACCGCGATGACCCCGGCGGGACGCAGGTGGATCGGCCCCTCCTCCCCGGGCAGCTCGACGAAATCGGGTGACCCGTCGGTGATCTGCACAGCCGCGATGGTGTCGGCAACGGACAGCTTGACGACGATGTCGGACCCGTTGGCGAGCCGGACCACAGCCATGGGTGGGTGCCTCCGCGATGATCGATGAATCGGCGCCGACGCCATGGTACGGCCCGGCGGCCGGTTCTCATCCCGCCGCGCTGAGGGCCGCTGAGAGTTCCGCGCGCAATACCGGCTCGTCCTCGATGCCGACGCTGAAGCGGAGCACACCATCCGAGATGCCCATCGAATCACGGGCTTCGGGGCTCAGGTTGCGGTGCGAGGTTGACGCGGGGTGGGAGACGGTGGTGCTGACGTCCCCGAAGGTGGCGGCAAGCCGGATGCCGCGCAGCGCGCGGACGACTCGCCCGGCGGCCACGCGCCCGCCCCGGACGTCGACGCTCAGCATCGGGGCGATGCCCCGGGGCAGGAGGCGCTCCGCGAGGGCGGCGTCGGCGCCGCCGCGCGCGCTCGGGTGGTGCACGGCCAGGACGGCGGGATGGCCGCCGAGCGCCACCGCCAGCGAGGCGGCCGTGGCGCTGCCGCGCTCCACCCGCAGCGGCGCGGTGCGCAGACCGCGCAGGGTGAGCCAGGCATCCAAGGGCGACAGCACCGCGCCGAGCGCGCGGCTGGTGGCGTCGAGCCAGCCGGCGGCCTCACTGTCCGCCGACGCGATCGCGACGCCGCCAAGGACATCGCTGTGGCCGGCGAGATGCTTGGTGAGGCTGTGAAGCACGAGGTCCGCGCCATGGGCGAGCGGCTGGAACAGGAACGGTGTCGTCAACGTGCTGTCCACCAGGCACACCGCGCCGCAGGCGTGCGCCGCCGCGGCCACCGCGGGGACGTCGACGACCGTCAGCAGCGGGTTGGTGACGATCTCGACCACAACCAGGGCGACGTCCGGACCGGCGACGCTGGCGACGAGGGCGCCCGCGTCGACCGGCTCGCCGGGGCGCGGCAGGTCGACCACCGTGGTGGACACGCCCAGCGCCGTCAACGGGCCGATCAGCAGCGCCTCGGTGGCGCCGTAGCACGGCCGAACCACGACGACGCGGCGCCGGCCGCTCATGGCCGCCGCGCTCACCAGCAGGAGCAGCGCAGCCTGGCCGCTGGCGGTCACGCGGGCGACCGGGATGGCGCCCCCCGGGGGGGTCTCCAGGGCGGCAAGCGTGGACTCCAGCAGGGCCACGCTCTCGTTGCCGTGGCGGCGGTAGGAGCGCGGGTCGGCCTCCATCGCCGCGTCGAGGGCGTCCAGGTCCGGGTACGTTCGCGCGGATGAGAGCGACGGCGGTGCCACCAGGTCGGCGCCCTCGGGACCGCCGCCGCGCCGGGCCCCGGCCCTGATCGCAGCCAGGCGAATGTCGTCGGTCACTCCGCGCGAGCTGTGGTCGAGTCGAGGAGCCGGAACGCCGCGCGGCCCGCGTACCGCCCTGAGGAACCCAGCTCAGCCTCGATGCGCAGCAGCCGGTTGTACTTGGCGACGCGCTCCGAGCGTGACGGCGCCCCCGCCTTTATCTGCCCGGCGTTGACCGCAACGGCGAGGTCGGCGATGGTGGTGTCCTCGGTCTCGCCGCTGCGGTGGCTGATCACGGACGCGTACTCGTGCGCGGATGCCAGCGCGATGGCGTCGAGCGTCTCGGTGAGCGTCCCGATCTGGTTCACCTTGACCAGCAGCGCGTTGGCGGCGCCACGGTCGAACCCTTGGCGCAGCCGGCTCACGTTGGTGACGAAGATGTCGTCGCCGACCAGCTGCACGCGCGAGCCCAGCCTCTCGGTGAGCGCGGCCCAGCCCTCCCAGTCGTCCTCGGCCATGCCGTCCTCGATCGACACGATCGGGTACTGCGCGACCCATCGCGCCCACAGCTCGACGAGCTCGAGGGGCTCGAGCACCCGTCCCTCGCCGCGGAGGTGGTAGCGCCCGTCGGCGTAGAGCTCCGATGCCGCGGGGTCGAGCGCCAGCGCCACGTCGACGCCCGGTGAGTAACCGGCGCGCTCGATCGCCGAGAGCAGCACCTCCACCGCCTCCTCGTTATGCCGGAGGCTGGGAGCGAAGCCACCCTCGTCGCCCTGGCCGGTGTTCTCGCCACGCTCGTGCAGCACCGCGCGCAACGCGTGGAAGCACTCGCTGCCCGCGCGCAGGGCGTCCGCGAACGTGGGAAACCCAAGCGGGGCAAACATGAACTCCTGGAAGTCGACGCTGGTCTGCGCATGGAGGCCGCCGTTGAGGACGTTGAGCAGGGGCACCGGCAGCAGCTGCGCCCCGGCGCCGCCGAGGTGCCGGTACAGGGGCAGCCCGGCCGCGTCCGCGGCCGCGTGGGCCGAGGCGAGGCTGACGCCAAGCAACGCGTTGGCGCCGAGGCGCCCCTTGTTGGGAGTGCCGTCCAGGGCGACGAGCGCTTCGTCCAGCGCCCGCTGATCGCGCGAGTCCATCCCCGCCACCCTTGGAGCGATCACCTCGGCGACGTTGTGCACCGCCGTCAACACGCCCTTGCCGCCGTAGCGGGACCCATCGCCGTCGCGCAGCTCCACCGCCTCGTGCACCCCGGTGCTCGCCCCGCTCGGCACCATCGCCGACCCGAACGCACCACCGCTGAGCCGCACGCGCACCTGGAGTGTCGGGTTGCCGCGCGAGTCGAGCACCTCGAGGGCATCGACCTCCTCGATGCGGCTCATCCCTCGCCCAGCCGCGCGGTCACAGTGGCACGCGTCGTAGCACCAGGCTGTGGGCCAGCTTGTCGTGCCAGCCCTGCTTGCGCTGGTCCCACGCGGCCGACAGCAGACCGATCAGCGCGATCAGCCCCGCGATCGACCCCACCGTCGGGATCAGCCCGAGCACGCCGGGGCCCCAGAAGATGACCGCGCGCAGGTAGGAGCGTCCCGCCGGCAGCGCGGCGCCGTCCTCCTCACGCACCACGAAGGCACCCATGGCCCGCTGGCCGAGGGTGCGTCCCTGCCAGGCCACGAGGCCGCCGAAGTACACCGCGCTCACCAGCGCGCCGAAGAGGCCGATGAGCAGGAATCGGTTCGACAGGTCGGCCGGCAGCGTCGCGAGGGTCTGACCGGCCGCGGGGGGGTGGTCACGGTAGTACTGCGCGACCGGCACGTACACCAGGGGGATGGTGATCGGCGCCTCGATCACGAACACGATGATGACGTCGAGGATGTAGCCGAGCAGGCGCCAGCCGAAGCCGGCGTACACCAGCCCCGGCGCCGGCCCGGGCCGCGCCCGGCCGGGCGCGATCGGCGCTGCGACCGGGTAGCCGCCCTGCTCCGGGTAGGCCGGCGGCCCCGTCGGTACCGGCTGCGGAAGCTGGAGGCCGTCGCCGTCGGATGGGGGCTGCTCGCTCATCGCATCTCCTCCGCGACCTCATCCCACAGTCGGGCGAGGACCCGGATCCCCATCGCGTAGTGGTCGAGGTCGAACTTCTCGTTGGGAGCGTGGATCTGGTCGTCGGGGAGGCCTACGCCCACCAGCACGGACTGCAGGTCGAGGACGCGCTGGAACACCTCCACAGGGGGGATGGAGCCCCCCTCCCTGATGATCACCGGGTCGATCCCGAACACGGCTCCCATGGCGCGCGAGGCGGCACGCACAGCAGGGTGGTCAGCCGGCGTGATCACCGGGCTGCCGCCGCCGCGCGCGCTGACCTCGGTGGTCACCCCGGCCGGCGTCGCCGCCTGCAGCGCCTCCGCGACCAGGTCGGCGATCACGGCGGGCTTCTGGTTTGGCACGAGGCGGCAGGTGATCTTGGCGCCGGCGTGCGCGGGGACGATGGTCTTGCCCCCCGGGCCCTGGTAGCCGCCCCAGATGCCGTTGATCTCGAGGGTTGGCCGCACCCAGCGCGCTTCCAGCACCGACCAGCCCTCCTCAGCGACCGTCGCGGGGATGCCCCCGGCGGTGGCGCGAAAGGCGTCTTCGTCGAAGGGCAGCGAGCGGTATGCCTCGCGCTCGGCGGCGGAGGGATCGACGACGTCGTCGTAGAAGCCGGGCACGGTCACCCGCCCGGTGGAGGGGTCCTTCAACGAGGCGAGCATCCTGGCGAGGGCCTCGACCGGGTTCTGCACCGCCCCGCCGAACACGCCGGAATGGAGGTCGAGCGAGGGCCCGCGCACCTCCACCTCGACGCCGGCGAGACCGCGCAGCCCCACCGTCAGCGAGGGCACACCACGGGCGAAGATCCCGGTGTCCGAGACCACCGCGAAATCCGCGGTGAGACGATCGCCCAGGTCGTCCACGAGCGTCTCGAAATGGACGGAGCCGATCTCCTCCTCGCCCTCGACGATCAGGCGCAGGTTGACGGGCAGCTCTCCACGGCTGCGCAGGTGCGCCTCGACCGCCTTGAGGTGCATGTAGACCTGGCCCTTGTCGTCGACGGCGCCGCGCGCGTAGAGGCGGCCGTCCCGCACCTCCGGCTCGAAGGGTGGCGACACCCATTCGTCGAGAGGGTCGGTCGGCTGGACGTCGTGGTGGCCGTACACCAGCACGGTCGGCAGGGCGGGATCGACGAGCCGCTCCGCATAGACCGCGGGATGTCCCTCGGTCTCGACCAGCTCGACGGTGGTGAAGCCGGATTGGCGCGCCGCGGCGGCGAGGTGCTCGGCATTGCGGCGGACGTCGGCGGCATGGTCGGGTTGCGCGGAGATGCTGGGGATGCGCAGGAACTCGATCAGCTCGTCGACGAAACGGGCCTGGTTGGCTGTGCAGTAGTCGTCGAGGTCGTGGCCCACGTCCTGAGCGTAGCTGGCAGGTGACGGGGGCCGCGCCAGGTCGCCCGGCCGCGCGCGGGCGGCTGCGGGCTGCGGGCCACGGCGAGCAGACTCACCCGAATGGGACGCGCTGTCGGCGTCGTCATCGTGGGCTGGACCTCCGGCTTTCTCCTGGCGATCGCCTGGGGTGCGACGCGTGTGAGCAACGCTCGACTGGCCTCCAGCCTCCTGGCCGTGGCGATCGCGGCAGTGGTGCTGACCGCCGTCCTCCTCGTGATCAACGCCGTGCGAGGTCGCGCCGCCCGCCGCCGCCCTTCGCCGATGATCGAGCCGCAGGCCGATGGCACCGCGGTCATCGGCGCCACGGCCGTGTCCGTGTTCGAGCAGCGCGCTGCCGCCCGGATCGCGGAGCTGGAGGCCCGGCTCGCCCTGGAGGAGGCGGAGCTGGACGCGGCCGTGGCGTCGCTCGCCGCCGCCGAGCTCGCTTCGACGGACGACATGGGACAGGATCCTGCGGACGCCGGCGCGGACACGGAGGCAGCCGCGCTGGAGCCGGTGCTCCGCCAGCAGGTCCTTGACACGGTGGCGGAGCTGGTGGGGCACACCGCAGCCGGCGCAGAGACCGAGCTCGCCGGACATCTGAAAGAGCTAGGCGAGAAGGCCCACTAGAGACGTCCAACGCGTGCACTCGCGCCGGTTCCGGTGTACGGTCAGGCGCACCGAGATCTCTCCGTCCCACTTCACGCCCTTCCCAGGAGATCACCAATGGCTCTGCACGCTCCCCCCTCGGGGTCCCTCGAGGCCACCCGCAATCGGATCGTGGAGCTCGTCGGCACCGGTCCAGGCGAGCGCCGCCGTGCCGCAGAGCCGGACGACACCCCGGTGATCCTCGCTCTGCAGCTCCAGGCGATCGACAACTTCGTCGAGATGATCCGCCTGCGCACCGAGCTCGCCGACCGCGACCGCCGCATAGCCACCCTGCGGGTGGGATTGCGCACCTGGCGCGAGCGCGCCGGGATGGCGGAAGTGGCGCGACGCAGCGACGCCACCGAGGCGCGCGAACGCGAACGCGAGATCATCAGTCTCCTGCACCAGCAGATGCAGGTTGCTGACGCCGCCACCGCCGAGCTGGAGCGCCTGCGGGCGCGGCCATGGTGGCGCCGCCTGCGAGGCTGACACGCCCCGAGCGGGGCGATGCAACAGTCCGGGTACAGTCGCGCTCGGTGCGTACGGCGCAAGACAGACGGATCCCAGGCTAGAGGCTACGAGTGGTGCGTCCACGGACACACAGATGACAAGAAAGCCTCCCCCCTCGACCGTGCGCCTGATGTCGACGGGCGCCCGGGGTCGGCTGGGCACCGATCCACCTCCATTCGACATCGAGGCGGAGCTGGAGCGTCGCAATGCTTTCCTGCAGCTGCTCCAGGTCGTCTCGGTGGCCGCCAACGCCGCCCCGACGTCGATGACCCGCGCGCTGCAGGAGACCCTCGACGAGGTCTGCCGTCGAATCGGCTGGACAGTTGGCCACGCCCTGCTGCCAGACGCCGATGCAGAGGACAGCCTCGTCTCCAGCGGCATCTGGCACGTCAACGACCCCGATCGCGTGGCCGAGTTGCACGACCGGCACGAGGCTGTGTTGATCGCGGCCGGCGTCGGGGTCCCCGGCCGGGTGTTCGCCACCGGGGTGCCGGAGCACATCGCGGACGTCCATGCGCTCCCGACTGACAACTCCGACCGAGTCCGGTGTGCCCTCATCGACCCTGAGCACATGCGCGCGGTCGCCGGCTTCCCCATCATCGTCGGCGACGAGGTCGGCGGAGTGCTGGAGTTCTTCTCCGAAGCTCCGTTCGAGCCCGACCGGATGCTCCTCGACGTCATGGCCCAGGTCGGGATGGTGCTCGGCCGTGTGGTCGAGCGGACGCGATATGAAGCGGCTCTGCGCCATGCGCGCGAGGTGGCCGAGGTGGCCAACGCCGCCAAGACCGAGTTCCTCTCGCGCATGAGCCACGAGCTGCGCACGCCACTGACCGCCGTGCTCGGGTATGCAGAGCTACTCCAGCTCTCCCCCCTTCCCGACCGCGACCGAGGGTACGTGGCCGCCATCGAGAAGGGCGGCAACCACCTCCTCGCCCTCATCAACGACGTCCTCGACGTCTCGCGGCTCGAAAAGGGAGAGTTGCGTCTCTCCGTTGAACCCCTGGACGTGGTCGCCATCGTTCTCGAAGCGGTTGCGTTGATGCGCCCGCTGGCCGCGAGGTATGCGGTCACCCTCCGAACCGAGGTTCCCGAGTCAACTCGCCCAACGGCGCTCGGCGACAACCAGGCGCTGCGGCAGGTGATGCTCAACCTCATCGCCAACGGGGTCAAGTACAACCAGGAGAACGGCGAGGTCGTGGTGACCGTGGCGGACGCCCAAGCGGAGATCATCCGGGTGGACGTGGCCGACACCGGACGCGGGATCCCCGCAGCCGACCTCGAGTCCATGTTCGTCCCATTCGAGCGCCTCGGAGCGGCACGGACCGTGGAGGGAACGGGGTTGGGTCTCGGCATCTCCCGCCAGCTCGTCGGCGCCATGGGCGGGACCCTCGAGGTCCGCAGCGAGGTGGGCGCCGGCACGACACTCTCGATCCTTCTGACCGCCAGCCGCGCGACCCTGCACGTCGAGGCCGGTGGGACTGTCTCGGCATCCACCAGGCAGCAGACCTACGGCTCCCCCACGGTCCTGTACGTTGAGGACAATGTCGTCAACATCGAGTTGATGCAGAGCATCTTCACCCGGTTGCGTCCGGGTGTCGACCTGGTATCGACCATGCTCGGCGACCTCGCCGTCGACCTGGCGCGCGCGCACGCGCCGCAGCTGATCCTGCTCGACGTCAACCTCCCCGACATCGACGGCGACGAGGTGATCCGTCGCCTGAAGAGCGACGGCCGAACCCGGTCCATTCCCGTGGTCATCGTGAGCGCCGACGCCATCCCGTCGGGGATCGATCGCTTCATCGCCCTCGGCGCGCTCGGCTACATCACCAAGCCGATCGAGGTGGGCCGGCTGCTCGAGTTCGTCGACGCCGCCACCCGCGCCGACGGACGCGATCCCGAGCCGATCCTGGCCGAGCTTGCGGGGCGGGCACGCAGCTCATCGAGACCGCGCGCCGAGGCACACAGCGTCGGCTGACACCCGTCGGCGGGCGGATACAGTGGAGGCGCGATGACCATGATCGTCGACGCCCACCACGACATCGCCTGGAACGCGCTAGCTGAGGGACGCGGCTTCACCGGTGCGCCGGCCGAGGGATACGTCGTGAGCCGGCAGGCGCTCGCCGACGCGGGCGTCGGCCTGATCTTCGCGACGATCTTCACCGCCCCGGCGGGCACGCGCTGGCTTCATCTTCCGTACGGGTACGGCACCCCTCGTGAGGCTCACCTCCTGGGGCGCAGCCAGGTCAGCTACTACGAGAGCGTCGGCCTGCGACTGATCCGCACCCGCGAGGAGCTGTCCGACTACGCCCGCACTTGGCGTCGCGGGCAGCTGGCCGCCGTCCTGCTGATGGAGAACGCCGATCCCATCGAGACCCCGCGCCAGGTGGGTTCGTGGTTCGAGCGCGGCTTGCGGGTCGTCGGCCCTGCCTGGGCGCGCACACGCTACTGCGGCGGCACCAACGCGCCGGGCGGCCTCACCGTCGCGGGCCGCTCTCTCCTCCGCTCCATGCGGCGCTGGCGCCTCATCCTCGATCTCAGCCACATGGCCGACCGGTCCGTCCGCGACTCGCTCGACATGTGGGACGGACCGCTCATCGCCAGCCACGTGGGGGCGCGGGCGCTCTGCGACCGTCAGCGCCAGCTTTCCGACGACGTGATCCGCGAGGTTGCGACGCGGGACGGCGTGCTCGGCGTGAGCATGTACAGCGGGCACCTCAGACAGCAGCCACCCGCCTCGATCCGCGACGTCGTCGAGCACGCCGCGCACTTCGCGACGATCGCCGGCGACACTCGGTTCGTCGGCCTCGGCTCCGACCTCGACGGTGGCTTCGGCGCCGCCCACGCGGCCATCACGTCGCTCAAGGACCTGGGCGCGCTACGGTCGGCTCTGAGCAGGCGCTTCGGGGTTGCCGAGGCGGACGGGATCATGGGTGGCAACTGGCTTCGGTTCCTGGCCACCGCGCTGCCGTCCGGCGCCTGACCTACTTGGTGAGCAGGCTGGCCACGACGTTGATGGTGATGGCCACCACGACCACGCCGAAGAGGTATGACAGCAGCGCGTGGCGGACGGCGGCTCGGCGGATCTCCATGGCCGTGAGGTCGGTGTCGGAGACCTGGAACGTCATGCCCACCGTCAGGGCGACGTAGAGGAAGTCGCCGTAGGTCGGCATGTAGCCTTTCGCGTGGAAGTCGATGCCGCCGTCCTCACCCGTGTAGAAGAGGCGGGCGTACCGGAGCATGTAGACGGTGTGCACCGAAGCCCACGAGCACAGGACGCTCGCCACCGCGAGCGCGGCGAGCCCCGTGTGGGCGGCCCCATTGGCTGTGGCCGCTTTGAGAAGCACGAACGTGACGCCGATGAGACTGGCGATGCTGGCGCCGACAAGCACGACATCGGACCCGACCTGGGTGTCGTCCTCCCTGACGGCTTGCGCCTCGACCGTCATGCTGTCCCTGTGATGCGTCGAAGCCCAGACCATCACGACGAAGCTCACAGCCACGCTGTCCCAACCCACCAGGACCGCGATCTGCCACGAGAGGAAGACGATCGTCACCGCGAGCGCGACGGCGCCGATGGCAACGGCGATGGCGAGGCGGGCGCGAGCTTCCATCGCCTCCTTGTACGCGGCATTCCCCGGTATGTCCACCCGTGACAGGCGCTGACCCGCTCGGCAGCGCGCAGGCGGGAGGTGGTAGAAGGTCCGCGGTGGATGTGATCGGCAGCCTCGACCAGGGCCTCGGCAACCTCATCGAGGAGGTGGAGCGGCGCCACCACGGCCGGCGTCTCTCCCGGCTCGGATGGACCCGCGCGCTCGAGGGTCGCAGCGGCGGCTGGGCGACCGGGGGCACCGTCCCCCGCGATGGCAACCGTCTCGAGGTGTGTATCGACGGCGTCGCAGCCCTTCCGGCCATCGCGGCGGCCGTGCGCTCGGCACAGCGGACCGTGCACATCGCGGGCTGGGCGATCAGCCCCTCCTTCGCGGTGGAGCGCCATCCCACGGTAGTGACACTGCGAGAGCTTCTCGCCGAGGCGGCCGAGCGCGTCGAGGTGCGCGTGCTGACCTGGGCCGGAGCGCCGTTTCGGCTGTTCCATCCAACGCGTGCTGAGGCCAGGTTGGCGCTCGAGGGGCTGCTCGCCGGCAGCCGCGTTCACGGCGCGCTGGACAAGCGCAACCGTCCCATGCACTGCCACCACGAGAAGCTCGTCATCGTGGACGGCACCACGGCCTTCGTCGGTGGCATCGATCTCACCGACCTCGGCGGCGACAGGTACGACGGGGCGTTCCATGACAACCGCGACAGCCTCGGCTGGCACGATGCGGCAGTGCGGCTGGATGGGCCGGCGGTCGCCGACGTGGCCTCACACTTCGCGATGCGTTGGACCGCCACCACCGGAGAGCACCTGCCCCAGCAGCCGGCGGTCCCACCCGCCGGCGAGAGTCGCGTCCAGGTCGTGCGGACGGTCCCGGAGCACACCTACTCGGCGGTGGCCGGCGGGGACTTCGGCATCCTCCAGGCATACATGGGTGCGCTGCGAGACGCCCGTGCGCTCATCTACATCGAGAACCAGTTCCTCTGGAGCACGGAGGTGGTCCGGCTGCTCGGGAGCAAGCTGCGCCGCCCGCCCAGCGATGAGTTCCGCGTCTGCGTCGTCTTGCCGCAGCATCCCAACAACGGCAACGACGACACCCGCGGCCAGCTCGACATCCTCATGGACGCTGACCGCCACCGGCGACTGCTCGTCGGGACGATGGGGCCGCCCGGACGGCGCGATCCGCCGGTGTACGTGCACGCCAAGGTGTGCGTCGTCGATGACCGGTGGTTGACGGTGGGCTCGGCCAACCTCAACGAGCACTCGCTCTTCAACGACACCGAGGTCAACGTGGTCACCGACGACCCCGCGCTGGCGCGCGGCGTGCGCGAGCGCCTGTGGTCCGAACACCTCGGTGAGGACTGCACGGGCGCCGATCCCGTTGCGGTCATCGAGGATCGATGGCGCCCTGTGCTGGCCGGCAACGCCGCGGACTCGGCGGTGCCGCTGCGCCGGTTGCCGAGCACCTCGCGGCGCGCCGCTCGCCTGCTCGGGCCGATCAAGGGGCTGTTCGTCGACGGCTGAGTTCGGCCGGTGCGGGCTACGCGCCACCCGTCGTGGGCACGCCCGGGATGGCAGGAACCGCAGTCGGTGTCGGTGACGGTGTCGGTGTCGACGACGCGGGGATGAAGGTGCAGCCTGCCGGCGGCGGGGTGATCACGTTGGAGTCCAGCGTCACGGACGCGTTCCTGGCCAGGGCGCGTCCGCCATTGGCGCCGCCGCCCACTCCGATGGTGGCGCTGGTGACCAAGGTGATGCTGTCCAGGGCGATGATGTTGCCCTGGAACGAGGTGGTGCTGCCGAGCGTTGCCGAGCTGCCCACCTGCCAGAAGACGGCACAGCCGCCCGCGCCGTTGATCAGGGCGACTCTCGAAGCGCTTGCGGTGGTGAGCGTCGTGCCGATCTGGAAGATGAAGGTGGCGTTGGTGGAGCCCTCGCCGTCGAGTGTCAGTGTGCCGGTCAGCTGCGCGGACGACGAGAAGCGGTAGACGCCGGGGGTGAGGGTCATCCCACCCAGGTCCTGGCCGCTCAGGTCGACGAAGGGCGTGGCATTGGCAGCGTCGTTGTACGTGGTCACCAGGTCGGTCTGGGCCTGGATGGCGTTGCCGTTGTTGGCATCCTGGACGCCGGTCACGATGCCCGGGGGGAAGCCGGTCACCGAGGTTGCGTCGTTGGGGCTGATCGCCAGGTTTCCGTTGATGACGGTCGGCCCCGTGCTGGTGATCGCCTGCGCCGCCCATGACGGCGTAGTTGCCCGCAGTCAGAAGCCGAGGCTGGACGACAGCAGCCGTGCCCATGGTCGGCCAGACGCCGAGGATGGTGGCTGGGATCGCGGCCAGCACAGCGATGGTCCCGATCACTCGGCCCACGTGCTTCCTCAGGTTCGAGGGGATGATCGACGGCGGCGAGCCGGGAATCGTGGGATTGCGTCGCTTCATGACAGATGCCTTCACAGTGATGTGGACCGGCACCTGACGACAGCTCGTCCCCTCCTTGGGGCAGGACACCAGCGATCCCTTGATAGTGCGCCCATTTCCGGCCTCAGACCCACTGGCGAGTGACGGGTGTGTGACGGCTGTGCGCGTCGGTGCGATGTGGGTTGGCGATCGCTCCGGAGCAACGACGAGCCAGCACCGTCGGCGGAACGGATCATGATTCCAGCCATGGACACGCGTGGCTTGGCGGCCTCGACGGCGAAGCTCGTCGGCTATGCCGCCGCCGTCGCTGCGCCCGGGGTGCTCACCCTGGTCCTGGTCGGAGTCAGCTTCGACAACCCTCGCGACTACGCGTTCCTCTATCTCTCCATCGTTGCGGTCCTCGGAGTGGCCAGCGGCGTGGGTCCTGCGCTGGTCGCCGCGGCCCTGAGCACGATCCTCGTCGACTACCTCTTCGTGCCGCCAAAGCACACCCTCTCGATCGGCAACACCGAGGACGTGGTCAACCTGCTTGTGTTCTTCACCGCGGCGGGGCTGGTCGGCACGCTCGGCTCACTGCGACGCAACGCTCAGCTGCGCTCCCAGGCGCTGGCGGTGGAGCTGCAGCGTGCCAACCTCGATCTGGCCAGGCTCAACCACGAGCAGGCCGAGGCGGCGCAGGTCGCCGCCCGGCTCGCCGAACGGGACCGGCAGGTGCGGGTGCTCGAAGAGACCGACCGTGCGCGTCACGAGTTCTTTGCCAACGTCTCGCACGAGCTGCGCACTCCATTGGGAGGGATCCTCACCGGTGCCACCGCCGTCCTTCGCCGCGACGACCTCCAACCGTCTCTTCGCGCCGAGCTCGACGAGGTGGCGGCCGCTGCGCGCCGGCTGACTCGACTTGTGTCCGACATGCTCGACATGGCTCGGATCGAAGGAGGCGCCATGGACCTGCGCCTCGACCGCGTCGACGTCGCGGACGCCATCGGTGCCGCCGTCCGGCGTCTCGGTCATGCCAACCCGCACCGGCGTGTCGAGGTCCACGTTGCGCCTGGCACCCCCGAGGTCACGGCTGACTGGGACAGACTGGGACAGGTGATCGACAACCTCCTCGCCAACGCTGATCACTTCGCGCCGGACGGGACGGCCATCGTTGTGTCGGCCATGCCGGCAACCGAGGGCGGGGTGGTGCGGGTCATCGACAGGGGACCGGGCGTGCCACGTGAGCAGCGCGAGCGGATCTTCGAGAGATTCGTGCGCGGCAGCGGCGGCACCGGCTTGGGTCTGCCGATCGTTCGTGGGCTCGTCACCGCGCAGGGTGGCCGCGTCTGGCTGGAAGACCCGGCAGCGGGAGAGGGCGCGCGGTTCGCGTTCTCGCTGCCCCGAGCATGATCGGCAACGCGCGCATCCTGCTCGCCGAGGACGATCGCGCGCTGCGCCAGTCGATCGCCGCAATCCTGCGCGATGGTGGTTTCGCGGTCGACGTCGTGCCCGACGGGATCCAGGCCGCACAGCGACTGCGGGAGGCCCCGTACCACGTGGTCCTGCTCGACATCGGGCTTCCCTTCATCGACGGATGGCAGATCCTCCAGCAGATCGAGGGCCGGCGACAGCCGTCGGTGATCGTCATCTCCGCACGCGACGATGAGCGCGACAAGGTACGCGCGCTCGACATGGGTGCGGACGACTACCTCACCAAGCCGTTCGGCGCCGACGAGCTGCTCGCCCGTCTCCGCGCGGTGCTGCGACGCGTGCGCAGCACCGGGGTGGCCGGCCTCGTCCGCTGGGGGGAGGTGGTCGTGGACCTGAGCGGACGCTCCGTCACCCGCGGGGGGCACGAGGTTCGCCTCTCCCCCACTGAATGGGTGTTGCTCGCCGAGCTGGCCTCACATCGCGGCATGACCCGCGACCACCGCACCCTGCTCGGCCGGGTGTGGGGCCCGGCCTATGTCGGGGATCGCAACTACCTCCGCACGTTCGTGCAGCGCCTGCGCCGCAAGCTCGAGGAAGATCCTGCCAATCCTGTCGTCATCGTCACCGTCGGCCACCAAGGCTATCGGTTCGGCCCGGCTGCCCTCGCCCGGGATCGTTGATCGTTCGTTGACCGTCGTCGGGTGATGCTCGTCGGGTGACGTACGGTGATCGGTTCGACCCTGCGGCGCTCTTCGGGTGCCGGGTCGTCGATGAGGCAGGCCGAAGCCTCGGCCGGGTGACGGCGCTCGTGCATCGTGGCGATGGATGCGATGTGCTGGTCGAACGGCGGCGCTGGCTGCGGGCACATCGTGGTTCGGCTGGACCTCGAGGATCTCGTGCCGACCGACGGAATCGTCTTCCGACACGTCCTCACCCAGCGGCAGCCCATGGGTCCGAGCGACGACAGGGTGGCATGACCAACGGCGTCCCGTCACTCCCGGAGGTGACGCTGCCCGCTGACGAGGTGGCCGCACTCCATGCAGCAGGTGAATCGTGGGAATCGCTGCCGCGCGCCTCCAACGACACGCACTGGGCGATCTCACCGGACCTTGTCAATGTCGAGCACCGTGGTGCTCTGCCCGCGGACCGTTACGTGCGTGTCGTTCGCGCACGTCAGCAGGGCTTCGATCGCCTCGCACCCGGGTTGCTCCAGGCGACACCCAGCACCGCGCAGCCGGGCGGCGCGCTGGCACGGCTGCGAGCCGCCGCGCGCAATGCGTTGATCGGGGCGCCACTGAGCAGCAGTCAGTTCGTGCACGAGAGGCTCACCAAGCTCAAGGCGCTCGCAGTGCTGTCATCCGACGCGCTCTCGTCCGTGGCATACGCGACCGAACAGATCCTCATCGTCCTCGCGCTCGCCGGTGCAGCCGCGCTCGGCGCGTCGCTGGCGATCATGGCTGCGATCGTCATCCTGCTGGCGTTCGTGGTGCTCAGCTACCGCCAGACCATCAAGGCCTACCCGAAGGGTGGCGGCTCGTACATCGTCGCCAAGGACAACCTCGGGCCCCTCTTCGGCCTGGTGGCAGCGGCGGCGCTGATGACCGACTACGTGCTGACGGTCGCCGTGTCAGTCGCGAGTGGGGCCGACCAGATCCAGAGCGCCATCCCCGCCGCAGGACAGCAGCGCGTCGCAATCTGCGTGGCGCTCATCGCCTTGATCATGGTCGGCAACCTGCGTGGCATCCGCGAGTCCGGCTCCATCTTCGCGGCACCGACCTACCTGTTCATCGCTGCCATGCTGACGATGATCATCACGCTCGTCATTCGCGGTGCCACCGGGTCCATCCTGCCCGCGACCGAGACCGCGGCGATCCACGGCACCGAGGGCATCACGCTGTTCCTCATCCTGCGCGCCTTCGCGTCGGGATGCACCGCTCTCACCGGCGTCGAAGCGATCAGCGACGGTGTCCCCGCCTTCAAACCGCCGGAGTGGCGCAACGCGCGGGTCACCCTGACGGTGATGGGGACGATCCTCGCGGTGATGTTCGTCGGCGTCACCGTGGCCTCGCAGACGCTCGGTCTGCGTCCCTTCGACCCGTCTCATCTCAGCTGCGCGGCCGTCGCACAGGGGAGTTGCGTGTACCAGAGTGTCATCGCCCAGCTGGCGGTGCGCGCCTTCGGCAACGGCTCGATCTTCTTCGTGGTGGTGGCGGTCGCCACAACGCTCATCCTCATCCTCGCCGCCAACACGTCATTCTCCGACTTTCCGCGCCTGCTCTTCTTCCTGGCGCGCGATGATTACGCCCCCCATCAGTTCGGCCGCCTCGGCGACCGACTCGCCTACAGCAATGGCATCCTCGTGCTGGGATCCCTGGCGATGCTCCTCGAGGTGATCTTCGGGGCCAAGGTCGACGCCCTCATCCCGTTGTACGCGGTGGGAGTCTTCCTCGCCTTCACCATGTCCCAGGCCGGCATGGTGGTGCGCTGGCTGCGCCGCCGTGAGCCGGGATGGCGGCGCGGCCTGCCCCTCAACTTCATCGGCATGTGCCTCACCGGCGTGGTCTTCGTCGTGTTCGGCGCGAGCAAGCTGCTCGAGGGTGCGTGGGTGGTCCTGCTGATCATCCCCACGCTGGTGATGCTGTTCCGCGCGATCAATCGACACTACTCGGACGTCGCTGTGCAGGTCGAGGCGGACACGTCGACCCGGACGATCGCCGTGCGGGCGACCTTCATCGTGCCCATCACCGACCTCAACGGGATCGCGTTCGAGTCGTTGGCGATGGCACGGTCCTTCTCCCCGACCGTGATCGCGGTGCACATCTGTGACAACCCCGAGCACGTCGCCACCCTCCGTGCCAAATGGGAGGCGTGGGGCAACCACGTCCCGCTGACCATCATCGACACGCCATACCGCTCATACATCCGGCCGCTACTGGCATACCTGGATGCGATCGATCGCCAGCGACCCGACGACACGCTCGTGGTGGTGGTGCCGGAGCTGGTGCTCGACCGTTGGTGGCACAACCTGCTGCACAACCAGACGGCCTTGCGACTCAAGGCGGCGCTGCTGTTCCGGCGCCGGACCGTGGTGATGAACGTGCCCTATCACATCGAGCCGGGTGCCGCCAGGCGCCGCGAGGACAGGGACGCGATCTAGCTGGCTGGCGATGTCACGACCGGTCACCCGCGGCGTGATGAGAAGTACGCTGCGACCGTGAGCGCGGACGACGCCGAGCTGTACCGAGGTCCCCTGGAGAGCTTTGTCGAACGGCGCACAGCCATGGCCAAGGCGTTGCGCCCCAGCGACGCCGCGGCATCAGCCGCTTTCGCCAAGCTACGCAAGCCACCGGTGAGCGCCTGGGCAATCGACCAGGTTGCTGCTGAAGAACGGAGCCTTGTCGAAGAGCTCCTGGCCGCCGGCGCAGACGTGCGCGACGCGCAACAGGCGGCCGCCGGAGGTTCGGGCACAGGCGACGGGCTCCGACTCGCATCGGCCCGGCTCCGGCTTGCCATCGACGGCGTGGCGGCAGCGGCCGCATTGGTGCTGGAACGGTCGGGTCATGCAGCCGGAGACGCGACGGAGCGGCGGATCAGGACCACGCTGCGGGCTGCGGCGACGGGCGACGCCGACGGTCGAGTTGCACTCTGGCGCGGGACGCTGGACAGGGACGTAGACGCGGCCGGCTTCGGTGACGCCGCTGACCCGGCCGCCGACCCGGCTGCGTTGACGACGGCGCTGGCGCAGCTGAGGCGCCCGCCCCCGCGGTCTTCTGACACTCGGCCGTCCGCCACCCGTGCCACCCCGCGCGATCTTGCTGACGATCGCGCGGCTCAGCGACGGCGCGCCGACCTGCAGGAAGCTGCCCGGCGTGCGCGCTCCCTCGCCGGAGCCAAGCGGGAGCACGCCGACCGCCTCGCGGAGGCAGCGCGTCTGGCCGAGGAGGAGGCGACCAAAGCCGAGGGTGCCGCGCGAGCCGCAGAGGACGCCGCCGGCCGCGCTTGAGCCGTCGACCGCGCCGCCCTACCCTCAACCGAGAAGAGAGCGGATAGGGATCCCCTACCAGGCGGTGCTGGATGCGGCGCGGAGCGGTCCGCTGCCCACCGCGACCGCGCTCGCGCGCCTGGCGAAGATGGAGACCTCGGACCACTCGTCCGAGTTCCCCCTGGAGTGGGCGCTCAAGGATCTCGAAATGGTGGCCACCGCGACGGGAGCCGACACGGTGCCGGTTGCCACGCGATCGCCGAGCGTTGGCGGGGCCTCTTCGACCAGGGGTAGGGGCGCCTGGACGCGAGCGCCGCGAGGCTCGGGCTTGGCGGAGGGAGCATCAGAAAGTTCCAGAGTTGACGGCAACCTGATCGCTGTCAGCTGAGCTGAGTGGCTCAGCCGTCGGAACAAGCCGGCTGCCTGCACTCAACACGTCGCCTGTGGGCAGGGTCGCGCGCAGGGTGGTTCCCTGGCCGGGGATCGAGACGATCTCCAAGGTGCCCCCGAGCGCGTCGAGGCGGTCCTCCATGTTGGTGAGCCCATTGCCGCGAGCGGTGGTGGTGGCGTCAAAGCCGCGCCCGTCGTCGGCAACCTCGGCGATCAGCAGCTCGCCCCGCTCGCGCAGGCGCACCCTAGCGTGCGATGCATGAGCGTATTTCTGGATGTTCTGCAGCGCTTCGAGGATGCAGAAGTACAGCGCTGCCTCGGTGTCCTGCGCGTACCGGCCGATGCCATCCGCCTCGATGTCGACGGGAAGGGTGGCCTTGCGAGCCTGGGCCTGCAGAGCAGTGGGAAGGCCCTTGTCGGCGAGCAGCGGGGGGTAGATGCCGCGGGCCAGGTCACGGAGAGTCTCGAGCGCCTCGTCGGCGTCGCCCTTCAGCTCGGCGATCGCAGCGATGGCGCGCTGCGGTTCGCGCAGGGCCAGCACCTCGGCGACGCCCAGCTTGACCTTGATGGCGACGAGGTGCTGCTGGGCACCGTCGTGCAGGTTTCGTTCGAGCCGGCGGCGCTCGTCGTCCTGGGCGGCGACCAGCCGCTGCCGTGACGCCCGCAGATCCACCAGCCGGGCTTGGAGGTCTGCGGTGAGACCGACGTTCCTGAGCACCAGACCGGCCTGGTGGGCGAGGTCGTCCATGAGCTTGACCTCGATCGGTGTGATCGACTCACCGCGCCGCTTGGTGACCGTCAGGGCACCGAGCACCTCACCATGGTGGCGAACCATGACCGTGCGATCGGTGGCGGGGATCGCCACGTCAGCAAGGCCATTGATGTGCACAACAGCGGGTGCTGAAGATTGCGCGGGGAAGGCGGTCGCCCGCTGCAGGAGGTCACCCCTGCGCAACCAGACCTCGGCCCGCTCGGCATTGGTGCCGTCGGCGAGGACGCGCGCCATCCGGGGGAGCACGTCCTCGCTCGCGTAGGACTCGGCGACGCGCTCGGAGAACTGTGAGAGCACCTCGTACGGCGTAGCCCGCTTCCCGTACACCAGCCGGTTGGCGATCCTCTGGAGCCGCTCGCGCAACGGTTGGAAGCCAACCGCGACGATCGCTGTGGCGAGGATCGACAAGCCGAGATTGGGCCTGCCACCGCTGCCCACGAGCGATCCGATGCCGACAGCGATGCCCACATAGACGGTCGTGATGAATGCCGCGAGCGAGCCATACACCAGCGTGCGGCTGATGACCACGTCGATGTCGTAGAGGCGGTACTTGAAGATGGCCACCGCGGTCGCCACCGCCAGGCCGAGCGCGGCGGTGACGAAGAAGGCCGAGGCCACGTCGGATGAAACCGAGCCGGGCGCCGACGCGAAGAACGTGGCGATCAGCGCCAGGGCCAGGATCGCGCCCGCGAAGAGAAACCACTTGAGCTGCTGGCGCAACTCATCGTCCGAGCGCCGGTAGCGCCGGATCATCCCGATGACGGCCGCCACGGCAGCCGCGGACAGAACCAGTTGCAGCAGCCCGGCGAGGGTGGTCAGGAGATCCTGCGACGAGCTGAGCATGGTGCTGTTCTGCAGCTCGCCGTTGGCCGCCACAGCCAGGGACGCCGGCGGGACCGCGTCGACGGCGAGGGCGACGATGGCCACCGCACCTATCCCCCAGGCGAACATCCTCCAGCGCGACGAGGGCAGGTCCCCATTGGGGAAGAGCAACGGCAGAAAGATCCCCAGCAGGGCGACCTCGGGGACGAATGCCCACGACCCCAGCCACGCTGCCACCAGGCCGCCCGGAAGGGTCCCGGGCCGCACGAACACAGCTGCGATCGCGTACTGCGCGGCGGCGGCGGCCAGCGCCCAGGAGAACCCGGCGGCCAGGAAGATCCAACCCACCGCGTTGCGATGCCGGCGTGCGGCGACCAGGGCGCCCACCGACGCGAATGCCAGCGGGACGGCGATGCTCGCACCGGGGATGCCGTACTCCCCGGCCCAGCTGCGGGACCCGTCGAGAATGTGCAGCACGACGGTGGCAGCGGACAGCAGAAAGACCAACGACCACGCCACCCACGCTCCCAGGGCGGCGCGGCCGCCAACGGTGCGTCGCGCCAACCCGGCAGATCCGGCGTCACCCACGAAGGCATTGTCCTGCCATGTCCGGGCGCGGCACAGGGTGCCGGCCCCCAAAGCGGACGGGAGGCCCACCGCCCCACCGCTGGTGATGCAGGCGCCCTGCCCCGCCGTCGACCCGATGGTTTCGCTGTCAGGGCTGCGTCGACGTGCGCCACTGCTCGCCGAGACGACACCGTCGCGGCGACCTCAGGGGGTGGTGATGCGCCCGATTGAGTCGTTGCCCTCGTTGACGAACCAGAGCGCGCCGTCCGGGCCGCTGGTGATGTTCCACGGCTCAGCCACGCCAGGCGACGTGTAACTGGTCACCGACCCTGATGTCGTGATCCGACCGATGGAGTTGTTTCCCTGGTTGGTGAACCACAGCGCGCCATCTGCCCCTGACGTGATGGCGAAGGGGCCCGCGATGCCGGGATCCGAGTAGGTGGTGAGCGCGCCGGCCGTGGTCATCTTGTAGACCACGTCGCTGCCCATGGTGCCGCCCTCAACGAACCACAGGTTGCCGTCCGGGCCAGTGGAGATGGTGCGGTCCTGGTCGACGGTCCCACCCTGCAGGCCGGAGACTGGGTAGGCGGTGACCGACCCGCCGGTTGTCATCCGGTCGATCGCGCCGAAGTTGAAGAACCACAGCGCTCCATCGGGGCCGCTGGTGATCGAGCCGATGCTGTTGTTCGGCTGGCCGGTGATGTAGGTACGGACGACGCCCGCGGTGGTAATCCGGCCGATGCTCTGTGGAGCCGCTCCCTCGTTGCTGAACCACAGGGCGCCGTCCGGTCCAGCGGTGATGCTGGTGGGCAGATGGATCTTGGTGGAGCTGAAGTTGGCGATCGTCCCGGTGGTGGTGATCCGCCCGATCGAATCGTTGCCAAAGTTGGTGAACCACAGGGCACCGTCGGACCCCGCGGCGATCCCGATCGGCTCGTCCACGCTCGGGGCGGTGTAGAAGGCGATCACGCCGTCGGTGCTGATCCTGCCGATCGCGTTGTCCGCGTAATCGGTGAACCACAGCGCGCCGTCGGCGCCGGAGACGATGTCGTCAGGCCGGTCGATGGTAGGGCTGGTGACGTAGTCAGTGACCGCGCCGGCCGTGGTGATCCGGCCAATCGACTCACCGATGGATGGGCCGCGGTTGGTGAACCAAAGCGCGCCGTCGGACCCGGTCGCAATCCCATGGGGAGAGGAAATGGTTGATGCCGAGTAGGCAGTGATGGCCCCGGTGGTGCTGATGCGTCCGATCGTGTCTCCGGGTTCGTCGTACTTGGAGGAGTTGGTGAACCACAGGGCGCCGTCGGGGCCGGCGGTGATCTCCTGTGGGTTGACGAAATTCGTCGCGGCGTAAGTGGTGATCGTGCCGCTGGTGGTGATCTGGCCGATCGAGTCGTTGGCCGCAGAGATGAACCAGAGGTCGCCGTCAGGCCCCAGCGCCATCGCGGTGGGATCCTGGACGCTCGACGCGGTGAACTTCTTGACCGATCCCTTCACGGTGATTCGTCCGATCCCCGAATCCTTCCAGCGGCCGTTGTAGACCTTGCCGCCGATGGTGAACCACATGGCGCCGTCGGGTCCCGCGACGATCCCGCCTGGGCTGTGAATCCTCGATGACGCGAAGTTACTGACAGCCCCGGTGGTGGTGATCCGTCCAATCGAGTTGTTCCCGGCGTTGGTGAACCACACGTTGCCGTCGGGGCCTGGAGCGATCGCCTGCGGCTTGTCGATGCTGGGAGCGGTGAAGTTCGTCACGGCACCTGCCGTGGTGACTCGACCGACGGAGTTGTTGCCAGCGTTGGTGAACCACAGCGCGCCGTCAGGGCCGGCTGTGATCGCCGAGGGCTTGTCGATGCTGGGGTCGCTAGTGCTGGTCACAACCCCGGAGGTGGTGATGCGGCCGATGCTGTTGGCACCGGCATTGATGAACCACAGCGCCCCGTCGGGACCAGCGGTGATCTCAGTTGGACCGTTGATGCCCGGGGCCGGATAGATGGTCACCGCGGGCGACGCCTGCGCACCGGCTCTGCCGGATACCCCTGCCAGGCCGAGCAGGACCGCCATTCCGAGCGCCAGTGCAGACCGGCGACCACGTCCCAAACGGCGGACCCGCATCTGCAACCCCTCTTCCTCGGCCCGACCGGCGATCCGGCGCGACCACCAGTCTGGGCGCGGCACGGTCCCACGTCAACAAACGCCGCCGGTGAGAGGGGTCAGGAAAATTTGGCGGAGCGAGAGGGATTCGAACCCTCGAGACGAGTTACCCCGTCTACCGCATTTCCAGTGCGGCGCCCTCGACCGGACTAGGCGATCGCTCCGCGGCGATTCTACCGGCCCGTCGCGGACCGCCCCGGCACGCAACCAGGCCGGTCTCGGCAGCGCTACCCCGCCAAGAGCGCGCCAGGCGTGCCTGATCCCCTGCTGCCGTTCCACATCAGACACCACCGAACCATCCACCAGCCAGGGCGAGTGCACAAATGACATCGGCCACCAATGGGCCGATCGGCACGCCATGTGGGACGACGGCAGGATGGACAAGTGGGTCGCCCGCCAGCTCGGGAGCGCGCCCGGCTGGCAACGGCAAGTTCGCCGCCATCACGATGGGTTACTACGAGGGATCACCCACCGGGATCACACGGGCGACGTCGACCTCTACTGGGCACTCGCCGACAACGTCACGCTGTGCGACAACTATCTCCCACAGGTGTCATGGGTGCTCGGCAGCCTGGTTGACACCGAGCACGCCCCGGCACCGGTCGAGTGGGGCCAGGACGATGCGCAGAAAGTCGTCCTCGCGCTCCTCCACTCGCCGCAGTGGCCGAACACGGTGCTCTTCATCACCTACGACGAGAACGGCGGGTTCTTCGACCACGTGCCTCCGCCGGTGCCGTCCGCCACCGACCCGGCGGAACGGCCGGGTGAGTTCTTCAACCTGCACCGGCTGGGTCCCACCGCCAGGAGCGAGGGCGCCGGGTTCCTCCGCAAGCCCATCGGCCTGGGGTTCCGCGTCCCTGCGCTGGTCATCTCGCCCTTCACTCGCAACCCCAACCCCGGCGGCGGCCCGATGGTGTGCAGCGACACGTTCGACCACACCTCGCTGCTGCGTTTCGTCGAGGCTGTGTTCAAGGTGCCGGTACCTCGCCGCGACTCGGCCACCAAGAACTCCCGGCCTGAGCCCGTGGCGTGAGAGGACCAGCGGCGACATGACCAGCGCGTTCAACTTCGCCGCGGCGCCGAACACCAGCGCTCCGTCCCTGCCGACCACCAACCGCGCCGACCCTCGTGTGCTCAGCGAGTGCCCGGCTCCGACCGGCACGGTGGTGAGCTCGGCCTTCTCCGCCGGCTACCGGTGCCGGGCACTGCCCAGATGCCCTCGCAGGAGCCGCTGCCCGGCCCTGTCCAGCGTCCCAGCGGGATCGACCCGACCTGCCATGCGCCGGCCGTCTCCCACAGCAGCGCCTGGGGTGCGTTGATCCTGCCGGCCCTGGGCGCCGGCGCGGGCCTGGTCGCCAACCTCCTGCGCCGCCGGGGACAACGCACCGCCTGACCAGGCGCGTCTTGTCGCGGTTCCTGACCGGTATGCTCCGCGCCCGTCGGCAGGCCATGGGAGGCGCACATGTACAGGGGCAGGTCCGTGCCACTGGCGGTGGTCGTGTGGCTGGTGGTCGGCGCCATCGTTGCCGGCAGGGACCACTACTTCGACAATCTCGGATCGTTGGGGGCAATCCTCACGGCGATCCTCGCGGTTCTCCTGTGGCCGCTCATCTTGGTCGGGGTGAAAATCCACATCACCACCTGACGATCGCCGAGCCGGCGCCGCTCCTATACTCGCGGCGGCCCGGAGAGGTGTCCGAGTGGTTGAAGGTGCCGCTCTCGAAAAGCGGTGTGGTTAATAGCCACCGTGGGTTCGAATCCCACCCTCTCCGCCATTTGTCGCCATCGCCGGTCACCGCCAGATGACGTGCCGTGGGCGCTGACGGCTCAGGACGCCCGCAGCGGTCAGCGGCTGCTGGGGACCATGACCGGCCTGTCGCTCGTCCGCATCACGTGCTCCGAATCGGGCAGCCCTTGCGGCCGCCAGATCGCCTCCTCGAACACGCCCAGATAGGCTGCGGCCATCGACGACGCGCTGAAGCGTGCGCGACTTGCATCGGCACACACCTGGGGATCGAGCTGCGCGACCATGCGCACCGCATCGGTCATCGCGTCGACGTCCTCCACTAGCAGCCCCGTGACACCGATGGTCACCAGCTCGGGGGCGGCGCCTCGGGCCATGGCGATGACCGGAGTGCCGCTTGCCATGGCCTCGACCATCGCTAGGCCGAAGGGCTCCTCCCATTGCAGCGGGGCAAGCAGCGCGTATGCCCGGGCCAGAAGGCGCGCCTTCTCCTCCCCGGCGACGTTGGCGATGTGGACCACGCGATCGCCGTCGACCAGGGGCGCGACATGGCGCTGGTAGTACTCGGTCGCCACGGGGATGTCCTCCACCTTGCCGGCGAGGACGAGACGTCTCCCCGCGCGACGTGCGACCTCGATGGCGACGTGTTGTCCCTTCTCAGGGCAGATGCGCGCCAGGCACAGGAGGTAGTCCTCCTTCTCGTCAGGTGTGACCTGCAAAGCCTCGACATCGACGGCGTTGTGAACGGTGCCGATCCATGGCAGGGCCGGCGCGCTGCGTGCTTGAGCCGCGCTGATCGAGACGAATCCGACCTTGCCGGCGAGCGACCCGTAGAAGGTGGCGTAGGGCTCCGGAATGTCGCCGTGAACGGTGTGCGCCACAGGTGCGAGACCAGCCACCTCGGTGGCAACCAGGGTGGCAAACCCGCAGTGGTCGTGGATGATGTCGATGCTGCCCAACCGGGTGAGTCTCTCGACGACCCGGGTCGCGTAGGTGAGCTCACGGAGGCGTTCGGCGGGCCGGCCGAGTGCCACACGCCAGGAGCGGGGTGCCACAGCGATGGCGTCCGGGTGCGATCCCTCGGCTCCGAGAAGTGTCACCCGGTGGCCGGCCTTCCGAAGGGCACCGCAGAGCAGGCCGACGACCAGCTCGATCCCCCCATACCCGTCAGGTGGCACCGAATACCACGGCGGCGCGACCAGGACGATGTGGCGTTGACTTATCGAAGCTGCACCTCGGGGACGAGAGGACGGCGCGGCGCGACCCTCTCCCGAGCGCAGGGTAGCATCCTGGCCGCCTCGCGTCCGCACGGGTTGCGGCACCGTGCTCAGTCCGGCGCGACCACCACGCGCAGCGGACGATCGGTCTTCACTCGCACTTCCGCGCCGCGCATGCTCAGGTGAACGCGGACGCCGCGGTAGATGAGACGGACGGACAGCTCCTCCCATGTCGCGGGAAGGCGCGGCCGGATGCACAGGCCATCGCCGTCCGCCTGTAGCCCCGCGAAACCTTCGACCATGGCCAGCCACAGGCCACCCATGGTGGCGACGTGGAGGCCGTGCGCTGCTCGGTTGGCGGCATCATCGACGTCGATCCGAGCCGCGTAGCCGAGGAGGTCGAGAGCCTCAGGGTGACGTGAGACGCGGGCGAGGAGCGCGGCGTGCACTGCCGGTGACAGCGAGCTGCCGTGCGCGGTGATGGGCAGGTAGCGGTCGAGGTTGGGCAGCAGCGACGCGGCCGGCACCTCGTCGGGGATCATCAGGTGGAGCATCAGGACATCCGCCTGCTTGACCACCTGCAGGGCTTGGATGCGGTCGAAGCCGATGACAGAGTTGGCTGCAAAGGGAGCGGGGCCATATGTCTCACGCAACGGGAACGGGGTGAGCTGGGAGAACCCCGCGAACTCCTCATACACCAGGCTTGCCGGGTCGAGTTCGTCGACAAGCCGGTCCGCCAGCGTGGACCATTCGTGCACCTCACGCTCGTCACACTGGGCCGCCGCGCGGGAGGCTGCCGCGCGCAGGTTCCATCGAGCCATGACATTGGTGAAGGCGTTGTCATCGACATCATCGTGGTACTCGTCGGGGCCGATGACATGACGGATGTGCGCGGACCCATCATCCGCGCGCTCGATTCGCGATGCCCAGTACCGCGCTGTCTCGACGAGGATCTGCAGCAGCGCGCCGCGTGCAAAGGCCTCGTCGGCGGTCCAGTCGACGTACCGGCACGCGGCCCAGGCAACGTCAGCAACGATGTGCTCCTCCATCTCGCCGGTGCGGACCACGACCGTCTCTCCTCGTGGACCGAGCACTGTCGCGGGCGTGATCTCGCGGCCGCTGCTCGCGGATTCCCACGGGTACTTGGCACCCTGCCTGCCCAACGCACGCGCCTGCTCCATCGCCGCGCCGATGCGGCGGACCCGGTATTCCACCATGGCCCTCGCCGCGGCTGGGCATGTCGCGGCCAGGAACGGCACCACGAACACATCGGAGTCCCAGAAGACGTGACCCTTGTAGCCGTCACCACTGAGGCCCCGCGCGCCCAGCGGTGCCTCCCCGGTGGTGGCAACCGCGCCCATCAGTTGAAAGAGCGAGTACCTGACATTGCGCTGCAGCTCCTCGTCGCCGGTGAGGGCGATGTCGGCGTCGGCCCAGCGCGCCGCCCATGACTCGCGGTGCGCACGGTGCAGGGCAATGACACCGCGACCTCTCGCCGCCTCCGCGCGAGCCCGAGACGTGGTCACGCCCCCCGGCGCGGTCACCGCGATTCGCTCCACGACGACGGACCCACCGGCGTCGCGTACCGCGTCGCTGACGTGGAGGCCCAGGCTGCCGCTCTGCGGCGTTGTGACCACGCTCTCGCTCGACTGGCTCTTCAGACCCGACAGCGCGGCGGGGCTGCCGGCCGCCCAGAGCACCGCTGTCCCGGGCTCCGCCAGGGAGCTGAAGGTCACCCCCGAGACCGTGCCGACCTTTTCGTCCACGTCATGGGCGACGACGCCCGTGCGCAGGTCGAGGACGCGCGACAGACGCGCGCCCGCTGGAACCGGGATGCCCAGTTGATTCCAGGCAGGGAGCGGGCGCAGGTGCTCCTCCGGGCCTTCGCCGTCGTAGAAACCGGCGGCTCGGGTCTCGGGGACCGCCGCCGGGTGCGACGACAGCAGCGGCGCGCCGGTGGTGCCGATGCAGCCGTCGCCGACCGTCAGGACCGCGGCCCGAGCGTGCTCCCGTTCCTCCTCGATGCCGTCGACCCTGATGCACCAGCCGGCCGCGGGCCGCGGCGCCGGAGGCTGCCCAGCCTGGCGCCGGCGCAGCTGCTCCTCGAGGACCGCCCATGCTTCGTCCGGGCCACCCGGGATCGGGACCACCCCCGGTGGCGCTCCCACCACGTCGCCCGCCACGAGCACGTCACCCGGAGCGATGCCCCGGTCCCAGAGGTCCGCGAAGATCCAACCCACCGCGTCCGGGCCCGCGTCACCCCGGAGGCGCGGCGCCATGCCGGCCGGTCCGCACTCGACGACCTCGGCACCGCCGCCGACGCCGACGAGGAGACGGCCCGGACCTGCGGGCCGGGCGCCAAGCGCATCGTCGATGCGGTCCACGTCGCCGCCGGTCAGCACGGCGAGGTCGAACCCGGCCGCGCACAGAGCCTCGATGGTGGCGCGGAGCGGTCGCGCGCCAGGTGCGCGGTCGGCGCGGCCGATGTCATCCCAGTTGGCCACGCAGGCCTCGAAACGTCGCTGCAGGCCGGCTCCCGGCGCCGGCTCGGGCGTGCTCACCGTGCGCTGTAGCGGCGGATCGCGGGGCATCCGGACCGGACGGGTCCCATCACGGCTCTCCTTGGTGGTGGTAGGACCCGGGCTGACCGAATGCCTGCGCGACAGCCTATCGCACGCTGCCGGACAGTGCGAACGTCAGCTGTCGCGCGTCGGCGTCGCCCCCGCGGTCACCGGCTCCGCGGTCACCGTGGCTGCCTGCGGCGGATCGCTGATCGCTGCAGTCGGGTTGAGTTGCTCCTTGGCCTCAGTCGACGCCTTCCTGAACTCGCGGATTGCGCGCCCCATCCCGGAGCCGACGTCAGGCAGCTTGCCCGGTCCCCAGATGATCAGCACGACGATCAGAAGTATCCCGACCATCCAGATGTGCCCTGTACCGACGAATGGCATGTCATCTCCCTCGCGTGTCGCCCGCGCCTGTCCGGCTCAGGCTGTTGCTGTGTGTGTCTGAGTGCGCTGTCGACGCCACTGGTGTGTCACCGCGCGCGAAGGCGGGGCTGCGCCATTCGGTGACACGACCGCTGGCAACGACAACCTCCGCGAGCCTGGAGTCCGCCACGTCCCAGACGTCGTACGGCCCTTCGCGCAGGGACCCGAACACGGCGGCAAGGACCGGCCCGGCCGGCGTGTGGCGAGGCAGCACACCGGTGTGCACCCGCCGCGCTGAGCCCGCCGGGCTGATCTCGATCTCGCGGCCCGCGAAGCTGCCATCCAGCAGCAACACCAGGGCGCCCTTCCCATCACCCACCTCGACGAGCACGCCTTCAGCGGTTCCGGTGTTGTGGTCGCCTTCCATCTCGTCGTTCGGAGAGGAGGAGCGGTCCGCGACCGCTCCTCCCTCGCTCCTCCCCCTCATTGCTGGAGTGGATCGTCCAGAGCGTAGCCACTCGCCGGGATGCCCAGGTACGGGAACCCGGTGAGGTATCGCGTCGACGTCGGGTCGAGGCCGTCGGTGAGCAGCCCGGCCGCCCCGTCGGGGTGGTAAGACGGGTGCACGAGTGGGTACGTCGCACCCGCGATGGCCCGCAGCTCGATGCTGGTGATGTCATCGAACACGCGGCGACCGTTCGGGAAACCGGCAAGGTCTCCGCCAAGGATGCCCAGCGGGCTGGGGTTGCTGGCCGGCGCGATCGCCATGTTGAGCCGCAGCTGATCCGCCTGCCTGGGGCCGGTGTAGTTCTGGAAGCCATCGATGATCCCGGCCGGGATGCCGGTCATGAGGATCGCCAGCAGGTCCGCGCGCGGGGCGTGGAGACCGGCCAGATTCGGAAAGACACCGGGGTACAGCGCAGGGAGCAGGCGGGCCAGCTCGGGGTGCGCGACGTACTGCTCGAACTGGCTGTCGTTCTGCGCCGGTTCCGAGTTCCAGTAGTCCTTCTTCCCCATGGGGATGAGGACCTCGTTGACGAGCGGGTTGCCCAACCGCGACACCTGGACCCAGGGACCCGACTCATGATTGCGTCCATCCCCGACCTGGCGAACCTCAGCCTTGCGCCTGCTCGCGGCAGCCCACACGCCGATGACCGAGGTCGCGCTGGAGGGATCGCTCGGCGACGACCCGTCCTTGGTGAGCAGCGTCTTGGGCACCTGGAGCACGATCGAGTGCACGTTGAAGTCGTGGCTGGAGTCCACGCCGTCCTTGGCCGGCTTCGGGAAGACGTGCAGGTTCTGGAACGGGCGCAGGTCGCCGAGGTCGAAGATTGCCCCGAGGTCGACGTAGAACCCCTCGAGCCGCTGACCGGCGAACACCTTCTGGCCGCCGCCGACCTGGTGGATGGCGGCGTTGGCCAGCTTCGTGTAGTCGGGCGTGGACGATGGTCCGATACGACACGGAGGACACGCCAGGTCGGTGGCCAGCACGGTGCTGACGCCGTTGGCGATGCGCGTCACCGAGTAGAACTGCCGGCGGTTCCATGCGGAGCTGTTGATCGACGTGATGCGCCCGGTGTTGTACAGGAAGGTGTTGGGGTCGGCGACCACCGTCTTGAAGTTGAACTGGTAGGTGATCTCGGGCACCCCATCGGCGTCGTTGTCGATGTGGATCTCGTACAGGACGTCGTCGCCGAACTCGAAGAAGTTGGGGCCCCCGAAAGGCGCTTCGAGAGGCACGTAGTTGCTGATGATGGTGACCGTGCTGGGGTCGTCGGGACTGACGAACGCATAGGTGTCGGTGTTGTCGGCAACCGGGTCCTTGCTGATGCCCGGTGCCTCGCGATGGGACGACATGGACTATCCCCTCTGTATTGGGTGTTGTGGTGGTTGTTGTTGCTGCTATTCGGCAGCGTCGATCAGGCGCTTGACCATCTCGCTGTCGTGGTAGGTGACCTCCCGATCGCCCACCATGAGCGCGATCTCGCCGCGGCTCGCGTCACGCACGTACGCGACCATCGGCTGCGGCGCGCCCTTGGCAAGTGGCGTGGATCGACTTGGCCTGACCATGGCCCCCGCCAGCTGAGGAGCCGCGCCCAGCGCCCCGGCGGCCGCCAGGCCGGTGGCCGCCCCCACCGACGTGTGAATGAACCCGCGCCGTGTCACCTTCTTCACGCTGCCCACCTCGCCTGATCCGCTGCGAGCCGCCGGAGACGGCCGAGTGAGGCGCACGTGCCTTCACTGCTGGCCGATACGCACTCTCGTCCCGGACGGATCACCCCTCGAATCGGCCGCACCGGAGGCCGGACCCGACCGGACCGGGGGGCACAGACGCAAAAAGGGGCCGCCCGAAGGCGGCCCCCTTGGGCTCTGCTCCCGCCGGTCAGCGGGTCAGCAGGGGTTGGGGATGATCTGGCGGAACGAGTTGAATCGTGTGACGCTGGTACCCCCGCCGCCGAAGCGGATGTAGTTGGCGTTCAGGAGCGACCCGTACTGCGCGTTCTCACCGAAATCATTGGTGGCGCCGGGGATGTGGTTGCCGAACTGCCACTGGCAGCTGCTCCCGGTGCCCGTGGTGCTGAAGAACGGGTAGAAGGCAACGGGCGACCCGTCGTCGGTCAGCGGGAAGTGGGTGCAGTTGGCCCCGGTGGACCGGTCGCACGGGTTGACCGCGGCGCTCGAACTCGATGGCGGGGAGATCCACCTCGAACACGGCCCGGCTGTATTGCGTGTGGTAGCCGTCACCTGTCATCGGGCTGGTAAGCCGGTAGGGCGTCGGATGCAGCTTGGTGTTCCCGTCGGGCCACACCGGCTGGTACGAGAGGCCGTCGAACCCGGTGTTGGTATCCGTGCACTCGCTCACATGGATCTTCGGCGCCTGGCTGCCGGGGAAGCAGAAGTCGTCGTCTGAGTCAGACGGCTCGCTGTTGGCCCCACTTTCCTCGTTGTCGTTCGACGGGCAGGTGACCGGGTTGCCGTTGCTGTCGAGGCCGAACGGACTCGCGGGGATGTGCGCGGGGCCGGTGCACAGCGATGCGTGGCCGATCTCGTCGGTGAAGGTGATGCTGTCCTGGTCAGCCCCCCAGGGAAGGATGGTCTTCTCGGAGGACGTGCTGTACATCGGGTGGAAGTCGTACGGGATCGCGTTGCAGCTGGTACCGGTGGGGTCATACTGGATGTGCGCGAAGCCGTTCGCCTTGCTCGCGGTCATGGAACCCGTCTGGCCGCTGGTCTGGTCCTTGATGACCGTCGTGAGACCGTTGGGTGTGTCGTGGAGCGTGACCGCCAGCGTGTCGCCCGAGCTCATGAAGAGGTCGCGGGTGCGATCCGGCGTGAAGGTGGCCAGCGTGGAATCGACCGGGTTGGCTGGCCCTGTCGACCTTCCGTCGAGGGTGAGAAACGCGAAGTTGATCGTCTCGACGCCCACCTTCGAGGCGCAGGTCGAGTTCTGCACCGTGCCGTTGACAGGATCCTCGAGCAGGCTGTCGACGTTCAGCGCCGCACACCACTTCGTCGGGTCACAGGAGCCCGTCCCGACGGCCACGGCCCAGGTCGGCCACTGGATCCATCCCGGTGGATAGAACTGCAGCTCCATGAACGCGGCGCCGGGATGCTTCGCCGACACCGTGGGATCCACGATGTTCTTGTTGCTGTCCGGGATGCACGTCTTGACCTGCTCGGGGTAGGACTGGGTGTCACACAGGGTCATGCCGTACCACGACCCGCTGTTCAACTCGAACGTGTACGCCTTGCCCGGCTTGGTCGGATCGGAGATCGGGGGGTTGGTCGGAAGCGTGAGTTGGGACTGGAACCGGTTCCCCGAGCCCGGCTGGTCCGAGAAGAAGTGCACCCCGGGCTCGTCATGGCCGACGTAGTGGTCCTCGCCGAAGACCTCCTCGGAGTTGCCCACCTCCGTGCACAGCGCAGCGCTGTTGTAACAGCTGATGTTGAGATGCTGCGAGTCGGCCTGCGCGCCGGCGCGCACACCAGCCGTGGTCGCCGCGGGGATCACTCCCGCGACCACCAGCGCTCCCAGAGCGAGCCGCACCCTCGTCGGTCTCATCGGCTTGACCCCCATGTGGGGAGGCACCGGTGTCAGGGGGCCACGCGAGCCGGCTGGCGTCGTGCTTCCCGGTTGAATGCGGGTGGCACTCTAGCCCACCGTACCGGCGCGATTCAAGGCGCCGTCCACCTTTGCGAAACCGCTCAGTGAACGCCCGCGATGATGGCGCTGCGCATGCCTCCGGGTGAGGCGAAGCTGACCTCGTCGCCGACGGTGCGCCCCATCAGCGCGGCTCCCAGCGGGGACACCATCGAGATGCGGCCCCCGGCCACGTCGGCCTCCACGGGACCCACGATCACGTACGTCGACTCGCCGAACTCATCGCGAATGGTCACCGTCGAGCCGAGCCCCACGACCTCGCCAACGGTGGTCTCCAAGAGCTGGGCATTGCGCAGGGTCGCCTCGATGGTCTGCACGCGCCCGTCGAGCAGACCCAGCTCCTGGCGTGCATCGTGGTAGGCGAAGTTCTCGCTGAGGTCGCCCTCGGCGCGCGCGGTGGCGACGCGCTGAACGATCAACGGCCGCCGGTTCTCGACGAGGTCGCGCAGCTCCTCCTCGAGCCGGTCGCGGCCCTCCGGGGTCAGGTGGATCTTCTCGGCCGCCATCGGAGCAGACTAGCACCGCCTCGGCGGTGTGGCCGACGGAGCTCGGTCAGCCCGTCGCCGCCACCTGACGTGGCGCGGCCGCGCCGTGCAACAGCACCAGCTGGTCCATCGGCATCGGCCGGGCGTGCAGGTACCCTTGGGCCATCGTGCAGCCGAGCCGGACCAGGGCCGCGTGCTGCTCCTCATCCTCGACGCCCTCCCCCACCGTCAGCAGCCCCAGGCTGTTGCCGAGGCCGATCATCCCTTCGACCAGCGCAGCACCGGGGCCACCCGCGAGCAGACCGTCGACGAACGTCTTGTCGATCTTGAGGATGTCGACGCGAAGACGGCGCAGGTAGGTGAAGGACGAATAGCCGCTGCCGAAGTCATCGATGGCCACGCGCACGCCCATGGCACGCAGCTGGCGCAGGCGCAGCCCGACCACCTCGCTCTCGCCGATGCTGCCGCTTTCGGTCAGCTCGATGACGAGGGCGCTGGCCGGGAGCAGCGTGGCCGCGAGCGCGTCGGCGACCACAGCGACGAACCCGGGGTCCTGCATCTGTGAGCTGCTCACGTTGACGCTGACTGACAGGTCAGGGGCGCCGTCGGCCCGGAGCCGCATGGTCTGCCGGCAGGCCTCCTCCAGCACCCACGCGCCCACCTTCACCATCGAGTCCGGCCTTCTCGAGGTCGTCGATGAACTCCATCGGGCCCAGCAGGCCGAGCCTCGGATGCTGCCATCGGATCAGCGCTTCCACGCTGACCATGGCCCGGCTGGTCACGTCGACCACGGGCTGGAAGTGCAGGATGAACTCCTCGTCTTCGGCGGCGCGCTCCAGGTCGGCCCGGCGCTCGAGTGGCGCGTACATGGCGACATGCATGCTCGGTTCGAAGATCCCGAACAGCCCCTTGCCGCGCGCTTTCGCCGCGTACATGGCGATGTCGGCCCGGCGCAGCAGCTCGCCGGCATCGTCGCCCGGTTCGGCGATGGCGACGCCGATCGTCCCGCACACCGAGGCACGCATGTCGGAGCTCTGGAAGGGCTCATTGAGCGTCTCGATGAGACGCTCGGCGATGGTGACCATCTGACCGACGTCCGACAGCCTGGTGAGGAAGACGGCGAACTCGTCGCCGCCGAGCCGCGCCACCAGGTCGTGGTTGCGCATGCACGACTTCAGGCGCGCCCCCACGGCGACGATGGCCTGGTCACCCATGGCGTGGCCGAGGCTGTCGTTGATGTGCTTGAAGTCGTCGAGGTCGACGAACATCACGGCACACATCCGATCGTGCTTGGAGGTGGCCAGGTACTCGTCGACGAAGCGGATGAAGCTGCTGCGATTGTTGAGGTCGGTGAGGGGGTCGTGCTCGGCCCGGTGGTGCAGCTCGCTCTCGTTGTCGGCGAGCCGGCGGAGGAGGACGATGTTCTCGTGCACCGAGAGACCCTGCCGGAACAGCACCAGGAGGAACAGCCCCAGCGCCATGGTGAGGGTGAACAGGTTGATCCGCCCGAGGGCGAGCCGCTCGTCGATCGCGTAGCCGATCGCCACCGGCAGCGGGAGGTAGGGAAGCAACGCCGTCCGCCACCTCGGGAGCTTGCTGCGCTTGACGGCGATCGGCCGGGTGAGGGCGAACAGCGCCGCGAGGCCCACCATGAGGTAGCCCACCACCCAGCCGAGGTCGACGACGTTGCCCGAGCCGAAGCTCGCCTGCGCCTGGAGGTCCGCGAAGGTGCTGTCAGCGACGGCGATCGAGCCGAGCCCGCCGATGATGAGAACGATCGATCCGCGCGATGCGACCGACGCTCGCGACCACATGATCGCCAGTACGGTGACCACGATGACGTCGCTGATCGGGTAGGCGAGGCTGATCACCTGTCCGAAGGCCGTGTCGGCCGGGCTTGCCACCAGCGCGGACAGCACGGTGTACCAGCTGATCAACAGCAGTCCCCCGGCGATGATCAGCCCGTCGGCGACGGCTCTGAGCTTGGCCACCGGCCCCGACGGCCACACCGGCATGGTGAACAGGCCGGCGAACAGCAGTGGGATCGAGCCGGCGTAGCCAATGTCCGCCAGCGACGGGAAGGGGTTCTCCTGGTGGGCGACGAGCTCGAACCAGCTCCAGGCGGCCTGGCCGGCACCCCACGTCGCGGCGCTCGCGCCGATCAGGTACCAGCCGGCGCGAGCCCGGCCGGCGTGGCGGCGGCCGGCCACGACGCAGGCGACGGCCGCAAGCAGGGGCGCGACCGTCTCCGCGATGTCGTCGCTCGGGAGGGTGACGGCGACCGGGGCGATCAGCATCACCGCCACCAGCCCGGCGCAACACAGAGCGACCGCGGCTGCCACGGCACACCACAGCCGATTGCTCACCCCGGCCTCCGACGCTGATTCATTCAGCGGGATCGTCGTCGACGGTGACCGGCATCAGGTGCGATCTCGCGGGCTCGTAACAGAGCGACGACATGGCCTTCACCCCTGTGACAGCGGCAAGCCGGTCGCGCCAATGGCGGGTTTGCCCACGGCCGACATCGCCGGCCACTGGCCGGGCGGGTGCCGTGGCGGCCAAACTTGGCCCCATGCCCTCAGGACGGTACGTACCGCCGCGAGCCGACAGCTTCGACGACTCGTACGTCGGCACACCGCCGTGGGAGATCGGCAAGCCTCAGCCGGCGCTGGCGGCGCTGTTCGACAGCCGAGGTCACGGGCCGTGTGCTGGACGCGGGGTGCGGCACCGGTGAACTGGCGATGCTGGCGGCTTCCCGCGGCTTCGACTCGACCGGCGTCGACGGCGCACCGCGGGCCATCGCGATCGCCCAGGAGCGTGCTGGGCAACGTGGTGTCGGGGTCCGGTTCGTCGTCGGCGATGTACGTGACCTCAGCTTCCTCGGCACCACGTTCGACACGGTGCTGGACAGCGGCGTCTTCCACGTCTTCTCAGATGACGACCGCGCGCGGTATGTCGAGTCGATCCGTCGTGTCCTGCGCCCGGGCGGTCGCTATCACCTGCTCGTGTTCAGTGATGCGCAGCCCGGCGACTGGGGCCCCCGCCGGGTGCGACGCGAGGAGCTCGAAGCCGCCTTCGCAGATGGGTGGCGGCTGGCCGTGGTGGAGCCCGCGACGCTCCAGGTCACCTTCCAGGCCGAGCCGATTCGCGCTTGGCGAGCCACCGCGTACCGGCTCTGATGCCCACGATCGACCTGGCGCGGTCAGCGCCTGCCGACTCGCGTCACGGCGCGTTGCAGATCCGGGTGCTGTCCGCCATGGACATCGAGGACATCGGCGCGTACTGGGTGCGCAATCGCGAGCACCTCATTCCGACCCAGCCTCACCGAGAAGCGGGGTTCTGGACTGTGGAGGGCCAGCGCCACCGGGTGGAGCGAACGGCCAACGACGTCGCTGTCGGGCGGATGTTCCCCTTCCTGGTCCGCGAGGACGGATGGATGGTCGCCGAGGTCACGCTCTCCGACGTGGTCAGGGGCGCCTTCCACAGCTGCCATGTGGGCTACTCAGTCGACGGCGGGCGGCTGCGTCGAGGGATCGCATCGTGGGCGTTGGAGGCCGCGGTCGACATGGCGTTCACCAACGTGGGCCTCCACCGTCTGCAGGCCGCCACGATGGTCGACAACACGGCATCGCAGGCGGTGCTGGCGCGCTGCGGTTTCGAACGGATCGGCGTCGCCGCCGGCTACCTCGCGATCGCCGGTCGATGGGCGGACCACGTTCTCTGGCAACGCATCCACCCGGGGATGGAGCCGCCCACGGCCCTGTAGTCCCCGTGCTGTGCGGTCAGGACGGCGGAGCACCGCGTCGCAGCGCGTGCATGAGCCGCTCACTCGCCGAGGTCAGCCCGTGCTGCTCGTTGAGCGTCTCCAGCCGGCGCGTGTCCACGGGGTAGGCGTCGCGCCGGCCCTCGGGAAGCGGCACAGGGAGGTCACGCACCGGCGGGACAACGCGCGCCGCCCGGGTGAGGTAGTCCCGCTGCTGCTCCGGCAGGCGTCCGTCGGCGAGGAGCCCTGCCACGCCACCGCGTCTCCGCACGATGTCGGCCGCCGCGACGGCGCCGACGCCCTTCAGTCCCGGCAGGCCATCGGACGGGTCACCGCGCAGGATCGCGTAGTCGGCGTAGCAACGCCCCGGGATGCCGTAGCGTCGCGTCACCTCGGCCTCGTCGACGACCGACATGCCCCCCTTCTCCGGGTACAGGATGCACACTCGCGGATCCTCGATGAGCGCGAAGAGGTCGCGGTCACCGCTGGCGATCTCGACGGTCCCGGCAGCCTGGGCCGTCCACGTGGCGATCACGTCCTCCGCCTCGTAGTCGGCGAGGCCGATGAAGTCGATCCCGACGGCCTCGAGCACCTCATGGATGAGGGGCATCTGCGGCTCCAGCTCGGGGGGCACCGGCTCCGCGGTGCGATGCGCCTTGTAGCCGGGGATGAGCTCGACCCGCCACGCCGGTCGCCAATCCTCGTCGCTCGCGACGGCGAGACGGCGCGGTGAACGGGTCGTGACCAGGCGTGCCAGCGCGTCCATGAAGCCGCGGACGGCGTTGACGGGACGGCCGTCCGGCGCCCGCACGCTCCGGGGGACGCCGTGGAAGGCGCGGAAGATGAGGCTGGAGCCGTCGACGAACAACCAGTCAGTCGCCATGGCGACGCGCCTGGAAGAACCCGCTCAACAACCGCCCGCACTCCTCCCCCAACACCCCGCCGGTCACCGCCACACGGTGGTTGTTGGCGGGGTGCCGCAGCACGTCGTACACGCTGCCGTCCGCACCCTTCTTGGGATCTCGTGCGCCGTAGAGACACCGGTCGATGCGCGACAGGACCATGGCGCCGGCGCACATCGGACAGGGTTCGAGGGTGACCGCGACAGTCACCCCGGCGAGCCTCCATCCGCCCAGCACGGCGGCCGCCCGCCGCATGACGAGCATCTCGGCGTGCGCGCCCGCGTCACCGGCGCGCTCGATGCGGTTCGAGGCCGCGGCGATCACCGCGCCGTCACGCACGGCGAGGGCGCCGACGGGCACCTCGCCACGTTGCGCCGCCCGCCTGGCCAGTCGCAGGGCCCGGCGCATCAGCTCGGCGTCCGGTGATGCCGTGGTGGCGCTCGAGCTTCTCGCGCTCAGTGCACCGCGACCAGCGGGAGCTCCACGCTGACCCGCGGCTTCTCCACGACGCGCATGGTGTCGTCGATGAACCGCACGCGCTCGAACGTGATGCAGTTCACCGGGCAGTGGTCTTCGCAGATGCGACAGTTGGTGCAGCGGTCGTAGTTGATGTAGATCTCACCTTCGTAGCCTCCGGCGGTGGGGTCCCCCCCAGACGTCTGGCAGACCAGGGTCTCGCCACCTGAGGAGCGCTCGCGATCCTCACCGAAGACCACCACGTCGATCGCCTTCTCCGGGCAGACGTCGTCGCAGGCGCCGCACAGCACACAGACCGCGGTGTCGTAGTGGTGGACCGAGTTCGCATTGGAAGCAGCGGATCGACTGCACGATCGCCTCACGGTCGCTCCAGGGCAATTCGCACTCGCTCATGTCGTAGCGCTTGGACGCCTCGAGGATGGGCGGATCGGTGCGGGCGAACACCTCCGACTGGCGGTGATCGTCGGTGCGCTCCACGGTGGTCTGGTAGATGCGCTCGCCGGCCGGCTGGACGTCGCCGAGGAACTCGCGGATGGAGCGCGCCACGCGGTGCCCCCAAGCGACCGCGTCCACGATGAACGACGGGCCCTGGACGCAGTCGCCGCCGCAGAACAGCCGGTCGACGCCGGTGTGGCCACCGCGGTCGGCGGCCACCAGGCCACGCTGCGTCAGGGGGACGGACTCACCCGGGGGTTCCATGATCTGGCCGGAGGCGAAGATCACCAGGTCGGCCGGCACCGTCCAGCGCTCGGCGCCCTCCGCCTCTTTCACCGAGGCGAAGATGAGCTTTCCGCTCAGCGGGTCGAACTCCATGGGTTGGAGCGGCGCGAAGCTCACCGCAACGACGTTGCCGCGCTCGTCCGCGTGGATCTCCTTGACGATGACGCCGCACTTGATGTGGAGCCCGATCTCCTTGGCCTCGTGCAGCTCGTTGCCGAACGCAGGCAGCCGATCCTCAGGCTCGATGGCCACCATCCACACCTCTTTGGCGCCCAGCTTGATCGAGCTCTGGCAGGCGTCGGTGGCGATCGCTCCACCCCCTACCACGACCACCCTGCCGGCGATCGGGAAGTGCGGGGGGATGCGGTCGTACGAGATCTGGCGCAGGAAGGTCATCGCGTCGGTGACCTGCGGGAGGTCGCTGCCCGGGATGGGCAGGATGCGTCCCTTCATCATCCCGATCGAGACGAACACGGCGTCGTAGTCGGCGAGCAGGTCGTCGATCTTGATGTCGTCCTCGCCCGTGCCGACGTTGCTGTCGGTGTGGACCTCGATCCCGGTTGCCAGGATCATGTCGAGCTCCCACTGGAGCTGCCGGTGGTCGAACCGGAACGGTGGGATCGATGTGCTCAGCAGGCCGCCCACCTTGGACTCGCGCTCGTACAGAGCCACGTCGTAGCCCTGCACGCGCAGGTCGAGGGCGCAGGTGAGCCCGGCGGGCCCGGCGCCGACCACGGCGACCCTCTTGCCGTTCGGCGGCGCGATCCGGTAGTCGATCCAGAGGTTCTGCGCGAAGGCGAAGTCGGTGCTGAAGCGCTTGATCGAGCGGATCGTCACGGGCTCCTCGCCGGGATCCCAGCCGCGCTTGCAGTCCGTCTCACAGGGATGGTTGCAGAGGCGGCCCAGCATGCTCGGGAACGGGTTGGTCTCGTGGATGACCGTCCAGGAGTCGACGTAGCGCCCCTGGCTGACGTAGTCGACGTAGGTGGCGATGTCCTGCTTGATCGGACAGTTGCGCTGGCACGGCGAGACCGGCACGTTGAAGCCCAGGTCGCGATGCCCCGAGAGGATCTTCATCGGTGCCTTGTCGGTCACGTTCTTGCCGATGGTGGCCAGGACCAGCGCATCCGTGACGATCCCCACCGGGTGCTCATCGCGCTGGCGTGCGAACAGGCCGCCGTCGCTCTCGGTGACGACCACCGCAGCCGCGCCCGCCGCCCGCATCGCGGCCACCCCGTGCTCGGCCGCCTCGCCGACGTCCATGTGGGGCGCCGCGCGCATCACCTCACCGACGCGGACCGTGGCCAGGTCACGGCCGAACGCGGCGACGATCACCTCGAGGCCGATCGTCCCCTCGATGACGTCGTCGCGCGTGACCACCAGCGGAACAGGGTGCTGGGCGCGCAGAGGCGCGAGGATGTCGAGAAGGCTGTCGTCCGGGTCGCACTCGGCGCCGAGGGTGATCGCCAGGCGGTCCAGGTCAGGCACCGGTGATCTCCGGGTGGGCAAGGAGGTGGTCGGCGAGCTCGCGCGCGGTCAGCATCCCCACCGGGGTCTCGTCCTCGTGCATCACCAGCGCCACCTGGCGACCCTGCTGCGCCATCACCGCGGCGACCTCGCGCACCTGCTGCCTCTCGTCGACGAGCAGCGGCGGGGTGCGGAGGACGTCGCGCGCCTGCACCGGGGTCGTCGGCGGCCGCATGGCCACGTCGCTGCCGGCGATCACCACGTCCCCGGCGACGAGACGGTCGAGGATGTCGTCCTGGTGCACGTACCCGACCGGCCGGCGGTCGAGGAGCACGGGGACCTCGGTGAGCTCGTTGTCGGCCATCAGCTTGGCGACGGCGTCGACACCGGTGCTCGGCAGGCAGAACACGACCTCGTCGCGCATCACGTCGGCGACGGCGGGGTTGCCGGCGTCAGGCGCGAGACGATCGGGGTCGAGCGACGCGGCGACAGGGGTTGTGCTCACGAACTCCTCGCGCTGGCTGCGAACTCGCTGGCGAGTATACCGGCGCCAGAATCCCCGGCCGTCGCGCAGGTTATTCGGACGCCTGCAACTCCGCGAAGCGGCGGAGCACATCCTGCCAGGTCTCCGCCGGCTCCCCGGCCGCGGCCTTGGGCAGCGTCTTGCGGATCCGGGTGCGCGTGCGGTCGATCTCGCGATCGCGGCGGCGCTCCTCGTTGCTCCGCGCCGCGGTGACCGACTGCTCGACCTCGCTGGACACGGCGTCGATCTCCTCGGCGGTGGTGGCGCTGCGCAGGGACCGGTTGAGCCGCGCGAGCAGGTCCGGCGCCAGCCGGGCGCCGGACTCGCGCAGGCTGTCGCCCGCCTTCTTGCGGCGCTGCTCGAGCGCACGTTGAGCCTGGAACTGCTCGGCGTTGGCGCGACGGTGGGTCTCGAACAGCTCCATGCCGTCGGCGATGACCTTCGGGTACTGCCACGCCAGGCTGAACTTGCCGGCGCTCATGCCGCCGATCAGAGCATCGACGCTCGCCTGGAAACGCTCCTGCAACTCGCCGGACAGGTTGCCGAGGAGGTCGGCGAGGATGGGGCGCGCCTGGCCGTGGACCCGGCGCACCCAGCCCGGCAGGTGATGATGATCGGGAGCGGGCGGCTCGATGGGCCGGGTCGCATGGGGCAGGCCGTGGGGGCGCACGATCCGCGGCAGCTGGGAGGGGGCCGGGCCGCCGGCTGGCGCACGCCGACGGACGCTCGGTGCAACAACGCGGCCGCCACCGTTGACAGGTGCGCTGCGGCTGCCCATCTCCGCGTCGGCGGGGGACGATGCCTCGGTTGTGTCGATCACTCGGCCAGGTCGCAATCCATCGGAACGCGCGAATCGTACCCGACGCCCCCTGATCCGCGTTCAGCGAGCGCTGACTACACTCACGGACGGAGTTTTGTGACGAAGAGTGAGTGAATCGACGCCGGGCGCGTCCGCCCCCGCCACCGTCGATCTCGCCGACGACGAGGTGGCGGCGCTCCGCGAGGCTGGACGGGCCTGGTCGAGGGTGCCGCGCGCCCGGCCGGCGGCCGACGCGGCGATCGACCCCGACCTCGACCTGCTCGAGCAGCGCGGCCGGCCCGGCCAGCGCTACGTGCGGGTCATGCGCTCGAAGAGCCAGGGCTTCGAGCACAAGGCGCCAGGGTGGCTCGAGGTCACGCGTCGCGCCACGGCCCCGACGGGCGACTTCGCCCGCCTGCGCGGGCGCCTGCGCAACGTCGTCCTGGGCACGCCGCTGGCCACCCAGCAGCAGAGCCACGAACGCCTCACCAAGATCAAGGCGCTGGCGGTGCTCTCTTCGGACGCGCTGTCGTCGGTGGCCTACGCGACCGAGCAGATCCTCTTCTACCTGGTGCTCGCAGGCGCCACGGCGTATGGGCTCGTCCTGCCCATCACAGCGGCGATCGCGCTGCTCCTGGGGATCGTCGTGCTCAGCTATCGCCAGACGATCAAGGCCTACCCGAAGGGCGGTGGCTCGTACATCGTCGCCAGCGACAACCTCGGCCACCTCGCGGGATTGACGGCGGGATGCGCGCTGATGACCTCGTACACCCTGACAGTCGCCGTGTCGGTGGCGGCCGGCACCGACAACATCATCAGCGCCGCGCCGGCCGCGATCCCCTACCGCGTGCCGCTCTGCCTCGGCTTCATCGCCCTGCTGCTGTTCGGCAACCTGCGCGGCATCCGCGAGTCGGGCTCCATCTTCGCCGCTCCCACCTACCTGTTCATCGGCTCGATGTTCCTGATGATCATCGTCGCGGGGTTCCAGATCATCACCCACCACGTGCCGCGGACGATCCCGGTCATCGATCCCAAGCGCGTGACCCAGACACTCGGCATCTTCCTCGTCCTGCGCGCTTTCGCCTCGGGCGCCACCGCGCTCACCGGGGTGGAGGCGATCAGCGACGGGGTGCCCGCGTTCAAGCCCAAGGAGTGGGTGAACGCCCGCATCACCATCACAACTCTCGGCGTCATCCTCGGCCTCATGTTCGTCGGCATCAGCCTGGTCACGTACTGGCTCGGCCTGGTGCCCGACCTCCCCTCCTCGCCCCACTACCAGACGGTGATCTCGAAGGTGGCCACGTACGCCTTCCACAACGGACCGCTCTACTTCTTCGTGATCGTCTCGACGACAGCAATCCTGGTGCTCGCCGGCAACACCGCCTTCTCCGACTTCCCGCGACTGCTGTTCTTCATGGCACGCGACGACTTCGCGCCCCACCAGTTCAAGCGGCTCGGCGACCGCCTCTCCTACAGCAACGGCATCATCGTTCTGGCCCTCCTCTCCGGGATACTCGTCTGGCTCTTCAAGGGTGACGTGGGACGGTTGCTGCCTCTGTACGCGGTCGGCGTCTTCACCGCATTCACCATGTCCCAGTCCGGCATGGTCATGCACTGGCTGCGCAAGCGCGGCAAGGGCTGGCGGCTGGGCCTGGCCATCAATGCGACCGGCTCGGTGATCACCGGCCTGGTGCTGGCCATCAATGGCGTCACCCGCTTCTTCGACGGCGCCGGCGTGATCGTCATCATCGTGCCGATCCTGGTCGCCGCATGCTTCGCTGTTCACCGTCACTACCTCGACGTCAGCAGCCACCTCACCACCGAGATCGCCACCTCGCCGGACCAGCTCAAGCTGGTCTGCCTCGTGCCGATCGCCGACCTCAACACCCTGGCCCTGCAGTCCCTGGCGATGGCCAGGAGCATCAGCGACAACGTCATCGCCGTGCACGTCTGCGACGACGAGGACCACATCGCCAGGCTGCGCGCGCGCTGGGAGGTGTGGGGAAACCACGTGCCCCTGGAGGTCGTCGAGTCGCCGTACCGCACCTTCGTCCGGCCGCTGCTCCGCTACATCGATGCGATCGACAGCCAGCGCAACGACGACACCCTCATCATCGTGCTGCCGGAGCTGGTCGCCACGCGGTGGTGGCACCAGCTGCTCCACAACCAGACCGCCCTGCGCCTCAAGGCGCAGCTTCTCTTCCGTCCGGGGACGGTTGTCATCAACGTCCCCTACCACCTCCAGCATGCGCCCCACGTCCGCCGCATCCGGCGGCGCGAGCGGCGCGACAACGACGACATCGAGGCAATCTGATGAGTACAACGCTCCGAACACCGCCGACCAGCGTCGCGCAGACCGTGCGCCGCCTCGGCGGTGGAGGCCCGCGGCGCATCGCTGAGTCCGCCGGCCTGGTGGTCACCCACGGCGAGGGCCCGTACCTGGTCACTGACGAGGGCCGCAGGCTGCTCGACTTCGCGACCGCGATGGGCGTGGCGGCCATCGGCCACGGCCACCCGGTGTGGGCGGAGGCGGTCGCGTCACAGGCACGGCGGCTCGCCGCCTGTGTCCTCCACACCCCCGAGCATGCCGCGTACCTGGAGCGCCTCGCCGGCGTGCTGCCCGCCGGCGTAGACCGGGTGGCTCTCTATTCCGGCGGCGCCGAGGCCGTCGAGGTGGCGGTGCGCCTCGCCCAATCGGTGAGCGGGCACCGTGACCTGATCTCATTCTCGAGCGGGTTCCACGGCAAGACCACGGGGGTGCGCTTCAGCGGTGGGCGCTTCCCCGAGGAGCGGGTCAGCCTCGGCGTCGACTGGGTCCATTCCATACCGTACCCGCGCTGCGAGGAGCACGACGCGCTCAGTTACCCCACCTGTGCGGAGGACGGCGCCACCGCGCTCGCGGACCTCGACAGCCGCGCCGCCGCGCTCGACGGCGTCGCCGCGGTCATCGTCGAGCCCGTTCTCGGGACTGCCGGCAACCGGCCGCCGCAGCGCACCTTCCTCGCGGGCCTTCGCGCGCTCTGCGACAGCCGCGGCTGGCTGCTCATCGTCGACGAGTTCGATCACCGGTTTCGGCCGGCTCGGCCGCAACTTCGCGGTCGACTGGTTCGGCGTCCGCCCCGACATCGTGGTCCTGGGCAAGGCGATCGGCGGTGGCTACCCGCTCAGCGGCGTGGCCGCCCCGGGCGCCCTCTGGGACGCCAGCCTCTTCGCCCAGCCGTCCGCCACCTCGAGCAGTTACGGCGCCAACCCGCTCGCCTGCGCCGCCGGCAGCGCGGTCCTCGACGTGATCACCGCCCCCGGGTTCCTGGAGGGTGTGAACCGCACCGCGCTCCGGCTGGCCGAGGGCATCGTCGCCCTCGAGGAGACATCTCCATACGTTGCCCGCAACCGGGGTGTCGGCATGATGCTCGGCTTCGACCTCGTCGACCCCGCGACAGGCGAGCTGGCCGCCCCCGACCTCTGCCTGGAGCTCTTCCGTCGTTGTCTCGACGAGGGAATCCTCATCGTCGGCGACGTGCCCGAGGTCCGTCTCAACCCGCCGCTCGTGCTCACCGAGGACGGCGCCGACGAGGCGATCGCGGCGCTGCGGCGTGCCCTTGCCAGCTGAGGGGCCGGCAGACGGCGCACTGCGCGTCGCCATCGTCGGCATCGGGTCCGCGGCCACCCGCGCCCACCTCCCCGCGCTCCTGCGGGCTGAGGGCGACGGGCAGGTGCGCCTCGTCGGAGTGTGCGATCGCGAGCGGGCCAGGCGCGACGCGGTCACCTCGGCCCATCCGAACGCCGTCGGCTTCGCAGAGAACGACGACATGCTCGACGCCACCTCGCCGCACCTCCTGGTCATCGCCACACCACCGAGCGCTCACCTCGGCGAGATCGCAGCCGCCGTGGAACGAGGCATCCACGTCCTCTGTGAGAAGCCTCTCGGGCTCAGCGAGAGCGACGTGGCTGCGCTCCGTGACCTGGCTGCCCGGCACCCCGAGCTGGCGCTGGCCACCGTGCACCAGTACCGATTTGCCACACCCTGGAGATGGACGGCACGCGCCGTCGCAGGAGCCCTGGCGGCTGGTGAACGGTTCGGCCTCGAGGTCGAGGTGGAGCGACCGGGCACCGACCCGCTGAGCGCGGGGGGATGGCGGGCCGATCCTGAGCACGAGGGGGGCATCCTCGGCGACCACGCGGTGCACTACCTGGCGCTCTTCGAGCTGCTCGACGCGGACTGCGCGGTGGTGGGGTGCCGCCGCGAGGGCCCGGGCGGGCGGGAGGTGGCGTCGACGGAGGTTAGCATCGGGGCCGCCGGCCTGGGCCGTGTCGACGTCTCCTACGCGGGGAGCCGTCGCACCAACGTCATCCGTCTGGAACGCGCAGCGCACTGCCTGCGCATGGAGTGGATCGACTCCGCCCTGACGGTGTCACACGACGGACGCGCCAAGGGTACGCGGACCGTCGCTTCGCTGAGCGATCGAACGGTGGTCAATGCCTTGTATGGGCCGATGTACGAGGAGCTGATCACACGGCTGCGCGACCCGTCGTGGCGGGCGCAGGCAACCGCGCACACAATCGGTGCAGCCGCGCTCCTGGCTGACGCGGTCCGCATCGCGCGGTAGCGTACCGACAGCAGATCGTGGCTGTTATCGAGCGTTGTCTTCACTCTGGTTGCGTACCATCCCTGGCGTGGACGACCTTCGCGACCTCGCTCGCGCAGTGCTGCTCGCCTTCGCCGATCTCGGTGTGTACCTCCCGAGCAACCGCGAAAGGCTGATACGCAAGATGCGCTTTCTCGATCCTCTCGACCCCGATCAGCTGGCGCCCTTCCTCAACCTGTGCATCGAGGCGGGCCTCATCGACCAACCCGAGGCCGGCCGACTGCGACTGGACCGCGCCGAGGCTCAGCGCCTGGCGGGGTCGATGGACGGTCACAGCCCGGTGCCCGACGACCAGGCACACGCGTGGGCGATGCGCCTCAGCGGGCCAAGCCCCGCCTGATCCCCGGAGCGTCCTCTCAGGCGGCTCCCCGGTGGCGACTGCTCGGCTTGCGGGCCGTCGCGGACCTGCGCGACGCCGCCGGCCTGGCCGGCGACCTCTTGGCACCGGCCGGCTTGCGCGCACCCCGCGGTGCGCCGGCGGGCTTCGAGCGGCCGCGTGCCGCCGGCTTCGCCGCCTCGCCGTCGCGGTGCCCCGCGACAGCGCGGGCCGCTTCCAGGAGCTCGCGCAGACCCTCCTCGACGCACTCCGCGAACACGTCCACGTCGGGCACGCCCTGGGCGTCCACGAGGTAGCCGAAGTTGAGCATCCCGTAGTAGCTGAAGATCGCGATGGCCAGCTCCTGCCCGTCGTAGAGGAAGGCGATCGGGAAGACCTCGACCAGCTTGGCGCCCTGGCAGTACAGCGCGAACTGCGGACCGGGCACGTTGGTGACGATGAGGTTGAAGGCGATCTGGCGCAGCGATGCCCTCGCCACCATGGCGTGCAGGGTCGAGGGCGCAAAGCCCGCGAGGTTGAGGAGGAAGTCCGCGCCCACCGCCTGCTTGCGCGCCTTCAACGCGTCCACGGTGGTACGCACCTTGGCGATGCGCTGCTGCGGGTCGGCTTCGCCGATGGGCAGCTTCACGAGGAGCATGGCGAGGCGGTTGCCGAGCGCGGTGCGCTCGCTGGTGTCGCGGATGCTGACCGGGCACAGCGCCTGCAGGGCCGACCGCTCGTCGTCCGGGTCGACACCTCGTGCCACCAGGAAGTGGCGCAGCCCGCCGGCCACCACGGCGAGAACGATGTCGTTGATGGTGCCGCCGAAAGCCTGCTTGATGAGCCGGAAATCCTCGAGCGGGAAGCGGCTGTAGGCGAAGGAACGGGCGGGCCCGGTCTTGCCGTTGATGGGCGACTTGGGAGTGCCCATGTGCTCTGCCATCGAGGCCAGCCCGCTGGCCGTGTCGCGGAGCGCGTTGGCCAGGCGCAGTGGTTGACCCGCCACGGCGCGCGCGGCGCTCAGCACGCGCGCCGGGCGGGTGACGCGCTCGCGGAGCGAGTTGACGAGGAGGCCCATGCCGGTCGGCAACTCGCGAGCCTCCCACCGCGAGATCCCGAACGGCTGCTTGGCCGGCTCGGGTTCGACATCGAGGAGGATGGTGGCCAGCTCGAGGTTGGAGATGCCGTCGACCATGGCGTGGTGCGACTTCGTCAGCAGGGCCCACCGCCCATCCCGCAGCCCCTCCACGATGTAGATCTCCCAGAGCGGACGGCGCCGGTCGAGCTGGCGCGAGAAGACGCGGCCGATGAGCTCCTGCAACTCCTCGTCGCCCCCCGGCTTGGGCAGCGCGGCGCGGAGAAGATGGTTGCTCATGTCGAAATCGGGGTCGTCCACCCACACCGGGGTGTCGAGGCTCATGGGCACGAACGCGAGCTTCTGGCGGTAGCGGGGCATGAGGTCGAGCCGCGGAGCGATCGCCTTGGCGAGCCCGTCGTAGAGGGCGCGACCCGTGCCGAGCGGCGATGGCTCGAAGATGGCCACGCCGCCGATGTGCATGTGCGTGCGCGGCGTCTCGAGGTGGAGGAAGGACGCGTCGAGCGGCGTCAGCTTCTGGGCTCCCTGCATGGCGCGAACTGTACGACGACCAGCCACCGATGGTCCCGCGCGCACCGTCCGTGAGGTGTCCGCGCGCGGCACCTAGTCTGCGACGCTGTGGACGTCGCCGCCCTGCTCGCAACCGTGCCGGTGAGCTTCTTCGACCCGCAGACCGGGCTCAGTGCTCTGGCCCTGCAGCACATCCGCGCCGACGGGCGCACCGCGCTCGTGTACCACGACGCCCCCGGTGTCGCGGCCGCCAGGCAGCTTCTCGGTCGCGTGGCGGAGACGCTGATGGGCGAGCTGCCGGTCGGGCACACCCTCGGCGTCGTCGAGACCAGCGTCCCCGAGCACAAGGCGGAGCCGTTCGTGTACGCCCGTGTCACCCTCTCGTTCACGGCCTGGACGGGACGTGTCAGCGCCGACAGCGAGCGGGTGATCGCTCCGGCCGAGGTGGCACGCGCATGCGGGATAACCGTCCGCGAGGTCGAGCGCACCGAGGCGCTGGTGCTGTCGATCCACAGGCCGCGCGCGTGCGCGTTCCCAGGATTCCGTCAGCCGGTCCTCGTGGACCGCAGCCGCCGTGTCCTCGCGGTGGCCTGAGATCTCGGCCTCCCGGTCACACCCCGCAAGGGCCCCAGTTGCGCGGACGGACAGATGTCGTTCAGGACACACTCCGGGCAGCGCGGCGACCGGGCCACGCACACCCGGCGTCCGTGCAGGATCAGCCGCAGGCTGAGGTCCGTCCACTCCGCCTCGGGAACCATGGAGCAGATGTCGGTCTCGATCTCGACGGGGTCCGTCGCCGTCGTCAGGCGCAGGCGGCGCGTGAGTCGCGTGACGTGGGTGTCGACGGGGAATCCGGGTAGCCCGAACGCCACCCCCAGCACCACGTTGGCGGTCTTGCGGCCCACCCCGCGCAGGCTCACCAGGTCCTCCATGCGCGCCGGCACCTCGCCCCCGTAGCGGCCGACGATGTCCTGGGACATCTCGCGGATGGCGCGCGCCTTCATCCGGAAGAACCCCGTGGACCGCACCACGTCCTCGACGGCCTCCTGGGACGCCGCGGCGAGTGCCTCGGCGGTCGGGTAGCGCGCGAAGAGCACCGGGGTGACGAGGTTGACCCTCTCGTCGGTGGTCTGGGCGCTCAGGATGGTGGCGACGAGCAGCTGCAGGGGCGACTCGTGCACCAGCGCGCACGCCGCCAGCGGGTATTCCGCGCACAGACGCTCGACCACCTCGAGCACCCGTGCCCGCGCCCCGGGCGGATGGCGCCGCTTCGGCATCAGCCTCCGTGCGCCACCCGGAGCGAGCGCAAGGCGTCGTCGACGGGCTCGAGAGCCATCCCCGCCGCCGCCCACAACGGGGCGTAGTCGAAGCGGGTGGCGCCGTGGAGCTGGAGGCGGGTGGCACCGGTGTAGTCCCACGGGATCACCCCGCTGACGCGCTCGATGAGCCTGCCGCTGACGTATTCGACGCCGATGAAACCGGCGGCGTACAGGGTCGCCCGCTGCGGGGCGGGCAGGCCTCGAAGGCTGTCGTGGACGGGCTCATAGAGCACCGCGCACAGCGCGTAGATCGGCGGCATCCAGAGGTACGTGCCTCCCTCGAGACGGGCGTTGCGGCTGGAGCGGTGCAGCACGTCCCGCACAGCGGTGAAGACCACCTCCGTCGCGGTCCCGAGAAGGCCGTACACGGCGGCGCGCTCGATGCGGCGGAGAGGGCGTGCGCGCATCGGGCCATGCTAGCAACGCCCGGGCTGGCCGGCCGGTCCGGGTTCCTACAATGCGCTGTTCAGCGAACCGGTCATGCGGAGTCCCACCGTGCGCTACAAGATCACCGTCGTCGGCGCCGGCAATGTCGGCGCCACCCTGACGCAGCGTCTCGCCGAGCGCAACTACGCCGACATCGTGCTGGTCGACATCGTCGAAGGGCTGCCGCAGGGCAAGGCGCTCGACATGCTCGAGGCCGGGCCCATCGTCGGGTACAACTCACTGGTCACGGGGACCAACGGCTACGACGAGACCGCGGGGTCCGACGTCGTCCTGATCACCAGTGGCGTGGCCCGCAAGCCGGGCATGTCGCGCGATGACCTGGTCATGACCAACGCCAAGATCGTCGCCTCGGTGGCGCGGCAGGTCGCCGAGAAGTCCCCGGACGCGGTCATCGTGGTGGTGAGCAACCCGCTCGACGCGATGGCCCAGGTCACCAAGGCGGTGAGCGGCTTCCCCCGGCAGCGTGTCATCGGCATGGCCGGTGTCCTCGACACCGCTCGCTTCCGGACCTTCATCGCACAGGAGCTGGACGCGTCCGTGGTCGACGTCGCGGCCTACGTGCTGGGCGGCCATGGAGACACCATGGTGCCGCTCACCTCCCTGACCACGGTCGCTGGGGTTCCCGTTACCGACCTGATCCCCGCGGAGAGGCTCGAGGGGATCGTGCAGCGGGCGCGCGACGGCGGGGCGGAGATCGTGGCGTTGCTGAAGACGGGAAGCGCGTACTACGCGCCGTCGGCGGCGGCCGCGCAGATGACCGACGCCATCCTGCTCGACACCCGCCAGGTGCTGCCGTGTGCCGTCTTCCTCGAGGGCGAGTACGGGATCAACGGCCTGTACACAGGGGTTCCCGCGCGGCTGGGCGCGGGCGGGTTGGTGGAGGTCGTCGAGGTGGCGCTGGATGACGCCGACCGCGCCGCACTGCATCGATCCGCCGCCTCCGTGCAGCAGCTGGTCGAGCTCATGGACTCCCGCCGCGCGGACATCGACCCCTCGATGCCATCGCTCGGCGAGACGGTCGCCGTCGGCTGACCTCCGCGGCGTCAGGGAGCGGCCAGCTCCGGCGCGAAGAAGGTGAACATCCGGTCGGCGTCGATCCGCCAGTACACCACGCCCGACTCGAGCAGCCGAACGAAATCGTCGCCGTACCGAGGTAGGTAGACGTCGAGAAGCGTCTGGCGGAACCCGTTGTGCTCCGGTGCCTCGATGTCGATCTCCACGGCACGCCCGTGAACGGTGACGGCCAGGTGCTCGCCGGGCAGGTGGGTGGCGCTGACCTGGGGTCGCGCCGCCAGGTGACGGAACCGCAGCGAGGTGCGCGAGGATCCGAAATGGAACGCTCCCCGGTAGAAGATCCCGTCCACCGCGCCGACGATGGGACGGTGATCGGCGGTGACCGTGGCGACCGCCAGCAGGCACATGCCGGTCAACCGCACGCTGAGTGCGCTCCCGTCAAGACGCCGCTCGGGGCGCACGATGTCGAGGAGGTGCGGCCCCGCGGCCCTGAAGCTCCGCGCCAGCAGAGAGTCGATCGCAGCGATGTCGGCCGAGGTCTCGTGCACGAGCGGTGACGATCCCTCAGAGGACGATGCCCTCGCCCTCGTCGGCGCGGGGTTCCGTCCGCGGGGCGGAGGTGAGGCCCTGCGCGGCGTCGTCCTCCGTGCCCGGCGTGCTCACCACCGGGACCTCGACATGGGGGCGCTGGTAGCGCACACCGAAGAAGGGGCCCACCGTCACGAGGATGCCGACGAACGCGTCACGCAGCGAGGTGTCGCGCGGCCTGTCCTTCACGGTTCCACTATAGGCGCCGTCGAGCCGGCGCCCCAGAGCGTGTTCTAGCCCGCGCGGCCGCGCCCCGGCGGCTGCGTATCGGCGTCACGGCTCCCGAAGACCTTGCGTCCCACCCAGCGCACCGGGTCCCAGTGCTTGTCGGCGACGCGCTCCTTGAGCGGGATGATCGCGTTGTCGGTGATATGGATGTGCTCCGGGCACACCTCGGTGCAGCACTTGGTGATGTTGCAGTACCCGAGACCGCCCTCGTCGCGGGTCTGCTCGGTGCGGTCGAGCACATCCTTGGGATGCATCTCGAGGCCGGCCACCCGCACGAAGAATCGCGGCCCGTAGAACTGGTCGGAGAGGCCGTGGGTGCGGTTGATGTGGCAGACGTCCTGGCACAGGAAGCACTCGATGCACTTGCGGAACTCGAAGAGCCGGTCGATGTCCTTCTGCTGGATGCGCCACGGGGTGCCATCGTCGGGCGCGGCGGTGAAGGGGGGGATCTGCGCGTTGATCTCGTAGTTGCGCGAGACGTCGCACACCAGGTCCTTGATCAGAGGAAATGCCTTCATCGGCCGCACGGTGATCGGTCCGGCGGGAAGGTCGTCGATACGCGTCTTGCACATCAGCGACGGCTTGCCGTTGATCTCCGCGCTGCAGGACCCGCACTTGGCGGCCTTGCAGTTCCAGCGTGCCGCAAGGTCGGTGTCGAGGTTGTGCTGGATGTAGTGGATGGCGTCGAGCACCACCATGCCGGTGACGCCGGGCACCTGGTAGGAGACGTCGCCCTGGTCACCGCCTGGTGTGCCCCGGAAGACGTTGAGCGTGATCGACTCACCGGTCAGGCCCGGGTCGGGCGTGGCGTGCTCACCCGGCGCCACCTCGGTCTTCGCAGCCGCGGGCCGACTGTACAGCGTGGTCATGGGGCGCTCCCCACCGCCGCCGCCGCGGCCGGCATGTTCTCGGGCTTCAGGTGCCCCTTCGGCAGCTTCGCCGGGTCGTAGAAGCGGCTGCGCGGCAGCAGCTTGACGAGCTCCTCGGGCATCGCCTGGAGCGGCACCGCATCGATCTTCATGCTGTCTCCATCGCGCCGGACGGCGTAGTTGACCTTGCCCTGCTCGACATCCTGCTCCAGGAAGTCGAAGCGCCACTGCGACCCCCGGCTCTCCTCCCGGCGCAGCGCGCTGCGGACGATCGCCTCGCTGACAGTGAGCATGAAGGAGACATCCCGGCAGGTGTGCCAGCCGGGGTTGAGGTCGCGATGGCCGACCACGCGCATCCGTGCGCTGCGTTCGCGCAGCGCGAGGATCGCGGCCAGGGCCCTCTGCAGCGACTCCGCGCTGCGCCCGATCCCGGCATCGTCCTGCATGGCAGCCTGCAGCTCCTCGTGGAGGTGGTATGGGTTCTCCCGATCCGTCCATCCATGGCGGCTGTCGAGAGGGTCGTAGAGGATGTCCTGCTCCTGGGCGATCTCTCCCTCGTCGACGAGGCGCTTCGCGCCGTGGGTGCGCGCGAACTCCGCGGCGGCCACACCAGCCCGCCGTCCGAACACCAGGATGTCACCCAGCGAGTTCCCCCCGAGCCGGTTGGCGCCGTGCAGGCCCCCGGCCACCTCCCCCGCCGCATAGAGGCCGGGCACCGTCGTCGCCGCGGTCTCGGCGTCGACGCGAACGCCACCCATCGTGTAGTGGATGGTCGGCCCCACCTCCATCGGCCCCTTGGTGATGTCGACGGAGGCGAGGGCATGGAACTGCTCGTACATCGAAGGGAGCTTCTTGAGGATGTAGTCGGCGCCGCGATGAGTGATGTCGAGGAAGGCGCCGCCGTGCGGCGACCCGCGGCCCGCCTGCACCTCCTTGTAGATGGAGCGAGCCACGACGTCGCGCGAGCTCAGCTCCTTCTTCACGGGGTCGTACTCGAGCATGAAGCGTTTCTGCTCGCTGTTGTAGAGCAGACCACCCTCACCGCGCACGGCCTCCGTCACCAGGATCCCGCGTGCCCCGGGCGGCCACACCATGCCGGTGGGATGGAACTGCACGAACTCCATGTCGATGAGGTCTGCGCCGGCCTCGTAGGCCATCGCGGCACCGTCGCCGGTGCCCTCCCAGCTGTTGCTCGTGTAGCGGTACATCCGGCCCCAACCGCCGCTGGCGAGGATGGTCGCCCCCGCCTTGATGACGACGAACTTGCCGTCGTTGCGCCGGTAGCCCATCGCCCCGACCACGCGGTCTCCGCTCTTCAGCAGGCGGGTCAGCGTGTACTCCATGTGGCACTGCGTTCCCGCGGTGTGCACCAGCTTGTCCTGGCACGTCCTGATCAACTCGAGACCGGTGCGATCGCCCACGTGCGCGAGGCGCCGCCAGCTGTGGGCACCGAAGGCGCGCTGCATGATGCGGCCGTCGTCGGTGCGGTCGAAGAGGCCGCCCCAACGCTCGAGCTCGTAGACCCTGTCGATCACCTCGTGCGCATAGATCTCGACCATGCGCCAGTTGTTGAGCAGCTGGCCTCCCAGCATGGTGTCGGCAAAGTGCACCTGCCAGCTGTCCTGGCTGTCGACGTTGCCGAGGCCGGCCGCGATCCCGCCCTCGGCCATCACGGTGTGCGCCTTGCCGAGCAGTGACTTGGTGATCACGATGGTGCTGCAGCCTGCCTCCGCTGCCGCGACCGCGGCGCGCATCCCGGCGCCTCCCGCACCGATGACGAGCACGTCGCACTCGTGGCTGACGTAGCTCTCAGACGCCATCGTCAGAAGCCGATGTGCGGGTCGGCGAACCAGCCGGCCTGGAGCATCCGGATGTAGATATCGGCGAGGAGCACGGAGAAGAGGCTCACCCACGCCCAGGCGGCGTGCCGGACGTTGAGCCTGGTCAGCCAGCGCCAGGCCGCGTTGCGGACGGATCCCAGGCGTGCCGTCGAATAGCAATCCAGGCCTCCGCCGGCGAGGTGCCGCAGCGAATGACAGCTGAACGTGTAGCCGCTGAGCAGCGCGACGTTGACGAGGAGGATCGCGCTCCCGAGCCCGAACCCCCAGCGCCCGTCGGCGGGGTTGTTGAAGGAGATCAGCGCGTCGTACCACAGGAAACCGAGGATCACCACCGCGACGTACAGCGCGAACCGGTGCAGGTTGTTGAGCGCCATGGGCAGCGCGGACTCACCGCGGTACCTGCGATGGCGCAGCTCGCCCAGTGCGCATGCCGGGGGGTCCCAGAAGAACGAGCGGTAGTACGCCTTGCGGTAGTAGTAGCACGTCCCCCGGAACGCCAGAGGGCTGAGCAGGATGAAGGCCGCGCCCGGGAATGGGCCGAGGATCTTACCGCCGTCGCCGATCTTCGGAGACCAGAAGGGCGAGAGGTACGGCCCGATCTCACCGGGACGGAACACGAAGATGGTCACCAGCGCGTAGAGGCCGAAGCCACCGAGGACGGTGACGACACTGATGGGGAGCAACCACCAGGGCTGGTTGCGGCGGAACCTCTCCAGCAGCGACGGTCCCGGGTGACCGACGTCGTGGGCCACCGTCCTGGCGGTGATCTGGGCCATCTCTCCCCTGACGCAGCCGGCGCGGCGCATTGGTGCAGAAGCAGCGCGAACTGCGCTTGATCGTAGCGAATGCGACATCGATGACGGCGAGGCGGCGGCGTGCGGCAGCCTCCTACGATTGGGTCTTGATCGGCTGACCAAACCCTGTCAGGCTCCGAGGGATCGAACAGATGAGCGCCGCCACGATGATCGCGCGCGACCTTCGCGACCCGCGGTTCGACCACGACGGCTGCGGCGTCGCATTCGTGGCCACCACGTCCGGCGTCGCCAGCAACCACATCGTCGCGTGTGCGATGCGCGCGCTCGTCAACCTCGGGCACCGCGGCGCCACGGGGTCTGACCCCGACACCGGCGACGGCGCCGGGATCCTCATCCAGGTGCCCCACGACTTCCTGGCCGCCGCGGCCGGTGTGGACCTCCCCCCGGCCGGGGCCTACGGGGTGGGCATGGCGTTCCTGCCTGCGGAGCGGGCGCCGCGGCGCGCCGCGGTGACCATCGTCGCCGGCGCTTGCGCTGACGAGGGTGTGCGCCTGCTCGGCTGGCGGGACGTCCCGGTCGACCCCAGTGCGCCCGGCGTCACCGCGCGGGCGGGGATGCCGTGCATCCGCCAGTTCTTCGTGGCCGCGGTGGGCCTCGACGGCGACGCCCTCGAGCGCCGCCTGTACGTGCTCCGCCGCGTCATCGAGGTACGTGCCGGCGCAGCGGGCATGGATCGGCGCCACCTGCACATCGCCAGCCTCAGCAGCCGCACCGTGGTCTACAAGGGGATGCTCACCGCCGAACAGCTCGGTCGCTTCTACCCCGACCTCGGTGACAGCGCCGTGCGCTCCGCGCTGGCCGTGGTGCACGCGCGCTTCTCCACCAACGTGCTGCCCCGCTGGGACCTCGCCCATCCCGCGCGCATGTCCGCGCACAACGGGGAGATCAACACGCTGCGCGGCAACGCCGCGTGGATGTCGGCGCGGCAGTCGAAGTTCCGCAGCGCCGTGTTCGGTGGCGACATCGACAAGGTCCGCGACGTGCTCGACCGGGAGGGCTCGGACTCCGTGCAGTTCGACAACGCGCTCGAGCTGCTCACCATGTCGGGCCGCTCCATCGAGCACGCGATGATGATGATGATCCCGGAGGCCTGGGAGAACAACGACCTGATGGACGACCGTCGCCGCGCCTTCTACGAGTTCCACGCGTCGCTGCTCGAGCCCTGGGACGGTCCCGCCGCCATCGCCTTCACAGACGGCCGCCTCGTGGGGGCGTGCCTCGACCGCAACGGACTGCGCCCGGCCCGATACCTGGTGACCGACGACGGGCTCGTCGTGATGGCGTCGGAGGCGGGTGTCCTCGACATCCCCGAGGAACGCATCGTCAAGAAGTGGCGGCTCGACCCGGGGCGCCTCCTGCTCGTCGACACCGAAGCGGGGGCGATCCTCGACGACGACGCCATCAAAGACCAGCTGGCCGGGCGCCACCCCTACGGCGAGTGGATCCGTGGCGGCGCCGTGCGGCTCGACGAGCTGCCCCAGGGCGTGGACACGCAGGAGCCCGATTCGGGAACCATCCGCATCCGCCAGCACCTCTTTGGCTGGACGGACGAGGACCTGCGCCTGCTGGTGGCCCCGATGGCCACCACCGGCGAGGAGCCGGTGGGGTCGATGGGCAACGACGCGCCTCTGGCCGTGTTGAGCCACCGGCCCCAGCCGGTGTTCGCCTACTTCAAGCAGCTCTTCGCCCAGGTGACCAACCCACCGATCGATCCCATCCGGGAGGCATCGGTGATGTCGCTGGCCACCTCGCTGGGCGCCGGCGGCAACCTCCTCGAGCAGGGGCCGTCGCAGGCGGCGCGGCTGGAGATGCCGCATCCGATCCTCACCAACGCCGACCTGGCCACCATCCGGCAGGTCACCCAGCGCCAGTTCCCGGCCGAGACCATCACCGCCGTCTTCCACCGCGATCGCGGGGCTGAGGGGCTGCGGCACGGGCTCGATCGCATCTGCCGGCTCTCCTCCGAGGCGGTGGCGGCCGGCCGCACCGTGCTGATCCTCAGCGATCGCGGCACCGACGCCGGACACGCTCCCATCCCATCGCTGCTGGCGACCGCGGCGGTGCACCACCACCTCCTTCGTGAGCGCACTCGCACCGGTGTCGGCCTGGTGGTGGAGAGCGGCGAGCCGCGTGAGGTGGCCCACCTCGCGCTGCTCGTGGGCTACGGCGCTGAAGCGGTGAACCCCTACCTGCTCCTCGACACCGCGGTCGAGCTGGTGGGCCGGGGCGTGGTCGAGGGCATCGACGGCGCGACCGCACAGCGCAACGTCGTCCAGGCCCTGCGCAAGGGACTGCTGAAGACGATCGCCAAGATGGGGATCTCCACCGTCCTCTCCTACTGCGGGGCGCAGCTCTTCGAGGCCGTGGGCCTTGCGGAGGACGTCGTCGACGAGTACTTCACCGGGACCCCCACGCGCATCGGCGGAGCCGGCCTCGAGCGCATCGCCGCCGACGCGCTGAGCCGTCACGCGCGCGCCTTTCCGGCCCGCGGCGCGCCGCCCGCGCTGCTCGACCCCGGTGGTACCTACCAGTGGCGTCGCAACGGCGAGAAGCGCGCCTGGAACCCTGAGGTGATCGGCGCGCTGCAGCACGCGGTGCGATCGGCTTCACCGGAGGAGTTCGAACGCTACGTGGAGCTCGCCGACAGGGAGTCGGCGGAACGTCGGACACTGCGCGGGCTGCTCGCGCTGCACGAGGCGGCGAGGCCGGCACCACTCGACGAGGTCGAGGGTGTCGACACCCTGGTGCACCGCTTTGCGACGGGCGCGATGTCGCTGGGCTCCATCTCCCCCGAGATGCACGAAACCCTGGCCGTCGCGATGAACCGCATCGGTGGCCGGTCGAACACAGGCGAGGGCGGCGAGGACGCGGGGCGATTCGCCACCGGTGGTGCCGACTCGAGTCGCAGCGCCATCAAACAGGTGGCGTCCGCGCGCTTTGGCGTCACGGCCAACTTCCTGGTCAACGCGGACGAGATCCAGGTCAAGGTCGCCCAGGGCGCCAAACCCGGCGAGGGCGGTCAGCTGCCCGGTCACAAGGTGGACGTCACCATCGCGCAGCTCCGTCACGCCACTCCCGGCGTCGGGCTGATCTCTCCCCCGCCGCACCACGACGTGTACTCGGTGGAGGACCTCGCGCAGCTCATCCACGACCTCCGTTCCATCAACCCCCGGGCGCGGATCAGCGTCAAGCTGGTTGCCGAGATGGGCGTCGGGCCCATCGCCGCGGCTGTCGCCAAGGCGCGCGCCGACCACATCGTGGTCTCCGGGTACGAGGGGGGCACCGGGGCCGCGCCGCTCTCCTCGCTCACCCACGCCGGGGCGCCGTGGGAGCTCGGGCTGGCCGAGGCGCAGCAGACGCTCGTCGCCAACGGCCTCCGCGACCGTGTCGTGCTGCAGAGCGACGGGCTGATGCGCACCGGCCGCGACGTCGTCGTGGCCGCGCTGCTCGGCGCCGAGGAGTTCGCCTTCGCCACCGCGCCGCTGGTCGCCGCCGGCTGCGTGATGATGCGTGTCTGCCACCTCAACACCTGCCCCGTCGGCATCGCCACGCAGGACCCGCAGCTGCGCGAGCGGTACACCGGCCGGGCGGAGCACATCGTCACCTTCATGCGGTTTCTCGCGGAGGACGTGCGCCGCTGGATGTCACGACTGGGGGTGCGCCGCTTCGAGGACCTGGTCGGCCGCGTCGAGCTGCTGCACCAGGTGGACTCGACCGGTGACGTCGACCTCGGCCGCCTCCTGGTCGCGCCCGGCGAGCCACGTCACTCGCTGCCGCGCGCCCCGCACGTGTGCAGCAACGACATCGACGAGCGCGTCATCGCGCTGGGGGGCGACGCCGTGGAGCTGGGAAGACCCTTGCAGCTGCGCATGCGCGTCGGCAACAGCGACCGCAGCGTCGGCGCGCGCCTGAGCGGCGAGGTGGCGGCTCGTCACGGAGCGGAGGGCCTGCCGCATGACACCATCCGCGTCGACCTGGTGGGCAGCGCCGGGCAGTCGTTCGGGTCATGGCTCGCGGGCGGCGTCACGCTCACCGTGCACGGCGAGGTGAACGACGGGTGCGGCAAGGGGTTGAGCGGCGGCCGCATCGTGGTGATCCCGCCCGCCAACTCGGCCCGTCCCGCTGACGACAACGTCATCGCGGGCAACGTGTTGCTGTACGGCGCCACGTCCGGCGAGCTCTTCGTGCGCGGCGTCGCCGGCGAGCGCTTCGCAGTGCGCAACAGCGGTGCCTGCGCGGTCGTCGAGGGCACAGGTGACCACGCGCTCGAGTACATGACCGGCGGCGTCGTGGTCATCCTCGGTCGCACCGGCCGCAACGTGGCGGCGGGCATGAGCGGGGGGCTCGCCTACGTGCTCGACGTCGACGGCAAGTTCGCGCAGCGCTGCAACACCGCCATGGTGCGCCTCGTCGACGCCGGCGACGAGGCGGCGGACGGTGACAGCGTACGCGAGCTCCTCGAACATCACCTCGCCTACACGGGCAGCCCGCTTGCCGAGCAGATACTGGAGACCTGGCCCGTGTCGCTGCACCGCTTCGTCAAAGTGCTGCCACTCGATTACGAGCGCGCCCTGACCGCCCGTCGGCTCGCGCTGGTGGTTTGATGCGCCGCGAGTTCCTCGACGTCCCGCGGCGCACCTCGCCGTACCGACCCGCCGCCGACCGCGTGCGCGACCAGCGCGAGCTCATCCATCCCCTTCCGCTGGCGGCCGTCGAGGCACAGGCGGCGCGGTGCATGGACTGCGGGGTGCCGTTCTGTCACAACGCCTGCCCGCTCCACAACCTCATCCCCGAATGGAACGGCCTGGCCCGCACCGGCGACTGGCGCGGCGCCGCCGAGAACCTGGCCACCACCAACAACTTCCCCGAGTTCACCGGCTGGCTGTGTCCGGCGCCGTGCGAGCCCGCCTGCGTGCTCGCCATCGGGGCCGACGCGGTGAGCATCAAGGAGATCGAGCGCACCACCATCGAGACCGCCTTCGACAACGGGTGGGTGCGGCCGGAGCCACCGGCCTTCCGCACTGGCCACACCGTGGGCGTGGTTGGCTCGGGCCCGGCTGGCCTTGCCGCCGCGCAGCAGCTCAACCGCGCGGGCCACCGGGTGGTGGTGTACGAGCGCGCCGACCGCCCCGGGGGCCTGCTGCGCTACGGGATCCCCGATTTCAAGATGGGCAAGGGCATCCTCGATCGCCGCCTCGACCTCCTCAACGCCGAGGGGATCAGCTTCGAGTGCAATTACGACTGCGGTCGCGACATCGCCGGTGAGGAGATGCTCCGCCGGCACGACGCGGTCGTGCTCGCCGTCGGCGCCGAGGCGGGTCGCGATGTCGAGCTCCCGGGCCGCCACCTCCAAGGCATCCATCTCGCCATGGACTACCTGGTCGGGCAGAACCGCCGGGTCTCCGGTGAGGACGTCGACGTGATCAGCGCCGCGCACCGCCGGGTGGTGATCATCGGCGGCGGCGACACCGCCGCTGACTGCCTCGGCGATTCGCACCGCGAGTCGTGCGAGTCCGTCCAGCAGCTGGTGATCTACCCCGAGCCGCCCCGCGTCCGGCCGCCTTCCAACCCCTGGCCGCAATGGCCACTGGTGCTGCGCAACCACGCCGCCCACGAGGAGGGCGGGGTTCGGGCCTTCGGGATCGAGGTGACCGGGTTCGAGGGTGACGCGGCCGGCCGGGTGCGGGGCATCACCGTGGTCGATGTCGACCGTGCTGCCGGCGGCTCGGCGGGGCGCGGGCTGACTCGGCGGGCGGGCACCGAACGGGTGATCGAGACCGACCTCGTCCTCCTGGCCATCGGCTTTGGCGGGGTGCGTCCCTCACCGCTCTTCGACCAGCTGCAGGTGGACCTTGTCGATGGCGCGCGGATCGCGGTCGATGACAGGCTGCGCGCCGGCCCGGCTGTCGTCGCGGCCGGCGACGCCGTCATGGGCGCGGCGCTCGTGGTCGATGCCATCGCCGCCGGGCGTCGGGCCGCGGCCACGTGCGACCTGCTGCTCCAGGAGGCACCCCAGGCCGCCGCGGTCTGACACTATCGGGGCGCACCATGGGCAGCCGCCCCTTTCTCGACCACCCTACGCCGATCGCGATCGCCCACCGAGGTGGCGCCGAGGAGCTGCCCGAGAACACCCTCCCCGCCTTCGATGCCGCCGTCGAGATCGGCTATCGCCATCTCGAGACCGATGCCCACCTCAGCCGCGACGGCGTCGTCTTCTCCTTCCACGACCACGTGCTCGAGCGGGTCACCGACCGCAGGGGTCGCCTCTCGGAGGTGGACGCCGCTGAGATCAGCGGCGCCGACGCCGCGTACCACTTCAGCCACGACGGGGTGACCTTTCCCCTGCGTGGCACGGGCGTACGCGTGCCGACCATGGAGGAGGTGCTCACCCGCTGGCCCGGCGTTTTTGTCAACATCGACACCAAGTCAGACGCTGTCGTGGAACCTCTCGTGGAGCTGCTGCGCCGGCTCGACGCCTTCGACCGCGTCTGCGTCGGCTCGTTCTCCGACGATCGGTTGCGGAGGGTGCGGAGGCTGTCCGGGGGCACCATCTGCACCTCCATGGGCCCGGCGAGCATCACCGCCGCATGGCTGGCGTCGCGCACCGGTCGCATGCCCCGCCTGCAGGCCGACTGCGTGCAGGTGCCGGTCCGGGCGCGACGCCTCGTGGTGGTCGATCGTCGTTTCATCGAGGCTGCCCAGGGAGCCGGGCTGCAGGTGCACGTGTGGACGATCGACGACCCCGCCGAGATGACGGCTCTGCTCGACCTCGGCGTCGACGCGATCATGACCGACCGGCCGCGCCTGCTCCGCGAGGTGCTGACCGCTCGCGGGCAGTGGCACGGCGCCACCCTCGCGCAGGCGTAACCTACGGCAATGCTGCCGAGCGACCCGGGCGCCCGACACATCCCCGCGCCAGAGCGAAAGGATTGGTACAGCGCCGACGAGCACCTTCGCTGGCTGGTGCGTGCCAGCGTCGGTGAGTCCGTGTGGCGGGTCGCGGATGGTGCGCTCGCCGAGCTGGGAGAGCTGGTGCCGCAACGCGTCGAGGCGCTCGCGGTCACAGCGGATCGTCACCCTCCCGTGCTCCACCAGTACGATGCCCGGGGCGCGCGTGTCGACGTCATCGAGTTCCACCCCGCGTATGACGAGCTCATCCAGACCGTCCTCGGGTTTGGAACTGTGCGGTCCGCCCACGTCCCCGGTTGGCGCGGCCTGCCCCGCCTGGCCCCTCGCGCGCTGACCAGCGCGGTGTCCTACATGTTCCTGCAGGCCGACCAGGCGATCACCGGCTGCCCCGTCGGCATGATGGACGCGATGGCGCGATGCCTGGCGCGCAACGACCCCGCACTGGCTCAGCGCTTCGTGCCGCGCATCGCCGACGACAGCGGTGGCCACCTCACCTCGGCGATGTTCCTGACGGAGAAGGCGGGCGGGTCGGACGTCGGTGCCAACGAGACGGTCGCCGTGCGTGATGACGACGGGTCGTGGCGGCTGCACGGTGAGAAGTGGTTCGCGAGCTGTCCGCAATCCGATCTCGTGCTGGTCATGGCCAGGCCCGAGGGTGCACCGACCGGTCCCGCCGGTCTCGGCCTGTTCCTGATGCCGCACGTCCTCGACGACGGCACCCGCAACGCGATTCTCATCCACCGCCTCAAGAACAAGTTCGGCACCCGCGCCATGGCCTCCGGCGAGGTGGGGCTGCGCGGCGCGTTCGCCTGGCAGGTCGGCGAGCTCGACCGCGGCATGCGCCAGATGATGGACATGGTCTCGCTGACCCGGGTCGGCATCGTCGCCGCCACGGCCGGGGCGATGCGGCGCAACACCGTCGAGGCGCTCGCCCACACCGCACAGCGACGGACGTTCGGGGGCCTGTTGCAGGCGCATCCGCTGATGCGCGACAGCCTCGCCGAACTGGTGATCGATTCCACCGCAGCGCTGACGGCGACCGTCGCCGTCAGCGAGCTCCTCGACAAGGCCGACGCCGGCGATGACGAAGCCGCCGGCGCCCTCCGCCTGCTCACTCCCCTTTTCAAGGGATTCTTCACCGAACGCGCACGGATCGCAGGCGGCGACGCCATGGAGATCCGCGGTGGCAACGGCTTCATCGAGGACTGGCCCGACGCACGCCTGTTGCGCGACGTGTCCGTTCACGCCATCTGGGAGGGATCCGGCAACGTCATCGCGCTTGACGTGCTGCGTGCGCTGCGCCGCGGTGCCGGACCGCATTTCCTCGGCGACCTGGAACGTCGCGCGGAGCGCGCGGCTGACGCAGGCCCCGCCGCCGCGCTGGCGACGCCGCTGCTCGGCGAGATCCGTTCGCTGGCGCGACAACTGGACCAGCTCTCGAGGGCGGACGCCGCAGGGCAGCAGCTGCCGATCCGCCGGCTGGCGCGGCGGATGGCGATCCTCGCTGCGGGCACGAGGCTCACCGAACAGGCGAACCAGTTCGCAGCCGACACCGGCAGCGGCAGGCTCGCATGGATCGCCGCCCGTTTCGTGGCACGCCTCGGTGGTGACCCGTTGGTTGACCACATCGCATCCGACACGACGTGGTTGGCGCACGCAGACCAAATCCTGAACGGCGGTCAGGTGCCAATCCAGGTGGGCGCGACGCTCGCACAAGCCGTCGCAACGAACTTGAGGGCGCGAGCCCACGAAACACACGCAGTGGTCTGAAGCCGCCTCACCAGCCACGCGGAGTGCACCCGCAGCCCACAAAGTATCGCGGTCGCGAAGCGACAGCGGCGCGCGAGGCGCGCCGAGGAGTGGGTGAGGTGCATCGGATTCACTCCGATGCACCGAGGGCGAGGATCTGCCTCGCCCTGTGAAAACACGGGGGTCCCCACGCGGCGCTTCGCCGCGTGGGGTGGCTAGAGGGATTTGAACCCTCGACCTCCAGGGCCACAACCTGGCACTCTAACCAGCTGAGCTATAGCCACCATGAAGCTCCGCGATTATATGGGGCACACTGGCCGAGCCCCCGTAGCTCAGCGGATAGAGCAGCCGCCTTCTAAGCGGTTGGTCGCAGGTTCGATTCCTGCCGGGGGCGCCTCGCGCGCACACCCCATCGGTCCAAGACGCTGTCGCCGCCGCTCACGGAGACATCGAGCTCGTCCTCGCGCCGCCATCACCGACATCGCGGAGCGGTGGATCGAGACCGTCCCGTCGACGAGCTGCCGCTGCTTTGCGTCGAGAAGCCGCAGTTCGAGGACCCATCGAGCGCAACAAGCGGGACCGTGTGCTGTTCAAGAGTTGGCGCGAACCCGGTCATTCAGGCTGGACCTGATGTTGTGTGGAAGACGCTGCGCAGCACAGCGCACGCGCTCGTCGGCGATCGCTCCAGCTCGTCCCGGACCCTGGACGGGCGTCAGGCACGACGGCGAGCGACGATGTTGAGGCGCACGTAGTCGATCACCGGTTCCGGCATGGCGCCGACGACGGCGTGGATCAGTGCCTTGCGCTCCTGCTCGTCCATCCCGGCGACGGCCTCCCCGAGACAGACCGCCTCGAGGAAGTCGGACAGCTGGGCCTCGTCGTCGAAACGCGTGGGCTCCTTGTGCGTCCACACCCGCACATCCTCGAACCCCGCCGCTTCGAGCCGCCGGGCGGTCACCTCCGGTGACGCGAACTCGCGCGCCCCCTCGCTGTCGAGCCCGACGCCGCGCGCAACCGCGAGCAGCCCGGCGATGTTGCCTTCGGCGCCGCACTGGGCCGACAGCTGACCGCCGGCTCGCAGGACCCCGGCGAGGTTGGCGAAGAGCCGCGGATGGTCTGGGACCCAGTGGAAGGTGGCGCTGGAGAACACCGCGTCGACGGGCGCGTCCGCGCCGAGCGTCGCCGGCGAGAGCTGGAGCAGGTCGGCCTCGACGAACAGCACCCGCTCCCGGGCGGGCCCCAGCCGGCGCCGCGCCTGGTCGAGCATGCTGGGCGAGCTGTCCAGCGCGATGACCCGTCCGTCCGGGAGGTGCGCGAGGAGCTGCTCGGTCACCCGGCCGCTGCCGCAGCCGCAGTCGAGCACGGTCTCGTCGCCGTTCAGCCCGAGGCGCTCGAGCACGGCAGTGCCCCAGCGTGTCTGCGGGTCGGCCACCCGGTCGTACGTCGCGCCGTCCCAGTGGCTGCGTGGTGTCGCGGGCACGGCCGGTAGCGTAGCGCCCGCAGTGCTGCGATCTCGTAGCATCGACACGTGCCTGAGCCGGCGTCCACCCGCGTCTACCTGGCCCGGCATTGCGACGTCCACAACCCGCACGGTGTCCTGTACGGCCACCTCCCCGACTTCCCGTTGAGCGACAAGGGCGTGCGCCAGGCTCACGCTCTCGGCCACCGCCTCTCCACGACTGCGGCTCGTCAGATCTACAGCAGCCCGTTGCAGCGCGCCACCCAGACGGCGGAGATCATCAGCAGCCACATCCCCGGCTCGACGATCACGCTGACGGATGACCTCGTCGAGGCACGCTTCGGACGCTATCTCCAGGGGATTCGGCCTGCGCAGGTCCCCTGGCGCCGGCCACTGTGGATGATCCACATGCTCTGGCCCGGGCTGCTTCCCAACGACGAGCGCGTCGCTGACATGGCGGCGCGTGTCGCTCTACCCATCCGGCGCCTGCTCGCCGACCATCCCGGCGAGGGCGGGATCTGTGTCAGCCACGGTGATCCCATCCAGGCGTTCTGGGTGCGCAGTGAGGGGCGACCGGCCTGGGCGTTGCATCGCCTGCAGTGCGCCAAGGGCGGGATGCTCGAGCTCGATTACGTGGGCGGCGCGCTCACCAGGACGGTCTACCGACCGCCGAGCACGGACCCCGAGCCGGCGGCGAGCACGGGGTCCGAGGCGGGCGACCTTGCCTGATCAGCCGGCGAACGCCGAGGCGACGTCGACGAGCCCGTCACCCCGCCACGGGCCCGGCCCTGACTGTGCAGGCACCCCCGCGCCCACCGGGTCGAGCCGCAACGTCACCGCCATGACCAGACCGAGACGCTCGCCCCCGCCGAGCGCGAGACCGGCGAGGTCGTAGCCGACAACGTCCTTCAAGGTGCGGCCGCCCGCGGAGATCAGCTCGCCCGCGGTGGTGAGCAGGTCGAGCCCCGCCAGCGACCGGTGGGCGACCTCGCCGAGCTGCACCAACTCGCCGACGCGCTCACTGCGCACGTTCGGCAGGGCGCTGACCGCGAGCCGGCGGGCACTCGCGGCTTCGCGCACCGCCACCCAGGTCGCGGCCGCACCAGCGTGCAGCAGCAGCGCGGTGGGATCGACGAGGATCGAGTCGAGGTTGTCCGCATCGACCACCACCGGCACCTGGGCGGCGCGTACCGATCGCCGCGGCGCGACGGCCGCGCCCGCATCCGCGCACACGGCCATCGCCTCGCGCAGCTGGGAGATGTTGGCCGGGTGCACCACGTCCTCGGAGTCAATGCCGCTCGACCCCACCGCAGCGGCGAGTTGGCGGCGCAGTGTCTCCTCCACGTTCGCGAACTCTAAGACGGGATGATGCCGTGTTGAGCGGCCACGGCCACGTTCCAAATGAGCGTCACGAAGATGCCCAGCACCAGGGTCCCCGCGCCGGTCAGCAGGAGCACGCCACCGCCTGACAGCGAGGTGCGCGACCAGTTGTACGACGCCTGGTCGGGCGCGGGCCGGGTGTACATGAGCAGGGCCACGCGCAGGTAGTAGAAGACGGAGATGGCGCTGGTGCCGATGCCCCAGAGGGCCAGGGGCAGCTCGCCCGCATGGATGGCGGAGGCGAAGACGAAGAACTTCGCGAAGAACCCGGCGGTGGGCGGGAATCCGCCCAGGGACAGCAGGAACAACCCCATCGCGGCTGCCACGTATGGGCGGCGGAACGCGAGCCCGCGCAGGCTGTCATAGCTGTCCATGTCCTCGCCGCGACCGGCCATGATGGTGATCACGGCGAAGGCGCCGATGTTGGTGACGGCATACGCGGCGAGGTAGTAGAGCGACGCGATCGTCCCGAGGCTGTTCAGCTGACCCTGGGCATCGATCGGCGGCACCACCACCCCGATGAGGATGTACCCCGCCTGGGCGATCCCCGAGTACCCGAGCATGCGCTTCAGGCTGGTCTGGCGGAGCGCGGCCACGTTGCCGATCACCATGGAGGCGATCGCCACGAAGTACACCATGATCTTCCAGCGGTCGTAGACGGTCGTCTCACCGAGCGTGTATGTGAAGACTCGGATCAGGGCGGCGAACGCCGCGACCTTGGTGGTGACGCTCATGAACGTGGTGACCGATGTCGGTGCGCCCTGGTACACGTCGGGGGTCCAGGTGTGGAATGGCGCGGCGCTGATCTTGAAGGCGAGGCCGACGAAGAGCAGCGCGATGCCGGCCATGAGCAGCGGGTCCACCGCGTTCCCTGCGCTGTGCAGCGCCGACGCGATCTGCGTCAGCTGGGTGTGGCCCGTCTCTCCGTAGATGAGCGCCATGCCGAAGAGCAGGAAGCCTGATGCAAAGCCGCCGAGCAGGAGGTACTTCAGCGCCGCTTCCTGCGAGCGTGGCTCCTGCCGGTTGAAGCCGCTCAGGATGTAGAGGGCGATGGACAGCAGCTCGATGGCCAGGAAGATGACCATCAGGCTGCTTGCTCCGGCAAGCACCATCATGCCGGTCGCAGCCGCCAGGATCAGCGAGTAGTACTCACCGTAGTGGAGGCCACGGCGGTTGAGGTAGTGCGGGCTGATCATCAGGACCAGCGCCGTGCTGACCAGGATGATCGCGTTGATGAACAGGCCGAACCGGTCGTACGCGAACGAGCCCGAGTACACCGTGTGCGGCGTGGCCGCGTCGAACCAGCCCCACACCGTCGAGCCGAAGGCGGCCGCCACCGCGAGCAGGCTGAAGCCGGCGAGCCAGCCACGGTGGGCGGCGCTGGTGACCAGGTCGAGGAGGAGCAGCGTGACGAACCCCACCCCGAGGATGACCTCGGGAAGGATGCCGAGGATGTCGGCGCCACGCGGCGTGGTCAGCGGCGGGAGGACGGCCAGCACGGTCACGGGCTGCCCGTCAGGTTCACCGCGGTCGAGCCGAGCGACCCGTTGGCGACCGCGACGGATTGCTGGACACTCGACCGGGCCACGTCGCCGACCGGCCGCGGGAAGACCCCCAGCAGGAGCATGAGGGCGGTCAGTGGCAGGAGCACCATGCCCTGGCTGAGGCGCAGGTCACGGACGCCCTCGGTTCGCGGCTGGGGCGGATCGTGCATCAGCCCCTGGTGCAGCCTGAGCATGTACCAACATGCGAGCACCACGCCGACGCCCGCGAGCACAGCGTACGCGGGGTGCAGCTGGAACGCCCCGAGCATGATCGAGAACTCGCCGACGAACGAGTTCATCCCGGGCATGCCGAGACCGGCCAGCGTCGCCACCAGGAACAGGGCGTAGAGCCACGGCATTCGCCGTTCCAGTCCGGCCAGCTCACGGATGTCGCGCGTGCCCGTCCGCTCCTCGACGATGCCGACGATGATGAACAGCGCGGTGATGATGATCCCGTGGTTGACGATCTGTATCACCGCGCCGTTCACGCCGTTGATGGTCAGCGTGAAGATCCCGAGCGCGATGAACCCCAGGTGGCTGATGCTCGAGTACGCGACGATGCGCTTGAGGTCGGTCTCGCTCAGGGCCATCAGCGCGCCGTAGATGATGCTGAGCACCGCCAGCGCCGCCAGCAGCCACTTGAAGGTGTTGACGGCATCGGGGAAGAGCGTGAGCCCGAAGCGGAGGAAACCGTAGGCTCCGAGCTTGCTCACCAGCCCGGCGAAGAACATCAACACCGGGACCGGTGCCAACTCGTAGAGGTCGGGCAGCCACGTGTGGAACGGAACCATCGGTATCTTGATCGCGAAGGCGGCGGCGAACGCCAGGAACGCCCACTGCTCAGGGCTGAACGTGCTGATGTTGAGACCGGGGATGACCAGGGGCGTCCGCGACATCTGGCCGCCGAGAAGAAGAGTGAGATCGAACGACCCGCGTCCGCTGGCGAACTGCAGGCCGATGATCGCGACCAGCATCAGCAGGCTGCCGGCGACCGTGTAGATGATGAACTTCAGCGTCGCCCGGCCTCGGTTCTCGTTGCCGTAGTTGGCGAGGATGAAGTACAGCGGGATCAGCATCCCCTCCCAGAAGAGGTAGAACAGCAGCAGGTCGATGCTGAGCAGCACGCCCGCGGTCATGGTCTCGGTGAGCAGCAGCAGGCCGCAGAACAGCTTGAGCCGGTCTGTGCTGCGTCGCGAGACAACCAAGGCGCCGAGCACGAAGACACCCGCGTTGAGCGCGAGGATCCACGCCGAGATCCCGTCCAGCCCGAGGTGATAGCCGGCGCCGATGGCCGGGATCCAGCTGTGGATCTCCTCGTAATGGAAGCCGAGAGGACCCGGTGAGAGGGCGCTGCCGCTCATCCGCGCCACGAGCACCCAGACGACGACGGCGGTGGCCAGCGTGGCCGCCACCGTGAAGGCCTTGAGAGCCGTCGTGGCGGTGCGCGGGATCAACTGCAGCAGCAGCGACGCCCCCAACGGCATCGCCAGGACAACGGTCAGCCAGGGGATGTTCATCGCGACACCAGCACGATGGTGGCGACCACGAAGACGCCCGCCGCGGCGATCATGTACGAGGCGTAGTCGCGGATCAGCCCGGTCTGGTAGTCACGCGCCCAGGCGCCGAGCTCCGAGCACGCGTCGGCGACCACGCGCACCCAACCGTCCATGGCACGCGGCTCCACAACCTTGCGCATGGTCCGCGCCAGGGTGAGCGACGGGCGCACCAGCAGCGCATCGTAGATCTCGTCGAAGTAGAACTTGTTGTACGACAGCTGCGGCAGGGCGCGCGGCAGCCGTTCGACGACCGCGGACGGATCGGGCCGTCGCTGAAGCCACAAACGTGCTGCCAGGCCGGCGCCGAAGAGTGAGGCGACCGTCCCCGCGATGCCCGCCACCACCGCCTGGCCCGTCCCCAGGTCAACGGCGAGCGGCCCCGATGTCGGGGTCGTGAACACCGGGGAGAGGAAGCGGGCGAAGACGCCGATGAGGACGTTGTCGTGGATCAGCAGCGCCCAGACCCCGAGAATGATGCCGAGACCGGCGCTGAGGACAGCGAGCACCTGCACCGGCACGAGCATCACCGGCGCCGCCTCGTGCGCGGCGTACACGCGGGCTGTCTGCGGCTCCCCCCGGAAGACGGTCGCCCACAGGCGGAACGCGTACAAGCCGGTGAGCACGTTGATGCCCAGCCCGACGATGTACAGCACCCAGGGCAGGGCTCCCGGGCCGTTGGTCAGCCCGAAGCCGAGCAGCCCCTCCTTGCTGAAGAAGCCGACGAAGAACGGGATTCCGGCGAGCGCGAACGTCCCGCTCAGGAAGCACAGCTCGGTGCGCCGCATCCGCGATGCCAGCCCTCCCATGAGCCTGATGTCCTGCTCGTCATGGAGCGCGTGGATGACGTTGCCGGCGGCCATGAAGAGGAGCGCCTTGAACACGGCGTGGGCGGCGAAGTGGTACATCGCCGCCGAGTAGGCGCCGATGCCGACCGCGAAGATCATCAGGCCGATCTGCGACATCGTCGAGTAGGCGATGACACGCTTGATGTCGACCTGGCTGAGCGCGATCACGCCGGCCATCACTGCGGTGCCGATCCCCACGCACGCCACCATCCCCTGGGCGACGGGTGCTCGGTCGAAGAGGGGGTGGAACCGTGCGATCAGGTACACGCCGGCGGTGACCATGGTGGCGGCGTGGATCAGCGCCGAGACGGGGGTGGGGCCCTCCATGGCGTCAGGCAGCCAGGTGTGGAGCGGGAACTGCGCGCTCTTCGCGAAGGCGCCGATGGCCAGCAGGGAACAGATGCCGGTGACCAGGAGCCCGCTGGCCGGGAATGACCCCGCCGACGCGAAGATGCCGGGCAGGCTCAGGGTGCCCACCTTCAGGACGATCATGAACGCGGCGATGACCAGGGCGACATCGCCGATGACCTGCGTGATGAATGCCTTCCGCGCGGCAAGCACAGCGCTGGGTCGTTCGTACCAGAAGCCGATGAGCAGGTAGCTGCTCAGCGCGACCAGCGCCCATCCGATGATGAGGATGACCAGGTCCGCGGCCAGCACGAGCACGAGCATCGAGAAGATGAAGAGGTTCATGTAGCTGAAGAACCGCGCGATCCCGCGGTCCTCGGCCATGTAGCCCACCGAGTACACATGGATGAGGAAGCCCACGCCGGTGATCACCATGATCATCACCGCGCTCAGCGGGTCGAGTGTCAGGTCGACCCCCACGCGGAGGCCGCCGCTGCCGAGGTCGAGCCACTGCCAGAGATGGACGGTCGCTGACTTGGCGCCCTCAGGCGCGCCGACCACCTCCGCCAGCATGGCGCACGCCACCACGAACGCGGCCAGGATGCTGAACGTGCCGATGACGTTGACCGTGCTGCGCGAGAGACGCGGTCCCGCCAGCGCATTGAGCAGCGCGCCGGCCAGCGGGAGAAGCAGGATCAGCGAGCCGTACACAGCCACCGTGGTGGTGTTCACTGGCTCATCTCATCGAGGTCGTCGACGTCGAGCTCGCGCCCGACGCGGAACACCTGCGTGATCAGTGCCAGGCCCACGACGACCTCGGCGGCAGCCACGACGATGACCATGAACGCGAACACCTGGCCCTCCTCGCTGTTGAGGAAGCGCCCGTAGCCGACAAAGACGATGTTGACCGCGTTGAGCATCAGCTCGATGCACATGAACACCACGATCGGGTTGCGCCGGATCAGCACGCCGAGCGCGCCGACGCTGAAGAGGAACGCCGCCAGGCCGAGGAGGAACGGGAAGTTCGCGCTGGCGCTCATCCCACCTCGACCTCGACGCGCTCCTCTTCGAGGACTGTGGGTCGGCGCGTCACGGCGGCTTCACGCCGGACCTGTTGACCCTGGGGCCGGTTGCGCCGGGTCAGGTAGACCGCTCCGACCGCCGCCACGAGGAGCAGCAGCGAGGTGATCTCGAAGGGGAGCAGGAAGGTGGTGAAGAGCTGGCCGCCCACGGTCTGCACGTTGCCGGCCGCGTTCACCAGCCCGAGGTCGCTCTGGTCGAAGTTGAAGGTGTGGTACGGGTCGGACGCCTGCCCGATCTGCTCGGCGCGGAACGACCCGCTGGGGTTGAAGGTGATCCCGTTCCGTGCAGCCACGACCATGGCGACGGTGATTCCCACCGCCACCACCGCCCCGATGATGAAGCGGCTGTCGACGCGGATCCTGTCCTCCGCTCCCGGGGAGAGCAGGGCGATGATGAAGACGAACAGCACCATCACGGCCCCTGCGTACACGATCAGCTGGACGACGAAGAGGAACTGCGCGTTGAGCACCAGGAAGACCACCCCGAGCGCACCGATGGTGAGCACGAGTGAGAGGGCCGAGTAGAGCGGTTGCGGCGAGAACACGACCCCCAGGGCGCTGAGCGCTGCGAGCGCTCCGGCGACCCAGATGATCACGCTCATCGCGGCTCAGCCTCGTCAGGGCTGATGACTCGCGGCACGTGCGAGGGCACCCCGAACTCGTCGGGATGGGGCACGTCGGTGCGCTGCTCCTCGCCGAGGTCCCACGCCACCCGCGGGCTCACGCCCGACGCGTTCGCCTCCCGGCCCTGCTGGTCCGCGCCAGCGCCGACGTCGCTGGAGGGGCCGCGTGCCTGCGCGAACTTGGGCCAGCTCTCCAGCAACTCTGCCTTGGTCACCACGGTGCGCTCGCGCCGGTAATCGGCGAGCTCGTACCGTGGTCCCAGGGTGATCGCCTCGGTCGGGCACGCTTCCGCGCAGTAGCCGCAGTAGATGCAGCGCATCAGGTTGATCTCGTATCGCACCGCGTACCGTTCGCCCGGCGACACCGGGTTGGCGGGGTCGTTCTCGGCGGGCCCGACGTAGATGCAGCCCACCGGGCACGCCGCTGCGCAGAGCTCGCAGCCGATGCACTTCTCCAGGCCGTTGTCGTAGCGGTGGAGGATGTGACGACCGCGATGGCGGGGAGCGGTGGGCTTCTGCTCCTCCGGCCACTGCACGGTGATCGGCTTGCGCAGCATCGTCTTCAGGGTGAAGGCGAGTCCCTTGGCGACCTCGATCAGCACGGCCGGCCCCTCACGACGCGCGCACCGCGACGATCGCGCCGGTCACGACGATGTTGACCAGGCCGAGTGGCAGCAGCACCTTCCAGCCGAGGTTCATCAGGCGGTCGTAGCGGAAGCGCGGCAGCGTCCAGCGCAGCCACATCATCACGAAGAGGAGCGCGCTGACCTTGGCGAGGAACCAGGCGACGCCGACAAGCCCACCGAGCCAATCGGAATGGATCCACGGGAGCAGCGGCAGCCAGCCGCCGAGGAAGACGAGCGTGGCGATCGAGCAGACGATGACCATGTTGATGTACTCGCCGAGGAAATAGAACCCGAAGCGCATCGAGGAGTACTCGGTGTGGTACCCCGCGACCAGCTCGGTCTCGGCCTCCGGGAGGTCGAACGGCAGTCGGTTCGTCTCGGCCAGGGCGGCCGTGAAGTACAGCAGGAACGCCAGCGGTTGCAGCACCACGAACCACACGTCGTGCTGCGCCAGCACGATCTTCTCGAGGTCCAGCGAGCCCGCCAGGATCACAGCGCCGACCAGCGCGAATGCCACCGCCATCTCGTACGAGATCAGCTGCGCCGACGAGCGCAGCCCGCCGAGGAGGGAGTACTTGCTGTTCGCCGACCAGCCGCCAAGAAAGAGGGAGTACACGCCGAGCGAGGTGATCGCGAGGACGAACAGCAGGCTCACGTTGACGTGGATGAGGTCCCAGTGGAGCGCGTACCCGCCGGCGCAGCCGAGACCGACCTGCTGGCCACCGACGCAAGTGAGGCCGCTGATGGGGATGGCTGCGAAGGCGAAGATGGCTGCGCCACCCGCCAGGGCGGGTCCCACCCAGAAGAGCAGCTTGTCGCGGCCCGCAGGCGCGCTGTTCTCCTTGAACAGGAGCTTCACCGCGTCAGCGGCCGGCTGCAGCAGGCCGAGTGGACCGACACGGTTGGGCCCGATGCGCAGCTGGATCCGGGCCGCCACCTTCCGTTCGGCGAAGGTCAGGTAGGCCGCCGCGGTTGCCAGTGCGAGGAGCACGACGACCGACTTGATGAGGATCACCACGATGCCGTCCGCGCCGACGCGTCCCACCGAGAAGACGTCGGAGAACTGGGCGATCATGCGGGCACCGCGGTCGCGAAGACCGCGCGACCGCCGTTGCCGGCTGCGGCGTACGCCGGGATGGCGGCGAGCAGCTCCCGGTTGACGAGCAGCGGGTCGCCGGGCCACCCCGGCGCCCCGAGCTCCGCGGCGAGAGCGCTGAGGATGCGGGTCTCAGCCGGGGTCTGCGTGGCGGGGGGCAGTGCAGGACGGATGCGCTGCACGCGCCCCTCGACGTTGGTCACCGTCCCGGCCTTCTCGAAGTACGCGTGGCCCGGGATGAGCACTGTCGCGCCACGGCTCAGCGGCCCAGGGCGGGCGTCGATGACCACGAGCACCTCGACGGCCGCGACCACCCGCTCGAGCAGCGGGCCGATGTCGTCTGCCCAGAGGCTTCCGCCCATGACCACGAGCGCTCTGATGACGCCGGCCGCCGCCGCTTCCAGGATCTGGCGGCCGGCCTTGCCAGGCTCCGCGACGGCGGAGTAGCCAGGGCCACTGTTGGGCAGCGCGCCCACGTCCTTGGCGCCACGCCCGTTGACGTCGCGCGTGACGGTCAACCGGCGCACCGTACGCGAGCGCCCGAGCTCGGCGGCGAGACGCGCCGCCTCCTCCCGGTGGATCTCATCCGCGATGACGCCCACGAGGCCGTCGGGAAGCTCGCCGATGCTGCGCGCGTCGGCGTCGTGCTGGACGCGCCGAACCGACACACCCCGCTTGGTCGCCGCCTTGTACAGACGCAGGCTGAGCACCGGCGCCTCGTGTTCCGGCTCGTCGCCGAGCACGATCACGGCCGCGCACTCCTCGATCTCGGCGATCCCGAGCGCGTGCTCATCCGGGCCGATGTTCGCAAGGCTCTCGAGCTGGTGGTCGATGTGCGGCGTCCCCAGGACCTCCCGCGCGAGCCTCTGCAGGAGCCACAGCTCCTCGTTGGTGTTCTGAGCGGAGCCGAGCACGGCGATCGCCCCCGGTCCGTCGCGGTCGCGCACCGCACGCAGCGAGCGAGAGGCGGCCGCGATGGCCTCGCTGATCGAGACGTCCCGAGCCTTGCCGTCCTGCCGCACCACTGGCCGGCGGATGCGCTCGACGTCGTTCCAGCTCTCGGCGCTGTAACGGCCGCGGTCACAGAGCCACATGTCGTCGACGAGCGGATTGTCACGCGATGCGAAGCGACGCACCTCGAAGTCGCGGGTGTCGACGTTGATGTTGCAGCCGTAGGAGCACTCCGGGCAGACGCTCTTGGTGCGCTGCAGGTCCCACGGCCGCGCTTTGAATCGGTACTGGCGATGGGTCAGCGCCCCGACTGGGCACACCTCGGGGAGGTTGCCCTGGAAGTCGGAGGTGAGCTGCCGCCCCTCGAAGGTGTTGATCAGCGTGTGCACGCCGCGTTCCTGGAGGACGAGCTCCTTCTCGCCGGTGATCTCGTCGTAGTACCTCGTGCAGCGCCAGCAGAGGATGCAGCGCTCCTGGTCGAGCTCGATCTTCTCGCTGAGCACCACCGCCTTGTTGAAGTGCACCTTCTCCGTGATCGGGAACCGAGAGGCAGGCGGCCCGTATCGGAACGCGAAGTCCTGGAGATCGCACTCACCGCCCCGATCGCACACCGGGCAGTCGAGCGGGTGGTTGAGGAGCAGGAACTCGAGCATGCCCTCGCGCGTCTTGGTGACGTCGGCGCGCTGCGTGTCGACCACCATGCCCTCGGCGGCGTACGTGGCACAGGCCGGCTGCAGCTTGGGCATCTTCTCCACGTGGACCAGGCACATGCGGCAGACGGCCACCGGTTCCATCTTCGGGTGTGAGCAGTAGATGGGGATGTGGATGCCGAGCTCGGTGGCCACGTCGGTCACCAGCGTTCCCTTGGGGACGCGGGTGGACCGTCCGTCGATGGTGATGCCGACGAGTCCGTCGTCGGGCGCTGCCGGCGGCGCCGGGTCGGCGGCCATCTACGCCGTCACCAGCCGGGCTCTCGTGGTGCGCACCGGACAGGTCCCCGCGCCGCAGTGCGCCTTGAACTCATCGGAGAAAGCCTTGTAGGCGGACATCACGAACCACGTGGCCGTGTCCCCAAGCGGGCAGAAGCACTTGCCGTTCATGTTGTCGCAGATGTCGGCGAGGGTGTTGAGCTCCTCGAGGGTGCACTCGCCGGCCTCGAGACGGTGCATGAGGTCGGACTCGAAGTAGGTGCCCTCACGGCACGGTGCGCACTTGCCGCAGGAACTCGTGGTGGTAGAAGTCGACGAGCCTCATCGACACGTTGACCATGCAGGTGGTCTCGTCCATGAACACCATCGCGCCGGCGCCGAGCGACGAACCGGCCTGCATCACCGCGTCCATGTCGAGAGGCAGGTCGAGGTGCTCGGGCAGGAGCACCTGCATGGATCCCCCGCCCGGCTGGAACGCCTTCAGGGAACGATCCTTCCACACGCCGCCGCACTCCTCCTCGAGAAGCTCGCGGATCGACGTGCCCATCGCCATCTCGTACGTGCCGGGGCGGTTGATGTGACCGCTGCAGCAGAACAAACGCGTGCCCGCGCTCTTCTCGGTCCCGATCGCCTTGAACCACGCGCCGCCACGCTGGACGATGTGGGGCAGGTTGGACAGCGTCTCGACGTTGTTGACCACCGTCGGCTTGCCGTACAGGCCCTTGACCGCGGGGAAGGGCGGCTTCAGCCGCGGCTGTCCTCTGTACCCCTCGAGCGAGTCGATCAGCGCTGTCTCCTCACCGCAGATGTAGGCGCCCGCGCCACCGTGGACGATCACGTCGCAGCCGAAGCCGCTCCCATGGATGTCGTTGCCGATGTGACCGGCGGCGCGCGCCTCCTCGACGCAGCGCTCCAGCAGCAGGCGCTGGTCGTGGTACTCGCCGCGGATGTAGATGAAGGCGACGTTCACCTGGAGCGCGTACGCCGCGATGAGCAAGCCCTCGATCAGCTGGTGCGGGTTCTCGTCGATCAGCTCGCGGTCCTTGAAGCAGCCGGGCTCGGACTCGTCAGCGTTGCAGCAGAGATACCGTGGGAACACGTCCTTGGGCAGGAAGCCCCACTTCATCCCGGTGGGAAACCCCGCCCCTCCCCTGCCGCGGAGCCCACTGGCCTTGACCTCGTCGACCAGCTCTGCGGGGGTGAACTTGCGGAAGGCCTCGCGCAGGCCCTGGTATCCGCCGAGACGCTCGTAGACCGCCAGTGTCTGCACTCCCTCGGTGCCGAAGTCCTTGGTGAGCAGCTTGTGTTCGGCCATGACCGCGCGATCCTACAGATCGCCCGCGTCGGGACGCGGTCGCCGTCGGGGCCTGCTGCGACTGCCGTGAGGGTTGGCGTCGGGCTCCGTGCGCGACCCGGGCATCTCGGTGTGCTCGACAGATGGCGGTTCGCCGCCGCCCTCCTCCGTCGCCGCCAGCTGGTCATCGGAGGGCGGCCCCTCGGCCGTCGCCTGCGGGGGCGTCTCCGCGGTGGGCGGGTGCGGACCGCTGGCGGGCGCACCCGCACGCGCGCCCGTGCCGGCCGCGGCGCCCGGCCGCGCCCGCAGCCTCTCCACGATCCCGTCGACCCGCTCGGGCGTCAGGTTCTCGTGCGAATGGTGATCCACCTGCATGGCCGGCGCGCCCCCGCACGCACCGAGGCACTCCACTGTGCTCTCCCATGTGAACTTTCCGTCGGCCGTCGTCCCGCCGGACGGCACGCCGAGCCGCCGCTCCAGGTGGCCCACGATCTCGTCCGCCCCGCGCAGCGCGCAGCTGACGTTGACGCAGACGACCACGTGGTGGTCTCCGGCCGGCTTGCTGAAGTACATGGAGTAGAAGGTGCTGACCGCCTGCACCTCGCTCGGCGCCAGCCGCAGCACCTCGGCGACCTCAGCCATCCCGTCCGCGGAGAGAAACCCAAGCTCATTCTGCACGGCCCACAGGCATGGCAGGATGGCGCTCCGCGGATGCGGGTACCGGTCCCGGAGCGCGGTGATCTCCTTGCGAGTCCCCGGCGCGAGTGGCATTACCGGGTCTCCGCTATCGCTTGTGACGGGGATTGGCTGCGGCACATCTCGTTGCTGCTCAAACACGCTTCGGCGCCGTTGGCGGCCGCTTCGCGGCCTCGGGCGCCTGCACTGCGCAGACGTGCCGCAGCCAATCCGCTTTCGCGACCGCTGAGGGGCCGCCCTACAACTCTCCCAGCCCGCAATGAGCCGGCTCGTAGGGGGATGGGAGGGCGGTGGCGCGGGGACACCAGCGGCGACAGCGAATTCTGCAGCGGCCGAAGGAGTGGAGAACTCCCCGGTGGGGAGTTCGCAGCGACGCCAACGGCCGCGAAGCCTCTGAGCGGGCGTCGCTGGTGTCCCCTCGCCGCCGCCCCGACCCTTCCCGCAACCACGAGAGCGATCATCGGTCCACGTCTCCCAGCACGATGTCGATCGAGCCGATCACCGCGACCACGTCGGCGATCATCTCGTCGCGCACCATGTGCGGCAGGGCGCTGAGGTTGCTGAACGAGGGGGCGCGCACCTTGCAGCGGTACGGACGGTTGCCGCCGTCGCTGACCACGTAGAACCCCAGCTCGCCACGGGGTGACTTCGATGGCCTGGTAGACCTGGCCCTTGGGGACCTGGAAACCCTCGGTCACCAGCTTGAAGTGGTGGATGAGCGACTCCATGGAGGTGTTGATCTCGTTGCGGGGCGGCAGCGCCACCTTGCGGTCGCTCGTGTTCACCGGGCCACCGGGAAGGTTGGCCATCGCCTGGTCGATGATCTTCAGCGACTCACGCGCCTCGCGCATGCGCACCAGGTAGCGGTCGTACACGTCGCCGTGGCTGCCGACAGGGATGTCGAAGTCGAAATGGTCGTACGAGCTGTACGGCTGCGCCTTGCGCAGGTCGTAGGGGATGCCGCTGCCGCGCAGCGACGGCCCGGTCACGCCGTAGGCGATGGCGTCGTCGGGGGTGATGACGCCGATCCCGCGGGTGCGCTCCATCCAGATCGGGTTCTTGGTGATGAGCAGCTCGTACTGGTCGATGAATGCCGGGAATGTGCGCACCACCTCGCCGACGAGCGCGTAGAACTCGTCTGGGACGTCGGCGAGCAGTCCACCCACGCGGATAAAGGAGGTGTGCATGCGCACCCCGCTCACCAGCTCGTTGATGTCCAGCAGCTTCTCGCGCTCACGCCACGCGTACACGAACGGCGTGGTCGCGCCCAGGTCGAGCGCGCTGGTGCCGTACCAGAGGAAGTGGCTTGCCACCCTGGTGAGCTCGCACATGATCACGCGCAGGTACTGAGCCCGCGCCGGCACCTCGATGCCGAGCAGGCGCTCGGCGGCCAGGGAGAAACCGAGGTTGTTGAAGAGCGGCGCCAGGTAGTCCATCCGGTCCGTGAAGGGAATGCACTGCTGCCAGGTGTGCGACTCGAACGACTTCTCGAAGCCGGTGTGGAGGAAGCCGATGTCGGGGCGGCACTCACGCACCACCTCGCCGTCGAGCTCCAACACCAGGCGGAGCACCCCGTGCGTGCTGGGGTGCTGCGGCCCCATGTTCAGCTCCATGGTCTCGTCATCGAGCTGGACCACGTCGATGGCGTCGTTGGTGAGGTCGACGCCGAGCATCGCCCTGCCGCGGTCGAAGGCGTCGGACTGCTCGTCGCGAGTGGGCAGGTCGGTGCCGCCGGGCGGTGGCATGACGGCCATCAGCGCGACTCCCCGGGCATGTCACGCGGTCGCTCCGCGGCCGGCAGCGCCCACTCGAGGTTGTGGGTGAAGGCGACGGGCTCGCCGAAGCTGACGTAGTCCCTGCGCAGCGGATGTCCCACCCAGTCCTCGGGAAGGAGGATGCGATGCAGGTCGTGGTGGCCGACGAACTCGATACCGAGGAGGTCGAAGGCCTCGCGCTCATGCCAGTCCATGCCGGCGAAGACACGCTCGGCGGTGGGTACGCGGGGCGCGTCCTCGGGTACCTGGACGACCACGCGGCAATCGTCGTTGTACTGGAGCGAGCGCAGTTGGTACACGACGTCGTATCGAGGCGCGGCGGGCTCGCGGTCCGGCCAGTCGACGGCGGTGACGAAGAGAGGCAGGCGATAGGCGGCGGCGTCGTGGTCGCGAAGAAGGGTCAGCGCGCTGACCAGGTGCTCGACGTGCACGAACACGGTCAGCTCGCCGGACTGTTCCTCGACACGGACCACGGCATCGGGCAGCTCGCGCTGCAGGAGGTCGGCCGCGCGGCGGCCGCGCGGCGGACGCGCGGCAGCGACGGTGGACCCGGTGCTGCTCACGCTCCTACCCCCGGAGTGAGCTGGGCCGCTCAGCGGCGATCTTCGTCTGCAGCTTGAGAACTGCGTCGAGGAGCCCCTCGGGACGAGGGGGGCACCCGGGCAGGTAGACGTCCACCGGCACGACCTTGTCGACGCCCTGGATGATCGCGTAGTTGTTGAACATCCCCCCGCTCGAAGCGCACGCCCCCATGCTGATCACCCACTTGGGCTCGGGCATCTGGTCGTAGATCTGGCGGAGCACGGGGCCCATCTTCTGCGAGACGCGACCCGCCACGATCATCAGGTCGGCCTGCCGCGGGGAGGCGCGAAAGACCTCACACCCGAAGCGCGACATGTCGTATCGCGCGGCCCCGGTGGCCATCATCTCGATCGCGCAGCACGCCAGCCCGAACAGCGCCGGCCAGAGCGAGCTGTACCGCCCCCACTGGATGACCTTCTCGATGCTGGTGGTGATCGCGCCGGCCTTGGCGGCAGTGCGCTCGAGGTCGCCGACGCGTGGCAGCGGGAGGGTGCCGGCGTCGCCCTGCGCGCGCAGCAGCGGCACGCCGCCGGCGCCGTCGTAGGTCAGTCCCATCGCAGCGCTCCCTTGCGCCAGATGTAGACGAGTCCGATGAGCAGCGTGGCGATGAAGATGCCCATCTCGACGATGCCGAAGATCTTCAGCTGGCGCACGATCGTCGCCCATGGCAGCAGGAAGATCGACTCCACGTCGAAGATGATGAAGAGCATCGCGGTCACGTAGAAGCTCACCGAGAAGCGACGGCGCGCAGTCTCCACCGGGACGATGCCGAACTCGTAGGGCAGCTCTTTCGCGGGGTTGGGGCGTCGCGGGCCGAGCCACGCGCTGAGCGCCTGCACGCCGGCTCCAAATGCGACGCAGACGGCTAGGAAGACGAGGATCGGCGCAAAGTCCGAGAGCATCTATCCGGATCGTAACAAAGCAGCCTCGGACGGCTTCCCGTCGTCCGGGGCTGACCTGCGAGCCGCCACGTGCGACGCCGATGCGGCACCACCCCGTAGGCTTGCATGCAGCCTGCGCCACATTGCCGAGGAGTGTGACATGAGCGACCCGGTTCCGCCCTCTGTTCCCGCCCTGGTGACGGGGGCATCGAGTGGCATCGGCGAGGAGTTCGCGCGGCAGCTCGCCGCGCGCGGTCACGACGTCACCCTGGTGGCGCGGCGCACCGATCGGCTCCAGGCGCTGGCCAAGGCGCTGCGCCAGCAACACTCGGTGAAGGTCAGCGTCCACACCGCCGATCTCGGCAGTCATGCCGGGCGAGCCCCGGTGGCGACGATGCTGCGGACCAAGGGACCGTGGCTGCTCGTCAACAACGCCGGCTTCGGCACTCGAGGGCGGTTCGCCGACCTCGACCCCGAGCGCGAGGCCGAAGAGGTGGAGCTCAACGTGGTGGCGCTGCATGAGCTCACCGCCGCGGTGATCGGAGGAAATGTCGCCGCTCGCAAGGGCGCGGTCGTCAACGTCGCCAGCACCGCCGCGTACCAGGCCCTTCCGTACATGGCGACCTATGCCGCGAGCAAAGCCTTCGTCCTCCACTTCACCGAGGCCTTGGCGCTCGAGCTGCACGGCACCGGCGTGCGCGCCATGGCCGTGTGCCCGGGGCCGACGCGCACCGAGTTCGACCAGGTCGCCGGTGTTTCCGCGCTGTTCGACAAATCGCTGCCGATGTCAGCGGCGGGCGTGGTCCGCAGTGCCCTCCGAACGCTCGACCGCGGCCACGCCATCTGCGTCCCCGGCGCCCACAATCTCATCCTCGCCCAGGGAAATCGCCTGGTTCCACGTTCGGTGGTGCGGCGAGTCGTCGGAGCGATCTTCGACCCCCGCTGACCGCTGGTGATCGCGGTCAGTTCGACGGCGACCCACCCAGCTCGACGCAGCGGTCACGCCAGAAGGACAGCCGCTCTGAGAAGCGCTTCATCTCCGCGTCGAGGACAACGAGGTCGGTGGTGGCCACCTCGTGACGCGCCTCCTTGGGGAGGTCGGGAAGCCTGCCCTCGGACACACCGACGAGGTCTCGCTTGACCGCCAGCAGCTCGCTGTACACCGTCACCCAGTGGGTGGCGTCGTCGAGGTAGGTCGTGTCCGGGTTCTCGCCCTCGAGGAGCCGGTCCCTGTCCACCGCCTTCTCAGCGGCCTCCCGGGCTTGATCGTCCGCCATGCCTCTCGTCTCCCAGCCTCGCCCGGTTCGTGCAGTCCGTCGAACGCCGCCCCAACGCGGGGTCGGCCTGGAGTTCTACGGGCTGCCGGTGCCAACCGGCGGCCGGCCGAGCTCAGCGTGCAGTAGCGGGCATGCGCGCAAGGAGGGTGATCGACTCGCGCGTGAACGCCTCGAGGTCATCGGGCTTGCGCGACGTCACCAGGTTGCTGTCGACCACGACCTCCTCATCCACGACGTTCTCGCCCATCCGCCGAAGGTCGTCCTGGATGGTCTGCCACGCAGTCAGCCGCCGTCCGTTGATGGCATCGGCGGTGCTCAGCAACTGTGGACCGTGACACACCGCCAGGATCGGTTTGCCGGCCGCGGCGAACGCCCTGGTGAACTCCACCGCGCGGCGATCGGCGCGGAGATGGTCCGGCGAGTACCCGCCCGGGATGAGCAGGGCGTCGAAGTCCTCGGGGCGGACATCGTCGAAGGACTCGTCGCTCCGCGTGGTCACCTGGCCCGCCTTGCCCGCCAACTCATCACCGGCTTTGAGGCCGATGACGACCACCTCGTGACCGGCTTGCCTGAGGCCGTCGTACGGCTTCTGGAACTCGGAATCCTCGAAACCACCGTCGAGAACGCAGGCGATTCGCATCACGATCCTCCGCGAGGTAATGACAACTTATCTGATAATCAGAATATCAGGTGCCGCGCTTGGGTCAGCTCGTGCGGAGCCGTACCTCGATGTTCCCGTCGACGTTCTGCACGTCGAAGGCCGGCTGGGGTGCGGTCGCCGGACCGCGCACCACCGACCCGTCCTGGAGCCGGAAGCCGCTGCCGTGCCAGGGGCATGTGACGCACAGCTGATCGTCGACCTCTCCCTCCGCGAGCGGCCCGCCGGCGTGCGTGCAGCGCGCGGCGATCGCGCTGATGGTGCCGTCGTGCTTGTAGAGGAGCACGCCGTAGCCGCCGGCTCGAGCCAGGACCGGGGTGTCGGGCGTGAGGTCGCTGTCGCGCGCCACGCGCGTCCACTCGCCCGGTGCCTCGTCGAAGACGGTGTGGTCCACCCCCAGGCCGCGGGCGAACACCAGGTGGCCACCGATGTACCCGCTGGTGGCGAGCACCCCGAGACCCGCCACGCTGAAGAGGCGGGCGATGCCGCGGCTGCCGCCGCGGCGGCTCACCAGGGCCGCAGAGTACAGCGCGGCGCTGCCGGCGTTGGCGAGCGCGTGGACCAGGCCGAGACGGCGCTCTGAGTCCGTCGTGTCGGCCCAGTCGGAGAGGCCGGACAGCGCAGTGGGCGCGACCGCCACCAGGCCGAGCACGGTGAGAGCGTCCGCGGTCGAGCCGCCGCCGTCCCCGCCGAGGACATCGAACACCGTTGCAGCGGTGAGGGCGCCGATCGGCACGTCAGTCAGCAACGGGTGCAGCGCATGCCCCAGAAACGTGCCGCTGAGCGCGCTCTTGAGGGGGCCGTTGCCGAGCACCCCGCTCACCCTGGCGCTCAGCCAGTCGGCGGCGGGGTCGAGGAAGGCCCAGCCCTCGAGCGGTCGCATCAGGTCGCGGATAGCCATGTGAGCCTCCTCGGCCGGAGCCGTCGGTCAGTTGTCGTCGGAGCTGATGTGCATCCCATCGTCACGGCGCCGCGCGGCCAGCAGGATGCGCAGCGTCTGGCGCAGCCGGCGCAGGGTGTCGGGGTCGGTGCCGTCAGCCACCGCGGTCGCCAGCGCCGCACTCGACTCCGCCGGGTCCTCGCTGGAGTCGGCGTTTCCGACGGCGATGGGTGCGCTGCCATCGGACATCCCGGTCGCGGTCATCGCGCTCGATTGTGGCGCCGGCGTACCACCGGGTGTGCCCGCCCGCTAGCGATCAGCAGTGCCCGTCAACATGCCGCGCGCTCACATTTCGGGTAGGCCCAGTAATTGCCGTGTCAACTACTTGGCGCGGGTATGATCGCGGTCGGTGACGTTGGGCGCTTCGCCCAGCAGCGCCGAAGGGGGACCAGTGACGACAGGACGACCGGATGGGTCGCGCACCGCGGCGTGGGTCGCGCTGCTCGATGCCCACAGCAGGCTGACCGGACGCCTCGGGGCCGAGCTCGAGAAGGGCCACGGCATCAGCCTCGCTGAGTACGAGGTGCTGTTCCGGCTCTCGCAGGCAGGCGGTCAGAGGCTGCGCCTCAACGAGCTCACTCCTCATACCCGGATGACCAAGAGCGGCGTGAGCCGGCTGGTGGACCGGATGCAGGGCAGCGGCCTGATCAGCACCGAGCGCTGTCCGGCGGACCGACGCGGCGCCTTTGCGGTGTTGACCGCCGACGGACGCGCCGTCTTCCGGCGCGCTGCCGTGACCCACCTGCGCGGCGTGCAGGACCATTTCGGCCGCCATCTCGACGACGAGGAGGCTGCGGCGCTGCGGGTCATCCTCGAGCGCCTGCGTGACGCGCTCCCCGGCGTCGGTTGCAGGGCGACGGCGAGCGAGCCGGCGGACGCGATCAGCCGTTGAGGACGGCCGTCGCGACGGGCGGCGCGTCGATGAGGGCACCGCACTGCGGGCAGAAGCGCGCTGCCTCGACCACGGCGCCGCACTGACCGCAGCGCTGCTCGCGCAGCCCGAGAGCCGTTCCCTCGTCGAGCACGGCCGCGTGCAGCAACACCCGGATGGCGACCAGGACCGCCGCCACCACCAGCGCCTGCCAGAGCAGCACGAACAGCGGGCTCAGCCCGGCATCGTCGAGGAGCTCACTGCCGGCCGCGAAGCAGATGTCAGCGATCACCGCCAGGGGGAGGCCGGCGGCGCGTAGGGCCGCATCCCGCCCGCCTCGCGGCCGCCACAACGAGGCCGCCACCAGTCCTGTGCATGACCCATGCAGGAGCGGGATGAGGATCGCGGCGCTGAGCAGGGTGAACACCCAGTTCGACGGGTCCACGCGCAGAGCGACGCCCCCGAGCGAGCCGGTCAGGTTGACGAGGGTCTGCGCCAGCGCGTAGCCGACACCGGCGGCGACCCCGAAGACAAGCCCGTCCAGGGTGTTCGGGAACCGGCCGCGCAGGACCAGGACCGGCAGCGCCGGCTTGAGGAGCTCGGCAACCACCGCCGCACCGACGGTCAGCAGGATGACCCCACCGGCGCCGAGGCCCGTACCGAGGGCGTTGGCGATGGCGGTGACCGCCACCCCGACGGCCGCGCCCGCAACCACGGTCCCCAGGAGCACGAGGACGGGTGCGTCGGCGTACACGTCCACCACGCGCAGGTAGGCGATGTACAGCGCCGGCACCAGCAGGGCGGCTATCCAGATCGCCGGGATCACCAGGCCCGTGGCGGCAAGCGCCCCCACCAGCACCAGTCCCGCGATGAGCGTCCACCGGAACGTGTGCACCCGCTCGTGGGCGAGGCGTGGCAGCAGTGTCGAGAGCACCGCCGGCGTGGTCAGGTGCTCAGCCGGCCGCAGCGTGAAGTGATGGAGTCGCAGTGGACCCTTGACGTGATGGGCGCCGCAACGCGTGCAGAACGGGCCCTCGGGCACCGTGGCGCCACAGTGCGAACAGGTCACCGGTCAACCCTGCGTCGCCGTCAGCCGGCGATCGCCATGACCTCGTTGTCGCTGTACCCGCAGGGGGTCGCGGCGGTGACGTCGGGACGGGTCACCCGCCTGTAGATAGCCGCCAGCCGTTCGACCGCCCGCGTCCAGGTGAAGGTTGCGGCGCGGATTCGCGCGGCCTCCCCCATGCGCTCACGCAGGGCCGCGTCGTCGAGGAGCGCGGCGATCGCCGACGCGAAGGCCTGCGGCTCCCGGTCGGCCACCAGGATGCCGGTGCGCCCGTCCTCGATGATCTCGGTGAGGCCGCCGACCGCGCTTGCAACCACCGGGGTGCCAAGAGCCTGCGCCTCCAGAGCGACCAGCCCGAAGGTCTCGGTGCGCGACGGCACCACGCAGATGTCGGCGAGGGCGTAGTAGTCGGCGAGGTCCTCGTGCTCGACAGCGCCGAGGAAGCGCACCCGTGACGACAGCCCGGTGTCGCCGGCCACCGCCTCGAGGCGGCGACGCTCGCCCCCGGCAGCCGCGCCGTCACCGCTGTCATCGCCGATGACCAGGGTGACGACGTCGTCGAAGCGCTCTTCCTGGCCGAGCTTGGCGAGCGCGCCGAGGAGGGTGTCGGCGCCTTTGAGCGGTTCCAACCGCCCGGCGAACAGAAGGACGCGGTGATCCGCGAGGCCGAGCTCGGTGCGCAGCGCAGCGGTGCCCCGCGGGTGGAGCACGCGGAGGTCGACCCCGGGTTGGGCCACGCAGATGCTGTTCCGCGACGCTCCGTACAGCCGCATCAGGTCCTTGGCCTCGGCGACGCTACCGGTGACCAACCGGTCGGCCGCACCTGCCAGGGCTGCCTCGGCAGTGGCACGCTCGGCGTCCAGCGGCAGCCCCACCCGGGCCTTGGCGCGCGCCAGGGTATGGAAAGACTGCACCCAGGGGACGTGCCAGGCATCGCGGAGCTGCTGCGCCACCAGGCCGCCCAGCCAGTAGTGGCCGTGCACGACGACGTAGCTGCGACGCTCGCTGGCGGCGTGGGCGATGACGGCACGGCTGAAGGCGTCGACGTGGGCGACGAGCTGCTGCTTCGGCACCGGCCGGGACGGACCGACCGCGAGCCGGACGAGGCGGCTCATCGGGGCGATCAGCTCCTCAGCCGGGGCAAGCGGGTCGTCGCGGCGCACGAACACGTCGGTGGGGATCCCGGCCTCAGCGAGGCCCTCGCAGAGACGCCGGACGGCGAGGTTACCGCCCCCGTTCTCGCCACGACCGAGGGCCCCCAGCGGCGAGGCGTGCATGCTGATCACCGCAACCGGACCGAACTCGTGGCGCATGATGGAACCAGTCTACCCGCAGGCCTTGGCCGACAACCCGGCTGCTACCGTGGAGACCACTCACGGAGGAATCTGCCATGGCCCAGGCAACGGCCGCACCACTACCCAGTACCGGCAAGCCGCGGACCGAGACGATCACCTACGGCAACTTCCGGTCGATCATCACCGGCGTCGACCCCACCTGGCAGATCGGCGGGTTCACCCTGCCCGACGGCAGCGAGTGGAAGTACCGCGAACCCAACGCCACTGTGATCGTCGAGCACGAGAAGTTGCGGGTTCGCGCCAACCCGCTGTCACGCTCCCATGACCGCGTCCAGGTGCTCGACAACGCCAAGCACATGTACTTCTCGACGGCTCGCTTCACGCCGCCCGACGACGGCACCATCAGCGTCGAGCTCAGCATCGCCGCCCGCCGTCACAACGGGGTTCCCGGCGACCTCTACGACGGCATGGCGACCGTCAACCTGCTCGACTTCGACACCGGCGCCGCCATCGATTTCTTCGCCACCAATGACAAGCTGGCCACCGTCTACGGCCGCGTCCTCTTCCCCGGTGTGGTGGCCGAACCGCCCGCCGACCTCAACCGTCCCACCTACTTCTGCATCTTCAACGAGCTGCCCGTGGCCACCAAACCCGGCCAGACCCACCTCTACAAGATCACCTACGACAAGCCCAAAGACGAGCTCACCTGGTTCATCGACGGCGAGGAGGTCGACCACCACCGCGAGGTGCCGTTCAAGATGAACTCTTTCCTGGTGGCGCTTGGCCTGATGACCGAGAAGCCCATCGACGACGACCGCAGCATCAGCCTGCACGGCCAGGGGCTCACCGGCGAGTGGAGCCCGGTGACCATCACCATCGAGCATCGGTAGCCAAGGGAGCCGGGCCTCGACCCGCCGGCTGATTCAGCCTCTCTCGGTGACTCCTGCCGGGGCCGGTGGGCGACACCTCATGACCCGGCGGATGGTCACAATCGTGGCCCGGAGGAAGCCGTGGGTTCGGTACGCGGCCGCGCCGTACTCCGAGCAACTCGGCGTCGACCCGCAGCGATGCCGCCTTCGGGGTGCGACCTCCTGCTGGTAGGTGGCGATGAATCGAAGCGCGAACCGCGCGGCCGCGGACGGCCGACGCGCGCTCATGTCATCCGCTCCAGGTGTGCTCCCTCGACCCACCCGTCCGCTCCACCGGCCGTCTGGACGTGGACCCAGGTGTCGCGCTCCTCGACGATGCGCACGGCCGTCCCGGGGCTGAGCTCGGACGTCTGGCCGGCTGCCCCCGAGGGTTCGGAGCGCAGCGGCGCCGCGCCCGCACCGACACGGTGGGTGGCCACCCACGCCGGGGGCGGCGGTGGGGCCGGAGCAGCCGGCGGGGCCGCGCTCTCCTGCGCAGCCGCCTGCCGCCTCAGCGCGGCGTTGATGGCAGCCTCACGCGCCGCCACCCGCCGGTTTGCCCGGCGCACCGCCACCACCCTGGTGAGTGAGGGGATGAGGATCCCGGCCACCAACCCCGCGACGAGGGCGCGACCAAGGATCTCGTAGCTCGGGAAGAGCCGGCCGGTCTGTTGCAGAAGCACCACGGCGGCGAGGCCGCCGAGAACTCCGCTCCCCATGCCGATGATCGAAACGCGCGGCCGCCAGTGATAGCGCCCCAGGCGCACCGGGCCGGCACCCGGCGCGGCGCCCCCGACCATCGCGGCACTGGTAAGGAACAGCGCGGGTAACGACGCGAGCAGGCAGAACCCGAAGATGCTCATGCCCGCCTCCATCCGATCCATGGCCTGCACCGGCGTGTCCGCCGTCAGCGGGTCCTTCGGCATGCCGCCCTTGTCCCAGGGATCGTCGGGGTTCTCGGGGGTGTCAGTCCCGGTGCCCGCATCGCCGGGGTTGGCCGCGCGCACGCCCGCGCCGGCGATGCCCAGCAGGGCGAGCACCTCGGCGCCCGTCGCAGCGCCTCCGGCGACGGTCGTCTCCGGGTTGCCGTCCACCTTGACAAGTGCGTTCACTCGGCAGGATTGGCCCGTGACTGACGTTGCCGTCACCTCGACGCGGTAGAGGCCGACGCCGTAGGTCGCGTATTTGTCGACGTTGATCGTGGTCGTCGAACCGTTGGGGTCGGTCTCATCGCCGACGAGCGCCCTCGGCCCGAACCCGAACGACAGGTAGGTCAGGCGTCGGTGGACCGGGGCATTCATCTGCATGAACACGTCCACGCTGTCGTGCTGGAACACCTCGATGGCGTTGTCCGACGTGAAGTCCTGGCTTGCCGTGACGTGATTGATGGTGGCGATGCAGTCGCCTTGCACCGTCGCCCCGGCCGGCTGCGGGCTCAGCGCCAGCACGAACAGGCCGAGCGTGAGCGCGGTCGTGGCGATGAGCGCACGCCGCACCAGAGCCTGGCTGTGCTTGAACATCCTGCCCCCCCCGTGCCGGATCCCCGTCGTTGGCGCGGAACATACCCTGACGAGGCGCCATCCTGCCCGAGCTTCCCGGCCGACGTCACTCGCCCACCGGACTACGTGCCTCCGCCAGGCTGCGTCTGAGGTCGACGTACGATTGGTGAATCGCGTGCGTCGGTGACGCCGCCCCAGCGTCACAGGAGAGGTCGATGACCGACGCAACAGCCACCCAGCCCACCCGGGTCCTCTACACGGCGGAGGCGACGGTGACCGGCGGGCGCCGAGGACATGGCAGGACGTCCGACGGTCGATTGGAGGTGGACTTCTCGAGCCCGAGCGAGCTCGGCGGTGACGGGGGGCCGGGGACCAACCCCGAGCAGCTCTTCGCGCTCGGTTACGGGGCGTGCTTCCAGAACGCGATCGCCTCAGTGGCGCGGCGCCGGGAGCTCAACACCGACGATTCGACGGTGACCGCGCGTGTCGGCCTGGGCACGATCGGTGAGGGCAGGATCGGTCTGGTCGTGGCGCTCGACGTGACGCTCCCTTCGGTGGCCGACCGCACCGTCGCCGAGGAGCTGGTCGCCCAGGCCCACCGTCGCTGTCCGTACTCCAACGCGGTGCGCGGCAACGTCGCGGTGACGATCACCATCCTCTGAGCTCGGCACCTGCGCGAGGGACCTCGCGCGTGCCAGACTTTCGGGACCGCGCTTCGGCGACAGGGAACCCGGTGGGAATCCGGGGCTGTCGCGCAACTGTCAACGGGGAGCAGCCGGCCACCGGTCACTGGGACGTGTCCTGGGAAGACGGCCGCGCTGCACTGATCCGTGAGCCAGGAGACCTCCGTCGGAGCGGAACCACTGCAAGCCCGCGCGAAACGGGAGGTGGGTCCCTCACGCGGCGAGGGCCTCATCGTCGCGGGCCCCCACGCCGCGAGGGAGAACCTCGATGCGATGCCAGAAGCGAGCGGTCGGCGCGACTCTGACCGCCTGCGGCCTGATCCTTGGAGTGCCCAGCCTCGTGGCCTCGGCGGCGACGCCTCAAACCAGCCAGGCGAACGCCGCACTCCGCTACCTGTATGCGCAGGTTGGGACCGATGGGAGTGTCAGCGGCGCGCTGGGCGCCACCGAGGACGCGATCATCGGCGACGCCGACAACGGCTACGACCCGGCCACCCTCAGGAATTCGTCGTCGGGCACGACCGCGTACGACGACCTCGGCGCTCACGCGTCCACCATCACAACCGCCGGCGGCGCGGCGAAGTACGTGCTCGCATGGGTGGCGGCGGGGAAGCCCGCCGCGATCGATGCCGGCGCGCTCCTGACCAAGCTGAACACGTCGACCACCTCTGGCGGATACCTCGGCTCCAACGGCGCATTCCACAACGTTGACCCCAACGTCGAGGCGGCCAACGCTTTCTCGCAGGCGCTCTCCGTCCTGGCTGACGTGGCAGCCGCCCATCCCCTTCCGGCGCATGCGACCGGCTGGCTGAAGTGCGCCCAACGACCGGATGGCGGGTTCGGCTACGTGATCGATGCCTCCGCTCCCAGCCCTCCCGCCTCCTGCGGCGACACCTCGAGCGACACCAACGACACCGGCATCGTCCTCCAGGCGCTCGGCGAAGCACACGTGACCGCGGCCGACAGCGCCGCGGTGGGGTACCTCCATTCCGTACAGGCGGGCGACGGCGGCTTCGGGTTCAACGCCGGGTCGGGCAGCGACCCCGACAGCGACGCCATCGTCAGCCAGGCACTCGTCGCCATCGGGCAGGACCCCACCGGTGCGACGTGGACGGCGGGCGGCGGGCGTAACCCCATCACCAACATGGAGTCGTTCGCCGATCCCCAGGGAACCGGCGGCTACATCTTCCCCGGCAACACCGCCCCTGACGCGTTCACCACCGTCGCCATCCCGCCGGCGCTCGCACTCGCGCCCTACGCGGCGGTGACGAGCTTCGTGGCGGGCAGCTCGCCCCCTCCGGCCAGCCCGGCGACCCCGACACCCACACCGTCGCCAACCTCCTCGGTCCAGGGCCTGGCCGTTCCCCCGACCGGCAGCGCGGGCGACCTCGGCGCTGCGTCAGCGTGGGCGCTCGCACTGCTGGCGTTGGGCTCGGCGGCGCTGGGAGTCGCCCTTCTCCGTGGGCGCAGTCCCTCGCCGCCATGAGGAAGGGGGCGCCGCGGCTCCCGTTGCGTGTCATCGTCCGAGCGGTCGGGATGGTGCCTGTGATCGCCGGCTTGAGCGTCATCGGCGCCGCCACCAGGCTGGGGCCACCGATGGCGGGGTGCGCACTGGCGTCGACCGTGCACCACGCCGCGTTCCTCGCCGAGCATGCTGACGGGTCGGTGGTGGCCCGCTGCGTCACATTCAGCAGTGACGCGATCACCGGGGAACAGTTGCTGTCTCTCGCGGGCAGCCAGGGGGTGGAGTACGCCACCGCCGGCTACGGCGCCACCGGCCGGGCGGTCTGCCAGGTCGACAACGAGCCGGCCTCGTACCCGTCCACGTGCTGGACCGCGAGCAGTCCCTACTGGGCGATGTTCGTGAGCCGCGCCGGAGGCGGATGGACGTACTCGAGCCTCGGGATCTCCGCGCAGACATTCCACGATGGCGACGCCGAGGGATTCCGGTACGAGAGCCAGAGCGCCGGCACCGTGCCGGTCTCAGCAGCCGGCGTGTGCCCGCCGCCGCCCTCCCCCACACCCACCCCGGCGAGGTCGGTGCCGTCGGCGGCGCGCGCCGCAGCCACAGCGCGGGCACCAGTACCACCGCCCGCGGCGTCGACGCGGTCCGTCGCCGGGGCCTCCGGGCTGCCGGCCGCGGCGTCGGCCTCATCGAGCCCCGACGGCTCCAGCCGAAGCTCTGCCGGGGAGGGAGCGACGAGCCCGGGAGCGGTCCTCAGCACCAACCCTGCGTCCGCGCGCCCACTCGCCGGCGCTGGGACGTGGGCAGCTGTTGCCCTGGGCGCCGCGCTGGTTGCGGCCCTGGTGACGCAGACCGCGCGCTCCAGGCGCCGGTCGCAGGCGCCTCGGCGGTGACTGTGATCCAACCGCGCGCGTTCGCGGCCTGGTCCGCCGCGGCTCTCGTGGTGGTGCTGACCAGCACCAACCCGGTGTACCGCGCGCTGATCCTGCTCCTCGCGCTCAATGTGCTGGTCAGCCTGCGGCGACCTGACGCCTCTCTCCGCCCGCTGTTCATCGCCGTCGTCGTGGCCTCGGGCCTCGCCGTGCTCCTCAACGTGTTGCTCAGCCACACCGGTGCGCACACGTTCGCCGCTCTGCCCAACTCGATCCCCGGCATCGGCGGTCCGCTCACCGTCGAGGCGGTGATCTACGGCCTCGACGTTGCGCTCGGCCTCGCCACCGCCGTGCTGGCCATGGCTCCGCTGAGTCGCGTGCTGCATCCGCACGACCTCATCGACGCGTTCCCGCGCCCGCTGCAGCGTACGGCCGCACTCACCGGTGCGGCCATCAACCTGGTTCCCGGGGTGGCCCGCAACGCTGTGGCACTCAACGAAGCACAGCGCATGCGCGGCCTGCAGGGGACCCGGCTCCGCGACTGGCACGCCATCGCAGCGCCGATCGTCATCTCCGCGCTCGATGACTCTCTCCAGCTCGCCGAGGCAATGGAAGCGCGCGGCTTCGGCGCCGGTCCGCGGACGCGGTACGCCACCTCGCGCCTCGACCTGTCGGCTGCGCTGGTGATAGCGTCCAGCCTCGCGGCCGCCGCGCTGACGGTCGCGGCTCGGATCACCGGGACGCTGCCGGACTGGTATCCCTTCCCCGTCGCGTCGGCGCCGGGCATCGCCTTGCTTCCTGTCCTGGCCTGCACTCTCCTCGTCGTTCCACTCCTGGTATGGCGCCGCTCGTAGACATCGCCGGGTTGCGCTACAGCTACCCGGCGACGCTCCTGCCGGCGCTGGAGGACGTGCACCTCCAGCTCGATGGCGGCATCTGTGTCGTCGCGGGGCCCTCGGGCGGCGGCAAGTCGACACTCCTCCGCCTGTTCAACGGACTGGTGCCGCACATGTACGGCGGGCGCATCGCGGGCCGGGCACGGGTGCGCGGCCATGACGTTCTCCGAACACCCACGCGCCGGATGGCCACGTCGGTGGGATTCGTCTTCCAGGACGCCGAGCGGCAGGGTGTGTACGCCACTGTCGAACGCGACATCGCGTTCGGCCTCGAGAACATCGGCGTCCCCGCAGGCGAGATGCGCCGCCGGGTCAACGACATCCTCGAGCGGCTCGACCTCGGCCACCTGCGCGCGCGCAGCATCACGACCCTCAGCGGCGGTGAGCGCCAGCGAGTCGCGGTGGCGGGAGCGCTGGCGCTGCGCCCATCCCTGCTGGTGCTCGACGAACCGTTGGCGCAGCTCGACGCCGAAAATGCTCGCGCGCTGCTCGACCTCTGCCTGCAGCAGCGCGACCATGGAACAACCGTGGTCGTCGCTGAGCACCGGCTCGATGACCTGCTTGCGGCTGCAGACTCCCTGGTCACCGTGGCGGACGGCAGGGTGGCCGGGCCCGCGCCGGCGTCCGAGCTGGCCTCATCGCTCGACAGTGCGCCGCAGGTGGTGCGACTGTCGCGTGCCCTGGGTTGGTCTCCACCGCTGCTGTCCACCACCGGCCTGCGTGTTGCTCTCCCGCGGGGACCTGACCTGCGCGCCGCCGCCGTCGAGGCGCCGCCGGCGTGGCGCCTGCGCGGCGTTGTTGCCGGTCATGGCGATGTGCTCCGGGACGTCGACGCGGCCGGAGGCGAGGGCGAGGTGGTGGCGGTGATGGGCCGCAACGGCACCGGCAAGACCACGCTCCTGCGGCTGATCGCCGGGCTGATCACACCTCGTTCGGGCAGCATCTGGCGCGCCGAGGGGCGCGTCGCCTACCTTCCGCAGAACCCGGCCGCGCTGCTCCACCTCAACACCGTCAGCGCCGAGGTCGCCTGGACCCTGCGCGGCGATCGGCCGTCGGCCCGCGATCCCCACGGGCAGCAGCAACTGCTCCGCACATTGGGTTTGGAATCGATCGCCGGCCATGACCCTCGCGATCTCAGCAGCGGGCAGCGCCAGCGCGCCGCGGTCGCGGTCATCCTCTGTGGCTCCCCCGCCATCGCGCTGCTCGACGAGCCCACGCGCGGGATGGACGGCACCGCGCGCGCCGGTCTGGTCGCGGCGGTGCGCGAGCTGGCGGCCCACGGGACATCGGTGGTGGTGGCCACGCACGACAGTGAGCTGGCAGCCGTGATCGCCGACCGCGTGCTCGTCATCGCGGATGGCAGCGTCGTCGACGGTGGGCCCCCGGCCGCTGCGCTGAGCGGTGACCACGACCATTCCACGCAGCTGGGACGGTTGTTCGCGTCACCAGGCCCGGTCACGGTCGAGGCCGTGGCGGCCCTGTGTGCGCCCGGTGCGGCCACGGTGGAGCGGTCCCGATGAGGCTCGCCGTGGTCAGCGCCGCCGGGGTCGCCCTCTTCCTGTGGCCGTTCTCTGGACTTGGACCACCCGGCACCGCGACCGCGGCGGCGGTGGGCATCGGGTGCGTCGTCGTCCTCTTCGCGGTGGAGATCATGAGCCGTCGGCTCGACACGCGTGGCCTGGCCGTGATCGCCGCCGTCGCCGCCATCAACTCCGCCCTACGCCTTGCGTTGGTCTTCGGCGTCGGCGGCTTCTCGCCGATGTTCCTTCTCATCCTGTGCGCCGGCTACGCGATGGGCGCGGAGTTCGGCTTCCTGTGCGGCGCCACCACCCTGCTCGTGTCGGCGCTGGTCACCGCCGGGGTGGGCCCGTGGCTGCCGTACGAGATGATCGCGGCAGGCTGGGTCGGAGCCCTCGCCGGCCTCGCGGGCGCCCGCCGTCGCGGCTGCACGCCGAACCGCCGCGACGTCGTCGTGCTGGGGATGGTCGGCGTGATCACCGGGTTCGCCTACGGCGCGGTGATGGACGTGTGGGATTGGAGCTTCTTCCGCGGGGCCGCCGACTTCGGCTGGGTGCCCGGTCTCCAGGCGAGCGTCGCGGCCGCGCGATTCGCACACTTCTACCTGGCCACGTCGCTCGTGTACGACACCTTCCGCGCGGTCGGCAACGCGCTCCTGGTGGCGCTCCTGGCCGGCCCGGTGCTCGGTGCGCTGGTGCGCCTGCGCCGGCGTCACACCGTGGTCATCGAGGAGCTGGTCCCGGCGGTCGCGTGACTCACATGTTGCCCGTCGTCACCGCCCGCAGCCCGAACAGCGCGGTGGCCGCCACGCCGGCGAGCAGGTACATCATCTCGGCACCGGGCCTGACGCGCCGGGCGAGCAGGTCGGCGGCGGGGATCGGGATCACGGTGGCAGCCCCGTAGAAGTAGTGGATCGTCTCGACGGGGCGGTGGCCGGTGATCACCAGCACCAACCCGATGAGGGCCTCGACCGCGGCCGCCATCGCGCAGAGGCGGACGAAGACGCGCACCGTGGGGACGGCGTCGGGCCGGCGGCGGGCCACCAGCGCGAGAAGGGCGCCCACGGCCGACACCAGGATGACGGCGACGCCGAGGCGCCCATGGAGGCTCACGCGGTCACCACCAGGAGCCCGCTGACGTCGAGCTGCCGGGCAGGAGTGGCCTGGGCGGCCTCGACGTCGTCGCCCGTCCACTCGGGGAGCAGCAGTGCGAGATGGCGGCGCAGCTGGGCGCGGAGCGCGGGCGGGTCGTCGGGCAACGTCGTCTCAGGCGGCTCGCCATCGCCGATCGACCCGAACTGAGCGTCACTGGCCACTGCCACGGTGTCGATGAGCTGCCACACCTCGTCGTCGGCAACGGCGCGAACCAGGTCGTCCCAGGGTGGCAGCTCGAGGCTGAGCTCGTCGACACCGTCTCGCCCGTGACGGGCCTCGAGGAACAGCGCCTGGTCGCGCCAGTGAAGCTCCTGCGAGTGGACCAGCGGGATGCCGCGACGATCGCCGAGGGCGCGGGCCACACCGATGCGTTCGACGTCGAACGCGCCCAGCGCGGTCAGCACGCGGGTCAGGGGCCACGGCCCCCCCTCCTCCACAGGACGCAACACCAGCGACACCACCGTCTGGCCTGCGCTGGGCAGCTCCACGACCTGTCTGCGGCCGCCGTGTTGCTGCCGCTCGCGGCGGCGGGCACGACTGCGCGAGCTCATGCCGGCGCAGCAGCCGGGCGCGTGCAGGTCTCCGCCAGCAGCGGCCCTGCCGGCCGCGGCAGCGCACCGCCCACGCGGACGCTCAGCACGAAGTCACCGAGACGGCCCCAGACCAGCGTCGTCGGCAGGTCGACGGGCGGGTACACGAGGATGGCGACGCCGGAATGCCCCGGGTCGAGGTGGATGCTGCAACTGTCGCCCGGCTTGGAGTCGGCGACCAGCGCAAGCGGGAAGGTGGGGTGGTAGAAGTGGCGCAGCGGTCCGCTCGCGGTGCCCGCCGGAGCGTAGTCACTGGCCATCTGCAGGTCCGCCAATTGCGGGTCTGAGCTCACCTTGCCGTCGTCGCGCAGTCGGAGCGCGACGACGGTGAAATCGCCATACGCCCGAAGCTCCGACCACGAGGACGCTGCGCTGCCGAGCTGAGCGGCGACCGAGTCGACGTTGTGCCGGGCGACGAGCATGACCTCGAGGTGGTCGGGGTTGCGGTAGATGCCACCGTCGGGGCTGGTGGACACCGTGGTGGTGGCCAGCGCGGGCGGGGCCGCGGCCGTGGGCAGGCCGAGCGCTGACGCGTCGAGGCCCGTGGCCGTCGAGCCACAACCGCCGATCACGGTCGCGCTCACCAGCACAGCGGCGGCACGGCGAAGCCGCCGCGCGCCCTCAATCACGTTCCAGGATGCGGCGGCTCGACGCTGCCAGCAGCGTCATCGCCACCAGCGCGGCGGCCACCGCGGCAGCGGCGTCGACGCCAGCTGGGTACGTCGCCGTCCCCCCGAGCATGGCGATGAACGCGGAGTGGAGATGGCTGAAGGGATCCACGGCGGCGGCTGTCGCCCGCCAGCCGTCCGCGGGCACGCCCGTGAACAGACCGCCCAGGTACAGCAGTGGCGCGAGCACCACCACCACGTCGAGGAGCACCTCGGCGGCGCTGGCGGCAGCCAGCGTGACCAGGCAGCCGAGCACGTTGGTGACCACCAGCGTTGCGGCAAGAGCGGTGAGCAGCACAGGGACTTCGGCGAGGCCGCCGCCCCCGGCCAGCAGCGCGGCGACTGCCACCGGCAGCAGCTGGACCACGTCCACCATCGCCGCGCTCAGCACCCACCCGGCGAGCAGGCGCGGGCGGGATCCGGGAGTTGCTGCCAGACGTGTCAAAAAGCCGGACTCCCGGGCGCGGCTGACGCTGACCGCCGTGCCCACGGCGCCGACCATGCCGACCAGCACGGTGAGGAGCATCGCCGCCCAGAACGTCGGCGCGTGGCCCACGACGAGCACGATCGCCAGGACCAGCGGCAGTCCTGCCTTGATGACCAGCGCACGAGGCCGGCTGAGCACGATGACCAACTCGCGGGCGGCCGTCGTGCGCGGCATCATCCTGGTGCGCGGTGCACTTCCCCTGAGCGCACCGGCGTCGCCGATCACGCCCGCTCCTCGAGCGCGCGGCCGGTGAGGTCGCGGAAGCAGTCGGCCAGGCTGGGGCGGCGCAGGCGCAGCTCGTTCAACCGTCCGCCCGGCGCGTCCGCTGCGGCGACCAGCGCGGCAACGGTCCGGTCGCCCTCGAACCGCACTCGCAGCACACCTCTCTCCCATGCCGTCACGTCGAGCACCCCGGCGACGGCGCGGAGCGCTGCAAGATCGCAACCCTCCGCGACCACGAGGTCGGCGACCCGCCCCTGGGGCAGCATCGAGAGCAGCTGGCGCGGTGAGCCGCAGCGCAGCAGCAGGCCCTCGTCGACGAAGGCCACCCGGTCGGCGACCGTCTCGACGAAGCGCGCGTCGTTGCTGGCGATCACTGTGCTCTGCCCCTCATCGGCGCGCTCGTGGATGAGCAACTCGAGCTGGGCGCTCCCGTCGGGGTCGAGGCCGGCCGTCGGCTCGTCGAGAAGCGCCAGTGCCGGCTGGTGGACGAGCGCTGCGGCGACCGCCAGGCGGCGGCGCATCCCGTACGAATACGTGGCGACACGATCGTCCGCCGTCGCCGCCAGCCCCAGCCGGCGCAGCACTTCATCGGTCCGTGCCGCAACGTCGCCGCCGTCGCCGATCCACTGCGCGCACCAGAAATGGGTCGCCTGGCGTCCGCTGAGCCCCCCATCCTCGAGCGCGGCGTCGAGCGCAAGGCCGATCTGCCGGCGGCCGGCCGTGGCATCGCCGCCGAACCACAGCACCGCGCCCTCCTGGGGGCGCGAGACGGTGGCCAGCACGCGCAGCAGCGTGGTCTTGCCGCAGCCGTTGCGACCCATCAGCGCCACCGTCTCGCCCGCCATCACCTCGAGGTCGATCGGTCCGACGCCGCGGCCGTTGCGGTACCGCCGCACCACCGCGCGCGCCTGCAGCGCGGCGACCGGGCGCGGGGCGGCGTTCGCGGGGGCGATCGGCGCCCGCGTCAGGGTGGTCATCGCAACGCGGTGGCGGCGAGCAGCGCCGCCACCTTGGCGGCGACCGCCGTCGGCTTGAACGGCTTGATGACCACACCGGCCGCGCCCGCCACCACCGCACGGCCACCATCTGCGGCGGCGCGACTTCTCCAGCATGGCGAACCAGCCCGCGCGGGGGCGCATGCCCGCGGCTGCGAGGCGGCTCATGGCGTCGATCCCGTCGCCGTCGAGCGTGCAGTCGACAAGCGCGATGTCGGCTGATGCAAGGCCGGCCTCCAGGCCGTCCACGGTGGCTGCCCGTGTGACCGCGTAGCCCTCGCGGGTCAGCTTCTCCGCGAGGATGCGGGCGATCATCGGCTCGTCCTCGACGATGAGCACGCTCACGCTCATGTCGCGGCCCCCAGCCCCGGGTACAACCTGGGCCATCCCAACTCGTCGAGGTCGGCGACGGCGCAGAGGGGCCCGGCGAGCCCGGCGCCCTCGAGGAGTTCCAGCGCGTGCCGCGGGTTGATGACCCGGCTGGCCACCAGGGAGTCTCCGTCGATGTCCAGAGACCAGCCCTGTCGCTGCAGGCCGCCGGCCACCGAGGCGATGAGCTCGAGCCGCTGACGCAGTCGTGAGGCGAGCGCGCCGAGGGCGGCAGGCACGGTGGTCTTCTCAGCGTCGGCGTTGATGTTCTCGTCCTGCGCCTCCTCGAGCGCATACAGGTCGCGCATCCACTGCGGCCACGGCGGCTCGATGGCGCTGCGAAGCTCGTCGTGGGCGGACGCGAAGATGGGGATGCGCAACGACACCGCGCCGACCGGGATCCTCATGGTTCGAGCGTCGGTACCGGCACGGACGGCGTCGTGTTGGTGACCTGCTGGTGGAGCGTGATCTCGCCGTTCACGAGGTAGGGCTGGCGCGAGTGCTCGCGGATCACTCCCATGACCATCATCATCATGCTCACCGCGACGCCGATCACCAGCGCGGTCCTCTGCGCGCCGCGGCCGCTGCCGCCAGGTTTGATCGCGCCACGTGAGAGCGCGGTCAGGTAGCTGGTGATCGACCACAACCCGAACAGCACCATGGCGATCAGCGCCGACACCTTGAAGGGGATGAAGTTCCCGATCGGGTTGAGCAGGCCGCCGTCCCACCACGCCCTGTTGCCGGCGGCGTTGATCGCATCCGCGTAGGTGGGTGCGAACCAGGCGGGCTGGGCGGCGAAGAGCGTGGCCAGGATGAGGAACACGGCGAGGACGAGCTGCCGTCGCGCGTGTGGTGCGCCGGAGCGCACCATCCTCCGCCAGAAGTAGAGGGAGCCGAGGCTGAAGATCATCCCGAGCAGGAAGATCTGCATCAGGAACACATTGGAGAGGTCGCCGAACATCATCGCGTACCACGCGCCGTTGGCGTGGAGTTGCACCTCCTTCGCGTACGAGTAGCCGACCCACGGCTGCAGGAGCGTCAGCGCCACCGCCCAGATGACGCCCCACTGGGTCACCCACTCCCAGTGCAGGATCTCTCTGCGGCGGCCCTCCCACTCGAGGTGGCCCGCAGCCATCGCGCCGATGGAGCGCAGGGGTTGCATCGCCTGTGGCGCGTCCGGCGCGGGCTCCCTGCCGTGCCGGGTGAGGCGCAGGTAGTTGAACGCGCCCACGAACGCCGTCACCGCTCCCGCCCAGGCGATGTTGCCGATGGTGCGGTGAATCGTGAGCGGCAGCGCGGTCGGGTTGAGGACCTGGTTGAGAAGGTTGACGTCGCCACCGTTGGGCGTGAGCATGAACGACGCCACGATGTCGATGAGGAACATCTGCCACCACAGCGAGATGTTGAGCAGCACCATCATCGCCAGCCGCGCCGGCCGGTGCGCCGCGAGCCGGTCCCAATTGGCGTAGAGGGTGTACAGGAGCACGATCTCGGTGAGGAACATCGCCGCCTCGAAGACCAGGACCCAGAAGGTGATCTGCTGCAGCGCGGCCCAGAAGATCCCCCAGAGGCCGACGAGCACGAAGATGAGGAAGAAGATGGCCGTCGCCGAGCCGAACCCGAAGATGTAGACCTGCGACTTCACCATCATGTGGGCCACCCTGCCCTGGCGCTCGTCCCCCCGCGCCATCGAGATGGCCTCGGAGATAGTGGCCAGCGTCGAGGAGCCGGTGAGGTAGGCGGCGATCTGGATGTGCAGCAGCGCCACCACGGCGACGACCAGGCCGTTGGTGAAGATGGTGCCGCTGACCGGCGAAAGAGAGCTGAGCACGACGGGGTGGTTCACAGGTTGTAGAGCCGGTTGATGCCGAGGATGGCGAAGAAGATGACGGTGAACGCCATGAAGAGCGCGGGGACGATGACCTCGGGCCGGCGCAGCGGGCGTCGCTCGGGCGAGCGGTCGATGAAGGGAAGGAACACCAGCAGGGCCGCGCCCAGGCCCAGGACGCCGAAGATCCCGATGGCGATCAGCGGGTTGGTGGGGGCCACCACGAGGAACTGGTCGAGGGGCAGGAAGAACCACTCCGGGGTGGGGACGTAGCTGAGGGTCGCCGGGTTGGCGGCCGCGTCCAGCGGTGCGCCCGAGATCAGCCCCATGACAAAGATGACCGCGATCAACCCGGTGCTCAGCACGATGTCCTTGAACAGCTGGTTGGGAAAGAACGGCACCGTCTCGCGTGGGGCCGCGTAGCGGCGCGAGATCCTCTTGGTGGGGTACGGCGGCTCGGCACGGCGGATTCGCTCGCCGATCTGCTTCTCCTCGTCCTCGCCGGGGTCGGTGTCGTAGTTGATCCACGCGCCGAACTCGCCGTGGCGGCGCAACAGGTAGAGGTGGGCGCCGATGAAGCTGAACATCAGGAACGGCAACACCCACACGTGGATGGCGAAGGTGCGGGTCAGGGTGATCGGCCCGACGAAGTCGCCGCCCCGCCACAGGGTGCGGAGGCCGTCGCCGATGATCGGGATGTAGTGGGGGATGTTGGTGACCACCACCGTCGTCCAGTACGCCGCCTCGTCCCAGGGGAGCATCGCCCCGGTGATGGCCAGTCCGAGGACGAGGAAGAACAGCAGCGCGCCGGTCACCCAGTTCAGCTCTCGGGGACGCTTGTAGCTCGCCGAGAGGAAGGTGCGCAGCATGTGCAGACCGATCACGAAGATGAGCGTGTACGAGCCCCACAGGTGCAGCCCGCGCACCCACGCTCCGAACCCGTCACTGCTGCGCAGGTAGTCGAGGCTGGTGAAGGCGTCGTTCACCGAGGGCACGTAGTCGAGCAGCAGGAAGATGCCGCTGAACAACTGCAGGAGGATGAGGGCAAGGGTCGCGCTGCCCAGCGCGTACGCCCAACCCCCCTTCTTGGGGACCGCCTCGTACAGGCCCTTGTGGAGGAGTTCGGTGGCGCCGGTGCGATCGTCGAACCACTCCATGCCGGCCCGCAGGCGCGTCTTGAGTGGACGGGTGATCCAGCGGCTGACGATCATCGGTGGCTCATCAGATCGAACTCGTCCAGCTTGTTCTCGATCTCGAGGATGGTGCGTCCCTGGGCATCCCGGCTGAGCCGGTGCACCCACTGGGCGAGTGGCTGGGGCGGCGGGCCGCCGATGTTCGTACCGTCGATGTCGTAGAGGCCGCCGTGGCATGGACAGAGGAAGCTGCCCAGCGCCGGGTCCCAGTGCACGTCGCACTGCATGTGCGTGCAGATGTTGCTGAGGGCCCTGATCTCCCCGCTCGGCTTCTTGACCACGTAGACGACACGCTTCACCGGGGGGCTCGCGTAGCCGGTGCCGACCGGGACGTCGGCGAGCAGTGGCGTCGGCTTGTTGACCGGGACGTTGTCGATGGAGCCGACGGTCACCCACGAGAGCCTCTGCTTGGTGAACAGCGGGCTGAGCAGGAACCCGAGGGCGGGGACGCTGAGCATCACTCCGACCAGCCCCATGCCGAGGCCCGTTCCGCGCACCAGGAGCTCGCGCCTGGAGAGCTCCTTCACGATCCACCTCCGAGCGTCAGCACGCCGCCGACGATGACCGCATACATGCCGAAGAAGGCCAGGAAGGCGAGCGTGAGGGCGCCCGCCATGACGGCGGCGGGACCGTGGTCGCCGCCGCGCCACAGACGGCGGACGCCCAGCCCCGCGTACGCGGTCCCCAGCACGATCAGCAGCAGGATCGCGGAGAGCAGCAGCGAGAAGTACCAGGCGGCCTGGAACTGTGCGGCGCGTGCCAGCAGGGCGCCGGTCACGGGTACAGGCTCTGCGTGGGTTGGTACGGCTGGTGGGCGTCGACCTGACGGAGCTCGCCGTACACCGCGTAGTCGCCGCGCGCGTGCTCCTTGATGTATCCCATGAGCAGCGATGTGACCACGGCCACGGTGCCGACCGCGACCACCGCGTTGCGCCCCGTCCGCGACGCCGAGCCAGTGACACGCAGCGAGTCGTCCTGGCGATGCCGCCGTCCACCGAGCGCAGAGATGGTGTGCACTGCCGTGACCAGCGTGGCGGCACCGAGCCCCCAGTAGCGCAAGGCGTTGAGATCACTCCCGAGCACGCCGCTGGGGAGAGCAGCGAACGTCATCCCGACAATGGAGATGAGGATCGCCGCGCGGCTGAGGACCGACCACTCGCGAGGACCGCCGTCCTCGCTCGCCAGGGCGATGTTGCCGCCGATGAACATCACCCCGACCAGGCACTCCTGCGCGACCATGAACGTGGCGGTGCCGCCGCTGAGTAGGTTGTCGAAGTACCCGGGCTCGCTCTGCTTGATGACCTCGATGAGCAGGAACCCGACCACCGGCATGAGCAGCCCGGTGAGCAGGCCGACGCGCAGGTTGACGCGAGCGGCCCATGACTGGAACGCGCGCTGCACGGGGTCGCCGCGACCGCCGCGCAGCTTCAGGGCGGCGTAGGCGGCGCAGAACAGGGCCGTCCAGCTGACATTGCCGATGAGCCGGTGAACGAGCAGCGGCCAGTACACCGGGTTGAACACAGGCTCGGTGAGTCCGGCGTCGACGGGGTTGATCAGGTATGCGTCGATGCCGACGATGAGCACCATGAAGAAGGTCTGCAGCGCGAACACCGCCGTTCCAAGAAGGACGTGGCGGCGTGGGTCCATGGACTGGAAGCTGTTGCGGTACCAGACCAACAGCGGCAGCAGCACGAAGAACAGCCCGAAGGCGAGGGCGACGAGCCACAGGAACTTGTTCACCAGCTGGCCGAACTCGTTGGCCCACAGCCCCGTGATCAGCACGATCGCGAAGACCGCGAAGGTGGCGCCGAGGCTGAAGATCAGGTAGTACGCGTTGGCGAGGCTGCGCGCATACCGAGCGGTGCGCGCGTCGCCGGTGCGGACGTGGTGCCACTCCGCGGCCACGGCCAGGGTGATGGCGCCGAGGCTGAACTCGGCGATGAGGATGTGGGCCAGGAACACGATCCCGACCGGCACGTTGTTGCCGATGCCGGGGAAGTCGGGCGTCGTGACCTGGAGGCCGAGCATGTCAGCCTTCCGGCATCGTCGCGGTGTTGCGTCTGCCGAGGTCGTCGATGACCGGTGCGGTGATCTCGTTGAGGCCGCTGCCACCGCGCGGCTGCACGCGGGCGCTCGCACCGTCTCGGTGCACGGGGCATCCAGGAGCCGTCTGAGCCGGCGCCGTGGCCACCGGGCAGCCGGCCGCGGCCCCTTCAGGCGCGTCCTGGCGTTGCATGCGCGCCCGCGACTCGGCGATCCCGGCCTCCACGTGCAGGAGGCCGACCTGTGGTGCGCCCAGCGCGATCGCCAGCCGCTCGATCTGCTCGGTGGCGAGGTTGCGCAGGAAGCCGGCCGGGATCCGCTCGATCCGGTCGTCAGCCTCGTGCGTCCACGGGAGGCGGCGGCGCTGATCGACCGCCGGTCCTGTGTGCGCCTCCATGCCGAGCGGGGCGCGGTGGGGGCCGGCGCTCTCATCGAGTGCGTCCAGCTCGGGGGTGATGAATGGCAGGGCCACGTCCGCTGTGATCGCGGGAAGCCGCCGCGTGCGGGCATGCTTCTCGACGATGGCCTTGATGCGCCGCCGCAGGTAGCCGGCCGGCAACTGCTGCAGGAGGCGGCGAGCCTCGACCGTCCAACCCAGCTTGGCGCCGTCGAAGGCCACCAGCGCGGCATCACCCTCGCCCGCCGCGGCCGCGCGCAGCGCGTCGCTGTCGAGACGTTCGAAGGCCGCCGCGCCGCTGCCACACACCGGGCAGAGTTGGGGGGCCTCGCTGCGAGCCGCGTAGCCGCACGTTCGGCAGACCGCGCGTGCCTCCTCCGCGGTCGGCTCCTCGAGCATGGCCTGCTCAGCGCCGTGCACGGCGGCGGCGGTCTCGGCGATGCGGCGCTGCACGCGTGCGAAGGGCATCAGCTCGTCGAGGGCTGTCGCTACATCGCCCGACGAGACCACGCTGTGGCCTCGCTCCATCGCCCAGCGGAGGACGGCGGTGCGTGCCAGGCCCCGCGCCCCGCCGGGCACGGCCGCCATGCGCTCCTCCGCCTCGGGTGTCCAGACCACGGATGCGTCGGCGCGCACGTCGATCGGCGGTGTGAAGCTCCCGCTGCTGACCAGGACGTTGCAGGGAGCGAGGCGCAGCAGCTGCTCGGTGTTGCTGCCCATGTCCATGGCGGCGTCGGAATGCACCCCGATGCGGCCGAGCACCAGCAGCCACGGCCGCGTTTCGCGAGCGTGGCGGAGCACTCGTTCGAAGGCCTTGCCGTCGAGCAGGGTGATCGGCAGGTCCACCCCCTCCTCCGCGGCCGTGGCGCGCGCAACGCGCAGGTGGGAACTCGTAGATCTTGGCGAGCCCCGTGTCGATGATCTCTTCGTGGAGCGCCTCCTGCTCCTTGAAGCGAAATACCTTCGACGCCTTCTCCGAGAGCACGTCGACGATGCCGTTGAAGACGGCGTAATGAAGGTACGGGTCGTAGACGGCCACGGCCTCGACGCGCTTGTCGAGCGCACGTCCCAGGGCCAGCGCGGTGCGCAGCCCGGCGAACGACTGGGGCGAGCCATCGATGGCCACCAGGATCCCACCATCCATCGCGGCATTACCAGTGCTGCGCACGATGAGCAGGTCACGGCGAATGCGCCGGGCGACGCGCTCGGTGACGCTGCCCAGCTGGGACTCCTTGACGGCGCCGGTCCCCAGGGCGCCCATCACCACCACGTCGACGTCCTCGCTCTCGCTGACGTCGCGGACGATCTCCTCCCAGTTGCGGCCGTCGCGCATCCGCGCGCTGAAGTCGACGCCGCGCTCGAGGCAGCGAAAACGGAGCACGTCGGTGTAGCTGTCGCTGATCAGCTCGAGGCCGGTGGTGATCAGGCTGTCATGGATACGCCGCTGACGGAGCAGCTCGGCTTCGTCCTGGTACTCCTCGGGGAGCGTGTACTCCATCTGCTTGAACCGGTAGTCGTGCATGCGCGCCGCGTACACGTGCATGCCGATGACCCGTGCCGTGAACGCACTGGCAAGCTCGAGGGCGACCGTGCTGGCGGCGTCCGAGTGCTCGGAGTTGTCGAGGGCGACGTAGATGTTGGAGTACATCCGCTCCCTGCCACGCGAATGCAACGTCGACCGCCCGCGTGACGGGTCCGGCATCGACCGGAACGCCACCCGTGACCGCCCGCTGATGATAGCGAGCGGGGTCATGCGCCCGGGCCGGCGCCGGCTTGCACGTGCGCTGCGTAGAATTCGCTGCACGCCACTGCGTCAGCATGGGAGGTGAGCGATGGCCGGCGATCCGCGGACGCCCCGCTGCCCCGTTCCCCACGAGAGCGTCGCCGCGAGCTGCCCGGTGCACCCGCATGCAGCGGTGACCTGGACCCGGGAGGGCCAGGCCGCGGCAGCCACCGGACGCGAGCGCGCCGCCGTCAGCCGTCTCGCACCTGACCGCGCCGCCTCCATGGCCGAGCGAGTCGTCGAGTCACGCGCGCAGCGGGATCGCGTCGAGGAGATCACCGACCTCTTCGTTCGCACCCTCGGCAAGAAGCTCGGGTACGGTCACCCCCTCAGCGACCGGACAGGGACCGAGGTCGTATTCACCTGGACCGCCGAGGCGGAGGCGCGCCTGTCCGAGGTGCCTGAGTTCTGCCGCGACCTCACGCGATGGCGCGTGGAATGGACGGCTCGCAAGCTCGGACTCGGCACCACCATCACGCCCGCGGAGATGGAGGTCAAGTACGAGCTATGGGGACGCGTCTCCCACGCCATCGAGGAGCGCGACCGTGATGCCCTGCCCTGGACGGACTCCGCCCGAGCCCGCTTTGACCGCATCCCGGACTTCGTCCGCGGCCAGGTGCTGGAGTCGGTCGAGGGCAACGCCCGCACCCTTGGCCTCTCCGAGGTCAACGACGCCGTCGTCGACCTGGTGATCGACCACTGGGTGGAGACCGGCGACTTCCACGAAGGCCGCTACGGCTTCAAATAACAGGAGGGCGATGCGCCCTCCTCGACGACCCGGCTGAGCCGTGCCGTCTCACCTCCCACTCGGCGCGATGAATCGCGCCGGCTCGCGTTCGCTCGCAAGATCCTTCTCAACAGTCCGTCAGCGCAGGCGAGTTCATCTCGCCGGAGCTGACACCGCTGAGCTGGGGGGTGTCCGAGGGGGGAACGCAGTTCCCCCCTTCGCTTAATCGGGCCAGTACTGCTCCTCGCGGATCTCCTTGTCGTCGAAGCCGTGCCGGCGCATGATCCCGCGGCTGTTGGTGATCATCCCGGGATGCCCGCACAGGTAGATGGCGCCATGACCCGGGTGCAACCCCGCGGCATCCGCATGCTTGCGCAGCACGTCCTCCACCCGGCCTGTCTCACCCGTCCACTCGGGCTCGTCCCACGGCCGGCTGACGGTGGGGACGTAGGTGAACCAGTCGCACGTGCTGTCGAGAGCCCGCAGCTCCTCCTCGTAGCCGAGCTCGTCAGAACGGCTCGCACCCTGGAGAGCGAGCACCGACTGGTCGGCAGGCCACTCCCCGCTGGCCTGGCGCCGTCGCAGACTGCGCAGGATGCTGACAAAGGGGGCGATCCCGGTCACGGTGGCGACGAAGAGGTGGGGCTGATCGATGACCGGTGCGTCCTTCAGGAAGAGCCCCTTGCAGCGCTTGCGCACCAGGGTGGTCTCACCGATCGGCACGTCATGGAGCGGCGCCGAGAGCTCCCCTTCCGGCACCCGCTCGATGAAGAGCTCGATCTCGTCCTCGGCGGGATCGGACGCGATCGAGTACGGCCGTTCCACGATCCGTCCATCCAGCTCGAGCCCGAGAGTCACGTACTGCCCCGGACGGAACGGCAGCTCGCAATCGGGTCGAATCCGCACCACCCACAGGTCGGTGGCGAGGTCGCGTCGCGAGACGATGGTCGCGGCGGCGTACTTCTCGCTGTCGATCATGCGCGCGTCAGTGTAGGGAGCGGGGGGCGGCGGACCGATCCCACGGCCGCGCCGACGTCATGAGAGGTCCACTCGCGCTCGTCGGTGGCGGGGAGTTCACCAGGGGCAACGCCGACCAGGACCGCGTGCTCGCGGACGCAGCTGGCGGCCGGCCGGCGTACGTGGTCTGTGCGGCCATTCGTGAGCACCCCGAGCGGGCAGTCGCCACCGCGCGCCGCTGGTTCGCGACCCTCGACGTCGACATCACCGAGCTCCGGGTGCGCTCACGCAGCGACGCGTCCGTCGGCGCGACGGTGGCGGCCGCCCAGGCTGCTGGACTGGTCTACCTGGCCGGCGGCGATCCCGGGCGCACTGTGCAACTGCTCGCCGGCACGCCGGTATGGGACGCGATCGTCACCGCTTGGCGGAGAGGTGCGGCCCTGGCCGGCTCATCGGCTGGCGCCATGGCGCTCTGCCGCTGGACGCTGATCCGCGATCGCTGGCCACAGCACGACGCGCGCCGCCCCATCGACGCGCTCGGCGTTGTGCCCGAGGCGGCGCTCCTCCCCCACTTCGACACGTTCGGGGAACGCTGGATCCCCTCGGCAGAGCAGGCGCTGGGCGCCGAGGTGACACTCGTCGGCATCGACGAGCGCAGCGCCGCCGTCTGGCGCGACGGCTCGTGGACGGCGATGGGTGCGGGCGCGGTCACCATCATCCGCGGCGAGGAACGGCAGCGAGCACCAGCAGGAGCCGCGGTCGGCGCCATCCCGCAACCTACACTCGGCGACCTGTGACCGCCACCGCCGCCCACCGCCTCGCGCTCATCGCCCGCAACACCGCCGAGGTGATGGGTCACGACGACCTCTTGCAACTGCTCGGCACTCCCACCCCGATCCGTCACTACATCGGCTTCGAGATCTCCGGGAAGGTGCACCTCGGCACCGGGCTGGTGTCGATGAGCAAGGTCGCCGACTTCCTCCAGGCGGATGTCGACTGCCACATCCTTCTCGCCGACTGGCACACGTGGATCAACGACAAGCTGGGCGGCGATCGAGACCTGATCCGGCGCATCGCCACCGGGTACTTCACCGAGGCCATGCGCGCATCGCTGCTCGCTGTGGGCGCGGACCCCGGCCGCGTCCACTTCGTCCTGGGCACCGACCTGTACGAGTCCAACGCGGCCTACTGGACCACGGTGATCGAGGTGAGCCGCAACACCACGCTGGCGAGGATGCTGCGCAGCATCAGCATCCTCGGGCGCGAGCAGAGCGATTCGGTCGACTTCGCCAAGCTCATCTATCCGGCGATGCAGGCGGCCGACATCTTCGCCCAGGGGATCAACCTGGCGCATGCGGGCACCGAGCAGCGCAAAGCGCACGTCATCGCGCGTGACGTGGCCACTCGAATCCGCACCAACAGGCTCTCTGACAGCGAGGGCCGCACCATCAAGCCGGCGGCCGTGCACCACCACCTGCTGCTGGGGCTGCGCAGGCCACCGGTGTGGCCCCTGCCCGACGACGCCGACCCGGCGACATTGAAGATGAGCAAGTCCGACCCGTCGTCGGCGGTGTTCGTGCACGACGACCCGGACACCATCCGCCGTCGCGTCGCCAAGGCCTTCTGCCCGCCCGAGGACACCCGCTTCAATCCTGTCCTGAACTGGTTCGATCAGCTCGTCTTCGCCCTCGGCGACGCGCCGGTGCGCATCGAGCGCAGTCCTGCGAACGGCGGCGCAATCAGCTTCGATACGTTCGAGGAGATGTCCGTCGCGTACGGACGTGGCCTGCTCCACCCCAGCGATGCGAAGAACGCTCTGAGCGCGCGGCTCATCGATCGCCTGGAGCCCGCGCGGGCGCACTTCGCCACACCCGAGGTGGCGGCGATGCTCGACGAGGTCGAGGCAGCACTCTCCCTGCGTCGCTGAGCGCGGCCGGTCAGACGCGCGCCAAGGTCCCGTCGACAGCGGCAAAGGCCATCGTCACAGCCTCGTCGGCGCTGCCCGCCCGCCTGATGCCGGGGTCGGCGGTGTGTGCCCCCGGCGCCCGGATCTCCCAGGTGTCGAGGCCGATCACCGGCCGGCCCTTGCGGAGCGCCAGGGCGATCTCGCTGATGGTGCCGTACGCTCCCCCGATCGCGATGATCACCGGACAGGCTCGGACGATCAGCGCGTTGCGCATCTCACCGAGCCCGGTCGGGATTGCGATCGACACCTCGGTGGCTGCCTCGTTGGGGCTGTCTCCTGGAAGCAGGCCGATGCTGACGCCACCTGCGCGGGCAGCGCCGCGCGCGGCTGCCGCCATGACGCCGCCGAGGCCCCCGCACACCACGATTCCTCCACGCGACGCGATGAGACCGCCGACCCGCTCAGCCACCTCGTTGGTGGGCGGGTCGTCGCGCGAGGTTCCGCACACCGCGATCAGCGGCGGCCGCGGCGACCGTGTCGGCGCCGTCATCGGCGCCAGCGTGAAGCTCACCGCAGTCCCACCGCCTGCTGCACTCGCAGCAGCGTCGCGTCCGCGATCACCGCGGCCCGTTCGGCGGCCTCGGTGAGCACCTCCAGCAGCCAGGGCTCGTCGCCGCGGATGGTGCGATACCGCGCCTGCACAGGGGCGAGCGCCTCGTTGATCGCGTCCGCGACTGCGCCCTTCAGCACGCTGTAGCTCTTGCCGAGGAAATCCGCGACGGCGTGCTCCCGAGTGGTGCCGTGCAGGGTCGCGTAGATGTCGATGAGGTTGGCCACGCCCGGACCGAGGGGCTCAGACACCGTGGGATTCGTGTCCGTGGTGGCCCGCGCGATCTTCTTGCGGACAACCTCGGGCGCATCCAGCAGCAGGATCGCGTGCGCCGGCTTCGTCAAGGCCACGCTCTTGCTCATCTTGACGGTGGGATCGTCGAGCCCCATCACGCGCGCACCCGTGTCGCGGATGAGAGGCTCGGGTAGCCGGAAGACCTCGCCGCGCAGGCTGTTCACGCGCTGGGCGACGTCCCGGCAGAGCTCGACATGCTGGCGCTGGTCGTCACCGACAGGGACGTAATCGGCGTCGTACAGGAGGATGTCGGCGGCCATGAGGCACGGGTAGGTGAGCAGGCCGGCAGCGGCCCGCTCGCGCTCGCGCCCGACGCCCGCCTTGGAGCGGTACTGGGTCATGCGCTCGAGCCAGCCGAGCGGCGTATGGCATTCGAGGATCCATCCCAGCTGCGCATGAGCCGCGACGTGTGACTGCACGAAGATGACGCTGCGGTCGGGATCGAGGCCGCACGCGATGAAGAGCGCGGCCAGCTCCAGCACGCTGTTGCGCACCACCTCCGGGTCGGGCACGACCGTCAGCGCGTGCAGGTCGACGATGCAGAAGTAGTTGTCGTAGCTGTCCTGCTCGCGCGCCCAGTGCCGCAGTGCGCCGAGGTAGTTGCCGAGGTGCAGCTGGAACGTCGGCTGGATACCGCTGAGCACACGAGGACGATCTCCCCGCGGCGGCAGCGTCTCGACGGCGAATGGGCTGGACACGCTCGCGAAGGATACTGGCGTGCTCCAGCCGGTCGCGGTCAGTCAGGAGCGAGCGCGGCGACTCCTGACAGCCCGCGCAGAGGACGGTCGGCGGCCGGGCGCCGGGCGGGCGGCGGCCGCCTTGTCGCGGCTGCGACGCTGACGAACCAGGCGCATCCGTGGGCCCCAGACCTGGTCGAGGAAGGTGTCGATCTCACCGTACAGGCGGTCGGGCCGCATGCGCATCTCGAGGATCGAGCTCGCCTCGACGAGGCGCCCGTTGGGCAGTTCCCGGGAGAGCATACCGGCGTCCGAGAAGGGATGGACCGGGTCGCGGTGGTGGCCGATGACCAGCGCGGGAGCGGTGAAGGTATGCCGCTCCTCGCGGTGTGGTGCGGTGCGCCCGAAGAACAGCCCCTGGAGGAGGGCGCCGCTCGGACCGGGCTCCTGGCGGACCGAGTTCGAGAACGATGTCGATGTTGAACGGCACCACCGAGGATGGGATCAGCCGCGCCAACCTCGACACCATGCGCATGACGGGCTCGCCGATGGTCACCGCCACCAGCAACGGGGCGAACGCGACCGCGCTCGCCACCAGCGCGTTGTCGAGCACGGGCATCTCCAGCACCATGGCCCGCAACCGTTTGGGCGCGATCGAGGCCACCTCGAGCGTGATGTTGGCGCCGAGGGACGTGCCTCCGACCACGGCCTCCTCGATCCTGAGGTGGTCGAGAAGGGCGACGACGTCGCGCGCGAACTGGGTCATCGAGTATCGCCACATGTCGCGCGGACGCGCCGACTCACCCTGGCCGAGCGGGTCGAGCAGGATCACCCGGTGACCACGCTCGGCGAGGTGTTCGGCGAGCGGCGTGTTCATCCGTGCCGGCAGCAGGAGCCCGGGCAGCAGCACCACCGGGCGATCCCCGGCGCCGTGGATGGTGTACGCGAGGCGCTGGCCCCTGCTGTGGAAGCTGCCGCGGCGGACGCTGTGAGGCATTCGTGGCTCTCCGTGTGTTGTCACTCCCGGCGATTTTGCGTCGCTTGTACCGATTGCGCGCGCTTTGGGCAGCGCCCCTAGACTGCGCGCGATGGCGGGGCGCATCGTGCTGTTCGGGGCCACGGGCTACACCGGGACGCTGACAGCTGAGGAATTCGCCGCGCGCAAGGTGCCGGTGGTGTTGGCGGGTCGTGACCGCCAGCGCCTGGAACAGCTGTCCGCTCGCTTAGGAGGCAACCTGGCGACCGCGACCGCCGATGTTGGCAACCGGGCCACGGTGGCGGCCCTGGTGGGACGGGGCGACGTGCTCATCACCACGGTAGGACCTTTCGCGCGCTGGGGGGATGCCGCGGCCGACGCCGCGATCGACCGCGGTGCGCACTACATCGATTCCACGGGCGAGCCCAGCTTTGAGCGGCGGATCTTCGAGGAGTTCGGCCCGCGTGCCCAGCGAGCGGGAGTGGTGCTCCTCACTGCCTTCGGCTACGACTGCGTGCCGGGCAACGTCGCCGGGGCCCTCGCTCTGGAGGAGGCGGGCCCGGCGGCGGTCCACGTGGACGTGGGCTACTTCGTGACACGAGGCCGGCCCAGCGGCGGCACGCTCGCCTCGCTTCTCAGCGCGGCTCGGGCCCCGAGCTTCGCCTGGCGCGACGGTGCGCTGCGCACCGAGCGGGGCGGTGTACGCACCGCGTCATTCGACCTCGGCGGTCGCCGTGCCCAGGCGCTGTCCTTCGGCGGGTCGGAGAACCTGAGCCTGCCCCGAAGCTATCCTCGCCTGCGCACGATCGGCACCTACCTCGGCTGGTTCGGACCGTTGACCAAGGCCGTCAAGGCAGTCAGCGCGACACAGGCTGAGCTGGAGCGGTTGCCCGGCGCGAGCCGCGTCATCGATCGCGTCGTCAACCGCCTGGCGCGTGGGTCAAGCGGCGGCCCCGACGCCAGCGTGCGCGCCCGCATGGCCTCGACGGTGGTCGCCGTCGCTCGCGACTCCGGGGGCACACCTTTGGCCACCGTTCGCCTCGAGGGCATAGACGTGTACACCCTGACCGCACGGCTGCTGGCATGGGGCGCGGTGCGGCTGCGTGATGGCGCGACGCCGGCCGCAGGAGCGCGCGGACCGGTCGAGGCGTTCGGCCTCGACATCATGGCCCGCGCGCTGGCGGATGCGGGTCTCCCGCGCGTCGCCTAGCTGCCGGTGGCGCCGGGTTCGTATTTGAAGGAGAGGGCCAGGCGGGTGCGGAACCGGGCCACCTTGCCATCCTCGACGGTGAGGTCCAGCTTCACCACCTCGGCCACCCGCAGGTCGCGGAGCGTCCCCGACGCTGTCTCGACAGCGCGGCGGGCCGCGTCCTCCCAGGACTCGGTGCTGACGCCGACGAGTTCGGTGACGCGGTAGACAGAATCGGCCACAGATTTCCCTCCAGAGGTCTGATGAGGCTGTGCATTCTGGCGGCTTGGCCAGGCCTCGGACGGCCGGGCGGGACGCGCTGGCTACGATGGGAGACGTCGAACCAAGACGAGGTGCTTCCCATGGCCTTCCTGCGTCTGCTAGCCCGAACGATGTTCGCGTGGATCTTCCTTGCTGCGGGCGTCAAGACCCTGAGGGAGCCGGGCAAGCGCCCGGAACTGGTCGCGAAGACATTGCCCCTGCCCGAACCCGAGCTCCTGGTTCGGATCAATGGCGGCCTGATGCTGCTGGGTGGGGCGGCACTGGCGCTCGGTATCAAGCCACGGCTGGCCGCTGTCGGGCTGGCAGCGACACTCGTGCCGACCACCTACGTCGGTCACCAGTTCTGGACTCACACCGACCCCGCAGCGCGGGCCAACCAGCAGATCCACTTCAACAAGAACGTGACGATGATCGGCGGCCTCCTCGCGTATGCCTTGACCGGCGACGACTGACGCGCCGGCCCTTGCATCCCGTGGTACCGCGCCGTATGTTGGAGAGCGTCGACGACGATCGACCACAGAGGAGCAGTGATGGTTCTCTCGGTAGATCCGACGCTGACTGTGTATCGGGGTGACAGGTAACTGGCGCTCCGATATCAGGCCCTGAGGAGGCGCAAGCCTCCTCAGGGTTCTTTTTGTTGTGCCGGCGCGGACCTGGCGGTCCGCCCGGAGACCCACACGAGGCCGACGAGCACCAGCATCGCCGCGCAGGCGATCTGGAGAGCGACGTCCCAGTGCAGGAGGTTCGCGGTGCCGAGCGCCCACAGGGCACCAACCAACATCCCTGAGTAGAGCGACATGAAGATGATCGAGTTGTAGCGTCCCATGTAGCCGGGCGGCGCCCGGCGCTGTATCTCTGTCGCCCCCCAGGTGTCCAGCGAGCTCCCGGCGATGCCACTGACGGCGAGCAGGAGCAGAGCCAGCTGCGCGACGGCCGCAGCGCTGAACCCCGCTGTGGCCGCGACCTCGATGGTCACCGCTGCAAAGACGGCGAACCGTGTCCAGCCGCGAGCCGGGATCCATCGGAACGCCACCAGGCCGCCGATCGCGCCACCCACCCCGACGCTGGAGTAGAGGAACCCGACTGCGTCATCACCTCCGAAGCGCTCGTGAGCAGCCACCACCAGCACGGCCTGGATCACCGTCGGTATCAATCCACTGGCAAAGTTGGCCGCGGCGACCATGCGAACCTCGGGCTGCCGGAGCGCCTTCCGCATCGCCCCCGGTGTCCTCTCCTCCCGGCCCCGGTCGGCGGCGGCGCGGTCGGCCCGTGACGTGTTCCGAGGCAGGGTGGCAACGAGGATCGCGGCGACCACGAAGCTGGCAGCGTCGATCGCGAAGAGCGGATCCGGTCCGAAGCGACTAAGGAGCAGGGCACCGAGCGCCGGCGCCACGAAGATGCTGGTGCTGAAGAACAGCCCATAGGTCGCGTTGGCGCGTGGCAGATCGCGTTCGGCCACCAACGTGGGGATCAGGGCTCCCTGACTTGGTCGCCCCAGTGCGCCCGTGAACTGAGCCACGGCAACCGCGGCGTAGAGTGCCCAGATCAACCCTGAGCGATGCGAGCCGATGAGGGACACCGTGACGACCGCCTGCACGCACGAGGTGGAGACGATGACCACCCGGGGCGACAGCCGGTCCGCCAAGCGGCCTCCCCACCACGGCCCCATGACGCGCGGGGCCACCCTGACCAGCATGTACGCCGCTGGGGCCGCCGGGCTGTTCGTCAACTCGAAGAGAACCACCAGGAGCGCGACGGTGGTGAGCCAGTCCCCGTACAAGGACAGGAAGGCTCCCAGAAAGAAGCGGATCGCCGGGCCCCTGGGCGGTCGAGCCAAGGAGGGGGTCACCGGGCTGCTCCAGTCCGGCGACCCCGTTACCCCCTCAGCGGTGGTGCCCCGCTCCGCCTCGATCGCCACGCCGGCAACCATCGCAGAGGGGCGCCCCCTTGTGTGACCACGACCGTTACCGGCCTGTCACCCCTATGTCCGAGGATCCGTTACCTGAACGGACTACCTTGGCAAAGGTCCTCGTGGAACGAGAATCAGGCCCAGCCGTAATGCTGGCACTGAGAATTCCAGCTCGCCATTTTTTTTGCCCTCCGTCCGACCGAGTGCCGCCCTCGGTTACGAGTTGGACTGTGCGCTATCGCACAGATCGGGTGGGCGCGATTGATCCGCTCCGGTCGCTCGACGCGGAAAATTTACGACTCTTTGCACGCGCGTAACCACTGCGAGTCAGGCCCGCAGGACGTGCCCGCTCAATTCCTGTGGCGATCGTGTCGCGACGGCTAGTTGCGTCCCCTCCCGCGGTGACCATGCCGTTGATGGGATACGTCCGCGCCCGGTCAGCCCTCCGCTGGCTCAGGACGCTGTTGCCGGAGGAGAGCAGACCGTCGCCGGTCGAGTACACCCTGCCGCTGGTGGGGTTCGTCGGGTTCCTGGTGGCGCTCTCTGTGGTGGTCACCCTGGTCACGTACGAACCGGTGGTCGACCCGCTGACGCTCGGGATCGGCGCCGCTGTGGTTTTCGCGGCCGCCTACTGCGCCGTCCGGATCACTGGTGGCAGCGGCGTGTGGACGGCGAGCGTGTTCATCCACCTGGCGCTGGCGTTCACCTTCGGTCCGCTCGGCGCGCTGGCCGCGTCCGTTGCGCAGGCCATCGCCAATGCAGCCCGGATGAAGTCGGGTTCGTTTCGCGCGATCTTCAACGTCGCCAACTACTACCTCACCGACCTCGTGGCATGGCTTGTCTTCGCGCACCTCATGCACTTCAGCCGCGGCTTCCTCTGGGGAGCCTGTGCCGCCACAGTCGCGGCAGTTGCCGAGTGCACAGTGAACCATGGCTTGGTCGGGATCGTGGTAAGCCTCGCCTCTCACGGACAGGTCAACGGTTGGACGGAGTTCCGTCGATCGATGGCCTCAGTCATCCTCTACAACGTCGGTTACGGATGGGCGGCCTTCGGAGCGGTCCTGCTCTACAGGGTCGCGGGCACCGTTGGCTTCACGACGACCCTGCTCCCGATCATCCTGCTGCAGGGATTTCTTGTCCTCCTCGCTCGGAGAATCCGCGCTCAGGAGTTGGAGCGGGCGGCACACACGAAGGAGCGTGAAGCGCTTCTGCAACAGGCCATCGACGCCAGCGACGCCGAGCGCAAGCGGATCGCAAGCGACCTCCACGACGGCGTGGTGCAGACGCTGGCCGGCCTCGCCTTCTCTCTCGCCGCCCGTGGCTCAGGAAAGACGGAGGACCCGCAACTGCTCGAGGCGGCGCAGACGCTGCGCTCGTCGGTCACCGACCTGCGCACGCTCATGATCGAGATCGCTCCGCCCGACCTCGGCGAGACGGGGATGGACGGCGCGCTGCGCAAGCTCCTCGAGCCCCTCCCCGCTCGCGGCATCGAGGTGGAGCTGGACGCGAGCGCTGCGACCCACCTGCCACCGGACAAGACCTCCCTGGTGTTCCGCGTGGCGCAGGAGGCGATCCGCAACGTCGTCAACCACAGCCAGGCAACCAAGGTGATCACCAAGTTGCGCTACGTGGACGGCACCGTCACCCTGCAGGTCGACGACAACGGTCGCGGGTTCTCGTCCACGGACCGCTCACGCCGACGCAATGAGGGACACGTCGGGCTCCACCTGCTGAACAACGCAGTCGAAGCGTCGAGCGGGCAGCTCTCGTTGACCAGCGAGCCCGGCCACGGAACCTCGCTTATGCTGACCTTGCCATGCGAGAGGCCGACGCCGTGATGATCCGGGTGCTCATCGCCGACGACCATCCACTGATGCGCAAGGGTCTGGCTGACATCCTCGATGGCATCGCGGACATCGAAGTGGTGGGCGCCGCCGAGGATGGGGCTGCCGCCATCGCGCTCGCGCACGCAGTGAAGCCCGACATCGTCCTGATGGACATCTCCATGCCGGGGATGGACGGGATCGAGGCCACGGAGAAGCTGGTCGAGATGGGCTCTGAGGCGCGCGTCGTGATGCTGACCTCCTACTCGGAGCGCGAGAAGATCACCCAGGCGCTGGCCGCCGGCGCGGTGAGCTACCTCACCAAGGACGCTCCCCCGGAGGCCGTGGTGCGCGCGATCAGGTCAGCAGCTGCCGCGGAGACGGACTCGACCGACTGAGTCGCGGGTCGCGCAGATGCCGCGCCCTGCAGCCCTATCGGGGCTTGACCGCTCCCGACAGGTACTTCAACGGGTCGGCCAGCAGGCCTCCGATGCGCACCTCGAAGTGGAGATGGGGGCCGGTGGAGTTGCCGGTCGAGCCTTCGCGACCGATGACATCTCCAGCGTGCACCACCTGCCCGACATGGACGAGCAGCTGGTCCAGGTGGCCGTACAGCGTGACCATCCCGCCGCCGTGGGCGATGACGATGTAGTTGCCGTAGCCGACCAGCTGTCCCCGGCTGTCGGTCTCCGCCCCGGCCAGCGCCACCACGCCATTGGCGGCCGCATCGACCGTGTCGTCGAGAGGGCCCGCGATGTCGATGCCGGTGTGGAAGTGGGGGTAGGTCACACCGTCGAAGGTCAGAGAGGGCTCGAAGGCCAGCGAGGACGGCCCGAACCCCTGGGTGATCGGGCCGGCGAGAGGTGCCTCGAGCCGGGTTGGAGCAGCGCCGAGGGGGGCTCGCGGCGAGGCTGTGGGAGCGGTCCGCGCGGCCTGCGCGATCGCAGCCTCCTGGGCGAGCTGGGCGGAGACAGCTTGGACGTCGTACGCGAGCGCCTGGCGAGCCCCGTCGGGCTCGAGAGCGGAGGCCTGGAGGAGCGCCTGCCGCTGCCCTGGGTCGTGGGCTGTGCTCGCGAAGAAGGCGTATTCCGCTTGGAGGTCGGCTTCCAGCGACAGGGCCACCTGGTGCGCAGCGCCTGAGGGGTCCAGGACACCGTCGAACGGGCCCCGCGGCACCGGCGCCACCGCAGCTGGTGACGCGGCGAGGACGGCGAGCGCCTGGAGCTGCGCCGCGTCGTGCGCCACCTGGGTCTCGTAGGCCTGCACGCGGGCCAGGAGCCCGGCGCCGACGGAGGGTGCCACCTGTCGGACGCTTCTCGCCGGCGGGTGAACCGCCACCTCGACCGCCTGGCGCAAGGGCGTCGCGAATCGGCTGTGCACCGCAACTGTCGCGGGGTGGGCGGGAGCGGATGGCGCCGCGCCGAGGAGGCCGGCCAGCAGGAACGGCGCGGCGGCGATGGCGGCCCCGCGCGCGAGCCGCAGCCTGCCGGCACGCCGGCCCGCGACGCTGACGCCTGCCGCGCCGAGAACGCCGAGCAGCGCCGCGCCCCAGAGCAGGGGCGGAAGGCCAGGATGGCGCCCGCCTGCACCGCTCGCGAGGGCCAGTGGCACCCTGTGCGCGGTGAGCTCCGCTGGCGGCGGCGCGTTGCCGAAGTGCTCGAGGACCGGGGTCTCCACGCCAACGCTGGCGGGGGTTCCAAGCAGCCCGAGCAACTGGAACAGCCCCGACGGCTGGAGCGACGCCACCTCGGCATCGGAGGCGCCGAGCCGATTCGCGGCGCCGTTCGCACTGGCCGTCGGTCCAGCCGGGGCACCAGTCGGCTGAGGGTTGACGCCCGGAGCGGTCGGTGGCAGCACGACCGCGCAGCCGGCCGGCGTGGGGAGCAGCGATGGGACGACGGGCGCCGCCGTCGACCCCGGGCAGTTGGACGGGGAGGACGAAGCCGGCGTCGGGCTTGCGCCGAGCACGCCGGCTGTGCTGCCCGGGAGTGCCGGTGCGGACGCGGCGCTGGCGCCGGCCGTCAGCGACGCGATCGCCAGAGCCACCGAGACCCCGGCGAAAGCGGCAGCGACCCGCCGGGTGCGGATGGACCGCCTGCGCCGCATGGAAGGGTGCTTCCTCACTCCCGATATAAACGCCGGTCGGCCGCCAAATCCGTCGTTCACGACGCTCGTGTGGAGGCGTCCGCAGTGCGGCCACGCCACGGTGTGTGGATGCCAGAGTTGCGCGCATGCCCAGGGGGGATCCAGCGTGAACGGCGGCATCGTCCTTCAGCTCGCGCTCGACACGCTGGCAACCGCGGCCATCTACGCCGTCATCGGGATGGGCGTCCTGGTCGCGTACAGCGGGACGCGGGTCCTCCATCTCGCCGTCGGCGAGGTCGCCATGGCCGGAGCCCTCGTCGCCGCGGGCCTTGCCACCGGCTGGCCGGTCTGGATCGCGGGAGTCGTGGGCCTGGCCGTGGCCGGCGGCTTGAGCGCCGCTGCCGAGCGGACGCTGGTGGCACCGCTGGCTCGACGGGTCGAGCTCGCCGCGATCGTGCTGGTCGCAGCTGCCGTCGTGCTGCGTGAGCTGCTCCGCGGCGTCTACAGCCGCGGCGCATACGGCTTTCCCACGATCGGAGGCGTCATCCATCTCGGTGGCGGCACCCTGCGCGTCGCGGACGTGGTCACCGTGGGCGCGGCCGCCGCGATCGCCGGGGGTGGCACATGGGTCCTCCGCAACACGCTCGCCGGCGCCGCCCTCCGCGCCACGGCCGCGGCGCCCGACAGCGCCGAGCTGCTCGGGGTCGACACCGCGCTGGTCCGCGGGATCGCTTTCGCGATCGCAGGGGCGCTGGCTGCGCTGGCGGTGATGCTCGCCGCAGGGCGCCTGCCGATCGCTGCAACGGCGGGCGTGCCGCTCGCGCTCAAGGGCATCGCCGCGGCAGTGGCCGGCCGGCTGCGCTCGCCGCTGAGCGTCTGCGCCGGGGCCGTCGGCCTGGGCGCCGTCCAGGTGGTCGGGACGTACTTCCTCGGCAGCGGCGGCGAGGTGCTCACGGACCTGGCGGCTCTCCTGCTGGTCCTCTTTGGTTGGCGTCGATGAGACGCCGGCGCGACCTGGCGATCTTTGCGCTGGCCCTGTTGCTGGCGGCGATCCTCCTACCGCTGCGTCTCGGTGGGCCCGATCTCGATCGCACAGCCGCGGCCCTGACCCTTGCCGGGCCGGCCGCCGGGGCGGCGCTGTCGCTTGCGGTGGGCAGGCCCAACCTCGCGATCGGCGCGCTGGCGGGGGTGGGCGGCTACGTCTCCGGCGCCCTCGCGCTCCGGGGCGTCGACGTGCCGCTGGCGATCCTGATCGCCACAGCGGCGTGCGCCTGCGCAGGGGCGGCCCTGGCCGTCGTCACGGCCCGGCTGGACGTGGTCGGCCTGGTGGCCGCGACCCTTCTCGTCTCCCTCGGCCTCGGGGCTCTGACCCAGGCACTCCCCCACCTGAGTGGCGGCCAGGCGGGCCTCGGCCCGTTGCCCTCTCTGGGAACGTCTCTACCGGGCAACCGACTGCTCAAACTCACTCCGAGCGGGGATCTTCACCTCGCGCTGGTGACGGCTCTGGTGGGCACGGCGGCTGCAGTGCTGCTGCTGTCCGGTCGCGTCGGGGCGCTGTGGCGGGCGGTGGGGAGTGACCGGTCGCGGGCGGCAAGCTCCGGGCTGCGTCCGCTTCGGGTCGAGGTGACCGTGCTCGCCGTGGGGGCTGCCCTGGCCGGCGTCGGCGGCGCGATCAGCGCGCACCTCGAGGGGGTCGCCACGCCTGATCTCTTCTCAGCCGACGTCGTCGCCCTCCCACTCCTGGCGGCCCTGCTGGCCGGGCGAGGCAGTGCGCTCGGTGCAGTCGTCGCGGGGGTGGCGACGGGGCTGGTCGGGACGCTGGTGTTGCCCGACATCGGGTGGCGCGGCCCGCCGTCGGCGACGGCGCTGGCATTGGCGCTGCTGGCGGTCGGGGTGGTGGCCGGCCTGCTGCCCGGGACCGCGGTGTCCCGACGCCGCACTACCACGGCGATCGACCCGGGACCAGCGTGGCCGTTCGCCGGCGAAGGGTTCGCGGGTGCCGGCCTGGTCGTCGACGGCCTCGATGTTCGCGCCGGCCCGCTGATCCTCCTGCAGGCGTTCTCGCTGACTGTTCCAGCCGGCCGGGTGCATGGCCTGGTCGGCCCCAACGGCACCGGCAAGAGCAGCCTGCTCGCTGCCCTGGCGGGCACACGGTCGGCTGCCGTCCGCCTCGAGGGCGACGGTGCCATCGTGCTGCAGCCGCAGTCTGGCGGCGGCTTCCCAGCTTGCACCGTCGACGAGACGCTGCTCCTGGCGGCCGAGGGAGGCGGCCGCAGCCGCGACGATGCACGGCGCGCCGCGGACGCCTGGCGGGCGCGGCTCGGCCTTGACACAGCGGGCTCGACACTCTGCGCGGAGCTGAGCACCGGCCAGCGCCGTCTCATCGACCTGGCGCGAGTCCTGCTGCGACGTCCAGCTGTCCTCCTGTGCGACGAGCCACTCGCTGGGCTCGACCCGGTGGCCCGCGCCGCCGCCGTGTCACTGCTCCGGGCCGCGGGCGCCGAGGGCCTGACCATCGTCCTGGCGGAGCACGACCGAGCCGCCGTCGCCGCGCTCGCCGCCGAGACGACCGAGCTCACCAGGACGGACGCGCCCAGGGCGCTCGCGGATGCAGCGCCATGACGGCGGCACTGGAGATCGCCGGGCTCCGGGTGGAAGGGGATGCCGGCACGCTCCTCGAGGTGGACGAGCTGGCTGTGGCTGCCGGGGTGGTGACGGTGGTGACCGGGCCCACCGATTCGGGGAAGACGCTCCTGGCGGCTGTGCTCAGTGGACGCGCGCAGGCCACCATCGGCGGGGCGCGTGCCGCGGGCCGGCCATTGGCTGGAGGGCCCGCGGCACGACGCCGGCTGGGCCTCGCCGCAACGGTCGCGGACGGGGGGCGCATCGCCGGCTGCACGGTCGCTGAGGCGCTGAGGCTCGCCGGGGCAGGGCGGGCACCCGCAGCGCTGCAGCGGTTCGCCATGCTCGGCCGCCGGGCGGCCGTCCGCGCCGAGCTGCTCTCGGGGGGCGAGCAGCAACTGCTCCAGGTGGCGTGCGCCTGGTGCGCGAAGCCGGTCGTCCTCGTCCTCGACGCCCCGACCACCGGCCTCGCCGACGATGCCGCGGAGCTTGTCCGCGACCTGGCACGCGAGGCAGCCGCGGACGGCGCTGCTGTGCTCTGGCTCGACCAGGATGAGCGCTGCGCCCCTCACGCTGCCGGCTGGGCGCTGGCCGGCGGCGTGCTCAGGGGGCTGGGAGAGGCGTCGACGTCGGACCCGGCCTGAAGGCGTTGCCGACCAGGTTGTTGTCGTACACCTTGAAGGTGTAGCCGCCCGCCGGCGTCCAGTCGAGTGAGGCGTGCTCGTCCGTCTCGGTGAAGTAGACGAACATCAAGACTTTGGTCAGCTTGGTGTACCCCAGCGCGCGAAAGCGGTTGACGACAGCGATGCAGTACTGCTCCTGGTCCGCGTCCTTCGCATACGCGAGCATCCCCTGGATGGTGTTGAGGCGCTCCGTGGCCAGCGCGACGGTCAGGGCGGTGACCTTGGCGCGGGCAGCGGCCACGGCGGTGGGGCTCGACCGGTCGACGAAGCCGGCAAGTTGCGGCTCCGTGCGCACGCCCACCTCCCAGAACTCCTTGATCGAGAACAGGCTGCGCTCGACCTGGAAGCCGTCGGCGGCGGCCAGCGGGCTGTTGCCGTAGCGATGGTTGAAGCCGATCGGCGGCAACGACTGCACCGCGACCTGCGGGACAGCCGTGGGATGGACGATCACGAAGTCACTGCAGCCGCTCACCAGCAGCAGCAGCGGCGCAAGGACCAGCGCCGGCGCCCAGCGGCGGAGCGAGCGTGGACGTCTAGTGGAATTCGGAGAGGACCTGGTCCTCGGTGGGCAGCGTCTTGGAGAGTTGCTCATCCTGCACCGGCGCGAACTTCATGTCATGGATGACAGCGATGTACATGTCGTCATCCGACACGCCCTCGTGATTCTGCGGGTTGAACCCACGCGTATCACCGTTGGCGCTCGTCACCGAGACGCTGCCGATCGCCGAGATGAGCCCCTGGCCGCTGCTGGCGCTGTTCTGCTTCTTCAGCGCGGCCACGACCATGTTGACCGCGTCGTACGCGAAGAAGTCGAGGTCGTTGGGCTGGCGGACCTCCCGCCCCTCCCCGTCCTTGAAACCCGCATCGGTCGGTCCGCCCTCGGCGCCGGCCAAGCGGTGCTCGAACTGCGGGAACGACGTCGAGTCGTCCTCGCTGGTGAGCCGCGAGCTCACGAAACGCAGCCCGTCCGTGGCCGCCTTCCCTGCGGCCGCCCGCACCGCCGGGCTCTCGCCGGCGGGGCCGGTGAAGATGGGCAGGGAGAGGTGAGCGGCGCGGGCCGAGGTGACCACCTTGGCGATGAAGAGGTCGCTGCCCCAGACCGCCAGGGCGCCGGCCCCTGACGCGGCCACCGACTGGATCTGGGCGTCGAAGGCCGCCGCGCTCGCCGGCACCTCGACCGAGGCCGCGACCTTGCCGCCCGCTGTGGCGAGAGACTGGGTGAGCTGGTCGGCCCCATCGCGGCCGCTGTCACTGTCGTCGTGGAGGATCGCCACCTGTTTGGTGGTCTGGACGATGTAGGCGCCGAGCAGGGTGGCCGCCGCATCGTTGGCGATGCCGAGGCGGAACACGCTGGGCCGGCCCTGGGGGTCCATGAGCCCGGCGGTCCCGTTGGCGATCACGATCTCGGGGACGCCGGCGGCCGCGCTCTGCGGGGCGCTGACGGCGGCGCCCAGGCCGTCCTCCACAACCGCGACCGCGTGGTCGTTGATGGCCGAGGAGACGTTCTGGGCCGACGCGGCCGGCTGGTTGTTGTCGTCGTACACCTTGAGGGCGATCGTGTACTTGGTGCCCGCGACGGTCACCCCCTTGGCGTTGGCCTCCTTGGCCGCGAGGTCGGCGCCGCGATGGATCGCCCCGGCGACGTAGGCATCCGCGGTGACCGGGATGTCGAGGGCGATGGTGATCGTCTTGGCGGTGGAAGCGGGCGTGTTCGTGGCGCCGCCGCCGCCCCCGCTGCCGCAACCGGCCAGTGCGCCCAGGCCGACAAATGCCAATGCGGCGACCGCGCGCCGATCATGCATGCAGCGCATCCCTCTCTCCCATCCGCAACCGATTCGCAGCGTACAACGGACGCAGCCTGGCGGATCTTGCGCCAACCTGCTTCGGGCGGCACCCCGGGCGGTGATGTAGCGTTCGAAGAGACGGCGGTCGATCCCACGGAGGCACTCCACCATGGCCAGCGAGAAGACGCGCGGCGCGCCCAAGAAGCAGCAGAAGAAGCCGAAGGCTCCGTCGACGGCGAAGGCAGCGCGTCGCGAGGCGGCCCGCAAGGCTCACCAGAGCGGTCAGACCAGCTCGGGCTGAGCTAGCGGTGGACCCCTCGGCGGCCGACAGCGCCGACGAGCCCGCTGCAGTCGACACAGCGGAAGCAGGCGACGCACCCCGTGCAGCGCACGCAGGCGACACAGGCGACGCAGCCCCGCAGTCCGACTGAGAGGAAACTGAGCACCGAACCGGCCACGGCGGCGCTGAGAACCGTGAGCGCGCTGCCCGCTGTGCCCGCGCTGGCCAGCGTTGCCGCGCTGCCCGCGGTGAGCACGCTGGCCGCGGTCACGGCACTGCCGGCGGTGGCAACGCTGGCGACCGTGACGGCGCTGCCTGCGGTGGCGACGCTCGCGATCGTTCGAGCGCCGCCCGCGGTCGCGACACTGCGCACGGTGCCCACGCTCCCGGCGGCCGCCACACTCTCCCTGGCGTCGTCCGCCGAACCAGCCTGGGCGCCGGGGCGGGGCGTGTCCGCGAGGCGCATCAGCGCAGCGTAGCTGGGAGCGCAAGGTCTGCGGACCTCTCGTCGTTCTCTCTATGGGCTCACTCGATCTTCAGCTCACGGAGGAACGCGCCGACCATGAAACTTGGACGCCTCACGATCTCGACCGTCGCCGTCGTAGCAGGAGCCACGCTCGCGTCCAACGGTGCCGCCGCGGCGGCATCAGCAGGCGCGCTCACGGTGAGGGCCGGCAGCCATGCCGTCCACCTCGTGCTCCCCGGCCACGTTCACTCAGCCAAGGGCGCGGCGGCCGCGTCGAACAACCTCCAGTACAACGGAGGTCCGGTCGAGGCCGCGGGATCCACCAACTACGCCATCTTCTGGGAGCCGGCGCTCACGGCGGCGGTGAACAGCGTCTCACCCACCTACAACGCGCTGATCACGCGGTTCCTTCAGGACATCGGGGGCAGCACCCTGTACGGCGTCGCCACGCAGTACTACCAGACCAGCGGCGGCACCACTCAGAACATTGCGAACAGCGCGACCTTCGGTGGCTCGTACGTCGACACCTCCACCTACCCAGGCCCGGCGCTCACTGACGCCGAGATCCAGGCTGAGGTCACCAAGGTGATGCAGGCCAAGGGCTGGACCGGGGGCATCGGCCACGAGTTCTTCGTCTTCACCGCCAAGAACGAGATCTCCTGCGCCGGCGCCGAGTGCTCCAACGCGGTGTTCTGCGCGTACCACAGCAGCTTCACGAGCGGCAGCCAGGAGGTGCTGTACGCCAACCAGCCGTACACCGGCACCACGCCGGCGGGCTGCAACACGCCGACGTCCCCCAACGGCGACCTCGACGCAGACAGCACCATCAACGTGGTCAGCCACGAGTTGATGGAGACGGTGACGGATCCGAGCGTCGGCAACAGCAACTACGCCTGGATCGACTTGTCCGGAGCTGAGATCGGCGACAAGTGCAACTTCACGTTCGGCGCCACCGACGCCTCCGGTGCCGACCTGGTCGCCAACGGCCACCCGTACATCGTCCAGCAGGAGTGGAGCAACCGCGCCGGCGGGTGCTCGATGTCGTGACAGCCGGCTAGGGACGGCGCAGGGACGAGGGAAGGAACCGCGCACCTGGTCCAGCCCCGGCGGCGACGTCGCTGGGGTTGGACAGGGCGCAGCGGCGCAGCGACAGGCAGCCACAGCCGATGCACGTGGTCAGCCCGTCGCGGAGCGCGGTGAGCGCGGTGATCTGCTCATCGAGCCGGCCGCGCCAGGAGCCGGAGAGCCGCGCCCAGTCGGCCTTGGTGGGGACGCGTGCCTCGGGCAGTGTGGCGAGCGCGCTGCGAATCTCGTCCAGTGAGAGACCGACGTTCTGAGCGGCCCGGACGAAGGCCAGCCTGCGCAGCACGTTGCGCGGGTATCGACGCTGCCCGCCGCCGGTACGCATCCCGCTGATCAGTCCCTCCCTCTCGTAGTAGCGCAGCGCCGAGGGGGCGAACCCGGCGCGGCGGGCCACGTCGCCGATCGCGAGCAGGTCATCACTCCTCACCGCGGTGTCACTTGACATGAAGTTGACTTTAACTTCTAGGATGTGGCCATGACAACCGGCAGAGATCCCGTGCGCGCCGCCTCTGTTGCGGTCGTCAGCGGCGGCTCGCGAGGCCTGGGCCGTGCCCTGGCCGGAGAGCTGGTGCGGCGCGGATGGCACGTCGTCATCGACGGTCGCGATGCCGAGCGGCTCGCGACGGCGGCCGCCGCGATGGGCGACCAGCGGTGGGTCACGGCGATCCCCGGCGACGTGGCCGATCCCGATCATCGTGAGCGCCTGGCCGGCGCGGTGGCGGCTGTCGGACGCCTCGACCTGGTGGTCAACAACGCCAGCGTGCTCGGCCCGAGCCCACAACCGCATCTCGCCCAGTACCCCCTCGCGGCGCTCGAATCCGTCTTCGCCGTCAACACGCTGGCACCGGTGGCGCTTCTCCAGCTGCTCCTCCCCCACCTGAGCGAGGACCGCGGACGGGTCATCAGCATCTCGTCGGACGCGGCCCTCGAGGCGTACGAAGGCTGGGGAGGCTACGGCGCATCGAAGGCCGCGCTCGATCACCTCACCGCGACCTTCGCCGTCGAGCATCCCGCGCTTCGCGTCTACTCGTTCGATCCGGGCGACATGCGCACCGACATGCAGCAGGAGGCCTTCCCCGGCGAGGACATCAGCGACCGCCCGCCTGCCGAGAGCGTGGTCCCCGTGCTGATGCAGCTGGTCGACGGCGAGCTGCCGAGCGGTCGCTACCGTGTCGGCGACCTCGCCGCGGCGCCAACGCCCTCATGATCGCCTCGCACCGTGGCGCTCCGCCGGCGCGGACCCGGTTCGTCGTGCCGGCTGGGTCCGAGGCGAGCACCCCACCCGAACGGCGCGGCATCGCGCGTGATGGGGTGCGCCTGCTCGTGGTGACGCCACACGGCCTGGTTCATCGGCGCTTTCGCGACCTGCCGGGGTTGCTGAGCGCCGGCGACGTGCTCGTCGTCAACACGTCGGCGACTCTCGCCGCCGCCTTGCACGCCCGCCACGACGACGGGCGGATCGTGCCGCTGCATGTCGCGGGCTGGCTGGACCCGTCCTTGTGGATCGTCGAGGTGCGCCTGCAGCACAACGACGGGCCTGACCTCAACATGCGCGAGGGCGATGTGCTGCGCCTGCCAGGCGCGCTGATGCTGAGGCTGGTGCATCCGCACCCCGACAGCGCGGCGGTCACCTCGCGCTTGTGGGTCGCTGCCGCGTCGCCCACGACCGAGCCGCTGCGGTACCTCGCACGCCACGGCCACCCGGTCACCTACCGGCACGTCGCGGCCGACCTTCCGTTGAGCGCCTACCAGACTGTCTACGCGGCTGAGCCGGGCAGTGCTGAGATGCCGAGCGCCGGGCGGCCCTTCACCATCGACCTGCTCGGGCGTGTCGCGGCGGCCGGGGTCATCGTCGCGCCACTCACGCTGCATGCGGGTCTCTCCAGCCCGGAAGCGCATGAACCACCGGCGCCGGAACCCTATTCGGTGCCGGAGAGCACGGCGCGCCTGGTGGTCGAGGCCCGGCGAGCCGGACGGCGGGTGATCGCAGTCGGCACAACCGTCGTTCGCGCTCTCGAGACCATCGGTGAGAACGGCCTCGGGGGCAGCGGTTGGACCGATCTCGTCCTCGGCCCGGATCGTCCGGCGCGCCTGGTCAGCGGTCTGATCACCGGGCTGCACCTGCCGGAATCGAGCCACCTGCAGCTGCTCGAGGCCGTCGCGAGCGCGCCCCTGGTGGACGCCGCGTACCTGGCGGCCGTGCAGGGCGGTTACCTGTGGCATGAGTTCGGCGACTCGATGCTCTTCCTGCCCTGACGTCAGGCGAGAAGCCGGTCAACGATCGCCTCGACGCTGAGGCCGTCGACATCCAAGACCGTGGTCGCCAGGCGCGCGAACCCGGGCTCGCGCTCGCGCATGAGCGTGGCGAGCCCCGCTGCGGGGTCACCACCGAGGAGGGGCCGCACCGGGTCGTTGTGGATCCTCGCAGCGAGTGTCGCGAGCGTGGCGCGCAACCACACCACCCGCTCGCCCGCGAGCAGGTCGGCCGCCAGCGGGTCCAGCGCGATGCTGCCGGGGGCTCCCACCACGGAGCCGTCATCGCGGCTGAGCGAATCGGCGAGCACCTCGTGTTCGAGGCGGTGGAGAGCGGGGATGCCATGCTCCAGCGCGTAGGCGGCAGCGGTCTGACCGGTTCGTGCCGTCAGCGCGGTGTCGTTGTCCGCGTAGCGGACTCTCAGACGCGCCGCCAGTGCCGCCCCCACCGAGGTCTTGCCCGCGCCCATCATCCCCATGAGGATGACGTGCGGGGCGCTCCGAGCTGCCAGCGGCGCGGCTACGCGCCTCTCAGGTCGCGCGCGAACTCCCTGAAGTTGTCGACGTAGCGACGCACGTCGCCCTCGCTGTGCTGCACTGAGAGGGTCCAGTTCTCTTCCGCCCCGGGTGCCATCAGTACACCACGGTTGCTCTGGTACAGCCAGGAGAGGTACGTGACCGCCTTGTCGATCTCGAGGTAGTCGCGGTAGTTGCGCACCCTCTCCTTTCGGTAGGTGACGCATCCGCGCGCGGACAGCGTGATGACGTGGAATGGGAGCTCGTGCTCGGCGATGACGCCGTCCAACCCGCCCTGCAACTCCTCCGCCAGCGCATCGAAGTGCGCGTATGCGCTCGGGGTGAGCACCTCCAGTAGCGTGGCGTGCGAGGCCGCGGTCGTGAGCGGGTTGCCGTTGAACGTGCCCATCTGGGCAACGCGCCCGTCGGTGATCGTCGCCATCACGTCCTCGCGGCCGCCGATCGCTCCGCAGGGGAGCCCTCCACCGATCGCCTTGGCCAGGCAGACGATGTCGGGCGTGACGCCGAACCGGCCGGAGGCGCCACCGGGACCGATGGTGACCCCGGTCTTGACCTCGTCGAAGATCAACAGCGCGCCGTGCCGGTGGGCGATCTCGAGTGCGCCGGCGAGGTAGCCGTCGTCGGGCAGGACGATGCCGATGTTCATCATCACCGGCTCGACGACGACCGCGGCGACGTCATCGTGCGCCGCGAAAGCGCGTTCCAGTGCGTCGAGGTCGTTGAACGGCACCACCGTCACCAGGTCAACGCTGGCACGCGGGATGCCCTCGCAGTAGGGAACGGAGTTGGGGTGGTCGACGGGACCCATCAGGTCACGCGCGGGCTCGACGCTGACCAGCAGCGAGTCGTGGTGACCGTGATAGGAGGCCTCGATCTTGATGAGGCGTTCCCGCCCGGTGAAGCCTCGCGCCAGCCGCACCGCGTCGAGAGTGGACTCTGTCCCACTGTTGGCGAACCTCCACTGTGGTTGTGAGAAGCGACGGGACAGCTCCTCGGCGACGGCGGCGTCCTCGGCAACCGGCTGCGCGAAATGTGAGCCGCGTGCCATGCGCTGGTTGACCGCGGCCACCACGGCGGGATGCGCATGGCCGACGACCATGACACCGAAACCGTTGTGGAAGTCGACGTATTCGTTGCCGTCGACATCCCAGACGTGGCTGCCCTTCCCGCGGTCGATGAACACCGGCTGCGGAGGCGTGTCCTGGAACGACGACGGCACGCCCCTGGGCATCGACCCGGTGGCTCCCTGCCAGAGCTCCCGCGACCTTTGACGCCGTGCCAGGAACTCATGCTCCTCGCGCTTGGTCAGCTCCGCGACGCGAGCTCCGTCGATTGACGCCGATGCGGAGTGGGTGTCAGTTGGCATGGTCAGTCCTCGTGCTGGCGACGGGTTGAGCGACGGTGGCTGTTGCAGCCTCGATCGACTGGTCGAGGATGTCCAGCCCGGCCGTGAGCTCATCGTCGCTGATGGTCAGCGGCATGAGCAGGCGGATCACGTTGTCGTGGAGGCCGGCACGCAGGATGGCCAGGCCGCGGCTATGCGCCTCGCGCACGACGGCCCCGGCGAGAGCCGGCGCCGGCTCGCGGGTGGAAGCGTCGCTCACCAGCTCCATCGCGGTCATTGCACCGATCCCCCGCACCTCACCGATGCACGCATGGCGCTCCTCCATGGCCTCCATGCGCGCACGCGCGATCGCCCCGACCCGCCGCGCACGACCGCAGAGGTCGTCACGCTCGATGACCTCGAGCACCGCGAGAGCCGCGGCGCAGGCAACCGGGTTGCCTCCGAACGTGCCGCCGAGGCCGCCCGGCGCCGCCGCGTCCATCAGGTCGGCGCGTCCCACCACCGCGGCCAGCGGCAGGCCGCCGCCCAGCGACTTGGCGAGGAGCACGAGGTCGGGTTCGACCCCGAGGTGGGTCACCGCGAACAGCTCACCGGTGCGCGCCATGCCGGTCTGGATCTCGTCCGCGATGAGCGGGATGTCGTGCCGCCGGAGCAACTTGGCCAGGCGCGGGAGGAAGTCGGGGGGCGGCACCACGAAGCCACCCTCACCCTGGATGGGCTCGACGATGACCCCGGCCACGCGTTCCGGTGGGACCTGCGAGGCGAAGAGCGAGAGGAGCGCGTCGAGGCTGGCGTCAGTGGTCACGCGGCGGTACGTGTACGGGTACGGCACCTGGTAGACCTCGGGAGCGTACGGGCCGAAGTTCTGCCTGTAGGGGCTCACCTTCCCGGTGAGGGTCATCGCCATCAGGGTGCGGCCGTGAAAGCTGTTCTGGAAGCTGATGACGGCCGGCCTGCCGGTGGCCTGGCGGACGATCTTCACGGCATTCTCGACCGCCTCGGCGCCGCTGTTGAGGAGTAGCGCACGCGCCGGCCCGCTCACCGGCGAGAGGTCGCAGAGCCGCGCGCAGAGCTCGACGTAGACGTCGGGCAGCATCACCGGGGCGCCCGAGTGGACCAGACGGTCCACCTGCCCGTGGATGGCGGCGAGAACGTCCGGGTGCCCGTGGCCGAGGTTCATGACGCTGATGCCGCTGGCGAAGTCGAGGTAGCGCCTGCCGTCGGCGTCGATGAGGCTGGAACCCTCTGCGGACCGCGCGAAGCCGGGCATGGTCGACCCCATGCCGCGGGGCACGTGGTGCTCGCGCTGCTGTTGGAGCTGAGCGTTGCTCACGACCCGCCGTTCACCGCGCTACGGGCGTGGGCTTGTGGTGGTCGCCGTCAGCTGGCCGTCCCTGAGGACGTACGACACCGTCTTCTCACGGAAGAAGCCGCTGCGGCTGGTGAGGGCCGCCCACGCCAGCAGGGGAAGGCCCAGGGCGAGGGTGAAGAGGATCGGCTTCGAGGAGTCGAAGTCCTGCTGGATGACGTAGTAGGCGATGTAGAAGAGGAACAGGCCGCTGCAGAGGGGCAGCACGCCGGCGAAGAGGAAAAGCCGGATGTTGGTGGTGAGAACCTTGCGGAACGCCCATGCCGATGCCACACCGGTGATCCCGTAATACAGGGCGACGAGGACGCCGATGTCGAGGATGAGGTTGCTGAAGACGTTGGTGTTGAAGCTGTCGACGGTCACGGAGAGCACGATGACGACCAGCGCGAGCAGGGACGTGATCACGGTGCCGAACCACGGCGTCTTCCACTGCGAGTGAACACTGCCGAAAGCCCGCGGGAAGACGCCGTCCCGCGCCATCGAGAAGGTGAGACGGCTGGAGGGGAGCAGCGTGGTCTGGGTGGTGGCCACGGTCGAGGACAGCACGGCGAGGACCATCAGGTACGCCACCGGGCTGCCGGAGAGCTGTTGCGCGAAGTAGTAGAGGATGTCGCCCTGGTTGTTGGGATCGTTGAGGGCGTTCTGCGAGAGAAACATCTGGATCGCGATGATGGCGATGAGGAAGATGAACAGCAGGATGAACATGCTGAGGATTCCCGCCTGACCGGGCGACCTGTCAGCCTCCTTGGTTTCCTCGTTGACGTTGGCCGCCGTGTCCCATCCCCAGAAGAAGAAGACGGCCAGGGCGGCGCCGGTCGCGACGCCCGTGAATCCGCCGAGCGAGCCGGGGTTGAACCACGACCCGGAGAAGCCGGTCGCCGCCGGAGGATGTCCGGAGATGACCTTGACGAGAGCGGCCACTGCGAAGCCCAGGACGATGAAGTACTCGATGAACACGAGCGCCCACTGGAAGTTGGCGGTGACGCGGATGCCGCGGGCGACCATGAAGGTCACCAGCATCAACCACAGTGCGCCGACGACAGCGATCCAGCGGTTGTCAGCGGCGAAGTCCGCGCTCACCTGCCCCGGGAAGATGCTGTTGAGCAGCTGCAGCGTGTACGCGCCGGCGAGGAGTGGCGCGGCAGCGCAGAACAACACGTTGGCGGCGAGTTGGATCCAGCCGGAGAACCAGCCGATGTAGGGGTTGAGCGTGCGGCTCACCCAGGAGTACGACGCGCCGCAGTTCGGGTCCATCCGGTTGAGGTAGTAGTAGGCGGACGCGATGAACAGCACGGGAAGGAAGCCGACGAGGATGGCCGCGGGCGAGGCGAGGCCGACAGCGGCGACCAGCACCGCCGCGGTTGCGGCCAACGTGTACGCCGGCGCCACGCTCGACGTCGCGATGACGGTGGAGTCGAACAGGGTCAGCGTGTTCGCCTTGAGCTGTGTCGGGACACGGTCCTCGTGAACCACCGGTTCTGCGATCGTGGTCATGCACCCACCTCCGAACGTGCCGAGCGACCATGTTGCAGAACACCTGCAAGGATCGGCGCACACCGTACGCGGCGGATGCTAGGCTCGTCAAGTGGTTCCGCGGAGTGCGACGGCAGTGGACTCCGGCACCGAGGACGGCTACTCGGTGAGCGACGTGGCGCGGATGGTCGGGGTGAGCCCGTCCACACTGCGCGCGTGGGAGAACCATGGCCTGATCGGCGCGTCCCGGGACGCCGCGGGGTGGCGTCGATACGACGCGGGCGAGGTCACCCGCGCCCGGGAGGTGCACCGCTTGCGCGAGGTCGAGGGGCTGCCCGTCCATGCCATCGCGAGGCGACTGCATGCGGTGCCGGCCCGGCAGCAGCGTCGCGCTCCAGGCCGCACGGCAGGGCCCACCGCTGGCGATCTCGGGGCGAGGTTGCGCGAGAGGCGGATCGCCAAGGGGATCTCGCTGCGCGCGCTCGCCGTCACGGCCCGCGTGTCGCCGTCGCTGGTCTCCGGTGTCGAGCGCGGCTTGGTCCAGCCCTCGATCGCCTCGGTGCAGAAGCTCAGCACCGCCTTGGGCACCACGATGACAGCCCTCGTCGCGGTCCCGGCGCCGGCGTGCCAGCTGCTCGGCGGCGAGCTGGTGCCGTTGGACATCCCCATCCCCGGGGTGCGCATCGAGGAACTGTCCGGGTCTGCCCAGCTGCTCGAGCCCCAGCGCTTCACCATCGAGCCCGGACAGGGGAGCGGTGGCGAGTACGCCCACGACGGCGAGGAGTTCCTCTACGTGCTCGAGGGGACGCTCTCGATCACCCTTGACCGGCACGAGCAGTTCGACGTGGAGGCCGGTATGTCGCTCTGCTTCGAGTCGACACGCAGACACCGCTGGTGGAACCCGGGAACAGTGACCACCCGGGTGCTGTGGATCAACACACCGCGCACCTTCTGACGCGGTCAGCTCACATCGGGGGAATCCAACATGGCTGTGACGAGCGACACGGTGCGCAACGTCGTCGGTGGCGAGTCGGTGGAGACCAGGGATGGCGCCACCCTGCCCATCGTCGACCCGGCAACCGGGGAGGTGTTCGCTCAGTCGCCCCTCTCGAGCGCTGAGGACGTCGACGCAGCGTACCGAGCCGCCCAGGCAGGCTTTCCCCGCCTGGCGTGACGCGACACCCAAGGAGCGCAGCCTCGCCCTGCTCCGGTTCGCTGACATCCTCGAGGCGCACGGTCGCGAGCTGGTGGAGCTGGAGTGTCGCAACACAGGCAAGCCCATCGCCCTGACGGAGAGCGAGGAGCTGCCCTACCTGCACGACACGGTCCGATTCATGGCCGGCGCCGCCCGCTGCCTCGAGGGGCGCGCCTCGACGGAGTACATGTCGGGCCACACCAGCTGGATCCGCCGCGAGCCGGTCGGCGTGTGCGGCCAGGTGACCCCGTGGAACTACCCGATGCTGATGGCGGCATGGAAGTTCGCTCCCGCCCTGGCCGCCGGCAACACGGTGGTGCTCAAGCCCTCGGAGACGACCCCGCTCACCACCGTGCGCATGGCCGAGCTGGCCCAGGAGATCCTCCCGCCCGGCGTGTTCAACGTCGTCTGCGGCGATCGCAGCACCGGCGCCGCGGTTGTCGGCCACCGCATCCCCGCGATGGTCTCGATCACCGGCAGCGTGCGCGCCGGCCGCGAGGTCGCGCAGGCCGCCGCGCTCGACCTCAAGAGGGTGCACCTCGAGCTTGGCGGCAAGGCGCCGGTGATCGTGTTCGACGATGCCGACGTGGCGGCCGCCGCCGAGGGGATCGCCGGCGCCGCGTACTTCAACGCCGGCCAGGACTGCACCGCGGCGACCAGGGTGCTGGCAGGTCCGCGCGTCCACGACGACTTCCTCGCCGCGATGGTCGAGCAGGCGCGCGGCACCCACACGGGGCCGCCCGCCGATGTCGACGCCGCCTACGGCCCGCTCAACAACCGCGACCAGCTGGCGCGCGTCCGTGGCTTCCTCGACCGCGTCCCCGGCCACGCCACAGTCGCCGCCGGCGGCGGCGCGGCTGCCGGCCCCGGCTTCTTCCAGGAGGCGACGGTGATCGCGGGACTTCGGCAGGATGACGAGCTGATCCAGCAGGAGATCTTCGGCCCGGTGGTCACCGTGCAGCGGTTCACCGACGAGGACGAGGCTCTGCGGTGGGCCAACAGCGTCGAGTACGGGCTGGCGTCGAGCGTGTGGACACGGGACCACGGGCGCGCCATGCGCATGTCTCGCCTGCTCGACTTCGGGTGCGTCTGGATCAACACCCACATCCCGCTTGTCTCCGAGATGCCCCATGGCGGTTTCAAGCACTCGGGCTACGGCAAGGACCTCTCCCTGTACGGGCTCGAGGACTACACCCGCATCAAGCACGTGATGTCGAACATCGAGACGTGACGGCGGCCGACCAACAGCGGTATCGCCGGCTCAGCCTCTGGCTCGACACCGTCGCGGACGACCTCACACCCCGCCCGCAACTTCGCGGCGACTGCGAGGTGGACGTCGCCGTCGTCGGTGCGGGGTTCACCGGCCTGTGGACCGCGTACGCGCTGCTGCGGCGCGACCCCTCGCTGTCCGTCCTGGTGCTCGAGCGTGACATCGCCGGGTTCGGCGCCAGCGGTCGCAATGGCGGCTGGTGCAGCGACCTGTTCCCGGTCGCATGGGGGCGCATGGAGCGACGCTTCGGGCCTCCCGCCGCCAACGCCATGCATCGCGCCATGGTCGACGGCATCGACGACGTCGCCGCCACGCTCGAGCGCGAGGGGATCGACGCCGACATGCTGCGAGGCGGTCAGCTGACGGTGGCCCGGACACCGCTCCAGGAGGCGGAGCTGCGCGCCGCGGTGGCGCGGTCCCAGGCACGCGAGGACCCCGACCTGGCCCTGCGCTGGCTGGATGCCGGCCAGGTGGCCGAGCGGGTGCGGGTGTCGGCGTGCCGCGGAGGTGCGTTCACCCCGAACTGCGCCCGCATCCACCCCGGCAAGCTGGTGCGTGGCCTGGCGCGCGCCGTCGAACGACTGGGCGGACGCATCGCCGAGCAGACGGCCGTCCTCGAGGTGCGTCCGCACCGCGCGGTCACCGCAGGGGGCGTCGTGCGCGCCCGTACCGTGGTGCGCGCGACCGAGGCCTACACCACCACCCTGCGCGGTGAACGGCGCGCCGTCCTCCCCCTCTACTCGCTGATGATCGCGACGGAACCTCTGCCGGACAGTGTCTGGGCGGAGGTCGGATGGTCGGCCGGCGAGACCGTCAACGACGGCCGCCACCTGCTCATCTATGCGCAGCGCACCGCCGATGGCCGCATCGCTTTCGGCGGAAGGGGGGCGCCCTATCACTTCGGCTCGCGGATCACCGACCAGTTCGACCGCGAACCCGCCGTCTTCGATGCTCTCGCGGCCGCGCTCCACGAGCTGATACCGCAGACCCGGGACGCAGCCATCACGCATCGCTGGGGAGGACCGATCGGCGTGGCCAGGGACTGGTTTCCCTCAGTCGGCATCGATAGCTCCGCCGGCATTGCCTGGGCGGGAGGGTACGTCGGCGACGGGGTCACCGCCGCCAACGTTGCCGGGCGCACACTGGCCGACCTCATGCTCGGCGGCGAGTCCGCGCTGACCCGGCTGCCGTGGGTGCAGCACCACTCACCGCGCTGGGAGCCCGAGCCGCTGCGCTGGCTCGGCGTCAACCTGAGCGTGCGCGCGATGCGCGGCGCCGACGATGTCGAGCGGCGCACGGGCAGGCCGTCCTGGCGCGCCCGCGCGGTGACCCGCCTGCAGGGAGGCTGACTGATGGCCTGCCGCCGCGCGGCCGCGCCACCGTGCTTCTCTATGCTCAGCGCGTGATCAACGGGGTCGACGTGCTTCGATACACGGCTTTCTCCGACGACCCGCGGGGTGGCAACCCGGCGGGCGTGGTGCTCGACGCGGCGGGCCTCGACGACGCGACCATGCTCGACATCGCGCACCAGGTGGGCTACAGCGAAACCGCCTTCTTGTGGCCGTCGGCGCGCAGCGGCGACTACCGCATCCGCTATTTCAGCCCCGTCGCCGAGGTGCCCTTCTGCGGGCACGCGACGATCGCCTCCGCGGTGGCGCTCGCGGACCATGGCGTCGCCGGCGAGATGCGTTTCGAGACGCCCGCGGGTGCGGTTCCCGTGCGCGTCCAGACCGACGCCGATGGCCGCGCCGTGGCCACGCTGACCAGCGTCACACCGCATGTCACCGAGGCCGCGGCTGATGTCGTCGCCGCAGCGCTTGCCGCGCTGCGCTGGGACCAGGGTGACATCGACCCCCAGCTGCCTGCGCGTATCTCGTTTGCCGGCGCTCACCACCTCGTGTTCGGGGTGCGCTCGCGAGAGCTGCTCGCGCAGCTCTCCTACGACTTCGAGCGCCTGCGCGTGCTCATGCTCGACGAGGGCTGGACGACCATCCAGCTGGTCTGGCGCGAGGCTTCGGACATCTTCCACTCGCGCGTGCCGTTCCCCGTCGGCGGCGTCGTCGAGGACCCGGCGACCGGCGCCGCCGCCGCTGCCCTCGGTGCCTATCTGCGTGACATCGGCCAGGTGGTGCCGCCGGCAGCCATCACCATCCACCAGGGTCAGGACATGGGTCGACCCAGCCTGCTCCGTGTCGAGATCGACCCCGGCACCGAGGGCATCCGCGTCTCCGGCACGGCGGTGCCGATCCGAGGCTAGGTCGCGAGCAAGCCCGGTCGCCGGCGGCGGCGGAGCAGGCCGCCGCCCACCATCATCACGCCCGCGAGCCCCAGCGAGACCGGGACCGACGGCACCCCTTGCTGCGCAGCTGCCGGATGGAGCTGGTAGTTGAAGCAGCAGGTTCCATCAACCTCGAGAGGAAGCTGATCCAGCTCCGCCATGGCGTTGGTCACCGCGGACTGCATGTGCGCGGAGCCGAAGGCGTACGTGCCCGCCTCCTCGAGCAGGCTCGTCTTGGCTGGGGAGCCGATGTCCCCGACCGGCACGTGGATGGTGATGATGCCCTTGGCGGGCTTGACCCTGCCGGGCACCGCGAAACCGCCCGTCTGCGTGCCGCTCCCGTTGAACGCCGGCGCGTCCGGGTAGTAGAGGACATGCGGGTCGCACGCCGAGACCGAGCAGAGATCGATGCTCTGGGCAGCACCCGCGTAGAACTGGAACGCCTGTGGCTGACCGCCCCCCACCGGCGCCTCGGCGAGGGCGTAGTAGATCACGTTGCCCATCTGCCAGCGGGTGACGTACTGCAGGAACGCAGTGCCGGTCACCGAGGTCGACGCGGCCGCCAGCGCTGCCGTGCGGAGGTCGGCCACGTCCATCGTCACCGTCAGCGCGTGGTCCTCCGGCCCAGCAGCAGGCTGGTGCCGGTGAGGTCGAGGCCGGCCACGTTTGTGCCACCGATCACGGGGTACTTCGCGTCTCCCCGGGATCGCTCATCGTCGTTGTGGGAGCGGCCGTCGGCTCGCCGGGCGAACGGTCACGCTGTGCCCGAACAGGCCGGGCCCCGCGTCCTGCCTGGCGATCGTCACCAGCGGTGCGCCCGGGTGATCGGCGAGACCGGCGGTCGGCGTGAAGCCGGGCTGGAGGAGCCCGTTGGAGGTGTCGTCGTACTCGACCAGCGCGGCGCCGCCGTGGTCGATGGTGACCGTGAAGAAGTCGGCCAGGTTGCGATCTCCCTGTGAGGTGATGCAGCCGGTGCCCTGCAGGCAGATGCTGTTGTAGTGGTTGGGATGCGGGCTGACCTGCACCATCGAGAGGCGCGCTGCGCCGCGGGCATCGGAGTGATCGGCCGCCACCTCGACGACGCCGTTGGAGTCACCGGCCACACGGTCTGCGCCATGTACGGGAACCACCTCTGGCCACCGTTTGTGCTCGGGTCGATGAACGAGCTGGTGCCGTACCACACCGAGTCCGAGCGGCCCGGTCCACCCGCGACCACCCAGGGGAAGACGTTGACGTTCGAGGGCGACTGGCTCACCTGCAGAGGCGTGGCCCAGTGTCGTCCAGGGCTCGTCCGACGGGAAGAGCGGATCGACCGCCGGCGCCACCGTCGTGAACACCTGGAACGTGCTGGTGGTGGCGCTGACGGTGCGCCGAGGACCGCGTACGTGACATGCAGGTTGCGCGCGGTGTCGATGGACGAGACCACGAACAACAGTGACGGCGACCCGGCCAGCCCGGTGGCGACGGTGATCAGCGAGTTGCCGAGCGCGTTGCCGCCGCCGGCGGCACACGTGTGCGTGGTGCCACCGATGGTCACGGCCGCGGGGTCGTCCAAGAAGCAGAGGTCGCCGGCGGCGTCGGGAACGCCGATGTTCAGCTGGACCGTGTTGTTGCCGCCGTCGGAGGCCTCGAGCACGTCACCGGTGGTCTGGTCCACCGAGGGGTAGCCGTCACACCCGAAGTTGCCGTTGTCGTTGTTCGCGGGGGTGTAGTGGAGGCCGTCGGTGCTCTTGACCCAGTACGAGCAGCCGGTCTGGGTGGTCTGCAGGTTGTTGTACTCCATGTATGTGAGCGGAACCAGCGCCTTGTCGGGGGCGACGCTGGTGACGCCCGTCAGCTTCGGGTCGTACACGGCCAGCCATTGGCGGTCCGAACCGTCGGGCCTGCTCGACGGCACACCCCGGGCGAGTTGCAGCCGTAGGCGTTCTGCTTGGCGGCGGCGCCGTGGTTGGCGGTGGTGGCCACCCGGTCGCAGGCCAGCGCCCAGAGGTCGGCGAAGTAATCCTTGCCCTTGGAGTCGAGGCGCTGGTCGGTGTCACCGCCACCCGGGGGGTTGGGGCTTCCCTGCACCGCCGTCGGCGGGGGGCAGACGCCGGAAACCTCCCCGGACTGCGGAGCGCACTGCTGGACCAACCGGAAGGTCTCACCGCGGTCGGCCGACGCGTCCCAGATGCTGCGCTGCGTGCCGGTTCCCCAAGGGCCACTCGCGTAGACAGTGTTGTCGGCGGCCGGGCTCTGGACGATGGTCGGCTCGCCGACCGCCTCGATGGGGTCCATGACGTTGGGTGTGCTGAACGCGATCGGGGCGGGAGGCACGGCCCGGGCCGGCAGAGTGTCGAACCCGGAGATGGCCGCGGCCACGATCGCGGCTAGCCCGACGGCGATGAGTCCACGTGGGCCTGCGGCCATGCGCGCCTTGTTCATGATCCCCTCCTCGGTGTCCGCGACATCCTTTCTAACGAGACCACCAGCGATTCCTTGCGACAGGGCTGCCAATGTGCTTCCCGGTGAGGACCCCGCGCGGCTCGATGCGCGGACGCGGCTGCACCATACCCGACCTGCGGGCCTGAAATCACGTGAGCTGACGGCGGTCAAGATCTGACGGCCCATGGGGCCGGGAAGCCGGGCTCGTTGTCAAAGCTTGACAGCACCCACCTGCGATGCTCAAAGTCCGGGCGCATGGCAGCGCGACGGACGGGCGGGTCTCTGACCGATCTTCGGCGCGCCAACCGGCACGAGGCGCTCACCACGTTGCGGCTGAACGGTCCGCTGACCCAGGCGGAGATCTCTCGCGCCACGGGCCTGTCCCACGCCTCGGTGTCCAACATCGTCCGCGAGCTGACCAGCCAGGGGCTGGCGCGAACCGCTGAGGTCGTCCGCAACGGCAGGAAGGTGTCCGAGGTGACGCTGGAGCCGTCCACCGGCCTCGTCGGCGGGATCGACTTCGGCAACCGGCATCTCCGCGCCGCGATCGCGGACTTCACGCACACGGTGCGCGGCGAGACCTATCTCACGCTGCCGTACGGGCACGCGGCTGCCTCGAGCGTGGCTGAGGCAGCTCGCACATTCCGCGACCTGGTGAGCCAGGCCGGCGCCGAGATCGCCGACGTGCAGGTGCTCGCTGTGGGCATCCCGGGACCGACCAACCGCCACTCGGGCCGCACCGTCTCCTCGGCCATCCTGCCGGGCTGGGCGGGCTTCGATGTCACCACGGCTTTCGAGGCTGCGCTCGGCATCCGCACCACTGTCGACAACGACGCCAACCTGGGCGCGCTGGCCGAGGGGCTGTGGGGCGTGGGCCGCGGGTTCACGGACTTCGCCTACCTGAAGGCATCGACGGGCATCGGCGCGGGCCTGGTGCTGAACGGCAGGCTCTACCGGGGGATCGCGGGCTCCGCCGGTGAGATCGGGCATACCACGATCGAGGAGGACGGACCGCTGTGCCGCTGCGGCAACCGGGGATGCCTCGAGATGTTCGCGGCCGCCCCGGCTCTGCTCGAGCTGCTGCGCCGGAGCTATCCAAGCGATTTCACGCTCACCGACCTGCTCCGTCTCAGCGACGAGGGTGACGTCGGCTGCCGTCGCGTGATCACCGACGCCGGCCGCCACATCGGGGTCGCCCTGGCCAATCTCTGCAACCTGCTCAGCCCGCAGCTGATCATCGTGGGCGGAGAGCTCGCCGCGGCAGGAGACGTGCTTCTCTCAGCCATCCGCGAGTTCCATCGCACGCCGCACCATGGCCGTGCCCTCCCACGCAGCCAAGATCACCACGGGCGCCTTCTCGGAGCGCGCCGGGGTGCTCGGAGCGCTCGCACTCGCGCTGCAGGAGAGCGACAACCTGGCGCCGTACGGCGCCCGCCACGCGACATCCACAGACGGGGCATCAGCCCAGCAAATCTCATTGGCCGGCTAACGACAGGAGGACCTCGGCATGCGGATCAACAGCAGGAGCTCGGGCACGATGACCCGGGCGACACGATGGGGAGCGGTGGTCGGCGTGGCCGCTGTCGCCGCAGCGTGCGGCAGCAGCACGACGTCGCCGCCCGCCTCGTCCTCGGGCGGTGGCAGCGCTCCGTGCCGTCCGGGCTCAGCGTCAAGTCCTTTGACAGCTCGTTCTCGGTGATGAGCCAGCTCAAGGGTCTGACCCAAGCCGGCAAGGGCATGGTCGGCGTCATCCTCCCGGACACCACGTCGTCGACGCGGTACGTCAACTTCGACCAGCCGTACCTGACCAAGGCATTCACGGCGGCCGGGTACAGCAGCTCCGACTTCAAGATCGACAACGCCCAGGGCAACGACGCCACCGAGCTCGCCGACGCCCAGGCGGACATCACGCTGGGCGCGAGCGTCCTCGTGTTCGATCCTCTCGACAGCACCGTGGGCAGCGCAGATCCAGGCGCTCGCCCAGTCGCATGGCGTGGCGGCGATCAGCTACGACCGCGCCACCTTCCAGGGCAACAACACGTACTACGTCAGCTTCGACAACGTCCAGGTCGGCAAGCTGATCGGGAAGGGTTTCCAGTCGTGCCTGCAGGCCTGGGGCGTCACCAGCCCGAAGGTCTTCGCGCTCGACGGCGGTGAGGACACCGACCCCAACGCCGTGTCGTTCGCACAGGGCTACAACTCAGTGCTGTGGGGCGACACCACCACCCCTGAGCCTGCGGGCAAGACCAACAGCTCCGGGCGACCCTCGTCGGCGACCAGATCACCCCCGGCTGGGTCAACGCCACCGGCGGCACCATCTTCCAGCAGCAGTTCACGGCACATCCGGAGATCAACGCCACCGTCGAGGCCAACGACGGGCTCGCCAACGCCGTGATCACAGACCTCAAGAACGACGGCATCGCTGCCAAGAAGATCCCGACCACCGGCCAGGACGCCACCCTCCAGGGCATGGAGAACATCCTCCAGGGCTACCAGTGCGGCTCCGTGTACAAGGCGGTCTACCTCGAGGCCCAGGACGCAGTCGCTCTGGCCACCATCCTGCGTGCCGGCGAGACCCCGCCGACCGCGCTGGTGAACAGCACGACCAAGCCCGCGAGCGGTCCCGGCAGCACTGAGCCGGCGTCGCTGCTGACCCCGCTGTGGGTCGACGCGACCAACATGGCGACGACCGTCATCAAGGACCAGTTCGTCTCCGCGTCGACGCTGTGCACCGCTGTCGGTGCCAGCGTCTGCTCGGCCGCCGGGATCACCCCGTAGGCACCGGTCGTCACGAGGCACCGCCGCTCCGCGCGGCGGTGCCTCACACCTTTCTCAGAGAGAGGGCCATAATGCCCACCGCCATGAGGTGTCGCTCGTGACAGACCGCGGCGACGAGGACACGGTGACGTGAGCGACCCGGCGCGCCTCGGCCGGCGCCGATCCTCCTGACGGTGCGAGGCCTGGACAAGCACTTCGGCCCGGTCCAGGCGCTGTACAAGGTCGACCTCGACCTCCCCGCCGGGCAGATCACCGCGCTCTGCGGTGACAACGGGGCAGGCAAGTCCGTGCTCACGCGGTGCATCTCCGGCATCCACCCGCCCGACCATGGCCAGATCTCTGGGAGGGCGCCCGGTCCACATCCGCAGCCCGCGCGACGCGTCGCGGCTTGGCATCGAGACCGTGTACCAGGACCTCGCCCTGGCGGACAACCTCGACATCGTCCAGAACATGTTCCTGGGGCGCGAACGGGTGCGGCGCGGCTTCCTCGACGAGGACGACATGGAGCGCGAGGCCAGCAAGACGCTGGCCGGCCTGCGTGTCACCACGGTGCGGTCGATCCGCCAGCCGGTGGGGTCGCTGTCCGGCGGCCAGCGCCAGTCGGTGGCGGTCGCCAAGGCCGTGATGTGGAACTCGAAGCTGGTCATCCTCGACGAGCCGACCGCCGCGCTTGGCGTGGTCCAGACCAGCAGGTCCTCGACCTGGTCCGACGCCTGCGCGACCACGGCCTGGCGGTGATGCTGATCTCGCACAACCTCAACGACGTGTTCGAGGTGGCGGACAGGGTCGCCGTGCTCCACCTCGGACGGATGGTCGTCCAGGGACCGGCCGCCGACTTCGACCGGCAGAGCCTCGTCGAGTACATGACCACCGGGGCGTCCAGCCGCGCGACGCGCGGCGACCGGCGTCCAGCGAGGCTGAAGGCGTGGCGCGCGTCGAAGACGACGGCGGTGACCGCTGTCCACCAGCCGCGACGACGGCGCAGGCGGGCTCGCGGACCCGACAGAGGCGACCGCCGCCGCCGAGCTCGTGGTGCCGCCGGCGCTCGTCGCCCAGTCGCTCGGCGAATACTTCCGAGGCTGGATGGCGCGCGTACGCAACGGCGACAGCGGCGTGCTCCCGGTGGTCGCCGGCATGGTGCTGATCGCCGTCGTCTTCCAGGCCATCAGCCCCAACCACGTGTTCCTGTCCGCCGGCAACATCGTCAACCTGTTCCAACAGAGCGCGGTCTTCATGGTGCTGGCCATGGCCGAGTGCTTCGTGCTGGTGCTCGGCGAGATCGACCTGTCGGTGGGGTACGTCGGCCCGCTTGCGTGGGATCGTGACCATCCAGCTGGTCGAGCCGGCGCACGACCAACTGGCCGTGGTGGGTAGCGATGGTGATCGGCCTGGTCGCCGTCGGTGTCTTCGGCTTCATCCAGGGCACGCTCATCACCCGGCTGCGCATCCCGTCGTTCATCGTCACGCTGGCCGGCTTCCTGATCGCGAACGGGCTCTGCCTGATCGTCCTCGCGTTCGGTCCGTTCTCCGGCTACCCGCCACTCTCGGGCGATTCCAACAACGTGCACATGATCTCGAACCTCATGTACGGCAACGTCGACCCGACGGTGAGCTGGATCGGCATGGTGGTGATCGTGGTGCTGCTCGGTGGCTCGCTGTGGCTGCGTGACAACCGGCGGCGGCGCAGCGGGCTGGTGGCGCCTCCGGTCGGTCTGACCCTCATGAAGATCGGCTTCATGGCGCGTGGTTGGGGTGGTGGTCGTCGCCATCTGCAGCGTCAACCGGGCGCACTTCGGAACCATCGCAGGCGTCCCCTGGGTGATCCCGATCGTGCTCGGGGTGCTGGCGATCTGGCTGCTCCTTCTCGAACGGACCCGGTACGGCCGCTACCTGTACGCCATCGGCGGCAACGCGGAGGCGGCACGGCGCGCCGGCGTCAATCTCGTTCGCGTGCGCACGATCGCCTTCGTGCTCTGCTCGATGACCGCCGGACTCGCCGGCATGCTGTACTTCGCCTATCTCGGCGGCGCCTCGAACAACATCAACGGCGGTCAGCTGACCCTGTACGCGGTCGCCGCCGCCGTCATCGGTGGCACCAGCCTTTCGGCGGCCGAGGAAGGATGATCCACGGCGTCCTCGGCGGCCTGGTCATCGGTGGCATCTACAACGGGATGTTCCTGCTCGGCCTCGCCGTGCAGTGGGAGTTCATCGTCACCGGGCTCGTGCTCATCGTGGCTGTCGCCATCGACTCGCTGTCGCGGCGCGGAGCGGGCGCGCGCATCTGAGCCTTCACCGGGATCGACGCGGCGCGGGTGGCCGATGATCACCGTCGCCTCGAGGTCGTCGTCCACCTCGCGGCGCGCGGTCAGACCTGAGGCAGACATCAACCTCAGCGCGGTGCCAGCCTGCCGATCGCTGGTCTCGACGAGAACGTGCCCGCCGGCGGACAGCCAGTCGCCGGCATCGCGCACCAGGCGTCGCGCGACATCCAGCCCGTCCTCGCCTCCATCGAGCGTGACCCGCGGCTCGTGCTCACGCGCCTCGCGCGGGAGCAGCTCGATGTCGGCGGTGGGCACGTAGGGGACGTTGGCGACGAGGACGTCGACGTGCCCGCGCAGTGTCCCGGGGAGCGCCTCGTACAGGTCCCCCTGGTGGACCCGCGCCCCGACGCCGGCCAGGTTGCCGCGAGCACAGGCGACCGCACGGCGTCGATGTCGGCGGCATGCAGGTCCACCCCCGGCTCGAGCATGGGCGATGGCGGCACCGACCGCGCCCGACCCACAGCACATGTCGACAACCACCGCGGTCGGGCCGGTGCGAGCGGTTGCGGCGGCGACGAGGAGCTCGCTGCGGTGGCGCGGCACGAAGACCCCGCGGTCCACTCCGATGCGCAGGCCGCAGAACTCGGCCCAGCCGATGACGTACTCGAGGGGTAGCCCGCCAACCCTGCGCTCCACCATGGTGGCCAGCGCCGACGGCGTCTCCGCCGCCTCGATGAGCAGCCGCGCCTCGTCCTCGGCGAACACGCAGCCGGCCGTCCGCAGCCGGGCGGTGATGACCGCGCCGGTCAGCGGCGCGCGAGAGTTCGGCATCAGCGCGTCGCACCGTACCTCGTGGCTAGCATCGCCCGGCATGGACAGGAAGACCAAGCTGCTGATCGCCGTCATCGTCCTGGCTGCTGTCGCCGGCATGGTGCTCTCCGCCCTGCTCGCCTTCTCGAGCAACCCGGTCAACTGAGACGCTGCGCGCTCAGCCGGCGACGCGGTAGTGCAGATGCACCACACCGTTGCCGAACCTCCGCTCATCGAGGAGCTCGAGGTCGGTGCGGCCCCTCTGTGGAAGCGCACGTGTCCCGCCTCCGATCACGACGGGCGTGACCAAGAGGTGCAGTTCGTCGACCAGTCCGGCGGCGATCGCCTGTCCGGCCAGCTCCGGGCCGCCAACGCTGATGTCGCGTCCTGCTGTCTGCTTCATCCTCCGGACTGCCGCGGGGTCGAAATCCCGCTCCATCCGCGTCCTGGCGCTGGACACCGTGTCGAGGGTCCTCGAGTAGACAACCTTGTCAGCGGACTGCCAGATCCGTGTGAAGTCCTGCGCGACCGGCGGCTGTCCGGCAAGCAGGTGGGCGGTCTCCCAGTACTGCATCGTCTGGTACATCCGCCGGCCGTACAGGTACGTCCCCACCGGCCGTTCGAGCTCGTTGACGAAGGCGTGCACCTCCTCGTCCGGGGCAGCCCAGTCGAAGTTGCCGTTCTCGTCCGCCACGTAGCCGTCAAGGGACACGATCGCCGAGTAGATCAGCTTGGCCATGGCCGGCCCTGGATGTTCACGACGGTCCTCCTGTGCGGTCGCGTGCCGTTCGGGCTGACGGTAGCGCGAGAACGGGCGGACAAGCCGGTACGCTTGGCCCGTGCTCTCGTGCTCGAACTGCGGACACGTCAACGACGAGGCCGCCCGGTTCTGTTCGCGGTGCGGCGCTGCGCTGACCGCCCCCTCGCCTCCTCGCGAGGAACGCAAGGTGGTCACGGTGCTGTTCGCGGACCTCGTGGGCTTCACGTCGCGCGCTGAGCAGCTCGACCCGGAGGACGTGCGCGCACTGCTGGCGCCGTATTACGCCCGGCTCCGCCGCGAGCTCGAACGTTTCGGGGGCACGGTCGAGAAGTTCATCGGCGACGCCGTCATGGCGCTGTTCGGCGCACCCGTGAGCCACGAGGACGACCCCGAGCGGGCGGTGCGCGCCGCGCTCGCCATCCGCGACTGGGTGCTCGACCAGCCCGATGAGCTGCAGCTCCGGATCGCGGTCAACACCGGCGAGGCCCTGGTCGTGCTGGGCGCCCGGCCCGGGCACGGCGAGGGCATGGCGTCGGGTGACGTGGTGAACACCGCCTCGCGCCTCCAGTCCGCGGCCCCGGTCAATGGAATCCTCGTCGGCGAGCTCACCTACCGAGCGACGTCGCAGGCCATCGACTACGTCTCCGCAGAGGCGGTGCGCGCCAAGGGCAAACCGCAACCGATTCCGGTATGGGAGGCGGTGGAGGCTCGTTCGCGGACGGGCGGCGTGCGACCGGCCGGCGCACGGACGCCACTGGTCGGTCGTGACCACGAGCTCGCCACCCTCGTCGAAGCGCTGGCGCGCGCTCGGCGTGACTGCTCGCCCCAGCTGATCACGATCACCGGTGTCCCCGGCATGGGCAAGACGCGGCTGCTGTCCGAGCTGCGCGATGCGGTGGATGCGGATCCGTCCTTGATCCGCTGGCGCCAGGGTCGTTCGCTGCCCTACGGTGATGGCGTCAGCCTCTGGGCCCTCAGCGAGATGGTGAAGGCGGAGGCCGGCATCCTCGAGAGCGACCAGGCCGCCGATGCTGAGGCCAAGCTGGCCGATGCGGTCAGCGGGGTGGTCGACGCCACCGACGCCGAGTGGGTGCTCGGCCACCTCCGGCCGGTGGTGGGCCTGGCCGGTGCCGACGCCGCTGCGGACCGACGCACCGAGGCCTTCGCTGCCTGGCGCCGCTTCTTCGAGGGGCTCGCCGAGCATGGCCCGTTGGTGCTCGCGTTCGACGACCTGCAATGGGCGGACGACACGCTGATCGACTTCATCGACCATCTCGTCGACTGGGCAGCGGGCGTCGCGCTCCTCGTGGTGTGCGCCAGCAGGCCCGAGCTGTTCGAGCGTCGCCCGGGCTGGGGCGGCGGCAAGCGCAACGCCACCACGATCTCGTTGGCACCGCTGTCGGTGCGGGACACGATGACGCTGATCGCCAACCTGCGCGCCGACGCCCCCTTCCCCGCGAGCCTTCGTGATGCGCTCATCGCCAAGGCCGATGGCAACCCGCTGTACGCGGAGCAGTACCTGAGGATGCTGGCCGAGCGCGGCACCGCCGACGAGCTTCCGCTGCCCGAGACGATCCAGGGTATCGTCGCCGCGAGGCTCGACGCGCTGCCGCCGAGTGAGAAGCAGCTGCTGCAAGCCGGTGCGGTGGTCGGGCCGGTCTTCTGGCCAGGGGCGGTGCTCGCTGCCGGCAGCACCGATGGGCACGACCTGACCCCGCTGTTGCACACACTCGAGCGCAAGGATTTCCTCCGCCGCGCACAGCGCTCATCGATCTCGGGCGAGACGGAGTACTCCTTTCTGCAGGTGCTGGTGCGAGACGTGGCCTACGCGCAGATCCCGCGTGCGCAGAGAGCCAGTCGGCATCGCCAGGTCGCCGACTGGCTCGGCTCGGTGAACGACAGCGCCGACCGTGCCGAACTGCTCGCCCACCACTACATGAGCGCCATCGAGCTCAAGCGCGCGCTGGGGCAGGCGGTCGACAGCGATCTCCAACAGCGCGCCGTGGAGAACCTTGGCCGGGCCGGCGACCACGCCGCGACGCTGAACGCCTATGACCGGGCGGCCTCGTACTACCGCTCTGGCGTGGACCTTTCAGGCGCCGGCACGCCTGAACACGGGCGGCTGCTCTTCCGGCTGGGACGTGCCCGTTTCGTGGCGGGGGACGAGGACCCTGCCCTGCTCACCGCCGCCAGTGAGGAGCTGCTGGCATGTGGCGACCAGGAGACCGCCGCGGAAGCCGAGGCCGTGCTCGCGGAGCTCGGCTGGGTCTGTGGCGACCAGGCGACCGCGACCCAGCACCTCGAGCGCGCCCGCCGGCTCGTCGAAGGCCGCGAAACCTCGAGGGCCAAGGCATGGGTGGTCAGCACCGTGGCCGGGCAGCTCATGACCGCCGGCGAGAACGCGGAGGCGATCCGGGTCGGCGGCGAGGCCCTGGCGATGGCGGAGCAGCTTGGGCTCGACGAGCTGCGAGCGCGGGCGCTCAACAGCATCGGGGTGGCCAAGAGCCACAGTCACGATCCCAGCGGCCTCGCCGACCTCCAGCGCGCCGTCGACATCGCCCGCGAGGGCAACCTCCCCACCGAGCTGTGCAGGAGCGAGGGCAACATCGCACGACTGTTGTGGGAGCAAGGGCGCCTCGACGAAGGCAACACCATCTATCAGCAGGCGGCGGAGACGGCCGCCCGGTTTGGTCTCGACGCATACGTCCGCTGGGTCCGGGGCGACCGCGCCGCAGACGAGCTCGTGCTCGGCCACTGGGACGCATCCCTCGCCGCGGCTGAGGCGTTCATCGCCGAGGTGGAGGCGGGCTCGCCACACTACGCCGCAACGGCATCGTACGCTGCCCGTGCATCGATCCGGCTGGGCCGCGGAAACGACGCTGGGGCGCGCGCCGACGCCGAGCGTGCGCTGGAGGTCGCGCGTCACTCCGGCGACCGTCAGAACCTGTACCCCTGGTTGTCCACCGCCGCGCACATCTTCGACGAGCTCGGTGACAGGCCGCGGGCATTTGCGCTCGCCGATGAGTTCCTCGCGGAGCTCCGCGTCGCGCACGGCGTGCTTCTTGCGCTCGACTACCACCTCATCCTGGCGTGGACGCTGAGGAGCGCGGGGAGGGCCCACGAGCTGCTCGATGCTCTTCCCGATGAGGACAGCCCGTGGACGCACGCGGCCAGGGCGTTCGCGGGGGGTGACCTCAGCACGGCCGCCTCGATCTGCGCGACCATGGGCGCAGCCAGCCAAGAGGCGCGTGTTCGCCTCTGGCTGGGAGCGCAGCTCATGGAGGCCGGCCGTCGGGCCGAAGCGCTCGCCGAGCTGGAGCGTGCGGCCGGCTTCTACCGGCGCGTCGACGCCACCCGATATCTCACAGCCGTCGAGGTAATGGTGCCGGGAGTGGGGGCGTCAGCGCCCTAGGCTCAGCGGATGGCCAGGCTACTGCGAGATGTTGGAGCTGCACGCATACGGGCCGCTGACATCGAGGGTGCCGGTCGCTGACGATCCCGTCGAGGGCACGAGGTGCAGGTTCACCGTCCCGCCCGTCGAACCGTTGACCTCGATCGTGCCGGAGCCCTTGCTCGACCGGGGGTCGGCCGTCCAGCTGGGGCCCGCGGGCAATTGCAGGAACAGCACGACGATGTCGGCTGTCGTCCGGACCGACAGGTCGGTCGTGCCCCCGGGCGCGTCGAACTTCAAGACGTCGTTGGCGCCGGCAACGGTGCCGGCGATCGTCACCTGGAAGCCGGCCGCTCCCTGGTCGACACACGCCGCGCCATGAGTGGTGAGCGCGCCGCTGAGTGCGCCGGCGAGCGTGATCGCCGTGGTGCCCCCGCCGCTGGCGCCCGACGGCGACGGCGTTGCCTGGGCTGCGCCCGGGGATGAGGCGGACGGCGCGCCGGACCCGCTGCCGCACCCGCCACATGCGAGGACGGCAAGGAGACCGACGACCGGCGGCGCCAGCTTGAGCCGCCGGCGCGAACGTGTCACCGTGCCCTCCTCCTCTCTTCGGCGCCCTTCGCCGCGACGAGGATTCTAGGCGGGCCAGGGCTGCGAGCTCGAGTCAGGCCTTGATCTGCCAGGCGAATGCCAACGGGGACGACACCGTCAGGTCGAGCGCCGGCTCGACAGTGGACCACGACTGCACGTTGTCCTGGTACACGGCGGCTGCGCTGTTGTACACCGCGAACCTGTCGCCACCAGTTGGCGGGCAGGGACGCATGCCATCCACAAGGCCGGTGGCGGCGAAGCTGTTCGGCCCCTCCACGACGGCACCGGCAAGGACGGGCGGCGTGCCATCCCGTGAGCCGATGAGGTTGGTCACCTGGTGTTGCATGCAGTCAGGGAAGGTGCTGCCGTCACCCACGATGAGCGATGTTCCCCACGCGTTGGCGCCCAGGATGTCATCGAGCTGCCGCGTCCCGAAGGCCGCGTAGGTGTCGCTGCCGCTGAGGTGGTCGTACTCGGCGGCGGTGACGGCCAGCCCGGCTCCGTGGCTGCTGGTGTCGAAGGAATGCCACGGGAACCCGAAGCCGAACGGGTCGGCGGCTGCCGTGGCCTGCGCCCCCGCGAGCTGCTTGCCGAGATCGGCAAGAAGCTCGCCCCGGGTCACCTCGAGCGCGCCCGGGTCGTGCGCGCCCCGGATCGCGCGGTAGAGGTCGTAGTGCGCGGCGGCGCTGTCGTCGTAGAGGTTGAGGGTGTCCTTGGCGTCGGCGGGCCCGGTGATGTAGGCGTGGGCCCAATGGGCAGCCTGGCGGAGGTACGAGCCCGCATCCGTGTGAGGGATGCCGGCAGGAACGGGCCCAGCGGCCAGCGCGTTGTACAGCTCTGTCGCGCCCCACTCGAGGTCGTCGCGCCACTCGGTCTCGGGGTAGAAGTCGAAGGCGACGGCGGTTTGCAGCTGGCCGGGGTGCGTGTTGGCGAGGTCGAAGATGTGCTCGGCATTGACCAGGCAGCGCTTCGCCTGCGCCGGTTCGGTTGTGCGCTCCAGCTGGTAGCAGAGGGCGAAGTCAGCGGCCAGCCGGCCCGCGAGGTTGGGACTGATCAACGACCCGGGCGGCCCCGCGCGGAACACCGGCCGGTCGCGGATGTAGCGCGTGGTCGGGTCCGAGCCGCCGAAGGTGTCGTCCGCCTGCGGGAGTCGCCAGATGTCGTGGTCACCGACGATCTTCCTGTTGCCCTCGGCGATGCCGACCTCGATGTACAGGGTCCGGGTCGTGTCGTCCCACATCCGGTTCAGGAAGTCGAGCCCGAACGCGGCCTCCGCGGTGAAGTTCGCGGTCGTCGAACCGACGCCCCAGCTGGGCCGGGAAGTCTCGGACGCCGGTCTCCATCATGGCCACCACGTAGCTGTCCGTCTCGACGAACTTGAGGTAGTCGCCGGCGTCCCACCAGGCTCCCGAGCCGTCGACACGCTTGCCGAGCGGCGTGAGGTCCCCCGCGAAGCCATCGTTGCTGTTGAGCGTGGGGATGAGGTAGGTCATCGCGTCGGCGTCGTTGAGATGCGCGGGCGCTGAGCGCAGGGACGATGGGATGAAGCTCGCGCCGTCGCGCTCGTTCTCATAGAACGACAGCGCGTTGGCCATCGCCGGTGTGTACAGCGCGGCCGGCGAGTCGATGCGGAACGCGGGCGACGAGGCGCCGGCTGTGGCGCCGACCTCGATGGTGTACGTGCCGCGCCGATGCAGCGATGCTGAAGTCGAGCGCGTACACGTGAGGGTACGCCGCGCTCCACGAGCCCACCTCGGATTCCACCTGGGCGGTGAACACGGTGGTCCCCGCCCCGTCGACGACGCGGTAGCGTGGCGCCGAGCTCCGCTCGCGGCGCCATCAGGTAGGCGCGCTTGCTGGCGTTGGTCGCGTAACCCAGCTGGTCGACGCGCACCTGGGCATGGTCCGATGCCGCGGCCTGTGCGGGCTCCTGTGGCGCGAGCGCAGGCCACAGCAGCGCGGGAAGCAGCAGGACGCCGAGCAGCCGGCGATGCAGCACCCGCCGGGCGCCGGCACGCATTCCTCTCGCTCACGACCACCCCCGCCGCCGAAGTAGAATAGGAAACCTACCTGAATATTGTGGCCGACGTCAAGAGCGCGAGGGCAACACAGTGCTGGTGATCTCACCCCACCTCGACGACGGCGTGCTCAGCTGTGGCCATCTCCTGCTGACCCAGCCGGGGTCGGTGGTCGCCACGGTGATGGCGGGCCATCCCGGTGCCGGCGTGCTCTCCGAGCTGGGATCGAGCCTGTGGGTTCGTTGACGGCGATGACCCGGTGGGCCGGCGTCGCGACGAGGACCGTGAAGCGCTGGCCTGAACTGGGCGCACGGCCCCGCCACCTCGACTTCCTCGACCTCCCCTACCGAGAAGGAACCGCGCGCGACGGCGGCGCGGGCTCAGCGCCGCGGACATCTCCGGGCGGTTGGTCGAGCTGGTGGACGAGCTCGCCCCCAGCCGGGTGCTCATCCCCTTGGGCCTCCTCCACCCCGACCACGTGCTGACGCACCAGGCAGGTGTGCTCCTGCGCCAATCGGCGCGGACCCTGTCGATGTGGGCGTACATGGATCTGCCCTACGGCCTGGCGCATCCGCCGCTGGTGACGTCTCGGCTCGATGACCTGCGCCGCCGTGGTGTGGCTGCCTCGCCGGTGCTGGTCGACCGCCCCGCCGACTCTGGGCGCAAACGCGAGGCGACCGCGCGTTACGCCTCACAGGTGGACGCGGTGACGAGCGACCTGGGACGGGAGGCGTGGGAACGCACCTTCCTGGAGGGCAGCGAGCAGTTCTGGACGCTGACCCAGAGGTAGTACGACCATGCGACGCCCCGGACGGGCCCTGGTCGTGCTGGGGATCGCCGCTTTCGCCCTGTTCGGGATGCGCGATGGTGGTGTCGGCGTCGCATGGCCGTCCATCCGCGCGCATTTCGATCAGCCCCTGTCCGCGCTCGGCCTGCTCCTGATCCTGTCGCTCGCCGGGTACCTCATCGCCAGCGTCGGAAGCGGGCGCCTGCTGATCCGCGTGCCGGCGGGCACGCAGCTGATCGTCGCGTCGTGCTGCGCCGCGCTGGGCGTGCTGGCCTTCGCGACAGCGGCCAGCTGGCTGATGCTCATCGCCGGTGCCTGCCTGCTTGGAGGCGCCAACGGAATCGTCGATGTCAATGTCAACGCCTACATCGCCCTGCGGCACAGCGGGGCCACCGTCAACCTTGTGCACGCGGGCTGGGGCGTGGGCACGACTCTCGGGCCGGTCCTGGTCACAGCCAGTCTCGCACTCGACGGATCGTGGCGGCTCGCGTACGTGGCGCTGCTCGGCTTCGAGTTGCTCCTTCTCGGCGGCTTCGCCATGACCCGCCGGCGTTGGGAACTCGAGCATGGTGCGGCCGACCATCTCGCGCGAGTCCGTCGGAGCGCCACACGGCTCGCGGACGGCGTTGCTCGCAACCATGGCGTTGTTCTTCACGTACGCGGGTCTCGAGCTCGCCACAGGCCAGTGGGCGTTCACGTTCCTGGTCAGCGGTCACGGCGTGCCCACGACGGCCGCGGGTCTTGCGGTCGCCGCGTACTGGGGAGCGCTCACAGCCGGCCGGCTCGCCGCGTCGGCGCTCGGCCATCGCCTCAGCGCCACGGCCTTGCTCGATTGCTGCTTCGTCGTCGCGGCGCTCGGGTACCTGCTCATCCTCGCCTACCCCAATGCGCTGCTGACAGGCTGCGGGCTTGCGCTCGCCGGGGTCGGGCTCGGCCCCGTCTTTCCCACCGTGGTCTCCCTGACACCGCGCCGCGTCGGGCCGCGGCGCACCTCGACCGTGATGGGCTATCAGCTGTCGGCAGCCGCGCTCGGCGGAAGTGTCATCTCGGCCCTTGTCGGCGTGGCCCTGCAGCGGTTCGGCTCCGCAACCCTCGGACTCATCCTGGTTGTCGGTGCCGTCGTCGTGATCGCGGTGCGCGGGACGGGCAGACGACTGGAGCGCACGCGCTGAGGCAGGCTCAGTACGTGGATGTGACCTTGGACAGCCCACCCGGCCGGTCGGGGTCGAGGTTCCGGTGCGCCGCCATGACGGCGGCGATCTGCTGGCCACGGATGGACGCGGCGATCGGGAGAAGAGGCTCGGGGATCCCTGGCGGAATCGAAACGTCGGCCCCGGGCGCGTCCGACACGCTGCGCACCACCGCGCCGCGGCGGCGCAGCATCCGGGTGATCTCCTCGAGGTCATCGCGTGTCCGCGCACCGGTGATCGCCAGGACCGGGTGCCCGGTGCCCACCGCGGCGATCGGGCCATGACGGAGATCCGCCGAGGACATCCCTTCGGCGAGGAGCGCTGACGTCTCACGGATCTTCAGCGCGGTCTCCAGCGCGGCAACCAGCAGCAGGCCACGGGCGGTGACGAGGACGCGGTCGCAGCCATCGAACCCTGCGGCAACGACCTCGACCGCGGTGCGGTCATCGAGGATCGCAGCCGCCTGGGTAGGGAGCGCCTGCAGTGCGCCGTCGGGCCACAGCGCTGGTCCCAGCGCCTCTGCCATCAGGGCCACGGTCAGCAAGGTTGCGGTGAAGCTCTTGGTGGCGGGAACCGCCGACTCGGTGCCGGCGCCGATGTCGATGGCAACGTCCGCGGCGTCGCCGAGGGGGGTGTCGTCATCGTTGACGATGGCGATCGTCCGCGCACCCTGGCGGCGCATCGCGGACAGCACGCCGGTGATCTCCGGTGTACGCCCCGACTGGCTGAGCCCCACGGCGAGGTAGCCACGGTAGTCCACCGCGCTGCCGTACACGGTCTGGATGCTCGGCGCGGCCAGACCCGCCGGCCGGCCCGCGGCCATCTCCAACAGGTATCGGCCGTACACGGCGGCGTTGTCGGACGAGCCGCGCGCCACCAGGGTGATGCCGGCAAGCTGCTCCGGGAGGACCGCGCGGACCACGCTGATGATCTCCGTCCGGCGCGCCACCAGGGCGTCGAGGATCGCCGGTTGCGCGGCCATCTCCGCGGCCATGATCGACCCCTTCACCGCGCCTCCAACGGTACGCTGGTGCCCAGGGTGAGGATCCGGTCGTCGGTCAGCTCGGCGCGCACGCGCGCCCGAGCGGCCTCATCAGCCCCGCTGAGCTGCAACACCGGCGACGGCGGCGCCGACGACGGGACGGCCGCGCCAGACCACGACGTCGGCATCCGGAGCCACCGCGACGACACCCCGCCGGACGCGCTCGAGCAACCGCGCCGGTGCCGCGGCCACGACCGACCCGCCCAGCACGACCTCGGTGGGGTCACCAGTCTGCCCGGTGCGTCGCAGAGCGGCGCTCGCAAAGCCGACCATCTCATCCGCCTGAGCGTCGACGATGGCCAGCGCTTCGGGGTCACCGCCCTCCGCAATCTCGAAGACGATCGAGGGCAGCTCGGCAAGCCTGTGGTGCGCAATCCTCCCGCGATGGATTGCGACCGCGACATCAGTTGACGTGTGCTCACCGAAGTGTTCGGCGATCCGTGCGCTGAGGACCGTCGCCGGCGCCCGTCCCTCCTCAGCCCTCACCGCCGCGCCGAGCGCCGCGAGACCGATGCCACCTCCCCCGCCCCAATCCCCGGTGACCGCGCCCAACGCGCTGAAGTGGGCCTCGCGACCGGACCGGGCGCGGCCGATCCCGTTGACGCCCGCTCCGACGACCACGGCGACACCGAAACCCGATGTGCTGCCGGCCCACAGCAGCGCGAGCGTGTCATTGCCCACGTGAACCGTCTCCGCCCAGCGACGAGCGGCGATGGCCTCGTGCAAATCGCGCATCTCGTCTGGCTGGTCCGCCCCGGCAAGGAAGAACGCGCCGGCCGACACCGTCGGTGCGACGGACCCGGTATCACCGTCGACCTGCTGCCACGCCGCCGCGATGAGGTCCTCGATGAGGTCGAGCGCGCCGGCCATGCCGAGCGTGTGCGGGTTGGACCCCGCCCCGCGCACGGCACCCCCGACGCTGCCATCGGCGCGGAGGAGCGCGACATCCGTCTTGGAGTTGCCGCCGTCGACGGCAACGAGCAGCACATCGCTCATCGCCACATGGCGGGCAGCAACTCGCGGTGAGCGTGGAGGAGGTCCGCGAGAATGCGTTCAGCCGGTCCCCACTGGCCGATCAGCGGGTGCGCGAGGAGCGCGCGGAGAGCGGTGTCCCTGTCGCCTGTGCGCGCGGCGTCCACGGTGAGCCGCTCGTAGATCGCGACGTGTCGCATGAGAGCGAGCTCCGGTTCGTCGGGGGCCGGCACCTCGACGGCCCGCGGACCCTCACGCGTGATCACCGCGGGCACCTCGACGATGGAGTCGTCAGGGAGAGCCGCGATGGTGCCGTTGTTGCGCATGTCGACAACCTGCACGTCCCCGACGTCCTGGGTGAGCGATGTGAGCAGGTTGAGGGCGGCGTCACTGTAGTGCGCGCCGCCGCGCCCGCTGAGCAGGGCTGGGCTCCGTTCCAGCTCGGGGTCCGCGTAGAGCTCGAGCAGCTTCTCCTCGAGGGCGCGCACCTCCTCAGCGCGTGACGGGGAGGTACGCAGCTCGTTGACGACCTCGTCGTGCATGTAGAAGTACCGCAGGTAGTACGAGGGCACCGAGCCGAGCAAGGCCAGCAGCTCGGGTGGTAGCTCCACGTGGTCGGCGATCTCGCCACGACGGGTGGCCAGCAGCTCGGGAAGCATGTCCTCGCCGTCAACCCGCACCGAGCGGATCCAGGTGAGGTGGTTCAGGCCGGCGTGGCCGAGCTGGACGCGGTCCGCCGGGACGTGGAGCCAATCGGCGAAGAGTCGCTGGAAGCCGATGGCGACGTTGCACAGCCCGACAGCGCGATGACCCGCGTCGAGCAGGGCGCGCGTCACGATGCCGACCGGGTTGGTGAAGTCGATGATCCACGCTTGGTCGCCGGCGCGGTCGCGTACCTTCTCCGCGATCTCCAGGACCACGGGAACGGTGCGCAGCGCCTTGGAGAAGCCCCCGGCGCCCGTGGTCTCCTGGCCGACGCAGCCGCAGGCCAGAGGAATCGTCTCGTCGAGGTACCGCGCCGCCTGGCCGCCGACGCGGATCTGCAGGAGCACCGCGGTCGCGGAGTTGACGGCGCGGTCGAGGTCGGTCGTGCTCGTGACCTCGCCGTCCCAACCCTGCGCGCGGAGGATGCGCGTCGCCGCGGAGCCGACGACGTCCAGGCGCGCAGGGTCTGTGTCGTGGAGCACGACCTCCGAGATCGGCAGCGACTTGCGCAGGCGGACGACCCCCTCGATGAGCTCCGGGGTGTACGTGCTGCCGGCGCCGACCACCGCGATCTTCATACCGTCACCACCCGGTCGAGGGCGTCGATCGCCAGTGCCAACGCACCGCGAAGCGGAGCGTCGCGGAGGAACCTCGCCGCGACGACCTCGGGCGGGAACGGCACAGTCGCGGCGATTCGGCGGGTCACCGCACCGATCACCCGGGCAGGACTGCCCATGAGCCCGCCGCCGAGGGCGATCCGCTCCGGGTCGAGAAGGATGGCCGCGTTGGCGATGTGCAACGCAACCGCTTCCAGCGCCTCGTCGACGAGACGCGCGACGCGAGCGTCGCCGTGCGAGAACGCGTCTGCGGTGGTCACTGCCTTGCCGAGAAGCGCGCTGGCCCGCGAAGCGATCGCGCGGCCCCCGACGAGCTCCTCGAGTGGTGCGTGGCCTTCCACCACTCCGGCCACCGTGGAGCCCCCGTCAACCAGGTAGGCGATCTCGCCCGCCGCGCCGTGCGCCCCGGTGAGCACGCGACCCGCGACCACGATGGCTGCGGCAAGCCCCGTGCCGAGGTTGACGTACAGCCCCGGGTCGGACCCACGCAGGCTCCCCCATCGAGTCTCGGCCATCGCCGCTGCCTTGACGTCGTTGCTGATCGACAGGCAGGGCATGTTCATCTCACCCTCGAAGAAGACGCGCAGGTTGATGCCGTCGAGGCCCGGGACGTTGGGCGTCAGCACCATCGTCTCAGCGCGGACCACGCCGGGAGCGACCACGGCGAAACCCTTGCACGTGCCGGCGCCTTGCGCAGCGCGCGTCTCGTCCACCAGCGTGGCCGCGCACTCGACGGCGCGTTGCACAGCCTGGTGCGCTCCACGATCCACGTCGGTCGCGATCCGCGCGCTGGTGAGCAAACCGCCCTGGAGGTCGGCCGTCGCCAGCGCCATCTTGGTCCCCCCGATGTCGAGTGCCAGGATGAAATCGCTCACGCCGAGGCCTCTGCTGCCCGCCGCCCTTCATCGGCCGCCGCGATCTCAAGCGACGTCCCCTCCGGCCGGGCGAGGTGGCACGCGGCCTCGTGTCCCGTGCCGACCGGGTGCGGCAGCGGGGTCTCGACTGAGCACCGCTCGACGGCGATGGGGCAGCGGAAGCGGAAGCGGCAGCCGACACCGGGATCGATGACGCGTGGTGGCTCGCCGACATCGGCGCCGGACGCGACCGCCAGCGGTGCGCGAGGATCGGGCACGGCGGAGAGGAGCAGCTGGGTGTACGGGTGCCGCGGCCGGCCAAGCACCTCGGCGCTCGGACCACTCTCCACCACGTGGCCCGCATACAGCACCACGATCCGGTCGGCGACGTAGCGCGCGCTGGCGATGTCGTGGGTGATGTACAGGCACGACACCTGCTCGCGCTCACGGAGGTCGAGCATGAGGTTGAGGATCCCGGCCCGGATCGACACGTCGAGCATCGACACCGGCTCATCGGCGAGGATGAGCTTCGGTCGCAACGCCAGCGCCTGCGCGAAACCAACGCGCTGCCTCTGGCCGCCGCTCATCTCGTACGGGAACTTGCGCAGGAAATCGCCGGCAGGCAGCAGGCCGACCGCTGTGAAGACTCTCTCGGCCTCGGCGCCGGCGCTGCTCACGCGAGAGCTCCGGCCGGTGCAGCTTCAGGAACCTTGCGACCGCGTGCGAGACACGGAACGAGGGGTTCAACGAGCTGTAAGGGTCTTGGAAGACCATCGGCACCTTGCCGCGATAGCCGAGCAGGTCTCTGCGCGAGCGCAGGCTGGCAATCGACCGGCCCTCGAAGAGGATGCTCCCGGAGGTCGGGCCGGTACACCATCGCCAGCAACCGCGCCATCGTGCTCTTGCCGCTGCCACTCTCGCCGACGAGGGCCACGATCTCGCGCGCTCCGATGGTGATGTCGACGTCATCGAGCGCATGCAGCGAGCGCCGCGAGAGCATTCCTCCGAGCCGGAAGTGCTTGGTGAGCTTGACGGTCCGCAGCAGTACAGGCGCGGCCTCGAGCGCGAGCGTCTCAGCCATGGGCCTGCTCTCGCGGTAGAGCGGCGTCGGCGTAGAGAAGGCAGCGCACTCTCTCGTCGGACACCTCGTACAGGGCCGGTTCCACGCTGTGGCAGGCAGGCATCACCACCGGGCAGCGCGGGTGGAAGCGACAGCCCGACGGCGGCCGCGCCAGGTCGGGCGGCGTTCCGGGGATGCCGGTGAGGTGCACGCGTGGGCCGCGGATGGACGGGAAGGCGTCAAGCAGGCCCTTGCTGTAGGGGTGCAGCGGCGTGTCGAACACCTTGCGCGTGGTGCCGAGCTCAGCGATCTGCCCGGCGTACATCACCGCCAGCCGGTCGGAGAAGTGACTGACCAGCGACATGTCGTGGGTGACGAAGATGATCGCGAACCCGAGGGAGCGCTGCAGCTCTTTGATCTGGACCATCAGAGATCGCTGGGCAACAACGTCGAGCGCCGAGGTCGGCTCGTCCATGACGACGAGGTCCGGTGTGAGCAGCAGGGCCATGGCGATCATGGCGCGCTGGCGCATGCCGCCGGAGAGCTGGTGCGGGTAGCTCTTGAGGTGCGCGGAATCGATACCGACGAGGTGGAGCACCTCGGCGGAGCGCTCGCGGATGGCACCCGTTGACATCTGTGTGTGCGCACGCATGGTGTCCTTGAACTGCGCCTCGATGCTCTTCATCGGGTTGAGCGCGTTCATGGCGCTCTGCATCACCACCGAGTAGTCGCGCCAGCGCATGTGCCTGAGCTCGTCGCCTCCGAGTCGCACCATGTCCTGGCCCTTGAAGCTGACACTCCCCCCCGTGATCTCCGCGGGTGGAGCGAGCAGCTGGGCAATGGCGAACAGCAGGGTCGACTTCCCGCAACCGGACTCCCCCACGATCGCCACGAACTCGCCGGCTTCCACGTCGAGGTCGACGTGGTCGACCGCGCGGACATCGCCCACGTCGGTGAGGTAGTCGACCGACAGGCCGCGGATCTCAAGCAGCGGGCTGTGCACGACGCCTCCTCACCGGGCGCAGCGCGGGGTTGCCGATCTCATCGAAGGCATAGTTCAAGAGCGCGAACGCGGTGCCGAGCAACGCCACCGCGATGCCGGGGGCGAGGGCCCACAACGGGTTGCCGGCGGCGAGCGCCTCGTTCTGCTGGGCGTCGTGCAGCATCGTCCCCCAGGTGATCTGGTCCGTCGTGCCGAGCCCGAGGTACTGCAGGCCGGCGGCGGTGGCGACGACGTAGACCGAGATGCTGAGGAAGCTCGCGACAACGAGCGAGATCATGGTCGGCAGGATCTCGACGACGATGATGTAGAGGCGACGTTCGCCGCGCACCCGCGCGGCCTCGAGGAAATCGCGGGACCGCAGCGACAGCGCCTGGGCGCGGACCTGCCGCGCCCCGAACGCCCAGCTGGTTACCACCAAGCGCGCCGATGATGGCGCTGGTGCCCGCACCGGTCAGGTATGCCGCGAGGATGATGAGCAGGGGCAGCGTCGGGATGATCAGGAAGACGTCGGTGAGCAGCGAGAGCGCACGGTCCCACATGCCCCCCAGGTAGCCGGCGGTGACCCCGATGAGGATGGACACGACCGTGGAGAGCAGGCCGACGACCACCGTGATGATCAGGGTCAGCCGCGTGCCCCAGATGAGTTGCGCGAAGACGTCCTGACCAACCTGGGTGGTTCCCAGCAGGTGCGCCGCCGAAGCCCCCGCCTGCTGCTCGTAGATGGGCGAGGTGGGATCGTCATGGGCGATCAGGCCCGGGAAGGCCGCGACCACTGCGATGACGAGGAGCAGCACCACGCCCGCCGTCGCCTTGCGGTTGTGCAGGATGGCATGGAGCAGGCGCCCGAAGACGTCGTTGCGCGGTGCCGCGGTGACCTCGGTCGCGGCGCCCGTCTCCGGGGCAATCGCCGGCGTGGCCATGGGTGTGCCTCAGGCCTCCCGTGTCCGCGGGTCGAGGACCGCCGTCGCGAGGTCGGCCACCAGCACGCACACGAGCACCGCCACGGTGTAGAAGAGGAAGAGGGCCTCCTGGAGTCCCAGGTCGTGCAGCTCAGTGCCGGTCACGAAGAGGTAGCCGATCCCCGGGTATGAGAAGGTGTACTCGACGAGGATGGCGCCGCCCAACACGTAGCCCATCTGCATGGCGAACCCGGTGAGGTTGGGGAGGATGGCGTTCCGTGCGGAGTAGTCGAGCATGATCCGCCACGACGCGAGCCCCTTGGCGCGCGCCATGCGCACGTAGTCCTCCGCCAGCGTGGTGACCATGTTGTTGCGCATGGTGTAGATCCACGTCCCCGCCAGCGACAACACCAGGGTGGCGCCCGGGAGGATGGCGTGCTGGATGACGTCCCAGATGAAGGACAGCGAGAGCGCCGGCGTTGCGTCGATGCTGTAGTTGGACTGGATGGGGAACCAGTTGAGGGTGACAGCGAGGAGGTAGAGGAGCAGCAGCGCGATGAAGAACACCGGGAAGGCGGTGATGATGAACAGCAGCGGTGGGAAGACGCTGTCCAGCCGGCCGCCCCGGCGCCAGGCGCTGACGATCCCCAGCGACGTGCCCAGCACGAAGGAGATGACCGTGCTGACCCCCACCAGGCCGATCGTCCAGGGGAGGCTCTGCAGGATGACTGTGGTCACCGGCGTCCGCGTCGAGGCGGTGAGCCCGAACTGCCCCGTGAAGCAGTTGCCCAGGTACTGGAAGTAGCTGAGCAGGATGTTCTGGTGGTCGTTGACACCGAACTCGACCTGCAGGGCATGCAGGATCGCGGGGTTCGCGTTCCTGAGCTGTGAGTAGACCGCGGTTGCCTCGTTGCCCGGCATCAGCCGGGGCAGCAGGAAGTTGATGGTGAGAGCTGCCCACAGCGTCACCAGGAAGAGGCCCAGGCGCTTGGTGATGTATCTCAAGGCTGGGCTCTACTTCCTGGGTGTTGCGGACGCGTGCTGCCTAGAGGGGGAACAGGTGGGTGAGCACGACGCCGTTGTCGGGGAGCGCCCACACGGGCGGTTGCGCGTAGGGGTCGCTCGGCGTGGGCCAGCCGCCGATGGTGCTGGTGTCGTACTGGTACCAGTCCACACCTTCGGTGACCGGGACGAACGGGATCTCGCCGGTCATCACCGATGAGATCTGGTGGATGATCTGGACCTGTTGCGATGGGCTGGCCGAGGCGTACTGGTTGAACAGCGCGTCGGTGTCCGCTGACTTGTACCGCGAGTAGTTGGTGGAGCCGATGTTGCCGCTGAACAGCATCTGGCGAAGCTCGTAGTACGGGACGGGGCCGCCCGTCTCCTCACCGTAGGCAAGCGTGAACTTGCCCGCCTGGAGGTTGGGCACGTACACGCTGCCGTTGTCCTCGTCGACGACCTTGGCGTCGATGCCGGCCGCCTGCAGCTCCTGCTGGATCACCTGGAGGGATGAATCCCAGTCCGTGTAGCCGGTGATCGTCTGGATCGTGAACGAGAGGCGCTGTCCGCTCGCGCTCTGGAAGATGCCGTCGGAGCCCTTGGTGAAGCCGCGCTCTGGAGCGTCGTTGCGGCTTTGCTGGGGCTGTAGGAGGTGTTGTCGATCGACTTGTCATACCACGCCTGGTAGGTCGGCAGGATGATCCCGGTCTGGTTGGCGGCGTCCTGGTAGCCGTCCTCGCCTCGTTGCGAGACATTGTGCCGGTCGATCGCCAGTGCGATCGCCTGGCGCACCGGCAACTGGCTGAGCACCGGGTCCGTGGTGTTGATGAAGAGACCGACGTTGGCCACGGGCGGGAACCAGTAGTGGCGGTGGGCTCTGTCGGCGTTGACGTAGTACTGCTGGATGTTGGGGATGTACTGCGCCCCCCACTGCGCGCCACCCTGGTGCAGGAGGAGGTTCGCCGGGGTGTTGCTGAGGAAGGCCGGGTAGTCGACCTCCGCGATCTGCGGTACCGGGTGCCCCGGCTTGCTCTGCCAGTAGTGGGTGTTCCGCGTGTACTTGATGTTGTTGGCCGAGCAGCCGGAGAGCACGTACGGACCGGTGCCGATGGGCTGGCTGTCGGCGTACGCGTCGAGCTTGGTCTGGTCCTGCGTCTGCCAGAGGTGCTGCGGGAACGATCGGAGTCTTGGTCGGCGACGTAGAAGAAGTAGGTCTGGGCGGGCCCGGAGAAGGTGATCACCACCTGGTCGGCGCCCTGCACCGCGACGTTGGTGATGCGGTCCACCGTCCGCCTGCCAGAGGGCGTTGACGTCGAGCGCCGAGTCCGCCTTCATGGCGTTGAACGTGTAGAGGACATCCTGGGCGCTGAACGGCTGGCCGTCACTCCACTTCACGCCATCCCTGATGGTGAAGGTGAGCGTGGTGAAGCTGCTGTCCCAGGTGTACGCCGTGGCCAGCCATGGCGTGACCTTGTTGGTGCCGTCCGAGTTGGTGGCGAGCGCGTCGACGAAGTACAGCGGCTCGTAGGTGAATCCGATCGACTGTCCGCTCACCCCTGAGTTGAACGGGTTGAACTGGCAGCTCCAGGTGCCACCGCTCTCGTTGTCGATGACGAGCTTGCCGCCGATCTTGCCGTTGTTCCGCTGACCGGAGCTTGCTGCCGGTGCTGGGGGAGCCGCAGGCAGTGGCCACCAACCCGGCGGCGATCACGAACGTGAGCACCCTGGACCGTCTCATCACTCCGTCTCCCTTGCTACCCGCGGCATCCCAGGCACTGGCCCGAGCCCACGTCCTCCTCGGCGGCGCCGTCACCCATCGCCGGGCGGTGGCGTACAATGGACAGGAAAGTTACCTGAATAAGGTGGCAAGGTCAAGCGGGGGACCGGCACGCGCGTCACCTTGACCTTGCTCCGAACCGGTGGTACAGGTAGCCTTCCTAACAATCGTCCCGGACTGGAGGAGCGATGCAGGTCGCGGAGGGGGCCCAACCCAGCCTGCTACGGGCCATCAACCTCCGCGCGACGTTCGAGGTCATCCGCGCACGCGGGCCGGTCGGGCGCTCCGCACGTGGTTCGCGAGGCGCGCCTGTCACGGCCCACGGTCGGCGAGGTCATCACCCAGCTTCTCGACCTCGGGCTCATCCAGAGGGTTGGCCTCAGCCGGGGGCTGCGCGGGCCCAGCGCGCAGATGTACGACATCAACCCGGGGGCAGGCTGGGTGCTCAGCATCGACGTCGGGAGGGAGTGGCTGCGCGCGGCTCTGAGCGACCTGACCGGCGCCATCGTGGTGCGCAGCGCGAACCGGACGCGTGCATCAGCGAAGGCGGTGATCAGCCAGATGCGCGCTGCGGCGGATGAGCTCGCAGCGCAGGCCGGCATCACCCGCGCCCAGCTCACCCAGGCGGTCGTGGGCACGCCGGGCGTGATCCGTCCCGGCGACGACCACCTCTCCCTGGCACCGCAGCTGCCCGGGTGGGAGAAGCCACGCGTGCTCACCTCCATCCGCGAGCAGCTGGGGGCCCCGGTGGTGTTCGAAAACGACGTCAAGCTGGCGGCGGTCGGGGAGCACGTTGAAGGCATCGCCAGGGGGAGTGACGACTTCGTCCTCATCTCATTGGGAACCGGCATCGGAATGGCGGCGTTCGTCGAGGGGGCGCTGCGCCGTGGCGCGTCCGGCCTCGCGGGGGAGATCGGCTACCTCCCGCTCAAGGTGGGGGGCGGACGGCCGCACGCGCAGGGAAGCGCATGGGGGACCGGGGCGTTCGAGCGCCTGGTGACCTCCTCGGCGATCACCGCCCTGGCCGAGCGGAACGGCCTGCCCGTCGAGGAGGGTGCCGCCGGGATATTCAGCGCCGCCCGCCGCGGTGAGGCGCGGGCGCTCCGGGTCGTGGAGAAGGAGGCGAAGCGACTCGCCTACGCGGTGGCCACCGTCGCGGCCGTCCTCGACCCGGAGCTCGTGGTGCTCGGCGGAGGGGTCGGCGCCGGCGGCGGAGACCTGCTCGTGCCCCTCCTGCGCTCCGCGATGACGTCGATCTCTCCCTTCTCGCCGCGGCTGGAGGTGTCGACGCTCGGAGCGGACGCGGTGATAGCGGGTGCGAAGGCAACCGGTCTGCGGATCGCGCTCGATCGCATCTTCAGCGCTGATTCCCTCACCTCATCCCCCACGAACGGCCCGCGACCGTCTCGTCCGCATGCGGAGGCGGCGGCGAGCTGACACGGCTCACTCACCTGGACGCGAGGACGGCGCGAAAGAAAGCGTGGATGCGCGTCGTTTGTCCCTGCGATGAACACCACTTCCCCGTGCGACGGCGCCCGCCGGCGCCGACCCGGGTCGCGCATCGGCCGCCTCGTGGCCCTGGTGGTGCTCGGCGCCACCGCGACAGGCGTCACCCTGCCCCGGTCGGCCACCGCCGCAACCGCCGCGCCTGTCGTTGCGGCGCGCTCGTCCGAGCCCGTGGTCTTGACGGGCGCGCAGCTCCCCGGGTGGTCGCGGTCCGCGGCTCAGTGCGTCGGGCAGCCGTACCCATCTGGTGTGGGCAGCTATCCGCCGGCGCAGTTCCAGGTTCGCACCGCGCACAACGGGACCTGCGTCGTTCCTCCTGACGGCCGCACCGGGGTCAACCCCAACGACGTCGCGGCGTTTCAATGGACCGGCTCGGCGTGGAAGGAGGTTCCCGTCCAGGTCGACCAGAGGTTCCCGTACTTCCTGGCCAACGATCGCTCGAGCTTCTCGTTCTACTCGGGCACGGACCAGGAGTTGACGTATTCCTGGGCGCCGGACGCGCACAGCGCGGGCGCCGAGGCCTGGAAGAAGATGTGGGGCACCTGCAGCGCTCGGTACGCTGACCCCGCCACCCTCAGCGCCGACATAGCGGCCGCGACCGCCGCAGGCTACTACACCCCGGGCCCGCAGGAGACCCCGGCGGACTACACGCATGCGATGGCCGACCCGGTCACGCAGCTCAACGACGACGACGAGGTGGTGTTCATGGCGCGTGACGGCGGGAGCGCCGCACCCGCGGGCACCCCTCCCCCACCCAGCGCCGGCAACGGCCAGACCGTGACGCTCGTCGACCCGACCAATGGGGCCACCAGCTACGTGTACCTGTTCGTGAAGCCCGGTGGATCGTCGTTCAAGGTGACCACTCACAAGAACGGAACACTGGCCACGAACGGCTACGTCGACATGCAGCGCAGCAGCAATGCCGACGAATGGATCGACCGCTACACGTTCGCGCCGTCCGACCCGGGCAAGCTCGGCACCAGCAACACGGGGTACGGCCCCAACCTGCCCGGGACTGTGTGCAGGACGGCTGCCGGCAACGACGCCAGCCCACCGATCACCACGCCCGACGGCACGGCGCGTTCCTCGACCGACCGCTTCCCGCGCGACGGGATGGTGGTGACCACGCCGACGTACAAGCTCACCGCCTCAGGCCGGTGGATGGTGCAGGGATTCCAGGTGGCGACCCCTGGGAGGAAGGCCCACTATGGCTCCAGCCTGATCGCCCGCTGGAAGGGTCGCGCCTTCCAGTCGAGCCCCGACTCGCAGGTCTCCGTGGTGGGCTTCGAGGACGAGCAGGTGAACTGGGAAGCCAACTCAGCACTTCTCGGCTGGAAGGTGGGACCGGTGCGCGCCATCCGCGAGATCTGGGGCGCCAACTCGGGCACCAACGTCACCAAGACCGAGTTCTACTACCGGGACGCCGACAGCTTCTCGTACCACGTCCGCGTGCACCCGATCCCGCCGGACGGCCTCTACACGTCGTGGGATTACAACCTCGGAGCTGCGTCCACCTACTACAACCTCAAGACGCCGAAAGGTGTGCCCATCGACGGGATCAACGACAACGTCGGGTATGTCGACCAGATCCCCGGCACCAACACCCCGGCGTACTTCAACTCCTGCGACCCGACCTTCGCGATCTGCTCGGCCGTCGACAATCCCGAGGAGATCGCCGGGCGCGGCTCCAACGGCAGCCTGGTGTACATGTTCCAGTTCACCAGCCCGACCAGCGCGCTCAACCCGGCGGCGGTGCCGTACTACCGCGACGACGCCTGCTTCGATGACGGCACCGGTGACAGCCCCGTGCCCAGGCCGTACCCGGGCAACGCGTCCACGGACTCCGTGGTGCAGGACGGGTACGTCAACTACTGGCGCGCGAGGAGCGGCAATCCCACCCTGCAGTACTCCGACCTCCACTGCAACCCGCAGGCGGACGTGACCAAGGACGGCACCTACGACACGACACCGTTCCAGGGAGCCATCGCCGAACACGGCATCCACTTCTTCGTCTCCGGTGACACCGACAACGCCACCCAGCAGCAGTCGGTGGACGAGCTCGACGGGCAGCAGTGGCGGTTCTCGGTGCCGACCACCGGCCCGGCCAACATCATCCAGCCCTACGCAGCCGACCTGCTGACACCGCTGCAGGCGGTGGTCACGCCGTTCGGCAGCTAGAGCACGCCGGGCGGGAGCCGGTACAGCGTGCGCGCGTTCACCTCGAACAGCAGGCGCTCGGCACCGTCCAGCCACCCGTCACTCGCTGTGCCCGCGAGGCGCTGACGCACGGCCTGCCAGGCGTCGCGCAGGACGACACCGCCAAACCAGTGGCTCTCCGGCAGCCCGTGACCGTCGCTGCCGAGCGTGATCCGTGCGGCGGGGGCGATGTCGAGGATCCTCAACAGGCGGTCGGCGGTGGTGACAGGGCTGAAGAGATTGCAGAGCGAGAACTCCGTCCACACACGTGGGCGGACGCTGGCCAGATACCCGGCCTGCTCATGCCAGGGGAACGAGGCGTGGATCAGCACCACGTCGGCTCGCGACGCGGCCGAGGTGCGCAGGGCCTCCTCGAGCAGCAGTGGATCCGACTCCGCAAGGCGGATCTCCAAGTCGCCGAAACCCGTGTGCACCTGCAGCGGCTTGTCGAGGTCGGCACAGTGGCCGAGCAGGCGAATGAAGAGCAGGTCGCGCAAGGCCTTGCCGCTGCGCCGCACCGCCAGGTTGCCGGCGCGGTCCGACGCGAGGCCGCTCTCGGCACGCGCCACGGACACGTCGGGCTCGACGGCGAGACCGGTGCGGTACGCGAGGACCGTCTTGAAGCCGACCACGCCGCCACGTACCGCGTTCTCCACGAAGGAGTCGAAGGCGTCGATGATCTCTCCCACGCTGAGCTCCTCCCCCAGCAGGCGATCGATGACCGGCTCCAGCCGCGCCAGCTCCCATACCGGTAGGCCCGACACGTCCGCGTAGGTCTCCGCCGCCCCCGGGGCGGCCCCTTGCCAGCCGGCGTCCATGACCATGCCGGTGGTCCCTGCGTCGTTGAAGAGCCCGCGCACGTACGTCCGCCAGTCGGCGCGCGCGACATCGTTGCGCCTCGCGACCACCTCAGCCGCAGAGCAGCCGAGGTGGCGCGCCAGGCGGACACGCAGCGTCTCGGTGACCAGCCGGGTCGGCTCAACCGTCAGCCGCCGGTTGTCGGCCTCCTCCCCGCCCGCAACGTCGAGCGTGAACCGCGCGAGGTCGAGCGGCTCGAACTCGAGCGGAAAAGGGTGGACGTGGTCATCGATCACCCGAGGAGCTTGGCGTCCTCGCCACCCTCCTCACCGAGGATCGAACCGATGCGCTCGACGGCAGCGGGGTTCTGCGAGCGCAGCACGAACACGGCGACGATGCCCCCGACCAGCCAGATCCCGGTGATGTACGGCGTCAGGTTGAGCGGGAACGGTGGCTGCGGGTACACCGAGCCGTAGAACGCGGCACCGAACACCACCGCGCCGACCAGCGGCACCAGGCCGTGCAGCGCGATGTTGTAGCTCGCCTTGGTGCGGCGGAAGAAGGCCATCCCACCGAAGCACAGGCCGATGTACACGAGGATGACCGCGAGCGTGCCCAGGGTTGCGTAGAAGAAGTAGATGGTGGTGGTGGCGCCGCCGAACGCGTCCTGCGGGTACACGAAGCCGATCAGAGCGGCGGCGGCCGTGGCGACCAACGCCACCGCCAGGGTTGCGTTGACCGGGGTCTTGTAACGCGGGTGCGTATGCGAGAACCAGGTGGGGAGCACACCCTCACGCCCCATGGCGAAGAGGGTTCGGGCGGCGGCGGTTGCGCAGGCCAGGCAGACGATGAAGGCCGAGAGCATGCCCCCGATCTCGACGAGCGTGCCCACGGCGCTGCCCACGAATGTGCTGGCGACGGTCTTCAGCGCGAAGGGGTCGGCGCCGAAGGTGGCGCCGTTGCCGACACCGAAGCCGATCGTCAGGGCGTAGGTGGTGAGCAGGTAGAAGACGATCGCGAAACCCGTGGCTGCGATGATCGCGATGGGGATCGACCGCCGCGGTCGTGCCGTCTCCTCTCCGAAGTCGGCTGCTGTCTCGAAACCGATGTACGACGTCACGCCGAGGATGATCCCGTAGAAGACCCCGTTGAACCCTCCCGACACGGTGTGGCCGAAGGTGAACGGCTGCAGGGTGTTGCCACCGTGGCCGCCCTTGCCGACGACGATGAGGTCGACCAGGACGATGACGGCGATGGTCACGGCACCGACCAGCAGCTGGACGCTCGTCGTGACCTTGATGCGGACGATGGACAGAGCAACGAGCAGTGCCATGCCGACGAGGAAGAACAGGAACCAGTACTTGGTGTCCAGTCCGAGCAGGTTGATGAAGAGGCCGGCAACGCCCGCCATGGTCATGGGGACGAAGCAGGCCAGGCCGAAGGCGTAGAGCCAGCCGGCGACGAAGCCACCCTCCTTGCCGATGCTCCGCGACGCGTACGTGTACGCGTACCCCGCTGATGCCATGCGCCGCGTGAAGCCGATGATCACGAATGCCAGTGCCATGACACCGATGCCGCCGAGGAGGAACGCCAGGGGCGTCGAGCCGCCTGCCACCAGCGCGACGCCGGGCACGTTGAGCAGCATTGCCATCCCCGGCGCGAGGACGGATACCGAGATGGCGATGGCGTCCCAGGTGCTGAGAGCGCCTCGCGCCAGCGTGTCCTTGCCGGTGACGATCCCTGGGCCCCCGGCCAGGGCTGGTTCTGGCCCGCGTGTGACTGCCATCGCCTCTCCTCCTCTGGTGTCTTCTACGGGATCAGGACGGTGTCGTCGTCCAGGAAGTAATCGAATGCCAAGGGCGTGCAGTTCCTGGCCCTGATCCAGCTGCTGAAGGCCTGGTGCACCGGGTGTTGCTGGTATCGCTTGAGCTCGTCGGCCCCGGCGAACTCCATGAACAGCAGGCGGCTGTACCCGTTGGTCCGCGCACCGGTGAGGTCGGCGCCGAATCGGAGACGCGACATGCCCCCAATCGCCTCGGGCCACGAGGCCACCTGCCGCCTCATGTCTGCATAGTCCGCCTCTGACAGCTCGTCCGGGAACGAGAAGAGCACGACGTGCTGGAGCGCCATCAGTACACCTCGAAGTATTCGCGCATCTCCCACTCGGAGACGACCGTGCCCTCTGGCGGAGGGTTCTCGGCGACCGCTGCCTGGTAGCGCGCCCATTCCGCACGTTTCATCATCAGGTAGTAGTCGACGAAGACGTCGCCGAAGGCGCGACGGAACATCAAGTCGCCTTCCAGCGCGGTGATCGCCTCCCCGAGCGAGGCCGGCAGCGGCTCCGCCTCCTCGGCATACGGGTCGGAGGTGACCGGCGGAGGGGGAACGGCCTTGCGGGAGAGGCCGTCCAGGCCGGCGGCGATGTTCGCCGCCATGTACAGGTACGGGTTGGCCGCCGGCTCGCCAAGACGGTTCTCGAGGTGCGTCGACCTGTCGCCGGCACCTCCCTGCGCGCGGACCATGGCCCCCCGGTTCTCGAACGCCCAGCCGATGCGGTCGGGGGCAAACGAGTAGGGCCGAAACCTGCCATAGCCGTTGACGGTCGGCGTGGTGAAGATGGTCATCGGCTTGGCGTGCTCGAGGAGGCCCGCCACGAAGTGCCGCCCCACCTCGGAGAGCATCTCGGTGTCAGATGCGAACGCGTTGTCCCCGGTGTCGGCGCGGGTGAGCAACTCGTGGAGGTGCCAGCCTGAGGGAAAGAAGTTGGGCAGCCCGGGCCAGCACATGAACGTGGCGAGCAGGCCACGCCGGCGGCAGATGGACTTGATGGCGGTTCGGAAGACGATCATCGCGTCAGCTGGTGCCAGCCCGTCGAGGGGAGCGACGGTGAACTCCATCTGTCCTGGACCCCACTCATCCTCCATCGACCTGGGCGGGACGCCCACGGCGAAGAGGCCGTCGCGCAAGGCCCGCAGCGTCTCCTCGAGACCGTCAAGGCGCGTCTCGGACAGGAACTGGTAGCCCTGTTCAATGACGTCCACCACGGGCGGTGGGGGTGGTGCACCGGTCTTGTCCAGGGCGATGCGCTCGTCGACGAGACGCACGATGTAGTACTCGACCTCGAGACCGGCGGTATACCCGTACCCTGCCGCGTGGAGCCGCCGCAGCTGCTCGCGCATGATCGCCCGGCCGTCGAGGGGGACCGGCTTGCCGTTGCCGAAGTACACGTCGCACAGCACCCATCCGGTGCGGTCCGCCCACGGCAGCAATCGGAAGGTGTCCGGGTCGGGAACGATGACCACGTCGGGGAAGCCGCTGAACTCGTCGATGCCGAAACCTCCCCCTGCCGCGAAGGCAGGCGGGAAGACGCTGTTGGCGGTGTCGAGGCTGTAGATGGCGCCCGAGAAGTCGGCGCCGCTGCTCATCGCCGCGATGGCTGCTTCCGCGGAGAGGAACTTCGCACGCGGGATACCGTGCTGGTCGACGAGCACCACGCGCACGGTGCGCAGGTCTTTCTCGCGGATCTCGGCGACGACCCTCTTCACCGCGTCGCGCTGCTGGTCGGTGTGCAGGCCGTACCGTTCCACGAAGCCGGGCATGCCGACGCCCTGGTTGGGCTGCTTGTCGTCGCTCACGCCGCGCCTCCCTGCTGTGCTCGCCGGTCGAGGGCCTGCACGGACTCCAGGAGCCGGATGGCGAAGCGCTTGGGCTGCATCTCAGCCAAGGTGACCAGGGTCTCGGTGCGCTGGACACCGGTGATCTGCCAGACGCGTTCGAGCAGGAGATGGCGGAGGTGGTTGTGGTCGCGCACCATCAGCCGAGCCAGGAGGTCGATACCGCCGGTGACCAGGCTCACGTCGGTCACCTCCGGGAGCTCGCGGAGGGCCTCGATGACCGGCGCCAGCGAATGCCCCTGGACGGCGGTGATCGTGAGGAAGACCGTCACGGGAAAGCCCGCTTCGGGCCAGCCCACGTCGATGGTGTAGCCGCGAATCACCCCGGCGCGTTCCAACCGCGAGATGCGTTCGCCCACCGCGGGAGGCGACATGCCGAGGGTGCGCGCAAGACTTCGCTGCGACATCCGGGCATCGCCGGCGAGCAGCTGGAGGATCTCGAGGTCCACGACGTCGAGCACCGCGGGCTGCACCGGCTGTGCGACGACGCGGGCCAGGCCGGAGAGGGGCGCCGCGGAGTCAGGCATCCGTTAGCCCGGGGGCGATCACAACTTGCCAATCGCCCATCATTTCGGCATCATCCCCTGTCATACGCCGACGTTACGGCGCGAAAGTCTGCCGGTCGCACCGTTCACTGTCAAGCACATCGCGAGGATCGTTCGCATGCCCAGCACCCCGGCCCCCGCGCTCTCGCCGGCTTTCGCTCGGCGCACCAGGGGTGCGAGCGGCGAGCTGGCTGCCATCCTGGCCCTTGCCGGCGGCACCGATCTCATCAGCTTCGCGGGAGGCCTGCCCGACCCGGCGACCTTCCCGGTCGGAGTGCTCGAGGAGCTCTGCGGCGCGCTGCTTCGCGACGACGCGGGCGTGGCGCTCCAGTACTCCCCCACCCCCGGCCTCCCGGGACTGCGCGACGCCTTCGCCGACCGCCTGGCCCGGACCGAAGGCCGACGCCCGGATGGCGAGGGGCTCATGGTCACCAGCGGCACCATCGACGCCCTCGGCCTCCTGGGCAAGGCGCTGATCGATCGCGGTGATGTCGTGGCCGTGGAGTCGCCGACATACCTGGGCGCCATCGACGGCTTTCGCAGCTTCGAGGCAGACGTCCAGGGCGTTCGCATGGATGGCGGAGGCATCGACGTCGAGGCCTTGGAGCGCCTGTGCGTCGACAGCCGGCCCAAGCTGCTCTACACCATCCCGGACCACCAGAACCCCACCGGGGTGACGCTGACGGCCGAGCGACGCGCCGCCCTGGTCGACGTCTGCCGTCGCCATGGCGTGCTCATCGTCGAGGACGTGGCCTATCGTGAGCTCACCTTCACAGCCGAGCGCCCTCCAAGCCTGTGGACGCTCGCTCCCGACATCGTGGTGCAGGCCGGCACAACCTCGAAGACCTTCTTCCCCGGCGTCCGGTTGGGCTGGGCGGTCGGTCCGCCCGACGTGCTCGCACAGATGGTCATCGCCAAGCAGAACTCCGACCAATGCGCGGGTGCGCTCGGCCAACAACTCCTCGAGGACTACCTTCGCGGGGACCACCTCGATGCGCAGCTGCGGACATCGAACGAGCTCTATGCGAGCCGGTGCCGCCGGATGCTGACCGCCCTGGCCGAGCACATGCCGGCGGAGATCACCTGGACAAAGCCGGCAGGCGGGTTCTTCACGTGGCTGTCCGGGCCCGAACGGCTCGACACGGTCGCGCTGGCGGGGCGCGCCCGGGATGCCGGGGTCGCGTTCGTCCCGGGCCGGCCCTTTCACCCACAGCGGGACGGGCTCAACACCATGCGCCTGTCGTTCAGCCTGGCCGACGAGGCGAGCATTGCCGAGGGCGTCTCACGGCTCGGCGCACTTGTCAGATCAGCATTGGAGAAGCGATGAACGAGACGGTCCAGCATTTCAGCACCGAGGCCGGGGGGACGCCGACAGGCCCGGGTCGCTACGTCACCGTCGCTGACGTCGAACCGGTGGAGTTCGTCCCGGGCTTGGGGTTCCGGCCCATCCTCGGCGACGGGACATTGGTCAACTTCGTCTCCTTCGAGCCGGGGACGGTCGCGCCGATGCACGTCCACGTCGAGGAGCAGTTCACGATCGTGCTGGAGGGCGAGTTCGAGTTCGAGCTGGACGGTGACGTGCGCACCATGCGCGCCGGCGACGTGGCGGTGATACCGGCGTGGGTCCCGCACGGGGCCCGCACCAAGGACACCACGTGCCGGGAGATCGACGTCTTCACACCGCCCCGTCGCTCACTTCTCGAGCACGCGGCGCGCCAGCACGCTCCTGGTTCCGCGCCCGCGGACGCGTAGTGGAGCTCAACCTCACCGGCCGTCGCGCGCTCATCACCGGCGGCTCCAAGGGCATCGGCCTGGCGATCGCTGAGGAGCTCACCGCGGAGGGGGTGGATGTCGCCATCTGCGCGCGCAACGGCGAGGAGCTGCAGGCGGCGGCATCGCAACTCCGTGCCGGGGGGCGAAGGGTGCATGCGCAGACCACCGACGTCACCGATGCGCAGCAGGTCAGCGACCTGGTCGCGCAGAGCGCCACCGCGCTGGGCGGGCTGGACATCCTTGTCAACAACGCCGGCGCCGCCCACCCGGGGAACTTCAAGTCGCTCACGGACCAGGACTGGACGGCAGATCTCGACGTCAAGCTCTTCTCCCAGATTCGCTGCACGAGGGCGGCGCTCCCCCATCTCCGGGCCAGCTCGGCCGCGCGCGTCATCAACGTCAACTCCGTGTACGCCCGCTACCCCGACCCGGCTTTCTTCGCCACCACCGTCAACAGGGCCGCCTGCCTCAACCTCTCCAAGGCCCTGGCACGTGAGCTGGCCGCCGACGGCATCCTCGTCAACAGCGTCAACATCGGCTTCGTGGTGACACCGCAGTGGGAGAACATCCGGCGCCGGCGGGCTCCCGAGCTCAGCTCGACCAGTTCTTCGCCAACCTGGCCAGGGATGAGGTGCCGCTCGGCAGGTTCGGCACCGTCGATGAGGTCAGCGGGATCGTCGCCTTCCTCGCCAGCGACCGTGCCAGCTATCTCACCGGCACCTCGATCGACGTCGCCGGCGGGATGGGGAAGTACGTCTGATGTGCCGGCTCCTCGCGTGGGCGGGCCACGGGCCCCTGACGGTGGCCGACGCGCTCGGTCCGACCGATTTCGAGGCCTTCACCGCTCTCTCACGCCAGCACGCCGACGGCTGGGGCATGGCGTGGTGGCCCAGCGACGACGCCACGACAGCTCCGCACACCACGAGCTCCACCCGCTGCGCGGCTGACGACCCCCAGTACGACGTGATCACCCACAGCACGGCGGCGGATCTCGGCTTTGTTCACCTGCGCTGGGCGACGCCCGGCCTGCCCGTGGTCGCTGCCAACACGCACCCGTTCGTCCGGGGGCGATGGGCGTTCGCGCACAACGGGGCCATCCATCCACAGGACCGGCTTGACGAGATCCTGCCGCCTGGCTGGAAGGCGCAGATGCGTGGAACCACCGACAGTGAGCGCTACTTCCTCGCCATCGCTGCGCGGATCGACGATGGCGCCTCGGTTCGCGACGCCGTGGCAGCTGTTGTCGCGGACATCTTCGACAACTTCGAGCCCACCAGTCTCAACGCGATGCTGCTCGGACCCGACGCCCTGTACGTCGTTGCCGCGTACGACCCTGCCAAGGTGCCCTCCGTGGGAGCGTCATCGAACGGCCATCCCGCTTCGGCCGAGCCCGACACCGTGTTCTACGACCTGCATCAGAGCCGCCGCGCCGGCTCTTTGGTGGTGGGCTCATCGGGATTCGGCCGGCGCAGCGATGATTGGCAGCCGCTTCCCAACATGTCGCTTCTGCGGATTGAGCGCCACACACTGACGACGTCGCTGGAAGGGCTGACCGCCACCGATCGCGAGGGCGTCACGGCACGAACTGGAGCCGGATCCACCGGTACCCCCACCCGTTGAGCTTCATGGCCTCGAGGTCGAGGTCGCCGTAGTCTGCGTCGGCGAATGCCTCGACGGCCGCCTCATGTGCGCCGAGCTGATCGCCCAGGCGCACCGTCCGGCGATGGTGGTCGAGGTTGTGCAGGAACACGATCGACCCGTGCGGTCCCGCGTAGCGGTGCGCCAGGACGTCGGGATGCCCGGAGTCGAGCACCTCGCACGAGGTCTCACCAACCTCAGGACACTCGCGCAGCGCGCGCAGCACCCGCTCCAGCCAGCTCAACAGCGAGCCGGGGTCACGATGCTGTGAACTGACGTTGACCCTCTCCGGGCTGAAGGCCCGGTCGTGCACCAACGGGCGAACCAGCTCTGACGAGGGGGCCGTCGAGAAGCCCGCGTTCTCCTCGTCCGACCACTGCATCGGCGTGCGGATCGCGTTCCTCTCGGGGAGGTCGAGGTTGTCGCCCATCCCGATCTCCTCCCCGTATCGCAGCATCGGCGTTCCCGGGAGGGTGAACTGGAGGCTGTATGCCAGCTCCAGTCGTTGCCGGTCGCCGTTGAGCATCGGTGCCAGCCGGCGGCGGATGCCGCGGCCGTACAGGCGCATGTCCTGATCCGGGGCGAAGACGGCGAACACCTCGTTGCGCTCGTCATCGGTGAGCTCACTGAGGTCAGCTTCGTCATGGTTGCGGATGAATGTCGCCCACTGCGCGCTGGCAGGAAGCGGCGGGGACGTTCGTAGTGCCCAGGCGATCGGTTCAACCTTCCGCCGCGCCAAGGCCAGCAGGATCCGGTCGTTGAGACGGAAGTTGAAGAGCATGTGCATCCGGTCGTTATTGCCCGGCGCGCTTCCGACGTACAACGGAAGCTGCTCATCGGGGACGTTCGCCTCCGCGAGGACGACCGCATCACCGCGCTGCCATGACACCCACTCGCGCATCTCGTTGAGAAACGCGTAGTCGTGCTCGAGATCCGTGTGGTCGGGCTTGGGGAGTGAGATCACGAAAGGAAGCGCGTCGGCCCGGAAGCCGGCGATTCCCAGGCGCAGCCAGAATGCGATGATCTTGCGAATCTGTTCCCTGACCGCAGGATTGGCGTGGTTGAGATCGGGCTCGAAGTCGTAGAAGCGATGGAAATACCATGCCTGCGCCTGCTCGTCGAAGGTCCACGTCTCCGTCTGCACACCGGGGAACGCCATGCCCTGGTGTCGATCCGACGGCTCGTGGTCGCACCAGATGTACCAGTCCCGGTACGGGGACTGCGGGTCCCTGCGCGCGGACTGGAACCACGGATGGTCGATGGAGGTGTGGTTGACGACCAGGTCGAGCATGATCCGCATCCCGCGATCGGCCGCGGCGTCGACCAGGTCGACGACATCGGCGAGGGTGCCGAGGCTGGGATGCACCGCGAAGTAGTCGGTGACGTCGTAGCCTTCATCACGCTGCGGAGAGGGATGGATGGGGTTCAGCCAGATGCAGGTGACCCCCAGACGGGCGAGGTAGTCGAGCCGGCTCTGCAGTCCGCGCAGATCGCCAACTCCGTCGCCGTTGGAGTCCTGGAAGGCGTCGACCTCGACTGAGTAGAGAACGGCTCGCTTGTACCAGCGTTCGTGCATGGGGCCTCCGAGCGGCTCAGGTCCGTGGGATCGCCGCGGTGTCCAATGGTGCCGCCTCGTACCCCGTGCCGATACCCTCCTCAGGTAGTGAACGAACCGGCCCGCCCCCCAACGGTGACCCGCGTGGGTTGGCGGAGGGGGGATGCTCCTGGGGCACTCCTGCAGCGAGAGTGGTTGGCCACCAACGGTCTCGGCGGATATGCCTCCGGCACCCTGGCAGGCGCGCTGACGCGGCGCTACCACGGGCTGCTCATCGCCGCACTGCCAGTGCCATACGGACGCATGGTCATGCTCAGCCGCGTGGACGACGAGGTGGTGCTCGACAACGGCACGAGCTGCTCGCTGTCGGTGAGTGCTGCCTCCGCCAACCAGCCGGAGCCATCCGTCGTGCCACCGCTCAGCGACTTCCGCTTGGAGCAAGGGGTTCCCACCTGGACCTTCGCGTGGCACGGCCAGGTCCTCGAGAGACGCGTGCTCATGCCGTACGGCCAGAACACCACGCACGTGATCTATCGGCGGGTGAGCGGCGCGGGCACGCTCCGGCTGCGGCTGCGCGCGGCGATGCACGTGCGCCGACTCGAGGACCCGGTCAGCACGCCGTCCGAGGCGCTGCACCTGCGCTCCCCCTCGGATCACCACGAGGTTCGCGTCGGCGATGGCGCGCTGGCGCTGCGATTGCGCGTGCACGGTGACGGTGCTGCCTTCACAGAGGACGGCCGCACCGAACCGCAGTTCTACGCGCTCGAGGCCGCTCGCGGTTACCACGCGCACGGGGAGCTGTGGTCCCCCGGCGTCTTCGATCTCGATTTCGACTCAGCGGGAGAAGCAGGGCTGGTCGCCTCGACGGAGCCGTGGGAGGTGATGCGGACACTCACGCCGGCGGCCGCGCTCGCGGCGGAGGCGAGGCGGCGCAACGCTCTCGTGGCACGTGCCTCGGACCCCGCTGTGGCCGGTTCGGCGGCGGAGTTGACCCTGGCGGCTGACCAGTTCGTGGTCACGCCCGTTGCACGGGTGGTCGAGGCTGCTCGAGCGCGCGCAGACGCCGACCAGCTGCGCGCGATCATGGCCGGCTATCACTGGTTCACCGACTGGGGACGCGACACCATGATCAGCCTCGACGGTCTCGCTCTGGCCACCGGCCGGTACCAGGAGGCGGCCTCGATCCTGCGCACATTTGCGCGGTACGTCCAGCGCGGGCTGATCCCGAACCTTTTCCCCGATGGCAGCGCCCAGGGGCTCTACAACACGGCAGACGCCACGCTCTGGTATTTCCATGCCGTCCACCGCCACCTGGTCACGACCGGTGACCGGAGCACGCTGGCTGCGGTCCTCCCGGTGCTGCACGACATCGTCGCGTGGCATGTGCGCGGCACCGATTTCAACATCGGCGTCGATCCCGCCGATGGCCTGCTCCGGCAGGGGCAGGAGGGATACCCGCTGACCTGGATGGACGCCAAGGTCGGCGACTGGGTGGTGACACCGCGCCGAGGCAAGGCTGTGGAGATCCAGGCCCTCTGGTACAACGCGCTGCGCTTGATGGCGAGCTGGACGCGCGACGTCCAGGACGACCCGGTGGCAGCAGCCCGGTACGGCGACCTTGCCGAGCGGGCGCGCTCGTCGTTCAACGCTCGCTTCTGGTTCGCCGAGGGCGGCCACCTCTATGACGTCGTCGACGGGGACGCCGGCGTTGACGATGCCAGCTGCCGGCCCAACCAGCTGCTCGCCTTCTCGCTGGAACACCCGGTCCTGGCCCCAGAGCGATGGCGCGACGTCCTGGACGTCGTCACCGATCGGCTGGTCACCCCGCTCGGTCTGCGCTCGCTCGCGCCGGGGAGCCCCGGCTACCACCCCCGCTATGACGGCGACCGGCGGGCTCGTGATGCCGCCTATCACCAGGGCACGGTGTGGGGCTGGCTCATCGGACCGTACGTCGACGCGTGGGTTCGCGTCCATGGCGACGCCGAGGCAGCCCGGCCGCTGCTCGATGGGCTCCTCACGCACCTCGGTGACGTCGGCATCGGCCAGATGAGCGAGATCTTCGACGCCGAACCTCCCTATGCGCCACGGGGCTGCATCGCCCAGGCGTGGACGGTCGCCGAGGTGATGCGCTGCCTGGTGAAGACGGCGACGAGAGGCGGCGACCGGGCATCGATGCCACCATGGGCCGGCAGCGAAGACGCCGACGCGTGACATTCGGTTCGGCCCCAGCCAACGTGGAGGACCACAGTGAAACTAGGCCTGCACCTGTCCGACTTCAGCTGGCCGGGTGGTGCGCCCCAACTGGCGCAGCACCTCGGTCGCATCGCCGAAGCCGCCGATGCCGCCGGGTTCGATCGGGTGAGCGTCATGGATCACTTCTTCCAGATCTCGGTGATCGGGCCGCCCGAACGCGAGATGCTCGAGGCGTACACGACCCTCGGCTTCCTGGCGGCGCACACCTCGCGCGTCAAGCTCCTCGCGCTGGTGACCGGGGTGATCTACCGTGAACCCGGCCTCTTGGCGAAAGCAGTGACCACCCTCGACGTGCTATCCGGCGGACGCGCGATGCTCGGTGTCGGCGCCGCGTGGAACGAGGAGGAGGCCCGGGCTCTCGGCTTCCCGTTTCCTCCGCTCGCAGAACGGTTCGAACGGCTCGAGGAGGCGCTGCAGATCATGCTGCGCATGTGGTCCGACGAGGACGGTCCATACCAGGGCCGCCACCATCACCTCCAGCGCACGCTGAACTCGCCGCAAACACTGCAGCGCCCGCACCCGCCCATCCTCATCGGCGGCTCGGGCGAACGAAAGACACTGCTCCTGGTGGCCAAGTACGGCGACGCCTGCAACCTCTTTCGTGGACTCGACCTGGCGCACAAGCTCGATGTGCTGCGCGAACACTGCGAACGCGAGGGCCGCGACTACGACGACATCGAGAAGACGGTGCTCTACAACTTCGACGTCGGTGAGAACGGTGAGCGAGTCCCGACCGTCAACGCTGAGCTGGGCGAGCTCGCCGAGATGGGCTTCAGCGTTGCGCATGGGTCGCTCAAGCGAGTGTCCGACCCTTTTTCGATCGAGGTCATGGGGAGGGAGGTCATTCCTGCTGCTGAGGGACTGTAGATCACTCAGATCACCTCGACGCCTGCGAGGACCGCTTCCCCGCGAGTGCGCTGGACGTAGGCGAACATCCAGACCATGGTGCCGATGAGCGCGCCATAGAAGATCATGGGCGACAGCCAGACGAATGTGCTCACCGGAAGCACGAATACCAGCGCGACGCGCACGATGGCTTCGGTGACGAGCACGACCGCCCAGACGATGGTGATCGTGTACTGCACTCGCCGGAATTGCGGATAGACCCAGTATGCGTTCCACGCAACCACGCGCTCCGGGTCGCCGCCCGTCGCGAACTGACGTCCGAAGAAGAAGGCCAGCGGGCGCGGGAAGAACAGCGAGCCCGCGAAGATGAGCCCGAAGATGCCGTTCAGAGCCAACTCTTTGATCAGCAGGAACCGAGGGTTGCCGGACAGGAGGCTTCCTGCCACGCCGACGACGATCAGAGCGAAACTCACCAGGCCGAGACCATCGAGCGCCCGTGACCGCGCCAGTGAGAACACGGTTGCGGCGATGGGAAACACCGAGCTGGCGAGCAGCGCTGACGTCGGCGACCATCCTCGATCCGTCAACTGCCCGTACGCGATGACCGGGAGGGCCGCATTGACGACGATGCTCGGAGCCAATCCGAAGAGGACTGAGCGGCCACTCGGCTGAGCCGTGGGAAAGTCGCCAGCGGTGGTCACGATGTGAGCATGGCCTCCGTCACGCGGTCGGTCGCACCAGGAAGATCCACACATCCCAGGCGACATGACTGACGATCAGCGGTGCCATACGCCCCTGCGTCATGTGCTCCAGGCTCCAGAATGCGCCGGCAACCCCCTGCGGCGCCGGTGAGCGTCAGGTTGCCTGAGACGAGGTGGATGGCGCCGTACACGGCGGCGCCGGCAGCGTTCCCCGCGTACGAGACGAGTGGTGCGGTCCGGCGGCGCCACCATCGTGCTGGCGTTCCTACGCCCTCCTCCAGGCCCCGTGGGGGCCGCCTACGAGCTCTACCTGCGTCACGCGCTTCCGTGGATCGGCGGATGGATGGCAGGCGATCGCGCCGCGTACCGGTACCTCAGCGACACGGTCAACTCCTACCTCACCGGGCCACAACTTCTCGAGCTCGCGGTGCGGGCCGGTTGGCAGCAGCCGCGCCTGTAGCGGCTCAACCTCGGCACCGTGGGTGTGATGCAGGCGATCGCTCGCTGACCCAGTGTCAGACGCGCGAGGGTGCACCCGCCCGCTCCGTCTGCACATGGGCATTCGCGAAGAACTCGACCAGCCGCGGCGCCAGCACCCGGCTGTCAACATCGTGTGCCTGGCCATCCAGTACCTCGTGCCGAGCGTTCGGCAGGCACTCGGTCAACGCGTCTGCGCTGGCGCGCATGAAGGGCATGTGCTCGAGGCTCGCGCTGCCATCCATCACCAGCGTGGGCACGGTGATCGCGCGGAAGCGGTCGACGGGCGGGATGCGATCCTCGCCCAGGGCGGCGGCGTCGTGGGCGAGCGTTGGGGCGACCGCTTCGAAAGTCGGCCACCAGGGCGACTGACGCATGCTCTCGACGCCTTGGTCGGATGCCCCGACCAGTCGCATGAACCGCTCGACGGCACCGCCACGGTCTCCCTTCTCCAGCAGTTCCGCCAGCTCGGAGCGGTACGTACGCCACATGGTGACGCCCGCATCGGTGGAGTCGTACGGGACCTCGTACACGGCGATGCGCTCGACGCGCCCGCCGAGTTTGGTCGCGGCCTCGAGCACCAGCGCTCCACCGGAGGAGATGCCGTACAGCGACGCAACACCACCGGCGACCTCGATGAGGGCGTCGATGTCCTCGACCTCACGGTCGAGGATCTCGGGGCTCGCGCAACCGTCGCCGCTCTCACCCCGACCCCGGCGGTCGTACGAGTACACGCGGCATGCGCACGCGAGGAGTGCCGCCAGAGCCGGCGCCGAACCGAACGCGCGGAACCCAAGCGCGCCGTCGACGAGGATGACGGCGGGACCATCTCCGGTGACGTCGTACGCGATGGTCGTGCCGTCGGCGGACGTGACTGTGCTCATGTCGTGCTCCTGTTCAGCGTGGCTGGGCGTCGCGCGAGCCGGCCGGTGCAGCCGCTTCGAGCTGCTTCGCGCGACGCTGCAGCGTGCGCCGGATGGCCGTCAGCGGGAGCGGCGCCTCCAATGGAAACTGCAGCGTCGCCTTGGCGGCGACGAACCGCTGCAGCTCGGGATCGACGTCGGCGGCCTGGAAGGGGTACACACCGACGTGCCTGGTGTGCACCGAGAAGTACGCGAGCCGCCCGTGGTGGTGGTAGTACGGCATGCCGTAGCTGATCCGCTCCTTCGCCTCCGGCACCGCGGTCCTGATCGCCTCGCGCAGCGTGCGCAAGGTGGGCTGTGCTGAGACGGGGGCACGGGATATGTACTCGTCCACGTCGCGGACTGGCGGGCCCGTCACGACAGGCTGTCCTCCACCATCACCAGGGTGTTGCCGTCGGGGTCACGGAAGAAGAACATCGGGGGCACGCCAGCGCCGAAGCGCATCACCTCGGCGTCAACGTCCACGCCCTGCCCCGCCAGCTCCGCATGGACGGCATCCGCGTCGTGGGTCCCGAGGCGGATCCCGGTGTCGATCCCGGTGGGGCGCCCGTGCGGCGGCGCCAGCGCGATGGTGGTCACCGATCCTGGAGGGGCCACCTCGACCCAGCGCATGCCCGGTCCGAAGGGAACGTCGCGGCGCTTCTCGAACCCGAGCGTGCCGGTGTAGAACTCGATCGAACGGTCGTGGTCGCTGACAGGTATGGCGACGTTGAGAATGCCGGCGATCTTGGGCGCTGTCCTCTCTGCCATCTCGTCTCCTTTGCAGGGGCGCTGGCCCTGGCTGTTCATGCCGCTATGACGTCCGAAGGCGCGGAAAATCATCGGGATGAGCGCCGCGAGCTTCGCGCGTCCTCGGGATGCCGGCCACACGGACCTCCCACCGCACCGGCGCGACCGGTCCCCGGCACCGGCCGGGGACCGGCGGCGTTCAGCTGCAGATGGCCGGCTGACCGGACGTGAAGGTACCCGCGAAGGAGTCCCAGCCGTTGACACCCAGCGATGGCGCCTGACGGTAGAACCAGGAGAAGAAGGCCATCTCCTGCACGTGGTACGTCATGGTGTTCGGCATGGTGACCGCGATGGGTGTCGTGCCACTGAGCGGATCGCCCACCTCGAGGTTGCCCTGGCAACCGCCAACCTGTCCCACGTGGCCCCAGGCCGGCGTGGCGTTGTTGACGAACGGGTCATCCACCCATTCGCCCATCTCGTGGCTCATGGCACCGACGTCCGAGAGGTTGCTGAACAGCTGCGACGTGTCGTAATCGGCGATGCCGTACGTCTGGGTGCCCGCAGCGCGGCTGAACGCCGAGTGGTAGCCGATGATGCAGCAGCTGCCGTGGACGCCGTTGGTCAGCACGACGTTGGAGAAGACGAACAGCACGAACTGCTTTGGCGTCACCGTGGTGAGACCCGGAATCAGGGTGTTCTGAACAAACGAGTCCCAGGCGTTGATGTCGAGCTCGCCCAGGTTGCTGCTGCAGCCACCGTGGTAGGTGAACCCTGCTCCCGTGCCCACGTTGACCGACGCCGTGGGAAGGGATTTCACGGTGAACAGGACGTGGTATGCGGGATTGGTGCTCTGAACATCACTGAAGAAGTTGGCCCGCTGGAACGCGTCGATGAACTGGGTGCTGCCGAGCTTCTGGGCTCCAGCCTTGTAGGCGTGCTTGTTGAAGAGGGGCGATGCCTGCACCAACGAGTACGGGGCGCCTTTCGGCGAGCAGGTGGCGTCGGGCGCGGTGGGGTCGAAAATGTGGCCGGAATCCGCGAAGGTGAAGGACACGGGCACCAGGTTCACGGTCACCTTCGTCGTCGGCTTCGCCTGGACCACGGACGGGTCCTTGCCGACCATGGTGTACGGATACGTCTGGCCGTTGAGCGGTGAGACGATCTGCGACGAGAAGTTGGGGATCGTGCTCGCGGCCTGGATCGCGCTGTTGGTGATCCCGCGCGGCGGGATGGCGACGAAGCGGGCCTTGCCGGGCGAAGACTGCGGTGAGCTTGCGGCCGCGCCCGTGGGGACGGCCGCGCCCGCAGCGACGGCAAGGAACGCGATCAGCATCAGGACACGCTTCATCGAAGGACCCCCTTATGTTCAGAAGTCTCTCCGATCAGGAGCGGAGGGACGGTTGGCGCGAACGCCGCGCCTGCGCGAGCATGGGGGCGACCCGGCTTCCCGTCAAGTCAATTCTTGTCAAGGTTGGCCCGGGCCTTCGATCTTGGGGCACATCACCGCGCCCGCTGCCGCTCTCGTTGTGCCGCTAGATCGTCCGCGGCACCCGGGTAGACTGCCGCGGGTGACACTCACCGCGACAGAGGTCGTCGCCGCCGTGCATCGTGGCGAGCTCAGCGCCCGTACCGCCGTCGAGCAGGCCCTGCAGCGCATCGAGGAGTGCGACCCCTCCATCGGCGCGTTCCAGAAGGTGCGCGTGCTCGCCGCGTTGCGCGAGGCGGACGAGGTGGATGCGCATCCGCATAGTGCTTCCCTGCGGTTGGCGGGGCTGCCCATCGCCATCAAGGACAACGTGCCGGTCGAGGGTGAGCCCATGCGCGACGGCTCCGCGGGAACGGATCCCGCGGTGCAGCGGGAGGACCACGAGGTGGTGCGTCGCCTGCGCGCGGCCGGCGCCGTCGTCGTCGGGCTCGACTCGAGTCCCAGAACTGTGCGTGTTCGGAGCGACGGACTCCACGTTCGGGGTGACGCGCAACCCGTGGAACCGGCGGCGGACGCCGGGAGGGTCGTCGGGCGGCTCGGCCGCCGCGGTGGCGGCAGGGATGGTCGCCGCGGCTCACGGCAACGACGGGATGGGCTCGATCCGCATCCCGGCCGCCTGCTGCGGGCTCCCCGGGATCAAGCCGGGGCTGGGAGTGGTGCCGGCGGACATCGGCAACGGCTCGTGGTTCGACATGGCCGAGAACGGCCCGCTGGCAACCACGGTGGAGGACTGTGCGCTGGTGCTGTCGGTGATGGCAGGCCGTCCCGAGCTCGCCGCCGTCACCTCGCCCGATCCGGTGCGTGTCGCCGTGTCGACCATGGCACCAGCGCCGGCCACCCCCGTCGACAAGCACTGGGCCGCCGCCGCCCGCGACACCGGGGACCTGCTGCGTGAGAACGGCCACCAGGTGACCAACGCGAACCCGCCGTACGGGCAGCTGACCGTCCTGTCAGAGATCGTCCGCTGGCTGGCTGGAACCGAGCTCGACGCACGGGTGCTGGCCGACCGCTCGATGCTCGAACCACGCGTGCGCCGTCACGCCGCGTACGGCGCCCTCGCACTGCGCCTGGGCCTGCCGCACACGTCCGGGCGCGATCGCTGGCGGCGCCTCGCGGAAGAGTTCTTCAAAGACCACGACGTGCTGGTCACGCCGGCTCTCGCGCAACCGCCGATCGCGGCGGCGGCATGGGGACAGCGGGGCTGGCTGCGCAATATGGTGGCCAACACCCGCTTCGCGCCGTTCGCGGCACCGTGGAACCTCGCCGGTTGGCCGGCCATGACGGTGCCTGCAGGAGTACATCCCGGCGGAATGCCACTGGCGGTGCAACTCGTCGCCCGTCCGGGCGGCGAGGGCCTGCTGCTCGGCGTTGCCCGTCAGCTCGAAACTGCGCGTCCCTGGCCGAGGACGGCCCCGCCCCGTTGACGGTGACGCGTTCAGTCGAGGGTGACGCGAACCTGCAGGGTGGTGCCGAACTGGTCCGAGGTCGCCACAGCGTGTACGACCCCGCTGGCCCACCGGGATGCGGCCCGCTGCGGAGCGGTCCGGGCAGGCGGCCGCCCTGTGCATTCCTGTCGATCGTAGACCACGACGCGAACACCTGACCACGGCTGGAGGGACGGCGCGCCATACCCGATCCGTTCAGCGTCAGTGCTCAGGTATCGAGCCGTGGATTTCAAGCCCGCAACGCGGTCGCGCAGGTTCGAACCGACGATTCTCGACGCCTGAGGTCCGCGCATGTCATCCAGCGTCGATCGACACCGGCGGTGCGTCGAGCGGATCACCGAAGAGCTGGTTGCGCAGCATCGAGGTCAGCCACGCCTCTGTCTCGTCGAATGTCCAGCCGTACTCGCCGGTCATCGACGCCCAGGTCTCCACCGACGTCATCGATCCCAAAATCGCCGCCGCTCGGCGGGCGTCGACGCCAGGACGCAGGGCCCGGTGGGTTTCGAGGTTTCGCGCGAGGGCTCGCGTGCCCAGACGGTGGCGACGCGAGCCTTCTGTGAGGACCTCGGCCAGGTCGGGCTCGGTGAGGGCACCGGTACGGATGGCCTGCACGAGATCGCCGCAGCGCTCGGCGATGTTTCGGGTCAACCGCACCGCGATCCCGACGGCCACCCGCGGATCGCGGGCATGTCGGAGCCGTCCAGCATGCAGCGCGACCTCGGCCTCCTCGTCGACCAGATCGTTGAGAGCGAGGAGGACCCCTCTCTTGCCGCCGAGCGAGCTGTAGATGGTCTGGACGGCCACCCCCGCCTCAGCGGCCAGGTCATGGACGGAGGTGGCCGGGTAGCCCGTGCTCGCGAAGAGGTGCCGGGCTGCCTGGATGACCCGCCGCCTCGTCTGCTCTGCCTGGCTGCGCCGGAGCTCGGACGAGTAGGCCTTGCGCTCTTGACTCGGTTCACTGGACTTTGCCACTATTCACCATATTGTCATTCTATTGACCGTGGAGTGATAACGGTCAACCCAATTCTCCTCGGAGGGCATCGCAATGGCAACCCACACCGCGACCTTTCGCCAGGCCAGCGCCGGTGCGTCCGGCCGCACCTGGGACCGTGTCGGCGGGCTGGCGGCGCTGTGGTTTGCCGCAGTCGTCATCTTCGACAACATCGCCCGGGCAACGATGCCGGGTCCGGGAGCTGGCGTTGCCGATGTGACGGCGTGGTATCGCACCCACCAGACCGCGACGACGCTGGCCGCCGGGCTTTTCGCCGTGAATCTCGTGGCTCTCTTCACCTTTGTCGCCGTGATCTGGCGGCGCGCCGGCGACGACGTGAACATGGGAGCTGTCTGGGCTCGTCTGGGCGCCGCCGGAGCCATGCTCGTGGCCTCCCTCTTCAGCATCATCACCGTTCTCGACGCCGCGATGAGTCAGTCTCTCACCGCTGGAAACGACGTCTTCGCCGTCGTCTGGCGCATCCATTGGACGGTGTTCACGCTCAATACCGCGGCCATCGGCACAGCTCTCCTCGGTCTCTCCATGGCCGCGCGGGCCGCGCGCCTGATTCCACGCTGGACGGTGTTCACGTCGGCATTCGGCGCGGCGGTCCTTGTCGGAGGGGCAACGCCGCTCGTCGCCGCCGCCGCCGGGAATCCCGTGTACCAGTGGGCACTCCCGGGATTCGCCATGTGGCTGCTCTTCCTCTTGGTGGCAGCGGCCGGCCTGCTGCGTGGGCGGGACTAGCTTCCTCATTCAAGCGCAGGACGGCGGCCGCTCGACCTTGGCCACTCGATGGGCGCTCCACGACCGACACGTCACCCCGCGGCCGCCTCATGACAGTATGAGAAGCATGATCAGGCGCAACGCCGGGCTCAAGCCGCACCACACGCTCACCGTGGTGGCGACCGTGGCCATCGCCGTTGTGATCGCCTACGTGGTCCTCGGCTTCCTCGCCTTCCTGGTCAAGACCGTCCTGGTCCTCGCCGTCGTCGCCGCCGTGACCGTCCTGGTGCTCCGCTGGGCCCGACGCAGGTGATGCTCCATCCGGGGCGGGCCACGGGCGGCCGTAGAATCGAGCGCGGCCTCCGCCCGGAGGCCTTCCGCCAAGGAGGCACCCCATGAGCGTGTTCCGACGCTTCAGCAACATCTTCCAGCAGAAGAGCAACGCCGCCCTCGACCGCCTCGAGGATCCGTCGCAGGCGATCGACCTCTCCTACCAGCAACTTCTCGAGCAGCAGCAGAAGCTCCGCACCGCGCTCGTCGAGGCGACCACCGGCCAGAAGCGCCTCGAGAACCAGGCAACGGAGATGGACAAGCGCATCGCCCAGCTCAACACCGCGGCCCAACAGTCGATGAGGTCGGGCAAGGAGGACCTCGCCACCCAGGCTCTCACCCAGGCCGAGGTGCTCACCCAGCAGCGCCAGCAGCTCAACCCCCAGATCCAGTCGATTGCCGCCCAGGTGGCCAAGCTCCAGACCGGGATCCAGCGCTACCAGGCACGCGTCCAGGCGTTCGCCAGCCAGCGCGAGTCGCTCAAGGCTTCCTACGAGGCGTCGAAGGCGACGAGCGCCGCGGGTGACACCCTCGCCGGGATCGGAGAGCACACCTCGGACGCCGCGATGATGATGCAGCGCGCCCAGGACAAGATCGCGCGCAGCCAGGCGCACGCCGACGCCGTCGACTCGCTTCTCGACAGCGGCGTCCTCGACGCACCGCTCCTCTCCGGCGGCAACACGTCGCTCGATGACCAGATCACGGCCACCGTCGTCGACAGCAACGTGCAGGCCAAGCTGGCCGCGATGAAGTCGCAGCTCGGCATCGCCGCGCCGGCCGGCGCAGCGGCGCTCCCCGTCCCGCGGCATCGTCGTGCGCATCCACGGGGAGGAGCAGTACCGGCTGCCCGAGTCGACGCGCCCGCAGCTCGACGCGTATCGACCACCGCCTTGTGGCGGCCGTCCGGTCGGGCGATGATGCCGCGTTCCACGCCGCACTGGGCGAGGTGTCCACCTTCGTGAAGTCGACCGGGACGCAGCTGGCCCACGACGACCTGTCCAGCAGCGAGATCATCCTGCCCAGCGCCGACATGTCACTCGACGAGGTGACACACCCTGCTGCAGCAGGAGAACTGGATGGGTCAGCCCGCCTGAGCCTCAGCCGTCAGTCAGGGCGACGTCGGGGTCGTTGAGCGGCACCACCATCGACGGGTCGAGCCGCTGGTGGCCGGACTTCCCGGCGGCGACCGTGGTGCCGATGGCGAGGAACTCGATGACGTGGCTGCCCCATACGTGGGAGGCCTGCTCGATACGCATGGCGACGATGCCCTGCGCGCCGGTGCCCCGCGCCTCGTCCTGCATGCGGGTCATGGCCAGTTCGCGCGCCTCGTACAGCGCCCCCGTGTAGTTGGCGAGCTCGACGTTCTTGGTTGTCTGCCCGAGCCGTGCGGAGAGACCCTGGTACGCGATGTGGTAGACGCACGCGCCGAATGCCAGGCCGATCGGACCGGTAGCCGGCGCGGATGAGCAGGTACAGGTCCTGGCCGGACAGGTCGCTGAGCCACGGTCGGCCCGCGTGGCCCGCGGGGTTGGCGACGGCGGTGCCCATGGCCACGAATTCCGCGAGGCTCTCACCGCCGTGGTGCAGGCGAACCTCGAGAGTCGTGCCGACCACGCCGTGCGCGCCGATGCGGGCGGCGTGCGTCTCGAGGCGCGCCAGCGCGTCGGCGCGGGCCGCGTACATGACGTTGGTGAGGCCGCCCATCTCCTCGTTGCGGCCCCAGTTCTGGGTCTGCCAGCCGATGTGGTACACCGCGCTGCCCACCACCAGCCCGAGCGGTCGTAGCCGATCTCCTTGAGGAGGATGGCCTCGTCGACCGAGAGGTTGCTGCTGAAGCGGCGGCCGGTGTGGCGCTCGCCGTGCCCGGTGGCCAGGCACTGCAGCGCCGCCTCGGCGCGCGGGTGCGGGACCGTCGCCATCAGCGCAGCCTCATGATCGGCAGCGGGACCTCGTCCATCGGGTCCTTGGCGTAAGCGGCGCACCGCGGTGCCGATGGAGATGAGCTCGACCAGCAGCGCGCCGCCGGTGACCTCGTGGTCGGTGAACTCGACGTCCACCCCGACGGCGCCGTCGGCATCGACAGCCTCGAGCTCGGCCTCGAGACGGCTGGATGCCGAGCATGCGGGCCATCTCGATGCCGTCGCTCACCTGGTCGATGCGCACGTTGTTCCAGGAGCGGAGCATCCACTCGGTGGTGCAGCCGGGGTCGATCTCCACGGCGCCGACGCCGATGACCAGCGACACCGGGACGTAGCCGCCGTGGAGCAGCTTGCCGAAGGCGACGCCGTCGAGGTGGGACATGAACGGCTGGGCGAGGCTGCGGCCCGCCGCTGCGCCGGATCGCGGTGCCGATGGCGGTGAACTCGAGCGAGCTGCCGACACCCTCGAGGTGGCGCCGGATGAGCCGGACGCCGACCACCCCGTGGGCGTCGAGGTCGCGCGCCTCCTCGAGGATCCGGGCGAGCGCGGCGTCGCGGGCGGCGAGCACGCCGTCGGCGAACATGGTGTGCTCCCAGTTGTAGCCCCAGCGGTGGTCGGAGCCCATCCCCATGCCCATCCCCCACCCGTGCGTGCACGGGTAGTTGCTGCACCTCGCCGGCGCGCCAGCGGTGCCCGAGGAGGCGCCGAACAGCGCCCTGGCCGCGCGAGAGGCCGCCGCCGAACACGTTGTTGTAGCCCCACTGCGTGGCCATCCGGTACACGGCTGGAGCCCATCACCATGCCCACCGGCTCGAAGCCGGCGTGGCGGACGGCGGCGAGCTCGGCGACCGAGAGGTCGCTGGTCCAGGCCGCGCCCGGGGCGCGCAGCTCGTCGATGCGCTCGCGGGCGGCGAGCGGGAGCTCACCGCGCTCCAGCGCGGCGATGCTGGCGAGCTGGCGCTGCTCGGCGGTGGCGGGCTCGTCGGCCATCAGCGGTCGAGCGAGAGGACCATCTTGGGCGCCTCGATCTCGCGGTCGGGAAGCTTGCGGACCGCCGTGCCCATGGCGAAGAACTCGATGGTGTGGCTGCCCCAGACGTGCGACTTCTCCTGGATCTGGACGCCGACGATGCCCTCCGCCTTCAGCTTGATGGCCTCGTCCTGCATGCGCTCCATGGCCAGCTCGCGCGCCTCGTACAGCGCCTGGGTGAAGTTGGCCATCTCGCGGTTCTGGCCGATGTTGCCGATCGCCTGGAACATGCGCTGGTGGGCGACGTGGTAGACGCAGGTGCCGAGCACCAGGCCGAGGGGCGCGTGACCGGATTTGAGCAGCGTCCAGAAGTCCTGGCCGGAAAGGTCGGACGTGAACGGCTTGCCCTCGGGCGTCTTCCAGTTGCCGCCATCCTCGGCCGAAACAGCGGTGCCGATGGCGAGGAACTCGGCGGTGCCCCGGCCCCACTCGTAGAAGCCGACGTCCAGCCGCACCCCGACGACGCCGTCGGCGCCAAGGACGGTCGCCTCCTCCTCCATCCGCGCCATGGCCAGCTCGCGGGCCGCGTACATGGCCTGGGTGAGCGACTGCACCTCCTGGCTGGCGCTCCACGACTTGGTGGTGAGGCCGATGTGGTAGATGCTGCTCCCCACCACCAGGCCGCGCGGATGGAACCCGGCCTCCTTGATGAGCAGGAACTCGTTGACGGAGAGGTCGGAGGTGAAGAGGGCGTCCTTGCCCTGCAGCTCGCCGAGCCGGCGCAGGGCGTCCTTGGGGAGGCCCTCGAGGTCGGCGGGCGCGGCGCCGGCGGCGCGGCCGGCGGCGGTGGCGGAGCCTGCTCCTGGGTCATCGGTAGGTCCCTCCCGGGAGCGGTTGGTGAGTGGCGGCGGTCAGGTGACCAGCGCGCGCAGCGCGGCGCTGGCCTCAGCATTGCTCTGCGCGCGGGTCTGGAGGACGCCGAGAAGCGCGCGCAGCCACGCCTGGAAGTCGAGCTCCTCGCTGCGCAGGGTGATCCCGCGCACGGCGTGCGCGTGCCTGGCGAGGACGGTGCCGCCGCGGAACTCGGCCTCGAAGACGTCCTCGCCGGCGCGCACGGTGATCTTCTTGACGGGGTGCTCCTTCTTGAAGAGGCCGCCCTCGCGCTCGAGGGTGACGATGCCGGGCATCGAGTCGCTCAGCCGCGTCGCCAGGACCTGGAAGAACACGCCGATGTCGCTGGCGTCCAGCCGCATCGAGGCGGCGAGGGTGTCGAGATCCTGGTCCTGCGGCGGGACGTCGCTCATGGCCCGACTCAGTATAGGGAGGCGCCGCCGAGGCTCCCTCAGGGTGGCCAGCGAGCGCAGCGCGTCGGTGGCGGCGGCGGTCGCCTGCGGCGTCGTCGGCCAGCGCCGCGACCAGCGCGGCGCTCCACTCGCGCACGCCGAGATCCCTGGCAGTACGGCAGCCCGCCGCCGACGCCCTGCACCGCGTGCACCTGGCGGCACTGCAACCGGCCCTCGTGCAGCTCCGCGTCGAAGGTGTCGTCGCCGAGGCGCACGGTGAGGCGTATGGCGGTGCGCTTGGCCTTGCATCAGGCTGTGCCTGCGCTCGACGGTCGTGGCCGACGGCAGCGCGTTCTCCAGCGCGCTGCAGAGGACAGCGAAGAACACCGTCGAATCCCGCGCATCCGACTGCAAGGATGCCGACAGCGCGCTGAGGTCCGCGTCAGGCGGAGGGATGTCGCCCACGGGTTCGCTGTGTGCCGGACCGCGGTACCCGCGAGGTTGGCTTGCTCGTCGCGCGGTGCGCTGCCGGCTTGTTCCGCCCTGCCGACTTCCGCGGAGGCACCGGACGTTGCGTCGCTGCGGGATTCGCCGTTGCGCGGCGCGCAGTTGTCGACGCGCCGCTCGGCGGCGCCGGCCGCCGCGTCTCGGGCTCCAGCGCGTCGGCCACGGACTTCAGCACGCGGCCCACGCCGGCCGCGGCGGCTGTCAGGTTGACCGCCGCCTGCCGAAGAGCCGCCGACAAGGCCTCGAGCTCGTTCATACGACCACGGTAGCAGCAGCCCCCACCGGACGTCGCGGTCCCATCATCGGGTGAGCTGCCAGCGCCACGATGCCCGGGGCGATGTTTCGCATGTGCTCCCGGAACTGAACACCTGAGCTGACCGGGAGGGTCACGGAGTTCTTGCGAGCAGAGAGCCCAACCGTGTGCGTGAGTAGCGCACCTCATGACCATGGCGCGCCGTCGACACCAGACCGGCGTCGCGCAGCGCGATCAGGTGGCGGGAGACCCCACTGGGGCTGAGCTCGGTCAACGCTGCCAGCGCGGTTGTGGAGGTGGGTGAGTCGAGGCTGACCAGAAGGAGCGCTCGGGTGCGCCCGACCAGGTGGGCGAGCGCGTCCGACGGCGAGCGGGACCGCTGCCACAGTCCTTCGATGCCACGAGCCGGGTACACGATGGTGGGCTGCCAGGGCGCGTCGGTGACTGACGTCACCCGGGGCCAGGTGTAGGCACTGGGCATGAGCACGAGCCCTCGGCCGGCGACCTCGACGACCTCCCCCGTGCCGTCGTCGACCTCGATGCCGCCCTCGCCCCATCGGATGCGCGGGTCCAGGTCGTCGAGCACACGGCGGAGCCCGTGGCTGGCGAGGACGGTCGATCGGTGGCCGATGTCGGCGTCCAGGAGGGCGCGGATCCTCGGCCAGAAGGGAGCGACGAGCTCAAGCCAGGCGCGCCCGATCGTGTCGGCGAGCCGTTCGCGCGTGCCCGCTGGGTCTGCGGCCAAGAGGTCCAGCAGGCCGCGGGTCTCCGCGTCGGAGGTGCTGTCCCGGCAGCGCTGCACCTCCTCCTTCACTTGCGGGAGTGGTGTGGCACGGATCTCGTCGAGCTGCTCACGCAGCGTTGGCGCCGCGACGCGCGGAGGCGGGGTGAGGAAGTCGGGGGTGAACCCGCCACGCGGCAAGAGCGCCACGAGCGTCCTCAGATCAACGCTGACGGACCGGCCGACGACGGCGGCTCGCCAGGTCCCGTGGTACGGCCGACGGCGGTCATCGACCAGGGAGCGCACCGCGGCCTCCGTCTCCCACACGGGCGAGGAGGCGAACCGCACCTTCATGAGGTCGTCGCGGCTCACGACAAAGACGGTCACGCCCGCGAAGATACGCGTAGGCGCGAATCTCTTGGCGCCGCCTGGTCGGCGTCGCGATGCTCCGGCCATGGCACTGACCGAACAGCCGCGGGCCCGCTACCGAGATGCGCTGCGTGTCGGCGAGTTCCGCGCCCTCTTCCTCGCGCTCTGCCTCTCCACGACAGGCGCAAGCGTGACCGCCGTCGCACTGACCGTCGTCGTGTATCAGCGGACCTCGTCGCCGTTCCTGTCGTCGCTGACGTTCGCGCTCGGCTTCCTGCCCTATCTCGTCGGCGGAACAGTGCTGTCCGCGCTGGTCGACCGCGTCGCGGCGCGCCGCCTGCTGACGGGGTGCTCGCTCGGGTCTGCCGCACTGGTCACCGCGATGGCGTGGCCGGCAACTCCGGTCCCAGCGCTGCTCGCCCTGCTGGTCACGAGCAGCACCCTGACGAGCCTCGCGAGCGGTGCGCGCACGGGCCTGGTGCGCACCGTGGTGCCCGATCACGCGTACGTCCCGGCGCGCTCCCTGCTGCGCGTCGCATCGCAGATCGCCCAGGTCGCCGGCAACGCCGTGGGCGGCGCGCTGCTCGTCGTTGTGGCGCCGCACCAGGCGATGCTGGTCAACACAGCCGCGTTCGTTGCGTCGGCGGCGCTGACCCGTTTCGGCCTGCGCACCGACGACGACGCCGCCGCGCCGGCGAGACCACCCCTGCTGAGGGATTCCCTGGGTGGGTTGCGCGATATCTTCACGATGCGGGAGCTGCGCAGGCTACTGCTCCTGGGGTGGTTCGTCCCCACCTTTGCCGTGGCTCCCGAGGCGCTCGCGGCGCCGTACGTGGGTGGCACAGGCGCATCGACCGCGCTCGTCGGCGTGTGGCTGACCGCGCTCCCCGTCGGGATGATCGCGGGCAACCTCCTCGGCGTGTCCTTCGTTCCGCTGGCGGTGCAGCGTCGCTTCGTCGCCGTCGTCGCGGCGGCGACGTTCCTCCCCTTCCTGGCCTTCGCCTTCCATCCGCCTGTCGCCGTGGCGCTCATGCTCCTGGTTGGATCGGGCGCGTGCTCCGCGTACTCCCTTGGGCTCGATCAGCTCGTGCGTGACGCTGTGCCGCGCAGCCTCTTCGCGCGCGCGATGACGGTGAACACCGCCGGGCTGATGACCCTGCAGGGACTGGGGTTCGCCATCGCCGGGGGCATCGCCCAGGTCGCGGGCCCGAGCGCAGCGGTCGCACTTGCCGGTGGTTGTGGCTTGGTGACGGTTGCAGTGTTGCGGCCGGCGGCGAGACGCTAGCCGCGCTCGGCGACCGCTCCCGCGCGCAGACAACGCGGGGTTTGGTTGCCCCCTCGCCAGCACATGGCAACGATCACCTGGCTCGAAGGCGCAAAGCTGTCCGCGCGCCGTGGAGGGTTACCCAGTCTGGAAATTCCCCGCTGACCGTACGACAATTTCCTCTGCACCCCGATGACATCGCACACTTTCATCCTGGCCACGGTGCAGAACAACTCAGGGGTCTCGGTGGCCTACGCCGTTCCCAATGCCCATCGAGGCTCGTGCGCGATCTTCCTCAACAAGGCCGTTCCACCCGGCAAGACCGCGAAGGTGGCCTGGTTCGTTGTGAACTGACTGCGCTCGTCGTCAGCCACCGGTTCGGTGTTCGTCATCGATGCGGTATCAGCGGCCCGGTTGTAGGCCCCGCACTGCCGACTGGTTAGGATCGTCTGCGTGAGCGTCGAACTCGTCGAGCTGACCGTCAAAGACCGAACGGCGTGGCGGCGGTGGCTGGAGAAGAACCACAGGGCATCGCCCGGGGTGTGGCTCACCCTCGCCAAGAAGGCGAAGCCGGGCCCGACGACGCTGACTTACGACGAGGCATTGGAGGAGTCCCTCTGCTTCGGCTGGATTGACGGCCAGCGGGGAGCGGGCGACGGCACAACTGCCCGACAGCGCTTCACCCACCGTGGACCGCGCAGCCGCTGGTCTGCTCGCAACGTCGGCATCGTCGAGCGGCTGCGGGCGGAGGGAAGGATGGCGCCGGAGGGGGAGGCCGAGGTGGCGCGGGCGCACGCCGACGGCCGCTGGGCTGGAGCGTACGCCGGGGCGGCGAAGAGTGTCGTGCCCGCCGACCTCGCTGCTGCACTGCGCGCCAATCCGGCGGCGCAGGCGATGTTCGAGATTCTCACCTCGCAGAATCGGTACGCCATCCTCTACAGGGTGGAGGCTGCAGCGCGGCCGGAGACGCGGGCCGCGAACATCGAGAAGTTCGTCACCATGCTCGCCGGCGGGAAGACCGTCCATCCCCAGAAACGCCAGATCACGGATTGAGGGAACGCCGGGACAAGCACCCACTCCTTGCCCTCGGACAGTGCGGTCCGGCGAATTGATGCTCCTCGACGCTGAACGCCACCAGTGGGTTGCGCTTCAGGGGTCACCACGCTCAGTCGGACTCCTGACGGATTGGCGAAGACCTTTGCCGCCAACGACCTCAAGCGGCTCAGTTTCTGGCGGCCCGTCTACCAGGCCCGGCATCGACGCGGCCCAGGCTCGGATCCTGTCGCTGTCCCGAGCGTTCTCCCACGCCTCGCTGCTGGACCACACCTCGGTGAGATAGACGACGTCGCTCGCATCGGTGGCGACGCTGACAAGCATGACTTCGCAGTCGGGATTGCCGCGCTGGATCTCGATTGCATCGAGGAATTTCGCGACCAGTTCATCGCGCTTGCCGCTCGCTGCGATCAATCTTGTGTGCTGCGCGAATCGGGACATTCTGATGGCCAGAATACTTTCGTCAGGCGACTCGTGTCCATGGACTAACTGCTGTCTTCGTGCTCATGTGCCGCGCGTCGCTGCTCGCGGCACGGCCTCCTTGGTCGTGGCATTCGCGACCGGGGTAGCGGTGGGCCCGGTCGGAGAGCTGCTCAGCGCGACGAGCCTTTCGAGCACGTCCGACCAGTGGGTGAACAGCGCCATGTGCCCCTCCCCCGCCAGATCGTCAAGGTGCTGCCCTGCATGACCCCGGCGAGGAACTGGCCCATCGCTGGTGGAGCCATCTCCTCGTCAGCGCCGTACAACAACATGGTGGGGACCTCGATGCGAGCGGCGTCGAACCCCCACGGCCGGGCGAACATCAGCTGCATCTCGAGAGCCAGCGCTGTGCCGCCCTGGCGAGCGGCCTCCGCGGCGCTCTCTGCAAGCATCGTGCGGAATGGCGGCCGCGACGCCGCCTCACGATCAGCCTTGGTCATGAAAGCACCGAACTGCTTCGCGAAGGCGGCCTCAGGATCTCGGCCGTAACGGCGACGCAGGGGCATGGTCGCCAGGCGCGCCATCCACGGCGCCCGGGCGCCTGGAGTCCAAGTAGCGTTTCACCTCGTCGTCGATGTCGACATGCTGTCCGGGTACATTCACAGACCCCGGCCTGAGCCGACAGCGTGCCCCTTGAGGAGATGCCCTCACATGGGCTACGCGCTATCCGCAGGGGTGTCATCCTTGGACGTCTTGTGGTCGGAAAACTGGAACGAGGAGACGGAGTGCAATGCAATTCGATCGTTACACCATCACGCTGCTGATCCTACGACCTGACGCTCCCCTTCTCGCGGATGACGCCCTGAACGCTCTGCAGGACAAGCATATGTCGCATCTCGCTGACCTCCACGAGGCTGGCTATCTGCTCGCTGCCGGGCCCTTGCTCGGTGCGCCCGACAGGAGCTTTCGCGGTTTGAGCATCTGGCGGCCTGCTCCCGATCAGGTCCGCCATTTCATTGCTGAGCACCCTGACCCGGCGGTCGCCGCCGGGCGATTCCGTGTCGAAGTCCTTCCCTGGATGATCCCGAGCGGAGCGATGCAGTTCACACGCACTCGCTTGCCACGCTCGATGGCGGAGGCAGACACTCAAGGCTAGGCCTGCGTCCGAGCCGAGCTGCCTGCTCTCCGTCGGCCCATCCTGGAATTGCTCATGATCCTACAGGAGGTCGTCAGTGATCTCGGGGCCTATAACAAGGTGTAGGCGGAGTGCCCGGAGTTCTCGCTTCGCTCTTCCGTCGCGAACTACCAGTTCGCTCGGCAGGACCATCTGGCGCCGGCCGTAGTTGGTCGGGACGGTCCACCTACGGGGGCGGGCGAATTTGCGACGGAGCGCTGGTTGCGCGACGACGTGGTGGCGATGACGCGGCTGTGAGGGTCATCCAGCGGGCCGGCGTCAAGCCGTAGGTCCGCTTGAACTGACGTGTCATGTGGCTCTGGTCGGCAAAGCCAACCTCGGCAGCGGCCAGCGCGAGTGACTGCCCGCTCGCCATCGCGGCTTGCGCTAGCGCCAGGCGGCGCCGCGTCCGGTACCGGTCGGGGCTCGTCCCGAACGCCCAGCGGAAGTGGCGAGCGATCGTGAAGCGGTCGGTGCCCGCGATCTCCTCGAGGACCGAGGCCGGCGTCTGTTCACGCGGGTGCGCGGCGAGATAGTCGCGCACAAGCTCGACTGCCGTGAGGTCGATCGTGGCCAGGCGCCGGGCGGGGCGGCCGCTGAGCGACAGCAGGCAGTCGGCGACGGCGACGGCGATCTCGGCGCAGCTGAGCTCGCTGATTGGGTCATCGATGTCGGCAAGTAGGGAAGCGATCGGCCGAACTGCCGCCGTTGGTTCCTGGACGGGGTCGGCGACAAACGGTAACGCCCGACCAGCGAGCGCGCCCCGGATGAGCTCGGTCGGGATGTAGAGGATCCGGTAGCTGAACCCGTCTTCGGTTCCCGCGGCACCATCGTGCGCCTCGTCGGGATGCAGGATGTGCAGTTGACCAGGTAGGCACACACGGCGCGAGCCGCGGTACCCAAACGTCTGCACGCCGGCGGTGGTGACGCCGATCGCATAGGTGTCGTGCCGGTGCGGCGAGAACGCGGATGTGCAGAGGTAGACCTCAGCGCGCTCGACGCCATACGCCCTCGATCCGTACCGGATCGAGTCCGTCCGTCGGCTCGAGGATCGTTCAAGACTGTCGGCGTCGACGCCTCCTACCGTCCCGGACATGACTCAAGGGTATAGATGCGGCGGCGCCTGAGGTGCTTCTTCTCCCGGCGATCCGCTGGGGATCCGTCGGACCGCTCCTGCTCATCTCGCTTGCGATCATGGGCAGCCCGGGCCCAGCGACGATCAGCCTCGTCGCCGCAGGCTCGGCCTACGGTGTCCGCCGGTCCCTCCGGTATCTGGTCGGGATCATCGTCGGCACGACGATCGTCCTCGTTGCGGCCGCGACGGGGATCACGGCCGTCCTCCTGGCGGCCCCCGCGATCAGCTCTGTCGTGATCGGGACATCAGCGGCGTACATCCTCTGGCTCGCGTATCACATCGCGACAGCGCCCCCACTCTCGGGGCAGACCGCGGTCGTGGCCGCCCCCTCGCTCGCGGGCGGAGCACTCCTCGGGGTTGCCAACCCGAAGAGCTGGGTCGCCATCGCCGCCGTCTTCACCAGCGCCCACCTCGCCGACGAGGCGGCGGCCGACGCCATCGCCAAGATCGCCGTGTTGGCCGCGATGATCATCATGATATTGGCCGCGTGGCTCGTCGCCGGCACATCGCTCGCGCCGCTGCTCCGCGAACCGCGTCGAGGTCGCGTCGTCAACGCCGCCCTCGCCGTGCTACTCGTGGGCGCGACCGCGCTTACTGTGCTTCGGTGAGACAGCATCCCGGCGGCGCTTGACCGCAGGTCCTGACCCGCAGCGTTTCGCACCGCCGGTTGCAGGATCGTTCAAGACCGTCGCTATCGTCTGTCCTAGGGTCTAGGCAGATGAACCGGGTCGCGCACCTGACCGCTCGTTGGCGCACTGGCCTCTCTCGGCCCGTGCTCATCCTTCAAGCGGGGAACGCGCTCAACTACTTCGGTTACGGGCTCATTCTTCCCTTTGAGATTATCTACCTGCACCAGATACGGGGCTTTTCAACTGCGACGGCCGGACTGGTTCTCGCGGCGACCATGGGGACGGCCGCAATCGTCACCCCACCGACCGGAGCCCTGCTCGACCGGTACTCGGCGAAAGCGCTCGTGGTCGCAGGAAGCCTGGCGAGCGCCCTCGGCTATGCCAGTTTCGCCTTTGTAAACCACCCCTGGCAGGCCTTTGCCTGCTCGATTGTCAGCGGAGCCGGAATCGGCACGGCAGGGACGGCCAACCGGACACTGACCATCAGGTTGGTCAAGCGTGAGCAGCGAGTGGCCGCCTTCGCCCTCAACCGCGTCGCGGGCAACTTCGGTATCGGCTCCGGCGCGACCGTAGCTGGCTTCGTCCTCGCATCCGCACAGCGCTTGAGCTCGTTCCAAGCGCTGTACCTCTTCGACGCGGTCACCTACGCCGGATTTGCATTGATCGTGCTCGCTGCCCTACCGAGCCCGCGACCCGAGACCGTCACGGCAACAGAGGCCGACGGAACCGGCTTTCGCGCGGTCGCTCGAGATCGGCCCTTCCTCACTGTGATCGCCGCCAACATCGTGCTCGTCGTCGTCGGCCACACGTTCTTCTCGAACATCTTGCCACCATTTGCAAAGACCCACACACCGCTCGGCCCCGCGGCCATCGGGGTCGTCGTTCTCGTCAACACATGCTTCGTCGTCATCGCGCAGATCCCAGCCGTGCGCGTAGTCGCACGGATGCGACGCATACACGCCTTCGCGGCGACAGGCGCGATCTTTGCCGTCAGCCTGCTCGCAGTGCTGCCAGCGACGCTCATCCGCTCGGAGCTCGCCGCGACCACTCTCCTCGCCGGGGTTGCGATCGCTTTCGCGGTCGGCGAATGTGCACACATTCTCGTTCTCGGGCCACTGGTCGCCGACATGGCTCCAGCCCATCTGCTCGGCCGCTACCTGTCTCTCTACAGCCTGACCTTCAGCATCTCCCTGGCCCTCGGCCCGGCGATTGGTGGCTTTCTGCTGCAGACCTCACCTGACGCCGTCTGGTGGGGTGGCGCACTTGCCGCGGTGCTGGCCGGAGCAGTGCTGCTTCGACTCGGCGACCGCATTCCCGACCCGCTGCGCGAAGCACACTCACGTCTTGCGTCGGCGCCAGAGGCCGGCTGACGTCCTGACCAAGGGAGCGTCGTGGGGTTTGCGATGGGCGGGCAGGCCGGTTGTCCTTGCGTTCGTCGGTCGCGGCCGCTCGCGAGCTCCTCGATGCGGACTTCGCGAGTGAACACGAAATCGCTGAAGTGGAGGGCGACGCGCCGGCTCCCCCGACGACGCCGACTAAGGGGTCGGACCGCACGCCTCGGGCGCGCGATCCGACCCCGCTCCGAGCCGCTACGCGGAAGCGGTCAGCGGTTGTGCTTGAAGGTGGTCGTGAAGGCGTCGCCCGGGCTGTTCAGCGAGCCCGTCGCGATCTGGACCTTGTTGGTGGTCTTGAGGCTGTACTGCGCCGGTCCCCACGCGTTGAGGTACTGGCTGTTGACCTGGACCCGGCTGAATTTGATCGCAGGGGAGAAGGTTGGGACGCTCGTGACCCCGAACAGCCCGGGCCCCTCGTCTCCGACGAAGACGGTCTGGTCCGACGTGGTCGCTGACCCAGTCACCTGCGCGGTAGCGCCCGATGTGAGATCGCGGATGGTGCCCGTCGTGGCGGTTGCCGACTCAGACAGGCTCGCCACCACCGCGTCACCGGGAGCGATGGTGAGGGAGGTGTCGCATGCTGCATCCGTCACGCAGATGACGTCCGTCTGCACCTTGGTGCCCGCATTGCAGTTGAAGTTCACATCGACCTGTTCGGCGAGGTTGCCATTGCTGTCATACACCCAGATGCCGGGCAGCAGCCACTCGTTGTCCGACGAGCTGGCACACGAGAAGGAGGGCATAACGAACGTCGCGCTGGCGCCTGACACCCCCTGGTTGGTTTGGCCGGGGTAGCTGAAGTATCCGGCGCCGTAGTTGGTCACCGGGACAGAGCCCCGGACTCCAGCGCCTGCGTGAGGCGCTGAGATGTGGGCGCTGAGGCCCGCGGTCGAACGTGCGCCGGCTGCGCCGGCGGTGACGCCCGCCGAGCCGCCGAGGAGCGCGGTGACGGCAACGACGCCCACCCCCACCCCCACGAACTTGGACGTGATCCGAGTCATGAAAATCCTCCTGGCAAACGTCGGCCGAGCAATGCAAATCCGACGCCGACCGGCGGGATTGGAACATTGACGTGTATGGAAAGTCAACGACGCTCGAGGCGATTCACAAGGCTTTACAGGTCCTGGTAGGTCTTGGCGATGGACATCTGTCAAGCACCAGTTCAAGGCGTAGATCACCGTGCCGGCTGCGGACTCGCCAGGCTCGTACGCCGCACGTGCTTGTTCTCAACACTGCCGCCACAGTGGTCATCGCCCTACCGATCCCTTCCGAATGACCGCCAGATGGTTAGACGTACAGACCCTCGACGCTCACGCCCAAATGCCTTCGCGAGCCGACGTTCGTTGCGTGAATTCAGGCGCCTCCACTACAGGACATGTCCATGAACCGTTGTGTATAGGGAAGTGCAGGAACATTTGGGCCTGCCCCGCGCGTACTAGCTCCATACCAGCTTCACTGCGGACACCATTCGCCCCAACAAGCGATAGCGCTCCAAAGTCAGATCAAATCGACCATCAACGCGACGGTGGAGCAGGAGACGAGACTCGAACTCGCGACATCCAGCTTGGAAGTTATGCGATGTGATTTGTATTCAAAATCGGCCGAGTGCCCGCTTGGAGCGGTATCTTTGAGGTCTCGTCGGCTATCGTCCCGCCATGCCCGAGATGTGGAGCCTGACTGTCGACCGAGCCGACCTGGCCAGCACGATGCTGCGCCAGTCCGCCCTCCCTGAGCCCGCCGCGGGCCAGGCGCTGCTGCATGTCGACCGGGTCGGCATGACGGCCAACAACGTCACCTACGCCCTCTTGGGCGACTCCTTCCATTACTGGGACTTCTTCCCCACCGAGCCCGGCCGGGGGGTCGTCCCCGTGTGGGGCTTCGGCGAGGTGGCAGCCTCAGCGACCGAAGGCCTGGACGTCGGGACACGCGTGTACGGGTACTTCCCGTCGGCGTCGCACCTTCTTGTCCAACCCGGCCGCGCCGACGTTCGCGGTTTCCGCGACGCCAGCCCCCACCGGGCGCAGCTCCCCTCTCCCTACAACGTGTACAGCGCGAGCGCAACCGACCCCGCGTACAGCGCTGCCGACGAGGACCTGCTCATCCTCTACCGTCCCCTCTTCTACACGTCCTTCTTGCTCGCCGACCAGCTCGAGGACAACGCCTTCTTCGGGGCCCGGGTGCTGCTTGTGTCGTCGGCCTCGAGCAAGACTGCCTACGGCGCAGCCTTTCTCCTGCGCGACAAAGGCATCGCCGTTGTCGGGCTGACCTCGGCCGGCAACATGACGTTCACTGAGAGCCTGGGCTGCTACGACCGCGTGCTCACCTATCAGGACGTGGCCTCGGTCGACGCCGCTGTCCCCACCGCGTACGTCGACGTCGCCGGCAACGCGGAGGTGCGTGCCGCCGCCCGCCGTCACCTCGGCGACCAGCTCGTGCACGAGGCGATCGTGGGGGTCTCCCACCAGGAACTGGCCGGGGCGGAGGCGCTCACCGGGCCGCGCACCGCCGTCTTCTTCGCTCCCGACCAGATGCGCAAACGGACCCAGGATTGGGGCCGTGAGAAGCTCGACGCCCGCTTTGCTACAGCCTGGAAGCGCTTTGCTCCCACCGTCGCCGGCTGGGTCGATGTGGTGGTCGGTCACGGCCCCGAGGGTTTGCGTCAGGCTTGGCTCGAGGTGCTCACCGGCCGCGCCGCGCCACGTGCGGGTCACGTGATCGCACTCTAGCAAGCTCGCCTCCAAGCTCTCCCGAATACAGAATCGGAAGCGAATCTGGTCAAGGTAAGGGTCGCGAGTTCGAGCCTCGTCTCCCGCTCCACACCGTGATGCGAATACGGAATGGCCCGGCTTGGGTCGAGCATCGACGCTGACTCACGCAACATCTCCTTGACCCTTCAACTTCTGTCGTGGCCCCGAGCCGTCGGCGTTCACCGGCAATTCGCTGCCAGCCAGTTCTGCAGGCAGCATTCTTGAGAACGCGTCGCCGAGCGGAATTGTGGCGCCGAGCACGCCGATGAGCTGGGTCACCGCCTCGGGGCGGCTGGACGCTGCCTCGTACAGACGTTGTAGATGAGCTGGCAAGGGGTCGAGAGACGCCGCACGCAAGGTCAGGCGGAAACCGTTCGCAGTCGCGTCATCACGGCGCCGCTGATAATCGCCCAAGGCCTGCTTCCATGGCCGCTCTCCAACCAGCGCCGCGTCGGCAGCCGTCGCCAGCAACTCGGCTGATGCGAAGGCGTCCGACATGCCGAATCCGGTGGTCGGATCCTTGTGGTGACCCGCGTCGCCGACAAGTGCCCATCCGTCCCCGAACGAGGATCGATAGTAGTTCGGCAGATCTGCCGCGCCTCGGAAGCGCTCCTCACGCCGCCCAGCGGCGAGCTCGTCGGGCAGCCCAGGAATGACTTCCAGCGACCGCATGAAGTTGCCCTCGACGTCACGTCGAAACTCCGCGAATTCAGAATGGCGGCCGCCCACGTAGACACACGTGAGACCGTCGTTTGTCGGCCAGCGAAGGATGAGCTGACCCGGGCGCATGTAATACATGGGCGAGTGTGTTGGGACGCCGCTCCAATACGAGTAGTACACGAAGGTCAGCGGCGGCTCGTGCGTGTACGCCTGGGCTCCGACCTGAGCGGCGATCGAAGAGTGGCGACCGTCCGCGCCCACGATCAAACGCGCATCGAGATGACCCGCCGCTGCGGACGCCGGCTTGATGTCGACACCGCACGCCCGACCCTGAGACCACCTGACCGACCGCACCGAGGTGCGCTCGAAGATCTCGACACCCGCTTCGACGGCCGCGTCGACCAGCAGGGAGTCGAGGACGGTTCGCCGAGGACAGAAACAGTCAGACACTCCCAGAACCGCAGGCACGCGGCCGGCGAGCACAACGGACCCGAAATCGAACGTCAACGCCGGGATAGGGTTGCAACCCCGCGATTTCAGACGGTCGAGAAGGCCCCACGATGCGAGTCGTGCAGCGCCCTGCGTCCACAGGAAGTGACTGGAGATGGTGTCGCTGGGGAACGCTGCTCGGTCAACGAGTGCGACACGGTGCCCGCGCCGCGCCAGGAGCGTCGCGACCGACGCTCCTGCGCAGCGTGCGCCTACGACGACGACGTCATACATCCGCGTCAGCCCAAGGCGGCACCGTTATCCGACAGGTTGCCCGGCAGCAAGCGCTTTGACGTCGGCCGTCGTGAGGGGATTCCCGGCGATTCCCCAGTCCCCACTCTTGACCTCCTCGACGACGACCCACGTCACGGATCGCAAGGCCTCGCCTTCGATTTCCACCATCGTCTCGGTGAGCCTGTGAATCATGTCCCGCTTCTGGCTCTCATTGAACACTCCTTCGATGAGCTTGACGTTGACCAAGGGCATGGTGGCCACCTCCGTGAATAGCACGACCGGTCGGTCGCTTTGTTGATGGCGGGCACCATAGCACGATCGTTCGTGCTATACAAGCATGGTGCCAAGGCAAACCCCTCGTGGCCATGCCACCAAGCAAGGCATCCTCGAAATCGCAAGTGCGATCGCGAGCGTCGAAGGGCTCGAGGGGCTGACCCTTGGCCGGCTGGCCAGCGACCTCTCGATGAGCAAGAGCGGCCTCTTCGCGCACTTCGGCTCGAAGGAGGAGCTGCAACTCGCCACGATCGAGCATGCGCGCCAGATCTATGTCCAACAAGTGATCCTCCCTGGCCTGGCGCATTCGCCAGGCATTGCGACGCTCCAGGGACTCTGCGAGAGCTACGTTGCCCTAATGGAGCAACGTGTCTTCCCGGGCGGATGCTTTTTCGCGGCTGCCATGGCTGAATTCGATGCACGACCAGGTGTTCTCCGGGACACCATCGCAGCCTTACAACGTCAATGGCTGGACATGCTCGAAGGTGCCGCACGAGACGGGATCAGCGCCGGGGAACTCGACAGCAGCGTCGACCCGACCCAATTGGCCTTTGAGCTTGAGGCTGCGATGCTCTCGGCGAACTGGTACTACCATCTCTATAGCGATGCGCGGTTCTTCGCACTGTCCCGGAGCGCGATTCGACGCACGTTAAGCGCGGCGGCCTCCCCGAAGGGCCGACACGTCTTGCAAGAGGTGGCTCGGCCGGAAGCGTGACGTTGGCGCGAGCACATCCAGAGCGACGGTCGCTGCGATTCCGTGATGACGTTGACATAGTCGAGTCGCATCCACGGCAGAACCGGTCAGCGTACCGACGAGTGGCTACGCCGAGGACAGAACTGCTGGCGACGCGGCGAGCAGCCCCACTGCGCATCGTCGCTGACATTAGAGCTGCGCCGTCGGCCCACACGGAAGGAGAACAGAGATGCCCAGGGATTGTGTGACCAATGCCGCGGCCCCGAGGTCGCCAGCCTACAGCCAGGCTGTGAAAGCGGCGGGCCTGGTGTTCGTGTCGGGTCAAACCGGAACAGATCCGGCGACCGGTCTGCTTGCCGGGGATACCGCTCAAGAGCAAACGCGCCAGTGTTTGAAGAACGTGTCAGCAATCTTGAATGCCGCGGGAAGCTCTGTCGATAACATCGTCAGTGCCACAGTGATCCTCCGTGACCCGGAGGACTTTGCCGGCATGGATGAGGAATGGCAAGCGTGGTTTCCGACGAATCCGCCCGCCAGGCAAGGAGCCAAGCTCCCAATCGACGTGGTCGGCCTCCGAGTGTCGATTGCTGTACTCCGCCGACGCCGCTCGCGCAGTGACGGCAGCCGGCCGGATCCCAACACCTGCCCTCCGAGGCTGAATCAACTCCTCTCCAGCATAGGCCGCGGTCAGGCCAAGACGACGAACGGTCCCCGGTACTCAAGCGTGATCAACGAATACTGGCATGGGCCTGCCTCCTGCCTCCTGACTGCAGGCGGACCAGCTAGAGCGGCGTTCCCCGCTGCCCCCACATGGGTCCATCGGTAGCGATCCACACCTTCCCGCCCAGCAGATGCATTAAGGCTCGCGTGGCCCCGTCTTCGTTCATATTGGCGGCTCCGTGAGTGCCGACGATGAATATCCACTCGCCCTCTGAGTCGTGCAGCCACCGACAGGATCCTCAACCGGTCGGAGCCGGGTAGCACTTGAAGCAGGAAAGTTCCGCGCTCTTGAGCGCCAGTATGGTTACCGGTGTACGAGGCGGTACCTCATAGCTGCCAAAAAAGGCAGCCTTCCGTAGGGCGAACCAAGCGTTGCCGGAGGGCGCACCAGGTCCTATCAGGTAGCCTTGCTCGGGGTACCTTGACGCACCCTGGCCTGCTGGATGGTGACCTCGCCCAGCGCCCCTCCGGTCAGACTTCCCACGTGATGACGCGCTACGGGGTGGTCCGGAGGCGGGGCCTCCACCCGCGCTAAGGGTTGATTAGCGGATGCTGGCGTGACCCAGCTCACACTCCGACAGGCCCTTGCTATCCGCCGAGTAGCCTCGGGCTAACGTACGTCGAGAGGTGCCTTGGGCCAGCCATTCACGTCCCCTGAGCTGCGTCTGATCGCGGAGGACATCCGCATCACTGTCGGAGCCGCGAGCGTCGGCCGCGTGACAGAGCTCCTCGACGAGTTAAGGGGATGCGCTTGGTTCGTTAGCGCGCTCGGCGTGGCGAGCCGTGTGGATCCTCCTGAATGGTGGATCAGCGCCGGTGTCATCCGCGACATCGTCTGGTTCGGTCGCTTCGGCTCTGGCTTCGACCCGCACGCCGTCAATGACATCGACCTCGGATTCTTCGACACCAGGGATCTGAGCCCGTCGTGTGATCATGACGTCAGGGCGGCTCTTGGAGCCCTCGACGCATCGCTGGTTTGGGACGCCAAGAACCAAGCGGCGGTGCATCTCTGGTATCCGAGGCGGTTCGGCATCGAAGTGGGTGCCTTCAGTTCGGCATCGGAGGCCATCGCCACCTTCCCCGAGTACTGCACATGTGTCGGCATTCGATGGTCGCCGGACGCCGGGTGGGACGTTATGGCGCCATATGGGCTGGACGATCTTCTCGATGGAGTTCTGGCGCCGCAACCCGACCCGCGTCACGAGCGAGGAGTACCGCTCGCGGCTGGAACGCAAACGGCCGCTGCGCATGTGGCCGACTGTGCGCGTCCTCGGCTAGGTCACCGCCTCCAGAAGTCCTTAAGTGGGCTGCTAGGCCGAGTCAGCGATTTGCTCTAACTAACACTGAGGCGCTCCAACGTGAGATCAAAATGGCCATCAACGGAGCGCGTGGAGCGGGAGACGAGACTCGAACTCGCGACATCCAGCTTGGAAGCAACCTGCTGCTATTTGAATTTTGTGCCGCTCGAAACGAGAGTTGAAGCACTAGATTCGCGGTTTCTCATTCCGACATCGAGGCGCATTCGAGCGGGCTGACGTCGGCAAGGGCGCGGGCATGAGGGCGTCGGGATGGGGGGCGTTTCGCCTGAGGTGCCGCCTCCATGGCCTCGCCGATGCCGTGAGCCGCTCCCTCGCGGTCTGCCTCTCGGGTGCAAGAACGTGGCCTGCAGCGCAGTGGTCAGCCAGCGCTCGTATTGATCAGCCGACGACCACCCTCGTTCTTTCGTGAGGGTGCGAAACACTTCCGACCAGCTCAGCGCGTACATGATGTCCGCCGCTTCCACCGCCGTGGAAGCCAGTTGGTCGCGCTCGGCCGCAGGCGCAGAGGCCAGCCCAGCAACTGACGATGAACGGCCCCGCGGTGCCGTCCGCGTCGCTCAGCTGCACGATGCGCATGGGAAATCGGCGCCGACTGTCACGGATTGACGGAGGACGTGTCGGCCGTCAGTGCCGGATGCGGTACGCCATGTGCATGGCACCGTTGCCAAATTGGCGCTGGTCAATGAGGTCGAGATCCAAACGCAGGTCATAAGGAAGAGCCGGGTCCCCGGCACCGACGGCGACGGGGAAGAGCGTCAGCAGAAGCTCATCGACAACACCGGCGCGCAACGCGTGGGCCGCGAGCACCGGTCCACCCACCAGCAGGTCGCCGGTTGATGCGTCCTTCAACGCGCGGACCTCGTCGGCATGGAACGCTGACGCGATACGGGTCCGTGTCGTGACCGGCTGTGTGAGGGTCGTCGAATACACAACCTTGTCCGAGTCCTGCCACGCGACGGCGAAGTCGGCAAGTACGGGTGATTCAGCCGCGAGCGCCGGGTCCGTCTCCCACACGGACATCGTTTCGTACATCCTGCGGCCGAGGAGCTGGGTACCGATGCCGCGCATCATGTCGTTGTAGAAGACGTGCACGTCCTCACTGGGCACGGACCAGTCGAACGAGCCGGAGGCATCCCGCGTGAAGCCGTCCAGCGACGTGTTGATTGCGTAGATGAGCTTCCCCATGCAGTCCTCCGAACGCTCGCGCCCTGACTCAGCGCGCGACGAGCGCCGGTCGCGCGCTCAAGAAATCGATGAGAACCGGTGCGATCACCTCGGGTTGGACGGAGTGGTCCTGGCCCTCGAGCGTCGTCAGCGTGGCGCCGGGGATCGCCCCGCTCAGCGTCGTGGCCGTCTCGAGCATGAAGTGCGCGCCCCGGCTGCCACTCATCACCAACGTCGGCACCTGGACACGAGCCGCCAGTTCGATGGGGATCGAGCCGTCGGTGCCCATGATGGCGCGGTGGTCGTACGCGAGGGTCGGGGCGACGGCCTCCATCCCACCCCAGAAGTGTGCCTGACGCATCGCCTCGATCTGCGCGGCGGGGATGCCGACCAACGACAGGAAGAGTGCCACGGCGTCGCCCCGGCGCCCTGAGGCCAGGGCGTCGTCGAGGTTCTCGAGGTACTCTCTCCAAGCTTGTCGAGCCGCCGGGTCATCGTTCCACGGAACCTCGTAGACGGCGAGCTTCCCGACCTTGCCGGTGAGGCTGACGGCTGCGTGCAACGCGAGGCATCCCCCCGACGAGTGACCGAACAGGAATGCCGAGCCACCGACGACATCGATAAGTGCGTCGATGTCCTCGATCTCGCGCTCGACCGTATACGGCGGCGTGTCCCCGCTGTCACCGCGCCCGCGTCGGTCATAACTCACCACTGTGAAGTGCTCCGCGAGGAGACCGACCAACTCGGGTTTGGAAGGACCCGAGCGGGTGGACATCGCGCCATCCACCAGGATCAGAGCCGGGCCCTCGCCCTGCACGTCGAAGGCGATCCGGGTCGTGTCCCTGGACTGGACGGTGTTCATCCTGGTCTCCTCCATACGGTGCGGCTTGAACTTGCGGTCTGCCGGCACCGTAACATACTTTGATCATCAAAGCCAAGTAGGCTATGATCCGGGGACGATGAAACGGACCGACCGGAAGTCAGACTGCGCGATCAACTTCTTCCTCGAGGTGTTCGGGGATCCGTGGTCACTCCTGATCGTCCGGGACATCGTGTACTTCGGCAAGCGTACGTTCGGAGAGTTCCTGGCCTCGGACGAACGCATCGGCACGAGCGTCCTCGCACATCAACTCGCCAACCTGGAGAACCAGGGCGTGCTCACCCGGCACACCGATCCAACCGACGGACGCAAAGAGGTGTACGAGCTCACCGAGCGCGGCCTCGACCTGATCCCGGTCCTCGTCGACCTCGCGGAGTGGGGGGCGGCCCACGATCCGCGCAGCGGAGCCAACCGGCGATGGATGACCGTGGTTCGCCACAACCGGGACGCGGTCATCAAGCTGATGCGCATCACGGTTCGGCGCGGAAACGCGGCGTTCGGCGATGCCGGCACCGTCCCCGCCGCGTTCGGATTCCGCGCACGGGTCTAGTCGCTCACGCGGGCCAACCGGGTCACGTGACGCGGTCCCTCGGCGTGCCCACGGCCGGGAGACTGGAGAGAGCGGGAGACGAGACTCGAACTCGCGACATCCAGCTTGGAAGGCTAGCGCTCTACCAACTGAGCTACTCCCGCGTTGCCGACGCCAGGCGCTCCCAGCCGCGGCGACGCCATTGTATTCGCCGCGAGCCGCCTCCCCGGGACGACGTCCTCGCTGTCCTGAAGCACGCCAAACCCTGTGGTGCCGCCAACGCTCGCCGAAGGATCCACCGGGCTATGGCGCGCCGTCACCGCAAGATGGCTACCGCATCGCAGCGGTCGAGCAAATGAGCGGTCAGTTCAGGGCGACGTGGGACGGGGCGCCCGCGATGTCCGGGTACACGTCGAGCCAGTGCCGCCCGCCGTGTGCGTCGAGGTATCCACGGGTGTTGCGGTCCGGCGCGCTCTGGAGCCGACCCGACAGGCTCATCCAGTGAGCCGGCCGCACCACGCCGCGGCCCGGCAGCCACACCGCGACTGCCGTGCTCGGGTTGAAGGTCTGGTCCACGGAGCACTTGATCTCGGGGCCTCCGAGAGGATCGCGGGAGAGGATGCCGCCGGGGAGGACGTAGCGTCCCACCGCGACGGTCTCCGGGGCGCCGCCGTACCCGTCGAGAAGCCCGACCAGCAAGTCGCCGAGCACTTGGCCTGCCTGGGAGCTCGCGGCCTCCGAGTCATCGGAGTGCCCACACCCGAATCGGTCCGAGCCGCTGCCGGCGGGGTCGGTCGCGTACTCGCCCGGGACGCCGACCCCGTTTCCTTGCGGGAAGACGTAGCCGATCATGTCCTCGCCGAGTCCGTCGATGAATCGGTACGGCGTATGCATGTGCGGGAGCAACCAGGCGGGCAGCGGGAACTGACCCTGGCCGGGCATGTAGCACGGGCTGGGATTGGTGGGATCAGAGGGCGGGGTGGGATCCGGGCACGGCATGTCGTTCGGTCCCTCGAAGCTACGCAGGTAGGTGTACGGGAACACCTCGCCCGGGACGGAGAGGAACTCGCCGTCGCCGATGCGGAAGAACGCGACCTGCGTCCTGATCGACGTGCCCGCAGCGGACCCGTTGGGTGCAGGCCCTACGGGAACCGTGCACGTCGGGTCATACGAGGGCCGGTTGCCGAACTCTCCGGTGACCCCGATGCCGGCAAAGAGCGCATTGGTGACGGGGACGCAGGAGTCGGCGCGGGCGCCGTAGATGTCGTGGCTCTTGGAAACGGTGCCAGACGACAGCGCCGTGTCGACGGCGCCGGCCAGCTCCTGCCCCAGCACCCTGGTCTCGCTGAAGTACCCCAGCGCTGTCATGGTGCCGTTGCTGTCGTAGAGGGTGCGGCAACCGGCGGGATGACTCCGCGTCGACGAACTGCTGTGGCGTGCGTGACACGGGGCCGCTGAACACCTGCGGCGTCTCGTTGCTGCCGACCGATCCAGCCATCTCGATCGCCACCGCGCCCGGGTGCGCCGCCTCGAGCGTGGAACGGAACCAGTACGGCCAGTCAGCCGTCAGCCACGTCTTCTCCTGGTCGAGGGTGGTGGCGCTCGGCGCACCGGGATCAGGCGTCGCGCCACCGTTGAAGCCGGTGGTCTCGCTGTGCTGGCTGACGTCGCCGAGGAGCGCGATCACCTTGGTGGGATCAGCGGCGTCAACCGCCTCGAGCGACGGCATCAGCTGATCGTCGACAAAGGGGTACGAGGAAAAGCACTGGCGCAGGTTGGCGGGCTCGATGGGCTCCGCATAGCGGATGCTCGCCGGGCGACGGGCGAGGTAAGCGCGCTCGATGGCCTCGGCGGAGCGCCGCACGAGGTACGCGCCAAAGTAATGGTTGACACTCGACGGGACGTCGTTCCCCGCGTACAACCCGATCGTGTCGGGAGCTGACTCGTCGTGGGTGGATGAGATGAAGATGCCGTCGAGGTTGAAACCATCGGCGGCCACCTTGTCGCGGATCTGCTGTTGGTAGGTGTCGAAGAGTCCCTCGTGGTCCTCCACCTCGACAGCGATCGTGCAACTCCCGTTGCTCACCACCATGGCGCGCGCCGTGACGGGATCTGCCACGCGACTGTAGTACCGGGGCGCGTTGGATCCACCCCCGAGGAAATCCCCCTCCCACCGTCCCGCGCCGTTGGTCGGATCGCAATCAACCCACGGGTCGCCGACGTCCCAGTGGCCACTGCCCTGCTTGTCGACGTAGGGCTCCATGAATGCCCACGGACGCCGGCCAGTGAAGCCTGGTGGCGCGGGGCAGCTGGCCGGGCCCGTGGGGTCGACAAAACCTGCCGGGATGGTGCAGTTCTGGATTGCCGGGTCGGCGTCCGGCCCGCACGGCGGCGTGTAGTCACCGACCGCAGCGCCCACCCGGAAGAGGGCGCGACCGGCCGGGTTGGCGTCGGCGCGGGTAGCGCTGCCGAGGGCCAGCGAACCGCACGCCGCACCAGCGGCGACGACCACCGCGAGCGCACGCCCAGCCCGATCCAAGCCCATCACATCCTCCCGTCGGAATCCCGGCGACGCAGCCGAACCTGTGCTCGGCGGCGCGCGTCGCACTGAGTACAACGAGCCCACCGCGGCTTTCTTGCGAGACGGCTTCGCAAGTTTCTGCGAGCAACGGCGTTGATCTGTTGCGTGACTGCCCCGCTCTCGATGCCTCGGAGACGGCGCCGGTGGGCGCCGTTGACCGCCGGTGTGGTCGGCGTCGTGGTAGCGGTGGCCTCATGGATGGCGCTGCACTCGGCTGTGACGGCCGGCTCACCCGTGCAGCCGGGCGCCCCCATGGCTGTGGTGCGCGCCAACGCCGTCTACGCCGCGGCGACGCCGGCTGCAGGCGGTAGTGCCGCGGTCGCCAATGCCTCAGCGACGTTGCGGGCGGCCGCCGGCGCCGGCAGGGGCCGGCTCGCGTGGCGGGTCGGCTTCGCCAAGGAATCGCTCGACCCCAGCGCCGCCGAACTGGCCGGTGGCAACTTCCACCTGGGCGGCTACGGCCTGCTCCCGACCCGGGCCTCGACCGGTCCGCTGGTCGATGGCGACGGCACCGTCGAGCACATCTACGCACGCGCCATGGCGATCAGCAACAGGGCCGGCAACACGCTCCTGCTCGCAGCCCTCGAGAACCAGGGCACGTTCGCCGCCGACAAGCAGGGCCCCTATGGCATCTACGACATGCGCCTGGCGATCTCGCACGACACCGGCGTGCCGGTGGACATGATCGTCATCAATTCGGATCACAGCCACGCCGGGCCCGACCTCATCGGCTTGTGGGGCGGAGTGCCTGTCAGCTACCTGCAGACGGTCTTCAAACAGGCGGTGAAGGCGGTGGACGAGGCGTACAAGAGGCGCGTTCCCGCCACCCTGCTGGTCGGCACCAGCACACCGGTCATGCCCTCGCCGTCGGTCGGCGGCTACATCCCGGGCACAGCGACCCCGGGCGAGGACCTCGTTCACAGCCAGTTCGGCGCGGACACCCTCACCGGCTACGACAACTCCGCCGTGGACACGCAACTCCGCGTCCTGCAAGCCGTCGGCGCCAATGGCGCGCCGCTCGGCACGCTGATCAACTACGCCGCTCATGCCACGGTGATGGGCGGCGGCAACACGCGCTACTCGGCCGACTGGCCCGGCCGCGCAGCGCGCGCCACCGAGGTGGCGCTCGGCGAGCCGGTGGCGGTGACGATGCGTGGCTGATGTGGGGCGCAGCCAGCCACCGCGGCCGCACTCCAACCCCAATTGCGGTCAGGCCGGCCAGGAGACCTGCGACGTCGACCTGCTCGACACCTACACGCGGATCCTCACCCCGTGGATCCTGCAGGCCGTCTCAGGCGCAGTTCCGGTGCACGGCAACACGGTGGCGGGCAAGGAAGTCTTCACCCGCGAGGTCGCCACGAACCCCGTGCTCCTCGGCGTCGGCTACACGGGCGAGCTGCCCGTGCGCGGCTACGGCGCCTACCGCAGCACCACGGCGCCGTGGATCAGCGGCAACGTGGTGGGGACGTTCGCGTCAGCTCACCGTCTCGGCGACGTGCTGCTGACGGCGAACCCGGGGGAGGCCTATCCCGATATCCGCTTCGGGGTGTCCGCCTCGGTGACGCAGCCGCAGGCGTTCTTCACCTTCGGATTGGCCAACGACCAGCTCGGCTACCTCATCGCGCCGGCCAGCGAGTTCGGCTGGATCACGGCCAGCAACCCAGGCAACGACAACTCCTTCTTCAATGTGAGCGCGCAGTACGGTGACCACCTGATGTGCACCGAAGCTGCCGAAGCCAACGCACTTGGCTTCGCAGCCACCGGTACCGCGGCGCCCTATGGACCGCTTGCGGTGTCCCCGAACTGCGCCGCGGCGACAGCCACGGATGGCGTGCCCATGGGGCCAGCGCCCCAGCAACCCTGGCCGTTCGGCGACGGGCAAGCGCTGCCGTCGCCGTTCCCGCACTAGGCCGCACACTCGCGGGCCGCGTTGGCATCGGCCCGCGGCACCATCAGCCGCTGAGCCCTCCCCCACTGCCGACCGCGCGCAGCGTCAGCAGCATCAGCAGGAACCAGGCCACCGCGAGGATCGCGGACTCAGCGCGGCTGGATCGCCCCGCCGCCACCCGGCGAGCCAGCGGCAGGATGAACAACGTCAGCGGACCGACGACGAAGTGCGTCGCGCCGTCGGCCGGCCGGTTGCCCATCAGCGCCAGCACGATCCCGAACACCGCCTGCAGCCCGATCACCGCTGACATCGCCACCGTGAACGTCAGCAGCCGGGGGTGCACCGCCCCGCGGCGGAGCCAGTCGTGGACCGCCCAGATGGTGCCGCCGAGCGCAAGGAGAACGACGAGCAGCGCGACCGTGCGATGGGCGGCGAGGATGAGGCGTCCCTGCCCGCTGGACGATCAGCGGGTCAGTGCGAGCAGGCCTTGGCCTCGCCGGCGCTGTCGGCGGTCTGGAAGCTGTGGCCGCAGCCGCACGTCTTCACCGCGTTGGGATTGTTGATCGTGAAGCCGCCGCCCATGATGGCGTCGACGTAGTCGATCTCGGCCCCCTCGAGGTACTGGGCCGAGTACGCATCCACGTAGACGCGCAGCCCGTTGACGTCGACCACCTGGTCGTCCGACTTCGGCGGGTTCTCGTCGATGCCCATGCCGTAGGAGAACCCGGAGCAGCCGCCCGACTGGATGTACACGCGCAGGCCGACCTGCTGCTCTGGCGCCTGCTCGGAGAAGAGTGTCTGGAGCTGGCCGAGGGCGGTGTCGCTGACGCTGATCATGGGGGCTCCCTGCCTCAGGTGAACGGATTCCGCCACCACCGCGGCGGTGGCCTCCCGATCATACCGTACGTTCGTTCCACGGCCACCCACGAGCCAGGTGCTCAGACCTTCCGGAACTCGGGCACCCACGAACCGTCGTCACTGCGGGTGAAGTCCTGGAAGACCCCGGGAGCCTCCTCCACCATGATCTCACCGAGGCGCCCGAAGATGAGGCGAAGCTCCTCCTCGGCGCCGGGATCGGTGCGCATCTCGATCACGTGCCGAAGCGTGCGCAGGTTCATGGTCAGGATGATGTCGGTGCTCAGCCCGATCGGGGCCAGCCGCCGCAGCGCCGAGGTAACCTCCTTCTTGACGTGGAAGGGAATGCCGTCGTCATCGATCCTCAATTTCTGTGCCGCAGAGACCTGGAACTCCTCGAGGCGCTCCACCAGTTCCAGGCACTCCTGGCGGAGTGGCTCGAGCGCGGGTGGCACCCGGAAGCCGATGTCGACGAGGCGCACGTAGCGGAGGCTCTCCTGGCTGTAGGCGGCGCCGGCCCGATGGCGCACGATCTCGTGGGTGGCCACGCGGCTCACGTTGCGCAGCGCGAACGAGTAGTTGGCGTGCTCGAGCACGCTGCCGTGTGCGCTCTTGAGGATGTTCCGCAGGTACTCGCGCTGATCGCTCCGTACCTTGGTGACGTTGACGTTGAGCCCCGGCTCCCAGCTCCGGTAGCAGGCCCGCCCGCCGAACTCCACGAGCAGCTCGCCCGGGTTTGGGGCCCGGTCGGCGCCGGTCCGCCTGTCCAGCCACGAGGCGCCACCGACGTCGTCGAGGTAGGCGCGCATGCCGTCGAGGTCGACGGCCGGGCGCGCGATGAGGTGGATGGTTGGAGTGGTGTCGTGCGCCATGGCAACCTCGGTGCTGGGACGGATGGGAGACCCTGAGGGCGGGCCAAAGCATGGCGGCTGCCCTTTCGCAGCGTCAACGCGAGTGTCGGAGCACGCGGCACCCCGCCCCGTACAATTCCGCCGGTGACCGACCTCGCCGTCCCCCCGCGCTTTCTCGAGGACGTCTACCAGGCCGCCAGCGAGTGCAACAAGTGCTCTCTCTGCCAGGCGGTCTGCCCGACCTACGTCACCAACCCCGTCGAATGGGAGACGGCGCGCGGCCGCGTGTCGCTGGTGCGCGACGCCATCGAGGGGCGGATCGAGCTGCGGGACATCGCTGACGGCCCGCTCTCCACCTGCCTCACCTGCGACAACTGCGTGGCCGCATGCGCGCCTCGTGTGCCCACCGCGTGGATCGTCAGCCGCGCCCGGATGGAGCTGCACGAGCAGGAGGGCCACCCCTGGGGACAGTCTGTGGCGTTCCGTTCGGTCCTCCCCCGCCCGGGCGCTCTACGCTTCCTCCACGGCCTGTCGCGCGCCGCCCAGGTGACCGGGCTGCACGCGTTAGCCCGACGCACCGGGCTCACCCGCTGGCTGGGCACCGGCGGCGCCCTCATGGAGCACGTCGGACCGCTCCCACGCAAGACGGCGTACCAGCGCGCCCGCTCGTTGCCTGAGGCCGCCGCCCCGGTGCGCGGCCGGGTCGGGTTCCTCGTCTGCTGCTACCAGAACATGGCGGCGCCGCAGGCCACGGAGGCGACCATGCGCGTGCTGCTCGCCAACGGCTTCGAGGTGGTGGTACCCAAGCTGGCCTGCAGCGGTCTCCCGGCCAAGTCGCTGGGCGACCGCGAGGCCATGATGGACATGGCCGCGGCCAACGTCGACGTCCTGCGCGAGCTCACCGTCGACGTGCTCGTCGGGGATGTCGCCTCGTGCACGGCGCACTACAGGTCGTACGACACCATCCTCGCCGACGACTCACAGCACGCCATCGACGCGCAGCGCGTGGCCCAGCGGACCACGCTCGCCACCGAGCTGCTCGACGACGCCGGTCAGCGCGCCACCCTGGGTCCGCTGCGCTGGCGGGTGGCCATCGACGAGCCGTGTTCGTTGCCCATCGATGGGCCGGCCCGGTCAGCGGCGCGCCGTCTGCTCTCCGAGATCCCCCGGTTGGAGATCGTCGCGCTGGAGGAGGCGGCGATGTGCTGCGGCGGCCCCGGGATGTACTTCCACGAGCAGCCCGAGCGCAGCGAGGCGATCCTGCAGCGCAAGTTCGAGAACGTCGTCGCCAGCGGTGCCGAGGTGCTGGTCACCGAGAACGTCTCCTGCCTCGTGCAGCTGCGCAACGGCGCGGCCCGGTACGCGCCGGGGGTGCGCGTCATGCACGTGTTCGAGGTGCTCAACGAGTCGATCGAGACCGCCCAGCGACGGAGCGCGCTGATCCCCGAATAGGGTGCGAGCCCTCAGCCGATGGCGGCGAGCGCCTCCTCCGGCGTCATCAGCATGCAGGTGAACGACGGCACATCGCGCACCGTGTGGGTCGACGCCTCGCTCTCACGCATCTCCTGCACCAGGTCGAGGAAGTCTGAGACCGAATCACTCTCGAAGGCGACGACGAACTCCTGGTCGTCGAGGCCGAAGGAGTAGGTGGTGTTGATCTTGACACCGGGATAGCGGTGCCCCATGGCGATGTGCTCGCTCATCTGTCGCTGACGCTCGTCGCGGCTGAGCCGGTACCAAGCGCGCGTCTTCACAAACGGGTAGACGAACAGGTAGCGGCGATTGGTGGGGGCGATCACCAGCCGGTTGCTCCTCCCCTCCTGGTTGGGATGCTGGTGCTTCTCCACGTACATGCTCTGCTTGGTCATCGAGAAGTAGCTGTACGGGGCAGTGAGGAAGGCACCCATGGCGGTGCGGTTCAACCGCGCCGAGAACTCGTGGAGATCCTCGAGACGGTCGCTGACCAGCCAAACCATGAAGTCGGCGTCCCCCCTGGTGCCCACCAGGCTGTAGGTGCGCACCAGCGCGTTGTCGCGGCTGTCGATCTCGCGGATCAAGGCGGCGACCTCGGCACGGTCGGCGTTGCGCTGCTCATCGCTGCGCAGGCGCCACTCGGGCCGCGCCGCGAAGAACGCGAAACGGATGTGCTGGCGCGCCGTGGGAGGAGGTGCGGTGGCGTCGCGAACGCTCAGCGGCGCGGCGGCGGTGTCGGTCACGGGGACCACTGTACCGCGGGAGTGACCCTCAGCCGTTCCCGGGCCTGCGCCGCGGTCAACTCGGGTCGCGCTGCTTGCCCTTGGCCGCCTCGGCGAGCGCGCGCTTGCGCACCAAACGCTGTTCGCGGCGGACCCGGGCCTGTTCCTGGCGTCGCCTCTCGTCGTCCGTGGACGCGACCACCGGGGGCACCTGCGTCGGCGAGCCCTCGAGGTCGAGCGCCACGAACACGAGGTGGGCGCTGGCGACGTAGCGCCACTCCTCGCCGGCGACGTCCTCGACGTCAACGCGCACCCCCACCTCCATCGAGGTGCGATGCGCGTCGTTGACCATGGCGCGCACCGTGACCAGGTCGCCGATGTACACCGGCGCCAGGAAGCTCATGTCGTCCATCGACGCGGTCACCACGCGGCGGTGCGAGTGGCGCATCGCCGCGATCCCGGCTGCCTCATCCACCAGCCGCATGATCGAGCCACCGTGCACGTTGCCGTCGTTGTTGGCGTCGGCGATCTGCATCACCGTCGAGATCTCCGTCCGTGACGCGGTCGCCGGCCGCGGGGACATGTCCAGCGCCTTGCCGTAGTGGCTGGTGCGCTGGGCCCGCAGGCGCGCCCACGGGTCGCTCATCGCAGCACCTCGAGCGCGGCACGGACGAGCGTGCCGACGCCGATCGGCAGGCTGCGCTCGTCGATGTCGAAGTCAGCGCTGTGGTGCGGGGCCACGGGGTGCTGGGCGACGTCCCCTGCGCCGACGAGGAAATAACAACCCCGCCCCGCCGTGTTGATGAGGCAGGCGACGTCGTCGCCGACGGTGATCGCCTGGGGCGTCACCACGCTGTCCTCGCCGACGGTCGCGATCGCGGCGCGGCGCACCAGCTCGACGGACTCGATGTCGTTGGCCACGGGCGGGCATCCCGCAGCGCGCTCGAACTCCGCCGACGCACCCGAGGCCGACGCGATCGCGGAGGCCACCTCGGCGACCCGGCGCAGCAGACGCTCGCGCTCGTCGGGGTCGATCGCCCTGACGGTGCCCCGGAGGCGCACCTCGTCGGCGATGACGTTGAAGGCGCTGCCGCCCTCGACGCGCCCGATGGTCACCACCGCGGGGGAGAACGGGGAGGTCTCGCGGCTGACGATCGTCTGCAGGGCCACCACCACCTGGGCCGCGGCGACGACGGGGTCGATGCTGGTGTGCGGCATGCCCCCGTGGCCGCCGCGGCCGCGGACGGTGATCCCGAACTCGTCGGCGCTCCCAAAGATCGGGCCATCCTTGACCCCAACCTGGCCGACCTGGAGAGGAGCCCAGAGATGGATGCCGAGCACCTGGTCGACGCCGTCGACGGCGCCGTCCTCGATCATGGGCACGGCGCCCGCGGCGATCTCCTCGGCAGGCTGGAAGCACAGGCGCAGGCTGCCCCGCCACTGGTCGCGCAGCGACGCGAGCACCCGCGCCGCACCGAGCGTCATCGCCACGTGTCCGTCGTGACCGCACGCGTGCATCACTCCCTTCACCTCGGACGTCGCCACGCGATCGCTGCCGCGCTCCTCGATGGGCAGCGCGTCCATGTCGGCGCGGAGCATGAGGGTGGGGCCGTCAGCGTCGCGGCCGTCGAGGTCCGCGATCACCCCGGTGCCGCCGACGCCGGTGCGCACCGTGAAGCCCAGGGCATGGCTCCGCTCAGCCGCCAGCTCGGCGGTGCGATGCTCCTGGAGGGAGAGCTCCGGGTGCCGATGGAGGTCACGGCGCGTCTCGATCACCTCCTCGCGCACACGGTCAAGCTCAGCCACGACGCGGCCCTCGAGGTTGGTCACGCCTCCGCCCCGCGGATGAGGCGCAACGCGGCCTGCTGCAGAGCGCCGTTGGTGACCACCTGGTCGGCGCCCTGCTCCATGGCCCTCACCCGCACCGTGCGCTCGTCGTGCTGGCAGAACCCGATGATCCGTGTGTCGCCCCGCGCCCGCAGCGCGCTGATCAGGCCGATGCGTGCGTCGACGTCGTCATTGAGGTCGACGAACACCGTCCGGGCGGTAGGCACCTCGCCCATCGGGACAAGCGCCAGCGGGGTTGCGGGGGCGAGCACGGCCCGAAGCCGGCTGGCGAAGAGAAGGTCGCCGCTCACCAGGGCGACGTCAGGGACGGGCATCGCCCGCCATCATAGGAGCGTCGTCGCGAGGGGCTGGTCGCGATCGGCACTTGTGCTCCGCCAGGTCACCGGGAGACAGACATGGAGATCAGGACCGTCGGCGTCGTCGGCGCCGGGCTGATGGGCTCGGGCATCGCCGAGGTGTGCGCCCGCAGCGGCCTGCGCACCCGCGTCGCCGAGGCAGACGGCGGCGCGCTGGACGCCGGCCGCCGGCGGCTCGAGAAGTCGCTCGAACGGGGCCGGCTCGGGGGCAAGCTCACCGACGACGACGTGGATCGCATCAGCGGTCAGCTGAGCTTCAGCACCGACCTCGAGGAGATGAGCGACTGTGACCTCGTCGTCGAGGCCATCGTCGAGCGACTTGCCGACAAGGTGGACCTGTTCGGCCGCCTCGACCGGATCGTGCCGGAGCACGCCATCCTGTCGAGCAACACGTCCTCGCTGCCGATCATCGAGATCGCGCGCGCCACCCACCGGCCGGACCGCGTGATCGGCACCCATTTCTTCAACCCCGCCCCGGTGATGAAGCTTCTCGAGGTGGTGCGCACCATCGCCACCAGCGATGAGACGCTCGAGGACACCCGCGCACTCGGGGAGCGGCTCGGCAAAAGGGTCATCGTCGCCCAGGATCGAGGCGGGTTCATCGTCAACCTGCTTCTCATCCCCTTCCTCAACAACGCGGTGCGTCTCTACGAGTCGGGGTTCGCCACCAAGGACGACATCGACGAGGGGATGAGGTTGGGCTGCGGCCACCCCATGGGGCCGCTGCAGCTGCTCGACTACATCGGCCTCGACACCGCGCTGTTCGTCTGCGACGCCCTCTATGAGGAGTACGCGATCCGGGACTATGCGGCGCCGCCACTGCTGAAGCGGATGGTGGCGGCAGGCTACCTGGGGCGGAAGAGCGGCCGGGGTTTCTACGAGTACGAGGCCGCCCAGAAGCGCTGAGCGACCGGTTTCACGCCAGGGGCGGGCTGCCCGGTGCGTTCAGGGGTCTCTGCTGCTCGAGGACGTGGAGGCGCACCGTGTTGAGCAGGCTGCCCTCCCGCCAGAACTCGGCGGCGTACTCTCCCGGCTCGCCGAGCGTCGGCTGGAGGACGGTGACCGTCGACACGCTGACCTCACCGGCACCGCTGGGCGGCGGCCCCGCCGACTCGAAGCGCATCGTGGTCGGGGGCAGCACGAGCTTGCCGAGGGTGTCGACGAAACGGAGCTCGACGACCTGGACCTGCCCGGCGTCCGCCGCGGTGAAGCGGAAGCCGGCGACGATGGCGAAGCTGGCCATGCCGGGCAGCTCGGGCAGGGCAAGCGCGCTGAAGCCGCCGCCAAGCACGTACACCTTGCCGTCGGCCGGCACCGTGGCAGCGTCGGCGAAGAAAGCGAAGCTCATCTCCATGCCGGGCCGACTTTGCCGCACCGCGCTGGAGCGCCGCTGGGGACGCGGTGGGCGCCTGCTGCGTCACCATCACGGCAATGGCCCCAGGCACCGCGCCGCGCAACCTGCATGTCTTCGTCTGCACCACCGTGGGCCGCCACCACTGCGGCGGCATGGGCAGCGAGAAGATCCTCCTGCGACTCCGCGACCAGCTGGAGCGGCGCGGCCTGACCCATGTCCGCACCACGCGGATGGGCTGCAACCAGCAGCACCACCAGGGCCCGATCCTCATCGTGTACCCCGACGGCGTGTGGTACGGCAATCTCCGCGTCGAGGACATCGACGAGCTCATCGACGAGCACCTCATCGGGGGGCGCCCGGTCGAGCACCTCAGGATCACCCCGGACGGCGAGTGGGCTTCGACCGCACTCACGTAGTAGGGTCATCGCTGTCGAACATCACCCCCGAGGAGGCAGACATGGGTTACGTCCGCGGCTTCGTTCATGGCAGCGTCGTCGGCGCCGTCGTCGGCATCTGCGTCGCCCCCCAGCCCGGTCCCAAGACCCGGCAGCAGCTCGCCGCTTTCGGCGTGGCGGCCCGCGACGGCTACCAGGTCGCTGAGCGGACGGTGCGCAAGGTGGTTCCCTTCGCGAGCGCCGCCGCCGACATCGCCCGCCACCAGGTGGACAAGGTCGTCAGGGATGACGACGCCGTCTCGGTCGAGGGCTCGGTGCACATCCACAACGAGACCAACGGTCGCCGCTGACCGAACGCCCTCAGCCGCGCAGCACCGAGCGAGGCGCCGGCTCCGGGTCCTCCACGGTGCCCAGCGCCGCCAGGATCGCCAGCACCCCGACCACGAGGTCGAGGATGTTGAGCGCCGTCGTGAAGTGCAGGCCGAGGAAGCCCTTGGTCGCGGTCGCGTCGTCACCCACCAGGAAGCCGGCGATGGCGAGGGCGAAGAGGCCGACGCCGATGGCGCCGACGAGCAGCCTGCCGAGCCGGCGCGGGGCCACGAAGCCGACGTAGACGAAGAGCAGCAGCAGACCGATGTCGAGGATGTCGCGCGCCCACGTGAGGTGCAGGGTGAGGCTGCCGATGTTGCCGCCGCCGTTGGCGGCGGGCGGCCCGGCGCTGCCCGCGGCCAGCCCCCCGAGGCCGACCACCAGGAAGACGAGCGCGCAGAGCTGAGCGTAGAGGCGTGCCATGGGCGCGAGTCTGCCCGATCGTCAGCCGGCCGCGTCCGCCGCCCGGTCGCGCCCGGTCACTGGATGAGGATCGGCGAGCCCTCTGCGCCCGCGGCGAGTTGGGCGCTGCCGCGATGGGCGGCGCGAGCGGCCGCCAGGCACACCGGCGAGCAGTACCGTCCGCGCAGCTCCATCGCCTTGAAGCCGTCGTAGCCCGAGCCACACTGGGCGCAGATCTTGATGCCACGGGGGTGCTGGCGGCGGGGCATCGAGGTCTCCTGTGCGACGGACCGCTGGGCTGGGAGTGCAGTGAGAACGGGGCACAGCCGGGATTGGTAACGGCCGCCGCCATCCTGCCACGACTCTGCTGTCAGCGCGCGTTTTGCGCACTCTTCTCAATCAGCGGGCCGCAGCGCGATCAGGGTGACGTTGTCGGTCGCCCCGGCATCGAGGGCCGCTCCCACCGCGCGCTCCAGGACCGCGGTCAGCGGACCGGGTGTCTCCAGCAGCACCGCGATGTCCGCGTCGGAGATCGGTTCCCAGAAGCCGTCGCTGCACAGCATCAGCAGGTCGCCCGGCGCGAGGTCGACCGTCAGCGCCTCGGGCTCGAGGTCGGTCCCCATCACCGCCCGCGTGATCACGTTGCGGCGCGGATGCCGGCGCTCCGACCCGGGCTCCAGGGCACCGGCACGCACCTGCTCGCCGACCCAGGAATGGTCGCTGGTGAGCACCCGAGCCTCGCCCCCGCGGACCAGGTAGGCGCGGCTGTCGCCGGCGTGGCCAATGGCGGCCCGGCCTCCCACGACGGCGGCGACGGTGAGCGTCGTGCCCGGCTGGCCGCCCATCTCGTCGCGCAAGGCGCCCACCGCCCGGTTGGCCGCCTGCACGGCGGCGAGGACTGTGGCGATGTCGCCGACCCCACCGGCGAGCACCTCGAGCGCGGCGCCGGCCGCCGCCCCAGCCGCTTCCCCGCCGCCGGGGAGGCCGCCCATCCCGTCGGCCACGAGCAGGCCGACGCCGTCGCCGCCGTGGAGCGCGGTTGCCACGAACGCGTCCTGGTTCTCCGTGCGCACCGGTCCAATGTGGGTCGCAGCCGCGAGCTGTGACCCGTCCGGCGAGACCGAGGAGAGGTCGACGACGGTGATCGGCGCCGGGCTCGTCACCGTGCCACGCCGGCCGACTCGGGCTCGGCGGCCGCCGGCCGGCCGAGCAGCCGCTCGACGACCTCATCGGCGATGGCGACCGGGTCATCGCACTTGATGGTGGTCATGCCGAGCTGGGTGGCGGCGTCCACGTTGCAGCGCAGGTCGTCCACGAACAGGCAATCCCGCGGCGCCAGGCCGAGGCGCTCGCAGGTGAGCAGGAAGATGGCCGGGTCCGGCTTGCGCAACCTGACCTGCGAGGAGTTCGACGACGACGTCGAACAGCTCTTCGACCGGCAGCAGTGATCGCCACAGTGCTTCGCCGCTGCGGGAGATGTTGGTGAGCAGCGCCGTCCGGTAGCCCGCTGCCTTCACCTGGCGCACCGCGTCGATCATCGCCGCACAGGCAACCATGCCCTTGCCGAACACAACGTGCTCGGCAAGGCGGGCGTCGACAGCGTCGTGACCACCCGCGTCGACATAGCGCGCCGCCATGCGGTCGAAGAACTCCTCGTCGGAGATCGCACCGGTCTCGAGCAGGTGCAGGTCGTGTGCCCCGGTGGGCAGGTGGTACACGTCCCGAAACTCGTTGAGGAAGAACCGCAGGAGGTCGAGCTGGACGGGATCGACGATCTCCTCGCGGTGCCGACCGAGCGGCTCGGTCATGACCCCGCCTAGGTCGAAGATCGCACCCTTCAATGCGTGTTCGATCGAGCCGCTCACCGGGCCATTCTGCCCCATCGCCGCAACCGCGAGCCGCTACGCAGGCTCCGGGCCGCCCCGGCCGCGCAGCAGCCCGACGCTCCCGCCGCCGGTCCCGCTCAGCACCCTCGACGGCAGCGCGGTGACCACAGCCACGACGAGCAGGGCAAGCGCAACACCCGCAAGCGTGTCGGTGAGGTAGTGCTCGCCCATCAACAGCACGCCGAACGCGACGGTCGCCGGGTACAGCAGCCACAGCCAGCGCCACCGTGATCGCTGGACCGCGATGACGGCGGCGGCGACGAGCGCCGGGATGGTGACGTGCAGCGAGGGCATGGCGCCGAAGGGCTCGGGGTCGGCGCCGGCGTACAGCGAGCCGAGGTGGGCGGATTGGAGCACGTCGATGACGCTGCGCTGAACGTGGGGCAGCAAGCCCTGCTGCGACGCGAACCATGGCGGCGACTGCGGGAAGGTGAGATAGACACCGAAGCCGACGACCATCGCCAGCATGTACATCGCCACGAAGCCGTCGAAGTGACCGCGGTGTCGCCGCCACAGCCACCAGGCCACGGCCAGGGGCGCGACGTAATGCGCCATGTACTCCGCGGTGAAAAGCGCGGCCGGCGCACCGAGCAGCGTGGGAAGGTGCTGCTGCAGCCAGACCGGCACCACCGTCCCGGTCAAGGCGCGGTCGATGGCGATGAGCAACGTCGAGGAGGCGTGGGTCCCTTGTCGATGGGAGAGGCCGCCGAGCGCCAGGAACACGACGGCGATGAGCAGCAGGGGCGCCCAGCGGCTGAACCATTGGGGCACCGGCAGCGTCAACGCCCCGATCGCGACCGCGCAGAGCGCGACCAGCCACCAGTCGAACGAGCCGCCGACGGCGATGCTGAACAGGGTGACTGTCGCCGCGTCAGCGACGATGAGGGCGTACACGAACGGTGCGCGCCGAATCGCCGGCATCAGCGCGCCCCCCGGTCTGCCCACCTCCATCCCGAGGTCAGCCTACTTGGCTCGGACCCCGCGGGGCTCAGCGGGTGGCGGCGCGGATCCGCTGCAAACGTGCGAGCGTGTCAGCGAGTGCTCGCACCAGCTCCTCGCGCGGCACCTCACCGGATCGCACCGGACCCTCCGGAGGGGGAAGGTTGGGGATCGGGTGCAGGTGGACAGGCGCGCTGGCGCGGTGGAACGCCTCGTCAGCGGGACGGAGGCGTGCGCGGCGAAAGCGCGAGCCGGTCTCCGGGAGGCTGCGGCGGAGGCGCTTCTCCAGGCGGGCGGGTGCGTCTTCGCGGAACATCGGGGAGCCGGCGAAGTGCCCCACCGCCGCGAGGGCGATGTCCAGCAGGCTGTCGCCCCCGGCCACCGTCACGTTGCGCAGACCGTGGTAGCTGCGCGCGCCTGCCGGGGTCGTCACGCCGACGACAAACCGGCCGTCGAGCCCGGGCAGCCAGTCGGCGATGCCCTGCTCGTCGACGAGCAGGTACACCGGGATGCTGTCCTGCGGGATGGCATGCGCCCACCAGCGGTCGAGCTTGGCCTGGCGTTCACTGTCGGCGAAGAACGCCACCCCACGCACCGGGGGCACGGCGATGACCGCCAGCGGGCTGTCGGGGCGGCGCGCGTCGTCGAGAGCGGCGGCGAGACGCTGTGCGTCCTCCACGTCAGGCACGAGCACGGTCATGGCGTACTGCTGCGCGGAATCGGTGTGAGTGCTGCTCATGCCTCGGGGTGTGAAGTTGGACAGGGACGTGGAGTGGGATCGGTGCTGGAGCGCTGCGCCGATGATAGACAATCTGTGGGGGTGGGGTCGACCGTTTGCCCCCTAGATCTAGACTCGACGACGATGTCGGTCAGTCACGCCACCCGCGCCGGGACGGCGCCGGCAACGCAACGTGCCGCCGGGTCGTACCGGTGGTGGGCGCTGGTGGTCACCAGCCTGGGTGCGCTGCTCGCATCCCTGAACATGAGCACGCTGGTGATCGCGCTGCCGGACCTGCTGCGCAGTCTGCACACCGGTCTTCTCGAGGTCGTGTGGATCCTTCTCTCGTACCTGCTCGCGCAAACCGCACTGGTTCTCAGCGCAGGCCGGCTCAGCGACCTCTACGGGCGCAAACCCCTGTACGCAGGCGGGTTCGCGCTCTTCACCGCCATGGCGCTTGCGTCGGGATTCGCGGGCGCGCCGCTCGTGCTCATCGGGCTGCGCGTTCTCGCCGGGTGCGGTGGCGCGTTGATGCTCGCCAACAGTGGGGCCATCGTCACCGACGCGTTTCCGCGGCGCCAGCTGGGGCTGGCGCTGGGCATCAACGCCATGGTCATCGCGGTGGGCTCGGCCATCGGTCCTGTCCTCGGCGGATGGCTCGTCGGTTTCGGCTGGCAATGGGTCTTCTGGTTCAACGTGCCGCTCGGTGTGCTCGGCACGGCCGCGTCGCTGTGGGTGCTGCGCGACATGCCGACCTCGCGCCGCCACCAGCGCATCGACTGGGTTGGCAACCTGGTCTTCCTGTGTGCGCTGACAGGCTTGTTGCTGGCGCTCTCGATGGGCGGCATCGAGGGGTGGACGCACCCCGCAGTGATCATCGGCGCGGTGGTGTTCGTGGCGGCGACGCCGCTCTTCTTCTGGGTGCAGACCACGGTGCGTGATCCACTGCTCGACCTCACGCTCTTTCGCAACCGCCTGTTCGCCGTCGCCAACCTGACGCAGTTCCTCAATGGACTGGCCCGCATGGGGCTGCTGTTCCTACTCGTGTTCTTCTTCCAGGGGCCACAGGGCGACACCCCGGTCATGGCGGGCCTGCTGGTGCTCCCGCTGCCCGTGGGGATGTTCCTCTTCTCCCCCATCTCGGGGTTCATGAGCGACCACATCGGCTCGCGGCTGCCCAGCAGCCTTGGGCTCGTGCTCAGCGGCGTCGGCCTCCTCGGCATGGCGCTCACGATCAACGTCGGCGTCAGCTACCCGCTGCTGGCGCTCTGGCTCGGAATCACAGGGGCGGGGGCCGGGCTGTTCAACTCACCCAACGCCAGCTCCATCATGGCGTCGGTGCCGGCGGCGCAGCGCGGCGTCGCCTCTGGCATCCGCATGCTTGTGGCGTTCACCGGGAGCATGATCTCGATCGCATTCGTGCTCGCCATCGTCACCTCGAGCCTGCCCAAGTCGGCGATGCTGCGTATCTTCTCCGGTGTCGCCACGGGGCTGCCCGCCGCGCAGGTGACGCCGTTCATCACCGGCGTGCGCATAGCGCTGCTCGTGCTCGGCCTGGTCAGCCTGCTGACTGCGCCACTGTCACTGATGCGCGGCCCCGAGGAATCCCGCCGCCTCCCCGCGGCACCGGTGGTCGCCGCCTGAGCCGGCTCTACTCGGTGGCGATCGCCTCGAGCACGTTGAGCCGCGCCGCCCGACGCGCCGGCAGCACCGCTGCAAGCACACCGATGACGAACGCGGCGACGACGTACGCCACCAGCTGACCGGCCGGGATCGACAGCTTGCTGAGCCCCTGGCTGGCCAGGGCGCGGACCACGGCGGTGCCCATGCCGCCACCGATGACGAGACCCAGCAGGACGCCGAGCAGGGCGATGATGACCGCCTCCCACCGCACCATCGACCGCGTCTGGCGGCGAGTGAGACCCAACGCGCGCAGCAGACCGAGCTCGCGGGCGCGCTCCAGCACGCTCAGGGCGAGCGTGTTGACCACGCCGAGCCCCGCGATGATGACCGATAGGATCAGCAAGACGTCGATCAGCGACTGGGCCTGGTCTATGCTCTTCGAGTTGGCGTCGATGAACTCCTGCTTGGTCTGCACGGTCAGGGTGGGGAACGCCGACAGGTCGGATTTCAGCGCCTTGTCGGCTGTGCTGAGCGTCTGCCCCGGCGCCGGGTTGGCGAGGAGCGCGATGTCCCGCTGCGGGTTGGGGAAGTTCGCCGAGTACGTGGCCAGGGAGACCACGAACCCCGAGATCAGCGCGTTGCCGTGGTACACGCCGCCGATGCGCTTGGTCACCGCTGCCGAGGCGTAGGGGAACTGCGCCCGCACGATCGTGCCCGTCGCCCAACCGCGGGTGTTGGCGGTGGTGTCGTCGACGAGCACGTACTGCGGGTCGGCGATGGACGTGGGAGTGCCGCTGACCATGTCGAAGGTGACCGTGTGGCCGATCGCCGCGGTGTCGAGCGCCAGCAGCGACTGGTTCGCGGAGCCGATGACCACGGAGTTGGCGCGCACCTCGGTGAGGTCGGCGAGATGTGGGTCACTGCGCAGCGCGGCGAGGACGTCGGTCGTGAACCCATCCTGGCTGGTGTTGTCGACGACGAGGAGCTGGGAGTTCACTGAACCGACGATCGACGCCTCTCCCGACGCCTTGAACGAGGAGGCGATGACCGCGACCGCCGCGATGAGGGCGACACCGATCATGAGGGCGGCGGCGGTCGAGGCTGTGCGACGCGGGCTGCGGATCGCGTTCTCCCGCGCCAACCTGCCCGGCACGCCGCGCAGCCTGGCGAGGGGCTTGCCGATGGCGCCGGCGACGGGTCGCACCAGCAGTGGGGCGAGGTAGGCGATGCCGATGAACAGGGCGAGCGCTCCAAGCCCGAGAAGCAGGAGGGTCTGGCCGGTGCTCACGAACAGCCCCGTCCCCAGCAGCGCGGATCCGATGACCGCGACGATTGCTCCGCCGACGATCCGCCGCCGGGTGATCGGCGCAGCCTCGGGGACCGCATCACGAAGCGCGGCCATGGGCGCGACTCGCGTGGCGCGGCGAGCCGGGAGGGTCGCGGCTGCAAGTGTGACCACGGTGCCGACGATGATCGAGACGATGAAGCTGCGCGGGCTGATGGTGAGTCCACCGCTGGTCAGCGAGAACCCCAACAGGCGAGCCAGCCCGATGGCCAGGAGGATGCCGAGACCGGCGCCGATGGCCGACGCCACCAGGCCGGTCAGCAGCGCCTCGGTGAGCACCGACACCATGACCTGCCGCCGCGTTGCGCCCAGCGCACGCAGCAGCGCCAGCTCGCGGGAACGCTGCGCGATGAGGATGGTGAACGTGTTGACGATGAGAAACGAGCCGACGAAGAGCGCGATCAGCCCGAAGACGAGGAGCGCCGTGCTCAGGATGCTGATCACCGACTGGGTGGCCTGCGTCTGCTGCGAGGCCTGTGCAGCGCCTGTCTGAGCCACCATGTCGCTTGGCAGGACTCGCGCCACGCGATCGCGCAGGACAGCGTCGCTGACCCCACCGGCCGAGTAGGCGGTGATCTGGTCGAAGTTGCCCTGCGTGTCCATGACGCGCATCGCTGTGGCTGTGGTGAACAGAGCGATGGTGGCTCCCGCCACGTTGTCCGCCTGGCCGTAGCCGACGATGCCGCTGACGTGGAAGCTCTGCTGAGGGCCGCCGTTGAAGACGATGTCGATCTGCTGTCCGACGTGGATCCCGTTGGCCGCCGCAGTGGCCGCGTCGATGGCGACGTCGGCGGCGGTCTGCGGCGCGTTGCCTGAGCGGAAGTGGAACGGTGAGGCGGGTGTGTTCGCCCAGTTGGCGCCGAACGTCGGTGGCCCCTTGCCGCCGATCGGCTTGCCGTCCCGCCCGAGCAGCGTCGCGCCGGTGCGGAAGATGATCCCGTAGGCGTGCGCCACGCCGTCGACCTCCTGCACCTTGGGAAGGAGGGACGCAGGCACGGGACGGCGCTCACCACCGCCGATGTCCTGCGCGGTTCCGGCCAGCGTCTGGCCCTCGACCACCACCGCGATTCCCTTGTTGGCGTCGGTGAAGATGGCGCCGAAGACATTGTTGATGGTGTCGCCGACCACGAATGTCGACGATACGAAGGCGATGCCGAGGACGATCGCGACCGCGGTGAGGCTCAGCCGCAGCTTGTGAGCGAGCAGTCCGCGGAGTGTGACCTTGAGCACGCCGTCAGGCGCCGAGGTGCTTCATCACGTCGAGGATGCCGTCCGATGTCGGCGAGGCCATCTCCTCGACGATCCGGCCGTCCGCGATGAACACCACCCGGTCGGCGTGCGCCGCCGCCAGCGGGTCGTGGGTGACCATCACGATGGTCTGGCTGAAGTTCTCCACGGCGCTTCGGAGGAAGCCGAGCAGCTCCGCGCCGGAGCGCGAGTCGAGGTTGCCGGTGGGCTCGTCGGCAAGGATGATGTCCGGGCGCGACACCAGCGCGCGGGCGGCGGCGACCCGCTGCTGCTGGCCCCCCGAGAGCTCACTCGGGCGATGCTTGAGGCGATCGCTGAGCCCGATCGAGGTGACCACGTCGTCGAGCAGCGCCTCGTTCGGCGCCTCGCCGGCGATCGCGAGCGGCAGCGTGATGTTGTCGAGGGCGTTGAGCGTCGGCACCAGGTTGAAGCTCTGGAAGATGAAGCCGATGCGACGGCGCCGCAGCAGCGTCAGCTCGGTGTCCTTCAGCGCCCCCAGCTCGGTGTCACGGATGAACACCTGGCCGGAGGTGAGGGCATCGAGCCCCGCCAGGCAGTGCAGCAGCGTGGACTTGCCTGAACCCGACGGGCCCATCAGCGCGGTGAACTGGCCGGCGGCGAAGTCGACGGTGAGGTCGTCGAGAGCGCGGACGCTCGCGTCCTCCCGTCCGTACACCTTGGTGGCGTGGGCAGCGCGGGCGGCCGGCTGGGCCACGGCCACGTGGGGCGGCGGGGCAGCTGCGGCGTGCTCGGTCATGCGCGCATGGTAGGGAAGGACGGGGTGCCGGACGGTCGCTGAATGGGGTGTGTACGCCGCCATACCGACGGATTGCGCTCCAGTGCGGATACTGGGTGTGAATCGCGACCGTCGCGGTCGCCGGGCCCACGCCTCCAGGCTGCAAGTGGGCCGCGTGCGTGTCCCTGAAACGCCTCGGAGTCGACCCGCACCATGAGTGTCCTGACCCGCGATTCAACGCGCCTGGTCGTGGCACAGCTCGTGCCGCCACCGCAAGGCGACGTCACCGCCAAGCCGGCCGATCCCTACGTGGAGCTCAAGCGTGTGATCTCGAGCCGGGGCCTGCTCGAGCGCTCCGCGCGCCGGCAGTTCCTGCCCGGGGCCGGCCACGTTCTCCTCCTGGCCCTCGTGCTTGCCGGCGTCGCTCTGACGCGGGGAAGCTGGTGGGTCCTGTTGTGGACTTTGCCGGCCGCGCTGCTCTTCGGACAGATCGGCTTTCTCGCGCACGACGCCACCCACAACCAGATCCTCAATACGTCGCGAGCCAACTACGTCCTCAGCGTGTTGCTGTTCAACCTCTGCCTCGGTGGCAGCCGCGGCTGGTGGGCTGAGAGACACAACACTCACCACGCGCAGCCCAACCGTCTCGGCGTCGACCCCGACATCGAGGGTGGCGTGGTGGCGGTGACCGGTACGCAGGCGCGAGAGGCACGCGGGTTCGTGCGATTCATGATCCGCCACCAGGGAACGACCATCGCTCCGCTGCTGTCGCTCAGCGCCCTGCAGATCCGTGCGTACAGCGCGCTCTTCATCCGCGCCCGCGCGCTGCGCAACCCGCGCGCTGAGCTCGGCCTCTTCGCCCTGCACTACGCGGCGTACTTCACGGGGTTGATCCTCGTGCTCGGCGTCGGCGGCGGCCTGCTGTTCGCTGCAGTCCACCAGTTGCTGCTCGGGCTGTACCTGGGAGGCGCTTTCCTCCCCAATCACTTCGGCATGACCGTTCTCCTGCCCGGCGACCATATGGATTTCCTGCCACGCCAGGTGATCACCTCCAGGAACCTCCGCGCCGGCCGTGTCACCGACTACCTCTTCGGCCCGCTCGGCTGTCAGATCGAGCACCACCTGTTCCCGGCGATGCCGCGTCACAACCTGCGCGAGGCCGGGCCGATCGTTCGTCGCGTCTGTGAGGAGCAGGGGATCGCCTACCGGGAGACCTCCCCGTGGGAGGCATTCGGCCAGGTCTACCGCCACCTCAGAGCCGTCGGCGGTGCCACCAGCCACCGTTCGTCTGACCTGACAGGCCTCGACCGGGCCGCCTGAATCCGTCCCCGCCGGCCTGAGGGTGAACGCGGCCAGTACAGGCGCGCTACCATGCCAGCCGCGAAAAGTTCGTTCTGAACGGGGGGGGGTTGGGATGTCGCCAGCGGGCAAGCGCCGCACGTCGGTTCGCCGGGTGGCCCTGGCGGCCGCCATCCTTCCGGTCCTGGCGGTGCCCCTGGTTCCCAGCGGGGCGCAGGCGGCCGCCCACCGGGTTCTCCTGGTGGGGACATACAACTCGGTCGCCGGCCAGTACACGACCATCCAGTCAGCCGTCGACGCCGCTCGGCCGGGCGACTGGATCCTCGTCGGCCCCGGCGACTACCACGAGCGCGCCGACTACACGGGGAGCGGGACGGCCGGGGTGTTGATCACCACGCCCCGCCTTCACCTCCGCGGCATGAATCGGAACACAGTGATCGTCGACGGCACCAAGCCGACCGCCAAGGGGACGTGCGGCGATGACCGCAACGAGCAGGACCTCGGCCCCAACGCGCAGGGTCGCAATGGCATCGAGGTTCTCAGCCACAACTTCTCGGCCAACAACGTCTCGATCGACAATCTCACCGTCTGCAACTTCCTCACCAGCGGCTCGGGTGGGGAGGGCAACCAGATCTGGTGGAACGGCGGCGACGGAGGCGGCCAGCTCGGCCTCTCCGGGTACAGCGGCAGCTACCTGACCGCGACCGCCACGTACTCGAGCACCACCGCCGGCACGCTGGGGCCGTGCTGTGGCGTGGAGTACCCGAGCGGCAGCTATGGGATCTTCAGCAGCGACAGCACCCACGGCAACTGGACCCAGGATTACGCCAGCAACATGGCGGACTCCTCGTATTACATCGGGGCGTGCCAGCAGAAGTGCGATGCCGTCATGAACTACGACCACGGCCAGAACAGCGCGCTCTGCATCTCCACCACCAACGCCGGCGGCTACCTGCTCATCAAGAACACCGAGTGCGACAAGAACAAGACGGGCCCGGTGTCGAACTCGCAGAACAACGACGACTGGCCTTCCCCGCAGCTGGGTGCGTGCGACGCCGCCGACCCCAGTGAGCCGCAGAAGGGGGCCACGGGCACCACGTCGTGCACCGTGTGGGAATACAACAACCTGCACGACAACAACAACCCGGACGTGCCGGGCAACGGCACATCCGGTCTCGCCGGCGGCGGCCCGGTCGGCACCGGGTTGATCCTCGCCGGGACCTCCGATATCACCCTGTACAAGAACGTCATCACCAACAACAACGCCTGGGGTGAGCTGATCGTCGACCTGCCCGACCAGGAGACCGCGCCCTCGCAGGTGCCCACCCAGTGCCAGGGCGGCATCTGGTTCCCGCCACCCGCCTCGGTGTGCTACTACCAGGCGGTCGGGAACGTCAGCCTCGACAACAAGTTCGTCAACAACGGCGTGTACGGCAACCCGACCAACGGCGACATCGGGCTGGCCACGCTCCCGCACGACCCGGGCAACTGTTTCTCGGGCGACCGGGACCCCCTGAACGGCGCGCCGGGAAGCGCGCACACCGATCCCCCCGGGATCGAGACCCTCCCCATCTACCAGCCGACCAACAAGACGTGCACGTCGCCCAACGGCGGCGACGTCGGCCCGCTGCTGTTCGAGGCCGAGTGCGCATCGCAACTCCTGGCGCCGTGCCCGACAGTGGTGTCGACGGTGTGCTCCATGGTGCCGGCCCCGTGTCCGCTGCCACCCAACCCGCCAATCCCGGCGAACTACCCGCACCCCGACGCGAGGTTCGACCTGCACAGGCCGCACGCGCAGACCACCATGCCCAACCCCTGCCTCGGGGTCCCCGTCAACGCATGGTGCCCCGGGCCGACGCCGAGCGGAGCCAGCGTGGTCCACACCGCGGCCTTGACTCTGGGGGGCGCCGTCGCCATCGGCACGCTGACCCTCCTTGCAAGGGTGCGCCGCCGACGTCAGTAGGCCTCACCAGGGCGAGTAGAACGTAACCGCAACCGGCGATCGCCGGTTACCCTCACGCTCGACAACCTCGTCACAGAGAAGCCCTCACCATGACGCGCGTCCGTTGGCTCGGAGCCGTACTCGCCTGTCTGTTCATGGCCGGGTGTGGTGCCGTTGCTGCGGGCAGCCCTGCGGGTACTGTGTTGCCGAGTTCCACCGGCGGTGTCGGGCTCGGCTGGCGGAACCCCATCGCCAACCCCAGACCTGCCTCCGCTGCTGGTCGTCGCGCAAGAGTTGACCACGCCTGCGCGAGGGGTCGTGCGCCTGGTCACGCTCGACGCCAGCGACGTTGCTTCCACGCCAGGCAGCTTCACCTCCGTCACCGGCGGTGATGTCGTGGTCCTCGACGGCACGACGCTGAAGACCATGGCGTACGACGGGACAGTGCAGACCATCGGCCACCTGGTCACCGTCAGCGGAAGCGCGTCGGAAGGCCACCTGGTGGTCTCCCCGGACCGTTCCCAGTGGCTGTACTCCGTGGACGACTACAACACGTTGGATTCAGCGATCCACCTGGGGACTGCCTCGTCTGACCGTGTCCTGACGACGCTGAAGTCGCCCGACGGGAACGGGTTGCTGGTCCCATTCGCCTGGACGGCGAATGGGCCGTACCTCAACCTGCAGGCTACCGGGATCGGGGGTGCTGGTCCTTTCCTCGCCTACTACTTCCCGCTGTGGCGGTTCGACCTAGGAACACTCCAGGCGACACCGGTCTCTCCACGCTGTCCGATTGTCACCTTCACGACTGATGGAACGGCCATCTGCAGGACGGCGGGGTACACCATCACCGCGCCGGGCGGCCCTTCTCACGCCGTCACTGTGACCGGAGAGTCTGCACACGTCGTCGTGTCCCCCGATGGCCACCGCGTCGCGCTGACGCGCAACGGCGGCAGCAGCACCTCGGTCGTCTACCAGATGGCCACGTTCGGCATTGACGAGAGCAGCGCAGTCGACTTCGGCCCTCCCAGCTTCGTGCCACGTGCCTGGTTGTCCGACGGCCGCCTGGTTGCCGCGCACGAGTGCATCGATCCCGGATTCCAGGGCGCCGCGTGCGACACGTCGAAGGACGGCACCTACATCTTCAGCGCCGACGGAACCTCGTCGACGCTGTTCTTCCGGTGGCCACCACAGAACGACTCGGGGGTGGTCGCCTCGCTGTCTGCGAATCCCTAGCGGACGAGTTGGTCGGGGCGACTGGATTCGAACCAGCGACCCCCTGCTCCCAAAGCAGGTGCGCTACCGGGCTGCGCCACGCCCCGACGATTGCAGTGACTCTACGTGGGGTCGTCAGGGTCGGGCGGATTCGCCGCAATGTCGCTGAGCTCGGACCAGGGCACTACGGTCGTCGTCGGCTTGAAGGTGGCCTTCGACTGCTTGGTGAAGTCGAACGCCCCCATGTAGTTGTAGGCTCCGGCATCCTTTCCTCCCAGGTTCGGGAGGCCGAACACGGTCTCCGTGAAGGCCAGGACTGAGGCGAAGGACGCGGGCACGGAATCGGTGTAACCCGCCTTCGCGTAGGGGCTCACGATGATCATGGGGACCCTGATTCCGAATCCGTTCGGGGGGTTGACATGGTCATAGAAGCACCCGCAGTCGTCCCAGCTGATGAAGATTGCTGTGGACCCCGATTGCGGACCGTTCTCGATGGCACCGACGACCTGCCCGATCCAGTTGTCACCCACCGCCATGGAGCGGCCGTTGTGCTGCGAGTTCGCCTGGTTCGGGGTCACGATACTGAAGCTCGGCAGCGTGCCGGCTGCGGCGTCATTGAGGATCTGAGCGCTGTCCACCATGTGCTGAGACTGCGAGGTGTACAGGCAGTCCGCAAAGCTGGGGCACATGGCCCAGCCGTAACCCGTGCTGTTGCCAGTGCCCCGCAGACCCGTGTACAGCTTCCAGCCCACGCCTGCGGCGTCGAGGCGGTCCATGATCGTGGGCACCCACGGCACCGGGGACGCCCGGTACGGACCTGAGCCGTCCGGTTTGGGAATACATGACGGCACGATGAACTGATTTCCCGAGGGGTCAGTCCATCGGACGTCCTTCCCCGAATCGCAGCCCCAGCCCGGCGCGTTCCGGGTCCCGCCGCCGGGCTCGCCACCGGTGGTGCCGTCGAGCGTGGCCGCCACCGCCTCGAGGTGGGCGCCCCAGGACTGAACCGGGTCGGCCTCGAACGTCTGGTCGGAGACGGCGTATGTGCTGGCGAGGGCGATCACGTTGGAGATCGAGCCGGGCGCCTGCGGCGTGGGCGGGACGTACTGCGTGTAGCAGGGGTAATTGTTCTTCGAGCCGCAACCTTTGAGCAGCGAGTACCCGTCCATGGCTCCGTTGTTGATCGCCTTGACCTGCGCCTGCCCTGAGTGGATCACGTTGATGACCTTGTCGCGGGCTGGGCCGAGGGGGATGGTGGCTCCGGTCGCGAGTTTGCCGGTGGTGGCGCCATCGCAGCGCCCGGTCTGGGCGCACCACAGTCCGAGAACGTTGTCGAAGCTGTGGTTCTCCTGCAGGATGAAGACGACATTCTTGATCGGCGTCGTGGCCGCCGCCATGACCGGAGCGATCGCCCTGGCCGGCGCCGCCGCTCCGGTCGCTGCGGCGGGCGCGCTTCGCGATCCGTTCAAGGTCGCGCCCAGCATGGCCAGACCCACGGCAAGCAGGCCGATGCGGCGGCGGCTCATCCTCCCGGTGGACAGCCTCCGATGCAGATCCCCCCGACTCATGGCGGGAAGTATCACTGACTCGCCACCGTCCTGGGAGCATTGCAGCTGTTGAGCCGCTCTTGACGGTGGTCAGCGAGCGCAGCGGCCGGAGGCGCCGCCAGACTTGCGCCCGTGGATCTCCTCGACCTCGTCATCCTGGCCCTGCTCGCGTCCGCGCTGTTCTCCGGGTACCGGCGCGGCATCAGCTGGGTGGGGCCTTCACTGATCGGGTTGGTGGTCGGCATCGTCGTCGGCGCCGCTGCCGCGCCCCCGCTGGCGGCAGTGTTCAGCAAGCAGGCGAGTGTCCAGCCGCTGATCACCTCAGGACTGTTCCTCGGCATCGTCCTGATCATCCAGGGCATCGGCACCACTCTCGGCTTCCGAGCCCGGGTGCGCAGCCTGCGAACCCGATTCGCCACCTGGGACTCGGCCTTCGGCGCGCTGCTCGCCACGCTCGGTGTCCTCGCCGGCTCCTGGTACCTCGGGCTCACCTTCTCGCAGAGCCCGTGGACAGCGCTGGACAACCAGATCAGCGGGTCGGCCATCGAGAAGGCTCTCGACGGCATCGCCCCGCGGCCGCCGGGGTTCCTGGCCACCATCGAGAACGCGCTGCGCAACAACAGCTTCCCCAACCCGTTCTCTGCCATCGCGCCCATCGCCCCGCCGCCCGCGACGATCCCGCCATTGGTCAACACGCCGGGGATCCGCGCAGCGCGCACGGTCACATCCAAGGTCATCGCCTTCGGCTGCGGAGGCGCTGAGGCCGGTTCGGCGTGGCCTGTCGGCCAGGACGACGTGGTGACCAACGCACACGTCGTGGCGGGGTCGGGGCGCGTGGAGCTCGACACCACCGACGGCGCCACCCACCCCGCGACGGTGGTGTTCTACGACCCCGACGTCGACGTCGCCATCCTCCACGTGCCCGGCCTTCGCGAGGCCGCGCTGCCGAGGGCTTCGACCGACCCCACGCGCGGCGTCACGGGGGCGGCGATCGGCTACCCGGGCGGCCAGAGTGAGATGGTGGTGTCTGCCGAGGTGCGCGGCACCGAGAACGCGCGCGGCTACAACATCTACAACTCCGGGCTCGTCTCACGAGACATCGCGGTGCTGGCGGCGCACATCATCCCCGGCAACTCCGGAGGACCGCTGGTCGACACCTCCGGGGTGGTCCAGGGCCTGGTGTTCGCCGCCAGCACCACCGACCCCAACGAGGGCTATGCCCTGACGATGGCGCAGATCGCCGGCGACCTGCGCCAGGGGATCGGGCACACCCAGCAGGTGTCCACCCAGCAGTGCACCAACGCGTGAGGCTCCCACTCCCAGCCGAGCGTGACGGCTGAGCTTCAGAACAGGGTCGCGACCAGGGCGATGGCCGCAGCGCCCATGAGAGTGGTCCCCAGCCAGACGAACCCGTTGCTCCAGCGTCCGCTGCGGCGCTCCCCCATGACCTCGCGGTCGCGCGCGAGCAGCGCGATCAGCACGAGGATGGGCGGGGCCACGACGCCGTTGATGATCGCGGTGACCACGAGCGCCTTGATCGGGTCGATGTCGAGGAAGTTCATCAGCAGCCCACCGATGATGGCGACCACGATGAGCGCGTAGAACGTCGGGCGGTACGACGGCTTCTCGAGCAGGCTGCCGCGGAAACCGAAGAACTCCTTGACGGCGTACGCGGCACTCCCGGTGAGCACCGGGATGGCGAGGAGCCCGGTGCCGATCATCCCGGCTGAGAAGAGCACGAACGCGAACGGGCCGGCCAGCGGGCGCAGCGCGTCGGCCGCCTGCTGCGCGCTCTGGATCCCGGTGTGGCCGGAGCCATGGAGCACCGTCCCCGCGGTGAGCACGATGGAGTACATGACCAGCTGCGAGAAGAGCATCCCAATGAACACGTCGATACGCGCGGCGCGCAGCTCCTTCTTGGTCACGCCGTGGCGCTCACTCTCGGTGCGCGCCCCGGACGCCTTCATCTCCTCGACCTCGCTCGAGGCCTGCCAGAAGAAGAGGTACGGGCTGATCGTGGTGCCGAGGATGGCAACGACGATGCCGAGGAACTCCTTGTTGAACTCGATGTGCGGCACGAACGTCGACGTGAGCGTTGTCAGCAGCGGCGGATGCACAACGATCACCGTGATCACGTACGCGAAGAGCGCGAGTGTGAGGAGCTTGAAGATCCGGAAGATCGTCGAGTACGCGAGGCGCAGCTGCATGACGCCGATGAGCAGCGCGACGGGCACAACCAGCCACGCCGGCTGAATGTGTCCTCGCGACAGCAGGCTGCCCGCCGCAGCCACGGCGCCGAGGTCGGCGCCCACGTTGACGGTGTTGGCCGCGAAGACGGCGACGATACAAGCGCCGACCAGCCAGGCCGGGAACTTGCGACGCAACGAGGTGCCCAGGCCCACCCCCGTGTGGAGGGCGATGCGCGCGCATGCCTCCTGCACGGCCAGCATCAGCGGAAACGTGAACAGCGCGAGCCAGAGGGTGCCGAAACCGAACTGACTGCCGGCCTGAGAGTAGGTTCCGATGCCGGATGGGTCGTCATCCGACGCGCCGGTGACCAGGCCCGGGCCGAGCACGTGCAGGATGCCCTTCGGGCCCTGTGTCAGCGCCTCGTCGAGGCCGGTCCTGCCTGCTGACGGGGTGCCGGATGCCGCCTGTCCGGCCGTGTCCTTGGTCGCCGCCCCGCTGCCCCTCGGGTGGGTCCGCGCCCCCATCGCCTTGCGGATCGGGTCCGGCTTCTCCTCATCGCGAGCCGCCCGCCTCTCGGTCAGCGCCATTTGCGACAGATGATAGGTCCGCTGTCATGCTTTGTAAGCACCCTCCGCGGTACTGCTGCCTCAGTGGAAGAGGCGGAGCACGGCGGTCGTCGCCACCGCGACGGTCACCACCACGAGGAACGGCGCGCGCAGGAGGACGGCGAGGCAGGCGGCGACCAACCCGGCAGCGCGCGCGTCGAGGCCGACCCTGGTGCCGGTCGTGAAGGTCTGCACGGCCACAAGCGTTGCCAGCAGGGCGATCGGAAGGGTGTCGGCGACACGCTGCACCCGCCTGTTGGCGAGCAACCCGCGGGGAACGGAGAGGCCGGCGAGCTTGAGGGCGTAACACGCCGCTGAGGCGACGACCACCGCGGGCCACATCTCAGGCTCCCGGCACCGGCGGAGGCTCGACGGGTCCTGGTCCGCCGGCGCGCCGGGCGACCACCCCCGTGACGATCGCCACCAGCGCCGCCACGAGCACCGGGCCGCCGATGGGCAGCCAGGGCACGGTGGCCATCGCGATGGCGGCCGCGAGCACAGCGATGACCACCGCGGATCGCGACCTGACACGCGGGGCCAGCAGGGCAAGGAAGGCAGCGGGCGCCGCCGCGTCGAGTCCGGCCGCCCTCGGGTCGGGCAGAGCGCGGGCACCGAGGGCTCCGAGGAGCGTGCCGAGGTTCCAGAGGATGTAGACACTGGTGCCCGTTGCCCAGAACCCAAGACGGTTGGCGCGGTCGCTGTCCTGGCCGAGGCTCATGGCGGTGCTCTCGTCGATGACCAGCTGCGCGGCCACCAGCTTGCGCGGGCCCCGCACACGAAGCAGCGATGACAGTCGCAAGCCGTAGAAGGCGTTGCGGGTGCCCAGGAGCACCGCCGTCGCGGTCGCCGCCGGAGACCCGCCGCCCGACCCGAGCACACCGACCAGCGCGTACTGCGATGCCCCCGTGAACATCGCCAATGACAGCACGCACGTCTGCAGCACCGAGAGCCCGGCGGTGGTGGCGACCGCTCCGAACGACAGTGCGTACGCACCGGTGGCGATCCCGATGCCGGCGGCGTTGCGCAGCACAGCCGCGCGCACTGCTGGCCATGTTTGCGGTGGGGTGCCCTCCATCGCCGCAACGCTAGCGGTTGCCGCCGGCGTAGGCGGTGGCACCGAGCGCGCCCGATGTGGTTGCATGACGCTCGCCATGAGAACCAGCGCCGCCCGAGCCGACCAGCACCCCGTCAGCACCGCAGCGCGGCGGCACTTCCTCACGCTCCACGGTCAGCGGCTCGCGTACCTCGAGGCGGGCCAGGGGCCGCCGATCCTGCTCATCCATGGCATCGCCGAGGCGGCGTGGGCCTGGGAGGTCATCATCCCCGCGCTGGCACGCGGCCACCGCGTGATCGCGCCCGACCTGCTCGGTCACGGCCGTTCGGCGAAGCCTCGCGGTGATTATTCGCTCGGCAACCAGGCCACGCTGATGCGCGACCTGATGATCTCGCTCGACATCGAACACGCCACCCTGGTGGGCCACTCCCTGGGCGGCGGGATCACCATGCAGTTCGCCTACCAGTACCCGGAGCGGTGTGAACGCATGGTGCTGGTGGCCAGCGGCGGCCTCGGGCAGGACGTCACATTCCTCTTGCGCAGCCTCGGCCTGCCGGGAGCCGACCTGGTCGCACCACTGTTCCTCTCCAACACCACGCGCGACATGATGCTCGGCACCGCGCGATGGCTCGGGCGCCGCGGGCTCAAGGCCAGCCCCGGCCAGAAGGCGATGTGGCGCAGCTACGCGGGCCTGACGGAGCCCACCACACGGGCGGCGTTCATCGCGACGGTGCGCGCGGTGATCGACCAGCGCGGCCAGCGCATCTCGGCGCTCGAACGGCTCTACCTGGCGCGCAACATGCCGACCCTGCTCGTGTGGGGTGAGAAGGACCGCGTCATCCCGGTGAGCCACGCGCGCGCCGCACACGACGAGATGCCCGGCAGCCGGCTGGAGGTCATCAGCGACGCCGGACACTTCGTGCAGCTGGAGAAGCCGCAGCGGGTCGCCGAGCTGATCCTCGACTTCCTCGCCACCACCAAGCCCGCCCGCATCACCGCTGAGGACATGCGCGACGAGATGCGCGCGCACCGACCCAGGCGCCGCTGATCGGTACCGGCGTGCCGGGAAAGGGAATCGAACCCTTACGCCCTTACGAGCACAGCGCCCTGAACGCTGCGTGTCTACCAGTTCCACCACCCCGGCGAGCGCGGCGGCCACCGATCCTAGCAGGCGGCTCCTTCAGCCCCGGTGCCACCTCGTGATGTCGTCGAACCTGGCGGCGCTCGAGCCCACCGGAGGCACGATCACCGTGACCCCGGGGCGCACCACCAGCGACAGCACGGGTGTCTCGAGGAAGACCGCCGGAAGGTCCTCGGCGAGCTGGGTGGACGCCGCAGCAGCAGCTGTGACGCGCGCCGCGGTGTCCGGCAACGTGGCAAGGCGGTCCAGGGCCTGGTCGAGGAAGGGGTCGGCGGCGCCCCCGGAGACGTTGAAGCCCGCAGGGGGGACGGCGGTCGAGCGCCAGAAGGAGCTCACGTCGGGGTCGGGGCCGTTGTCCCAGTCGGCAACCGCCATGTCGTAGCCGCCGCCGGCGACGAGCAGCTGGCGCAGCGAGTTCGTCGGCATGGTGCTGACCTCCGCGGCGATGCCCACGCGTGCCAGCTGCGCGCTGATCGCTGATGCCAGGTCGGGCAGTGGGATGACATCGGCGACCGCGAGGTGCAGCGTCAGCCGGGTGGTGCCGCGCACACGGATGCCATCCGCACCGGGTATCCACCCCGCGGCGTCAAGCGCGCTGTTCGCCGCGCTGTCGTTGGCAGGCGGCGGGGGCTGCCGCGGCGCCGCCCAAGCGATCCCTTCCGGGATGGCACCGCTCTGGGCCACGCCCATGCCGCGGAGGGCGTCGGCGACGAGTGCCTGCCGGTCGATGGTCGACGCGATCGCTTCGCGCAGAGCCGGGTCGGCAAGAACCCCGCGCTCGTTGAAGAGCAGGTCCACGAAGCGGAACGTGGCGATGTCGTGGGCCGTCCCGCCGGCGGCAAGCAGCTCGGCGCGCTGCACAGGATCGCTGGCGAGGACGCTGTCGACCGTGCCCGCTCGGTAGGCGGCGGCGGCGTCGGCGAAGCTGCCGAAGAGGTCGATCTCGACCTGGTTGAGGCGGGGTGCGACGGCGGCATGGGGATTGGGGAACAGCGTCACCGCGCTCCGTGTCGCGCTGACCACGTCGAAAGCGCCGGAGGTCGGCATCGGCCTGGCCGCGGTCTTCGGCAGAGCGGTGACCGCCGCCGCGGACAGCCTCCCCAGGGGGAGGATGGGCAGCTGGGTCAGCTGCGCGGGGAACGAGGCTCGGGGCCCGGCGAGGTCGAAGCTCACCCCAGTGCCGGCGCCGCGCACGTGGACGTCGCGCCAGGGCGCAGCCATCGCGGGGTCGCCGAAGTGCGCCGACTGCACCCAGCCGACCGTCGCGACCACGTCCGCGACAGTGACCGGGCGGCCGTCAGACCAGTGCTGTCCACCACGCAAGGGCAGGACGTAGCTCAGGCCGTCCTGGCTGACTGTGTAGGACGCGGCCAGGTCGGCAACAGGAACGGCGCGGTCGTCGAGACGGAGCAGGCGCCGGTAGAGGAGCTCGCCGAGGTCGCGGACCGAGGGATCCATCGCTCCCACCAGCGGGTTCAGCGAGAGCGGGCGCTCGTCACTGACCATGCCCTCGCGATAGTCCGGGGTGGCGGTCTTGAGGTGCGAGAGGGCGCTGACCCCCAGGACGCTGCCGGCGATGAGCACCAGGACGAGCACGGCGCCGATCTCGGCGCGGCGATGCCGATGTGCTAGTGGGCGCCGACGTACGTCTCGACGATCGACACTGCCACGAACAGGAGGATGAACACGATCGTCACCCTCAGCAGGCTTGCCTCGAGCCCGCGACGGCGGCGATAGCCGCCACCCGAGTCCCCACCGCCGCCGATGGTCCCGCCCAGGCCGGTCGCCTTCGGCGTCTGGAGCAAGACGCCAAGCATCACCAGCACTCCGAGCACGTCCTGAGCGACGGCGAAACCGACCTTCACGCAACGAGACCTCCTGCTGCCACGGACCCGGAGTATACGAGGGCCGCCTCCGGGCAGCCCGCCCGCCGAACGCCGTCCACACTGGTTTGTGTATTCTTCAGCACCACATGCGTGGCGTCACCCTGCTCTGCGCCGCCCTCGCGACAGCCGGGTGCGGAGGGCTGCACGCAACCCCCGTCGCGCCGGGTCGCGCGGCGACGGAGGCGCCGCTGCTGGCACCTGCCGCGCCCATCGTGGACGGCGCAGACGTGGTGACGGTGCTGCGCAGCGGGGAGCCGACGTTCGCCGAGCTGCGCCGGCTCATCGAGCAGGCCCGCACCGCTGTGGAGGTCGAGGTGTACGAGTTCGGGCGGCCCGACCTGGTGGCGGCCGTGACCACCGCGCATGATCGTGGGGTCACCGTCACCGTCATCGCCGACCCGTCGGAGCCGGCGACCGCCGCCACCGCGCAGGTGCTCAGAGCCCACGGCGTGGACGTCGTGGATTACCCCGTCCGAGCGCGGATGATCGACCACGTCAAGCTCCTCGTCGTCGATGGCGCCACCGCGGTCGTCGGGGGCATCAACTGGGGCGTCGGCTCGTACGCCAACCATGACTTCGATGTCGAGGTGCGCGGCCCCGCGGTGGCCAACCTCGACCGGGTGTTCGTGCGTGACGTGGTGACATGCGGCCGGGTCCAGGTGGTGCCGGCACAACGCGTCGACGGTGCCGTGGCTGTCGGCGCCACGCTTCCCGGCGCCGAGATCCTTCCGATGGTGCTGGGCGCCATCGCCGCCGCCCGGCACACTCTCGACGTCGCCATGTACACGCTCACCGACGCGGAGGTCGTCGGCGCGATGGAGGCGGCGCTGGCGCGTGGCGTCGCGGTCCGGGTTCTGCTCGACCCGAGCGAGAGACCGAGCGATCCGTCAGCCGACTCCCTGCGCGCTCACGGTGTGGCTGTGCGTCTGTACCGGAGCAGCGGCGAGAAGCTGCACGCGAAGACCGCCATCGTCGATGGTTCGACGGTGGTGCTGGGCAGCGCCAACTGGACGGTCAGCGGCTTCCAGCACAACCACGAGCTCGACGTGAGCATCCCCGGCGACAGCCGCATCGCCGCGTCCTTCGAGGAGCAGTACCGCAGCGACTGGGCGGCCAGCGCGTGAACCGGTCCCCGCGCGAGCTCAGAACAGGCTGTGTCCCGTCATCTCCGTGGGCACGTCGAGCCCCATCGCGCAGAGCACGGTCGGGGCGACGTCGGCGAGCCCGCCGCCGGCATGGAGGCTCGAGGCGTCGGTGCCGCAGAGGATGAGCGGCACCGGGCTGGTGGTGTGCGCCGTCAACGGGGAGTTGTCGCGCACGTCGACCTTCAACTCGGCGTTGCCGTGGTCGGCGGTGATCAGCACCCCTCCGCCTGCGCCGATGGTGGCTGCCTCGATGCGCTCCAGGCACCCGTCGACCACCTCGACAGCGCGCACGGTGGCATCGAAGACGCCGGTGTGCCCGACCATGTCGGGGTTGGCGAAGTTGACGACGATGAGGGCGTCGGTGCCACGCTCGACGTGCTCCACGACCGCGTCGGTGATCGCCGCAGCGCTCATCGCCGGCGTGGTGTCGTAGGTGGCCACCCGCGGCGAGGGCACCAGCAGGCGCTCCTCGCCGGGGAACGGCTCCTCGCGGCCGCCGTTGATGAAGTAGGTCACGTGCGCGTATTTCTCGGTCTCGGCCACGTGGAACTGGTGCAGCCCCGCAGCTGACACCTCCTCGGCCAGGGTGTGGGTGACGTCCTGTCGCGGGAACGCCACCTCGGCAGCCAGCTCGCGCTCGTACTCGGTGAAGGTGACGAAGTGCAGGTCCTCGAGCACCCGCGTACGCTCGAATCCGCGGAAGTCGACGTCCACCAGCGCATGGCTGAGCTGCCGGGCGCGGTCGGGCCGGAAGTTGAAGAACACAACCGAGTCGCCGTTCTCGATGCGCACGCGCTCCGCGCCATCGGCAGCGATGGACACGGGCGGCAGGAACTCGTCGGTGACGTCCAGCGCGTACTGGGACTCGATATAGGCCAGCGCGTCCGCGGCCACCGCCCCAGTGCCGGCACCGGCGATCTGCTCGTAGGCCTGCTGGGTGCGCTCCCAGCGCGTGTCGCGATCCATTGCGTAGTAGCGTCCGGTCACCGACACCAGCCGGCCGCTTCCCGCGGTGAGGAGGTCGTCGATGAAGCGCTGCACGAACTCCGCGGCGCTCGTCGGCGGCTCGTCCCGTCCATCGGTGAACCCGTGGAAGTACACGCGCTCCAGGCCGCGGCGGCGGGCCAGCTCCGCGAGCGCCACCGCGTGGGCCTGGTCGCTGTGCACGCCGCCCGGCGAGAGCAGTCCCAGGCACTGCAACGCTGTGCCCCGTCGCACGGCCGAGTCGACCGCCTCGCAGAGCACCGGGTTGTCGAAGAAGCTGGCGTCGGCGATAGCCCGGTTGATGCGCGTCAGTGGCTGGTAGATCACCCGGCCGGCGCCAATGGTCAGGTGTCCGACCTCGGAGTTGCCCTGCTGCCCGGCGGGGAGTCCAACGGCCTCGCCGCTGGCGGCCACCGTCGTCCAGGGCCATGTGCTCATCAGCCGGTCGAGCGTCGGTGTCGACGCCGCCGCGATGGCGTTGCCGAAGGGGTTGTCGGAGTATCCCCAACCGTCGAGGACGACCAGCACGAAGGGACGCGCCTGCCTCACCGCTCCGTGCCCGCGACGGCCGCCGCCGCGACGATGCTCGCGAAGGCGTCGGGCTTGAGGCTGGCGCCGCCGATCAGGCCGCCGTCGATGCCGGGCCTGCCGAACAGCTCGGCGGCGTTGTCGGCGGTGACGCTGCCGCCGTACAGCACCCGGGGGGAGGCGCCAACCTGCGTGGTGATGTGCTCGCGGATGTGCGCGCAGACCTCGTCTGCCTGCTCGGGGCTGGCGGTGCGCCCGGTGCCGATCGCCCACACCGGCTCGTAGGCGACGACCCAGTCCTCGGCCGCAGCTGCGCCGCCGGTCCCGGCGAGGACGGCATCGAGCTGGCGGTCGACCACTGCGAACGTGGTGCCGTGGTCACGTTCGGCCTCCGTCTCCCCCACCGCCACGATGACGAGCAGGCCCTGTCGACGCGCGGCGGCGAACTTGCGTGCCGTCTCGTCGTCGGTCTCGCCAAGCAGGTGGCGACGCTCCGAGTGCCCGACCAGGACCAGGTCGCACCAACCGGCGAGCATGGCCGGGGACACCTCGCCCGTGTAGGCCCCCGCGTCTTCCCAGTACACGTCCTGCGCTCCGAGGAGCACGGAGCTGCCCGCGAGCACGTCGTGCACCGGCCAGAGATGCACGAACGGCGGCAGGACCGCCACGTCGACGGCGCCACCGTCATCGCATCTCTCCAGCACCGCCCGTGCCAGCGCCAGGCCTTCAGGGACGGTGGTGTTCATCTTCCAGTTCCCCGCGACCATCGGCCGCGGCTGCTGCGGCATGCTCACGACCGCGCCGGCCGGCGATCGCGCAGCGCGGCGACGCCGGGCAGGATGCGGCCCTCGAGGAACTCCAGGGTGGCGCCCCCACCCGTGCTGATGAAGTCAATCCTGTCCGCAACGCCGGCGTCCTCGACAGCGGCGCCGAGGTCACCCCCGCCGACCACGCTGAAGGCCGGGCTCTCGCCGAGCGCCCTCGCCACAGCGCGGGTGCCGCGCGCGAACGCTTCCACCTCGTAGATCCCGAGCGGTCCATTCCATATGACCGTCCCAGCCGTGACCAGGTCGGCCTCGATGGCGGCCACCGTCTGCGGGCCGACGTCGACCACGGCCTGGTCGTCGGGGATCGCGTCCCACGCCACCACCGTGGTGGCCGCGCCATCCTTGGGCTCCGCGGCGACGACGACGTCGACGGGGAGATGGAGCACCGCGGCGCCCCGAGCGGAGCTGAGCACCTCGCGAGCCAACCCCACCTTGTCCTCCTCGACAAGCGAGCGTCCGGTCCGCACCCCCTTGGCGCGGTAGAAGGTGCAGGCCATCGCACCCCCGACGTGCAGGCTGTCGACGCGGTCCATGAGGTTGGTGAGCACGCCGATCTTGGTGGAGATCTTGGCGCCACCGAGCACCGCGACCAACGGGCGACGTGCGTCGTGGAGGACGCCACCGAGCACCTCCAGCTCGCGCGCCATGAGATAGCCGGCGACGGCGGGCAGCAGATGCGCCACCCCCTCGGTCGAGGCGTGGGCACGATGAGCGGTGCCGAAGGCGTCATTGACGTACACGTCGGCGAACGACGCCAGGCGCTGCGCGAACGCAGGATCGTTGCGCTCCTCCCCCGCCTCGAAGCGGACGTTCTCGAGCATGGCCACGTCGCCATCGGCGAGCGCGTCGACCGTTGCCTGCGCCGACGGGCCGACGACGTCACCAGCGACAGGCACCTCGATCCCCAGCAGCTCGCCGAGGCGATCAGCGATCGGCTGCACGCTCAGGGCGGCATCGACGTGCCCACCGGGACGCCCGACATGGGTGACGACGACCGTGCGAGCGCCGCGCTCGCGGAGCGCGTTGATCGTCGCCAGGCCCTCGCTGATGCGGCGGTCGTCCCCGACCCGCCCGTTGCGCAGCGGCACGTTGAAGTCGACGCGCAGGAGCGCCCGCTTGCCGGCGACGTCGATGTCGTCGATGGTCGCCTTGGTCATCGCGGCGAGGTCAGAGACGCCCGGCGACGTGCTCGGCGAGATCCACGCACCGGCACGAGTAGCCCCACTCGTTGTCGTACCAGGAGAGCACCTTGACGGTGCTCTCGCCCAGGACCATCGTCGAGAGCGAGTCAACGATCGAGGAGTGGCTGTCGTGCAGGAAGTCGACGGAGACCAGCGGCTCATCGGAGACCGCGAGGATGCCGTTGAGCGGGCCCTCTGCCGCCTCGCGGAAAGCGGCGTTGACGTCGTCGGCGGTGACCGCCCGGCTCAGTGTCACGGAGAGGTCGACCAGGCTCACGTCGCTCACCGGGACGCGCAGCGAGATCCCGTGCAGCTTGCCTTTGAGCTCGGGCATCACCAGCGACATGGCCTTGGCCGCGCCCGTCGAGGTGGGGATGATGGAGAGACCGGCAGCGCGGGCGCGGCGCAGATCCTTGTGCGGCGTGTCCAGCAGCACCATGTCGTTGGTGTACGCGTGGATCGTGGTCATCAGGCCGGCCTCGATGCCGAAGCTGTCGCTGAGCACCTTGGCAACCGGGGCCAGGCAGTTGGTCGTGCAGGACGCGTTGCTGATCACATGATGTTCAGCGGGGTTGTAGGCGGTGTGGTTCACGCCGAGGCAGACCGTGATGTCCTCGTTGGTCGCCGGCGCCGAGATGATCACCTTGCGCGCCCCCGCATCGATGTGCGCGCGGGCCTTGTCGGCGTCGGTGAAGAACCCCGTCGAACTCGATGACCACGTCCACCCCGAGGTCGCCCCAGGGCAGCCTCTGCGGGTCACGCTCCGCGAGGACGGTGAGCTTGGCTCCGTCGACTGTGATCTGGTTGCCCTCGGCACTCACGGCGCCGGGAAATCGCCCCAGGATCGAGTCGTGCCTGAGAAGGTGGGCGAGGGTTTTCGCGTCGGTGAGGTCGTTGACGGCGACGACCTCGAGCGCTGAGCTGCGCTCGCGGGCGGCCCGGTAGACGTTGCGCCCGATCCGGCCGAAGCCGTTGATGCCAACCTTGACAGCCATCCGTCAGAGCTCCTCTGTTGCCGGCCGGGCCCGCCAGGCCGGAGGGTGCCCGACACTACCACCGCGATCCGCGCAACCGCCCCAGCTCAGCCGCGGGCAGCCTCGACCAGACGGTGCAGACGGCCTGCCATCGCCGGGCGGCTGATGCCCACCCGCTCGGCCAGCGCGGCCAGCGGTGCATCGGGATGGCTGCGGCGGACCTCGCCGGCTGCGCGCAGGGCCGGCGGGAGCGCCTCCCACCGGGCCGGCTCGGCCCAGAGCCGTTCCACGGCGTCGAGCTGCCGCACCGCGGCGTCGACAGTGCGCCGGAGGTTGGCGGTCTCGGCGTTGAGGGCGCGGTTGACCCCGGCGCGCACGTCGCGCACCACGCGCCCCTGCTCGAAGGCCAGGCGGCCGCCCTGCGCACCGATCGAGCTGAGCGCGGCGCCCACCGCGCTCGCGCTGCGCACCGTCACCACCGGCCGGCTTCTCCGCAGGCGCACGGACGCAGGCACCTCGAGCGAGCGGAGATCCTCGACCAGCAGCGCCGCGGAGGCGCCGTCGCGAACTGGGATCTCCAGGTGAGGCGGGCGATCGGGCCGGCTGACCGACCCCAGCGCCAGGAAGGCGCCGCGCAGACGGCTCCTGCGACAGCAGGTGTGGGCGGTGGCCGCCGGCCCGCCGTCCGGGACCTCGACGCGGTAGCGCGCCCGGCGAGGCGCGCGGAGCCGGATGGCGTGTCCGTCCCGACCGTCCGCGTGGAGGATGGCCACAGCGCACCGAGCCGCCACCGCGCGCGGCGTCTCGACGGCTCCGGACGAGACCGCGGGGTCACCCGTGAGGGCCATGCCCTGGAGCAGGGCGGCCCGGCAGTGGGGCAGCGGCGGGAGGTGCGGGGCGAGCTCGGCGACCACGCTCTCCGTGAACGATCCCCCGCGCATGGCTCAGCGGGGATCCGGGCGCTGGACGTCGCGGTGACGCACCTCGACCGCGACCCCCCCGGCGGCAAGCGCCTTCGGCCAGCTCGACGGCCATCACAACCGAGCGATGGCGTCCGCCGGTGCAGCCGATGGCGACATGCATGGCCACGCGCCCGCGCCGCCGCGCCGCCGCGACCGCCCAGTCGAACAACCCGGTGGTGTGTTCCAGGAACTCACGTGACTCCTGCCTGTCGAGGAGGAAGGCGCGCACCGGCTCGTCGAGCCCGGTCAGGGGCCGCAGCTCAGGCTCCCAGAAGGGGTTCGCCAGGACACGGCTGTCGACCACCCAGTCCGCTTCCAGCTCGGGCCCGTACTTGAAGCCGAAGGACGAGACCGTGCAGCGGAAGCTCGCCGCGGAGCCACGGTGCGGCAGCACCACCTCGAGGATCCGCCGCGACAGCTCCGCATCGTCGAGGGTGCCGGTGTCGATGACCACGTCGGCCGCGGCGCGCAGCTGCGCGATGGCGGCGCGCTCGGCGCTGACCGCCGCCTGGCCGGTTCCCGCGGCCGCGCAGGGATGGGGCCGGCTGCTGTCGGCGAGGCGACGAACCAGGACGGCATCGGGTGCGTCGAGGAAGATCACAGCCGCATCGCCGGCGCCCTCGAGAGCGGCCAGCTCGTCCCCCCGCCGTGCATCGATCACCGCGACCGCCGGCTCCGACCGCGGCCCGGCGATGAAGGCGTCGAGCAGAGCCACCGGCAGGTTGTCGATGCAGCTGACCCCCGCCGCCTCCAGCGCGCGCAGCGCGGTGGCCTTCCCCGCCCCGCTCATGCCGCTGAGGATCCAGGGCTTCGGCTGCGGCTTCGGCCCTGGGTTGGTCACGACTCCAGAGTGTAGTGGGGGGACGGCGATTGCGCCCGTGGTGTCATGCAATAGCAAGGTCTTTGACTATCCTCAACGGGGTATGACTCCAACGGTGCGAGGCTGACTGTGCGCATCCTGGTGGCAGAGGACGACCCGGGGCTGCGCGCGGTGCTCACGCAGGGCTTGGAGGACCACGGGTTCTTCGTCGATGCCGTCTCACGGGGCGACGACGCCATCGACCAGCTCCGCTTCTACGAGTACGACGTGGCCGTCCTGGACTGGCGCATGCCCGGTGCGACGGGCGTCGACGTGGTGGCCTGGGTGCGCAGGGAGAAACGCCCGACCCGCCTGCTCATGTTGACCGCGCGGGACACGACGGCCGACCGCATCGACGGCCTCGACGCCGGCGCGGACGACTACCTGGTCAAGCCCTTCGACTTCGGCGAGCTGCTGGCTCGCATCCGCGCCCTGCAGAGACGTCCCGCCGGCACCGACAGCGCCACGCTCGTCCGCGGTGGCCTCGAGCTCGATCCCAGCCGCCGTGAGGTCACCGCCCACGGGCGCTCCGTGCACCTCAGCGCCACCGAGTTCAACATCCTCGAGCTGCTGATGCGCCGCGCTCCCCAGGTTGTCGACCGCAACAGCATCGCCCAGCAGGCGTGGCGCGACGAGACAGACCCGCTCGGCTCCAACGCCATCGACGTCCGCCTCAGCCGGCTGCGCGCCAAGCTGCCGGACGCCGGGGTGCGCATCGTCACCGTGCGCGGGTCAGGCTACCGCCTGGAACACGCGTGACCGAGAGCCGCCGAGTCCTCGACAGTCTCGCCCGCGCCCCCCGCCGTCTCCTCGGCGGTCCGCAGCTGGACGTGCGGGCCGCCGCCTTTCGGGTGGCACTGATCGCCACAGGGATCGTGTGCGTCGCCTACGTCGTGATCGCCGCCGCCGTGGTCATGATCGTGAACCGCAACCTCATCAGCGACATCGACACGCGGCTGCAGACGCGGCTCAGCTTCTACGTCTCCCAGCTCTCAGGGCACCCGCCCATGCAGCCCGGTGCCGATGCGCTCAACCCAACCTCACAGCACACTCTCCAGGAACCGCTGCTCACCTGGGTCGTCTATCCGACCGGGGCGTTGCGCACGTACATCGACAACGTCACGGACACGCAGTTCACTCCGCGCGGCGCGTTGCCTGACAGCGCGCGCTCCATCACGTCTCCAGCCGACATCACCCTCAGTGACGGCACCCAGATGCGCGCGATCGGCGTCTCGATCGACGGCGGTCACATCATCGTCGGCCAATCGGTTGCCAATGTGGACGCCACCAAGCACAACATCCTCACCGCCGAGCTGATCATCGGCCCGGCTCTGCTGCTTGCCGTCTTCTTCGGCGCCCTGGTCGTCGGCCGCAGGGTGGCCGCACCGATCGAGCTCGCGCGCCAGCGCCAGATCGAGCTGACCGCCGACGCGTCGCACGAGCTGCGCACGCCGCTGTCGGTGATCGAGGCCCAGACCTCCCTGGCGCTGGAGCGCGAGCGCAACTCCACCTGGTACCGCAACGCATTCCAAGCCGTCGGGGTCGAGAGCAAGCGGATGCGCCGGCTCGTCGACGACCTCCTGTGGCTGGCGCGGTTCGACAGCACGGAGCCGACCCCGACCTCGGAGGCCACGGACCTGGGCGTCCTCGCCGAGCAGGCCGCCCAGCGCTTCACGGCGGTCGCCGAGGCACGCGGCCTGACGCTGCGTGTCGAGGTCGAGCCGGTGTCGACCATGATCAGCGCGCCGCCGGAATGGCTCGACCGTCTTCTCGGTGTGCTGCTCGACAACGCCTGCCGCTACACCCCCGCAGGAGGAACCGTCGACGTGACGGTGGGCCGGCGAGACGGACGCGTCCGGTTGGCAGTCGAGGACTCCGGCCCCGGGATCCCCACGCACGAACGGCGCCACATCTTCGATCGCTTCCGCAGGGCCAGCGACGCACCCGGCGGTTCCGGGCTCGGGCTGGCCATCGCGGCGGCCGTCGTCGGGGCCAGCGGCGGCCGCTGGGAGGTGGGCACGTCGCCAAGCGGGGGCGCGAGCATGGCGGTGAGCTGGACGCCGCTCATCCGGGGCGGCGCCCCAACTGACGACCCGGACAGCGCGCGAGGCCCGAGCCCCGGCAGTGCGCTGGCGCCGCCTCCGCCGCCGCATCCCGCCTAGCTCCTCAGAGCAGCTCCTTGATGCTCAGGGCGACGGCCCTGGGCACCTCCTCGGTGAGCGCTTCCACCGTCGCCGCGCGGATGCCGTCGATGCTGCCGAAGCGACGCAGCAGGCTGCGCTTGCGTACCGGGCCGAGGCCGGGGACGACGTCCAATCGTGAGCGCAGCGCGCTCTTCGATCGGCGCGCGCGGTGGTGGGTGATGGCGAAGCGGTGCGCCTCATCGCGCACCCTCTGCACGAGGAAGAGGGTGGGGCTGTCCCTCTCGATGATGATCGGACGCGCTACGCCCGGCGCGAACAGCTCCTCGTTGCGCTTGGCGAGACCGAACACGGGCACCTGGCTGAGTCCTGCCTCGCGCAACACCCTGTGGGCGGCGCCCAGCTGGCCCTTGCCTCCGTCGATGAGAACGAGGTCGGGCAGGACCCCGAAGCTGTCCTCGTTGCCACGGCTCTCCGAGCTCACGTCTCTCGTCTCGGCTTCGCGCACCTCGCCGTTGCTTCCGGCCGGGTCATCGACCGGGATGTCGTCAGCGTCGGCGCTGTCGGAGCGGCTGCGCAGCAGCCGTGCGAAACGGCGTCGCAGCGTCTCCTCCATGGACGCGAAGTCGTCGCTGCCCTCGACGGTGCGAATGCCGAAGTGACGGTAGTGGGAGGGACGCGGTCGGCCGTCCTCGAACACGATCATGGAGCCCACCGAGTTCGTGCCCATCGTGTTGCTGATGTCGTAGCACTCGATCCGCCGCGGTGGCCCGGCGAGGCGGAGCCGCTCCGCCAGGTCGACGAGGAGCGCGTCGGTGCGCTCCGAATCGAAGTCGTCGACGATGCGCCGCTGCCGTAGCGCGCTCAACGCCGTGGTGCGTGCCTGCTCGACCAGCTCCCTGCCGGTCCCGCGCCTGGCGTGGCGCAGATCGACAGGCCCGCCGCGCTGCTCGGTGAGGAACTCCTCGATCACCGCCGTGTCCTCGATGGCATCCGACACCAGCACGGTGCGCGGCAGGCTGGGGGCGTTGCTGTAGTACTGCGGGACGAACGCCCCCAGGCACTCGCTGGCGCTGAGGTCGGCGACGCCCTCCAGCTCGTGCGTCTCCATGCCCAGGACCCTTCCCCGACGCACCGCCAGCAGCGCAACCATCGCCCGTCCCCCCTCGAGAGCCACGGCGACGCAATCCTGGTCTGAACGCGACCCGGTGAGCATCTTCTGGCGCTCGGCGATGCGATCGATGGCGCGCAGGCGATCACGGAATCGAGCGGCCAGCTCGAAGTCCAGCCGGCCAGCCGCATCCTCCATCTGGCGCCGCAGCTGGGCATCGAGAGCATCACTGCGGCCCTGCATGAACAGCTCGACCTGGTCGAGGAGCGTGGCGTACTCGGCGGCGTCGATGCGCGCCTCGCAGGGACCGCTGCAGCGCTTGATGTGGTAATCGAGGCAGACCCGGCCGCGCCGGAAGATCTCATCACTGCAGGTTCGGAATGGGAAGATGGTGCGCAGGGACTTCACCGTGCTGCGCAGCGACTGCGCGCTGGTGTACGGACCGAAGTAGCGGGCGCCATCGCGCGCGATGCGGCGCGTGTAGTACGGCCGCGGGAACTCGGTGGCGAGCAGCCCGCGCTCGCCGCGCGGAGCGCGCAACTGCTCGCGTGCGGTTCCCGGCGCGTGCGCGGGCCCCGAGCCCGGCTTGGGGATCTTCAGGTAGAGGTAGCTCTTGTCGTCCTTGAGGCGCACGTTGTACCGCGGCCTGTACTGCTTGATGAGGCTGTTCTCGAGGATCAGCGCCTCGCGCTCGTTGAGGCAGGGTATGACCTCGAAGTCGAACACCCGCTCGACCAGCGTCCGTGTGCGGGAAGGCAGCGACTCGACGCCGGTGAAATACGAGCGCAGCCGGTTGCGCAGGCTGGCCGCCTTGCCGACGTAGGTGACGCGGCCCTCGAGGTCGCGCATCACGTACACGCCGGCACCGGTCGGTGCGGCACGGAGTCGTTCGCGAAGCAACTCCGGGTTGTCGAGGAGCCGCGCGCGCCGGGACGCGGTCTGGGTGGTCATCCCTCCACTCTATTCAGCCGCCGGCGGCGGCCAGCTCGTCGAGGAAGGCCTGCTCGTCGATGATGCGCACGCCCAGCTCCTGGGCACGGGCCAACTTGGTGCCCGCTGAGGCGCCGGCGACCACGGTGTGGGTGCGCTTGCTGACGCTGGACGCCGGCGAGCCGCCCAGTCCGCGGATGCGCTCCTCGGCCTCGGGCCGGGTCAGCGACTCCATGGCACCGGTGAGCACCCAGGACTGGCCGTGCCACGGGCCCCCCGCGGCTGCGCGCACCGGTTCGGTCTTCACTCCCGCTGCGTGGAGCCGGCGGATCAGCTCCCGCGCCTCCTCGGTGGCGAACCAGTGAGCCACGCTCTCGCGCGACGATGGGACCGACGCCCTCCACAGCGGTCAGCTCGTCGGCGGTCGCCGCCGCCAGTGCCTCGATGCTGCCGAAGTGCGCCGCGAGCAGTGCGGCGGTGTGCTCGCCGACGTGGCGAACGCCGAGGGCGTTGATGAGACGGGACAGCGGCACCGTCTTCCGGGCGGCGATGGAGTCGCGCAGCTTCTGGGCGGAGCGCTGCGCGAAGCCCTCGAGGGTGAGCAGCTGCTCGACGGTCACGCCGAACAGGTCGGCGGCATCCGCGACGAAGCCCGCGTCGACAAGCTGGTCGATGATCGCCTCGCCGAGTCCCTCGATGTTCATCCCCGCGCGCGAGGTGAAATGACGAAGCCGCTCGCGACGCTGGGCAGGGCACAGCGGGTTGAGGCACCGGCGCACCACCTCGTCCGGCTCGCGCACCAGCTCGCTGTCGCACGCCGGGCAGCGGTTGGGCATGACCCACGGCTTGGTTCGCTTGGGCCGTCGCTCGAGAATGGGGCGGACGATCTCCGGGATCACGTCACCCGCCTTGTGGAGCAGCACCGTGTCGCCGATGCGAACGTCCTTGCGGGCCACCTCGTCCTCGTTGTGCAGGGTGGCGCGACGCACGGTGGAACCCGCCACGAACACGGGGCGGAGGTGGGCGACCGGGGTCACCGCCCCTGTCCGCCCCACCTGCACCGCGATGTCGAGGACCTCGGTCTCCACCTCCTCAGGTGGGAACTTGTAGGCGATCGCCCAGCGAGGCGAGCGTGACACCTTGCCGAGCTCGGCCTGCTGCGCCAGCGAGGAGACCTTGATCACAACGCCGTCGGTCTCGTAGTCGAGGTCGTGGCGCTTCTCAGCCCAATGCTCGATGAAAGCCAGCACCTCGTCCACCGACCCCGCCACGTGCCGGTGGGGGTTGACACGAAAGCCGACGCGCTCGAGGAGATCGAGCACCTCCGCCTGGCTGTGCGCGCCCTTCGGCGGCTCCAGCTGGTACATGAAGGTGGACAGCCCGCGCTTGGACGTGATGGCGGGGTCGAGCTGTCGCACAGCCCCCGCCGCCGCGTTCCGGGGATTGGCGTACGTGGGCTTGCCCGCCTCCTCGAGCTGCGCGTTGAATGCCGCGAACCGCGCCTTGGGCAGGTACACCTCGCCGCGCACCTCGAACTCGGCCGGGAGGCCGCGCACCTCCTTCAATCGCATCGGCACGCTGCGGATGGTGCGGACGTTGGCGGTCACGTCCTCGCCCTCCACACCGTTGCCACGCGTCGCCGCACGGACGAACGCGCCGTCGCGGTACGTCAGCGAGATCGCCAGGCCGTCGATCTTCAGCTCACACACGTAGGCGTCCACCTGGCCTGCCCCGCGGACGGCGCGGGCGAAGAAAGCCTCGACCTCGGCGGGCGTGAACGCATTGCCCAGCGAGAGCATCTGGCTGCGATGACGGACCTTGGTGAAGCTCTCGAGAGGGGCGCCGCCCACGCGCTGGGTGGGCGAATCCGGTGTCTGCAGCCCCGGGTACTCGGTCTCCAGGTCGAGGAGCTCGCGGAAGAGGCGGTCGTATTCAGCGTCGGGGATGGTCGGGTCGTCGAGCACGTAGTACCGGTGCGCGTTCTCGTCGAGCACGCGGCGCAGCTCCTCGGCGCGGTCGCGAGCGGCCTTCGGTATCGACGGCGTCTCACTCACCACGTCTGACCACCCTCAGTCGACGAGCGGGTAGATCGCCGAGTTGGCGACCGCGAAGATCTTCACGCCTGCACTGTCGAACTTGATGACCACCTCCTCACCGGAGCGCGTCATGGTGCTCTTCAGGATCGTGCCCTCACCGAGCCTGGGGTGCGCGATGCGGTCACCCTCCTTGTAGCGCTGTGGCGCCAGCTCGACGGGGTTGGGCCGGACCGCGTGCGCGTGCACGGCCTCCCGCACCGCGCCGGGGGTCCGCGGCGGAGACGGCACCCCCGCGCCGGGACGGCGAACGATGTCGAGAACCTCCGCAGGAAGGTCGGCAAGGAACCGCGAGGCCTCGGCGAGATGCTGGGAGCCATAGAGGTGACGGCGGAACGCGTGAAGGACGTAGAGGCGTCGCTGTGCGCGGGTCACCCCGACGTAGGTGAGCCGGCGCTCCTCGGCCACCCCGCTGTCGCCCTCCTCGAGCGCGCGGATGTGTGGCAGCAGCCCCTCCTCCATCCCCGCGAGGAAGACGACCGGGAACTCGAGGCCCTTGACCTGGTGCAGCGTGATCAGGGTCACGCCGCTCGCGGAGTTGTCGAGGGTGTCGACGTCGGAGACGAGCGCGACGTTCTCGAGGAACTGGGTCAGCCCCTGCGGCGGGGGCACGTCCGCGTACTCCGAAGCGAGGCCGATGAGCTCGGCGACGTTGGCCCACCGTTCCTCGTTCTCGGGTGTGCCGTCCCGGAGTGCGCGCTGGTAGCCGGTGTCATCGAGGACGCGGTCGAGGAACTGTGGCAGCGGCATCCGCTCCGACAGGTCACGGAGATCGTCGATGAGGCCGCCGAAGTCGGCGAGCGCGGCGCGGGCTGCGGGAGTGATCTCCGCGCTCTCATCGAGGACTCGCACGGCCTCGAACGGTGAGATGCGTTTGCGCCGTGCCAGGCGCTCGAGCTCGGCCACGGTGCGGTCGCCGATCTTGCGTCGCGGGACGTTGACAACACGACCGAATGACACCGAGTCGCGCGGGTTGGCGATCAGCCGGAGGTAGGCGAGGACGTCCTTCACCTCGCGGCGCTCATAGAAGCGAAGCCCACCGACGAGCCGGTACGGGATGCCGCGGCGCAGCAGGACATCCTCGAAGGCGCGGGACTGCGCGTTGGTCCGATACAGAACGGCGCAGTCGCTCAGCGAGAACCCCTCACGCCCGATGAGCATCTCGATCTCGCCACAGACGGCGAGCGCCTCCTCCTGCTCGTCGTACACGGAGATGAGCCGCACCAGCTCGCCGCCGCTGCGCTCGGTCCACAGCTGCTTGGCCGCACGGTCGCTGTTGTGTTTGATCACCGCGTGCGCGGCGTCGAGGATCACCTGGGTGGAGCGGTAGTTCTGCTCGAGCGTGACCACCTTCGCGTCCGGGTAGTCGCGCCGGAAGCTGAGGATGTTGCGCACATCAGCTCCTCTCCACCCAAATATGGACTGATCGTCGTCGCCCACCACGGTGAGGTTGCGATGCTTTTCGGTGAGCAGCTTCACCAGCACGTACTGCGCCAGGTTGGTGTCCTGGTACTCGTCGACGAAGAGGTGGCGGAACCGTGTCTGGTAGTCCTCCCGAACCGGGTCGCTCTCACGGAGGAGCTGGACGGTGCGGACGAGCAGGTCGTCGAAGTCGAGCGCGTCGGCGGCGCGCATCTCTGCTTCATAGGCGATGAACGCATGCGCCACGGTCGTCCTCATAGGTGTCGCCGGCATGCTTGGCGGCGAACGCCTGGGCATCGAGCAGCTCGTTCTTGGCGGTGCTGATGATGTGGCCGACCTTGGTGAGCGGGAAGCGCTTGTCGTCGATGCCCTCCGCGAGCATGGCGCGTCGCAGGGCGGCGGCGCGGTCGGCCTCGTCGTAGATGGAGAACCCGCTGGGGATGCCGATGGCGACGCCGTCGCGGCGGAGGATCCGGGCTCCGAGGGCGTGGAAGGTGCCGATCCACATGCCCGAGGTGCTTCCCCCGAGGAGCACCTCGATGCGCCCGCGCATCTCCCGCGCGGCCTTGTTGGTGAACGTCACCGCGCAGATCTCGTGAGGCCGCACGTCGCGCGTGGCCAGCACGTAGGCGATGCGGTGGGTGAGGACGCGGGTCTTCCCACTGCCCGCGCCGGCGAAGATCAGCAAGGGCCCGTCAGGCGCCACCACCGCCTCACGCTGGGCGTCGTTGAGGTCGGTGAGGAGAGGCGTGGTGGGAGTGGTGGCGCTCAGTGTGAGATGACTGGGGTGACCGCGCCGGCTGGCCGCGGAGGGGTGATGACCACAGCATTGTAGGAGTCCGGCCGGCGGTCATCGATGAGGTGGTTCCGCGGTGTACGGCGCCTCGCCGCGGCGACGCTGTCGAGGTCGACGTCGGCCACGAGCAGCGTCTCCTCCTCCGGGCCGGCCGGTCCCTGCAGCGGCCAGCCCTCAGGGCCGACGATGATCGAGCAGCCAAGGAAGCGCACATCGCGCTCGACACCCACCCTGTCGGCGCAGGCCATCACCACCGCGTTCTGCCCAGCGGTGGCCATGGACACGATGTCGCCCAGGCAGTACCCCGCGGCGTCGTACACCTGTCGCCGGAACGACGCCACCCAGTTGGTGGGCACGGCGATGATCTCCGCGCCCGCCAGTGCCAGGGCGCGCGCCGCCTCGGGGAACCAGAGGTCGAAGCAGATCACCATGCCGACGCGCCCGAACGGCAGGTCCACCACGGGAAGTTCGCCCCCCGGCTCGAACCACGACTTCTCGTCGTTGAAGAGGTGCAACTTGCGATAGGTCGCGAGGTGCCCCTGCGGGCCGACGACCACAGCGCTGTTGTGGCGGACGTCTCCGTCACGTTCGTTGAGGCCGACGACGCAGTGCATGCCCCCGGCGCACACCGCTGTCAAGGCCTCGATCAGCTCGCCGGTGTGCGCGTCCTGTGCCGACGCATCCGCCTCCGCCTCAGAGGCGAAGACGTAGCCGCTCGATGCCAGCTCGGGCAGGACCACCAAGTCGACGTTCTCGTCGGCCGCACGCTGTGCCCACCGCACCGCAGCCGCCCGGTTGGCGTCGAGGTCACCGACGTGCGGCGCGTACTGCGCCACCCCGATCCGCACCGTCCGGCTCATCTCACTCTCCGCCCGCGTTGACTGCGACCCGCGGCACCCGGGATGACACCGCGCAGAGCACCTCGTAGGAGATTGTGCCGATCGAGGCGGCGATGGTGGCCGCGTCCACCCTGTGGCCCGCCTCCTCGCCGAGCAGCACCACCGGGTCGCCGGCGCCCACCTCCGCGGCCGCGCTGACGTCGATCGACAGCTGGTCCATGCTGATGCGGCCGATGATCGGGCAGAGCGTCCCGCCGGCGATCACCACGCCCCGGTTGCCGTTGCGCCTGTCCACCCCGTCCGCGTACCCCGCGGCGACCGTGGCCACCCGCGTGCTCCGGCTGGCCACCCACTCACCGCCGTAGCCCACCGCGTCACCCGCGACGAGCGTCTTCACCTGGGTCACGCGCGCGCAGACGCGCAGCGCCGGGCGAACGCTCGACGACGCCGCCGCACCGCGCCGGTGGGTACCCGTAAAAGGCGATCCCCGGCCTGATGATGTCGTGGTGCGTCTCGCGCAGGCGCAGGGCGGCGGCGCTGTTGGCGCTGTGGATGAGCGGGCGGTCGAAGCTGTCGGCGACGGTCTGCAGGGCGTCGAGGAAGCGCGTGTGTTGGGCGACGGTGGCGTCCAGCGACTCCTCGTCCGCCGACGCGAAGTGGGTGAAGATGCCCACCACCTCGACACCTCCACGCGCGTCGATCAGGGCGCGCGCGCATCGCCGCGACGTCCTCGAGACGCGTGCCCAGCCGTCCCATCCCGGTGTCGACCTTCCAGTGCACGCGCACCGGTAGTGAGGTCGCTCGCGCGGCGTCCTGCGCGGCGGCCACGTCCGCCGGTGTGAACACCGCCACGTCGACGTCGTTGGCGACGGCGGCGCCCATCTCGAACGGCATCGTCCACCCGGCGTTGAGAACCCGGGCGGTGATCCCGGCGCGGCGCAGCTGCAGCGCCTCCACCATCGAGGAGACCCCGAGCCAGGTGGCGCCCCCGGCCAGCGCCGCGCCCGCCGCGTCCACTGCGCCATGCCCGTAGCCATTTGCCTTGACCATCGCCATGACCGCGCAGCGTTCGCCGGCGAACTCGCACAGAGCTCGGGCGTTGTCGCGCAGAGCGGCGACGTCGACCTCCGCCCACTTGGTGCTCACCACCATCTGCGCGGTCCGCCATCCGTCGGCGCTGCCGGGCGAGGTCGCAAGAGCACGATCGGGGTCTGCTCCTCGCCCTGTCCGAGCGGGTTGTCGAGCACCGCCAGTCGCACGTCGGCGGCCGGGACCGGCACGCCGCGCGCTGGCCCCGAGCACCTCGACGTTGACATTGTTGGCGTCGACGATCACCACCGGCCACCCGGTGGCGTCCTCGATCGCCTGGGCATCGCGGGGCGGATCCTCGGGGCCCAGCATGGCGAACTCGTTGAAGGGACGCACCGTGTGCGGGTTGAAGCCGTCGATCTCGGAGACGCGGTTGCCTGCCAGGCGGTAGAAGTCGCCGTGGCGGCCGAACAGCCGTGTCACCCCGCCCACGGTCATCGCGAACGCCATGCGCGCCCAGCCCGCGCGCATGATCGCCACCTGCATCTTGGCGGGGTCCGAGAAACCGACGTCGTCCTTCAGCTTGGTGACCCCCTTGACCAACACCCTGGCGAGAAGACCGGGCCGGACCAGCGATCGGTGGATGACGCGCCCCTGGGTGATGGCCACGAACTTCTCGGAGAGCACAAGGATGTCGCCGGGCTCGAAGACGGGCGCCACGTAGGCGCGCAGCACATCGAGGATCGGCTCTTTGACATGCACCAGGTGGGTGCGGATGGCCGCGCGCCCGTAGGTGCGGCCGCCGGCCTCCCGCTCCTCCTGCCACGCCACAGGCTCCGTGACCACTGTCATGCCGCCAGCGCCACCGGCTGATCCATGTAGCGCTGCATCCACAGCTCGGTGACCATCGTCCGCCAGAAGATCAAGGGGTCGCCGGGCGCCCCCGCGAGCCATGCGTCGAAGTCCCGCACCAGGCGGTCGTTGTCGTAGATGCCGCGCCCCCGGCAGGTGGCGGAGTCGAAGATCGCGCGCATGCGCGCGGCGCGACCGCGGATCCATGTGACCTCGGGGTTGGTGAACCCGATCTTGCTGCGGCGCAGCCGGTTCAGCTCAGGGATCCGGCCACGCATGGCCCGGCGGTACACGGCACGGTTCCAGCCGCCGTCGATCTTCTGGTCGATGGGCAGCTTGAAGATGAACTCGACCAGCTCGTGGTCGAGGAACGGCACCCGCGCCTCGATGGAGAAGGCCATCGAGTTCTTGTCCTCGTAGCGCAGCAGGTTCGGCGTCGAATACGACAGGACGTCGTGCGCCAGCCGGGCGTTGAGGTTGCGATCCGGCGTGAATGTCACCTTCTCCAGCTCACCGTTGCGATCCGCGAGCAGCGGACGCATGCTCAGCAGCCCGCCCTTGGCGCGGCAGCCGAGCGCGCAGCGCTTCTCCGAAGTACCCGCGATAGAGGTCGAGCGCCCGCTGACGCAGCTCCCGCGCCGCCGCGAGCCAGTGCCCCTGGTCGCGCGCAGAGGTCGAGGTACGCGCGGAAATACGGGATGTAGCCGGCGAGGAGCTCGTCGCCTCCGTTGCCGGACAGCATCACCTTGACGTGCTCCTTGGCGACCCGGTAGACGCAGTAGTACGCGTACGGCGCCGACGCGATCGTGGGCTCCTCCTGGAACCAGACCCACTCCTGCATCTCGAGCCAGAACTCGTCGAGGTCCGGGTACGCGTAGTGCGGGACGCTGCCGGTGCGCTGCTCGACCTCGTGGATGTACCGGCTCTCGTCGATGCTCTGCCCGGGGAAGAGCGCGGAGAACGTGTGCAGCGTGCCGCCGGTGTGGAGGTCGGTGCCCTGCTTCCATGAGGTGGGCCATGGTGCACACCACCCCGCTGGAGTCGAGACCGCCCGAGAGTGGCACGCCGACGGGTGCGTCGGAGATGAGGTGCCGCGCCACGACGCGGTCGAAGAGGGCCGCGAAGTCCGCGGCGTACTCCTCGTCGCTGCGGCTGCCCGAGAACTCGAGGTTGACCTCCGGGTTCCAGTAGCGGCGATCCCGCGGATCCCCTCGGGCCCGATGGTCATCGTGTGCGCGGGGAGGAGCCGCTTGATGCCGTCGAAGAACGTGGCGTCGGTGGCGTCATGGACGCGGAAGAGGAGGAAGCGCTGCAGGACGGAGAGGTTCTCACGGCGCGGGATCGTCGGGTCCTGCAGGATCGCCTTGATCTCCGACGCGAAGATGACCCGGCTCGCCCCGCTGCGCGTAGTAGAGCGGTTTGATGCCGAGCCGGTCGCGCGCCAGGAACAGCTCGTTGTGCGTGGAGTCCCAGAGCGCGAACGCGAACATCCCGGTGAGGTGGGTGACGACGTCCTGGCCCCACTCCTCGTAGCCGCGCAGGATCACCTCGGTGTCGGAGTGGTCCGTGGAGAATCGATGCCCCTTCTGCCTCCAGCTCGGCGCGCAACTCGGGGGCGTTGTAGATCTCGCCGTTGTTGATCAGTGCCAGACGACGGTCGTCGGTGTAGATGCGGCTGGTTGCCGCCCTCGATGTCGACGATCGCCAGGCGCCGCATGCCCATCGAGAAGTGCTCGTTGACCTCGATGCCGAAGCCGTCGGGCCCGCGATGGACCATCGAGTTCGAGCATTCGACCCAGCAGTTCCTGGTCGACCCCGGTGAAACCGGCGATGCCGCACATGCGCTGGTCAGTCTAGGCGGGGCCGGCCACTTCGCGGCCAGCCGGTGCAGTCGACCGGATCAGAAGTCGAGGTCGTCTCCCATGCCCATGCCACCCATGCCGCCCATGCCGCCCATGCCACCCATCGCGTCCATGCCGCCCATGCCACCGCCGTGCGAGTGGCCGTGACCGCCGCCGCCTGCGTCGTCATCCTCGGGCTCGGGGACGTCGGCGATGAGCGCCTCGGTGGTGAGCACGATGGTGGCGATGGAGGTGGCGTGCGAAAGGGCGCTGACCACCACCTTGGTGGGGTCGATGACGCCGCGCTCGACGAGGTTGCCGTAGTCGCCGGCGCGGGCGTCGAAGCCCTCGTCGCCACTGCAGCTCCGCGACATGGTTGGCAACCGTCGGGCCGTCGAAGCCGCCGTTCTGGGCGATGATCCGCAGCGGTTCCTGGAGAGCCCTGCGCACGATGCGCGCGCCGGTCGCCGGCGTCGCCCTCGAGCGACAGGCCGTCGATGGCGTGCGCCGAGCGCAGCAGCGCGACGCCCCCGCCGACGACGTAGCCTTCCGCCAGCGCCGCGCGGACCGCCGCCAGGGCGTCCTCGACGCGTGACTTGCGCTCCTTCATCTCGACCTCGGTGGCCGCCCCCACCTTGACGACGGCGATGCCGCCGACCAGCCGCGCCAGCCGCTCCTGCAGCTTCTCGCGGTCCCAGTCCGAACTCGGTCTCCTCGATCTCGCGGCGGATGTCCTCGGCGCGCGCGTCGACGCGGCGCGATCGCCGCCGCCGCTGGAGGATGGTGGTGTCCTCCTTGGTGACCACGATGCGATCGGCGCTGCCCAGCTGGTCGAGCCGGACAGCGTCGAGCCGCAGGCCCACCTTCTCGCTGATCACCGTGGCGCCGGTGAGCGACGGCGATGTCCGTGAGCATGGCTGTGCGACGGTCGCCGAACGCGGGCGCCTTGACGGCCACGGCGGTGAACGAGCCGCGCAGCCGGTTGACCACCAGCGTCGCCAGAGCCTCGGCCTGCACGTCCTCGGCGACGATGAGCAGCGGACGGCCGGACTGGACCACGAGCTCGAGCGCGGGCAGCAGGTCCGCGACCGCGGTGATCTTGGCGTCGGTGACCAGCACCGCGGCCTTCTCGAGCACCGCCTCCATCGCCTTCTGGTCGGTGACGAGGTACGGCGAGACGTAGCCGCGATCGAACTGCATGCCCTCGACGACCTCGACCTCGGTGTCGATGCCGTTGCCCTCCTCGACAGTGACCACGCCCTCGCGGCCGACGCGCTCGAAGGCCTCGGCGATCATGGTGCCGATCTGCTCGTCGCCCGAGCTGATGCTGGCGACGCGCTGGAGGTCCTCGTTGCCCGCGACCTCGTGCGACTGCGCGCGGACCGCGGCGGTGACCGCCTCCGCCGCGGCGACCATGCCGCGGCGCAGCTCGGTCGGCGACGCGCCGGCGGCGAGGTTGCGCAGGCCCTCGTTGATGAGCGCGCGACCCAGGACGGTGGCGGTGGTGGTGCCGTCGCCGGCGATGTCGTTGGTCTTGACCGCGATCTCCTTGAGCAGCTGCGCGCCCATGTTCTCGAAGTGGTCCTTGAACTCGAGGTCGCGGGCGATGGTGACGCCGTCGTTGATGATCAGCGGCGCCCCGAACCGCTTGTCGATGACCACGTTGCGCCCGCGCGGGCCGAGCGTCACCGACACGGCGTCGGCGACGGAGTCCACGCCGCGATGCAGCGCATCACGCGCGTCGTTGCTGAAGCGCAGTTGCTTGGCGGTCATGAGAGTTCAGGGCCTCCGATGCAGGGACGCGCCGGCGCGCGCCCGAACTGAGCCGAGCGCGTGCGCTGTCCGCGAAAGGTCAGTTGGATCCGTTGCTGCCGACGACGGCGAGGATGTCCTTCTCGCTGAGGATCAGGTACTCGACCTCGTCGATCTTGACCTCGCTGCCGGCGTACTTCGCGTACATCACGCGGTCGCCGACCTTGACGTCGAGCTCGACGCGCTTGCCGGACTGCTCGTTGTAGCGACCGCTGCCGACCGCCTCGATGGTGCCCTCCTGGGGCTTCTCCTTGGCGGTGTCGGGGAGAACGATGCCGCTCTTGGTCATCTCCTCGCGCTCGAGGGGCTTGACGACGACGCGGTCTGCAAGGGGGCGGAGTTTCAGGGCCACAGGAGGACCTCCTTGGGTGAATTCTTGGTTAGCACTCTCAGCTTACGACTGCTAACACTCTACGCCAGCGAGTGCCAGCGTCGCAAGTGGCGGGAGGGGGCTGTTGCCTCGCTCCTACGCCCCGACGGCCTTGAGCAGCATGTCGGTGCCGTAGCCGGCGAGGAAGCCGCAGAGCAGCCCGAGCATGCCCATCTGGTGGCTGCCGATCTTGCGGTTGACGTGCTGGAGCTCGCCGATGACGTACACGATCGCGCCGGCGGCGAGGCCCAGGAAGAGCACCGACACCGACTGGCTGGCCAGCGAGGATCCGCCCAGCCGGGTCACCCCGTAGCCGATCAGGGTGCCCACGAAGGTGGGACCGCCGCCGACGGCGCCGAGCAGGCCGAGGAACCGCCAGCTGGGGCGCCTGCCGATCATCGGCCCGCTGATGCCGAAGCCCTCGGTGATGTTGTGCAGGCCGAAGCCGATCACCAGGACCAGGAAGAACCGGTAGGCGCCCGCGGCCGCGGACTGGCCGATGGCCAGGCCCTCGGAGAAGTTGTGCAGGCCGATGCCGATGGCGATGAAGAGGGCGGTCCGCAGCGGGGGCGGGAGCGGCGCACGCCTCCTCACGGTCTGTCCGTGGCGGCCATGGCGCCGGGGCCCGCGGGCAGCGGGCTCCGCCGCGAGACCCGCTCGAAGACGACGAGCACGAACAGACCGAGGGCCAGGCCGCCGGCGAGGAGGAGACCGAGCGCGGCGCCCTGGCCGGCCGACGCGCTCATCCGCGCCTCGACGGTCTCACTGGCGTTGCGGATGACGTCGTAGAAGATGAAGAGCAGGACGCCGACCGAGGCAGAGGTCAGGAAGGCCATGAGCCGCGGGCCGGGTCGGCCCCAGCGGGCGATGGGGAGGCCGAGCAGGATGGTCAGCCCGGAGACGGCGCCGAGGATCGCGGTGGCGGCAAAGCTCATGGACTTAGGTTAGCCTAACCTAACCCAATATGCTCACTCCGGCGCCGAACTCCACCCACACGGCGGCCGCGACCCCCTCGCTGAGGACGACCGGGTGGCCGTCGACGATGAGCCGGAGCTGGCCGTCGCCGCGCTCGCCGACACGGATGCTCGCCTCGGGCACCACGCCGCCGTCGTGGAGCACGGCGAGGAGCTGGGGCGCGTCGTGCTCGGCGACCTCGGAGATGCGGAACACCCGCGAACTCGACGCCGGTGGGCAGCTCGACGAGCCTCTGCATCGGCCGGCCCGGGGGCGGTCGCCGCCCGGGGATGACGTTGCCGTGCGGGCACGTCGAGGGCCGTCCGAGGTGCTCGTCGAGCCGCTCGAGCACGACCTCGGACACGCCGTGCGAGAGCGCGGCGGCCTCCCGGTCGGCGGTCGCCCAATCGAGGCCGAGGATGTCGGTGAGCCAGCGTTCGATGAGCCGGTGACGGCGCACCACGGCGGCCGCGGCCACCCGCCCGGCGTCGGAGAGGTGGACGCTGCGGTCCTCGGCGACGGTCACCCAGCCGTCCCGCGCCAGCCGCTGCAGGCTGACGCTCACCGTCGGAGCGCTGACCCCGAGCCACTCGGCGATTCGCCCCGGCCGCGGGACGTCGCCCTCGTTCTCGATGTAGTAGATGGTCTCGAGGTAGCGGTCGGTCACCTCGGAGCGGGCGTTGCCGGCCTGGCGTGCTCACCGCGCGATGGTAGCCGCGTCCCGGATCCGCTCGTCAGGCGTACAGGTCGAGCGCCGGGTCGACGGCAACGCCCGGGCGCGTCGGGGCCATGGAGCTGCAGGCGCTGCCACCCGGCCGCGCCGATCATGGCGGCGTTGTCGGTGCAGAGCGACAGCGGCGGGATGGTCACCCGCAGGCCGCTGAAGCGCTCCTGCACCGCCTCGCGGAGCGCCCGGTTGGCGGCCACGCCGCCGACCACCGCGACCTGCTCGGCGCCGCGGCGGTCGGCAGTTGTGGTCAGGATGTGCAGCAACTGGTCGACCACCGCGGCCTGGAACGACGCGGCCAGGTCGGCGACCACCGCCGGGTCGCGCGGGGTGCCCGCGTCGGTCAGGGCGTCGGCGCCGAGGTCGCGGACGGTGTAGCGCAGCGCCGTCTTCAGCCCGCTGAACGACAGCGCGCCGGCCAGCCGCGTCCGCGGCAGCGGGAACGGCGCCGGGTCGCCGCCGCGTGCGGCGCGCTCGATGGCGGGACCGCCCGGGTAGCCGAGGCCGAGCAGCCGGGCCGCCTTGTCGAACGCCTCGCCGGCGGCGTCGTCGCGCGTGGACGCCAGCCGCACCGCGTCGCCGTGGTCGCGCAGCTCGACGACGTCGCTGTGCCCGCCGCTGACCACCAGCGCCAGGTAGGGCGGCTCGAGGGCGACGTCGCTCAGCCACGCGCTGTAGACGTGGCCGGCCATGTGCGAGACCCCGACCATCGGCAGCCCGCGCGCCACCGCGGCGGCCTGCGCGAACGCCGCCCCGACGAGGAGGCAGCCGGCCAGGCCCGGGCCGCGCGTCACCGCCACCGCGTCGACCGTCGTCCCAGCCGCCGGGGAGGGCGCTGCAGCGCCTCCTCCACCACCGGGCCGATGGCCTCGAGGTGGGCGCGGGCGGCCAGGTCGGGCACGACGCCACCGTGCGGCGCGTGCAGGGCGATCTGCGAGGAGACCACGCTGCTCACCACCTCCCTGCCGTCGCGCACCACCGCCGCCGCGGTCTCGTCGCACGAGGTCTCCACCGCGAGGAGGTTCAGAGCGGGTACTCCGGCGACGGCGGGCTGCCGATGCCGATGACGTCGATGCCGGCGAAGATGTCGAGGAAGCGGCGCTTGAACGCGGGCGCGTGGATGCTGTCGCTCCACATGATCACCGCGTCCTCACCGTTGTCGGTGTAGTAGCCGCGACGGCGACCGATCGACTTGAAGCCGAACCACTCGTAGAGGCGGACCGCGTGGTCGTTGCCGGCGCGCACCTCGAGCGTCATCCAGCGCGCGCCGAGGTCGTAGCTGCGCTGGATGAGCGCGGCGAACAGCGTCTTGCCGTAGCCCTTGCCCTGGTCGCGACCGCGCACGCCGATGGTGGTGACGTGCGCCTCGTGGACCACCTTCCACAGGCCCGCGTACCCGACCAGCTCGCCGTCCTCGCGGAGCACGATGTACGACGCCTGGCGGTTCTGCGCCAGCTCGGTGGCGTAGGCGTTGCGCGGCCAGGGCGAGAGGAAGATCTCCCGCTCGATGACCTGGACCGCCGGGATGTCCTCGGGGCGCATGCGCTCGATGGCGACGCGCGGGACGACCTGCATGACACCCACCGGCAACGGCTGATCCGAAGGCACGAGTTTACAGTGCCTCCGGCGCTTCCTCCGGCTCCGTCAGCGGGCCGTCGCCGGCGGCTCGGCGTGGATCGCGGTGAGCCCGAGCGGCGTCCAGCGGGGGCAGCGCCAGGGCGCGCGGCACCGCGGCGGCGAGCACGCGGACGGGGTCGAGCTGCTCGGTGGGCAGCCCGGCGATCTGCGGCGGTGGCGAAGACGCGCCCGCGCTGGCGACCTCGCCGGCGCTCGACGCGCTCGACGCCGCGACACCTGCTCGACGTCGCGCCGACCCGGCCGCGAAGCGCGCGACGTACACGCCGCCTCGGCCCGCGTCGGCGACGACGGTGAACTCGGCGGCGTCAGCGACCGGCGCGGCCGCCGGCGACGGCGATCGAGGTTGCCAAGGCCGTGCAGCGGCAAGCCGAGCGCGCCGCGGCGACGCCGAGCGCGGCGGCCATCCCCGCGCGCACCCCGCTGTACGAGCCGGGCCCGGTCAGCACCACCACCGCGGTGACGTCCTCGGCCAGGATGGCTCGGCGAGCACGACCGGGAAGGCGACGGTCGAGCTCGCCGCCGGGCATCTCGCGCTGCTCGATGACCGAGCCGTCGTCGGCGGCGAGCAGCGCCCACGCCCGGTCGCGCGAGGCGGAGTCGATGGCGATGACGCTCACGGCGTGGCGGCCGCTCGCTGCGGCAGCGCCGCCCAGGCCCGCGCGAGGTGCTCGGCGGCGGCGACTCTCCATGCGGAGCACGCGATCGGCTGCGCGCCGTCGTCGCCGCCGTCGATCGACACGGTCGCGGGTGCGAAGTCGCCGAGGTCGGCGTAGCCGCCCCACTCGATCACCGCCGCGCCGCCGTCGAGGAGCGTGTCGAGGTCGAGCACGTCGATCGGAGGCGCCGGGGCCGAGCCGGTACAGGTCGACGTGGTGCACGGTGATCGCGTGCCGCGGATGGGGCTGGTGGAGGACGAAGGTGGGGCTGCGCACCGCGGCCGCGTCGCCGCCCGCGCCGGCGACGATGCCGCGCACCAGGCATGTCTTGCCGGCGCCGAGCGGGCCCTCGAGCACGAGCACGTCACCGCTTCGCGAGGACCGCGCCGAGCGCCGCGCCGAAGCGCTCGGTGGTCGTCCGGCGAGCCGCTGCGCAGCGGAGCGACGGGCCTGGGTCACGAGAAGTGCGCGGCCAGGGTGCGCGGCGGGGCCTGCTCCGATCCCGCCGCGGCTGTCGAGCAGGCGCAGGCCCGAGCCCTCGCTGAGCATGCCGACGACCGTGAGCGGCGCCAGGTCGCGGGGCCAGCCGCGGAGCAGGCTGTTCGCCGTCTTCCTCGGCGACGGCCGCGAGCAGCTCGAAGTCCTCGCCGCCGCCGATCGCGAGTTCCAGCCATCTTGGCCGAAACGCTCGGCCAGGTGCGGATCGACCGGCAGCCTGTCGGCCCAGATCTCCGCGGCGCACCCGCTAGGCGCGCGCGGTGCGCGCCGCGTCGACGAGGATGCCGTCGCTGACGTCGCCGGCGCAGCGCACGCCGGCGGCGAGCAGGCGGGCGCCCTCGCGCAGCCGCGCCACAGGGTGCGAGGTGCGCCTCGACCCAGCCGCGTTCCGTCGCGGAGGTCGGGGCGGGCGCCGCCGAGCAGCAGTCGCAGCCCGGCGGCGGAGCGCCCGAGCACGCCGGTGACGAGGAGCAGGTCGCCGGGGCGTCCGGCGGCGCGGCGCAGCGCCCGCCCGCTGGGCAGGCTGCCGGTGACGCAGACGTCGATCACCAGCGGGCCGTCGATGGCGCTGACGTCGCCGCCCGACCACCGCGCAGCCCGCCGCCGCCGCCGCCTCGCACAGCCCGCGCTGGATCTCGAGCACGTCCTCGAGCTGCTCGGTCGACCGCGCGCAGAGGGTGGCCAGGCAGGTCAGCGGCTCCGCGCCCATCGCCGGCGAGGTCGGAGACGGCCACCGCGAAGGCGCGCGCGCCCAGCTGCCTGGGATCGATCCAGGAGCGGCGGAAGTCGACCTCCTCGACGAGCGCGTCGACGCTGACCGCGAGGTCGCGGCCCGGCGGGGGCGTCCAGACCGCGGCGTCGTCGCCGCCGCGGACCCTGCGGGCCGCCGCTCTCCTGTGGCGATCGCCACCAGCCGCTCGAGGAGGGCGCGCTCGCCCACCTCGCGCGAGGGTGGGTCCACCCGCTCCGAAGCTGCGTCGCGCGAGCCGGCTGGAGGGGATTCGGGCATCGTCGTGCCGACTCTACGGACCGCCACCGGGCCTCGGCCCGGTCGATTTGCATTCGGCACCTCCGACCCTCTATCGTGCCGCGGGTCGCAGGGGCCCGCACCCCGCGCGGAACACGTCATTTCAGGGCCTCGGCGGACGGGGAACGGAGGGCACCTATTGCGGGGTACTCGAAAGCTTCTGTCGATCGTGGTCGGCTGCGGTGCTCTCCTGAGCATCGGCATCACCTCCATCCCCACCGGGCAGGCTGCCACCAGCCCCAACCGACGCGCTGCGGGCGCGACGGGCGCAACTGCTCCAGCAGCTGGCGACCCTCGAACCGGCCAAGAACAGCGCCTCCTCCGCTCTCGCAGCGGCCGAGAACGCCTTCGCCGCCGAGCAGGCGCAGCTGCTCTGCCGCGCAGCAGCAGCCTCGCCGCCATCAACGCTCGTCTCCTCGCGCTCAGCGGCCAGATCGCTGACGACGAGGCGACGATCGTCCAGGGCCAAGCAGGACCTCGGCACGCTGACACGGCAGAGCTACGAGAGCACCAGCACCAACTCCTGGGTGGCCGCGGTGCTCAGCGCCACGCACCTTCAGCCAGGCGATGGACCGTCTCGCCGGCACGTCGCACGTCGCCGAGCAGGTGCGCAACCTGCAGCCGAACGTGCGCGCCAAGCAGGACGCCATCAGCCGACCGAGAAGGCGGAGATCCAGAAGGACGCGGCGACGACCCTGGCCCTCGAGGGCCAGCTCGCCCAGGACAGCAACGCGCTGCTCATGCTCGTCGACGCGCGCAACGCCGCGCTGCAGGCTGCGAGCGCGCCGGCGCGCGCCATCGAGATCCAGATCGCCAACATCGACCAGCAGCTGGCCGCGGGACGCCCCGCCGCGGTCGAGCGCCAACCAGGGCTCGTGCGGGAACCACTTCGCCTACGGCCAGTGCACCTGGTACGTCGCCACCCGGCGCTGCATCCCCTGGGTCGGCAACGCCAAGGAGTGGTACTCCAACGCGGCCAGGATGGGGTACCCGGTGGGGCACACGCCCGCAGGTCGGCGCCGTGGTGACGTTCTGGCCGGGCGGCGACGGCGCCAGCAGCGTGGGGCACGTCGGCTACGTCGAGGCGGTCGGACCAGCCTCCGGCGTCCCCGCCGGGTACTTCAAGTTCTCCGAGATGAACTACAACGGCTGGAACCGCGTCAACTACCGCGTGCTTCCCGACAACTCGAGCGGCATCCAGGGCTTCATCTACGCGAAGTAGGCGCGCCTGAGCTCCTCGAGGCGCTCGTCGTCGAGGTCGCCAAGGGAGTCGAGCCTGAGCGTCGCTGCGCCGAGGCGCGGGTCGGCGGCGGTGACCTCGTCGGGAACCGCGACGCACGGCATGCCCGCCGCGCGCGCCGAGAGCACGCCGTTGACCGAGTCCTCGATGGCCAGGCAGCTGGCCGGGCAGCACGCCGAGCAGGGCCGCCGTGCGCAGGTAGATGTCCGGCGCGGGCTTGCCGTGCGCATCGTCCTCGGCGGAGCACACCACGTCGACCGCGCTCGCCGATGCCCAGCCGGTCCAGCACCGCGCTGATCAGCGCGGGCGGCGACGACGACGCCACCGCACAGAGCAGGCCGGCCCGGCGCACCACGCTCGACGGCGGTGAGCGCGCCGTCCATGGCGACGCCGTGCGCGCGCACGTGGGCCGCGACCCCGTCGACGATGCGACGTGTCACCTCGTCGACCGACTCACCCGACCAGGGCCGGCGCTCGTACCACAGCGCCACCACCTCGTGACCCGCACCCCCATGGTCTGGCGGCACTCGGCCTCGGTCGATGCGCACCCCGAGCGACGCCGAAGACCTCGATCTCGACCTGGCGCCAGACCGGCTCGGTGTCGATGAGCACCCCGTCCATGTCGAAGATGACCGCGCGCAGGCCGGTGGTGGCAGCTGCCGCCGGCCCCGCAGACGTCATCGGTGCGCGAGGCCTTCCAGCGATCCGGCGCGTCCGCTCCTGCGCGAGCGGCAGCTCCTCGAGGAGGTCGCGGGGCAGCGCGCCGGCCCGGCCGAGGCGTGCCTGCACCGCGAGCGCGGCCTCGGCGTGGACGAACACCGCCGCCACGGCGGCGTCGAACGCGTCGAGGCCCTGGGCGAGGAAGGCGCCGAGCAGCCCGGACAGCACGTCGCCGCTGCCCGCGGTCGCCAGCGCCACCACCCGGATCGCGCTCACCTGGACGCGTCCGTCCGGAGCGGCGACCACGGTGTCGCTGCCCTTGAGCACGACCACCACCCCGTTCGTCGCCGCGAACTCGACGGCCAGCTCGCGGCGGCGGGACTGCACCTCGGCGGTCGGCGAGCCCGGAAAGCCGGCCCATCTCGGCGGGGTGCGGCGTGACCACGACCGGCTGCGGGCACACGCACGCCAGTCGAAGTGGCGGGCGGCGGCGATGTTCAGCGCGTCGGCGTCGACCACGGCCGGCACGGGCAGGTCGGCGAGGAGGCCGATGACCAGCTCCTCGGTGCCGGGAGCGCGCCCTGCACCCGGGCCGAGGACCAGCACCGTGGCGTCGGCAGGTGGCGGCTCGCGCAGCACCTGGAGGGCCGTCGGCGGCGAGACCGCCGTCGGCGGCGGGCAGCGGGTGCGCCATGACCTCGAGCGTCTGCGCCGCCACGATGGGGTAGATCGGCGTCGGGCACGCAGACGTGGACCTTGCCCGCGCCGCCGCGAGCCGCCGCGGTGGCGCTCATCAGGGGCGCCCCGCTGAACCCGACGGCCCCGCCCACCACGAGCACGGTGCCGAAGGTGCCCTTGTGCGCGTCCTCGCGGGCGGTCGGGCAGCGCAAGGCCGGCGGGAACGTCGGCCAACGTCGCGTGGTCGACCTCGGTGCCGCCCCTCACTCCACCGTGACCGACTTGGCGAGGTTGCGGGGCTGGTCGACGTCGCAGCCGCGCTCGACCGCGACGTGGTACGCGAACAGCTGCAGCGGGACGATGTTCACCAGCGGAGAGACGAGCTCGTCGGTGAGCGGGACCTCGACGAGGTCACGCACGAAACCGGCGTCGAACGGGTTCTCACCCTCGGTGACAAGCGCGATCACGGGCGCGTCCCGCGAGCTCACCTCCTGGATGTTGCTCACCATCTTGGGCAGCGTTCGCGAACGGGTGGCGAGCGCCACCACCGGCACGTCGGGGTCGAGCAGCGCGATCGGACCGTGCTTCAGCTCACCCGCGGCGTATCCCTCGGCATGGATGTACGAGATCTCCTTGAGCTTCAGCGCCCCCTCCAGCGCGACCGGGAAGTTGATGCCGCGTCCGATGTACATCGCGTTGCGAGTGTGCGCGTAGCGCTGGGCCATCTCCGCGAGCTGCGGCTCGAGCTCGAGCGCCCTCTCGACGAGCGTCGGGGCGTCGGTGAGCGCGGCGGCGAGGCGGCGATGCTCGTCGTCAGCGAGCGAGCCCCGAGCCTGGCCGAGGCGCAGCGCGAGCGAGGATCCCGCAGGCGACCTGGTTGAGCATGGTCTTGGTGGCGGCGACGCAGATCTCCGGCCCGGACTGCATGTACACGACACCGTCGGCCTCCATGGACAGCGCGCTGCCGACCACGTTGGTGACCGCGATGACCGTGGCGCCATGGCGGCGCGCCTCACGCACGGCGGCCATGGTGTCGGCGGTCTCGCCGGATTGGGAGAAGGCCAGCACCAGCGTCTTCGCGTCGACAAGCGGGTCGGCGTAGCGGAACTCGCTGGAGGGCTGGACGTCGCAGTGCACCCGCGCCAGCCGCTCGATCGCGTACTTGGTGACCATCCCGGCGATCCACGCCGAGCCGCAGGCGACGATGGTCACCTGGTCGAGCGCGGCTGAGGTGGCTGTCGTCGAGCAGCATGTCGGGCAGGTCGACGAGGCCGTCGTCGTCGATGCGTCCGCGCAGCGCGCTGCGCAGCGCCTCCGGCTGCTCGTGGATCTCCTTGAGCATGAAGTGCGGGAAGCCGTTCTTCTGTGCCTGCTCGGCCTCCCATGTCACCGCGATGACGCGCGGTTCGACCGGCGTGCCGTCCAGGGTGGTGAGCACGACGCTTTCCGGTGAGACCGAGGCGACCTCGCCCTCCCCCAGCGGGACCACGCGCTTGGTGTACGGGATCAGCGCGGTGATGTCGCTGCTGACGAACACCTCGTCGTCGCCGAGGCCGATCACCAGAGGGGCGTTGAGCCGCGCGCCGACGATGCGCGACGGCTCGTCCGCGGACACGGCGACCAGCGCGTACGCGCCGCGGATGCGCTGCAGCGCGGCGCGCACCGCCTCGGCGAGGTCGCCCTCGTAGTACTGCTCGATGAGGTGCGGCACCACCTCGGTGTCGGTGTCGCTGGTGAACTCGTGCCCGGCGGCGATGAGCTCGACGCGCAGCTCGCGGTAGTTCTCGATGATGCCGTTGTGGATGATGTGGATGCGACCGGTGCAGTCGCGATGGGGGTGGGCGTTGGCGACGGTCGGCCGCCCGTGCGTGGCCCAGCGCGTGTGCCCGATCCCGGTGTGTCCGCGCGGCATGCCGGCCACGTCGAGCTGCTGGACGAGGTCGGCGACCTTGAGGTTGCTCTTGGCAACCGCGGTGGCGCCGCCGTCGTCGTCGAGGACGGCGATGCCGGCGGAGTTGTAGCCGCGGTACTCGAGCCGCTGCAGGCTGTCGAGCAGGACGGGCGCGGCCTGGCGCGGCCCGGAGTAGCCGATGATTCCGCACATCTGGTTCGGTCAACGCCTCGTGGACTGGGCTGGTTACTGGCGGTCAGGCCCGGCGACGGCGAGGCTGCCGCCATCACGGCTCGCCGCTACGTGGTAGGCGATGGTGACGGAGAGGACGTCGGGGTGGGCGCGGGTGTCGCGGGCGACGACGGCGGCGGCTGGGCGATGGACCCCACCGTGATCGTCACGGTGACCCTGCCGGGATTGGCGGTCACGCCCGCCGGCGGCGACAGGTTGACGATGAAGCTGAGGGTGCCGGTGATCCCGTTCAGCGAGATCGTCTCGGTCGATATCGAGTCGAGCGTGTTGAGGAGGTCCTGCGGCCCGTTGAGAACCACTGTCGCCGGGCTGACGCTCTCGGCCTCGAGGAAGTGGCCGGACCCGACAGTCCCCGACACCTTGGGCAGCACCGCGCTGGCGCGCGAGGTGAGGCTGGCCGCCACCTGCGACTGTCACGAGGACGGTCGCCTGCCGCTGGCCCGCGACGGTGACGCCGAAGGTGCCCACCTGCTGCCCGGTCGCCGAGTTGTAGAGCCCGACCTGCTCGTCCGCCTGGAAGTTGGTCTTCTGGTTGGCGAGGTTGACGGTCACCTTGGCCTCGACGCCGGCCAGCTGGTGCTGCGGACCGATGACGGTCACGCTCGATGGCGACGCCTGCTTGCTGACGACGACGTATCCCTGCGGTGGCAGTGGGTTGGTGACAACGTTGACAGTGACAGTCCGCGAGTCGAGACGGTCAACGTCCGCGATGACGGTCGCCGGCGGGTTGTCGAGCAGGACGTCACGGTCGTTGTTGACCACGGTGAGCGGCAGTGACTGGAGGCCGACGTTCTTGATCGCCCTGTAGTTGACGCTGACCACGAGGTCCGCCGGGCTGAAGGCGGTGAGGTGATCGCGCGTGCCGCTCACCCTGATCACCACGTCCGGGATGCCGTGAACCAGCACGAACGGGGCCACCGACGCCAGGTCCTGGGGCACCGGCACCGAGACCGAGCGCGTGTCCGGGGGGTTGCTGGCGTAGGCCACCCCGGCCCAGAGCACCGCGGCGAGCCCTGCAGCGATGCCCTTGAGACGCAGGTTGCGGGTGGCGAAGCCGGGAAACCTCATGGATGGGTGCGCCGCCGGATGGCCCGCAGGGCGGACGGCCGAGGCACGAGCCTCTGCCGCCCCGGGGGTTCGACGCCGGTCAGGGTGATGAGCATGGTCCTCAGCGCGTTGGCGTCGAGGCCGCGAGTGATCCGTCCCTCGTGCGCGACGCTGATCAGGCCGGTCTCCTCGCTCACGATGAGCACGATCGCGTCACTCTGCAGGGTGAGCCCCACGGCGGCGCGGTGGCGAGTGCCCATGCGGCCGACCCCGGGGATCGTCTCCGCGAGCGGCAGGACGCAGCCTGCGGCGACCAGCCGAGCGTCGCGGATGATGACCGCGCCGTCGTGCAGCGACGTTCCCGGCATGAAGATGGTGGCCAGCATCTCGGCGGTCACCTCACCGTTGATGCGAACACCCGGTGGCGGCGATGTTCTCGAGCCCGGTCTCGCGTTCGAACACGACCAGCGCGCCGGTCTTGCGCTCGCTCAGCGACGAGGCCGCGCGGATCACCTCGTCGACGGAGCGCTGCGCGTCGGCGCCCGGCGTGCTGGCCGAGCAGCGAGCGCACCGGTCCGAGCCGGCCCACCTGGTCGAGCGCGCGCCGCAGCTCAGGCTGGAAGAGGATCACCGCGGCGATGACGATCGCCTGGCCGCCGTTGGCGAAGATGAACTGGAGCAGGCGGAGGTGGAGCGCCTCAGCGGCGAGCCCCACAGCGATGATCACGCCCAGCCCCACGAGCAGCTGGGCGGCCTGGGTGCCGCGGATCAGCTTCAGCAGCTGGTAGAGGAGCACCGCGACGATGGCGACGTCGAGCACGTCGCGCCAGCCGATGTTCTGCAGGAAGATGAGAGCGTCGCGCCACGGCGAGCTCACGAGCGCGCCGACCGCGACGGTGCCGCGCTGCGCTGGGGCACGCCCTCGAAGACGCAGCGCCGAGCAGCGCCATCTGCGCCCAGAGCCGGTTCTCCGCCTGGTCGAACACCACCGACCGCGGGCCGTCGAGGACGCGGTCGGTGATCTCCTCGCCACGGTGCGCCGGCAGGCAGTGCATGACCCGCGCGGCCGCAGGAGCGAGGGCGAGGAGCGTGTCATTGACCTGGAGGTGGCCGAAGTCCTCGCGGCGGCGCTGCTGTTCGGCCTCCTGGCCCATGCTGGTCCACACGTCCGTGTACACGATGTCCGACGTCGCGCAGTGCCGGCGCCGGATCGTGACCGACAGGGAACCCGTTGCCGTTGCCGCGCAGCGTCGCGGCGCGGTCGAGCACCGCCTCGGCGGGCTCGTAGCCCGGCGGCGACACGATGCGCAGGTCGACGCCCGCTGATCGCCGCCGCGTACAGCCACGACGTGCACACGTTGTTGCCGTCGCCGATGTACGCGACGCGCGCCCCGGCGATCGTGCCGGTCGTCTCCAGCACGGTCATCAGGTCGGCGAGGAGCTGGCACGGATGCTCGGTGTCGGTCATCGCCGCTGATCACCGGGCCGCGCATCGCGCCGCGATGGCGACGAGGTCGCGCTGCGAGGTCAGCCGCGCGATGACGCCGTCGGCGTAGCGGTCGAGGATGCGTGCGATGTCGGACGCCGTCTCGCGCTCGCCGAGCCGGATCTCGTCACCGAACAGGGCGATGGGGTGGCCGCCGAGCCTGTTGATGGCCACCTCGAACGAGACCCGGGTGCGGTTGCTCGGCCGCTGGAAGATGAGCGCGAGGTTGCAGCCCGCGCAGCGGCGTGCCGAGGTCCTCGCCCGGCTTTGGCACGCGCGGCGAGGTCGAGCACCGCGTTGATCTCATCGCGATCGAGGTCGGCGATGCTGAGCAGGTCGCGGCCGGAAAGTGCGCGGGACATCGATCGATCCAGTATATGAGCGCACCGACGAATGCGCCCGACTCTGCGGCGAAGGTGCGGCGATCGCGCGCGGCCGCTAGGGTTGGGCGCCGTGAACATCGTCGTGGTCGTCGTGCGGCGGGCTCACCGAGACACTGCAGGCCGCGCCGCTGATCGCAGCGGTCTCCGCGGGCGTCGAAGAGCCCCTGCTGGTGGCCGGGCCGGCCGGTCGCGACCGACCTCGCCCAGGGGCTCAGGGGCGCCGACCGCTACCTGCCGGTGCCCGGGCTCGGGACGCGCCCGACCGTCGCTGGGGCTCGCTCGCCTCTGGCGGGAGCTGCGCAGGCGGCGGCTGGACGTGGCCGTGGTGTGCAGCGAGCTGGCGTCGGTGCGCGCGGCTGTCTACCTCGCGCGGTGATCCCGCGGCGGCTCGGCTGCGCCGGCGGCGCCGGCGAGCTGCCTGCTCAGCGACGCCGGTCCCGTGCCCGCCGTCGACGGCAACCGCGCGCAGGCGTGGCTGGGCCTGGCCGGCGCGCTCGGGATCCGCCGCCGGGACCCGGCGGCTGGAGTTCGTGCCCCGCGCCGAGGCCTCCACGACCGCCGAGCAGCTCCTGCTCAGCAAGGGCGTCGGCGACGGCCGGCTGCTGGTGGCCATCGCTCCCGGCCGCGGCTTCGCTGAGGAGGAGGCTGGTCCGTGGAGCGCGGAGCGCTTCGCCCACCTCGCCAACCGCCTGGCTGGCCGCCACGGCGCCGGGATCGTCCTGGTCGGCGACGCCGCGCGACCGCGACACGGCCGAGGCGATGCGTCTCGACCTTGCCGCCGACACCGTCGATCTCTGCGGCGAGCTCGACCTCGCCACCACCGGCTGCGGTGATCGCGCGCTGCGACCTTCTCATCGCGGCGGACACCCCCCTCCTCCACCTCGCCGCCGCGGTCGGCACAGCGTCGGTGGGGCTGTTCGGTCCCACCAACGGCCAGGTTCGCGCCCCCGCCGGCGGCCAGCACCGCGTGGTCCAGGCCCTGCCCAACGGACGCGGCCCGGCCAGCCTCGACCGGATCCGCGTCGACGACGTGCTCGCCGGGATCGAGAGCGCTCTCTAGGAGCGCACGGTCACGACACGGTGATCGTGTAGGACTTGGTGGCCGACAGTGCCGGAGACGACGAGTTCGGTCACCTGGACCGTGAAGTCAGATGTGCCGCTCGTGGTCGGCGTGCCGCTGATCTGGCCGGATGGTGCCAGGGAGAGGCCGTCCGGCAGCTGCCCGGCGGCGAGCGACCACGCATACGGGGCGGTGCCACCCGTGGCCGTCAGGGTCGCGGAGTAGTGGTGGTTGACCGTTGCTCCTTCAAGGCCCCGGGCTTGATGCCCAGCACCGTGACCAGGTCGGTCGTCGCAAAGTTCACCCCCCTCGTCCGCGAGTCCGCCGTGACGACAGCCTCGAGCTTGTCGCCGACCATCGACTGCGTCAGCTTCATGGACGCGCCGAAAGCCACCGGGAAGCAGTGGTCGAAGTAATCGGCGGGGTCCGTGTCTCCGGGATCACACTGCCACCACCTGTAGGACCTGTGCACCTGCGTGTCCCACTGGTCACCGCCAACGGTGACCTTGTTCCCGTCGGCAAGGTTGCCGGTGATCGTGGGGGAGCCGTGTTGGCCGGCGGCGCCGGGACGACCTTCGAGGCCAGCGAGTACACCGTGCCTGAGTACCCCGCATCGTTGGAGGCCACCACGGCTACGCGCAACGTGGAGCCGACGTCACCCGGGGTCGGGTAGTAGAACAGGGGCCACGTCCCGGTGCCGACGGTCGTGGTGCAGTTCTGGGCACTGGCGTCGCACCTCAGCATCGTCCACGTGAGCGTGGGTGGCACCATGCTGTTCCATCCGCCCAGGAAACCGGTGAGGGCGTGACCCACCAGCGCCGGGCCGTGCAGCGTGGGGCGCGATGTCTCGGTCGGCGCGAACTCGTGGAGGTTCACCGACACCAGGCCGGAGTCCTCGACCGCGATGACGTCGGGGGCGCCGTCACCGTTCATATCGGCCACGGCGACAGGAAGCGTGTTGCCCCCGGTGGCCACGCCGGCGGGCGGGGAGGCGAAGCTGCCGTCACCCTGGCCCGGGTAGACGTACGCCTGCGGGCCGTTGGCCACGACCACGTCCTGGAAGCCGTCGCCGTTCAGGTCCGCGACGGCAGGGGTCGGGTTGGAGCTGAAGGTGTTCTGGTCCGGGAGGGACACCTGCAACGGAGCGTCGAAGCCGGCGTCGGCACCGGTCTGTCCATTGTTCAGCAGCACGCTGAGATTGTTGGTGCTGTTGCGGATCGACCCCCAATCGGTGACCACGAGGTCGGGGAAACCGTCGCCGTTGAGGTCGCCGAATGCGATGTGATACGGCCGGTCACCGGCATCGAATGTCTGTTGCGCAGCGAAGCCACCGTTGCCATCCGCGTAGAGGACGGAGACGGTGTTCGACGTCTGGCTCGATGTGCCGAAGTTGGTGGTCGCGATGTCAGGCTGTCCGTCACCATTGAAGTCAGCCACCACCAGCCCGTTGGGCGTGGAGCCGACCGCGTAGTTCGTCGGGGAGCCGAAGGTGCCGTCGCCGTTGTTGAGCAGGACGGACACGTTGTCGCCCTGGTTGTTGGCCGTGATGATGTCGGGGCTGCCGTCGTTGTTGACGTCCTCGATGGCGACGTCGACCGGCTTGAGACCCGTGGAGTACGCGACGGAGGCGACGAAGTTGCCAGGGCTGGACGTGCCGTCGTTGAGCAGCACCGACACCGTGCTGACGTCGGTGTCGGCAGTGACGATGTCCGGGTACCCGTCACCATTGAGGTCATGCACGGCAGCCGTGAGGGCATGGGTGCCAACTGCGTAGGTGCCGGCAAAGGAACCGACTCCGCCATTGGGGATCACCGAGACGCTGCTGTCATTGCGGTTGACGGTGACCATGTCCGGCCGGTTGTCGCCGTTGACGTCGTGCACGGCCAACCCAGTGGCCAGGATCGAGGGGTCACTGCTCGACGGGCTGTACGTCTGCGCCGGCGCGAAGGCGAAGGGGTTGGTGGTCGTCGAAGGCGGCACAGTGTTGAAGCCGGATGGCATGGGAGCGGCGCTCACACCGGTGACACCGGCGAGGGCCAGTGGGGCAGCGGTCGCCAGCGCTGCCAGCAGGCGCTTGGCGGAGGGCACGCGCGCGCGCACTCCATTGACGTGCTTGAGACTTTCCACGACCAATCCCCCACTGTCGCCCGCTGACGTCGACACGAACCTGTACCGCGACGATGAGGCGCGCCCCCGTCCGGCGAGCGCCGAGTATAGGCCGTCCCAGAAAAAGCAGCCGCGGGTCCAGCACCTCCGCTCCAGTTGCATCAAACGGGCGGCAAGCCTAGGATTCATCCCCTCGCGCCGGGCGACACCCGGTCGCGGCAGCCATGGAAGGGGGAGACCATGCGACCTCAGCACCGGCGTCACATCCTGCCGCTGATCGGCACCGGACTCGTCCTCGGCGGGTGCCGCCGTGGGCATGCCGACGGCCACCGCCACCGCCCAGGCCAGCCGCCGGCGATCACGTTCTCCCACGGGGTCGTCGTCGACCAGCAGCGACCTGGCTTTGAGCCCGACGTCAAGGTGGCCCCGAACGGCGCCATCTACAGCAGCGTGCCGTTCGGGTTCTCGACGACCTCCAGCTACGTCTGGTCGTCTCATGACAACGGCAGCACATACCAGCTGACGCCCGGCAACGTGCCCCCGCAGGGCAAGCCGACCACGTGCGCCGGCGGCGGTGACACGGACCTGCTAGGTGGACCCGTCGGGCGAGCTGTACTTCTCCGACCTCCAGGGGCTGACCAACATCAGCCAGAACACCAGCGCCGACGGGGGGGCGACCTGGACGACCAACTGCGCCGGCGTTCCCAACGCGCCCGTGGATCGCATGTGGTTCACGTCGACCGGCACCCTGCCGGGCGGCAACCTCAACCTCTACGAGGACTACGACGCGGTCAACAGCTCGCGGGCGGCGGCAACCAGCTCGTGGAGACGGTCTCACACGACGGAATGCACTTCCTGCCTGTGGTCAACGCCAACCCGGCACCGACTGCGCCGGCGGCGGGATCGTCAACTGCGTCACCAACAATGAGGGCATCTCGGGGAACCAGGTCGTGGACCCGGTGTCCGGCAACCTCTTCATCTCGCACACCGACGCCGACCAGCTCGGGCGCCTTCGTCTCCGAGGGCAAGGTGGCACCGGGGTCGCCCCGGGAACCACCAGGCCAGCTGGACGGAGAGCCCGATCCTCGACGGGTCGCTCTGCCCGGACCCGACCTGCGTTGACAGCGGCGGCAACCCGGAGGCCATCGCGGGCGAGAACTTCGCATCCATCGCCCGTGATTCCGCCGGCTACCTGTACGTCGCGTTCACCTTCGCTCCCGTCTCGGCCGGCACTGCAGACCGGCGCAGAGGCGATCTACGTGGTGCACTCGCTGCAACCGGCGACAGGGGCCGATCCATCGACGCTGACCTGGTCCGCGCCGCTCAACGTGTCTACAGAACCAGGCCACGCCGGGGACGGACATCTTCCCGTGGATCACCGCCGGAAGCAACGGCCGCGTCGCCGTCGCCTGGTACCACACCGATGAGACCAGCGAGGCGGGCGTGTTCGGCGCCGGGAGCTTGAACAACGCCGAATGGACCGTGCAGATGGGCGAGAGCCTCGCCGCCCACAACAAGAAGGCCCGCGTACACCATCGTGGCGGTGAGCGAGCACCCCGTCAAGTACGGCCAGATCTGCACCAACGGTTTGGGATGCGTCTCCGGCGGCGATCGGAGCCTCGGTGACTTCCTCCAGGTGGTTCCCGACAACTCCGGCGACGCGCTCGTGTCATACGTCGATGACACGTCGGCGGACACGTCGGCCGGCGAGGATGCCGGACCGACCGAGATCAGCCGTCAGATCAGCGGGCCACGTCTCTTCGCGCATCCTGACCACGGTCCCCAGCTGCCGGGCAGCGGTCCCGGGCTGCCCATGAATGCGGTCGAGGACGTCCACGGGGACGCGTTCTACTCCGCCAACGGCTCGCGCACCCCGGCCGGGCCAACCTCGACCTCAGTGACGCGACGCCTCAAGGACGGAACGTCGGGCAACCTCCTGCGACGATCACAGTCCAGAGCCTGGCCAGCCTCGCCGTCAGCCCACCATCGGCGGGCCGGACGCCAGCTGGATCATCCGCTGGACCGAGGTCACCCCGGGCCAGACCGGCAACGGGCACATCTACTACGCCGGCATGGACAACAACGGCGGCGACCGGCACGCCCACCTTCTTCGACGGGGACACCAGCTGCATCCCGCCGCCCAACCCGGGTGAGCACTGCAAGTTCATGACGTTCCCGCAGACGCACGTGCTCTCGTCCTCGCAGGCGTCGTACAACCCGCGCAGTGGGGTGATCAAGCTGGGCATCCCGCTCGCGGACGTCGGCAACCCGGCCCCGGGCAAGACGCTCTACAGCGTGACCGCGTTCACCGCCACGTCGAAGAACCCGCAGTCCGCGACAACCCTCTTCACGCTCACAGATGCGACCCCGCCTTTCGAGCACACCATCGCCGGCACCACGGTCTCCACGGCCGGGATCCCTGTTGGTCGCTCTGCTCGCGGGTGGCGGCCTGGGGCTGTACCGCCTCGAGATCGTGCGGCGCAGGCGCCACTGACCGTCTGACCAACCACCAACACCAAGCACAAAGTCGAGGGCCCGGCGCCGTGCCGGGCCCTCGACCATGTCTGTGGGGCTGACGCCTCTGCAGTGACCCTGCAGTCGCCATGGCACCGCTGACAGCGCGTTGTTCGCCAAAGATTTACTTGTGCTGACAGGACTGCACCCAACCGGCCTCCCGCAACGCGGACGCGCCACGCCGAGAGCAAATGTGCGTGTGCGTGACTATCACCTGAGCTGACATCGAGGGCGCGAAACGTGTAGCGGACGCCAGCACATGCCGACATTGCGCGGTGCATCCCCCGTACATTGCGCGCCGACCGAGGCGTGTCGACCTCGGCGTCTTTTCTGGTGAAGGGGGATTCCATGCGTGCAATTCTGTCGCTGCGTGGCCGCGTGCCAGCAGCTGTCCTGGCTGCTGTGGGCATGGCGGGTGCGGGAGTGGTCGCGGCGTTCGTGCTCGGTTCCACGCATGCCAGCGCGTCAGCCACGTGTGGCTTGTACTGGACCGGCCATACGCTCCAACGTCTGGAACCTGAAGACGAACTGGTCCGCGACCAACAACGGACCGTCGGCAAGCAGCGCTCCCAACGCCAGTGCGTACGTCTGCATGTCGACAGAGTCCGACACATCGATGCCGGTGATCACAGCGAACACCAACGTCGCCGGCATCGACTTCACCAGCGACGGTACTCCCGGTGGCGCCAATGGCACGCTGACCATCAATGGCGGCACCTTCAACGCGGTACCGCGAGCCTCGGAGCCTCGAACATCGCCGACCTTCATGCTCGAGGGCGGCAGCCTGAGCGGCACCACCTCCGTCGTCAACGCCTCGCTCGACAGCGGCACTGTGGCCAAGCCGGGAACTGTGACGCTCACCGGGGCCTCGACAGTGGCCGCGATCAATATCAGCGGTCACCTCGTCAACGGCAGCACCGGCACGCTCACCCACAGCGGTGACGGCGGCTACCTCTACCTGCAGAACGGCACCGGTTTCTTCGAGAACGCTGGGCACTACATCGACACCAATGGTTCCTACGGCGTCTACTGGGACGGCACCGCGGGCTCCAGGTGGTCAACGACGCGGCGGAACGTAGACCGTCAACGTGAGCCCGACCGACCCCAACGGCACGATCAACTACGTCTCCCCGCCCTTCCAGAACAACGGCACCGTCGCCGTGCCGTCCGGCATTCCTGAACCTGCAGGGCGGTGACCCCGGCACCGCCACCGACGCCGGCACACTGGCAGGGGCCGAACGCCGGCAGCGGCGTCCAGCTCGGAGGAGGCACCCGCACCGAGGCGGCGTCGGCCTCGACAACCGGCCCGGGAACCTTCGACGCCACCGGGGGAACGGTCACATTCACATCCGGTTCCACCGTGAGCACGCTCGGCCTCGGACGGCGGCACCATCAACGGCACCACCTCCGCCACCAACGCCACGTTGAACAGCGGCACCGTCGCCTCACCGGGGACGATCACCCTCACTGGCACCTCAACGGTCGGGGCGATCACCGTCAGCGGTCACCTGGCGAACGGCAGCACCGGCACGCTGACCCACAGCGGTGATGCCGGCTACATCTACATGGCCAACGGCACCGGCACATTCGAGAACGCCGGGCACTTCATCGACACCAATGGCAGCTACGGCGTCTACTGGGACGGCACCGCGGGCTCGCAGGTGGTCAACGACAGCGGCGGAACGTACACCGTCAACGTGAGCCCGTCCGACCCCAACGGCACGATCAACTACGTCTCCCCGCCCTTCCAGAACAACGGCACCGTCGCCGCACCCTCAGGGATCCTGTCGCTGCAGGGTGGGGATCCCGGCAGCGCCACCGACTCCGGTACCTGGCAGGGACCGAACGCCGGCAGTGGCGTGCAGCTTGCGGGAGGCACCCGCACCGAGACGGCCACGGTCTCGACGACCGGCCCAGGAGCGTTCGACGTCACCGGGGCAACCGTGACCTTCATCGCCGGTTCGACCCTCAGCACCCTCGGCCTCGACGGCGGCACCGTAGCCGGCACCACCTCGATTGCCAACGCCACCCTGAACAGCGGCGCCGTCGCTGCGCCGGGGACGATCACCCTCACCGGAACGTCGACGGTGGGTGCGATCACCCTGAGCGGTCACCTGCTGAACGGAAGCACCGGAACCCTCACCCACAGCGGTGACACCGGCTACATCTATATGGCCAGCGGCACCGGCTTCTTCGAGAACGCCGGCCACTTCAACGAGACCGACGGCAGCTACGACATCTACTGGGACGGCGCCGCGGGCTCCCAGGCCGCCAACGACGCGGGTGCGACCTTTACGGTCGCCATCAGCCCATCAGACCCCAACGGCACGACGACGTACCTCTACCCGCCATTCCAGAACAACGGCACCTTGACCGCGACCTCGGGAACGCTCGACGTGTTGACGCTTTCGAACCTCAGCACCGGCACGCTCACCGGTGGCGCATACGCCGCATCGGGAACCGGAAAGCTGGAGATTGCCAACGGCAACACGGGCGACACAGGTGATGTGACCACGAATGCCGCGACCATCTCCCTCGCCACCAATGGGAGCATTCTCGACAACGCCGCGGCCAACGCACTCACAGGCCTCACCACCAACAGCGGGTCGCTCACTCTCGGGCAGAACCTCACAACCACTGGATCGCTGGCCAACAGCGGTCAGGTCAGCCTCACCGGCGGCAAGCTGCAGGTCACGTCGTCGTACACCCAGACCGGGAGCACCAGCGCGACGACGGTCGGCAGCGGCGCCACCCTGAAGGCAACCGGCGGAGTCGCCATCAACGCCGGCACGTTGAGCGGCACCGGGACGGTCTTCGGGCCTGTCTCCGGCAACGGCATCGTCCAGCCGGGCACCCCCGCCGGGACGCTCACGGTGACAGGAACCTTCGCGCCAGGGGCGGGCGGCACGTTCGACGCCGACCTCGGTTCGACCGGCAGCACCCTGCTGGCGGCATCGGGGGCCGTCACGCTCTCGAACAGCACGCTGGCGATCACCACCGACTCCGGCTTCACACCGACCGTCGGCACTGTGTACACGATCCTCAGTGGGGCCAGCCGGACGGGCACCTTCGGCACCGTCACCGGCCTGCCGCCGGCGTCTGCCGGCTACGGCTACCAGGTGGCGTACACGTCGACCGCGGTCACCATCACGGTCATCCCGGCGGTGTCGATCGCCGACACCTCGGTGGCCCAGCAGACGTCCTCGAACGCCACGGCCACCTTCAACGTCACCCTCTCCGGGCGCAATCAACCAGCAGGTGACCGTCAACTACGCGACGGCGGACGGGTCGGCGGCGGCCGGGACCGACTACACGGCAGCCTCGGGCACCGTGACTTTCCCCGCAAACGCCACCACGGAGCCCGTCAGCGTCACCATTCCTCCCGACGCGACATGTGACCCCGACGAGACCTTCACCGTCTCGTTGAGCAGCCCTGTCAACGCTGTGATCAATCGGGGCACAGCGACCGGCACGATCACAAACACGTCCCCGTGCATGACCGTGACCGGCGTCACCCCGAACCACGTGGGCCAGGGCGCGTCGAACTTCGTGGCCACCGTCAACGGAAGCGGCTTCGACCCTGTCGCAGCCAATGACACGGTGACCTTCAGCGGCACCGGCGTCACCGCCACGGTGAGCAGCGCAACGGCCACGCACCTCAGCATCAAGCTCAAGGTCGCTGCCGGCGCCGCCACCACCGCGCGGGACGTCATGGTCAGCACCAGCAGCGCCAATGCGACGTGCTCCGGCTGCCTGACCGTGGACGCCGGCCCGCAGGTGACCAGCCTGTCGCCGAACACCCTCGCAACCGGCGCGGCATCCGTGACGGTCACCGTGACCGGCTCGAACTTCACGGCTCCCGCCAAGGTGTCGTTCAGCGCCGCCAAGGGCAGCCCGGCGGTGAAGGCCAAGGTCAAGAGCCAGACGGCGACCACCATCACGTTGAGCGTGACCGTCGCTCAGGGCACGGTGGCCACCCCCGTCCAGTACACCGTGAAGGTGACCAACCCCGACGGCGGCGTGGTCAGCAAGAAGAACGCGTTCACCGTCACCACCGGTCCCACCTTCACGTCGATCAGCCCCAACACCATCGCTCGCGGGAGCTCCAACGTGCCCGTCACACTGACCGGCAGCGGGTTCTCCACGGGTATGAAGGTGGTGGGTCCGAAGAACGTGAACATCACGATCACCTCGGTCTCCGTTGACGGCACCAGCGCCTCGGGGACGATGACCGCCGCGTCGAACGCGGCCACCGGCAGCAACCTACCTGTGACCGTCGTCGAGCCGGCCGCGAACGGCTCGGGCGAGGCCACGCTCAGGGGGCTCACTGTGAGCTGAGGGGGGAACCCGGCCAGGGCCACGATCGCGGCCGTCGCGGTCCGTGGCCCTGGCCATCTCCCGCACCAATTGGTGCGTTCGTTGTGTACAGTCGTACGTCGACCGCGTCTACGCGAGTGAGGCGCTGCCTCAAGTAGGGGATGAAGGAGAGGCCGTGAGCCAGCTACAGCACCGCAGGATCATCGCCGCAGGAGTCGCGGCCTCCGCAGCCGTCCTGTTCAGCGGCCTGCCGGCTTCGACCGCGGCTGCGGGGACCTCGGCCGCCGGCGCATCTGCCGGCGCCAACGCCCTCGGCAAGGCGCACGCCCACCTCGCCGCGAGCCAGCCGTTGCTCAAGTACTACGGCGGCACCGGGAGCAAGCACGTGGGCGTGGCTGTGCACCCCACCATCTACCTGGTGTTCTGGGGCTCGCAATGGGGAACCGCATCCACGTCGGGAGGCAACCTGACCTTCACGGGTGACCCGGTCTCGGCTGCGCCCTACCTCCAGAACTTCCTGCGTGGCCTGTTCGGCGCCAGTGACACGTGGAGCACCTCCACGACGCAGTACTGCCAGGGGGTCGCCAAGGGCACCACCAAGTGCCCGTCCGGCTCCACCTTCGTGAATCACCCGGGCACCACCCCGCTGGCCGGCGTCTGGGCCGATGAGGCTGCGGCCGCGCCGATCCAGGCCACCAACAAGCAACTCGGCCAGGAGGCCGACGCAGCAGCCGTCCACTTCGGCAACACCACCCCGGCCTCGAACACGTCCGCGCAGTACGTGATCGTCAGCCCCACGCAGACCCATCCGGGTGGCTACGGCACCCCGTCGGCCGGCTGGTGCGCGTGGCACGACTTCACCGGCGCCAAGGACATCGCGGCCAAGACCAGCGTGGGTAACCTCGCCTTCACCAACCTCCCCTACCAGAACGACCAGGGGCCGAATTGCGGCCAGGGATTCGTCAACACCCCCGGCGTGCTCGACGGGTGGAGCATCGTCGAGGGACACGAGTACGCTGAGACGGTCAGCGACCTCTGGCCGCAGGCGCCGATCGGTGCGACCAACCTGTCCACCGGTGGCTGGTTCGAGCCGACGCATGGCGAGAACGGCGACAAGTGCGCGTGGATCACGCCGGGCACATCGGGTGGCGCGGCGAACATCCACCTCACCACGGGAACGTTCGCGGTGCAGTCGCTGTGGAGCAACGCGGCCCACTCCGGCCAGGGTGGCTGCGTCATCAGCTACTGAGCGGGGTCTCGAAAGGCTTAAGAAGGAGCCGCCCGGGTCGCGTGGGGGTCCTCGCGTTGCCGGGCGGCTTGGATAGGGGTTGCGGCCTCAGCCACGTGGACGAGGCCGCGTGAGCGGAGAGTAGCAGGATCGACACGCTAGCGTGTGCATCTGTGCGTGCTTGTGACCACTGTCGAACTCGTCGTCACCGTGGCGGGGGTGGGGCTGGGCTACCCTCGATCGCAGATGAGATCCCCCTCTGTCTCCTACCTCACCCTGGCCGAGGTCTCGCAGCAGACCGGGCTGGAACGCTCCTGGCTGCGCCGGCTGTGCCAGCGGGGTGACCTGCCAGCCATCAAGGCCGGCAGAGACTGGCTGGTCAGGAAGGAGGACGTGACCATCTTCGTCCGGGAGCACGACGGCCGGCGCTGACCCGGACGATCACTCACAGGCGACCGCGGGCTATGAGCGCGGCGGTGGCCGGTCCAGGTTCCAGTGGCGCCCGACGGCTGTCAGCCACCCCCCCTCCCCCACGGGGAGCAGGGAGAAGCGGCTGATCGACCTCTGGCCGCCCTCGAAGTCACCGTACAGGACGTCGATGGTGAAGGCATTGCGCGCCTCGATGGCCTGGCGTGCACTGATGAACTCCGGGGCAGCCGGGTCACGGAACGTTCCCAGCCAGAACCCGTTGTCGCCGGCCGGGACGTAGACGTCGCGGGTGAGGCGGTGGAAGGCGCTTGGATCGGGTGCGTCCATGGTCCCGGAGAGGCGTTCCGGGTAGAAGTGCCAGCCGTGCAGGACCCCGATGCCACTGCCAACGTTGCGCAGAGAGATGGCCATGTAGATCGCGGCCTCGGTCACCTCCGTGGTTGCGTGGCCGCCGTCGACGCGCAGCAGGTGCTGGTCTGCGAAGGAGATCTTGTCCGGCGGGTCCTGGAGACGCGACGGCACCAGCAGAGGACGCAGCCCGGCGAGGAGCGAGCTCTCTGCGGCCCTGGCGGCGCGATTGGCGGAACGCACCGACGCGAACGTGGCCGCACCCAGCACAAGCGTGCCGCCCGCGGTCGCGAGAGACGAGATCGTGGCCCAGTCCATGGCGCAATGAAAGCAGCAGGACGGCGCGCTCCGTTGCCGGCGATCGCCGGCCGGCGCCGGGCGGTACACCGGTCGCAGAATCCGGAGAACGGCGCCGGGTGACATGGCTGGGGCCGGTGGGCGGAGGTGGCGAGAGTGCGCGGAGAGCGCAGTGCGTCGCGGCGGGCCGGGCGCACAGTCCTGGTGGTCGTGATCCTGGCGGCCCTGAGACTCATCCTCGGCGCGCACGTCGCCGCCGCTGCTCCCCTCCCCTCGTTGCCGGTGCCGACACCCACCCTGCCGTCGCTCCCTATCGCGACCCCGCCCCTGCCCACCCCGCCCCTCCCGACCGTGTCGCTGCCCGTGCCGTCTCTCCCGCTGCCCCTTCCCTCGGTGACGGTGGGAGTGCCACCCGTGACCACCGCCGGCGTGCCGCCGCTCCTCCCACCGCCGGCCTCCGCGCCGCCGGGTGGCGCAACGCAGTCGCCGGGCGACAGCGCCGGCGCGGGATCCGCCCAGCCGGTCGACACATCCGTCCTCGGCGCGCTGCTGGCGCTGCTCGGGACGCCGGCAGGCGTCGGCGTGGAACGACCTTCGCTGGAGCACTTCGACGTCTCTGCTGTCCTGGCCGCCGGCAGGGTAGCCCCGCCGGCCGCGAGCAACAGCCGGGGTGGCGGGCCGCTCGCGCCGGTGCTCTTCGGGCTGGCCGTGGCCGTCCTGCTGGCACTTCTCGGGGTGGCGGTGAGCCGCCATCAGCGACGCCGGTTGTCCAGGCTGAGAGTGGCCGCGTCCGCCTCGCTCCTGGCGCTGACCGGCCTGATGACGGTTGCCGCTGCGCAGAGCACCTGGTTCGCCGCAACCCCGAGCGGGTCGAGCGCGACGACGGTGGTCGGGCACGCGGGAGGCCGCGCCGCGCCGACAGAGGTCGGCGCTCGGTCGCCAGGCTCGATCCTGTTCAACCGCCTGGTTTCCTACGAGACCCAGGTCGCTCAAACGGAAACGCAGTTGCAGTCGCCGGCGGCAGGCGAGGGTGCTGCACTCCTGCGCGACGAGCGGGCCCTGGCGGTCTCGCTCGAGGCCACCCTGCAGCGCGAGTACGACTTCTACGCCCAGACGGCGCAGGACCCGGCCCAGGCGGCCGCGCTGCTGCAGGCGGCGGCAAGCAGGTCGGCGGCGATCCGGAACGCCGTCACCTACGACGTCGAGGCTGTCCAGGCCCAGCTCGCCCAGCAGGCGGCCGTGACGCGGGCGGCTGCCCAGAACGAGACGCTGAGCCCCGACACGGGCACCCCACTGGCGACGCCGTCATCGAGCGCCTCAACGCTGACGTGGCCGATGGCCGGCGTCATCACGCAGGGCTTCGGACCCAGCGAGATCGCCATCGAGCCGGCGGTGACGCTCGCCGGCATCACGTACCCCCACTTCCACACCGGCATCGACATCGCATCCACCCTGGGCACGCCTGTGCGCGCCGCCGCCGACGGCGTGGTGGCTCTGGCGGGCGCCGAGACCGACGGGTTGGGTCACCTGGTGGGGTACGGGAATTACGTGGTGGTCGCGCACGCCAACAACATGATCACGCTGTACGGCCACCTGGAGCAGGTGCTGGTTCACCCCGGCCAGGCCGTGCACGTTGGTGACCCCATCGGCCTCGAGGGGTCGACAGGCAACTCCACGGGCCCGCACGTGCACTTCGAGCTGCGCATCCATGGCGTGCCGACGAACCCAGCGCCGTACGTGCGGCCCAGCTGACCCGCCGGGCACTCGCATGCCACAGCGCCAGCAGGCGGCGCGCGCTTCCTCAGCGGATGTACATGAAGTTGCGTCGCAGCACGTCGAGGTTGTCAACGGCCAACGCCGTGCCGCGCACTGTGCAGCCGTCCGGGTCGCTGGCCACGCGCACGGAGCAGCCGCTGACCACGCTGAGGTGACGCTCCAGCCCCTCGAGCCGCGCCCCGCCCCCGGTGAGCAGCAGCCCCGTGCGCTTGACGTCCTGGCGCAGCGTCGCCGGCGTCTCGTCGAGCACCGCCAGGAGCGCTGCGTCGAGGGGGCGGAGGTATTCCGCCACCAGCGGGCTGAGCTCGTGCGATGAGAGCAGCACACCACCGACTTCGGCGGTGCGCTCCTCGTGCGTCGCTGCCACCAGGAGATGGTTCGCGTCGTGCAGCTGGTCACGAGTTCAGCGACACGCCGTGGACAGACGCCACGTGGGCTCCGAGCCGATCGAAAAGGTCGGTGGCTCCGACGCTCAGGGAGCGCGTGGACACCGTGCCTTCGAGCGCGAGCACGGCAACGTCCGTCTTCCCCGCGCCGATGTCGATGACCAGGTTGGCCCGAGGCGCCGTCACGGCAATTCCGGCGCCCATCGCGGCGGCGATGGCCGCGTCGATGAGGTACACGGTGCGTGACCCGGCGCGTGCGGCGGCGTCCAGCACGGTGCGGCGGTCGTCGCCGGTGAGACCCGCGCGGACGGCGATCACCAGGTCCGGCTTGAAGATCCGCTGCCTGCCCGCGGCGCGACTGACGGCGTGGTGGACCAGCGCCGTCAGGGCGCGGGCATCGACGATGTTGCCGCCCTGCAGGGGACGGCGCAGAGCCACGGAGTGGTCGTTGGCTGCAGCCTCGATGGCCGCAGCCCCGAAGAGGCTCAGCGAGGGCTCGCCCTCCTGGATAGCGACCACGGAGGGTTCGGCGAGCACGGTTCCCTCGCCTCGGGTGATGACGCGCGTCGTCGCCGTGCCGAGGTCCACCCCGAGCTTCTTGCCGAGCACGGGCCGGCCTAGTCGCCGACCACGCCGCTGAGGTCGCGCGTTGCCGGCCCGCTGTCACCCTCGACGCTGATCCTCTGCACGTCCGCGCCGAGCCCGCGCAGCTTCTCCTCGAGGGCCTCGTACCCCCTGTCGAGGTGGTAGACGCCGTCGAGATGGCTGACACCCTCTGCGCAGAGCGCCGCGATCACCAGCGCGGCGCCTGAGCGGATGTCGGGGACCGTGGCACGTGTGGCGCGCAAGGCGGTCGGTCCCTCGATGATGGCGCTGCGGCCTTCGACGCTGATCCGTGCGCCGAAGTCGAGCAGCGCCGGCACGTGGCGGAAACGGTTCTCGTAGAGCGCCTCGCTGACGATGCTGGTGCCGGTAGCCTGCGTCATGACCGCGCAGTATTGAGGTTGGAGATCGGTGGCGAATCCCGGGTGGGGCCAGGTGGTGACGTCCACCGCTCGCATCCGGCTCGCGCGCACGCGCACCTCGCTGGCGCCCTCCACGACCTCCGCGCCCGCGCTGCGCAGCTTGTTGATGAGCCAGCGCACGTCGCTCGGACGCATCCGGTCGACAAGCACGTCGCCACCGGTCGCGGCCGCGGCCGCCATGTATGTGCCGGCTTCGATGTAGTCGGTGGTGACGTTGTGGGTGGTGCCGTGGAGGAGACCGCTCTGGCCTTCGATGACGATCAGCTCGGTGCCGGCGCCGGCGATGTGCGCACCCATGCCGACCAGGCAGCGCACCAGGTCGAACACATGCGGCTCGCGGGCGGCGTTGGCGATGACCGTGATGCCCTCGGCGAGCACGGCAGCCATGATCAGGTTCTCCGTGCCGGTCACCGTGGGGATGTCCAGGTCGATGCGCGCGCCGCGCAGCCGGGCGGCGTGCGCCGCGTACATGTCGGAGCGCTCCTCGACCTTCGCCCCCATCAGGCGGAGACCTTCGAGGTGCTGCTCGACCCGGCGCATGCCGATGTCGTCGCCGCCCGGCTTGGCGATCGCCGCCTCGCCGGTCCGCGCGATCAGCGCTCCCAGCAGGAGGAAGGACCCGCGCATCCGCCGGGTGAGGTCGGCGCCCACCTCGACCGCGCTCACCGCGGCGGCCTGGAGGCGCCAGGCGGAGGAGGAGAGCCTCTCGACCGTGACGCCGAGGTGGCTGAGCATCGAGGCCATCGCCTCGATGTCCTCGATGTCGGGCACGTTGCGCAGCTCCAACGCCTGGTCGGTGAGCAGCGACGCTGCCATCACCGGGAGAGCCGCGTTCTTGCTCCCCGAGATCGAGACGGTGCCGTGCAGAGGTTGAGGGCCGCAGATGCGCAGGAGGTCCATCACCGGCGTAAACGTATCCGAGCGAGGGTCGGTTCTGTGGCCGGCGTGGGCATGCCGGACGGCCGATCGGCGAAACTGGCACCAGGAAGCGCATCAATTGGAGAGGCAGACGATGGCGACGGCGACGGCAACCCCACTCGGAAGGATCGAGACACTGCTCGGCAGCGAGGCGCAGACGCTCCTCGAACACCGCTGTGAGACGGTCTCGAAGGACCTCCTCCACCTTCCCGGACCCGACTTCGTGGACCGGGTGACCTCGGCGAGCGACCGCAACGTGCGGGTGCTCCGCAGCCTCCAGACGCTGTTCGGCCACGGACGCCTGGCCCACACCGGCTACCTCTCGATCCTCCCGGTCGACCAGGGGATCGAGCATTCCGCGGGCGCCTCGTTCGCCCCCAACCCCGCGTACTTCGACGGGGAGCGCATCGTCGAGCTCGCCGTCGAGGGCGGCTGCAACGCGGTTGCCTCGACCTTCGGGGTGCTCGGCTCGGTCGCGCGCCGCTGGGCGCACCGGATCCCATTCATCGTCAAGCTCAACCACAACGAGCTGCTCACCTATCCCAACCGCTTCGACCAGGTGATGTTCGGCAACGTCCAGGAGGCGTGGGAGATGGGCGCGGTGGCGGTCGGCGCCACCATCTACTTCGGCTCCGAGGAGTCGATGCGCCAGCTGCAGGAGGTGAGCGAGGCGTTCCACGAGGCCCACGAGCTCGGCATGGCGACGGTGCTCTGGTGCTACCTGCGCAACGACGCCTTCAAGAAGGACGGGGTCGACTACTCGCTCGCCGCCGACCTCACCGGCCAGGCGAACCACCTCGGCGTCACCATCGAGGCCGACATCATCAAACAGAAGCTGCCCACCGGCAATGGCGGCTTCACCGCGCTGAGCTTCGGCAAGACGGCGGCGGGCGTGTACGACAAGCTGACCAGCGACAACCCGATCGACCTCACCCGCTACCAGCTGCTCAGCTGCTACTCCGGCCGCTCACCGCTGATCAACAGCGGCGGCGAGTCGAAGGGCTCGAGCGATCTCGCCGAGGCGGTGCGCACCGCGGTCATCAACAAGCGGGCCGGCGGCGCCGGGCTCATCACCGGCCGCAAGGCATTCCAGAGGCCCACCGCAGAGGGCATCGAGTTGCTCAACGCGGTCCAGGACGTCTACCTGTCCAAAGAGGTGACCGTGGCATGACCGACATCACCGGCGCGGGAGACGGCGACAGCGAGCTGGCTGCGCCGGCCGACGACCCGTCGAACGGCGCGGATGAGGGCACCACAGAGGCGGGCGGCGCCCCTCGAACCGTCGCCTGGCCCGGCAACGGTGTCCTCGTGCTCGGCGCCATCCTGCTGATCGTCATCGCGCAGCTGGTGCTCACCTTCCTCGTGCTGTCGTCGACCAACCAGGTTCGCGACCAGTACACCGCGGCCAACGGGCTACAACGCTGCCTCATCCGTGCCCAGCTCAACGAGAACCAGACCACCGACCCGTCGGGGACGGTGTACAAGGCCGCGGTCAACAGCTGCCTGAAATGAGGGGCTGAGCGCGGGGTCAGCGAGTGGCCTGGCGGAGCTCGTGGCGCGCGATGGACTGCAGGTGCACCTCGTCCGGGCCATCGAGGATCCGCAGCGCGCGCGTCCACGCGTACATCCGCGCCAGCGGCACGTCGTTGCTCATGCCGGCTCCGCCGTGCACCTGGATGGCGCGGTCGACGATGTCGCAGGCCACCTGGGGCGCCGCCACCTTGATGGCCGCGATCTCAGTCCGCGCTGCCTTGGTTCCCTGCGTGTCCATGAGCCACGCTGCCTTGTGGCAGAGCAGGCGCACCTGCTCCAGCTCCACACGCGAGCGCGCGATCGCCTGCTGCACGACCCCCTGTTCCGCGAGCAGCTTGCCGAAGGCGGTCCGCGTCCGGGCACGCTCACACATCAGCGCCAGCGCTCGCTCGGCGGTGCCGATCACGCGCATGCAGTGGTGGATCCGGCCCGGCCCCAGGCGAGCCTGCGCGATGGCGAAGGCGCTGCCGCGCTCACCGATGAGGTTGGCCGCGGGGACCCGCACCTCGTCGAACATGACCTCGCAATGGCTGCCGGGGTCGTCGTAGCCGAACACCTGGAGCTGGCGCACGACGCGGACCCCGTCGGCGTCCATGGGCACGAGCACGAAGGAGTGCCGCCGGTGCGGTTCTGCGTCGGGGTCACTCAACCCCATCAGCAGCGACACCCGCGCCTTCGGATGGGCTGCGCCACTCGTCCACCACTTGCGCCCGGTGATGATCAGCTCGTCGCCGTCCTGCTCGATGCGCGTGCTGATATTGGTGGGGTCGCTGCTGGCCACGTCGGGCTCGGTCATGGCGACGCACGACCGGATCTCGCCGGCCAGCAGGGGCTTCAGCCACGCCTCCTGCTGCTCGGGGGTGCCGAAGAGCGTGAGCACCTCCATGTTGCCGGTGTCCGGGGCCGAGCAGTTGATCGTCTCGGGTGCGATGAGGCTGTGCCCGGTGATCTCTGCGAGAGGCGCGTACTCCAGGTTGGTGAGGCCGGCACCGAAGCGTTCGTCGGGGAGGAAGAGGTTCCACAGCCCGCGCGAACGCGCCTCGGCCTTGAGGTCCTCCATGACCGCGGGGATGTGATGGGGGATGGTGGCCGGCGAGAACTCCGCGAAGTACTGCTCCTCGGCGGGAAGCACGTGCGTGTTCATGAAATCCCAGAGTTGCTCGCGCAGCTCCACGACACGGGGCGAGTACGCGAAGTCCATCAGCCTCCTCCCGAGAGCCCGGCGAGGCCGGAGGCACTCGCTCGTTCCAACGCATGATCGACGATCAGCGGGACCGCCGGTCCCATGGTCTCGAATCCATCACCCACCGTCATGCCGAGCAGGAAGCGGGCGTTGATCCCCTCGGCGATGATCGCCAGCTTGTAGTGCCCGAGTGCGACGTACCACTCGAGGTGGGTGAGGTCGCGTTCGCTGCCTGCGGCGTAGCGAGCGATCATCTGCTCACGGGTCGGGAAACCCTCGCCGAGGCTGACGCGACCGCCGGGGAGCGCTGAGGCGGTCGCCTCCGCTGCGTCGGTCACCCAGTACACGACCAGCAGCCCGAGGTCACACAGCGGATCGCCGACCGTGCTCATCTCCCAGTCGACGACGGCCGCGATGCGGCGCGGGTCGTCGGGCGCATAGATGACGTTGTCGAACCGGTAGTCGCCGTGGACGATGCCCGGCGCCGATTGCGCAGGGATCGCCTCGAGGAGGCGCCGGTGCAACTCTTCGATGGCCGGGAGCTCGCGCGTCTTCGACGCCTCCCACTGCTGCCACCACCGTCGCACCTGGCGCTCGAGAAACCCTTGCGGGCGCCCGAAGTCGGCGAGTCCCACACCGTCCGGATCGACCGCGTGCAGCGTCAGGAGAGTGTCGACGAGCGCTGTCGCCATCGCCTCGCGCGTGGCCGCCGTTGCCGGCCACTGTTCGGGCAGGCGATCGCGGATGACGTGACCTTCCACGTACTCCATCACGTAGAAGGGCGCGCCGATGACGGATGCGTCGGCGCACAGGAGCACCGCGCCCGGCACCGGGATCGCCGTCTCCTGCAGGGCGCTGATGACCCGCCATTCCCGCGCCATGTCGTGTGCTGTCGGCAGCACGTGCGCCAGCGGTGGCCGGCGGACCACCCAGTGATGAGCACCATCGCTGACCGTGTACGTCAGGTTGGAGCGGCCACCGGCGATCACCTCCGCACGCAGCTCAGCGGTGGTGGCGACCCCGCGCGACTCGAGGAAGGACGCCAGCGCGCGGAGGTCGAGACCAGGAGGGCTTTCCATCGGCTGGGCAAGCCTACCGAGATAGAGTGCACAAGGCGAATCGGTGCGCAGCGTGAGGTGGATGATGGCCGGCGAACTGGGTACCGGGCAGGGCACCAAGGACGATCCGTGGCAGCTGACCACGCCGAGTGGGTCCTCGGAGTACCAGATGTTCCGCGACGAGAGCCTCGATCCCCCCGCTCTCGTCTGCCAGGTCGGCGCCACGCAGCTCCGCTACCACCTCAGCGCCATCGATGACCTGTACGCATGGCTGAAGAGCCAGGGTGACTGGGTGCCGCTGGGCAGCGCAGACGAGCAGAAGCCGGCCGCAGATGGCACGGTGGAGGCGTGGGGCCGGTCCGAGGACAACCCGGTCGGTGGCTGGTACGGGCTCAAGAAGGGCCTCCGCGGCCGGTTCGGCATGTACCTGCCCCCGCTGCTCGAGCGGCTCGGCCTCGCCGAGGTGGAGCACAACCCACGCAACAACCGGATGCGCGCGCTCTGACCCTCAGTCGGCGCGCCGGTCGCGGTGATGGCCGCGGCGAATCTCCGCGACGCGCAGACGGAAGATCGCCCGCTCGAGCTGCGCCGCCGCGTCAGCGTCGCCCTCGTCCTGGGCCAGCGCCTCCTGCGCCGACTTGCGGGCCTCCTCGGCGGCCGCCTCATCGATGTCCTCGGCGCGCTCGGCCACGTCGGCGAGGATGACCACCTTGTCGGGAAGCACCTCGAGGAAGCCACCCGCCACGAAGAAGAAGTCCTCCTGGCCGTTGTTGCGCACCATGATCTCGCCGGTGCGCAGCGGCGTCAGCAGGGGGATGTGCCGCGGCAGCACGCCGAGGTCGCCCTCCATGCCGGGTGCGACGACGAAATCGGCCTCCTGGCTGAGAACATGGCCTTCGGCGGTAAGCAGCTCCACCTGCAGCTTGCCGGCCACCTAGCTGGACTTCGCCTCGGTGCCGTCCTTGTCGGATGCTGCGGGCTTCGCATCGGGCTCGCCGTCGGTGCTGCTTTTCTTGGCCTCGTCGGCGGTCTTGGGCGCGGCGTCGCCGCCGGTCGCCGAGCTCGCCTCGGCCGTCGCCGGCTCCGAGCCGGACGTGGCTGGCGCAGCGCGATCCTCTTCGGGCTTGGCATCCTCGGTCGGCTTGGCGCGTCCCTCGGGCTGCTCGTCCTTCGACTCGGACTTGTCGTGATCCTCGGCCGCAGCCGTGCCCTGCGGCTGCTCGCCCTCAGCCTCCTCCGCGCCCTCACCCTCGTCCTGCGGACCGGCCGGCTTGTCGTCGGGCGCGCTCTCGTCCTCGCCGCCACCAAGCTCCTTGGCCTTCTCCACCGCCTCGTCGATGGTCCCCACCATGTAGAAGGCGTCCTCGGGCAGGTCGTCGTGCTTGCCGTCGAGGATCTCGGCGAAGCCCCGGACGGTCTCCTCGAGAGGCACGTACTTGCCCTCGCGGCCGGTGAACTGCTGCGCGACGGAGAACGGTTGCGAGAGGAAGCGCTGGACGCGGCGGGCCCGCTGCACGGTCACCTTCTGGTCGTCGGTCAGCTCCTCCTGGCCGAGGATGGCGATGATGTCCTGCAGCTCCTTGTACTCCTGGAGGACCCGCTTGACGCCCTGCGCGACGCGGTAGTGCTCGTCGCCGACCACTGTCGGGTCGAGCGCGCGGCTGAACGAGTCCAGCGGGTCCACGGCCGGGTAGATGCCGATCTCGGTGAGCGCGCGGCTCAGCGACACGGTCGACCCGAGGTGGGCGAACGTGGTGGCGACCGCCGGGTCGGTGAAGTCGTCGGCGGGCACGTACACCGCCTGGACCGAGGTGATCGATCCGTCCTTGGTGGAGGTGATGCGCTCCTGGAGATCACCCATCTCGGTGCCCAGCGTCGGCTGGTATCCGACGGCGCTCGGCATGCGCCCGAGCAGGGCCGAGACCTCGGCGCCGGCCAGCGTGTAGCGGAAGATGTTGTCGATGAAGAGGAGGACGTCCGACTTCTCCTCGTCGCGGAAGTGCTCGGCGATGGTGAGCCCGGTCAGCCCGACACGCGCGCGAGCCCCGGGTGGCTCGTTCATCTGTCCGAAGACCAGCGCAGTCTTGTCGAGGACGCCGGACTCCTCCATCTCACCGTAGAGGTCACGACCCTCGCGGGTGCGCTCACCGACGCCGGCGAACACCGAGAAGCCACCGTGCTCCTTGGCGATGTTGTTGATCATCTCCTGCACGATGACCGTCTTCCCCACTCCGGCTCCGCCGAACAGCCCGATCTTCGAACCCTTGCTGAACGTGCAGATCAGGTCGATGACCTTGATGCCGGTCTCGAGGATCTCCTGCTCGGTGGACTGCTCGTCGATGGGTGGGGCCAGGCGGTGGATCGACGCCAGCGGCACGTCCTTCAAGGCGGGTTTGCCGTCGATCGGCTCACCGATGACGTTGAACATGCGTCCCAACGTCTTGCGGCCGACCGCCACCCGGATCGGGGCTCCGGTGTCTTCGAAGGTGTCACCGCGGCGCAGGCCGTCGGTGGTGTTCATGGCGATGGTGCGCACCGTGCTGTTGCCGAGGTTCTGCTGCACCTCGAGGACGAGGCGGGTCTTGTCCTCGCGGACACGCTCGAGCGCGTAGTAGATGTCGGGGAGACGGTCTCCCTCGAACTCGACGTCGACGACAGGGCCGATCACCTGGACCACGGTGCCCGTGCCGACGCCCTGGTGCTTGCCGTTCTTCTTGTCGGCGTCTGCCATTCTCTGCTCTCCTTCGGATTCCGGTGTCAGCCAGCCAACGCGGCCGCGCCGCCGACGATCTCCATCAACTCGGTCGTGATCGCGCTCTGCCGCACGGTGTTGGCGGTGAGCGTGAGGTCGGTGATCAGGTCGTTGGCGTTGTCGGACGCGTTGCGCATCGCCTGCATCTGCGCGGCCATCTGGCTGGCGAGGTTCTCGAGCACAGCCTGGTAGATCTGCGACTCGACGTAGCGCGGCAGCAGCGCGTCGAGCACGTCCTTGGGCTCCGGCTCGTAGATGAAGTCTGCGGCCAGCTCGCCGGTTGCCTCGGGGACCTGGAGGGGCAGCAGGCGTCGCGCCGTGGCCTGCTGGCGGCCGGCGCTGATGAAGCGCGCGTAGACGAGGTCGACCTGGTCGGCGTCGCCGTTCTCGTACTGCTCCATGGCGACGCGGATTGCCGGCAGGATGTCTCCCATCGACGGCCTGTCGCCGAGCCCGCTGCGGTCGGCGACGAGCTCCTTGCGCAGGCGCCGCATCATGTCGCGGCCCTTGCGGCCGATGGTGACGACCGACGCGCCCCCGGGCGACTCGTTCATCTCCCGCAGCGCCAGGCGGATGTTGTTGCTGTTGAGCGCCCCGACCAGCCCGCGGTCACTGGTGACGAGCACGACGAGCCGGTTGCGCACCTCGCGGACCTCGAGGTACGGGTGCTTGTACTCGGGGTCGCGCTTGAAGATGTCGGCGATGACGTTGGTGATCTCCTCCGCGTACGGGCGCGCCGCCTCGACGCGCTCCTGCGCGCGCCGCATCTTGGCGGCGGCGACGAGCTCCATCGCCTTGGTGATCTTCTGCGTGTTCTTGACGCTCCTGATGCGCCGGCGCAGGTCGCGAAGAGATGCCATCTATCCGGCGAAGCTCTCTTTGAACTTCTCGACCGCCGCCACCAGCGCCTTCTCGGTCTCAGGCGTCAGCTGCTGCTTCTCGTTGATGTCCTTCTCGATGTCCGCGTAATCGCTGGACAGGAAGCGCACCAGGCCACGTTCGAACTCGCCCACACGCTCGACCGGCACCTCGTCGAGGTAGCCCCGTGTCCCGGCGAAGATGGCGATCACCTGCTGGGCGAAGGGAACCGGCGAGTTGGCCGGCTGCTTGAGCAGCTCGGTCATGCGCTGGCCGCGGTCCAAGGTGGCACGGGTGCGCTTGTCGAGGTCTGCGGCAAACTGCGCGAACGCCCGGAGCTCCCCGTACTGCGCGAGGTCGAGCTTCAGTTGACCCGCGACCTGCTTCATGGCCTTCGTCTGCGCCGCGGATCCGACGCGCGACACCGAGATGCCGACGTTGATGGCCGGCCGGATGCCGGCGTTGAAGAGGTCGGTCTCCAGGAAGATCTGACCGTCGGTGATGGAGATGACGTTGGTCGGGATGTACGCGGAGACGTCGTTGGCCTGCGTCTCGATGATCGGGAGCGCGGTGAGCGTGCCGCCGCCCTCGGCGTCGCTCATGCGAGCGGCCCGCTCGAGCAGGCGGGAGTGCAGGTAGAAGACGTCGCCCGGGTATGCCTCGCGGGATGGCGGGCGGCGCAGCAGCAGCGAAAGCTGGCGGTACGCCTGGGCGTGCTTGCTGAGGTCGTCGTAGACGATGAGCGCGTGCTTGCCCTGCTGCATGAAGTACTCGCCCATCGCGCAGCCGGCGTACGGCGCCATGAACTGCATCGGCGCCGGGTCGCTCGCCGTGGCGGCGACGATGATCGTGTTCTGGAGCGCGCCGGCCTCCTCGAGCCGCGCGGCCACCTGGGCCACCGTCTGGCGCCTCTGGCCGACGGCGACGTAGATGCAGACGATGCCGCTGTCCTTCTGGTTGATGATGGCGTCCAGCGCGACCTGCGTCTTGCCGGTCTGGCGGTCGCCGATGATCAGCTCGCGCTGGCCACGCCCGATGGCGAACATCGCATCGATGGCCTTGATCCCCGTCTGCATCGGCGTGGTCACCGCCTGGCGGAACATGACGCCCGGGGCGACGTGCTCGAGCGGAAGGTTCTGCGAGGTCTCGACCGGGCCCTTGCCGTCAAGGGGCTCGCCCAGCGCGTTGACGATGCGCCCGATGAGCTCGTCGCCGACCGGCACCTCGGCGACACGCCCGGTGGTGCGGACGGTGTCGCCCTCCTGGAGGTGCTCGTACTCGCCCATGATGGCCGCGCCGACGCCATCCTCGCGAAGGTCGAGCGCCAGGCCGAGGACCGGCTTGCCGCCGGGAGGGGCTGGGAACTCGAGAAGCTCGCCGGCCATCGCCTCCTCGAGCCCGTAGATCCGCGCGATGCCGTCGCCGACGGAGGTGATCACCCCTTCGTGCGCATCGACCACGGGGGCGTCGAAGCTGGCGATCCTCTGCTTCAGGATGTCGCCGATCTCGTCACTGCGTATGGCCATTGTTTGTGGTTCCTCTGTCGTTATGCGCGCGACCGCGCCGTCGGGTGGAGTGGCGAGACGTTACCCATCAGACGAGCGCGCCTCTGAGCTGCTCGAGCCGTGTGCGTACGCTGTTGTCGATCACCCTGTCGCCGATGCGGATGACCAGGCCGCCGATGATGTCGGGATCCTGCCGAACCTCTGTCTGCACCGCTCCGCCGAGCTTCTCACCGAGCACGCGGCCGATCCGCCGCTTCAGCTCGGCGTCCACCGGGACGGCGGTAACGACCTCCGCTCTGATCACCCCGCTGTCCCGGTCGGTGAGTGTGTCGTAGGTCTCGAGCAGGTCGCCAAGGACGGCGGTGCGGTTGCGCTGGATCAGCAGCCGTACGAGGTTGCGGGCCGCCTCACCAACACCGTCGAGCAGGTCGAGCGCCAGCCGGGTGCGCTCGACTCAGCGTGAGGCGCGGGTTGGCAAGCGCGTCGGCCACCTCCGGGTGGGCGAGGGTCTCCACGGCGCGGGCCAGGTCCTTCCGCCGCTCCGGGATCTTGCTGTCCTGGCGTGCCAGGTCGAAGTACGCCTGGGCGTAACGGCGGCCGATGGACGATGCCACTCAGTTGGCCCCGCTGACCGCGCTGCTGGTGTCCACCTGCGCGAGCGACTCGTCGATGAGCTTGGCGTGGGTGCGGCGTCGATGGCCTCGCCGAGCACCCGGCTTGCGGCCAACACGACGAGGGCGCCGACCTGGGCGCGGATCTCCTGGATCGCCTTGTCGCGCTCTGTGGCGATCTCCGAGCGGGCGCGCTGGAGCTGGGCCTCGGCATCGCGCTACGGCCTTTCTTGACCAACTCCTCGGTCTCGAGCACGGCCGCCTTGTGAGCGCGGTCGATGATCTCCCGCGCCTGCGCCCTGGCATCCTCGATCTGGCGGCTGACGTCCTCGAGTGCGGTGGCCGCGTCCTGGCGTGCCCGCTCGGCCTCCGAGAGGTTGCGCGAGATCTGCTGCTGGCGGCTCTCCGCGGCAGCCATGATCCTGGGGTACGCCTACCGCCGCAGCGCGAGCAGCAACGCGACGAACGCGATCACCTCCACCACGAAGGTGACGTTGATCTCCAGCAGGCTGGCGTCCGCGACCATCGGTGTCATCTGATCAGCCGGGGATCTTGGCGTCGCCGATGAGGATGAAGACGAAGACCACGTTGATGAAGTACATGGCTTCGACCAGGCCGATGATGAGGAACATGGTGACGCGCAGCGCGCCGGCTGCCTCAGGCTGGCGCGCCTGCCCCTGAATGGCCGCGTTGCCGGCCAGCCCGTCTCCGATGGCCGCCCCGATGGCGCCTCCACCGAGCGCGATACCGGCTCCGATCAGCGCCCCTGCCAGGGCGATAGCGTGGTTCATGGTGCCTCCCTAGTGGCTATGCGTGCGGCCGCGGCCTGAGCGCCGTGATGCCCCTCTTCTTCCAACCCCTCGCGGGCCATTTCGAAATAGATGACGGTCAGTAGCATGAAGATGAACGCCTGGATGGCGCCGATGAAGAGCACGTCGAACACCTTCCAGACGGCAACCGGCAACCAGGCCAGGAAGATCGGCAGCTGACTGAGCAGCTCGACCATCACCAGGCCGGCGAAGATGTTGCCGAACAGTCGCAGCGAGAGGGTGATCGGCTTGACGACCTCCTCGATGATGTTGAGCGGGATGAAGACGACACGGAATGCCCAGTTGAACTCGAACGGCTTGGTGAATCGGCGGAAGTACCCCCGGAACCCCAGCACCCTGAAGCTGTACACCTGCACCACGCCGACCACCACGACTGCCATTGCCAGGGTCTGGTTGATGTCGGCCGCCGCGGGCTGCAACGGGTGCGCCAGGGGAGGAAGGCGATCCAGTTGGCGACCAGGATGTACAGGCCGATCGTGGCCGCGATGGGGATGATGAAGTCGGAGCCCTCGCCGACCGAGTCGCGGACCAGCCCCTTGACGTAGCCGAGGAACAGCTCCAGCACCATCTGCAGCTTGCCGGGAACGCCCGGGCGCACGTGGCGGGCCACCGCGAAAACGATGATCAGGGTGATGGCGATGGCGAGAGCGCTGCTGATCAGCGTGTCGTGGTTGAGGTCGCAGGCCGAGACCGTGATCGGGTTGGTCAGCAGTGGCGGCGAGTTGCAGATCGCCGTGGTCGGCTGGGTGACCGTGGGCACCGTGTCGGCGAGGAGGCCGAACATCATCTGCGCACCGCCTCGACCGCCGCGCTGCCGGCCAGGACCAGTTGGGCGAGGGCCAGGCCGGCGACCACCGGCACTGCCGCGACCGAACCCGAAAGCCAGGCCGGCGACAAGGGCCACCAGGGTCAGCACGATGATTCGCAACATGCTCGTGGCGACGAACGGCACGCCGACCGAGAAGAGCCGGTCAGCGGCGTAGCCGTTCCCGGCACCGACCGCCAGCCCGACCGCGAGGCCCAGACCAAAGGTTGCGATGTCCGACCACGGTGCCCACCAGGGCACATGCCACAGCAGCGGCGATGCATGCCAGCGCCGCCGACCGCACGACATGCGCCGGCCGCGCGGAAACGCTTTTCGAGATCACCAATACCGCCTCAACCTCAGGTACAGGACGCAGCCCGCCGCAACGATACCAAGAGCGACCCCCGCCAGGACCCCGACCGTCTGTGCCCCTGCAGCGCCTCCCAACCACACGCCGAGCAACAGCGGAATGACCACAGCAAGTGCCAGCGAGACACCCAGGCTGAGCATGTCCGCGTAGCTGATTCCATCCCCCGACGCCTTGCGATCCCTCCCCCCGTTCGCCACCCCGGGTCAGTCGGCCTCGCCGCCGCGACGAGCCCGGGCGGGCACGCTGCGGCGGCCGTCGGACCACGAGGAAGCCGTCGGCGTCGAACTGCGGGCGCCGGCGACGGCTCCGCCACAGCAGTCCGACGAGCGCGACCACCAGCAGGGCCAGGGCGACGTCGAGGATGCGCTTGTGGCCGAAGACGAACAGCGCCACACAGCCGAGGATGGCGGTCATCAGGTAGAAGGTGAGCGCCGTCTCCATCGGGCTCATCCCCGTGGCCAGCATGCGGTGGTGCAGGTGGCCGGCGTCGGGCTCGGTGGGGCTTCGCCCGGCGCGGCGGCGGCGCACGATCGCGAACGCGGTGTCGCCGATGGGCAGGCCGAGCGCGATGAGCGGCACGAAGAGGGCGAGCGCCACCGCGATCTTGGCGACACCGAGCACGCTGATCACCGCCAGCGCCACGCCGAGGAAGTGGCTCCCGGTGTCGCCCATGAAGACCCGCGCCGGCGGCAGGTTGAAGACCAGGAAGCCGCAGCAGCAGCCCATCAGCGCGCCGCTCAGGATGATCACGCCGTTCTGCACGTCGCCCGGTGCCCTGGACGCGGTTGACCGCCGCCAGCAGCAGCACGGTCGCGACGATGCCGACCACCCCGGCCGCGACGCCGTCGGAGCCGTCGAGGAGGTTGATCGACACCTCCATGCCGAGCACGAAGACCACCGTGATCGGGCGCGGCCAGCCAGCCCAGCTCCACCAGCGACGGCCCGTGGCCGCCCGGGACCGCGAAGAAGTTGATGGTGATGCCCGAGCGCGGCGACCAGCACCCCGGCGCCGAGCTCGATGGCCAGCTTGGCGTTCCAGGGAAGGTCGAGGATGTCGTCGACGAGCATCGCCACGCGTGATCGCCGCGGTGACGCCGACCACCTGCCAGCGGTCGGTGACCGGGCCGCCGAACACGAGCAGCGCCACCGTGAAGCCGCCGAAGAGCGCGAGACCGCCGAGCCGCGGCGTGGCCTGGTGGTGCAGGTGGCGGTCGGCGTCGGGCTCGGCCACCGCGCCCACCCGCCGGGCCACGATGATGGTCACGCGGGATCAGGATCATGGTGACGACGCTGGCCAGGAAGAACGGCGGCAGCGCGGACACCCAAGGGGTGGAGGCGATCACGGGCGATAGGGCAGCGGGAACCGCCTGCAGAGGGCGAGGCTGCGCTCACGCACCTGGGCGTGCACGGTGGCGTCGTCGAAGCCCTTGAGCATCGTGCGCGATCATGTCGGCGATCTCGTCCATCTCCGGCTCGCCCATCCCGCGCGTGGTCACCGACGGGCGTGCCGAGGCGGAGCCCGTTGGGGTTGTACGCCGTCGCCCCGTGGTTGGGGAAGGCGTTGGCGTTCATGGTGATGCCCACCTCGTCGAAGCCGTTCTGCGCGGCGCGGCCGCGCACCCCGAAGGGGCGCAGGTCGATGACCATGAGGTGGTTGTCGGTGCCACCCGTCACCAGCTCGACACCGCGAGCGGTCAGCCCGCGAGCCAGGGCGGCGGCGTTGGTCGACCACCTGCTGCGCGTAGGCGCGGAACTCGGGCTGCATGCACTGCTGGAACATCACCGCCTTGGCGGCGATGGCGTGCATCTGCGGGCCGCCCTGGGTGCCCGGGAACACCGACTTGTCGATGGCGTCGGCGTGCTCGGCGCGGCAGAGGATGACCCCGCCCCAGGGCCCGCGCATCGTCTTGTGCGTGGTGAAGGTGACGAAGTCGGCATGGGGGACCGGCGACGGGTGCGCGCCGCCGGCGACGAGGCCGGCGAAGTGCGCCATGTCGACGAGCAGCAGCGCGCCGACGTCGCGCGCGATGTCCTCGAACGCGGCGAAGTCGAGGAGGCGCGGGTAGGAGCTGTAGCCGGCGACGATCATCGCCGGCGCCACCTCGTGGGCGCGCGCGCGCACCTCGTCGTAGTCGATCCGGCCGTTGGCGTCGCTCACCGTGTACGCCTCGAAGTTGTAGAGCTTGCCCGCTGAAGTTCACCGGCGAGCCGTGGGTGAGGTGGCCGCCCTGGTCGAGCGCCATGCCGAGCACGGTGTCGCCCGGGCTTGAGGACGCTGGCGTACACGGCGGTGTTGGCCTGCGAGCCCGAGTGCGGCTGCACGTTGGCGTGGTCGGCGCCGAAGAGCTGCTTGCAGCGGTCGCGGGCCAGGTTCTCGACCTGGTCGACGACCTGGCAGCCGCCGTAGTAGCGCTTGCCGGGCACGCCCTCGGCGTACTTGTTGTTGAGCCACGACCCCAGCGCCTCGAGCACCGCGACCGACGCGAGGTTCTCCGACGGGATCAGCTCGAGGGTCTCCTCCTGCCTGGTCAGCTCCTCGTCCATGAGCCGCGGCGACCTCGGGGTCGGTGGCGCGCAGCGCCGGCTTGGCGGTGAACCCGCTGTCGACGCCGCTGCCGGCCTGCTGCTGGACTGCCATCCTGTCGTCGACCTCCTGGCGGCGGATCGCGGTGGGCTCGGTCGTCAGCCCTGCACGAATTCCCTGAGCCTGTGGCTGTCGATCGGCCCGTCGCGCAGGACGCGCGGTGGCGTCACGCTGCAGTCGATGATAGTGGAGGCAATACCGCGAGGGCGGCCGCCGGCGAGCACCGCGCCGATCTCCGCCCCGAACTCACGACGCAGCGCCGCCGCGCTCGTCAGCGGCGGCGGCGCCATGGCGATTGGCGCTGGTGCTCGCCAGCGGGCCGCTCGCGCGCCAGCAGCTCGCGCAGGCGCGCATGGTCGGGGACGCGCACGGACAGCGTGTCTCCGCGGCGCGGCACCGCCAGCCGGCGCCGCCCGACGCGGAAGCACCAGCGAGAGGGGCCCGGGCCAGAACGCGGCTGGCGAGCCGCTCGGCGGCCGCGTTCCAGCGCACCAGGCCGTCGAGGTCGGCCGCGTCGCCGGCGAGCAGGGTGAGCTCGAGGCCCGCGGGCCGTTGCTTGATGGCGTAGACACGCTCCACCGCCGCCGGCGTCGGCGGGGTCGCAGGCCAGGCCGTACACGGTGTCGGTGGCCACCGCGATCACCTCGCCGCGACGCGAGGGCGGCGAGCGCGGCGTCGCAGCGCGTTCGACGGATTGCGCGGTCACGGCGTGCTCACCGCTGCCCGCGGCAGCGCTCGAAGGTCACCACGCGCGGCCGGCCGGTGAGGTCGTCGTGCACCGCGGTGCGCGTCGCCCTCGCCGAAGGCGCTCGCGGCCCAGCGCCTCGACCGCTGCGCGCGGCGCGGATGTCGATCTCCACCGCCGCCCAGCCCGCCGGGCGCGAGCACGGTGGCGATCGAGGGCAGCAGCGACCGGTAGGCGTCGAGCCCGTCGGCGCCGCCGTCGAGGGCGACGACCGGCTCGTGGTCGCGCACGTCGCGGGCGAGGCCGTGCGAGCTCGGCGCTGGGGATGTACGGCGGGTTGGAGACGACGACGTCGAAGCTCGCGTCCCTGCAGCGGCTCGCACCACGACCCGCTGTACCAGCTCGACACGCTCGGCAGCTGGTGGCGTCGCACGTTGGTGGCCGCCACCGCCAGCGCCGCCTCGCTGACGTCGGTGGCGGTCACCGTGGCGCCCGGCAGCTCGGCGGCGAGCGTGATGGCGATGCAGCCGCTCCCGGTGCCGATGTCGGCGATGCGCACCCGCCCGTCGGGCGCGTGCTCGCGGACCCGCTCCAGGGCGAGTCGCCACCAGCGTCTCCGTCTCAGGACGAGGAATGAGCACGTCCGGCGAGACGGTGAAGGGCCGGCCGTGGAACTCGCGCTCGCCCGTGATGTGCGCCACCGGCTCGCCCTCGCCGCGACGGCGCACCAGCTCGCGGATGGCGGTCAGCTGCTCCTCCTCGAGCGGGCGGTCGAACTGCAGGTAGAGGTCGAGCCGGCGGATGCGCAGCGCCGTCGCGGCCAGCAGCTCGGCGTCGAGCCGCGGCGAGCCGCTGCCGTGGCTCTCGAGGTAGCCGGTGCTGAGCCGCACCACCTCCATGAGGGTGCGCAGCGGGCTCACCGCGGGGACGGGCGACCGGCAAAGGCGACGCTCAGTCATCGCCGTCCTCGTCGAGGAGCCGGCGCGCCTGGTCCTCCTGGGCGAGCGGCTCGATGAGCATGTCGAGCTCGCCGTCCATCACCTTGGGCAGCTGGAACACGTCGAGGTGGATGCGGTGGTCGGTGATCCGCGACTGCGGGTAGTTGTAGGTGCGGATCTTCTCGCTGCGGTCGCCGCTGCCCACCGCCGAGCGCCGCGTCGCGCGCAGCTCGGCGTCGCGCTCGGCCTGGGCGATGTCGTACAGGCGAGCGCGCAGGACGCGCAGCGCCTTGGCGCGGTTCTTGATCTGCGACTTCTCGTCCTGGCAGGTGACCACCAGGCCGGTGGGGAGGTGGGTGATGCGCACCGCCGAGTCCGTGGTGTTGACGCTCTGGCCGCCGGGACCGGTGCTGCGGTAGACGTCGATCTTCAGCTCGTTCTCGGCGATGCTCACCTCCACCTCGTCGGCCTCGGGCAGCACCACCACGGACGCCGCCGAGGTGTGGATGCGTCCCTGCAACTCGGTCTCGGGGACGCGCTGGACGCGGTGCACGCCCGACTCGAACTTCAGCTTCGAATACGCGGCGTGGCCGTGCACCTCGAAGATCACCTCCTTGAACCCGTGCGTGCCGGACTCGCTCGCCTCGAGCAGCTCGACCCGCCAGCGCTGCCGCTCCGCGTAGCGGCTGTACATGCGGAACAGGTCGGCGGCGAAGATCGCCGCCTCGTCGCCGCCCGTGCCGGCGCGGATCTCCACGACGACGTCGCGCTCGTCGTTGGGGTCGGTGGGCACGAGCAGGGCGCGCAGCCGCTCGTGCGCCTCCTCCTCGACGGCGCGCTGCGTGGCCTCCTCCTCGGCAGCCATGGCGACGATCTCCGGGTCGCTCTCGTTGTGCTGCAGCTCCTGCGCCTCGGCGACGGCCTGGTGGGCGCTGCGCCAGGCGCGCCCGGTCTCGACCACCTCGCGCAGCCGCGCCTGCTCCTGGGAGAGGCGCTGGACGCGGTCGCGGTCGCTGTAGACGTCGGGCTGGGCGAGCAGCGTCCCGATCTCGTCGAAGCGTTCTTCGAGCGCGCGCAAACGATCGTCGATGGCAGCCATGGCCGCGGAAGGTTAGGTGGCTGCTGGCGTCGTGCAGTTCGCTGACCGAGTCCTCGCCGGCGCGCGCCGCGGCCAGCGCGGTGATGGCAACCTCGATCTGGCGGTCGTCGGGCTCGCGCGTGGAGAGCCGCTGCGTGGCCAGCACGGGGACCAGCGCGATGCGTCCGGCGGTGGTGTGGCGGACGCGGGCGAGCCCGCGGATGGCCTCGTACGAGATGCCGGCGACCACCGGCACGAGCGCGATCTGCAGCGCGATGCGCACCGGCACCGGCAGCACGCCCAGCGGCGCGAAGACGATGACGCTGACCAGCGCGACCACCACCAGGAAGCCGGTGCCGCAGCGCGGGTGCAGGCGGCTGGCGGGGCGCACGTTGGCGACGTCGACCGTGGCGCCGGACTCGAGGCAGTTGATCGCCTTGTGCTCGGCGCCGTGGTACTCGAACAGCCGGCGCACGCTGCGCAGCCGGCCGATGAGCGCGAGGTAGCCGAGCAGGATGACCGCGCGGACAGCCGCCCTCGATGAGCACGCCCGACCACGCTGCGCTGCGAGCCGCGGTGGAGCACGCCGGCGAGCAGCAGCGGCAGGCCGATGAACAGCACCAGCGCGAACACCATCGACACCGCGACCGTGGCGCGCAGGGTGTTGGCGGTGAGCTCGGCCTCCTCGCCGAGCTGCACGTTGGCCGACCACTGCAGCGCGCGCATCCCCAGCGCCAGCATCTCGTAGAGGCCGGCGACGCCGCGCAGGAACGGCTTGGCCCACATCGGGTTGGTGTTGACGCGCGAGTTGAGCATCTCGGAGGTGCACGGTGATGCTGCCGTCGGGGCGGCGGGCGGCCACCGCGTAGTGGTCGCGCCCGCGCATGAGCACGCCCTCGATCACCGCCTGGCCGCCGTAGAAGAACATCTGCGGCGGCGCGGTGGCGGCGTTGAGCGCCGCGGTGAGGACGATGTCGCGGATCGCGGGGCCGGCGCATCCCGGTCACTCTACGCGCGCGCTGACTCGGCGAGGACACGAGCGTGACTCGACCGACCGGGCGCCGGTCAGCCTGCGTCGGCGGTCTGCTTGCCCGTCTTGGCGGCGGCGCGGCGGCGGAAGCGCTCCACCTGGCCACCGGTGTCGATGATGCGCTGGGTGCCGGTGAAGAACGGGTGGCACACCGAGCACACCTCGGTCTTCAGCTCGGACAGCGTCGAGCCGGTGGTGAAGGTGTTGCCGCACAGGCAGGTGACGACGGCGTCGGTGTGGTACTGCGGATGGATCTCGGTCTTCATGGCACTCGGAAACACAGGGGTGGGAACGGAGGTCCAGCATACCACGGGCCTCGAGAATCGAACCCTCGCGGTCAGACGAGCGCGGCCACCGGGCGGGTGAAGTTGCCGTGCTCGACGCCGGGCAGGAGCGTCGCGGACCTGCTCGTACGCGACGCGCATGCCCAGCCCCGGCGGCAGCGCGGGCAGGACGTCGAGCAGCCAGTCGTGGTCGACGTTGAGCGAGCGCCACTGCACCTGGTCGACGCCCATCTCCGCGGCAGGCGCGCACGGTGGCGTCGACCTCGTCGGCGACGTCGGTGACGCCCGGGAAGGTGAGCAGGTTGAGGCACACCTGGCCGCCGCGCTCGTGCATCAGCCGGCCGCAGGCGAGTGACGTCGTCGAGGCCGTAGCCGATGGGCCGGTAGTACGGGCGGAAGACCGCGTCGTTGAAGGAGATGGCGCTGATCCGCACGCTGTTGAGGCCGGCGTCGATCAGCCGCTCGAGCACGTGCGGCTTGCTGCCGTTGGTGTTGACGTGGATGGTGGCGCGCGGGGTGCAGGCTCGCGGATGCGCCGCGGTGGCCTCGACCAGCGCGTCGTCGCGGGTCAGCGCCTCGCCCTCGCACCCCTGGCCGAAGGAGACGATGGCGGCGTCGTCGCCCTGCAGGTGCCAGTCGGCGAGCGCGACGAGCTCGTCGGCGGTGGGCGCGAAAGCGCATCCGCTCCTGCGGCGCCGGCACCTCGCCGTCGCTCTGCAGCGAGATGCAGCCGAGGCAGTCGGCGTTGCACGCCGGCGAGGCCGGCAGCGCGCCCTCGTAGCGGCGGTGGAAGGTGTTCTGCGCGGTGTAGCACCGGTTCTCCAGCGCGCAGTGGGCGAGGTGGTCGACGAGGCGGTTGCCCGGCAGCGCGGCGCGGGCCGCCTCCACCGCGGCGGGCAGGTCGGCGCGCCCGTACCGCTGCGGCTGCCACCACTCGAAGCTGTCGGTGCGCAGCGCCGCGCACATCAGGTCGCCGTCGTGCTCGACCACGGCCGTGTAGCCGAAGAGCGGCAGCCGGTGCGCGCCCGGCTCGCGTGTGGTGGCCGGGAGCAGCGTGCGCAGGTGGCCGACCGGGCAGGACGGCGGCGACCGCCAGCCACTCCCCGTCCACCTCGACGGGGCCACCGTCGCTGTCGACCGCCAGCGGGCGGCGCCCGGGCAGGTGGGTCAGCGTGGCCTCGTCGGGGAGCGGCAGCAGGTCGTCGACGGTGAGCGGCACCAGGCGGCTGGCCGTTGCGGCCGGCGGCGCGGTAGCCGTCGAGGACCTCGATGGAGCCGTCCGGGGCCGCCGGCGATGACGCGCATGCCGAGCGATTATGGGTGCGCCTCGGCGGGCGACCGGCCGCGAGGACGGCTCTAGGCGGCGCTCAGCTCGGCGGGGATGGCGGTGACGGTGCGCAGCTCGCCGTCGCGCACCACGCGCAGCACCGCGAAGCGGTCGACCACCTCGGCCATCATCAGGCGCTGGACGTCGCCGGCGGTCTGGACGGCATGCCCGTCGAGCTCGACGATGACGTCGCCCGGGCGCAGCCCAGCGCCGTCGGCCGCGCTGCCGGGCACCACCTCGACGACGCGCAGGCCGCGCGCCTGCGCCGAGCCGGGCGGCGAGCCGCGGCGACAGCGGCTGAGCGCGCCCGGCGACGCCGAGGAAGGCGCGGCGCACCCGGCCCTCGCGCATCAGCGGAGCAGATGATCGCCAGCGTGGTGGCGTTGACCGGGACGGCCAGGCCGAGGCCGTAGCCGGCGAGCGCGGTGTTGATGCCCGACCACGCGGCCGCGGCTGTCGGCGAGCGCGCCGCCGGAGTTGCCCGGGTTGAGCGCCGCGTCGGTCTGGATCACGTTCTCGACGAGGCGCATGTGCCCCTCCGAGCGCGTCGGCAGCGACCGCCCCAGCGCGCTGACCACGCCGGCGGTCACCGAGCCGGCGAGGCCGTGGGGGTTGCCGATGGCCACCACGAGCTCACCGACGCGCAGCCGGTCGGCGTCACCGACGGTGGCCGGCGACCAGGTCGCCGCCGGCGGCGCGGACCACGGCGATGTCGGAGAGCGCGTCCTCGCCGACCACGTCGAAGGGGAGCTGGCGGCCGTCGGCGGTGTGGGCCGCGCCCGCCCACCCCGCCGCCGACACGACGTGCGCCGAGGTGACCAGGTAGCCGTCCGGGGTCAGCACCCACGCCGAGCCGCTGCCGGCCGGCCCGCGTCCGCTGCGGGTGCGCTGCTCGACGACCAGGCTGAGCACCGACGGCGCAAGCGCCGCGGCCACGCCGCTGACGACCCGCGAGTAGGCGTCCAGCGGGTGCTCGTCGGCCGGTCCGGCGGGGATCTCCGACAGCCATGTCAGGAGGTCGCGGGCCCCTCGCTGCGCACCTTCTCGACCGCGGTCAGGGCCTCGCGGAGGCTCTTGATCCACTCGTCCTGGTGACGGCTGACCAGGCGGACGCACCAGGCCAGGGCCTCGCTGCGGCTGCGCGCCACGCCGGCGTCGATGAGGGTGTCGAGGACGGCGCGGTCGCCGAGGCGCAGCCGGGTCATCACCGGCACGCCGAGGGTGGTGAAGTGCTCCTCGAGCTCGCCGCAGCGCGCTCCCCACGACACCTTGCGACCGAAGAGCCGCTCGGCCTCCGCGGCCACCCCGATGCGGCGCTCGCGGGTCTCCTCGCGGAACCGCGAGATGCGCGCCGAGCGGGCGGCGTTGCGCGCCGCCTCGTTGGCGTCGGCGGCCAGCTCGGGCTCGGGGATGGTGCCGACGATGAGGATCTCGTCGCGGTCGCCGGTGATGGTCGGGGCGCCGGAGTAGAGGTCGTCGGGGATGCGCCCCGCGAACCACCCCGACAGCTCGTCGTCGGTGAAGGAGGCCTGCGCCTCTCGCTGTGCTTTCATGATTACATGATTACACAGCACTCGGACGCGATCCGGGCTCGCACCAGCGCCGGGGGAGGCCGGTGCTCAGCGACCCGGCGGGCACCCTCCGGCGGCAGGGCGACGTGGTGCTTGGTGCGGATCTCGCGGACGGTCCCGCTCTGGGCGCGCATCACCAGGCTGTGGGTCTCCGCCCACCAGTTGTGGTACTGGACGCCGCGGAGGATGCCGCCGCCGCTGATCCCGGTGACCGCGATGCTCACCTGGCGGCCGGGCACCAGCTGCTCCATGGTGATCGTCTCCTCCGGGTCGAGCCCCGCGGCGCGCACCGCCACCGCCTCGTCCTCGTGGCGCACCCACGGCCGGCAGTGGAGCTCGCCGCCGAGGCAGCGCATCGCGCAGGCGGCGACGATCGCCTCCTGGGTGCCGCCCGAGCCGATCATCACGTCGATGCCGCTGCCCGGCCAGGCGGCCATCATCGCCGCGCCGACGTCGCCGTCCGAGATCAGCGCCACGCGGATGCCGAGCGCGCGCACCCGCTCCAGCAGCGTCTGGTGGCGCGGACGGTCGAGCATGATCACGGTGAGGTCCTGCACCTGCACGTCCATGGCGAAGGCGATGCGGCGGAGGTTGTTCTCGGGCGTGTCGGCGATGTCGACGGCGCCCTCGCGCGGCGGGCCCGACCGCGATCTTGTGCATGTAGGCGACCGGCGGTGGCGAGAGGATGCCCGCCGGGCTCGGCGGCGGCCGCGATGCTGAGCGCCTGGCTGAGCCCGCGGGACACCAGGCTGACCCCGTCGACGGGGATGATGGCCAGGTCGACGCGGTCGCGGCCCACCCCGATGCGCCGTCCGGCGGCGAGGTTGCCGTTGCCGCCCGTCCGGGCCGATGACGACCCGGCCGTCGAACGGCATGCCGACCAGCGCCTCCTCCATCACCTGCTGACCGGCGTCGCGCGTGCCCGACTTGTCGCCGCGGCCCAGCCAGCGGCCGACCGACAGCGCCGCCGCCTCGGTGGCGCGGAGCAGCTCCAGCCCGCGGTGCCGGTCGCGACCGACGCGCGCGGGCGCGGCGGCGGCGAGGTCGGGCACGACCGTGTCAGCCATGCGCGCGGATTATCGGCTCAGGTGACCGGCGCATCAGCTGAGGCTCGCGCGTTGCTCCTGGGCACGCCTCGACCTGAACCTTGGCCGCCGGCACCGTCGCCGATGGCTCCGGCCTGCACGCCGGCGGCGTGCATGAACTCGCGGAACAGCGGGTGCGGGCGGTTGGGGCGGGAGCGGAACTCCGGGTGGAACTGCGAGCCCACGAAGAAGGGGTGATCGCGCAGCTCGATGATCTCGACCAGCCGGCCGTTCGGCGAGGTGCCGCTGAAGACGACACCCGCCTCGGCGAGGCCGATCGCGGTAGTGGTTGTTGAACTCGAAGCGGTGGCGGTGCCGCTCGTAGATGAGCGCCTCGCCGTAGGCGGTGGCGGCCCGGCTGCCGCGCGACCAGCTTGCACGGGTACACCCCGAGGCGCATCGTGCCGCCCTTGTTCTCGATGTCGCGCTGCTCGGGCAGCAGGTCGATGACCGGGCACCGACGAGAAGGCGTTGAACTCGGTCGAGTTGGCGTCAGGAGCGTCCAGGACCTCGCGGGCGATGTCGACGACGGCGCACTGCATGCCCAGGCAGAGCCCGAGGTAGGGGACCCGGTGGTGGCGCGCGTAGCGCGAGGCGAGGATCTTGCCCTCGATGCCGCGGTGGCCGAAGCCCGCCGGGCACGACGATGCCGTCGACGCCCTCGAGCTCGGCGGCCTCCTCGTCGAGCTGCTCGGAGTTGACCCACTGGATGGTCAGCTCGACGCCGCAGTGCACCGCGGCGTGGCGGAGCGCCTCGGTGACGCTGATGTAGGCGTCGGGCATCTCGACGTACTTGCCGACCACGGCGATGCGCACCGCCGGCTTGGTGGCCGCGATGCGCGACGACCATGTCGCGCCAGCTGTCGAGCTCGGCGCGGCGCGCGCCTCGATGCCGAGCATGTCGACGATGTAGTCGCCGAGCCCGGTGTCCTCGAGCAGCAGCGGCACCTCGTAGATGGAGCGCGCGTCGGGCACGTTGATGACCGCGCGGCGCTCGACGTCGCCGAACAGCGCGATCTTGTCCTTGAGGTTCTCGCCGATCGGCTGCTCGCTGCGCGCGACGATGACGTCGGGCTGGATGCCGATGCTGCGCAGCGTGTTGACGCTGTGCTGGGTGGGCTTGCTCTTGAACTCCTCGCTGGCGCCGACGTACGGCACCAGCGTGAGGTGCACGTAGCAGACGTTGGTGCGCCCGACGTCGTTCTTGAGCTGGCGGATCGCCTCGAGGAAGGGCAGCGACTCGATGTCGCCGACGGTGCCGCCCACCTCGACGATGACCACGTCGGGCTCGGGCAGCTCGTTCTCGGCGACGCGCAGGATGCGCTGCTTGATCTCGTTGGTGATGTGCGGGATCACCTGGACCGTGCCGCCGAGGTAGTCGCCGCGGCGCTCCTTGGCGATCACGCTCGAGTAGATCTTGCCGGTGGTGACGTTGCTCGCCTTGCTGAGGGCGACGTCGACGAAGCGCTCGTAGTGGCCGAGGTCGAGGTCGGTCTCGGCCCCGTCATCGGTGACGAAGACCTCGCCGTGCTGGTACGGGGACATCGTGCCCGGGTCGACGTTGAGGTAGGGATCGAGCTTCTGCATGCCGACGTGCAGGCCGCGGGCCTTGAGGATCGTGCCGATCGACGCGGCGGTGATCCCCTTCCCCAGAGAGGAGACCACTCCCCCGGTGACAAACACGAACTTGGCCATGGGGAGCCTCCCTAGAGGTTTTCGCCAGTCTACCAGCAGAGGCGAGGGGGGAACTGACGTTCGAAGGCGAAGGGGAACTGCGTTCCCCCTCGGGCACCCCCCATCAAGCGGTCTCAGCTCCGGCGACATGAAGTCGCCTGCGCTGACGGAGACCTAGCGTTCGCGGCTCGAGGACGACGACGCGGGAGTCGTCCGAGCCGGTCATGGCGCCGTTGAGGTTGAGCTTGGGCACGGCCTGGTAGCCGTCCTCGGCGAGGCCCATCTCCTTGGCGAAGGTGTCGACCGGCTCGTAGTCGCCGCTGCCGGGCGAGTTCGGCGAGCGGTAGCGCACCGGCACCACGATCGCCGGGCGAGATCGCGTTGACGAGCTTGGTGGCCGCCGACGCCGCCAGGGCGTCGCCGCCGCCGACCGGGGCGACCAGCACGTCGATGTGTCCCAGGGCGTCGATCTCCTCCTCGGTGAGCTGGCGGTCGAGCCGTGCCCACGCTCACCACCCGGACGTCGTCGATCTCCACGCGCATGATGGTGCGCCCGTCGCCGGTGTCGACGCCGCGGACCGTGACCCCGCGCACCTCGAACTCGCCGGCGCCGGCGATCTCCTGGCTGCCTCCGTCGCGGGGGCGCAGCTTGTCGGAGTCGGTGCGACCCTCGGTGCGCACGACCAGGTCGGGCCCGGCCTTGCCGAGGCCCGGGAGCTGGCCGTCAGGCGGGTCGACGACGACCTGGGTGTCGCGTCCGCGAAGCCGGACGCAGGACCCGCCGAGGTAGGTGATCTCCATCGCCGGCATGGTAGCCGCGGCCGCGGCGAATGCCGCGTCCGCGAGCCGCTCAGCCGGCGCGCGACGGTGAGGGTGACCGTGCGTGCGTGCCCGCCGGCCCGGTCACCTGGAGGGTGGCCCTGTCCCCGACGAGGAGGCCGAAGTCGCCGGGCTGGAAGCCGCCCGCCGACGGTGACCGAGGTGCCGTCGACCGCGGTCACCACGTCGCCGGGCTGCAGGAGGCCGGCGGCCGGGCCGGTGGGGTCTGACCGACTGGACCAGCGCGCCCTGGGGCACCGCCGCCGCGGCGGCCACGGACGCGTCGATGAGCACGCTGGTGACCCCGAACGAGCCGGTCGGCGCTGCTCGAGCCGCGCTGGACGCCGCTGACCAGGGTCGCGGCGTCGCGGCCGGAGGCCGCCACCACGCCGGATGGCGGACGAGACCGATGCGTGACCACACCGGTGACCGCACCGGTGCCGTCGACCAGGGGCGCGCCGTCGGCCTGCGGGCGCGGCGGTGGCGTCGACGGAGAGCAGGTCGCCGAGCTGCGACCGCGCCGTCGCTGGCGTTCACGCCGACCGCGGAGACGACCCCGCTGCGGGTGGTCAGCGTGCCCAGCGCCGGCCGGAAGACCGCCACGGCGAGGTCGCCGATGCGCGGGTCCTGGGCCGGCGAAGTGCAGCGGCGGTCAGACCCGGACGCCCCGGCAGCGCGCAGCACCACGATGCCGTCGGCGACGTCGCTCGCGGCGATGGTCGCGTCGTATGCCTTGCCGTCGGCGGTGGCGACGCGCAGCCGCGTGGCGCCGCGCACGGCGTGCGCCGAGGTGACGATGAGGCCGTCGCTGCTCACCGCGAAGCCCTGGGTCAGGCCGGTCGTCGGGCACCGGTCGCCAGGCCGGCGGCGGTGACCGGCTGGGTGCTGATGGTGACCAGCGACGGCAGCACGGCGGTCGCGATGTCACCGACCGAGACGGCTCCGCCGCCGGTCTTCGTCTCGGTGACCACGCGCTCGACCGGGCCGAAGTGGCTGTACACGCCCCAGGCGCCGAGCCCTCCGCCGATGACGCCGACGCACGCGCTCAGCACCACGGCGGCGAGCAGCCGGGTCCCCGACGCGCGAGCGTTGCCGGCCTTCACTCCGCGACGGCGGGCTGGCGCGTCGACAGGTAGCGGACGATGCCCGGCGGCGTTGCTGTGCACGCCGTTGAGCACCTCGAACTTCTCGCGCACGTCGTCGGGCAGGTCCGCCGGCGGCGCTCGCGAAGGCGTCGGCCAGGGCGGCGGCAACGTCGTCGATGCCCGCCTCCTCGCTCTCGCGCATGGTGCGCTCGGCGCACGTCCACCCACTGGTGCAGCATCGCCTCGGCCTCGGCGAGCGTCTCCAGCGGTTGCTCGACGGGGCCGTAGTGGGTCAGCACCACCAGCTCGGGGCGCAGCTCGGCGAAGCGGCGCAGGCTGGCGGTGGCCTGCTCGAGGTCGAAGTCCGGCGGTGGCGTGGCCGGGCGCAGCACCCCGAAGTCGGGCAGCTTGACGCCGACCGCGTCGCCGACGAGCAGGGTGCCCGGTCTGCTCGTCGAGCACCGCGTGGTGGTGCTTGGCGTGGCCCGGCGAAGTCGACCATGGTGAGGAAATGGCCGTCACCGAGGTCGACCCTGTGCCCGTCGGCGGCGGCGACCAGGCGATCCGCGGGCACCGGCAGCATGCGGCCGTACAGGCCGTCGAGCAGCGGGCCGTACACCCGCGCGGCGCTGTCGATGAGCCGCGTGGGGTCGAGCGAGGTGGCGGGCGCCCCGCTCGTGCACCACCACGGTGGCGTTGGGGAACGCCGCGGCCATGTCGCCGACGCCGCCGGCGTGGTCGAGATGGATGTGCGTGACGATGATCCAGCGCAGGTCGGCGGGTCCGAGGCCGGCTGCGGCGAGCGCATCGCGCACGGCGCCGACGCTGGTCTGCGACCCGGTCTCCACCAGCGCCGGCTGCGGCCCGTCGACGAGGAAGCCCGCCGTCATGCGGTCCATGCCGCCGAGGAGGGTGTCGATCTGGCGGATGCCCGGCGCGATCAACTCCACGCCGTCAGCCTATACAACCCGCCGCGGTCGGGGCAGGGCCGGCGCGCTCTCTCGCTCTACGGGCGTCGGGGCTCGGGCTCGGGCTGACGGAGACGGGGATGGCCTTCTGGCTCTGCTGGAGGAGGGCGGTCAGCTGGGCGGTGTCCGACTTCACCGCGTCCTCCTCCTTGCCGAAGGTCGTGAAGTCGCCCTTCTGCAGCGCGGCCTGCGCGTTCTGCTCGTGGGTGAGCAGGTCGTTGAGGAGAGCCAGCTCCTGGCTGGTGAAGTTGGCGGTCGACGGTGGCGGCGTGGTGGTCGGGGGGGCGTCGTCGTGGTGCCCGGCGTCGTCGTGTGCGGGCAGGCCCGGGATCGGCTGGGTGGTGTTGAACAGCGCCTGCAGCGCCTGCGCGAACGACGGTCCCTGGGCGACGCTGTTCTGGGTGCCGACGATCACCTCGTGCAGCTGCGGGAACGCCGTGCCCCCCGCGCTTCCGGACGCGAGCACATAGAGCGGGCGCAGGTACAGGAAGGAGTCGTTGTTGAAGGGCAGCACGATGACGTTGCCGAGGATGACCGACGAGCCGTGCTGGCTGAGCAGGCTGATCTCCGGGCTGATCACCGGGTCGGTGTTGATGTTGTTGTCGAACTGGAGCGGCCCGAGCACGTTGACCGAGTTGTTGAGCGGCACCGCCACCAGCTTGGGATGGTTGGTCGTCGTGTAGTCGGACTGCGCGGCCAGCCACGCGGTCATGTTGTTGGCGCCGCCCCCGCTCGAGCTCGCCGGCGAGAATGCCTGGAAGAGGTTGAAGCTCGGCTGGCTGTCGCCGGGCAGCGTCATCTCCACGTAGTACGGCTGGGTGTCCTGCTGCTGGCCGTTGATCTGCTGCTGGGCGATCCGGTAGCGGTCGCTGCCGTTGAAGAAGACCGACGCGCTGCTGACGTGGACGTTGGCGTACACCTGGGCCTGCGCGGTGAAGAGGTCCTCGGGGTAGCGCAGGTGGCTGCGCAGGCGGCCGACATGCTGTTCAGCGGCTGCAGCAGGCCGGGGTAGATCGCGTTCCACGCCGCGGTGATCGGCTCGTTGAGGTCCACCGCGTACAGCGTCACGGCGCAGGTGCGGGCGTCGACCACCGCCTTGACGGCGTTGCGCATGTAGGAGACGCCGTTCTGCACCGCGGACTCGGGGAAACGATCGGTCTGCACGTACGCGTCCGCGATGTAGTCGAGGTGGCCGGTGCTGTCGTCGGCGACGACGTACGGGTCGCCGTCGACCTGGAGGAAGGGCGCGATGCTGGTGATGCGGTCCTGGATGCTGCGATGGACGAGGACGCGACTGTTGTCGGTCAGCGAGTTGTTGAGGAAGAGGTCGAGGCTGCCGAAGGCGTCGACGGAGACCGCCAGCTTGTCGAACACGTTGCCGACAGCGATGCCCTGCATCTCGGTGCCGGCGTGGAATGTGGCGTCGCCGCCGCCCGACGGGTAGTCGAACTCGCTCTGCTGGGTGCCGGTCACCACCGGCTGCGTCGTCGAGAGCCCGCAGTAGATGCGCGGGTCACCGGCAGAGCCGCTGAAGCTGAGGCCGGGAGGAGCATCCGGCGACACCTGCTTGAGCGGCTGCTGGCCGACCAGCACCTGCGGCTTTCCCTCGGCGGCGACGGCGTTGACCGACACGGCCGTGATCCCGTAGCCATGGGTGTAGTTGAGCGCGCTGTTGATGAAGGACGCGTTGGGGATGTCGTTCTCGGCGATCTCGCGCGGTCCGAGCATCACCTCGGTGTCCCCGGATCCCACCGCGGGCGCGGACGGGTAGCGGTCGACGGTGATCGTCGGGTACGTCTGGTAGCTGCGGCTGCGGTCGATCTGCGCGAAGGTGTCGGGCAGCTGGCTGGTGTCCTGGATGCGCACGTTGCGCAGCGTCCCCGGATCGGCGGCGAGGTCGTTGATGGTGGGCGCGGCGACCGTCCCGAAGGCGCGCACCTCGACGTCGGCGGGCTGCAACCCCCACGCGTAGCGGCTGGTGGCGAGGTAGTCGTTGATCGACGGGGTCTGCGCGACCTGTGCGTTGGGGTTGACCGACGCGCCTTGGTAGATGAGCGCGGGCACGCCCTGGACGACACCTGCGAGGACCAGCCAGCCGACGAGTGTGCCCGCGAAGATCGATCCCGTCGCGCCACCGCTGCGGTTGCGGCGCACCAGCACGAATGCGGCGGTGAGGGCGGCCAGCGCGAGTGCGACCCACTGCAGCACCCCCAGCACCGGCCGCGTGACGTTGCGCTGGGTGGCATCGAGGCCGACGAAGTTGTCGTGTTGTGAGGTGGCGAGGTGGTACACGCCGAAGTGGGCGCCGAGCGCAGCCAGCACGAAGACACCGGCCAGGCAGATCCCCGCGTGCGTGACCGCCACCCGGAAGCCCTCCTCGAATGTCCGGCCCTCCGGTGCCTTGACCGGCAGGGTGACCTCGGTCGGAGCGTTGGCCAACGAGAACGAGAATGCCGCCAGGCCCACGGCGCCGATCAGGCCGACCAGCGCCACCGTCCACAGCAGCGCCTGGATGGCGTCGAGGACGGGAAGCGTGAAGACGAAGAAGGAGAAATCCTGGTGGAACACCGGGTCCTGCGCGCCGAACGATGCCCGTGCAGCCAGAGCAGCACGTCCTGCCAGTGGCCGGCGAGGAAGGCGCCCCCTCCGATCCCGCGATGACCGCGACGGCGATGCCCGACCAGAACGCGATCCGGCCGCCATAGCGATCGAGGTTGCGGGCAGCCCGCACCCACCCGTAGATGCTGAGGGCGACGCCTCCACCGGTGATGGCGGCACCGATCAGGAAGAGCGCCACCTGCGCGAGGAACGGGGTCCAGAAGACGTTGGTGTGGTTGAGGCTCGCGTAGTAGAGGTAGCTGGCGCGCAGACCGAGCCCCCAACGTCCCAGCCCCACCACCACCAGGATGGCGACGACCACGATGGCGGCGATTCGCCTGCCTCGATGCCGCGCGGGCGGGCCTCCCCCGGTGCGCACCACACGAGGACCGCGCCGACGGCGGAGAATCTCCTCGGGATCGAAGCCGAATGCGCTCACCTGGGGCGGAGTGTAGCCCGAGCCGGTCGACTACCCGCCGTCATCGCGCTCACGCGGCGTTGCAGCAGCAGCCTCACGTCGAAGGGGTCGCGGCGGCGCCGCACCCGGCGGGTGACCTCAGGCCGGACCTGGATCATGTAGGGCTCCTGCTGGCGGAGCACCTCTTCGATCGCGTCGGCGATGACCATCCCCTCACGAATGGTTGGGACACGCTCGCTGAGCGCCTCGGCCATGCCCGCGGTGACGATCGTGAGGTCGATCTCGTGCGCCTGCTCGAGGATGGTGAGGCAGTCGTCGAGCCGGCGCAGCCGGACGCGCCGCTCCTCCCCGCCGTTGTCGAGTTGCGCCATGCGGTCCACGGTACTGCATGGGCCCCGGCTTTCGGAAGCCGCCGACGACCGACCTCAGACTCCCGCAGCCGCAGGCTTGCGTCGCGCGCTGCCCGGCCGCCGCCCCGCCGAGGCGACCGTGACCGACGGCACACGGGCGCGCGGGCGCAGCAGCGGACGCAGGTACTCGCCGGTCGCGCTGGCCGGGACGACGGCGATCTCCTCGGGGGTGCCGACCGCGATCACCTCCCCACCCGATTCGCCACCGGCGGGCCCGAGGTCGATCACATGGTCCGCCGTTTTGATGACATCGAGGTTGTGCTCGATGACGATCACAGTGTTGCCGGCGTCGACGAGGCGGTGCAGGACGGTCAGCAGCTTCTCGACGTCGGCGAAATGCAGGCCCGTCGTGGGCTCGTCGAGGATGTAGACGGTGCTGCCGGTGCCGCGACGGCTCAGCTCGGTGCTGAGCTTGACCCGCTGCGCCTCCCCGCCGCTGAGCTGCGTGGCCGGCTGGCCGAGGCGGATGTAGCCGAGGCCGACGTCCTGCAGGGTCCGCAGCTTGCGCACGATCCGCGGTTGGTTCTCGAACAGCGCGACCGCCTCGTCGACGGTCATTGCGAGCACGTCGGCGATGCTCTTCCCGCGGAACAGCACCTGCAGCGCCTCGCGGTTGTAGCGCCTTCCCTTGCACACCTCGCACGTCACGTAGATGTCCGGCAGGAAATGCATCTCGATCTTGATCATGCCGTCGCCGGCGCACGCTTCACAGCGCCCACCGACGACGTTGAACGAGAAGCGGCCGGGCTTGTAGCCGCGCACGCGCGCCTCGGGCAGCTTGGCGAACAGGTCACGGATGTCGGTGAACACGCCCACGTACGTCGCGGGGTTGCTGCGCGGGGTACGGCCGATCGGTGACTGGTCGACGTCGATGACCTTGTCCACCAGCTTCAACCCCTCGATGCCGCCGTGGCGGCCCGGCCGCTGCTTGGCCCTGTAGAGGAACTGCGCGAGACGCCGGTAGAGGATGTCGTTGATCAGCGTGCTCTTCCCGCTTCCACTGACGCCGGTGACGCAGGTGAATGTGCCCAGCGGCAGCGCCACGTCGATCCCCTTGAGGTTGTTCTCGACGGCGTCGCGCACCACCAGCTCCTTGCCGTTGCCCCGGCGGCGGATCAGCGGCACCGGCACCGACCTCTCGCCATTGAGGAACTGCGCGGTGATGCTGTCCGGGGTGGCGAGCACCTCGTCGATGGTGCCCGCCGCCACCACGTAGCCACCGTGCTCGCCGGCACCGGGGCCTACGTCGACGACGTAGTCCGCGGCCCGGATGGTGTCCTCGTCATGCTCGACGACGATGAGGGTGTTGCCGATGTCGCGCAGCCGCTCCAGCGTGCGGATCAGCTTGTGGTTGTCGCGCTGGTGCAGCCCGATCGAGGGCTCGTCGAGGATGTAGAGCACTCCCATGAGCCGGCTGCCGATCTGCGTGGCCAGGCGGATGCGCTGCGCCTCTCCCCCACTGAGGGTGGCCGCGCCGCGGTCCAGCGTCAGGTAGTCGAGGCCGACGTCGTGGAGGAACCCGAGCCGCTCACGGATCTCCTTGAGCACCTGGCGGGCGATCAGCGTCTCGCGCTCGCTCAGCTGGAGTCGCTCGAGGCGTCCGAGCGCAGCGACCACGCTGTGCTGGCAGAGCTCCATGATGTTCATGCCGTCGACGGTCACGGCAAGGTACTCGGGCTTCAACCGTCCGCCGTGGCACGCTGGGCACGGCTTCTGCATCATCAGCCGCTCGATCTCCTGCTTGACCCAGTCGGACTCGGTCTCGCGGTAGCGGCGCTCCAGGTTGTTGACGACACCCTCGAACCCCGCGTCGTAGCTGCGCGAGTACCCGCTATGGCTGACGTACCGGATGCGCACCGTCTCGTCCTTGGGCAATCCGTAGAGGATGAGCCTCTGCTCCTTGGCGGACAGGTCCTTCCACGGGGTGCTCAAGGAGACCTTGAACTTCTTGGCGACTGTCTCCAGCACGTCCATCAACCACGACATCGACGGCCCCCGGGTCCATCCCGAGAGAGCGCCCTCGTTGATGCTCAGCGAAGGATCGGGGACGACCGCTTCCGGGTCGACCTCCATGCGCATCCCCAGACCGGTGCACGCGGGGCAGGCGCCGTGCGGGCTGTTGAACGAGAAGTTGCGCGGCGCCGGCTCCTCCATGGAGATCCCGCAGTACACGCACGCGTAGTCTTTCGAAAAGAGCATCTCGCCCACGGCGGTGCCCTCGTCCACCGGGATGAGCAGGATGAGGCCATCGCTCAGCTTGGCTGCCTGCTCGAGCGAATCGTGCAGGCGGCTGCGCAGGTCCGGGTTGACGACGACCCGGTCGACCACGATCTCGATGTCGTGCTTGAACTTCTTGTCGAGCGTGATCGTCTCGCTGAGGTCACGCAGGTCGCCGTCGACGCGGGCGCGCACGAAGCCGCTGCGCTTGGCCTCGGCGAGCACCTCGCGATGCTCTCCCTTGCGGCCCTGCACCATCGGGGCCGTGACCATCAGCCGGGTGCCCTCGGGGAGAGCCAGCACCTGGTCGGTGATCTGCTCGATCGACTGCTTGCTGATCTCGCGGCCGCAGTTGGGGCAGTGCGGGTGACCGACGCGCGCGTACAGCAGGCGCAAGTAGTCGTAGATCTCGGTGACCGTCCCCACCGTCGACCTCGGGTTCTTGCTGGTGCCCTTCTGGTCGATCGAGATGGCGGGGCTGAGGCCGTCGATGTGGTCGACGTCCGGCTTCTCCATCTGGCCGAGGAACTGGCGGGCGTAGGCACTCAGCAACTCGACGTAGCGGCGCTGTCCCTCGGCATAGATGGTGTCGAAGGCGAGGCTCGACTTGCCGCTGCCGGACAGCCCCGTGATGACGATGAGCTTGTCGCGGGGCAGGGTGAGGTCGATGCCCTTGAGGTTGTGCTCGCGTGCTCCGCGGATGTCGATGGTGTCGTGGGGCATGGACCTCTAAGCGTACCCGCACATGCGTTCCCGCCGCCCCCGGCCCCACCTGGCTCGGCGGGCCGACGTGTGGAACCCCGGGGAGACGGGCACAATGGCTGTCAGGAGGTCGTTCCATGTTCAGCTTTCTCACGTCACACAAGACTCGGCCGGTGTCCGCCGACGAGGCGCTGCCCGGGCGGTCGGAGCCGATCCCGGTGACGGCGAAGCATCGCGTGAGCGGGCGGGCGATGACCCCGCCCTACCCCGACGGGTTGGAGACCGCGGTTTTCGGCATGGGCTGTTTCTGGGGGGCCGAACGCCTCTTCTGGCAGCTCGACGGGGTGTGGGTCACCGCCGTCGGCTACGCCGGTGGCTTCACCCCGAACCCGACCTATGAGGAGGTCTGCTCAGCGCGGACAGGCCACGCCGAGGTGGTGCTGGTGGTCTACGACCCTGCGAAGGTCTCGTACGAGAAGCTGCTCAGCGTCTTCTGGGAGGAGCACGACCCCACCCAGGGGATGCGCCAGGGCAACGACGTCGGCACCCAGTACCGCAGCCTCATCGGCACCTTTGGAGCCGCGCAGGCCGAGGCCGTCGAGAAGTCCCGCGCCATGTACCAGGCGAGGCTGACCGCGGCAGGGAAGGGGCAGATCAGCACCGAGGTCGTCGACTCCCCCACCTTCTACTTCGCCGAGCCGTACCACCAGCAATACCTCGACGCCAACCCCGGCGGCTACTGCGGCCTGCAGGGGACTGGCGTGAGCTGCCCCATCGGCACCGGGGTCACCACCTGACCGAGGGCTGGCCGAGGGGAAGGCCGTTCGCGTCCGCTACTGGCGACGGGCGGCGCGAGCCAGCGCGAAGAGGCGGGCGGCGACGGGCCGAACCACCAGCTCCCAGGTGCCGGCGTAACTCTCAGGCTCGGGGCCGAACCCGCTCTTGAAGTAGGTGATCCCAGCCCACGGGTGCTCCGGTCCCGCGCCCGGCGGGGCCGCTCCCCAGAAGTCGAAGCGCTGTCGGCCCTCCTCGCGGGCGTCGACGATCGCCTGCCACACCAGGGGCGGCGCGGGCATCAGCGAGCGAGCGTCGTCGCCCATGGCACCGTACGCGTAGTACCGCGTCGGTCCGAAGTCGAAGACGAGCGCTCCTGCGACGATCCTCTCGCCGGCGCGTGCGAAGTACAGGGTGGCGCCTCCGGTCGGCAGAAGCTCCTCCGCGATCGCGGCGAAGTAGGGGTCCTCGTACGAGAAGAACCCGGCCCGTCGTTCGGTGGCGCGCAGCATCTCCACGAAGCCGGGCATCCGAGCGGCGTCGTTGCTGTGCTCGAACGTCAAGCCGCGACGGGCGGCCCCGTTGATGCCCGAGCGGTGCCCGCTCTTCAAGCCTCTGCGCAGCACCGCCTCGTCGACACCCAGGCGCAGCACCAAGGTGTGGTCATACTGCCGCGAGTGCACGCGCTTGGCACCGGTGATCGCAACGGTGCCCGGATCGATCGTCCCGGGCTCGAAACGCACGAACGCGCAGCCCAGGCGACGCGCCCGGCCGCGCGCCAACTCCAGTGCGGCCGGCAGCGCCGCGGCACTGCGCAGTGACGGGCCGAACGGGATGTACAGGTAACGGAACGGACCGGCGTGACGCACCACGCCGAGCCAGCACCAGTCGCGATGAGCGCCGACGACGACACGGTTCCCGAGCCGCTCCTGCACGCGTCCCCACCCGCTGCTCTGCAGGACATGACCCCCGAGCGCGATGACGCCCTCGTCCCAGCCATCAGGGATCCACGCAGCCGTCACGGCGCGCAGGGTAACCGACCCGCACCGACGCGACCCGTGGCGCCGGTGACTACTCCGCGGGCGGCGTGCCCGCGGCTGCCGCCTCGGCCTTCTCCGGCTTCTCCTTGCGCTCGCGCTTCTCCTTGCTCTTCGGCATGAGGTTCATCGTCACCTCGCCGTCGTTGAGCTCGACCACGACGGTGTCACCGGGCCCGTGCTTGAGCCGCAACAGCTCCTCGGAGAGCGGGTCCTCGATGACGCGCTGGATGACGCGGCGCAGCGGACGTGCGCCGTAGACCTTGTCGAAGCCTTCTTCGACGATCTTGTCCTTGGCCGGGTCGGTGACGTTGAAGTTGAGCTCCTGCGCGGCAAGGTGCACTGCGACCTTGGCGAGCATGAGGTCGACGATGTTGCGCATCTGCGCCATGTCGAGGCGGTGGAACACCACCACGGCGTCGACGCGGTTGAGGAACTCCGGGCGGAACGCCCGCTTCAGCTCCTCCATGATCTGGTCGCGCATCTTGCCGTGGTCCGAGGACGCGGTGCGCTCGTCGGGGATGGACGGCTGGAAGCCCATCGACATGTTGGCCTTGAGGTTGGAGATGCCGATGTTGCTGGTCATGATCACGATGCAGTTCGAGAAGTTGACCGCCTTGCCCTTGGCATCGGAGAGGCGGCCGTCCTCGAGGATCTGCAACAGCATGTTGAAGACCTCGGGGTGCGCCTTCTCGATCTCGTCGAACAGCACGACGCTGTAGGGACGGCGGCGCACCGCCTCGGTGAGCTGGCCGCCGTCGTCGTAGCCGACGTACCCGGGGGGCGAACCGACGAGGCGTGCGGTGGAGTGCCTTTCCATGAACTCGCTCATGTCCAGCCTGATGATCGCGTCCTCGTTGTCGAACAGGAACGCGGCCAGCGAGCGCGCCAACTCCGTCTTGCCGACGCCAGTGGGGCCGAGGAACATGAACGAGCCGATCGGCCGCTTGGCGTCCTTGAGACCGGCCCGAGCGCGACGCACCGCCTGCGAGATGACCTTGACGGCGTCGTCCTGGCCCACCAGCCGCTTGTGGATCTCCTCCTCCATGCGCAGCAGGCGCGAGGTCTCCTCCTCGACAAGGCGTGACACGGGAACACCGGTCCAGGAGCTGATGATCTCGGCGATGTGCTCCTCGTTGACGTCGGGCACGGTGGCACCGAGCTCGTCGCGCCACTGCATCTCGAGCGAGACGTACTTCTCCTTGAGCTTCTTCTCCTTGTCGCGGAAGCTCGCCGCCGTCTCGTAGTCCTGCCCCGCGATCGCCTCCTCCTTCTGCGCCTGGAGCTCGCGTATCTCCTTCTGCATCTCACGGAGGTTGTCCGGGGTGGTGGTCAGCTTCATGCGCACGCGCGCGCTCGCCTCGTCGATGAGGTCGATCGCCTTGTCAGGCAGTGACCGATCCGTGACGTAGCGCACGCTCAGCTCAGCGGCTGCCTTCAGCGCGTCGTCGGTGATCTGCACGCGGTGGTGCTTGTCGTAGAGCGGACGAATGCCGTGCAGGATCTCGATCGTCTCCTGCAGGCTGGGCTCGTCGACGAAGACCGGTTGGAAGCGCCGCTCGAGCGCCGCGTCCTTCTCGATGTACTTGCGATACTCGTTGAGCGTGGTTGCGCCGATGCACTGGATCTCGCCGCGGGCCAGGGCCGGCTTGAGGATGTTGGCAGCGTCGATGGCACCCTCGGCGGCGCCGGCGCCGACCAGGGTGTGGAGCTCGTCGATGAAGAGCACGACCTCGCGCGATTGACGGATCTCGTCGAGGATCTTCTTGAGGCGCTCCTCGAACTCACCGCGGTACTTGGTGCCGGCAACGAGCGCGCCCATGTCGAGCGTGAGCACGCGCTTGCCCATCAGCGACTCGGGGATGTTGCCGAGGATGATCGCCTGGGCCAGTCCCTCTGCGATCGCCGTCTTGCCGACACCCGGCTCGCCGATGAGCGCGGGGTTGTTCTTGGTGCGGCGGCTGAGGATCTGGACGACGCGCTCGATCTCCATGGCACGGCCGATGACGGGGTCGAGCGCGTTCTTCTGTGCGAGCTCGGTGAGATCGCGGCAGAACTGGTCGAGCAGCGGCGTCTTGCTCGGTTTCTTCTGCGCCTCCTTGGCCTCCTCTTCCAAGCCGGACTCGTGGAGGAGGCGGTCGATCTCGCCGCGCACCTTCTCGAGGTTGGCGCCGAGGTCCTCGAGGACGTGGGCGGCGATGCCCTCACCCTCGATGAGCAAGCCGAGCAGGAGATGCTCCGTGCCGACGTAGTTGTTGCCCATGCGGCGCGCCTCTTCAAAGGAGATCTCGATGACCTTCTTGACGCGCGACGTCGGGATGATCTGCTGGATGATGATCCGCTCGTTGCGGCCGAGGACGAACTCGATCGTCGAGCGGACCTTGTTGATCTCGACGCCGAGGTTGTTCAGGACCTTGGCAGCCAGGCCTTCACCTTCACGGAGCAGGCCGAGTAGAAGATGCTCGGTGCCGATGTACGAGTGATGCGAGCGCTCAGCCTCCTCCTGCGCCAGGGTGAGGACTTTCTTGGCTCTCTCGGTGAACCGCTCGAAGGGGTACAAGTGCTTGCCGCCTGTTTGGCCCGGACCGGCCCCCCCTCGTGGTGGCGGGGGTCAGTTGACGGGCAGCCTGGTAGTCCTTCCCCATTATGCCCGGCCCACTCCGAATCCAAGCGTTTCCGTTCGATGCGGTGACGAGATCGTGGACGGGCTTCGCGGCACCGATCACGGTCACCGCCCCGGTGGCTGCCGCGACCCCCGACGCCACCGCCGAGCCCGGCCGCGAGCCGACGCGGCCGAAGTCGTGCAGCCTAGCCTGTCGTCTCGTCCTGACCCGGCTGCGACGGGCCCGATTCCACCGTCGACGGAGCCTCGTCCGCGTCGATCGCGGATCCCATCTCCGCAGGGTCGTCGCCCGCGGGCGCCCCCTCGGTTGCCACCTCGTCGACCTCGGCGTCGGCAGCACCGGTGCCATCGGCATCGGTGACGTCGGCAGCGGCGACATCGATGGCGTCGTCGGCGGCGGCACCATCGTTCTCGTCGTCGTCCTCGTCATCGGGGATCTGGTACGCGGGCGGCTCGTAGTCGGCGCCTTGCTCGGCGCCCTCGGTCGGTCCGCCGCCGTGCAGCTGGCGCAGCGACAGGCTGATGCGGCGTCGCACCTTGTCCGCGCTCAGCACCATGACCTCGACCACCTCTCCCACCTTGAGGACGTCCTCGGTGCGCTCCACGTGGTCCCAGGAGAGCTCGCTGATGTGCAGCAACCCCTCGACGCCATCGGCGATCTGCAGGAAGGCGCCGTACTTCTTGGTCTTGGTGACCTCGCCGCTGACCGCCTTGCCCGCGGGGAACCGATCCTCGATGGTGTCCCAGGGGTCGTCGCTCATCTGGCGCAGCGACAGGCTGATGCGCGACAGCTCGGGGTCGAGCTTGATCACCTTGACGCGCACCTCGTCGCCGACGTTGAGCATGTCGCTGACGTTGTTGATGCGGTCCCACGACAGCTCGCTGATGTGGATGAGGCCGTCGGCGCCGCCGAGGTTGACGAACGCGCCGTACGAGGTGAGTCCGCTCACCTTCCCGGAGACCACGTCGCCGATCTGCAGCTTCTCGAACAGCTCCTCGCGCTGACGGGCGCGGTCCTCGTCCTGGGCGGCGCGCTGCGAGACGATCAGGCGGTTGCGCTTACGGTTGACCTCGAGGATCTTCACCGGGATCTTGGTGCCGACAAGCTCCATGAGGTTGCCGCTGAACTGGCGCGCCACCTGGCTGCTGGGGAGGAACCCGCGCAGGCCCATGATGTTGACGATCAGACCGCCCTTGTTCTGCTCGCGGACCTCGGCGTCGAGGATCTCGCCCTCCAACTCCTTCTGGGCGACCGCCTGCCAGATGCCCTCGGCGCGAGCCTTGCGCAGCGACAGGACGACGTTGCCGTCCTCGTTCTCGGGCTGGACGACGTAGACCTTCACCTGGTCGCCGGGGTTGAGCACCACTGGCGCCTCGCCGCGGGCGCTGAGCTCGCGGTTGGAGATCACCCCCTCCGACTTGGCCCCGATGTCGACGAGCACCTCGTCGGGGTCGACGCGCACGACGGTGCCGTCAACGATGTCACCGTGCGCGAGCGCGCGGATGACGTGCTCCTCTTCAGCGAGGAGCTGCTCCATGGTGATCTCTTCGTCTGGGACCAGGGTCGCGGTCAAGCTTCTCCTTCGATACCTGCCGGCACCGCGGCGGAGACACGACGGCGTCCGACGGGTCGCCGGGTCACCTGCGCTTCAGCCATGCCGGTCGGGAACGTTGCGGCGGAGCCGCGGAACGATCGCGTTGACGGCTCTGACGGGCGCGAGCGTCCGTGCCAAGTGCGATCAAGGCCAAGTGTAGCGGACAGGCGGTGTCGGCCTTGGAAGGCGGGCTGGGAGGGAGGGCACATCGCTCCCAGCCCTCCCGCCTCCCCACCAGCTACGGGTGAGGTGCCTTCGGTGGGTTCGTCCGAGGCTTCACGGTTTGCAGGACCGAGTGGGATGGGCGATCCACGCCCGCTGCCGCGGGACCGGTCGTTTGAAAACGCCCACCGCCGCACAGGTTCTTCTCGATGTGAGACTGGACCAGCCGCCACGGAAAGGGAGGAAGGGGGTCGAGGTCTCCGCAAGTTCTGCAGCGGGCCGAGGACGGGAGCGCTCGCCGGTGGCGAGCGCGCAAGGACGCCAATGCCCGCGAAGCCTGTTTGCAGCGGAGGCCTCGACCCCCTTCCTCCCGCTTCCCGGAAGAGGATGTCGGCGATTCGTTGCCGGGCGGTATCCGGGTGGCGACGGTTCGGGAGCCCGGTCCGTAGCACCGGTGATGCCACCCTGCAGAGGCAATGCGAGTGACCATCACCTGTGAAGACTGCGGCGAACGCCACAGGCTCGAGCGCAAGATCTCCGAGCCCGGGCCGATCTGGATTGTGTGCCACGCTTGCGAGCTCCCGCTCCAGGCGGTGCTCGACGGGCCGGCGCCTGCGCCGACACAAACCCACGCGGTCTGGTCCGGCATCCTCGACCTCAGCCCCGGCGTCCGCCCCGCGGCGTAAGCGCCCGGCGCAGTCCGGTCACACCGGATAAGCCTAAACGCGAGCATCGCGGCACGGCCGCCACTGCTCCTCGCCGTTCGCTAGCATCGAAGCCTCCATGCAAGCGACCCGCACAGGGCTGTCCTGGTGACCAGCCGGCGCGTCGCGCTCGTCGTCGACAGCGGAGCCGCGCTCCAGCAGCGAATCGACGAAGGACGCGGGGTTGTCCCGATGCACGTCGACATCGGAGGGAGCACGCTCGACAGCACCGCCAACGGTGAGGTGTACGCCCGCCTGCGGCGCGGCGAGAAGGCGACCACCTCCACCCCGAGCCCCGGCGACTACCTGGCTGTCTTCGAACAGCTCGCAGGCCACGAATCCATCGTGTGCCTGACGATCCCGGCGCGCTGGAGCGGGACCTTCGCCAGCGCCACCGTCGCTGCCGGCATGTTCCGCGAGCACCACGCCTCGCCCACCATCGATGTCGTCGAGACGCCGACCGCCGCTGTGGCGTACGGGCTGGTGGCGCGGATCGCGGATTCCTACGCCGCGGCGGGAGCGGACCGCGACCGTGTGCTCGCCCGCGTCGGCAGCGCGTGCGAGGAGGTGCGCATGTACGGGGCGCTGGAAACTCTCGAGTACGTCGCGCGCAGCGGGCGAGTGCCCGCGCTGGTCGCCGGCGTCTCCGACGCGCTCCACGTGCGTCCGGTCTTCGAGATGCACGGCGGTGGGACCGGCCGCGTCGCGCTGGCGCGCACCGACGCGGGCGTCCTCCGCGCCCTGGAGCGGGTCGCGCGGGAACGACTGGAGACGGGACGCCCGCACTGGTTGATGCTCTTCCACGCGGACGCGGTGGAGCGCGCTGCGCAGCTGCGCGAAACACTGCTGGCGGCGTGCGACGTGGCGCGTGACGAGACCGTTGCGCTGGCGCCGATCATCGGTGTCTACACCGGGCCCGGTGCGGTGGGCTTTGCAGCGCTGCCGATGGACGTCGCGGATCCGCCCGCGGTCGTGTCGTGAGCAATCCCGGGACCGCGGTCGCGGTGCTGGTGCTGGTCGGCGCCTACCTGGTCGGCTCGGCGCCGGTCGCCTGGTTGCTGGGGCGCTGGCGGCACCTGGAGCTCCGAGACGTGGGCTCGGGCAACCCGGGCACCAGCAACCTCTTCCGCAATGCCGGCATGGGGGCGGCAGTCCTGTCGGGGCCGCTGCAGTTCGCCCAGGGCGTCATCCCGGTGGTGGTCGCCCGCGCCGTCGGCGGGGACGCCGGCTTCATCGAGATCACCGCGATCTGCGCAGTCCTCGGCAACGGCTGGCCGGTGTGGTTCGGATTCAACGGACAGCGCTGCATCGCGGTGGCCACCGGCGCCGTGGCGGCCATCGACCCGCCCCTCCTGGTGGTGCTGCTCATCTGCTTTGCCGCCGGTGCGCTCGCCCACGCCATCGCCATCGGCGTGCTCGTCGGGTTCGCTGCGCTGCCGATCGCGGCAGCCTGGATCGGGGGGCGTGGCCTGGCCCTCACCTGCGTGGCACTCCTCTTCATGATCCTGCTGCGCCGGCTCGAGGGGCTCTCGACCGACATGCGCCACGCCACCTCCGACAAGGAGCGGCGAATCGTCCTGCGCCGGCTCTTCCTGGACGAGCGACCCGGACAGGTGCTGGTGGGACCGCGCGAGGAGCCGGGGCCGGTCGACCCGCGCGGCTGAGCCTCCCTGCCGTAGGAAAGATGCTGATCCTGCGTTAACTAATTCGTGGAGCGGGCGGGCGCACGGAAGGTTCGGCGCGGGTGGTTGATGCCCGATATGTTGATGGCCCTGATTTGGGACAATGTGACAGCGGGACCAGCAGGAAGGAGGGCGGCGGAGCCCCCGGGTCACCCCGTCAGCCGTGGATCCCGATCATGACGGCGGTCACGAAGAGGGCGATGCACAGCACGACCGTGGCGATGAGCGCGGGGAGTCGCCAGCGCGAGGGGATCACGGGCATCCTTCGCTCCGGCACAGGTCCCAGCGAACCCTCGTGGCGCACCCCGGTCTCCTTCTCTGTGTGGCGCGAGCTCGTGCCTGATTGTGCCGCGTCGGAGCCGAGCATGCGAGGACGTCGATGGGCCTGATCGTCGGGACCCTGGTGTTCGGGCTTGCGCAGGGCGGTGCCATCGCCCTGTTGGGGGCCGGCATCGTCGCCATCCACCGCGGGTCACGCGTCATCAACCTCGCGCACGGCGCCTTCGGCATGTTCGCCACCTACGTGTTCGCGACCCTCCTGGGCTTGGACAACCAGCATCCGTCGCCGCTGCGATTGCTGGTGGCGTTCGTGGCGGGCTGCGCGTTCGGCGCCGGTCTCGGGCTGGTCACCGATTGGGCGGTGATGCGGCGGCTCGCAGCGCGCCCGGCGATGGTGCGCATGACCGCCAGCCTCGGCATGCTGTACGTGCTGCTCAGCCTCGCCCAGCTGCTCTTCGGGGCCGGGACCCGGAGCGTGCCGTCCATCTTCGGCACCGGCAACCACCGGATCGGCCTGGTCGTGCTCACCAACGACGTGCTCGGCATCGCCGTGCTCGCTCTGCTGCTCAGCGTCGCGCTTGGCATGTTCTACCAGCGCACCCGGATCGGGACCACGATCCGCGCCGTCGCCGACAGTCGCGAGACCGCCCAGCTCGGCGGCATCCGGGTACACCGGATCGGGTCGCTCTCGTGGGGCATCGGCGGCGCCACGGCCGCACTGGCCGGCATCGTGTTGGCGCCGTCCATCGGCCTCAACAGCTACATCCTCACCCTGCTGGTGGTGCAGGCCCTCGCCGCCGCGCTCACCGGCCGCCTGCAACATCTCCTGCCCACCCTTCTGGGTGGTGTCGCCATCGGCGTGGTCACCGCGTTCGCGCGTGAGTACCTCGACCAGGTGACCAGCGCCAGCCCGCCATCGTGGATCAACGTGAGCGCGATCCAGGACGGCATCGCCGTGCTCTGGATGATCGCCGCGGTCACCGTGTGGCGCCAGAGCGGCCGTGCCGGGGGCGTCCGGGCCGGGCTCTCCGGCGCCGGTGAGCTCCTCCGCGCACCGGTCGACGGGCCGGTGCGCATCGGGTTGGTCCTGGTCGCCCTCGCGGCTGCCGTGGCCGTCCCGGCCACGCTGGGGGGCTCCGGCCTCTACATCCTCTCGATCGGCATCGCGTACACCGCCGCGATCCTCAGCCTGGTCGTGGTCACCGGGATGTCCGGTCAGCTCTCTCTCGCCCAGGCGGGCTTCATGGGCGTGGGCGCCTTCGCTGCCGCACACCTCGCCGCCGCCGCTCACCTGCCCCTGGTCCTCACGATTCCGCTCGGTGGCCTCGCCGCCGTCCCGATCGGGTTCCTGGTCGGGCTCGTGACCCTGCGGGCCGGCGGCGTGCTCACCGCCGTGGTGACGCTGGGCGTCGGGGCGGCGTTGAGCAGCCTGTTCTTCACCGCCGACTTCAACGGCGGCGCCACCGGCTCCATGGCCTTGACGCGCGGCGGCTGGCTGAGCTCGCCGCTGGTCTATTGCTGGTTCGAGATCGCAATCGTGGCGTTGCTGATCGCGTTCGTCTGCGCCCTCCGCACGCGACGCGCGGGGCGACGGATGGCGGCAGTGCGCAACTCCGAGCACGCCGCCGCCGCCCTCGGCGTCAGCGCGGCCCGGACCCGGCTGACAGCGTTCGCTCTGAGCGCGTTCATCGCAGGCGTCGCCGGGGTGCTCTACGCCGGCGTCGACCAGGTGGCGTCGTCGCGGTCGTTCGGTCCGTTCGCATCCATCGGCCTGCTCGCCTCGGGGGTGGTCGGGGGGCTGGGCAGCACCGCTGGAGCCGTCATCGGCGGCCTTCTCCAGGCGACCGGCCCGGGCGCCATCTCCGGGCTCCCGGTGATCAACCACCTGAGTGACCCCGGCGACGTCGGCGGTGTGCTGCTCGGGGTGCTGCTGCTGGTCCAGGTGAGCCTCGCCCCGGCGGGACTGAGCCGCGCGCTGCTCCGCGCCGAGGCGGCGCTCGCCACCCGGCTTCGGGCGGCGCGCCGTCACCCGGCACCGGCCGGGGAGCCGACATGAGCGCCCTGCTCGAGGTGCACGGCGTGGGGGTGGACTACGGCACGCACAAGGCGGTCGACGGCGTGTCGCTGGCGGCGAGCCGTGGCGAGATCGTCGGCCTGATCGGGCCCAATGGCGCCGGCAAGACCACCCTGCTCGACGTCATCGCCGGCGCGAGCGTCCCCAACCGCGGGCGCATCGACCTGGACGGGCGTGACGTCACCCGCCTGCCGGCCTGGCGACGCGCCCGCCTCGGGCTCGGGCGCACGTTCCAGGCGGCGGACCTGGTCGGCTCGCTCACCGTCCGCGACAACCTCATGCTCGGGTGCCAAGCCCGGCAGCGCACCAGCCTGATCGAGGACGGCCTGCGCATCGGGCGCAGCCGCCACGCCGAGTGGCTGGCCGCCCGCGAGGTGGACCGCGTTCTCGACCTGGTGGGGATCCGCTCCGATGCGGCACGGCAGGTGGGGGCGCTGCCCCTGGGACGCCGCCGCCTCGTGGAGATCGCGCGCGCCCTCTGCGCGCTGCCGCGACTGCTCCTGCTCGACGAGGCGGGCTCGGGGATGTCCTCCGACGACCTGGCGACGCTGGCGGCCCTGGCCCGGCGGCTCACCGCCGAGCACGGCCTCGCCGTGGTCCTCGTCGAGCACGACGTCGACTTCGTCTTCGACGTCTGCGATTTCGTCTATGTGATGGCCGCCGGTCGGTTGATCGCGCGAGGCACGCCGGGGGCAGTGCGCCGCAACCCCGACGTCATCCTCGCCTACACGGGAGAGCTCGAGAATGAGCCCGTCGCTGCTGCAGGTTGAGGACGTCACCGTCCGATTCGGGGGGATCACAGCCCTTGCCGCGGTGACGGTGGCCGTCGAGACCGGCGAGGTGGTGGGAGTCGTGGGCAGCCTCGGCGCCGGCAAGACCACCCTGCTCGCGGCCGCGGCCGGGACACAGGCGCCCGACCAGGGACGCGTCGTGTTCGATGGCGCCGAGCTGAGCAACCTCCCGCCGGGCGAGGCCGCCCGCCGCGGGCTTCTCCTCGTGCCCGCCGGTGGCGGCATCTTCCCGAGCCTGACGGTGCGCGAGAACCTTCAGCTCGCCGAGCGACGTGGGGGACGGTTCCCCTCCGAGGCGGTGGCGAGGCTCTTCGGCCGCTTTCCCGTCCTTGCCGCCCGTCCCGGCCAGGTCGCGGGGTCGCTCTCGGGTGGCGAGCAGCGGCAGCTGGCGCTGGCCCGAGCCGCCCTGGCAAGCCCACGCGTGCTGCTCCTCGACGAGCCCCTGCTCGGGCTGGCCCCTCACGTGGCCGGTGCGGTGGCCGGGCTGCTCCGCGAGCTGGCGTCGTCCGGGACGGCCGTCCTCATCGTGGAGGAGCGGCCGTCGGAGGTGCTGAGCGCGCTGGTGGGCAGGCTGGTCGGGCTGCGGCTCGGACGCGTTGTACCCGCGTCGACGCTGGCAGGCAGCGTGCCCGACCGCGTGGGCCGCCCCGCAGAGCCACGCGACCACGATGCCATCGAGCTGCAACAGGTGCGCGTGCCGCTGTCCGTCGCCGAGAAGCGCGCGCTGCAGACCCTGGCGGGAGTCAACGGTGAGACCGTGGGCGAGCTCCTCGCCCGCCTCGCCCGTGAGCACACCGCCGCCAACGCCGAGGAGGTGAACCGATGAGGAGACGACTGGGTGCGGCCGTGATCGCGCCGGTGCTGGCGGTTCCGCTCCTCTCCATCGGAGCGTCGGCGGCAACCAACCCGTTCGACGCTGCCAACCTCAAGGGCGGCTGCGCCGCGCTGGAGCTGACCGTCACGACCGGCTATTCGTTCGTTGTCGAGCCCGACGTGCAGGTTCCGCGCGCCGGCACCGTCGTCCAGGAGGGCGCCTCCGAAGCCATCGCATCCCCCGCCGATCCCGGGGACTCCGTCGACGGGCTCGCCGGCCTGGGGATTCCAGAGGCTGAGGGCTACATCGTCAACGGCTACCCCGGCGCGCCTTCGCCGTTCGCCGGGCAGGGCCTGGGCAAGTTGCCGCCACCGCTCAACAGCGCCGGCCAGACGCTCGTCCAGAACCCGTTCAACCGTGCTCTCACCTACCCCTACGAGCACGCTGACGCGGGCTACCCGAACGCGCAGAGGCCGGGAACCCAGACTGCGACACTCGGCGGCACACCGGACGCGAGCTTCGCCGACCCGTCCGGCCTCCTGACGGTGGACGCCGCGACCGCCAGGTCCGTCGCCGGTGACGGCATGGCTGTCGCGGACAGCGGCGCCGGTGCCGCCGCAGCCGGCGCCTCCCCGGCCGTGCCGCTGGGGGTCGGTTCGGTGCCCGCGCTCGGCATCAGCGTGGGCAGGGTGAGCGCCCACAGCGAGTCGCACGTGCTCGCCGACAAGGTCACCCAGGACGCCACCTGCGCGCTCCACGACGTCGAGGTCGCTGTGCCGGGCTCGGCGGCGGTGCACATCGGCGCGGTGGTGGCGACCGTGCATGCCGAGCGCGTCATCGGTGCCTCGCGTGCCATCTCCAGCGAGAGCATCGAGTTCACCGGGGTCACCGTCAACGGGCAGGGAGCCACCCTCGACCAGCACGGCCTGCGGGTGGCCGGCAGGACCATCACCACCCTGCCCGCGACGGCGGCAACGCCCACCCCACCGCCCGGGCTGTTGCCGCCGTCCGCCGGGCCGGTCCCCTCGACACCCCCGACGGTCTCGTTCGCCGGCACCCAGGTCGTCCAGCAGCAGCCGAACGCCGACGAGGCGATCATCGCGGCCACCGGGGCGACGGTCACCATCAGCTCGACCACCCCCATCCCCAATGCGATCCCCCCGACCGGCGTCAGCACGACGCCGACGGTGTACACGCTGCACATCGCCAGCCTCGCCGGGGAGGCCTACGGATTGCCGTCGAGCAGCTCGACGCCGGGCGTCGGCCTCGGACAGGTCGCCAGCGGCGTGGCCGGCGTTCTCGGCGGTGGCATCGGCGGGCTCGGTTCCCACGGGGCGACCCAGGCGCACCCCGGCAGCGCGGGCCAGCCCGGCACCCTCGCGGCTGTCGCTGTGACGCCGCTACAGCGCGCCATCGTCTTGGTCATCTCCTCCATGCTCGAGGCCCTGCTGCTGGCCGGTGTGGCCCGCAACTACCTCCGTGGGCGGCGGCGCATCGCGGCCCCGGCGGCGACGACCGACCTGCCGTGATCCCCGAGTACGCGCGCGAGCGCCGCTTCACCGTGGCGCTGGCGTCTGCGCTGGCCGGCACCTTGGTGTTGTCCGCCGCGACCGCGGTCGCGCTGCGCGCCTACGGCGTCGGCACGATGCGCCTGGGTCACGCCGCCATCGCGGGGACCTCCGGGAGCGTCACCACAGGTCCCGGCGCGGGCGCCGCCGCGGGGACCGGGGGCAGCGGTGGGAGCAGCGGCGGCAACCGGCCGGTGATCCAGGGCGGCGCCGGCCGGGTCACCGAACAGGGCGTGTCCGGCGGGGTCATCCACCTCGGCTCGATCGTCACGCAGACCGGGCCGGGGCGTTCCATCACCATGGCACACGCGCTGGTGGCGTGGGAGAAGACGATCAACGCCAGCGGCGGCATCAACGGCTACCAGGTGTCGATCGACATCAAGGACGACCAGGGCAATCCCGACCTTGGCGCCTCGGAGTATCGGCAGCTCAACGAGGACGAGAAGGTGTTCGCCATGGTTGCCGAGTGCGCGCCGATCACTGACGCACAGGAGGTGGACTACATCCGCCAGTCGAACCTCCCTGTGGTCGGCGACTGCCAGTCCTCGCCCGCGGCGTACTCGCTGCCCACGCTCTGGGTGGCCGGTCCCACGCCCTACCAGAACGGTCAGCTGGGGGCAACGCTCATGGAGCGTGTCAAGAGCTGGCCGACCTCCGGTGGCAAGATCGCATTGGTCTGCCTGCAGGACCCCAGCACCACGCCGGTGTGCTCCGGCGTGGCGCACACATACCCCAGCAGCGCGCTGTGGCACGGCGGCCCGCAGTTCGAGCAGATCACGGACAACAACTATGCGCAGCTGATCGCGCAATGGCAGAGCGACGGCGTCGGGTACGTGCACCTCGTGCTCGACCCGGGCAGCGTGCAGCGCTACCTCTACGCGGCGCAAGCCGCCGGGTTCAACCCCGCCACCATGAACAACCTCATCGTCGACGACGGCGACGCCGGCAGCTACAGCAACGCCGCGGGGATGATGATCGGCACCCCCTGGACGCCACTGGACCAGGGCACCCCGGAGATGGCGCGGTTCACCTCCGCCATGCACCGGTACTTCCCCGACGACAGGATCGACCTCTACGCGCAGACCGGGTGGATCAGCGCGCTGGTGCTCGAGCACGCGCTGCGCCAGATGGGCACCACCATCACCCGGCAGAACCTCATCAACACGCTCAACACCAAGTTCGTGCACTGGAACACGCAGTTCGGTCCGGTCGAGAATTACTCGCCGTCGGTGCACGACGGTCCGTTCGAGTCGGCGCTGATGGCCGTGCAGGGGGCGGGCACCCCCAACTGGCGGTTGGTGACCGTGCACAACGCGATCAACGGATAGACCGGAACCGCCAGCCGGCGGCGGCGGCCGGGCCCTCATACACTTGGCCCCGTGGAGCCGCCGCGACGCCGATGGATGGAGCCGTGAGCTCGCGCGCGGCAGCGCCCGTGGCGTCCCGCGCACGTCCTGTCCGCAGGCTGCGCGACCGCGTCTTCAGCCGGCGTCGCATCCCCCTGGTGATCGCGCTCGCGGTGATCGGTTCGCTCATCGTGGCCAGCAACCCGAGCCAGGTGGGGATGGCGATCGAACGCTTCCACGTCCGCGACATCCCGGTCATCGTCGGGCTGTCGCTCGGGTACTACGTGCTCCAGGGTGTGCGCTGGTGGACCCTGCTGCGCATCATCACCGACAGGCCCCCCTGGGCGAGACGGTGTTGATGACGTTGACCGGCCAGGCCACAGCCCTGCTGCCGCTCGGAGAGCTGACGCGTGCCATCCTCCTGTCGCGTGTGCGGGGCATCGCGGTCGGGTCCGCTGTCGCCGCGGTGACCGTGCAGGAGTTGCTGTACTCCATGCTTCTCATCGCCGCAGCGCTGCCGGGGTCGAGCCGCTACTACTTCGCGCGCGCCGGTGTCGCCGCCGCGCTCGGCGGCACGGTGCTGGTCGTCGTGCTGCTCACCGTGCGCCCGGTGTTCCGGCTGGTACGCAGGGGCGTTGCGCAGCGCTCCCGTGCTGCGCCGGATGATGGGCTCGATCGACCAGCTCCAGGCCGACACCGTGGTGCTCTTCGAGAACTGGCGCACATACGTCTGGCTGTGGATCAGCGCGGTGCAGGCTCTCATGGCGGTGAGCCTCTTCTACTTCGTGGTCAGCGCCATCGCGCCCGGACGCCTGGACTGGGTCACGGCCGCGTTCATCTACTCGATCAGCAACGTTGCTTCGGCCATCACCCTGTCACCGGGCAGCCTCGGCGCCTTCGAGGCCACCACCGCCGGCCTGCTGGTGGCCGCGGGTGGGCTGCCATTCGGGATGGCCACGGCGGCCGCTGTCGTGCACCGTCTCGCCGACAAGGGCTTGAGCGCCGTCGCTCGGGATGTCGCTCTTCATGTACGTCCGCGCCCATCACCGGCTGCGCGGGATCTCGCTGTTCGACCTGCGCGACACCCAGACGGTCCAGCGAACAGCCCCCGCCGACGATGGCTGAGGCACGACCGCTGCGCGTCGCCTTCTTCGGGCACGCGGAGGGGTTGCGTGGCGATGGCCTGTCCACGTACAGCCGCGAACTGGTGCGCGCACTGCGGGCCGGCGGCGCAGTCGTGCGCTTCTTCGCGCACCATGAGGACGGCGACGTGGTCCCCGTCGAGCCCGGGGACGCCGTGCTGCTTCGTGCCCGGCACTTCAAGACAGTGACCATCCCACGACGGGGCGCGATGCGCACCATCACTGGCGCGCTGACCGAGTTCGCGCCCGATGTCGTGCACATCTCGTGGAGCTTCTCGCTCAACGACGGGGCCATCGCACGGGCAGCGCACACGCTCGGATGCGGCGTGCGTGGCCACGTTCCACCTTCCTCATGGGCCCGCCGGCACGGCCCGCGGCCGCGTGCTGCACGGCCTCTACAGATATCACCGCCGGCGGATGGCGCACGTCGATCGCTGCATCGCCCTCAGCACCGAGCAGCGCGACCTGTTGGTGCGGGCCGGTTACCCCCGGAGCCAGGTCACGGTGATCCCCAACGCGGTCGACACGGACGCCGTTCGGCCGGGGCCGTCTGGGCTTCGCTCCGAGCTGCAGGCACGCCTGGTCATCCTCTATGTCGGCCGGCTCGATCCCGAGAAGCGGGTGCCGGCGCTCGTCGAGAGCTTCCTATCGCTCCGTCTCCCCGGGACCACGTCCTCTGCATCGCGGGCGATGGCATTCAGCGCGACAGGCTTCGCGCCCTCGCCGGCCGCCACCCCAACGTGCGGTTGCTCGGGCTGGTGTCAGCCGAGCGTGCCCTGATGCTGCTGCGCGGCTGCGACATCTTCGTGCTGCCGTCGACCGCGGAGGGGCTGGCGTTGTCGCTGCTCGAAGCGATGGCCGCGGGCTGCGCGATCGTCGCCACGGACGCGGGCGAGGACGGGCGCGCGCTCGACGGCGCCGGGCTGGTCATCCCGACCCACCCGCTGCGACCTGCGCTCGATGACGCACTGCGATCGGCTGGTCTCCGACCCCGGCCTGCGCGCGCGGCTGGGCCGCGCGGCCAGAGAGCGTGCGGTCAGCGCCTACGGCATGGCGCAGAACGCGGAGCACGTGCTCGCCGTGTACGCCGCCGCGCGGCACGCACGCCGGCCGGCCTCGGGCAGGGCGACTTCCGGCGCGCTACCCTAGCGACGGTGACCACGGCCACTCCTGTCCCGGTCGAAGCCCCCGTCCGCAAGGAGCAGATCGTCCGTGATCCCGGCTGGAACGTGATCGTCTGGAACGACCCGATCACGTTGATGAGCTACGTGGTGCTGGTGCTGCGCAAGCTCTTCGGGTACGACCACGTCACCGCCACCACCCTGATGCTGCAGGTGCATGAAGAGGGAAAGGCGATCGTCGCCACGCAGCCGCGCGAGCAGGCTGAGGTGTCGGTGGCGCGGTTGCATGCCTTCGGCCTCCAGGCCACGCTGGCGCGACTGTAGGCAACGCCGCGCATGGCGTCAGTGCTCAAGCGGCGCGGCCGCATCCAGGTGCGGCTCGACGAGCGCGAGCGCGCCGCGCTCCTCGACATCGTCGAGCGGCTCTCAGGCCCACGTCGGTCGCGCGCTGGCGATCACTCCGCGCGCCTACGAGGACGACGCCAAGCAGGCGGAGTACGACCGCTGGGTGCGGCCGGAGATCGACCGCGGCTACGAGGCCGACCTCGACGTCATCCGCGACGCGCTCAGCGCCGGCGACGAGCTGCTCCTGCTCACCGAAGCGCAGGTGTACGCGTGGCTCCGCGGCTTCAACCGCCTCCGCCTGGCGGCCGGGAATGTGCTCGGCATCACCGAGGACGGCTGGGAGAGCAGCGCGACGGAGGCTGTCAGGGCGGCGCCGGAGTACGGCATGCTGATCGCCCTGGGCTGGCTCCAGGAGGAGATGCTCGCCGCGCTCGAGACGTAGGAGAAGTGGGAGCTCCGTTCCCCTCTCGCTCTTAGTAGCGAGTCACCTTCATCGAGAAGTCGAGAGCGGTGGCGCTGTGGGTCAGCGCCCCGACAGAGATGTAAGCAGCACCGGCTAGGGCATACGCGCGAGCGTTGCTGACCTGCACTCCGCCGCTGATCTCGACCTCGGCGCGGCCGCGGATGATCTGCATCGCCTCGCGCACCTGGCCGGGCGCGAAGTTGTCGAGCAGGATGCGCGGGGCCTTGTCGGCGAGCGCCTGCTCGAGCTCCTGGATGTTGCTCACCTCGACGTTGATGTCGGTGTCGGCGTACGCCTTGCGGACCGCCCGCAACGCCGGGGTGATGCCGCCGACGAGCGCGAGGTGCGTGTCCTTGATGAGCACGGCGTCGTACAGGCCCATGCGGTGGTTGACAGCGCCCCCGATGCGGGTCGCGTACTTCTCGAGCCCGCGCAGGCCCGGCGTCGTCTTGCGTGTGTCGAGGATCTTGGTCTTGGTGCCATCGACCGCCTTGACGTAGCGCGCGGTCATGGTGGCAACGCCGCTGAGATGCTGCAGGAAGTTCAGGGCCACCCGCTCGCCTTTGAGCATGCCCCGCGCCGGACCGGAGATGCGTGCCACGATCTGGTCTTCCTGCACCTTCTCGCCGTCCCTGGTCTTGGCGTCGAAGGTGATCCTCTCGTCGACCAGCGCGAAGACGCGTGCGGCGACGCTCAGCCCGGCGATGATGCCGTCCTCCTTGCAGACGATCTTGCCGCGGCAGGTCATGTCGGCCGGTATCACGGCGTCCGTGGTGACGTCGCCGGCACCGATGTCCTCGGCGAGCGCCGACTGGATGAGCTCGTCGAGCGTGTCCGGTGCCAGCGCGTCGGTGATGGGGTCAAGCGTTGCGGTCAAATCGGTGCCCTCTCTCTTTCTGCATGACCAAGACGCCATGCCAGTTGTCACGTGTGGATGGGAAGTCGGCGCGGAAGTGGGCGCCACGGCTCTCCTCGCGCAGCAGCGCGGACCGACAGACGAGGCTGGCTGTGGTGGCGGCCTCACGGAGCGCGATGTCGTCCAAGGAGGCGCTCGCGGGGGTCGAGGCGAGGATCGCCTCAACGGTGTCGAGGGCCCCCTGCAGCCCGGTCGCGTCGCGCACCACGCCGCACCCCTCCCACATGACGTCACGCAGACGAGCGAGCGGGGCCTGGTCAGCGCTCGAGGCGCTACCGCCGGCGACGGGAGTCCGGGTCTGTGGTGGTGAGGCCCGCCGCTCGCCGATGTCAGCGAGTGCCGCGAGCGCGGCCCGCCGTCCGAAGACCGCGCCCTCGAGCAGGCTGTTGCTGGCCAGCCGGTTGGCGCCGTGCACACCGGTGGCTGCCACCTCCCCGCACGCGAAGAGCCCGGCGACACACGTGGCTCCGTCGATGTCGGTGCGCACCCCGCCGATCATGTAGTGGGCGGCCGGGGCGATCGGGATCGGCTGCACGGCGACGTCGATGCCGTGCTCGCGGCATGTCGCCGCGATGGTCGGAAAGCGAGCCCGCACCCTCTCACCGAGCGGGGTGCAGTCGAGGAAGACGTGGTCGGTGCCCTCGCGGAGCAGGTGCTCCCAGATGGCGCGGGCGACGACATCCCTGCCGGCCAGCTCACCCCGTGGATCGGCGTCGAAGACGAAGCGCCGACCGTGGGCGTCGATGATGTGGGCGCCTTCGCCGCGCATCGCCTCGCTGATCAGGAACCGCGGTGCGCCGGGTAGAGCCAGCGCGGTGGGGTGGAACTGCATGAACTCCATGCTCACCACCTCGGCGCCGGCCTCCCATGCCAGTGCCACCCCGTCCCCGGTTGATGCCGGTGGGTTGGTGGTGTTGCGCCAGAGCTGGCCGGCGCCTCCGGTGGCCAGGATCACCGCCCCGGCACCGAGGACCCGGGCGGAGCCGTCGGCTCGGCGCACCTCGATCCCGGCACACCGTCCATCTCTGTCGCGGAGCAACGCCACCGCGCGCGCGTTCTCGAGGACGGTGGCGCCGCTGTGCCGCAGGCGCCGCAGGAGAGCGGTCTCGACCTCGCGGCCGGTGGCGTCGCCGCCTGCGTGGATGATGCGGTTGCGACTGTGCGCCGCCTCGCGGCCAAGCCTGGGGACGGCCTCGTCGCCGTCGAACGCGGCGCCCCAGTCGGTGAGCTGGCGGACCCGCGTCGCGCCGTCCTCCACGAGAACCCGCACCGCCCGCTCATCGGAGAGGCCCCGGCCGGCGGCCATGGTGTCCTGGAAGTGGAGCTCGCTGGAGTCGTCCTCGCCGACGGCGGCAGCGATGCCGCCCTGCGCCCAGCGCGTGGCACCGTCGTCGAGCGCGCCTTTGCTGAGCACAGCCACGCGGGCGCGAGGCGACGCCGTGAGCGCTGCGGACAGTCCCGCAATCCCGCTACCCACGACGATGACGTCGTAGGTCTCCCCCTCTGTGCCGAGCGCGCTGTTCAGAAGATGACCACCTCTCGGAGCCCGGCGCGCTGCATCACTCTCTCCCCTGGACTCCGGTCGACCCCGGGACCTGTGAGCTCTGCGAACCGGCCGCCTCCAGAGGAGCTTGGTCGATTCCCAGTCGGATCACGTCAATCAACCGAGTGGCGCCTAGTCTACCAGCGACCAGAATCTGGCATCCGGGGCCGGCAACGTCGACCGCGACGAAGCTCTCCGAAGTCGACCGCGGCCACGTAGTCCACGGTGAAGCCGGCCTCCTCCATGGGGCGCCTGACCAGCTCGCAGAGCACTGCCGTGCGGTGCTCGCCGGCAGCGTATGCGCCGACGGCGGCCGAGAGACCCGCCGGGATGGCCAGGGCACGCCGCCGGTCGTCGCCGCGGAGGTAGACGTTGCGGCTGCTCAGCGCCAGGCCGTCGTGGTCGCGAACCACCGGGCAGACCGCGATCTCGACACCGGTGTCGAGGTCGCGGGCGAGGCGGCGCACCACCGCGCACTGCTGGGCGTCCTTCTGGCCGAAGTACGCACGGTGCGGGCGGCAGGCGACAAGAAGCTTGGTGACCACCAGGGCGACCCCGTCGAAATGACCGGGGCGGTGCGCCCCCTCGAGTACGCCGGTGAGCGACGAGTCAACGTGGACGGATGTTGCGCCGGCGTGGCCATACATCGCCTCGACCGTGGGCACGAACGCGGCATCGACGCCCTCCTCGGTGAGCAGTGCCAGGTCCTGGGGCAGCGAGCGGGGGTACCGGTCGATGTCCTCGCCGGGGCCGAACTGGCGAGGATTGACAAAGACGCTGACGACCACCCGGTCGCAGTCGGCGCGGGCCCGCTGCACCAGGCCCCGGTGGCCGGCGTGCAGAGCACCCATGGTGGGCACGAGGCCGACGAGCAGACCGGCGGCACGGCAGCGTTCCGACCATCGCCGCAGCTCGTCCGGCGTGGTCAGCTGCCTCGGCGGCTCGGGCGGACGACGATCAGTGGTAGCTGTGGGCATCGTCGGGGAAGCTTCCGGCGGCCACGTCATCGGCGAAGGCACGGGCAGCGCTCACCACCTGGTCACCGACCTGGGCGTACGGCCGGGCGAACTTGGGCATCGGGCCGCGGGTGATCCCCAGCAGGTCGTACACCACGAGCACCTGAGCATCACAGTCGGGCCCGGCCCCGATGCCGATGGTGGGGATCGCCACCGCCCCGGTCACCTCGGCGGCGAGGCTGCGGGGCACACCCTCGAGCACCAGGCTGAAGGCGCCCGCCTCCTCGAGGGCGCGAGCATCGTCGAGGATCCTCTGCCTGGCCTCGGCGCTGCGACCCTGGACGCGGTGCCCGCCGAAGGAGTTGACGAACTGCGGGGTGAGCCCGAGGTGTCCCATGACGGGGACACCGCACTCGACCAGCCGCGCCGTCACCGGGACCACCCAGCCGCCGCCCTCCATCTTCACGGCGTTCATGCCCGCCTTGACGAACTCCGTGGCGCTTGCCACCGCCTGCTCGGTGGAGCGGTGGTACGACCCGAAGGGCATGTCACCGACGAGCAGCGGCTCCGATGCTCCGCGGGCCACCGCCCGGGCGTGGTGGAGCATCTCCTCCAGGGTGACGGGGAGCGTGGTCGGATAGCCGAGGTGGTTGTTGGCCACGCTGTCACCGACCAGCAGGACTGGGACGTCCGCCTCGGCGAGCAACCGGGCGATCGCGGTGTCGTAGGCGGTGACCATGACAAACCGCTCGCCGCGCTCCTTGCGGGCGCGGAGGTCGTGGATGGTGACTGGCACCGCCGTCAGGCCACCCGCGGGTGAGCCACCACCCTCGACGATCGGGAGCGGCGCGGGGCCGCCGCCGCCAGCGCGTCCGCCACCGCCTCGCGACCCTCCGGTCCGGCAAGCGCGAGCAACTCCAGCGCCAGGCGGCGGTACAGCTCGCGAGTGGTGGGGTCCGCGTTGAGCGCGTCCAGGTGCCGGGTCACCGTCTGCGCATCGCCGCGCACGACAGGCCCGGTGAGGGCACTGGCCGGGCCGGCCTCGCTGGCGTTGCTGGCGGCGCCGGCGAGGAGCGCCACGAGCGCCCGGTGAGCGTCAGCGCGGTCCACCCCGGCTTCCTCGAGCAGGCTGGTGGCCCTGGCGAGCAGAGCCAGGGGCGCGTTGCCGGCCAGGACGGCGGCCGCGTGGTACAGGGTTCGCCCGCCCGGGGGAAGGTCGAGTGCGTGGCCGCCGAGGTCCGAGACCAAACCCAGCAGGATCCTCCGAAGAGGCTCGGGAGCGTCAACCGCGAAGCTGGAGCCGCGGAGCAGCGGAGCGCTGCGCTCACCGGCGAGCGCCTGCAGGGGATGGAATGACCCCGTCGCCGCACCCGTCAAGCGGACGGCGCCGAGGACCTCCGTCCCGTGGGTGGCGCTGCAGTGCACCAGCGATCGGCCGGGCAGTGCCGCCCCGGTTGCGGCGATCTCTGCGGCCACCCCCGCGAGCTCGCTGTCCGGCACCGTCGCGAACGTGATCTCGGCCGACTGGACGGCTGCCACCGCCGTGGGCACCACCGCAGCGCCGGTCGACGCGGCCAGCTCCGCGGCGTGGGCCGGGGTACGGCTGTGGACCGCCACGACGCGGTGCCCGGCGTCGGTGAGGGCCCGCGCCAGGGCGGACCCGGCGCGCCCCGCGCCGATGAAGGCGAGCGTCGGCCTTGGTTGCTTGCCGGTCCCGTCCACCGTCTCGGTCACCTCGTGATCCAAGCGTTGCCTGCAGCCGCGGCTCGCCCCTCCGTCGCTGTCAGCCTCCCGGCGCATGCGCGTCCGCGGGCTCGACCGGCGAGGTGCCGTCGACGGCAAGTGTACCGCTGCGGACGCCGCGTTTCCGACGTTTGCGGCGGAACGCCTCGTGCTCGCTTCAACCACCGGAGCCGCTCGCTGGGAAGGGCGGCATCGCTCCGGTCGCTGGTGCTCGCGGGCGCTTCGGAGCCCCTGCCTACGGCAGTCGGTCTCCTCGCTGCTCGCAATGCTCCCTCCGCGATGCCACCCTTCCCAGCGGGGGTGCCTGATTTACCGCGCCACAGGAGGCGCCGACACGCAGGTGCCCAATGACGGCAGCAGCACGGGGTGCACGACGCCGGCGAACCGCCGACTGCAGCCGCCGGTTGTCTCGCGGGAAAACCGCTGGGGAGGGGCAGAATCGCGGAGGGAGCGTTGCGAGCAGTGAGGAGACCGACTGGGCGAAGTCCAGGGGCTCCGAAACGGCCGCGAGCACCAGCGACCGGAGCGATTCTGCCCCTCCCCAGCGAACGCCGCCCTAGCTTGGCGGTGATGCGCCGGTCAGGCCCCGGCGGCTGCCTCGGGGGCGGCGTCGCCGGCGGCGGCTGCGGGTGCGCCTTCCATGTCGGCGATCATCTTCTTCATCTCTGCCGCCTCCATGGTCTCCACCTCGATCAGCCGGGTGGCCAGGGCGCGGAGGATGTGCTCGCGTGGGCGGAGCACCTCTTTGGCCTTCTGGAAGGCGGTCTCGACGAGGTGGTGCACCTCCTGGTCGATCTCGCTGGCGATGTCCTCGGAGTAGTTGCGCTGCTCGCCGAGGTCGCGCCCGAGGAAGACCAGCTCCTCCTTGGTGCCGAACGTCAGCGGGCCGAGCTTGTCGCTCATGCCCCACTCGGTGACCATGCGCCGGGCCAGCTGGGTGGCCTTGCGGATGTCGTCCGAGGCGCCGGTGGTGATGTTGTTCTCGCCGAGGATCAGCTCCTCGGCGCAGCGGCCGCCGAGGATCTGGGCGAGCTGGTCCTCGAGCTCGGCCTTGCTCACCAGGTACTTGTCCTCGGACGGCAGGCTGAGCGTCCAGCCGAGGGCCATGCCGCGGCTGACCACCGAGATCTTGTGGACGGGGTCGGTGTGTTCGAGGAGCATGCCGACCATGGCGTGCCCCATCTCGTGGAAGGCGATCGTGCGCTTCTCGTTCTCGAGGATCACCCGGCTCTTGCGCTCCGGGCCGGCGATGACCCGGGCGATCGCCTCCTCGAGGTCGGCCATGATGATCACCTTGCGGTTGTTCCGCGCGGCGAGGATGGCGCCCTCGTTGATGAGGTTGGCGAGGTCGGCGCCGGAGAACCCGGGCGTCTGCTTGGCCAGCACCTCGAGCTCGACGGAGGGGTCGAGCGGCTTGTTGCGGGCGTGCACCTCGAGGATGGCGCGACGGCCGCGGATGTCGGCGCGGTCCAGCATCACGTGACGGTCGAAGCGACCGGGGCGCAGCAGCGCCGGGTCGAGAACGTCGGGCCGGTTGGTGGCGGCGATGACGATGACGTGGGTCGCGGTCTCGAAGCCGTCCATCTCGACGAGGAGCTGGTTGAGGGTCTGCTCGCGCTCGTCGTGGCCGCCGCCCAGCCCGGCGCCGCGCTGGCGGCCGACGGCGTCGATCTCGTCGACGAAGACGATGCAGGGCGAGTTCTTCTTGGCCTGGTCGAAGAGGTCGCGGACGCGGCTGGCGCCGACGCCGACGAACATCTCGACGAACTCCGAGCCGCTGATGCTGAAGAACGGCACCCCGGCCTCACCGGCGACAGCCTTGCTGAGCAGGGTCTTGCCCGGTGCCGGGCGGGCCCACCAGCAGCACGCCCTTGGGGATGCGCGCGCCGACGGCGGTGAACTTGTCGGGGTACTTGAGGAACTCGACGATCTCGGAGAGCTCCTGCTTGGCCTCCTCCACGCCCGCGACGTCGGCGAAGGTGATGGCCGGCTTGTCGCCGGTGAGCAGCCGGGCGCGGCTGCGCCCGAACGACATGGCCTGGTTGTTGCCGCTCTGCGTCTGCCGGAATATCCAGAGCAGGAAGAGCGCCATCAACCCGAACAGGACGAGGTTGGGCAAGAGGATGCTCAAGAGGAAGTTGCTCCCGCTGCTGGAGTCGTTGCGGAAATTGGTGTAGCCATTATCCGTGAAGATCTTGATGGCTTCGGCACTGGAGCCGACAGTGGTCTGGTACTGGTTGCCATTGGCGTCGTACCAGGTGACATGCGGTGCCGTCACCGTTGATGACCGCCTTCTGGTTCGGGTCGGTGGAGAGAGTGTTGGTCTTGTCACTGCTGTGTGACTTGAAGTTCTGCGCAGCCTGGGCGAGCTGCCCGAAGTCCCGGCTGGTCGCGGAGGTGGCCTGCGTCCCATGGATGAGCACGTAGACGATGAGGATGAAAACAACCGCAAGCGCACCGTACGTGATGCCGCGACGAGGGGTCCGCATTGGCCGCAGTCTACCAGAGGGTCTCGTTTGGACCCCCCTGGATGAGATGCGTTGAAAGCTGTTGCAGGACCGGGCAACCGAGCCCGGAGAGGGGCCTCGAGCATCAGCCGTCGAGCAGACGCCGCTGGTGCTCGGCGAGGACGCACAGACGTCGCCGCGCCGCCGGGAAGACCTGCTCGAGCGCCGGCAGCAGCTCGTGCCGCACACGGCTGCGGAGGAACCGAGGGTCGTCGTTGCTTGGATCAACGATGGTGGCAAGCGCCAGCGCCTCGCAGTACGCGACGACGTCCGCGCGCCACACCCGCAGAAGCGGTCGAGCCAGCCTCCCGGTTCTCTCCGCCATCGCCGACAGGGCCCTTGGCGTGGCCCCGGCGAGCGCGCGCATCAGCACAGTCTCAGCCTGGTCGTCCGCGGTGTGCGCGAAGGCGATGGCCGTTGCGCCAACGTCGTCAGCCAGACGCTGGAGAGCGGCGTGGCGAGCCTCGCGGGCACGGTCCTGGAGGGAGGATCCCCGCGCCGCCACGCTGACGGAAAGCGCTGTGAAGGGAAGGCTGCGCGCCGCAGCGGCCGCGGCCACCAGGCCGGGCTCGACGTCTGAGCCGGCGCGGAGCCCATGGTCGACGTGGGCGACATGGAGGGTGAGCCGGCGAGGGGGCGCCAGCCGCGCCAGCGCATCCAGGAGCGACGTCGAAGTCCGGGCCACCGCTGCACGCCACCACCACCGTTTCCCCGTTGGCGAGCACACCGCGCGCGTCGAGCGCGATGGCCACCGCGCGGCGCAGCCGCCCGACAGCGGCCGCGCGCTGGTGCGGCTCCAGCGTCGACCCGTGACCGCTCATCGCCCGCCTGTGGTGCGGCGTTGGTGGCGGCACCTGGATTCGAACCAGGGACATACCGGGTATGAGCCGGGTGCTCTACCAACTGAGCTATGCCGCCGAAATCGAAGGGCGATTGTAGGCGAGGCTGAACTGCGTCCCCCTCGAGCACCCCCCGGCTCAGCGGTCTCACCTCCGCCGAAGTGAATCCGCCTGCGCTGAGGAGAGTTCTCGCCACCAGTCCGCGAGCGAAGCGAGCCGGCGCGATTCATCGCGCCGAGTGGGAGGTGAGACCGCCCGGCTCTGCCGGGTGGGTCGAGGAGGGCGCATCGCCCTCCTGTAAGGGCACAGGGGTCCCCCAGCGCGGCGTAGCGCGCTGGGGAGCGCGGTGTTGCGGCGGCCGGACTCGAACCGGCGACCTTCGGGTTATGAGCCCGACGAGCTGCCACTGCTCCACGCCGCCCTTGCAGTCTACCGCACCGGGCGCGGACGTCCCGCGCTCAGGCCGGGACGCGCTCCAGCCCGATGCGGGCGACGCCGCCGCCGAGCTCGCTCTCATGCACGGTCATGCCGGTGGGGATGGGCCCGATGTGCAGCTCGGTGGCGAGGGTCTCCGCGCAGACGTAGTCGCGATGCTCGGCAACGGAGGCGGCGTGTCGGGGGGCAGGTCCAGGGCAAGGCGGATGCGGTCGGCGAGGCGCAGGCCGGCATCCCGGCGCGCCGACTGCACCAGCCGGACCACGTCGCGCGCCAGCCCCTCGCTCTCGAGCTGCGGTGTGACCTCGACGTCGACGCTGACCACGCCCGTCCCCGACTCGAGGACGCGTGTGCTGGCCTCGTCCTTGGGACGGATGGCGAGGGTGAAGTCGTCATTGCCCAGCCGGTGTCCGGCGATCTCGAGGCCGTCGTCGACGACCCGCCATTCGCCCTCGCGGGCGGCGGCGAACACCGCCTGTGCGTCGGGCCCGAGCCGCGGGCCGACGACGGCGGCGTTGACGGCGAGCACGCGGCGCGCGGCCGCATCCACGTCCGCGGTGAGGTGCACCTCCTTGACATTGACCTCGTCGGCGATGAGCTCCCGGTAGGGCTCGAGCAGCGCCGGGTCGGGCACCGCCACCGTCACGGAGCGGAGGGGCAGACGCACCCGCAGGTTGGCAGCGCGTCGCACCGACAGCACAGCCGAGCAGACGTCGCGGACGGCATCCATGGCGGCGACCAGTCCGGGGTCGGCGGGCAGCGAGCGCGGCTCTGGGAAATCGGTGAGGTGCACGCTGCGCTCGCCGGTGAGGCCGCGGTACACGGTCTCACTGAGCATCGGCAGCAGCGGCGCGGCAGCGCGGCAGACCGTGGTCAGCACGGTGAAGAGCGTGTCGTAGCAGTCGACCTTGTCGTCGCTCATGCCATGCGCCCACACCCGCTCGCGGCTGCGCCGGATGTACCAGTTGTTGAGCGCGTCGATGAAAGCGACCAGCGCCTGGCAGCCACCGTCGAGGTCGTAGGCGTCCATCCGATCGACGACGTCGGCGACCAGCGCGTCCGTCTTGGCGAGGATGTAGCGGTCGAGCACCCCGGTGGCGTCGCTGCGCGAGCGTGCGCGGTGGCCGTCGATGTTGGCGTACTCGCAGAAGAACTTGTACGCGTTCCACACCGGGATGACCACCTGTCGCAGCGCTGCCACGATGCCACGCTCGTCGGCGACCATGTCCTGGCCGCGCAGGACCGGCGAGCTGAGCAGGAACCAGCGCATCGCGTCGGCGCCGTGGTCGGCGAACATCTCCTCAGGGTCCGGGTAGTTGCGCAGCCGCTTGCTCATCTTCTGGCCGTCGTTGCCGAGGATCACGCCGTGCACGACGCAGTTGCTGAACGCGGGCTTGTCGAAGAGGGCGGTGGCGAGAACGTGGAGGTTGTAGAACCAGGCGCGCGTCTGGCCCATGTACTCGACGATGAAGTCGGCGGGGAAATGCGAGGCGAACCATTGCTCCTGCTCGAACGGGTAGTGCACCTGCGCGTAGGGCATCGAGCCCGACTCGAACCAGCAGTCGAGCACCTCCTCGACCCGCCGCATCGTCGACGCTGCCCGAGGGGTCGTCAGGGTTGGGGCGGGTGAGCTCGTCGATGTGCGGGCGGTGCAGGTCGGCGGCCGCACGCCGAAGTCGCGCTCGATGTCGTCCAGCGAGCCGTACACGTCGATGCGCGGGAAGGCCGGGTCGTCGCTCTTCCACACCGGGATGGGCGAGCCCCAGAAGCGGTTGCGGCTGATCGACCAGTCGCGCGCGCCGGCCAGCCACTTGCCGAAGGCGCCGTCGCGCACGTGGCCTGGCACCCAGTTGATCTGCTGGTTCAGCTCCAGCGCCCGCTCCTTGATCGCGGTGACCTCGACGAACCACGAGCTCACCGCCGGTAGATGAGCGGTGTGTCGGTCCGCCAGCAGTGCGGGTAGCTGTGCTCGTAGGTCTCGTGCCGGACCAGCGCACCGAGCTCGCGCAGGCGGCGGACGATCCTGGGGTTGGCGTCGAACACCTGCAGGCCCTGCCAGTCGCGGACCTCGGCCGTGAAGCGACCGCTCTGGTCGACGGGCACGACCACGCGGATGCCGTTGGCCTCGCACAGCCGCTGGTCGTCCTCGCCGAAGCCGGGCGCCATGTGCACGGCGCCCGTGCCCTCCTCCTCGCTGATGAAGTCGGCGGCGAGCAGGCGGAAGCTGTTCGGCTCCGTCGTCGAAGAAGTCGAACAGCGGCGCGTAGGTCCGCCCCACCAGCTCCTCGCCCGCGCATGCGTGCCGGCGCGGCGTCGCGCCCGCCAGCTCCTCGGCGTAGTGCTCGGCGGCGCGCGCCCCGATGATCCAGCGCTCACCGTCGCGCTCGTACACCGCGTAGTCGATGGCCGGGTCGACCGCGATGGCGAGGTTGGAGGGCAGCGTCCACGGCGTGGTGGTCCACACCAGCAGGTGAGGTGGGCATGGTCGTCACCGGGTCGCGGCTCGAGGCGGAACTTCACCGTGACGGCCGGGTCCTGGCGGGGACGGTAGGCGTCGTCGAGGCGGGTCTCGAAGTTGCTGAGCGGCGTCTCGCACTCCCAGCAGTAGGGCAGCACGCGGTGGCCCTCGTAGATGAGGCCGCGGTCCCAGAGCTGCTTGAACGCCCACATGACGCTCTCCATGTAGGAGATGTCCATGGTCTTGTAGTCGTTGTCGAAGTCGACCCAGCGCGCCTGGCGGGTGACGTAGCTGCGCCACTCCTGCGTGTACTTGAGCACCGAGGTGCGGCAGTGCTCGTTGAAGCGGTCGACCCCGTACGCGTTGATGGCGACGTGGCCGGAGATGCCGAGCTCGCGTTCTGCCTCCATCTCCGCGGGCAGCCCGTGGCAGTCCCAGCCGAAGCGGCGCGACACCCGGTAGCCGCGCATCGTCTTGTAGCGCGGCACCGCGTCCTTGACGAACCCGGTGAGCAGGTGACCGTAGTGGGGCAGGCCGTTGGCGAACGGCGGCCCGTCGTAGAAGACGAACTCGCGGTCGCCGCTGCGCTGCTCGACCGACGCCGCGAAGGTGCCGTCGCGCTCCCAGTAGGCGAGCACCTCCTCCTCGAGGGTGGGGAAGTGCGGGCGCGGGTCGACGTCGGGATATGGCTGGTCGCTGGCCGGCACCGTCATAGCCTATCGGAAGCCGGGCGACGGCCCCGCAGCAGCCGCGTCAGTGCGCGCTCGGCGAGGGCATCACGAACACCAGCGGCGTCGGTGACGGACGGCGTCGGTGTCGGCCGACGGCGGCGATGGCGACGCTCCGCCGGGCGCCGACGCTGCCGACGCCGATGCGGCGACGGCGACGGCGCGTACGTGGGCAGCACCGCGTTGACGCCGCCGCTCGATGGCAGCGCCGGCACCGGGGGTGGTGATGATGAAGACCGTCTCGCCGGGGAAGACGAAGCCGAGCCGGCGCGCCTGCTCCTCGAGCCAGGCGACGTTGTTGGTCTCGCCGATCTGCTGCTGACGCTGGGTGATCTGCTGTTGCAGCGCGCTGTTCTGCGCGCGTCAGCGAGCGCACCCGCGCGTCGAGCGCGTTGCTCTGCGCGGCCTCGGCTGAAGACGGCGTAGGCGGCCAGCCCGGAGAGCGCGGCGAGCCCGGCGACGACCAGGCGGCGCAACGGGCTCGCATCGGGTGCGATGACATGGCGAAGAATCGGTCGGCCCTCGAGAACGTGTGCGGAAACTGGCCGTGCGACCGTCCATAGGATGGACGCAGCGCGTCATTTTGACAAGGTCGGCCGATTCACGGGGACGCCGGACGCTGCCTCCCAGCGGCGCTGCCACTCGGCCTGCGTCGAGGTCATGGAGGTCCACCTCGTCGGCGCGCGCCTGTCCTCGAGGAGGCGGAAGCGGTCGGCGAACCGGTTGGTGCGGAAGCGCAGCGCATCCTCGGGGTTGACGCGCAGGCGGCGGGCCAGCGCGACCACCGCGAACAGCAGTTCACCCACCGCCTCCTCGAGCTGCCCCGGTTGGTGCGACGCCTCCTCGCCCTCTGTGGCGCGGGCGATGTGACCCGACGCGGGCTCGCGCCGCAGCTCGCCCTCGGTCACCGTCCAGTCCTGTCCTCGCGGCGGCCGCGGTTCGGCGGCCGCAGCCGCTCCGGCGAGGTTGTCGAGAGCGGCCCGGGTCGCTGCGAGCGCGTCGGCTGTGCTCGACACCTCGTCGAACCCAAGCCGCGCCGGCCGCTTCTGCACGCCCTGGGCGAACGCCAGCGCGGGCAGCGACGCTGGGAATGCCCTCGAGCAGCGAGAGGCGGTCGTGCTTCTCGGCCCGCTTGAGCCGCTCCCAGTTGACCACCACGTCCGCCGCGCCGTCGACGGCGGTGTCGGCGAAGACATGGGGATGGCGGTGGATCATCTTGGCGCGCGTGACCTCGGCGACGTCGCCGATGTCGAAGCCGCCGTCCGCCTCGGCCGCGATGGCGCAGTGCATCAGCACCTGGAGGAGCACGTCGCCGAGCTCCTCGCGCAGGGTCGACGCGCCGCCGCCCGTCGATCGCCTCGAGGAGCTCGTACGTCTCCTCGAGAAGGTACGGACGCAGGCTGGCGTGGGTCTGCTCGCGATCCCAGGGGCAGCCGCCGGGGGCGCGAAGGCGCTCGACGACCTCGTTGAGCGCGCGCAGGGAGTCGACGGCGTCATCCCTCATGGCGCAGAGCCTACGCAGTTCGAACCGTCCGGGCGCTCTCCCTCGACCCACCGCCTGCAGGTGACGATGTGGTCAAAGCCCACATCGGTGATGGGCGACATCTAAACTCACCAGGCGTTCGATCGATGAGGTGGCGGACATGGAGCTCCAGGCGCCCACCGACGACCTGCTCGCCCTGACCCTCGAGCTCGCCGGGTCTCTCGACGCGCGGACCGTGATGCGGCGCATCCTCGAGCGCAGCCTCGCCGTGGCGAGCGCGGACCGCGCCACCCTCTCGAGCTTCGTCAGGGACGGCCTGGTCATCGAAGCCTCGGTCGGCATCGGCGGGGAGGTCACCTGGGTCGGCCGCGCCTACCAGTCGGAGTCGCTGGCGCGGCAACCCCTCGTGCACGAGCTGCTGGAGACCCGCCAGACCGTCCTGGGCGGCCCGATGGCCACCACGCAGGCGTTCCCCGAGTTCCGCGAGGCCCTCGGCAAGGTGAAGCACACCGCCACGGTGCCGGTGCTCGAGGCCGGGAAGCTGGTCGGCATGCTGGTGCTCTCGCGGTACAAGGACCACGCCTTCCTGGCCTCCGACATCCCCAGCCTGACCGCATTCGGAGCGCTGGCGGGGCTGGCACTCCGCAACGCCAAGCTCTACGAGGAGGCGACCGGCGCGACTCGACGGTTGCAGGCGGCTGCGGAGGCCGCGGCGGACGTCGCCGCGCTCCAGGACCTCCCCGCCCTCTTGCAGCGGGTCATCGAGCACGCGTGCGAGGCGGCCAGCGCGGACTCCGCCGCGGTGATGCGAGTCGAGGACGACGAGGCGTGGTCGAGGCGACCTCCGGGGTGGCGCCGTTGGGCAGCAGGTGGCCGCTCGGTCCCGACATCCTGGCAGCGATCAACGCCGGCAGGCCGATCGAGGTTGACACCTCCGAGCGGGACATCGAGGCCGAGCTCGAGCCCTACGCATCCCCGTACAGCCACGCCCTGGTCGCACCACTGCGATTCGCCGGCGACCTGCTCGGCATCCTGGTGATGGGACGGTTCCACGGCCGTGAGCCGTTCTCCGGCGATGACATCGCCGGCCTTCGCCAGTTCGCCACCCTGGCGGCCCTGGTGGTCCACAACGGTCGCCTCGTCCACCGCCTGCGTGAGGCGGAGAAGATGAAGCGTGACTTCATGAACATCGCCGTCCACGAATTGCGCGGGCCACTCACCGTCATCGAGGGGTACACCGAGCTGCTGCTGCGCGACGAGGATGTGCACCTCGATGAGGAGGCGTCCAAGCAGCTGGCGACGATTCGCCGCCAGGCGGACCACGCACGGAGGCTCGCCGAGGACCTCCTCATCCTGGCTCGCATCGAGAGCCACGACCTCGGCGTCGCCCACGACACCATGGTCATCGGCGAGGTCGTGGGTGCGGCCATCGAGCGCGCCCTGCCGCGAGCGCGACTGCGCGGGGGCAGCATCGAGATGCGCGGTGAAGACGCCGCGCAGGCCGTCGGCGACACCGCGCTGGTCTCGCGCGTGCTCGACAACCTGATCGCCAACGCCGTCGCCTACTCCCTGCAGCGCCCGATGGTCTCGGTGGCCATCGCGGCTGAGCACGGCGAGGTGCAGGTGCGCGTGCAGGACAACGGTCCTGGCGTCAGGGAGGACGAGCGCGAGCGGATCTTTGCCCGCTTCGCGAGAGGTGCCGGCCAGGGGTCGGTGCAGGGCTCGGGCCTGGGGCTGTACCTGAGCCGCGAATGCGCACAGCGGATGGGTGGCGACCTGGTGCTCGAAGAGACCGTTGCCCAGGCGGGCAGCCGCTTCCTGCTGACACTCCCGGCGGCCTGATCGCGCCGCTGGTCGCAGCTACGCGGGAGCCCGCGCGCGAATCCTCTGCAGGCGGCCCAGCTCGCGGAGGATGCCGACCAGCGCCTCCCGCCAGTCCCCGCCGCGGCGCGCCGGCGCGGTCGCCACCACGACGCGCGTGGCAGTCGCCGCCGCCTGGGCACGCCACTGGCTGACGACGCCGGCGAGGTCGATGCCGTGGTGGACCGGGAGCTGCACGCGCACGCCGTCGCCGCCCGACTCCACGGCGACCACCTCCGCCGCGGCCGCGAGCAGGCGGACCCGCAGCGAGTACACGAGCGCCTCGGCCGGCGCGGGGAGCGGACCGAACCTGTCGACCAGGCCGCGTGCGGCGCGCTCCAGGTCGGGTTCGGTCGCGCACGCTGCGAGCTCCTGGTAGCAGCGTAGGCGGAGCCGCTCGTCGGTGACATAGCTCACCGGCAGGAAGGCCTTGACCGGCAGCGACACGCTCACCTGCGCGGGTGACTCGACGACCGGCTTGCCTTGCAGCGTGGTCACCGCCTGGCGCAGCAGCGTGTTGTACAGCTCGAGCCCGACCGCGGCGATCTCACCGTGCTGTTCCTCGCCGAGGAGGTTGCCCGCGCCGCGGATCTCGAGGTCGTGCATGGCCAGCTTGAAACCTGCGCCGAGGTCCTGCAGCTCGCCGATGACGTCGAGGCGCTTGTCAGCCTTCTCGGTGAGCGAACGGTCCGCCGGGTAGAGCAGGTAGGCGTAGGCCCTCTGCCCGGCTCGTCCCACGCGACCGCGCAGCTGGTACAGCTGGGCGAGCCCGAGCCGGTGAGCGTCGTTGATGACGATGGTGTTGGCGTTGGGGATGTCGAGGCCGGACTCGATGATGGTCGTGCACACCAGCACGTCGACATCGCCCTCACCGAACTCGCGCATGACCTCAGCGAGCGAGTGCTCCGGCATCTGGCCGTGGCCGACGGCGACGCGCGCCTCGGGCACCAGGGCGCGCAGCTCCTCGGCGTGCTTCTCGATCGTCTGGACGCGGTTGTGCAGGAAGAAGACCTGGCCGGCGCGAGCCAGCTCGCGGGTGATCACCTCGCGGATCAGCGAGTCCTCGCGAGCGGTGACGTACGTCTTGATGGGTTGACGTTCCTCGGGTGGGGTCTGGATGACCGAGAGGTCACGGATACCCGCCAGCGACATGTGCAGGGTGCGCGGGATCGGTGTCGCCGACAGCGAGAGCACGTCGACGGCGACACGCAGCGACTTGAACTTCTCCTTCTGCAGCACCCCGAAGCGCTGCTCCTCGTCGATCACCACCAGGCCGAGGTTGCTGAATTCCACGTCGCGCTGCAACAGGCGGTGGGTGCCGACCACGATGTCGACGCCCCCGGTGCGCAGGCCCGCGAGCGTGTCGGCGATGTCGGCGTCGCTGCAGAAACGCGAGAGTTGGCGCACGGTGATCGGGAATGGCGCCAGCCGCTCGGTGAAGGTGAGGAAATGCTGCTGGGCGAGCACGGTGGTGGGCACGAGCATGGCCACCTGGCGTCCCTCGCTCGCGGCCTTGAACGCGGCGCGAAGAGCGAGCTCCGTCTTGCCGAACCCGACGTCGCCGCAGACCACGCGGTCCATCGGCCGCGACGACTCCATGTCCCGCTTGATCTCGTCGAGCACCATCTCCTGGTCGGGCGTCTCCTGGTACGGGAAGGCCGCCTCAAGCTCACGCTGCCAGGTGCCATCGGGAGCGAACGCGTGGCCTTGGGCCATCTCGCGTCTCGAGTAGAGCGCCAGCAGCTCGCGCGCCACCTCCTCGGTGCGCTCCTTGACGCGGCGCTTGACCCGCTCCCATTCACCGCTGCCAAGCCGGGAGAGGTGCGGGTGCAAGTCCGCCCCGCCCACGTAGCGGTCCACGCGGTCGAGGTGATCGACTGGCACGTACAGCTTGTCCCCGTCCGCGTACTCGATGGTCATGTACTCGTGCTCGCCGAGGGCGTCGCTCACCGTGCGCATCTCGAGGAAGCGCCCGATCCCGTGGTCGCGATGCACCACCACGTCGCCCGGGCTGAACTGCATGACGAAGGCGCTCTGCGCTGCGGCGCCCGAAGCGGCGCGTCGCGCACCTCGTGCCGACGTCGACTCGGCCCGCCGCGCGCCGCGCGCCAGCGGAGAGCCGCGCCGTTTCACGGCGCCGAACAGCTCGTGGTCCGTGTACACCTCGAGCCCGGTCGCGCCGGTGGAGAACCCGGCTGAGAGATCGCCACCGGTCACCGCGAACACGCCTGGCGGCAGCGCTGTCAGGCTGCCGTCCACCTCGGCGACATCGACCGGGTCGACCCCGTCGTCACGCATCAGTTCCTCGACGCGGTGCTGCTGCCGGCTCACCACCAGCACCGCAGCGCCGGCCGTCGTGCTCTGCCGCGCACTGACGCTGAACGCGTCGATGCGCCCCACGAAGCTGTCGACCCCACGCCAGTCGAGCACAACGTCCCCATCGGTCTCGCGCACCAGCTCGAGGCAGCGATGGCGCTCGAGTGCGGCGACCAACACCTCGGGGGACAGCAACCCGGTGCGCGACCCGGGGGGCAGCTCGCCGCGCTCCTCCTCCTGCGCGCGCAGGCTCTCGATCTCCTCGTGGTGCCGCTGCGCAGCGCGCAACACAGCCTCGCGACCACCGGCGAGCAGCACCACCGAGCCCTCGCCGGCGTGGTCGAGGAGCGTCGGCGGGGACGACCCCAGCAGGTATGGGTAGAAGAGGTCGACACCCTCGTCGTACACGCCCACCGCGAGCTGGCCGCGATCGCGCTCCCACGCCTCGCGCACCTCGGGCCGGCAGCCGGAGATGTCGAGCTGGTCGACCTCACCGAGCGCGCGGATGACCGCCGCCGCGCGCAGGTCGAGCTCGCGGGCCGGCCACAGCGCGACCTCCTCGAGCTTGGCGACGGAGGTCTGGGTCTCGATGTCGAACGCCCGAAGGTCTTCCACCTCGTCGCCGAACCACTCGGCGCGCCACGGCCGGGCGCGGTCGAGCCCGAACACGTCGACGATGCCCCCCCGCACGGCCATCTCGCCCGGGCCGGACACCGCGCTCACCCGGCGGTACCCGAGGTCGACGCCGCGCCGGATGAACTCGTCGCGCGAGCGCCGCTCACCCCTGCGCACGCGCATCGACTCCCCGCGCACCAGGTCAACCGGCAGAGCGGCGCGGAGCAGACCCGCCGGCGACGCGACGATCAGAGGCGCGCCGCCCTGCGCGAGGAGCGCCAACGCCGCCAGCCGCTGCCTGGTGACCTCCTCCGACGGCGGCACGCGATCGAACGGCGGGGTGTCGGCGGCGGGGAAGAGGCCAAGCCCCGCGGTGCCTCCCCAGAGGGCGGCGTCCGAGCTGAGCAACTCCGCGTTGCTTCCGACCAGCACGACCGGGCGCCCGCTGACCTCACGGACCCACCACGCGAGCAACGCGACCGCCCCGGCCGGCACGCCGCCGACGCGGCCACGTTCGAGGGTTTGCAGTCCGCTCAGGCCCGCGGAGGAGTCCAGCCGCGCCCGCAACGTTGCCGGCTCAGTCGTCAGGGGCACGGTTGTACTCGCTCATCGCGCTCTCGAGCCCGTCGCGCACCAACGCCATCACCGCATCGGCCGCCCGCGGCAGGACCGCCGCGAGGCGCTCCCGCTCCTCCGGTGTGAAACGGTTGAGGACATGGTCGACCATCTGGTCGCGCTCGAGCGGGCGTGACACACCGATGCGCACGCGCAGGAAGTCCTGGGTGCGCAGGGAGTCGGCGATGGAGAGCACGCCCTTGTTGCCGGCAGCTCCCCCGCCTCGCTTGAGGCGCAACCGCCCCAGAGGGAGATCCACCTCGTCGTGCACCACGATGAGGTCTGCGGGCGGCACCCCGTACTTGCCCACCAGGTGCACCGCTGCGCGCCCTGAGACGTTCATGTAGGTCTGCGGTCGCGCGGTGATGAGGTCGTAGCCGTCGACGCTGCCCTCGCGCACCCTGGCCGGGCCCTCGCGGCGCTCGCGGCTGAAGCGGCCTCGTCGACTCGAGCTCGTCCAGGCACATCCAGCCGACGTTGTGGCGGGTGCGCGCGTACTCTCCGCCGGGGTTGCCGAGCCCGATGATGAGCGACGCCATTCAACCGCCCGGCACCAGGTCGGGCACGGTCTGCTCGGGGAGCAGCGCACGCGTGGCGCTGGTCATCGCGGCTGCCTGGGTGGCGCCGGCGTGGTCGTGACCGAGACAGTGGAGCAGCCCGTGGACGGCGAGCAGGCGCAGCTCGGCGACGCCGTCGCCGTCGTCCTGCTCGACGGCGCGCTCGACGCTGATGGCGATGTCACCCACCCGATCGCGTTCACCGGCGGGGAAGGCGAGCACGTCGGTGGGCGAGTCGCTGCCGAGGAAGCGCGCGTTGAGCGTGCGCATCTCCTCGTCGTCGGTGAGGCGCACGGCCAGGGATGCGCGGGCGGGGATCCCCATGACATCGCCGCTGCGGCGCAGCAACGGGCCAAGGGCGGCGCGCCGAATCACCGCGCGCTGGCTCGCGCGGGTCACGGAGTCAGCGCGGCGGATGCTCACTCTCATCACTGACGTGGTGACGCACGAAGCCCCACGGCGGCGCGGTGCCGCACGCGGGGCTGCTCATGGCCGACGGCTCAGCCTGCCTTGGCGCGACGCTTCTTGGCGGCGACGAGCTTGCGCTTGCGGCGGACCGAGGGTTTTTCGTAATGCTCGCGCCGGCGCACCTCTGAGAGGATGCCGTTCTGCTTGATCTTCTTGTTGAAGCGTCGCAGAGCGCTCTCAAAGGTCTCGCCCTCGCGGACTTTGACCTCCGACACGGTCGGGAATCACCTCCTTCGGGCCGCCACGCGGGCAGCAGGAATTACTCGGGGAACTGTTGCGTTGGAGTGGTCGATTGTACGCGCGACCGGACGCCGACCGCGGCGGGCGCTCCACCGAGGAGCGTCGCCGCCGCGATGAGCGCCGCCGCGACGCAGACGGTCAACGCGATCGCGAAGGCGAGCGGCAGCGAGGCGACGACGACCGGGCCCCCCAGCGCAGAGCCGACTGGCATGCCGATGAAGTTGAGGCTCATCGAGACCGCGAAGGCGCGGCCCATCCAGGAGGGCGGGGTGACCCGCTGACGGATCGAGAACATGCCGACGTCGTACGGCCCCTGCGAGATCCCGAACAGCGCCATGCCGAGGGCGACTGCGACGAGCCCGCCGCCGGCCAGCGCGGCGCCGAGCAGCGCGGTCATCGCCACCGCGCTGAGCACGGCACCGGCGACGACGAAGGCGCCCTCGCGGCGTTCGCTGGAGAAGCGTCCCGCGGCGACGCTGGCGAGCAGGCCGGCCACGCCCATCACCGCATACATGGCGCCGACGCTCGCGGGGCCCTGGTGGAGGTGACTGATCAGGAGGACGGGCACGCCGACGGTCAGCACCCCGAAGCCGATGTTCATCACCGAGGTCGCTGCGGCGAGCGCGCGGAGCTGGCGGTGGCCCAGCACGTAGCGCACGCCGGCCACGGCGTCGCGGACCAGGCTCCCCGCCGCCGAGAGCTCGATGTTCGGCTCGGTCATGGCCAGGAGCATGAGGAAGCCGGCGACGTACACAGCCGCCGTCAGGACGAGGGCGGCTCGCGCTCCCAAGGCGGCGATACCGACACCGGCGATGGCCGGCCCGACGATCGAGGCCACGACGTAGCCGCTGCTGTCGACGGCGTTGGCACGCGCCCAGAGGCGGCGGGGGACGACGACGGGGAAGAGCGAGCGGGTGCCGGAGTTGCTGAGCGGGTTGGTCAGCGACGCCAGCGCCACGATGCCGAGCAGGGCGAAAGCGGGCAGGCGGCCGAGGGCGTCCAGTGCGGCGAGCGCGCACAGAGCGGTGGCGGCGATCGCGTAGTCGAGCCGGATGAGCAGGAGGCGGCGGTGGCGATCCAGCAGCGCGCCCGCCAGCGGGCTGACGAGCAGGCCCGGAACCGTGCCCACGAAGACGGCCAGCCCGGCCAGCGGCGGCGAGTGGAACTCCTGCAGGACGAAGAGGACGAGGACGAGCGTCTGCATGTTCATGCCGATGCGCGCCACCACGGTCGCCCCGGCCAGCAGGCGCAGCCCTGGCACCATGAAGAGCGCGCGGTACGACGGCGCCCGGTTGGCGGCCTGCTCGGTGTGAGCCGACGTTCCCCCGGCCACTCAGACCGCCGGCTCGCCGTGACGGCCGGCGCCGCCGGCGAACCGCGCCGCGCCGTCCGCCGTCTCGCCGCTGGCGATGACCGCGAGGCCGCGGCGGGATTCGTTCCGCAGTGCGGTGTCCATGGGCAGCGACCACTGCTCGTACGCTGAGAGGCGGTCGCTGCGCAGGCAGCCCTGCGGCAGCGCGGCGAGCTCGCGGGCGAGGGTGACGGCGGCGTCGCGCGCGCTGCCATCGGGGACGACACGGTCGGCGAGGCCGATGGCCAGCGCCTCAGCCGCGCCGACCGCGCGCCCGGTCAGGATCATGTCGAGCGCGCGCCCGTGGCCGACGAGCCGGGGCAGCCGGATGGTGCCGCCGTCCATGAGCGGGACGCCGAAGCGACGGCAGAAGACGCCGAAGACGGCGCCCTGCGCGGCCACCCGGAGGTCGCACCACAACGCGAGCTCCAGGCCGCCGGCGACGGCGTGGCCCTCGACGGCGGCGATGACCGGCTTGCCGAGGAGAAGGCGCGAGATGCCCAGCGGTGCGTCCCCGTCCTCAGCGGCACGGAGCGAGTCGACGGCGCGCAGGTCTGCGCCGGCGCAGAACGTGCCACCGGCGCCGGTGAGCACGGCGACGGCCGCCGAGTCGTCGGCGTCGAAGTCACGCATCGCGCTGGCCAACGCCGCCGCCGTCTGCCCGTCGATGGCGTTGCGGACCTGGGGACGGTCGATGGTCACCACCAGCACGTCGCCGTCGCGCTCGGTTCGCACGGTGCCCATGACCGAGCATGGTGCCACTCGACTGCCGTGATGTACCCTTGCAGGCTGCCCGTACATCCGTTCGCAGGGCACCGCTGAGGAACCCGATGGCCACCGTCGAGCTCGACCCCGATCAGTCGGAGGCGGTCGCCCATCGCCAGGGGCCGTGCCTCGTGCTCGCAGGGCCCGGGAGTGGCAAGACGCGCGTGATCGTCGAGCGATTCCTCGCACTGGAGTCAGAGGGCGTCGACGCGTCGCGCCAGCTCGTGCTCACCTACACGCGCCGCGCTGCAGACGAGATGCGCACCCGGGCCGAGACCGTGCGGGGCGCGTTCACCACCCACTCGCCGCTCAGCAATTACCACTCCTTCGCGCAGCGCGTCGTGCGCGAGTGGGGCTGGCTGGCCGGCATCTCGCCCGCGTTCCGCATCGCCGATGACGCCGAGCGCTGGCTGCACCTGGAGTCAGTGCTCAACGAGCTGATGCCCCGCCTCTTGTGGAACCCTCTGCGCGCCCATGACCTGGTCGACCCCATCCTCGACGTCATCGGCAAGGCCAAGCAGGAGCTGGTGACCCCACAGGCGTTCGCGCAGTGGGCGGCGGCGAGGCTGGCGACCACCCACGATGCCGCGGAGCGCGCCGTGGTCGAGCGCCACGCCGAGGTGGCACAGGTGTACGCCGCGCTCGACGAGCGCTACCTGCGCCACGCCATCCTCGACCACGACGACACCATCCTGCGCGCCGAGCAGCTGCTCCGCGAGCACGACGCACCGCGGCGCGCCATCTGCGAGTCGATCGAGTGCGTCATGGTCGACGAGTACCAGGACACCAACTACGCGCAGGCGCGGTTGGTGGAGACGCTGGTGGCGTCGCACCGCAACATCCTCGTGGTTGCCGACGACGACCAGTCGATCTACAAGTTTCGCGGAGCCTCGCGCGCCAACATCGACCGCTTCGGGCGCACGTACCCCGGCCACGCGCGCGTGGTGCTGTCGCACAACTACCGGAGCACGGCCCCCATCGTCGCCGCCGCGGAGCGCGTCATCGCGGCTGCAGACCCGGCATCGCGCATCGCCAAGCACCTCGTCGCCGAGCGTGGCGGCGGTGCGCCGGTGGAGCTGTGGGAGGCGGCCGACGAACGTTCGGAGTGCGTCGGCATCGCGTCGGAGTGCCGTCGGCTGCTCGATGAGGGGACGCGCCCGGCCGACATCGCCTGGCTCTTCCGGCGCCACGCCGACATGCGCACCGCCATCGCGGCGCTGCGCGAGGTGGGCGTGCCCTACCAGGTGTCCGGCGGTCGCGGCTACTTCGCGCAGGCGGAGATCAAGGACCTCCTCGCACTACTCGCCGCCATCGAGGACCCCGGCGACACGCAGTCGCTGCTGCGCTGCCTGCTCATGCCCGCATGGCGGGTGAGCAACCGGGGTCGGCTGGCGCTGGTGTCGCACTGCCACGCTACGGACCGTGCCCTGGCGGCGTCGCTGCGCGACATGGAAGAGGCGCAGGTCGGCGGCGTCGACGGCCTCGACAGCACCGACCTGACAAGGGCCCTGCAGTGTCTGCGCGACATCGAGGACCTGCACGCGGCGAGCGCGCGGGAGGACGTGCGCGACGTCTTCTTCGACGCGCTGGAGCGCAGTGCGTACCTGGGGATGCTCGACGAGCAGAACGCTCTGGCGCGCATGCAGGTGGGCGCCAACCTCAACAAGTTCGGCGAGCTCCTCGAGTCCTTCGCCGACTGGAACGACGACCGCCGGCTGAGCGTGGCGCGCCAGTACCTCGAGGTGCTGCGCAACAGCCGCCACGCCGACGAGATCGCGTCCATCGACGCCGTCGAGGACGGGGTCATGCTGCTCACCGCGCACAGCGCCAAGGGGCTGGAGTGGCCGCACGTCTTCGTCAGCAGCGTCATCGAGCAGCGCTGGGGGCGGGCGTGGACGTCGTCGAGCCTGCTGACGCTGCCGGGAGAGCTGGTGCCGGAGGCGCCGCCCGCCGGTGACGGTGCCGTCGACGAGGAGCGCCGCCTCTTCTACGTGGCCATCACGCGGGCGCGCGACCGGCTCGTGCTGTCACGGGCGCGCCGCTACGCACGGTCGTTCAAGGACGAGGCGCGCTCGCCGTTCGTCGCCGCCGTGGCAGACGGTGACGGCGTGCTGGCGCGCGACGTGCCGGACTCGCGGAGCGCACGTCGGCAGCCGGCGCGCGCCCAGGGCCGCCCGGCCGCGGAGCGCTTGACTGTCAGCGTGTCCGACCTCGGCGCCTTCCGGCAGTGCCCACGCAAGTTCGAGTACCGCCGCCGCTACCACATGCCATCGCGCGACACCGTCAACAGCTGGTACGGCACGCTCGTGCACCGCACCCTCCAGAACGTGGCGATGCGGCGCGCGGCCGGGGAGACCGTCGACGCCGACAGCGCCGCGGCGGTGTGGCGCGAGCTGTGGGAGATGTCGCGCGGGCCCAAGGGCGCGCACGCCTCGCTGCGCGAGGTCGGCGAGCAGCAGGTGCGCGCGTACGTCGAGTCCGGAGCGTGGCGCGACGCCTCGATCAACGCCGTCGAGGAGACGTTCACGCTCGCGCTCGACCGTGCCGACGTTGCGGGCCGGTGGGATCGGCTCGACGGCGCCGAGGGCACGGTCGTTGTCGATTACAAGACCGGGACCACCAAGGACGAGGCGGCCGCGCGGCGTGACCTGCAGGTGCGGGCCTACGGGGTGGCCGCGTCGCGGCGGGCGCGCAGCGACGACATCAGCGTCGAGCTGCACTTCGTGGCCACCGGCGAGGTGACGCGCGTGCCGTTCTCGCGCGAGGAGCTCGACCGCTCGTGGAAGTTCCTCAACGCCACCGCGAGCGACCTCGCCCGCTCGTGGGAGGCCGGCACGTTCCCGCCTGAGCCGTCGACGTGGAACTGCCCGCGCTGCGAGTACCGCACGGTGTGCGACGAGGGCCGCGCCGCCGAGGAGAGTTGACCGGTCGCTAGGCGACGGCGGTCCAGCGCCTCCAGTCGGGGGCACCGGAGATCGGACCTTCGGGCTCGACGTCCTCGGGCAGCTCGGTGCGCCACGGGAGCATGAGGTCGAAGACGATCTCCTGGATGGTCCAGAGGATGTCCATGATCTCGGTGATCTTCACCTGGCGGCGGTTGATCGCCTCCTCGACGGCGGCCAGAGCCTCACGATCCCCGGTTTTCGACACCGCGCTGCGAGCGAAGCTGAACACGTCCTCAGCCCGCGTCTTCAGGTCGGCGGGCGTCTCCTTGATGCTCTGGAGGTGGATCTCCTCGCAGGCGCTGATCACCTCGTCGACGCGTTCGACGAGACGCCGGAGCCGGGTGCGCTCCACCATCTCCCGATGGTGACGCTGGCGGGCGTCATGGACCTCCTGGGTCGCATTCTCGATCAACAATTCATTCTCCTCGGGTTGGCGCCGGCATCCCTGACAACGGTTCTGTAGACGTTTCGGTCACCACTGAACTCAAGATTATCGGGCGCCAGCATTGACATCAAGAGCACATTTCGGATCAGATTGATGCATGGATCGCATCAATGCCGATTCTCTCAGGACGTTCATCGAGGTCGCCAGGCTGGAGCACCTCGGCCGCGCTTCGGAGGCGTTGCAGGCAGATCCGTCAACGGTCAGCCGCAAGATCGCCAGGCTCGAACAGGAGATCGGTGTGCCCCTGTTCGAGCGGATCGGACGATCGATCCGGCTCACCCAGGCGGGCAAGAGGTTCGTCGGCAGGGCCGAACGCCTCCTCAGCGACCTCCGGGAGGCGGTGGCCGATGCCGAGGGCGCGGTCTCGGCGGAGTCGGGCGAGGTCCGGGTGGGCTTCCTCCACACGGTCGGGGCGCGCTGGCTGCCGCAGCGGCTGGCGCGGTTCCTGCAGGCCCACCCGGGCGTGCGGTTCATCCTCGAGGAGGGCACCACCGCCGAGGTGGCCAGCGGCGTGCTGGCGGGTGACTTCGACCTGGGCATCCTCGGCCCCCCGCCTGTCGGCACCCCGGACCTGGAGACGGTCCCGCTCTTCCGCGAACGGGTCGCGGTGGTGGTTCCCCTGGGCCACCGGCTTTCCGGCCGCACCTCGGTGGCGCTCGGCGACCTCGCGGACGAACCGCTCATCCTGCCCCGCTCGCGAAGCGGCCTGCGCAAGGTCATCGACGACGCCTTCGCCGCCCAGGGCCTGACCACCAAGGTGGCGTACGAGGGAGATGACTTCAGCATCGTCCAGGGGCTCGTCGAGGCCGGGCTCGGGATCACGCTGATGCCGATGCCGCTGCCGTCGGCCTCGGGACGGGTCAACGTCATCCCCCTGCGAGACCCACCGATCGCCCGCACCATGGCGCTGGTCTGGGATCGGCGTCGCACCCTCCCCCCGGCTGCACTCCTCTTCTCCCGCGAGCTCGTCGACGAGGTGAGCAACCCCTTCGACCCGCCGCCGGGCGGCTGACGGGCCGGGAGGCAAGCGGACGCGTGCCCCGTACACTCGGCGGGTGATCGTCGTCCTGGTCGTCGCCATCGTCCTGGCCGCCGCGGTGGGCGTGGCGGTGCTCGTCGGCGCCCGCCGCCCTGCCGACCGGCCCACGGCCGCTGCCGTCGCGCCCGACCCCGCGGCGGCGGCGCGAGCGCGGGCGCAGGCCGACGCCGTCATCGCCCAGGCCCGTGAGCAGGCCCTGGCCGCACGCGAGGCCGTCCGCGAGGAGGTGCTGGCGCGGCAGGAGGCGGTCGAGGCCACCGAGGCTCTGCTCGAGGAGCGCGAGCGCACGTTCCGGGATCGCCGGGCGGTCTTCGACGACCGCCGCCACCTCCACAAGAAGCGTCGCGAGGAGATCGAGGAGCGGGTTGCCGCCGTCGCCACGGCCCGCGCCGAGGTGACGGCGGCGTTCGAGCGCGTCGCCGACCTCGACCGCGACACGGCCGAACGGCTGGTGCTCGAGCGCATCGACAACGACCTCGCCGGCGAGCACGCCGCCCGGGTGGAGGCGGCCCTTCTCGAGCGGGTGGGCGACGCGGAACCCGCGGCGCGGACACTCATCGTGGAGGCCATGGAGCGACAGCTCAGCGGCCACGCCGACGGGGTCGCGCGGGCGGCCCCGCTCTCCCTCGAGGAGCTCGACGAGCACGGCAGGGAGCGCCTGCTCAGTGCGCTCTCGGTCATCGCTGACGACACGGGCATGGAGCTCGGTGTCGACGAGGACCGGGCGCAGGCAACGCTGCGCGGAATGGACCCCATCGGTCGGGAGGTGGCCAGGCAGGCCGCGCTCGAGGTGGTCGACCGCAAGCTGCAGGCGTCCGAGGTGCCGCCGCTGCTGCGGCGTACCCGCGGCTCTCTGTCGAGCAAGGTCAGCCAGCTCGGTGAGCAGGCGCTGTGGGAGATGCAGATGCAGGGTCGCCCGGAGCTCGCCGAGCTGATGGGCACCCTGCACTACCGGTTCTCCTACGGGCAGAACGCGCTGCTCCACTGCGAGGAGACGGGACACATCTGCGGTGTGCTCGCGGCCGAGCTCGGCATGTCGCAGACGATCGCCCGCGAGGCGGGGATGCTCCACGACATCGGCAAGGCTGTGGACCACGACGTCGAGGGTTCCCACGCCATCATCGGCGGGGAGGTGCTTCGGGTCCTCGGCGCCGACCCGGCGATCATCCACGCGGTCAAGGCGCATCACTTCGACGAGGAGCCCACCACCGACCTGGCCATGCTCACCATCTGCGCAGACGCGATCAGCGCGTCCCGACCGGGCGCGCGCCGCGACACGCTGGCCACGTACCTGGCGCGGCTGGAGCAGCTGCAGACCATCGCCACGCGCCACTCCGGGGTGGAGCGCGCCTTCCCCCTGCAGGCCGGGCGTGAGCTGCGCATCTTCGTCCGCGCCAAGCAGGTGAAGGACGCGCAGGTGGCCGAGCTCAGCACCGAGATCGCCCGCGAGATCGAGAACGAGATGCAGTACCCCGGGATGATCAAGGTGACGGTCATCCGCGAGACCACGGCCACGGCCACCGCTCCCGCGCAGATCGCTGCGGTCCAGGAGGCGAACAGGCGGCGCGCCAACGGCGGCGACGACGACGAGGCCGCCGCAGCCACCGAAGAGGTCACCGCCGGGGAGTCGAACACCGCCGGCGGCTGAGGATCGGGCTGAGCGCGCTCAGTGGGCGGCGTCGAACGCGCTCACGCTGTCCGCGGTGCGCTCAGGCTGCTCTTGGAAGAAGAGGTGCCCGGCGCCGTCGAACACCTCGAGGATGGCACCGGGGATGCGCTGGGCAAGCAGCTCTGCGTTGGCCAGGGGCATCACCGCGTCCTCGCCGCCGTGCATCACCAGCGTGGGCATCGATATCGACGGCAGGCTGTCCCAGACATCGTGGTTTCGCGACGCCGCCAGCTGCGCCTGGAACGCGCGGGCGGCGATCGGGCGGCGCGCGCGGTCGCGCACCTGCTGTGCGATGAAGCCGGGGTGCTCGTCCTGGAAGGCCCGCGAGTAGAGCACCGTGCAGGCGATGCGGTAGGCCTCCTCGGGCGTGCTGGCGCCCTTGCCGAGCAGCGCGTCCGCGGCGGCGCGGTCGGGTGCGCGCGCGAGGTGGGCGGACCCCGGGCCGGTGGCGGCGAGCACGAGGGCGCGGACGCGGTCAGCGTGCCGCAGGGCGACCTGCTGCGCCACCATGCCGCCGAAGGACGCGCCCATGACCGTCGCGCGTGCGAGCTGTAGCCCGTCGAGCACCGCCGCGGCGTCATCCCCGAGCTGCTCGGTGGTGTAGGGCCCCGGGGTCAGCTCGGACGCCCCAATCCCGCGCTGGTCGTAGACGGCGACCTGGTGGCTGTCCGTGAGCAGCGGCATGACCGTGTCGAAGACGACGCGTGTGGCCCCGAGGCCAGGGATGAGGAGCAGGGGCGGACCCTCTCCGAGGACGGTGACGGCGAGCTCGGCGCCGTCCGGCGCGGCGACGCGCGTCTCAGTCATTGCGTGCTGATGCTACCCGGCCGCCGTCGCGAGCCCGCCGGCAGCTATGGTGCCGCTCGACAGGTCGCGCTCCGACCACGATACCGGGGGCCCCGCAGGTGCGATCCACCCAGCTGTCCGTCGACACCAGTCGAGCGCAGGTGGTCGACATCACCGACGATGTCGAGGCTTTCATCGAAGGCGCGGACGAAGGGTTGCTGTCGATCCTGGCCCCGCATGCGACAGCGGGCCTGGTGCTGATGGAGACGGGCAGCGGTTCGGAGCGCGACCTCGTGGACACGCTCGAGAGGCTGATGCCCCGCGACGATCGCTATGCGCATCGACACGGCAGCACCGGCCACGGGGCCGACCACATCCTGCCCGCGCTGGTGAGCCCGTCGCTGACCATCCCGGTCGCGGCCGGACGCCTCGTCCTGGGAACGTGGCAGCGGATCGCGCTGGTCGACCTCAACACCGACAACCCGCGCCGGCATGTCCGCCTCGACTTCCTGGCCGGGTGAGCGCGGCGAGAATACAACGATGCCGCAGAGGTTCTTCATCAGCGCGGGCGACCTCACCGCCGACGGCCTGGTGATGGAGGGCGCCGTGGCCAGCCACATCGCACGTTCCCTGCGCATGCGCAGCGGCGACTCGATCGTGGTGGTCGACGACGCCAACCGCGAGCACGGGGTGCTGTTGCGCAGCGTTAGTCCTGAGCGGGTCGAGGCCGAGGTCACCTGGACGCGAGGGGCGACCGGGGAGCCTGGCTTGCGGATCACCGTCCTCCAGGCGCTGCCGCGTGAGCGGATGGAGGACTGTGTCGACCTGCTCGTCGAGGTGGGCGTCGCCGAGATCCGCCCGGTGATCACCGAGCGCGTGGTCAGCCGCCCGTCGGAGGATCGCATCGCCAACCGCGTGCATCGCTGGCAGGCGGTGGCGACCGAGGCCGCGCAGCTCGCGGGACGCGGGACGATCCCGCGCGTGCACGCCCCTGTGCTCTTGCCCGACGCGCTCGCCGCCCTCGACCGTACATCGCGCCTGGTGGTGTGCACGTTTGACGGCGACCGCCCCCTCGCGGACATCGACGTCGAGCGCGAGCGCCCGCTGGCGGTGTGCGTGGGCCCGGAGGGCGGGCTCGGCGAACAGGACCTCGAGGCGTTGCGCGGCGCGGGCGCCGAGACAGTGCACATGGGCGCGCGCGTCCTGCGCACCCGCTACGCCGGGGCCGTTGCGTGCGCCCTGCTGCAGGCCCGCAGCGGCGACCTGGCCGATCCCGTGGCCGGGGTACCCGTGTCGTGAACGGCGGAGTGCCCCTGCGTGTCTCCGTCACCGCGCTGGGGTGCAAGGTCAACTACGCGGAGATGGCCGACCTCGCCGGCCGGCTGGCAGCGGCGGGATGCGAGGTGGTTCCTGAGGAGCAGCCTGCCGACGTGCGCGTCCTCAACTCCTGCACCGTCACCGTCGCGGCCGACGCCACCACCCGGCAGCGGCTGCGCCGGCTGCGGCGCGAGGATCCGGGTGCCCATATCGTGCTCACCGGCTGCAGCGTGGACGGCAACCCGCAGACATACATGCACAAACCGGACGGCACGCCACTGCTGCCCGACGGGATCGACGCAGTCTTCGCCAACGCCGCCAAGGAGAGCATCGCCGAGCATGTGCTGGCGATCGCCACCCAGCGCCACGCGCTCGCCGGCGCACCGACGCTCGCGCCGCTGCGCAGCCGAGCGTTCATCAAGGTGCAGGACGGGTGCAACCATCGCTGCACGTACTGCTCGGTGTGGCGCGCGCGCGGAGCCTCGCGCTCGGTGCCCGTCACGGACATCCTCGAACGCGCGGCGGCCGCGCTCGACGCGGGGCAGGTGGAGCTGGTGCTGACCGGCGTGGACCTCGGCTCCTACGGACGGGGGCAGGGCATCACCCTCGCCGGGCTGGTCCGCACGCTTCTCGCCGAACTCGGGGGGCGCGCGCGGATCCGGCTGAGCAGCGTCAACACCAACGACATCACCGCTGAGCTCATCGAGCTCAATGCCCACCCGCAGCTCTGCTCGCACTGGCACATGCCCCTGCAGAGCGGCAGCGACGCCGTCCTGCGGGCCATGCATCGTGGCTACCGGCGCGCCCAGTACCTGCGCGTCTGTGCCGCGCTGCGCGCCCTGGACCCCGACACCGAGTTCACCACCGACGTCATGGTCGCCTTCCCCGGCGAGAGCGAGGTGGACCACAGCGCGACCCTCGCGCTCATCGAGGAGGCGCAGATGCTCGCGGTGCATGCCTTCCGCTACTCACCACGGGAGGACACAGCGGCAGCGACGCTTGCGGGTCGTGTGGACGACGCCTCGGCTCGCCGGCGCAGCGCCGAGGTTCGTCGCACCGCCGCGGCCAGCGGGCGCGCGCGTCGTGTTCGTGCCGTCGGCAGGCGTCACCAGGTGGTCTGGGATCGAGTCGACGGGACCGTCGCGCACGGGGTCAGCGCCACCTACCTGGACGTGGTGGCAGCCGCGTCAGCGCGTACGGCGGTGGGCGCCACGGCCACAGTCGAAACCCATGCCCTCGAGGGCGACGTGCTCCACGCTACGCTGCTCGACCCGTGACCGATTGCCTCTTCTGCGCCATCGCTGCAGGCGAGATCCCCGCCACGGTGGTGCACAGGGATGAGCTGGTGGTGGCGTTCCGCGACATCAACCCGCAGGCGCCGACACACATCCTGGTCATCCCGCGCGAGCACATCCGCTCGGCAGCTGAGCTGACCACGGCCCAGGACCCGCTCTGGGCGAGGCTCCTCCACGTCAGCCAGCAGCTGGCCGTGGCAGAAGGGCTGGAGGCCAGCGGCTTCCGCATCGTCACCAACGTCGGCAGGGACGGTGGCCAGACCGTCGACCACCTGCACCTCCACCTCGTGGGCGGCCGTCCCATGGGGTGGCCGCCGGGGTGACGCCACCACACGAAGAAAGGGCCCGCGGTGCGGCGGGCCCTTTCTCGTGTCGATGGGATGGGTGAGCGGTCAGCTGTTGGTGGCCTGACCCTCGACGACGTGCGACGCAGCCGGACCACCGGTGCTCACCGGGATGCGCTTGGGCTGCGCCTTGGCGGCGCGGGGCACGGTCACGGTCAACACGCCGTTGTGGAATGCTGCGCTGATCTCGTCCGCGCGCACCTCGGCGGGCAGTCCGATCTGGCGGTACACCGAGCCGGTGCGGCGTTCACGGCGCACGTAGCCGTCACGCCCGTTCTCCCGCTCCTCGTTGTACGTCCCCTTGATGCTGAGGACACCGTCCTCGAACGTCACCTCGACGTTCTGTGGGTCGAAGCCCGGGACCGAAGCCTCGATGGTGAAGGCCTCGTCGCTCTGCCGGATGTCAACGGGGAGGCTGAACTGCTCGCCCCCATTGCGCGACTCCGCCTCCGGCAGGGTGGACTGGAAGAGCTGGTCCATCTGGTTGTGCAGGGTGAACAGATCGTTCCAGGGATTCCAACGCACCATTGCCATATCACACCTCCTCTGGGTTGTTCTGACTGGCACCTCGTCGGTGCCGAGGACGTTCTACCCGGCTCCAAAACCCCCTAAACGCGGCCGTGACCGCTAGCCTCGGAAGGCTTCCTTGAGGGAGTCGAAGAAGCCCTTCCTGACCTCGGCCGGGCGGCCCTCGCGCTGGCCCAGCTGCTCGTACAGCTCGCGCTGAGCCCCGGTGACGTGGGTCGGGACGGCGATGTGGACGATGCACAGCTGGTCGCCACGCCGCCCGCTCCGCACATGAGGCACGCCCATCCCCGCGATCTTCAGGACCTTGCCGTGCTGCGTCCCCGCGGGCACGTCCACGACATGCTCGCCGTTGACCGTCGGCACGGTGATGTGGTCGCCGAGCACAGCCTGCGGGATGCTCACGGCCAGCTCGTAGAGGAGGTCCTGGCCGCGGCGCACCAGGTGCGGGTGCGGCGCGATCCGGAAGCCGACGTAGAGGTCGCCGCGAGCACCGCCGCGCGGCCCCGCCTCGCCCTGGCCGGCGTAGCGGAGGGTGACATCCTCGTCCACGCCCGGGGGGATCGTGATGTCGAGCTTCTGGCGTTCGTCGACGCGGCCCTGGCCGCGGCAGGTCGGGCAGGGCTGGTCGACGATGCGTCCCTCGCCGCGGCAGCGCGGACAGGCGCTGACGTTCACCATCTGACCGAAGATGCTCTGCACGGCGCGGCGCACCTGGCCGCTGCCCCCGCAGTCCGGGCACTGCGTGGCCTGCGTCCCGGGTGCGGCACCGCTCCCGCTGCAGTCAGGGCAGGTTCCCTTCCGGGGCACCTCGACGGTGCGGCTGGCGCCGAACACGGACTCCTCGAAGCTGATGTCGACGCTCATGCGCAGGTCGGCCCCGGGCTGAGGGCCCGTCTGGCGACGGCGTCCACCCCCGCCGAAGAACATGTCGAACAGGTCGAAGGCGGAGTCGAAGGAGAAGCCGCCGAGGTCGGGCATGCCGTTGGCCGAGTGCCCGAAGGTGTCGTACCTCTGCCTCTTCTGCGGGTCGCTGAGCACCGAGTAGGCCTCGCCGACCTCCTTGAATCGCTCCTCAGCCTGCTTGTCCCCCTGGTTGCGATCGGGGTGGAACTCCATGGCCAGCTTGCGATAGGCGGTCTTCAGCTCCGCGGCGGTGGCGGTGCGCTCGACACCGAGCACCTCGTAGTAGTCGCGCTTGACCGTGGCCACTACTCGGCCCTACCGGCGGCGGGATGGGCGACCCGCACCAGCGCGGGCCGGAGCACGCGGTCATGCAGCCGGTAGCCACGCTGCACCTCGTCGACGACGGTGTCGACGTCCACCTCGCCCCCGTCGGCGCTGCCGATCGCCTCGTGGAGCGCGGGGTCGAACGGCTGGCCGACGGCCTCGATGGGTGAGACACCCAGCTTCTCCAGCGCCGCCTCGAACTCCCGCACCACCAGCTCGAGCCCGTCGACGAGCAGCCCATCGGTGCCCGTCTCGGCGGCGTGCGCCACGGCGCGGCGAAGGTTGTCGAGCACGGGGAGGAGCGCCCTGGCGGCGTCCTCGCTGGCGTAGCGTGAGCGGTCGAGCAGCTCCTGGTTCTTGCGCCGCCGGAAGTTCTCGAAGTCCGCGGCCAAGCGGAGGTAGCGCTCATCCGGCTCTGCCGTGGCGGCCGTCGTCTCGGTCGTCTCCGGCTCCGGTGCCGTGCCGCCGTCCTCGCCCCCGGGCGGCGCCGCGTCCTCGTCGGGCTCGCGCCTGCTCATCGCAGGGTCCGGCTCAGCGAGTCGCCGACGCGGGTGGCGACGTAGCGGACGCGGGGCGCCACCTGCGAATACTGCATGCGCGTCGGTCCGAGCACGCCGAGCGAGCCCCACCGCTGGGCGCCGACCCTGTACGTGGTCATCACCAGGCTGCACTGGCGCAGCTGCTCGAGCCCGGTCTCACGGCCGATCATGATCTGGGTGCCGTGGTCGGTCTCGATGGCGGCCAGCATCTCACCGAGTACGCGTTCCTCCTCGAGGAGGTCGAGGACCTCCTGGAAGCGACCCACGTCACCGAACTCCGGCTGGTGGAGCAGGTTGCGCACGCCGTCGTGCACCACCAGCGTGTCCTGGCCGGCGTCCACGGACTCCATCAGGCTGGCGATCGCCGCCACGGTCTCCGACCAGAGAGAGTTGTCCGCCTCGGTGGCGCGGGCCCGGCTGGCGGCGACCTGGCGCAAAGTCAGCACCCTCGAGCGTGGCGTTGATCACCTGCGCGATCCCGCTGAGCTCCGCCTGTCCAGCCTCCCGCGACAAGGCGATCGGCTGCTGGCGGATGAGGTTGCCGTCGAGCACGACGAGCACCAGCGCGTGTCGTGGCTCCAGCGAGATGAGGTCGAGATGCTTGAGACGTGCCCCCAGCGACCGCGGGCCGGTGACCATGCTGACCGCGTCGGTGGCCAGCGCGAGGGCTCGTGCCGCCACCTCGAGCGTCTCCTCCAGGCCACCGGTGAGCTGGGCGAAGAACGGGTCCAGCTGGCGCCGCACCGCGACGGGGACCATCTCCTCCTCCATCAGGAAGTCGACGTAGTAGCGATAGCCGAGGTCGGAGGGGACCCGGCCGGCGGAGGTGTGCGGCTGCAGCAGGTATCCCACCTCAACCAGGTTGGCGAGATCGTTGCGGATGGTTGCCGACGACCACGAGGCGAGGTGAATGGCCAGCGCGTGCGAGCCGACGGGGACGCCGGTTCGGGTGTAATCGGCGACCACAGCCTTGAGGATCTGCTGCTTGCGCGCGTCGAGCGGGATGGGGACGGGTGTCTCCAACGCACTCTCCTTCGCGATCCCCGCTCCTGCGGGCTGTTAGCACTCCTTACGGTCGAGTGCTAAATGGTACCACGGGTCGGCGCGATCGGCCCCAACGGGGCGTCGGCCCGGACCGAGGCGCGGAGCAGCTCGAGGACCTCGTGCGCCTTCCAGGGCTCCATGGCCGTCGCCGTGGCTAGCGAAAGCCCGGCGTGCAGCAGCGCGGCGATCACCGGCGGTGGTGGCGGCTCATGGATGGGCGGACGGCTCATTGGCCGCAATCGTGAGGTTTTCCGAGCCAGACTTCCAGTGGCTGGGACACATCGTGACCTCGCCGTCTGCGGTTGCCCGACCCGTCGCTCAGCGCGTTACACCGACACCATGCGACGCCAGCGAGATCTACTCTCAGGCAAGGTGCGCCGCCAGGCGCAGCGACACCTGGTTGAGCACATCCTCGCCGCGGGCCGTCACAGTGGCGCGGGCACCGTCGAGCTCGAGGAAGCCGGCCGCGGCCAGCTCGCGCGCCTCCGCGATGGCGCCGTCACCCTCAAGGCGGATGCCTTCGCGCAGGCGCAGCCCGAGCATGATCGACTCCTCACCGCGCATCACCGCATCGACCCACTCGAGCCCGTGCACCGACAGTGGCGCGCTGGCGCGGCCGGCGACGTACGCCGCCACGTCGCGGCCGTGCTCATACCGGAAGGCAACCGCGCCACGGTCGGGTTCGAGGCCGAAGGCAGGCGCCAGCGCGACCGGAAGATGCCCGTGGGCGCCGACGCCCGCCGCGGCGTAGTGGCCGTTTCGCCAGTAGACGAGGTTGTGCGCGCACTCGCGACCCTCGCGAGAGAAGTTGCTCACCTCGTACTGCCGGTAGCCTGCCCGCGCCAGGGTCGCGACGGCGATGCGGTGCTGACGCAGAGCTGTCCGCGAATCCACCACACGAACCCGACCCTCGGCGACGGACCTGTGCAGCGGTGTGCCGGTTTCGACGGTCAGCTCATAGCACGATACGTGGTCCGGGCCGGCCGCGATCACGTCGGCCAGCGACTCCTCCCAGGCCTCGTCGCTGAGGCCGGGCACCGCGTAGATGAGGTCGGCGCTGACGTTGTCGAAACCCGCCTCACGCACCTCGCGCACCGCCGCGAGGCCCCGGTCCGAGTCGTGGACGCGTCCCAGGAAGCCGAGGATGGCCTCGTGGGTGCTCTGCACGCCGACGCTGACGCGGTTGAAACCGGCTGCCCGCCACGACCGCGCCCGCTGCAGCGATGAGCTCGAGGGGTTGACCTCAAGCGTCACCTCTGCGTCGCCGGCGACATCGAAGGCTCCGTGAACCTCCTCCATCAGGCCGGACATCAGCGAGAGGTCGAGCAGCCCCGGGGTGCCCCCACCGACGAACACGGTGCTCAGCGTGCAGCCGTCGAGGACCGGGGCGAGCGCGCGCACCTCGGAGCGCAGCGCGGCGATGTATTCGTGCTGTCCCCTGGCGCCCGCGACGGACACGAAGTCGCAGTACTCGCACTTCCTCTCACAGAAGGGGATGTGCAGGTACAGGGAGCTGACGGTGGATGCGGGCACGAGCAGCACTGTACGTCCGCGACGGCCTCGGGCAGCCTGTCCAGCGAGCCGGCGCTACAGGAGGTGCACCGGGGAGTTCGCGTAGTTGACAGCGATGGTGAAGGTGTCGCTCGCGGTACCGGCGGTCAGCGAGTAATGCAGTTGCCAGTAGCTGTTCCCGCTGGTGCCGGGTGTCGTGCTGTACCCGCCCGCGTAGTTGGAGGGCACCTGGAGTTGGAAGAGAAGCCAGCGCCCGTTGAAAAACGTCGCAGAGCGGCCCGGACAGGTGCCGCCGATCGGGTACGTGTTGACGAGGGCCTGGTTGACGTTCGGTTGGAGTTGCGGGCTGGCGCAGCCGTCGGCCGTGTCCACCGTCCCGCCTGTGCTGGAGATGGGTGTGTCGCGGCTGATGCCAAGGTCGTAGACGGGCACCCCGCTGCTCGAGGTGAACAGGCAGCCGCCCTGGCCCGCACCGCCACAGCTGGCGTCGTCCGGGTTCAGGATGGAGATGGCGTTCTGGCCGCTGACGTCGCCGGGATCGTAGATGTAGAAGTTGACCGTCTGCCCGGCGTAGTCGGCGGGAAGCTGGAACAGTGGCACTGAGAACCCACTGGTGCCCGATGTGATGATCGGCGTGTACACGGCGAGCTCGTCCAGTGCGGACACCTGGCAGCCGGAGTTGGCGCACAGGACGGGACCGGCCGTGGCCAGCTGGATGGCGTACCCCTTGTGGGCGCGCGAGCACTGCGAGGCGCCGGGGTCCTGAGCGGGCCGCAGGCCTTGGTAATCGAGCATGTCGACACGCATCCGGTACGAACCCGCGGTGAGCGACGCGGCCTGCGCCCCCACCGCGTGGAAGATGTGGTACGTGTTGGCGCCCGACGTCCAGGAGGTCGAGGCGTCCGGCACCGAACCGATGTTGACCCACTGATGGTAGACGAGGCTGACGATGTTGTTGAAGGCCGTGGCATTGGAGCTCGACGAGAGGATCTGGCTCGGATAGCGCACGTCGACGATCTGTGTGATGGTGGTGCCGCTCGCGGTGATATTGAGCGGGTCCACGACCATCTGGCTGATCGGCGTGTCAAGGCTGTGGTTGAAGCTGTCATTGACCCGGAACAGTGTGTACTCCATCGCCGAGTACTGATCGGTGTAGGTGTTGCCCGAGAAGCTGGAGTCCTGCTCGTGGAGGTTGTACCCATTGCTGGCGTTCACCCCCCCGTCAGGCGCGAACGCGGGGTTGTAGACCCTGGCCATCGCGGTGACACCCGTGGGGACCGTGAGCGAGTAGTCGTATCCTCCCTGCTTGGGCAACCCTTGGTACCCAGCAGTGCCCAGGTTGCTGTCGCTGACATCGGTGCCCAGGTTGGCGCTGAGTGCGTGCACGTCGTCCGAATTGCCCGCCGGTGCCGGGTTTGTGGTCACGCTCTGCTGGCACGAGATGGTCGTGCTCTGGTTGTAGGGATCGTAGGCGTCGCCCTCGGTGCGGGGGTTGCCGTACCCCTCGGAGCGCAGGAAGTAGTAGTTGTTGGCCGTACCCAGCTGGTCGACGCTGCTGCCCAGCTGCGCGCCAGGCTGGCCGAGCGAGATCGGCGGCAGGAAGAAGGCGGTGTCTGTCGCCGTCACCGGGTGGTCGGTGAAGCCGAGGACATGGAGGAACGTCGGCTGCACGTACGCGGTCACCTGCACGGAGAGCTTGTTGTCCGCGCACGGGTTGGCGACGGCGCCGCACCCCGACGGGTAGCGCGCGACGGTAACGGTGACGGGGTGGCCATTGACGGTGCTGCCGTTGGCGAGCCCGTCTCGCGCGGCCGCCGCGCAGGCCGCGGCGCCGGCGGTGCCGGCGCATGTCGTGCTCGAGAACGTTCCCGTCGGCAGCCCGGTGGGCATGTACGGCACTCCGGCCAGGGCCGCCGCCGCCGCGGCGCGCTCAGCACCGTTGTAGGTGAGGTATGCCATGCCGGCGTCGACGGCGAGGCCGGTGGTGGCGAAGAGAACCACGACGACCAGTGCGAAGATCGGCATGACCTGGCCCCTGCTGGAGTCACGTCCGGGGCGGCGGCTGCGCGGAATTCGACGGTTCATCTCATGTCCCTGACTCGGATGGCGCAAAACACATCACCGCGTATTGGGATGTCTGCATGTTGAAGAAGGAGATCGGGGCGCTCGCCTGGAAGTGGTAGAGGAGGCGCACCCCGACCGCGAGCTCGTTGGGGTGCTGCTGGGTTCGCTTGTCGAGGGTGAAGCCGGCCGCGCCCTGGAGCGTCCAGGTGCCACTGACCAGCTTGTACTGGTCCAAGAGGTCGCCCGCCGCGTACTTGCCGCTGATGTCCGCGACGTCGCTGCACAGGCTCGATGCGGCCGAGCAGCTGCCGCCAACCGCGCAGGGGTCGTAGATGTCTATCTCGTCGAACGAGGAGACGTTGTTCATTCCCTTGGCGACAGTGGTCACGGCGGTGATGATGTTCTGGTCGACGGAGCATGGGTTGGTGGTGCTGGCTCCCATGCAGGTGTCCGACTGCGCCGCCGAGGTCCCGTAGCCGTAGTTCCCCAACTCAGCGCCGAGGCGGCTGCCCGCCCGGGTTGCCTGGCCGGCGACGTTGAGGTCCGAGATGAATGACCCCGCGGTGTACACGCCCATGAAGAGCAGCAGGCACACGGGCAGCACGAAGCACAGCTCGACCGCCGCCTGGCCCTTCTGCGCGCGCCGCCTCACAGTCCAGCTCATGTGCCCGGGGCGTTCTGTGGTTCCAGGCGGAACGTCTTGGTGGTGACGAGAGTCACCGTACCCGAGATGCCGGTGAAGAACCTGTAGGTGTACGTGACCTTGAGGCCGACGAAATCACTCTGGCCGTTGTAGACGTCACGCGCTGATGGGGGCCAGGGCGCCGATCCGCCGATCAGGGTGATCGTGGGATTGGTCCCGTGTCCAGTCATCGTGTAACGATTCATGCACTCGTTCGCACCGTCGACGCCGGTGGGACCGCCGCTGCACCCCGTCTGGATCGCCGGCGTCCCGTCGCTGTGAACCGTGAACCCGTCGCCGGTCGCGTTGTCCTGCAGCTGCTCGATGTCGACCTCTGAGATGGTGATCAGCGAGGTCGCGCCCAGGCTTGAGGACGCCGCCATCCGCTGAAGGGCCGTCGTGTCGGCGGTGGCCAGCTTGCCCGCCGCCGCGATCGAGTTGCTGCCGACCGTGGTGGCCTGGTCGACCGCGTTGACGCTGAAGAGCAGCAGGCCACCGTCGATCATCGCGAAGATGACGAAGAAGAACACGGGCGCGACGAGGGCGAATTCCACCATCCCCTGGCCGCGCTGCCGGCGTCGTCGACTTCGGGACGTGAGTGCAGGACGGAACGGCGCGAAGCGCATGGCCCACATCATCCGGGCCTCCGCTGCCGCCACAGGCAGCATCGGTGATCTTGTTACAAGCGCTTCGCAACGGCGTGAGCGCATGCCCGGAGCTGCTCCGCGAGAGTCAGCCGGAGAAGGCGCGGGACGCTAGCGCTTGGGCCTGGCCTTGCCCTTGGCGCCGGCTGGGGCGCGAGCCGCGCCGCCGCGAGGAGCTGGCCCGCCGCGACCCGGGTCGGAGGCGGTGCGTTGCAGCATGCGTGCGCGGGCACGCCGGGCGGGGGCGCCGAGCAGGCGGCTGAACCCCGGGTAGAGGGTCACGGTTCCGAAGAGCGCGATGACGTCGGAGAGGGCGATCAGGAGTCCGTCGCTCAGCTTCAGGTTCCTGATGAACTGGTCGTTGGACTCGGCGGCGCTGGCGGGGTGCACGAACACCGTACCCAGCATCAGCGCCAGCAGCGCGTACATGACCCCCAGGGAGAGCGACTCGAGGAGACGCAGGTTGCGTGGCTGGCCGGTGAGCCTGCGCGCCAGTGGCATGACCGCGACGCACGCCACCACCAGGTACTGGGGCTGGAAGAAGAAGATGTCGATGATCAGTGGGTTGGTGTGGGAGGTGAGGTGGATGACCAGCCCGATCGGGATCTGCAGGATGAAGGCCAGCCCGAGCAGGGCGAGAAGCCCCCGTGCGCTCCAGGGCACGTCCCTGAGGTCGCCGGCAGCTGAAGCCGGCCGCCGCCGAGGCTGAGCCACGTCGGCCGCCGCCGGCTCGCGCCTCGCGATGGTCTCGGCCGGTGCCTCGGTCACCTTGGGCGTGGCCGGGCGGCGTCGCTTCTTGGTTGCCATCGCTACTCGTCCAGCTTGAGGACGGCCATGAAGGCCTCCTGCGGGATCTCGACGTTGCCCACCCGCTTCATCCGCTTCTTGCCCTCCTTCTGTTTCTCGAGCAGCTTGCGCTTGCGGGTGATGTCGCCGCCGTAGCACTTGGCCAGGACGTCCTTGCGCATCGCCGAGACCGTCTCGCGGGCGACGATCTTGCCGCCGATCGCTGCCTGGATGGCCACCTCGAAGAGCTGCCTCGGGATCAGCTTGCGAAGCCGCTCGGCGAGCCTCCGACCCTGGAAGGCAGCCTTGTCACGGTGCACGATCATCGAGAGAGCGTCGACGCGCTGACCGCCGACCAGGATGTCGAGCTTGACGAGCTTCTCCGCGCGAAACCCCGTGATGACGTAGTCGAGCGAGGCGTAGCCGCGGCTGCGCGACTTGAGCTGGTCGTAGAAGTCATGGATGATCTCGCCGAGCGGCAGGTCGTAGACGAGGGCAACACGGTCACCGGGCTGGTACTGCATGTCGAGCAGCTCGCCGCGGCGCTCCTGGCAGAGCTCCATGAGAGGACCGACGTACTCCTTGGGCACGAAGATCGTCGCGCGCGTGCGTGGTTCCTCGATCACCTCGATGTGCGCCGGGTCCGGGAGCATGGCGGGGTTGTCGACGGCCACCATCTCCCCGCTGCGCAAGCGCACCCGGTACTCGACGGTCGGCGCGGTGGTCAGCAGTTCGAGGTCGAACTCGCGCTCGAGCCTCTCCTGGACGATCTCCATGTGGAGGAGTCCCAGGAACCCGCAGCGGAAACCGAAGCCCAGCGCGACGGACAACTCCGGCTCGTACACCAGCGAGGCGTCGTTGAGGTTCAGCTTGGAGAGCGCCTCCTTGAGGTCCTGAACATCGTCGGAGTCGATCGGGAAGATGCCGGCGAACACCATCGGGGTGACCGTCCGGTAGCCGGGCAGGGCGTGCGGCGCGGGGTTGGCGGCGTCCGTCACAGTGTCGCCGACCTTGCTGTCACGCACGTCCTTCACGGACGCGACGACGTAGCCGACCTCCCCGGGGCTCAGCGATCCTGTCGAGATCATCTGAGGCCGGAACACACCGACCTCGTCGACGACGAAATCCTTGCCCGTGGCCATCATGCGGATGCGCTGGCCCTGTCGGATCACCCCGTGCATGACCCGGACATAGATGATCACGCCGCGGTACACGTCGTACTTGCTGTCGAAGATCAGCGCCTGCAGAGGCGCGTCGGCGTTCCCCGACGGTGGAGGCACCCGCGCCACCACCGCCTCGAGGATGTCGTCGATGCCGATGCCCTGGCGCGCGCTGGCCAGCAGTGCCCCGTCGCCTGGCAGGCCGATCACGTCCTCGATCTCCTTGCGGACCAACTCGGGGTCGGCGGCGGGCAGGTCGATCTTGTTGATCACCGGGATGATCTCCAGGTTGGCCTCCAGCGCGGCATAGACGTTGGCGAGCGTCTGCGCCTCGATCCCCTGTGAGGCGTCGACCACGAGCACCGCTCCCTCGCAGGCCGCCAGCGAGCGTGACACCTCATAAGCGAAGTCGACATGCCCCGGCGTGTCGATGAGGTTGAGCTGGTACGTGCGCTCGTCGCGGGCCGTGTAGTCGAGGCGGACCGCCTGCGCCTTGATGGTGATGCCGCGTTCACGCTCGAGGTCGAGAGTGTCCAGGAGCTGGTCCTGCATGTCGCGCATGGCCACCGTGCCGGTCCGCTCCAGCAGGCGATCCGCGAGCGTGGACTTGCCGTGGTCGATGTGGGCGATGATGCAGAAGTTGCGGATCAGCCCGAGGGCTTTCGAGGACACGAGCGGCCATGCTAGCCGCGTCCGCTCCAATATGATCCGGACATGGCCGATCGCAGGCGCGTGACCGCCCGGCGCCGCGTCGCCGCCGACCCCACCGGTGGGAAGAGGGCGCTGGTGCTCTGTGGCGGCGGCATCACCGGGCTCACCTATGAGATCGGCGCGCTGCGTGCCCTCGACGACCTCCTCGTGGGCAGCACCGTCAACGACTTCGACGTCTACGTCGGCACCAGCGCGGGCTCGATGATCGGGGCGCTCCTCGTCAACGGCATCACCCCGACCGAGATGGCGCTGGGCGTCGAGGGCACCAACCAGGTGCTCCGGCCCCCGTCGCGCTGGGGGATCTACCGTCCCAACGTCGCGGAGGTCGCCGGCCGGGTCGCCAAGCTGCCGCGCCTCACCCAGGAGATCGTCTGGGAGCTGGCCCGGCATCCCGGCAAGCTGAACCCGGTCGACATCCTCGGGATGCTCAGCCCCCTCCTTCCCTCGGGGGTGTTCAGCAACACCGAGCTGGTGCGCTTCCTCGAGCGCCTCCTCGCCCGCGAGGGGTTCAGCGACGATTTCCGAGACCTCGAGAGGGAGCTCCACATCGTCGCCTGCGCGCTCAACTCCGGGCAGAGGGTGGTGTTCTCACGGTTCAACGAGCGCGCCCACGTGCCCATCTCCATGGCCGCGGCGGCCAGCAGCGCGATCCCGATGCTGTTCCGCCCGGTGCGGATCGACGACGTCGACTACGTCGACGGCGGCATCAAGGGGATCTCGGCGATCGACGTGGCTGTCGACCGCGGGGCCACGCTGATCGTGGCCATCAACCCGATCGTCCCGGTGGACACGCGCAACCTCGACCCGCCGGAGGGCATGCGCGCGCTGGTCGGCGACCACCTTGCGGACATGGGCATGCGCGGTGTCTACAACCAGGTCTTCCGCGGCATGCTGCACGACGGGCTGCTCGACCACATCAAGCTGGTGCGTCACAACCACCCCGACGTCGACATCCTGCTCATCGAGCCCAGGCCTGATGACGAGAAGATGTTCTTCCACGAGTTGATGTCGTACAGCGCGCGGCTCATGGTGCTGCAGCACGGCTACGAATCGGTGAGCAACGGCCTCTACGACACCTGGGGATACCTGCGCCGGATACTGCCCAAGCATGGCATCCACATCTCGCGACGCAACATCGAGCGCAAGCCGGTGACGGTGCCGGTGGCGAGCTACCGCACCCCGAACCTGCTGCAGCGGCTGATGCGCCAGACGGTCTTCGCGCGCCGGCCCTTCCTCTCCCTCGTCGACGACGAGGACGAGGCGGTATGAGCGAGCAGCACCACGCGGGCAACCAGGAGGTCGAGAAGGCCGGTGGCGCACCCGTGGAAGAGGGCCCGCCCACGACGGCCGAACAGGCGCTCGACCAGGACGAGCCTGACGAGAGCGCCGAGCAGCGCCCCGACACCGACCAGGCCGGGCATGAGCCCGACGACCACGGAGCCGGCTAGGCTCCCTCGCGGCCGATGGCGCGGCGCATCACCTCGCCGAGGTCGACGTTGCGCTTGGTGCCCGCCACCGCCGGCTTCACACGGTGGGCGAGCACAGCCGGCGCGACCCGCTCGACGTCATCCTCGGTGGCGCGGTCGCGGTCCTCGTAGGCCGCCAGCGCCTGGGCGCTCTTGCGAGTGACGATGTCGGCACGGTGCCCGTCAACCTCGAGCTCGATGCCGAGGGCGGCGATGCCGACAAGGATGTCGCGGTCGATCTCGACGTCGGGCAGGGTCCGGATGGCTCGGGCGATCCGCTCGGCCTCGGCGTGCTCCTGGCCCTCGAAGCGCTCCGCGAACGCCTCGGGGTCCTCCTCGAACTGCTCGCGACGCTCGACGATCTCGACGCGCTGAGCAACGTCGCGGATCCCGGTGACGTCGACACAGAGGCCGAAGCGGTCGAGCAGCTGCGGTCGGAGGTCGCCTTCCTCGGGGTTCATGGTGCCGACGAGGATGAACCGCGCCGGGTGGGACACCGACACACCCTCGCGCTCAACGGTGTTGAGACCCATCGCGGCAGCGTCTAGGAGCACGTCGACGATGTGGTCGTCGAGCAGGTTGACCTCGTCGACGTAGAGGATGTTGCGGTTCGCCTCGGCGAGCACCCCGGGCTCGAAGCGCTTCTCCCCTGTTTTGATCGCGGCCTCGATGTCGATGCTGCCCACGACCCTGTCCTCGCTGGCGTTGATGGGCAGCTCGACAACGCGCATCTGTCGCGCCTGGCGGGGCAGCTCCTCCCCTGCCGCGATGCGGGCGCTGCAGTCCAGGCACTGCTGCTCGGCGGGATCCGGCGGACAGCCGAACTGGCAGCCGACGACGACATCCTGCTCGGGGAGCAGCCGGGCAAGCGCGCGCACCGCGGTCGACTTCGCCGTGCCCTTCTCACCGCGGATCAGCACGCCGCCGATGGAGGGGTTGATGGCGTTGAGAACCAGCGCCTGGCGCATCGGCTCCTGGCCGACGATGGCGGTGAACGGGAAGACGGAGCGGCCGACCTGCATTGCCCGATTGTCCCTGTTTGGTGCCACACGCCGGCACGACGGTCAGCGGACGCGCAGGCTCCGCTCCACCCCGGCGAGGATCGCACCCTGGCTCAGGTCGTACAGCCCGAGGTACTCCCCGCCCGATCGCTCGGCAAGGTCGAGGCACGCGTTGAAACCGTAGCCGCCGCTGAACAGCTGGGAACGGGCCGCTCGAGCGGGGGCGCCGACCGCGGGGAGGGCCTTGGCAGTGATGTGGTCGCGAGCGGAGTTGATGACCAGCATGCGTACGCGCTCGGAGCCGATCTGGCCTGCCAGCCGCTGAGCCTCGAGCAGCGGCTCCTCACCGAACAACGAGATGTTGCCGCGACCATCGCTGATGAGCACGATGAGCGGGTACACCGATGCGTCCCTGAGCCTCTCGGTGCGCACCACCTTGAGCCCCGCCACCAGCCCGTGGGTCAGCGGCGTCGTGCCCCCGACCGCAAGCCGTTGGAGGCGTTCCTCGGCCAGGTCGACACTGGAGGTCGGCTGCAGGATCACCCGCGCGCTGCGCCCGGAGAACACCACCAAGGACACCTTGTCACGGCGGACGTACGCGTCGCGGAGCAGAGACAGCACCGCCCCCTTGGTGGCCTGCATGCGCTGCTCGGCATCCATGGACGCGCTGGCGTCGACGACGAAGACGATCAGGGTGCCCGTGCGCCGGCGACGCACCTTCTGGCGCAGGTCCTGGCGTTCCAGGTGGAGGACCGGCGCGTCGACGAGCCCCGCCGCGGCCGCCTCGTCGCGGCGTCGCAGCTGGTGCGGGGCGGCAGCACGAACGGTGGCGTCGAAGGCGACGTCAGAGGTGTGCTCGGTCTGCACCGCGCGTACGTAGCGGCCGCGGCGGTCCGGGCTGCGTGTCTGGGTGCGCTTGCCACTGGCCTTGCGGCTGCGCCGGTCGCGCGGCAGGCTGATCTTGCGCACCGGGAACAGGTCGCCCGAGAACAGCTGCGGTGTCCCCGCCGCAGTGGACTCGGTGCCGCGCGCCTGGTCACCTCGCGACGCGCCCTCGCCCTGCTCGGCCGTCGCGGTCGAGTCCTGCGGGGTCTCGGAGTCCTCGGCCTCGGGGCTGGCGTCGGCCTCGCCTGCGGGTGCCTCCGTGTTGCGGCGCATCTCCTCCATCCGTTCGCGCGCCGCCTCGATGGGGGACGGCGCGCTGCTGCTGTCGGCGGAGGACTGGTCCCGCCGCCGATGGGCAAGCGCAAGGTCTGCGGCGTTGACGATGTCGGCGCCGCTGACATCGAGGTCGTCCATCGCGCTCACCGGGTCGACCGAGCCCGCGTCCACCAGCTTCTCGGCCTCGCGCCACGCGCAGATCGTCTGGGCGGTGCGGCTGATGACGATGTCGGCGCGGTGCCCCACCGCCCCGGCCTCGATGCAGATCAGCGCGACGAACTGGCGCATCGCCGCGCTGATCCGCACCAGGGGCAGGAGCTCGGAGGCGCGCTCGATGACCGCGCGAAGACGCTCCTGGTCGCGATCCTCGTCGGCGGATGTGTCGTCGGCAGCCCGTTTGTCGCGCTGCATCACCCGCACCCTGTCGTCAAGGGCCTGCAGGCCGCCGACGTCGACGCACAGGCCGAAGCGATCGAGCAGCTGTGGACGCAGCTCACCCTCCTCGGGGTTCATGGTCCCCACCAGCATCAGCCGGGCCGGGTGCGACAGTGAGACGCCCTCGCGTTCGACGGTGTTCACACCCATGGCGGCGGCGTCGAGAAGCACATCGACGAGGTGGTCGTCCAGCAGGTTGACCTCGTCGACGTAGAGGAGGTTGCGGTTGGCGGCGGCGAGGAGCCCCGGCTCGAACCGTCTTTCGCCGCGCTTGATGGCTGCCTCGACGTCGATGCTGCCCACCACGCGGTCCTCGCTGGCGTTGACCGGTAGCTCCACGACGCGCATCGGTCGCGCGACGCTGTGCAGAGGCTCACCGGCTCGAGCTCGGGCGGCACACTCCTCGCACCACAGCGCGGGCGCGCCCGGGTCGCACTGGAAGCGGCACCCGGCGACGACAGCGACCTCGGGCAGCAGCACGGCCAGGCCGCGCACCGCTGTCGACTTGGCCGTTCCCTTCTCGCCACGGATGAGCACGCCACCGATCGCGGGATTGACGGCGTTGAGAAGGAGTGCCTGCTTCATGGTGTCCTGTCCGACGAGGGCGCTGAAGGGCAGAACGCCGGCGCGTTGGGTCATGACCGACCATTCTGGCAGGGGACCGCGTCGCGCCCGACCGGCGGCGGAGGATCAGCAGCTGGCTTCGGCCCTGTAGTCGAACGCGTTCCCGGGGGTCGCCAGCAGGAGTTCACCGTTGTCCTGCAGGAGGACGTGCCAGTTGCCGGACTGCCCGAGGTCGCGCCCTCGAGGCGCGGATGTGTGCGGCAGCCGCGCCACCTGCACGTAGGTGCTGCCGAGGTACCCGATCGCGGCGGGCGCGTCGTTGGGGTATTGGACGGTAATGGCACAAACGCCCGGCGCCGTGGTCTGGAAGGTCAGCGCCGTGGTGTCCGGGTGCGCCGGCACCCACCCCGGTTGTGAGGTGGTGTCGCCGCACCCGACCAGGACGACCGCGAGCGCCGCTGCCAGCGACCCGGTCATCCCAGCGCGGCGCACGCGCGGGGCCCCGCGCCCACGCGTCACGTCCGCAGGTCGCTGCCGATGGCGAGCACCTGGTCGGCGCTCAGCGTCGCCCGCAGCCGGCAGGCGGGATGGTCAGCGCCGACGGACACGGGGGCGCCGTCGACCAGGGATGAGCGCTGGTCGCCGTCGAGCGCGAAGACCAGGTGGAAGGCCCCGGACCCGCCGTCCCCGGCGTCCGACCGTGCCGCCGTGCGCCGTCCGGCCACCTCGAGGTACACGGCGTCCTCGATGCCGCTCAGCTCGCCGAGGCGCTCCGCGAGCGCGACCGGGTCGGCGAGGTCGACGTACAGGGTTGCGGGCAGGTCGTGCATGCCGCCGAGGAGGTCGGTGAAGGCGGCGGCCTCAGCCTCGACCCGGTCGGGATCGCCGGCACGCTCGGCTCGCAGCAGCTCCTCGAGAGCCATCCGAACCGACTTGCGCGTCTCGAACACCAGCACCAGGTCGGCGGCGAGGCGCACACGGCGCTGCTCAGCCGTCGACGCGAGGCGGGCGCGAGCCTCGGCACGTTCGACCTCGTATGCGGGCCCGGTCCTCACGGCGGCGGCCGGGATGCCTTCCACGTCAGAGCTCCAGCGCAGCAGCGCGACGGAGAACGCCGAGATGGACCGACTCGGCGTCGACCAGGGTCTCGAACCAACCGGCTGCCTCGCCGTTGCCCGCGGCCCGTGCCCCCGCGGCCAGCTGCGTGTAGCGTTCCACGGCGCGGCTCTCGGCCTCGATGACCGCAGCCAGGTCCCCGGCGGCGTCCCCGCCGCCCGCGAGTGGATCGCCTGTCTCCTCGAGGAACTCGAGGTGGCCGAACGCCTGGCTGATCTCGCCGTCGGCGATCGAACGGAGCACCGAGGCGATGTCCGCACGTCCCTCGACGTCGGCACGGCGGGCGTAGAAGAGACAGCGCACCACGCTCTCCGCTTCGCGGGCGAAGGCCTCCCGCAACTGCGTGCCGACGTCGTCCTTCTTGGCAGGCACCGTTGAACCTCTGATGGCACCGTGGGCTGGCGGCCGCCGCGAGCGTACCCGCTTCGCCCGCTGAGCGGCATGCCGGGAATCCCGACCATTCCGGTACTGGTTCCACGCCGCCCGCCACGCGCCACTCGCAGGCGCATCGGCCTGGCGCGGACCGACGGCCACAACCGCCTGCTCCGGCCGCATGGTTCAATCGTGCGGTGACCACCACGCAGGCACGCCCGGACAGGGCGACACTCCCGGGCCCGACCGACCTCTATGCCGTCGACGAACTGCTCAGCGACGACGAGCGCCTGGTCCGCGACACGGTGCGCTCGATGGTGCGAGAGCGCGTCCTGCCCGTCATCGGGGACCACTTCGAGGCCGCCACCTTCCCACGAGAGCTGGTCCCCCTCCTGGCGGAGCTTGGGCTGCTCGGCATGCACCTGACCGGGTATGGCTGCGCCGGCGCCTCGGCCGTCGCGTACGGCGTCGCCTGCGAAGAGCTCGAGGCCGGGGACAGCGGGCTGCGGTCGTTCGTGTCCGTGCAGGGTTCACTGGCGATGTTCCCCATCCACGCGTACGGGAGTGAGGAACAGAAGCAGAAGTTTTTGCCAGAGATGGCAGCAGGTTCGATGATCGGCTGCTTCGGCTTGACCGAGTCGGAGGCGGGCAGTGACCCCACCGCGATGAGGACGACCGCGGCGCGCAAGGGCGATGGATGGGTGCTCAACGGCTCCAAGATGTGGATCACCAACGGGTCGGTTGCCGACGTCGCGGTGGTCTGGGCGATGACCGATGAGGGCGTGCGCGGCTTCCTCGTCGAGCGGGGGACGCCGGGCTTCACCGCCGCTGACATCCACCGCAAGCTCTCCCTGCGGGCATCGGTCACGAGCGAGCTGCGCTTCGACTCCGTCGAGCTGCCCGGGACGGCGGTCCTGCCGGGGGTAACCGGGATGCGGGGCCCTCTCTCATGCCTCAACGAGGCCCGGTACGGAATCGCCTGGGGTGCACTGGGGGCGGCGCGAGCATGCTTCGTCTCGGCCCTCGACTACAGCAAGGCGCGGCGCATGTTCGACAAGCCGATCGCCGGTTTCCAGCTCACCCAGGCCAAGCTCGCGACCATGGCGACGTCGCTGGTGCACGGCCGGTTGATCGCACACCGGCTCGGCACGCTCAAGGACCAGGGCCGGTTGCACCCTGTCCAGGTTTCACTGGCCAAGCGCGCCAACGTGCGCGCCGCCATCGACATCGCACGCGAGGCGCGGACCATCCTCGGAGCCAACGGGATCACCCTCGAGTACCCGGTGGTGCGGCACATGAACAACCTCGAATCGGTGCTCACCTACGAGGGGACGGAGGAGGTGCACACCCTCATCCTCGGCAAGGCTCTCACCGGCGAGGACGCGTTCTCCTGATCCACGGCGACCCTCACGCCGACGCCACGACGTCCCAGCCCTCGACCTCGCGAAAGGAATGATGCTGGCGCGCCGCCACGATGATGTGGTCGAGCATGGGGATCCCGACCAGGGAGGCGGCGCTGCGCAGCGCGTCGGTCACCACGCGGTCAGCGCGCGACGGCGTCGGGTCGCCCGACGGGTGGTTGTGGGCGACCACCAGCGCGGCTGAGCCGGCGCGGAGCGCCGGGGCCAGCACGTCCCGCGGAGCCAGCCGCGAGCTGTTGATGCTGCCGACGGCGACGGTCTCGCTGCGGATGGGCCGGTGTCGCGCGTCGAGCATGAGCACCCAGACCTCCTCGCGCGATGCAGAGCGCAGGCCATCGAGCAGCAGGACGGCGTCGCGGGGCGACGTGATCGCCGGCCGGTCGTCCGGGAACCAGCGCTCGGCCAGCTCCCAGATGGCGGCGAGGCGCACAGCCCGGTCGAGCGTGATGCCGTGCTCGTTCACCAGCCCGGCCGCGCCGAGGATGCGGCGCTCCCACACGGGCACGGCGGCAACCCGGGCTGCGCAGCGCACCAGGCTGGGTGACGGTCTGGCGCCGCCGAGGACGCGAGCGATCAGCTCGGCGTCAGTGGGGACTCCCAGCGCCTCTCCCAGCGCAGGCGAGGCGGAGGAGGTCACACTGATTAGTGTAACACACAGAACCGTGTAGCCTGTGGCGACCGCCCCTTGGTCAGTGGCGGCTGAGCAGAAGGCCGAGCACGAGGATGACTACCAACACGGCGGCCACCGCCACCGCGGCGTAGCTGCCGTCGAGCAAGCGACCGATTCCCGCGGTGCTCCCGGCGAGCCGGCCTCGGTGCGCGAGCCCCGGAGGTGCCGGCCCCGGGGTCGAGGAGAGCTCGCCGACGCTGAAGATCGCCACCCGGCCGTCGGCGTCGTCGGCGAGGTCCATGCGATCGACCAGTGCGGGCGTCCGCAGCGCGCTGCGGCGCCGCCTCCCCTGGCGCTCCTCGCCGCCTGCGGGCGCGAAGGGCTGCTCCCACCCCGGAGGCGGCGGAGGGGGCGGGGGCGGCGGCGGCGGGTCCGGGCTGCTCAGGGCGTGAGACGCCCGGATGGGGACAGGGCGTCCCAGATGGCGTTGACGCGGCGCTGGGCCGTGGCCAGCAGCACCAACCCCCCGACCACCGGGATCGCCAGCAGCATGGTGCTGCCCACGGCGCGCACCTGGCGATCGCTCGTGGTGCCCACGTGCTCCTCGACGCAGCGAAGCCGCTCGAGAATCATCACCACCGCCACGACGCTGAAGGGAATGAGCAGGCACAGGAACGGAATTGCGACGACGCCGCCGAGCAGGTAGTACGCCTGCGCGGTGGTCACGTGAGATGCGAACGGCACGTGGATGGCGAGCCGGCCGGCCACGATGAGAACGGCCCCCGCGAGCGTGGTGAGCAGGCCGATCAACCAGGGAACCGCGACGGCCACCGTGCTCCGCATGGGACGCGAGTGCAGCTGAGGATCGAACTCCTCGAGCTCGCGGTTGACGCGGTGGTGCCACACCAGCGCCGATACGCCCAGTGTCAGCACCGCGAGGAGCGCCACCACCACGGCCGATCGGGGCCTTCCGACCGGCCCGAACAGTGGCTGCGGCCGCGCCGACGGGGTGAGGGGGGCCATCGCTGCCGCCGCCGGCGTGAACGGGAGCTCCACCTGGTTGCGGTCGGCCGCGACTGCCGCCGGCGAGGCGGGCGAAGCCGGTGGCGCGCCGTCTCGGAACGACCAGACTGGCTCAGCTTGCGCCGGGGACGGCGACGGGCGCTGGGCCCGCGACTCGCTCGCCGCCGGCCCGGAGCCACCTTCGGCGGGCTCTGTCACCGAGGTGCCAGAGGCGGTGCCCACAAGGACCGGGACCTTGGCCTCCTCGCCAAGCCGGGCCTGCGGGGCGGCGTACCGTCCCACGACCTCGAGGTCGGCCTCCCTGACGGCCGTGTATGCCGCGAAGCTCGGGATGGTGGAAGCAACGTCAGCCGCGACATCGCTCCGGGACGTTTCCGCTGTCGCCGGGATCGCGGCGTCGACCGGATCGGACTGTGGCCTTGCTGGATCGTGTGCTGGGATGTCGGCCATGATGTCGTCCCCTTCGATGGTGTGATGGCTCCGGGTACTGGATTCGAACCAGTGACCTTGCGGTTAACAGCCGCCTGCTCTACCGCTGAGCTAACCCGGAATGAATGGGTGTTTCTCGAGTGGGGTCGTCGTGCGCGTACGCAGGCAGTATACGGAGCGGACGTTCGTACGAACGCGCAGGGCGCTATTCGAGGAAGTCGCGGAGCCTGCGACTGCGCGAAGGATGGCGCAGCTTGCGCAGCCCTTTCGCCTCGATCTGGCGGATGCGTTCGCGCGTCACGCCAAAACGCTTGCCGACCTCCTCGAGGGTGCGCTGGTGTCCGTCCGTCAGCCCATAGCGCAACTGGAGCACGCGCCGTTCGCGCGGCGAAAGGGTGTCGAGGATGCCCTCCATCTCTGTGTGGAGAAGGGCCATCGTCGCCGCATCGGACGGAGTGGTGGCGTCCTTGTCCTCGACGAAGTCACCGAGCTCCGCGTCCTCCTCATCGCCCACCGGTGTCTCCAGCGACACGGGGTCTCGGGAGATCTTCCTGATCTCGCGCACGCGTTCGGCCGTGACCCCCAACTCGTCGGCGATCTCCTCATCGGTCGGCTCGCGGCCGAGCTCCTGGAAGAGCCGTCGCGAGACACGCAGCAGCTTGTTGATGGCCTCGACCATGTGCACGGGGACGCGGATCGTGCGCGCCTGGTCGGCCACTGCGCGGGTCACCGCCTGCCTGATCCACCAGGTGGCATACGTCGAGAACTTGAAGCCACGGTGGTAGTCGAACTTCTCGACTGCGCGGATCAGGCCAAGGTTGCCCTCCTGGATGAGGTCGAGGAACGACATGCCGCGGCCGATGTACTTCTTGGCGATGGACACGACCAGGCGCAGGTTGGCCTCGGTGAGAGCGTCCTTGGCAGCGAGGTCCCCCTGCTCGATGAGCTTGGCGTACCGGACCTCGTCCTCCGCCTTGAGCAGCTCGACGCGGCCGATCTCACGCAGGTACATCCGTACCGGGTCGTCGAAGGAGACGGCATCCGCGGCCTCCGCTTTCGCGATCGTGTCATCGTCGATCTCGTCGACGGTCTCGAAGTCGCGGTCGCCGTCGCTGACGGGGATGCCCATGTCGACGAACACGCTGAAGATGCGTTCGAGCTGGTCGGGCTCGGCGTCGATGTCGGGAAACGACGTGAGCACGTCGTCGGGCGTGAGGAATCCCTGTTCCTTGCCCTGCACGATCAGCTGTTCGGCAGCCGCGGCCAACCTCTCGCCCGGAGATGCGACGGTCATGCCCGCACCTCCTTCCACGCGACGTCCACCACAGCGAACTCAACATTCCTCATGCAGGGACAACGCAAACATCGGCGCTTCGGTACGCGCTCCGGTGAAACCGGGCTAGCGGGTGGCCGCGGTACGGCGGAGGTGGGGTGAGGCGGTGGCGAGCTCCCTCAGCCGGGAGGCCAGCTGCGCGACCTCGGCGTCGTCGCCGCGCTCCTTGGCGGCAGCCATCCGCCGGCGTACGTCGGAGATCTCGGTCCCAAGCCGAGCCTCGACGACGCGCCGGAGGCTGTCACTGATGGCGGTGTCGAGGTCGCCGGTGCGGCTCTCGGGCAGCAGTTCCGGCACCGTGCGCACCAGCAGCGCGGCGGCGAAGTCGCGCTCGGCCGGGGCGAGGGAGGTCAGCGGAAAGGTCTCCCCGGCCGGGGTGTCCAGGGCGATCTCCACCATCCGCCGGGCGAGTGGATGTCGGATCGCCGCCACCTCGAGGCCGAACTCGCCGGTGAGCCGGGCGGCGATCTCGGGCCGGTGCACGCAGAGCGTGGCCAGGTACCCGTCCCACGCGGCTGCCGGCGTGAGCGGCGGCTCGGGATCGGCCGGCCGGCGCGTCTCCAGCGGCAGCGGAGCCGCGCTGACCCGCAGCGGACGGCCTGCCGTCGCTCCGCGCAGGGCCTTGGCGACATCGGCGGCCAGCGTCGCCGCCGTGAGGTTGAGGCGGCGCGCGGCCTGCTGGACGTACAGCTCGCGAGCCGCCGCTTCCGGGATCCGCGCCAGGAGGATGACCGCGCGCTCTGCCGCTGCGCGACGCGCGTCGATGCTGCCACCCTCGTCGTTCCCGAAGGCGCGGTCGAGAAGCACCTGCCACTCCGGTGGCGCCTGTTCGACTGCCGTGGCGAACGCGGCGGGGTCTCGGCGCACCAGCTCATCGGGGTCCTTGCAGCCGTCGGGCAGGATGCAGATGCGCGCGGAGAGCCCCTCGGCGGCGACCACGTCGACCGCACGCGAGGCGGCCGCCTGACCCGCCTCGTCGGCGTCGAAGCACAGGACGACGCTGTCGGAGTGCCGCGACAGCACCTTCGCCTGTTCGCGCGTCAGCGCTGTGCCGCTGCTGGCCACCACCTGGGCCACCCCCGCCATGTGCGCGGCCATGACGTCGAAGTACCCCTCCACCACCACCGCCACGCGGCGCTCGTGCATGGCGGCGCGCGCCAGGTCGATCCCGAAGAGCGCACTTCCCTTGTGGTACACGGCGGTCTCGGGCGAGTTGAGGTACTTGGGCACGTCGTCGCCCAGGGCGCGCGCACCGAATGCGATGACCTCGCCACGCTCGTCGCGGATCGGGAACACCAGGCGGTGACGGAAGCGGTCGCGCAGCCGGCCGCCCCGGGCATGGTGGGCGAGGCCGGCATCGACGACCTCGTCGGCGGTGGCCGCGACGCGCTCCTTCAGGTACCGGGCCAGGGCGTCCTCGCCGCCGCCTCCGGCTGGTGCGAAGCCGATCCCGAACGTCCGCGCCCGGCTCTCGTCGACGCCTCGCTCGGCCAGCAGGGAACGTCCGGCCTCGCCCGCCGGCGAGGCCCAGAGCACGTGCTCGAAGAACGCCGCGGCGCGGGCGTTGAGCTCCAGGGTTCGCTTGCGACGGCGGGCCGCCCCGCGCCGCTGCCCGCCCTGGACCTCGGCCTCGAGCTCCACCCCTGCCTTCTCGGCGAGCATCTCCAGGGCGGCACGGAAGTCGGCGTGCTCCACCTTCTCGACGAAGGTGAACATGTCGCCGCCCTCCTGGCAGCCGAAGCAGTACCACGCTTGGCGCTCCTGGCTGACGTTGAACGACGGCGTCTTCTCCGAGTGGAAGGGACAGAGGGCGCGGTGGCCGCGGCCGGCACGCTGGAGGGTGACGTAGCCGCCCACCACGTCGACGATGTCGAGCCGCGACTTGATCTCGGCCACCGCATCCCGTGCCATCACCTGATGGTAGGCTCCGGCTCCCGGCCATCGAAGGCAGCCCTGCCCGCGAAGGATATCGGCGGCCAGCGTCGTTGAGACAGGCATGACCTCCAAGCGAAACCTCTCTCGCCTCTCGATCGCAGCCATCTCGTTGAGCGCGATGGCCCTCGCGATCGGCGTTGCCCCCCGTTCGGTCGCCGCCGCAACCTCGGCCCTCGCCACGGCGGCTCCCGCCTGTCCGCTCGGACTGACTGCGGGGTCGGTCGTCAAGCCAAACCCGGGTCAGCCGTTCGTGGTGTGCTCGGGGAGGGTGCGCAGCTTCGACGGCACGCCGCTGGACACTGATGTGAGCATCCCCACGCGCGCGACGACCGCAGCCCGTCCGCTGATGATCATGCTCCACGGTTGGGGCAACTCGAAGACGGAGTGGGAGTCGACCACCCTCGCCGGCACCAACGCCACCGATTACCACTGGAACAACGCATGGTTCGTCTCGCGTGGCTACATCGTCCTCAACTACACCGCGCGTGGTTTCCACAGGTCCTGTGGCAAGGACACCAGCGGCTACACCTACGCCAGCGACCCGACCTGCAGCGACACCCCGGGTGAGGCGAGCTGGACACACCTCGCCGACCGGCGCTGGGAGACACACGACTCGCAGTACCTGGCAGGCCTGCTCGCGGACGCCGGGTTGGTCGACGCGCAGCGCATCGTGGCCAGCGGCGGCTCATACGGAGGTGGCCAGAGCTGGGACCTGGCACTGTCCCAGGATCGGGTGGTGACCACGTCGTCCACCGACCCGGCCAACCCCACCACCGTCCCCTGGACGTCACCGAACGGCACCCCGATGCACCTCGTCGCGGCCGCGCCGATGTATCCGTGGACCGACCTCGCGGACGCTCTCGTCCAGAACGGACGTGAAGTCCGACGGCGCGCCTGGCGGCCCCGCCGACGGCCCTCATGAGTCGCCGATCGGCGTCGACAAGCAGAGCTACGTGGACGGTCTCTACGCCGACGGCGGCGCCACCGCACAGTACGCGACCCCAGGGACCGATCCCACAGCGGACCTCACCAACTGGTACAGCGGCATCAACGCGGGCGAACCGTACAGCGCCAACCCCTCGGCGACGCAGGCCCTCACCCAGGTCGGGGGCGCCTTCCGCTCCCCGTACGCGATGCCGGTCCCGACCGGGTCGGCGGAGGTCCCGGTCTTCGTCATCCAGGGCCACACCGACCCGCTCTTCGACGCCTTCCAGGCACTCGACATGGTCAACCGCCTCAAGGCCGTGGACAGCAACTGGCCGGTCACCACCTTCCTCGGCGACGTCGGTCACTCGTACGCGAACAATCCCGCCGACATCTGGGAGCAGGCCCACGAGGCGGCCAACCACTGGCTCCAGGCGGTGATGAGCGCCACTACACCGACCATCCCCGCATTCACCGTCACCACCACCGCGTGCATGCCCGGTCAGCGCCACGTGACCTACAAGGGGAACGACTACAACGCTCTCAGCACGTCGGCCGCTGTGCTCACCAGCTCGCCCGCCCAGGCGACGGTGAGCAGCAACAACCCGACCAACGAAGGCACCAACACCGACCCCATCGCCAACAGCGGCTGCCGCACGATGGCGGCCTCGCAGAGTGACCCCAACCAGGCGGTGTACACCTGGGCCGTTCCGCACCGCACCCTGGTGGGCGCGCCGACGGTCGCCGTTGACGTCGCGGTGACCGGCACCAGTGCCGAGGTGGCCGCCCGGCTGTGGGAGATCGACGGATCAGGCAACCAGACCTTGATCACGCGCACGGTGTACAGGATCGAGGACAGTGGCCCGACGAGCCAGGACCATCTGCTCTTCCAGCTCTGGCCGCAGGCATGGCAGTTCACCCCAGGCGATCAGCTCAAGCTCGAGCTGACCCAGGACGACTCGCCCGTGTGGCGTCCCGACAACCTGGCGTCGAGCCTCAGCTTCACCAACCTGCAGCTGACCCTCCCGCTGGCACCGAACCACTAGCGGGCGATCGCGCCCCACCCGGCTGCGCTGCACGCCCGTCGGCCGCGCCTGCTCACAATGTGTGCCGATGAGATTTGCGGTGCTCGGCTCCGGTCAGGTCGGCCGTGCTTTGGGAGCGGGGCTGATCAGGCACGGCCACGACGTGCTGATGGGGAGCCGTGATCCCAGCGCGGAGCAGGTCGTTGCGTGGGCCGGTGAGGTGGGCGATCGAGGGCGTGCAGTCTCGTACGAGGAGGCGGCCACCGAGGCGGAGATCGCCTGTGTCGCGACGGCGTGGAGCGGCACCGAGAACGCACTGACGCTCGCCGGTGCGTCACACCTCGCAGACAAGGTCGTCATCGACGTCACCAACCCGTTCGGACGCGGCCCTTCGGGGATGACGCTGGTGACCGGCAGCGACGACTCTGCCGGCGAGCAGGTGCAGCGCTGGCTTCCCCAATCGCGGGTGGTCAAGACGTGGAACACCGTCAACAACCAGCACATGATCGACCCGGAGATCCCCGGCGGCCCCGGTGACATGTTCCTGTGCGGCAACGACGATGAGGCCAAGCAGACCGTGTCGGACCTGCTGCGCGAATGCGGGTGGCCGCCGCTGGACGTCGGTGGCATCGAGTCCTCCCGCATGCTCGAGTCGCTGGCCCTGCTGTGGGTCACCTACGCGATCAGCCACGGCAGCTCGGACCACGCGTTCAAGCTGCTGCGGCGGTAGCTTCCCCAGGCGGGATGATGTGCCGGATGGTCAGCAGGGCGATGAGCCCCCCGGCCACGAGCATGCCGGCGCCGATGCGCATCGCTGAGGTGAAGCCGTCGTTGAGCGACACCCCCGCCAGGTGCGACGACGCTGAGGCGAGCCCGGCGAGAGCGGGCACCACTGCGATCGCGAGCAACCCGCCGATGCGCGCCACCGCGTTGTTGATCGCCGAACCCACGCCGAAGTGGTGCGGGTCTACCGACGCCATCACGGCCGCGGTGAGCGGCGCGACGACGACCGTCAGACCGATGCCGAAGACGACGACGCCGGGCAGCACCGAGGTCCAGTAGCTATCCCCGTGGCGCACGCCGGCGAGGAGCAACAACCCGGCGGCCGCGATGATCGGTCCCACCGTCATGGGCAGGCGTGGCCCGATGCGCTGGGCCAGCGCACCCGAACGCGACGAGAACCCGATGAGCAGCAGCCCTGCCGGCAGGAACGAGGTCCCGGCGGCGAGAGCCGTGTAGCGCAGGTCCTGCTGCAGGTGCAGCACGAGGATGAACGTGGTCACCGACAGGGCGGCGTACACCGCGAACGTGGTGAGGTTGGCGCCACTGAACTGTCGTGACGAGAAGATGTTCAGAGGGACCATCGGCGTGTGCACACGCAGCTCGACGAACGGGAACGCGACCAGCAGGAGCGCGCCCACCGCGCCGCCCACGACCGTCGCCGCCGACCAGCCGTTGCTCGGACCGTCGATGAGCGCGTACACGACGCCGGCGAGTCCCAGTGACACGACGGCGGCACCGATGTAGTCGGGGCGTCCCACCGCACTGTCGTCTCGCGTCTCCGGGACATGACGCATGGCGATCCAGATCGCGCCCGCGGCGAGCGGCACGTTGATGAAGAAGATGGCCCGCCAGGAGACGGTGTCGATGAGCCAGCCCCCGACGAACGGCCCGATCACCGTGCTCACACCGCTCAGCCCCGACCACAGTCCGACGGCGCGCGCTCGGTCCTGAGGGACGAAGCATGCGGAGATGATCGCCAGGCTGCCGGGGACGAGGAGCGCGCCGCCGATGCCCTGCAGCGCGCGCGCGGCGATCAATACCAGCGTGCTTGGGGCTGCGCCGCAGATCACCGATGCGACCGTGAAGGAGAGCAGGCCGAAGACGAACACCCGGCGGCGGCCGAACCGGTCGCCGAGCGCGCCACCGAGGATGATCAGCGCACCAAGCGTGAGCATGTACGCGTCGGTGATCCATTGGAGGTCGGTCAGCCCGGTGTGGAGGTCGCGCGCGATGGTCGGCAGGGCGACGTTGACCACCGTCGAGTCGAGGAAGGCGACGCCCGAGCCGAGCACCGTGGCCGCGATGACCCAGCGTCCCGCAGCACTCGAGTAGCGCACCCCCGCGGGCGGCTGGCGTGTGCCGGCGCCGACCGGCCGCGCGACCTCAGTCGTCGCGACCCCTGAACCAGCGGCGCCGGCGTGCGGCGGGGGGCGATGCGGTGTGCTCCGCCTCCTCGGCGATCCTGCGGCTCTCCGCGAGGTCACGCTCACGGTCGGCGAGCTCGCGCTCCTTGCCCGCGAGCAAGCGATCCTTCTCGGCCTGCGCGGCGGCGTGCTCCGCACGAGCGGTGTGCAGCTCCATCTGCAGTTGCTTGACCATGTTCTGGCGCGCCACCAGCTCGGCCTGGAAGCGCTGCCGCTGCTCGGTGTAAATGCGTTGTTCGAGCGTGCGCTCCCAGCGGTCGAGCAGACCCGCCACCAGCTCACGCGCGTCGAGGGACATCGACGCGAGGTCGCCGCGCGGCCCGGTCGGGGCGGGGTCGACAAGGCTCACGGCCGGCTCTCGCGCCGGCGGCGGCACGGCCAGCTCCGCCACCGCGCTCTCGTCGTCACCGTCGACCTCATCCTCGTCCTGGTCCTGCCCGCGGCGGCTCACGGGCTCCTGGTTGAGCCACACAGGCGGCTGCTGGGGTTCACGGGGCCGCGACGGCCACGGGGGGCTCGGCTCGGCGGCGGCTCGCCACGGACGAGCTTCGGCTTCCTCGTCAGCCCACTCCTCGGCCGCTGTCGCGGAGCGGCCCCGCTCCTCGCCGATCGGCGCCTCCTCAGCGCGGTCGTCGACGGCTTGGCCGGTGACACCGATGTCGCCGTTCGGCGTTCGAGGCAGCGGCGCGGGTCCGCTGTCGAACGCCGAGAAGATGGCGCTCTCGACCGTTCGCTCGGACGGCTCGAAGGCCGCGATGAGCGTCTCCTCGTGGTCCGCTCCCACCACCACCTCCTCCTCGCGGTCGTCCTCGATGGCGGCGGAGCGCAGTCCACCGTCATCGAGCTCGATGCCGAGGTCGCCGAGGCGCAGCGCGTAGTGGAGGCCGTCCGCGCGCTCCACACGGCGGGCCGGGATGTCACCCGCTTCGACACGGTGCATCAGCACCGACAGCGGCAGCCCGAGGCGTTCGGCGACCTCCTCCACGAGGAGGTACGGCTCGTCGCTCGTGATGTGCTCGCTCAACTCGACGGGTCCACCAGGCTGACCTCCGGGACGTGCACAGAGTAGGCCATCCCCCGGCGCTGAGGCGGCGTGGTCACCGTCCTATCACCTCCACCGAGTACCGCGAGTTGTCGGTGAGCAGCGTGATCGTGCCGGCGTCGTCGGTGATCACCGCGCGGATCGGTGAGGTGATGAAGACGTCTGGTGCGTCGTCATGCTCGACGACACTGCGCCGGACGCTGTACGGCATCCCCGGCGTGGGCGACTGCAGCTCGTCGCCCTCGACGACATGGCCGTCGTCGAGCATCACGGGACGGCCATCCCGGGTGGAAACCTTGCGGACGCGAACGTGCTCAGCCACGCCGGTGAGGATAGCCGTCTCGGTCAGCGGCCCTGCCGGCGCGGGGTGGTCCCGGAGCGCCGCGACCGCGTCTTCGGCTTGGCCCAGCCCGAGCTGCGCTTGGCACCGGTGGAGCGCTTGGGATCCCCCGCGGCGCGGCGCGGGCCGCCGGGAGGGGACCCCCGCTTCGGGGCCGCCCGACCTGTCGTCGGGCGGCTGCGACCGCCCGTTCCGGGAGCTCGAGTTCCTGTGCGCACCGGCTTGCCGGCGATGCTGCGCGCGGTGCGCCCGGGCGTCGCCGAGCGGCCGCGCTCACGCGCCCAGAGCTTGTCGATCTCAGCGGCGAGACGATGCACCTCGGCGCGCAGGTCGGCGAGCTCATGGCGCAGCCCCGCGGTGGAACTCCCCTCGATGTTCGGGCCCGGGCCTGAACGGCCGCGGCGTGTCCATCGCGAAGTCCATGTCGGGCACCACGGGCATCGTCGGCGAAGCCCGTGGCGCGCGCGGCGCCCGAGGTGGCCTGCTCGTACGCGGGCGCTCACCGCCCTTCTTACCGGCGCGACCGGTCTTGCCGCCGCCGGGCTTCTTCCCGCCCCGTGGTGCAGGCATTCGTTTCTCCCGTGTTGTCCAGGGGGTGATGGTATCCGATGACGGGCGCCCGCCCGGTCAGGGCCTCGCCGTTGCTGCCATCCTTGTCACGAACTGAGCGTGCCTCAGGCGACCCGGCTCACCATGTAGTCGTGGCGGAGCGGCCACGCGTATGCCGTCCGGTGCTGGCACAGTGTGATCACCCGCGACCGCGGCACCCACCAGCCGCTGCACAACACCAGGGCCTCGGAAGGACGCACCGTCGCGTCGTCCGGCGTCGCCGCGAGCGCACGCCCGCGCAAACGCCGCCCCACGAGCACCGTCGCGAGCAGCAGGTCGACCACGCCCATCAGGGTGAACCATCCCCAGGGCAGGTGGGCCGTGAGCCCTCCCAGCCCAGGCCCGGTGGCGGCCGCCGCAATCGCGCCAATCGATTCCATCAACACGACTGTATAGGCCGCGGGGAGGTCCGTCAACCCAGCGGGCTTCAGCCGCTCCCGGGCCTCGGGTAGTCGAAGATCATGGTCGCGCCGCCCAGGAAGTCGACCGTCTCCGTGAGCCGCCCGCCGAGGTGGCGGGCCACGGCGGCCGAGGGCTCGTTCCCCGGTCGGACGAGCGAGACCAGGCGGTCAGGGGCCAGGAACTCCCAGGCGACGCGCTGGGCCACCCGGCCGGCCTCGGTCGCATAGCCGCGTCCCTGGTGGCGCGGTGCGATCGCCCAGCCGATCTCGAGCGCCGGCCACCCCTCTGGTCGCCACGGTCCAGCCCGGCCGACGAACTCGCCGGTCTCGCGAAGCTCGATCGCCCAGTGGGTGAAGCCATACAGCTCCCTATGGCCGAAGAAGACCATCAGCGAGCGCCAGGAGCCATGGCGGTCGACGGGGCCGCTCCCGGTGAGGTACCGGGTCACCTCCGGGTCGGCCATCATCTCGGCAAAGGGGTCGAGATCCGACTCGCACCACTGCCGCAGGAGCAGCCGCTCCGTCTCCACCTCGGCGGGGATGAGCAGCGGCGATCCCATCCCGCTCAGCGGTCTCGTTCCACAGTCGCGAGGCGAGCGTGCGCGGCCGCCAGGCGGGCAACGGGCACACGGTACGGAGAGCACGACACGTAGTCGAGGCCGAGCTCCTCGCACAGCGCGATCGACCCCGGGTCACCGCCATGCTCTCCGCAGATGCCGATCTTCATGCCGGGACGCGTTGCCCGGCCCTCGCGCACCGCGATGGCCATCAAGCGCCCCACGCCGTCGCGGTCGATGGTCTCGAACGGGTTGGCGGGAAGGATCTTCTCCTCCACGTACTTGAGGAGGAACTTGCCCTCGGCGTCATCGCGGGAGTAGCCGAACGTCGTCTGGGTCAGGTCGTTGGTGCCGAAGGAGAAGAACTCGGCGTCCTCGGCGATCTCCCCGGCGGTCAGCGCGGCGCGGGGCAGCTCGATCATGGTGCCGAACTTGTAGTCCACCTTCGTCCTCGACTCGCTGAGGACTGTGGTCGCCGTCTCCTCGAGGTACCGGCGGGTGCGGCGCAACTCTTCGAGCGTGCCCACCAGGGGGATCATGATCTCCGGATGCACGTCGACGCGCTCCCTGCGCAGCGCGACCGACGCCTCGATGATCGCGCGCACCTGCATCTCGATGATCTCCGGGAACATCAAGCCGAGGCGGCAGCCGCGCAGTCCGAGCATCGGGTTCTGCTCGTGCAGCCGGCGCACGGCGTCGAGCATCCTGGCGGCGTGCGCCCATTTGCGTTCGGGCTCGCCCTTCGCCTGCGCGGTGGTCACCTCCACCAGCAGGTCCTCGAGCGACGGCAGGAACTCGTGCAGTGGCGGGTCGATGAGCCGGATGACGACCGGCAGGCCCTTCATGGCCTTGAGGATTCCCTTGAAGTCCTCACGCTGGAAGGGCAGCAGCCTGGCGAGCTCGTGACGACGCTCCTTCTCTGTGTCGGCGAGGATCATCTTCTGGACGATGGGCAGCCGCGACTGCTCCATGAACATGTGCTCGGTGCGGCACAGCCCGATCCCCTGGGCCCCGAAGTCGCGGGCCAGCACGGCGTCGTGCGGATAGTCGCCGTTGGCCCACACCTCCATGCGCCGGAACGTGTCGGCCCAGCTCAGCAGAGTCTTCAGCTCACCCGATATCTCCGGGTCGATCATGGCCACCTGGCCGGCGATGACCCGGCCGGTGCTGCCGTCGATGGTGAAGTGCTCACCTTCCCTGACAGTGGTACCGCCGGCGGTGAACTGCCGCTTGCCGAGGTCGACGCGCACCGACTCGGCGCCGGCGACGCACGGCTTGCCCATGCCGCGTGCAACGACAGCGGCGTGGGAGGTACGACCGCCGCGGGCGGTGAGCACGCCCTGCGCGGCGATCATGCCGTGCACGTCGTCCGGGTTGGTCTCGATGCGCACCAAGATCACCTTCTCGCCTCTGGCGGCCATTGATTCGGCGCGATCGGCGTCGAACACCGCCTTCCCGTAGGCGGCACCCGGCGAGGCCGCCAGGCCGGTGGCGAGGACGGTCACCGTCGCCCTGGGGTCGAGGCGTGTGTGCAGCAACTGGTCGACCTGGGTCGGCTCGACCCGCAGCACCGCCTCCTTCCTGGTGATGAGCCTCTCCCTCACCATGTCGACGGCGATCTTCACCGCCGCTTCGGCGGTGCGCTTGCCGCTGCGCGTCTGCAACATGTACAGACGACCGCGCTCGATGGTGAACTCCATGTCCTGCACGTCGCGGTAGTGCTTCTCGAGCCGCTTGGCGATGCGAACGAACTGCGCGTACGCCGTGGGCAGATCCTCGGCCATGGCACTGATCGGCTTGGGGGTGCGGATGCCCGCCACCACGTCCTCGCCCTGGGCATTGGTGAGGTACTCGCCGTAGAGCACGTGCTCTCCAGTCGACGGGTCGCGTGTGAAGGCCACCCCCGTGCCCGAGTCCTCGCCCATGTTGCCAAACACCATCGATTGGACGTTGACGGCGGTGCCGAGCGTGTGCGGGATCTTGTTGAAGTTGCGGTAGTCCGTGGCCCTCTTGTTGTTCCAGGAGGAGAACACGGCTCCGATGGCCGCGCGGAGCTGGTCCATCGGGTCCTCGGGGAACTCGATCTTGGCGTGCTTGCGCACCAGCTTCCTGTAGCGTTCGATCACCTCGTCGAGGGCCGTCGGCGTCAGGTCCGCGTCACTCTTGGCGTGTGTCCTCGTCTTGACGGCGGCGAGCTCGTGCTCGAACAGGTCACCGTTGATCCCCAACACGATCTTGCTGAACAGCTGCATGAAGCGGCGGTAGGCGTCCTTGGCGAAGCGCTGGTCATGCGTGAGCTCCGCCAGACCGCTCAGCGTCTGCGCGTTGAGGCCGAGGTTGAGGACCGTGTCCATCATCCCCGGCATCGAGAACTTGGCGCCGCTGCGCACGCTGACGAGCAGCGGGTTGGTCGGGTCTCCGAACCTCTTGCCGGTCTTGCGCTCGGTCTCCTTGAGGGCACGCAGCACCTGACCCCACATCCCCGATGGGAAAGTCTGTCCGCTCTCGTAGAACGCGTTGCAGGCCTGGGTGGTGATGGTGAAGCCGGGCGGCACGGGCAGACCCGCCCGGGTCATCTCCGCGACACCCGCGCCCTTGCCCCCGAGGAGGTCGCGCATCGACGCGTCGCCCTCCTCGAACAGGTACACCCATTTCTTCGCGCGCCGGCTCGGGACGCTACCGTTCGACGAGCCCGCGCGGGGCGTGGCGGCTCGGGTGGAACGTGGGGCGGACTTCGCCGTCGGCCGGCCCGACGTCGCCGACTTCGCGGTGGGCCGACCCGCGCGCGTGCCGCTGGGCATGTGGAAACCTCGTCGATGCGTCAACTTCTGTGGCTGGCCGGAGCGTAGCACCTACCCGCCCGACCACTGGAGGAGGCTCGCGCCCGGTGCGCCAAGGTGCGCCGACCTGGTCGCCCGCTGCCCACCCAACGCGAGCACAACGGCATTGGGCAGCGCGGCGCCCACGCCGCGAACCGTGCAGAATCCACCCCGTGAAGATTGCCCATTACGGCTGGGTGCGCGACCTTCCCGATCACCGAGACCGGTTCTGGCAGGCCCCGGCCCTGGCATCGACGACGCTGCCCGTCGCAGTCGACCTGCGCCCGCAGTGCCCGCCGGTGTACGACCAGGGACAGCTGGGCTCGTGCACGGCCAACGCCATCGCCGGTGCCGTGCAGTTCGATGAGATCCGGTCAGGCATCGCGCCGACATGGACGCCGTCGCGCCTGTTCATCTACTACAACGAGCGCGTCTTGGAGGGCTCGGTCGACACCGACAGCGGCGCCCAGCTGCGCGACGGGATCAAGGTCATCGCCGCGCAGGGAGTCTGTCCCGAGTTCGACTGGCCGTACGACGTCAGCCGGTTCACCGAGAAGCCGTCGGCGAAGGCGTACGCCGATGCCGTGCACGATCGCGTCGGCAGTTACCAGCGGCTCACCCAGTCGCTCGCACAGCTGAAGACGTGCATCGCCTCCGGCTTTCCCTACGTCTTCGGCTTCACGGTGTTCAGCTCATTCGAGGACACGGAGGTGGGTGCCACCGGGCTCATCCCCATGCCGCAGCCCTCGGAGACCGTCGTGGGCGGCCACGCGGTGGTGTGCGTCGGCTATGACGACTCCCGGCAGGCATTCATCATCCGCAACTCATGGGGCACCGCCTGGGGTGAGGCCGGGTACGGGTTCATGCCGTACGCGTACCAGCTCGACCTCGGCCTGGCCGCGGACTTCTGGACCATCAGGGCCGCCCCCGGCGGCCCGCCACTGCGCCTCCGTCACACCGGCAGCGCCAGCCAGCGCGCCGAGGACGACTGACCGACCCAGCGCGCCAAGCCACGACCGCCGCCCCGATGACGACGGGCGCCCGCCCGAAGTCAAAGCTGATACCGTTGCTATCACTTTGAGCGCGGCATCACGGTGATCAGTCGCAGCGCCGAGGCCGTGACGCGCTGGGCGCGCCGCGCCTGGCGGGCATCGCAGAGGCACCGTGCCCTCGGCGCCGTGGCCCGGGTGCTGCGCCGGCATGTCCTCGAGGTCATCGCGGTGCTGTGCCTCGTGGCACTCGTGCTCGCCGTCAACCCGACGATGCTCGGCGCGGTGTTCCGGCGCGCCGACGTCGGCCTCATCGTCCTGATGCTGCCTGTGACGGTGGCGACGTACCTGGCCCGGTCATTGGCATGGTGGTTCACCTTGCGCCAGGTGAAGGTGAAGGTGGACATCCCCCACGCCGTCGCGGTGGAGTTCGCCGGCCAGACGATGGTCTTCATGCCCACCGGTGACCTCGCGCGCATCGCGCTCATCAAGGAGGTGACCGGCACCCGGCGGACTGCCGGCGAGCTCACGGCCACCATCGCCCTGCAGGAGCTCCTTTTCATGACGCTGATGGGTTTGGGCGTTCTGCCACGCGTGGCCTCGCACCCGGACATCGCGCTGCTGGTGATCGTCATGGTGCTCGTGCACCTGTTCATCCTCACGGTGCTCATCTGGCAGCCCGCGTACAGCTGGGCGATCCGCGTCGTCGAGAAGGTTCGCCTGCTGCGGCGGTTCGACTCTCAGCTGCGCTCGATCCGTCCCGCGTTCATCGAGCTGCTGCACCTGCGCGTGCTGGCGCCGGTCCTCCTCTGTAACGCCGCCGCCGTCTTCCTCTCCTACCTGCTCTTCTACATGTCGCTGCACGCGGTCGGCGAGACCCAGGTCGGCTTCATCGCCGCCACGTTCGTGCTGGCCTTGAGCTTCGTCATCTCGGGCATCAGCCTCATCCCGGGCGGCGTGGGTCCCTTCGAGGGTCTCCTCACCGTGTTGATGATCGCCAACGGCGTGCCCGTGGCTGCGGGTGCGGCTGCGGGGCTGCTCTTCCGCGGCTTCAACGACATCCTCATGGCCGGGGTGGGCGCGGTCTTCCTTGTGCTGATCCGTCGCGGTCACCTCCACGAGCGACCGCGACTGCGCCGCAGACGTTCCAGCACGTCGGCGACCGCTCGCAAGAAACCGGCCAGTTAGCCTCGCGCACGCTCCAGCGCCGCGGCGCGGCACGCGGCCAGCTGGTCGTCACACGCGGCCTCCAGCCCCTCGAGCGGCACGCGCACCTGGGTCATGCCGTCCCGTTCGCGGATGGTCACCGCGTCGTCCTCGAGCGAGTCGAAGTCGACCGTGATCGCCAGCGGGGTGCCGATCTCGTCCTGGCGCCTGTAGCGCCGCCCGATCGACTGCGTCTCGTCGTACTCGGTGCGGAAACGGCTGCGCAGCCTCGCCGCCAGTGGGCGGGCGACGTCGGTGAGCTGCGCCTTCTTGCTAAGCGGCAGCACCGCTACCTGCCAGGGCGCGACGTCGGGGTGAAGCCGCAGCACAGTGCGCTTCTCGCCGCGCACCTCCTCCTCGTCCCAGGCGTCGAGCAGCATCGTCAGGAAGGCGCGGTCGAGGCCCGCGGCCGGCTCGATGACGTAGGGAACGTAACGCTCGTTGGTCTCGGTGTCGAAGTAGCTGAGGTCCCTGCCGCTGTGGGTGCTGTGCGCGCGCAGGTCGAAGTCGGTGCGATTGGCGATGCCCTCGAGCTCACCCCAGCCCCACGGGAAGAGGTACTCGATGTCGCTGGTGGCGGTGCTGTAGTGGGACAGCTCGCCGGCCTCGTGGACGCGCAGGCGCAATCGCGAGCTGCGCACCCCACAGTCGCGCGTCCACCAGCGCATCCGCTCGTCGCACCAAAAGGCATGCCATTCCATGTCGGTGCCGGGCTTGCAGAAGAACTCCATCTCCATCTGCTCGAACTCGCGCGTGCGGAAGATCGAGTTGCTCGGGGAGATCTCGTTGCGGAATGACTTGCCCTGCTGGGCGATGCCGAAGGGCAGCCGGCGCCGCATCGCCTGTACCACGATGGCGAAGTCGACGAACATGCCCTGGGCTGTCTCGGGCCGCAGGTACACCTGGGCGGCGTCGTCGGCCACAGGTCCGAGATGGGTGCGAAACATCAAGTTGAACTGGCGCGCTTCCGTCAACGGCCCGCCACACTCAGGGCACCCCGGCGCGTCCTCCGGTTTCCCGCGCGCCCGCCGCTCGTCGCCGAGATGATCGGCGCGCCATCGTTTGCGACACGTGCCCGTGCAGTCGACCAGCGGATCGGTGAACGTGTCCACGTGCCCGCTGGCCACCCACACCTGTGGGTTCATGATGATCGAGGTCTCGATGGGGTCGACATCGTCGCGTCGCTCGACCATTGCGCGCCACCACAGGTTGCGCACGTTGCGCCGCATGCGCGCTCCCAATGGACCGTAGTCGTAGAGCGCGTTGATGCCGCCATAGATCTCGCTCGAGCCGAAGAAGAAGCCGCGTTGCTTGCCCAGCGACACCAGCTTCTCGAGCACGTCGGACGCAACGGGTTGCGGTTGCGACATCGGCGGCGAGTGTACCGGCCGGACCGTCGCCACAGTCCCGGGCGCCGCCTAGCGGCGCTCGATGGCGCGCAGGACGGGCAACGACCGCAGCTGCCGGTCGAGGTGCTGAGCGAGCTCGCGCTCGGCGACCGCCTCCAGGGTCACCAGGGAGGACTTGTCCAGCCGGAGCCGGCGGTACAGCTCGGAGTCGCCGGCGGCGGCGACGCGCAGCACCTTGATCACCCTCACGGAGCACTCGACCGCTCCCGGGTCGGCGGGGGCGCATCGATCGCAGAGCAGGCCTCCTGCGATCGCGCTGAAGTGCGCGCTGGTCTCGGGGAGCGCCGTGGAGCACGACGCGCACTCGTGCAGCTGGGGCGCGTAGCCGAGCCGGTCGATCATCCGTCGGGTCAGCCACACCAGGGCGCCGCGTGGGTCACGGGATGCGTCGGTGCAGTCGGTGAGCGCGTCGACCACGAGGTCGAAGGTCTCCTCATCCGGGTGGTTGCTCTCGAGCACACGATCCGCGAGCTCGGCACAGACGGCCGCGCAAGCAGCGCGGCGCGCGTCGGCCAGGGGCGCAGACGAACCCATCGTCTGCGCCTGGGTGAGCACGTCGAGCTCGCCCCGCCCCCGTGCCAGCTGCATGCGGGTGTGCGCGAAGAGGTCCGTGTAGGCCGCCAGCCGGCTGCCGGCCTTGCGCACCCCGCGCGCGATGACGCCGATCTTGCCGTGCTCGCGAGTGAGGACGGTGAGGATGCGGTCGGCCTCCCCATAGTCGACGCGGCGCAGGATCACTCCCTCGGTGAGGTAGGTCGGCATCTGCTCAGTGTGGTGGCTGCGCGAGGATCGACCGCGTCAGCCGGCGTCGGCCTCGTCCTCGGCGGCAGAGACACCATTGCGCTCGCGCAGGAACGGCTGGGGCGACGAGATGCGCACCAGTTGGATGCTCTGGCGGCGCACCTGCTCGACGGTGAGCGTGGCCTCACCGAGCTTGATGGTCGCGCCCACCTCGGGGATCTCGCCGAGGCGCTCGTAGACAAGGCCGCCGATCGAGTCGCTCTCGGTCTCGCCGACATCGAGGTGGAGAAGGTCCTTGATGTCGTCGACCGGGAAGCGGGCGTTGAGCAGCACCTCGAAGTCGTTGAGGAACTGCACCTCCTCCTGCTCGCCCACGTCGTACTCATCACGGATCGGCCCCACGATCTCCTCGATGAGGTCCTCGAAGGTGACGATGCCGGCGGTGCCACCGTGCTCCTCGACGACCACCGCCATGTGCACCTTGCGTTCCTGCATCTCCTTGAGGAGCTCGCCGACGTGCTTCACCTCGGGCGTGAAGTAGGGCTCGCGCATCAGGGTGCGGATTCGGCGACGGTCGCCATTGCGTACCGTTTCACGCAGGAGGTCCTTGGCGTAGACGACGCCGATGATGTTGTCGATCGACTCCTCGTAGACCGGGATGCGCGAGTGGCCGTGGGCGACCACCAGGTCGATGAGCTCGGTCACCGTGCCGTCGGCCTCGATGGCGATGACATCGATGCGAGGCACCATCACCTCGCGGACGGTCTTATCGGTCATCTCGAGGATCCCCGAGATCATCTCCCGCTCGCCGTACTCCACCACCCCCTGCTGCTGGCCGAGGTGGAGCATCAGTCTCAGCTCCTCCTCCGTGACGAACGGTCCGACCACGTTCTTCCCGCGGGTGGCGGCGCGGAGCAGCGAGTTGCTGACCAGGGTCAACGCCGCCACCAGAGGTCGCAGGATGCGCGTGATCGCCGCCACCGGCCCCCCCAGGATCAACGACAGGCGTTCGTTGAAGCGCAGCGCCAGCGACTTCGGCGCGATCTCGCAGAACACCAGCACGAACGCCGCGAGGATCGCCGTGCCCGCCCAGTCGGGGAAGGAGTGATTGGTGCTGGCGATGATCAGCGTGGCCGACGTGGACGCCACGATCACCGCGACGGTGTTGACGCTGAGGATTGTGGAGAGGTACGCGTTGGGTTGGTCGTGCAGCTTCAGCACGATCGCGGCGCGACGGTTGCCCTCCTCGGCGAGAGAGCGGATGCGCAGCCGGCTCACCGACGTCAGCGCGGTCTCCGATGCCGCCGCGAAGGCTGCCAGCACCAGCGATACGATGAGAAGGACGACGAGGATGCTCATCGGTGCACCCTCCGCCCGCGCTCAGTGCGCGGCGCTGAGGGTGTGGTCACCGGAACAGCTCGCTGACGCTGCGGCCCTCGTGCACGCGAACGATCGCCTCGGCGATCAGCGGCGCCACGCTGAGCACGCGCAGGCGGGGATGGTCGTCGAAGCTGCGAGCGCCGTCGTGAAGCGGGATGGTGTCGGTGATGCAGATCTCGTCGATGGGCGCCTCATGGAGGCGGGTGAGCGCGCCATTGGTGAGCACGCCGTGCGTCGCGACCACGTCCACCCCGGTGGCGCCCTTGGCGCGCAGCGCGATGGCGGCGTTGGCGAGGGTCGACCCCGTGCTGATCAGGTCGTCGACGATGATGCAGTGCAGGCCGTCGACGTCGCCGATGACATTGATCACCTCCACCGTGTCGTCGCGTGGGCGCCGCTTGTCGACGATGGCGATCGGCGCGTCGAGGAGACGCCCGAGGCGCCGGGCGCGCAGGGCGCCACCGGTGTCCGGCGACACCACCACCACGTTATGGCCATGGCGCTCGCGGACGCGGCGGGCGAGGATCTTGGTGGCGGTCAGGGCGTCGACCGGGATGTCGAAGAAACCCTGGATCGCTTCGGCGTGGAGGTCGACGGCGATGACTCGGTTGGCGCCCGCCAGCTCGATGATGTTGGCCATGAGCTTGGCGCTGATGGGGTCGCGCGGCTGCGTCTTCTTCTCCTTGCGCTGGTACCCGTAGTAGGGGATGACCGCGGTGATCCGTGACGCCGAGGCACGACGCAGGGCGTCGAGGATCACGAAGAGCTGGATGAGGTTGTCGCTCACCGGTTGACAGGTGGGCTGGATGAGGAAGAGGTCGCGACCGCGCACCGATTCCGCGATCTTCACGTCGAACTCGCCGTCGGCGAAGCGGGTGATCTCCATGCTCGCCAGCGGCAGGTCGATCTCGCGCGCGATCTTCTCGCTCAACTCCGGGTTGGCGGTGCCGCTGAGCAGCATCAGGTCGCCGAACTGGTAGGGCTCGGTCATGGCCGTGCCGCGGCCTGCCGCCGTCGGCGGGACGCCCAGCCCACCACGTTTCGCTGGCGGGCTCGACCTACTGCGAGCGCGCCCTCGGGCACATCGTCGTTGACCAGCGAGCCTGCCGCCACATAAGCGTCGCGGTGGATCGTCAGCGGCGCCACCAGCGTGGCGTTGCTGCCGACGAAGACGCCATCCTCGATGACGGTGCGGTGCTTCTCGGAGCCGTCGAAGTTGCAGGTCACGGTCCCGGCACCGACGTTGACCCCCTCCCCCAGGTCGCTGTCCAGGACGCAGGAGTGGTGGTTGACGCGGCTGCCCGCGCCGACGCGGCTGTTCTTGACCTCCGCATGCGTCCCCAACGATACCCCGGCTGCCAGCGCGGTGCCGGGGCGCACGCGGTTGAAGGAGCCGATGACCACGCCGTCACCGAGCTCGGACGCCTCCACGTGCGACGCCCCGATGGTCACCCTGTCGCCGCCGACGACGTCGTACAGCTGGGCCAGCGGACCGATCTCGCAGCCCTGCCCCAAGACGGTCGCGCCGCGCAGCAGCGACATCGGCCTGATCACCGAGTTGCGGCCGATGCGAACGGTGGCGTCGATGTACGTCGTCGCGGGGTCTTCGATGGTCACACCACTCGACATGAGCCGGTCCAGGACCCGTGTGCGCAGCACCGCCTCGGCGGTGGCGAGCTGGCAGCGGTCGTTGATCCCCAGCGCTTCCTCCGGGTCGGTGAGGATCATCGCCTCGACGTGGCCGCCGAGCAGCGGCAGAACGTCGGGCAGGTAGTACTCACCCTGCGCGTTGTCGTTGCCGATGCGACCCAGGGCCGGCCAGAGCCGCGCGCCATTGAACACGTACACGCCGGCGCCAACCTCCGGCGGCGCCATCGCACCGGGGGGCAGGTCGCGCTCCTCGATGGTGCGCACCACGCGCCCCGTCTCGGGGTCGCGGTAGACGCGGCCCAGCCCTCGAGGGTTCGCCGGCATCGCGGTCAGGAGCGTGGCCGCTGCGCGGCTGGCGCGATGGTGGTCGAGGAGACGCCCCAGCGTCTCGGGCCGCACCAGGGGCACGTCGCCCGACATGACGAGCACGTGGCCGCTCTCGCGGAGGTGCTCCGGGACAGAGCGCAGCGCGTCACCGGTTCCGCGCGGCTCGGGTTGCTCGACGCACTCGGCCAGGTCCCCCACCGCCTCGACCACGTCAGCTCGACCCGGGCCCACGATCACGATCGGCGGACGCCCGGTCACGGCAGCCGCGGTGTCGACGACGTGAAGGATGAGGGCGCGCCCCGCAAGCGGATGGAGCACCTTGGGGAGGGCGCTCCGCATCCTCGTCCCCTCTCCGGCGGCGAGGATCACTGCCCGCGGACCGTCGGCCATGTGGGCCGAGTATAGGCGCCACCCGGTGGGCAGGCCCCCCGCCTACCGCCCTCGGCGGCGAGCCTCACGGGCGAGGTCGGTCAACCGCCACAGCAGCGCCTCCGCCTCGGCCGCGTCGCGACAGACGGCGCGCGCCTGCCATCCCCGTCCGGCGGTGTCGATGTGCACGGTCGCCAAGCGCAGCCGGCGTTCCACCGGGCCCTGGCGCAGGCGGATGCTCTGCACCTTCTCCAGGGGCACGACAACGACCTGGGGGCGGACCCGCCCGGTGCGCGCCAGGGCGTAGCGGCCCCGGTCGTCCCAGAACGCGAGCCAGTGATAGGAGAGAGGAGCCCGGATGGCCGCGCGCCGCGGCGGACGGGTCTGCGGTGGTGGGACCGGGGCCGCGCCGGGGAGCACACGCTGGAGCAGCCAGGCGGCGTGGTCACGGGAGCCCACCGGCAGCAGCGTGCGGGACAGCTGCGCGCTCCCCTCCTCGCGCTGCGGACTGCCCCGCTGGCGGGCCACGTCGACCTCCAGCCGCACCCACCCGAAGCGCCGCCAGAGCAGCGGTTCGACCCAGCGCACCGCCTGGATCCGGCCGAACGGGATCGTCTCGGTGCGGGTCTGCAGCAGTCCCCGGCTGAGCCGCAGGCCGTCGGCTGCTTCGGCGAGCTGGAAGTCATAGACGGCGTTGAAGCGGCGGAAGACCTCGGGCACCACGCCGACGACGGCTGGGATCGCCACCGTCGCCGTTGCCGCCCCGTGCGGCACCAGGAAGCTGGTGATCCCGGCAAGCACGGCGATGCCGATGAGCACGTTGACCGGCGCCGTGAGCAGGGTCGCGAACACCACCCGGGCGTTGTCGATGCGGAGCAGCGGCTGCGCGGGAGGCTCCGGCGTCTCGGAGGCGAGCCCATGGGCAAGCGCCAGCAGCATGGCGCGGACTCGCTGCGCTTCTGCCGCGCCCAGGTACGCCAGGCGGGTTCGTCCCGTTCCCCGCCCCGCCACCACCACCCGAACCTCCGCAAGCCCGAGCACGCGGGCCACCACCGGCGAGATCACGTCGATGGCCTGGATGCGAGACAGGGGGACGCGGATGGACTGACGGCGGATCAGGCCGGTGGTGATCTGCAGGTCGCCGCTGTGCACCCGCCAGCGCGTCACCAGCCATGAGACGACGCCTGCGATGACGGCGAGGGCGAGCAGCCCAACGCTTTCCCAAGGGAAGCTGGTGCGCCGGCGCCCGGTGTCGAACTGAGTGCTGAACAGCACCAGGACGGCCACCGCGCTGCCGGCGCGCACGACCGGTGAGAGCGGGTGGAGCCGGGTCCATTCAGTCTCACCCGAGGCGGGCGACGAAGTGCCGACGGCCGTCAAAGGCCGGTGGCCTGGGCCTCGCCCAGCGATGCCAGCCGATCGCGGAGGCGGTCCGCCTCCTCCTGCACCAAGCCGGGGATGCGCGCGTCGCTCGCCGCGGCTGCGGTGTGCAGCTGCACGGTGGCGAGGCCGAAGATCCGATCGATCGGACCTGCGCTGACGTCGATGAACTGCATGCGCCCATACGGCACGACCGTGACCTGGCGGAAGAGCAGGCCGTGGCGCACGACCAGGTCGTCAGCGCGCTCCAAGTAGCGCCACGACCGGAAGCGGCCGCGGAGCACGATCCAAGCGAGCGCCACCAGCACCACCACCGCAGCCGTCACCGGGACGCCGGCGGTCGAGCCGCCGAACACCCACGACGGCACCGCTGCAGCCAGCGCCAGCGGGAGAGCGGTCAGCGCGAGCGACAGCTGCCGCGCCTTCCACATGCGCGGTGACGGACGGAGGTACCCGTCAGCGGCGGGTCTGTGCAGCGCAGCCTCAGTCACGCACCAAGTGTGGCATCACCGTCAGCGAGCGGCGGTACCATCGCCGCGCCCCGCTGGGGAGTTGCCAAGTGGTAAGGCACCGGACTTTGGATCCGGCATTCGAAGGTTCGAATCCTTCCTCCCCAGCCAAATCTCCGTATTGGTTCGGCTGATGCCTGACGAAAGGGCTTCGGCTGGTCCTTGACACACCTCCGGGTGATACTTGACACCGACTCACGCGGTCCTGGCAGTGATTGTGCTCAGGCGTGGTCTCGGGACTCGGCGGACGCGCGCAGCGCTGGCTCCCGCGACAGCACCAGAACCCACGCGTTGGAGATGCCGAGGATGAGCAGCCAGACCACTGCCAACGCCACCAACGCCGCCGTGACGTCGTCACGGATGGCGGCTGCGTGCAATGCGCCGCACACCGCAAGGGCGAGGAGCGCGCAGTAGTACGACAGGATCCGGGGCAGCACGGCGTGCGATCCACCAGCGCGATGGCCGCGGATCGTGAAGGGCATCGACATGCTGATCACGACCAGTCCGCACAGCGACTCCGCGGCGCCCGCGCCCACGGGCACCACTGGAGCCAGGTTCACCAGGCTGACGATGAGCGCGCCGCCCAGGCAGTAGAAGGTCGCCGCCGCGCGGGCGAACGTAGGTGGCCGATCACGGAAATGCTCGGGCCGCAGCGAGATGGCGATGAAGAGGAGGGCCGTGAGCGACGCGGTGGCGACGACCATCGCCGAGTAGTAGCTGTTCCAATCCCCGAGCACGGCTTTTTCTCCCAAGCTGTCAGGCGATCGGAGGCCCGACGATCTCGATGCCGAAGCTCGCCGCGTGCTGGATCCAGCCGGGAATGTTCGGAGGATCGCTCGGAAGCTGGCGTGACTCCGCCTCTCGCCCAACCATCTCGTAGAGCCGTTCGAGGCCACCGGGCAACGTTAGTGCGAGCATCGTGGCTCCCTCCGCACCGGATCGGAAGGCGTGGGGTACGCCTCGCGGCAGGTAGATGAACGCGCCCGCTGCCGCCTCTGTCTCTCGGTCGCCGCAGCGAAAGCGCATGGATCCTTTGAGGATGTAGTTCACCTCGGCCTCTCGGCTGTGCACGTGCAGTGGCGTGGCGGTCGCCGGCGGGAGCAGCACCTCCAACGCGGACAGCAGCCCGTCGGTGGTGTCGTTGTCGGCCTTCACCGTCATGAGCAGGCCCATCGTCCAGAGCGCCCTTCCCTCCGCCGGGCCGAGCATGATCGGCGTGGTGTCGGTGGCCATCTGCTTTCTCCATTTCGACCGAAGCTGAATCGGCTCAATGTGTGATACCCTATGGGCTGATGCGCTCACCTGTCAAGCGTCGCCGCTACGACGCCACCAAGCGGCGGGAGGCGGCCTCGGCGAGACGGCAGTCGGTGATCGCCGCAGCCCGCGACCTCTTCAGTGAAGTCGGATACGGCGCCACCACCATGCACGCGATCGCGGAGCGCGCGGGCGTCGCACTCGACACCGTGTACGAGTTGGCGGGGAAAAAGGCGGACCTCTTCCGGCTCCTGCTCGAGACCGCCATCTCGGGGGCGGATGAGGCGATTCCGGCCGAGCGGCGGGAGTACGTGCGCCACATCCGGACCGAACCCGATGCGCGCCGAAAGCTTGCGATCTACGCGGAGGCCATCGCCGACATTGCGCCGCGCCTTGGACCGCTGTTCCGTGTAGCGCATGAGGCCGCCGGCACGGACCCGTCGATCGCCGCTCAGGCTCATGAGATCGCCGAACGGCGAGCTCGCAACATGCGGCTCCTGGCGATCGACCTCATGTCAACGGGCCAGGTTCGGCGCGACCTCAACGTTGCTGACGTCGCTGACATCATCTGGTCGATGAACGCTCCGGAGTTCACGATGCTCCTCTTGGACCGTGGCTGGAGCCAGCAACGACTCGCCCACTGGCTCGCCGATGCGTGGCAGCGTCTTCTGCTCGAGCGGCAACCCCGTCGCCGGCCCCCACGCGCTTGACACTGCGGGCGGGCGCCCGTATCCTTCCGAGCATTAGTCCGAAGGCTCGACGGATCAAATATAGGAGGTCAGCGCCGTGTCGATGACGGTGTCCGCGCCACAGGAGGTGGCGGCGCAGAACGAGACCCGGTTCCGCCGCCTCGTCGAGGAAGGGTTCAGCAAGGGGTCGCTGGCGGTCGTGGATGAGCTGCTGGCGGCGGATCACGTTGAGCATCAGGACGGGATGGAGCCGAAAGACCGAAGCGGCGTCAAGAACGCGATCACCTTCCTACACCGGCTTGCCCCGGACTTCAGCCTCACGGTCGAAGCGACCGCCGCGCAGGGTGATCTTGTCTGGGGACGGCTGACGGGTCGCGGCACACACACCGGCCCTGGCATCGGCAAGACCACCGGCAGGCGGTTTCAGATCACAGTCATGGACGTCTGCCGCTTCCGGGACGGCCTCATCGTGGAGCACTGGGGGGTGGCAGACCGCTTCACGCAGATGGAGCAGCTGCGCGGGCGGCCCTGATCAATGCCCTTGGCTGGGCTGCTCCGTCATGGCCATCCCGCCCTCATCGCTGGGGCGTCGACCGAGAATACCCGGCCGGTGCGGCCACCTTCGGCTGTCATGTCGGACGGCAGAGGCCATGCGTTCGCCACGATGAAGAGGGTGCTGCCCTCGGGCCCTCCGAGGGTGCAGGCGAAACAGCCACGGTCGACATCGACGATCTGCAGCACCTCGCCACGTTCGTGGACGCGCACACAGTGACGTCCGCCCACATCCGCATACCAGACGGCGTTGTCGGCATCGAGGCAGATGCCGTCTGGATGGTCCCCGGGGGTAGCAGCCCATACGTGGCGGTTGGAGAGCGCTCCATCGTCGCCGATGTCGAAGGCGGTGAGTCGATGACCGTAGGACTCTGCGACGATCAGAACGCGGTTGTCGCCAGTCACTGCCAGGCCGTTGGGGAACGCCAGGCCGTCCGCGACAACTCGAGCTGAGCCGTCTGGCGTGACCATGGCGAGACACCCGGTGGCGTATTCTCCACCCGGGAAATCGAAACCTATCGTACCGACGTAGGCATTGCCCCGGCCGTCGACGACGATGTCGTTCCAGGGTTTGTCGGAAATGCGGCTGAGATCGGCGTGCGTCACCAGCGACCCGTCGTGCTCCCGGCGCAGGAGCAGGCCGTCGCGTCCCGAGACGACGAGCAGTCGCCCGTCCGGCATCCAGTCGATGCTCAGCGGGAGCGACTGCCGCCGCAGGATGACCTCGCTGGCGCCGGCGAGGTCGACGGCGATGATCTCGCCGGGGCCCCAGTCGGCGAACCACAGCCGACCATCGTGCCATCGCGGCAACTCGCCCATGGCGATGCCGGTCATGAGTGTGTGCAGTTCAGGCATTCGACGCTGCAGTCACCTGGCGACAACGCGGCGGCGACACTTCAGCTGGTCGTTCGCGCGGTCTCGTACACCTCCGTGCGGTGCAGTCGCCAAGGGGTGGTGGTCATCGACGGCGCGCCCTCGCTCACTGCTTTGAAGGCATCCGAACTGTAGAAGGCGTTGGCGTCCTCTTCACTGTTCCAGACGTCGATGACGCGCCAACCGTCCTGCGTGCGTCCGGCGAAGTGCGCGAGCGCCCCTCCCGGCGCCGGAGCGTCGACTGACTCCCGACCGATGGCGGCCATGAGCCCGTCGTAGGCGTCCTGGTCGACCACCGGCGAACTCGAAAACGAATGCGATCGGCATGGTGTCACTCCTCTTGCAGGTTGACTAAGCGGGGACAGCCTCGAGATTGCGTGGAGACTGGCGACAGCGTGGGGCGAGAGCCGGCACGCCGTCACCGGTGAGGTCGGCGAGCGCGGCGCCGCGTCCACCCACTGCCTGGAGAATCGCCAGCAGTGGGCCTTGCACCTCTGCGCCGTCGCCGTGAGTCCATGACAAATCGGTGGCCACGAGGCGGAGCCCCCGCGAGCGCGTCGCGGAGCCACAGTTGAAGTCGCTCGTGGTCAGCAGCTCAGCGGCCACCAGCTGAGCCTGCGCCTGCGGTGTGTAGTCGATTCGCAAGGGGCGAAAGACATCCTGCGCGTGCAGAACGACGTCGGCAAGCACGTTCTCGGCACGCGCCTTCGGCGGCGTGTGATGGTCGTCGGCGATCTCACGGAGGGCATGGATGAGTTCCGCGGGGCCGCGAGTATCGCGGCGTGCCAGCGACGAGAGGAGCCGTGGGATGTTGAAGCGAGACCGGACCATCGCCGGCAGCACACCAGGCGGCCTGAGCTGCGGTGTCATCGCCACGTGAGCGACGACGTCACGCACAGTCCAGTCCTCGCACTGGGACCGCTCCACCCACTGCTCTGACGTCAGCCCCTCGAGCGCCTTGGCCAGGCGCAAACGCTCTTCCCTCACCAGCGTCCATGTCTCCGCCACGTCCACTCCTCCGAAGGTCGCCCACGCGCCCCCTGCCGAGGCGCCGAGCGCAGGATACTGCCCTTGGCAGTATCCTGCAACCCGTGCCGGCTGACCAGCCCCGTCCCCTGACCACCACCTCGTACGCGGTCCTCTCGCTGCTGGCGCTCCGCCCCTGGACCACCTACGAACTTGCCAAGCAGATGAAGAGGAGCGTCCACTGGTTCTGGCCTCGAGCGGAGCGCAAGCTGTACGAGGAGCCCAAGAAGCTGGTGCGCCACGGCCTCGCCGCGGCCGAGCGGCGTCGGACAGGCTTGCGGCCCAGCACCGTCTATCGGATCACCGACGCAGGCAGCGACGCGCTCGCCGCCTGGGTCCGACAGCCGAGCTGCCCGCCGCCGGAGTTGCAGTTCGAAGCGATGCTGCGGGTCTTCGCATCCGACCACGGCAGCGCCGGCGACCTCCGTCGCGTCTTGGAGAACGTGGGCGACCAGATGGACGAGTGGCAGCGGTTCGGGACAGCACTCGGTCTCGAGATCGGCACGTCGGGCGGGCCGTTTCCGTCGCGCACACACATCAACGCGCTGATCCACCGGTTCCTCTGCTACTACAGCGAGGCAATGCGTAGCTGGGCGCTCTGGGCGCTCGAAGAGATCGCGGAGTGGGAGAGCACGGCGCCGGACGAGAACAAGCTGGCCCGCGGACGTGAGGTGCTGCTCATGTCGATGCCGCGCGTGTTGGAGAACACCGCACCCGCGATGAACCGCGCCGCGCCGCGTGCGTGACCTGCTTGCTTGAGGGTGGCCACGGGCTACCCCTCGCGGACGACTGCCTGGATCCGGGACAGGGGCGATCGCCGCGGAGCTGCCATGAGGGGTCACCGCCACGACCCGTGCCGTGTGGCCGCGCCTTCCAGGCCCGCTCGACCTGGCGCATCAGCTCCGGGTACACGATGAGGTGCCGGAAAGGTCCGATCAGGGCCATGTATGCGGCGCCGAGGGCGCCCCGTGGTTTCACGTAGACGCCAAGCCGCCCGCCGTGATCCCCATGGCCCTCATCGATCCACGCCAGCTGCAGGACGCCGTGGACGGTGCGGTTGGAGATCTCCGCAGCCCACTCGTCGTTCGTTTTGTACAGCGGCACGAACGTGGCCCCACCCACCGTCGTGGCACGCGTCGAGGTATCTCGCATACCGTCGGGGACCCGAGCACTGAGGCTCGTCTCGCTGCGACCCGGGATCGGCAGCGTGCCCTCCGGTCGATCCCACCCCAGCCAGGACCCCAGGCGCAAGCGCAGCGAGAAGAGGGCACGGGTGGCTCCGGACCAGCGCCCGCCGGTCGGGTCCAGCGCGGTCACGATGCCGATCAGCGCAGGGAACTCATCTGCCCCTCCGTGCGCGGGCAGAGCCCACGCGTCCAGGAGCTCGAAGTCGGGAGCGATCCGTGCGATCAACCAGGGATGCCGCTCGTGCTCGGCGTTCGAGATTCTCATCCGGCCTCCCTCGCACTGCCGTCCATGGGTCGTGGGCGCCGGCCCGGTCGCGTGCCGTGTTTCGCTGTCTTCGCTCCGTCGACGGGCACTCTCTGCAGCACGGAGCCCCGCATCGCCTCAGGTGCCATCGGCTCGCCGCGGCTGAACGCGCCGAGCCCCATGTCGACTGCGACGAAGTAGTCACGCAGGGCGTGCAGCCGTTCGCGAATGAAGTCCGCTCTCTCGTCAGTGCTCGTCCGTCTCCCGTTGCCCTCCTGTCCGAGGGCGCGCTCGGTCTCCTCGGTGGTGGCCAGGACCTGGCGGAGGTTCCAGCGGAAGCGACGCTCGAGGATCTCCTGCATCACGCGCCAGAAGTCGGTGGCGGCCTCGTAGTGGTCCTTCCGCGAGCCGGCGATCCGCACCTGGCGGACCAACTGCCAGTCGAGCAGACCGCGGATCTGCACGGAGACATTGCTCTTGCTCTGTTGCAGCCCATCGGTGATCTCGTCGAGTGACAGAGCGCCGGATTGAATGTAGAGGAAGCCGAAGATCTTTCCCTGCAGTTGCGTGAGCACCCCCGACGTGGCCGCGGCCGCGCCCATGCCGTCGACGAACAGTCCCGTCAGCCGATCCATCCTGCGTCCCTCATCGCCACTGCGCCACCGCAAGGGTGCCGGCGTCTCGAACGGCCTTCTCGCTGACGCCCGGGATGGTGGCCAGAGGCCGGTAGAGGACGGCGCCGAGGTCAACGCCCAGCGCGGTGGCGTCGTCAGGCTGCAGCAGCTCGGCGAACGCCTTCGACACGGAGACCGCGCCCTCGCGGGTGCTCTCCTGCATCCGAGCGCATTCGTTGACCTCGTCACCCAGCGCGGTGACGTCGAGGCGGCCGCCTGGCACGAGCTGGCCCATGTACAGGTTCGGACCCCAGTGCAGCGCCACGTTGACGCGGATGCCGGTCGGGATCCCCTCGCTGAGCGATTCGGTCAGCTCCGCCGCCCAGCGCTGCACCTCACGGGCCGTGCGCAGCGCGTTGCACGTTGCCTGCGACGGCCGGACATCACCGTCCGCCAGGAAGAAGGCGGTCATGCCGTCCCCGGCGTGCTTGCCGACGACGCCATGATTGGTAGCGACCGCATGGTCGAAGCGACTCGACAGCGTGCGGATCAGGTCGAAGTATCGTGCGGTCGGAAGGCGTCGGGACAGGTCACCGGAATCCTGCAGGTCCGCGAAGAGGATTGCAGCGGAGTGCCGTCCCGGTTCGACGAGGTCCGCCATGCGTTCGTACATGGCTTCGTCGCCGCGCGCGAGGAGTGACACGAGGGTGGGCCGCAGTCCCATGTACGTGATCACGTAACTGCCGATCGCCGCACCGGAGTCGTCGCGTATCCGAGCGCACAGGAACCGAACCTCGTATGGGCCGAGGCCGTCCTCGCGGTAGTCGAACCGCCCGGTGAAGATGTCGGGTTGCGGGCGTGCTGAGGCGCTCGCGAAGAGCGCGCGGAACGACGGAGCCACCGTCTCGGCGAACGCCACGGGGCCACCAGGAACGCCGTCGAGGAAGAACGGGATCACGTCATGGAACAGCTCCAGGGAGCTCTCCGGGGTGATCCTGCGCAGCCAGGAGTCGGTGAGAAAGGCCGCGGCGATGTGCTGGCCCACGCCCAGCTTCTCGGGATCACGTTCGCCGATGAACGCCTGCAACTCGTCGGACACCCAGGTGAGGCGGTTGCCGGCGTCCAGCACAAGTGCGGCCCAGCGGCTGTCGATGAGCGTCTCCACCCACGGGATGAGGCGCGGTTCGATGCCGGTCTTACCTCTGCCCTGTCCGGGATCACCCACGGCCCCGCCGGCCCTCCAGTCAGGGACCGCGCTGCCGAGCGTCACAAACGTGCCCTCTCCGCGTAGCCGTAGCATTCTGAATATACAGAAAGCTTAGCACACAGGGCACCGTGGCGGTCAGGGCCGGCGAGCAGACACCACATCGGGCCGCGGGCGCTCTCGTGGGCGTCATCCTTGGGCTGACCACTGCTCGATGAGCGTCAGCTGAGCCGTACCGGCGGCGGACGGCGCGTGACCAACGCTCCAACAGCTCGAAGCCGACGCGCATGTCAGGCTCAGCAACTCATTGGCCAGTGACGTTGCCTGCGGGCCTGCGCGCGGGGCGTTGGGCGCAGGGTCCGGCGTTGCAACCTCGCTCCACGAAACCCCATCCCAGCGAGCGCCGAATGGACGAGTCCCCGCGGCTCCGTTGAGGTGGCTGGACGGTGCGAAACCGACGGCCAGGCAGTCAGTGGCTGAAGAGCATTCCACTGAGGTGAGCGACCCCGGCAGCGACGTGCTCAGAACGGTCCACGACGTACCGTTCCACGATTCGACGAGGGCTGTCCCCTGCGGTCCCTGGCCGCCGCCAACCGCGAAGCACTGGAAGGGCGAGGTGCAGGCGACCGCGCTCAGTTGCGGAAAGTATCCCGACACCGACGGTGTCGACGTCGCGCTCCACCGCGAGCCATCCCAATGGATGACAAGAGGCGCATTGCTGTCCCCAGAGATGGAGGATCCGACGCCCCAGCAATCGTTCGGCGACGGGCAGACCAACCCTTGAATCGCATCGGCCGCTCTCGCCGTCTTCGGGGGCGGCGAAGGGCTGATGGTCCATGACGTCCCATTCCAGTGCTCGATGAGACTTCCGTTGACGCCAGTGGGAGCGGAGCTCGCGTAGAACCCGGCCGCCCAGCAGTTGCTGGTGCTCAAGCATGCCACGGACTCCAGCAGACCGCCGGCCAGGGTATTGGCCGACGGCACTACTCGCCACGCACTCCCATTCCATTGCTCGGTCAGCGTGGGGGTGCCATACCCTTCCCCCCCGCCGACCGCCCAGCAATTCGAGGTCGTGAGACAGGTGACCGCCGCAAGGGAATCGCCGGATGCGATGGGGTCGGGCGCAGCGGTGATGGTCCACACCGTGCCATCCCATCGTTCCACGAGCGTCTTTGGGCCGGTTGCATTGCTGAGGTTGTACGAGCCCACCGCAAAACAGGTCGAGGCCGAGGGGCACACGACGGAGGACAACACGTTGTCCTGACCAGCGGCCGATCCCGCATTCGGCGAAGCGACCACGCGCCATGCTGGAGCAACTGCGGAGGTTGTTGGTTGGGGCCGAGCGCTGCCTGTGGACGGTCGTGCGGATCGAACTCGAGGTGCTGGTCGGGGACGGAGACTGACACGACGCCACTCCCGCCGCGCTGAGCAGGATGACAGACATCACGGCCAATCTCCGCGCGAAGATGTCACGTGCCAGGCGCGCGCCGTCCGGGCCGTTCACCGCCAGAACTCTAAAGCGGTGGGCGGCGGCGACAAGCAGCCTGACCAACGGACCCGGGCTGATGCGCATTACTCTCTCGCTGTGACGCCTGACCGATCGCCGCGCCCGCTCCAGGATCTTCCAGTCGGCGGCCTCAGCCCGGCGGCCGCGACCCCGCGCCACGAGACGATCCTCCCCGCGGAGCCCGCCGACCAGTTCGAGAGCCTGCGTCAGGCTCTGGCCCTGACCGACGCGCCTGCGCGCCGTGCCGCTCTCGCCGCGGTTGCCGCCGCGCACCCCACACTGCTCGAGGGGTGGGCGCGTCTCAGCGAGATGAGCCTTGCCGGTGGCGACGGGGTGGAGGCCTACGCGTTCGCGCGGGTCGCCTACCACCGCGGGCTCGATCGGCTGCGCCGCGAGGGATGGGGTGGGACTGGCATGGTTCGCTGGGCCCGGCCATCGAACCGCGGGTTCCTGCGCGGCCTTCACGCGCTCCTCGCCGCGTCGGCGGCGCTTGCCGAGATCGACGAGTTCGACGCGTTGCCGGGCCTTCCTCCTGGAGCTCGACCCCGACGACGTGCTCGGCGTCGCGGCATATCCCGGCGCTCCCGGGCCGAGCTGGAGCCCGCCTCGTCTTCCGTAGCGCGGCCCGTGTCGGCTCGCGCGTCAGAAGATGACGTTGCGCTTGATCGTCGGGTCCACCACGCCCACCGTGCTCTTGCCGCACCAGTGACAGACGAAGCTGAGCAGGCGCATGCCGCTCTGCGCGACGCACGCGCTAGGCCAGCCGCAGTTGCCGCAGGTCACGTTCTGCACTCGTCGCGCCCCCACCCCAGCGCCGTCGCCTGGTGGGCTACCCGGGTCGTGCCCGGTCCCGTCGGGCGGCATGTGCATGGCATCACCTGTGTGTGCTGTCCAGCATACGTCGCCCTCGCAACCGGGACAGCGAGAACGGGCTGATGTCCACTGTCGGCTCCTCGCCGACCACCGAGGCCGCCACCGCCTCGCCGATTGCCGCCGAGTGCTTGAAGCCGTGCCCCGAGCACGGCGACACGATGATCACCGAGAGGTGCTCTGGGTGGCGGTCGATGACGAAATCGCCATCCGGAGTGGTGGTGTACATGCACGTCACCGCCTTGACGCAGCGCCGCGCCAAGCCGGGCAGCCGGCCGCTGATGACCCTGTCGTACAGCCCGTACACCTCGTCGCCGCTCACCTGCCTGGCGACGTCATCGACGCGCGCGCTCGGTACCGCCTGCTCTGCAGCCACCTTGACGCCGCCGCCGGGGCCGTCGATCGCCGGGAACCCGTAGAACGACGCCGGCTCGCTGTCCCAGATGAACACGGGGAAGCGGTCCGGCAGGTACGGCTCGACCGAGCCGTCCACCGCGTACCAGTGCAGGAGCTGCCTGGTGATGGCGAAGTCGCCGCCGTGCGCGGCGCCGAGGATCTCGCCCAGCCAGGCCCCTGCCGCGAGAACCAGGGAGCCTGCGGAATATCGCCCCGCTGTGGTCGTGACGGTGGCGCCACCGGCGTCCTGGACATAGCCCCTGAGCGTCTCGTGGGTGCGGATGACGGCCCCGGCGCGCTTCGCGAGCTCGAGCTGGGCGGAGACGGCCGCCTCGGGGCGCACGAAACCGCCACCCGGCTCGAAATACCCGCGCTCGTCGCCGGCGAGGCGAAACTGCGGAAACCGGCGGCCGATCTCTGCCGCATCGAGCAGCTCGTGGTCGATCGAGAACTCCCGGGCCGCTTCGATCGTCGTCTCGAGGAAACGCGTCTTGCCGTTGTGCCGGGTCTGAAGTCCCGGGGATGCCAGCACCAGCAGGCCGTTCGTCGTCAGCAGGTTGGCCCCGGTCGCCTCCTCGATCTCCCGCCAGAGCTGGTGAGACCGTCGAGCCAGAGGGACGTACGCCAGCCCCTCACCGATCGCCTCGCGGGTGACCCTGGTGGCGCCGTGCGTGGACCCCTGCTGGTGTGGCGGCGCAAAGCGATCGAGGCCGAGCACGCGAACGCCTCGCCGGGCGAGTTGGTACGTCGTCGCGCTCCCCATCGCGCCAAGCCCGCAGACGACGACGTCGAAGGTCTCCACGGCAGCATCCTACGGGCGCCCAACGAGTGGACAGTGGAGTTGGGGACGGTCACAATGCGCCCGCAGCGCACCGCGTGCCATGGCGCACGAGCCGGGTACCAATGCGTCCGTCATCTCCCGCCCACGAACAGCCAGGGGGTCCCGCCATGGGCCGCACGTCCACCCGCTCTCGCAGGCGCGTCAGCGCCGGTCTGATGTTCACGGCCCTGCTGCTGGCGGCGTGTGGCAGCTCAGCGAGCCCCGCGTCGTCGTCCGGCGGCGGCGGCACGGCCACCGGACCGTCCGTCCAGCAGAGCATCGCCAACGAGGTCCCGTCGTCGGTCAAGGGGTCCCCAGTACAGATAGCCACCGACGCCACCTACGCGCCGAACGAGTTCATCAACCCCGAGAACGGCAACATCCAGGGATGGGACATCGACCTCGGCAACGCCATCTGCAAGGTGATGGGCGTCGTCTGCACGTTCAACAACGTCACCTTCGACGACATCATCGCCCAGCTGAAGGCATCCACCCCCAACGAGGTCGCCGGGGGTGACAAGCCTCGCTACCAGTTCAGCATCTCGAGCTGGTCACCCACGGTCAAGCGCGAGCAGAGTGGCATCGACTTCGTCTCGTACTACCAGGCCGGTGAGGCGTGGCTCGTCAAGTCGGGAGGCGCCTCCATCACGCAGGCGTCGGACATGTGCGGCAAGCACGTCGCCGTGGAGGCCGGCACCATCGAGGAGTCCGACGCATGGGGTTTCATGGGCCAGCAGGTCGGCGGCACCCCCATCGCGGGTGACAGCGATCATTGCCCATCCGGGCAGGCCATCACCGTCGACAGCTTCCAGACCCAGACGCAGGCCGACCAGGCGCTGCTGTCCGGACGTGACCAGATCGGCTGGCTCGATCAGCCGGTCGCGGACTACCAGGTGAAGCAGCAGGGCGGCAAGCTCAAGGTCTCCGGGAGCCCCTGCAGCGTGGCGCCGTACGGGATCGCCGTCGTCAAGGGCAACCCCATCGAGCAGGCGATCCAGGATGCGGTCAAGTACCTGATCGACCACGGCTTCTACGCCAACATCCTGAACACGTGGGGCGTCAAGGACGGCGCGGTCCCCAGCTCGGCAGTGACCATCAACAACAACAGCTCGTCCGGCGCTACCTGCGTTCCGTCGTACTGACCACGTCCGGCATGTGACACAGGACGTCTGAGCCCGGAGATGAGCCGATGCCGACCGTGAACGAGCGGCCGGAGGCGATCAAGGCCGTTGCCCTCCGGCACCCCGGACGCTGGGTGGCCGCTGTGGTCGTGCTTGCGATCGCGGCCGAGATCGTGGGAACCATCGTCACGGCCCCCGGACTCCACTGGGACGTCGTGACGCACTACCTTTTCCAGGGCTACATCCTGGGCGGGGTCCTCCTGACCCTCGAGCTGACCGTCATCTCGATGCTCATCGGGGTGGGCCTCGGGGTCCTCCTCGCCGTGATGCGGCTCTCACCGAACCCGGTCGTCTCGTCGATCAGCTGGCTGTACATCTGGTTCTTCCGAGGAACGCCGGTGCTGGTGCAGATCTTCTTCTGGTTCAACCTCAACACGGTCATCCAGTTCATCGGCATCGGTATACCGTTCACCAACATCGGCTGGCGGGTGGGCACCAACACGTTGATCCCCAATGTCGTCGCGGCCATCCTCGGGCTCGGCCTCAACGAGGCTGCGTACATGGCCGAGATCATCCGCGCCGGCATCATCTCGGTCGACCAGGGTCAGACCGAGGCCGCCCATGCGCTCGGCATGCGCCGGCTGCTGGTGATGCGGCGCATCGTCCTGCCACAGGCGATGCGCGTGATCATCCCCCCGACCGGCAACGAGACCATCTCCATGCTCAAGACGACATCCCTTGCCTCCATCGCAACGGTGACCGAGCTGTTCACCCGTTCCGAACAGATCGCCAGCGCCAATTTCCGCATCATCGAACTGATCTTCGTCGCGAGCATCTGGTACCTGTTCATGACGTCCGTCCTCACCTTCGGCCAGTACTACGTGGAGAGGTACTTCGCCCGAGGGTCACAGCGGGAGCTGCCGCCGACGCCCATCCAGCGATTCCGGCGCGTGCTCTTCCAGGGCCACGCCACGCCGCCGTGGCCGGTCGCAGAGGATGCCGCCATGCAGGTCGGTGGCCCACATTCATGACGGTCGCTACCGCCACGCCGATGGTCCAGGCACAGGCGGTGCACAAGAGCTTCGGCCGTCTCGAGGTGCTGCGCGGCATCGACCTCGAGGTCGCACCGAAGGAGGTGATGTGCCTGATCGGCCCGTCTGGTTCGGGGAAGAGCACCTTCCTGCGCTGTATCAACCATCTCGAGAAGATCGACGCCGGCAGGCTGTACGTCGACGGTGAGCTGGTCGGCTACACGCAGCGTGGCGACAGGCTCTACGAGCTGCCCGACCGCGAGGTATGCCGCAAGAGAAGTGAGATCGGCATGGTGTTCCAGCGCTTCAACCTGTTCCCGCACATGACTGCGCTGGAGAACGTCATCGAGGCGCCCAAGCGCGTGAAGGGCGAGACCACCGCGGTGGCGGTTGCGCGCGGGCGCAGGCTTCTCGACCGGGTCGGGCTCGCCGAGAAGATCGACGTGTACCCCAACCAGCTCTCGGGCGGCCAGCAGCAGCGCGTCGCCATCGCACGCGCGCTGGCGATGGAGCCGAAGCTGATGCTGTTCGACGAACCCACCTCCGCGCTCGACCCGGAGCTGGTCGGTGAGGTGCTCGACGTCATGCGCGACCTCGCCCAGAGTGGCATGACAATGGTGGTCGTCACCCACGAGATGGCCTTCGCTCGCGAGGCGGGCGACACGCTGCTGTTCATGGACGGCGGCGTCGTCGTCGAAGCGGGCACCCCGCGCGAGGTTCTCGCCAACCCTCAGCACGAGCGCACCAAGACCTTCCTGGCTCACGTCCTTTGATCGCCACCGTCGAGCGCTTCGCCGGCCGCTGAGCGTACCCTCGAGGCATGCAGGTCAAGGAGCTCGGTCACGCGGTCCTCTACGTCCACGACATCGAGCGCTCGTCCTCCTTCTACCGCGACGTCCTCGGCTGGACGCAGGTCTCCACGCCCGATCCCCGCTTCCCGGCGGCGGCCTTCTCCAGCGGCCGTACGCACCACGAGCTGCTGCTCATCGAGGTCGGCGCCGAGGCCCAGGAGGTGCCCTCCGGACGGCACGTCGGCCTCTACCACCTCGGGATCAAGATCGGCGACAGCGACGACGAGCTTCGGGAGGCTGTGGCGCACTGCAAGGAGGCCGGCGTCCGCATCATCGGCCTCAGCGACCACACGGTCAGTCACAGCCTGTACATCCTCGATCCCGATGGCAACGAGCTCGAGCTGTACATCGACGTCGCGGGTGTCGACTGGAGGAACAACCCGGCCGCGGTGATGGCGCCGACCCGTCCGCTGGCCCTGTAGAGGTGGCCGGGGAGCCGGAGCAGTTCGACGTCATCTGCATCGGCGCGGGCACCGTGTCCGAGGGGCTCGCCAGCGAGCTGAAGGACACGGGCATCAGTCTCGCGGTCATCGAGCGCGAGCTGGTCGGCGGCGAGTGCCCGTACTGGGGATGCATCCCCAGCAAGACGCTGCTGCGCTCCGCCGAGGTCCTCGCCGAGGCCGACCGCGCTCGCACGCTGGCCGCCTCGCGGGTTGAGTGGGACGTGGACTTTCCCAAGATCGCCCGTCGGACACGCGAGATCGCCCGCGACGAGGACGACACCAAGGCCACCGAAGCTCTTGTCGAGCAGGGGGCCACCATCATCCGCGGCGAGGGACGCCTGACTGGGCCGCGTACGGTGCTGGTCGGCGACCGCGAGCTGCGGGCCCGCCGGGGGGTCGTCATCGGCACAGGCACATCCCCAGCGATCCCGCCCATCGACGGGCTCAACGGCGTGGAGTACTGGACCAACCGCGAGGCGACGCTCGCCCGCGAGCTGCCCCGCTCGCTGCTGGTGCTCGGCAGCGGACCGATCGGGGCCGAGCTCGGCCAGGCATTCGCGCGCTTCGGCTGCGAGGTGCACATCGTCGAAGCGCTGGGCCGGCTCATCCCCGGCGAGGAACCCGAGGCCGCCGTCGAGCTCGCCAAGGCGTTCGAGGTCGACGGCATCGCCATCCACCTGTGCGCGAAGGCAGTCGGGGTGAGCAGCGATGAGGACGGCATCCACCTCCACCTCGAGAGCGGCGAGACGTTGGTCGGCGAGCGCCTGCTCATCGCCGTCGGGAGGCGCCCCAAGCTGAACGGGCTCGACCTCGCCGCGGCCGGCGTCGCGACCACCGAGAAGGGGTGGGTCGAGGTCGACGACCGCACACTGGTGGCCGCCCCCGGCATCTGGGCGGGCGGAGACGTCACCGGGATCGGAGCGTTCACCCACCTCGCCTGGTACCACGGCAAGGTCATCGGCAGGCAGCTGCGCGGCGTTCCGTCCGTTGCCGACCATCGCGCCATCCCGAGGGTGACCTTCACCGACCCCGAGATCGCCTCGGTGGGCCTCAGCGAGGCCGCCGCGCGCGAGCAGCTTCCCGAGGTGCGCGTCGTGAGCGCGGACTCGGGCAACGGCACGCGGGGCTACATCAACGGGCCGCCTGGTGGTGTGATCAAGCTGGTCGCCGACATGCGGCGCAACGTGCTGGTCGGGGCCCTGGTGGTTGGTCCGCGCGCCGGCGAGATGATCGCGGAGCTCACCCTGGCGATACGAGGCGACGTCCCGCTGGCGGTGCTCGAGGACACCCTGCACGCGTTCCCGACGTTCTCGCGCGACCTCGACGGCCTGTTTCCCCAGCTCGTCGACTAACTAGGGCGCCCATGGACGTGCGCGCCGCGGTGGAGCTTGCGGAGTGGCGCCGCGACGTCGGTGAGCTGTATTCGGAGGTGCGCGCGCTCGGCCCCGGTGAGGACGGATGGAGTGCCTGGCGCGCCGGCAAGGAGCGTCTCTACCGTGAGCACCCGCAGTCGCCGGTCCCGGCGAAGTCAGCGCCCGGCGTACCACTTTGTCTGCTTCCCGTACGACCCGTCACTGCGCGTGCTCGCGGGGCTGGCGCCGTCGAGCCCGCGTCACCTCGACGGTGATGACGAGGTACCGGGCATGACCCATGTCGGCACGCTCGGTTTCGTGCTGGACGGTGCTCGCCACGAGCTCGGCGCGTACTGGCTCGACGGGTACGCCGGCGGGCTGTTCGTGCCCGTCGCGGACGGCACGTCGGGTTCGGAGACATACGGCGGTGGCCGCTACGTGCTCGACACCGCCAAGGGCGCCGACCTGGGCAGTGAAGGCGGCCGGGTCGTGCTGGACTTCAACTTCGCGTACGCGCCGTCGTGCGCGCACGACGCGCGCTGGCGCTGCCCCCTCGCACAACCGTCCAACCGCCTTTCGGTCCCACTCCGAGCCGGGGAGATCGGCCCGTAGGACGTCTCAGTTCGGGGCGCGCGCCTGTGCAGTGGGCGACGAGGTGGCCGCCGCTGAGGTTGGGCTGGCGGTGGGTGTCGCTGTCGGCGAGGGGGTGGGTGTCGCCGTCGCAGTCGGCGTCGGAGCCGGGGTCGGCTGCGGTGTCGGCGCCGCGGTTGGGGTGGCGGTCGTACTCGGCGTCGCCGTCGGCGCCGCTGACGCGGACTCGCTGGGAGTGGGGCTCGCCGACGGCGAGGCCGAGGGCGACGTCGACGGCGTTGGCCCGAGCGCGGGCGCGCGGTCAGGGGCCGGCGCGCGTGTGGCCAGGACGACGGCGGCGATCACCAGCCCCACGACCACCACGGCGCCGCCGACCACCAACCAGCGCTGCCAGCTCCAGCGCGAGGGTGGGCGACGGCTGCCCGGCGTGACCGGGAACCCGCGCGGGCCCGGCGGCGGTCCCGACGGAGCGGGGGGTGGTGCGCCGGGGCCCATCGGCGGTCCCATCGCTGCCGGCTACCTCTCGCCCGTGACGCCCGGGGGCGCGAAGCTCTTCACGGCCCAGGCGACGGCACCGACCAGCCCGGCGTCGGTGCCCAGCTCGGCCTCGACGATGTGACAGTGCTCCGCCGGCACAGCGAACGCCATCTCGCCCACCGCCGCGCGGAGCGGCCCGAACAGCAGCTCACCCGCGTTGATGAGCCCTCCCCCGATGGCGATCGCTTCAGGGGAGAACAGGTTGATCAACCCTCCGACAGCGCGCCCGAGGTTGCGCGCGGCGTTCGTGAAGATGCGCAGGGCCACCTCATCGCCGGCGTGAGCAGCGTCCTGCACAGCCTTGCCGTCGATGGCGTCGCGTGGCAGCGCCGCCAGCGACGTTGTCTCACCCGCCTCCACCGCCAGGCGCGCGGCCCGAGCGATGGCTGTGCCGCTGGCTGTGCCCTCGAGGCATCCCGGGTGCCCCTCACCGCAGGGAGGCTGGTCGGGGCTCAGCGGCATGTGTCCGAACTCCGCCGCGGTGCCCGACTTGCCGGCGTAGAGGTCGCCGTTGACGATCAGCGCCCCCCCGACACCGGTGCTCGCTGTGATGAAGATGAAGTCGGTGGTGCCACGTCCTGCACCGGCAACCCACTCCGCGTAGCCGGCCAGGTTGGCGTCGTTGTTGATGGCGACCTCACTGCCGATGCGCTGCCGCAGCGCAGCAGCGGCGTCGAAGTTGTCCCAACCGCGCAGCTGCGGTGCCGCGTAGACGATGCCGCGCCGCGGGTCGAGCGGTCCCGGGATGCCGATGGCGAGCCCATCGACCCGCCTGCCGCCTGCCGCCTCGGCGACGCAGCCCGCGATCGCCTCGACGACCGCGGCGGGGCCGTCCTGGCCGGGGGTGGGCGCGTGCGCCGGCAGCGCGTGGGTGTGCGACCCGGTGGCGACGGCGGCGCGGATGTTGGTACCGCCCAGGTCGACGCCGACGAGCGTGCTCATCCGGCGTCACCCGCGTCGGCGTTGTGCCAGTGCAGCGGCTTGACAAGATCGTCCGCCTGCTTCGGTCCCCAGGACCCGGCGCGGTAGGTCACGATCGGCGGCGGCGAGTCGAGCACCGGCTGCACCACGGTCCAACCCCTCTCCACCTCGTCCTGCCGGATGAACAGCGTGTGGTCGCCGAGGAGCGCGTCGTGAAGCAGGCGCTCGTATGCCTCGGGGGGCGAGGTCTTGAACGAGCTGTCGTAGTTGAAGCTCATCTTGACCCCCTGGATGTTCACCTCGGGCCCCGGCACCTTGGCGACAAACGTCACCGAGATGCCCTCGTTGGGTTGGACGCGCACCACCAAGCGGTTGGTGTCGACGGCGTCCACCCCTGTCTGCTCGAAGAGGTGCAGGGGGACGTCACGAAACGTGAGCACGATGCGGGTGTCGCGCTCAGCCATGCGCTTGCCGGTGCGCACGAAGAATGGGACGCCTGACCACCGCCAGCTGTCGATGCACAGCCGCATGGCGGCGTATGTCTCCGTCGTGGAGTGTGGATCGACCCCGTGCTCGCGACGGTATCCGGGCACGCGTTCCCCGTCGATCGTCCCCGCCGCGTACTGTCCACGCACCACCTCATCCGGGTTGATCGGCTTCAGCGCCCGCAACACCTTCACCTTCTCATTGCGGATGGACTCCGCATCGAATGAGATCGGTGGCTCCATGGCGGTGATGGCGAGCACCTGGAAGAGGTGGTTCTGCACGATGTCGCGGATGGCGCCGGTCTGCTCATAGAAGGCGCCGCGCTGCTCGACCCCAAGCGACTCGGCGACGGTGATCTCCACGCGCGCGATCGCGTCCCGGTCCCACACCCTCTCGAACACGGAGTTGCCGAATCGAAAGATGAGGAGGTTCTGGAGGGTCTCCTTGCCCAGGTAGTGGTCGATGCGGAATATCCGCTCCTCGGGCAGCACGGTGTGGATCGTGTCGTTGAGCGTCCGCGCCGATTTGAGGTCGTGCCCGAAGGGCTTCTCGATGATCAGTGAGGTTTCCTCGGCCAAGTCGGATGCGCCGATGGCGGTGATCAGGGAGGTGAACGCAGATGGGGGCACCGCCAGGTAGATGAGGCGACGCTCTCGTTTGAGCGCGGCCCGCAGGTCGCGAAGATTGGCCTTGGGATCGAGTGCAACGAAGCGGAGGCGCCGGGCGAAGGCGTCAAGGGAGGCAGGGGTCGGCTTGGTCCGCGAGTAGCTGCGCACCGACTCACGCGCGAAGTCGACGAACCCGGCCCGGTCCAGCTCCACCGGAGCCGCCCCGACGATGTCACCGTGTCGCGGGAGCAGTCCCTCGGCAGAGAGGTTGAAGAGGGCCGGCAGGAGCTTGCGGGCGCTCAGGTCGCCCGTCGCCCCGAAGACCACGACGTCCTGGTCCGGAGGCTGGCGCAGCCCCATCCGAGGTCAGCGACCGCGCAGGTGGCGTGCGATCGACCCGCCCAGCCCGACGATGACGGCCAGGATCGCGGCGAGGACGGTGATGATCACCACGGGCAGCTCCGCAGCGGATGTGGAGTACGTGTAGACCGCGAGGATCGCCGCGACGAAGAGTCCGACCATGCTGAAGCTGAGCAACGTGATCACCGTCTTGGTCGCACCGTCCAACCTGGCGGTGCCGCGCTGCGTGTCTGCCACGGAGGGGGAGAGCGCGGGGAAGGGGAACCAATGGCGTTGCACGGCCCCGGCCAACTGGAGGAGGAGGATGCCGAAGAAGGTGAGGCCGGTGACGGTGACCACGGGTCCGACCGAGTCGGGAGTGCTGTACGTGTACACCGCGAGGACCCCCGTGATCAGCAGGCCGATCATGACCACGCCGAGCCCCACAACCGTGGTCCACGTGAGGGCATCCCAGGCGGGCAGCTCGACGCGCTTCCAGAGCGGTGTGACCGGCTCGGACACGTAGGGCGTGAGCAACTCCATGTACATCGTGGGCGGCACGGTCACCCCGGAAACCCTTGCCTGCAGCCCGTACCCCACCTGCTGCGGATCGAAGGGTGTCGGCGACGCGAGCAGCCCCGGCTGCGGGCCGGGGAAGAGGCGGCGCTCCTCCTTGCGCCCGTCGACGAACGTGAGCCGCAGCAGGCCGCAGGTCTGGCAGTGCCACGCGGAGATGGGCAGGCCGCCAAGCACAGGACCGTAGTAGGTGGACGTTCGCCGGGTGCCCTCGGGACCGATCGCCCCCTGGTATGTCGAGAACTCGTGCGCCATGACACCGACGACGGGCGCGGGGTGGGAGCACTCCTCGGGCTGGGGAGGAAACGACGTGGACGTGGCGGCCGCCTCGGCCCGAGCGGAACCGTCAATCGGCGTGTGCGCTGCCACGAGGCCGGATTGTACGGCCGGGGATGCGGGCCGGCGCTGGCGAGTCCCGCGTTCCTAGAATGAGGCGGTGACGTGGGCGAGGTACGGCACCTTCGTGGTCTTCGCCGCCCTCATCGTGGTCGCTCCCGGCCCGGATTTCGCGGTGGTGGTCAAGAACTCGCTGGCCCGCGGGCGTGCTGCAGGGCTCTACACCACCCTCGGGGTGGTGGCCAGCTGCCTCGTCCAGGGCACGCTCGCCGCATTCGGGGTCGGGGTGGTGATCGCGCGCTCGCAGCCGCTCTTCCTCACCATCCGCTGGGCCGGCATCGTGTATCTCTGCTACCTCGGCGTGCAGGCTCTCCTCTCCGCCCGCCGCGGCACCGGCGCGGAGCCCGGCCCCGCTATGACCATGCCCTCTCCGCAGCGCCTCGCGGCGCTCCGCCAGGGCTTCGTCTGCAACATCACCAACCCCAAGGTGCTCGCGCTCTATCTGTCGGTGCTGCCTCAGTTCCTCGGCCACGCGGGCACCCCGGCCATCGACGCGCTGGCCCTCGCGTACACCCACGCTCTTCTGGGCATGCTCTGGCTCCTCGAACTCGTCGCCTTCCTGCAGCGGGTTCGCCCGTGGATCCAGCGCCGCCGCGTGCAGCGCGGGCTCGACGCTGCGACAGGCACCGTGCTGATCGGCTTCGCCTCAACGCTCGCGGTCGAGGGTCGCTGACACCATGGCGGGCGCCGGGACCGCGGTGGCGCCGGGGCGATGAGCCCCTCCCCACTCGCCCAGGCGCGGCGCGGCGAGGCGATCGCCGGACGCACGCTCAACGACAGGTGGATGGAGCGGGTTGCTCGCGCCGGCATCTTCAGCCGCGCCGTCAACTACATCGTGCTCGGTGCGCTGGTGATCGACGTGCTGCTCGGGCGCGCCAACGCGGAGCTGGACAACCGCGGCGCAATCGAGACCATCTCGGGCGGCCTCGCCGGCAAGGTGATGCTCGTCCTGCTCTGCTGCGGCTTCGTGTGCTACATCGCGTGGCAGGCTCTTCGCGCGCTGACCCGGCGCAGCGATGAGAGCGGTCCCGGCAGCGCCGGCAGGCGGCTGCTTGCGCTCGGAACGGCGCTGCTCTACGCCGGCTTCCTCGTCTCCACCGTGCGCATCCTCACCGGTTCGTCGACCACCTCTCCGCAGGAAGAGCAGGGCTCCTGGACGGCGCGGCTGCTGGCCGCCGGGGGCGGCCGCGTGGTGGTCGCCGCCGTGGGCGCAGGGATCATCGTGGCGGGGCTGGTGCTGTTCGGCTACGCGGCCAGCCGGAAGTTCGAATCGCCTTTGGACACGCATGCGATGAGCACCGGGATGCGGCGCTTGGCCGCCATCCTCGGCGTCGCGGGTCAGTCGGCGCGCGGCCTGGTTCTTGCCATCGTTGGCGGATTCGTCCTGAGCGCAGCGCTCACCGACGACCCGAGCCGGTCGAAGGGCCTCGACGCCAGCCTGCGCACGCTCGCCGCGCAGCGTTTCGGGGCGATCCTGCTCAGCGTCGTTGCCCTCGGGTTCCTCGCCTTCGGTCTGTACTCGCTCCTCGACGCGCGGTACCGCGAGGACTTCAGCCGCTGATCGTCCGGCAGCGACGCGCGGGAAAGCCGGCGGACGCGGCGGCGGACGCCAGCTCCGCCGCGTGATCCGCGCTGTCGGCGAGGGCGAATGCCGCCCCTCCGCTGCCCGTGAGGTGCCAGCGAGCCTGGCCCACAGCCGCGCGCAGCGCCACGAGGCGCTCGTCGAGCGCGGGGTTGACGCGGCAGGCGGCCCGCTCGAGGCCGCTGCCGAGCAGGTCGTCGTGCGGCCTCAGTCCTGCCTCCAGGGCGCGGGTGACCGCCTCCGGGCGCGACGGCTCCTCGAAGTCGATGCTCTCGACGGCGCCATACGCGGCCGCGGTGCTGCCCGTGGAGGCGATCGCCACGGCGAGGTGAAGTGGTGGCGCGCTGACGGCCGCGAGCTGTTCGCCCCGACCACGGACGCGCTGCGTGCCCCCGCTGATGAGCATCGGAACGTCCGAGCCGAGAGATGCCCCTAGCTCGAGCAGAGCCCGTCGGTCGAGAACCGGCCGTCCGACGCCGCGCACGCCGGTTCCCAGCAGCGAGGCACAGGCGCGCAGCACCGCGGCCGCGTCCGCTGACCCGCCGCCGAGGCCGGCCTCACGCGGGATACGCTTGCCCAGCCACAACTCCATCTCGAGCGGGCCGGCCGTCGCCGCCACGGCGCGACCGGCCGCGGCGACGAGGTTGGCGTCGTCGGCCGGCAGGCCGGCGGTGTCGCCCGACACCCGCAGTCGTACCGAGCTGGCGTCGGCGCGCTCGACGGAAACCCCGACGAGGTCGTGCCAGTCGATGGTGACCATCACGGAGTCGATGTCGTGGAATCCGTCGGCGCGGCGGCCGCGCACTGCCAGGCAGAGGTTGACCTTGGCGTGGGCTGGGATGAGGAGCATCGGGTCGCTGATATACTCCGCCAACCGCGCCGGGCGTCTGCGCGAAGCACCCGCCGTCGCGGCTGCCCACTCAATCGACAGGAAGACACGTGGCCAATTCCCGTTCAGCGCGCAAGCGCATCCGCGCCAACGAGCGCAAGCACATTCGCAACCGCGGCGTGAGGTCCTCGGTGCGCACGTATGTCGGCAAGGCGCGCCAGTCGCTGCTGAACCTCGAGCCCGGGCAGACCGTCGATGTCGAGGCGCAGCTCAAAGCCGCGGTGCGAGCACTGGACCGGGCCGCCGAGAAGGGCATCCTCCATCGCAACAACGTCAACCGGCGCAAGTCCCGGCTGACGTCCATGGCGGCGCGGCTGATGCGGGCGGCGTCCGAGGGCGGCGAGCATGCCACCGAGCTGCGCGCTGCCGCGGCCGGCGGCGCCAAGGGTCGGGGTCGTTCCGCGGCGGCGGCCAAGAAGCCCGCGGCCAAGGCCTCGGCGAAGGCAGCCGCCAAACCGGAGGCCAAACCGGAGGCGAAGGCGAAGGCGAAGGCGAAGGCGGGTGCAACGTCCGCCCCTGCCAGCACCGCAGAGCCGAAGAAGAAGTAGACCCGGCACGCACGAGGCCCGCGAGCGCGTGAGGCGCGCTGTCTGGCGTCAGCGGGACTTCGCCCTCCTCTGGAGCGGGCAGACGGTCAGCGAGATCGGCAGCGCGGTCACGACGCTGGCGCTGCCCACCCTGGCGATCTTTGCCTTCCATGCCGGGCCCGCCGCGGTCGGGCTGATGGTCGCCGCCGAGCGGGTGCCGTTTCCCTTCGTGGCTCTCCTGGCCGGGGCGATCGTCGACCGCGTGCGACGGCGCCGCGTGATGGTCGCCTGCAACCTGGCGCGGTTCCTGATCCTGGGCGCGCTCCCGCTGCTCTCGGGCCTTGGCGCTCTGCGGCTGTGGGAGCTGTTCGTCGCGGCCGCGGCGATGGGCGTCTTCACCGTCTTCTTCGACGTGGCCTACATGGCCTTCGTTCCGGGGCTGGTGGAGCCGAACCAGATTTTGGAAGCCAACAGCAGGCTGCAGGTGACCTGGTCGGCGGCGCAGACCGTCGGCCCGGGCTTGGGCGGGCTCCTGGTCGAGGCGGTCGGCGCGGCCCGCGCCGTGCTCGTCGACGGCCTTTCGTTCCTGGTCTCCACCGCCGCGCTTCTGTCGATACGCCGGCCCGAGCCTCCGCGCCCCGCGCAGGCGCAGCGCCGCCGGCTCATGGCCGAGATCGCTGAGGGACTGCGCCACGTCTTCGGGATCCCGGTCCTGCGCGCCCAGCTTCTGTGCATGAGCGCGGCAGGAGTCTTCGCGCACGCGTACGAGGCCCCGCTCTACGTGTTCGCCTACGATCGCCTCCACCTCAGCCCCGGCCTGCTCGGTGCGATGCTGGCGTCGCAGGGCCTCGGGGCCATGCTCGGCTCGGTGGTCGGATCGCGGATCATCCGCCGGCTCGGAGTCGGTCGCACCATCTCCCTCTGCAACGGCTTCGCCGCCGGGGTCATCGGCCTGCTGCCGCTGGCGCTCTTCGTGTCTCCGGCCGCGGTCATGTTCCCGGTCTTCGTCCTCGGAAGCCTGGTGGGCGTTGCCGGTGACATCGCCCAGGTGACGCTGCGTCAGGCCCTGACGCCGGCACGCCTCCAGGGACGGATGGGCGCCGTATTCCGGAGCTTCTTCTGGGGTGCCTGGCCGCTCGGGAACCTGCTCGGCGGCTTGCTTGCGGCGCTCATCGGCGCCCCGGCGACGCTGTGGGTCACGGCGCTCATCGGGGCCGGCGGCTTCCTGTCGATCCGGTTCACGTCCCTGTGGCGGGTGCGCGACTTTCCCGCCTCATTGGCCGGTGGGGTCGCAGGTCCCTTCGAGGCGACGGCACCAGCATCTCACTGACGTTTGACGGCTCAGGCGGTGCGCCGGCCGGCACGACGTTCGGTCAGCGACTGCGCGGCGGCAAGCCCCCACCGTCGCAGCGCCGCAGCATCGTCTACCTCACCAGCCTTGAGGCCCGCATCGATGCGCTGCAGCTCGCTGACCCAGCGCATCGCCAGCGTCGCCGGGATGGCCTGTGCGGTGCGCAGCACCCGTTCGGCGCGCCACGCGGGGATGCGCATCGCGGATGCCAGCGCGCCCGCGCCACGCTGCCCGCGGAGCAGCAGCCCGTGGACCATGAGCAGATCCCGCACCTGGCCCGCGAGGATGGAGAGGAGGTACTGCGTCGAGCGTCCCTCCGCGATGAGGTCACTGAGCAGCGCGGCACCGCTCGCCGGCTGCGATCCGGCGAGGAGATCGAGCACCTTGTAGAGCTCCAGCTGCTCGGTCCCTGCGACGAGCTCGCCCAGAAGCTCGATGGTCGGCGAGCCGCCGTGTGCAGCGATCTTGTCGAGCTCACCGCCGATCGCACCGAGGTCGCCGGCCGTGCAGCGCAGGAGCAGGTCGGCGCCGCCGGCCGGCAAGCGCATCCCGCGCGTCCTGAGCTCCATGTCGAGCCATTGGCGACGATCGGAGGGGCGCAGCTTGTCGTGGTGCACGACCTGCCCGCCGTTGGCCTTGATGGCCGCGAGGATCGGATTGGCCGGGGCAACGGTGGCGCGGACCGCGAAGCAGACATGCGTGGTGGGCGCCCGCATGGCCAGCGCGCGGGTCAACTCGTCGACGCCGGCCGTGCCGCGCCGCGCGCCGCTCAGCTGGGGCAGGTCGCGCACCAGCACGTGTCGCTCCGCGGCGAAGAGCGGCACATCGACAAGGCTCGCAATCAGCGGCTCGAGCCTTGTCGGGGCGTCGATGGCCTCGACGTCGCCGGTGGTGACCGCGGCTCGCCATCTCTCCACGGTGGCGTCGACGAGGTGAGGCTCGTCGCCGTGGACGAGCAGGATGCCGGGAGGGTCAGCCACAGTGCAATTGTGCGGCAGCGGCGTCAGGTCGCCGTCAGGCCCGAACAGATCACGGCCCCGGCAGGATGAGTGGCGTGAGCCCGGCCCGGTGACACCCTTCAAGTCACCGTCTAACATCCGCGGGGCAAACCCAAGTGGCTGGCGGCGCGCAGGTTCTGGGGCCGCCGGTCGTCAACGGAAGCGGGGAATCCGCGACAGCCAATCCGGCTCCAGGAGGGTCGATCCATGCAGCGACGACTTGCTATCGGAGCCACCCTGGCGGTGGCTGCCATCGCCGCCGGCGTCGGGCCGGGCCAGTCGGTGACCGGCCATGCGTCCGCGGGCGGCACCAACAAGAACGGCTTCACCGCTCCAACCGAGCTCCCCGCCTCCGGAGGCCTTGGCGAGCCCACCCTCATCCACGACAGCCAGGGGCGGCTCTTCGTGACGGCGCCGCAGGCGGTCGGCAACGTCAACACCGGCGGTGGAAGTCCGCTCTACACGTCAGTCAATGGCGGGGCGACCTGGTCGAACCCGGTCCGGTCGCAGGAATGCACCGGCCTGAGCGGTGGCGACACCGACCTGGTTCCAGACAGCAACGACAACATCTACCAGACCGACCTGTGGCTCGGTAACGCGTGTCTGAGCGTTTCGACTGACCACGGAAAGAGTTTCGAGGCCGGCGACCCATACGGAAGCCACCTGCAGCCCGGTGACGACCGTCCCTGGCTCGCCTACAACGCCATCTCCAACCAGAACTACACGGTGTACGACGGCGTGGACGCGCTCCACGTCGCCAACACCGGCCCGATCGCCAATCCTCCCGCCGGTGTCCAGACCGTACAGGACGTCCCTGCCGTTCCCGAGTCGGCGGTGAACAGCTCGAACACCCCGGACTCGGTCCGCGCGTGCGTATGCCCGCCGGGCGGGATCGCCACCGACAACACCAACGGCGCCCACTCCGGGCGCATCTACATCAGCTTCAGCTACCAGAAGGGCATGGCCATCGCGTACACCGACCTGGTCGGCACCTGTCCTGCCTGCACCGCCAGTCCCAACTGGTCGGCGCCGATCGCCATCCCCCACAGCGGCAGCAGCGGGTCGGCGTTCGAGGACGAGTGGAACTTCGCGCCGATCAAGGTGGACAGCGCCGGCACTGTCTACGTCATGTGGGCCGGCGCCCCCGGCTTCGACGCCAACAATGACGTCGCCCCCAACGGCGTGGTCGAGGAGTACGCGTTCAGCAAGGACGGAGGTAGCACCTGGTCTGGCCCCTTCACCCTGTCGAGGGCAGGCACGACAGTGTTCCCCACCATGGACGTCGTCAAGGCCGGTGTCATCGACACGGCGTGGTACGGCACCACCGCGACCGGTGACCCCAACGCGGTGCCGGCGAGCGCGTCGTGGAGCGTCACCTACGCTCGGGTCACCAAGGCCAGCAGCGCCAGCCCCAGCATCCACAAGCCGGTGGTGGCGATCGCGGGCATGCACACCGGGTGCATCCAGAGTGGGGGTGGCGCGGCGTGCTCGGACCGTTCGCTGCTCGACTTCTTCCAGATCTCGGACACAAGTGGCGGCGTCCCCAACGTCGTCTACACCGCCGGCAACGCGACTTCCGGGGTCAACATCTGGTTCACCAAGCGTGGCACCCGTGTGGCGAGCGTTGCCGCCGCCGGGATTCCCTGGGCGGCCGTGCTGATGGTGCCGGCCGCACTGACCATGGCAACCGGGATGCGCCGCCGGCGGCGATGAGGCAGCGCTCGGGATAGGCTGCGTTCTCACTCCGCCGGATCGGCGAACCCCCCGGTTGGGAGCGCGTCGTACTCCAGGTCACTTCCAGCACCGGTGAGGGCGGTGGGCAGGCCCACCGCCCCGAGGCCGGGCGGGCTGCGCCTGGCGGGCACGGCCAGCAGCGCCGGCCGCACGGCGGCGAGCAGGGCGGCGGACGGCGCGGTGGTCGTCGGCGCCACCAACAGGTCCGCGCGCAACCCCGTCTTCTGCACGGCGGCGAGCTCATCCTGCGCGGCCTGGCCGAGGTTGGCGGTGATCACTGCCGTCGACCGACCCGCGCTGACCTGCAGCGCGCACGGTGCCGCCGCCGCGGGACCCGCGGCTACGCAGCGCATGGTCACGCCACCAATGGCCCATGGCACCCCTTCAGCAGCCACGACCACGCGCGTTCCCGTCCCCGCCAGCGACGCGGCGATTGTCTGCAGCGCGGGCGGGAGTGGCTGGGACACCACCAGCGTGCCGACGTCGTAGTGGCCGAGGAGGCTCGCGATCGCCGCCGAGCTGGCCCGGTCCGTCGCCGTCAGAGCAACGGCGTCGAGGTGGCGGTCCAGCGGCGACAGGACTCGCCCCAGCGCGCTGAGCAGCGCCGTCCCGTCCGAGCCGCCGTCGATCAGCGCGAGGCCTCCGCCGGCTGGACGTATCAGCACCGCCACGCCGTTGCCGACGTCGAGCACCGTCAGCCGCATCGCGTCGTCGGCGACGGTTGAGAGCGCTGCCTCGGACGCGGCACCGGCCAGCAGCGCGGCGGCCAGGGCAGTGGCGAACCTGCCCCCATTGGCCGTTCCCGACGCCAGGCGCCAGGCGAGCGCGGCCGCGGCTCCACCGGCGAGCTCGACGACAGTCCATGCGGCGGGCCACAGCTGCACGGAGATGGCTGCGAACGGCAGCGCGGCGGCGGCCTGCGCGATGGCGAGGACCAGCCGGCTGAGAAGCGCGGCGCCCTCCAGCGGCAGCCAGCCGGCCGCCGGCGCCAGCGTGCCGAACAGGGCTCCCGCCCCGCCCAGCACGATGATGGCGGGCAACAGTGGAAGCACCAGCGCGTTGCTGAACGGGCCCACCAGCGAGAGCACGCCGAAGGTTCCCGCCGTGACCGGCGCGGTTGCCAGCTGGGCAGCGACGGTGACCGCAAAGGGCTCGACGAGGATGCGCGGCCCCGCGACGCGGGCGGCGATCGGTCCGGCGAGGAGCAGGATGCCGGCAGTGCCCAGGAAGGAGAGCTGGAAACCGACATCCGAGGCCACCGCCGGTTCGATGGCAAGCATGAGAGCCGCACACAGGCCGAGCAGCGCGAACGAGTGTGGCCGCCGTCCGTCGCGGCTGAGGAGCAACCCGGCGCCAACCATGAGGCTGCTGCGCAATGCGGCTGCGCCAGCACCGCTGAGGACGACGTACAGCGTCATAGCACTCAGCGTGGCCACGGTCCGCCGGCGCCGCGACCAACCGCGCAGCCGGGCAAGCGCATCGACCAGTCCCGCGATCATGACGATCTTCAGCCCGCTGACCGCCACGATGTGGATCAGCCCGGCGTCCTGCAGCGGGGTGCGCACACCAGGCGCAAGGGTGCCGTGGATGCCGAAGGCGATCCCGAGCAACAGGGTGGCGTCGGGCTCAGGCAGCGCACGCACCACGGTGGCTGTGAGCGCGCGACGCGCCTGCTGTGCCAGCCGCGCCGGGGTCGGCCCCCCGGCCGCCACCAACGTCACCTGCGCCGCTGCGGCGATCGCGGTGACGCCCACGCGTTCGAGCGCGACGGCGGACAGCGACCCCGGGCGCTGTGGCGGGCCGCGCAGGCGGGGCGCTGACACGTCCACCACGTCACCCGGCAGGACATCGACACGGCGCAGCGGCTCGACCACCACGGCGCCGCTGACGGTCCACGTCCCGGTCCGCGTGGCCAGCTCGTGGACGTCCACGACGATGGTGTCCCCTCGCCCCGGGACCCCGGCGTCGCCCACGGTGCCACGCAGGACCACGGCACCCGCGTCGACGTGACCGGCGACCGTGGCGGGCCCATGATCCACTGAGAGTGCGGTGGCGCCTCGCCACGCCCCGAGGCAGCACGCCAAGATGGCCGCAGCGACGGTGACCACCCGCCAGCGCACGACCATGACGGCGCAGGCCACGCACGTGACGATCACCACCACGGGCACCAACCGTGCGTCGACGGGGACGAGCGCAACGCACGCCGAGAAGCCGCCCGCACACAGTGCGACGCGCCAGGGAGCCGCCGCGGTCACGGGAGCGCGGTCAGGAAGCTCAGGTGCTTGCCGATCAGCGCCGCTGTGGTGGTGTCGAGCCCCAGCGCGGCGCGCAGGTCCGACAGGTTGGCGAAGGGGCCCCATTGCGCCCGCGTGCTGACGATCGCCTGGGCGAGGTCGGGCGTGATCCCTTCGATCGTCTCGAGCTCGGTGACACCTGCGGAGTTGACGTCGACCTTTGCCGACGTGCGCGCGGAGCCTCCCGTGGCGAAGGGGACGTTGACCTGGTGACCGTCGTGCAGCAGCGCCGAAAGGTTGGGCAGCCTCCCGGGATCGGCGGTGGGAAGAATGCCGCCCGCCTCAGCGACGGCGTCGGCGATGCGTGCGCCGGTGGCGACCTCGTACAGGCCCGGGTGCGCCACCGCGCCACTGACGAACACCAGCAACGTAGCGGGCGCACCCGGCGCGGCCACGGCCGGGATCGCTGAAGCCAGCGGCTGGTCGCTGCCCCGCGCGGTCATCAGCGCACCGACGCCGACGGCCGCGGCCGCCAGCATCGCCATCGCGACCAGCCGCCCGGATCGCCGCCCGAGCGCGGCCGTCAACATCGACACGCGCGGCAGTGTCGTCCGGCGGGCCACCCACGCCGCGGACAACGATCCGAGCCGGGCGGAGCCGCCCATCGGGCATCGTTGCGCCATGACAGATGCCGACGCCGTCACGGAGAGCGAGGCGCCACATGTCATTCAGTACGCCCGCGTGATCCCGGGACGGACCGCAATAGCCGGCCTGTTCGAGGGCCGAGGCTGACTAGCCCAACCGGTAGCGGCGCTGGCCGTCCTCACCGACGCGCGTGGTCGCGCCGGCTCGCTCAGCGAGGAAGCGCACAGCCCGTCCGCCGACCGGCGCCCCGGCGGAGGTGATCTCGGCGGCGATCTCCGACGCCGTCGACTCGCCCAGCTTGATGAGGACCGCGCGCACCACGTCAGCGGTCACCTCGGGCGGGGTGGCGCGACCCTTGGCCGCACGTCCGCGACGCCGATGACGCACCGCCGCTGGCTTGATCGCTGTGGCTGCGCGGCCACGGACAGCGCGCCTGCCGGTGACCGCGACCGAACCTGCTGTGTCGAGGAGCGCCACGGCATCGCGAACCTCACGACGCAACGAGGCATTGTCGGCGCGCAGCTTGGCGACCTCGACGACCAGGCCTTCGATCCGCGCAACCAATCGTTGGGCGGCGACCACGAGCGGCGATTGACGCTCGGCGGCCGATGTCGCACCGTCAACCTGCAGCATGATGCCTTCTCCCATTACGCGCGACAGCAGCCGTCGGCGCCGGCCGTGCAGTGCTGTGAGCACCCGCATTGTGCGCGTTGGGCGTATGGACGGGCAAATGGGCGGCGTTTGTAAACGATTGTTTGCTTTGGCCCGGCGCCGCGGCCTAAACGGTCCTGTTTGTCGGCGCCGACCACGCTGCTACCATCCGTCGACGGGGCCATAGCTCAGTTGGGAGAGCACTTGCATGGCATGCAAGGGGTCGGGGGTTCGAGTCCCCCTGGCTCCACCAGGCGCTCCCCTCGTCATTGACCACCCCTGATCGCGGGCTCTATCCTCGCGGCTCACCGTTGCTCAGGAGGGCCGCGTCTGATGGCCGACACCGCGACGCAGGTCTGCGAACTGCTCCACGAGGCGTCTGAGACGCACCACCGTGTCTTTCGCATCGTTGACGGCGACGACGCCGACTGGGCGTCCTGGTACTCGGATTGGCTCATCGATCTCTCCGAGCTGCCGGAGCTGCTCGGCACGACGCCTGTCCGCAGTGAGCTCGTGTACATGCTCGTCCAGCTCGACAAGGAGTACACCGGCGCTGCGCAGAAGGCGAGCTGGGAGGATTTCTACGCCCACGGGCTGATCGCTCACTTCACACCCGCGGAGTGACGCGCAGTCGCGAGGTCCACCTCGCCAGCCGCCCCAGCGGCGAGCCGACACCGGACAACTTCGAGCTCGTCGAGGTCGAGACGCAGCCGCCGGACGAGGGCGAGGTCGTCGTGCGCAACACCTTCCTGTCAGTCGACCCGTACATGCGCGGGCGCATGAACGATGCCAAGTCGTACCTGCCTCCGTTCCAAGTAGGGCAGCCCATGGACGGAGGTGCGGTAGGCGAGGTGGTCGAAACGCGAGCACCCGAGCTGGCGGTCGGGGACACAGTGCTCCACCTGAAGGGGTGGCGCGAGTACGCGACGGGCAAGGCAGGCGAGTTTCGCAAGGTCGACGCCACGCTGGCGCCGCCGTCGCAGTACCTCGGAGCACTGGGCACCACGGGCTTCACGGCGTGGGTCGGCCTCGTCGACATCGCCACCATGAAGGAGGGCGACGTCGTCTTCGTCTCGGCCGCCGCGGGCGCCGTGGGCAGCGTCGCCTGTCAGATCGCCAAGCTGCGCGGCGCCTCGAGAGTCATCGGCAGCGCCGGCACCGAGGAGAAGGTACGCCACGTCCGCGAGGAGCTCGGCTGCGACGCGGCGTTCAACTACAAGACCGCGCCGGTGCGCGAACAACTGCGCGACGCGGCGCCGGACGGCATCGACGTGTACTTCGACAACGTCGGCGGCGACCACCTCGAGGCGGCCATCGGCGCATTCCGCACCTACGGCCGCGCCGCGCTCTGCGGGGCGATCTCGCAGTACAACAGCACGCAGCCTGCGCCCGGTCCGCGCAACCTCCCCCTGGTGGTGACGCGCCGGCTGACGCTGCGCGGCTACATCATCTTCGACCACATGCAGCGGTACACAGATTTCATGCAGGAGGTGGGACCGTGGCTCGCCTCCGGCAAGATCCGCACTCGCGAGACCGTGGTCGACGGCATCGAGAACGCACCGTCCGCTTTCATGGGCCTGCTGAGCGGCCACAACACCGGCAAGATGGTCGTCCGGCTCCAGCCCAGCCGCTGAGGGCGGCCGTCCCACCGCGTCGGTACACCCGGTCTAGCATCTCACCCGTGAGAGGGTGGGTCCGCGGGTCGTGTGCGGTGACGCCGCAGCGCGCGCAGCAGGCGAAGGGGCAGGAGCGCGACCAGCGGCGCCCGGCGGCCGAGGTCCTCGCGATCCTCGCGGTTCAGCCCGCCCGCGTAACGGGCCGCGTCGGCGGCGGTCGCGTACTGCTTGGCTCCGTGCTCTCCGCAGCCGCGTGCGCACTCCCAGCGCATGGTGGCGCCGTCCGCCGTGAAGCGCAGCCGGTGGCCCACGAGCTGACAGCGGAGCATCACCGCACGCTAGCAGGGATGTCATGAGCACCCGGCCGGGCACCATCGAGACGAGCATCCCGGCGCGCCTCGACCGGCTGCCGTGGTCGCGCTTTCACTGGATGGTGATCATCGGCTTGGGCACGGTGTGGATCCTCGACGGCCTCGAGGTGACCATCGTCGGCTCGGTGGCCTCGCGGCTCACCGAGAAGGGCAGTGGCATCTCGATCACAACCGGGCAGATCGGCATCGCCGCCGCGTCGTACGTGGCGGGCGCGTGCCTGGGCGCGCTGTTCTTCGGACAGCTCACTGATCGCCTCGGCCGCAAGAGGTTGTTCATGATCTCTCTCGGCGTCTACATCCTCGCGACGGTTGCCACCGCCGGCGCGTTCAACGCCTGGTACTTCTTCGCGGCTCGCTTCATCACCGGCGCCGGGATCGGCGGCGAGTACGCGGCGATCAACTCGGCGATCGACGAGCTGATCCCGGCGCGTGTCCGTGGGCGCGTCGACCTGATCATCAACGGGTCCTTCTGGGTGGGATCGGTCCTCGGCTCTGTGGCCGCGATCGTCCTGCTCAACACCTCCCTGCTACCGGCCGACGTGGGCTGGCGCGTCGCCTTCGGCATCGGCGCCGTGCTCGGGCTCTCGATTCTGCTGGTGCGACGCAACGTTCCCGAAAGCCCACGCTGGCTCTTCATCCACGGTCGCGAGGAGGAGGCTGAGCGCATCGTCGACGGCATCGAGAAGCGGATCACGGCGCAGAGCGGCGAACAGCTTGCCGAGCCCGACAAGAGCATCACCGTCCGCCAGCGCGAGAAGACCTCCTTCGGTGAGATCGCTCACACGGCGTTCACCAAGTACCCGCGCCGGGCCGTCCTCGGCCTGGCCCTGTTCGTCGGCCAGGCGTTCCTCTACAACGGGGTGACCTTCGACCTCGGCACCCTCTACTCGTCGTTCTACAACGTGAGCTCGTCGGTCGTGCCTGTCTTCCTGATCGTGTTCGCGGTCGGCAACCTGCTCGGACCCCTGACGCTGGGCCGGTTGTTCGACACCGTGGGACGCAAGACCATGATCAGCGTGAGCTACCTCGGCTCCGCGGTCATCGCCACCGTCATGGCCGCGCTCTTCGCCGGTGGCACCCTGAAATCGCCGTGGGCGCTCGAAGCCTTCATCTTCGGAACCTTCTTCCTGGCCTCGGCCGGCGCGAGCGCGGCCTACCTCACCGTCAGCGAGATCTTCCCGATGGAGACGCGGGCACTGGCCATCGCCTTCTTCTACGCGGTGGGCACCGCCGTCGGCGGCATCTCCGGACCACTTCTCTTCGGCAAGCTGATCGCGTCGGGCAGCAAGGGGGCGGTGGCCCTCGCGTTCCTCGTGGGCGCGGTCGTCATGGCTGTCGGTGGCATCGCTGAGATCTTCGCCGGTGTCGCGGCCGAGGGACGATCGCTCGAGGACATCGCCACCCCATTGAGCGCCGAGGAGGCCGGCGCCGGCGAGATCGACGGCGCGGGCGACGATGAGCGCGCACTCGAGGGTCGCATCCGCGGCCGTGCCGAGCACCGCCTCGCGCGCGAGCGCAGCGGAGCTCGGCGCTACCGCTTGGGGCCGGGCGCCGGCATGTACGTCCCGGCCATGCTGGGCAGCAACGTCTCCCCGCCCTTCGCCCAGGGTGAACGAGCGCTCGATGCCGAGATCGAGCGCATCGGGCGCGCCGTCGATGAGCATGGCGCGGTGGACCGCGACGAGCTCGCCCGGCTCGTCGGGGCGCGGCGCTGGGGGCCGGGGCGGTTCACCAGCGCCCTGCGCGAGGCGACGGCCGAGGGACGGGTTCGACGGCTCTCGCGCACCACGTACGGACCTCCTCAGAAGGGTTGACCTCTTCCGCTCTCAACCGGGAGCGGCGATGATCGCGTGCGTGCCGGCCACCTTCCCGTGAACACACGACCCACCGGACTCAGGAGCCGACGCGCCCTGGCCGCGCTGGAGATCGTCGAGGACGCGATCTACGCGATGATCGCCCTCTTCCTGATCGGCAGCGGCCTGCTTCTCCTGCTCGGTGCCGGCATCGACATCAGCAAGAACTTCGACGTGAACCACATCCACCCGCTGGTGGTGCGTGTGCTCGATGAGACCCTGCTGGTGTTCGTGGTCGTCGAGCTGCTGCACACGGTGCGAATCACCCTTCGCGACCACGCGCTCGCCGCCGAACCCTTCCTGATCGTCGGGCTCATCGCCGGCGTGCGACGGATCCTCATCCTCACCGCCAGCAGTGACACCGTGAGCAGCGGTCCGGGGTTCGTGGTGTACTGGGTGCAGTTGCTCCTGCTGATCGTGCTGGTGGTGGCGATGGTCGTCGCACTCTTCATCTGGCGGCGCGCCGGCCCCGACTCCGACAGGTAGGCGGCCCTCGCCCGGTCGGGCCGGCCCCGAGGAACCTCACAGCGAATCGTCAGTTTCCTGAAAGGCGGCGCGGGGCACCATAGCCCCGTGCAGTACGACAACATCGATCCGCAACCCATGCCCCCTCCCTCTTCCGGGGCGGCCCCGGCACCCGCCGGGCCGCCCCCCCCGCCCGTGTCCTCCTCGCCATCCTTCGGCGCCAACCCGCCGCCACCGCCGCCACCGCCGCCACTTCCCTGGGGCTTTGCCGGCGAGACGTCGTGGCAGCCGGCGCCGACCCGGGGCCCCCGTGGCCGCCGCGTCGTCGCCGGTGGGCTGGCCGGTCTCTTCCTCGTCGGCATCGGCGCCGGGGTCACCGCCGCCCGGCTCACGGACTCAACGTCCGCGCCGACCTCGAGCACAGCGCTCCTCCCCACGACGACCGTCCCCGGCAACACGGGCGGCGGCGGCGCGGGCGACGGCACCCCCTCCACCAGTGCTCCCTCCGACACCAGCGGGGTCGCCGCCAAGGTGACGCCGGGCATCGTCAACATCAACATCACCCTGGAAGGTGGCGGTGGTGCCGCCGGCACCGGGATGGTGATCACGACCACCGGTGAGGTCCTCACCAACAACCACGTCATCGACGGTGAGACCAGCATCAAGGTGGAGGTGCCCAGCACGGGCACGACGTACGACGCGCACGTCGTGGGGTACGACCTCACCGAGGACATCGCCCTGGTGCAGATCGACGGCGGCAGCAACTTCCACACCGTCAGCATCGGCAACTCGTCGAACGTCACCGTCGGGCAGGCGGTGGTCGCGCTCGGCAACGCGCTCGGGCGCAACACGACGCCGACCGTCACCACGGGTAACGTGAGCGCCTTGAACCAGACCATCACCGCCAGCGACCAGAGCGGCGCGGACGTTGAAACGGTCAGCGGGCTGATCCAGGTCGACGCACCCATCCAGCCCGGCGACTCGGGTGGCCCCCTGGTCACCACCGACGGCGTGGTGATCGGCATGGACACTGCGGCGGAGTCGGCCGGAGGCCGCTTCACCCAGCAGACCTCCACCATCGCCTACGCGATCCCGATCAACAAGGCCATCTCCGTGGTCAAGCAGATCCAGTCAGGTCACAGCACCAGCACCGTCCATGTCGGCAACACTCGGGCCCTGCTCGGTGTCCAGACCCAGGAGAGCAACAACACGGTGCAGGTCGTCGTGGTCCAGGGAGGCAGCCCCGCTGCCGGCGCCGGCATCAGCGTGGGCTCGGTCATCACCTCGCTCAACGGCACCGCCATCAGCTCGAACAGCGCCCTGCGCAACGCGATCATGGCTCACAACCCGGGTAGCTCCGTGTCGGTGAGCTGGACCGACAGCGCCGGCGACAACCACACCGCCACCGTCACGCTGACGGCGGGCCCCCCCGGCTGAGGCGCGGTCGGCCGCTGGTCGCAGGGTCAGGGGCCGACCAGCTTCTGGACCGCCTGGCCCAGCACCGGCAGGGTGAACGGCTTCTTGAGCATCGCGTCGGCCCCAGCCAGCCGCGCGGCGTCGCCCTCCTCCCCGAGCGCGCTGAAGATGAGGATCGGCAGCTGGGAGGTGGCGAAGTTGGAGCGTATCCTCCGGCAGGCCTCGATACCGTCGATGCCCGGCATCATGATGTCGAGCACCACCAGGTCGGGCGCAGGTTCGGCGAGCGCTCGCTCGACGGCGACGAGCCCATCGGCCACGGTCTCCACCTCGTAGCCCTCCATGGTGAGGTAGCGGGAGACCAGTTGCGTCAGCCTGGCGTCGTCGTCGGCGACCAGGACACGGCGGCTTGCCATCGCCCCAGGGGCTAGCCGCGCCGCTGCCAGCGGGTCTTCTTGAGCATCTTCTTGTGCTTGTGCTTGCGCATCTTCTTGCGCCGCTTCTTGATGACAGAACCCACGAGGCCGGGACTATACGCCATCGCGGCTCGCCACCCCCCGGAGCGAAGGGCGAGCGGCGCTGTCGCGGCGGAATCTGCACAGCACCGTAACCGCGCAGGAACGCCCTCGTCGGGCGGGTGAGGCACCATTGCGTCATGAACAACTCCTCCTTCCTCGACATCGCCGAGACGAGAGCCGTGCACCTCCGCGAGCTCAGCCACCACCTTCGCTCCCTCGAGTGGACCAACGCCGCACGGCGTGAGGTCGAACACGAGATCCCCGAGCTGGAGCTCGCCATGGCTGTGTACCGGCGCCTCAACTCCGAGGGAGGAACGCTCGAGGACGGCGCCATGGCATTCCTAAATGTCGCCGACTCCCGGGCTGAGCACCTGCGCCAGGTCAGCCATCACATGCACTCTCTCGAGTGGGTCCACGCCTCGCTGACCGAGGTCGAGAACGAGATCCCCGAGCTCGAGCTGGCCATGGCCGTGTATCGACGCCTCAGCGGCGACGTCCAGGAGGCCGGCGCACGGTCGGCAGCGAAGTCAGCGGCGCCCGCCCCCAAGGCTCGCCCCGCCGCAGCTCGCTCGCCCCGTGACGAGGATGAGGGCGAGGGCGATGCGGAGACCGCTCCGGCCCCGAGCTTCAGCCAGTTCGCCATGGCTCATCTGGATCCCGCCCCCGAGGCGCCTGATGCGGGCCCCAGCGCCAACGGCAGCGCCTAGCTGTAGTTCCGCGCTGAGCTAGCCGGCGAGCGAGACGAACGCGGCTCGCAGGCGGCGGGCGGTCTCCTCGAGGAGCTCGGGCAGCACCTTGGTGCCTCCGACCACGGGCATGTAGTTGGTATCGCCGCTCCATCGGGGCACCACGTGCACGTGGACGTGCTCGACGCTGGCGCCGGCGGCGCCGCCGTGGTTGAGCCCCACATTGAATCCGTCAGGGCTGAGCGCCAGCTGCAGCGCGCGCATGGCGAGACGGGCCGACACCATGAGCGCGGCGGCCCTCTCGTCCCCAGCCACGAGAAGGTCCGGTACGTGCTCGACGGGCGCGACCAGGACGTGACCGGTGTTGTACGGGTAGCGGTTGAGGATCGTCACCGTGGCGCGGTCCCGAGCGACCACCAGCTGATCGTCGTCGGCCGCCGCGGCCGCACAGAGGAAGCAGGGGTGTGCAGGCCCGGCGTCGCTCACATACACGCCCCTCCACGGTGCCCACAGGCGATCCACGGCCGGATCGTCGCACGCGTGCCCGGTCGCTTGAGTAGGGTACGCGACCGTGTCTGAAGGCCTCGACCTCGACGCGTTCCTGGCGCTGCCGCGGCTGCACAACCTGCATGTCAGCCCAGACGGCGCTCACCTCGCGCTCACGGTCCAGACGGTGGCCGCCGACGGCAAGCGGTTCGAGAGCGCCATCTGGGAGGTGCCCACCAGGGGCGAGGGGAGGCCACGTCGGATCAGCGGCGATGGCGCTGACGAAACGGCGCGCGGCTTCCTGCCCGACGGCTCGTTGCTCTTCACCACCCCGGGCGGCCCGCCAGCGGAGGACCGCAACCACCAGCCCGACGGTGCGCGGGCGGCGCCCCCTCAGCCGACCGACGACAACGCGCCCCGCAGCCCTGATGTGCTCATCCTCCGGCGCGCCGGAGACCACCGCCTCCATCGCCTCGTGGCACCCCAGGCGGGCGTCGGTGAGGTGCTCACTTCGCGGGGCGCAGCGAGGGTGGTGGTCAGCGCCGCCATCCACCCCGGTAGCACCACGCTGGACGACGACCGGGCGCGCGAGCAGGCGCGCAAGGACGCCGGCATGCAGGCCCGCCTCGTCGACCACTACCCGGATCGGTACTGGGACCATGACCTCGGCCCCCGCCAGCCCCGGCTGCTCGCCGTCGACGTCGCCGACAGCGCGAGCGTCGGCCCGGATTCGCGAGACCTCACGCCCGTCCCGCCGTGGGCCGGTTGGCTCGAGGAGGTCCACTACGCCCTCTCCGACGACGGCTCGTTGCTGGCGTTCGGGGCCAAGCCGAACAGCGGCCGCCACCACAAGACGGACCTGGCCGTGGTGGACATCGCTGCTGACGGCGTCGTGCGCATCCTCGTGGACTCCGACGTCGACCATGGCGCGCTGGCGTGGTCGCCCGACGGGTCGACGATCGCGGTCGCCACCACCGAGATCGGCGCCCCAGACCGGCCATCGCGCTTTCACCTGCAGGTCGTCGACGCCGCCACCGGCGCGGTCAGGGAGCTGGCCCCCGGGTGGGATGCGCTCGCCGCTGAGGTTGCGTGGACGCGCGAGGGGGACGCGCTGCTCGTCTGCGCGGACGAGCGCGGGCACACACCCGTGTTCCGCGTGGACCTCGACGGCACCGTCACCAGGCTCACCGTCACCGGCGCATACCGCAACCTGGCACTCTCCCCGGACGGCGCAACCCTGTACGCGATCCGCTCGCACATCGATGCGCCACCCGCGCCGGTGGCGCTGGACGTGCGGACCGCGAACCAGCGCGCGCGCGAGCTCGTCAGCCCCATCCCTGCGGTCGACCTGGCCATTCGCCTGGAGGAGGTGGCCACCGCCGGCGCCGACGGGGAGGACATCCACTCCTGGCTCGTGCTCCCGCGAACGCCGCCACCGAGCCCGTCCCCGCTCGCGGTGTTCATCCATGGCGGCCCGGTGAGCTCCTGGGCGGGGTGGCATTGGCGCTGGTCGGCGCCGCTGCTCGCTGCCGCCGGTTGGGCGGTGCTCCTGCCCAACCCGCGCCTGTCGACCGGCTATGGCCACGACCACATCGCCGCCGCCTGGACAGATTGGGCCAGGCTTCCTGCCGGGGACGTCCTCGCCGCGGTGGAGGCCACCGCAGCGCGCGAGGACATCGACGCCGAGCGGGTCGCCGCCCTCGGCGGGTCCTACGGCGGCTACATGGCCAACTGGCTGGCTGTGACCAGCGATCGGTTCTCCGCCATCGTCACCCACGCCGGCGTGTGGGACCTGCAGATGGAGCACGACACCAGCGACGTGGGGTTCTTCATGGAGCGGGAGTTCGGCGACCCGCGGCGCGACGAGGACAGGTGGCGCCACCAGTCACCCAACCTGCGCGCCAACTCCCTGCACACGCCGATGCTGGTCGTCCACGGGGCGCGGGACCAGCGCGTGCCATTGGGCAACAGCCACAGCCTGTGGATGGCGCTCCAGGTCCGCAGCGTGCCCTCGCGGCTGCTCGTGTACCCCGACGAGAACCACTGGATCCTCAAGCCGCAGAACGCACGAGTTTGGTACCAGACAGTGCTTGCGTTCCTCGACGAGCACGTGCTCGGCAAACCCTGGCAGCGTCCAAACCTGCTGTAAACCCTCACTGCAGGCGACTTCATGTCGCCGGAGGTGAGTCCTCTGAGCTGGGGGTGCCCGAACGCAGTTCCCCCTCGCTCTTTCCCCTTCGCCTCTAGGGGATGTCGCGGCGGATCGTGACCACCCAGCCGACCGCCGCGAAGAGCAGCCCCCAGCCCAGCAACAGAAGGCCGCCCTGCCAGTTGCGCAGCAGCAGGGCCTGGTTCCGCGCCACGCCGGTCAGCGCGTTCGCCGCCGCCCCGGGGAGGTAGGGGTAGCCCTCCTTGATGACGGGGATGACGGCGACGAGGGGTTCGACGACGAACAGGTATGCGAGCGTCGTGATGACCGCCGCGATCTGGTTGCGAAACAGCACGCCGACACCCACGCCGACGATGGCGAAGATGGCGACGACACCGACCGCGCCGGCCATCACGACGGCGAGGCCGTCGGCGGCCCAGTGGATGGTGACGCCCTTGGCCGCCAGCCACGGCACAGTGATCGCCACCGCGACGGCAACACATGCGATCCCGTACAGCAGCCCCACACCCGCAGCCACCAACAGCTTCGCCGCGATCACCCGTCCGCGCCTCGGCTCGAGCAGGAACGTCGGGCGCGACGTGAAATGCCGGAACTCGGTGGTGATCAGGATGATCCCGACCACGGCGGAGAAGATGTAGCCGCTGATCGCCGACGAGAAGATCGATCGCTGGGTCACCGCTGTGGTGAGTGGGGCGGCAGGGTTGTTGCGCAGCCCGTTGGTGGCGATCTGGGCGATCACGCTCAGCGCGGCGAAGGCCATGGAGCCCAGCAGCATCCCCCACCAGAGCTTGATGGTGGCCACCTTGCGCATCTCGGAGCGGAGCAGCGCGGTCATCCTGTCCAGCCCGGCGACGGCGGCGCCGGCGCCTCGTCGGTGAGCTCCAGGAACACGGACTCCAGGCTGGAGCTCTCCTCACGCAGGCCGTGCAGCTCCACCCCCGCCTCCCACGCGGCGTGGCCGACTGCGGGCGCGGTCGCGCCGGAGATCTGCAGGCCGCCCGGCACGGCCACCACGCTGACATCCAGCGGTGCCAGGGCCTGCGCCAGCCGCTCAGGGGTGGGGGTCTCGACGACGACTGCGGTGACGCCCGTGCCGCGCAAGCCCTCGAGGGTGCCTTCGTGCACGAGCCGGCCACGGGCGATGATGACGACGTGGTCCACGGTCTGCTCCACCTCGGACAGCACGTGGCTGGAGACCAGGACGGTCCGTCCCTCGTTGGTGGCGAGGTGACGCAGGAAGCCGCGCAGCCAGACGATCCCCTCGGGGTCGAGGCCGTTCGCCGGCTCGTCGAGGATGAGGATGCGTGGATCGCCGAGGAGCGCCGTCGCGAGCGCGAGTTGCTGGCGCATCCCCAGCGAGAACCCCTTCACCGCCTGGCCGGCGGCATGCGTGAGCCCAACCAGGGCGAGCACCTCGCCGGCGCGCGCGTCGGCCACGCCGGCGGCCGCTGCGTAGACGCGCAGGTGGTTGAGCGCCGACCGGGCCGGGTGGAAGCTGGTGGACTCCAGCACCGCGCCGACCACGCGGCCCGGGTGGGACAGCTGCGTGTACGGCACCCCGGCGACGGTGGCTGCGCCCGCGGTCGGCTCCGCGAGGCCGAGCATCACGCGCATCGTTGTCGTCTTGCCTGCCCCGTTGGGGCCGAGGAACCCGGTGACGGTGCCCGGCTCAACGGTGAAGCTGAGGTTCTCGACGGCGTGGACCGCGCCGTAGACCTTGGTCACGCCCGCAACCACGATCCGGCCGCCGTCGTCAGTCATGCCCGGCCACTGTAGCCCACGCCGGGCAGCACCTCTTGACGACATGGGCACACCGGTGCGATGGTCACCCCGCTCGTTTCGATGTCGTTGGGGTCGTTGCCGTCTGAAGAGGTGCCGAGGCAGAGAGTGACCATCGAGGGGCGTGGTTCGGTTTCCGTGCGAAGGGCCCGCGCCTCTCTGCACTCCTACTCATGGCGAGCGTTCTCGCGTTGCGCGTCGGCGTGACCGCCGCCCTGCACGACCTCCCGTCGCCTGTCGCAGCTGTCGCATCGGCCATCACCCGCCAGTCATCGAGGTGACGATATGAATCGCAGGGGCGCGCTGACGGTGCTCGCCTTCCTGGTTGCCGGAATCGGCATCGGAGCCTTCGTGATCAGCTGGCTCCACACGTCGCCGGCGCCGCTGACCGCGGCCGCCTCCGGCGAGACGTCCGGCAACGGCCCGGTGGTCGACGTCCATTTCACAACGGTGGCCGCGGTTGGCTTCGGCGACCATCCCAACTGGGTCGGCTACCTGCCGACCACGTTCGTCAAGGTACCCTCGAACTCGACGGTGCGCGTGACCATCAGCCAGCAGGACGGCGCCAGCGGCCTGCGCAATCCCTACCTCGGGCTGGTGCGCGGGACCGTCGGCAACAGCATGACGGTCAACGGGAAGACGATGCGGGCCATCGATCCCGCCACGCTGGCGCACAGCTTCTCGGTGCCTGACCTCGGGGTCAGCGTGCCCCTGCTCGGGGTTGCCGACGATGCTCCTGAGGGCGCGACCAACACCATCGTCTTCAGCTTCAAGGTGCCTGCCACGGGAATCTTCCACTGGCAGTGCTTCGTCCCCTGCGCGGCCGGGACGCTGTACGGGCTCGGTGGGCCCATGCAGACGCTCGGGTACATGGATGGCCAGATCGAGGTGGGCTCGTGAACGACAGGGCCAACCGCCGCCTGGTCCTGACACTCGCAGCCATCTGGGTCGCGCTGGTGGTGGTCGGCAGCGTGGTCATCGCCGTGCTCGACTTCCCGCCGCACCCGGCCTCGAACGTGTCGCAGAGCATCCGCGACACCATCCGCGTCATCACCTGGGCGGCGTGGCCCATCTTCACCCTGACGATCGTCGGGGTCGTCGGCACCGTGCTGATCAGCCGCAGGCACCCGAACGCGCCACCCGCCTCCCATGACCGGATCCGGGGCAACCCGCGCCTGGCGGGTACGTGGATCGGGATCGTCACCGCGATCGTGCTGGTGCTGGGCATCCTCGGGACCATCACGCTCTCCAATGAGGAGACGGCCGAGGTGCTCGGCCTCGGTGGCCGCGCGTCCGCCAACGGCGACACCGGTGGCCCCAGCGGCGGAGCCCCGCTCGAGGTCCAGGTGATCGCCCAGCAGTGGCAGTTCACCTACAGGTACCCGAGCTTCGGCGGCTTCGAGAGCCCGCACCTGGTGGTGCCGGTGAACCGCACCATCGACTTCCACATCACCTCGCTCGACGTCACCCACTCCTTCTGGCTGGCGCCGCTCGGCGTGAAGGCAGACGCCGTTCCGCTGCACGACAACACGTTCGACGTCACCACCTCGCAGATCGGGACCTACCGGGTGGTCTGCGGGGAGCTCTGCGGCCTCTGGCACGGCGCCATGTCCGACAACAGCGCCCAGGTGGTGAGCGCGTCCGACTTCGCGTCCTGGGCACAGCAGCAGCTGGACTTCGACAAGCCGATCATGAAGTACCTGCCGCCGTACAGCCACACGTACGAGCCCGATCCGCCTGCGTACGGGACCTGAGCGATGTCGCCCACGCGTGAGAACGAGGACTGGACATGACAACGATGGTGGCTGCTCCACCGCGACGGCCGCTGTCCCACACGCTTCATCAGTGGGGCATCGTGCTGGGCATCGTCGGAGCCGTCGTCGGCTTCATCATCGGCGCGCAGATCGGCAACACCCTGGTCGCCGACGACGGCAACTCCAACGGCAACAACGCCGCCCTGATCATCGGCTACATCGGCAGCGCCGTCGGTTTCCTCGCGGGTATGGGCTTCTTCAACTACCCGGTCGCGCGACTCCTCGGGCGACCCCGCCCCAGCCCCGCGGACGAGGCCTTCCTGTACGGCGAGGAGGGCGGCTGGAAGCGCTACTTCCGCCTCAACATCGACCACAAGGTGATCGGTGTCCAGTACCTCATCGTCATCCTCGCGTTCCTCTTCATCGGCGGCCTCGGCGCCATGTTCATCCGTGCCGAGCTCCTGCAGACGGACCCGTCAACGGCGTCGGCAGAGACCTACCTCACGATCGTCGGGCTGCACAGCGTGATCATGATCTTCATGGCCTCCGCGGCCATCATCGGGCCGTTCGGCAACTACTTCGTGCCGATCATGATCGGCGCTCGTGGGATGGCCTTCCCGCGCCTGGAGGCGCTCACCTTCTGGTTGCTCCCGCCGGCCGCGCTCATCCTTCTCTCCAGCATCTTCATGGGCGGTTTCCCCACCGGCTGGACGGGCTACGCCCCGCTGGCCGACGAGGCCGTGCGCGGCATGGACTCCTACCTGGTGGCCTTCGGGCTCATCGGCGTGTCCATCTTCCTGTCCGGGCTCAACATGATCGCCACGGTCATCACCCAACGGGCGCCCGGCCTGCGCATGACCCAGCTCCCCATCTTCGTCTGGGGTGTGTACGTCACCTCATTCCTCGGCATGCTGGCTGCGCCCGTGCTCGTCGCCGTCATCGGGATGGAGGCGCTTGACCGCATCGGCCATGCCACGTTCTTCGTGCCCGCCGGCGGCGGCAGCCCGTACCTGTGGGAGAACCTCTTCTGGTTCTTCGGCCATCCCGAGGTCTACATCTTCATCCTGCCTGCCTTCGGGTTGATCCTCGAGATGCTGCCGGTGTTCGCCCGCAAGCCGATCTGGGGCTACCGCGTGGCCATCGGCGGGATGATCGGGGTCGGGGTGCTCAGCTGGTTCGTGTGGCAGCACCACCTCTTCGTCAGCGGGATCGCGCCCAACCTGCGTCCGTTCTACACGTTCTCAACCGAGGCGATCTCGATCCCCACCAGCATCGTGTACCTGGTCTCGATCGCCACTCTGTGGCGGGCTCGAGCGCGATTCACGGTGCCGATGCTCTTCATCATGGGCTTCCTGTTCAACTTCCTCATCGGTGGCTTCACCGGTGTCTTCCTCTCCGACGTGCCGAGCGATTTCCAGCTGCACGCCAGCTACTTCGTGCAGGCGCATTTCCACTACACGATCATGGGCGCGGAGGTGTTCGCGCTGGTCGGTGGCATCACCTTCTGGCTGCCACGCATCACCGGACGCGCGCTCAACGAGCGCCGCGGCAAGGTCCAGTTCTGGGTCATGTTCCTCAGCTTCAACGGCACGTTCCTGTCGCTGCTGGCCGTCGGCATCCTGGGCATGCCGCGTCGCGTCGTCAGCTACGACCCAGGGCTGCAGGGGCTGAACTGGTCGGCGTCACTGTTCTCCTTCGTCCTCGGTGCCAGCATGCTGTACTTCCTGGTCATGCTCGTCGTCGACACCATCGTGAAGCCCGCTCGCGTGCGCATCGCCAACATCTGGGAGTCGCGGGGCAACGAGTGGCGGATGCCCAGCCCCATTCCGGTGCACAACTTCGAGGCGCCCCCCCGGGATTGGAGCCTCCCCTATGACTACGACCAAGAGGAGCGCAGGCCCGCCGTGCTGGGCGGCGGCATGACCATGCCGGAGGGGGTTACCAAATGACCACGGACCCCGCGATCGTCTACCAGACGGACGAGAACACCCAGCGCCGCACCTTCCTGGTGGGCATCCGCCTGTTCCTGGCGGCCAACACGATGTTGATGGGCGCCATGCTGTTCGCCTATCTCTACCTGCGCAGCAACAACAACGGCGGCATGTGGCGCCCGGACGGTATCGACGACCTCTCCGGCCTGGGAATGACTGTCGTCCTGGTGCTGCAGGCGGCGTGCCTCGCCGCCGTGCTGGTCGCGCTGGGCGCGGTGCGGCGCGGGGGAAACCACCGCGCAGTCGGCGTGGTCGCGGTGCTGCTGGCGCTCGCGGCGGGGGTGGCCCGTGTCTGGTACCAGTACCACCTCGGCAGCGGCTGGACGATCGACAACGGCACCTACACCGCTGTCACCGAGATGTGGTTCGGGATCCTCATCATCGAGGTGCTTGTGGGCATGTTCTGGCTGTTCAGCGTCGTGCTGCCGGGGCCAAGGTCGGCACACCCGCTGGTGGCTGCCCGCCACCTCCGTGGCTTCGCGGAGTTCTGGGGATACATGCTGGTCGTGTCCACGTTGGTCTTCCTGCTCGCCCGGCTCGTCTGAGCGCGGCGCGGCACAGCGGCGATGGACGTCCTGCACTCGCTGTTCGGCGGCTGGTACGCGGAGCCCGTGCCGTTGATCGCCGCCGCCGCCGCGGTGGTCGTCTACGACCGGGGGGCGCGCCGCCTTGCCGCCACGGCGCCGGGTCGTGCCCCGACCCGGGCCCAGAAGGCATGCCTTGCCGCCGGCATCGCGGTGATCCTCCTGGCGCTGCTCTCGCCACTCGACGACCTTGCGCTGCAGCTCCAGTGGGTGCACATGGTCCAGCACGTGCTGTTGCTGGTGGTTGCGCCACCGCTGATCGTGCTGGCGCGTCCCTGGGAGGTCGGCCTGGAGGCATTGGGGCCTCGGGCGCGGGGGCTGATCCTCGCGCCGCAGAGAGCGATCACCACCCAGGCGCGTCGTGTCGTGGCATCCGCGCTCGCAGTGGCCGCCTTCATCGCGGTCATGTGGGTTTGGCACATCCCCGTGCTGTACAACCTGACGCTCCGTGACGACATGGTGCACAACCTCGAGCACACCGCCTTCCTGGCTGCCGGCCTGCTCTTCTGGGCCGCCGCGCTGCCGCGTCCGTCCGCTGAGCCGGCGCTGGGCATGGTGGGCCGCTCGGTGGTCGTGCTCACCGGCTTGGTCGGCAGCTGGTTGCTCGCGGTGTACATCGGTTACGCGCCGACGGTGCTGTACGCGTACTCAGGCAGCGGAGGCCTGAGCGCGGCGGCAGACCAGCAGGTGGCGGCGGGGGTGATGTGGGTGCCCGCCAGCGTTCCATTCGTGGCCGCCATCGTGTGGATCATGGCGCGCTGGTTCGAGAACGACGCGCGGCTCGCGGCCGCTGAGGCCCAGCAGAGCGCCACGGTGCACGCATGAGCGCGCGGGCGGGGGCGCGTCCCGCCGCGGTACGGCTCCCGCTCAGCGCACCCAGCGCTCGCGCACGCGTGCTGGCCGCCGACCTCATCAGCCTCACCAAGCCCCGCATCATCGTGCTGCTGCTGATCACCGAGCTCACCGCGATGGTTGTGGTGGCGCGCGCGCTGCCCAGCGCGCGCGAGGTCTTCGCGGCCACGGTCGGGGGGTTCTGCGCCGCGGGAGGGAGTGGCGCGCTCAACTGCTGGTGGGACCGCGACATCAACTCGGTGATGCGCCGCACCGCCGGCCGTCCGTTGCCCAGCGGACGCCTGCGCGCCTGGCACGCGATCGCCGTCGGCGTGGTGCTCAACGCGACCGCCGGCCTGGTCTTGTGGATGACGGCCAGCGCCGCCGCCGCAGCGCTGGCGCTGCTGGGCACCGCGTACTACGTCGGCATCTACACGATGACCCTGAAGCGCCGGACCCCCCAGAACATCGTCATCGGCGGCGCCGCGGGCGCCGTGCCGGTGCTGGTCGGGTCGGTGATCGCCACGGGGCGCATCGGCTGGGTCGCGCTGGCACTCTTCGCCATCGTGTTCTTCTGGACCCCACCGCACTCCTGGGCGTTGGCCCTGGTCTACCGCCGTGACTACGCCGGCGCCACCGTCCCGATGCTGCCGGCGGTCGCCAGCGAGGTCGCCACCCTGCGCGCGATCCTCGCGTACCTCGTCATCCTGGTGGTGGTCAGCATGCTCCCCGCCCTCGAGCTCGGCCTGGCCTACGCCATCCCGGTGGCCGCTCTCAACCTCTACTACCTGGTGCTGGCGGTCCGCGCCCTTCGGGGGCGGAGCGTCCGCGGGGCCGCTCGACTGTTCCACTACTCGCTGCTCTACCTCGCCGCGGTCTTCGCCTTGGGCGCTGCGACAGCGCTGCTCGGCGGCTGACGCCTGCGCGCTGGGCTTGATGCTGCGGCGACCGCGATACCTCTGGCTGCTGGCGGCGGCCACCGTCGCCGGCTGCGCGAGCGCCCAGGCCGGCGGCGGCGCCACCCCACGCGTCGGCGCCCACCCGGGCGAGCTCGCCCCGGCCCTTGCCGGGACGTCGCTCGACGGCCACCGACTGGCGCTCAGCTCGCTGCGGGGATCGGTCGTGGTGGTGCTGTTCTGGGCGTCGTGGTGCGCGCCGTGCCAGGCGGAGCAGCCCGCGGTGAACACGCTGGCACAGCAGGAGACAACCAGCGGCGTGCGCTTCCTCGGCGTCAGCGTGGACGTCGACCGGTCGGCCGCGCAGACGTACGTGGCCCGCTACGCCGTCCCCTACGACAACCTCGTCGACACGGGTCAGACCATCGTCGTCGACTACGAGGTGGCCGGCCCACCCACCACCTTCGTCATCGACAAGGACGGCCGGGTGTCCTCCGAGCTCGTCGGCCAGCTGAGCGCCGCCAGCCTCCGCGCCGGCATCGCCTCGGCTCTCTCCGGCCACTGACGGGGTCGTGTCGATCCGCCGCCGGGACGCGACCGGTTCGTCACTGCCCCCCGGTTGGGCCCCACCACACTGAGTGCGTGCGCCTCGTGCCCGACGACCCACGCCTGACAGCCCTCACGCGCCTTGGACAACGGCTTCCCGGCATGGGGAACGGGGAGGCGGCGGCGCTCGAGGTGGTGCGTGCGCTGGCACCGCTGAACCTGGCCGCGTCCGTGGCCACCATCCACTCCGACGTCGCCGTGGTCGTCGCCATCAACGTCCCGGGCGGCCTCGACCTGCGCCTGCCGGCGAGCCTGGCAACCCGGCTGGTGGGCATGCGGATCCCGCTCGACGGCGTCGAAGCGTTCCGCCAGCCGGTCCAGCTGCATGCCCCCTACCACGGGCCCGCCGGCGCCGTGGAGACATTGCGCAGCCTGGGCGCCGCCTCGGACATGACCCAGCTCCTGCCGGCCGCCAGTGACGAGGGCGACGTGATCTCCGTCCCGGTGATGAGCCGGGACCGCGTCTGCGCCGTGCTGACAGCCTGGGGCCCCGGCTGCTCCGCGGAGCTCGTGCCGACCATGGAGGCGGCCGCGGCGATGCTTGCGGCCGCGTGGGGACCGGACCCCAAGCCGGACGTCGAGAGGTTCCCCACGCTGACCCCGGCGCGGCCCAACGCCCGCCTCCGCCGGGTCGTCGAACTCGCTGCTGCTCGACGATTCGATCGTGGCCGCGCTGCAACCGATCACGCGGCTGCACGACAGCAGCGTGATCGGCTACGAGGCCCTGGCCCGCTTCCCGCCGCGGGGCCCGGTCCAGACGCCGGACGAGCTGTTCGCCTCAGCCTCATCGCTGAACCTGCAGAACCGGGTCGACCTGGCCTGCCTGCGCGCGGCGCTCGCCGAGGCGCCCAAGCTCGGCGAGGCCGACCTCTTCGTCAACGTGCTCATCGGCACGCTGCTGGAGCGCCGCGGCATGGCGGCTCTCAACGATGCGGTGCGGCAGGCAGGGGTGGACCCGGAATCCGTGGTGCTGGAGTTCAGCGAACGCGAGCCGGTCACCGACCTCGCACGCCTGCAACGCATCGCGGCTGAGGTTCGCGCGGTGGGGTTCCGCATCGCCGTCGACGATGCCGGCGCCGGCCACGCGAGCATGCGCGTCATCGCCGAGCTGCGCCCGGAGTTCATCAAGGTGGATCGCTCGCTCATCCATGCGGTGGACTCCGACCGCGCTCGCCGGGCGCTTGTGGTGGCCCTGCTCTCCTTCAGCGGCCACATCGGCGCCCGCCTCATCGCCGAAGGCATCGAGACCGTGGCGGAGCGCGAGATGCTGTCGTCACTCGGCGTCATGTTCGGGCAGGGGTGGCTGCCCGGCAAGCCGGTGCTCACGGCGCCACTGCCCGGCCACCCCGACGTCGAGGTCGTCGAGGAGGCATGGTTCGCCCGCCAGCACGTGTCGAGGACCCGTGAGGCGCCCCTGCCCGACACCACGGTGACGGCCGCGCCGTCGGTTCGTGCCGCCTCGCCACCGTCGCTGCGGGGACGCGGCCTGCCACGCGCCCTGAGCTCCGCAGCCCTGGCGCTGCAGAACGAGCACGACCCGGTGCGCATCGTGGGGGTCATGGCCGAGCTGATGAGCGGAGTGGTCCCGGTCAGCGAGATGGCGATCTTCGCGGCCGACTACGAGACCCATCGGATGGTCCCCATGTACGCCACCGGGACCGACAAGGACGAGCTCCTCGCCGACACCTTCTCGCTCGACGCCGGCCTGACCGGGTGGGCATTTGCGCGGGGGAAGCCGGAGAACATCCCCGACACCTCGCGGCACCCGCTCGCCCGCCAGGTCCCCGGCACGCCGATCGTGGACGAGTCGCTCCTCCTCATCCCGCTGATCGCCGGCGAGCACAAGCTCGGGATCATCAACTGCTGGCGGCTCGGCCTCGACCAGTTCAGCGACCGCGAGCTCGAAGCCGCATCTCTCTTCGCGCACATCGCCGCGGCAGCCTGGCGCAACGCGCAGCTCTACGCGGAGCTGCTCAGCGCGGCCATGACCGATCCGCTGACGCGCCTCTACAACAGCCGCTGGTTGCGCGACACAGGTGAGCGCGACCTGGCGCGGGCGGCCCGCGAGGGCAAGCCGCTCTCCCTCCTCCTCATCGACCTCGACCACTTCAAGCGGGTCAACGACGGCGGTGGCCACGCCGCGGGAGACCTGGTGCTGCAACGAGTCGCCTCCCGTCTGCGCGCCACCGTCCGGGGCATGGACGCGGTCGTCCGGCTGGGCGGCGAGGAGTTCGTGGCGCTGCTCCAGGACTGCGACGCGGACGGCGCCGCCGTGGTCGCCGAGGCGATCCGGGTGGCTGTGCGCGACATCGCGCTGCCCGAGGGCTGCGGCCTGCCCCGCCTGACAGCCTCGATCGGCATCGCCGCCTACCCTGAGCACGCCTCCGGCCTCGAGCAGCTCCTGGCGGCTGCGGACCGGGCCATGTACGTGGCCAAGCAGGGTGGCCGCGACCGGATCACGCGAGCGGCAGCGCCCGCGGACACAGCCAGCATCGTGAAGCTTCCGCACCAGCGACGTCGGCGGCACTCACCGGCACAGCGGCTGATCGTCCACGCCGACTGACGCGGACACTGGTGGCGGTCGCCTCCTGCTGGAGGGGAACGACACCGCTCTGGTGGAGCGGGGGGACTCGAACCCCCGACCTCTGCCGTGCGAGGGCAGCGCTCTCCCAGCTGAGCTACCGCCCCGCTTCCGAGGCGCAGCCGAGTATAGGTCGCGGGCGCGACGGCGGACCGCGGGCGCGGCTGACACGGCTGTGTTGCGGCCCGTCACGGGCCGGTTGCTCACCACATGAGCCGAGTGCCGTTCTCATCAGGGCGATACCGAGACGTAACGGAACCCTCCTTGGGTACGTGACCGCTGCCCGGCAATAGTCGGTGCCGTCAATCAGCAATGGCAGGTTTGGAGAGCACCTGTGAGAACGAGTTCGAAGTCATCGCAGCCGTGGCCGGTGTGGCCGCGGCCGCATGTGCGGCTGGTCCATTGCAGGCCCAGGCCCTGACCCAGGGCACCGGTCTCGACACCCTCACGGTGACGGGCGGTTCGCTGTCCGTGGCCAGCGTCGGCGCTGCGACATTCGCCGTCACCCTGAACAGCGGCACGGTGACCACCGCGGCCACGAGCCTCAACGCGGGCACCTACGCCGAACTCGACTGGGTCGGGCGCCGGTTGGAACGGCACGCTGGCGCTGTATCGCTTCGTCAACACGCAGTCCTGGGTCCCCAACGGCACCGCGCTCCTCAACAACACCTCGGCGACGTACACCGGCACCGCCAACAACGCCTGGTATCAGGTGGCGGTGACCGCCCAGGCCTCGACGACGGTGAACGTGACGTGGTCCGGCCAGGAGAGTGGCTCGGGCGTGGCCACCAAGGGGAGCGCGTTCGCGATCGGGACCCTCGGCCTGACGATCACCTTCAACGCCGCCAACACCTACCTCACCACCGACACGTACACCATCAAGGCAGACGTCCTGCCAACGACGGCGCTCACGATGGCCACCGGCGGTAGCTGCGTCGCGCAGGGCACCACGGCCTCCGGCGCCAACCTCCCAACCATGACCAACACCGCGGCGACTATCACCGGCGGTACGTACAACACGTTCGGGTCGGCCGTGAAGGTGATCACCGCGGCGGTGAACACGGGCATCGGCACGTTCATCTGCACGCCGAAAGCGACCATCAGCACCGACTCGAACCTCACCTGGGCCTCGTCCTACACGGCGACCGCCCAGTACTCGATCGTGACCGGACCGTGAGGATGCGCCGTCACAGGGGCTTCGCGACGCTCGCCGTCGCAGGGTGCGCTCTCACCGTGCTCAGCTTCGTGGCCGCACCCGGAGTTGCGATGGCGGCCACCTCGGGTACTGGCGCCGACACCTTCACGGTGACCGGCGGCAGCCTGGGTCTGGCGAGCGTCGGGACAGCCGCGTTCGCGGTGACGCTCACCTCCGGCACGGTCACCACCGCTGCCACCAACCTCAACAGCGGCAACTACTCGGACACGACCGGCAGTGGCGCCGGATGGAACGGAACGGTGGCAGTGCAGCAGTTCGTGAACACCCAGGCGTGGGTCGTCAGTGGCACCGCGCTCCTCACCACAGCCTCGGCTGGTTACACCGGCAGCGCCCAGCTCGCCAACTACGCCGTTGCGGTCACGGCCGACGGCGGCACCACCGTCACGGTGAGCTGGTCCGGCTCTGAGTCGGGCTCAGGAACCGCCACGAAGGGGTCCGCCTTCGCCATCGGTACGCGCGGCCTCACGATCACCTTCAACGGGGCCAACACCTATCTGACCTCTGACAGGTACACCATCAAGGCGGACGTCATGCTGACCTCGGCGATGACGATGGCCACGGGCGGGAGCTGCACGGCCACCGGGACGACCGCGACCGGTACCAACGTCCCCACCATGACCAACACCTCGGCGACGGTCACGGGCGGCACGTACAACACGTACGGCACCGCGGTCAAGATCATCACAGTGCCCGTCGGACAGGGCCTGGGAACCTTCACCTGCACACCCAAGGCCACCCTCAGCATCAACTCCAACAACAGCTGGCCCGGTTCCTACACAGCCACGGCGCAGTTCACGATCGCGACAGGTCCGTAGTCCAGTCGCGGCTCGCGCGGACGCGTACGACGTGCTGACGCGGGAGACAATGTTGGTATGCGCTCTCGACGCACCGTCGCTCTGGCCGGTGGGTTGGCGGCCCTTATCCCCGTGACCGCCGTGGCTGGCGCGATCAGCGTGGCCAACGTCACCGCCAACGTCACGTTCACCGTGACGCTGGGCAACTGTACGTGCTCCAGCGCTACCACCAACCTCAACGCCGCCGACTGGTCGGACACCACCGGCACGACCACGGGGTGGAACGGCACGCTGGCCGTCTACCAGTTCGTGCATACCGGGGCGTGGGCCGCGGTCGGCGCCAGCCATGCGCTCTCGAGCACGGCCGCTGGGGCGTACACCGGAACCACGCATGACGCCACCTACACCGTCAGCGTGACCTCCGATGGCGGCACCACCGTAGTGCTGAGCTGGGCGGGTGCAGAGGCCGGCTCGGGAACCGCCACCAAGGGCACCGCGTTCGCCGTCGGTACCAAGGGGCTCACCATCACATTTCTGTCGGGCACCACGTACGTCAACACCGACAAGTACATCTCCAGGAACGACGTGCTCGCCACCAGCGCGCTGGTCATGGCAGGGGCGGGGACGTGCGTGGCCGGCACCGGCGCGGTCAACGCACCCACCTGGACCAACACGGCTTCGACGATCACCGGCGGGACACCGACGGCCCTCGGTACCGCGGTCAAATTCCTCACCAGCGCGACCAACACGGGCACCGGGGCGTGGACCTGCACGCCCAAGGCGACCCTGCGCATCGACCCCAACACCGGCCTCAGCGGCAGCTACACCGCCACCGCCCAGTACACGATCGTGAGCGGCCCCTAGGCCGAGAGCCGGGCGCGCGCCTCCGGCGACCCCCGCATGGCGAGGAGGTGGGAGCGGTAACAGGTCTGGCAGAGGCGGACCTGCTCGCGTTCCAGCGCGCGCCCCCGGCACGGCTTGCAGTTGGCGATCTCATGGAAGTCCTCGACGAGGATCAGGCCCCGCAGCACATGACGCTCGCAGTGGCTGCAGGTGCGTCGCCACCACAGCACGACGGCAGCCGCCAGCGCAAGCAGCAGCAGCCCGCCGGCCACGAATGGCAGTGATCGGAGCCACGCGGGAGGTGCGGCGGCCGCTTGAAGGGGCGGACCGCTGCGCTGATCAGGTGGGGGGACGTTGGCCGCAGCCGGCGAGACGGTGAAGGTCGTCTCGATGGACGCGTCGCCGGGAACACCGCTGCCGAAGCTGCCGGTGATCCGGTACGTGCCCGGCGGCAGGATGGTCTTGTCGATGGGGAACGGGTAGCGGATGGTCGTGTGCGGCACGAAGGTGTCGAGCTGCTGGTCGAAGTGGAGCAGGGTCTTGCCGTCACTGCCGGCGATGCTGAACACCAGGTGCGGCTTGATCAGCGTGTCGCCGCCATAGGTGAGCGGGAAGGTGATCACCTGACGGCGCTGGTTCTCGACTGCGATCGACGGCTTCCCCACCGTGAAGTGCGGTGGGGTCAGCTGGCCGGGGACGTGGACGACGACGGCGATGACGCTGCGCTGTGTGATGTTGAGGCCCACTCCCTGTCCCGACGGCGCCGCAGCCGTGGGCAGCGGGTTCTCCGCAGAGATGGCACCAACGTAGTCGCCGGCGTGCGTCCCCGCCGGCACGTGCACGGTGTATCCCAGCGTGGTCTGCTGGCCGGGCTGGAGGGTGAGCTTGGTCTGCGCAAGGCTGATCCACCGCCCCGCACCGTACTCCCCGTTGCCGGTGGGGCCGTCGTGGAGAGCGTTGGTGGCGTCGCCGTAGACCACGCCGCTGAGGTTGGAGGTGAACCCGTCGACCGGAACCAGCGTGAAGTTGCCGGCGGTGTCACCCTGGTCGCCGATGCGGATCTCGTCGGTGGCCTGCCCCGACGGCGGGAGCGAGTACTCGATGTAGCCGTGCGGGAAGTTGGGCACCGTGCGGACAGCCGGAGCGCCGGCCCCGTTTGCTGCACCGACTGGTGACGCCACGACCAGAACGCCCGCGCAGGCAGCGGCGGCGGCCACCGCCCGGCGACATCTGACCATCGTCATGCGCGGCACTCTAGATCGGATACACGCGCTCCGACGGCGTCCGTTACGGGATGGTGGCGCATCGGTTGCGCGAGCCTGACGGCGCTCAGGCGGTGATTACGAGGCGTCCTCGTCGACGAAGTACGTCTCGCACGCCCACTCCATCAGGCTGTCGGTCATCGCGACGGGCCGGCCGAAGTACCTGGCCGCATGGATGATGTGGTTGAGCAGGTCACGCGGGTGGGAGCCGTGCAGTGGCCGCCCCTTGTCCCTGTAGTGATGCTGGATGAGCCGTCCCAGCACGTCCTCTTCGATGCGCAGCCCCTCGAGCATGCAGCGGCGCCGCCAGATCTCGCGGTACTCGTCCTCGGTGGGGTCGGGGACGTGCACCTTGAAGTGCACGCGCCGGAGGAACGCCTCGTCCATCAGGTTCTGCGGGCGCATGTTGGTCGAGAGGATGAGCAGGCAGGTGAACGGGACGGCGACGGTGGTCCCCGCGCGGCTGATGTTGGCGTAGTCGACCCGCTTCTCCAGGGGCACGATCAGGCGGTTGAGCAGGTCGCGGGGAGACATGTTCTGCTGACGACCGAAGTCGTCGATGAGGAAGAGACCGCCGTTGGCCTTGAGCTGCATCGAGGCCTCGTAGAAGCCCAGCGTGGGGTCGTAGCTGAGCTCGAGCATGCGCGGCGTCAGCTCGCCGCCCACCTTGACCGCGGGCCGCTGCACCAGCTGCCAGCGCCGATCGTGCGAGGGAAGCTCGCGGTCGATGGGCACGTGGTGGATGGGGTCGAAGAAACGGATGATCTCGCCGTGCACGTACAGCGCGCGCGGCACGAAGACCGGCGGTCCCATCAGCGAGGCCGCCGCCTCGGCGATGGTCGTCTTGCCGTTGCCGGGAGGCCCGTGCAGGAAGATGGCCTCACGAGCGCTGAGGGCTGGACCGAGGTGGTCGAGGACGCTCTCGGACAGGACCAGGTTGCTGAAGGCGTCGTGGAGCCTTGCCCGGTTGACCACGCCGTCCACCGCCGCCTGCTGCTCGGCCATCGCTGAGTACTCCGAGATCGGCACCGGGGCGGGCCCCGCGTACTGGTTCAGCTCCATGAGCTCGCGCGCCTTCTGCCGACCGCTTCCGGAGATCTGGTGCTCCATGCCCGCGCTCAGCGTCTCCCCCTGGGCAAGCGAGGTCATACGCACGCCGGTGGTGCTGATGTAGCCCTCGTCCGCCAGGAACTTCAGAGTGCCCTCGAGGAAGCTGAACGGAAGACAGGTGTGCGCAGCCAGGTCCCGGCCGAGCATGTTGCCGTTGAAGTACAGCACCTTGAGGACGAGGTCGCAGATGAAGCTGAAAGGCAGGCCGGTCTCCTCGGCCGTCCGCGGTTCAGGCGGCAGGGCGATCGGAGAGGACACGGGGGCAGCGGCAAAGACAGCCATCAGCGCCGATTGTGTCATCGGGCACTTCGGCGGATCTCAGCCGTTGCCAAGCCGCGTCATCGAGTGACAGCCGATCGGACACTCCGGTCTGGCAGGGCCGCCGGCCCGCCCGGCTGGTGCGTGCCCCGGTGTTTGCGGGGCAGCCTGCTAGGCTCTTTGCGATGCAGCCGGTGCCGATCGACGAGGGCGCCAGGGACCGTCGCCGCGTCGGCCCGTTCTGGATCGAGGAGGGGTTCGGCCTGGTGGTTGGCGGAGCCCTGTTCCTGGCTGCGGTGGTGGCCCTCTACATGCTCGCCGTGGTCCTCCGACCCGCGTAACCAGCCCGGGCGACCCTCGTTCAACAGGTGCGCGAACGCGACCGACACTGAGGATTTCCGTGCGCTCCAGCTCGTCGCGACCGAACCGCAACGGCGGCGGCATGTCCGCGCGCCCGTCCGGCCGCAAGCGGCTGTCTCGAGGCCCGAGGCCGGTCCAGAGGCGGCGCCGCGCCAGCCTGCACCGTCCGCGCCGGCACCATCGCCTGCGCATCCTCATCATCGTCCTGGGAGTGCTCGCCTCGCTCGCCGGGGGCCTGGTGGCAGCTGTCTTCGTGGCCTACGCCTCCTATCGCTCCGAGCTGCCCGATGCCGCGACGGTGGCGGCGATGGAGCCGCCGCTGGACAGCCACGTGTACGACGCCAAGGGCAACCTGATCGCCGTCTTCAACGCCAACGACACGCGCCACCTGCACGTGGCGCTGGACAGCATCTCGCGGTACATGCGGCTGGCCACCATCGACGTCGAGGACCGCCACTTCTACAGTGAGGGCTCCTGGGACCTGCCCCGGCTCATCAAGGCGGCATGGGACAACCTGCGCCACACCAGCACCAGCGGCGCATCGACGATCACCGAGCAGCTCGCCAAGATCAGCTTCTTCAACAGCCCCGAGCGCTCCATCGACTACAAGATCAAGGAGATCGTGCTCGGCAACGAGCTCGAACTCCAACTTCACCAAGAACCAGATTCTCGAGATGTACCTGAACCGCGTGCCCTACGGGAACCACGCGATCGGCGTCGAGACAGCGGCCGAGCTCTACTTCCTCAAGCCCGCCGCAGACCTCGACCTCGCCGAGTCGGCGATGCTGGCAGGACTGCCCCAGTCGCCGACCACGCTGAACCCCACCCTCGACAACGGCGCCAACCCGGACGCCAAGGATCGGCAACGGGTGGTGCTGGCGGCGATGGTCACCAACGGGGACATCACCAAGGCGCAGGCCGATGCCGCGCTCGCCGAGAAGCTGACCTACCACAACTGGTGGGAACCGGCGAGCACCCCCAACGTCTACCCCAGCGTCACCGACTACGTGATCAAGTGGATGAACGACCACTACGGTGGCAACTACATCAACCCCGGCGGCTGGGACATCCACACCACCATCGACCCGGTCAAGCAGGTCGCCGCCCAGAGCGAGCTGCACAACGGCATCGCCGCGATTCGCGGCGCGCACAACGCCAAGGATGGGGCGATCGTCAACATCGACCCCAAGACGGGCAAGGTCCTCGCGCTGGTGGGTACGTGGAACTACGACGATCCGGAGGTCGGCCAGTCCGACATGGCGCTCAAGCCGCGCAGTCCCGGGTCGACCATCAAGCTGTTCACGTACTCGGCCGCGATCGCATCCCACCTCTTCACCATGACCACGCCCATCCTCGACGCGCCCGTGCACCTCTTGCCGGGACCCGGGCAGCCGCCCTACTCGCCGCTCAACTACGACCTCCGCTGGCACGGGACGTGCCTGGTCAAGGCCTGCCTGGGCAACTCGCTCAACGTGCCGGCCGTGAAGGTGGAGGTGGCGACGGGCATCCCGTACATCACCAACCTGGAGATCGCCGCCGGGCTCACATCGCTCGCGGACCCCAACAACCGGCCCGGTCCGACGTACTACGCGGCCACGCTGGGCGCGCTGCCGTACGGGATCACCCCCCTGGAGCTCGCCGACGGCGCAGCCACGATCGCCGATCTCGGCGTCCACCACGACCCGAGCCCCGTGGACAGCATCGTCGACCGGAGCAGCGGCAAGACCATCTTCCAGCTCAACCCCAACTCCAGCGCTCGCCGCGTGGTGCCGGAGAACGTCGCCTTCATCATCGACGAGATCACCAGCAACGACGCCAACCGGGTGATGGACTTCGGCCCCCACGGCGACCTGACCCTCCCCGATCGGCGGGTCAGCGCCAAGACGGGCACAGCCCAGTTCTTCCTCGACAACTGGACGGTGGGCTGGACGCCGGACCTGGTGAGCACGGTGTGGGTGGGCAACCCCTATAACTCATGCCTGCGGCCCCAGGACCGGGCGACGATGAGCAACGCGATCAGGCGAGGCAACCTGCTCTGGACCGGCCAGACGGTCAACGACCCCTTCAGCCCGCAGGACCTCGCCCACTACAGGCTGAAGCCGCTCAACAACGCGTGCGGTCACCTCGACAACTCGACGGGCATCACCGGTGCCGCGCCCATCTGGCACAAGGACATGGTGCGCGCGCTGGCGGGCACCAAGGCCGACTGGTACACCGTGCCGAAGGACGTCGTCCAGGTCGGCAGCGGCGACAACGCCGACTTCTACCTCCCCGGGACCCAGAACGGCGTGAACCCGGGCGGCGGTTGCTACTACTGGGGCCCGGCGGGGAGCCCTGTGCCGACCGGTCTCCCCCCGGACTGCCGCTACACCGGTACCGGCCCACCGGCCTCGCCGGACGGTGGGGCTCGGGTGCCCCCACGCCGACGCCGGGCGGCCGTCCCACGCCGGCGGCGGGGACGCTACCGACGGTCCCGCCGGCACCGGCCCGACACCCGCGGAAGAGGTGACCGGCGGCCGGGAGCGCTGGGTAGACTGCCCGGCGTGACCGAGGCGGTACCGCCCCCTCCCCCGCCGGCGGGGCTACCGCAACAGCCACCCGCCCTGGCGCGCGCGGTCGCGCTGGACCTGGTCACCCGCTTTCGGCTCCGCCTCACCGACCCGCGCGACTCCCGCCTCGGCGAGCTGGGAGGCGGCCGGTACGAGCTGGGCGCGGCCAGCTGGACCGGCCGGCGCGCGGCGTTCGTCGGCTTCTACACGCCGGCGCGTGACCCAGCCGTGGCGGGCCCGGACCTGGCCGCCCGCTGCGCCGCCGCCGCCCGCTGGGGGGAGGAGCGGCTGGCCATCCAGGGCGCCGAGCGCTGCGACGTGCTGATCGTGGCCCTCGGCACCGTGACGGGCATCCTCACCGCGCCGGCAGCCAACCCGGCGGTGCAGGTTGGGGCTGTCGCTGTGGAGCCGGGCAGCGCAGAGGTGTCCGTGCTGCTGCCGCCGCCTGCGGACGTGCCCACCCCGCGGGAGCTCCGATCGGTGGCGACGGCGCTGCGCGACGGCCGGGAGCCACCCACCCTGGCCGCTGTCGACCTTGCGGAGCGGCAGTCCGTTGCAGGCGGGTACTCCGCCCCCGCTCGCACCCAGCTCAACACCAGGCCGATAGGCACCTACGCGCTGATCGCGGCGTTCGTCGCCGTGTTCATCGTCGAGAAGGTGCTCCTGCGAGATGGCAGCGGCCAGGGCCTGTTCGACATGGGAGCGCTCTCCAACCTACAGCCCGACTGGTGGCGGTTCATCTCGTACGCGTTCCTCCACGACCCCGGCGGTGGTGGCCTCGGCCTTTCCGGGCTGCCGCTGCACGTGATCTTCAACTCCTTTGCGATGTACATCGTCGGCCGCCTCGTCGAGCAGTTGTACGGCTGGCGCGTCCTGGTGGCGGCGTTCCTCGTCGGCGCGGTCGGCGCCGGGATCGCGTCGGTGCTGGTGGCGGCGATCACCAACGGCGTCGCACTGACCATCGGCGCGTCCGGCGGGATCATGGGGTTGCTCGGGCTTCTCTTCGTGCTGGGCCGGGTGCAGGGTCGCGACGTGCCGGTCGGCATCGCCCACGCCATGCGCCAGTACGCGATCACCTACGGCGCGATGGTGGTCGTGTTCGGCTTCCTCGTGCCCAACGTTGACAACGTGGCCCACATCGGCGGCTTCATCACCGGGGCGCTCGTCGGCCTGGCCCTGCCCCCGCTCGGCCGCGTCGGCGGTCGCGACCTGCGAACGTGGGAGCAGGTGGCGATCTACGCCGTCTGCGCTGCCGCCGCCGTGGCGCTGCTGTTCGCCGCCATCAACCTGGTGAGCCTGCTGGGGAGCTCACCGGGGTTCAACACCGCGCCGCTCTGAGCGAGCGTGGCTCAGTCGGCCGCTGCGCGCGCGGCCGCGACCGAGTTCCAGAGACCCTCGAGGTTGTAGAAGGTGCGCTCGCCGGGCAGGAACACGTGGACGATCACCGAGTCGTAGTCCAGGCAGGCCCAGGACGCATCCTTGAGCCCCGCGGTCGAGAGCGGCCGCACGCCGCTCTCTCGGCACAACTCCTCGATGCTGTCAACAATGGCACGAACCTGCCGGTCCGTGTCTCCCTCGCAGATGACGAAGAAGTCGGCGATGGTGGTCTTGCCGCGCAGGTCCACGGTGACGACGTCGCGTGCCTTCTTGTCGGACGCCGCCACGGCGATGAGGGCGGCGAGGTCGTCAGGCGTCATCCACAACCATTATCGCACCGGCGCGGATCGATAGAGCCCGCTGGCGGCGATGATGTCCGCGACCGCGCCGGGCACGAGGCCCGCGATCGGCTCGCCGGCCGCGACCCGGCGGCGTACCTCCGACGCGCTCACGGCGGGCGGCGTCAGGCTGAGAACAACGGTGCGCTGTGGGTCGAGCCCGAGTGAGCGCGCCTCAGCCTCATCGAAGCGTGGTGCGCCCGCCCGCTGCACGACCGCGAGGTGAATGATGGCGAGCAAGTCATCGCTGCGGTGCCATTCATGGATGTGTCGGGCCGCGTCGGCGCCGACGATCCACCACGGCTCGATCAGCGGTTGGCTCACGAGCAGGGACTGGATGGTGTCGAGCGTGTAGGAGACGCCGGGGCGGCGCAGCTCGATGTCGACGACGCGCACGCGCGACGTGGAACGCACCGCGGCCTCGAGCATGGCCTGACGCAGGTGGCCGGGGGCGATGGGCTGGTCACGCAACGCCGGTGTGCGCGCGGGCACCAGCCACGCCTCGTCCGCTCCGATGGCATCGCGCGCTCCCGTGGCCAGCGCGAGGTGGGCGACGTGCACAGGGTCGAACGTGCCGCCGAGGACGGCGACACGACGCGGCTCAGGCGTCATCGGCGTACACGAACTCCAGCGCGCCGATGCGCACGGTGTCCCCGTCGACACACCCCGCGGCCGCCAGCGCGGCGTCGACGCCGGCGCTGCGCAGCTTCTGCTGCAGACGCGCCACCGCCTCGTCACTCTCCATGTCGGTCATCGCCACGAGCCGCTCGATCCCGTCGGCGCTCACCCGGTACACGTCTCCCTCGCGCGACACCGCGGGCGCCTGGCGGCCGCGCCGGTGACGGTACACGCGGTGCTCGCCCGGCTCGCCTGGCTGGGACAGCGCGCGCTCGAGCTCAGCCGAGCGCGCGCCCGACACCAGCTGCGCGGCGCGCTCGAGGAGCTCGGCGGTGCCCTCCAGGTCGGCTGCCGCGATGACCAGCGCGTCGGGGTACAGCGCGCACATCTCTGCGCGCCGCGCATCGTCGAGCAGGTCGCTCTTGTTGAGGGCCAGCAGCCGTGGCTTGGCCGCCAGCTGGTCGCTGAACGCCGCCAACTCCGCGTCCACCGCGGCGATCGCCTCAGCGATCGCGCCCGCGCTCTGGGTCGCGTCCACGAGGTGGACCAACGCGCGCGTGCGCTCGAGGTGGCGGAGGAAGTCGAGGCCCAGGCCTACTCCTCGATGCGCCCCGGTGATGAGCCCGGGCACATCGGCGATGACGAGCGTCATGCCGGCAGCCGTCTGGGCGACACCGAGGTTGGGATGGAGAGTGGTGAAGGGGTACGACGCGATCTTGGGATGTGCGCCGGTGAGAGCGGCGAGCAGGGTGGACTTGCCGGCGTTCGGCAGCCCCACCAGCCCGAGGTCGGCGATGAGCTTGAGCTCGAGGTGGATGCGCCGTGCGCTGCCGCGCTCGCCGAGCTCGCCGATCCGGGGCGTCTGCCGTGTCGCCGAGGCGAAGTGGGTGTTGCCGCGCCCGCCGCGGCCCCCGCCACCGACCACGGTCCGAGCGCCGGGACGGTCGAGGTCGCAGAGCAACTCGTCCGTGTCGGCGTCTCGAACGATGGTTCCAGCAGGGACATGGAGCACGATGTCCGGGCCCGCGGCGCCGTGGCGCAGGTTCTTGCCGCCGGCGCCTCCCGGAGGCGCGTGGAAACGGCGGCGCTCACGAAAGCCCGCAAGGGTTGGGTCCGTGGAGTCGGCGACCAGGACGACGTCGCCGCCGCGGCCCCCGTCACCGCCGTCGGGGCCACCCATGGGCACGTACTTCTCCCGCCGGAAGCTCACCGCGCCGCGACCGCCATCGCCGCCGGCGACGTCGATGGTCACCTCGTCGAGGAACGTGGTGGGTGCTCCTCGTCAGCCGGCGCTGGACGGCGCCTCGACGACCTCGTCGAGCTCCACCAGCTCGCCGACCTCGATGATCGGCAGCGAGCGCACGTTGGCGCGGGTGCGGTCCTTGCCCGTGTTGTCGAAGGCGACCAGCCCGGTGGCGCGCGCGTACAGGGTGTGGTCGCGACCCACGCCGACGTTCTCGCCGGCCAGGATCTTGGTGCCGCGCTGGCGGACCAGGATCGTGCCCGCGAACACCACCTCGCCGTCCTGGCGTTTGATGCCCAGCCGCCGCCCGGCGCTGTCGCGGCCGTTCCGCGAGCTGCCGCCGCCCTTCTTATGCGCCATCGCCGGCCTCCGTGTCCGCGGCAGCCGTGGTTCGCTTGCCGGGGCGCTTGCGAGCCGGCTTGGTCACGGGCTCGGCCTCGGTCGCGACCTCAGGTGTGGCAGGCGCTTTCGGACCCGGCCTGCCCGCCGCCTTGGCCGTCGCACTGGGCGCCTTCGGCTTGGGTGCCGCTGATGGGCGCTGTGCGGCGCGGGTTGCAGGCCTGGTCCCGGCCCTCGCGGCCACTGCCTCGGCAGGCGCGGCCGTCGACGACGGGGCGGTCGCACGCGGGCCGCCCCGCGCCGGTTTGCGGGCGGGCGTGTCAACCGCGGCGGCGCGCGATGGTCGCGACGTGGCGGCGGCTTCAGGCAACGGGTCCCCCTTGGCGAGGATCGATTCCACCCGCAACTCGGTGAGGTCACTGCGGTGGCCGGCGGCCTTGCGCGAGCGCTTCTTCGCCTTGTACTTGAAGATGCGCAGCTTCTCGCCGCGACGGTGGCCGATCACGGTGGCCGCCACGCGCAGCCCGTCGAGGTCCTTGCCCAGCGCCGTCTTACCGTCGCCGCCGGTGAGCAGGACCGGTGCGAGCGCGATCACGGTGCCGAGCTCGGCGTCCAGGCGGTCGACGACGAGTCGATCCCCGGCGCTGACCCGATACTGGCGACCGCCGTGCGAGAGGATGGCGTACATGCTTGCTCGTGAGAGAGATTGGCGAGATTGCGCCGCGCGAGCCCGGGTGCCGCGCCGCTGACGCGAGAGGGCAGGATAGCACAGGCCAAAACTGGCCCGGACCGTCCTAGCTGATCGACACGGGCGCCACGGCGTGGAGGCTGTACGTGTCTCCTGTCGCGTCGGTGACGTTGGCGTCGACCGTGTACGTGCCCGGCGGCACCGTCGAGGGCGCGCTGCTCGGCGCCCCGGCGATCGGCGTCTGGTTGGCCCCCGACGTCTGCGTTGACTGCGGGGTGACAGTGGGTCGCGGGGTGGCGGCGGTACGGCCGGCGCCGAGGACCAGGGCCTTGAACACGATGACGACGTAGCCGGGCCCGGCGTTGCTGAGCGGGGGCAGCGTGAAACCGTCGTAGAACACCTCGAGGGTGTTGCGCAGGGGGTCCACGCCCTGGATGCGGGTGCCGTTCCCGGCGAAGGGCGTGACGCTGCCGGCGAAGGTCATCACCGGCGGCAGCGTGATCAGCACGGCGACGCCCTTGGCGTTGCCCGTTCCCCCGTTGATCACCCGGACCTGGTACGTGACGGTCGCGCCGCGCTTCACGCTGGCCGGGCTGACCGAGACCAGCGCGCTGACCTTGGGAGCGGGGTCGACGACCACGTTGTAGCCGGCCGCGCTGGTCTGGCCTGCGTTGGTGTCACCGGCCGCGAAGGCCTGCACCACCGCGCCGCCGGGCTGGCCGTTGACGTCGGCGGTGAAGGTGATGTCGACCTCGGAGTCCACACCCGGGCCGGCCGCCCCAGGAGGGGCCAGCGTCCACAGCCCGAAGATCGGGGCGGGGCTGTTGGCCGCTGCCTCGAGAGGCTGCGTGCGCGTGGCCCCCGGGGCGTCGATCGACGTGGTGGCGTGGTAGCGGAAGCCGCCGGGCAGGGTGACGTGCACCGTCACCCCGGTGACGCTTCCCGGCCCGCTGTTGACCACGTGGACGGTGAACGTCGCCTGGTCACCCGGCGAGTAGTGCGGGTAGGTGCCGGCGTCTGTCGGGTTGTAGCCGGTGACACCGGCGTGCGCGCCGGTGAGCCTGACGCTGAGCTGCCCACTGCCCGAGCCGCAGCCGGTCAGTGCCAGGAGCAGCGGCGTGAGCACCACGAGCGCCGCCGGGAGGGCTGGGCGTCGCAGCGCCAACACCCGGCGGCGAGGGCTCGCTCAGGCGCGCTGGGCGGCGCGGAGCGGGGCAAGTGGCCGGCGCGCCGCACGCGGCGGCGCCAGCGGCACGTCGGTCGCGGCCGGCAGCGGGTCGGGGTAACCAGCCTCGGCGAGCAGGCGCAGCGCCAGCGGCACGTCGAGCCCGACGACGGTGTCGATGCGGCCCGAAACAAAGTCGACGAGGTCACCGCCTCCGCCCTGGATGGCGTAGGCGCCGGCGCGGTCCAGGGGCTCGCCGGAGTTGACGTAGGTGTGCACGGCGTCGTCGCTGTAGTCGTGCATCTTCACCGCCGACCGGCCCAGGCCGAGAGCCTCGCGGTCGGTCTGGGCGACGATCACGCAGATGCCGGTGAGCACCGTGTGCCGGACCCCACGCAGCTCGCGGAGCATCGCCTGGGCTCGCTCGGGGGTGCCCGGCTTGCCCAGAGGCCCGCTGGGTCCGACCACGATCGTGTCGGCTCCGATGACGAAGCTGCCGGCGGACTGGCTCGCGGCCACGGCCACGGCCTTCTGGCGGGCGATGAGCTGGGCCGCGAGGTCGGCGCAGATGCCGGGGGGCAGCGCACCGTCCTCCGGCGGCTCCACGACGGTGAACCGGATCCCCGCACGCGTGAGCAGTTCGCGGCGCCGCGGGCTCGACGATGCCAGGACGATGCGGGCCATCAACTCCCCATGTGCGACTGCAGCGTATTCACTCAAACCCTCCCCTCCGGCCCGCCGCCGTGCGCTCGGGCACAGGTGAGCCGTATTCATCGTAACACCGCAGGCAGATGAGGGATCAGGAGCGGCTGGACAGCAAGGCCAGCGCGGTGCCTGCCAGCGCCCCGGCCACGCCGGCGGCGGCGAGCACCTCGACCCTCCACCGGTGGCGCAGCCGGCCGAGGATCCCGCTGAACGCGACCGCGCCGAGGGACGCGGCGGCGCAGGCGATGGGTGGGGAGCCGGAGAGTGCGGCCGGGATCACCAGGGCCGACGCGGCCAGCGCCAGCGCCGCCGACACCACAGATGACGCCCGGCCGGCGGCGGTGGTCGAGGCGGCGAGCACCAGGAGGACCGCCGCGACGACGCGCGCGGCCAGAGCTGCGCTGCCCCCGGCGTCGCTGATCGCCACCACGCTGACAGTGCTCCCTGCCGAGGCCAGCGCGAGCACCGGCAGCGCGGCGGCGGCGGCGAGGGCCGAGACCCGGCGCGACGTCGCCCCGAGGTCGACGGCGACCGCGAGCAGCACCGCGATCACCACGACGTTGCCGGCGACCCCGGTGGTGGGCGGAAGCCGCAGCGCCGGCGCACCGACCATGGGCAACATCGCCGTCGCCACCGTCGCCGCGAGCACCGGCAGGATGCTGGCGGCGGGCACCGGTCCCCGGGGCGCCACCGGGGCCGCCCGGCCCGCGAGGCGGGCGTGCAACAGCGCGGCCAGCACGAGGAACGCCGACCCCGGGTAGACGGCCACAGCCAGGACCGCGTCGAGGAGGCCGGTCGGGTCCATCGAGCCCTACCCCACCCCCAGGAGTGCGTGCAGGGCCGTGGCCGGGAGCAGCCCCACCGTGACCGCAGCCAGGGCCGGCACCCAGGCGGCGAAACGCGCGGCGCGGCCTGGCGCCGCGGCCGGACGCGCCCGCGCCGCGGCGGACGCGCGAACGGCGATGACCATGATCGCCCCGATCACCGGGATGGCGGCGAGGAGCACTGCGCCCCCGAAGGCAGTGGTCAGCGCGGTGACCAGGGCGAACCGTCCCCAGAACGCTGGGCTGGGAGGCACCCCACTCAGCGCGGCCCAGGCCACTCGGCGTGGTCGCGAGGACGCCGACGCCGGGTCCTGGACCAGGAGCGGCCCGACGCACAGGTGGGTGAGCATCAGGAGGAGACTTCCCAGGCGAGCTCCGGGGATGGGGGTCGCCGAGTCCCATGGCCACGAGTCCGAGGTCGGCGAGGAGCACGCGCGCGTAGCGGTCGCCGTCGGGCACGCTCATGCCGCGCAGCGCGGACCACACGGCGCTGACGGCGCCGGCCGGCAGAAGGATGGCGGCGAACGTCAGCCGCGCCTCGGCCGGAAGCACCGCCTGCAGGGGCTGTGCGCTGAGCAGGAGGGCGGGGAGCAGGAGCAGCGCCCACGGCGCCAGGGCCGCCCCGCGTACCAGCCGGCCTCCCCCACTCACCCAGCCGCCCAGCGGCACCAGCGCGAACCCCGCGGCGATCCCCCCGGCGAGCAGACCACCGGCGAGGTGGGCGCGCGGAGGCACCGCGGAGGCGTCGACCGGGAGGAACGGCGCGGCGGCCACCAGGGTGGCCGCGCCCAGGGTGGAGACGCGCGCGGCCGCCAGCGTCGCCCGCGCTGGTGCGACCGCCACCCAGCGCACCCCGGCGATCGCGAAGGCGGCCACGAAGCAGAGGCCCCAGGTGAGCGGAGACCCGCTGGCAAGGGCGATGGCGGAGAGAGCACCGCAGGCCGCGATCACCAGGACCTCGCCGGTGTCCGGCGGCGGCGACAGCAACAGGCAGAGAGTGGCCGCAAGCGCGGAGAGCAGGACCAGCCCCCCACCCGGACGACCCAGCGCCAGCCCGCCCGGCGCCGACGCCGCGATGAGGTCGGCGCCTCCGCCGAGTGACAGCAGGGCGGCGACCGCGGCTGCCAGCGGCACCAGCGTGGCGAGCCGGCGGCGGCGCACCCGGGGCAGCACAACAGCGGCCAGCACTCCGGCGACCGCCCACGTGATGGCCACGGGCACGACGGTCATCAGGCGCTTGCCGCGATGACGGGGGGCGCGGAGCGCCGGCCGCGCAGCCACCCCGTGATGACCGCGGCGCCTGGGGCAAGCGCGGCCGCGGCGGCGGCGGTGACCATGGTGTCGACACCGGCGCAGATGAACCACGCGGCCGCGGCGGCGATGCCGATCACCGCAACCCCGACTGCGATGTCTCCCAGCGTGCGGGCGGTGAGCAGCCGCATGCCGGCGCATCCCCAGATGAGCGCGGCCGGGAACAGCACCCCGCTCACCGTTGACGCCGACCCGAGCGGGATGTTGAAGCTGACCCAGGACGCGCCCGGGAGGACGAGGACGGCGATGACGACGCGGACGCTGCGCGGCCCGAAGAGCCCGTCGGACCCTCCCACGACGGGAACGGATGGGTCCACACCGGCTACCCGCCCGAGGCGCTCGGCGAGCGCGCGGCTCACGGATCCGAGCACGGCGGCGGCCGCGCCCGCCGCCAGGAGCACGAGAGCCGCCTGCGCGCCGTACAGCGAGGCCACGGACGGGGCAAGGCCCAGCGAGGCGGCGATCGACGCGACGGCCACCGCGCGGCGGCCGTCGACGACGGTGACCACCACCGCGGCGAAGAAGGCCGCCGCGGCCAGGAGGGGCTCGTTGGTCTCCATCAGCGGAACCAGGCCACAGCGGCAGCCGCGGCGACCACGACGAGGGCGGTCTGCGGCTGGGCCTCGAGCCAGCGGTCGAGGTCGCGGACCACGGCGGCGACCAGGCGGGCTGCGGGCGCGGTTCGCCGGCGAATCCTCAGCAGGGGCCGCAGCGGCGGCGTCCGGAGCGGCCGTGCCAGCGGGGGGGCCCCGGCGATGGGCTCGTCGCCGGCGAGCACCACTGCGGCGGCAGCTGCGGTCAGCAGGACCGCTGCGGCGACCGCGAAGTACCCGGCAGCGAAGCCGCCGCCGGGCGCTCCGAGGGCACCCGCGTCGAGGTCGACCGCCGCCGCGCCGCCGGCGAGTGGAGCGGCGAACAGCCGCAGTGCCAGGCCGGGAAAGAGGCCACCCGCGAACCCGGCCGCCGTTGCCAGCGAACGCCCCGGGCAGGACGGGCCGCCATCCCCGGCGGGGAGCGGCGACGGCCCGTGTGGCGGCGACCGCGGCTGCCCCCACCACGGCGGAGAGCACCAGCAGCTCCGGGAAGGCCGCGACGCCCCGGTCGGCGACGGTCCCCAGGCCCACCGCCACGACGGCGAAGGCAGCACCGCCGGGCAGCGCCGCCAGGGCCACGGTCGCCGCCGACCATGCCGTGGGCTGGCGGTTCCACGACGGAGCCGCCATCAGAGCGAGCTCGATGGCCAGGAACAGCCCGGCCAGGAGCGTCCCGGAGGTGGCGAGTGGTCCCCCGAAGAGGCTGACCAGCACACCCGTGAGCACAGCCACAGCCGACCGCCCCGCGGCCGCCAGGCTGACGCCGCGCCGCGCCGTGTACGCCCCGAGGCAAGCCACCGCGACGCCCACCGTCGCCAGGGCGATGGTGGCGTTGCCGGGCAGCTGGCCGCCGGCGGTCTCCTGGAGACGGAGGAGCACGAGGAACCCGGCCGGGAGAGCACCCACAGACGCCCAGTCGCGGGCGGGTGACGCCCCCTCCCCGGGAAGGGCCGGCGACAGCAGCAGCGCGGCGCCGCCGAGGGCCCACGGGACCGCGAGCGCCCCACCGACGGCGCCCTGGGGAACAAAGGCGAGGTCGCTGCTCCCTGCCGCTGTGACCAGCTGGGTGGCCGCGGCCAACAGGGCGAGGCCGCCGGCGCCGAGCAGACCGGCGAGGACCGCGGCGGACCGGGAGCCGGGCCCACGCTGACCGCGGAGGAGCAGGGTGCCGCCGGCGATGACCTCGACGCCACCCGCGACCAGCACCAGGTTGCCCGCGGCCACCACGGTGGCGGTGCCGCCGAGACAGAGAAGGAGCCCGGCGAGCCGCCCGCCGTCGTGGCGGTGGCGCGGCACCGCCACCATCGCCGCGAGGCAGGCGACCAGGATGGCCGCCACGGACGCGGAGTCGGCGCGAGCCGTGAGGTCGACCCCGGGGATCGCGCTGCCGAAGCTGCGCTCGAGCGAGCCGCCCCCGGACACCCCGGAGGCGATCGAGAGGACCAGGACGGCGCAGGTAGCGATGGCGAGGACGGCGGCCACCGTCGCGGCGCGCCGGCGACGGCGCAGCTCGTGGACGACCGCGGCGCCGAGGAGCGGCGCCGCGACGGCCAGCACCAGGCGCAGGCCGGCGCTCAGCACGGGGGTGGGTCAGCCGGTGCGGGTGACGCGGCCCAGCGGCGCGTGCCCCACCTCCTCCGCGCAGTACGGGCAGACCGCCCATCCCAAACGGAGGACGCGGTCGCACGCGTGGCAGCGCCGCGCGAACTGGGTGCGGCAGTACGGGCAGACAATGAACTCCGCCTCGATGTCCTTGCCGCACGAGGGGCACGGCCGCATCGCGATGGTGTCCTCGTCGAGCTCGCGAAGCGACTGCTCCTCGAGCGCGAAGGCGCGTTCCTCGTCGAGCGTGCGCGGCGGGCGGATCACCAGGTAGACGAGCGCGCCGAGGAACGGTGGCAGGAAGCCGAGCAGAAGGGCGAGGAGCTGGAAGCTCACCGATGCCGAGCGGCGCCGGGCGTCGCGCCACACGAAGAACGCGGTCGCCACCCACAGCACCGCCACGTAGCCCACCACCGCGATGACTCCGACCACCACCGGCGACACACTGTCGGCGACCACGCGGGTCATGTCCTCTCCTCCTGGGCGCGCAGCGTTGCCTCCTCGCGCCGCGCGTCCTCGAGCCGCCGGCGAGCCTCGGCCACCACCTCCGGGCGCGCCCGGGTCGTGAACGCCTCATTGCCGAGCTGTGCCTCGAGACGGCCGATGTTGGCCTGCACGTCCGACAGACGGCGACGCGCCCGGGCACGCTCCCGCTCTCCCATCTCGAGGTGGTACCGAGCCTCGAGGCCGCCGGACACCAGCGCGACCCCGCCGTCGAGCTCCTCATCGGTCACCTCGACGGGGAGCAGCGCCGCCGATCAGACGCACCCGTTCCTGCGCCGGTCACCCCGGCGTCCCCGCCCCGCAGTTGCAGTCGATGACGCTGCTCACGCGGAACACCGCTGTCGTCGCGCAGAGCGCGGACGCGCTGGACCAGCTGGAGGAGCTCGTCGACAGCGGTGCGCTGCGGTCGCGCCGCTCCTCGCGCCAGCTGCTCCACCACCGGCCACTCCCGGAGTTGCAGAGAGGGAGCGGCCGCGGGCAGCCGCTGCGCGCACTCCTCGGTGACGAACGGCATGAAGGGGTGGAGCAGGCCGCAGCAGCACGTCAAGCGTCGTCACCGCTGTGTGCGCCGCGGCTCGCCGCGACTCTGCCGAGGCGTCGTCGCGAAGGCGCGCCTTGAGCATCTCGACGTACCAATCACAGAAGGAGTGCCAGGTGACGTCGTAGAGACGCTCCATGGCGTCGTGGAAGCGGTAGGTGCGCAGCGATTCGTCGACTGCCTCGATGGTGTCGGCAACCTGCGACAGCATCCAGCGGTCCTCGGGGCGGAGCTCGGCGATGGCCGGCGGGTCAGCCACGGCGGACATGCGGCCTTCGCCATCATCGAGGCGGGCCACCAGGAAACGGGTGGCGTTCCAGATCTTGTTGGCAAAGCGCTGGTAGCTCTCGATGCGATCCTCGTTGAACCGCACATCCTGGCCGCCCGTGCCCACAGCGGCGGCCCAGGCCCGGACCGCGTCGGCACCGTGCTCCTCGATCATCACCAGGGGGTCGACCACGTTGCCCTTGGACTTGCTCATCCGCGTTCCATCCGAGGCCTGCACGGTGCTCGTGATGATGACGTCGGAGAACGGGGTGCGACCGGTGAAGCGCAGGCCGGTGAAGATCATGCGCGCCACCCACAGGAAGATGATCTCGCGGGCGGTGACACAGACGTCGGTCGGATAGAAGCGGCGCAGGTCATCGGTGTCCTCAGGCCAGCCGAAGATCGCGTACGGCCACAGCGCGCTGCTGAACCATGTGTCGAGCACATCCGGGTCGTTGGTGAGGGCGGCGTCACCACACTGCGCGCAACTGCTGGGCGGCTCGATCCACGCGAAGACGTGGCCGTTGCCGCATGTCGAGACGGGGATGGCGTGGCCGAGCCAGATCTGCCGGCTGATGCACCAGTCGCGGATGTTGCGCATCCAGGCGAGGTACACATCCGTGTAGCGGCGCGGGTGGAAGCTCGTGTCGCCCAACTCGACGGCGGCGATCGCGGGCTCGCTCAGCTGGCGCATGCGCACCCACCACTGCGCGCTGATCATCGGCTGGAGCACGTCGCCGCTGCGGTCGCAGTGGCCCACCTCGTGGACGTACTCCTCCTCCTTGACCACCACGCCGGCAGCGCGGAGCGCATCGGTGATCACCCCGCGCGCCCGCTCGACGGGGAGGCCATGGAACTGCGGCAGGTCGGGCACGTCCATGGTGCCGTCGGGGGCGATCACGGTGAGCATCGGCAGCCCGTGGCGCTCGCCGATCTCGTAGTCGGTGGGATCGTGCCCCGGTGTCACCTTCAGGGCCCCGGTGCCGAAGTCGGGCTGCACGGCGGCGTCCTCGATGATCGCAACCCTCCGGCCCGTCAGCGGCAGGATGACGGTGCGCCCCACCACGGCCGCGTAGCGTGGGTCGCCGGGCGCCACGGCCACCGCGGTGTCGCCCAGCATCGTCTCCGGACGCACGGTGGCGACCACGATGTCGCCGCCGCCCTCGATCGGGTATCGCAGGTGGACGAGCGTGTCCGTGTGCTCCTGCCAGTCGATCTCCTCGTCGCTGATCGCGGAGAGGTCGCTCGGGCACCAGTTGACGATGCGCGGACCGCGGTAGATGAGGCCGGAGTCGAAGAGGTCCTTGAAGACAGTGCGAATGGCACGAACGTAGGCCGCGTCGAGGGTGAAGCGGGCGCGGCTCCAGTCACACGTGAAGCCGAGGCGGCGCATCTGCTCAAAGATGCGCCCGCCGTACTCCTCGTACCAGGCGTCCACCCTCGCCTGGAACCTCTCGCGCCCGAGCTCCTCCTTGCTGGTGCCCTCCGCCGCCAGCTGGCGCTCGATCACGTTCTGGGTGGCGATGGCGGCGTGGTCGGTGCCGGGACACCACTCCACCTCGAAGCCGCGCATGCGGTGGCTGCGCGAGAGGGTGTCCTGGATGGAGAAGCCGCAGGCGTGGCCGAGATGGAGTGCGCCGGTGATGTTCGGCGGGGGCAGCGCGATGGTGTACGACGGCCGGTTCGACGACCGATCGGCGACGCCGATGCCGAGCTCCTCCCAGCGCGCGCGCCAAGCGGGCTCGACGCTGCGCGGGTCGAAAGCCTTCGCCATCGGGTCCATGAGTGGACGCCGAGTATAGGGACGCCCCGGCGGCATCCCCCGACGGCCGGGTCAGGACGTGGGCGTGGGCGCGCTCGCTGTCGGCGAGGCCTCGGGGTTGTGATCGAGGCCGCTGCTGGCATTGATGTCGATGTCCGCCTTCCACCTCCCGTCGACCTGCACCGCGGCGTAGGTGTGGCGCATCCCGCGGACCGGCGTGACCACGCTGCAGGCGGCGGACGGGTCGTTGGCGGCCTTGCCGATGCACCAGGCGATGTCGCCTGTCAGCGTCACGTCCGCCCTGCCCGCGCCGCGGATCGCCACCGCGGCGACGCGGACGCCGTCCACGTCCCAGAAGATGCCTCCCGTGCCGAAGTCGGAGTACACGCGCAGCAGCTCGGCGAGATCGGTGACATCGGCCGTGCTGCTGAGCCACTGCCCGACCTGGCTGTTGTCCTGGTCACGCGCCGCCGCCAGGAAGCCTGCGAGCGCTCCGCCGGCTGACGCCTGCGAAGGACCCGCCACGGTCGGCCTCGGCGTGGCGATCGGAGCGGGCGTGTCGCCGCAGGCGGCGGTCAGCAATGCTGCGGTCATCGCCACCAGGGCGGGGGCGCGGCGGCGCGGCGTGCCCATTCCTGCTCCTTCCTGCGCGCGGTCGTGCGTCGAATTATGGAGCGACACCGGCCCTCGCCTGGCTCAGCGGGCGGGAAGGAACTGCGCCGTTCCGCCGCCCGCGGTCGCCCAGCGCGGGCGCAGCGGCGACCCCACGTACTCGAGTTGCACTGCCGAGCTGCCCAGCCTCTGCGCCGCCTGCGCGCGGCTGACAGAGGGGAAGTCGACCAGCGGCGGCTGCCTCGACGCGTCGTCCTCGACGGTGTTGAAGTACGCGTTGCCCTGGCAGTCTCGAAGGAACACCACCAACCCGGCCAGCGGCGCGGGGCCCTGCGACGGGGCCACGTGGGAGCGCAGCGGCACGACCACGGCGTCGGGCGACGCGGCGACCCCGGAGTCAACCGCCACCGGCAACTCCGCGGTGGTGCCTATCAGGTCCCCGTACAGGGCCCCGGCGGCACGGGTCGCCGCATCCTCGAGCGCTGGGCTGTCGTTCGCGTCGTATGCCTGGTCGAAGTCGCCGAGCGCGCGCAGGGCCGAGCTCAGCGATGGGCGTGGGGCGACCACCGTGCAGTCAGGGGTGCGCGTGCGCACCAGCACGACGATGGCGGCGCTGAACACCACCGCGAGACCGACGGCGAGAGCGATCAGCCGCCCCCGCAGGGTCATCGGCCCTGGCTACGCGGATTGCTCGGCGGCGGCCGCCGCGGTCGAGGCGGCGCCGCGCTTGGTGGGCTCCTCGGTGAGCAGCAGCGGCTCGACGCCATCGGTGATCGACTGCTCGGTGATCACACAGCGTTTGATGTCGGGCCGGCTCGGCACCTCGAACATGCTGTTCAGCAGGACGTCCTCGATGATCGACTTGAGGCCGCGCGCCCCCGTGCCGCGGGCCAGCGCCTTCTGCGCGATGGCCTTGAGGGCGCCCTCGTGGAACACCAGCTGCACGTCGTCGAGCGCGAAGAACTTCTCGTACTGCTTGACGAAGGCGTTCTTTGGCTCGGTGAGGATGCGGATGATGTCCTCCTCGTCGAGGTAGTCCAGCGACACGTTGATCGGCAGGCGGCCGATGAACTCAGGTATGAGGCCGTACTTGAGGAGGTCCTGCGCCTGCAGCTCGCGCAGGATGCGCGTCGTCTGCTTGTTGCGATGGCCGTGGGGCTTGCTGTTGAAACCGATGGTGCGGTTGCCGACGCGCTGTTCGATGATCCGCTCCAGCCCGTCGAACGCGCCCCCGCAGATGAAGAGGATGTTGGTGGTGTTGATCTGGATGAAGTCCTGGTGCGGATGCTTGCGCCCACCTTGAGGCGGCACGTTGGCGACCGTGCCCTCGAGGATCTTCAGCAGCGCCTGCTGCACCCCCTCACCGCTGACGTCGCGGGTGATGCTCGGGTTGTCCGACTTGCGCGCGATCTTGTCGATCTCGTCGATGTAGATGATCCCGCGCTCGGCACGCGAGATGTCGAAGTCCGCGGCCTGGATCAACCTGAGCAGGATGTTCTCCACGTCCTCGCCGACGTAGCCGGCCTCGGTGAGCGAGGTGGCGTCCGCGATGGAGAAGGGCACGTCGATGATCTTGGCGAGCGTCTGCGCCAGCAGGGTCTTGCCGCAGCCGGTGGGACCGACCAGCAGCACGTTCGACTTCTGCAACTCGACGTCGCCGCTCGACTTCGCATGGGCGATCCGCTTGTAGTGGTTGAACACCGCCACCGAGAGCACCTTCTTGGCGTGCTCCTGGCCCACCACGTACTGGTCGAGCGAGGCCGCGATCACCTGCGGGTTGGGGATCATGCCGCCCTTGCCCCGCTTCTGCGTGGTGGAGCGGTTGTCCTCCTCGAGCACCTCCTGGCAGAGGTCGATGCACTGGTCGCAGATGTAAACGCCTGGGCCGGCCACCAGCTTGCGCACCTGCTCCTGGCCCTTGCCGCAGAAGGAGCACCTCGTGTGGCGCCGCCGGTCGTCCCGCTCAGTCATCGCCGATCACCGTACCACGGCCCAGCCGCGGCCGCGCCTGCCGCCCGGAAACGAACCGATGACCCCCGCCAGTTCGCCTGCGCCTCAGCGTGTCGACGCGCCGCCGCCCGCCTGGGGCCCATCGTCGTCGGCCCGGCCACGGGGCGCGCCGTTGCTCTCGACTTTGGGTACCGGACCGTCACCTTTGGGACGACCCTGGATGATCTCGTCGATGAGGCCGTACGCCTTGGCCTCCTCCGAGCTCATGAAGAAGTCGCGGTCGGAGTCGCGGTTGATCACCTCGATGGGCTTGCCGGTGTGGTGAGCGAGGATCTCGTCAAGCCGGCGGCGTACGCGGAGGATCTCCTGGGCGTGGATCTGGATGTCCGCGGCCTGGCCGCTGAACCCGCCCGAGGGCTGGTGGATGAGCACGCGCGTGTTGGGAAGTGAGAAGCGCATCCCCGGGGCCCCTCCCGCCAGGATGACGGCGGCCATGGATGCGGCGATGCCCATGCAGATGGTGCCGACGCGCGGCTCCACGTAGCACATGGTGTCGTAGATCGCGAGCCCTGCGTACACCGATCCGCCCGGGCTGTTGATGTAGATCATGATGTCCTTCTCGGGGTCCTCGCCGGCGAGAAAGAGCAGCTGGGCCATGACCACGTTGGCGACCTGGTCATCGATCGGGGTGCCGATGAAGATGATTCGATCCTTGAGCAGGCGCGAATAGATGTCGAAGGCGCGCTCACCGCGGTTGGTCGTCTCGACGACCATCGGGATCAGGTTGTGCGGGGTCATGTGCTGTTCGTTGCTGATCATGGACGGATTATAGGGACGCCCCTGTGAATCATCGGCCGCGCCGCGCTCAGGCGCGGACGCTGCCCGCGAGGTGGAGGAGCGCCGCACGAGCTCGCCGCGCAACGGTTCGGTCCGGGCTGGTGGCGGCCAGTCGGAGCACGCTGCGGGCGCGCACCTCATGGGCCCTCGCCAGCGCATCCGTGCGGTGTGAGCGGCGAGCCTCGGCGCCGGCCATGCGGTGATAGAGGCCCTGCAGGAGCCAGGCCTGGAACCTGCGGGGGTCACCGGGACCGGTCAGGCGCTGCAGGACCGCCGCGGCCGATGCGGCGCCGACCACGGCCGGCCCGTCCGCGTGGACCCGGGCGGCGAGCAGCGCCGCGGCACGGAGATCGTCGGCCGACGACACGGCTGGCTCACCGGCCGGCGGGTCGAGCGCAGGGGGAACCACGTCGTCGGGCTCGACGAGGGTGCAGCCGCCGTCGGGCCGTCGGGTGGGACGAGGACGCAGGAGAGGACTCCACCACACGGTTGTGTCAGCCTACACGGGGATCGCGGTTTTGAGAGGACCGCGTCGACAGTTCCCCCTCGCCGCTAGTCGTCGCCGCGGACGATCTCGATGAGTCGCTCACCCGCCCCGCGCCGCGCCAGGTCGACGTGGGTGCCCTGGTGGAGACGGCGGCGCTGCGCAGCGGTGAGCTTGCGGCCCTCCGCGAGGCGCTGCTCCTCGCGCACGACGGCGGCCTCGTCCACCTCGATGCCTTCGGCCTGGGCGAGCGCATCCAGCGCCAGCTCGAGACGCAGACGCTGCACCGCCCCTTCGCGGCGCTCTCCACGCAGCTTCTCGACGGTGGTGCCCGAGTACTCGAGGTAGCGCTCCAGCGGCATCCCCATCGACTGCAGGCGCGCCTCGAGGTCGGCCACCTGACGATCGATCTCGCGCTCCACCATGGACTCCGGGATCTCGACCCCGACGTGGTCGCGCAGAGCCTCGAGCGCGCTCGCCTCGAGCGCCTCGCGGTCCCGTTCGGCGCTGACCTCCTCGAGACGTCGGCGGTAGTACGCGCGGAGCTCGTCGAGCGTGGTGACACCGGCGCGCTCGTCGAGCGTTGCCAGCGCGTCGTCCAGCGGTGGCAGGATCCGCTCGCGCACCGCGCTGACGGACACGTCGATGTCGACGGTGGCGGCGCGCAGGTCCTCGCGGCTGAAGTCGTCAGGCAGGGTGAGCTGGAAGGAGCGCTCAGCACCCGCCTCGAGGCCGATGAGCGCGTCGGCAAGGCCGGGCAGCAATCGCTCACGATCGATGTCCAAGTCGCGGTCCTGCTCGTCCTCGCCGCTCAGCAGCTCGCCGTCGCGGCGCATCACCAACGTGGTGCGCAGCACGTCGCCGGATTGGGCGGGTCGTTCGACGTCGCGCAGCTCGCTGTTACGACGACGCAACTCCTCGACCATCTCCTCCACCTGCTCGTCGGTGACCTCGGTGACCGGCACCTCGACACGCAGGGCGCGGTAGTCGCGGAGGTCGACCTCGGGACGCACGGTGACGGTTGCGGTGAACACGAAGGGTTGGCCGCGCTCGACCGTCTCCAGGTCCACCTGCGGCTCGTCCACCGGCTCCACCCCGGCCTGGTCGAGCGCACGCGTGTACAGCTCGGGCAGCAGCGCGTCGACAGCCTCCTGGCGCACCGCGTCCCAGCCGACCGCGCGCTCGACCATGGCCGCCGGTGCCTTGCCGGGTCGGAACCCGGGCAGCCGCACCCGTCCGGAGAGGCGGCGCAGGGCGGCGCTGATCGCCTTCTCGAACTCTGACGGAGGCGCCTCGACGCGCAGCTGCACGCGCGAGTCGGGTTGACGCTCGACCGCGAGCCCGATGTCGGCAGATGTGGTGGCTGTGCTCACGAGTGACCCTTGGTGTGGCGGTGGTGCGCGGACCGAGACTCGAACTCGGATGGGTTGCCCCACGGGATCCTAAGTCCCGCGCGTCTACCGGTTCCGCCATCCGCGCCCTTTGTCGTCCGCCGGCGGATCGTCCAGTCTACAGGCCCGCCGGCTCGCCTTCCGTATGACCCATCGCCGGGTCCCGCCTCGAGCCCAGGCGGTTTGATCACGAAGCTCCGACGACCCCTTGCTACCGGGGCCTGCGGCGCCTAGGCTTGGGGTGACGGCCGGCACCAACCACCGGCCGCGGCAGGGCCGCGCCAGCAACCCGACGGAGGTACCTGGATGGAGCCGAGCATGAGCGCCGCAACGGTCGAGAGCCCTCAGGAGATCGTTGCGCACATCGACCAGAAGGCGGTTCGTCTGTCCGCCCTCCTCAGGGACATCGACAACCACCCGATTGCGCTCAACTCGGACCTGCGTGAACGGCTCGACGAGATCCTCGAGATGCTCGCCTGCCGGGTCACCGCGACGCGGGCGCTGTTGCGCCAGGCGGGGGCGGCAGAGCTGTCTGGGGCTGGCGCCGCGTAACAGCGCTGCTGCGACGGCGGATGCGCGGGGACATCTCCTTGCGCTGCAAACAGGCTTCGGCGCCAGTGGCGGCCGAGCCGAACGCTGTCGCGTCCGTCTCGACCTCGGGCGCCTGCAGAACTTGCGCTGCGGAGACGTCCTCGTGCATTCGCCTCGCTCGCTCCACACGCAGCGTACGCCCCACCATCTCGCGCTTGTGGACGTACACTTGTTCGTATGGGTACGTGCCAGTGCGTTCTGCCCGCGCAGCTCCATCTCCGGCCGGACGGGGTTCACCTTCCTGACGGGTCGGCGGCCGGCGTTGTCGTGGTCGACGAGGTCTGGTCTGACGGGCGTCCCAGCTGCTCGGTCTGCGGGGCTGGGATCGACGACACGTTCTATCGCTGCCTGCCCTGCGCCGCGGCCTTCTGCCGGGCATGCTTCGCGGGCGGCACCGCTGTGGTCGAGTGCGACTGTCTCGTCGAGGTCGCGGTCACCGGGGTCCAGCTCGCCGCCCGCCGGGCAGCTGCGGCGCGCGCGTAGCCTCAGCCGCCGGCGTCACGCTCGCCGGACGCTAGTCGCGCGCCACCAGCACCGCGTCGGGCGGCAGCAGCAGGCCGTTGTGCGTCCAGGAAGGTTCAGAGCTGCTCATCAGCACCGTCGCACGGGACACCGGTAGCTCGGCAGCGTCATCACCCCAGTTGCACGCGACGGTGACCCCGGCGTGACGCATCACCAGCCAGTGCGCTGTCTCATCGAACTCGACGGACACGGCGGAACGATCACCGTCGCGCCGTGCCGGAAGGCTGGCTCGCACAGCGATGAGCTCGCGGTGCCAGCGCAGCATGGTGGTATGCGGTTCGCCGTCGAGCTCTTCCCAGCGCAGCTTGGAGCGCTCAAAGGTGGCGCGGTCCTGCGGGTCGGGCACGTCGGCGGGATCCCAGCCGAACGAGGCGAACTCGCGCCGCCTCCCCTCGGACACGAGCCGTCCCAGCTCTGCGTCCTGGTGGTCGGTGAAGTACTGGAAGGGCGTCGATGCCGCCCACTCCTCACCTGCGAACAGCATCGGCACGAAAGGACCGAGCAGCACCAGGGCGGCGGCGATCTGCAGCCGGCCCACGCTCATCAGCGCGGCGCTGCGCTCGCCCTGGGCGCGGTTGCCGACCTGGTCGTGGTTCTGCATGTAGCCGAGGAACCGCGTTGCCGGGAGGTCGCCGACGGGACGTCCGTGGCGCCTGTCGCGGAACGGCGAGTAGCCGCCGGGGTTCACGAACACGTTGCGCAGCGACAGTGCAAGGTCCTCGACGCGACCGAAATCCGCGTAGTACCCGCTGGTCTCGCCGGTCAGGGTGGCGTGCAAGGCGTGGTGGAAGTCGTCGCTCCACTGCGCGTCGCAGCCGTAACCGCCGCGGGCCAGGCCGCTGACCACGCGCGGATCGTTGAGATCGCTCTCCGCGATGACCCACAGCTCTCTTCCCAGGTCGGCGGACAGCGCGTGCACGGTCGTCGCCACCTCCTCCAGGAGGTGGACCGCCGAGGTGTCGACGATGGCGTGCACGGCGTCGAGCCTGAGCCCGTCACAGTGATAGTCACGCAGCCACATGACCGCGTTGTCGACGACGAAGCGGCGCACCTCGTCGCTGCCGGCGCCGTCGTAGTTGATGGCGTCTCCCCACGGGGTGCGATACCGGTCCGTGAAATAGGGACCGAACTCCGCGAGGTGGTTGCCGTCGGGGCCGAGGTGGTTGTAGACGACGTCCATGACCACCGCGATGCCCGCCGCATGGCAGGCGTCGACGAGCCGCTTCAGCGCCTCAGGACCACCATAGGAGTCGTGCACGGCGTAGAGGTCGACGCCGTCGTAGCCCCAGCCGCGGTCACCCGGGAACGCCGCGACCGGCAGCAGCTCGACCGCCCCGACGCCGAGGTCGACGAGGTGCGGGATGTGCTCGATGGCGCCGTCGAACGTGCCGGCTTGACTGAATGTGCCGGTGTGCAGCTCGTACAGGACCGAAGTCGCTCAGCGAGCGGCCGACCCATCCTTGGTCGGTCCAGCCGAACGCCGAGTGGTCGATGGTTCGGGAGGGCCCATGCACGCCGTCCGGCTGCCACGGAGAGCGGGGGTCGGGCCGTCGGGTGCGGCCGTCCAGCACGAAGGAGTAGGCGCGCGCAGAGTCACCTCCGCCATCCGCGAGCTCGAACCAGCCGCGGTTCACCGCGGTCAGCGGGACTCGCGAGTCGTCCCTCTCGAGTTCGACGCTCGTCGCGTTGGGAGCCCACACGGCGAAGCGGTTCAGGGTGACGCCCCCCGCATAATCCGACGGTTCAACAGAGAGACAGACGAGATGTGATTGTGACGTGATGAACCCCGGGGACAGCGCCGGGCCTCCGCAGCGCCGCGCGACATACCGCGTGCAGCTGCGTGCGGAGTTCGATTTCGCGGCCACGGCCGCGCAGGCCTCCTATCTCGCGGACCTCGGCATCAGCCATGTGTACTGCTCGCCATACACGCAGGCTGCCCACGGCAGCACGCACGGGTACGACGTCGTCGACCCCACCCGTATCAGCGAGGAGCTTGGTGGTGAACGCGGCCACCGCGCGATGTGTGACGCGCTACGTGCCAGCGGACTCAGCCAGCTCCTCGACATCGTTCCCAACCACATGTCGATCGCCGACCGGCGCAACCACTGGTGGTGGGATGTGCTCGCCGACGGTCAGAGCTCACCGTACGCATCCTTCTTCGACATCGACTGGGAGGTGGACGAGCCGAGGCTGCGCCACCGGGTCCTCCTCCCGGTCCTCGGCGACCAGGTGGGCCGCGTCCTCGAGGACGGGTTGATCCGGTTGGTTCGCGAGGATGGTGTCCTGCTGATCGCGTACTTCGACAATCGGTACCCGCTCTGCGTCGAGACGGTCGCGGAGCTGTTGGCCGCCACCCGCGACCCCCGAGTTGGCGAGGTCGTGGCGGCGATCGCCCGGCTGCCCGACGGTCATGACGAGCCCAGCCGGCGGCGGCGTTTCGACGCGCGCGGTTGGATCGCCGAACGGGTCGCCGCCATCGCGGAAGCGGGCGGGGTGGGCGAGGCTGTCGACCTGGTCCTGGCCGAGGTGAGCAGTGACGTCGCCGCGCTCGACCGCATCCTCAACGAGCAGCACCACCGCCTGGCCCGCTGGCAGACGGCGGTCGAAGAGGTCAACTACCGGCGCTTCTTCGACATCAACACGCTGGTCGCGCTGCGCATGGAGGACCCCCAGGTGTTCACCGAGAGCACCGAGCTCATCGCCGAGCTGGTGCGCCGCGGGGACGTCGACGGTCTGCGCATCGACCACATCGACGGGCTGCGACGCCCGCTCCAGTACGCGGAGAGGCTGCGCGGCGCCACCGCACCGCACACCTGGCTGCTCGCGGAGAAGATCCTGCAGCGCGACGAAGAGCCGCCCCCATGGAAGCTCGACGGCACCAGCGGCTACGACTTCCTAGCGAACGTCAACGGGCTGTTCGCCGACCCCGCCGGGCGCGACGCCCTGGTGGCGTTGCATGAGGAGTTCACCGGACAACCGTCGGACTTCGAGGAGTTCGCGCTGGCCGGGAAGCGCGAGATCCTGCGCTCCACCCTGGTCAGCGACGTGGAGCGGCTGACCGGGCTGCTCGCCACCATCTGCGACGCCTACCCGGCGCAACGCGACCACACACACAGCGAACTCCGGGACGCGATCATCGAACTGGTCGCGGCTGTGCCCGTCTACCGCACGTACATCGACCCCCGCACACCCCCGCCTTCAGCTGTCGATGCGGGCATCGTGCGCGCCGCGGCGCGAGCCGCGCGTCGCAACGCTCCTGACATCGACAGCAGGCTGCTCGATTTCATCGTCGACCTGTTCGTGCTCGGCGAGGCGACGGACCTCGCCACCGCCGACGAGGACATGCACCTCGCGCAGAGCGACCTCGTACTTCGCCTGCAGCAGCTGTGCGCCGCGACCACGGCCAAGGGTGTCGAGGACACTGCCTGCTATCGCCACCTCGTGCTGGTCGCGCTGAACGAGGTCGGCGATTCGCCCGCCCATTTCGGGGTTGGCGTGGCTGACTTCCACGCGCGCAACGCGCTCAACCAGCGGCAGCGTCCAATTGCGCTGCTGACCACGTCCACGCACGACACCAAGCGCAGCGAGGACGTCCGCTGTCGCATCGACCTGCTGAGCGAGGTGCCCGTCGAGTGGGGCGCCGCGGTGCGGCGCTGGCGAGCGATGAACGACATCCATCACAGCGATGGACGGCCCGACGCTTCGATGGAGTACCTGCTCTACCAGACGCTCGTCGGTGCGTGGCCGCTGACCACCGAACGCGCGCTGGCCTACATGGAGAAGGCAGCCCACGAGGCCAAGCGCGAGACCAGCTGGCTGCAGCCCGACGAAGCCTACGACGCCGCGCTGCACGCGTTCGTGACCGGCGTGCTCGACGACCCTCGCTTCGTCGTCGACCTCGAGGGCTTCGTCAACACCCTTGTCGAGTGGGGTCGCGTCAACTCCCTGGGCACCACCCTGCTCAAGCTGACATCGCCTGGTGTGCCGGACATCTACCAGGGGTGCGAGCTCTGGGAGCTGAGCCTCGTCGATCCCGACAACCGCCGCCCGGTCGACTACCAGCTGCGCCGCTCGCTGCTGTCCGAGGCGCGCGGGCGCACTGCCGCCGACGCTTGGGCCGGCCACCCCGACAGCGGTTCGCCCAAGCTGCTGCTGATCCGCGATGCGCTCGCCCTTCGTGCCCGACGGCCGGAATCCTTCGATGCGCGCGGGGTGTACGCGCCCCTGCGCGCCGAGGGCCGCTTCTCCGATGATGTCATCGCCTTCATCCGGGGTGCCCCCGCAGCGGTGATCGCGATCGCTCAACGCCGCTCCCTCTCGAGGAGAGGCCGATGGGGAGACACAATGATCTCGCTGCCCGACGGCGACTGGCGCAATGTCTGTGACGGCGCCCCAGTGCGCGGCGGTCCAACCCCGCTCGCCGGCCTGCTCGCGGCATTCCCTGTGGCGCTCCTGGAGAGGGCTGCGTGACCGTGGGCAACATCACCGCCTGGCCCGGGCGCTCCTATCCGCTCGGAGCCACTGTTGGGCGCGACGGGACCAACTTCGCCCTGTACGCCGCCGAGGCAGAGGCTGTCGAGCTCGTCCTGCTCGACGAGTCCGGCGGCATGCTGGCGGTGTACGACCTCGCTGAGCACACCGACCTCGTCTGGCACGGCTTCGTCCCCCGGGTGGGGCCGGGGACGAGGTACGGCTACCGCGTCCACGGCACGTACGACGCCGACCTCGGCCTGCGATACAACCCCAGCAAGCTCCTCCTCGACCCGTACGCACGGGCCATCGCAGGGTCCGTCCGCTGGGGACCCGAGCTGTTCGGATATGTCTGGGGCGAGGGTGACGACCAGATGAGTGAGTTGGACTCGGCCGAGCAGATGCCGCACAGCGTGGTGATCGACGGTGCCTTCGACTGGAGCGGCGAGACGCGCCCCGACGTGGCCTGGAGCGACACCGTCATCTACGAGACGCACGTGCGCGGCTTCACCATGCGTCACCCCGACGTTCCCGAGGACCTGCGCGGCACGTACGCGGGCCTGGCGCACCCCGCCGCGATCGAGCACTTCACGAAGCTCGGGGTCACGTCGGTCGAGCTGATGCCTGTGCACCACTTCGTGGATCCCCAACACCTCGTCGACCAGGGCCTCAGCAATTACTGGGGATACGACAGCATCGGGTACTTCGCACCGGAACGGCGCTATGCCCGCGCGGGAGAGAACGGCGAGCAGGTCACCGAGTTCAAGGCGATGGTCAAGGCGCTGCACGCCGCGGGCCTCGAGGTCATCCTCGACGTCGTCTACAACCACACCGCTGAGGGGAACGAGCTCGGCCCGACGCTGTGCTTCAAGGGCATCGACAATCGCTCGTACTACCGGCTCGTCGAGGACAACCCCCGCTTCTACTACGACGTGACCGGCACCGGCAACAGCCTCAACGCCGGCTCCCCCGCGACGCTCCAGATGATCATGGACTCGCTGCGCTACTGGGTCAGCGACATGCACGTCGACGGCTTCCGCTTCGACCTCGCCTCCGCGCTGGCGCGCCAGTTCTACGACGTCGACAGGCTGTCCGCGTTCTTCGACATCATCCACCAGGACCCCACCCTGGCCCATGTCAAGCTGATCGCCGAACCCTGGGACGTCGGCGAGGGTGGATACCAGGTGGGCAACTTCCCGGTGCGCTGGGCGGAGTGGAACGGCAAGTACCGCGATTGCGTGCGCGACTACTGGCGGGGCCAGGTCGCCGGGGTGGGCGAGCTCGCCAAACGCCTTACGGGGAGCAGCGACCTCTACCAGGACGACGGCCGTTCACCCTTCAGCAGCATCAACTTCGTCACCGCCCACGACGGTTTCACGTTGCGCGACCTGGTCTCGTACAACGAGAAGCACAACGAGGCCAACGGTGAGGAGAACCGGGACGGGGCGGACGACAACCGCTCGTGGAATTGTGGCGCGGAGGGTGACACCGACGACTCCGCGGTGCTCGCGCTGCGCGCCCGCCAGCAGCGCAACCTGATCGCCACCGTGCTGCTCTCCCAGGGCTGCCCGATGCTGGTCGCCGGTGACGAGGTCGGCCGTACCCAGGGTGGCAACAACAACGCGTACTGCCAGGACAACGAGATCTCGTGGCTGGACTGGTCGAAAGTCGACGAGCCGTTGTTCCAGTTCACCCGCCGCGTGATCGCGCTGCGACGCGAGCAGCCGGTGCTGCGGCGGCAGCGATTCTTCGAAGGCCAGGTGGGCCGCGGGCAGCGCCGCAAGGACGTCGCCTGGTTCGACGACGAAGGGGCGGAGATGACCGAGGCGGAGTGGGACGACAAGTCGCGCCGTTCGCTGGCGATGCTGCTCAACGGCGACGAGATCCCCGACCACACCGAGGACGGACGTCAGATCCGCGGAGACACGCTCCTGGCCATCTTCCACTCCCACCACCAGGACATGTCGTGGAACCTGCCCCGCGGCTGGGGCGATCACTGGCAGGTGCTGCTCGACACCGCGGACACCGCGGACACCGCCACACGCGATGCTCCCGAACCATCGACGCCGCGGACGCACTGCTGGTGACGGCGCGCTCGCTGGTGGTGTTGCGCAGGGCCTAGAGCACGTCGGCTCTGCGCCAGCCGTTACTGTGCCAGGGGAAGGCTCAGCTCGAAGACCGTTCCCTGCTCGTCACCGTCGACCAGGGCAACGTCCCCGCCGTGCCTCCGGGCCACCTCACGCGTGAAGTAGAGGCCGAGCCCGATGCCGGGGATGTGCGAGTTGGCGCTGGTCACCACCCGTCCGAAACGGGTGAACAGCTTGTCACGGTCCTCGACCGCGATTCCCAGGCCGTGGTCCGCGACTCGGATCCGGGCGGTCGTCTCGTCGCCGGCGACCGAGCACACCACGTCCCCACCCTCCGGCGAGTACTTGACAGCGTTGTCGATGATGTTGCGGAGGGCCAGGACCACGCGATCGGCATCGACGTGCGCGAGCACTGGCGCCTCCGGGAGCTCCAGCTGCAGCCGGTGCTGTGTCGAGGCGCGGGGCGCCACGAAGTCGGCGGCGTCGCGGACCAGCGAACGCAGGTCGACGATGTCGGCCTTGGCGTCGACAGGGCCGTCCTCGACGCGGGCGGCGACGAGCATGTCGTTGACCAGCCCGTTCATCTCCAAGGTGCGGCGCTCGAGGATCTTCATGACCTCGTCGAGAGGTCCGTTCAGATCCCCGAAGAAGCCGCCCCGGATGAGCGAGAGGTAACCGTGCAGCACTGTCAGGGGACTGCGCAGCTCGTGCGACGCCAGGCGGAGAACGTCCGTCTTGACGCGCTCCACCAACTCCATCCCGACGACCCGTTCAGCCAGCTCACTGCGCGCGGCGGCGAGCAGGTCGTCCAACCGGGCGGCGCGCAGCGGCTGGGCAGCGGTGTGAGCGATTGCCTGGAGGATCTCGCTGTCCGCTGCGCTGAACTCCTCGGCCCGGCGGCAACTCACACAGAGGATGGCGAGGTGCTCGCCGGCGACTGACACGGGGGCGACGAGGAGGTGCTTGAGACCCGCGTAGGTGGCGCGCAGAGCGGGGCTGATCCCGAGGATCCCAGCGCTGGTCTCGTCGAGGACGCCGGCCTCCGGCCGGCCCGCAGCCAGCGCCACGGCGCTCAGCTGCTCGCTTGCCAGCGGCCACCGGCTCCCGGGCATCACCAACTCACCGAACGGGTCGTGGCAGCCGGCCACGATCATCTCGTCACCGTCGATCCACGAGATCACGCCGCGGTCGGAGCGTGTCTCCGTGACGGCGCGCTGCAGCAGCGTCCGCACCATCGCATCGCTGTGCGGGGCGGAGTTGAGGTCACTGACCAGAGCGGGGATGAGCCTTGCCGCCCTGGCGCTCGCGCAACTGCGGGCGTCCTCCGCCGTTCGCCCTCCCACTCCATCCTGAATCTCCATGGGCGCAGCGGATCGTAGCGATTCCAGGCCGCGGCGGCCATCCCCCACATGGACCGTTACCGGTCCGCCCGGCGGGTTGTCAAACGGCGGCTGGGCTGCCGACCCCGTAGTCTGCCGAACATGAACCGACCGCCCGTCAGAGTGGCCCGCTTCGAACAGCTGAGCGCCCGAACATTCCACGACATCGTGAGACTGCGCGTCGACGCGTTCGTGGTGGAGCAGGGCTGCCCCTACCCGGAGCTCGACGGCCGGGACACCCTCGAGACCACCCAGCATCTCTGGATCGAGGAGGAGGGCGCACCGGTGGCGTACCTCCGTATCTACCCCGGCGACGACGGGGAGACCTGGATCGGCCGAGTCGTCACGGCACCGCGCCACCGGGGCCGGGGCCTCGGTGCGGGCCTGATGCGCCGTGCGCTGGCCGGGGCCGGCCGGCCGGTGCGGGTGTCAGCCCAGGCCAGGCTGGCGGGTTGGTACGCGGCCCTGGGCTTCGAGAGGTGCGGCCCGGATTTCGCCGAGGACGGCATCGTGCACACGCCGATGCGCCTCGACGCCGAGCCGTGACGCAGACGCGCTGGGATCGTCCGCGCTGTCGAGGCAGGGTGACGATGCCGTGGCAGGCCTCGGACATGCGGCGTCCAGCCGGCCCCCGGCCACCAGGCTCGTGATGGGGCACTCCAACCGATCCCCACAGATGCGAGGTCTCACACGGTCATGCGCCACGTCACCACCGCACGCGGGCGGCGAACCGCGACCGGCGCGCTCGTCGCCGGCGGCTTCGTCTTCCTGACGGCCACCGCTGCTCTGGCGGCGGGCTCCGCGACGCTCTACCCGACCGGGACGGCAGGCACGCGCGCCAACACCGAGTGGCGCACCAGCACATACGGCGGGGGCGCCGTGTCCCGGCGGACCCTGCTCCACGCGTACGCCACCACCGGCGAGTATCTCCTTCTCGGCTCGTCAGCGATCGGGGTGGGCAGCGCGGACATCATGGTGTGGAACCCCGGCCTGGTCACGGGGACGGTCGGCGTTGAAGTCCGTGCCGGTCACCCCGTCGTTCAGCTGCGACGCGCAGCGCCTCACCACCGGCATCGCCGCCCAGGGGAGGATCGCCAGCAGGGCCGAGGAGCTCGCCGGCCCCGACACCGTGCCGACCGGGGTGGCCGGCGGGTACACAGCGTGCGCCTACCAGGTTCCCTCCACCGGCATCTACAGCATCGCCATGGTCGGGCCGTCCGGTTTCAGCAGCGACGTCGACGGCCAACCCGCGACGGACATCGCGTTGACCAACCCTCATGACTACGACGCCACCCAGAACACCTCGGTGGCCGCCTGGGACGTCACCGTACGCGACAGCCTCGCGGACGCCACCACCACGCAACCAGGTCGCCTCTTCACCTACATGCTGGCGCTGTACGCCGGCGGCAACGGGCATCCCGTCGACATCGTGACCTACGTGGTGACCCCCGACGGCTACCGCTACAAGGTGGACGACCGCGGGATGGACCCGGCGGGCTGGATCCAGTACGCCAACCAGCTTGGCTTTCTCGACCCCGATGGCAAGACGCCGCTCTACCACGACGCGGTCGCGATCAACGCAGGACACCCCGCTCAGCTCACCAGCATCCAGGGGGGCGTGATCTTCGCCAAGCCGGAGTTCCCCATGTTCTTCGAGCCTCCGGCCAGCGAGGCGCTCGTGGCGCTCGGGATACCTCTCACCCCGACGGCACCGCGGGTCAGCGGGCTCAGTTTCAAGGGCGTGGGCAAGGCCGGCACGGCCTATTTCCGGTCCGGCGGCAGCTTCACGTTCACGTCGACGGTCAGCGGTGTGTACCAGGTCGTCATCAGCAGGGACGGCTTCAACTTCGACCCGACCAACCCGCAGAACCGCGTGCTGCGTGGCAGTGCGCGGCCGGGGCGGCAGACCATCCCGTGGGATGGCAAGGACAACTCCGGCGCGTACCTGCCGATCCGGAACGGTGCGTACCCGTACCGGGTCAGCATCCACGGTGGTGAGTACCACCTGCCCTTCGTCGACGTGGAGAACAACATCCAGGGCGGACCGTCGATCACGCTGCTCAACCCACCCAACGGCATCTGCCCGGTGCTCAACGGCGGTTGCTCCGGTGCCTTCTACGACGATCGCGGCTACACGACGACCACGGGCCAGACCGTCGGCACCGGCGGCACGGCGCTGTGTGGCCTCCACCCCCCGGCGGTGGCATTCAGCGACCCCGTGCTCGGCTATGACACCACCTCGTCGCAGCGCGCCTTCGGGACCGCCACGGGCGGCAACACCAATGTGCCGTGCACGGGGAACTTCGGCGACACCAAGGGGCTGGATCTCTGGACGTACTACGCCACCGCCCCGGTGAGCGGCGAGCTCAGCGTCGCCGATCAGCCCGCCGAGACGGCAGCGCTGACCCCGCTGGCAACCCCGGACACCGGCACCAGCGCGCAGGCGCAGGCCGAAGGCGGTGTCGTCACTGCCATGGTCGGGCTGCTGGTCGTCGCGGTGGCGGGCAGGCGCCGGACCGCCATCCAGGCGCCGATCAGTGGGAGTCGCCGAGGTCGCTGACCAGGGACCCCACCACCTGCTTGGCGTCCCCGAACAGCATGGTGGTGTTGGGCAGGTAGTACAGCTCGTTGCCGATGCCCGCGAAGCCCGGTGCCATGCTTCGCTTGATCACCAGCACGCTCCCGGCGCTGTCCACGTCGAGGATCGGCATCCCGTACACCGGGCTCCCGGGCTCGTTCTTGGCGGCCGGGTTGGTGACGTCGTTGGCGCCGATGACGATGGCGACGTCGGCTCGCGCGAGAAGCTCGTTGGCCTCCTCGAGCTCCACCATGTGGTCGTACGGGACGTCGGCCTCGGCCAGCAGCACGTTCATGTGCCCCGGCATCCGCCCGGCCACGGGATGGATCGCAAAGCGCACCTGCGTCCCGTTGCGCTCGAGCGCGTCGGAGAGCTCGCGCACCTTGTGCTGCGCCTGCGCGACCGCCATGCCGTAGCCGGGGATGATCACCACCATGCGGGCCCCGTCGAGGATCGCAGCCCCGTCGACGCTGGTGCCGCTGCGCACCGGCCTGTCGTCATCCTCAGCGGCTCTCGCGGACGCGCTCACCTGCCCGAAGGCCCCGAACAGGATGTTGCGGAAGTTGCGGTTCATGGCCCGGCACATCACCACCGCGAGGATGAAACCCGACGAGCCGTCGAGCGCGCCCGCGATCTCCAGGACCTTGTTGTCGAGGGCGAACCCCATGGCCACCGCGGAGAGACCGGCGTAGGAGTTGAGGAGCGCGATCACGGTCGGCATGTCGGCGCCACCGATGGGGATGATCAGCAGCACCCCGAAGATCACCGCGGCGATGACGACCGCGCCGAAGACCACCGCGTTGCTGGGGTCGATCGCCAGCCACACGATGCCCGCCAGCGCGATCCCCAGGATCGCCAGGTTGACGAGGTTCTGGCCGCGGTAGACCACCGGCCGTCCGTGGATGATCTCCTGCAGCTTCGCGAACGCCATCAGGCTGCCGGTCACTGTCAGCCCGCCCAGGAGAACCTCGATGCCGAGCACCACCATGGTGAAACGGTCGAGGTGGGGCTGGCGAAGGATGTACTCAGCCACCCCGACGAGAGTGGCGGCGGCGGCGCCGAACGCATGGGAGAGCGCGGTCCGTTGCGGCATCGCAGTCATGGGCACGAACGCCGCGAGTGGCACGCCGATCGCAGCCCCGGCCATGAGCCCGACGACGATCCACGTGAACTGGGTCACCTCGGGCCGCACGAATGTGCCCACCACCGCCAGGACCATGCCGGCCTCGCCTGCCAGGACCCCCCGCCGCGCGGTGGTCGGTGTGGTCATCCACTTGATCGCGAAGATGAAGGCGAGCCCCGCCGCGAGGTAGAGGTACTGGACGATGTTCTCGCGCATCAGCGGCGCTTCCTGAACATGCGCAACATCCGGTCGGTCAGCAGGAAGCCGCCGATCACGTTCGACGACGAGGCCGCGATCGCCACGGTGCCGAGCACCGTGGTGGTGACCGACCGCGCGCTGCCGACGATGACGATCGAGCCCACCAGCGCGATCCCGGAGATGGCGTTGGTCAGCGACATCAGCGGCGTGTGCAGCAGCTGGGGAACGCGGCGGATCAGCTCGAACCCGAGGAAGGACGCGAGCAGGAAGACGTAGAGGCCGGTCTCGATGTTCACGAGCCGGCCCTCTTCGCCGCGTCAGCCGCCGGCGTCTCGATGAGCCCGGCAATGCGCTCGTTGACGATCGTCCCGCCACGGGCGACCAGCGTGCCCTGGATGATGGGGTCGTCGACGTCGACGCTCACCTCCCCGCTCTTGGCGATGTGCAGCACGAAATTGGCGAGGTTGCGGCCGAGCATCTGGCTGGCGTCCTGCGGGACGGTGGCGGCCAGGTTCTCAGCGCCCACCAGGACCACGCCGCCGATCTCCACGGTGTCGCCGGCGACGGTGCCCTCGCAGTTTCCGCCGCGCTCGGCGGCAAGGTCGACGATCACCGATCCCGGCTTCATCGCCTCGATCGCCGCGGTGGTCACCAGGATCGGTGACCGCTGCCCGGGCACCAGCGCGGTCGTCACCACCACGTCGCTGCTGGCGATCTCCGCAGCGAGCGCCTCCCGCTGGCGTGCCAGCTCGGCCTCGTCCGCCCCGGTCGCGTACCCGGACGCATCCTCGCCGCCGGCGGCGACGTCGGCGAGGTCGACGAACCGCGCACCCAGGCTCTCGATCTGTTCGCGGACCGCGGCACGCACGTCGTAGGCGCTGACGTTGGCGCCGAGGCGCCGGGCGGTTGCGATCGCCTGCAACCCCGCCACGCCCGCCCCGAGCACCAGCACCTTGGCCGGCGGGATCGTGCCGGCGGCGTAGGTGAGCATGGGAAACAGCCGCGGCGCCAGGGAGGCGGCCACGATGACCGCCTTGTAACCCGCCACGGTCGCCTGCGAGGAGAGCACGTCCATCGGCTGGGCGCGGGTGATCCGCGGCAGCAGGTCGATGGCGAAGACGGTGGCGCCGGTCTCGGCCAGCTGCTTCATCCGGGCGGGCTCAGCGAGGGGGTCGAACAGCCCGGCCAGCGTGTGCGAGCTGCCCACGCCCTTCCACGTGTCCGCTCCCGCCCCGCTGCCGCGCACGCAGAGCAGCACGGACGCCTGCTTCAGCACGTCGGCTGTCGAGCCGGCGATCGAGGCACCGGCGGTGGTGAAGTCGTCGTCCGGCCAGCCGGCGGCGGCGCCGGCGTTGCTCTGGACGATGACCGCATGCTCGGCCGCGACCAGCGCACGCACGCTGGCCGGGCTGGCAGCGACGCGGCGCTCGCCGTCCCCCGTCTCGTCGGCGATGCCGACGGTCAGCGTCATCCGCGGACCATCCGGCCCGGCGCCAAGGTGCTCATGAAGTTGACGGATTATGTCGGTCTGGGGCACTCACAGCCGCGCCGAGCGTCCCCCGCGCAGCGTGGCTACACGACGAGGTTGACGACCCGGTCGACCACCGCGACCACCTTGCGCGGCTCGGCGCCGCCCAGCAGCTCAACGATCCGCGGCATCTCCAGGGCCCTCTGGCGAAGGTCGTCGGCACCCGTCCCCGCCGGCACGGTCAGCGTTCCCCGCAGCTTGCCATTGACCTGCACCGCCACCTCCACCTCGACACGCGCGGCCAGCGCCGGGTCGTGCACCGGCCACCCGCCGCGGGCGTGCACGGAGCCCTCGTGGCCGGTGCGCTGCCAGAGCTCCTCGGTGATGTGCGGTGCGAAGGGCGCCAGGCAGAGCAGCAGGGTCTCGGCGTCGACCCGACGCCCGCGACCATCGGTGGACTCGTGGTCGACCTCGCCGGCGAACTTCATGAGCTGTGCGATGGCGGTGTTGAAGTGGAGCTCGGCGATGTCCTCGTCGATGCCGCGGATCAGCTGGTGACGCCGGCGCTCGCGCTGCTCGTCCTCGTCCTGGTCGACCACGACGGCATTCTGGCTGCCGCGCCAGACCCGATGCAGGAAGCGGGTGATCCCGGTGATGCCCTCGTCGCGGAAGTCGCCCCCCGCCGTGTAGGGCCCGAGGAACATGAGGTACAGCCGGAACGTGTCGGCGCCGTACCTCTCGATGTACTCGTCGGGGTTGACAACGTTGCCGCGGCTCTTCGACATCTTGAAGCCGTCCTTGACGATCATCCCGTGAGCACGGAACCTGGTGTACGGCTCGGGCTCGTCGACGAGGCCGAGGTCGTGGAGCGCGCGCATGACGAACCGCGCGTACAGCAGGTGGCGGACCGCGTGCTCGTTGCCGCCGATGTACATGTCGACGGGCAGCCAGCGACGCGTCCGTCCGGGGTCGAAGGCCACGTCGTCGAAGTCGGTCGACGGGTAGCGCAGGTGGTACCACGAGGAGTCGACGAAGGTGTCGCTGACGTCGGTCTCCCGTCGTGCAGGGCCCCCGCAGACGGGGCACGTCACGTTGACCCAATCCTCGGCGGTGGCCAGTGGTGACACGCCGGTCCCGGTGGGGCGGAAATCCGCGATGTCGGGGAGCAGCACCGGCAGGTCCTCGTCCGGAACGGGCACCTGGCCGTCCTTGGTGCAGTGGATGATCGGGATGGGCGGCCCCCAGTAGCGCTGCCGGGAGATGAGCCAGTCGCGCAGGCGGTACGTGACGGTGGCCTGGCCGCGTTGGCTGTTCTCGAGGCGCTCGACGATGCGTTGCCGGGCTTCCTCGGAGGGAAGGCCATCGAGGTCGCCGCTGTTGACCATCGTGCCCTGACCCGTGTAGGCGCCGTCCGACGGCTCCCGTGGCGCGATCACCTCGACGATGGGCAGGTCGTGGGCGACGGCGAATTCGTGGTCGCGGTCGTCGTGTGCCGGCACGGCCATGATCGCACCGGTCCCGTAGTCATAGAGGACATACGGGGCCGCCCACACGGCGACGTGGGCCCCGGTGAGCGGATGGATCGCCGTGGAGCCGAGCTCGATCCCGACGGTGAAGTCGGGTTCCGCGTCGGGCCCCGGCAGCCGGTTGCGCCACGCGTTCACCTCGCCACGGCGATCTGCCGGCACGAACTCCTCGAGCTGGGGATGATCGGCGGCGATCACCACGAACGTGGCGCCGAACAGCGTGTCCGGGCGCGTCGTGAAGACGGCGACGTCCTTGCGCTCGCATCCCTCGAGGTCGAACACGATCCGCGCGCCCTCGCGTCTGCCGATCCAGTTGCGCTGCATGAGCTTGGTCGATTCCGACCAGTCCAGCGTGTCGAGGCCGTCGAGCAGGTCCTGCGCGTAGTTGGTGATCTTGAACCACCACTGGCGCAGCCAGCGCGTCTCCACGACCGAGCCGCAGCGCTCGCACCTCCCCTGCTCGACCTGCTCGTTGGCGAGAACGGTGAGGCAGGACGGGCACCACAGCACGGCGCCGTCACGCCATTCCACCAGCCCGGCCTTGAAGAGCTGCAGGAACAGCCATTGCGTCCAGCGGTAGTACGCCGGATCCGCCGTGTTCACCTGGTGCTCCCAGTCGAACATCGCGCCGATCATCTTCAGCTGGTTCTCGCGGAAGTTGGCCACCGCCCGGCGCATCACCACGGCGGGGTGCTCGCCGATCTTCAGCGCGTAGTTCTCGCTGTGGATCCCGAAGGCGTCGAAGCCCATCGGCTGGAACACGTTGTCGCCGTGCAAGCGCCGCCAGCGTCCGTAGATGTCGCAGCCGCTGTACGGCACCATGTGGCCGACGTGCAATCCCTCCGCCGACGGGTACGGGAACATGGAGAGGTTGTAGAAGGGGCGATCGGGAGACTCCAGGTCGGTGCGATAGTCGCCCCGCTCCTCCCAGGTGCGCCGCCATTTCGCCTCGACTGAGGCAGGCTCGTACGGATCGAGCGCGCGCGGCGCGGCGGCGCGCTCTTGGGGGAAGGTCTCGGTCATGGCAGGGCAAGGGTAACGGAGGCTCGGGCGGTTACAGTCCGGGCGTGGCGGATCGCGCGCTCAGGACGCTGGTCGAGGGCGGCGCGTTCTTCGAGGGACCGCGCTGGCGCGATGGCCGCTGGTGGGTGTCCGACTTCTACCGCCACGCGGTGTTCACAGTGACCCCGGACGGCGCCGAAGCGCAGGAGCTCGTGGTGGAGGGCCAGCCATCGGGGCTGGGCTGGATGCCCGACGGCTCGCTGCTCGTCGGCTCGATGCGCGACCACCGCGTCCTGCGCCGCGACCCGGCCGGCACCGTCACCGTCCATGCCGACCTGTCGGACGTGTGCACGGGGCTGCTCAACGACCTGGTCGTCGACACCACAGGCCGCGCCTGGGTCGGGGATTTCGGCTTCGACCTCTATGCGTTCGACCGCCCGGTGACGACGTCCCTGAAGCGCATCGATCCGGATGGGGCCGTCACCGTGGTGGCTGACGGGTTGATCTTTCCGAACGGCACGGTGATCACTGCGGACGGGCGTACCCTCATCGTCGGCGAGACGCTGGGCAACCGGTACACGTCCTTCACCGTGGCCTCCGACGGCTCCCTCCACGACCGCGCTGTGTGGGCCCAGCTGGGCCCCGAGGTCGGTCCTCGGTGAAGCCATGACGATGCTGGAACAGCTCCGCGTCGCGCCGGACGGTTGCACGCTCGATGCGCAGAACCACATCTGGGCTGCCGACGCCATCGGCGGCCGCTGCATCCGCATCGCCAAGGGTGGCGAGATCGTCGACGAGGTGCGGCCGCCCGGGGGGCTCGGCGTCTTCGCCTGCGCGCTCGGCGGCGAGACGGGTCGCACCCTGCTGCTCTGTTGCGCGCCCGACTACTTCGAGAACAACCGGCGGGAAGCCCGCGAGGCGGTGCTCATCACCACCGAGGTCGAGGTCCCCCACGCCGGGCTCCCGTAGCCGGCGCCGGTACCATAGGCACCGCTTGGGGCGCCATGCCCGGCCCATGCCGACGTAGCTCAGTGGTAGAGCAACCGCCTCGTAAGCGGTAGGTCGTCAGTTCAATCCTGACCGTCGGCTCCGTCGCCCGTGGCCAGCTGCTCGAGGCGGACCAGGTTGCCCGCGGGATCGCGGATAGCGCAACCGCGCTGCGAGGCTGCGGATCTGCTGGTCACGCTCACACCGGCCATCAGAGCCATTGACATCCGTCGATGCGTGCCGTATGCTCCGACGCAATCAATCGACGTCTATCGATAGGAGGCCCGCCATGCCGTGCGACTGTCCCTGTGGAACCTGCCCCTGCGGCAGCGGGGTGTGACCATGTCCCGTCTGCAACTTGCGATCAACGTCACCGACGTCGATGCCGCCGTCGCCTTCTACAGCAAGCTGTTCCAGGCTGAGCCGGCCAAGCGCCGCCCGGGCTACGCCAACTTCGCGATCGCGGAGCCGCCGCTCAAGCTGGTCCTCATCGAGGGCTCGCGCGCGAACGGCACCCTCAACCACCTCGGCGTCGAGGTCGCCTCGACCGACGAGGTGGCGGCGGCGACCCGTCGGCTTTCCGCCGAGGGGATCGCCACCGCCACGGAGGACGGGGTCGACTGCTGTTACGCGCGCCAGGACAAGGTGTGGGTCACTGACCCGGACGGCGCCCCCTGGGAGGTGTACACCGTGCTCGCCGACTCCGACGGCACGCCCTCCTCACTGCGGGTTGACAGCAGCTGCGGCGCCGGCGCGTGTGCCACCGACGCGACGGGGACCACCGCCGCGTGCTGTTGACGCGGAGAGCCCGCTGACGCTCATGGGATGGCGATCTTGGCGTCGCAGACCACCAGGTCGGAGCCGACCGGCAGGGGCGCGCCAGTCGCCGTCACCAGCAGCTCGATCATCCTGACCTCGATCCCGTGTGCGGTCTGGATCACCCGGTGCAGGTAGAGCGTCCCCACTCCGGGGATGCTCAGCATCGTGTTCGGGGGCGCGTTGCCGGCGATCGTCGGGAAGCCCTGGACGTGCAGGCCGGTGAACTTGGATCCCGAACTCGTTGAACGTCAGGACTCCATTCACGTCGCGGATGTGGGCCACCGCCTTCACCGCGGTCGCCGTCAACAGCGCCGACAGAGACATCGGAAGCACCGCGACATCCTGGATCGTGTTGGTCGTCTCTCCATTGGAGTGCCGCGCCCCCATCCGCGCCTCGGCGGTCGAGGTGACCGTACCGGTCGACAGGGCCCCGGGGATGGTCACCGCCCCCGTCGCGTTGGTCAACACAGCACCGTCGGTGCCCACGCACGGAAGCGGGCGGTACGCCGTGCGACCGGACACCACGATCGTGCCCACGTTGAGGGTGCTTCCGAATCCATGACCGTCGATGAGCGCGCGCTCGCCAACGTTGCCGATGCCGGAGCGGGGGTGCGCGACGATGATCCGCGAGCCGGCCTTGAGACCAAGCGTGTTCTTGCCGGCCACGTGGATGTCGATCGCCGTGACGACCAACGACGCCGAGTCCGCACCGATGGTCGACTGCTGCTCGTTGAGGATCACCGTGCCGACGCCGGGCAGGGCGAGCTGCGTGTTGGGGGCGGCGATTCGCCCACGCTGTTGCCCGCCACCGTCAGGCCGGCCAGGGTGGTGGTGCCGGTGGTCGAGAGAGTCGTCCCCTGCAGGCTGGTGACCGCTGTCGCCTCGACGGAGTCCGCGGTGACCATGCCGTTCAACAGGTTCACCGACTGGATCGTCGACGTCGCATTGGCGGCATCAGTGCCCGCCATCTCAGTCGCCGAGACGACGCTGGTGATCGTCCCCGTGCCGATCACCGGGGGGACGGAGATGCTCGCCACGTTGTTCGAGTGCTGGTCGCCCGCCTTGGCCCGGCAGTCCAGTCCTATCAGGGCCGTCGGCCCGGAATGGAAGACTCCGCCCGCGTCCACCTTGGTGCCGTACGCACTCGCCTGGTAGGTGACGCGCGGTGCGCTTGCCGGGGCGCCTGCGGCGAGCCCCTTGGTCATGCCCGACGGGAGATAGAGTGCGGCACTCGCGGCGATTACTGCACCCGTCGCCAACATGCCAAATCGACGTCCATAACTCATGCAAGTCGCCACCTTCCGTCTCCCTTCCTGACCAACACCAAGCGGATGCTGGCGTGGAGAGTAGCGGCGAGAGCGTGTCTTGTGTTGCTCGCACGCCGGTGGTGGTCGCGAGAGCCGGCGCGCCGCGACGGGGACGTTCTCATCACCAGTGGCCGGCGAACGGGACGCAGGGGGCTACGATGGTCGAATGGAGCAAAGGCACCGAGGCGTCTGGGGATGGCTTCCGCCCGCGCTGAGAACCCTCGAGCGCAAGCTCGGCGCGGATCGCGAGGGCCGCACTCTCTGGGTGTGGGTCGTGCCCGCCTCCACCTTCGTCGTGACATTCGTCGTGCTCGCGTTCATCGGGATCCAGGGCCAGGTCGACCTCGCGCTGACCATCCCGATGGCGCTGGTGCTGTCCGTCTTTCTCGGTTCGCTCTCGGCGTTCTACCTCACCGCGGCGAGCTCCGACGAGCGCGACAGGGACGACGGGCCCGACGACCGCAGGGGTCCTGCGCCCTCGCCGGAGCTGCCTCCACCGCCGGGCTCGCACAGCACGCCTGCGGTCGCTCGGGTTCCCGGTCCTTCTCCGCGCGGCGCTGAGCAGCGCACGCCGGCAGAGCCCCGCGTGCCGGTCGAGTCCGGGACAGCGCCCGAGCGGTAGCTCTCAGGCGGGGGCGGCGATGCGCTGCGCGAGATACCGCATCGCCACCGGGTAGCGGTACTCGATCGCCATGTGCCCAGCATCGAAGAGCTCGAACCGCACATCGGTGACGCCGACGCCCTCCAGGGCTTCGCGGAAGGCCACCGCCCCGAGGTCGAGGAAGAACTCGTCGCGAGTGCCCGCGTCGATGTAGATGCCGGTGAGCGAGCGTACCGCCTCCGCGTGGCGCGGCACCATGCGCACCGGGTCCCAGGCCAGCCAGCGATCCCACACCTCCGGGATCATCCGGCCGGTCGAGGTCTCGAAGGGGAGGTTGACCGTGCCGTCCTCGTCAGCGGAGTACGCGGCGGCCATCGCCCACATGTTCTGCAGGATGCCGTCCTCCTTCCGGCTGCGCGGCAGCCGCGCGCCCAGGTCGGCGAAGAAGCGCTCGTACGAGCCTTCGTACCCGTCGCGCAGCGCACGCACCACCTCGGCGACATCCCGCCAGTAGCAGAGCTCGAACAGCGCGTCGCCCGCGTGGGTGCCCAGCGCCCCGAAGAGATCGGGACGCAGCATCGGCGTGATCATCGCCCCGTAGCCGCCGCTCGACTTGCCGGTGATGGCACGGTGGTCGCGGTGCGCGAGCGTTGGAAAGCGAGCATCGATGAAGGAGACGACCTCCTCGCACAGGTACGTGTGGTAGCGACCGGTCGCCGGCGAGTCGACGAACTGGCTGCCGCCCAGAGACGTCCAGCAGTCCACCATGGCGACGCGACACGGCGGCACCGTGGGATCGCTGAAGAGGTCGTCGATCAGCTCGACAGCGGTGAGGCGTTGCGGGCTGCGGTTGCGCCACATGTCGACCTGCCCGCTGAAGCCCTGGATCAGGTAGATGACCGGCAGCTGCACACGCACGTCGTCGCCCGGCGGCGAGTACACCCACAGCGGGCGCACGCTCGGGTCGCCGAGCCGGTTGTCACGCAGCGCGACACTCTCGATCACCAGCTCGTCGAGGCGCCCGCGCAGCGGCCGCTGCCAGGGCGGCCCGACGCTTGGTGGAGCGGTGTCGCTCACAGCTGTCCGATCACCACGCGGGTGACGCCGAGGCTGTCCCGATGTGAACGGACATCGCTCAGGCCGGCGCGGCGGAGGACGGATGCCGTGGCCCGAGCCAGGTACGGCGCGATCTCGACGAGCACGAAGCCGCCACGACGCAGCCAGCCGGGTGCGTCGTCCGCGAGGCGGCGCACCATTCCGAGGCCGTCGTCGGAGCCGTCGGTGAGAGTGTGTCGCGGCTCGAAGCGGCGTATCTCCACGGGGAGCGTGCGCACCTCGTCGCGCGCGACGTACGGCGGATGGATGGTGAGCACCTGGACCTCACCGCGCAGGTCGCGCGGGAGTGCGGCCAGCATGTCGCCTCTCGCGAAATGCGCGTTGCCGAGCTGGAGGCGCCGGGCGTTGTGACGGCCCAGTCGCACAGCCTCAGCGGAGATGTCGACTCCCCACGTCTCACTGCCCGGGTTCTGGGCAGCGATCGCGAGGGCGATGGCACCGGCGCCGGTGGCGACGTCGGCCGCCACCCGCCGTCCGCGACGCCGACGCAGCCGCGCGGTGGCCAGCTCGACGGTCAGCTCGCTGGAGGCACGCGGTGAGAACACGCCCTGTCTCACCGCCAGGTCAAGCCCGCAGAATCGAAAGTGCCCGGTGATGTAGTTGACCGGCTCGCCGGTGGTGCGCCGCTCGACAAGCGTGTCGAACCGGCGCTGTTGCGACGGTGACACTGCCATCGCCCGCAGGTCGCCGTCCTCGTCGACATCCACTCCGAGCACGTGGGCGAGCAGAACCTCGGCGTCCCAGCGTGCCAGCCGCGGTTGCCAGTGCTCGATGTTTCGCGACGCCGCAATGCGCGTCTCGGCACGCGAGAGCAGTGCAGCGGCAGTGGCCCGTACACTGGACTGAGCAGAGACCGCGCCGCGGCCCGCAACCCTGGACATTTCGCGCATGGTAGCCGAGCAGGACCAGCTCACCCGCCGCGCGGCGGCATTCTTCGACGTCGACCGTACCCTGCTGCGCGGCTCGTCGATGCTGCACGTGGCACGTCCGATGCGCAGCGCAGGCTTCATGCAGACCCGCGCCCTGCTGCATTCCCTCGTGGTGCAGGCGCGGTTCAGTCTTTTCGGGTTCGACGAGGTGCAGATCCGTGACGCGGTCCGCGGCGCCGGCGGGCTGGTGGCCGGGATCGAGGCCGAACGACTGCTGCACTTCGCCCAGCAGGTGGTTCCAGCCTACGTCGCACCGCGTGTGCATGCTGAAGCTCGAGCGCGCATCGCATGGCATCGCCAACGCGGCCACCTTGTCTTCCTGGTGTCGTCGTCTCCGCAGGAGTTCATCTCCGTCCTCGGGTCCGTCCTGGGGGTCGACGGCGTCGCCGGCACCGAGGCGGAGCTGCGCGACGGACGCTACACGGGCCGCATCCTGCGTCTGTGCCACGGCGCGGGAAAGGCGGACGCCGTGCGCGAGCTCGCCATGGTGAACAACGTGGACCTGGCCGCGTCCTATGCGTACGGAGACAGCTTCGCCAGCGACCTCGCCATGCTCCAGGCCGTCGGCCACCCGGTCTGCGTCAACGGTGATCGCCAGCTCGCCGCCTACGCACAGTCTCATGGCTGGCCGGTGGAACGCTTCCAGCGCGCGCCGATGCGGCCCGCGGCGGCCGGCCTGCGCCGGCTGCCGCGGCGTGTCGTCTCTGTGTCAGCCCCCGCGATGCGCCGTGCCCACGGCCGTGTCCGCAACACAGCCCGGGCTCTGCGCGAGCTGTGAGCATGCCCGCGTGATCCGCGGAGCCCGCTCACAGTTCTGGATGTGCCGACTCTCCGAGTCGGACCCGAGGTTCGTCCGCTACCCGGTGCTTCCCGTCGTCCAGTGCAGCGGGCATGTCGCCGTCAAGCCGCACGATCCTCACGCGGACTGAAGGCAGGCTGCTTCCTGCCTCATTCAGCCGGTGTGGCTTCGCCATCGGTGGCATCCGGCGCCGGTCGCCAGATGGTCTTGACGTTGACGAACTCGCGAATCCCGAAGCCCGACAGCTCCCGTCCGTAGCCGCTGTCCTTCACGCCTCCAAAGGGGATGCGGGCGTCGGAGTGGGTCATGCCATTGACGAACACGCCTCCGCTGTCCATGCGCCGCGCCAGGGCGACACCGCGCTCCTCGTCACGGGTCCAGATGTTGCCGCCGAGCCCGAAGTCGGAGTTGTTGGCCTGTGACAGCGCTTCATCCGCCGACGCGACACGCATCACCGCCGCGAGCGGGCCGAAGGTCTCCTCACGAAAGGCTGCCATGTCACTCGTGCAGCCGGTCAGCACGGCGGGCGTGACGAAGTAGCCTCGCCCGTCGGGTCGACTGCCGCCGCAGCGCAGGGTGGCCCCGGCGGCCAGCGACTCGCGGAGCTGTCGCTCGAATGTCTCGCGGAGGTCGCCGCGAGCCAGCGGGCCCATGGTCACATCGTCGCGCAGCGGGTCGCCCACCACCACCTTGCGCGCCTGCGCAACCAGCAGCTCCTCGAAGTCGTCGGCGACGGCGTCGAGGACGATGAAACGCTTCGCAGCGATGCAGCTCTGGCCGGCGTTCTGGAAGCGAGCCTTGGCGGCGGTGGCCGCGGCTGCTTCGAGGTCGGCGTCCTCCAGCACGATGAAGGCGTCCGACCCGCCGAGCTCGAGCACCGCGGGCTTGAGGCTGCGCCCTGCGGCGGCGCCCACGCTGCGCCCGGCGGCCGTGCTTCCGGTGAGGGTGACGGCCGCGATCCGTGGGTCCTCGATGACGGCGGCCACGCGATCGTTGGGGATGAGCAGCACCGCGAACACGCCCGCGGGGAAACCCGCATCGGTGAAGAGGTCGCCGATGGCCAGCGCACAGCCGCTGACGTTGGATGCGTGCTTCAGCACTGCACAGTTGCCGGCGCACAGCCCGGGCGCCGCGAACCGGAACACCTGCCACAGCGGGAAGTTCCACGGCATCCCCGCCAGCACGGTGCCGAGAGGCTCGAACGCCACGAAGCTCCGCGGGCTGTCGCTCGGGGATGCCTCGTCCGCGAGGAATTCAGCGGCGTGCGCCGCGTACCAGTCGCAGGTGAAGGCGCACTTCTCCACCTCGGCGCGGGCCTCGGCGATGGTCTTGCCCATCTCGGAGGTGATCAGCGACGCCAGCGCATCGCGGCGCTCTCGCAGAAGCTCAGCAACTTTGGACACAAGTGCGCAGCGGTCAGCGATCGCCGTCGCGCGCCATCCGGGGCGCCGGGCCATGGCGGCGTCGAGGACAGCACTGACATCGCGCTCGGAGTGCACCGGGTAGGTGGCGATCAGTTCCTCGGTTGCCGGGTTGACCGAGTGCATCTGTTGCAGCTCAACGGCCATCTGCTGTCCTCCTGCGAGTCATGGTAGGCGGGCCGGCCGTGATCACGTCGCCCGCCGCCGATGCCGTAGGGTGATCGACGATGACCACGCTGGTGCGGCCTCCCGTCCTGCAGCGGGTGGGCGGCGGTGTCGTCGCCGCCTTTGCCGCGGTGTACCTCATATGGGGGTCGACCTACCTCTTCATCCGGATCGCGGTCGAGACGATGCCGCCACTGCTCATGGCCGGTGTGCGGTTCCTCGTCGCGGGAGCGGTCCTGCTCGCCATCACCAGCCGCATGCCGGGCGCCAGGCGGGACCCGATCGGCTGGCGCCAGTGGCGCGCGACAGCGATCACCGGCGCCCTGCTGCTCGTCGGCGGCAACGGCGGGGTCAGCTATGGCGAGCAGTACGTGGCGTCCGGGGTGGTGGCGCTGCTGGTCGCCACCGTCCCGCTGTTCATCGCACTCTTCGGGGCCATCGCCCTCGGTCAGCGGCTCAACAGGCGGGCGGTGGCCGGCATCGGGATCGGGCTGCTCGGCACCGCCGTGCTGCTGCGACCGGGCGCGGGCGGCGGGGGCGATCCCGGCCACATGCTGCTGGTGCTGGCCTCGCCGCTGAGCTGGGCCATCGGCTCCCTGTACGCCACTCGCGGGGCGCTCCCCAAGCGGGCACTGGTGGCGACCGGGATGGAGATGCTGTGCGGCGGCGCCCTTCTCGTGGTGCTGGCCCTGCTCGCCGGCGAGGCGTCAGCAGTGCACCTCAGCCGGATCAACCTCGCGTCCTGGCTGTCCGTGCTCTACCTCATCGTCTTCGGCTCCCTGGTGGCCTTCAGCGCCTACGTCTGGCTGCTCAACAAGGTGGCCACCACAGCCGTCGCCACCTACGCCTACGTGAACCCCCTGGTCGCGGTTCTGTTGGGCTGGGCCGTGCTGGGGGAGCACATCACCGTGCAGACGCTGGTCGCGGGCGCGCTCATCGTCGTGGCGGTGGCACTGATCCTCTCGCGTCCGCCCGCGTCTCCCAAGCCCGCCGTGCACGTCCCGCGGGCAGAGGTCGGGTGAGCGGCATGCACCCTGACGATGCCGAGGTGACGTCGCCGCCGGCGAGCGAGGACGTCGACGAGCAGGAGCGCGAGCGGCTCTTCGCCACAGCGGGAGTGCGCGACGTCCTCTGTCTGGGGCCCATCTTCATGAAGTCGATCTACTACTACGCCGGGATCCCGCTCGGAACAGCGTTGCAGTTCACCAAGCCGCTCTATGCCGAGCTGCTGCGCGGCAGCACGATCTCGCTGATCATCGCCGGGGCATTCGCCTCCGGCGGCCGCCTCCCGCTGTGGGCCGTCCTGCTGGCGCCGATCCCATACACGATGCTCACCGACCCCTTCTACTACTGGGCGGGGCGCCGGTACGGCCGCCCATTGGTGGCGTACCTCGAGAAGCACGACCGGCGGTGGCACCGCAGGGCACGCCGGGCCGAGTCATTCTTCGCGCGGTGGGGTCTGTGGGCGATCCTCTTCGCGTACTACCTCCCGGTGCCCAACGATCTTCTCTATTTCGGCGCGGGCGATGCACGCATCGGGTTCTGGCGATTCATCGCGACCGACCTCGTCGGCACGCTGCTGTTCATCGGCCTCTGGGTGGCCCTGGGGTTCGTCATCGGCAAGCCGGCCGAGAATGTGGCCGACGCGGTGGGTCAGTACAGCGGCCGGATCACCATCGCGCTGGTGGTCGTCATCGTCGCGTTGAGCGCACTCTCCGCCTGGCGCAACACCCACCGCGACCGGGACTGAGCAGCCACGCTCGTCGGCACGGTGTACGCCATCAGCACCGCACCCGCCGACCCAGCCGGCGGCGGCGGCGTTGTCAGGGAGGCGGGGGCGGCAACGCGGCAGAACGACTGGCAGCTCTTGTTGTTGGCTCCCTGGCAGTAGGTGGTGCACGACTTGTTGTTGTCACCGAAGCAGTGCGACAGACATGCCTTGTTGTTGTTGCCCTGGCAGTAGGTCGTGCAGACCGTGGCGTTGCTGTTCGTGCAGTAGCTGGTGCAGTTCGCGGAGGTGTTGGTGCACTGCGCGCAGCTCCATGGGTCGGGGGTGGGAGCCGGGGTGACGGTCGGCCGCGGCGTCGGCGCCGGCGTCGGTGAGGACGTGGGTGGCGCCGTGGTCACCGGCGCGGGTGTCGTGGTCGGGGCGGGCTGGCTGGCCGCGGGTGTCGCGGGCTGAGAGGATGGCGCGGCGGCGGCGGTGGACCCGGTGGGGGGCACCGGCTTCAACGTGGCGGGCAGCGTGTGTCGGGGCGATCCTCCTCGCGGTGCAGCGGGGCGCGGGGTGTGGGTCGGTGCCAGCGCCACCGCGGACGACAGGGCGCCGGGGGTGGGGCTCGCCGGGCCAGGCGATGGACCGATGAAACCCCCCACGGCAAGCGCCGTCGCGGTCGTGGCGGTGGCGATGCCCATCCCCACGCCGGAGCTCGACATTCCTCCGAAGCTGACCAGTCGTCCGAGCTGAGGGATCTGAGCGACCCACGCGCCGAAGCCGATGGTCTTCCACAGCCGGCCCACGGAGACGTTGAGGAACGCGCGCACGATCACCGGGTCGAGCTGCGAGCCGGCCACACGGACCAGCTCACGCCGCGCCGCCGACACGCTCATCGAGCGCTTGTACGGCCGCGGAGCGGTCATCACCTCGTAGACGTCGGCCACCGAGACGATGCGCGCCGCCAGCGAGATCTGCTGGCCCTTGAGCCGGTGCGGGTAGCCGGTGCCGTCGAACCTCTCGTGATGTTGCTCGACAGCCAGTCCCCACTCGCCCAGGAACGGGAGCAGCGGAGCCACCAGTCGCGCGCCCTCCTCCGGATGACGGTGCAGGGTGGCCCACTCCGCCTCGTCGGGCTTGCCCGGCTTGTTGAGGATCGCCGCGGGCACCTCCAGCTTGCCGATGTCGTGGAGAAGCGCCGCCCAGCGCAGACGGTCGCGTCCCTCGGCGGGGATCTTCAGCTGTTCGGCGAGGAGGTCGGTGAAGACCCGGACGCGCTCGGAGTGCCCGCGCGAGCCCTTGTCGTGGACGCTGAGCGCGAGCACCAGCTCGATGACGGTCTGCAGCCACCGTGCCTCGTCCTCGTGGCCGGACTGGTGAGCGCGCCGCAGGTTCTCCTGGAGGTCTCGCGGCCTGCCCGACCGCCGGGCGACCGCGAAGCGCGCCGGCGCCTTGTCCGGGAAGATCAGCGAGAGGTTGAGCAGGGCCGCGAGCGGCAGCAGGCTTCGCGCCGCCCGTTCGAAGAGCACCAGCGTCACCAGCGAGGCCGCGGCCACCACCGCGATCCACAGGGCGGTGGTGACCACGCTGTCGGCCCGCGGCAGAAAGTGAGTGAGCAGCGCGGCCACGCCGAACGACGCTGCCACCGGGCCCGCGAAGACGACGACGCGGACAGCGCGGCTCAGCCCAGGGCGGCTTTCCCACTCGCGACTGCGCCGAATCTGCGCGTCGCGGTCGCCCTGCACTCGGGATCCCATTGGTTCGGCGTCCTCACGTGATCGGCATGCGAAGGTGCTGCCCCTACAACTTGGCAGGACGCCTCCACGGAGCCCCATACCGCCGCGTGACGATCCGGTACCGGTGGCATCGGAGCGCCGGGCCGCACATCGGACACACCCCCTCAGGTGATGCTGGCGCGCTCCTGGAACCGCGGATCGTGGTGTGCGCCGGTTGTAACGACATCGTGAAGCCGGTCCACGGCATCCCACACGTCGACATGGCGCAGGTAGAGCGGTGCGAACCCGAAGCGGCAGATGTCCGGGGCGCGGAAATCGCCGATCACGCCACGCTCGCTCAGCGCGCGCACCACGCCATACCCATGCGGGTGGCGGAAGGATGCCTGCGAGCCCCGCCTAGCCGGCTCGCGCGGGGACGCCAGCTCGAACCCCATGCCGGCGCAGCGCTGCTCGACCAGCTCGATGAACAACTCCGTGAGCGCGATCGACTTGTCGCGCACGGCGGAGAAGTCGACCTCGAGCCACAGGTCGACAGCCGACTCGAGCGCTGCCAGCTGGAGGATGTGCGGTGAGCCCGTGATCATCGAACCGATGCCGGCGGCGGGGCGGAAGGCGGGTTCGAACGCGAACGGTTCGGCGTGGCCGAGCCAGCCCGGCACAGGGTTGCGGAGCGCGTCGTGCAGGCCGGCGCGAACATGGAGCAGCGCCGGCGCCCCCGGACCACCGTTCAGGTACTTGTACCCGCAGCCGACGGCCATGTCGGCGCCATCGGCGTTGAGGTGCAGAGGCACGGCGGCGACGCTGTGGCAGAGGTCCCAGAGCGCCAGGGCCCCGGCGTCGTGCGCGGCCGCGCTGAGCATGCTCATGTCGTGCATGAAGCCGGTGCGGTAGTCGACGTGGGTGAGCATGAGCACAGCGACCCGGTCATCGAGCTCGTCGAGGAGCCGGGCACGTGGCACCACCTCCACGCTGCCTCCACAGAGTTGCGCCGCCGCAGTCGCGACGTAGAGGTCGGTGTGGAAGTTCTCCTGCTCGGTCAGCACGACCGTGCGTCCCGTTTGCATGGCGAGAGCGGCATACACCAGCTTGAAGAGGCACACCGAGGTGCTCTCGGCGACCACCACCTCGTCAGCACCCGCCCCGATCATCCGCGCCAGCTTCGAGCCAAGCCGCCGCGGAGCCTCCATCCATTCCGCGTCCAGCCAGCTGCGCACCAGCTCTTCGCCCCACTCACGCTCCACCACAGCGGCGAGCCGTCCGGGGGTCCGCACCGGCAGAGCCCCCAGTGAGTTGCCATCGAGGTACACCAGGCCGTCAGGCAGGACGAACTGCTCGCGCATGGATGCGAGCGTGTCCAAGGCATCACGGGCCGCGCAGGCAGCGCGGTCGATGGTGGAGATCACAGGCGGTTGCGCACCTCCCACAGCTCGGGAAAGAACCGCTGGTCGAGGGTGCTGCGCAGGTACGCGACGCCGAGGCTCCCGCCCGTCCCGGTCCTGCTGCCGATCTCACGTGCCGCCATCAGAGCGTGGTGATGCCGCCAGCGGGCGACCGTCTCGTCGTGGTCGAGGAGCGCCTCGCAGAGCTGGTGCAGGATGGTCAGCGAGGCATCGCCGTGGTCACGGTACAGCGCCGCGAGCGCGTTCATGCGGCGGTTGCGAGCGTCGTCATCATCGCCCTCGGGGAAGTCGAGGCCTGCCCCGCGCATCGCGGTGCCGAGCGCCGTGTACAACGAACGCCGCGCGAGCCTGTCGCCGAGCCGGGCGCGCTGGACGTCGGTGCGCCCGAGGTCACCGAGGTGTCGCTTGTCGCCGCCACCGGACAGCGCCTCGATCTCGCGGAACTGGGTCGACTGGAAGCCCGATGCCGGCGCAAGGGGATCGCGGAAGCGCATGAAGCCGTCCGGGCTCATGCTCTCGAGCACGCGCAGCTGGGCGATGAGCAGTTCTTCGACGGCGACCGCCCGACGCATCGGGGCGAGCGCGGCGTGGGCGCGCCCGTCGTCGAGCGCTGCCGCGGCTGCGTCGAGCTCGTGGAGGATGAGCTTGAACCAGAGCTCATACACCTGGTGCACGACGATGAAGAGCATCTCGTCGGAGGCGCCGTCGCTCAGCGGCACCTGCAGGTCGAGCAGCTCGTCGATGCGCAGGTACGTGGCGTAATCGGTTGGCACGCCCATCGCCTGCCACTGTATCCCAGCTTCAGGCCGCCTCCGCGATCCTCCGGCGCAGGAAGGCGAGAACTGCAGCCTCACGGCCGGTGAGGTCGTCAAGCGAACTCCGTGAGGGTCTCCTCGGCTCGGCGCTCCAGGTTGGCCAGCAGCCCCCCGTCGAGGTGGCCCGAGATGACCTCCGGATGCACGTAGCAACGGCGGCAGACGGCGGGTGTGTTGCCGAGGTGGCGAGCCACCGACTCGACAGCCTCCACCACGTGCCGCTTGGCCTGCGTCTGTGAGGCGTACTCACCGAGCTCCTGCAGCGCCCATGCCGCCAGGACAGTGCCCGCCCAGGTGCGGAAGTCCTTGGCCGTGAAGTCGTCGCCGGAGGCCTCGCGGATGTAGGCGTTGACATCATCGGACTCGACTCCGTGCAGCTCGCCCGCGTCGTCCTGCCACTGGAAGAGCTGCTGCCCGGGCAGATCCTGGAGGCGGCTGACCACCCGGGCCACCCTGCGATCCGTGATCGCGACGGTGTGCTGCTTGCCGCTCTTGCCCCGGAACTGGAAGCGGAGCTTGGACCCTTCCACCTCGACATGCCGGTCGCGCATGGTGGTGAGCCCGAACGAGCGGTTCTCGCGTGCGTACTCTTCATTGCCGACGCGGATGTACGTCGAGTCGAGGAGCCGCACCACGGTGGCCAGGACGCGCTCGCGACTGAGGTCGGGCTTGCGCAGGTCTGCGTCGACACGCGCGCGGATGCGCGGCAGCACCTCGCCGAAGGCAATGGTGCGCTCGTACTTGGTGGCGTCGCGCGCTTCGCGCCAGCGCTCGTGGTAGCGATACTGCTTGCGACCGCGGGCGTCGCGTCCGGTGGCCTGGATGTGGCCGTTGGCAAGCGGGCTGATCCAGACGTCCGTCCATGCCGGGGGCACCGCGATGTGGGCGATGCGCTGGACCTCGGCCGCGTCGCGTATCGGCCGACCGTCGATGCCCACGTAGCGGAACCCCCCGCCGCGCTTGCGCTCGCGGCGGATCCCCGGTGACCCGTCGTTGACGTAGCGCAGCCCCGCCGCACGGGCGGTGGCGGCCGGGTCGGTGTCGGCAGCGCGGGAACGGCGGGCCACCACGCGATGCTAGGCGCGCGGTACCGATCCGCCCGCGGCGCGGTCTACCCGGCGTCGCCGAGACGCACGATGTCGCCGAGCCTGAACGCCTCCGCCGGGCTGAGCTGGTCGTAGGTACAGCTGCGCGGCTCGCGATCGTCGCGCCAGCGCAGGAAGCGCGCGGCGTGCCGGAAACGCTGTCCCTGGAGATGGTCGAACGACACCTCGCAGACCAGCTCGGGCCGCACCGGTGTCCAGTCGGCGTCCTTGGCCCCGGTCCAGCGGCTGGGCGCGCCGGGGGTGCGGCCGTGCCCGAAGCTCTCACCACCACCCAGTGGTTCGAGCAGGCTGACCAGCTCGCGCTTCTCCGCGGCAGAGAACGATGAGGTGTGCCCAACGTGGTGGAGCACGCCGTCGGCGTCGTACAGGCCGAGCAGCAGCGAGCCGACGCCTCGTCCGGTCGCCTCCATGCGATAGCCACCCACGACGCAGTCGACGGTGCGCAGATGCTTGATCTTGGTCCAGCCGCGCTCGCCACTCCGATAGGCGCTGTCCTCCGGCTTGGCGATCAGCCCGTCCAGTCCCGCGCCCTCGTAGCGGGTGAACCAGTCGGTGGCCTCGTCGAGGTCGGCGGTCTGCGGGGTCAGGGCCACCCGTGCGTTATCGGAGATCGCACCCAGCAGCCGCTCGCGCCGGGTCACCAGCGGGCGGCCGCGAAGGTCCTCATCGCCGTCACCGAGAAGGTCGAAGAGGATCACCGTCGCGGGCGTCTCCCCCGCCAGCCGCGCCACCCGCGATGCGGCAGGATGCAGGCGCATCTGCAGGGCGTCGAAATCCAGGCCCCTGGGCGTGGCGATGACGATCTCGCCGTCGACGACAGCGCGTTCGGGCATGGCGGCGCGCAGCGGGTCGAGGATCTCCGGGAAGTACCGTTGCAGAGGCTGGCCCTTGCGGCTGCCGATGTGGACGTCGTCGCCGTCGCGGAAGACGATCGCTCGGAACCCATCCCATTTGGGCTCGTACCGCCAGCTCGGCCCGGACGGGATCTGTTCCGCGGAACGGGCGAGCATGGGCTCGACGGGCGGCGCCACGGGCAGTGTCACCGCGCGGCGGAAGCGGGCGCACCGAGGCGCAGGAGGTTGTTGACGTCGCTCACCCCGGCGACGCTGCGGGCTGTTGCCTCGAACGCGTCGATGTCGTCGAGGTGGCCTACTTCGCCGCGCAGCGTCACGGTGGACTTGTGCGCCGCCACCTGGAGATCGTCAGCCGCCGCCGCGTGCCGCGCACGCAAGGCGGCGCGCACGCTCTCCGCCAGTTGCGTCTCCTTCCGTCCACCGCGACCGGGCGCACCGGCCACGGATGCGCCCACCATGGTCGCGACGCTGGCCGACTGCCGTCGCGCCACCCCCGCCGCAACCCGGCGGTTGCGCGCTCCTGAACGCGGGTGGAGGAACACCGCAGCGCCCAGGCCGGCCAGCCCGGCGCCGATGGCCGCGGAGATCCGTCCCAAGCCTTTCATCGCCGCCGGGAGTGTATCTGTTGCGCTGGTGACGACCAGCCGACGGCCCCACCCCCACCGGCAGCATGGCTCCTCCGTATTCTTCCGCGCGTGAAAGCTGTCCGCACCGCCATCGCGGCTCTTCTGGCGCTGGGCGCCGCCGCGGTGGTGAGCGCCTCCGCGATCGAGGCGGTCACCGCCGGCGCTGCGGCCGGCACCAGCGCGCCGACCACAGAGGCCGGCTTGCCGCCGGCAGCGCCCGCGCCGCCGAAGCCGACCAAGTCGCACACGCCCACGCCGAGCCCCACCGCCACGCCCACCCCCACGCCGACCCCCAGCGCCACCGCGACAGCGACGCCCACGGCCACCCCGGCGCCAACGCCGACGCGGACACCGGCCCCGACGCCCACCCCATCACCGACGGACACGCCGGCCAGCACCGACACGCCGGCAGACGTCACCCCCAGCCCGGACTCGACGCCATCGCCGAGCAGCTCCGCATCGGCCACGGCGCCGATCACTGCCGTGGACACGGGATCGGGCCATGGCGGCCTCCTGGTCGCCGCCCTTGTCGTCGTCGTGCTCGGTGCGGCGATCGCGGCCGCGATCGTGCTCCTGCGCCGGCGCCGGGCTCAGGCGCGCGCCAACGACCCCTTCGAGTTCCTGCGATGATCGATCAGCCATGAATCGCTTGGGCCCGGCGATGACCACGGCGGTCGCCGTCTTCTTGCTCGTCGGCAGTCCCGCCGGCGCCGCGACCGGCCCGAGCTGGACGATCCAGACAACGCCGCACGAACCCGGCGTCAACCAGCCGTTCCTCACGTCCGTGTCATGTCCCTCTGCGACGATGTGCATGGCCGTGGCCGCCGGAGGCGGGGTCGCTGAACGCTGGAATGGGACCAAGTGGAGGATCAAGCAGGTCGCCGTCCCGGCCGGCGCCTCTAGCGTCGGCTTGGCCTCGGTGTCGTGCCCGTCCTCGGCGTCCTGTGAGGCGGTCGGCATGTACCGGGACAGTTCCGGGAACCTCCAACTGCTCGCCGAAGCCTGGGATGGCACCACCTGGACGGTCCAGCCCGTGCCCAACCCGTCCCCTGGGGACCCGCAGACCTTCTTGGCCAGCGTGTCCTGCTCGTCGGCCGCAGCCTGCACCGCGGTGGGAGCGTATCTCGGCCCGGACGCCACGAATACCTTGGCGGAGCGCTGGGATGGCTCCACCTGGAAGGTCCAATCCACGCCCAACCCCGGGGATGCCTCGGACAGCTTGCGTGGTGTGTCCTGCCCCTCTGCCACCGACTGCACTGCGGTGGGGAGTCAGACGAGCTCCGACACGGAGGTCGACCTCTCGCTGGCCGAGCACTGGGACGGTGCCGGCTGGTCGGTCCAATCCACCCCCAATCCCGCCGGGGGCACGCGCGTGGACCTGCTTGCGGTGTCCTGCACCGTGACAGGTGCCTGTCAGAGCGTCGGGTCCTACACCAACGCTTTCGGCAACGATGCCTCCGTGGCGGAGGGTCGCAGCGGCGCCAGCTGGGCACTGGAGTCACCCGTCCATCTCCGCGGCGAACTGTTCAGCGTCTCGTGCTCGTCGGACACGGCGTGCACCGCTGTCGGCCACCAGGCGAGCCGCACGCTGGCCGAGGGTTGGGACGGCGCCGCCTGGAGCCTGCAGTCCACGCCCAATCCGCGGGGCACGGGCCGCTCCCTGTCAGGCATCTCGTGCCCGTCGAGCACGGTGTGCACGGCGGTCGGCGGCTTCACGAACCCATCAGGGGTGTCCCGGTCTCTCGCCGAACGCTACGCGTAAGGTCGCGGTGAAGAGGGCCGAGTGGCGCGCCCAAGAGGATTTGAACCCCTGGCCTTCTGATCCGTAGTCAGACGCTCTATCCGGGCTGAGCTATGGGCGCGTGTCCCGACGTCTCGAGCGGGCTGTGAGCATACACGTGGCGGAGCGGACCCCGGGACGTGCGTCGCTGCGCTGGCGCGGGCCTGCGCTGCATGATGAGTGGGCAGCACTCAGGAAGAAGTCCCGGAGGTCGTGACCATGGCGATGACAGGCAGTCTCGAGAAGGCTCTGACTGCCGAGGATGTCGCGTTCCTGCGCGATCTCGGTCAGCAACTGCGGGTCGACGGCATCCGCGCAAGCACCAAGGCCGGCTCAGGCCACCCCACGTCGAGCATGTCCGCGAGCGACCTTCTCGCCGTCCTGGTCGCGCGGCACCTTCGCTACGACTGGAAGAACCCGGCCCTCGACAACAACGACCACCTCATCTTCTCCAAGGGGCACGCGTCGCCCCTCGTCTACGCCGTGTTCAAGGCGTGTGGCGCCATCGACGATGCCGAGCTGATGGCGTACCGCACCCACGGGTCACGCCTGCAGGGCCATCCCACCCCGATCCTGCCGTGGGTCGACGTGGCGACCGGCTCGCTTGGCCAGGGCCTGCCGATCGCGGTCGGGGTCGCACTGGCCGGCCGGGCCGTGGACCGGCTGCCCTTCCACGTGTGGACCATCTGTGGTGACTCGGAGGTGGCCGAGGGCTCGGTGTGGGAGGGGCTCGACAAGGCCGGCCACTACGGCCTCAACAACTTCACCGCGATCGTCGACGTCAACCGCCTCGGCCAGCGTGGCCCCACGGAGTTCGAGTGGGACATGGCCACGTACCAGCGCCGGGTCGAGGCGTTCGGCTGCCGCGCCCTGGTCATCGACGGGCACGACATCGAGGAGATCGATGCGGCGCTGGCCAGCGCGCGCGAGGAGCGCGAGCGACCGACCGTGGTGCTGGCGCGCACCGTCAAGGGGAAGGGGTTCAGCGAGATCGAGAACAAGGACGGCTGGCACGGCAAGGCACTGCCGCCGGACATGGCGGAGCGAGCCATCGCCGAGCTCGGCGGCGTGCGTGACCTGCGCGTCGAGTCGCGGCCGCCTGAGCCCGGGGAATCCGCCGTCCGGCGCGGGGGCGGGGTGACGATCAACCTGCCCGTGTACTCGAAGGACGACAAGGTGGCCACGCGCAAGGCGTACGGCGACGCGCTCACCGCTCTCGGCGCGCGCGCCGACGTCGTCGCGCTCGACGGCGAGGTGAGCAACTCGACCCATGCCGACGAGTTCCAGAAGGCGTACCCGGAGCGCTTCTTCGAGATGTTCATCGCTGAACAGCAGTTGGTGGCCGCGGCCGTGGGCATGAGCGTGCGCCGGCTTGTGCCGTTCGCCTCGACCTTCGCCGCGTTCTTCAGCCGCGCGTACGACTTCGTGCGCATGGCGGGCGTGTCCGGCGCCAACATCAGGCTGGTGGGGTCACACGCGGGAAGTGAGATCGGCGCCGACGGGCCTTCACAGATGGCGCTGGAGGACCTGGCGTCGATGAGGGCGATCCACAGCTCAATCGTTCTCTACCCGAGCGACCCCGTCTCCACCGCCAAGCTGGTTCTTCACATGGCGAGCACCGACGGCATCGTCTACATGCGCACCACCCGAGGCGCCTACCCGACGCTGTACGACAACGACGAGGAGTTCGAGATCGGGCGCAGCAAGGTGCTGCGCAGCAGCCAGGAGGACGCGGTGACCCTCATCGGCGCCGGCGTCACGGTGCACCACTGCATCGAGGCGGCCGACCGGCTGGCCGGCGAGGGGATCAACTGTCGCGTCATCGACCTGTACTCGATCAAGCCGGTCGATGCGCGCACGATTGGCGAGGCCTCGGCAGTCACCGCCGGACGCATCGTCATCGTCGAGGACCACTACCCCGAGGGCGGCGTTGCCGGCGCGGTGCTCGAAGCCCTCGCTGCCGAACCGCACCCGCGACATGTCGTGCATCTCGCGGTGCGCAGGCTGCCCGGCTCGGGCAGCCCGGCCGAGACGATGGCCGCGGCCGGGATCGACGCCGACGCCATCGTCACCGCGGCGCGGTCACTCGCCGGAGAGGCGCACTGATGGCCGCGTCCAACCCACTGCAACAGCTCGCCGCCCAGGGTCAGTCGATCTGGCTCGACTTCATCAGCCGCGACCTGCTCACCAGTGGCGAGCTCGAGCGAATGATCGCCGAGGACAACGTCACAGGCATGACGAGCAATCCCACCATCTTCCAGAAGGCGATTGCCGACGGGGACCAGTACGACGACCAGATCCGCGAGCTGCTCGGCCAGGGCATCGACGACCCCGAGCAGATCTTCATCGAGCTTGCCGTCACCGACATCCAGCACGCCGCCGACATCCTCCGGCCCGTCCACGACCGCACCCAGGGGGCGGACGGTTTCGTCAGTCTCGAGGTGCCCCCAGAGGCCGCGCACAGCACCGAGCGCAGCGTCGCCTATGCGCGCGAGTACCAGAAGCGCGTGAACCGCCCCAACCTCATGGTGAAGATCCCCGCCACCACCGAGGGGGTGCCGGCCATCGAACGCGCTCTGACGGAGGGGGTGAACATCAACGTCACGCTCATCTTCTCCCTCGAGTTCGTACGACAACGTGATCAACGCCTATCTCGGGGCGCTCAAGTCACGTCGCACCGAGGGCCGACCCCTCGACGCGCACTCGGTCGCGTCCTTCTTCGTGAGCCGGGTCGACACGGCCGTCGACAAGCTCATCGACGAGAAGCTGGCCGCCGACCCGGGCAACGCCACCCTCGAGGACCTCCTGGGCAAGGCCGCCATCGCCAACGCCGTCCTCGCCTACGAGAAGTTCGAGACCTACTTTCGCGGTGACGAGTTCGCGCCGCTGGCCGAGGCGGGTGCGCACGTGCAGCGCCCGCTGTGGGCCAGCACAAGCGCCAAGAACCCGAAGTACCGCGATGTCGTGTACGCGGAGGCGCTGGTGGGCCCCGACACGGTCGACACGATGCCACCCGCGACGATCACCGCGTTCCGCGACCACGGCATCGTGGAGGGCAGCACCGTCAACCGTGACTACGCCGGCGCCAAGCGGGTGATGCAACAGCTGGCAGATGTCGGCATCGACATGGAGAAAGTGACCGCCGACCTTCTCGCCGCCGGGGTCACGTCGTTCAGCGACTCGTACAACGAGCTGATCCGTGGCATTGCGGAGAAGGTCGACCGCATGCGCGGTGGCTACGGCAGCCGCCAGCATCTCGACCTGGCGGCGAGCACGGAGCCTGTCCGCGCGGCGCTGGCCACCGACGCGCCGCGCGAGGTGGCCCGAAGGATCTGGGATCGGGACGCGGACCTCTGGAAGCCCGGCGATGCGGACCATGCCAAGGTCATCGGCAACCGCCTGGGATGGCTGGACGTCGTCGACACCATGCGTGAGGCATTGCCGCGCCTTTTGGGACTGTCCACAGAGGTGCAGCAGGCCGGCTTCCGCAACTGCGTGCTCCTCGGCATGGGCGGCAGCAGCCTCTGCCCCGAGGTCCTGCGCACCTCGTTCGGCAGCGCCGCGGGGCAGCCCGAGCTGCATGTGCTCGACACCACCGACCCGGCAGCCATCGCCGAGCTCACCGGCAGGCTCGAGCCACGCACGACGCTCTTCATCGTGGCCTCGAAGTCCGGCACCACGCTGGAGACCCTCAGCCACCTCGCGCACTTCTGGCAGTGGCTGACGGCGGCGGGGATCCTCGACGCGGGCGAGCACTTCCTCTGCATCACCGACCCCGGGTCGCCGCTGGCCGACACCGCCCGCGAGCGCAGGTTCCGTCACATCTTCGAGAACCCACCGGACATCGGTGGTCGATACTCGGCGCTCAGCTTCTTCGGGCTCGTGCCGGCAGCGATCATCGGCATCGACATCGAAGCCTTCCTGGATCGCGCCGACCGGATGCGCCAGCAGTCGCACCCGGGGATCCCGGCGGACCTCAACCCGGGCCTGGCGCTCGGCACCGTCCTCGGGCTGCTGCGCAGGAGCGGACGTGACAAGGTGACGATCCTTGCGCCTCCCCGCCTGGCCGCGTTCTCACTATGGGCCGAGCAGCTGATCGCGGAGAGCACCGGGAAGGAGGGGAAGGGCCTCATCCCCATCGGCGACGAGCCCATCGGCGACCCGGGCGTGTACGGGGACGACCGCATCCTCACGGTGTTGAGGCTGCGCGACGAGGACCCGGACTTCGATGCGGAGGTCGGCGCCCTGCGCAGCTCCGGGATCCCCGACGTCACGATGCAGCTGGAGGACCTGCTCGACCTCGCCGCCGAGTTCTTCGCCTGGGAGTTCGCCACCGCGGTGGCGGGCGCGGCGCTGGGGATCGACCCCTTCGACGAGCCGAACGTCAAGGAGTTCGAAGGACAACACCAGGCGCGTCCTCGACCAGTACGTGAAGAACGGCACGCTCGCCGGCGAGTCGGCAACGGCGAGTGACGACGGCATCTCGGTGTTCGGCGCGCCCGGACGGCGCGACATCGACGGCGCGCTGACCGAGTTCCTCTCGGCGGTGCGCCCCGGCGACTACGTGGCGCTGATGGCGTACGTCACGCCCACCAGCGAGAACGAGGCCGCCCTGCAACGGCTGCGCGTCGCCATCCGCGACGAGCACCGCGTCGCCACCACGCTGGGTTTCGGACCACGGTTCCTGCACAGCACGGGGCAGTTGCACAAGGGGGGGCCCGACACCGGCCTCTACATCCAGATCACCACCGACGACGCCGTCGACGTTGCCATCCCGGATCAGCCGTTCACGTTCTCGATCCTCAAGCAGGCACAGGCTGAGGGTGACCTGCAGTCGCTGCGTGACCACCAGCGGCGCGTGATCCGCCTCCACGTCCGGGGTGACCTGGCGCTCGGCCTGAGCAGGCTGACCGACTCGGTCATCCACGCGGCCACGGGGGCCCGGTGATGCAGATCGGCTTCGTCGGCCTCGGCCGCATGGGCGCGAACATGGTGCACCGGCTTCGTCGTGACGGTGACCATGCGGTCGTCGCGTTCGACCCGAACCAGCAGGCACGCGCGTCCGTGGAAGAGCACGGCGCCACCACGGTCGGTTCGCTCGCAGAGCTTGCACCGCGCCTCGCGGCGCCGCGGGCGGTGTGGATGATGGTGCCCGCCGGCCACATCACCGAGGAGACGCTCGACGGCCTGCTGGCCACGCTCGAACGCGGCGACTCCATCATCGATGGGGGCAACAGCAACTGGCACGACTCCGTGGCCCGCGCCGAGCGTTGTGCGGAGGCCGGTATCACATTCATCGATGCCGGCACCAGCGGCGGCATCTGGGGGCTGACCGTCGGCTACTGCCTCATGGTCGGCGGCGAGACGGACGCCGTCGAGCGGCTGCGCCCGATATTCGAGACGCTGGCGCCCAAGGACGGGTTCCTGCACGTCGGGCCGGCCGGCAGCGGGCACTACGTGAAGATGGTGCACAACGGCATCGAGTACGGGATGCTCCAGGCCTACGCGGAAGGCTTCGACATCCTCCACGCCAGCGAGACATTCCCTGACCTCGACCTCCATGGCATCGCCCATCTCTGGAACCAGGGCAGCGTGGTGCGCTCGTGGCTGCTGGAGCTGGCCGAGAGCGCGTTCGCGAAGGACCCGGAGCTCAGCCAGCTGCGCGGCTGGGTCGACGACTCCGGGGAGGGACGCTGGACCATCGACGAGGCCATGAACCTGTCGGTGCCGACGCCGGTGCTGGTGCTGTCATTGATGGCCCGCTATCAGTCCCGGCGCCCGGACGGCTACGGCAACAAGGTGATCGCCGCCCTGCGCAACGAGTTCGGCGGCCACGCGGTGAAGAGCGAGGAACAGCCCGCGCCGGCAACCGCACCGTCGTGACCGAGACCGTCGCAACCGACCTCGCGGTCGAGACGCCGGCGCAGTCCAACCCGCTCAGCGAGGGGCTTCGCCAGGGTCGGGTGCCGCTGCCCTGCGTGGTGGTGATCTTCGGGGCCACCGGCGACCTCACCAAGCGCAAGCTGGTGCCTGCGCTGTACGCGCTGGCCGCGGACGGACAGCTGCCGCCAGGCTTCAGCATCCTCGGTGCGGGCCGCACCGAGCTGTCGACCGACGACTTCCGGACCGCGATGCGCGAGGCGGTGGGCAAGTACGGCCGGGTTCCGTTGCGCGACGACGTGTGGAGCGTCTTCGCCGATGGGCTGCGCTACTGCTCCTTCGACCTCGACTCCGAGGATGGGCTGCGGGCCATCCGGGAGACTCTCGAGGAGCTGGATCGCGAACGGGGTACTGCCGGCAATCGCATCTTCTACTTCTCCATCCCGCCGAGCGGCTTCGCGCCCTTGGCGGAACGGCTGGGGTCGGAGGGCCTGTCCCATCCCCCGGACGGCAGCTACGCCCGCATGGTCGTGGAGAAACCGTTCGGGCACAACCTGGAGAGCGCACGGGAGCTCAACAACAAGCTCCATGTCGCCTTCACCGAGGAGCAGATATTCCGCATCGACCACTACCTGGGCAAGGAGACCGTGCAGAACCTGCTCGTCTTCAGGTTCGCCAACGGCATCTTCGAGCCGCTGTGGAACCGCCAGTACATCGACCACGTGCAGATCACCGTCGCCGAGAACATCGGTGTCGAGGGTCGCGGCGCCTACTACGAGGAGTTGGGCGCACTCCGCGACATCATCCAGAACCACGTCATGCAGCTGATGGCGATCGTCGGCATGGAGGCGCCCAGCAACTTCCGTGCCGAGACCGTGCGCGACGAGAAGGTCAAGCTGCTCCGCGCGGTGCGGCCGATCCACCCCGACGACGCTCCGTCGCATACCGTGCGCGGACAGTACGGCCCGGGATGGATCGACGGCGAACGCGTGGAGGGCTACCGCAAGGAGGAGGGCGTCGGGAAGAACTCCGTGCGCGAGACGTTCGTGGCCATGAAGGTGGACGTCGACAACTGGCGCTGGGCTGGCACACCGTTCTACCTGCGCACGGGCAAGCGACTCCCCAAGCGGGCCACCGAGATCGCCATCCAGTTCCGCCGCGTCCCGCATTCCCCTTTCGGGGGCAACGTGGCCACCCCGGCGGGCCTGCTTCCCTCGGACAGCATCGACCCCAACCTCCTGGTGCTCCGCATCCAACCGGACGAGGGCATCACGCTTCGCTTCAGCGCCAAGGTTCCCGGGCAGTCGATGCGCATCCGCACCGTCAACATGGACTTCCTGTACGGCAGCGCCTTCCTCAAGGAGTTGCCGGAGGCGTACGAGCGCCTGCTCCTCGACTGCATGCTCGGCGACGCCACCCTCTTCGCGCGTGAGGACGAGGTGGAGGAGGCGTGGCGTTTCTGCACCGCCATCCTCGACGGCTGGCGAGCCCACCCGCCCGACGTCGACGACTTCCCCAACTACGAGGCTGGGAGCTGGGGCCCGCAGAGCGCGCGCGACTTCATGGCGCGCGACGGCCGCCAATGGCGGCGCCTCTGACATGACCACGCTCGGCGCGCCGCTGCAGGTCTCGCACGCCAGCGGGCTGCACGCGGTCAACCGGGTCCTCGCCGAGCTGCATCGCGAGATGCTGCGCACCGGTGGGATCGAGGGGGGCGCGGTGCGCCTGTCGGTGCTCAACCTGGTGGCCGCGTGCGTCGACGTCGACGCCGCCGACCTGGCCACACAAGCCGTGGGGCGGCTCGGCGCCAAGCACCCGGCCCGCGCGATCATCATCCTGGCCGACCCCGAAGGACCCGCGCAGATGGAGGCCGACCTGTCGCTGCAGTGCTCCGCGGTCGACGAAGGCCAGGTCTGCGCCGAGCAGGTCCGTCTCCAGGTCGGAGGGGAGGCCGCCTACCACATGGCGAGCGTGGTGACCCCGCTGCTGGTCCCCGACATCCCCGTCTACCTCTGGTTGATCGGGTCCCCTCCACTTCACCAGGCGTTCGGGCAGGACGCGGTGGCCATCTGCGAGCGGCTGATCATCGACAGCGGGGAGTACGCGGATCACGCCGGGACGCTGCGCATCCTGGCCGACGAGCTGGAGGCCGTCGGTGACGCCATCTCGCTGTGCGACGTCGCGTGGGAGCGCACGCGAATGTGGCGTCAGCTCATCGCGCAGGCCTTCGACGGGGGGGACATGCGGCCGTTCGTCCGCGGCATCACGCGCGTGGACATGGAGTGCAGCGGTGACCGGGTATCGGCGCAGACGTGGCTGATCTCGGGCTGGCTGGCCAGCCGTCTCGACTGGCCTGGGACACGCGACGGACCTCGCGTGGGCGTCTCGGCGCACGACGACGACGAGGTCAGCGAACACGACCTCGTGCGGGTCGCCCTGCACTGCCGTGCCGGCGCTCACGAGGCGCTGGTGACTCTCGAGCGCCGCGGTTCCGCCATCCACACGCTCATCGACGTGGACGGTGGCTTGACGGTGGAGGGTGCGGTGCCTGTCCCGGAGCTCGACACCGTCGACCTGGTCGGTCGCCTGCTCGAGGGTGCTGGGGAGGACCCCGTGTACCGAGCCGCACTGCGCAGCGCCTCGTCGCTCGCCGCTGCGTCGCGATGAACGCCGGGGAGCTGCCCGGCGAGGTTCGCGTACTCACCGACCCCATCGCGCTGGCCGCCGATGCCGCGGGATGGATCACCGAGGTGTGCCGCGGTGACGCCGCATTCCGGGTGGCCGCGTCAGGTGGCAACACACCGCACTTCCTCTACGAGGCGCTGGCATCCTCGACATTCCGCAGCAGCATCGAATGGCAGCGCTGGCATGTCTTCTTCGGTGACGAGCGCGCGGTGCCGCCCGACGATCCCGCCAGCAACTACCGGCTGCTCGTCGACACGCTGCTGTCCAAGACCGATGTACCCGAGCAGCAGGTGCACCGGATGGAGGCGGAGCGCGCCGACCTCGACGCCGCGGCCACCGAGTATTCGGAGCTCGTCCAAGGTGAATGCGGGGCCCCGCCGCGCCTCGACCTCGTTCTCCTCGGGCTCGGTGCCGACGGGCACACAGCATCGCTCTTCCCGGGCTCGGCTGCGCTCGATGTCGACGATGCGTGGGCGACGCGAGGGCACGCCGTCGAGCCACCGATCGAGCGCATGACCATGACCCTGCCGGCCATCAACGCCGCCGCGCGGGTCGCGTTCCTCGTCACCGGCGACGCCAAGGCGGACGCGCTGCGCGGGGTCGTCCAGGGCAGTGTTCCGGCGGCGCGGGTCCGGCCCGGCCACGGCGAGCTGCTCTGGTTCCTCGACAGCGCGGCCGCGCGCTCTGTCGGCTGAGCCGGATGCCATCGCCGGTGTCGACGTCCGCGACGCTGCGGCCCGTCTCGATCGCCGCTGTCATGGTGCTTGCGCTGGTTTCCGCGTGCGGTGCCCCAGCGTCGCGCGTGTCACCGCCCGCATCCGAACCGGCGCCCGTCACCCTGTCGCTGCATCGGATTGCGCTGCCCACCCCGGGCGCCGCGCCCACGGGCATCGTCGTCGGCTCGGACGGCGCCTTCTGGGTCACGGAGGAGGGCGGCGACAGGATCGCTCGGGTGACCGCTGCCGGGGCGGTCTCAGAGTTCGCTCTGCCGCGGCCCGGAGCACCGGGGCTCGGCATCACCACCGGGCCCGATGGAGCGCTCTGGTTCACTGATCGTGGTGCCGACGAGGTGGATCGGCTGACCACGACCGGGTCGTTGCAGCGATTCCACCTGCCGGCCGGCAGCACTCCGCTCGGCATCACTGCCGGGCCGCTTCAGTCACTGTGGGCCACCCAGAACACCACCGGCGAGGTCGACCGCATCGCGCTGGACGGAACCGTGGCTGCGGTGGCCCAGCTCGGAAGCGACGCCCAGCCATTCGGCATCACTGCCGGCCCTGATGGCAACCTGTGGGTGGCCGAGAAGGCAGCGATCGCGCGAGTGACCCCGGCCGGCACGGTGTCGACATACCGTCTGCCCGAGCCCGCTGCGGGCACGCTGCGCATTGTCAGTGGTGTTGGAGGCGACCTCTGGTTCGTGGAGGAGGAAGCGGGCCGCGTGGGCCACATCACGGTGGATGGGAGGGTGACGGAGCTGGCAGCACTGCTTGGCCAGCCGAGTGGCATCGCGCTCGGCTCCGACAAGCACATGTGGGTCGCCGAGCAGGGAGCGGGCCGTGTCGACCGGGTCGACGGCGACCACCTGACGCCGTTCATCGTGCCGACGCCGCAGAGCGCGCCCGAGGACATCGTCGCGGGTGCCGACGGAACCATGTGGTTCACTGATTTCCATGCCGGCGAGGTTGTCTGGTTCTCCTTGGACATGGCGCAGAGCCGCTGAATGGACCGCGACGCAGTCATCAACGGAGGAGCCGGGTGCCTCTGATCGTCGGAACCTCAGGCTGGCAATACAGGTCCTGGCGCGGGCGCTTCTATCCCGACGGTCTGCCGCAACGCCGCTGGCTGGACCACTACGCGGCGCGCTTCGCGTGCGTGGAGGTCAACAACACCTTCTACAACCTGCCCGCCGCAGAGACCTTCGCGCGCTGGGGCGCGGAGACGCCCCACGATTTCCGATTCGTGCTCAAGCTGAGCCGCTACCTCACGCACATCCGCCGACTGCGCGAACCGGAGGATTCCGTGCGCCTCTTCCTCGAGAGGGCTGAACCGCTGGCCGCCAAGACGGGGCCGCTCCTGCTGCAGCTGCCGCCGACCATGCGCTGCGACGTCGAGCGGCTGGACGCGGCCCTCAGCGCGTTTCCGCGGCGGTGGCGCATCGCCGTCGAGTTCCGGCATGCGAGCTGGTACACGGACGACGTTGCCGCCTGTCTGCGCACGCACGATGCCGCGCTGTGCCTCACCGACCGGCGCGGTCAGCCCCAGCAGCCGATGTGGCGCACCTCGACGTGGGGCTTCGTACGTTTCCACGAAGGGCGGGCGACACCTCATCCGTGTTACGGCGACACATCGCTGCGCAGCTGGGTGACGCGGATCCGAGCATTGTGGGCACCAGCCGACGACGTGTACGCGTTCTTCAACAACGACCCGGGTGGCTGCGCGGTGCGCGATGCGGTGCGCTTCGCGGCCCATGCGGGCCGGGCCAACCTGCACCCCACGCGCGTCCCGTCAATCCGCGAGGCTCCCGTCGGCTGACCGGCCGTGCCTCAGGCCGGGGCCGGGCCGCGGGTCGCAGCCCGAGCGCGCCGGTCGCGTATCCACTGCAGCAGCTCGTCGTGCTCGAAGGTGTTGATGACACGCGCGCGGGGGACTCCCGCCTCGATGAGAGCGGCGATGCCGAGCGGCATGGCCGCGAGGTCGACCGGATGATGGGAATCCGTGTCCACGGCGAACCACACCTCGTGGCGGGACGCCGTCCGCAGCAACTCGACGTCGAGGTCCTGTCGATCGGGATAGGCGTCGACCTCGAGAGCGACACCCAGCTCGGCGGCTGCCTCGAAGACGAGGTCCCATCGAGCGGTGAGCCCGAGCCGGTGGTTGTAGATACGTCCACGCGGGTGCGCGAGCACGTCGACCGTGGGATTGTGCAAGGCGCGGATGTAGCGGTCAGTCTGGTCGTCGACCAGGCGGAGCTTCGAATGGAACGCGCCGAGGACGATGTCGAGCCCAGCCAGCACCTCGGGGTCGGTGTCCCCGCTTCCGTCGGGCTCGATGTTCATCTCCAGGCCGTGGAGGACGCGGAAGGCGTGGCCCTCCGCCGCCAGCATTGCGTTGAGCGCGCGCACCTCTGCCGCCTGTGCGGTGCGTGTCCCGGCGTCCATGCCGTGGGCGATGCGAAGCCCCTCGGAGTGGTCGGTCACCGCCATGTGGCTGTAACCGAGCTCGATGCATCGCCGTGCCATCGCTTCCAGCGAGGCATGTCCGTCACTGCTCAGCGTGTGCATCTGCAGGTCGCTGCGAATCGCGGTGTGCCAGCCCTCCACTCTGTCGAGTGTGCGGAGCGCGTCGGCGCGCGCCAGGAACCCCCGGCGCAGCGGCGGCGCGTGAGGCGCCACGGCACCGGCGGCGATCCACGCGCCGATGACGTCCGCCAGCCACGGACCGACCCGCGGCAGCGTCGTCAGCGGCAGGCCTGCTGAGGCGACGTCGGCCGCCCCCACATCCCAGCCGAGCGCGGCGCGCGACGCACGCCGCATCGCGCGCTGTCGCTGGCTGCCCTCCTCCTGCTCATCCGCCGCGCGGGCGAGCAGCTCCGAGATGTCGCCGTTGTTCGGCACCGTGCCGCCGGCGCGCGGGTCAGGCGACGCGCCTGTCCTCCGGCCGGCTCACCGGCCCGAACCGTCCACGGCTCCGGCGACAGCCCTGCGACCTCGTCGCACGGCGGCGCCAACCGTCTTGCGCGCCGCATCCACGGGCGTCGCCACCATCGCCGCGGCGAGGCTCCCCGGAGGCTGATCCGGGGCGGTGGGATGCGGACGCGACGGCACCACACGCTTGGCGGCGCGCATGTCCTCTCCCATGAGGACCAGGTCCTCGCGGCTGAAAGCCTTGCGCAGCTTGGGGAAGAGGTCGCTCTCCTCCTCCTCGATGTGGTGCTTGACGTTCTCGATGAGCACCTGCATCTTGGCGCCGAAGCGCTCGTCGCTGGGCGACATCTTCTCCAGCTCAGCGCATGTGACTTTGACGATGTGGTGCTCCTCGAGCGCCTCCAGCACATCGTCCTCCACCTTGGGAAGAGCAACCCGGGCGCGCGGGTAGAGCACGTTCTCCTCGATACCGGCATGGATGGACAGCTCAGTGATGATCTTGTCGGCGAGCCGGCGGCGAGCCGCGTGGGCGCGGTCACCGGTCGCGGAGAACTCCTTGAACAGCTTCTTGACAGCGCGGTGGTCGTCGCGCAGCAGTGCGATCCCGTCCTGGGCCGGCATGGCACATCCTCCTCGTGAGCATCGAACTCGATCAACGGGACGCGGCCACGCCGCGCCAGTGTCGATGCTATGCGCTCGTACCCAAGCGCTTCGAGCGCGTCAGTTCGGACGGGCCGCAGGAAGCTCGAGGCGGAAGACGCTGCCCTCACCCGGGACGCTGCGCTCGACACGCAGGGATCCTCCGCACGCCTCCGCGAGGGTACGGCCGACGTGAAGGCCGAAGCCGGTGCCAGGGATCCGGTTGTCGACGCGGAAGAACCGGTCGAAGATGCGCGAGTGCAGCTCAGGGCTGATGCCGACGCCGCCGTCCTCGACGCGGACCGCCGGTGGCCGCGAGTCGTCGACCGACAGCCTGATCCACGGCGACGGGCCGCCATAGTTGATGGCGTTGTTGATCAGGTTGTCGATCACGCGGTCGACCTGGAACCGGTCCGCCGACACCACCACTGGGCGCGGGGCGGCCACGGCTCTCGATCCGTGCGCCGGCAAGCTCGGCGCGCGCCTCGCTGCGCCCCGCGGCGCGCGCGACGACCTCGTTGAGGTCGAGATCCTCGATGCGCACCGGCACTGCGCCGCTCTCGAGCCGGGCAGCCAGGAGGATGTCGTCGACCAGCCGATGCGTCTCGCTCAGCTTGCCGGCGATCATCTCGAGTGGCTTCTCCCACGCCTGAGGACCGTCGCCGAAGGTTCCGGCGCGAAGCAGGTCGACGTAGCCGGACAGGACGGTGAGCGGGGCGCGCAGGTCGTGCACCACCAGGTTGAGGAAGGAGAGCATCGCCTCGGCAGCCACGTGGGTGCCGTTGCGCTGTGAGCTCTGCAGGGCCAGCGCGGCCAGCGACGCATAGTCGGTGATGAAGGCACACTCGTCGTCGGCGAGCGGCGCCGGACCGTCGCGCACCAGCAGCAGCGCGCCGACGGAGGTCGAGCGCGCGCCGTCGTCCTCCCCGATTCGGAGCGGAGCGCCGACGAGCTGCGCGGTCTCTGCGACCTCGAGAGCCTGGCCAAGAGCGCTGGCCGAGGGCTCCACCCGGTGGATCTGGTCATTGCGGGCGAGAAGTTCCGGGAGCGGGCGAGGCAGCCAGCTCCCACACCGAGCCGGCGGTCAGGTTGCCGGTGGTTCCCGCCAGGCCGGCAACCCGCACCGCCTGGCTCCCGTCGATGACACAGACCGCGCACCCGCGCACGGACTGCGTGAGGGCGTGCTCGGCCAGGGTGCCGGCGAGCGAGTCGCCGCCGTCACCGGTGCGGGAATCGCCACGGAGCGCCGCGGCGAGCTCGCTGACGGCTCCGCCCAGTGCCCGTTCGACGTCGAGCCCCGCGGAGGCGCGGGAGCTCACCTTTCCACCATTAGGACACTCACTTTATGCTACCGGTCCATTTCCGCTCAGTACGCTGCGTGGCCAATGGCGCACATCCGCGCCGACCGGTGCTGCCGAGGTGCATCGGCTAGGCTGAAACGGTGCCCCGATCGACCTGGGCGGCCTGCTCTGACGCGGTGTGCATCGCGCCGAGCCTGCTCGCCGCCGACTTTGCGCGCCTCGCTGACGCGGTTCATGCGCTTGAAGGGAGTGGCGTGGATCGCCTGCACGTGGACGTCATGGACGGCAGCTTCGTGCCCAACTTCACGTTCGGCACCGACACGGTCCGTGCGCTGCGCCGCGAGACCGCTCTCCCCCTCGAGCTGCATCTCATGATCCGCGAGCCCGAGCGGCACCTCGAGACCTTCGCCTCGGCGGGCGCTGACGGGATCACCGTCCACCAGGAGGTCTCCCCGCACCTGCACCGGACGCTCTCGGCGATCCAGGCGCTCGACTGCCGTGCCGGGGCTGCGATCAACCCCAGCACGCCGGTCAGCACCCTGCGCGACGTGCTCGAGATCTGCGACCTGGTGCTGGTGATGACCATCAACCCCGGCTTCGGAGGTCAGCAACTCATCCCCCACACCCTCGACAAGGTCGCTGAGCTCCGCCTCGAGATCGACCGCCGCGGGCTCACCAACGAGCTGGAGGTGGACGGGGGGGTCGATGCCGCCAATGCCGCGGCCTGCGTGGCCGCGGGGGCGACCGTGCTGGTCGCCGGAACCGCGGTGTTCGGCCACGGCGACGGCCCCGCGGCGGGGGTCCGCGCCATCGCCGCCACGCTGCCGGTGGCCTGAGCCGGGCGGTCGGTACCATCGCGCCGCAATGACAGAGACCGCCGCGCCGGCGCCCACGCTGATCGACGGCAGCTACGACCTTGTGCGAGCCGCCGAGGACCTGGCCGCGCGGCTCCCGGAGCCGATGGCCCCGTACGCACGCATCGCCTACAACTACCTGTGGTCATGGACGCCGGGAGGCAGTGAGCTGTTCGCCGCCATCGACCCGGTGCGTTGGGAGCGCAGCAACTGCAACCCCGTTCGCCTTCTCCTCGAGTCGTCCTCGGCGACCCTCGAGCGCGTCGCCTCCGACGCGCGGCTCATGGAGCACGCGCAGGCCATCCTCGCGACCGTCGAAGCCGACCGCGCACGGCCGCCGATGCCCGGCGCGGCCTCGGCGAACCACCCTGTCGCCTTCCTGTGCGCGGAGTTCGCGGTGCACACCTCGCTCCCCATCTACGCGGGCGGTCTCGGCGTGCTCGCCGGGGACATCGTCAAGGAGGCCAGCGACATGGCCCTGCCGATGGTCGCGGTGGGGCTGCTGTACCGCCAGGGCTACTTCCTGCAGCGGATGGACCGCACCGGCTATCAGCACGAGTACTGGATCCCGCTCGACCCCGATCGCGTTCCTGCCGCTCTTGTCCGCAACCACCGCGGCGATCCGATCACCGTCAGCGTTCCGTTGCGCGGACGGCAGCTCGTGGTGCAGGTGTGGCGCGTCCAGGTGGGACGCGTACCCTTGTTCCTGCTCGACGCAGACCGGCCTGAGAACTCTCGCCAGGACAGGTGGATCACGGCGCGGCTGTACGAGAGCGATCGCGGGATCAGGCTCGCACAGTACGCGCTCCTCGGCATCGGTTCGATGCGAGCGCTCGAGGCGATGGGGATGGACCCGGCGATCATCCATCTCAACGAGGGGCACGCCGGCCTGGCGCCGCTCGAGCTGGCACGCCGCGAGATTGCCGCCGGCGCCGATCGCCACACGGCGTTCGCAGCCGCCCGCGAGCGCACGGTCTTCACCACGCACACCCCAGTCGCGGCCGGCAACGAGGGCTATGACATCGCCGAGATAGCGGAGGTCATGGGCGACTTCCCCGGCGAGATCGGCATGGACTTCGAGAGCTTCCTGCAGCTGGGACGCACGCGTCCAGAGAATCCCCACGAGCAGTTCGTGATGACCCCGCTCGGTATCAAGATGAGCCGCGCGGCGAACGGGGTCAGCCGGCGCCACGGCGAGGTGGCGCGGCAGATGTGGCAGCCGCTGTTCCCGGAGCGCCCCGTCGACACCGTGCCGATCGGGCACGTCACCAACGGCGTGCACCTTCCCACCTGGATGGCGCCGGCGACCCGCGCCCTTCTCGACCGTCACCTCGAGGACGGCTGGGTGACCCGTGCCGCCGAACCGCAGACCTGGGCAGCCGTCGACGACATCCCGGACGAGGAGCTGTGGGCGCTGCGCTGCCGGCTGCGCGCAGAGTTCGTCGAGTACGTGCGCGACCGCAGCGTCGCGACCCGGCTGGCGCGGAGCGAGTCCCGGGAGATGGTGGCGGCGGCGGATCGCGGTTTCAGCGCCGACGCCCTCACCATCGGGTTCGCCCGCCGGCTGGCCACGTACAAGCGCCTCTACCTTCTCACCCTCGAGCCGCATCGCGTTGCTGAGCTGATCTCCAACCTCGACCGGCCGATGCAGCTGATCCTCGCCGGCAAGGCGCACCCCAACGATGAGGAGGGCAAGCGTTCGGCGCAGGGACTGTTCACCTTCAAGGGTCTGGCTCATGCCGCCGAGAGGGTGGCCTTCCTCGACAACTACGACCTCAGCATCGCGTCGCAGATGGTCGCCGGCTGCGACCTCTGGGTGAACCTTCCCCGGCCGCCGCTTGAGGCGAGCGGGACCAGCGGCATGAAGGCGGTGCTCAACGGTGGGCTCAACCTCTCCGTGCTCGACGGCTGGTGGGCCGAGGCATACGACGGCGCCAACGGCTGGGCCATCTCTGGCGACGCCGTGTACGACCCCAGCGTGCAGGACAGCCGCGACGCGGCCGCGCTGTACGACCTGCTCGAGCACGAGGTGGCACCCCTCTTCTACTCACGCGACGCGGCCGGCGTCCCACGTGACTGGGTGCGCCTCATCAAGCGTTCGCTGCGCACCAACGGCCCGCGGTTCTCAGCAACGCGCATGGTGCAGGACTACGTCGACAGCGCCTACCTCGTGCGCGCCGCGGCCACCGTCGAATGACCGCCGGGCGCGGCGCGCCACCCGCCTAGAATCGCGGCGGTGGAGTACTCCGAGAGCATCCTCGACCTGGTGGGCAACACGCCGCTCGTGCGGTTGCGCGCTCTGACCCGCGGCGTCGGCGCCACGGTGCTCGCCAAGCTCGAGCAGCTCAACCCGGGGGGCAGTGTCAAAGACCGGATCGCCTTGGGGATGGTCGAGGAAGCGGAGCGCAACGGGGAGCTTCGCCCGGGCGGCACCATCGTGGAACCCACCTCGGGCAACACCGGCCACGGCCTGGCGATGGTGGCTGCGATCAAGGGCTACAAGATGATCTTCGTCATGCCCGACAAGATGTCCGCCGAGAAGATCAGCCTGCTCAAGGCGTATGGGGCCGACGTCGTGGTCTGCCCCACCAACGTCGATCGCGAGTCGCCGCAGTCGTACTACTCGGTGGCCGACCGCCTCTCCCGCGAGATCCCGGGCGCATTCCAGCCGAACCAGTACTTCAACGCCAGGAATCCGCAGGCCCACTACCAGACCACGGGCCCCGAGCTGTGGCGACAGACCGATGGGCGCCTCACCGTCTTCGTGGCTGGGGTGGGGACCGGCGGCACCATCAGCGGGACCGGCCGATACCTCAAGGAGCAGAACCCGAACGTCCAGGTGGTCGGCGCCGACCCGGAGGGATCGATCTTCTCGGGCCCGATCGCGCCCTACAAGATCGAGGGCGTCGGCGAGGACTTCTGGCCCGGCACCTTCGATCCGACGATCGTGGACCGCATCGTCCAGGTCACCGACCGTGAAGCGTTCGTGGCCGCACGCCGGCTCGCCCGCGAAGAGGGGATCCTGGTCGGCGGCTCTGCCGGCATGGCCCTGCATGCCGCGCTGGTGGTAGCGGCCGGCTCAGACCCTGAGGGTGTCATCGTGGTGCTCCTCCCCGACACGGGGCGGAACTACCTCACCAAGTTCTTCTCCGACGAGTGGATGCGCCAGAACGGCTTCCTCGATCGGCTGGGGCCGGCCCGCGTGCGCGAGGTGCTCGCCTCGCATGCCGCCGACGGGAGGGTGCCCTCTCTGGTCGCCGTCGAGGCAGGGAAGTCGGTCGGCGAGGCGATCGACCTCATGCAGCGGTACAACATCTCGCAGCTGCCGGTGGTCGAGGGCGGCGAGGGTGACGGCACCGTGGTCGGCAGCATCGCCGAGCGCACCCTGCTCGACCGCGTGTACCGAGACCCGGCTGTGGTCACGGCATCGGTGTCCGCCGCGATGGACCCGCCGTTCACGTCGGTGGCCGCCGACGCCCCCCTGGACGAGGCTTTTGCGCCGCTCCTGTCAGGAGAGGCGGCGGTGACCATCATCGATGCCGACCGGCCGGTGGGGGTGATCACCCGTGCCGACCTCCTCGAGTACGTCGCCCACCATCGCTGAGATGAGCGAGCCACAGGGCGGCTTCGCCACCCGGGCCATCCACGTGGGCCAGGGTCCCGATCCAGCCACAGGCGCTGTGGTGCAACCGATCCACCTGGCCACGACGTTCGCCCAGGAGGGCATCGGCCGCCACGGTGGCTACGAGTACACGCGCAGCAACAACCCCACCCGCGAGCAGCTGGAGAGGTGCCTCGCGTCGCTGGAGGGTGGCCGTCACGGCCTCGCCTTCGCCTCGGGCCTGGCCGCGACCATGACGGTCCTGCTGCTGCTCGAGCCCGGCGACCACGTCGTCTACATGCAGGACGCCTACGGGGGCACCTACCGGCTGTTCGACAAGGTGATGCGCCGCTACGGCGTCGCTTTCACCGCGGTCGACGCGACCGTGCCCGGTGCCGTCGAGGCCGCGCTCGTCGAGCGCACCCGGTTGGTGTGGATCGAAAGCCCCACCAACCCGCTGCTGCGCATCGTCGACATCGCGGCAGCCGCGGACGCGGCCCATCGTCACGGGGCGCGCCTCGCCGTCGACAGCACGTTCGCGACCCCGTACATCCAGCGGCCGCTCGAGCTCGGAGCCGACATCGTCATGCACAGCTCCACCAAGTATCTCGGCGGCCACAGCGACGTGCTCGGCGGGTGCCTGGTCACCGGGGATGACGAGGTGGCGGAGCGCTTGCGGTTCCACCAGAACGCCGCCGGGGCAGTGCCGTCGCCCTTCGACTGCTGGCTGCTGCTGCGCGGCCTGAAGACGCTGGCCCTGCGCGTCCAGCGTCACAGCGACAACGCACTGGCTGTGGCCCGTCACCTCGAGGCACACCCGGCGGTGCGCGCTGTCCACCATCCCGGACTCGACTCCCATCCCCAGCACGATCTGGCGCTGCGCCAGATGGGTGGCGTGTTCGGTGGGATGGTGTCCTTCGAGCTGGCTGACGAGGCCGCCGCGGTGCGCGTGCTCGAAGGCCTCCGGCTGTTCACGCTGGCGGAATCGCTGGGCGCGGTGGAATCGCTCGCCGAGCATCCCGGCCTGATGACCCACACCTCCGTGCCCAGCCAGGAGCGCCATCGCATCGGCCTGGCCGACAGCCTGCTCCGCCTCTCCGTGGGCATCGAGGATCTCGACGACCTCATCGCTGACCTCGACCAGGCATTGCAACGAGCCGGTTGATCGCGGCACGGGCGGCGGCCGGGAGGATAGGCTAGAGCGGTGACTCCTGACGATCTTCTGCGCTCCGAGGCCGAGGAACGGGTCGGCCTGGTCTCTGGCCTCCATTACGACATCGAGCTCGACCTCACCGGAGGTCCTGCGCAGCCCACCTTCCTCAGCACGGTCGAGATGACGTTCTCCGCCCGCGAGGGCGCCTCGACCTTCCTCAACCTCGACGCCGCCGGGGTGCGCGAGATCGTGCTCAACGGCACCAACGTCGACACCGCCGCGTTCTCGGACAACCGCGTCGCGCTGTCCGCTCTGGCAGAGAGCAACTCTCTGCGCGTGGTCGCCGACTGCCGCTACTCGCATACCGGCATGGGCTTGCACCGCGTCGTCGACCCTGCTGACGGCAACGTCTATCTCTATACGCAATGTGAGCCCTTCGAGGCCCACCGGGTCTTCGCGTGCTTCGACCAGCCCGACCTCAAGGCCACCTTCACCCTCCAGGTGGAGGCGCCCTCGGAGTGGACGGTGGTCAGCAACGCCCCCGTCGACCGCACCGATGTGGTGGGCGGCTCGACCACCACCGTCTTCAGCGAGACACCGGTCATGTCCACCTACCTGGTGGCGATCGTCGCCGGTCCCTACGCCCGCGTCACCGATTCGCACGAGGGCGTCGAGCTCAACCTCTACTGCCGTCAGTCACTGCGCCGCTACCTCGACGACGCGGAGATATTCGAGATCACCAAGCAGGGGCTGGACCATTTCGCCAAGCGGTTCACGATGCCCTACCCGTTCGGCGCCAAGTACGACCAGCTCTTCGTGCCCGAGTTCAACGCCGGCGCCATGGAGAACGTCGCCTGTGTCACCTTCAATGAGGAGAGCACGATCTACCGAGGCCCGGTGCCGGCCACGGTGCTGGCATGGCGCGCGGGCACCATCCTCCACGAGATGGCCGCACATGTGGTTCGGCGACCTGGTGACCATGCGCTGGTGGGACGATCTCTGGCTCAACGAGAGCTTCGCGACCTACATGGGCAACGACGCCCAGGCGGAAGCGACGAAGTACACGAGCGCGTGGGTGGACTTCGCCAACGGCGACAAGTCGTGGGCGGCGCTGCAGGACCAGCTGCCCACCACCCACCCGATCGCAGCCGATGTCCCGGACGTCAGCACGGGACGGCTCAACTTCGACGGCATCAGCTATGCGAAGGGCGCCTCGGTGCTGCGCCAGCTGGTCGCGTGGGTCGGGGAGGATGCCTTCTTCGGCGGTGTGCGCGACTACTTCAAGGAGCATCAGTGGGGCAACGCCACTCTGCGTGACTTCCTGATCCCGCTCGAGCGTCACTCGGGTCGCGACCTCGCGGCCTGGACCCGGGAATGGCTCCAGACTGCTGGGATGAACGTGCTCCATGCGGAGGTCGTGACCACCGCGGACGGGATGATCGACAGTTGCACGATCGTGCAGGCAGCGGCGAACCCGCTGTTCCCGACGTTGCGCTCGCACCGCGTCGGCGTCGGCCTGTACGACCTCGACGATGAAGGTCGCCTGGTGCGCACGGAGCGGCTCGAGCTCGACGTCGCGGGCGGGCGCACCGAGCTCGAGGCGCTGCGCCGGCGCGCGCGCCCCGCGCTGCTGCTGCTCAACGATGGCGACCTCACCTTCGCGAAGATCCGGCTCGACGACGTGTCGACGCAGACGGTCATCGATCACCTCAGTGACCTGGACGACGCACTGGCGCGCTCGTTGATCTGGGCGGCGGTGTGGGACATGACCCGCGACGGCGAGCTGCCGGCGAGCCGATACATCGACCTGGTGGCGCGGCACGCGCCGAGCGAGCCGATGCCGACGATCGTCGACGACATCCTCGGCCAGGCGGTCGGGGCGGTCGAGTTGTACAGCCACCCGGGCAACCGGCCGGCGCTGCGGGCGCGCCTGCACGAGACCGCCCAGCGCATTCTCCAGGCCTCCTCCCCGGGCACACCGCACCAGCTCACCGCTCTGCGCGCCACCGTCACCACCTCGGACACGGACGCGCAGCTGGAGGCCGCCGCGGGGCTTCTCGACGGCCGCAACCTTCCCCCGGGCGTGGTCGTCGACCAGGACCTCCGGTGGTTCCTGATCCGGCGGCTGGCCGCCGCCGGGCGCATCGACGAGGCGGGGATCAACGCAGAGTCCGCCAGGGACAGGACCGACGTCGGCCTGCGCAAGGCGGCAGCCGCATCCGCCGCCCGCCCCGACGCCGCCGCCAAGGAGGCGGCCTGGGAGCGGCTCGTCGACCCCGAGACGCCGCTGGCAACGCAGAAGGCGCTCATCCGCGGGCTCCAGGAGCGCGACCAGCAGGAGCTGTTCGCGCCGTTCCTCGACCGTTGGGTGGAGCTGGTGCCGCGCTACTGGCGCGAGCGGAGCTCCGAGGAAGCCGAGTTCTTCACCGCGGGGATGTACCCCGTCTACCGCGTCGACGACGGCGTCGTCGCTGCCGCCGACCGCCTGCTCGAGGGCGGTGAGCTGAAGGAGTCCGGCCCGGCGCCTGGTCGTCGAGAGTCGCGACCAGACACTCCGCCTGCAGCGGGCGCAGGCCGCCGACCATGCGTCGGAAGCCGAGGTGGGCGCGCGAACGTAGAACTGTACATTGGGGGTCGACGCCGCACCCATCCAACGGACAGGTGAGATGACCTTCGACGCCTTCCTGCACCAGCTCCCCGACAGCGACCCTGCCGAGACGGCGGAGTGGCTGGAGTCACTCGACACCCTGGTCGCCGCCGAAGGGGTGTCACGCGCCCGCTTCGTCATCGGCAAGCTCGCCGAACGCGCCCGTAGTCTCAACGTGGGCGTCCCCGCGATGGTCTCGACGCCGTACATCAACACCATCCCGCCCGAGGAGGAGCCGTGGTTCCCCGGTGACGAGGAGATGGAGCGACGGATCCGGCGCATCGTCCGCTGGAACGCCGCGGTGATGGTGACTCGCGCCAACAAGCGCAGCGACGGCATCGGCGGCCACCTCAGCACCTACGCCTCCTCCGCCTCCTTGTACGAGGTGGGTTTCAACCACTTCTTCCGCGGCAAGGACGACGGCCGCTCCGGGGACCAGATCTACTACCAGGGCCACGCGGCGCCGGGCATGTACTCGCGCGCGTTCCTGGAGGGCCGTCTCACCGAGGAGCACCTCGACAACTTCCGCCACGAGACCGGTGGCAAAGGCCTGAGCTCCTACCCGCACCCGCGCCTCATGCCCGACTTCTGGGAGTTCCCGACGGTGTCGATGGGGCTCGGTCCTCTCAACGCGATCTACCAGGCGCGGTTCAACCGTTACCTCTACCAGCGCAAGATCGCCGACACCAGCGAGTCACGGGTGTGGGCCTTCCTCGGTGACGGTGAGATGGACGAGCCGGAGTCGACAGCCGCGCTGGCGCTGGCCGCGCGCGAACAGCTCGACAACCTCATCTTCGTGATCAGCTGCAACCTGCAGCGACTCGACGGCCCGGTTCGGGGCAACAGCAAGGTCATCCAGGAGCTGGAGTTGGTGTTCCGCGGCGCCGGCTGGAACGTCGTCAAGGTCATCTGGGCGCGCGAGTGGGACCCGCTGCTGGCCCGGGACGTCGACGGCGTGCTCGTCGACAAGATGAACAGCACCAACGACGGCCAGTTCCAGAAGTACTCGACGGAGACTGGCGCCTATGTCCGCGAGAACTTCTTCGGCCCGGACCCGCGCCTGCGCAAGCTTGTCGAACACCTCAGCGACGATGACCTGCGCCACCTCCGTCGCGGCGGGCACGACTACCGCAAGCTGTACAGCGCGTACCGTCTGGCGCTCGAGCAGAAGGGAGCGCCCACGGTGATCCTGGCGCACACCGTCAAGGGATGGACCCTTGGCTCGCTCTTCGAGGGCCGCAACGCCACCCATCAGATCAAGAAGATCGGCGACACCGAGCTGAAGGCCTTTCGAGACAAGTTGCAGCTTCCCATCAGTGACAAGCAGCTCGACGAGGGCATCGCGCCCTACTACCACCCCGGCAGCCGGTCGGAGGAGATCGACTACCTGATGAGCCGTCGGCTGGCCTTGGGCGGGACGTTGCCCAAACGCGTGGTTCGCGAGCGGCACCTCAACGTTCCCGGCGAGTCGGCGTGGGCGGAGGCGATCAAGGGCAGCGGGGGGCGTGCGGCGTCGACCACGGCGGCCTTCGGAGCGATCCTGCGCATCCTGCTCCGTGACCCCGAGGTGGGCAGCCGCATCGTGCCGATCATCCCTGATGAGGCGCGCACGTTCGGCATGGACGCGCTCTTCCGTGAGGTGAAGATCTACGCGCCGTTCGGCCAGCGGTATGAGCCCGTCGACGCCAACATGGTGCTGAGCTATCAGGAGGCGCGCGACGGTCAGCTGCTCGAGGAGGGCATCACCGAGGCGGGAGCGATGGGCACGTTCACCGCGGCCGGGACTGCGTACGCCACCCACGGCGAGCCGATGATCCCGTTCTACATCTACTACTCGATGTTCGGCTTCCAGCGCGTCGGCGACCTGGTGTGGGCGTTCGGTGACGCGCGCGGGCGCGGCTTCATGCTGGGCGGCACTGCGGGAAGAACCACGCTGAACGGCGAGGGCCTGCAACACCAGGATGGCCACTCGCCGCTGCTGTTCTCCGCCGTGCCCAACTGCGAGGTGTACGACCCCGCCTACGCCTTCGAGGTGGCTGTGATCGTCCGCGAGGGCATGCGCCGGATGTATGAGCGCGGCGAGGATGTCTTCTACTACCTGACGCTCTACAACGAGAACTACCCGATGCCGCCGATGCCCGAGGGCGTCGAGAATGGCATCCTCCGTGGCCTCTACCGCTTCCAAGCGGCCCCCGAGGAGCGGACCCATGCGATCCAGCTGTTCGCCAGTGGCACCGCGATGCAGGCAGCGCTGGAGGCGCAGCGCATGCTCCTCGAGCACGACGTCGCCGCACACGTCTGGAGCGTGCCCAGCTACCTCACGCTGCGCAATGACGCACTTGCCGTCGAGCGCTGGAACCGCCTCCACCCGGACGGACCACAGCAGAGGTCGTACCTCGATGAGCAGCTGCGCGACGTGCAGGGCCCTGTGATCGCGGTGACCGACTACCAGAAGACAGTCGCCGAGCAGGTGGCGAGGTTCGTGCCGCAGCGATTCATCCCACTCGGCACCGACGGCTACGGCCGCAGTGATACCAGGGCCTCTTTGCGCAGTCACTTCGAGGTGGATGCGCGCAACATCACTGTCGCGGCCCTCGACGCCCTGGCCGACGAGGAACGAATCCCCCGTCATGTCGTCACCGCCGCTCTCGAGCAGTACCAGGTGCGCACCGAAGGCCTCGAGCCCCGGCTGCTCTGAGGCGTCGGCGCGTCAGGCCTCCTGACCTGCCTCGAAGGCCAGCGTCTCGCGGGGCACGTGTGCGACCCCGGCCGGGCTCGTCAGCGACTCGTAGAGGACGGCGCGCCCGGCGACGAAGCTTGGGGTGGTGGGTTGGTCGTCGACGTGGGCCCGCCATCGTTCGCGCGCCGCGGCCGGCCACGGGTGCCGCGGCCGGCCCACGGTGCAGTGGGCGCGGTACGGCCGCTCCTCGACGGCGAACCCCGACCGCCGCAATGCGTGCCGGCAGGCCCCAACGCAGTGCTCCAGCGCACCGATCTGGCCGTCGACGCCGCACCACAAGACGCGAGGCGACCCCGTCGACGGGAAGCCACCGAGCCCTCGCAGGCGCAGCCACATCGGCGGCAGCGCGGCGATCACGGGGCGCACGACGTCGCCTGCGCGCATGGCCTCCGTCGCACTGATGGAGCCGAAGAAGTGGATCGTGATGTGTGGGTTGGCGGCCGGTGCCCAGCGAACCGCGGGGACATCGGCGACGAGCCTCTCACGCACAGCGTGGAAAGCGTCCAGCGCGGGCGTCTCCACGGGTATGGCCAGGAAGGCCCTCACGGGCTTGGCGTGAGAGGACTCGCCGGGCTCGGCGACGCGCTCCCCGCCGCGGCCGCACAGGGATCGTCGCCGACGTTGCCGATGAAGATGTGTATCTGCCCCGCCGCGCAGTCCTGTGCGAGCGACTCGAAGATCGCCTCCGCGAACCATGGAGGGCGCTCCTTGACGGTGTACGGCTGCGGTGCGTCGACGATGATGTGGCGCAGCGTCAGCGCCGAAGCCGTCGACGCATCGAGCTCAACGATGTCGTACCCCTGTGCGTCGTGCACCGCGGGGTTGGTGTGCTGCCCCGGCTCGAGGGCCAGGACCGCCGCCGCATAGTTGGGGTCGTCGCCCTGGACCTGGCTGCGGGGGACCGCTCCCAGCGCGCCGCCCTTGGACGCGGTTGTGGTGTCGTCCGAATACTGAGCCGCCAGCATCGCGAACGTGGTGCCGGTTGCGAGCTTCTGCTCGATCTCGGCCGCGCGCTGCCTGGCGAACAGGTCCTCGAGCTTCTGCTCGTTGAGCGAGGAGCGGATCTCATCGCGCAGCTGCTCGAGCGACCCGCCGATCGAGGCCAACTGGGTCTGGAGCTGCGTTTGTCCGCCCGCGGTCTGGGCGTCGGCATCGACCTGCGCCTGCACCTGCGCGGCGCTGGCGGCCACGCCCGCCGCCGCCGCCTCCTGGGCGATGACGGTGTCGATCAGGAGGCTGCGCAGCACCGAGGCTCGCACCTGCGCTGTCATGGCCGGGTTGTTCGACGGGCCCCCCGCCTGTGTCACCGCGGTCAGCGTGCTCTGCAGTCGAACGGCGAAAGCGGCGGCGGTGATGGAGCTGGTGCCCACCCTCGCGATGACCTGCGGCGCCGCGCTGGAGGAGGGCGGCGGCCCGCTGCCGCAGGCCACGCAGAGGAGCGTGGCCGTGAGGACGATGAGGCGACGCACGCGCCTCAGTCTAGTCAGCGCCGCTCGCGACCCGACGCGGTGCGTCGGGGGCGGGAACGAACCGAGCGCGGAAACCCGGTGAGGCCGAGACGGCGAGAGCGACGACGCCGACCACGATGGCTCCGATCCCGATGGCGTTGAACAGGCCGACCGCCTGCCCGATCACCGCGTACATGACCGTACCGAGTGGTTGCAGGCCCGCGAACAGCATCGCGTAGATGCCCAGGAGGCGGCCGCGCAGCGCGGGATCGGCGTCCGTCTGCAGCAACGTGGTCATGGACGTGTTCATCGCCAGGAACGAGAAGCTGATGCCGACCAACGCGACCAGCGTCAACGGCAGCAGGCTGGAGTGCGCGACGGCGAAGAGGCTCACGGCGTACACCGCGCCACCGACGGTGAGCAGCCGGCGGCGGCCTGAGGCGTTGCCGATGGTTGCGATCACCACTCCACCCACCACTCCGCCGATGCCACCGATGGAGTAGAGCAAGCCCAGCACCGCAGCGCCGCCGTGGAGCTGAGTTCGTGCCAGCACTGGCAGGTATGGCATGTACGAGACGCCGAAGAACGCCAGGGCGGCGCAGACGATGACGATGCCGCGGACCAGTGGATCTGTCCGCACCGTGCGCACTCCCGCGAACAGCTCGGTGAACGCCGACGCTCCCGCGGCTCGCGGAAGCGGTGCGACGTCGGGGATCACCGTGAGCAGCACGGCCAGGGGCGCGATGTACGCCACCGACAACACCGCGAAGCACGCTCCCGGTCCAGCGGTGGCGATCAGCAGGCCGGCCAGCGACGGGCCGATGATCCGCGTCGCGCTCATCGCCGTCGAGCTGAGTGCCACCGCGTTGACGATCAGGTCACGCTCGACCAGGTCCGCGACCATGGCCTGGCGGGTGGGCAGGTCGAGCGAGTCCGCCGACCCGTACACGATCGCCACGACGATGATCGACCAGAAGCTCGCGTGGCCTGTGAGCGCCAGGACGGCCAGCGCCCCTGAGCTGATTCCCAGGACCGACTGCGTGAACAGAAGGATGCGCCGGCGCGGCAGCCGGTCGGCGAGCAGCCCGCCGGCCAGCGACAGGAACACGGCGGGCACCCCGTCGGCGGCGGCAACTGCGGCCACCGCGGTGCTGCTGTGGGTGAGGTTGTACACCAGGTAGCCGAGCGCCACCACCTGCATCCAGGTACCGAGCAGCGTCGGCCACTGCGCGATCCAGTACCAGCGGAACGCGCGCACCGACAACGACGGCGGTGGCCAGCGCCGCATGGGTGGGCCCGCCACCGGCAGCGGCCCCACCGCGGGCGTCGCCGCCGTGATCAACGGCGCCGGTGGCTCGTCCGGCTGACGCTCATCCATGCACGCATCATCGCCGCGTGCGTGGTAGGACGGAATCTGGCCGGTCCCAGTCACATCCGTCGGCGCAGGCGACTTCATGTCGCCGGAGCCGACACCGCCAGCTGGGGGGTGCCCGAGGGGGAACGCAGTTCCCCCTTCGCTATGCTGCGGGCGGCGTGAGCACAGCCCTCGTCATCTTCCTCGCCGCACTCCAGGGCGCCACCGAGCTGTTCCCGGTGTCCTCGCTCGGCCACGCCGTGGTGATCCCCGCGCTGTTCCACCTGAATGTCGACGCCGCCGCACCCAGCTTCGTGCCGTTCCTCACGCTTCTCCACCTCGGCACCGGCGTGGCTCTGCTCATCCTCTACAGGGAGCAGTGGTGGCGGATCGTCCGTGGGTTCATCAGGGCGGCCGTGCGCGGCCGCATCGAGACCGTCGACGAGCGGCTGGCCTTCCTCCTCGTCGTGGGGACGATCCCCGCGGGTGTGATCGGGTTCCTCCTGGAGAACCCGCTGAAGTCGCTCTTTGCGCACCCGCGGACGGCGGCGGCGTTTCTGATGGTCAACGGCGCCATCCTTGCGGGCGCCGAGCTCCTCCGCCGCCGCGAAGAGCGGCGCCGTGGCGGCGGTGGGCGGGCCGGCCGCGAGCAGCGGTTCGGCACCATCGAGGACCTCAGCTTCACGCGCGCCGGGGTCGTTGGCGTGTTCCAGGCGGCTGCGCTTCTTCCCGGGATCTCGCGCTCAGGGGTGACCATGGCCGGCGGCCTGCTGGCCGGCCTTCGTCACACCGAGGCCGTGCGCTTCGCGTTCCTCCTGGCGACGCCGGTCATCCTGGCCGCGGGGCTGCTCGAGGTGCCCCAGCTGCCGGGCAGCGGCGCGCCGATCGGGCTCTACACGGTGGGCGCGGTGGTTGCGGGCGTGCTCGCCTACGCGAGCGCGCGCCTGCTCGTCAAGTACTTCGAGATCGGGCGGCTCGACCCCTTCGCGGGCTACTGTGCAGCACTCGGCGCAGTCGGGCTGATCGTCCTCCGCTGAACACCACTGGAGCGCAATGAACACTCGAACCCCGCTGGCGGCCATCCTCCTCGCCCTGCTCGGCGTGCTCTTCATCGCTGTGGCGATCTTCTACGCGACCACCAAGACCGGCCTGCTCGCCAGTGACGTCAGCATCCACTACAAGCACGCCATCCTCGCAGCCGTGCTCGGCATCCTCTGCTTCGTCGCCGCCAACTTCGCGCGGCGCCAGAGAACCTGAGCGGGTCAGATCACCGCTGCCTCGGGTGTGCTCGCGCCGCGCGCGAACCGGTCGGGACGGAATGGCGTGAGGTCGATCTCTGGGCTGGCGCCGGTGATCTGGGCGGCGAGCAGCCTGCCCACGGCAGGCGCCTGCATGAAGCCGTGTCCGCTGAAGCCGCAGCAGAGCCAGAACCCCGACAGCTCCGACTCGCCCACGATCGCCTGGTTGTCTGGTGAGACCTCGTACAGGCCCGCCCAGCCCGTCTTGATCGCCGCGTGCTCGAGCGCCGGCAGGCGGTGGGTGGCGTGCTCGACGAGGTGCTCGAGGAAGCCCCAGTCGACGTTGGTGTCGAAGGACGACGGCTCAGCCGGGTCGCTCATCCCCAGCAGCAGGCCGTCGCCCTCGCCGTGGAAGTAGAACGACGTCGCCATGTCCACCGTCATCGGCGGTTCCGCGTTCAGAGAGAACGTCTCGGTGAGGAAGAGGTGGCGGCGGTACGGCTTCACCGGAACGTCGACGGAAGCCAGCGCGCCCACCGCAGCAGCGTAGGGGCCGGCACAGTTGACGACCAGCGGCGTCGCGACCCGCGTTCCTCCGGCGAACACTCCCCGGACGGACCCGCCGTCGCGCTCCACCGCGTCGACGGCGACTCCGTCGAGAACCTGTGCCCCGTGCCGCCGCGCGGCCGCGATGTAGCCGGTGGTCACCTCGTTGGGACCGGCCAGGCCGTCGCTCGGACAGAAGGAGCCGCCCTGCACGTCGTCGACGTTGAGCTGCGGCACCAGCCCGGCGACCTCGTCGCGTGTCAGCAGGCGGACGTCGCTGAGCCCCACCCTGTGCTGCATCTCGACGTTGCGGGCCAGCTGGGTCATGTGGTCAGCGGCGCTGGCGACGAACAGGTATCCGACCCGGCGCAGGTCGGCGGTCGCCCCGACCTCCTCGTCGAAGTCCGCGAGCAGGCGGCGGCTCAGCATCCCGACGCGGACGTTGATCTCGGTGGAGAACTGTTGCCGCACGCCGCCCGCGTTGCGCGCTGTCGAGCCGGAGCCCAGCTCACCACGTTCGAGCAACAGGGGCCGCATCCCGGCACGGGCCAGGTGGAACGCGAGGCTGCAGCCGACGACCCCGCCGCCGATGATCACGCACTCGGCGCTCGGCGGCAGCTCGGCCATCGGCTCAGGCGACCTGGGAAACGGCCGCCGCTCCCGGCAACGGCCGATCGTGCAGGAAGGCGGCGATCAACTCCAGCTGACGGCGGACGTAGCTCTCGGTCCAGCCATGCCCGGCGTCGTCAACTCGCGCCAGTTGCACGTGGTCCATCGCCGCCACGGTTCGCGCCAGCAGCGGCACGTCGACGATGCGGTCGTCGGAGGCGACGATGATGAGCGCGGGGCGGGGGAAACCACGCAACAAGGCCACGTCGTCACGCACCAGGCCGTGCAGGATCCATTCGCGGAGCGCTCGCGGGTCGGCGCGCAGCTGGTTGCGAAAGTTCATCTCCGCTGCGGCCCTGTCGACGTTGTCGCCCTCCACGAGCAGTCGCTTGTAGAGGTCGCTGACGAGGCGGCGGCGACTCAGCCAGGAGGCGGCTGGGAAGATGCCCGGTGCCATGAACGCGCGCACCTGCAGGTGAAAGCGGCGCCGCACCAGCGCGGGCGCGAGAAGGGGCGTGTGCAGCAACAGCCGCTGCACCGTCTCCGGCCGGCGCCTCAGCATGGCCATGGCAACGGACGCGCCAAGGCACAGGCCGCCCAGGTCGAAGCGCTCGACACCGGTGTCTCGGCACACCGCCTCCACCGCGGCGGCGAGCGCGCCGCCTGTGTGACGGGCATCGTCGAACGGTGCTGACGCCCCACAGCCGGGAAGGTCAGGGACAACGAGGGTACGAACCCGGGCCAGCTCGGCGAACCAGGACTCGAAGTTCTCGGCCGAACCGAGGAAACCGTGACACAGCACCAGCGGCGGGCCGTCACCGCCGACCAGGTATCGCACCTGGTGTCCGGCGTGGGTGACGAAGCGTTCCTCGAGCTGCGCCACGTTGCGACCTACTGTGCGTCGGTGTCGATCTGCGCGCGTTGCAGGCGCCCGCTGTAATCGATGTAGATCGACTTCCACTCACTGAACTCGTCGAGCACGTGACCGCCCGCCTCGCGGTGACCGTTGCCGGTGTTCTTGGTGCCGCCGAAGGGGAGCTGGATCTCGGCACCGATGGTGGGCGCGTTGACGTACACGATCCCCGACTCGAGCTCGTGGATGGCCCTGAAGGCGTGCCGCAGGTCGTTGGTGTAGATGCTCAGGCTCAGCCCGAACTCTGTCGAGTTGGCGACCGCGAGCGCCTCTTCCAGGGAATCGACGGGCAGGATCGCCGTGGTGGGACCGAAGATCTCCTCCTGGGCGATGCGCATCGAGGAGGTCACGTCGGCAAAGACCGTCGGTGCGTAGAAGAACCCCTGCGCGAGGTCTCCCTCCTGGTCCACCTCGCCGCCGGTGAGCAGGTGGGCGCCCTCCTGTACGCCGATCTCCGTGTACCCGTGGATTCGACGGAGCTGGCTCTCGTTGATGACCGGTCCGACTTCGACGCCATCCTCCAGGCCGTCGCCCAGGCGCAGCGCCCGTGTGCGCGCCACCAGCTCGTCGGTGAAGTCGCCGAGGACCTTCCTGGAGACGATGAGACGCGACGATGCCGTGCAGCGTTGCCCGGCGGTGCCGAACGCCCCCCAAAGAGCGCCCTCGACCGCCAGCTCGAGGTCGGCGTCATCCATGACCACGATGCCGTTCTTGCCGCCCAGCTCCAGCGACACCTTCTTGAGCATCGAGCCGCACGTGGCGGCGATCAGCCGGCCCGTGTCCGCGCTGCCCGTGAAGAAGATGGCGACGGTGCCGGGGTGGCGGACCACCGCCTCGCCGGCCTCCTCGTTGCCGAAGACGACATTGACGACGCCCGCGGGCAGGCCTGCCTCCTCGAGGATCTCCACGAAGCGCAGTGCGCAGAGCGGGGTGTCCTCGGCCGGCTTGAACACGACGGTGTTGCCGGCCATCACCGCCGGGAAGATCTTCCACGAAGGGATCGCGATGGGGAAGTTCCACGGGGTGACGCAGCCGATCACCCCGAGCGGCTGGCGCATGGTCATGGCCCACTTGTTGCGCAGCTCGCTCGGCACGGTCTCACCGAAGGCACGACGTCCCTCGCCCGCGATGAACTTGCCCATGTCGATCGCTTCCTGGACGTCGCCACGAGCCTCGGTGAGCACCTTGCCCATCTCCCGGGTCATGAGGCGGGCGAGCTCCTCCTTGCGTCTCTCCATGATCGTCGCCGCGGCGAGGATGATCTCCCCGCGCCGCGGCCACGGCGTCGCCCGCCACCCGGCGAACGCGCGCTGGGCGGCGGCCACGGCGGCATCCACGTCAGCCGCCGAGCTCTGCGGGAACACACCAACGACCTCGCCACGGCGTGCCGGGTTGCGTGACTCGAAGGTTCGTCCACTGGCGGCCTGTGTCCGTTCGCCACCGATGAGGTTGCCGGTGTGCACCGCCTCCTGCTCGCTGATCATCGCGACAGCTGCTCGACAAGGCAGCTCTCGAGGATGCCGATGCCGCGTTCGAGCTCCTCGTCACCGATGGTCAGCGGGGGCAGCAGCCGCACCACGTTGTCGTCGATGCCGCAGGTCAGGACGAGCAGGTCCTTCTCGACACAGCGGCGCTGCACGTTGGCGGCGATGTCCGGCGCCGGGGTACGCCCCCGCATGAACTCGATCCCGATCATCAACCCGAGGCCGCGCACATCGCCGACCTCCGGGAAGCGCTCACTCCAGCCGCCCAGGCGTCCCATCACGCGTCTACCGAGGACGGCGGCACGCTCGGGGATCCGTTCGGCGCGCATCGTCTCGATCACGGCCACGGCGGCGGCGCACGCCACCGCATTGCCGCCATACGTCGTGCCGTGCTCACCGTGCTGCCACGACGACATCACCGAGTGGGTGGCGACGAGGCCCGCGATCGGCAGCCCGTTGCCGAATGCCTTGGCGACGCACATGATGTCGGGCCGCACCCCCGTGTGCTCGACACAGAAGAAGCGTCCAGTCCGGCCGAAGCCGCTCTGCACCTCGTCGCACACGAGCAGGATGCCGTGCTCGTCGCAGATCTCACGCAGCCGCGGCAGGAACGTGGCAGGGGGCACCACGAACCCGCCTTCTCCCTGCAACGGCTCGACCACGATGGCGGCCACCGTGTCGCTGGGGACGGTGGTCTTGAACAGGTGCTCGATCTCGTCCCCGCGTGCGATCGGACAGGCCTCGTCCGGACCGTGGTCGCAGTAGCGGAAGCAGTGCGGGTAACGAACGTGGTGCACGCCGGGAAGGAAGGGGCCCATCCGGTGGCGATACTTCGATTTGCTCGCGGTCAGCGTCAGTGCCCCGTAGGTGCGCCCGTGGAAGCCGCCCGTGAAGGCGATGATGTCGCTCCGCCCGGTGGCTCGCCTGGCCAGCTTGATGCTCGACTCGAGCGCCTCGGCACCACTGTTGTTGAGGAACACCTGGTCGAGCCCGTCAGGCGCGACGGACACCAGCGCCGCGGCGGCCTCGATCATCTTGGGGTGCAGCGTGGTCACCGACGTGTGCCACAGCTTGTCCACCTGCTCGTGCACCGCCTTCACCACGGCGGGATGGAGATGGCCGAGGTTGGTGACCCCGATCCCGCAGCCGAAGTCGAGCACGTCGCGGCCGTCGACGGTGTGCAGGTGCGCACCGCTGGCGCGGTCGACCACGAGGTCCGTGTAGCGCGAGTACGCCGGCGAGATCAGCTCCGCGTCCCGCTCTCGCCAAACCCCCGCACTCTCGTTGCCCCGAACGGCAAGGTCGGTCACCGCGTTCCTCCTCCGTGACGGTCCGCGGGCTCTCCAGGTTGCGCGGCCAGATAGCAGGGTACCGCGTGACCTCACCATTCGGCTGTAACGGTCCGAACCGGCCGGCAGCGCGCGCCTAGCGAAACCGACCGATGCTGAGGAAACCCGCGAACATGATGGCGATGCCGGCGGCCTCGTAGACGCCGAGCGTGTCGAGGGCTCCCCCCGCGATCTTCGCCGCGCTGAAGCCGGCGGCGATCACGAAAGCGCCGATGGTGAGCAGCACGTTGCAGATCACCCGGTCGGCGCCACCGCGGTCACGGATCAGCCGGAGCGCCGACCAGGCCGAGCCGCCCACCAGGATCAGGGTGCCGACGATGTTGAGGATGAGCGCGCCCAACTGCAGTGGCGACCCGCGCGAGATGGCGTCCCCGAGGATGCCGGCGGTCGTCCGCAGGCTCGAGGTGTTGACCTGCACCAGGGCGGCGTCGACGGCGAGGGCGAGCGTCAGCCCCACCAGGACAAGGGTCGCGCCGCGGGCAACCCGCGCGGGGGCGAGCAGGAACAGCGTTCCCATCGACAGCCAGATGACCCCGAGGACGCCGCCGAGCAGGTAGAAGGCGCGGAAGAGTGGAGAGGTGAAGCCGGTGTGCTCGCCGACCGCCTGACAGCCGGCCGCCGCCGCAAAGACGAGCAGGCCGACGGTCCAGGCAGCGAATGCCGGCCGGCGGGTGCGCGTGAAGCGGGTGAAGACGACCCACGCAAAGACCGCGCTGATTGCAGACGCGACGATGGCCGCCATCAGCTCAGCAGTGCTCCGCCATCTCTGAACATCCCTTTGCAATCCTTCACGAACAGCGCAGCGTTTGACGCGAAGACCCGAGACTCAGTCACTGTCCGTATTTGACAGTGACCCGGGAGGACGTGTAGATAAGCACACCTAGTCCACAGCCCACTCCGGGGAGAGTTACATGAGCTTGTCCAAACGGCTGCTGCCCATCGCGGGAGCCGCAGGCCTGATCGCACTGTCGGCATGCGGCACCTCGACGAACACGACCACCAGCAGCAGCGGGGGATCCGGCATCGCGGCGTGCAAGGGTACTGTCTCGGTCGCCACCGATCTTCCCATCACGGGTGGAGACGCCACCGACGGACCGTTCCCCGCCTACGCGGCGCAGCTGGCTGTCGAGCAGGCGAACCAGAAGAAGGTGCTCGGCGGGTGCACCCTGAAGTACATCAGCAAGGACGACTCATCGGTCGCGAAGAACGGTCACGACCCGGCGCAGGGCGCTCAGAACATCACCGCGCTCGCCTCCGACTCGTCGGTGATGGGCGTGGTCGGGCCGTTCAACTCCAGCGTCGCGCTGGCCGAGATCCCCAAGGCCACGGCAGCCCACCTGGCGATGATCAGCCCGTCCAACACCAACCCCTGCCTCACCGCCGTCGTCGCGGTGTGCAGTGATCCCACCATCAACATCAACACGGCGTCCCTGTACCAGGGCCCGCACACGTACTTCCAAGTCATCGCAAGCGACGTCAGCCAGGGCGACATCCTCGGCTACATCGCGGCCAAGACGCTCAACGCCAAGAAGGCGTACGTCATCGATGACCAGGAGGCGTACGGCCGAGGTCTCGCGCTGCTGTTCGAGAAGGCGTTCACGACCGATGGAGGAACCGTCGTTTCCACGACGAGCCTGCCGGGCTCGACAACCACGTTCGCGACCCAGATGAGCGACGCCCAGAGCAAGGGTGCGGACGTGATCTTCTTCGGTGGGACGACCGGCAACGGGTGCGGTCTGGTCCGCAGGGACATGGCCTCCGCCGGGTTGACCATCCCCCTCCTCGGCGGCGATGGCTGCCAGGACACCAAGTTCATCACCGACGCCAACTCGGGTGCCAAGACGAATGCTGCCGAGGGCGCCCAGGCGACCAGCGCGCCGGACGTCACCAAGCTGCAGAGCTCGGCGCAGTTCTACTCCGACTACGCGGCTCGCTTCTCGAGCCTGCCGTCTCCGTACAACGACGCCAAGAAGGAGCCCTACAGCGCGTACGGGTACGACGCGATGAACATCCTGATCCAGGCGATCAAGGCGGCGATCAACGCCAACGGTGGCCAGCTGCCGTCTGACCCGCAGTCGTTCCGCGACGCGGTGGTGGCACAGCTGCACAACACCTCGTACGACGGAGCGCTGGGCCACACCAGCTTCGACGCCAACGGGGACACCACCAACACCGGGTTCACCCTGTACAAGGTCACCAGCGGAGCCTGGACCGGGGTCAACACCTACGCGGTCGACACCAGCGGAAACGTCACGGTGAAGAGCTAGCCGGCATCTGACCGTTCGGGGGAGAGCGCGTCACGCGCTCTCCCCCCTTTTCTTTACGCGTCCCGGAGACGGCATGAGCGAGGGAAGCGGGTCTGCGGCGGGCGGGTCGGACGTTCCCGTCCCCCCAACAGCGGCGCGGAAACGGTCACTGGTCGTGGCGGCCGGCCTCGAGGCGCGCCCGCGCCCAACCGGCGGCCTGGCGCGCGGATCACTGCCGTTCCTCCGTGCAGCCAACAGCCAGGTGTCGAACAGGTTCAGCGTGCTCTTGCTCGTCGCGATCCTGGCCACGGTGCTCGCCGTCTTCCACAACGGCGGCTCCACCCTCATGGGGCAGCAGATCAGGAACGCGATGGTGCTCGGCGCCATCTATGCCCTGGTCGCGATCGGCTACACCATGGTGTACGGGATCATCGAGCTGATCAACTTTGCCCACGGCGACGTCTTCACGCTGTCCGGGTTCTACGCGATCATCTTCGCCGACAAACTGCGACTCGACTCGCTTGCCACCAGCGGGTTCACCGGCTTGCTGCTCGCCTTGCTGATCCTCTTCCCGCTGTCGATGGTGGCGGCCGGCCTGACCGGCATGGCCATCGAGCGCGTCGCCTACCGCAGGCTGCGTGACGCGCCTCGGCTGGCCCCGCTGATCACTGCGATCGGGGTCTCGTTCGTGATCGAGGGCGCGATGCTGGTGAAGTTCGGGCCGGACAACACCGCAACGCACAATGCCTCCTGGATCACCGGACAGGCGTTCCGGATCGGCGGCGTGTCGGTGGGAACGAAGGACATCTTCGTGGTGGGGATGGCGCTGGCCCTCATGTTCGGGCTGGGCGCGTTCGTCCGCGGCACGCGGCTTGGCAAGGCGATGCGCGCCACCGCCCAGGACCGCTCGGCCGCGCTCCTCTGCGGCATCAACATCAACCGCACCATCTCGGTGACCTTCTTCATCGGTTCAGCGCTGGCCGCGGCCGCAGCGATCATCTACAGCATCAACTACGGCGACGTGAAGTGGAACCTCGGCTTCCGTCTCGGCATCATCGCCTTCACCGCGGCCGTGCTCGGCGGCATCGGCAACATCGTCGGCGCCGGGGTGGGAGGGTTCCTCATCGGCGTCATCTACGTGTTCGGCGGTCAGCTTGCCGGCGGCGAATGGAGCGAGTCGCTCATCTTCGCCGTGCTCGTGCTGATCCTCACCTTCCGGCCTGTCGGTCTGTTCGGTGTTGACGTGACCACCCGTGCTTGACAGGTTCTTCCGTCCGTTCAGACCGGGAAGCCGCGTCGAGGGAACCGGCGTGTTCTGGCTGCTGAGCGGCGCGGCGGCATTGCTGCTGCTGATGGGCTGGCTGCTGCCCTGGTTCATCGGACCGTTCTCGGCCGGGGCGGGCTTCAGCCCGCAGGACGTGGTCAGCTCGTCGCCCGCAGGCATCGGTGCTGTGCTCACCTATGTGCTCGGCGTCTGCATGCTGATCCTGGTGCTCTCGCCGTTTGTTGAGCTGGCTGCGCGCTTCACGGGCAGGCGCCTGTCACCGCGCGCCGACCGGGTGCGGGCGATCGCGGGCGTCACAGGCCTGGTGGTCACGATCGTGCTGTGGTTCCTGATCGGCGTGGTCCAGGAGGAGCCGCTCTTCGGACCGCTCTCGAGCCGCACGGTGACCAACTCCGCGGTCTGGCTGACGATGTACGGCTTCGGCTTGGCAGCGATCGTGTACGGCGGGCGGGCGTGGGTGGTGACCCGTCCCAACGTCGCCTTTGCGGTCGGCGCTCTGCCGTTCGGGGTGCTGCTGCCGCTGATGTTCCACCAGGCCCCGGACTTCCTGCTCTGGGCGGCATCGTCGCTGGCCATCTACACGCTGCTTGCGCTCGGCCTCAACGTCGTGGTCGGCTTTGCCGGGTTGCTGGACCTCGGCTACGCGGCGTTCTTCGCGATCGGCGCCTACGCGTGCGCCTCGCTCGCCTCTCCCACGCATCACATCCACCTGCCGCTGTGGGTGCTGATCTTCATCGGCGCGTGGGTGGCCTCGCTGTTCGGCGCAGTGCTGGGCGCGCCGACCCTGCGGCTCCGCGGTGACTACCTCGCCATCGTCACGCTGGGCTTCGGTGAGATCGTTCCGGACCTCGCCACCAACAATGTCTTCAACCTGACCGGTGGGCCCAATGGGATCTCCGGCATCGACCAGCCCGTGGTGTTCGGCATCCACTTCTCGAGCAGCCCGCAGTGGTACTACTGGGCGCTGCTGCTCGTCTCGATCATCGTGGTGGTGCTGCTGCGCAACATCTACCAAACTCGTGTGGGCCGAGCGTGGGTGGCGCTCCGCGAGGATGAGGTGGCCGCCGCCGCGACCGGCATCAACACGACCTCCACGAAGCTCCTGGCCTTTGCCATCGGCGCCTCGGTCAGCGGCTTGGCCGGCGCCTTCTACGGCTCCCTGGTGACCATCGTGTCCCCCGACGACTTCAGCTTCTCCATCTCCATCGCCGTGCTCAGCATCATCGTGCTGGGCGGCATCGGCAACATCGCCGGCGTCATCCTGGGGAGCTTCGTGCTGACCTTCGTCATCTTCTGGGCGCTGCAGCACATGAACGAGTGGTCCACCACGGTCAGCCAGACGTTCAACATCCCGGCCCTGGCCAGCATCAACTTCAGCTCGTACACGTACATCGTGTACGGGGTGGCGCTCATCCTCATGATGCTGTTCAGACCCGGCGGGCTGCTGCCCAGTCGTGCCCGCCGCGTGGAGCTGGAGAGCAGCACCGGTGGCGAGAGCGAGTTGCTGGCCGCCGTGCAGGGGATCGCCTGAGGTGACGCTGCTCGAGGTCAGCAACCTGAACAAGCGATTCGGCGGCCTGCTCGCGGTGTCCGACGTGAGCTTCACCGTCGGCGACCGGGAGATCCTCTCCATGATCGGGCCCAACGGCGCAGGCAAGACCACCGCGTTCAACTGCGTGACCGGGCTCTTTCCCATAACCTCCGGCGACATCCGTCTCGACGGCGCGAGCATCGTCGGTCTCGCGCCGCACCGGATCACGACACTGGGAATCGCGCGCACCTTCCAGAACATCCGGCTGTTCTCCTTCATGACCGCGCTCGACAACGTCATGGTTGGCGCCCATTGGTGGATGAAGGAGCGTGTCTGGGACGGCGCCTTCATGACGCCGCGCGCACGCAGCGAGGAGAGATCTGTCCAGGAGTGGGCGTTCGACCTCCTCGATCAGCTCGGCCTCGCGCGTTACGCCGGCTCCTACGCACGCGAGCTTCCCTACGGGCTGCAGCGCCGACTCGAGATCGCCCGCGCGCTGGCGACCCACCCGCGGCTGCTCCTCCTCGATGAGCCCGCCGCGGGGCTGAATCCGCAGGAGAAGAAGGAGCTGATGGGCCTGATCTCGCGGATGCGCGACGAGGGCCTGACCATCTTCCTGATCGAGCACGACATGAAGGTGGTCATGGAGGTGAGCGATCGCATCGTCGTGCTCGACCACGGAGAGAAGATCACCGAGGGCGTGCCCCAGGACGTGCGCAACAACCCGCAGGTGATCGAGGCATACCTCGGCCAGGGCGCGGCCGCGGCGATGAGCGGCCCATGACCGTCGCGCAGGCGACGCAGGCCCCCGACCCTTCGGCTGCGGGGACGCCCGTCCTCGAGCTCCGCGACGTCGACGTCTTCTACGGCCGGACCCAGGCCCTTCGCGGGGTTTCGCTCACCGTCAACGACGGCGAGATCGTCGCGTTGATCGGCAGCAACGGGGCGGGCAAGAGCACCACCCTGCGCGCCATCAGTGGCCTGATCCGCCCTGCCAAGGGCGAGGTGCTGCTCCGCGGCGAGCGCATCTCAGGGTACGGGACCGAGAAGATCGCTCGCCTCGGTGTCGGACACGCGCCAGAGGGGCGGCGCCTCTTCAGCCGCCTGACGGTGCGCGAGAACCTCGAGATGGGCGCATACGCCCGCAACGACCGCGCCGGCATCCGCACCGACTTCGACCGCGTGTATCAGCTGTTCCCACGCGTCAAGGAGCGTGCGCGCCAGCTGGCCGGCAGCCTCTCGGGTGGCGAGCAGCAGATGGTGGCGATCGGCCGCGCGCTGATGGCACGCCCCACCGTGCTGCTCCTGGATGAGCCGTCGCTCGGCCTGGCCCCGATCGTCGTGGACAGCGTCTTCGCGGTCATCCGCGAGATCAACCAGGGAGGCACCACGGTCCTGCTCATCGAACAGAACGCGCTCCTCGCTCTCAACACCGCGCGCCGGGGTTACGTGCTGGAGAACGGCGAGGTGGCCACGGAGGGGCCCGCCGGCGACCTGCTGAACTCCCCGGACGTCCAGCGCGCCTACCTCGGCATGTAGGCGCACCCGCACAGAACTTTAGTTCGTGTCACCATTGACCCCAGCACGAGTCCGATGAGGAGGTGCGGTGGCACACCAGGCGAGGAACGCGGGACCCCAGTCGGCGCAGGCCGAGCAGGCGGCGGACACGTATGAGCTGAGCCGTGAGGCGCTGGCCGCCACCCTCCCGGACCTCACGGACGTCAGCGCCGACCTCATCGGATGGGCCACCTCGACGCAGGCGCACGAACGCGAGGGACTGTCCCTCCCGCGGGCGCGCCGTGTCCTTGCCGCCGCGTTGGGCGTCCCGGACGCAGCACTGGCGCGCATGCGCGACGCCGACGTGACCAGGGCGGTGGATCGGCTGCGCGCGCTCGTCGACCAGTGCGCTCGCCTCGCCGGCCAGGTGACCGTGGACGAGCTGACCGGCGCTCTTCGCCGCGGCGCCGGCATGGCGGCGCTGCAGCGGGAGATCGACCGCAGCCGCCGGCTGCCCGGCAAGGGCCTCGTCGTGATCTTCATCGACGTCGACGGGCTCAAGGCGGTGAACGACGAGGCCGGCCACGCGGCGGGCGACGAGCGCTTGCGCGCCACCGTTGCCGCGATGCGCGAGCGCCTGCGCTCGTACGACCTGGTCGTCCGGTACGGTGGTGACGAGTTCATCTGCGTGCTCACCGACAGCAGCGCTGCAGACGCTGCGCGCACGGCGGCCACGCTGCGCGCGTACGTCGAGAAGATGACCGGCGGCACCATCAGTGTTGGGATTGCCGAGCTGGCCGCCGACGACACGGTCGATGCGCTCGTCAAGCGAGCCGACGCGGCCCTGTACGCCGGTCGGCGCGCGCGCTCCATCGGCCCGGTTCGCGCGGTGCGTCGCTAGAGCTCAGCCGCGCAGAGCGCGGACAGCGATCACCCCGGCCGCGGCGGCGACGAACAATCCGTACTCGACGACCACGGTGCGCGAGCGGCGCCGGCTCACCGTGGCGCCGAGCAGGCCCCGCAACCCGTACCAGAGCACCAGCGCCAGCGCCGCGCGAACCGTGTCGCGGCCGCCGGTCGGGAGGGCGAAGACGAGCCCCGCCATGAGCGCAGCGATCAGCAGGGCGCTGGCAACTGCCACACGGCCATGCAGCTCCTCGGTGAGCAAGGCGTCCGCCGACACCAGGAGAACGGATCCGCCGGCCACGGCGGAGCGGGCGCCGGCGGATAGATCGCTGTCATAGGCGGCCAGGAGCAGGGGCGCGAGCACCACCACCCCGGCTCCGTCGCGGAGCAACCTCGTCACAGTGCCCTCACGACCGGCGGCGCGGAGACCTCCGAGATGCGGGATGCCGCCGACCACCAGCGCGGCGATGAGCCCGGCCGGCAGCCGCAGGACGAGGTCGCCGGTGCCTGCGAGAACTGCCACGAACGCGGCGATGGCCGCCATGGGCAGGAAGGTCGCTGCCACCGCGTGGCGCAGGTCGCGCCCGTACACCAGGCGGTCGTAGAGGGTGAGGGTCAGCGCGGTCAGCAGCGCCAGCGAGCCGCACGCGATGACGCTGGAGCGCAGGCCGAGGACCTGCGGCCGCAGTGCCGCCACCACCGCGCACACGGCGATGCCGAGCGACGTGTGGACGAGCGGCAGCGGAACATCAGCCAGCGAGTGCACCTCGCCACCGACGCCCAGGGCAGCACGTGCGCTCTCGGCATAGAAGGCGTTGCCGCGACGGCGACGAGGAGCCGGCCTGTCATCCATGAGCAGCAGCCTCCGTGCCCACCGGAGACGCACCCGTACCCCGTCCAAGCTCAGGCGGAGCTGGTGCCCTCCCGTCCGTAGCTGTCCTCCAGGCGCACCACGTCGTCGATCTCGGGGGATGAGACCTCGAACAGGTCCGTGTCCTCCACGGCCATGAAGCGATGGCGGCGACCCGGCCTCACCCTGGCGCTCATCCCGGGCGTCATACGGTGAACGTGGACCTCACCCGCCTCATCCTCCAGGACGAGGTCGAGCACTCCCGACGCGATGAAGATCAACTCGTCCTTCTGCACGTGGTACTGGAGGCTCAGCTGATGTCCCTTGGCGACGTGGATGAGCTTGCCGAGGTACCGCTCGGTGATCGCCCAGCGCAGCTCGTACCCCCACGGCTTGTCGACACGGTTCCGGTCAGTCGCGTGCACATCCGGGGAGCCGGCGGCGTCAGTCACCCTGCTTTCACTCACCGGCTTTCCCCGTGGAGTCCGGCGTGACCCCGACGTGCTGCTCGAGCGCTGCGAGCAGCGCGTCCACGCGCTCGGCTGTCGCCGCCTCGCTGTACACCCGCATCAGCGGTTCGGTGCCGCTCATGCGCATGAGCGCCCACGACCCGTCGTCGAGGTAGAACTTGAAGCCGTCGTCGGTGCGGGTTCGGATCACCTCCCCCCCGGCGAGCTCCTTGGGTGTGTCCTTCTCCATGCGGCTGTAGACGTCCGCCTTGCGCTTCTCGTAGCCCTCGCGGTCGAAGCGGATGTCGTCGCGCTTGTAGGCGTGCGGCCCGACGAGCTCGAAGAGGTGTTCGAGGATCGCGGAGAGTGGCTGCTGGTACTCGACGATCATGTCGGCGACCATCAGGCCCGCGAGGATGCCGTCACGCTCGGGGATGTGTCCGCGGAAGGCGAAACCCCCGGACTCCTCGCCCCCCAGGAGCGCGTCGGTCTCGCGCATGGTCGCGCCGATGTACTTGAAGCCGACGGGCAGCTCATGCACCCTGACACCGAACCGCTCGCCCAGTGCGTCGACCATGCTGGTCGTCGTCAACGAACGCACGACGTCGCCACGCTCGCCGCGCTTCTCGAGCAGGTACATGGTGAAGAGGGCCATCACCTCGAGCTGGTTCACGTAGCGTCCGGTCTCGTCGATGATGCCGACGCGGTCGGCGTCGCCGTCATTGGCGACGAGGACGTCATGGCCGTGCCGGGCCATCAACGCCATTGCCTCCGGCATGTAGCGGTCGATGGGCTCCGGGTGCATGCCGCCGAATCCCGGGTTGCGCTCGCCGTGCAACTCGGTGACCGTGGTGCGCCCGCCATCGAGCACCCGCGCGAGGAGGCCGGCGCCGGCCCCGTACATCGCCTCGTGGGCAACCTTGAGCCCGGCATCGCGCAGCCTGTCGAGGTCGACCATCCGGCCCAGCTGCGCGCAGTACGAGGGCAGCGGGTCGAGGAGGGTCACACCGCCCGCATCCAGTGCCTCGTCGAAAGGAACCGTCCTGACCCCGTCCGACCGGGCCTTCACGGTGTTCTTCTCCAGTTGCGCAACCACCTCGGGTGAGGCTGATCCGCCGAAATCAGGCTTGTACTTGATGCCATTGAACTCCATCGGGTTGTGGCTGGCGGTGACCACAACTCCACCGGCGGCGCCCCTCTCGACGACGGTCCACGACACCGCAGGTGTGGCCGTGACCCGATCGAGGAGGATGACCTTCAGCCCGTTGGCAGCGAGGACCCTGGCGACCTCACGTGCGAACAGCTCGGCGCAGTAGCGAGCGTCGTGCCCAACCACCACCGGGCGGGACTCTCCCTCGAGGTACGCGGCCACGCCCTGCGCGACGGCACGGACATTCTCGTAGGTGAAATCGTCGCCGACCACCGCCCTCCAGCCATCGGTCCCGAAGTGGATCTCAGCTGCCATAAGCGGGCATTCTGCCCGATGGGGGTCACGTCCGGGCACGCGCGCCAACACTGCAGTGGGCGCCGGAACCAGTTGCTACGATGGCCCGCATGCTGCGGAGACTCCTCGCGCCCGCCTGCACCGTGGCACTGCTGCTTGCGGGCCTTGCCGCCTGCGGTGACGACACCAAGCTGCCCGTCGCCCCGTCCTCCACCCCGTTCTCGACCACGCCCGTGTCAGTGGCGCAGCAGGGCAACGCTGACGTCACCATCGACACCTCGTCGGCAACCTTCAAGCTGGACGATTCGCGCTCACTTGTGGTCCACCTCACAGTCCACTCCAATGCCGCCTCCACGATCGCGATCAGCATCCGCGGCTCCCTCTATGACCCCAACCACGCTCTCATCGGGGACGTCACCGGCGGGCAGGTCAACGTCGAGCCGAGCAGCACGACCGCGGTCCAGCTGAACGGCCCCACCCCGCTGGGCACCATCGCCTCGGCCACGTTCGAGGTCACGGCCAAGGCGACGCCGACCTGAGCGGGGGCGCGGGTCAGTCAGAGGAGCTCGGAGCGGCCCTCGCTGCGCAGACGTTCCACGACGGCCTTGAGATCCTGCGACGCCTGCACCGGCATCACCAGCACCGCGTCACCCGTGTCGACGACGACCACGCCTTCCATCCCCAGGACGGCCACGGCTCGGCCCCCGCTCGAACTCCACGAGGCAACCGCGTGAGCCCACCACCAGCGCGTCCCCATCGGTGACGTTGCCGTCGAGGTCGGCACGCCCGGCACGGGCGGCGAGCAGGTCGGCCCAGGAACCGAGGTCCGACCAGTCGAAGGCGGCGCGCACCACGGTGAGGTTGGCTGTGCCCTCCATCAGCAGCGGGTCGACAGCGATCGACTTGAGCGCGCCGTAGCTCTCCGCGGCCCGGGCCTCGTCCCCGGCGGCGCGCGCCTCCACCACAGCCTGCAGGCCGGCGTCGAGCCGGGGATCGGCTGTGGCGAGTTCCGCCAGGAACGCCGTGGCCGTCCAGGCGAAGAGACCGAGGTTCCAGAGGTGGCTGCCGTCCTCGAAGAACGCGGTGGCGCGTTCAAGCGATGGCTTCTCGACGAACGCGTCAGCGTGCGCCGCGGGCAGCGAGGCGGCCGCGGTGAGGAGGATGGGATCGATGGCGGGGCCCCCCGGTACGGTCCACCGTCCCGGGGGCTCGGCGGCGCCGACGGCGATGTAGCCCAGCCCGGTGGCGGGAGAGGCGGGAGTGAGCCCGACCGTCGCCAGGCCGTTGGTGGCGGCCGCCCAGCCGGCGGCCGACAGGACGGCGGCACGGTAGGCCTCGGTGTCGCCGACGTGGTGGTCAGCATGGACGGAGACGATCAGCGCCCCGGGGTCGGTGCGCGCGATCTGGTGAACGGCGAGGCCCAGGGCGGGACCCGTGCCCCGCGCGGTGGGCTCGGCGATCATCGAGACCTTCCTTGCGGTGCCCTCGAGCGCCTCGGCGCATGCCGCGGCCTGGCTGCCGGCCGTGACCACGTGGACCTCGTCGGCCAGCGGCGCCACCCGTTCGACTGTGGCGGCCAGGAGAGTCTGCCCATCAGGCCCCAGCGGAAGGAGGTGCTTGGGCAGCGCGGCGCGGCTCAGCGGCCACAGGCGGGTGCCGCTGCCGCCGGCGAGGATCAGGAGGTGGACTGCCACGGCGCCGATGATGCCCGAGGAGGGCCGCGCTTCGGGTCAGCCGGCCGCCACGGCCAGGACCGGGGTCGTGCCGGCCTCCTCGGCCAAATCGAGGGCGCGGTCGGTGCGCTCCCAGGGCAGGTCGAGGTCGTGACGCCCGAAGTGGCCGAAGGCGGCCACCTGGCGGTAGATCGGCCGGCGAAGCTCCAGCGCCGAGATGATCCCGAACGGAGAGAGGTCGAAGTGCTTGTTCACGAGGTCCTCGATCTGCTCCACCGGGACTGCCTCCGTGCCGAACGTCTCGACGAGCACGGAGACGGGCTTGACCACGCCGATCGCGTAGGCGACCTGGATCTCGCACTTCGTGGCCATGCCCGCTGCGACGATGTTCTTCGCCACCCAGCGGGCGCCGTAAGCGGCGCTTCGGTCCACCTTGGTGGGATCCTTGCCGCTGAAGGCACCGCCGCCGTGGCGGGCGTAGCCGCCGTAGCTGTCGACGATGATCTTGCGGCCGGTGAGCCCGGCATCGCCCTGGGGGCCGCCGATCACGAAGCGCCCGGTCGGGTTGACGTGGCGGATGGTGGCGCTGTCGAGCCACTCGGGCGGGATCACCGCCTCGACGACATGGCGCTGGACCTCGCCGAAGATCTGCTCGTGCGAGACCTCCTCGGAGTGCTGGATGCTGACCAGCACGTTGTCCACGCGGCGCGGCCGGCCGGCGTCGTCGTACTCCACGGTGACCTGCGTCTTGCCGTCCGGCCGCGCCCAGCGGAGGGTGCCGTCGCGCCGCTTCTCGCTGAGCCGGCGCGCCAGCCCGTGGGCCAGCTGGATCGGGGCCGGCATCAGCTCCGGGGTCTCATCGCAGGCGAACCCGAACATCATCCCCTGGTCGCCGGCGCCCCCGGTGTTGACGCCCTGGGCGATGTCCGGGGACTGCTCGTCGATGCAGACGAGGACACCGCATGTCTCGTAGTCGAATCCGTACTTGGCCCGGACGTATCCGATGTCCTTGATGGTGCGACGCACGATGCCGGCGATGTCGACGTACGCATCGGTGGAGATCTCCCCGAAGACCAGGGCGGTACCGGTCGTGAGAGCCGTCTCACAGGCCACCCGCCCGAGCGGGTCCTTCTCGAGGACCGCATCGAGGACCGAGTCACTGATCTGGTCGGCGATCTTGTCGGGATGCCCCTCGGTGACCAACTCGGAGGTGAACAGGCGCCGACGGCTGTGGGTCATGAGTTCCTCCGGTCCCACCGGCGGCCACCCGGGCGCCCAGTGCGCCAGGGCCCGCTCCTGTCCAGGGCCGGCCCGATGGTAGCCCAACAACGCCGGCGCTCGGCTGGCGCGCTCCTTCCTCTGAGGGGGCGATTCACCCCCGCTCGCTGGCTGCCCGAGGGCCCCCTCCGCTCTTCCGTGAGATCGAAACGAGTTCGCTCGGTGCGGTGGCGATCGCACCCGGGACCGTGTACTGTTAGCCGCACGTATCACTTATGACCGGGCGCCCAAACGTCCCGGCGGAGGACCTTGGCGCGTGCCGGTAGACCAGACCCTGCGTTGCCGCGAGTGCGGCGTTGACTTCATTTGGACCGAAGGGGAACAGGAGTTCTTCGCTTCCCGCGGTCTGACCAACCCCCCTTCGCGCTGCCCCAGCTGCCGGGCCGCGAGGCGAGCCGCGTCCGGCGGCGGGGGCGGCGGCTACGGCGGTGGCGGTGGCGGCGGTGGTGGGGGCTACGGCGCCCGGTCCAGCGCTCCGCGCCAGATGTACGAGGTGACCTGCGCCGGCTGCGGCGGCATCGCCAGGGTGCCCTTCCAGCCTCGAGGCGACAAGCCCGTCTACTGCAGCGACTGTTTCCGGCCGTCGGGCCGTTGACCGATGCCGCGCCCGACGGCGCCATCGCGATCGGCAGTCGCGTGACCTTCCCGTACGGCGGCAGCCGCCGTACGGGGACGGTCTCCGACGTCTCCGTCCTCCCGGACGCGACCGGCGGGAAGACGGTGTCCTACCTCATCGACGTCGGCACTCGCAAGGTCTTCGTCCAGGGTGACGGCATCCAGCTGGCCACCAGCGGCCCGGTGGCCGCGTTCGACGCTGTCGCCGAGGGCGTGGCCTACGGTCGCAAGCGACCACGCAACCCCCGGCGCCGCTGACCCCCGAGCGTGACGAGCCGGCTCGCAACCGGCGACAGTAGGTTCATCAAGGCTGTCCAACGCGTCACGCGGCGTATCCTTTCGGCCATGGAGAACCGGCCGTATCCGCGTCCCCAACGCGTCAACCGTTCGCCCCTGCGGCTGACGCTCATGGCCATCGGTCTCGCCGCCATCCTGACCGGCGTCGGCCTCGTGGCGGTGCCGTTGATCGGGGTGTGGCAGCGTGGCCACACCGACCAGACGGCGCTGAGTTCCTGGCAGAAGGGAGGCTCCAACGCGCTGATCGGTGCCCCGGCGGCCGCCACCCCGGCGCCCAGGACCGCGCTCACCTGTGGTTCCGGCTCACCGGCCGACTACGCGCTGGTCACCTTCAGTTCCCCAGCGGCAGAGCACTACGGAGGGGTGGCCACCGACGGTACCTGGAACTCGTTGCACAACCGCTCGATGGTCCACTACACCGGGACACCCGCGCCAGGGCAGCAGGGCAACTCGATCTTCGCCTTCCACCGCGAGCCGGACTACGAGCACATCGACCAGCTCAAGATCGGTGACACGGTCTCGGTCCAGGACCGCACCTGCCGCACCTTCGTCTACAAGGTCACCGGTCGCTGGACCCTCAATCCCAGCAGCGTCAGCCAGCTCGTTCCCACCACCGGCCATGACCTGACATTGATCACCTGCACGCCGTTCTGGGTGGACAGCCAGCGCATCGTCTGGCGTGCCTCGTTGGTGACCACCTCCGCTTAGCGGCGGCGGCGCCAGAACCGCCACACCACGTAGGCGACGACCAGAATGGCGGCCACGCCGAGGCCGATGTAGCCGACCCGGCCCACCAGGCTGACCGCCTTGTCGAGGTTGTTGCCGATCAGCACACCGACGACGACGATGACCGCCACCCAGAGCGCGCCACCGGCCGCGTTGGCGACGAAGAACTCGGGCCAGGGCATGCGGTGCATTCCCGCCAGGGGTCCCGCGAAGATGCGCAGCAGAGCGATGAAGCGTCCCGCGAACACGGCAACCCAACCTCGCCGGGCAAAGAGGGCCTCCGCGCGCTCGAGCCGCTTCTCACTGTAGAACCGGCCCACGGCCGGCAGACGCACGAGGCGCGTGCCCCAGCGGCGTCCGATGGCGTAGCCGAGGTTGTCTCCCAGCACGGCGGCGACCCAGGCCACGAGGGCGACGACGGCGACACTGAGCCGCCCCTGTGTGGCCAGGAACACGCCGACGAGGAGGGAGGTCTCACCGGGCACCGGGATGCCGAGTGACTCGATGCCCACCCCGAGAAAGACGATCAGGTAGGCGAAGACGCCGAGGTGATTGCTGAGGTCGAGGAAGAACGTCTGGATGCCGCCAATCCTCGCCGACCGGCGCACCAACCCGCCGACGCTGCCGGGATCAGTGGCCCTGTGCCATGCGCTCCAGGCGGGCGACGCGCTCTTCGAGCGGCGGATGCGTGGAGAACAGCGCGGCCAGCGAAGCGCGGCGGTTGCCGAACGGGTTGACGATGTAGAGCGGCGCCAGGGCGGGGGCCACCTGCATGGGGACCACCGCGGTGCGCGCCTCCAACTTGCGCAGCGCGTTGGCAAGCGCGAGCGGATCGTGCGAAAGGACGGCCCCATCGTGGTCGGCCTCGTACTCGCGCGCGCGGCTGATCGCCAGCTGGATGATCGCGGCAGCGGGAGCGGCCAGGAAGGCAACGAGCAGCGTCACCAGCACCTGGCCACCGCTCTCCTCCTCGTCGCCCCCGAAGAAGAACAGGGAGAACTGCGCGATCTGGGCGATGATCGAGATGCCCAGCGCGATGGTCGCGGCCATCGACGCGGTGAGGATGTCGCGGTTGCGGACATGGCTCAGCTCATGCGACAGCACGCCGCGGATCTCCCGCGCGCTGCACAGGTTGAGGATCCCGGTGGTGCAGCAGACCGCCGCATGCGCTGGATTGCGGCCGGTGGCAAAGGCGTTCGGCGAGGGGTCGTCGGTGATGTACACCCGCGGCTTGGGCATCCCCGCAGCGGCGGCGAGCTCGGCGACGATCTGGTGCAGCTCCGGCGCCTGTGCCGGCGACACCTCGACGGCTCGCGCCGCGCGCACCGCGATGCTGTCGCTCTTCCAGTAGGAGATCGCGTTCACCGCCAGCGCGATGACAGCGGCCACGATGAGGCCTGTGCGCTGGGCGACCAGGCCGCCGACGATCAGGAAGAGGGCGTCGAGAAGCGCCAGCAGGAGAGCTGTCTTGATGTTCTGCCACATGCTGGCAAGCGTACCCCTCCCCGGCTGTGGCGAAGCTCCTCTCCATGAAAGTCCGTCGGCGGAGGCGAGTTCACCTCGCCGTGAGCCGACACCGCCAACCGGGGTGCCCGAGGGGGGATCCTGATCCTCCCTCGCTAGTCCGTCGGCGGAGGCGAGTTCACCTCGCCGTGAGCCGACACCGCTAGCCGGGGGTGCCCGAGGGGGGATCCTGATCCCCCCTCGTTTCTATGTCGGGAAGTTGCCGTGGTGGCGGGACACGTCATCGCGGGCGCGGGACGAGTAGGCGGCGAAGCGTCGCACCAGCTCGTCCCGCAGGCCGGCCGGCGACACCACCGCATCGATGATCAGCTCGTCGGCCAGGCGGTAGATGTCGATGTCCTCGCGGTACTCGTCCTGCAGGTTGGCCACGAAGCCGGCGCGCTCCTCCTCGGGCAGCTCCTGGATGCGGTTGTAGTACACCGCGTTCACCGCGGCCTCGGGTCCCATCACGGCGATCTGCGCCGAGGGCAGCGCCAGCGTGCAGTCGGGGTCGAAAGCCGGGCCGCACATCGCGTACAGCCCTGCCCCATAGGCCTTGCGAAGCACCACGCAGATCGTGGGAACGCTGGCCTGGGTCAGAGCCGCGATCATCTTGGCGCCGTGGCGAATGATCCCCTGACGCTCCACGGCGGTGCCGATCATGAACCCGGGGACGTCCGCGAGGAAGAGCAGGGGGATGTTGAACGCGTCGCAACAGGTGATGAAGCGCGCGGCCTTGTCCGCGGAGTCCACGAAGAGGACGCCGCCCTTGAACCGTGGCTGCGAGGCGACGACGCCAACGGCGCGACCGTCGATGCGCGCGAAGCCGGTCACCAGCTCGCGCGCGAACAGGCGCTTGATCTCAAAGAACGTGCCCGCGTCGACCAGTCCCTTGATCACGTCCTGCACGTCGTACCCGCGACCGGCTTCGACAGGGATTGTCTCCTCGATCGACGGCGCGTCCACTGCCGGTGCGCCTGGCGCGACGGCTGCGACGGTCTCGCGCCACGACAGGGGCATGTACGACATGTAGCGCCGGGCGGCAGCGATGGCCTCGTCCTCTGTCTTGACGAGGATGTCTCCGCAACCGCTGACGCTGCAGTGCATGCGCGCACCGCCCATCTCCTCGAGCGACACCTTCTCACCCACGACAACCTCGGCCATGCGTGGCGAGCCGAGGTACATCGACGCGTTGCCCTCGACCATGATCACGGCGTCGCAGAAGGCCGGGATGTAGGCACCGCCGGCCGCGGACGGTCCCAGCAGCACGCACAGCTGCGGCACCTGGCCGGAGAGCCGCACCTGCATACGGAAGATGCGACCGGCATGCCGGCGTCCCGGGAACATCGCGACCTGGTCGGTGATGCGCGCACCGGCGGAGTCGACCAGGTACACCATGGGAACCTGCAGGCGCTCAGCCGTCTCCAGGATGCGCACGATCTTCTCCACCGTGCGCGCACCCCAGCTCCCGGCCTTGACGGAGGGGTCGTTGGCCATGACCGCGCAGGGACGGCCATGCAGTGTGCCGATGCCCGTCACGACCCCATCCGCGGGCAGGTCGCCGGCGAGGTTGTTGGCGAGCAGGCCATCCTCGACGAACACGGTCTCCGCGTCGAACAGCCTGGCGATGCGTTCGCGGGCCATCAGCTTGTTCTGCTCGCGCAGCTTCGACCGAGCCTTCTCTGATCCGCCGACCCGCGCGCGTGCCAGTCGCTGTTCGAGCTCGGAGGTGTCGTGCGCCGTGCTCTCCCTGGGCTCGGCGATGTCGGTCACGCCACCGGCTCCTCGACCCGCGCGCCCGTCCAGATGCCGGCGCGGTAGAGCTTGCCCGGCAGCTCGCGGCCGAGGTCGGTGGCGAGCGCCTGGCTCACCTCGCAGTACGCGGCGAGGTCGCACCCGTGGATGGCACCGGCGCTGGCCACCGCCTGGAGAGCATCCTCGCTGCAGACATTGCCGGTGGAGCGCGGCGCGAACGGGCAGCCACCGAGGCCGCCGGCGCTGCCGTCGAAACGGGTCACGCCGGCCTCATACGCGACCAGGACGTTGACCACCCCCAGCCCACGGGTGTCGTGGACATGGAGTGAGAGTCGCCGGTCGGGCACCACCTCGCCGGCGCGCGCGCACAGCTCGCGGACAGCGGCCGGGTGGGCAACACCGATGGTGTCCGCGATGCCCACCTCCGTGGCGCCGCGGGCGACGAGCTCACGGCACAGATCGACGACGCGTTGCGGATCAACCGCCCCCTCGAAGGGGCAGCCAAAGCTCACCGAGACGGCGACATCCACGTGGCACCCCGTCTCGCGGGCGTCACCGACGACGCCGTCGAGGTCGTCCAGGGACTCGGAGATGTCGCGGTTGACGTTGCGCCGGTTGAAGGTGTCCGTGGCGCCGATCGTGTACAGGACGTTGCGCACGTCGTGCTCGAGGGCCATCTCGAGGCCGCGGCGGTTGGGGATCAGCACGCGCAGTCGCGGCAGCGCCGCGGGGCCGAGCGCGCGCAGGACGTCGGCGGCGTCGGCCAGTTGCGGCACCCACCGCGGCGACACGAAGGAGGTAGCCTCCACACGCGGAACCCCGGCGGCAAGCAGGCCCTCGATGAGGCGCACCTTGACCTCGGTCGACACCGTCCCGGCGATGTTCTGCAGGCCGTCGCGGGGCGCCACGTCCGTCCACGTGATCTCAGCCATCGCCGCCATCCTCGCTCGGTCGCATCGTTCAGCACCCTACCGCACACCCAGGGCTGTGCGGCGCGCCCTAGACTGAGCCCGCGCGATGCCCCGCTTTCGTCTTGCCACCTACCTGCGCGACACGTTCGGGGTCGAGGACCCGCGGAGCTTCCGCCTGTGCGGCATGGACGAGGTGGGCCGCGGGTCGTACGCCGGTCCCCTGGTGGCCGCCGCCGTCGTGCTGCCACCTCGCTTCCGGCATCCCCTGCTGCGCGACAGCAAGCTGCTCAGCGCACGGCAGCGGGAACTGGTCGGTGCGGTCATCCGGCGCCGCGCCGTGGCGTGGGTGGTCGCCGAGATCTCGGTAGCCGACATCAACCATCGCGGCCTCGGTTGGGCGAACGTCGAGATCTTCCGCCGCCTCGTCGACCTTGTCGATGCGGACGGCTACTGCTGCGACGGTCGTCTGCGAATCAACGCGACACGCACAGTGCACTGCCTGGTCAAAGGCGACAACCTGGTCCCGGCGATCTCCGCCGCATCCATCGTGGCCAAGGTGCACCGCGACGCGATCATGACCGCCATGCACGAGGATGCCCCGCAGTACAACTGGGCGAGCAACAAGGGATATGGCGCTCGCGAGCACCGCGATGCGATCCGCAGTCACGGGCCACACCCTCAACATCGCACCGTGTTCATCGACAACATGCTGCAGCTCGACCTGACGTTCGACACACCCGTGAGCGCGCCCCTCGAGGCAACCCCCGCCTGAGCGCACGGTTGCGGTACGAACATCCGTTCGCTATACTTGGGCGCATGGGCCCAACCCCGACGGAACTGCTCCTCCCCCTGAGCGACGACGCGTCGTCCCCAGGAGAGCTCACCGCGCGGCGCTGGCACCACCTCATGACGGTGGCCGGCATCGACGCGGCGTCAGCGCAGCGTCTCGGCCGGGCGTTCCCCTCGCTGGCTGCCGTCTACGCGGCGGACGAGGAGAAGCTGGTCAAGGTGGTCGGGCCAGTGGTGGCATCACGGATCCGCTGGTTCCTCGATGCGCCACTCGACACCGGGCTGTCGCTCGTCGCCGTGGCTCGCGCCAAGGCCGCCTGAGGGCGCACGCCGCCGGCCGCGTCAATGCCTCGAAGGGTCGCCGCACGTATGATCGTGGTTTCCACAAACGGCGGGGGCAGCGGAGGACGTTCGTGATGTTGGGACGCAAGTCGAAGACGGCAGTGATCGAACGTGAGGTCTCGAGTGCCGGGAGTCGCGCCGCCGAGGTCGTGGGCGATGCCGCCTCGGAGTTCGCCGAGCGCGCGGTCGCGGCCGCGCAGAACGCCCAGCGCGTGGCCACGCCGGTGCTGCGGACGGCCGCCGAAAAGTCCGCGGAAACCTTGAGCCACGCCGCGGAGCGTGCCGCGGTCGTGCTCGCCGACACCGCAGGACGTCTCGCCGACACCGGCGAGGAGCGCGCCGGACAGGCGACGGTGGCCGCACGGCACCGGCTGGCCGATGCTTCGGAAGCCCTGGCGCAGGCGGTCCGCCCCAAGCGCCGCCGGCGGGTTCGTCGCATCGTCGTGCTGGGCGCCGTGGTGGGCGCGATCGTTGCGCTCGTCAAGTCGCCTCTGCGCTCCAAGCTGGCTGACCGCCTCTTCGGCGCTCCACCCGACTTCGACGACGATCTCCCCGAGTTCGATCACGCTCCCGTCCTCGTCGCAGGGAGAGTCCGAGACGACGCAGGAAGGCTCGGCACGCGATGAGCAGGCTGAGGGCTCCAGCGATGGCAGTGGTGGCTCCAATGGGGTGGTGTCCGGCTCGGTGTCGACCAAGGGCGAAGGCGCCGCGAGTTGACCTGGTGAGCCCGGACGATCGTCGTCCGTTCCGCGGTGCGCCCTTCGACAGGGGCCGGGGCGACCGTCCGACGGGCCCCGGCGCGGACCGGGGCGACCGGCCGGCGCTGGACCGGCCCGGCTTTGCCGCGCCGCGGCCGTTCGTGCGACCGCCCACCCGCGGCGGCGAGATGTCTCCGCCCGACCACAGCGTGCGCATCCGCGACGGCGAGCGCGAGATCGACGTTCGAGGCAATCCCGCGTTCGTCCGGCAGGTGCTCGACGATCTGCCCAGCCTGATGGCGAGGCTGCGCGGCGAGGCGCCGGGCCGAACCACCATCTCGATGCCCGCTCCTCCGACCTCGCATCCGGCCGCTGCCCTGCCGCCATCGGAGCAGGCGGTGGCAGCCGAGGTGACCACAACGGCCGAGTCGGGGGCGACGGAGACCAGCTCGAACGGAGCCGCCGCAGGCCGCCCGCGCCAGCGAGCTGCTGTCCCTCCCCTTGAGGAACGCATCCTCGCGGTGCTGCGCGCCAGCGGACGGCCCTTGGCGGTGGCGGCGATCCGCCAGCGCCTCGACGGCGATGAGGTGACGGGCCAGCAGGTGCGCCGGCTGCTGGAACGCGCTGGTCCGTCGGTGGTCGTGTCGTCCGACCGCCCGGCAACCTACTCTCTGCGCTGAGCTCGGTCTGAGCTCAGCGTCCGCCTCGGTGGGGCGGTCGGGAGGGTCACAATCGGAGCGTATGGGCCAATCGCGTCGGGCTGTTCAAACGTGTGGTCCGCTGGTACAATGGCGCCAGCTGTGGAGGGGGGTTTTTGGAGCCGGGATTCATCGCGGCGATCGTCGGGGGCAGTGTCGCGTTCATTGTCCTGTGCAGCGGTCTTCGCGTCATCAGGGAGTACCAGCGGGGCGTCGTTCTCCGCCTTGGCCGGCGTGGCCCTCTGCTCGAACCCGGGCTCCGGTACATCCTGCCGCTCGGCATCGACCGCCTCACCAGGGTCGACTTGCGCAGCGCTCCGCTCGATGTGCCCGCCCATGAGGTGATCACCCACGACGGGGTCCCCGTCCGGGTCAGCGCCGCCGTCCACCTCCAGGTGCTCAACCCGCTGCTGGCGGTGACGCGAGTGGTCGATTACCAGCGCTCCACCACCCAGCTGGTCCATGCCGCGCTGCGCGACGTCGTCGCGAGCACCGGCCTGCGCGAGCTCCTGCTCAACGGCGAGGCGGTGCGCGAGGCGCTGGCACGTTTCGTGGACGCGCGCGCGGAGCCGTGGGGCGTCCGCGTCACGTCGGTCGACGTCGAGGATGTCGTGCTTCCTGAAGCCATGCAACGAGCCATGGCGCGCCAGGCCGAGCAGCGCTCGGCCGCGGCCGAGCACACCAGGCCGGCCACCGACGACGACTTCGGCCGCCAGCTCGAGGCCACGGCCAGCATCCTTGCCGACCAGCCACACGACGTGCAGGTCCGATTCCTTCAAGCTCTCAGTGACACCCGCGCCGGGGAGGGCGCCGTCGTCGTGGTCCCGTTGCCCGCCGAGCTGGTGCAGCCATTCGTCGACCTCCAGGGACGCGCGGCGCGAACAGACGTCGGCGGCGGGGAGGCTGTGCCCGGTGAGACGCGACCGGCGCAGGGCCAACGGTTCTGACATCTGGTTCTTCTCCCACAATGCCGGGGCCCACGCCACGATGAGGGCACGCCGCTCGCTGGGCAGAGGTTGAAAGCATGGGGCCACCGGTGTATCGGGCGCCGTGGGCGTCCGCCCTGTACTACGCGACGTCGGGCCTCTGGTTGCTGTGCGAGCTGCGCGTCATGGTGCGCAACAGTGGGGGCCGCGGCGAGAACCTCGACAGGGGCAGCCGGGTGTGGGTCGTCGGCCTCATCGCGGTCGGGCTGGCCGCCGCGGTGGCGTTGGCGAGGCTCGGGGTCGGCCTGGTGGACGGATGGGGGCCCGTCATCGCGGGCGTGGCTGTCGCCGTGACCGGCATCTTTCTGCGGCAGTGGTCGGTGGTGACTCTCGGCTCGTTCTTCACGACGGCGGTGGAGGTGCAGGGAGACCACCACATCGTGCAGGCCGGGCCGTACGCGTGGCTTCGGCACCCGTCGTACACCGGGGCCCTGCTGACGGTCGTGGGACTGTCTCTCGGTCTTGGAAGCTGGCTCGGCTGCCTGGTCGCCACGCTGTTCGCGCTCGCCGCCCTCGTCCAGCGAATCCTCATCGAGGAGCAGGCGCTGTCGATGCGCCTCGGGCCGGCTTGGACGGCGTTTGCGGCACCGCGCAAGCGTCTCGTCCCACTGGTCTGGTAACGCGCCTGCGCGACCGCGCGCGGTACGGTTCAGTGATGAGCAGCGCAGCACAGGACGACACGGCCGCGGCGCGCGCCCACGGCACCGAGGGGGAAGGAGTCGCGATTCGCCCGCTGGACCTTTCCGACGCGGCGGCGATCGCGGCCATGAATGTGCGCAACCGCGCTGACATCGAGCGGGTGAGCCCGCCGCAACCGCTCGAACTCGTACACCGAGGCCGGCCAGGTCGCGCGGATCAGGGCCATCCTCCGCGAGTGCTCCCAGGGCCTCCGCGCCAACTGGACGATCCTCGTCGACGGTGTCGTCGCCGGTGACATCTCCCTGCATGCGATCCATCGTGGGGCCATGCAGAGCGCCAACGTCGGCTACATGGTGGACACAGCAGTCCGCGGCCGCGGTGTGGCCACCGCCGCGTTGCGGTTGGTGGTGGCCCACGCATTCGACCAGCTCAGGTTGCACCGCCTCGACGCCGGGGCGATGCCCAGCAACGTGGCCTCTCAGCGCGTGCTCGAGAAGGCCGGTTTCGCACGGGTGGGCGTGAACCGCCGCTTCCTGTTCGTCGCCGGCAGTTGGCAGGACCATGTGCTCTACGAGCTGGTCGGCCCCGATTTCGTGCCACCCATCAGCTGAGCCGAGGACGCCGCTGCGGCGACGGCATCCGGCCCTGGGTCGTCGTCCTGCTCCGGCAGCGTGCGCATCCGAGGGATGGGTGACGGCAACAGCCAGATCACACCGCCCAGCGCTGCGACGGTGGCGATCCACATCGTGGGTCGCAGCCCGATGGTGCTCCCCAGCGCGCCGCCCGCCAGCGCGCCCACCGGACGCAGGCCGTAGTTGATGGTGCTGTAGGCGCCTGAGACGCGGGCACGGAGGGTGGCGGGAACGGTGGCCGTCAGCATCGCGCCGATGGTGATGTCGAGCATGACCACGCCCACCCCGGACCCGAACTCCGCAGCGAACAGCAGCGCCAGCACCACCGGCTTGCTCATGCCCCCCGCCACCGGGATGAGGATGAATGGGGCGGGAAAGATCACGCAGCTGAGCGTGAAGGCTCCGCCGACACCGAGGCGGCGGGCGATGCGTGAGGTGATCGCCGCGCCGATCACCGCACCGACCGCGCCTGCGCCCAGCACCAGCCCCAGTTCGGCTGGGCTGACGCCCAGGCCCCGGGTTGCATAGAGGACGAAGATGGCGGTCGACATGAAGTTGAACACGTTGATGGTGGCGGTTGCGCCCAGCAGCGCTCGCACCGTGCGCGAGTGGGCGATGAATCGCACGCCCTCCATCAGGTGTCCCCGTCCGCCGCCTGCTGTCACCGGCTCGGTTGGGTTGATGCGTCGCAGGAACAGCGCGGAGCCGAGGAACGAGAGGGCGTCGACGGCGACCGCCCCGGGCGCTGTGAGCGCTTGCACCAGGATGCCGCCGGCGCTCTGACCTCCGACGAACGACAGCGCACGGCTGCCGTGGATGAGCGAGTTGGCGTCGACGTAGTCGACGGGGCGGACGATCGATGCGAACACGGTGCTCTGCGCGACATTGAAGAGAACGCTCGCGCAACCGACCAGGAACGCAACGGCGTACAGCTGCGCCAGGCTGAGGACGCCGGTGACGTAGGCGAGTGGAATGGTGGCCAGCAGAAGAGCGCGCGCGACGTCGGCCGTCAGCATCACCCGACGGCGATGCCCTTTCCTGTCCACCCATCCGCCGGCGAGGATCGAGAACAACAGGCTTGGCGCCAACCCCGCTGCGGTGAGGTAGCCCGTCTCCGCCGCGCCTGCGTGCAGGACCAGGATCGCGGTCAGCGGCAGCGCCAGGATGCTGACCTGGTCACCGAACAGCGAGATCGTCTGGCCAGTCCAGTAGCGGCGGAAGGTCCGCTCGTGAAGCAGCGGCGGGACCAGGCGCGCCCGCAGCCGAGGCGCCGTCACCTCCTCGTGCCCTCGACCGGGAGGCCGGGTTCCGGACAGGCAAGCTTCACGACGGTGACATGGCGGGCGCCATGCGGCGAAGGAGCGGCCACTCTTCAGAAGTAGTCTTTCGAAAGATGCGTTGTCAAACCGACGACGCCGGCCACCCGTGCGGCGGCCTCAGGCACCATTGCGGCCATGCCGATCCGGGCCATCGACCACGTCCAGCTCGCGATGCCCGCGGGCGCCGAGCAGAAGGCGACGTGGTTCTACGCCGGGCTCCTCGGTATGCGTCTCGTTGCCAAGCCAGAGCACCTCGCCACCCGCGGCGGCTGCTGGTTCGAAGCGGGCCCGGTCAGGATCCACCTCGGCGTCGAAGGGGACTTCCGCCCTGCCAGGAAGGCGCACCCGGCGCTTGTCGTCCAGGCACTGGACGCACTGGTCGCGACGCTCACCAGCGCCGGTGTCGAGGTGCGCACCGACGAGCCGCTGGAGGGGTTCGAGCGTGTCTACGTCGACGACCCCTTCGGCAACCGCATCGAGCTGATGGAGCCCACCTCGACGTAGTGCCCCGCTACGGCCTGCCACGGTTGCGCCGGCCCAAGAGTTCCCGCAAGCGGTCGAGGTCATCCAGCTCCTCGACCAGCTGTCGGAGCACGAAGCCGGTCAGGACACGCATCGCGCCGCGCGGCTTCAGGGTCAGCTCGAAGCTCACCTGGGTCTCGCCGTCATCGCCGTCGGTCAGCGTGTACAGACCCGTTCCGCGCATCGGTCCGTCGATGACCTCGAAGCCATACACGCTGGGAGGCTCATACCTGGTCACGCGGTAGTCGGCGTCGGCCGCCTTGCCCGCAGGGCCACGAACCACCTGGCGCCAGACGGTTCCGTCGCGACCATCGCCGCTGCGCACCGACACCTCGAGCACGGATGGACGCCACCTCGGGTTGTTGGTGCCGTCCGCGATGTAGTCGAAGATGACGTCGGCCGGCCGGTCGATGCTGACACTGTGTTCGCCGCGCACCGTGCCTTCGGACCTCTATGCCGGACTGGCCACGCGGCCGTCCTGGAGGAGCACGACGCGGTCGGCGAAATCCACCGCGACCCGGTCGTGCGTTGCCATCAACACCGCAGTCCCCGTGGCTGCCACCTCGCGGAGCAGCTGCATGATCCCTGCCGCCGTCTCGCTGTCGAGCTGCGCGGTCGGTTCGTCGGCGATCACCACCGTGGGACGTTTGGCGATGGCGCGCGCAACTGCGATGCGCTGCTGCTCACCACCGGACAGCTCCGAGGCGGTGTGCGCAGCACGGTCGGCGAGCCCGACGCGCGTCAGGGCGTCGAGCGCGCGACCGCGTGTCTCCGCCTCGTCGACACCGGCAAGCCGAAGCGCCAGCTGGATGTTCTCCTCAGCGGTCAGCAAAGGGATCAGCCCCGACGTTTGGAAGACCCAGCCCACAGAGACCTGCAGGAAATGGTCGCGCTGGCGAGCATTGAACGAGTCGAACTCCTCCCAGGCCACGGTGACCGTGCCACCGTCCGGCCTGTCCAGAGCGCCCACGAGGCTGAGCAGGGTTGTCTTGCCCGCGCCCGAACGACCGAGAACCATGAGCAGCTCGCCCGCGGCGACAGTCAGGTCGACGCCGTCGACGGCGCGGGTTCGCTGCGCCCCCACGACGAAATCGCGCACCAGGCCTCGAGCCACCACGACGTCAGGCACGGTCGTCATTCGCTGCGGGGAGGATCGAGATCCGGTCAGCCTCGAGGTGCAGGCGGACGCGGCCGGTGAGGCCAAGCCTGTCGACGTACGCCCGCGGCAGCTGGATCCGCCCCGCGCGATCCATGATGGCGAGCTCGTCGTGGATCAGCTCGCCCTCGCGCTCGACCCAGCGACGCTCGCTGCTGGTGCGCCCGTCGCGGATCATGACCACGCGGTCGACGTACGCCTCGAGCTCGGGGTCGTGGGTGACGATCACCGCGGCGGCTCCCTGGTCACGGAGCAGGCTGGTGAGGTCGCTCAGCAGCGTCGCGGCCGCGGCGGTGTCGAGCTCCGCGGTGGGCTCGTCAGCCAGGAGAAGCCGGGGGCGGTTGGCCAGCGCGGTCGCCAGTGCCAGGCGCTGGTTCTCGTGCCCGGCCAGCTCGGCCGGACGCCGGGCGAGCCGGCCTCCGAGCCCGAGCCGGTCCAGGAGTTCTGCCGCAGCGCGCGCACGGCCGGCAGGAGCGCCGGTGACCGTCGCAGCCTGCACGTTCTCCAGCGCGCTGAGGTACGGGGCCAGGTTTCCCATGGCATGCTGCAGGACGTAGCCGACCACCTCGCGCCGGTAGCGCTCCTGCTCAGGCCGGCTGAGACGGGTGAGGTCGTGCCCGTCGACGCGGACCATGCCGGCGCTCGGCCGCTCCAGCCCGGCCAGGATGTTCATCAAGGTGGTCTTGCCGCTTCCACTCCGGCCCGCGATCGCCACCGTCTCCCCGGCCTCGACCGCGAGGTCAAGCCCCTGCAGCGCCACCACCTCGAGGGTGGCGCCCTTGTAGATGTGCACGAGCCCTTCGCAGTCGACGAGGGCAGCGGTCATGACAATGACCTCACCGTGGCCATGACGTCGACGCGGGAACCGGCGCCCGCGACGGCGCGTCCCATGATCAGGGCCACCGCAGCGGTGCCCACCACCACGCCGATGAGCGTCGGTGGGTCGAGATGAAGGACCGATGGCGGCACGAGGTCCTGGGGCAGCGTCCCGAGGTGAAAGATGGGCAGCACCGCCCACGCCAGGGCCAGGCCGATGGCCGTCCCCGCAACAAGGCCGCTGGTGAGCACGACGACCTGCTCCGCGACCAGGGAGCGTCGCAGCGTCGACTGGGGAATGCCGTTGGCGCGCATGATCGCGAACTGCGTCGCGCGGTTGCGTGCCGCGGCCAGGAAGTGGAGGCCGAAGCCGATCACGACCACCGCCAGCGCGACGATGAACCCGAGCCCGAGCTCGTCGTCGAGGCCGACCCGCAAGGGGTCATTGAGCACGAAGGTCTCCGCGTCGGTGAGAAGCGACGAGTTCAACAGCGTCGCGTCAGCGGACACCTTGGCGTTCACCGCGGCCGTGTCACCGGGCGGAAACGAGAGCCACATCTCGTTGGGCCACGGGCTGGTCGCCCCCTGGTTGCCGAGACGGCTCAGCAATGACGACATGGGCGCCACGATCAGATCCTCCTGCTGCGGGTAGTGTGTGGGGAACTCGTCGAAGGAGCCCACCGGCACGAGCTGCACATCGACAGTGTCCATGTGCAGCGGGAACGCCTGCCCGATGCTGACCCCGAGCGCGGACATGGTCTGGTTGGCGAGCAGGACCGGCAACGGTCGTGAGGGCGTGGGTGGGAGCAGGATCACGGTCTGGAGATCGACTGGAACGTCGACGGAGGGCTGCCCGGCGTTGGTGTGCAACACGCTCGGCTTCAAGGCGCCCTCGGCGGTGTCTGGTGCGAACGCTTCCTGCCACCAGCCGTCGGCTACGGCGAAGGACTCGATCACGGTTCCGGTGTCGGTGCGCAGGTCAGCAACCGCCACGTCCCCGACGGCGTTGCTCCCGGTGGGTATCAACCGGACGCTGCGCACGTGCACCGGGTAGGTGATGCGCGCCTCACCGAGCGCGGCCGTCATGGTGGTCCAGCCGGCGGTTCGCAGCGTTCCCATGGTCACCACGACGTCGCGACCGGACGCGTCGGTGACCTCGACATCGACGCGTCCGTCGAAGCCTGAGCTGTCCACGGACAGAGACAGTGCGTGAGGCCTGCCGCCCACGGCGGCTCCCCCTGGATCCGCGGCGGCCATCGCAGACGTCAGCGCTGCGAGTGGCTGCGTGGCGAAATCGGCGCGCGAGTACGCGATGTCCCAGAAGGCTGCGCCCTGGATGCCGAGCACGGTGGCGTCCGTCCCGGTCCTCCCCGGCCGACCGACGCCACGATAGACCTGTGCGTTCCGCACGCCCGGGGGCAGTGACTCCGAGAGCGCAGTCAGCTGCGGTGGCGACGCTGCCGAGGAGAACGTCGCTCGCATGTCGGCGCCCACCGCATACCGGGCGCGGTCTACGGCGCTCGCCTTGTCGCTCGCGCTGTAGGTGCTCGCAAAGACACCCACCGCGACGGCAAGAGTGACCGACAAGCACAACCTCGCGTACTGCGCCGGGTCACGTTCCACCTGCCATCGCGCCAGACTGGCCGCGACCGAGTGTCTGGCCGTGAGCACCCGAGCGGCCGCACCGACCATTCGGAGCGAGGCGAGCGCGAGCAGACCTGCCCCGAGCAGCGGGAGTGCGAGCACGACGCCGTTGGTCTGACCGTTTCCCGCGGTGTCGGCGCCGCCGAAGCGCACGGACAGCAGGATCGCTGTGCCGACCGTGGCCATCGCCACGTCCACGGTACGGCGCCGCCAGCTTCTGCCGCTGGTGACGCCGGCGTCGGGCCGTCGCCGTGAGAGCTCAGGACCGCTGCGCACAGCGGCAAGACCGGCGAGAATCACCAGGAACGCAGCCGCGGCGAGGACCGCGGGGATCGCCGCGTCCGCCAGCAAGTGCCATGTCACCGTGTGGCTCCCCGCGACCGAACCCGCGACCGCCGCACCGATCGCGGCGGTCGCGATGACGGCCGCCGGTGTCGCCAGCACGGCGAGGATCGCGAACTCCGCCGTGTACAGCGCCCACACCCTCGTGCGCGACCACCCGCGCGCCCGCCAGAGCGCGACCGGTGCGGCATGCCCGTTGATGAACTGCAGCGCGGCGAACCCCATCGCCGCGAGCGCGACGACGAGAAGGCCGAATGCCGTCACCAGCGTCGGGCCGGAAGCCGCCGCCTGGCGTGCCAGAAAGGTCGTGATTGTTGTGTCCATGCCTGACACGAACACGTCGTTGCTCGACACGCCGTAGAAGCCGCGGAGCTGGTTGACTCCGCTGACCACGCTGGTCGCGTTGCCGCCGTTGACCTGGTCGGTGTTGGGCGTGTACTGCTGGATGGCGCTGTCCACGGCGCCGGGGAACTGACCGAGGATCTGGAAGAAGCTGTCGTGCCCGGTGGCGATGTCGGTCTCCGGCACATGCCCGGCCCAGTACGGGTCGGAGCGGTCATTCGGCAGCCAGGTCGCCGCCAGCACGCCGCACCATGTGTGGCTCGCGGTGACCCGGTTGAGCGCGACGCTGAAGCAGTACTCGCTGCCCACATGCATGCCGAGCGGGGTGCCCAGGGTGTCGGTGGCCTGGGCTGATGCGGTCAGCAGCCAGTCAGCGCCTCTCTGCGTGTCGCCGGGCCACGCCCCTGCGACGACGCGGACGTGTGCACGAAGCCCCGCGTAGTACGCGACGGAGCTGATCTCGCTGAACGGCTGTCCCTGCGCCACCCCGTCGATCGCGCGCAGGATCTGAGCCGGGGAGCGGCCGATCTCGGCGCCCGCGCTGACCGCACTGCCCAGCTGCGAGCGGACGCGCGCTGCCGCCTCTCTCTGGAAGGTGTCGAACTCCGTCGCGCGAGAGATGCCATCCCGCTCGATCACCAGGTTCGCCCCCTGGCTGTTCGCCTGGCTGAGGGCGCTCCGCAACCCGTTGTCCGTCGAATCGTTCTGGATGACGACGACACTGGCCAGCAGGGTTGCTGCCGCGGCGAGCGCCACGCCCTGTGCGACGGTCAGCGCCGCGCGTGAGCGCAGCTGGCGGATCGCGAGCCGACCGAGCCCGAAGCGATGGGGCGAGGCGCGGCGTCCGGAGCGCTCATCGCTCATCGGGGGGAGTGTCGCAGCCCGGACGCCGCCGAGCATCACCCCAGCGGGTGATTCAGGTCGTGCTCAGCCGCGCTCCGGGCCGGAGGCTTCGATGTGCAGTTCCAGCTCGTGCTCGTCCAGTGCGGGGTCCGAGGGGAGTGGCTGACGGTTGCCCGTCGGGGTGAAGCCGAGCCCCTGGTAGAGGGTGCGCGCACCCTCGTTTCCGGCCGTGACCCAAAGGCGGACGACGGAGAAGCCGACGGCAGCCGCAAATCTCAGCGCCGTGACCGTCAGCTGGCGCGCCACACCGCGCCGGCGACTCTCGGGGCTCACCCACACGCTGACCAGCTGCGCACACCCGTCGCCCTCGTCGAACACCCCGGCGATGCCCACCGCGGCCTGGTCGTGCCACGCAAGGAACATGCGCGTGGTCACCGATCCAGCGGCTCTCGTACGCCACGTCTCTTCTGTGAACTGCTGCTCGCCGGCCAGCGTGCTCCCGAAGGATGAGGGGGCATCGGCAAGAGCGCGCAGGCGAACGTCGCGCAACACGGGCCACTGATCCTCGGACACTGCACGCACCTCGAGATTCACGCGCGAGCTGCGTCCGCCCTGGACAGGTCCGCCCGGTAGCATTCGGTCACGTAGGGCACCTCGATCTCCGCCCTGCCCGCGAGGTCCGGGTGCGTGTTGATCAGCGTGCGCACCTGCGCGAGCAGTGCGGCGCGCGGTGCAGGCGCGAGCGTGATCACGTAGCTGCGCGATGTGACCAGGTCGATGACCGCCTCAGGGGTGACGCGATACCTCCATTCGATGTCGTGCCGCTGCAGCGGTGTGAACGGCGGCCCAACCGCCGGTGCGGGCGAACGGGGGTCGTCGTCGCCGTGCATGACGCGGCCCAGCTCCCTCACCCAAGCCTCGCGCTCGTCGCGGATGTTCCAGACCAGCCCGAGCCGTCCACCCGGTGCGAGGACCCGGGCCACCTCGGGCACGGCGCGCAGCGGGTCCACCCAATGCCACGCCTGTGCGACGAGCACCGCGTCGACGCTGTGGTCCGGCAGCGGGATCGCTTCGGCCGTGCCTCCCATGAGGGTGACGCCGGGGACCGCGCCCGCCAGCTGTTCGCGCATCCCGGCTGATGGCTCGACGGCGACCACGTCGAGCCCACGGCCGACCAGCTGGCGGGTCAGCTTGCCGGTGCCGGCGCCGAGGTCGAGGACGCGCCGGCGGTCGCCGGCGAGCAACCAGTCGATGGCCTCGGCGGGGTAGGACGGGCGACCCCGCTCGTATTCAGCAGCAGCGCTTCCGAACGACGCCGCGCGGCCCTCGAGCGGGTCGCCCACCTACGTCGGTCGCCTCAGGAGCCTCGGCCGCCTGGCCCGGCGAGGCGCCACCGCCGGCACAGCCGTGTCGGCGTTGGAGCCGGCTTCCTGGCGCTGCCGTTCCCGGTAGGCCTTCGCCTTGGCTCTGCTTCCGCATGACCGCATGCTGCACCAGGCCCCACAGCCGTTCTTGGAGTTGTCGTAGAAGGTCCACTGGCAGGTGTCGGATCGGCAGACCTTGAGGCGGCGAAAGCTCCCGTCGATGGTGCCCTGGACGAGGGCGGCCAGGAGGGCGGCCAGGAAGCCGTCCACGCCGCGTGCTGTCGATGCCAGGCGCACACCGTCGGCCGCCACCACGGGGTGGACGGCGGCAGCGTCAAGGAGCTTGGCCAGCCGCGTCGCGGTCGTGGCCGGCAGGTCCTCTCCGGAGTTGACCGCGATGAGGGTGCGGAGGTGCTCGCGAGTCTCGATGATGCGGCGGCGCTGGGCCTCGTCAAGAGTCACCTGGTAGCCGCGAAGCCCCAGCCAGTCAGTGCTGGCGGGGACGTCGGCCAGCTCGTCATACCCGCCGGGGAGCTCGGCGGTGTTGACGAAGTCCTGGACCAGCGCCAGGGCCGCGGGGGCCGGTTGTCGTGTCGCCGGGGGATCGTCCATGACGGAGAAGTCCTAGTGTGGCGTCACCTTTGTAACGGTTTGACAGGTGACGCGCTTCGGGTATATAGTATCACCAGTGACAAGGCTTCGTCGGTGACGAAAGGAGAACCAGAATGATGAACACCCAGCTGTACGAGTTGGCTCAGATCCGTGAGCAGGAGTACATGCTCGCAGCCACGACCCGCCGCGGTGGCCACCGCCGTGGCAACCGGCTGGTCGCCGGCGTGGCGCGCCGTCTGCGTCGCCGCAGCGGCAATTCCCAGAGCTGACCTGGCGCCCCCGGCAGGCGGGACCTTCGCGGTCCCGATGCCGGACGGCACTCACTCGCCGGTGACGCCGTCGGTCTGCTCGCGCAGGATGTCCGCGTGGCCAACGTGCCGAGCGGTCTCCTCGATCATGTGCACCATGATCCAGCGCAGCGTGAAGTCGCGCCGGTCCTCCCGCTGAGCGCGGTCCTCGAGACGGGCGCCGGCGACGATCTCCCTGGACCGCTCCACCTCTCCGTGGTAGAGCGCGAGGACGCCCTCGACAGTCTCGTCGGCGTCGATGCGGAACTCCGCGTCTCTGTCGCCCGGCCCCCCGGGCCGAAACAGGTCCTGGCCAAGAAAGGTGTTCTGGAACCAGCCCCTCTCCACGTAGGCCATGTGCTTGACGATGCCGAGGAGCGTCGTCATCGACGGCACCAGCCGGCGGGTCGCCTGTTCACGGGGGAGCCCCTCCACCTTGCGGACGAGGTTGTCGCGATACCAGTCGAGGAACGCGCTCAGGGTGGTCTTCTCGTCGGCCGCGGTGGGTGGGTCGGGCAGTGGAGCGCGGAGCATGCGGCGACCTTATCGCGCCGGTGTCGGACGACTTTCACACTTTCCCCACCGAACTGTTACAGTCGTGGGGTGCTCGACGCGTTTGACCCGTTCACCCTCCTCACGGCCACCTCCTCGGGCGGGACGGCTGAGCCGTCGTCGGCGTGATCAGTCGGTTGCTCATCGGCTTGGGTGCTCTCGCCGTGATGGGCGGGTGTGCGGCGGGCGCGACAGTGGCGTTCAGCCAGGCGAGCGCGGCGGTGAACCTCGTCGACGCCCCCAACCTCCACCACGCGTTGCCCGCCGTGGTCGCGGTCGCGGCGGCCGCCGCGACGCCGCCGGCAGCGACGGCTCCACCGCGGGCCACGCCGGCCCCCGGGCCAACCGGGCCAGCAGTGAGGGCCTCGACCCCGAAGCCCGGCTCAGTGAAGGCCGCACACGTGGTGGCAGCCGCGCCCGCGCCCGCCCTGCAGCGCAACCTGTTGACCGGACCCCACGGGCTCAACACACGTGTCGGCGCCGCTTACACCGACTGCACCGGCCTCAGCGCCGTCCCTCACAACAGCGCGTTCATCGACACCTGCCACACCACTGCGGTGCTGTTCGTCGGGCACAACCATGGCGTCTTCACGCCGCTGCTCAGCTACGCGGTCGGCGACGTGATCAACTGGCACGACGGTACCGGTGCGGTCCATCACCTCCGCATCGTCGCCGTGCGGGATGTCTCATCGAGCGTCTTCCCGCCGGTCCTGGGCACGTACGAGTTCCAGACGTGCCGCTTCGCGACACCCAACAGCCCGCTCGATCGAGACCTCGACGCCGTCGAGGAGTAGCGCCCGTCAGCCCGCCGTGATGTCTCGCTCGTACATGAGCATGGGCACGTCAGGGATGCGGTCCGAGTGGCCGCGAAAGGTGAATCCCATCCCCTCGTACAGCGCGCGGGCCGCGACCATGGGCTCGGTGGTATCGAGCGTGAGCCGGCGCTTTCCCCGCGCGCGTGCAAGCTCGATGCAGGCATCGACCATGAGGCGCCCGATGCCGTGGCGGCGGTAACCCGGGTGCACGCCGAGCATGCGCAGGTGCGCCTCGTCGCTTGCGAGCGGAGGCTGCTGCGTATCCGGGCTGATCCGCTCGTCCAGCTCCAGCGTGGCCGTGGCCGCGATTGCGCCGTCCACGTCGGCCACCAACACCAGCGCGCGGGTGGCCCTGCCGGCAACATCGGCGAGCCGCTTCTCGTAACCGCCCCACTCCCCCTCGGGCGACATGAACTCGCGATACGCGAGCACCGTCACGGCGCCCGCCTGGTCGTACTCGGCAGGCCGCACCGGGCGTACGCGAACCGTCGAGATCATGCGTGTCCACCATACCGAGGGCGAGCGAGCGACGGCCGGGGGCGGCGCTTCGCCGAACGTGGGCGGGGCAGGATTCGAACCTGCGACCCTGGGGTTATGAGCCCCGTGCTCTAACCGGCTGAGCTACCCGCCCGCGGCTCGACAGCCTACCCCGTCGCGCCGGCAGCCGGCGCCGGCGCGCTAGGCTGAAGGCGTGGGCACCGCACCATCAGGACCAACTCCCCGCCCCGACAAGAACGCCTACTTCCTGTTGATCGCGCTGGCCGCGCGCAGCCGCGCCGACTGCCTCGGCCGCCGCGTCGGCGCCGTGATCACCCGCGAGGGCAGGGTGGTCAGCACCGGATACAACGGCACGCCGTTCGGCATGCCCAACTGCAGCGAAGGTGGCTGCCACCGCTGTTCCCAGCGCGACACCAACACCGCGCTCCGAGGAGGCGCGTACGACATCTGCGTGTGCGTGCACGCTGAGCAGAACGCCATCCTCACCGCCGCCAGGTTCGGCCAGCAGACGCTGGGCGCCTCCCTCACCTCGACGACGCAACCATGCTTCGGCTGCCTCAAGGAGATGCTCCAGGCAGGCATCACCGAGGTGCACTACCTGCACCCGTGGGACCCCACCGAGGCGTACGGCGATCCCGCGCTCACCGCACAGTACGCGGCCCTGCGCGCGCGGTTCACCAGCTTCGAGCAGGTTGGCGACCCCGCGATGGACACGCCTGAGCTCTTCGCCGCCTTCCTGCCACCGGCCTGAGCGACCCTCAGCCGGCCGGGTCGACGAGCTGCTCGCGATCGTGCGCCTGGCTCTCCGCGATCCCGGCGACGCGCTCCAGGGTGTCGATCTCGTCGACCGGTTTGTCGTGCCGCCAGCGCGCGATCCTCGGAAAGCGCAGGGCGTAGCCGGAGCGGTGCCGTGACGAACGCTGCACCGCGTCGAAGGCCACCTCGACCACGATCTGCGGGCGCACGCTGCGGTAATGGCCGTGGTCCTCGATGGTGATGTCGAGCAGGAGCGCCGTCATCTCCGCGATCTCCGCGTCGGTCAGGCCGGTGTACGCCTTGCCCACCGTGACCAGCTCCCCGTCCGCCCTGCGGACAGCGAAGGTGACGTCGCTGAGCACGCCCCGGCGTTTGCCGTGGCCCCACTCAGCACCGACCACGACGACGTCGAGCGTGTCCAGCGGACGCTTGAGCTTCAGCCAGGCAAGGCCGCGGCGTCCCGGCGTGTACCTGGATTCCGGGTCCTTGAGCATGAGGCCCTCGTTGCGGCGAGCGCGCGCCGCCGCGAAGCGCTCGTCGACAGCGGCAGTGCCGATGGCCGGCTCGAGGTGGGCCAGCGCAAACCCATCGCCCAGCGCCAGGGCCTCGAGGCGGCGACGGCGTTCGCGCAGGGGCGTGTCCAGCAGTGACTCCTTGCCGTGCAGGAGCAGGTCCCACGCCACGTAGATGACCGGCACCGCCTCGCGTGCGGCCTGGGAGGGATTGCGCCTGCCAAGTCTCGTCTGCAGGTCGTGGAACGGGAGCACCCGTCCCTCGCGGAATGCCAGGATCTCGCCATCCAGGATGATGTCAGCGGTGTGCTCGGCGGCGGCGCCGACCTCAGGGAATTGGTCGGTCACCTCGTTGAGGTCGCGGCTGTACAGGGCCACACGGTCACCGCTGTGGTGCAGCTGGCAACGGATACCGTCATACTTGTCTTCAACCCACACCTCCTCCCCCATCCGACGCACAGCCTCCGCAGCGTCGGCCACGGGCGAGGCGAGCATGAAGCGCAGTGGGGAGAAGTACCGGGGCCGGTCCACGCTCTCACCACGGGCCACGAGGCACGCCACCTCACCGAGGTCGCCGAGGAGCATGACCGCGCGGGCGACATCGACGGCGGGCCGCCCGAAGGCGACACCGATCGCCTCCTCCACGAGCCCTTCACGAAGCCCGATCCGCATGTCGCCGCTGACCAGCTTCACCATGTAACGGCCTTCGTCCGGCGAGCAGCGCCGCAGCATCTCGGCGAGCGCAGCCTCGCGGCCCTTCGGTCCGTTCGCCGTGGCGATGGCGCTGAACGCCTCGTCGACAGCCAGGAGGTCGACGCCGCCGGTCCAGGCAACAGGGCGCATCGCCAGGACGTCGGCCGTGGTGTCGCCGGCGTCGCCGTGGCGTCGGTATGCCGCTGTGAGAGCGGCCTCGTCGGCTCCGGTCACCTCCCGGAGGACCTTGAAGAGTGCCGCACCGCCGACGTTGAGCGTGCGCGGATCACCGGGTGCGAAGACGCGGCCTGCGAAGTAGCGCGTGGCCAGCATGAGGTGCTGCGGGTCGAGGCCCACCAGGTGGTCCGCGAGCAGTCGCACCTTGGCGCGCCTGGACGACGTCGCCGCGATCGCATCAGCGGTCACGGCCAGGCCGGCGAGAGTGGGCGGTGCTGGCATCGGTGCATCATCGCCCACGCCGGGTCGGTTTCCTGTCCGCGCCAACCGGTGGCGTATAAAGATCGCCTGCGTCAAGGTGCCGGAGGCGTGTCCGCAGAGATGTCGAGCGTGCGTGGCTAACCCGTCGCTGCCGGCGGCGGATCGTTTCAGCGAGGTCAACCTCATCGCTGATCCGCTGTACGGGTACATCGAGATCACCAAGGGCGCCTCGCCGCAGCCGGGCGAGCGCAACCTGCTGGACACTCCGTGGTTGCAGCGCCTGCGGCGGATCCACCAGCTGCAGTCCGCTTGGTGGGTGTTCCCGTCTGCCGAGCACTCCCGGTTCGTCCACCTCCTCGGTGCCATGCACCTGGCCAGCCTGTTCGCGAGGCGCGTCGACAGCTCGCTGCGCGCCGCCTTCCCTGATGCCCCGTCGCCGGCATGCGTCGAGGAGACGCTGCGGCTGGCCGGGCTGCTGCACGACGTCGGCCACGGGCCATTCGGTCATTTCTTCGACCAAGAGGTGCTCGCCCAGTGGGGCATCGACCACGAGGACATCGGTCGCTCGCTGGTGGAGAACGAGCTGGCAGACCTCATCGGTTCGTTGCGCGCCTCACCCTCCGGAGCCTTCGAGCCCGGCGAACACGTCGACCCGCGGTGGGTGGCGTGGGTGATGGCCGACGCCGGCATCGACGGCTACGAGCCTCCGGGATGGCTGCGCGCGTGCAAGCCGATCCTCTGCGGACCGGCGACCGTCGACAACCTCGACTACGTGCGCCGTGACGCCTACATGTGCGGCATCTCGCTGGGCCCGGTGGACGTGCAGCGGCTGATCCATTACTCCTTCATCGCGGGCGACACCATGGTCCTGCACATGCACGCCTCGGGCGCGCTGCAGATGTTCCTCGCGTCACGCCTCTACATGTACACGCAGGTGTACCACCACCGAACCGGACGTCGTTTCGACCTCTCGATGCATGAGATCTTCGCGGACACCATCCGGCTTCTCCTTCCGGGCAACCCGCTGGAGAACCGCGGCGAGTACCTCCAGCTCAACGACTGGGCAGTGCTCGAGGCCGTGCAGCGCTGGCTGCACGCGCCGCACGGCGGCGAGCGGCGGCGGCTCGGTGAGGCGTGGGCACGGCTGCTGCGCCGCGACCTGCACTGGCACCTCGCCTACGAGACCATCGCCCATCGTGGCGTCGACCTCTCCTCCCTCCAACAACGTCTACTGGACTCCGTGCCCGAGGTGGCGGCGCAGGCACGCGTCCAGGTAGACGTGGTGTCCGCCAAGATCGCGCCGGAAAACCCCATGGCCGACCACGGCTTCGTGGCCATGTACGATCCCATCAAGGGCACCGTGGAGCGCACACACACCGCGGAGATGATCGCCCGTCTCCCCCAACACAACCAGTTGGTACGGGTCTTCACGGACGACGTCGCCGCCATCCCGGCGCTGCATCGCGCCATCCTGGAGCTGCTGGGCTAGCTTGGCGAGGCGTGCCGGTACGCGCGCGCCGTCAACGCGGCGACGACGACGCAGACCGCCGCGGCGGCGGCGAACGTCCCGGTGGCGACCAAGTCCGCCGCGGCGGTGCTGTGCACGGCGGACGTGTACACCGCGCCGGTCACCGCCAGGCCGATGATCACGCCCGCGTTGCGCGCAGTCGACAGGAACGCCGCCGCGCTGCCGAGGGCATCGCGCGGTGCGACCCGGATGGCCGCGGACGTGTTCGGCGATGAGAAGAAGCCGTTGCCGAGACCAAGTACCAGCAGCCCGACGAGCAGCAGCCACCACGCATCGACATGCGCGGCCACGGCAGCGACGGCGAAACCGCCGGCGGCGAGCGACATCCCCGCCGCCGTCGCCCGGCGGGTGCGACCGGCGTCGCTGAGCCTGCCTCCTCGCCGCGACGTGGCACCGATCCCGACCGCGATGGGCACGAATGCGAGCCCGGCAACGATGGGAGCGGCGCCGTGCGCCTGTTCGAGCCAGTACGGGAGCACCGCGAAGCACGACATCAGCGTGCCGGTGCTGAGCAGGGTCGCCACCGCCGCGGCGGCAAACCGCCCGTTGCGCAGCAACCTGCCGTCGATCACCGGCCGGCGCGCGATCAGCTCGACCGGGACGAGCAGCAACAGGCTCACCCAGGCGACGGAGAACCACACCGCGGGACCGCCGTCGCCGACCACCGGGCCGCCGAGGGACGCGATCCCGGCGCCGATGCCGAGCAGCAGCGTCGCGGTGAGGATCGAGCCGGCCACGTCGAGGCGCACCGGGCGGCGCTCATCGCTGCTCGGCACGAAGCGCAGAGCGAGGCCGGCGCCGATCGCGGCCATCGGCAGCCCCGCCCAGAAGATCGCCTTCCAACCACCCAGAGCGACGAGGACGCCACCGAGCGGGGGGCCCGCCAGCCCCGCGACGGCCTGCGTGATCACCAGCACGGCAATCGACCTGCCGGTGTGGCCGCGGGGCGCGTGCTCGGCGATCAGCGACAGGCTCCCCGCGGTGAGCACTCCCCCGCCGACCGCCTGCACGGCGCGCGCCGCCAGCAGGACGCCGAACGAAGGCGCGAGCGCGGCCATGGCCGAGCCGAGGGCGAAGACCGCGAAGCCCGCAAGGTAGACGCGGCGGCGGCCGAAGCGGTCACCCAGCCGGCCGAGCGTCGGCAGCGTCGCGGTGATGGCCACCAGGTACACGCTGAGCACCTCCTGGCCGGCGCTGAGCGGGACGGCGAAGTGGTGCACCAGGGGGTCGAGCCCGACCGCGACGATGGTGGCGTCGGCCATGCTGATGAACGCGCCCACCGCGAGCGCGACGAGCAACCACCGGCTCCGTGCCACAGCACGCGCGGCGCCGGGCTCGAGAAGGACGGCGGGCGCAGCGTCCGGCGCCGACGACGGAGCGACGGCGCGTGGGGCCACCCGCGACGTCGCCACGGCCGCTACGGCCGCAGAGGGATGCGCGGCCCGGACGGCATGACCGGCCCGGCCGTGCTGGCGAAGTTCTCCTGGCTCACCCGACCGGCGATGTGCGCCGCCACCTCGCGAAAGACGCCGCCGACGGTGCTGTCCGGCGCCGCGGCCATCAGCGGTTGCCCGTCACCGCCGCCGAGCCGGATGCGCGGATCGAGCGGGATGGCGCCGAGGAAGGGCACGTCGTACCGCAGCGCAAGCTCGCGGCCGCCGCCACTCCCGAAGATGTCGGTGGTCTCGCCACAGTGCGAGCAGACGAAGCCGCTCATGTTCTCGACGATGCCGAGCACCGGCACCTTCACCTGCGCGAACATCTCGATGCCGCGGCTGACATCGGCAAGTGAGACGTCCTGGGGCGTGGTCACGATCACAGCGCCGGTCATGGGGACGCTCTGGGCCAGGCTCAGCTGCACGTCGCCGGTGCCCGGTGGAAGGTCGACGACCAGGTAGTCGAGCTCCCCCCACTCCACCTCGTAGAGGAACTCTCGGAGTCCCTTGGCCAGCATCGGCCCCCGCCAGATCACGGGCTGGCCGGGCTTGAGGATCGTGCCGAACGACATCACCTTGATGCCGTATGCGCTGAGTGGGCTGATCCGGTTGGATGCGCCGGGCTCGGGTTGCGCGGTGATCCCCATCATGATCGGCACGTTCGGCCCGTACACATCGGCGTCGAGAAGGCCGACGCGCGCCCCGCTGAGGCTGAGCGCGATCGCGGTGTTGACGCTGACGGTCGTCTTGCCGACGCCACCCTTGCCGGCGCTGATCGCCAGGACGTTGCGCACGCCGGGGATCTCCTGGCGGCCCGGCAGCCCGCGCGTCGAGGTGACGTTGGCGTCCCAGGTGATCTCGATCGAACTCGATCCCCGGGACGGTGCCGATCACAGCGGCCTCGAGAGAACCGCGGATCTGGTCCTTGAGCGGGCACGCCGGCGTGGTCAGGACCACGCGCATGTGAGCGACCGCGCCCTCGGTGCGCAGGTCGCGGAGCATGCCGAGCTCCAGCATCGGCCGGCGCAGCTCAGGATCGACGACAGTGGCGAGAGCCTGCTCGAGCACGGTCGGCGGCGAGGCGTCACTCATGCGCATTCGAGTATGGCAGAGGCCCGAGAAGCCTCGACCCCGCCGGTAGAATGGCCGCTCATGCTGAGCCGCGACGTCATCCGCGACCTCGAGCGTCAGGTGGGCACGGCGCACGTCTACACCCGCCCGGCCGACCTCGCCGCCTACGGGTACGACGCCTACGGGGCATCCGGGATGCGGCGTCTCGCCGAGGCGGTCGTCTTCCCCGGCTCGACCGACGAGGTCTCGGGAGCAGTCGCGGTGTGCGCCGCGCACGGGGTGCCGGTGACGCCACGCGGGGCGGGCACAGGGTACGCCGGCGGCGCCTCGGCCGACGGCGGTGTGATCCTCAACCTCTGCCGGATGGCCTCGCTGAACGCGCTCGAGGCGGAGGCGCAGCGCATCGCCGTCGAGGCCGGCGTGGTCACGGCGCGCATCCACGCCGCGGCGGCGGTGGCGGGGCTGTACTACCCGCCCGACCCGGGGTCGTCGTCCACCTCGACGATCGGCGGCAACGTGGCCTGCAACGCGGCGGGACCGCACACGCTCCGCTACGGGACCACGGTCGACTTCGTCGCCGGGCTCACGGCGGTGCTCGCAGACGGGCGTGTGGCGCGCATCGGAGAGGGGGCGGACGCGCCACAGCTGATCCCGCTGCTCTGCGGGTCGGAGGGCACTCTCGCGGTCGTCACCGAGGTCGTGCTCCGGCTCATCCCCGCACCGCCTGCGCGGGCCACGCTGGCCGGCACGTTCGAGGGGATGGAGGCCGCCTCGGCCGCCGTCGCGGCGATCACCGAGGCGGGCATCGTCCCGGCCGCGCTCGAGTTCCTCGACCGCGCGGCCCTCGATGCCATCGCGGCCACCGGCGCCGGTGACGTCGCACCGGGCGCGGGTGCGCTGCTGATCGTCGAGGTGGAGGGAGGCGCGAGCGAGGTGAATGCGCACGGTGAGGCTGTGCGTGCGGCGCTCGTCCACGCCGGTGCGATGACGATCGACCACGCCACCAGCGCCGACGAGGCGGCGCGTCTCTGGAAGCTGCGCAAGTCGGTGAGCGCAGCCGTCGCCAAGGTGCAGATCGGCAAGGTGAACGAGGACGTCGTCGTCCCTCGCGACCGCGTCGCCGAGCTGGTGGCGCGCAGCCGTCAGATCGGTCTCGGCAACGAGCTGGGCGTGGTCACCTTCGGTCACCTCGGCGACGGCAACATCCACACCACGTTCCTCATCGACCCGCGGGTGCCCGGGGACCGTCTCAAGGCGGCCGCAGCCACCGAGCAACTCTTCGAGACGGTGCTGTCGATGGGCGGCTCCCTCAGCGGTGAGCACGGCGTCGGCACCGCCAAGCTCGCGTTCGTTGAGCGGCAGCTGGGCGCCGAGCAGGTCGCGCTGATGCGGCGCATCAAGCAGGCGTTCGACCCGGCTGGGATCCTCAACCCCGGCAAGAAGATCCCCGCGCAAGCGGCGGCTCCGGCGGCCGTCGACGAACCCGAGCTTGAGGCGGCCGGCGCTCACTGAGCGGCCGCGGCGCTACTCCTCGGCGGCCAGCAGCGCGCTGACGAAGTCCGTCTGTCCCACTCGCGCCGCGAGGTCGTGGCCTGACTCGCCCATGTCGAGCGCCGCGTCGTAGACAAACGAGTACACGTTCTCCATAGTCCACTCGCCGAAGTCGAGGTCGGCCAGGACCGCAGGCAGGCGCGGGTCGCTCCAGCCGGCCTCGAGCGTCTCCGTCGCGGCCGCGTACAGCGCCATGAGGATGCGCAGCTCGGCCTCGTACTCCTCGATCAGCTCGGGGTCGGCCTCGTCCGCACGCAGCCTGGTGAGGGTCGAGCGGATCGACTGGATCTCGAGCTGGTACTCGTCCAGGTTCGATCCCGTTGGCGGTTCCATGCCGCCCGCCTCAGTACAGCAGGTGGTGCAGCGCGATCGTCGGCGCGGCGAGGATGGCGATGATGTTCATCACCTTGATCATCGGGTTGATCGCCGGCCCCGCGGTGTCCTTGTAGGGATCGCCGACGGTGTCGCCGGTGACCGCGGCCGCGTGCGTGTCCGTTCCCTTGCCGCCGTAGTGACCATCCTCGATGTACTTCTTGGCGTTGTCCCATGCACCGCCGCCGGTGGTCATCTGCAGAGCCACGAAGAGCCCGACCACGATGGTTCCGAGCAGCATCGCGCCCAACGCCTGGGGACCGAGGATGAACCCGACGAGCAGCGGCGCGACCACCGGCAGCAGACCGGGGATGATCATCTCGCGCTGGGCGGCAGCCGTCACCAGCGCCACGCAGCGCGCGTACTCGGGCTTGCCGGTACCGTCCATGATCCCGGGGATCTCGCGGAACTGGCGACGCACCTCGACGACCACGCCGCCGGCAGCGCGGCCCACGGCCAGCATGCACAGCGCCCCGAACAGGAAGGGCATGATGCCGCCGAGGAATAGCCCGACGATGACCACGCCGTTGCTCAGGGAGAGGTCGAAGCTGAAGGGCACGCCGCCGTGGTGGTTCCTCAGCACGTCGGTGTAACTGGCGAACAGAACCAGCGCCGCCAGCCCGGCGGAGCCGATCGCGTAGCCCTTGGTCACCGCCTTGGTGGTGTTGCCCACCGCGTCGAGGGGGTCGGTGACGTTGCGCACCGACTCAGGGAGATCCGCCATCTCCGCGATCCCGCCTGCGTTGTCGGTGATGGGGCCGTAGGAGTCGATGGCGACGACGATGCCGGTCATCGAGAGCATCGCCATGGCTGCGATGGCGATGCCGTACAGCCCCGCCAGCGCGGCCGACGCCAGGATGCCGACGCCGATGACCAGCACCGGGATCGCCGTGCCCTCCATGCCGATCGCCAACCCGGCGATGATGTTGGTGGCGTGGCCGGTCTGCGAGGCACGCGCGATCGTCTTCACCGGCCAGAACTGGGAGCCGGTGAAGAACTCGGTGATGGCCACGATCAACACCGTGATGACGATGCCGATGACCGCGCACCAGAAGAGGTTGTTGGCGCCGGCGGTGAACGCGGTGTTGTTGAACTCGCCGTTGGTGTCGAGCAGGTGCGTGGCCAGGTAGAACAGCGGGATCGCCACGATGACGGCCGCGATCAACCCCTTGTACAGGGCCCCCATGATCCAGCCGTTGCGCGGGATCTTCACGAACCACGTGCCGATGATGGAGGCGACGATGCTGATCGCCCCCAGGATCAAGGGATACATGATGAAAGCCAGGTTGTGGCCCGTGCTGCTCTTGTACAGCAGGCCGCCGAGCAGCATCGCAGCCACGGCTGTGACGCCGTAGGTCTCGAAGAGGTCGGCCGCCATGCCGGCGCAGTCGCCCACGTTGTCACCCACGTTGTCGGCGATGACCGCCGGGTTGCGCGGGTCGTCCTCGGGGATGCCGGCCTCCACCTTGCCGACGAGGTCAGCGCCGACGTCCGCAGCCTTCGTGTAGATGCCGCCGCCGAGCCGGGCGAAGACGGAGATCAGCGAGGCGCCGAAGGCGAAGCCGACGATGTAGTCGATGTTCTGGAACACCCCATAGGCGATGACCACGCCGATGAGCCCGAAGGCGACCACCATGAGCCCCGTCACCGCCCCGCCCCGGAAGGCCATCCGCAGAGCCGGCTGGAGGCCGCCGCGGGCTGCCTCCGCGGTCCGCAGGTTGCTGCGCACCGAGATGTTCATCCCGACGTACCCGGCACCGGCGCTCAGCACCGCCCCCAGCACGAAGAGCACCGCCGTCTGCCAGCCGAGAGTGAAGAGCAGGAAGAGGAAGATGACCGCCCCGATCGCCGCGATGATGGTGTATTGGCGATTGAGGTAGGCCTCGGCCCCCTCCTGGATGGCCAGGGCGATCTCGCGCATCCGCTCGTTCCCCTGCGGTTGCCGGAGCACCCAGAAGATCAGGTAGACGGCGTACGCGAGCCCCAACACGCCGGCGGCGGCGATGGGCAGCAGGACATTGATGGTCATGGGGGTCCTTCCTGGCAGGCGGCACTGCGCGCGGCGGCCGCGGATGGAGTAAGCCGCGAGATTGTAGCGACCGGCGACCCTGACGCGATGCAGCGTGTAGTCTCGGGCGGATGGGCGAACCCCCCGCGACGGTCATCATCGCCGTTGGCGACGAGGTGCTTTCCGGGCACACCCAGGACACCAACTCGGCGTTCCTCGCCGCTCGGACCTTCGCGGCCGGGTTCCCCGTGCGGCGCATCGAGGTGGTGGCCGACCGGCTGGAGGACGTCGTCGACGCAGTGCACCGCGCGGTGGCCGACCCTCGGGTGGCCAGGATCGCCGTGTGCGGGGGCATCGGGCCGACCCCGGACGACCGCACCTTCGGGGCGGTCGCCGCAGCGCTGGACCGCCCGCTCGAGGAGAACGCCACCGCCCTTGCCAACATCACCGCACTCGTGTCGCGGATGCACGCCGCCGGCTGGATCCCCGATGCAGTGGTCAGCGAGGGCAACCGGCGCTGCGCCATGGTTCCTGAGGGCGGGCTGGTGCTTCCCAACCGCCGCGGCATGGCGCCGCCAATGGCATACGAGCTGGCGCCGGACCGGTGGCTGTTCATCCTGCCCGGCGTGCCCCGCGAGTTCACCACCATCGTCGAGGAGGAGTTGGTCCCCCGCTTCTTCGGTGGCGGAACGGCCGCGATGGTGCTCGAGGTGCGCTACCGGGGCGTCCCCGAGGCCGAGCTGTACACCCCGCTGCGCCGGCTGGCCGAAGAGTTCGGCGACGTCGCCGCCGGCTCGTATCCGCAGACCGAGTTGCGCGAGGTGATCATCCGGTTGCGCGGCCTGGACCGGGCTCGCGTCCGCGCGGCCGCGCGGCGCCTGCTCGAGCTCGACGCGCGCGGCGAGGCGCTCGACGCGCCGGCGGACAAAGAAGAAGAGGAGAGCACCAGCTCTCCTCTTCCCGGGTCGCGCTAGGCGATCTGCTCAGCCAACCTTCTGCAGGTTGCGGGCGCGCGGCCCCTTGGGGCTGTCCACGACCTCGAACGTCACCGACTCGCCCTCTTCGAGGCTGTCGAAATCGACGGTGGTGAGCTCGGTGCGGTGGAAGAACGCTTCCGACCCGTCGTCACCGCGGACGAAACCGAAACCGCGGTCGGGACTGATCATCTTGATACGGCCAGCGGGCACTTGGACTCCTCCAGGGACTCGTGCTGACATCGACAAACGACACGCTCGCGCGACCGACCCCGTGCAGGGATGCCCCGGGTCAGCGCCGGGGACCTGCGATCAACGCGACCGAGAGCGTGACCGCAAGCGGAGTGACCGTCCCGTGTCGACGCTCAGCCGAGAATAGCAGGCCCGTCACTCTGATCGCCCTGCCACGACGCGTGCAGGTCGAGCAGTGAGTCGGGCAGGTTGGCGTAGTACGACTCCACGTCGAGCGATGCCGGATAGACCGAGCGCGTCGCCACCATGCGCTCCCTCGTCACCACCGACTCCCACGCCTGCGCGACGGGCTTCGAAACCCCATGGGCGTCGAGCATTCCCAGTCGTGCCAGCCACGGCCGGCGGTCGGCGGGCGGTGCCTCGAGGAGCCGTTCTCCCCAGTCCGTCCACGCTGCCGAGTGGATGCCCGAGGCACCCGAGCCGACCAGCCGCTGCAGCATCTCATCGCACCGTTGACGAGCCAGCTCATCAGGCGCGGTGACAGTGTCGACGACGGCCGCGTCCGGGACGGCGGCGGCAACGTCGCCGGAGGCGATCCCCAGCTCCACGATCAGCGCCACCAACTCACCCGCCAGCGCCTGGGCGATCTCCACCGTGAACACCACGCGACCCGGGTCCAAGGGCTCGCCGGGCAGCGGCAGCATCTGCGGGCGGACCGCCATCCCGAGCTCGTCGAGGTGCTCGGCCATGCGCGCCAGGCGCACGCCACGGCCGTGCACGACGTCATCCTGCCCGAGGGTGAGCCGGCACCGTTCGTCCTGTGCGTGCACACGCTCGGCGAGGAGCTCGACCCATGCCGCCATGTCGGCGATGCGGATCGGCCTGATCGTGCTGGCCGGGTCGTGGCCGAGGTCCCAGGCAGCCACCGCGGGGTGCCCGGCGAAGCCGGCGAGCACCCCGTCGATCCAGCGCACCTGCGCCTCGAGCATGAGCGGGTCCTTGTACATGTCGCGCGGCCCGCCGTCGACGACCCGCCCTTCGCTGACGCAACGCACCCCGCGTCGCGGCGCGCGCCGGTCGACGGCATATGCGGGCAACATCACGCAGTCGCCGATCGATTGCGCGAACAGCACCGGCACCACGCGCAGCTCCAGCTCGCGGGCAGCGCTCAGCACGCTCTCCAGGTCGCGCATGCGGCGCGGGTTCGGCGCGCGGTCCGCCGGCATGAATGCGTCCCAGCTGAGCGGGAGGCGCACCGTCGGGATCCGCTGTGAGGCGATCGCTGCCAGATCGCGTCGCACAGCGTCGGCATGGAACTCGTGCCACATGTACGGGCCCACCGCGGCGGGCAGGTAGGTGACTCCCACCTCCAGCTGGTCGGACCGTTCGCGGGGCATCGCAGCGGCCCTCAGTAGACGAAGAGGTCGATGCCTCCGGCGACTGTGAGCACCTGGCCAGTGATGTAGCGCGCCTCCGGTGACACGAGGAAGCAGATCGCGTGTGCGATGTCCTCGGGCTCACCGGCCGCGCGCAGCGCGGTGCGCAGCACCATGCGGTCATTCATCTTGGGGCTGCCCGCCTTGAACGCCTCGGTGCCGATGATCCCGGGAGCGATGACGTTGGCGGTGATTCCGTAGCGTGCGCCCTCGAGCGCCATCGACTTGCCGAGCCCGATCAGGCCTGCCTTGGTGGTGGAGTACGACGCCTGCCCGAAGCCACCGAGCGTGCCCGCCACCGATGCCATGAAGATGATCCTTCCCCAGTTCTGCTCGCGCATGTAGGGCCACGCGGCCTTGGTGCAGAGCATCGCGCCGGTGAGGTTCACGCGCAGGTCGCGCTCCCACAGCTCATCGTTCTGGTTCTCGATCTGGCCGATGTGGTCGAGGGTGCCCGCGTTGTTGACCAGGATGTCGAGGGAGCCGAAGTCCTTCTTCACCTGGGCGAACACCTCCTCGATCTGGTCGCGGTTGGTGACGTCCATCTTCATCGCCGCCGATCGGCGACCCATCTTGCGGATGTCGTCGCTGGTCTGCTCGGAGTACACCGCGTGCTGAGAGGTGAAGAGTTGCGCGAGCGCCGAGTTGGCGCCCTCGGCAGCCTGCTGGATGTTTGGATCGGACTCGATGAGGATGTCGGTCACGACCACGTCCGCACCCGCGCGGGCCAGGGCCAGGCAGTCGGCGCGACCGAGGCCGCGTGAGCCGCCCGTGACGACGGCAACCTTGCCGTTGAGGTCGAACATCTGCGGTTCCCCCGGTTGCGTGGCGCGCTGTTGACGCTGCCGATTATGGCCAAGCGCAGCACTGCCCCGGCGCGCGGCCCTGCGCTCTTCACTCCCGCGCACTGATCAACCCGCGCGGCGGTGGTATGCCCTGGGGGACCGACGTGATCAACCTGTCCGGGTACACGAGGTTCTCGACACCCGCCCTCGAGACGGTCAGACTGCTCGCGGACAGAAGTGGTTGGCCGCGCGTCTGAACATGGACGGTGGCGCCGTCTTCGGCGTCCTGGGCGGTGCGTTTCGGCGTCATGGTCGCTAGGGTGGTCCTCTGACATGAGCGAGTTCCTCAAGGTCGACGTTGTCATCGAGGTGCCCAAGGGGAGTCGCAACAAGTTCGAGTGGGACGCCTCGATCGGGGCGATCCGCCTCGATCGAGAGCTGTTCACCGCCACCCGCTACCCGGCCGACTACGGCTTCGTCGTCGACACCCTCGGCGAGGACGGCGACCCGCTCGACGCGCTGGTGCTGCTTGGCGAACCCACCTTCCCGGGCTGCCACATCTACTGCCGATCGCTCGGCGTGTTCTGGATGAGTGACGAGCACGGGCCTGACGCCAAGTTGCTCATGGTTCCCTGCGCAGACAGCCGTGTCGAATGGACAGAGCTCGATGACGTCCCCGAGCCGCTGCTCCTCGAGATCGCCCACTTCTTCGAGATCTACAAGGAGCTCGAGCCCGGCAAGGCCAGCGAGGTCCGCGGCTGGGACAGCCGCGCAGCCGCCGAGGCCGAGATCAAGCGTGGCCAGCAGCGCCTGAAGAGCGAGTAAGAAACCCGATCAGACCGTCAACGCAGGCGGGTTCACCCCGCCGGAGTTGACACCGCTGAGCTGGGGGGAGCCCGAGGGGGGAACGCAGTTCCCCCTTCGCTTTACCCCGCCGCTGCGACCGCCTCGACCGCGAGCGGGTCCTGCTTGATCACCCGGGGCCGCGCCGCAAGCGCCTTGCGCTCGCCGAGGATGAGGCGGCTGATCACCAGTCGTTGGATCTCGGCGGTGCCTTCCCAGATCTGGTAGATCTTGGCGTCGCGCATGAAGCGCTCCACCGGGTACTCCTTGATGTAACCGTAGCCGCCGAGCACCTGGACGGCGTCGACGGTAACCCGCATGGCGACGTCGCCGGCCATCAGCTTGGCCATGGAGCCTTCGCCGCGCGCGAATGGGATGCCGTTCTGGGCCATCCACGCGGCCCGTAGCGTCAGCAGCCAGGCAGCGTCGATCTCCGTGGCCATGTCGGCGAGCTTGAACGCGATCGCCTCGTGCCGGGCGATCGGCTTGCCGAACGCGTGGCGCTCGAGCGAGTAGTCACGAGCGAACTCGTACGCCGCGCGCGCGATCCCGACAGCCCCGGCTGCGACCAGCGGGCGGGTGGCCTCGAGCATCAGGAGCGCGCCGATCGCGCCCGGCCCTGTGGCGTTGCCCTCTCGATCGAAGCCGAGGCGCGCCTCCTCGGGCACAAAACAATCCTCGAAGATGACCTGCGCCGTGTGCGACGCGCGCACCCCGAGCTTGGATTCCTTGCGGCCCTGGCGCATGCCCGGGGTGCCCTTCTCGATGACGAACCCCGCGATCCCGGCGGCGCCGGCGGACTTGTCGGTGGTGACGAACGCAACCATGATGTCGGCGATGCCACCGTTGGTACAGAACTGCTTGGTGCCGTTGAGGACGTAGCCGCCGTCGGCCTTGGTGGCGGTTGTCTCGAGAGCCATCGAGTCCGAGCCGCTGTTGGGCTCGGTGAGCCCCATGGCGCCGATGCGCAGCTGCTTGGGATCGCAGAACTGGCTGATGTACTTCTGCTTCTGCTCCTCGGTGCCCATCGCCAGGATCGCCGCCCCACAGAGGCCGGTGGCATTGATGGAGACACCGATGCCGGCGTCGCCCCAGGCGAGCTGCTCAGTGAGGATCAGCGAGCTCATCAAGTCGATGCCGCCGCCGCCGTACTGCTCCGGGAAACCGCTGGCCGCGTCAAGTCCGAGGTCGTGGGCCTTGTGCATCACCGCCCACGGTGTCTCCTCTTTCTCGTCGTACTCCGCGGCAACCGGCCGCATCTCATTGACCGCGAACTCGTGCGCAAGCTTGCGGATCTCCTCCTGCTCCTGGGTGAAACTGAAGTCGAACCCCATGTCCTTCAACCCCTCTCGCGTGAAAGCCGGACGGTGGCCCGGCCATTGGTGAGTACGCGTTCGCCACTGCTCGACACCGCTTCCACCTCGAGGGTGGCGATGCCACTCGATTCATCGATCTCGACCACACGCCCCGAACAGGTCACCGTCTCGCCGGGGAGAAGTGGCTTGGAGAATCGGCAGGCGATGGACGCCACCTGCTCATAACCGCCCGCCCACCGGCCCACGGCCTCGGTCAGGATCGCCATGTCGAGGAGGCCGTGCGCGATGGTCCCGGGCAGCCCGACCGAGCGCGCGAAGTCGGCGTCGACATGAATCGGGTTGTGATCGCCGGACGCGTCGGCGTACGCGTCGATCTGCTCCTGCGTCACCGTGCGGCTCATCGGAGTCATCTGGTCACCGGTGGCAACGGAGCTGAGCGTGGCGGTTCGCGCGTAGGTCATCGGATGATCATCAGTGAGCGGCCGCGGCAGACCGTCTCGCCGGCCTGCGTGTGCGCCTCATGCTCGATGCCCAGGAAGGTCATGCCACGTTTCTCCTCGACGGACGCGATGACGGCGCTGGCGTCGACGACGTCGCCCGAGCGCACGGGCGCCGGCCACTCGAAGGACTGCTCGCCGTGGACGAGCCCGGCCAGGTTGACCCCCACCTCAGCGTCGCCGAACAGCTGGTACAGCGTCGGGAAGAGGCAGTAGACAGCGGCAAAGGTCGGTGGCACGGTCCCGGGCGAGAAGACGTCGTCGGAGCCCGCGATCGCCTTGGCGAACGCCTCCGCGCCGGCCCCGTCCACCACCTGGCCGGTCGCTTCGTAGCGGCGACCGACGTGGCTCTGGTCAGGCATGGGTGGTTCCCTCAAAGGTGCGCTCGGCCGTGACGTCATGACCATGCATCGCGGGGATCAACGCGTCAAGCCGGTCTGAAATTGACATCGGCGTCAACATTTCTGGGGTGACTATAGCACCGGGGGACGCGCCCGTCGTGGGGCAGGATGCACCCCTGGAGAGGGGCCCCGCCTGGCTCAGCCGGCCAAGCGCTCGGCCCAGCCGGGCTCGACCTTGACCTCGCCGACCGTGGCCCCGGCCCAATTCCGCACCGGCGGCTGCGCGAAGCCGCGCAGCCGTGCGTCGGACGCCTCCTCCGGGGTAAGCCAGCCCAGCTGCCGCAGGGCGGCGATGGCGACCGCCGAGATCGCCGACTGGTCCCCGCCCTCGAGCTTGATCGCCAGGCCGGGGCCGTCCGGGCGGCGGACCGCGACCCAGACGCCGGCGGCCCCCCCTTTGGCGGTCAGGCGGGCGCCCGCGGTCGCCAGGAGAGCCGTGTCGAAGCGGCCATGCCCGGCGACCAGGTGGGGGTGCTCTGCCATGGCTGCCTGGCACCTCTGGAAACGGGGGTCACGGCAGGCCGCGGCGAACATCCGGGCAAGCGCGCTGAGGGGCAGGCCGTGTGTCGGCAGGCCACAGCCGTCGATCCCGCGTGGAACGGACTCGACCTCGATGCCGCACAGCGCACTCATGCTCGCGCGGATCTCCACCTGCAGCGGGTGATCAAAGTCCGCGTAGCCGGCGACGGGCCAGCCGCGGGCGACGCAGGCCGCCAGCATGCCGGCGTGCTTGCCGGAGCAGTTGTTGGTCAGCGCGCGCGGCCCTCCCCCGGCGGCCAGCAGGACCTGTGCAGCAGCCTCGTCCATGGGCAGCTGCGGCCCGCAGGACAGCGCGTCCTCGTCGAGTCCCACACGGCTGAGCAGCCCTCGAACCACCTCGACGTGGGCGGCCTCACCGCCGTGTGAGGCACATGCGATGGCCATCTCGGCGTCGATCACGCCCAGTGCGGCGCCCTCGGACACGAACGGCAGCGCCTGGATGGGTTTGACGCAGCTCCTCAACGTGGTGACAGCGTTCGCATCGCCCGCACCGGTCAGCAGCCGCCCGGTGCTGTCGACGACCGCCACGTGGCCCCGGATCACCGCCTCGGGCACCGTCCCGCGATAGATGGTCGCGAGGTGCGCGGGTTGTGAGATGGGCACGGCCAGCAAAGTGTTGCAGGCCGTGCCGTCTCAGCGGACTGTCAGACGAGCCCCACCATGGCAGTCTGCCGGTGGAAGCGCACCCGGCAGCGCTGACACCTGAAAACCAGGCGCAGCCCCAGCCGGCCGATCACCCCCGCCTCCCGATCGAGGCAGTTGGGGCAGATCGCGTGCTCTTCGGCGAACTCGGTGGGCACATCCTTCAGCGGCAGCTCAACGGGCTTGTACTTCCTCATGGGGCGCATGGTAGCACTCTATGGGACAGTGTCAATATCAGCTTTAGCCCCAGTCGGGGAGTGGGGACGCCCGAACAGACGGAACTCCCCGAGCAGCCGGCGACGGCGCCTCTCGACCCGCATGTCGCGCCTCCGTTCGGCGAACACGTCGGGGTGGCGGCTCTTGGCGTCGCCCATGGCCGCGCGCACGAAGACCGCCGTCAGGCTCGCCAACGGCACGGCCACGAACGCGCCGAGGAAGCCGCCGACCTCGATGCCCGCGAACAGGGCGAGGATGGTGATCAGCGGGTGCAGGCGAACGAACCTGGCCTGGATGCGCGGAGCGAGCAGGTACCCCTCAATGATGTGGATCGCGATGAAGAGGAGGAGGGCCCACACCGCCGTCACCGGGCTCTTGGTGAACGCAAGAAGGATCGCCACGGCCCCGCCGACGAAGGCGCCGACCAGCGGGATCAGCTCGAAGGTTCCAGCGGCGATCGCGACGACGATCGGGAAGGGCACACCGACAACCCAACAGCCGAGGCCCGCCATCACCCCGATGATCGCGGCCATGAACAGCTGACCTCGCACGTAACCGCCGACCACGACGCCGAAGGCATCGAAGGCAAAGTTGGCGTCGCCGCGAATCCGCCCGGGCAGCAGGTTCACGATGCCACCGCGCAGCTCGTCGCCGTCTTTGAGCATCCAGAACGCGACGACCAGCGTGACGAGGATGTCGAGCAGGATGGTGACCATCGAGGTCACGACGTTGAGCAGAATTCCCGCCACCCTGCTGGAGACGTCGCTGCTGATGCTTCCACCGACGCCGTTGCCGCTCAACTGGATCCCATGGCTGGCCAGTTGCGCGCGCACGGTGGCGGCGATGTCGTTGATCTGCTTGATGATTCCGGGCCCCTGCTTGCTCAGCTGGGAAGCCTCGTCGACGATGGGCGTCGCGATGAGATAGCCGATGCCGACGACGATCCCGAGGCCGACGAGCAGGGTGAGAAGGATGGCCAGGGTGCGTGGCAGGTGGAGGCGATCCTCGAGGGCCTGTACCACGGGGCCGGCGATGAACGCGATCACCGCGCCGAAGAGGACGTACAGCAACACCGTCAGCAGCGCGCCCACAAGTGACCGCACCACGCCGAGGAGCTGGATGGCGATGAAGATCGTGCCGAGGATCGCGGCCGCGCGCACCCACCACCAGGTCGACCTGCGGATGTCCGCGGGTGGTCCCTTCCCGGGGTCTCGCGCGGTCGTGGAGGCTTCTGCCGCTGCGGCGCGCGCCTGCCGGTCGGTCATCAAGGCCAGTGTACGGGCGGTGTCCTTCTGGTCCTGTCAGCTTTGACTGCGGGCGCCGTGCTTTGTTAGCCTCCGGCGCGGCCTGGTCGTTGGGGGAACGCTCGTCGTTGTCGTCCCGTGGGGCGCCCCGTGAGGAGGGGGAGATCATCCGCGGTAACCGACATCGCTTCATCCGGCACGCGTGGGTTCTGCTCGCAGCGGTCCTCCTGCCCGTGCTGGCACCCCGCCCCTCGGCACCGGCGGCGGCGGTGATCTCTCCCCCGGTTGCCAACCCCGACATCATCCTCAGCGCCGTCATCGAACGGCCGTCGGTCGTTCCCCCGATCGCGGCGCGACCCGCCCAGACGGTGGTGGTCAGCGCCGGCCAGACGGTCGAGACGCTCGCTGTCCACGACCATTCCGACGCGGCCGCGATCCGCTGGGCCAACGGGCTCGCGACAGGTGCGGAGCCGGCGCCAGGCACGACCCTCCTGCTCCCTCCCAGCGCCGGCGCCCTGGTCCCGGTGCTCCCCAATGAGCGTCCCAGCCACTTTGCCAAGCGTCTCGGCCTCGATCCCCGGGTGCTCCTCGACTACAACGCCCTGACCCAGGACACGCCCCGTCCCACCGGCAGCTACCTGCAGGTGCCGATCACGGCAGCGCCCTCCGGCGCCCTGGTGGGCCGCTACTTCTCCCGTGCCCCGGGCGGGGTGCCGTCCATCTTCGAGGTGCACACCTCGGCGGCGGACAGCTTTCCGTACGGGCAGTGCACGTACTACGCGGCCCTCAAGCGCAACATCACGTGGGCGGGCAACGCCGGCTGGTGGTTCGACGCCGCCAACGGCATCCGCCCCGAGGGCCACGTCCCGGTGGCCGGCGCCCTCGTGATCTTCCACACCGGCTGGTTCGGCCACGTGGGCTACGTCGAGAAGGTCAACCCCGATGGCAGCTTCCTCATCTCTGAGATGAACTACTACGGGAACGGCGGAGGCTGGGGCCGCGTGGACCACCGCACCATCACCCACGCTGATGCGTGGTCCATCACCGGGTTCATCTACTGAGCCGGTACGCATCGTTGGAGCGGAGCGCGGCGAGGGCGCAAGGCTCCAGCTGAATCTGAGCGGCCCGAAGGAGCGAAGGAGCCGCCGGCGGCGGGTTCGCAGCGACGCAGACGGGCTGTGAAGCTGAAGCGGGAGCACTGCGCCCTCGCCGCCCTCCGCCCGACCTTCAGGCGACTAGCCGGAGAAGCGGTAGCCGATCCCCGGTACTGAGTGGATGTACGTCGGCTTCTCTGCGTCCGGTTCGATCTTGCGGCGCAGCCGGTACACGTGGGCGTCGACGGTGCGGGTCTCGATCTCCACCTCGTAGCCCCAGACGCGGCGCAGCAGCTCGCCGCGGCTCATCACCTGGCCCGGCCGCGAGGCCAGCAGGGCGAGCAGGTTGAACTCGGTGAGGGTGAGCATCACCTCTTCGCTGTCCCGGAATGCCTGCCGGCGACCGAGGTCGATCGTCAGGCCCGGGAACTCGAAGCGGTCACGGGGCTGCTCCTGGGAGGAGATCTCGCTGCGACGGAGGTGGGCACCGATGCGCGCCATCAGCTCACGCACCTCGAAGGGCTTGGTGACGTAGTCGTCAGCTCCGAGCTCGAGGCCAACCACCACGTCGATGGTGTCCGCCTTGGCGGTCAGCATGATGATCGGCACCCGCGAGCCCTCGGAGCGGAGCCGCCGGCAGACGTCCAGGCCGCTCATGCCGGGGAGGTTGATGTCGAGGATGATCAGGTCGGGGTTCTGCTCGCGCGCCGCGGCCAGCCCGTCGACGCCGTTGGCCGCCTCGAGGAGGGTGTGGTTCTGGGCGCTGCAGGCGAGCCGGACCACCTCGCGGCTGGGGGCGTCGTCCTCCACGATGAGGATGGTCTTTCCGGCTCCGGTCATGAGGCTTCGGTCTCCAGGTACGTGGCGATCCTCTGCACGAAGTTCGCCACCTCAATCGGCTTTGAGATGTATCCCGAGCAGCCGGCGGCGAGGGCCTCCTGCTCGTTTCCCTTCATGGCGTTGGCTGTGAGCGCGACGACGGGGACAGACGACGTCTTGGGGTCGGACTTGAGCATGCGGGTGACGGTGAGGCCATCGATGCCCGGAAGCTCGATGTCCATCAGCACGAGATCGTAAGTGGAACTCCGTGCCTTGTGCAGACCCTCGTTGCCGTCGACCGCGACGTCCACCTCGAAGCCGTTGCCGGTGAGAACCATGGTCGCCAGCTCGCGGTTGCTCCGGTTGTCCTCGACCAGCAGGATGCGGTTGTGGTGGTGGCCGTTCGATGTCTGCAGTCCGCCGAGTGGCAGGCGGAACGTGAACACCGACCCCGTCCCGGGCTCACTCTCCAGCTCCATCCTGCCGCCGTGCAGCTCGATGATGCGCCGGGTCAGCGACAGGCCGAGGCCGGTGCCCTCGACCTGGCGAGTGGTGGCGCTGTCGACCTGGTAGAACTCGTTGAAGATGCGCTCGTGGTGCTCTCGCGGGATGCCCACGCCGGTGTCACCGACCTCGATGCACAGTGTCTCCACCCGCTCGGAACGAGCTTTGACCCAGACGCGGCCACCCTGGGCGGTGAACTTGATGGCGTTGCTGAGCAGGTTGTAGAGCACCTGCTTGAACTTGCTCTTGTCGGCACGGAGCATGAGGTCCTCGGGCACCACGTCGATCGAGAGGTCGATGTCACGACGCTCGCTCAGCGAGCGGATGACGTTGTGCACCTCACGGACGGCGTTGTTCACGAAGAAGTCGTCGTAGCTGAGCTCCATGCGGCCGGCCTCGATCTTGCTGAGGTCGAGCACGTCGTTCACCAGCTCGAGCAGGTGCTTCCCCGACGTATGGATATTCTCCAGGCACTCGTGCCGCTGCTCCTCCTCGAGCGCGACCAGATTGTCCTTGAGGATCTCGCTGAAGCCGAGGATGGCGTTGAGTGGGGTGCGCAGCTCGTGGCTCATGTTGGCGAGGAACTCGCTCTTCAGTCGCGAGATCTCGTTGATCTGCGCGTAGCTGCGCTCCAGCTCACGTTTCTGCTCGGCGATCTGCGCCAGCTGCACGGTCTGGCGCGCATGCAGGCGTGCATTGTCGATCGAGATCGCCGCCTGGTTGGCGATCACCTGCATGAGGGCCTGCTCGACCGTCGTGAAGGGGCGCACCTCGCGCCGGGCCATGGTGAGCGCCCCGACCAGCCGCTGCGGTGACTGCAGCGGCATCACCAGGCAGCTCCGCGGCGCGTGGGCCATCGGCAGGTTCTTGAAACGGCTGTCCTTGGTGGCGTCGGCGACGGAGACCACCTTGCGTCGCTGGGAGGCCCAGCCGACGATGCCCTCACCCAGCTCGAAGGTGGCCACCTGGGCCACCGACTCCGTGAACGGGAACGTGGCGATGGCGCTCAGGCTCTTGCCATCGTCGTCGAGGAGGAACACGGTGGCGGCATCGCAGGCCACTAGGTCCGAGGCGGCCTTCAACATGAAGTCGATGGTCTCTTTCAGCTCCAAGCTGGAGGTGAAGAGATTGCCGACCTGACCAAGCAGGTCGACAATGACCTTGTCGTCCATGGCCGGGCGAGTATACCGGCGGCCGACGCTCAGCAGACCACTTTCGCGCATTTCGGCACGTGACGAAGGGAACGCAGTTCCCCCTTCGCCTACTTGCGGGCTTTGATCTGCTCGATCACCTGGGGAAGGATCTTCAGCGCATCGCCGACCACGCCGAGGTCGGCGAGCTTGAAGATCGGGGCATCGCCGTCACGGTTGATCGCGACGATGGTCTTGGCACTCTTCATGCCGACGGTGTGCTGCATCGCGCCGCTGATGCCCACGGCGATGTACACGGTGGGTTTGACCGTCTTGCCCGTCTGCCCCACCTGCATCGAGTACGGCACCCATCCGGCGTCGACCACGGCGCGGCTGGCGCCGACCGCACCGCCGATCAGCGCAGCCAGCTGCTCCAGCAGCTCGAAATTCTTGGGGTCGCCGAGCCCGCGGCCGCCGCTGATCACCACCGGGGCCTCCTCGAGCTTTGGACCGGATGCCGCCTCCTCGCGACGCTCGACCACCTTCACGCTCTTGTGCTGCTCGGCGATGTCGGCAGTGATCGGCGCCACCGTCGCGGGCCCACCGCCGGCACTCTCGGCGGCGAAGGACTTCGGCCTGATCAGCGCCACCGCCGGCTTCTTCGACTCGAACGCGGTGGTGACGTCCTGGGTGGCTCCGAAGATCGACGAGTTGACGGTCACCGCCCCGTCCGAGGAGACGTCGAGGCCGTTCGCGATGACCGGCACGTCGAGCTTGGCCGCGAGCCTGCCGGCCACGTCCCTGCCGAGGTAGGTCGAGGCGACGAGGATGAGGTCGGGCTGCTGCTCAGCTGCCAGCGCGGCGATGGCGTCGGCCGATGGACCCCCGGGAAGGAGCTCGCCGAAGGCGGCGTCCGTCCCGGCGTGGAGGGTGGTCGCGCCGTACTCGCCGAGCACGGCCGCGGCAGCTTCAGCCTGGGGAGAGAGAGCCACGGCTTCGACGGTGCCTCCGAAGGAGCGCGCCTTGGTCAGCAGCTCGAGGACCGCGGCCGCGGGCTTGCCGTCGACGATCTCGGCGAAGACCCACGTCTTGGCCATCTCAGATCACCTTCCTTTCAGCAAGGAAGTCGACGATCCGCTTCGCCGCCTCGCCGTCGTCCTGGATGATCTCGCCCGCCGCACGCTGCGCGGCGGCGGTGACAGCGGTCACCGTCTGGCCCGCGGATGCGCCGCCCAGGCCCTCCACGCCGAGGTCGGCGGCCGTGGGACGGTCGAGGGGTTTCTGCTTGGCGCCCATGATCCCCTTGAGAGATGGATAGCGCGGCTCGTTGACGCCGGCCGTGACGCTGATCACCACGGGCAGCTTGGCCTCCACGACCTCGATGCCCGTCTCCGTCTGCCGCTCCACCGTGAGCGTGTCGCCCTCGTACACCACCGACTTCGCGAAGGTCACAGCGGGGATGTCGAGGAGTCCCGCGAGCATCTGCGGCACCACGCCGGTGTACCCGTCGGTCGACTCCGTGGCGGTGATCACCACGTCGAACTCCTGCTTGCGGATGGCCGCGGCGAGGACCTTCGCCGTGGTGAGGGCATCCGACCCGGCCAGGGCGGGGTCGGTGATCAGCACGCCCCTGGCGGCTCCCATGGCCAGGGCCTTGCGCACAGCGTCCACGCCGCGGTCCGGGCCCATGCTGACCACGGTCACCTCGCCCCCGTGTTTCTCAGCGAGCTGCAGGCCCGCCTCCACGCCGAACTCATCGCCGGGATCGAGCACCAGTTCGCCGTCGCGCTTGAGAGTGTGGCTGGAGGGATCGAGCTGGCCGGGCGAGTTGGGATCCGGCACCTGCTTGACGCAGACGACGACGTTCATTCGCACTCCTGCAAGGCCTGGCGCTGAGCGCCGGTGACTTTACCCGACCGTTTCGAGGCCCGGCGCCGGTGCCAGCACGCAGCCCACTGGCGCTGACTTCTCAGGGATGTTTCAGGCCCTCGCTCGGGCCGACCAGCGAGAATCGCACCGATCGCTCCCGACCTCACGAGAGAAACACCATGCTCAAGCCCTTTCGCACCGCCGCCCACTGGGTGGGGCGGCACGCGTTCCCAGCCCTTGCCGCCTCAGTGATCGCCGTCGGCGCCGCCGGCGGCGGTATCGGTTACGCCGTCGCCAGCCAGCACAGCACGTCGGCACCAGCGACGGCGGCGACGGGATCCACCAACACCACCCCGACCCCCAAGGCCAAGGCCAAAGGGTCGAGCTCTCGTGGCACCCAGGTCATCCAGCGCGCCCTGGCCCTCCTTGCCAGCCAGACCGGGCAGAGCGTCGCCTCGGTGCACACCCAGCTCGCGGCGGGCAAGTCCGTCGACGACATCGCCGGCGCCAAGGCACCCGCGATCGAGGCCCAGATCCTCGCGCAGATCACCAAGATCGTGGCCAAGGGCGTCAGCACCGGCAAGATCACGGCCGCACAGCAGGCGGCGGACCTGGCCATGGCCAAGACGAAGGTCGACGCGCTCATGGCCGAGCCGGGTACCCAGCTGCTCAGCGACGCGCAGAAGTTCCTGCAGTTCCTCCAGACACACGGCGCCGGCCACCATGCGGCCGCCGCCACCCCGGCGCCATCCCCGGCAGCCTGACGGCCGCGCGCGGACTTCGCCGTACACTGCGGCGATGCCCAAGTCCTACGCACGCGCCGAGCAGGTGATCGACACATCGAAGAAGTACACCGCGACCATCGCCACGGACAAGGGCGACATCGTGATGGCGCTCGACCCGAGCCGAGCCCCCAAGAGCGTCAACAACTTCGTGTTCCTGGCGCGTGACAGCTTCTACGACGGGCTCACCTTCCATCGCGTCGTCGACGACTTCGTGATCCAGGCCGGCTGCCCGGAGGGAACCGGCCGGGGTGGACCCGGCTATCGCTTCGACGACGAGCCGGTGCAGGGTGAGTACATCGCCGGGGCGGTCGCCTGCGCCAATGCCGGACCCAACACCAACGGTTCCCAGTTCTTCATCTGCACCGTCGACGACAGGCACAAGCTGGCCAAGGCCTACAACCTGTTCGGCCAGGTGGTCAAGGGCATGGACGTGGTCGGCGAGATTCGCCAGGGCGACGTGATGCGCACGGTGTCGGTCACCGAGGAGTAGCGCGATGGATGGCCAGCTGCGCCTGATGTCAGTGCATGCGCATGCCGATGATGAGTCGATCACCATGGGTGGGCTGCTGGCGACCTCGCACGATCGTGGCATCCGCACCGCGAACATCTGCTGCACGGACGGCAAGCTCGCCACCATCGTCGCCGAGGACATGCCCGAGGAGACGACGCGACCGCGCCTGGCCGAGATTCGCCAGCAGGAGCTGCGCGCCGCCTGCGCCATCCTCGGCGTCGACGAGGTCCACTTCCTCGGCTACGGCGACTCGGGAATGTGGGGCGCGGACACCAACGAGCTGCCGGACGCCTTCTGGAAGGTGGACATCAACGAGGCGGTGGGCCGCATGGTCGCGCACATCCGCAGCTTCCGGCCGCACGTGGTGGTCACCTACGACGGGGTGGGTGGCTACGGCCACCCCGACCACATCCAGACGCACCGCGTGACGCTGCTCGCCGTTGAGGCCGCGCACATGAGGTCGCTCTATCCCGAGGCGGGGGAGCCATGGCGCGTGTCCAAGCTGTACTACACCTCGATTCCGTTGTCGTTCCTGCGCAAGGCCGCGGACCTTGCTCGCGAGGCGGGGATGCCGCCGCCGTTCGGTGTCGAGCGCCCCGAGGACCTGCCATTCGTGACGCCCGATGAGTGGATCACCACCACCGTCGACGTGCGCGAGGGCGTGCGGCGCAAGCGTCAGGCGCTGATCGCGCACCACAGCCAGATCGCGCCGGACTGGCCGATGCTCGCCATCCCCGAAGAGGTGAACATCGAGCAGTTCGGCAACGAGTCGTTCCAGCTGGTCATATCGCACGTCCCGGTGTCGCTGCCCGAGACCGACGTGTTCGCCGGGATCGTCGCGCAGCAGGCAGTGCCCGTCTGAGGTCCATCCCCGACCGGCTGCGGGTGCGAACCGTCAGACCCGCTCCACCACCATGGCGATCCCCTGGCCACCGCCGATGCACATCCCCGCCACCCCGATGGTGGCGTCGCGCTGCTGCATCGCGTGGAGCAGGGTGACCATGATCCGGGTGCCGCTCGCGCCGATGGGGTGGCCGAGGGCGATGGCACCTCCGTTGACGTTGAGCTTCTCGTCAGGGACCGCCAGCTCCCGGCCGACCGCCACCGACTGCGCGGCGAAGGCCTCGTTGAGCTCGAAGAGATCGATGTCGCCGACCGACAGCTCCGCACGCTGCAGCGCGGCGCGCACCGCCGGCACCGGGCCCATCCCCATCACCCGCGGCGGCACACCGGCGCTGGCGTAGGCGCGGATCCGCGCCAGCGGTGTCCGCCCCTCGGCGCGCGCTCGCGACTCGCTCATCACCACGACCGCCGCCCCGCCGTCATTGATGCCGCTCGCGTTGCCCGCAGTGACGGAACCCTCCTTGTCGAAAGCGGGCCGGAGCCCGGCCAGCGAATCAGCGGTGGTGCCTGCGCGCGGATGCTCGTCGACGTCGATCGTCACCGTCTCCTTGCGCTTCTTGACCGGCACGCCGACGATCTCGTCGCGGAAGCGGCCGGCGGCGATGGCGGCCTCAGCCTTCTGCTGCGACGCAGCCGCGAAGGCGTCCTGATCCTCGCGGCTCACCTCGTACTCGCGGGCGACGTTCTCGGCGGTGCTGCCCATGTGGCAGTGCTCGAACGCGCACCAGAGCCCGTCGCGGATCATCTCGTCGACGAGCTGGCCGTCACCGAGGCGGTAGCCGAAGCGGGCACTCTCGACGAGGTAGGGCGCGCGCGACATGTTCTCCATGCCACCCGCCAGGAACACCTCGCCGTCCCCGGCACGGATCGCCTGGGCGGCGAGCGCGATGGTCTTCAGCCCGGACCCGCACACCTTGTTGACGGTCATGGACGGGGTGCTCTCCGCAAGCCCGGCGCCCAGCGCCGCCTGCCGCGCCGGGTTCTGGCCGAGGCCCGCCGAGAGCACGTTGCCCATGAGCACCTCGTCGACCGCGTCCAGACCGGCGCGACGCATCGCCTCCTGGGCGGCGACGGCCCCGAGCTGCGGAGCCGGGACGTCAACGAATGCACCGCCCATGGTGCCGACGGGGGTGCGCACAGCGCTGACGATGACCGCGTTCTCCATGCCGGAGACTGTAGCCATCCCGTCGCGACGGGGCGTCGCGCGGCCCTACCCGAGGCCTTCGCCGAACTCCGCGGCGTACCGGCTGGCGAACTCCTCGCGAGCGAACGCATGGCTCTGCGGACCCTGCTGCTCGATGACGTACGTCGCCGCCAGCGCGCCCATCCGCCCGGCCACAGGGGCCGGACGACCGGCGCGCAGCCCGCTCAGCAGCCCGGCGATGTAGGCGTCGCCGGCACCGGTGGGGTCCACCACCCTGGCGGCCTCTGCCACGGGCACGTGGTGCACGGCTCCGTCGATGTGGAGCTCGCTTCCCTGCCCGCCGCGAGTCCGGGCCACGATCGCCCCGGCGGCGGCGAGCCCTTCCACGTCGCGACCGGTGCGTCGCTCGATGACCTCGAGCTCGTAGTCGTTGCCGACCACGAGCCAGGCAGCATCCAGGCCCGCGCCCAAGGTCTCGTCGGAGAGCGAGCTGAGCTGCTGGGCGGGCGCGAAGACGAGCTTGGCGCCCAGGCGTGAGGCCTGCTCGACATGCAGGGCCATCCCGTCGGGCGCATCCGGCGCCACCACGACGTGCTCGACGCCTGCCAGCGCCTCGAGGTTGACGCCCGAGGCCCGAGCCATCGCGCCGGGGAAGAAGGCGGTGATCTGGTTGTCGTCGAGGTCGGTGGTGATGAACGCGGTGGCGGTGCTGACGTCGTCGCAGAGCAGGGCACGCGAGGTGTCGACGCCGGCAGCGCTGAGGGCGGCGCCGTATTCGGCGAAGTCGTTGCCCACCGCGGCGCAGAGCATGGGTCGCTCGCCGAGAAGCGCGAGGTTGTACGCGATGTTGGCGGCCGTCCCGCCGCGCCGCCTGTCGAGCCGGTCGATCAGGAAGGAGACGTTGAGGATGTGCGCCTGGTCGCTGAGGATGTGGTCGGCGAAGCGACCGCCGAACACCATGATGGTGTCGTAGGCGACCGACCCGGTGACGGCGATGGATCCCATGGCGCGCGAAGCATAGGGGTGCGCAGCGGGGCGACCGCGTGGGGGAGCCGGATCGGGGCCGCCTCGGGGGAGAATGGCGGCATGGCACTCCCCGGCACCCGGCCCGCGCCCGGACCCTCGGGACCGCTGTCCACGGGCCAGCCCCCGGATGACCTGGCTCTCGCCGACGCGGTCGAGGTGTACCGGCGCACCTACACGACCGTGCTGCGCAGCAGCGGTGAGACCCGCCTGCGCGTGCTCGAGGCCTCGCACAAGGCCATGCACAGCAGCCTGCATGCCCTCGCCGACGCCCCGGAGCTGGACCTCGGCGCCTTCCTCTACGCCATCCGCCGGCTTCCCGATGCGATCTTCGGCGCCGAGCTGGTGGTCATGGGCCAGTCAGCCGAGATCTTCGCGCGTCGCGGCTTCGGCAGCTTCGCCAGCCAGAGCGAGATCGGCGCCCCCGGACGGCGGCGGCGCTGGTACGACGACGGCAGGGGGACGCTGGCGGTTCTCATCGCCTCCGCGTCCGACGTCGACGACCTCGTCCCGACGCTGGTGGCGTTCCAGATCGAGTGGAACAAGCTGCATGCCGCACTCCACGCCAACGCCGGTACCAGCCACGCCCCCACCGAGCTCGCCGCCGCGTGTGGCGGCGCCGAGGACGACTGGGCGCAGCTCGAGGAGGTATGGGGCGCCGCGTTCGCGACCAGGCTGGACCAGGTGCAGGGTCGTCGGCTGTCGCTGCGCATCCGCATGCTCGGTGGCACCCAGGTGGGCTATGCGCGCGTCACCCGGCGCTGGTGGCAGCAGGTCACCGGGTTGATGCGCTCCGAGGGTCTCCTCGACCGGCCTGTGTACTTCGTGAGCAGCAACTCGCACAGCCTGGGAAACCTGGTCACCGGGCTCGCCCGGCGCCACCAGGAGGAGCTCACCGCCTCCGTCGAGCGGCACGGACCCGACGAGCTTCGCGACGAGCTGCGCGCCTTCCGGGAAGGGCGTGCCGAAGGCAACTGGGACAACCTCCTCTACTACGCGGCGCGCATGTGGTTGCGGGGCCTGCTGAGCGACGCTGAGCGCGCGGCGGTGCGTCGTGAGGAGCGCGAGGCGGGCGTCATCGCCGTGGGAAGCCGTACCGCTCTCGACGTCGCCGCCCAGGTCATCGCACTCGACCGCCTCGACGCCGCCGCGCTGGACGAGCGCCTCGGGCCGGTGGGTGCCGCAGCCCTGGGCGAAAGCAGGGCGGTCGTGGTCAACGTCGACTACCCGCTCGGCCTGGCCGCGTACAACATCCTGCGCGAGGTCGCGGAGACCGCCGCCGAGCTGCGTGGTGTGTACGTCCTCGGCAAGGCGGCCACGCTCAACGCCGACGTCGGCGACGTGATGATCTCCGGCGTCATCCACGACGAGCACTCGGGCAGCACCTTCTGGCTCGACAACGCCTTCCGCGTCTCGGACATCGCCCCGTACCTGCGCTTCGGCAGCGGCCTCGACAACCAGCGAGCGGTGACCGTCAAGGGCACCTTCCTGCAGAACCGCGGATACCTCGACTTCTACCACCGCGAGGCGTTCTCAGTCGTGGAGATGGAGGCGGGCCCCTACTGCTGCGCGATGTACGAGATGAGCGAGGCGGCGCGGTACCCGATGGGAGAGCCCGTCAACTTCTCGCGCCTGCCTGTGGATTTCGGGGTCATCCATTACGCCTCTGACACGCCGTTCACACAGGCGCGCACGCTCGGCGCGCGTGGGCTCTCGTACTTCGGCATGGACTCCACGTACGCGTCGTCGGTGGCGATCCTGCGGCGGATCCTGCGCCTCGAGGGCGCGCTGGTCGACGACACGCGACCACTCGACGCGCCCGTCGTCGAGGACGGCGACGAGATGCCTGCGGAGGTTCGCGCATGAGGCGAGCCTCTCTGCTGGCGCTCGCCGGTCTCATCGGCTTCCCGGTGGTGGCTTGTGGCGCGGTGGCCTGCGCGGCGGGCTCGAGCAGCTGCGCCGCTCCCGCCGCCGCCACGCTCAACGTCCAGCCCCAGAACAGCACCCTGCTCGTGGGTGTCAATCGCATCTCGATCGCGCTGCTCGACGGCCGGGCGACGCCGGTGACAGCCGGGCACGTCTCGGTGGAGATCGTCGGACCGAGCCGGGCTTCGCTCGGCACCCGGCCGCTGGAGGACATCGCCTCGGTCTACGGAGGCATCCCGGTGTACGTCGGCATCGCGGACTTTCCCAGCGCCGGGCAGTACGACTACCTGGTCAAGGGCACGGATTCGTCAGGCCGGCCGGTCACCGGCAACGCCTTCGTCACCGTGGTCAGCAAGGGTCCCGAGCTCGCGGTCGGGTCTGCCGTGCCCGCCGTTGCCCAGAAGGTCGTCACCGACCCCGGCGTCACGCTGTCGATGGTCGACAGCGGTGTCCCGCCCGACACCTGGCACGACGTCACCGTCGCGCAGGCGCTGGCCGCGAACAAGCCGATGGTGCTCTACTTCGGCGAGCCCGGGTTCTGTCCGAGCAAGACGTGCGGACCCACCGTCGCCATCCTCACGCAGCTGTGCACGCAGTACTGCGCGCAGTTCTCCTTCCAGCACATCGAGGATGACATCCCGCCAGGCCCGGCGTTCGTCCAGCCGGACGCGCTACCCAACAACCCGGCGTTCCTGGCATTCGGTCTGCGCAGCGACCCATGGGTGTTCTTCGTCAACAGCGCCGGCATCGTCACCGACCGCTTCGAGGGGCCGATCACGCTGGACGAGCTGCAGGGCGCCGCGCAGGGCACGCTCGCCGGGCGCGTCCCGGCCGTCTCGCTCAGCAGCTGAGCGGCTGACGCGCACGTAGCCCATGCCTCTCCTCTCGATCGACGGCGTTGCCGTCGCCTATGGCGCCGAGGTCATCGTCAGCGGCGTCACGCTGCGCATCGAGCCGCGCGACCGTCTCGCCGTGGTCGGTGCCAATGGCGCCGGCAAGACGTCGGTGCTCGACGTCATCGCCGGGGCGCTCGAGCCGAGCGAGGGCGTCGTCGAGCGCACGCGCAACATGCGCATCGCCCACCTGCCCCAGGACGCCCCGGAGCCCGTCGGCGCGACCGTTCTCGACGAGGTGCTCGCCTCACGCACCGACCTGCTCACCATCCATGAGGAGCTGAGCAGCCTCGAGGCAGCCATGGCCGCGGGACCACAGGACCTCGACGCGGTCTTGGCGCGGTACGGAGCGCTGCAGCACACCTACCAGGACGCCGGCGGGTACGACCTCGAGGCGCGGGCACGCGAGGCGCTGGGTGGCCTCGGGATCGACGAGGCGCTGCAGGGCCGCGATCCACGCCAGTTGAGCGGTGGCCAGAAACGGCGCGTCGAGCTCTCCAAGCTGCTCCTCGCCGACGCCGACCTCCTGCTCATCGACGAACCGACCAACCACCTCGACCTCGCCTCCATCGAGTGGCTCGAGGACTTCATGGCCGAGGTGCGGTCCACCTTCGTCCTCGTCTCCCACGACCGCCGCTTCCTGGATCGCGTCTGCACGTCGGTGCTCGAGCTCGGCCATGGCGTGGCAGAGGAGTACCCGGGTAACTACACGCAGTACGTCCGGCTCCGCGGCGAACGGCGCGCTCGCCGCCAGAAGGAGTTCGAGGCACAGCAGGCGCACATCTCGCACCAGGAGGATTTCATCCGCAAGTACAAGGCGGGGCAGCGCGCCAAGGAGGCGCGCGGGCGGCAGAAACAGCTGGACCGTATCGAGCGAGTGACCGCACCACCGCGGGACCGGCGTCCACGATTGCGCTTCGCCACGGCACCAACGTCGCAGATCCTCCTGAAGACCAGCGAGCTGCACGTGGGCCGGGGCTCGTCCACGTTGCTGCGCCTGCGCCCGCTGAGCATCGCACCCGGCGAGCGCATCGCCGTGGTCGGATCCAACGGTTCGGGGAAGTCGACTCTGCTGCACACGCTTGCCGGCGAGCTGCCTCCGATCGAGGGCAACATCAGGTTGGGGCCGCGGACACACAGGCGGCTCTACCGCCAGGACCTCGGCCGGGACGGCGACGGGGACGCGTCGCCGACGAGCGCGTACTCGACCGACGACGAACGCACCGTCATGGAGGACCTTCTCGCCGACCACCCGGTGGGCGCGGAGCGTGCTCGCACCGTCCTGGGAGCGCTGCTCTTCAGCGGCGACGACGTGCACAAGAGGGTCGGGGACCTGAGCGGCGGTGAGCGCGCCCGCCTTCTCCTCGGCAAGGTGGCTCTCGAGGAGACCAACCTGCTCCTTCTCGACGAGCCCACCAACCACCTCGACATCCCGGCTCAAGAGGTGCTCGAGCAAGCCCTGACCGGGTACGGCGGTGCCGTGGTTTTGGTCACCCATGATCGGGCGCTCATCGACGCCGTCGCCACCCGGACGTGGGCGATCGAGGACGGCGGCATCCGTGAGGTCCTGGGCGGCTACACCGACCTGCTGCGGGTGCGCGACCGCGAGCGCCGTGATGCCGAACGCGAAGCCCAGCGTGGCGCGCCCGGCGGCCGCAGCGCGCGCGGCGGCCGCACGGCCACAGACGAGCGACCCTCCGCGTCGCGGGAGGTGCGTCGGCTCGAGGAGGAGATCGCCGCCATCGAGGCGCAGCTCAAGACGGCCCGCAACCGCCTGCTCGACCCCGACACCTTCGCCGACATCGAGACCGGCGCCGAGGCCGGCAGGGAGCATGACCGGCTCAGCGGTGCGCTGGCCGAGCTGTACGAACGCTGGGAGGCGGTTGCCGGTTCCAACTGAGCCGGTTCCTACACTGTCGACATGAGCGCGTCGGCGGCCCTCGGAGAGACCCTCGTCGACGCGGACTCCATCCAGCGTCGCGTCGTCGAGCTGGCAGCTGAGATCGACTCGCAGTACGCCGACGCCGACGGTCCGGTGGTGCTGCTCTGCGTCCTCAAGGGAGCCTTGATCTTCACCGCCGACCTGGTGCGGCGCCTGAGGGTCCCCGTCGAGATCGACTTCGTCACGATGCGCTCGTACGGTGCGGGCACGCAGAGCAGCGGGCATCCGCTGATCGCCGCCGAGCCGGCCCTCGAGCTGCGTGGGCGCGACGTGCTCATCGTCGAGGACATCATCGACAGCGGGCACACCGTCGCCGCGCTGTGCGACCACCTGGCCGAGCTGGGTGTGCGTTCGGTACGCGTCGTGACCCTGCTCGACAAGGCCTCGCGTCGGGCGTGTCCCGTCCAGGTCGACTGGCGCGGCTTCGCCATCCCGGACCGGTTCGTTGTCGGGTACGGGCTCGACCACGGCGAGCGCTACCGCAACCTCGCCGACGTGCGCGTCCTCGACCGCACGTGACAGGCCGCCGCGCGGCGCCGCTGGCACTCATCGGCGCGACGATCGCGGTCTCGGTGTCGGCGATCCTCATCAAGGAAGCGCAGACCGATGCGCCGACCGTGGTGTGGCTTCGCATGGCGATGGCTGTCGCGCTGCTGGCACCGTGGGCAGCTCCGCAGCTGGGCGCGCGCGACGTGGTCGGTGCACGGCGCGACGCGCTGCTGACAGTCGGCGCCGGTGTGCTGCTGGCCATCCATTTCCTGGCCTGGACAGCGTCTCTCGCATACACGTCGGTGGCCGCCAGCGTGCTGCTCGTGTCCCTGCACCCGCTGATCGTCACCCCGCTCGGGGCGCGACTGCACGGCGACCGTGTCAGCCCTCGCGTCAGCGTGGGCATCGCGCTCGCGCTGGCCGGGACGGTGGTCACCTGCGCCGGTGCGTTCAGCGGGGGCGGCAACGCACTTGGCGGCGACCTCCTCGCGCTGACCGGCGGGGTGGCGCTGTCCGGGTACCTCCTCATCGGCAGGGGCCGTCGGGCTCGCGGTGGCGTGGCAGCGTACTCCGCGGTCGTGTACGCCATCGTCAGCGCGGCCGGGCTGGGCGTGGCCGCGGCGGGGGGCGGGCTGCACGCCCCCAGCATTCGCGCCCTGGCGGCGTGCTTCTGCCTGGCGGCGGTGTGCACGATCGGAGGGCACACAGTGTTCAACTGGACCCTGCGCAGGTTGCCGGCAAGCACCGTGTCGCTCTCGTTCCTCGGCGAGCCGCCGCTGGCGGCGCTGCTGGCTTTCCTCGTACTGGGACAGCACGTGCCGCCGACCACGATCGCCGGGGGAACCCTGATCCTCGCGGGGCTCGGTGCGGCGCTCTCCAGCGTCAGGGACGCGCCGTACTCCGCGCTGCGCGCGGGGGAGGCGCTCAGTTAGATCGCGACACCGGTGACGAGGTAGAGAAGGTGCGCGGGCACGAGGCCCATGACCACGCTGATGATCAGCACGTAGAGCATCGCGGTCGCCGGCTGGTTGGCACGAATGCGCGCGAAGTAGAGCGTGAACGCGGTGACCGCGGCTGTGAACAACACTCCCGCGCCGATCACCAGCAACCAGAACAGGAATGCCTGGTCGCCTGACAGGAGTCGCTGGCGGCTGCCGCCGGCGCTCAGCAGCGCCGTGGCGATCACAGCACATTCCACGCCGACCGCTGCGAACACGGCGTAGATGGAGAGGCGCAGCGGCCGGAAGGACATGTTCGGTGTCACCAGGTACCAGTGCCCGAGCAGCATCCCCGCCAAGGCGCTGCCGCCCAGCAGTGCGGCAGACATGAATGCAAGCGTCGCCGCGCCGGCGCCGCCCAGTGCGGGGCCCACCGCGATCGCGGCGGTGACGACGGTCACCAGGCCGACCAGCACCGTCGCGGCCGCCACGACCCCCCGCGAGATCTCGGTGCCGACCGCCGCGAACAGCGCGTCGACGACCAGGAGCACCGTGAAGCCCACGGACCAGTGCACGAACGTCGCCACCGCGGTGGGAGCGACGGGCCCGTGCAGCAGCGCACCGAGGTCCGAGCTGCCCGCGATCACGAACAGGTCCGCGCCCATGATCAGCGCGCAGATCGCAGCCGTCGTGCCCGCGAAGCCGCGACCCACGCGGCCCACCTGGTCGAGGGCAGCGCTCACCGTCACGGTCCCGACCGCCAGCTCGAGGAGCACGAGCAATCCCGCCAGCGGGGCCAGGTCGGGGAGCGACGTCGGCGGCACCGCGCGATGGTACGCAGCACGCTGTCGGTGGCCCTGGTGAGTGCGTTACGGTCCCACCCCATGAACGGCGAACCCACCGAGGCGCCGGCAACCACGACGGCGCAGCCCGGACCCGGCGTCCGCGAGGCAGCCCAACCCCGGCCCTGGTCCCCCGCGGCGGCGATGGAACCGGTGCCGCCGCTGGCGCCGCCGCCCGCCCGCCCCGGCGCGGGAACACGCGTGACCGGCGCGAACGGAGACGCGCCCACGGGGGGTCGGCAGCACAACATGCTGATCCTCACAGCGGCGGCCTTCGCCATCGCCGTGATCCTGGTCGTGGTGCTGGCGCTCGGCCGGTAGGTCAGCCTTCGACGTCGAGCCCCGCCTGCTGCCAGGCCTCGATGCCGCCGACGACGTTGATGGCACGCGACCTCCCGTGGTCGCGGAGAAACTCGACCGCGCGGCCGCTGCGACCACCCAGGCGGCAGTGCACGTACACGTCCCTGTCATCGGGGATCTCGTCGAGGCGCTGCGGCACCTCCGCGAGCGGGATGAGCACCGAGCCGGGGATGCGCAGCTGGTCCCATTCCCACGGCTCGCGCACGTCGATGAGCACGGCGTCACCGGCGCTCACCGCATCGTGTGCCTGCTGTGGTGTCGCCTCTCCCTTGGTGGCCATCTCGCGAGTATAGGGATCGCATGTTCGTATTCAGCTCAGGCTGCTAGGCTGCCTGCGTGACCGCGACCGCGCCCGCTCCCGCGCTCCCGGCCGACGACCCGTGGCTGAATGCGCAGCGGCAGTTCGACAACGCCGCCAACATCCTCGGCCTCTCACCCGGGCTCCGCGCGGTGTTGCGCGAGGTGCGCCGCGAGCTGCTGGTTCGCTTCCCGGTGAAGATGGACGACGGCTCGCTGCGCGTCTTCGAGGGCTACCGGGTGCAGCACAACACCACCCGCGGTCCGGCCAAAGGTGGCATCCGGTTCCACCCGCAGACCAACCTCGAAGAGGTGAAGGCGCTCTCCATGTGGATGACCTGGAAGTGCGCGCTCATGAACATCCCCTACGGTGGCGCCAAGGGCGGCGTGGTGGTCGACCCACGCGAGCTGAGTCACCGCGAGCTGGAGCGCCTCAGCCGACGCTTTGCCAGCGAGATCAGCATGCTGATCGGGCCCGACTCCGACATCCCCGCGCCCGATGTCAACACCAACGCCGAGGTGATGGCATGGATGATGGACACCATCTCGATGGAGGCCGGGTACTCGATCCCGGCGGTGGTCACGGGAAAGCCGCTCGACATCGGCGGCAGCGAAGGGCGTCCCAGTGCCACCGGCCGCGGCGTCACGATCTCGGCGATCGAGATCTGCAAGCGCCTGGACCGTGACCCGGCGGTGACCAGCGTGGCCGTGCAGGGCTTCGGCAACGTCGGCAGCGTGAGCGCGGAGCTCATGGCCGAGCGTGGCTTTCGCATCTGCGCCGTCTCCGATGTCGCCGGCGGTGTCTACAACCCCATGGGGCTTGACGTCCCTGCCCTGCTCGAGCACCGGCGCCGCACCGGCTTCGTCGCGGAGTTCCCGGGCTCGCGGTCGATCACCAACTCGGAGCTGCTCGAGCTTCCCGTCGACGTCCTCGTGCCCGCCGCGCTCGAGAACCAGATCACCGCGCGCAACGCGGGTCGCATCCAGGCGTCGGTCATCATCGAGGGCGCCAACGGGCCGACCACACCGGATGCCGACCTCATGCTCGAGCAGCGGGGGGTCGTGGTGGTGCCGGACATCCTCGCCAACGCCGGCGGCGTCACCGTCTCGTACTTCGAGTGGGTGCAGGACCTGCAGTCCTTCTTCTGGGAGGAGGGCGAGATCAACAAGCAGCTCGAGCGCATCCTCAGGAGGGCTTTCGGTCAGATGTGCGAGCAAGCCGACCTGCACAAGGTCTCACTGCGGCTCGGCGCCTACCTCGTGGCGGTGAAACGCGTCGCGGACGCCACCGCCGTCCGTGGCATCTACCCCTGATCCCGCCGGTCCCGGCCGGGAGGCGGCGGGGCCGGAGCAGGGCGGCGACTACGAGGTCGGCGCGCCGATTCGCGAAGGGTGGGGTGGCACGATCCACGAGGGACGCTACCGCCGCAGCGGCCTGCGCGTCACTCTCCAGGACGTTCGTCCGGACCTCGCCGCCACGCCCGGTCTGATCGACCGGCTCGGCCGGCTCGGTCGAGAGGCAGCGACCGTGCGCGACCCGCACCTTCTCGCCGTGTACGACCTGGTCGACAGTGGCGGTGCGCTGCGCCTGATCGCCGAGTGGACGGATGGTGAGCCCCTCGTGGCCATGCTGCGTCGTGGCGCGCCTGCACCGGAACTGGCGCTGGCGGTGCTCGACGACGTCCTCGCCGGCCTGGTGGCGCTGCACGGCGGCGGGCTGTTCCATGGGCAGGTGGGCCCGGAAACGGTGATCGTCGGCGGCGATGGACACGCACGCCTCGCCGAGCTGGCACTCGGCGCGGCGGCCGCTCCACCGGGGTCGGGCGCCCCGGCGGACGTCCGCGACGCCGCCCGGCTGGGCCAGCAGCTGCTCCGCGGCGAAGGGTCCCGATTCGACCCGGTGCGCCAACCCCTGGACGCAGCGGCGATGGGCACGGGCGCCGCTGACGCGGCCCAGCTCCGGGGCGAGGTGGACGCCGCTGCGACGGGGGTGCTCGGCCAGGGTTGGCGCAGCCGGCTCGCAGGTCCGGCTGGGCGCTCGCCGGTGGTTGGAAGGCGGCCGCGGCGCGGACGTCTGCTGGCGGCGTTGACCGCCCTCGTCGTGGCGGCGGCGGCCGTGGCCACGTTCCTCATCCTCGGCCGTGGAGAGGCTGCGCGCACGCCGAGCGCCCCGCTGGTCATCGGCAGCGACGCCACCCTTGGGGTCACCCCCGCCAGCGGCGGCTGCAACACCACGTTCTCCTTCCTGGCGCGGGGCTCGCTGAGCGGCAGCGGCACGCTCGTGTACCGCTGGGAGCAGAGCGACGGTCAGGTCACCGACAACACATCCCTCCCCATCACCTCGAAAGAAGGCGCCTTCGAGCTCAGCCAGGCCTGGCGACTGCAGGGATCGCAGAAGGTGAACGGCACGATGACCCTGCACATCGTCAAGCCCGCCGATCGGAGGATCAGCCGCTCGTTCACGTACACCTGCCCATGACCACGTGGCGCCGCCTCTCCGCACGCAACCCGTTGCCGGGCGGGGCGATCACGGTGGGCGTCGGGCTCCTGCTCGCCGGGGTGTGCACGTACGCGTTCCTGGCGATCGCGGGACACGCGCTCTCCGCCTTGCGGTACTCGGCGTTTGCCAGCTTCTGGGCGCTCCTGTTCGTCGTCGCGCCAGGCATCTTCCTGCCCCTCGAGCAGGAGCTTGCCCGTGCCATCGCCGCGCGTCGCGCGCGCGATGACGGCGGCGGCCCCGTGGTCCGCCGCGTCGTGCTGATCGGCGGGGCGTTCCTGGCTGTCCTGGTGGTCGGAGGGCTCATCGGGTTCAGTGCCATCGACAGGCACCTGCTGGGCGGCGAGGGGGTGCTGATGGTGGCGCTGCTGCTCGGGCTGTGCGCGTACTGCTGCGAACACATCGGCCGCGGCACGCTGAGCGGCAACGGAAGGTTCCGCTCCTACGGCATCCTGCTGGGCGCTGAGGGTGTGTATCGCGTGACCTTCTGCGCCGCGCTCGCTCTTGCACATGTGACCAGCCCCGGCCCGTACGGCCTGGCGCTCGTCGCCGGGTCGTTCGCCGCGGTGGCGACCGCGCTGGCCCGTGAGCGGGGCCTGCTCGCAGCGGGGACGCACAGCAGCAATGCCGAGGTCACCACGGCGCTTGGATCCCTGCTGCTCGCGTCACTGGCGACCCAGTTCATGTTCAACGGCGGGACCGTGGTGGTGCAGTTGCTGGCCTCGCCCTCCGAACAGCGCGCCGCCGGCACATTCCTCAACGGACGCGTTCTTGCGTTCGTCCCGCTCTTCCTCTTCCAGGCCGTCACCGCCGCGCTCCTCCCGCGACTCTCTGCGCTGCACAGTCGCGCTGCGCTCGTCGAGTTCCAGCGCACCTTGCTCCGGCTGCTGATGTTCGTCGCCGTTCTCGGCGTGGTGGCGATCGCCGGCGCGTTCCTGCTCGGGCCCGCCGTGCTGCGACTGGTCTTCGGGCCGAACTTCATGCTCAGCCGCGAGGACCTGGCTCTGCTCGCAGCGAGCTCTGCAACGCTGATGGCCGCACAGGCGCTCGGCCAGGGGCTCATCGCCCGCTCGCAGTACCGCGGGGTGGTCGCAGGCTGGATGGCCGGGGTCGCGGCCTTCTTCGCCGTAGTCCTGGCGGTGCACCCGCTCCTGCTCCGTGTCGAGCTGGGGCTCACAGTGGGAGGCGCCGCCGCGGCCGCCGTGCTCGCGGCGCTGCAGCCGAGCCTCTGGCGACTGGCCGAACCGGCGCCGGCTGCTTAGGCGCCGGTGGCGTCGAGGAGATCGGCTCCCTGGTCCTCCGGGCCGACGAAGGCGAGGCGGACATCGCCGACGCCGGCGATGATGCGCTGAGCGACGCGCTGCACCTGTTCCGCGGTCACCTTGCTGATCGCCTCTGCTCGTGAGTCGGGGGTCTCCATGGGCAGGCGCGCTCGCCAGCGCCCGCCGAAGAACCGGCCGAGGCTGATCGCGGTCTCAGTGGAACGAAGCAGGCGGCCGATCATGGCCGACTTGGTGGCGGAGAGCTCATCCTCAGGGACGATGGTGTCGGCGAGCCCGCGGAACTCCTCGAAGGACAGCTCCGTGGCTTTGCGCGCGTCCTTCGGGCGCGTTCCCGTGCTGATGACGAAGACACCGGCGTCTTCGAAGCCCTCATGGTGGGAGAAGATGCTGTAGCAGAGGCCGTTACGCTCGCGCACGGTGTGGAAGAGCCGGGACGACATGCCGCCCCCCAGGATGTGGGTCATCACCGACAGGGCGGTGCGGTCCTCGTCGGTGGCGGGGATGCCCGGGACCGCGAACACCAGGCGGATCTGCGGCTCCTCCTGGTCGGTGACCGGGCGCACGTTGCACGTGTAACGCTCGCCCTGGCCCCAGACAGCGGGGACCCGGGGGCGCGGCTTGGCGGTGGGCACGTCGGCGAGCAGCTCTGCGGCGCGGTCGGGGGTCAGGCTCGCCCCGCCCGCGATCGTCAGGCACATCGACTCGGGCGCGTAGAAGGAGCCGTGGTAGTCGAGCAGCTGGTCGCGTGACGCCTTCTCGATGACCGCGGGGAAGCCGGCGGCCGACCACGCCATCGGCTGGTCACCGCCGAAGGCAACGGTGCCCAGCCGATCCCAGATCCACCCCTCCGGGTCGGACAGCCGCGCCGACAGCTCCTGCAGGACGACGTTGCGCTCCCGCTCCACCTCCTCGGCCGCGAAGAGGGGTCGTGTGAGCATGTCGGTGATGATGTCGGTGAGGTCGTCCAGCGCGGTGGCCGGGCCCTCGGCGTAGTACGCCACCTCCTCGGTGTCGGTGTACGCGTTGGTGTTGGCGCCGAGCCGGTCGATCTCACGCGAGATCTGCAGAGTCGTCGGCCGCCGTGCCGTCCCCTTGAAGAACATGTGCTCGAGGTAATGGGCGAGGCCCGAGGTGTCGGCCGTCTCGTCGCGCGAGCCGGCCCGCACGATCAGGAACACGCCGACGTTCCGCGAAGCCGACGGCGCGTTGAGCAGAGTGACACCGTTGGGGAGCTCCGTCAGTGTCGGCGCGTAGGGATTGAGGGGAGTCTGCAGGGTCATGCCGGCAGGGTAACCGGTCGGCTGCCCGCGCGACCCGCCACGTCTAGCTCGTCCCAAACTCCCAGGAGGCCAGGTAACGCTCCTGCTCAGGGGTGAGCACGTCGATGTGCACGCCCATGGCCTCGAGCTTGAGCCGAGCCACCTCGCGGTCGATCTCGACAGGCACGTCGTAGACGCGTGGCTCCAGCTGTGCATGGTGGCGGGCGACGTGCTCGGCGCACAGCGCCTGGTTGGCGAAGCTCATGTCCATCACCGCGGCCGGATGGCCCTCGGCAGCGGCCAGGTTGAGCAGACGCCCCTCGGCAAGGACGTGCAGGTTGCGACCGTCGTTCATGCGATAGCTGTCGACGAACGGCCGCGGCTTGGTCACATCGGTCGAGAGGTCGTCGAACGCCGCGAGGTTGATCTCGTCGTTGAAGTGGCCGCTGTTGGCGATGATCGCGCCGTCCTTGAACCGCTCCACGTGGTGGCGGTCGACCACGTTGATGTCGCCCGTGACGGTGATGACCACGTCTGCGCGTGGCGCCGCGTCGATCAGCGTGGTCACCTCGAAGCCGTCCATCATCGCCTCCAGGGCACGCGTCGGGTCGACCTCGGTCACGATCACGTGCGCACCCATGCCGTCGGCGCGGCTGGCCAGCCCGCGGCCGCACCACCCGTAGCCACAGACCACGATCGTGCGTCCGGCCAGCAGGATGTTGGTCGCCCGGATCAAGCCGTCGAGCGTCGACTGACCGGTGCCGTAACGGTTGTCGAACATGTGCTTGGTCAGTGCCTCGTTGACGGCGATGATCGGGAAGCGCAGCGCGCCGTCAGCGGCCATGGCCCGGAGGCGGATCACGCCCGTGGTCGTCTCCTCGGTCCCGGCGCGGACGTCCTCGAGAAGCTCGGACCGGTTGCGGTGCAGCTCGGCGACGAGGTCGGCTCCGTCGTCCATGGTGAGGTTGGGACGGCTGTCCAGAACCGAGGTGATGTGCGAGAAGTAGCGTGCAGAGTCCTCGCCCTTGACCGCGAACGTCGGGATGCCGTGCTTCGCGACCAGCGCGGCCGCAACCGCGTCATTGGTGGAGAGCGGGTTGCTGGCGCAGAGGTGGACGTCACCGCCGCCCGCCTTCAACGCGATGGCCAGGTTGGCGGTCTCGCTGGTGACGTGCAGGCAGGCACCGAGACGCAGGCCGGCGAGCGGCTGCTCACGCTCGAAGCGCTCGCGGATCAGGCGCAGCACCGGCATCTCCAGGGCGGCCCATTCGATCAGCCGCTCGCCTTCGTCTGCGAGCGCGAGGTCGGCGACATCGTGTGTGGTCATTGTCGTGTCTCCGTCACAGAGTGATGAGTGAGGTGTGGTCGTGGCCTGCGAGCGCCACGGCACCGTTGAGGTGAACCAGTTCGATCAGGAAGGCTATCCCTGCTACCACGCCACCCAGGCTCTCGATGAGCTGGACGGCCGCCCCCGCCGTCCCGCCGGTGGCGAGGAGATCATCCACGATCAGCACCCGCTGACCGGCGCGGACGGAATCCGTATGGATCTCCAGGGTGGCGTCACCGTATTCGAGCGCGTACGCCGCCGAGATCGTCGCGGCCGGCAGGCGCCCCTCTTTTCGGATCGGCACGAAACCCGCGCCGAGCAGGTACGCGACCGGGGCGCCGAGGATGAAGCCCCGGAACTCGACGCCGGCAACAAGCTCGACCCCCGCACCGGCGTGAGCTGCCGCGATGGCCTCGATGGCGTCGTGGAAGGCGCCTCGGTCACGCAGGAGGGTGGTGATGTCCCGGAACTCGATGCCCGCCCGCGGGAAGTCGGGGACGACGCGCACCGCGACGGCGAGTCGAGCGGCCAGGTCGGCGACAGACGGGTCCGACTGGTCCCACGGTCGCCTCGGCATCGACCCAACTCTACCCCGCGAGGTGACTGATACCCTCCGCTGCCGTGTGCGCTGCCGCTGACGCCGCGGAAGCCTGGCGCGCGCCCGAGCACGAAGAGTGGACGGCGGACCGCGCTCATCTGGTCGGCGGGGCTTCTGCTTCTCTTCACAGCACTCGCGATCGGCGTCACCGCGCCCTCGTGGAGCGATCCCGCCCGCGTGTTCATCGGGCCCGGCGGCGATCAGCAGCTCACGATGTCCTTCTTCGGGCTGACACAGCACGCGCTGGCGACACACAGCAACCCGTTCTTCAGCACCTTTCTCAACGCGCCCGACGGCGTCAACCTGGCGTGGGAGACCGCCTCGCCGCTCATCGCGGTTCTCATCTGGCCGATCGACGCCCTCGCCGGGCCTGTCGCCGGCTACGACGTGGCGTTGACTGCCGCCATCGCCCTGAACGGCTGGATCGCGGCGGTGGCGCTCCATCGTCTGCTCGGCCGCTGGGTCGGTCCCACCGTCGGCGGGTTGCTGTACGCCTTCTCCCCCTTCGTCAACGCGCATGCGCGCAACCACCTGGAACTGGCGGTGCTCGTCACGCCGCCGCTGCTCCTCTTGGTGTTGAACCGGATGCTGCGAACGCGACCCGGGGGATTGGGTGCGCAACGGGTTGCTGCTGGCCAGTGTGGTCGTGGCGCAGTTCTACATCTCCGCGGAGGTCCTCCTCATCGAGTTCATCGCGGCGGTCGGTGTTCGTGCTCGTGGCCGCGGTCCTCCACGCCCAGGAGGCCCGGCGGCTTGCCGCGCCGGTCCTGCGGAGCGCCGGCTTGGCGGTGGCGCTGACCCTGCTGGCCACGGCGTGGCCGCTGTACGTGCTGCTGACGTACCCGCAGAAACCGGTGGGCGCTGTCCAGGGAACGGACGTCTACGTTGCCGACCTGGTGAACCTGCTCATCCCCAACTCCAACGAAGCCCTCTCGCCGTTCAGCTCCTTTGCGACCCACTTCGCAGGCAACGGCGCCGAAGCGACGGCCTACGTCGGGCTCCCCCTGGCCATCCTGCTCGTCGGTGTGCTTGCCTGGCAGCGGCGCAACCGTTTCCTCATCGCCGTCGCAGCCACCGGGTTGGTCATCGCCATCCTTTCATTCGGTGGCCATCCCCACGTTCGCGGCCATGTGTTCGCGGGGGTCCCACTGCCATGGCTGCCCTTCGAGAAGCTGCCGCTGCTGCAGGACCTGCTGCCGGTGCGCTTCTGGATCGTCGTGTACCTGGCCGTCGCGGTTGTGGTGGCCATGGCGGTGAACCTTGTGGCGGCCTGCTCACGCCGGCTGCAGCTCGCGGTGGGAGCTCTGCTGGTGCTCACCGCCGCGACATTCTTCCCCTCTCTGCCGTGGTTTGCCGCCAGCCCGGTCGTCCCGGCGTTCTTCACCCACGATGCCTCGCGGATCGGCCCCAACAGCACCGTCCTGTTGGCTCCCATCCCCTATGACCTGCAATCCGATGCCGAGCTGTGGCAGGCGTGGGCGGGAACACGGTTCAAGATCGTCGGCGGGTACATCCATGGCCCGGAGTACGAGCATCCGCGCACGCTCCCCGTCCTGGCCGCCGCGATGTACGGCATCGAGCTCGGCCGCGCGCAGGTGGCCCCGGGCCTGGACACCCTCGCCACCATGCGGGTCGAGCTTGCGCGCACCGGGATCCGCACTGTTGTGCTCGGCCCCGCCAAGCAGCACCCGGCTCTCGACACCCTGATTCGCGCCGTCTGCCAAGGCCCTCCGGTCATGGACCAGGGGGCCGAGGTGTGGTGGTCGTGCACCTGACCTGAGCGCTCTGCCGTGCGGGCGACGCGGGGCTGCTGCGTGTGGCGGCGCTACACTGACACACGCATGACGACCGTGACCGCCAGGACCGCCGTGGCTGTGCGGCCTCGCAGGACGGGGTGGCTGCGGCACTACAACCTCGTGCGTGAGCTGGCGCTGACTCAGTTCAAGCTCAAGTACACCGGGTCGGTGCTCGGCTACTGCTGGTCGCTCATCAAACCGCTGATGCTCTTCGCCATCATGTACGCGATCTTCGGCTACCTGTTCAAGCTGGGCAGGACCTCGCCGAACTTCCCGATCCAACTCCTGCTCGGCATCGTGACCTGGAACTTCTTTGCAGAGACGACCGGGAGCGCCATGGGCGCGATCGCCTTCAACGGCAACCTCATCCGCAAAGCGTTCTTCCCGCGCAGCATCCTGGTGCTGGCCTCATCGTTGAGCGCGTTCATCACCTTCCTCATCAACACCGTCCTCATCGTGGTCATCGCCACGCCCCTGGGCGGGATGAGCCTCGGTTGGCGCTCGCTGCTCGCGCCCCTGCTGTGGTTCGAGCTCTATGCGCTCATCCTCGGACTGTCCATGTTGCTGTCGTCGCTGTTCGTCTTCTATCGCGACCTCGGCCACATCTGGGAGGTTCTCTCACTGGTGCTGTTCTACGGGTCGGCCGTCGTGTTCCCGTTCGCCCTGATACCCGCGAGGCTGCAGCACCTCGCCGCGCTCAACCCGATCGCGCAGATCATCCAGGACCTGCGCCACGCCCTGGTCACGCCCAAGGTGCCGTGGATGGAGCAGCTCATCGGGATCGAGTACATCGGGCCCTTCGTGATATGCATCGCGGTGATCACACTTGGGGCCTGGACGTTCCGGCGCTTGTCACCGCGCTTTGCCGAGGAGCTCTAAGACTGCGCGTCAGCCGCTGTCGGGCTGTCTCGACTCGAGGCCGTCGATCCTCTGCTCGAGCAGCGCGAGGCGCCGGCTGAGGGCCGATGCTCCAGGCGTACCTGGTGAATCGCCGGCCGCCACGGTCGCCTCCGTGACGCCAAGCACATCTTCGATGGCCACGAGCCTCTGCTCGAGGTTCCTCAGCAGCCGGATCGCGGCGATGTTGTAGCGCGTCTGATCCTCGGCGATCGGAGCCACGTACCAGGCGAGCAGGCGGCGCACCACGCGCTTGGCGAACACCGTGAGCGGCCCGATTCCCGGACGGTCGGACGCCAGCGGACGGGACGACGCCACGTACGCCACCGCTTCCGGCACCTCGTTGAAGTCGGCGCCGAACTCCTCGTGCAGCGCTTTGAGCACACGTTCGTCGTACTCACCCGCGTCGCGGCGGCGGTCGACCTCTGCGCGCAGCTCCGCCACCACGGCCGCTGCATCGGCGGCATCCGTCACCCTGCCGCGCTCCGCTCCATCGCCCCGGGCGCGCTGACCGACCACTGCCGGCGAGCGAGAGGAGGCCGACGCTGTCCGATTCCTGGACGCGGAACGTCCGCGCTCCATCCCAGCGACTGACGACGTGATCCTCGCGTTCACCGGTGATGGTCACCGACACCGTGTAGGTGCCCTGCAGCAGCGGTACCGAGGGGACAGACCACTGGATGACGGTAGTCTCGCCGGGCGCAGGCGGGTCGAATGTGGATCCCCTCAGAACGGTTGTCGACGAGCGCTGATCTCCAGGCCGTCGGTGCGGTTGATCCCGATGGCACACACCATCTCGCTCGTCATCCGCGCCGTCCCTGGATGGTGGCCGCGAATCGTCATCGAGGTCCCCGGGCGTGATGACGCTGTGGCGCGTGCCATCAGGACCCGAGATGCTGACGTCAGTGAGCTCCACCTCGCCTGAGCCCCACCGCTCGGCGGCGGGCTGCTCGGCGGGACGGTCGTGCTGCTCCTGCGCCTGGCCCACCATCCTCTGGTACTCCGACGACAATCGCGTGCGGCTGCCCGTCCGCGACGACGCGACCCTCGTCCATGAGGATGGCACGATCGCAGTACGTGGCCACGGAATGCAGGTCGTGCGTGACCAGGATGACCGTGCGACCCTCCTGCTTGTAGCGTGCGAAGACATCGAGGCAGCGGCTCTGGAACGCGCGCGTCGCCGACCGCGAGCACCTCGTCCATGAGCAGGATCCCGGCCTCTGCCTGGATCGCGACCGAGAAGGCCAGGCGCACCTGCATACCCGACGAGAAGTTCTTGAGCTTCTGGTCGGCGAAGCGCGACGACCTCGGCAAAGGCGATGATGTCGTCGACCTGCGCCTCAAGCTCCTTGCGCGTCAACCCGAGCACCGCGCCGTTCAGGAAGACGTTCTCGCGGGCGGTCAACTCAGGGTTGAAGCCCACGCCGAGCTCGAGGAACGGTGACACCGGCCGGTTGATCGACACGCGAGCCGGAGGTGGGCACGTAGATTCGCGACAGGATCTTCAGCAGCGTGCTCTTGCCCGAGCCGTTGCGACCGATGATGCCGAGGAACTGACCGTCGGGGACGCTGAAGGTCACGCCGCGCAGCGCGTACAGCGCGTTGTAGCGACTGGCGCTGCGCCAATGCGTGAAACGGTACTTCAGGGTTGTGCTGCGGTCGACCGGCAGGCGGAACACCTTGGTGATGCCATCGACGATGATGGCCTCAGTCACGGTCGTGTGCCGCGAGGAGCAGCGCGCACCGCTTCCCGCTCTCTGCCTGAGCATCCGTTCGATTCTATATGATGCTGTGAGTGCGGCTGATCTTCGTCACGCCCAGGTATGGGGCTGACATCGTCGGCGGGGCAGAGCGAGCGGTCCGCGAGTACGCAAGAAGGCTCGTCCTTCGCGGCCACGAGGTCACCGTTCACACGACCACGGCTCGCGATCACTTCCGCTGGAACCGTGCGCTTCCCGCTGGAGAATCCTCCGACGAGGGTGTTCGCCTGGTGCGCCACGACGCCGTGCCCCCGGACCTCCAGGGACGCGCCAGCCTGCAACTGCAGATCGACATCGGTGGGCCGATCGGCACGCGCGAGCAGGAGAGATGGTTGCGGGGCAGCGGCCACAGCCCCGGGCTGCTCGAGGCCATCGAGCGGGAGGGCAGCTCCGTCGACGCGCTTGTGTTCTGCCCATACCTGTTCCCGATCACGGTATGGGGAGCGCGGATACACCCCGAGCGCTCGCTGATCATCCCGTGCCTGCATGACGAGCCGTACGCGCACTGGTCGGCGGTGCAGCAAGCGCTCAGCGGCTGCGCCGGCCTCATCTTCAACGCCGACGCCGAAGCCGCGCTGGCGGCACGCCTGCTGCCGTCGATGCCGGCGTCGTGCGTTGTGGGACTGGGCGCCGAGGATCCTCCCGGGGACGGCGCGCCGCTTTGCGCGCGATCAGCATCTGTCAGCGCCGTACACGGCGTACGCGGGTCGTCGTGAACGCGGCAAGAACTTCCCACTGCTCCTGGAGTGGACCGTCGCCCACAACGAGCGAGCTGCGCACCGGCCCGCCCGTGCCGCTGGTGGTGATGGGTCGCGGCGACTCACGCGACCTGGTGAGGGCGTCGCGACACACTGTCGACGTGGGGTTCGTCTCCGAGCAGACCCGGCCAGGATGCGCTCGCCGGCGCGCTGACGAGCGTCAACCTCTCAACCAACGAGAGCTTCTCCCAGGTGCTCATGGAGGCGTGGCTGGCGAGCACCGTGAACGTCGTCCACGCCGACTGCCCTGTGACACGCGGCCATTGCGAGGAGTCGGGCGGTGGCCTGTGGGTCTCATCAGCAGCCGAGTACTCGGCGGCGCTCGACCGGCTCCACGCGGACCCGGTCCTGCGCGCTGAGCTGTCGCGGCGCGGTGCCGCGTACGTCCGCGACAAGTACACCTGGTCCGCGGTCATCGACCGCTTCGAGACGGCGGTCCGGGAGATGGTGGGGTGACGGCCGTTCACCAACTCCTTCCCGTCTTGAGCCCGGGGGACGCCATCGGCGGTGCGGTGCTCACCACCCGCGAGATGCTGGTTGAGCTCGGCTATCGCTCGGAGATCTACGCCGACGTGATCGATCGCAGCCTGTCGGACGTCGCCCGGCCGGCTTCGGAATTGCGCGACTCCATCCGACGTTGGCGACGCGGTGATCTACCACCTGTCGGTCGGGTCTCGCCTGGCATCGCTGTTCGCTACGACCTCCGCGCACCGGGTCGTCGTCTACCACAACATCACGCCGCCCCAGTACTTTCAGTCGACTAACCCGGCGGTGACGGTCCAGCTCATCAGCGGCCGTGAGCAGCTCGCGGCCCTCGCGGCCGGCACCGAGCTCTGCATCGCGGACTCGGACTACAACGCCGCGGAGGCGCGCGACCGCGGATACCCCAACGTCGTCGTCATCCCACCGCCGGTGAACCTCGATCGGCTGAGGCCGGTCCCGGCGACTGCCCTCAGCCCACCGTACGCCCTGTTCGTCGGCCGCTTCGCAGTCAACAAGCGTCACGACACGCTCATCAGGTGCCTGGCCATCCTCGCCGCACAGGGCGTGGAGATGCGGCTCGTGCTGGTGGGTCCTGCCGACGACAATCGCCCGTACGTCGACGCCCTGCGCGGCCTTGCTGAGCGTCTCGACGTCAGTCAGCGCCTCGAGATGCACGCAGGTCGCGTCAGCGATGGCCACCTGCGTGAGCTGTATCGGCGCGCCGCGCTCTTCGTCACCGCGAGCGAGCACGAGGGTTTCTGCGTCCCACTGCTCGAGGCGATGGCGTTCCACCTGCCCGTGGTTGCGCGTGCGGCCGCGGCGATCCCCTCAACACTCAGTGGTGCCGGCCTGCTCATCGAGGGTGACGACCCGCTCCTCATGGCATCCGCCATTGGCAGGATCCTGCAGGACGAGCCATTGCGCCACCGCCTGGTGGCTGCGGGGCAGGCTCGGCTCGCGGACTTTGCGCACGGCGCCATCAAGGCGGCGGTCGCCGCTGCCCTGAAGGACGTCGGAGTCACTCCCTGACCGCATCGCGCGGTGGTGCGCGACGCGAATGTGACACGAACGGATCGCGAAGCCGTGTCGCAACGAGGCCCCATGTACCATTCCGGCCGTGAAGGGTCTCATCCTCAGTGGAGGCCGGGGCACCCGACTGCGACCGATCACACACACGTCGGCGAAGCAGTTGGTTCCCATCGCCAACAAACCGATCCTCTTCTACGCGATCGAAGCCATCGTCGCCGCTGGGATCACCGACATCGGCATCATCACCGGTGATACCAAGGGCGAGGTGGAGGAGGCCGTCGGCGACGGCTCGCACTTCGGTGCCGCGGTGACCTTCATCGCGCAGGATGCCCCGCTGGGGCTGGCCCATGCCGTGCGCACCGCGAGGGACTTCCTGGGCACGGGGCCATTCGTGATGTACCTGGGGGACAACCTGATACGAAAGGGGATCATCCCGGTCGTGGAGCGATTCAACGAGTTCCCAGCCGGATGCCCTCATCCTGCTGGCGCGCGTCCCTGAGCCGCAGCATTTCGGCGTGGCTGAGCTGAGCGAGGGACGCGTGGTGCGGTTGATGGAGAAGCCCGCCCATCCGACGTCGGGGTTGGCGCTTGTCGGCGTCTACCTCTTCAACCACACCGTGTTCGACGCCATCGACGGCATCGAATTCTCTCCGCGCGGTGAGCTGGAGATCACCGATGCCATTCAGCGCATGATCGACACCGGGAGGCGCGTGGAGTTCCACATCATCTTCGAGCCCCACGAGGCGATGATCGCGACGTGGAAAGACACCGGGAGGCTCGAGGACCTGCTCGAGGCCAACCGGATCGTGCTTGACGACCTCCCGCCGCGTGTCGACGGCGTCATCGGTGACGCGGTCCGTCTCGATGGCAAGGTCATCGTCGAGGCGGGGGCGGTGCTGAGCAACTGCACTGTTCGCGGCCCGGCGATCATCGGCGAGAACACCATCATCGATGACGCCTACATCGGCCCCTATACCTCGATCTACCGCGGGTGCACGGTGCGCAATGCCGAGATCGAGCACAGCATCGTCCTCGCCGACAGCGTGATCGCCAACGTGGATGGGAAGATCGAAGTCCTCGTTGATCGGCAGGGAGTGCCTGATCGGCCGCTCCCCCCTGCGGCCGCGCGCGTACAAGCTCGTCATCGGTGACCACAGCCGGGTGGAGCTTCGCTGATGACCTGGCTCGAGTTGCTCCCCGAGATGGAGACGGCGCTGGAGCGGATGCGGGCCGTGCCCGCCCGGGAACGGCAGGGCCGCATCCATGACGTCCAGGTCAAGACGCTGGTCAAGCATGCAGACGCACGGGGGTTCTTCATCGAGCAGCTGAAGCGCGGTGACCTCGACGACGACGGCCGCCTCTTCATCGGCGATGTGGCGTTCGCGCAGATGTCGCGGACCGTCGCGTACGCGCGCGGAGGCAACCCGCCCGAGCTCATCAAGGCATTCCACTGGCACCGCAGACAGTGGGACTACTGGGATGTTCTGCACGGCAACGCGCGTGTCGTCCTCGTCGACCTCCGCGCGGAGTTCCCCACCGCCGGGATCATTCAGACCCTGACAGTCGGTGTGCATAACCCTGTGATGGTGGCGATCCCGCCACTGGTGGCCCACGGGTACCAGTGCCTCGGCATGGAGAACGTGGAGCTCGTCTACTACGTCACCGAGCCGTACGACCCCAGCGCTCCTGACGAAGGACGCGTCCCGTGGGACGACCCCCGCATCGGTTTCGACTGGCGCGTCGAGAACATCTGATGGCCGACCTTCCCGCGCGCGGGTTGAGACTGCTGGTCACCGGGGGCGCCGGGTTCATCGGCAGCGAGTTCGTGCGCCAAACCCTGCGGACACACCCCGGGTGACAGCGTGGTGGTGCTCGACAAGCTGACCTATGCGGGGAACCGGCGCAACCTCGACCCGGTGGCCGGCGACCCACGACTGACGTTTGTCGAGGGGGACATCTGCGATGCGCCGACGGTGCGTGCGCTCGTGGACGAGGTTGACGCCATCGTGAACTTCGCGGCCGAAACCCACGTCGATCGGTCGCTCGACGCGCCGGGTCAGTTCATCCAGACTGACGTCTTCGGCACCTTCGTGTTGCTCGAAGCCGCCCGCGCGGCCGGGCATGCGCGCTTCCTGCACGTGTCGACGGACGAGGTGTACGGAGACGTGCCCGTGGGCGCCAGCGTCGAGACGGACCCGCTGAGCCCGCGCAGCCCGTACTCGGCCAGCAAGGCGGGTGCTGAGATGATGGTCTGGGCGTACCGGGCGTCCTACGGCATGCCGATCATCACGACACGTGGGTCCAACACATTCGGTCCCTACCAGTACCCGGAGAAGATCATCCCCCTCTTCATCACCAATGCCATCGACGATCAGCCTCTGCCCATCTACGGCGATGGCAGCGCCGTGCGCGATTACATCCACGTGGAGGACCATGTCAGGGGCATCGACGTCGCGCTGCGGCTGGGCGTCCCCGGCGATGACTACAACATCGGCTGCGGTGGCGAGACGAGTGGCGTGGTCATCGCGGACAGGGTGCTGGCGGCCTTGGGAAAGCCAAGCAGCCTCAAGCAGCACGTTCGCGACCGACCGGGGCACGACCGCCGGTACGCGCTCGACACCACCAGGCTGCGCGCCCTCGGATGGCAGCCGAGGATCTCCTTGGAGAGGGGGCTCAGCGACACCGTCGCGTGGTACGCGACGAACCAGGCGTGGTGGCGGCCGCTGAAGTCCGATGCGTTCTGGGAGTTCTACAAGCGCAACTACCGGCCGCGCGCAGCAGAGGCCGGACATCGAACGTGAGGATCCTGCTCAGCGGGGGTGGTGGCCAGCTGGGCGGCGAGCTGTTCGACGCCGGCGTGGCGGCCGGGCACACCATGCGCTCGACGGACCGCACGGAGTGCGACATCACCGATGTCGCGCAGGTGCGCCACACCCTCGAGGACGTGCGACCTGAGGTTGTCATCAACTGCGCCGCGTGGACCAACGTCGACGCCGCGGAGAGCCACGTCGATGACGCGTACCGTGTGAACGCACTGGGCCCGCGCATCCTGGCGCTCGAGTGCGCAGCGCGCAACGTGCTCCTCGTGCACATCAGCACCGATTACGTCTTCAGCGGTGAGGCTCGCGGCCCGGTCGACGAGCGGCAGGCCCCGCGACCCGTCAGCGTGTACGGGGCCAGCAAGCTGGCCGGCGAGACGGAGGTGCGCAACCTGGCGCCCCGCCACATCGTGGTCCGCACCTCCTGGCTGTACGGTCGCGAGGGGCCGAACTTCGTCCTCGCCATGCTGGAGGCGCGTCGCCGCGGGAACACGCTCCGGGTGGTCGACGACCAGGTGGGTGGGCCGACGTGGACGGGTCATCTCGCGCCGGCTCTCCTGCGCCTGGCGTCGCGCGACATACCCGGGACCTATCACCTGACCAACTCCGGCGCTGTCAGCCGCCATGGGTTCGCGGAGGCGATCTTCGCGGCCGCGGGCGAGCCTGCCGACGTGGTGGCGATCTCCAGCGCGGAGTACCCGACCCCGGCTCGACGTCCCGCCTACTCGGTCCTCGAGAACCGTGCCTGGCGGCTCATCGGTGAGCCTCCACTGCCCGCCTGGACCGAGGCTCTTCGTTCGTACATCGGCCAGCTGCGATCCGACGTCAGCACGCCACGCCGGTCGCCGTCGCGCGCCGATCGATCGTGACCGTGGCCGCAGGGCCCGCTGGCTCCGGCGCTGAGCGCGACGCGCTGCGCATCGTCGTCCCCCGCTACGGCGCCTCGGTGGTGGGGGGGGCGGAGAGCGCGATGCGCAGCCTGGGACGCGCGCTCGCGGAGCGGGGATGGCGGGTCGAGGTGTGGACCACGACGGCGATCGACGAGGCCCACTGGTCGGCCGGCTACGCGCCCGGGCACGAACGCGACGGTGCCGTCGCTGTCAGGGCGCTTCCCGGTCGTCGCTCGGCCGCCGTCCGTGGCTGTTTCGGCAGCTCTCCCGAGCTGCCTTCCACCTGCCGCGCCCGCTCCGCCTCGAGCACCTCTGGTCGATCGTCCAGGGACCGTATTCCCCGGGGTTGGTGCGCGCGCTCAGCACCGCCGAGTCGCTGCCGACCGTCTTCTCCCCGTACTCTACCACCCCACCTCTACGGGCTCCCGGCGGCGCCGCACCCGCGCATCCTCTGTCCGGCCGCGCATGACGAGCCCCCGCTGCGGCTGCGGGTTGTCGGTCGTGCGCTGGCGGCCGCGGACGCGCTCTGGTTCCACAGTGAGGAGGAGCGCAGGTTGCTCCTGGACGAACAGCCGGGGGCGAGTCCATTCCAGCCCGGTGCGGCGTCGTCGGGATCGATGCGCCGACCGACATCGACCCCGCGGCTTTCGCCGCCCGCCACGGCATCACCGGCCCGTACCTCTACCACGGGGGACGCGCCGCCGCTGGCAAGCGGGTCGCAACCCTGGTCGACGGGGCGCGGCTGCTGCAGCGGACGCGCCCCGACGTCCGGCTGGTGCTGAGCGGGCACGCGGGTGATGGGCTGCGCGCGCCCTGGGTGTACGACGCCGCCATGCTCTCGGAGCGGGAGCGCTGGGAGGCGATTGCGGGCGCAGCCGCCGTCGTCGTCCCGGGGACCCTGGAGTCGCTCTCGTTGCTCGCGCTCGAGGCCTGGGCGATGGGCCGCCCCTGCCTGCTCAACGCCGGCTCCGCGGTGCTCGCCGGCCATGCCGCGCAGGGAGGTGGAGGGCGGACGTTCCGCGACGCCGCGGAGCTGGCGGAGAACGCGGCGCACCTGCTGGACCACCCCGACGAGGCAGCTGCGCTCGGTGAGGCCGGGCGTGCCTATGTCGCTGCGACCTACAGCTGGGACCTCGCCGAGCAGCGGCTGCGCGAGCTGATCGCGGCGGCGTCGCAGTGATCCGATACCTCCTGGACGCTCGCTCGCTCCAGGACAGCTCCGCGATGCGCGGCATCGGCACGTACCTGCGCGGGCTCTTGAGCGGCTTTGAGTCGGCGGGTGTGGCGGACGAGCTCGGCCTCCTGCTCGAGGGCAAGCCGGCGGGTCCCGGTGATGCGGCACCCGCCGGCTTCAGAACGCACCCGTATCGCCTTCGCACTCTCAACCGTCACGCACGGCCGCTGCTCGACCCGCTGCAGGTGAGCCTCGCGCTGCGAAAGCTGCCGCCGTCCCTGTACCACGCGATCGAGTATGCCCAGCCCATCGTGAGCAGGGTCCCGGTGGTGGTCACCATCCACGACCTCATTCCGTTCGTGCTGCCCCACCAGTATCCCTGGATGCGCCGCGAGCGGACGCTGGCCATGCGGCAGCTGCGCCACGCCGACGCGGTCATCGCAGTGTCGGCGTCGACGTCCGCTGACGCGCAGCGCATCGCGGGGGTGGACCCGCGGCGGATCACCGTGATCCCGGAGGGTGTGCGGGCCGCTGCGCCTCTCACGGAGACGCAGCTTGCCGACCTGAGGCGAGCGCTGCGGCTGCCGGACCGGTTCGTGCTTGCGGTGGGAACCTTCGACCCTCGCAAGCGCGTCGACACCCTGGCAGAGGTGGTCAGGATTCTCCGCACTGAACACGACACCGGGTTGGTGATCGCGGGGTTCCAGGGCAACTTCGCGCAAACGGTCAAGGCAGCCGTCACCAAGTCCGGGATTGGCGCGGCGACCCGCGTGCTCGGCCATGTCTCGGAGTCCGAGCTGGCGGCCCTCTACCAGATGACCGAGTGCCTGCTCTTCACCTCAGCGTATGAGGGGTTCGGTCTGCCGCCACTGGAGGCCATGGCAGCCGGCGCCCCGGTTGCCGTCTTCGACAACTCATCGCTGCCCGAGGTTGTCGGGGATGCCGGCCTGGTCATTCCCGATGGCGACGGCGCGGCGATGGCCCGCGCCGTGAGTGGCCTGCTCGGCGACCCGCGGGAGCTCCAACGCCGGGCCGCATTGGGTCGCACGCGCTCCGCGCGTTTCACCTGGGAGGGCGCCGCGAGGGCCACGTTGGCGGTGTACCAAGCGGCACTCGATGGCGGCTGATCGAGGCGACACTGGCATGGGGTCGACGGTGCCCGCAGTATCATTGGCCCCCGGTCCGCGACCGGCATTTGCCCGAGTTCGTCTCGGCGCGACCACCATCATCTCAACAGGAGGCGCGCGTGCCGGGAACAGCGCTCATCACCGGGATCACCGGTCAGGACGGCAGCTACCTGGCTCAGCTGCTGCTGTCCAAGGGCTACCACGTGTATGGCCTCATGCGCGGGCAGAACAATCCGCGCCTGGAGTCCATAGCGCGTCTCTGCCCGGGGCTGGAGTTCATCGAAGGTGACCTGCTCGACCATTCGTCCCTCGTCGCGGCACTGGAGACGGCACAGCCGACCGAGGTGTACAACCTCGGGGCCATCAGCTTCGTGGGCCTGAGCTTCAAGCAGGCGCTGCTGACCGGCGAGGTCACCGGCCTGGGAGTGGTCCGCATGCTCGAGGCGATCCGCGCCGTCAACGAGCGGATCCGCTTCTACCAGGCTTCGAGCAGTGAGATGTTCGGCAAGGTGCGGGAGTCGCCGCAGACCGAGTTGACGCCTTTCCACCCGCGCTCTCCGTACGGCGTCGCCAAGGTGTACGGCCACTACATCACCGTGAACTACCGCGAGAGCTACGAGATGTTCGCGTGTAGCGGCATCCTCTTCAACCATGAGTCGCCGCGCCGCGGGTTGGAGTTCGTGACACGCAAGATCACCAATGCCGCGGCGAAGATCAAGCTCGGGCTGCAGAAGGAACTCCAGCTCGGCAACCTCGACGCCAAGCGCGACTGGGGATTCGCCGGCGACTACGTCGAGGCGATGCACCTCATGCTGCAGCGGGACGAGCCGGACGACTTCGTCATCGCCACCGGCGAGACGCACAGCGTTCGTGAGTTCTGCGAGATCGCCTTCTCGCACCTTGGCCTCGACTACCGTGACCACGTTCTCAGCGACGACAGCCGGTTCCTGCGTCCCGCCGAGGTCGACCTGCTCATCGGCGATGCCGCCAAGGCGCGCGAGGTGCTCGGCTGGAGGCCGAAGGTGCCCTTCGCCGACCTGGTGACGATGATGGTCGAGGGTGACCTCGCCGCCCAGGAGAAGGCCATGAGGAACGAGGCTGCGGGCTAGGACCGTTTGACCCGATCGGGTGTCGGGTACTCTGCACGTGACCGGACTCCCATTTCTCCGGTCCGAGGAACCCCGATGCGACCACAGCTGGCCACCAGCCCCGACGTCTACAACCGCGCCCGCCAGTTCGCCCGTGAGCGAGGAATGCCCGTCTACATCAGCGAGGGCGAGGTCGTGGTCGAACGGCCCGCCAAGACCACCGCCATGGTGTGGCCCAACGGCAGCGTCACCTGGGGCAACGCCTCAGGGTCCGACCGGCGCCGCGCAGCCTGAGGATCGAGGGGAACTGCGTTCCCCCCTTCGGGCAGCCCCCTTCACCTGGTGTCGGGGTGCTCACTCCTTTTCCGTGACCTTGTACTCCAGGTAGGCGCCGAACATCAGGCGGGTCTGTGCCTCCAGGGCCGGGATCACGCTCAGCGCCAGGCCGACGACGGGATAGAGGAAGAGCTGGAGCTCGGAGTAGCGGCGACGCCACCAGGGCCATTCCGGTGGCTTCGGGCACATGCTGGAGTCCACCTTGATGAGCACCAGGGTGTTGAGCAGGGTGAACGTGAGGATCCCGGCGGTCAGCCAGCCTATCCAGAAAGCCTCCGTGGTGAGGCTGTAGTCGAGATCGATCAGCGCAGGGAGCGCACCACCGAAGAAGAGCAGCATCGGCAGGGTGGTCCAGGTGAGGTGGTTGAACACGAGGTTCGTGTAGCGCCGGATGCGCAGCCGCAGCGGGATCTCCGGGTGCTCGAGCATCCGCAGGGTGACGTAGGGCACGTCTGAAGCCCCCCACGCCCAGCGTTTGATCTGGTTGTACTGCGAGGCATGCGTCGACGCATAGGTGCGTGCCCTCGGCGCGTCACCGAAGACGCGCATGAAGGCAGGCCGCACGTTGAGGCGCTCGCCGAAGCGGAAGAAGCTCTTCCAGAAGAAGCGCGAGTCCTCGGGGATCACGTCGGAGTCCCAGTAACCGACGTCCTCGAGCAGCCGCAGCGACGTGGTGTACGACGAGAACATCACCAGCCGGTGGGGGTTCTGGTGCAGGAACATCTGCCACTGCGTCGCCGCCGTCGCCATCACCCGCACGGCCGCGGGTACGCGCCACAGGTTGTTGAGGAACACGGGGATCGGCTGCCAGATCGACGTCAGCGCGTCGGCGGCGGTGCAGAACTCATGCGTGATGTAGGCGAAGTACTGCGGGTGAAGACGGTAGTCGGAGTCGAGGTCGGTGACCACGGTGCATGCTGGGTCGAGGCCCATCTCGTCGCACGCCAGCTTGAGGATGGGGCCGCCGTACGCCATGGCCGCAGACTTGCCCACCACGATCCCGGGCAGGAGAGGGTCCTTGATGTGGAGGAATGCCCGGAAGCGATGTCCGAACTCCTCACGGAGGCGATCGACGTTCTCCCAGCCACCGGAGTCCGTCACCCGGGTGATGATCGCGCAGACCCGCTGCTGCTCCGGGAAGTTCTGGTCGGCGATGGCGGCGACGGTTTCGCGGAGGACCTCGTAGCGTTCGGTGTAGGTGGGGATGAGGGCGCAGTGCACGACCTGGTCAGGCCGTGGCCGTCCCTCGACCGGCTGCAGCGACATGCAGCGATCCCACCAGTCCACCGCCTCGGTCATCTGCAGCACGCGCAGCGAGCGGCTGACCGCGCGCACCGTCATGAAGGTGCGCGCGAACCAGTACACGTCGAGCAGAACGGCGCCGACTCCCAGTATCCATAGCTTGGTGGGGTCGTTGAGCCTGATCGCGAAGGCCACCACCACCGGCAGCAGCAGCACGGCCCATGTGAGCGCGCCAGGGAGGATCTCGAGCAAGCGCTGCTGGGTGTGCGGCGTCAGACGTCGCACAGCCGTACGAGCGATCACCGGGCCAGTCTAGGTGGGCGTCCGGCGCGGCCGGCGTCGACGCTTGCGGTGGAACGGGTATCCTCGTCAGCCCCGCGCACGCGCAGCGCACATCTCCCAGGACAGGTCTTCACACATGCCCGCTCGCACCCCCGACGACAGCGAACAGCCCGTGGCGCCCGCCACGGACGAGCCGGAAGAGATCGTCGATCCCGAGGTGATCGATCCCGAGATCGTTGACGACGTGGTCGAGGTGGACGCGGTCGAGGACGTCGAGGTGGTCGTCGACGATGAGGAGGACGAGGAGGAAGAGGACGAGGACGAGAAGGTCGCCGTGGTCGTGCCGGCCGCCCTGGCTCGGCCCACCCCCCGCCCCCAGCCCGGACGCCCGCCGAGCGCCAAGGAGGAGCCTCCGCCTCCGTTTGCCATCGGGGAGCGGGTCCGGCTGACCTCCAACATCAGGCCGCGAACCGGGACGCCCATCGGTGACTACCCGGTCGGCTCGCTGGGCCGTGTCGAGACGGTCCTGAGCCAGACGGCGATCGTCCGGTTCGACCGCGCCGCCGACATCAAGGAGGTGGTCGCCTTCACCTGCCTCGAGACTGCCGAGGGTGCGGTCGGGCGAGGCGACGGTCCCCCGGTTCCGCCGGCGCCGCCGGTGCCGGTCCGCCGCACCACCGGGTCCACCGCCAGCCACCCGGTTGCGGTGCTCCGCGGAGTGCCTCGCCCACCCGCCCCACGCGAGCTTCCTCCGCCCGCGCCCGCGCGCCTGGCTCCGGCGCCGAGGCCCGCACCATCCGCCGCCAACGACGGTGCGGCCTCGGCGGCGGCCAAGAGCAGCGCGAAACCCTCTGCAGCAGCACCCGCACCCGCCCCGGCGGTTCCCCCGCTCCGGAGAGCCCGAAGGCCGCTGAAGGGCCGGTCGCCAAGCCCGCGGCAGCCTCCTTGCGGCCGCGCCAGCCGGCCGCCAAGAGCACGAAGCAACCGACGCCGTCACGGGATACATCCCCCAAGCGGCCTGCAGCACGCGCGAAGGTCGCGGCCAAACCTGCGCCCAAGAGGGCCGCCACCGGGCCGGCCAAGCGGGTCCGGAACGTGAGCAAGGCCGCGGCCCGGACAACCCGGCCCGTGGCCAAGGCCACCGTCAAGGCACCGTCGAGGGCGGCCGCCAAGCCCAAGAGCGCCGCCGCCACACGAGGCTCGACGACCGGCCGCTCCACCGCCAAGTCCGCGTCCGTGCGCGTGCCAAGCCGGCGCCCAAGCGCGCCGCCAAGCCTCAGCGCGCGGCGCGTCCGCCTGCCAAGAAGGCCGCCGCGCCCGCGCGCGCCACTTCGCGCACGGCGTCCAAGCCGCCGAAGAAGGCCTCCCGGCCCACGCCGAAGAAGACCACGGTCTCCCGAAAGTCCCCGGCCGCGGCCAAGCGGCCCACGCCGGCCCCGAAGAAGTCGCCGGCCAAGAAGGTTGCCCCTGTGCGGCGAGCGGCAGCACGCCCTGCAGCCAAGCCGGCAAGCCAAGTCGACCAAGAGCCCGCGGGCGGCTCCGAAGCCCGCCCGGTCGCGCGGAGCCAAGCCGGCGCGGAAGCCACCCGCTCGCGGCGGGCGGCGCTGACCGTCTCCCGGTGCTCAGGCCGCTCTACGTGGTGCCGTAGACGCCGCGCCGGGTCGCTGGGAGGAGCGCCGCGATGCTCGCGGCGATCTCGTCAGCAATGGCCGAATCGTCGCGCCGGCCCGTCAGGTCGAGACGGAATGGTGCGCCGTAGCGGAGCACGATCTCCCGTCGGCCCATGAGGCCACGACCTGGGCTGCCCTTCTCGTCGGTTCCGCTGAGGGCGACGGGAAGGATGGTGGCCCCGCTGCGGCGCGCGAGGAACCCGACGCCGGCCTCGGCACGGTGCATCGTGCCGTCCCTCGAGCGCGTCCCCTCCACGAAGATGAGCAGCCGTCCGCGCCGCTGCAGCACGTCGAGGGCGCGGACCACAGCACGCCGGTCCGCCGCCCCTCGATCGACAGGGATGCAGTTGCAGCCGGCGAGGAACCATGCGACGGGACGCGCGAAGTACATCTCTCGCTTGGCCATGGCGAAGAGCGTCCGGGGGAAGTACCCCCCGATGACCATCGGGTCGAGGTTGCTGGTGTGGTTGCAGGCCACCAGGAGGGGCCCGTCACGGGGAATGTTCGCCTCGCCCTCGACCCGCAGTCGCCGTCGCGACAACAGACGGACATAGGCGCGTGAGAGAAAGGACGCGGTGCGGTAGCGCAGAGGTCGGCGATCGTCATCCCGCACCGGGAAGCGGTCGGGGAAACCCCTGACAGCGCTGCTCATCGGTCGATGGTGCCGCAGGCGCGTGCCGGCAAGTCAATCCCTGCAGAGGAATTGCGATACTTTCGGCGTGCGCGAGCTGACGCACAGGCAGGAGGGGGACTCGATGGCAGGAGTGGGGAACGGCGCGACCTCCAAAGGCCCGGTGTCAGTGAGGCTTGATGTGTCATGAGGTGGAAGAGCCGCACGGCCGGCGTGATCTGCGGGATGGTCGGTGTCACCGCTGTGTTGGGTGGCGGCGACCTGGTCCAGGCGTCACTCGCCACAACGAAGAGCGCCACGGTGACCTCGGCCACCACCAGCCCGGCGCTGTACGGGGGCTGGCAGTCCCTGGGAGGCGCAGTCGTCCAGAAGCCGGCGGCCGCCTCGGCGGGCCCCGGCCAGGTGACGGTGGTCGGCATCGCACCTGACCATTCAGTGTGGACGCGGAGCCGGGTGGGCGGCGCCTGGTCCGGCTGGTCGTCCTTGGGTGGCTGGACGCAGGACGGCCCGGCTCTCGCGTCCTGGGGATCCGGGCGGTTGGACCTCTTCGTGCGAGGCGCCGACAATGCCCTGTGGCATCGCTCGGCGCAGAACGGCAGCTGGTCCGGGTGGCAGAGCCTCGGCGGTTCGCTGTCCTCCGCTCCCGCAGCCGCCTCTTGGGGCACCAACCGCCTCGACGTGGTCGCGCAGGCAGCTGACCACACCCTGCAGCACACGTGGTTCGTCGGCAACCGTTGGGCGGGATGGGAGTCGTTGGGCGGTAGCTTGGGTTCGGCGCCCGCGATCGCGTCGTCGGGGCTAGGTCGACTTGACGTCGTCGTCAGGTGGGCTGAACTCGAGCCTCTGGCACCTCGGCTTTGCAGGCGCGTGGTCGTCGTGGGGAAGCATCGGCGGCCAGTCGGGGTACGACCCTGCCATCACCTCGCCCTCACCGAACAGCCTGGAGGTCGCGGCCGTGGGCACCGACCTTGCGCTCTGGCACCTCGCGAACCAGGGAGGATGGACCGGCTGGAGCTCGCTCGGCGGGCGGGCCACCTCGGGACCGGCCCTCACCAGCTGGGGGCTCAACCATGTCGAGCTGTTCGTGACGGGCGCGGACGGTGCTGTGTGGTATGCGCTCTCCGGCAGCGACGGGGTGGTCGCCAAGCCCGGGTGCGGAGCCTTCGGCTGGCACGCACCGGTCGGCAAATGGATCGTCATCAGCCTGGAATGCCAGGAGCTGAGCGCGTACCAGAACGGTCAGCTCGTTGCTGACACGCTCACCACGACGGGCCGCCCGGCGCTGGCCACCGAGCGCGGTCACACCGCCGTCTTCAAGAAGAACCACCCATTCCTGATGGTCTCGCCGTGGCCGCGTGGTTCCCAGTACTACTACAACCCGTCATGGGTGCAGTACGTCACGTGGATCTGGCCCAACGGCACGGGCATCCACGACGCGTACTGGGAACCTGACAGCGCATTGGGCCCCGGCTCCACCCTGGGCTCGTACGCCAGCCACGGGTGCATCCATGTCCCGCTGTCCGTCGCCCAGTTCATCTACAACTTCTCGGACATCGGCACTCCCGTCGACGTCGTCTGACGGCGCAACCGCGACGAGGTGTGAGTCGCGGCGCCTACGCCGGCGGAGTCGTCATCTGCCTGCCCTGTGCGACCGGGGCGTGCAGGCGAGCTTCGAGGTGGTAGTTGGTGCCACGCCGGATCACGGCACTCTCGTCGAGGAATTGCCCGTCGAGCAGGTCTGAGCGCAGGAAGAAGAGGTTGGTGCCCGAGACCTCCGCATGCACAAGCACGTATCCCTTGCTGTGACCGAGCTCGATCATGGCCGCCAGGGACGCGCCGTAGCGCTCGGTGTTGTCGAAGGGCGCGTCGCTGTAGACCTGGACGAGCGGGACGTCGCTGCGCCAGGCTGAGTTGTACTCGATGACCACGACCGGCGGACGACACGACTGCACGGCGTGCCACAGCCAGTAGTCGTTGCCGTCCACGTCGATTGAGAGGACGTCGGGCCCGGCGTCGCCGGCAAGCTCGATGAGGTGACCGTCGATGTCGGACGGCGTGACCGCAGCGCACAGGCAGGTGACGGCGTCGCTGTTCTGGTACTTCCTGGCGAGATGCTCGGCCTGCGCTGGGTCTGCGTCGATGAAAGCCCCATGCCACCCCAGGACATCGGCGAGGAAGGCGCAGTTCAACTCGGCGGCGTGAGCCCCGATCTCCACGAACCTCCGCCCGCCCGAACCAACCCGGTGGAGGATCATCTGCAGCACACCGTCCTCCCCGTTCTGCGACGAGAACGAGCCTTCGTGTCGCACCAGGTCGCGCTCGTCGACGAGTGGCTCTCGCACCAGTGCACCGAGTGACAGATAGCGCAGCTGCTTGCGGACCTCGAGCAGGTCAGCCCTGACTGCGGCAACTCCGTCCCACACCGATGCGGCGACAGACGCCGGCTCCTCCGACGCCGACGCGCCACCTGACAGGGAAGCCAGGTGGAACTCGATGACCGCCAACCGTCGCTCGACGCCATCAAAGCGGGTGCGCAGCTCATCGCGAGTCTCCGCGGTGGCGCGAACCGCCGGGCGCAGGACGGTTCGTGCCGCCGTCCTGGCGGAGACTCCGAAGCATGGACGGCGATTCTAGTGCTCCCCGGACAGCCGCGATGCGTGGGTCTTTGTTTCATCGCGCAGCCACCTCGGGAGGTGTTTCGCGCGCGCCTACAATCGCGGCGGCCCCTTTAGCTCAACGGCAGAGCAGCCGGCTTTTAACCGGTTGATGGAGGTTCGATTCCTCCAGGGGGCAGTGCTCCAGATGCGTCTGATTCCTTCTTGCAATCCAGTCGCATCTAAGCTAGGCTGCGCCCTCTCATCTCTCCTGGAGGGCGAACGTGGCAGCGGTCTCGGTGTCCCGCGTGACGAAGGTGCGGCGATCCCTCACCGGAAGCGAGTGGCGGCGGCTGAGCGGCTTCTACTCCTTCGTTGCGCTGCTCCACGTCGTCGGCTGGGGGGTGCTGATCCTTCTCATCGTCCCGAGCCACTTCAAGGCGCTCGGCATCGGTGCGGGCCTGACCGCGTACGGGTTCGGTCTCCGCCACGCCTTCGACGCCGATCACATCTCCGCCATCGACAACACGACGCGCAAGCTGCTGGCCGACGGCAAGAAGCCGCTCGGGGTGGGCTTCTTCTTCTCGCTCGGCCACTCGACGATCGTGTTCGGCCTGTCGGTGGCCCTGGTCTTCGCTGCCAAGGCTGTCTCGGGGCAGTTCAGCGACGGCTCAGCGACCCTGACGGTTGGCGGCTATGTGGGCACCGCTGTGTCGGCCTTCTTTCTCTACGTGATCGCGGCCATCAACCTCGTCATCCTGGTCGGCATCATCCGCATCTTCCGCGAGCTGCGCCAGGGGAAGTACAACGAGGTCACCCTGGAGGACAAGCTCAATCAGCGTGGCTTGATGAACAGGGTGCTCGGGCCATTGGCTCGCAAGATCAACTCGAGCTGGCAGATGTACCCGGTCGGGGTTCTGTTCGGTCTCGGCTTCGACACCGCGACTGAGGTTGCCTTCCTGGCACTTGCCGCAGGTGTCTCCGCGGTGGGCGGGATCCCGTGGTACGGCACGCTGTGCCTTCCTGTCCTCTTCGCAGCGGGAATGTGCCTGATGGACACGACCGATGGGGCCTTCATGAACGTCGCCTACGGTTGGGCCTTCTCGAAGCCGATCCGCAAGGTCTTCTACAATCTCACCATCACCGGCCTCTCTGTCGCCGTGGCCCTCCTCGTGGGGACGGTTGAGATCCTTTCCATCGTGATCACCTATTTCAAGTTGTCCGGCGGCGTGTGGGACTTCCTCAGCGGCATCAATCTCAACGTGATCGGCTTCATCATCGTGGGCACGTTCGTGGTGACCTGGTTGGGTGCCCTGGCGATCTGGCGGTTCGGCAGGATCGAGCAGCGCTGGGCGCTGGCCCCGACGACCGCAGAGGGACCGGCTGAACTGCGCGCCAATGCAGTGGCACGCGAGCGGCTCGAGAGTCAGACCGAGGGCCAGTGGTGATGCTCGAACAGCCGCGCGAGGCGCTGCGCAACGCCGGGCTGCGGGTGACGCCCCAGCGGGTTGCCGTGCTCTCGGCGCTGCACGACGCGCGCGGGGATCATCTGAGCGCCGATGACGTCTGGGAACACCTCTCGAGGTCCAGCTCGCTCCTCGACCGGTCCACCGCCTATCGGGTCCTGGCTGATCTCACGGATGTCGGCCTGCTCACCCAGGTGCGTTTCGACGACGGCGTGGCGCGATTCGAGGTGCAGAGCCGCGCACACCACCACGCCGTGTGCACACACTGCGGGTCGACCTCCGACCTCCCGGATGAGCTGGTGGCGCCGCTGAGCACGTCGCTCGGCCGACACCTCGGCTTCACGGTGTCCCCGGACGAGCGCCTGTTGGTGCGGGGGACGTGCCGGAGGTGCACCGGCAGGGAGATGGCTGGGTCCGCTCGATGATCCCGCGGACCTGGGGGCATGGTTGGGGTCGCCGCTCTGTCTGACCGTCCGGTGGCCCGGCGATCTCGTGGCTTGACCCTGCTGACGCGTGGTGCGAAGGTCGCTGCAACGGAGTGAGCCTTGGGGGGCATGTTGGAACCGCAGCGGGACGGTGAGGCGACCCGGAAGCAACCCTTTCTGTCTCGGCGCACGCTGCTGGCCGGCATCGCCGCGCTCCTTGTGGGACTGGGCGGAACGCTCGGGGTGGATCGCCTGCTGCAGCACGCCGCGGCGGCACCTCAGCACGCCACCGCTCAGTACCTGCCGTCGCGGGTCACGCAGCCTTGGGCGGCCCCCGACTTCACGCTGAAGGACCAGGCCGGTCAGCCGGTCACGCTGTCGTCGTTGCGCGGCCAGGTGGTCGTGATCACCTTCATGGATCCGCAGTGCCAGTCGCTGTGCCCCATCAACGCGCAGGATCTGAGCGTGGCCGAGGCGGACCTGGCCCCCACCGTCAAGCCGGTGCTCGTGGTGGTGAGCGTCGCCGCCGATCGAACCCCTGCCGATGTCAGCAACTTCGTGTCCCACGTCACCTGGCGGCCGGGCTGGCATTGGCTGCTTGGCAACCAGGCGGAGTTGCAGGCGGTGTTGGCAACCTGGTCCCTGGCCCTGGACGGAACCGACGTCGTCCACCAGGAGATCGCCCACGTGATCAATCGTCAGGGCATGGTGGTGGGGTCGTACAACGCTCCCTATGCACCCACGGCGCTCGCGGCGACGATCACCGCCGAGTGGTCGAAGTAACCCGCTCGGTGCAGCCGCCGCCACGCTGCGGTCGGTTGAGCGCGCTGACCATCGCCGCCGCTGCCACCGCTCTGGTCGCTGGCTGCGCGCCGACCACGGCGACGCAGCCCTCCGTCCTCCGTATCGGGGCGATCTTCCCGCTGGCAGGGAGCGCCGCGGCCGACGCCGGTGATGAGTACCTCGGCGCGGCCATCGCCGTGCAGATGATCAACGACCAGGGTGGCGTTCAGGGACGGCGGATCTCGCTCGACCTTCGCAGTGTCGAATCCGTCGACCAGGTCCCGCCGGCAGCGGCGAGCCTGCGCGACGACGGGGTGCCGGTGGTGATTGGCGCGTACTCCTCGCAGCTGTCGATTCCCGCCGCGGCGGCTGTGGCGAGGGCGGGGATGGTGTACTGGGAGACCGGTGCCGTCGCCGACCAGGTCACCGGGCAGGGCTCTCCGCTCGTCTTCCGTGTCGGCGCCGACGGCGCTGAGCTGGGGAGTAACTCCGGCCGGTTCGTCGTGCAGCAGCTGGTGCCGCGGTTCGGGGCGCCGGCCGACGCGTCCAGCGCCTTCCTGGTGACCGCAGACGATGCCTACGCGCACTCGGTGGCGGCCGGCGCGCGCGCCGCGCTGAGCGCCGGCGGTGTGGCGCTGGCCGGCGAGGCGGTCTACAACCCGTACGCGCCGGACTGGGGCCCTGTCCTCGCGCAGATCGCGCTCGCCAAACCCACGGTGCTGCTGCTGTCATCGCACGTTCGCGACGGCGTGGCATTCCGGCGCGCGTTCCTCGCGGCCGGCTTGCACGTCAAGGCGTTCATCGGAACGACCATGGCGCAGTGCGACGACTTCGGCGCGGCACTCGGGGCCGATGCGGTGGGTGTCTTCGCCTCCGACCGGCCCGAGTACGGCTTCAACCAGTCGGCGCTCAGCGGGGTCGCGCGAAGCCTGTACCAGCGATTCGCCGGCGCCTGGGCCACGCGCAAGCACGGGATGCCGACCGAGGAGGGCATCTCCGGGTTCAGCGCCGCGTTTGCGCTCTTCGCCGAGGTCCTCCCCGGCGCCGCTCACCTGGACGCCCAGGGCATCGCCGGCGCGGCGCGCCGCGTCGACCTGCCCACGGGGACCCTGCCCAACGGGGCCGGGTTGCTCTTCTCGAGGCAGATCGACCAGCTCGGACAGAACCTTCGGTCGGCCGCCGACATCTGGCAATGGCAAGCTCCCCGGCGCTACGCCGTGGTCTGGCCGGCCACGTACGCGACCGGGGTGGTCGAGATGGTGCCGCCGGCCCCGTCGTCGCCTGAAGCTCGCCAGGCGCTGCCGTCCGCTGGGTGGTGACCCGGCCACACCCACGGCTGTCCGTGCCGGGTGGCTTCAGACCGGGGTGCGAGGGCGCTGCAACACGACGAACAACGACTGTCCGAACGGTGGCCGCACCGCTCGCTCGAGGAGACGCGCCGCCCGCACCACAGTACGGTCGTACAGCCGCAGCCAGGCGGTTCCGCCACTGACGCCGCTGGAACGGAGGATCCTGCCGTTGACGAACCAGGCCAGGTACCCGGGCATGTTCATGTACTCGGCGACCGGCACCCTGAAGCCTGCGCTCTGCGCACGCTGGACGAAGTCGCGCCTGGTGTAGCGACGAACATGGCCCACCTCGGTGTCCATCCTCCCGTAGATGGACGGGAATGCGGGCACGTAACAGACGAAGCGGCCGCCGGGAGCGAGGCTGCGGTGAACATTGCGCAGGACTGCGATGTCATCCTCGATGTGCTCCAGGACATTGAAGGACATGGCGGAGTCGAAGCCTCCTTCGCCAAGCTCATCGAACACTCGGGGGTCGGTGGCGTCGCCGGGAACCACCTCGATCCTGGTCCCCGTGAACCTGCGGCGAAGAGCCTCCAGGTACGCAGGCACCAACTCCAGGGCAACGATGCGGTCACGTGCGCCCAGGCACTCGGTCATGTAGCCCAGGCCGGCGCCCACCTCCAGCACACGCTGCCCCATGTGCGGCGCCGTCAGGTCCCACAGCCAATCGCGGTAGTTCGTCGCCACCTCGAGCACTGACAGCTCACCCGCCAAGTGCTCTGTGAGAACTCGGGTCGAGGGGAGCTCGGATATCCCTGGTGGGCTCAATCACGGGACGCCCGCGAGGCGACAGGGGACTCGGCGAGTGCCGAGTCGTGTGCAACCTGTGAGACCCGCTGCGCACCGCCGGCCGAACGGGCGCGTGCCATCCCGCCGCCAAAGTGCAGTGGCATGAAGAACGCATAGACGAATGCGCCGAACATGGTCTGTGCCCCGAGCACGACGAGCACCATGGCGGCGACGGCGAGCCGGATCTCGGTCAACGGGCCGAAGCCGGTGCTGGCCCAGTGCACGACGATGGCCACCCCGATGACGGCGCCGCCGAGCAGGAGGAGGACGCCGCCCACCAACATCTTCTCCATGCCGACGCGTCGGTGGACAAACCCCGCCAGGCGATCGTCGACCCCTTCCGGCGGTTCGATGCAGGCGCGGACCAGCACACCGAACTGCACCAGCTGGAAGCCGATGATCACCAGCACCGCGCCCGCAAACATCGGGTGGAGATACATGTGGAATGAGCCGAGCTGGACCGGGCCGAAGATCAGCGGGACGACCACCAGCAGACCGACGACGAGCATCACAGCGCCTGGGATGAGAAACAGCCAGTTGGGCGCGGCCAGCAGAAGGAACTTCAGGTGGCGCCACCCGTCGGGCCATGTTCGCAGCTTGGATTCGCCGACGCGCTCCCGGTACTCGATGGGGATCTCGGTGATGCGCAGACGTGCGCGTGCCGCCTGGGTGATCATCTCGGAGGCGTACTCCATCCCTGGGGTCACGAGCTTGAGCCGGCGGTACGCCGCCGCGGAGATCGCCCGCATCCCGCTGTGGGCGTCGCTGACACGGACGCGGAAGAACCAGTTCAGGATGCCCGTCAGCACCGGGTTGCCGATGTAGCGGTGCGACCACGGCATGCCCTGGATGGTGCCCTGCCTGCGGCTGCCGATGACCATGTCCGCCTCGCCGGCGAGAACGGGACGAACCAAGTCGGGAATCCGCTCCATCGGGTATGTCCCATCGGCATCAGCCATGACCAGCACGCGGCCTCGCGCAGCCGCCATGCCGACGTGGTAGGCATTCCCGTATCCGCGCAGCGGAGCGCGCACGACCGTCGCCCCGGCCGCGCGGGCAATGTCGGGCGAGCCGTCAGTCGACCCGTTGTCGGCGACGATGATCTCTGAGCGCAGACCGTGCTCGCGCAGCGCGGCCGCTGCGGCGCGAATGACCCTGCCGACGCAGTCGGCCTCGTTCAGGCAGGGCAGGACAACGCTGACCTGGATGGTGCCGACGGTCGACCCGATGATCTCCCTCTCCGGCGCGCTCGCGTCGTCCGTTTCACGCGTGCCCATACCGTGCCCAAGGATACCCGGACGGGTTCTCCCCTGGTGGCTTCGATGTCGGTTTCACGGACGCGGTCACGGGAATCGCGCCGCGGCAGTTCCAAGCCGATCACCACAGGATTGCGACACCGCGAGAGCGGTCGCGCAACTCTGCCCTCAGAGAATGGGGGCAGCTATCAAACAACCGGAAGGTCACCATGCACTTTCGTCGGACTTCGCTCGCCCTGGCGTCGCTTGCCGTGCTGAGCGTGCTGGCCACGCCGCACGTCGCTGCTGCGGTGTCCGCACCTGTGTCCTTGAGCCTGGTGCACGACTTCACCTTCAGCGCGCCGGTGGCGTGCGCGAGCGGGGGTGAGTTCGGGCAGTTCTTCAGCACGCCGGCGGTCGGCGACCTGTTCGGTGACGGGCGCAAGGAGATCGTCGCCGCGTTCCCGGATGGCAGCGTTCATGTCTGGTACGCCGACACCTTCGCGGAGGTTTCGGGGTGGCCGAAAAACACGGGCGACAACGTCGCGGGCAGCCCGACCATCGCCGTCCTGGACGGCGACAGCCTGCCGAGCATCATCGTCAGCTCGTACGCGGGCACCGTCAACGTGTGGAACGGCAGCGGCGTCGAACGCGCGGGATGGCCCCAGTCGAGCCACTTCGGCAGCCAGACGGTGTCGAAAGGGTTCTTCTCCTCCGTGGCCGTCGGCGATGCCTTCGGCGACGGCCGCCAGGAGCTGTTTGCGACAGGCCTGGACCAGCACACCTACGCGTGGTTCAGTAACGGCCAGCCGTTGTGGGGCTGGCCCAAGCTGACCTACGACAGCGGTCTGGCCACCCCCGCTCTCGCGGACCTGCAGCACAACGGCACGCTCTCGATCGTCACACCCACTGACGCCAGCGGCAAGTTCGGTGTCCATGGCGGCATCTACTGGGCTTGGGGGCCGGACGGGCGTCAGCTCTGGGTGCACGGTGTCGACGAGGTGCCGTGGTCGTCACCAGCGATCACCGACTTCGGCGACGGCAACGACGCCATCGTCAACGGCACCGGACACTTCTACCACCAGACCAGCAACCCCGCCGCGGGGAAGTACATCGTCGGTCTCAACCAGGGCGGGGCGAACCGGCCCGGTTACCCGGTGCCCATCAACGACGTGAGCTTCGGGTCCCCGGCCGTCGGTGACCTGTTCGCCAACGGCGGTCGCGAGATGGTGGAGATCACAGAGGGCGGCACCATGTACGCGCTGTACGGGAACGGGTCATCTGTGTCGGGCTTTCCGCTGTCAGTGCCGGCTGGTCACCACTTCTCCGCCGGCCCGGCAATCGCGCCGGTGGACTCCAGCGGGCAGAACGGGATCTACGCCACCGGCGGTACGCAGCTGGCGGTCTACTCGATGGGCAGTCCCTCCACGCCGACACTGGTGACAACTCCTGGGAGCGCGGCTCCCTATAGCACGCCGACAGTCGCCGACCTCGGCGGCGGCCACCTGAGTGTCGTGCTCGGCTCGGTGGCGGGAAACACCAGCTGCGGACAGACGGACACGTACCACGTCACCGTATGGTCGGTCGCCGGGACCAACCCGGCTGCCCTGGGCGCCTCCTCCTGGCCCACCTTTCACGGCAACATGCAGCGCTCGGGCAGCAACCTGCCACGGAACGCGCCCAACAGCCAGCCGCTGGCTCCCATCCGCGTCGCCGTGACCGCGAGTGACGCGTCCGTGTGGACGAGCACTGGCTACGGCAGCTCCTTCACCGGGCTGGGCGGCGCGGTCGTCGCAGCACCCGCGGTCACGTGGGTGCCGGCGAGCAGCTCCAGTGGGGCAAACCTCTACGTCGCCATCGGGAGCGACCACGCCCTGTACATCCGAAGCCAGTCGTACAACTGGCGTGCGCTCATCCCCGGCGGGTCGTACTGCCTGGGCAACCCGGCCGCGACGGTCTCCGGGCCAGTCGGCCTCTCCGTTCTCACGGTGGGGTGTGTGGCCGCCGACCACACCCTGTGGTTCGGACAGACCCTCGCGGCGGGCAACGGGTCACTCCCCACGATCTACAGCATGAAGTCGCTCGGCGGGACGCTGAGCGGCGACCTTGCAGCGTCGTGGGCAGGAGGCAGCGTCACCTTCTTCGGCACCAGCACCAGCGATGGCCGCGTGTGGACGGAGTCGGTCCTTCCCGGCAACTCGTGGACCCAGAGCCCGTGGGCCTGCACCGGTCATCCCGGGGTCGGGGCCTCCGGGCAGACGGCGTACTTCGCCTGTGAAGGCACCGACGGGGCGCTCTGGTTCGCGACCAACGCGGGCTTTGGCTGGGCCCCGCCTCTGTCGGCGGGTGGAAGCATCCTCGGGGGAGTCGGAGTCGCACCAACCTCGAGTGGAGCGACGGCGGTCGTCGAGGGCGTTGACGGGACGGTCTGGCAGCGGGCGCTGACAACCTCCGGCGCATCCGGTGGGTGGCTGTACGACGCCGGGCACATCCAGTACGGCGTCGGGGCGGTCTGAGCCATCAAGGCAATGCACCCGTTCTCCTGCCCGCGCGCGGTCAGCACGACTGCACTGGCCACCGTCCTGCTCGTCGCCGCGACCTCCGCCACGGTGTACGCCGCGCCGCAGGCCGCAGCGTCCACTGCCGCCGTGGCATCGCACTTCGTCCTCGACGGGATCCACCTGAGCGTCGCAGGTGACGCGGTGCCGGCGGGCACGCCGTTCTCCGTGGCGTCCGCCGGCACCGCCGGCCCCTCCGCGTCGGCGACGACCCACAACCCCTACCGCGAGCTCACCATCAACGCGGTGCCGTTCGCGACGAGCGACGGCGCTGAGCCGGTGATCGGAGTGGCACGAGCGGGCGGCACGGCGTCGATGCGCAGCGCCCTCCAGGCGTTTCGCGCAACGCAACACGCGACCCCTCTCGGCAGCTACGCCGCATCGCTGTTCGGTTCCATGGTCGTGGGCGATGCCAGCCTGCTCAGCCTGCGGCTCGAACTCACCTCAGACCGTGCTGACCGTCGTCGTCGAGTGGGTCACCCAGGCGGGCCCGCGAGCCTGGCTGGTGCGTGCGGCAGCCCAGGTCGGCACGACGTCGGTGGCGGCGACCGCGTCCCGCCTTGCGCACCTCGTGGTCGCCGCCGGCGATGTCTCGACAGCCACGACCCTCGCTGCAGGACCAGCCTCGAGCGGCACCGGCAGTGGCGCCACCCAGGCGGCGCCGGTCGCCGGGAAGCAGGCGAGTGCGCAGGCGGGTGGCCTCACCTTTCCATCGTGGTGGAACGGCAACTGCGACACCGCCAACTACGCAGCGGGCGCACAGCAGCAGTGGGGCCGACCGGTGGCGGCATACCCGCTGAGCCCAGGCGCGACATGGTTCGGCCTCGAGGCATGTGGTCCGCGCCCCGGCTACGGTGAGGGGCCCGATGTCGGCGCTCGCTTTCCCGGCTCGAGCTGGGGGGTTCTCGAGTGGGAGTGCGTCGAGCTGAGCATGCGGTACATGGATCTCGCCTGGGGAGTGCACCCGTACCCGGCCAACGGCAAGGACGTCGTCTGGAACTATGCGAGCACACACAACCAGTTCAACCCGTCGGGCCCAGCGCTCGAGGCGATCTCCAACAACGGCAACGGTCCGCTCCCGCAGGCGGGCGACGTCCTCAGCTACGGAGCCACCAGCAGCTTCGGACACACCTCCGTGGTGACCGCTGTCAATGTCAACACCTCAGGCAACGGCAGCGTGACGGTGCTCGAGGAGAATGCGTCGGCGAGTGGCTGGGCCGCCGTGCCTGTCACCTCGTGGGTCCTCGGCGGCTATGACGGCGGCGTGAGCGGCTGGCTGCACAACCCGGGCTTCCAGCCGGTGCCGTCGAACGCACGCGCCGCGATGCGCGCCACGGACGGCAGCACGCGCACGTTCTTCGGCCTTGACACGTCGTCGCCGGTCTTCGGCAGCAACTGGTCGTACGAGGGCGGTGGTGCACTGGGCGCGCCCGCTGTCGTCTCGGTGCCGACTGCCAGCGACCACGGCTCGCCGTTGTACATCGTCACCGGGCTCGACCACAACGTGTGGATCCGCAGCGACGCCGCAGACTGGCGCTCGCTGTCGCCGTTTGCCGTGTACTGCACGGGGGCGCCCGGTGCGACAGTGGTGGCGCAGACCCCTGGATCCTCGGGCACGTACGTGCTGGTGGTGGCCTGCCGAGGCGCCGACGGCGCGCTCTGGTACGCGCAGACCCCGATATCAACCAACCTGGCGACGCTGCCGTCCGCCCGCGCCTGGTGGGGCCTGGGTGGCGGCATCACCGACGCGCCTGCCGTCGTGGCCGTGGGGCGTTCGGGCAGCCTGCAGAGCGAGCTCACCTTCCTCGTCAACGGTGTCGACGGCCGGGTGTGGACCAGGACCGAGGCCTCGCAGTGGACCGCAACGTCGCTGGGTTGCGTCAACGACCTCGCCGCGGCCGCCGTCCTCACGACCTCGTTGGTGAGCACGTTCGCCTGCGAGGGTCCTGACCACGCGGTGTGGATCACAAGCAACACCGGTGCGGGGTGGAGTCCCCCCATGTCGTTGGGCAACTGGGTCCTGGACAGCCCCGGGATCGTCCTCAGCCCCACCTCGTTCACCGTGGTGGCTGAGGGCAACGACACGGCCATGTGGGAGACGACCAGCCCAACCGGCAGCCTCGCGTTCGGTGCCTGGACGTCGGACGGCGGATCGCTGAACGCCGGTGTCTCCGCCACAGCGCTGCTCCCGTCGACCGCCAACCCCTGACCTCGTCGGGGCAGGCCTCAGGTCGAATCAGAGGACCACACCATCGCAGCGTGGTGCCCTAAGGTGACCGGGATGCTGGAACCTCGCTGGCGCGACGGCTCGTCCAGCCGCCCCGGCACGAGCGGGCGGTCGGGCGCCGGGACAGCCCGCATCCTGTCTGCGGGCGCGATGGTGGCCATGGTGCTGGCCGCGCAGGCGACCATCGGGTCGCCAGGAACTTCAGCAGAGGCGGCCGGTCCCGTGTATGACTGGCTCCAGTTCGACGGCACCCAGGCTCAGCAGGGGGACAACACCCTGGAGAGCGTGATCAGCCCGTCCGACGCCCACGCGCTGACCCTGGCATTCCGCGTCGGCCTTCCCAGCGTCGCAGACGGGGCGCCGGCATACCTGCACGCCGTCTCGACGCCGACCGGGACTTCGCGACCTGCTGTTCCTGACCACCAAGGACGGTCACATCCTCGCGGTGGACGCGCACACCGGGGCCCAGGTGTGGAGCCAGCAGCACGGCCCGGGGGGGTGCGGCGTCAACAACGGCACCACGCCGTGCTACACGACGTCATCGCCTGCCGTCGACCCCAACGGTCAGTGGGTGTACAGCTACGGCTTGGACGGCAGGGTGCACAAGCACGCCGTCGGCACCGGGACCGAGTCCACCACCGGCGGCTGGCCGGAGCTCACCACCACCAAGCCGTTCAACGAGAAGGGCTCCTCCGCGCTCAGCATCGCGACCACCGCCGGAGGCACGTACCTGTACGTTGCCAATGGAGGCTACATCGGTGACAACGGCGACTACCAGGGCCACGTCACCACGATCAACCTGGGTACCGGCGCGCAGAACGTGTTCAACACGCTGTGCAGCAACCAGCCCGTCCACTTCGCGCAAAGGCCGGCGTCGCCGGACTGCCCCCAGGTCCAGTCAGCGGTCTGGTCCCGGCCGGGTGTCGTCTACGACCCGGGCACCGGGAGGATCTTCCTCAGCACCGGCAACGGCGACTTCGCCCCGTCGGCGCACGACTGGGGCGACAGCGTCCTCGCGCTCAACCCCGACGGCACGGGGAGCGGCGGAAACCCGCTGGACAACTACACCCCGGGGAACTTCGCCAGCCTGCAGAGCAGCGACCTGGACCTGGGCAGCACCGCGCCGACAGTCATCCCGGGGATCGGGAGGTACCCACACCTCGCGGTCCAGGGAGGCAAGGACGGCATCCTGCGCGTGCTGGATCTTGCCAGCCTGAGCCAGCAGGGAGGCGTCGGCCACAACGGCGGTGACGTCAGCCACATCAACCTTCCCCAGGGCGGCGAACTGCTGTCTCAGCCGGCTGCCTGGGTCGACCCGAACGGGCACGCCTGGGTGTTCGTGGGCAACGACCGTGGGATCGCCGGCATCCAGGTGGGTCTCGCGGGGGGCAACACCCCCGCCCTGTTCGCCAAGTGGCAGCATGGCGGCGGCGCCACGAGCGGCATCACGTCGCCCCTGGTGGCCAACGGCGTGCTCTTCTGGGCCAGCCAGGCGGGGATCACCGCGTACGACGCGGCCACCGGGACCCAGCTCTGGCAGGACCCCACCATTGGTGGCTTTCATTGGGAGAGCCCGGTCGTGGCCAACGGCGCCATGTACATCACCGACGAGAGCGGCCATCTCAGTGCGTACGTCCCGCACGCCGGCTCCGGGATCCCGACACGCGCAGCCGGGCGGGCGACCGACGGCACCGGCTGGATGACGACCGGGAACGACGCCGCGCCGCCCGTGTTCGGCGGCACGTGGTCCAGCCTGAACACGGGCGCGATCATCGGGTCGGCGGCGGCGGTCTCCGTGCCTGGGTCCGCTGGCGGTGTCCCCTACTACGTGGCCACGGGGTCGGACCACAACGTGTATGTGCGCAGCGAGAGCGTCTCCTGGCGGTCGTTGTCACCACCCGGGACGAACTGCACGAGCAGCCCGGCGGCAACGTCGGCATATGAACGTGCCTCCGGACAGACCCTCCTCGTCGTAGCCTGCCGTGGCGCTGATGGGGCGCTGTGGTACGTGTCGGGGGCGGTTTCCGCGAACCCTTCGGTCCTGCCATCAGCCAGCGGCTGGAAGTCACTCGGCGGTGGCATGACCACTGACGGCCCGGCGATCGCCGCGATACCGCCGTTCACCTCCGTGAACAACGACCTGACGTTCCTTGTCAACGGGCTCGACGGGCAGGTGTGGGCGCGGACGCTGTCCGCCTCGTGGTGGCAGACCCCGTGGGGATGCACGGGCCACCTCGGGGCTGCAGCCGTGTCGAGCAGCATCTTCCAGGTGTTCGCCTTCGCCTGCCAGGGGAATGACGGGGCCGTCTGGATGGCGACCGACCGGGGCGGGTCCTGGAACCTCTTCTCCCTCGGCGGGACAGTCCTGGACGGCCCCGGCATCGCCCTCGGCCCGGATTCGATCACCGTGGTTGCCGAGGGTCGAACCGACCATCAGGTCTACCAGGACACCAGCCTCACCATCAACCCCACCAGCAACGTGCCCTTCAACGGCTGGGCGCCGGCGGCGGGAAACGTGAGCAATGGTGCTACTGCTGCGGCTCTGCTGACACAGGCCGACAGCACCCCCTGATCAGTTGGCCCGAGGCGGCGTGCGGGCCACGATGTACACGCCGGATGCCGCGGGACGCAGCTCGTCGTGACTCACCAGGGCGTCCAGTTGCTTGAGCTCGTCGACGATCTTCGTCAACCTCTGTGAGGGCACCTTGCCGGGGAGGTTGACGCTCTTCAGCAACCAGTCGACGGTGAATGACAGCTCGCCGAACCAGTCCGCCTCGAGGATCTCACACGATTTGAAGAGCTCTTCGACGCCCCACGGGGTCATGTTGAAGAAGTGGTACGGCACGGCGTGGAGCGGCTGCATGAACGCCACCTCGGTGAGGATCAACCCGCCGGGCTCGGTGACCCGGATCAGCTCGTTGGCAGCGTCGAACGGGTTGGCGATGTGCTCGAACACGGCCTGGCTGAACACGAACGTGAAGCTGTCATCAGCGAACGGGAGGCTGTGGATGTCGCCGTACGCGTCGGCCAGCTCGAACTTCAGGTACTCGAAGTTGAGGTGACGCGGGTTGGTGCGCCGTCGATCACCGCCGCCGACCTCGAGGATCAGCGCGTCCGACGGAAGTGCGGCCAGGTGTCGCTCGATCACATCGCTGTAGGGGTTGCCGCGGTTGATCGCCGCGGGTTCCGCGAAACCCTCCGGTGTGCCTGTCGGGCCCAGCAACACCAACTCCTCGACGAGGACCTGCGCGCCCGCCGACGCGGGCGAGCCGACGCCGCGGGGACGGACGGCCAGGGTGTGCTCTGCAAAGGGCAGGTCCTCTGCAGCGGCAACACCGATCACCGCAGATCCCTCGGCTTGGAAGAGGTCGATGCTCGACGTCAGTCGATCGTCCACGAAGATGTCCACGACACCGGACGACGGGTGCGTGTAGAAGCGCACGATGGCATCGGTGAAACGCCCCTGGAAGCGGATGGAATCGGTCAGGGAACCGTCGGAGTACAGTCCGCCGGCGCCGTGGGGGTGCCAGCCCCCGGTCACCACCAGGCTGGGGTCGGCTGCAGGCAGGCGGCGTTCGCCCGGCGTGGTGATGACACGCAGTGGTTCGGCCGGCCGCCGCCCTCGGTCGTCCGGCCGGAAATCCAGCTTGAAGTTGCTGACCGTGGCGATGACGCCGCACCGCTCGCACACAACCTGACCAGACTTGATGCGACCGTCCTCTGTGGCGACCGCGGCAACAATCTCCGGTCGCACGCGGCACGCGGGGCAGACCAGTCGTTCCAGCACGTCCCCGCCAGTCACGCGAGGTTGCCGGGGGCTGTCGTGCGGCGCCGCCACCGAGGACCCCTCATGGTGGCCGGCCGGGGCTGACGGCGCCGTCGCCACGGGAACCGCCGGCGACGTCGACGACGAGGGGGTTGACGCGGTGCCGCTGACATCCCTGCCGGCGAGCAGCGCGTACTCGTGGCTGATCCCCTCGACCATCCGTGTGACGCTGTAGCGTTCCTCGAACAGGAGGCGGGAGCGACGACCATATTGCGCACGCAGCTCAGCGGATTCGAGCAGCCGCGCCACCGCGGCCTGGAGCGCGCCGGCGTCCCCGGGCGGGATCAGGTAACCGTTGCCCGCATCCTCGACGATATCCGTCATGCCCCCGACACGGCAGGCCACGACCGGCTTCCCGAAGCGCATCGCTTCGAGCAGGATCAACCCGAACGACTCGTATCGCGACGGAGCCACGAAGACGTCGCACGCGGCGTACTCGGCGAGCAGCTCGTCGTCATCAAGCACGCCGGTGAAGCGGACCCGGTCCCGCAGCTGCCTGCCGATCTCCGACTGCTCGAACGCCTGCCGCGGGGTGCGACCGTCGGTTCCGGGGTGAGTGTCCTTCCCCACGATCACGAAGCACGCTGCGGGGAAGCTCGCGGCCAGCGACGGGACGGCTTCCAGGAGGGTGTCGATCCCCTTTCGTGGTTCGAGCCGCCCAACGAACAACACGGTCAGCTCGTCGTCCTTCCTGGTGACCTCCGGAGCGGCCGTGTCCGGTAAGGCGTGGCCCACATAGCCGATGCGCCCCGGGTCCAATGACAGCCCATAGCGCTCCTCGATCTCGGTGACGATCGCCGGGCCACAGGCCAGCAGGAGGTCGGCCCTGGTGTAGCAGAACCGTTCGACCTGCTCCAGCTGGGCGAGTGTCGTGCTCGGCGCGGCGAGCACGGGGTCGACGGCACGCGTGGATTTGAGAGGCGTGTACAGGCCGAGCACGGTCTTGAATCCGCCGGCGAGCAGGACGGCGATCCCCTCCGAGTCCCAGTTCGGTGCCTGGACGACGTCCACCGGGCGCTGACCGTTGATCCTGCGCAGCTCGTCGAGGAGGGTCGCCGAGTAATCCCAGATCTCCTGAGGCACAGGGATGTCCGCGGGCGTGGTGTGGGGGCGCACGAGCAGGCGATGGACCCACACACCGTCCTCGAGGTCCACCCGATCGTGGCCGGACCCGCGGGTCAGCACATGCACCACGTGGCCGGCGGCGGCGAGGCCTGAGGCGAGCGTGTGCACGACTCGGGCGATTCCGTTCAGCTGCTGCGGCGGCCATTCCTGGCTGAAGAGACACACGGTGAGGCGCTGCTCGGCCGGTCGGAGCAGCGGAAACCGCAGCAACGGCTCCGGCGACGCGAAGAAGTCCGGTGAGCGGTTACCGCGACCCCCGGCCAGGTGGGCCCGCAATCCGTCGTCGAACGCGCGAGGGACGTCGGCCTCGAAACGGCGCGCGTCGACCGCGTCCAGAGTGCCCTGCTCCACATGCCAGCGGAGGTCGCCTCTCTGGGTGTCGACAACGTCGGTGAGCCGGCGGCAGACCTCGGCGAACGAGCTGTGGCCGAGGCCGTGCTTGAGCGCAAAGTAGCAGGTGTTCTTGAGCACAGCGTAGCGGTCGCGCAGCGCGCGATCCGACGTACGGATGTCGCTCGACAGGAACTTGTGGTACACGTAACCGTCATCGAGGGCACGGATCACCAGCCCCCTGTTCACCAGGCGCAGGCAGGCGTCGGTCTCCTCCAGGTAGTACTCGAACTCCTCGTCGAAGCCGCCGATCTCCACCAGGCGCGCGCGCAGGAACGAGGAGTTGGTGCCGATCGTGTACAGGAACTCCTCAGTGGTGGGGCTGTTGTGCGTCCAGGTCGGGTTGGGTCCATCGTTGTCGACGCGCGCCACCCCGAAGCGGTTGGCGAGGCTGTACCGAGCCTGGAGCTTGGCCCCCGTGTGGTCGTACACGGGGCCGCCGACCGCTGCCACCTCCGGTGTGTGGTACCCCTCCACGATCCTGTCGAGCCAGGCAGGATCGGGGTACGCGTCATCGTCGATGAATGCGACGATCTCGCCCGCGGCCCGTGCGACGGCGATGTTCCGTGACATCGCGAGGTTCGGCTCCGGGCACTTGGCTGTCTTCACCGTGCCCGCGTAATCGGCTAGCACGGTGTCGGTGTGGTCGGTTGACGGCCCGTCGACCACGACCACCTCGAAGTTCGGATAGTCGAGCTGGCGCAGCGATGCCAGGGTTCTCCTCAGGCTCTCCGCCCGGTTGTAGGTGTTGACGACGACCGACACGGTGGGGGCCCGGCTCATGCCCCCGCTCCGATCGCCCACCCCAGCGAGTCCTGCTCGAGCGCCTCGACGAGCAGTTCGCCGTGCGTGCTGCCGGCAGCGGCCTCAGCCAGCATGTCGAGGAAGCCACGTCTGTAGGCCTGCGGTGAGTACTGCTCCACATGGGCCGCCACGGCCTCTCGCCACCGGTCCTCGGACAGACGACGCTCCCCGACGGGTAGCCACAGCGTCTCCCCCGACTCCCGCGCGGTCTGGACGGTGGTCACGTAACTCCTGATGGCCTCCGCCAGTGCCGACACGTCACCGGTGGGGACGAGCGTGGCCAACCCGCCCACGATGTTGGGAAGGTTGCCCGCGTCGTAGGCGATCACGTAGCAGCCTGCCGCCATCGATTCGATCACCGGCAGGCAGAAACCCTCGTGGTATGAAGGGATCACCAACGCATCGCTCGCCGCGTACAGGTCCGCGAGCTGCTCGTCGCTCGGCGAGAGCACCAGCTCGACGACGCCGCCGAGACCCTCGCGGGCGATGGCATCCTCGACAAGCTCGATGCACCCCGGCGACGAGAAGGCGCGGTGACCAGCCAGGGTGACCGTGAAACCGGCCGTGCCCGACCGGGCAACGGTGGCCACGGCGTCGACAAGGTCGATGACCCCCTTGGCGCGGACGAAGCGACCGACAAAGAGCAGCCGCACCCTCTCCGAGCGCGGGGAGCGCGGCTTGGGCCTGATGGCCGGTGGCAGGTGAAGGACCGTCAGGTTCTCCCTCGGTATCCCGAGGGCGAGCAGGTCATCGCGGTTGAACTCACTGACGCAGGCAACCCGGTGGGCCCAGAAGAGGTTGTTCTTCTGCACCAGCGACGCCTCGAGCGTGGGACGCAGCTCGGGCTCGGCCAGCGCGGGCGGGGTGACGTTGTGATAGGCGGCGAGCACCGGCTTGCCACGCAGAAGAATGATCGCATTGAAGAGCTCGTAGCGGATGCCGAACTCGAAGAAATGAAGGTCCGCCTCATGAAACTCACGGTGAGTGGCGAGCTGGTGGACGGTGGCGGCGCGCCGGATGCAGTCGCGGTTGTAATCGGTCGCCTGAGTGAACACCGTCACCCGCACCGGCACGCCCGCACCCGCGAGCTCCGTCAGGATGTCCAGCTTGAGGCGAAGGCTGTCCGATATCGCGTCAGCGTGCAGGAAGACGCCGGAGTAGAGCGCGACGTGAAACGTCGGCGACCGGACGACGCCCGCCGGCGGCGGGTGCACGCTACCTCGTCGCCTCCGCGGCCTCGGGTCGACACGCGACGATCTCCATCTCGAAACAGGCGCCGTTGCGCCGGCCCACCTCGGTGCTGCGCACGTCCCGGAAGCCGGCCTCCTCGAGCAACGAGCCGAGCGAGTTGACAGTGAACATGTTGAAATGGAAATCGCCGTCGTATTCCTGCCCGCCATAGGTGACCAGGCGCAGGTCGTCGAACCCATATCTCCCGGCCGCGTACTCCTGGATCATCGTCTCCGCGTCGGGTACCACCGCGACGAACGCGGCGCCTGGGCGAAGCAGCGAGTACCAGTACGGCAGCAGTGCGCGCCGCAGCTGCTCGACGGGGAAGTGCTCCAGGAGGTGTGCGGAGAAGATCTCGTCGACCTCGCCCTCGCCGAACGGAAGACGTCCCACGTCGGCGACGACGTCCACACCGGGAAGTGGCCGGCCGTCGACGTTGATGTATCCGTCGCGCGCGAGGTGGCCGGCGCCCAGGTTGAGTTGGATCGGCCCGGCCTCGACCTTGGCGGTGTTCACGACACGAGGTTCCTGCTCATAGCTGGCGCCTTCGCCCCTGGCGCCATGGCGCATCTCGAAGAGCATCTCGGTGCGGACGAACTCGAGCCGTGACTCCACCTGCCCGATGCGATCGTCGAGACGCTCCTCCGAACGCCGCGCCTGGCGCGCCACCGAGTTCTGCGTGGCGATGGCGTTGAGCAGGGTTGGCACGTACGCCTTGATGGCCTCGACGTCGGCGGCGATCGGACCCGCCCGCCGCTCGAAGCGTGCGTCCACGTACCGGATGAAGGGCCGGACGAATGGGTGGAGGACCTTCTTGACGAGGTTCTTCAGGGACTGCACCGGAGCCTCATTGCGGACTGGTGGTCGCGTCTGCTGGGCGGCGGATCATCGTAGGCCAGACGTTGGTTCCCCTGTCGTCGATCCGCACCGCCAGCCGGGTGGCCACCTGTGCCTCGCCCGTGGCGTGGACCAGGAATTGTGCCGTCCACCTGAGCTCCTCGAGGTCGAATGAGAGAACGATGTGGTTCCACGAGTTCGGGCGACAGGTCGCGTCCGCGAACCTCACGGCGCACGATCACAGGATCCGCGCCTCCGGCGGCGGCCACCTCGAGGTTGGCGACCACCGCGTCGGTTGCAGCGGGCCCAGCGCCACGGCGAAGTGCGAACTCGACGTCGTAGTGGCCCGGTGCCAGCGGCATGTAGGGCCCGGCCATCAGCACGCCGCTGGTCCCCACCGGGGCTGTGGCGACGCGAACGCCGTCCTCCACGCGCACGACGCCAACGTCGGAATGGAGCCGGTTGGCGCGCTCCGGCCACGCGGACGAGAAGATGTCCGCGTGCCGCCGGCGCACGGCGTCGATGTCGGCCACTCGATCAGCGCGCCTGGCTTCGAGCCACCACACGAAGCTATGGTCGGGATAACGCGCGGCCACCTGGACTCGGCGCAGGAGCTCCGTCGGGGACGCGCCGGCCTCATACGGGTCCAGCGGCAGGATGGCGCACGAGTCGGGGTCGCGAGTCAGCCACACTCCACGGAGATCGACGACGTCGAAGCCGGCCAACTCCACCAGCTCGCCGGCTTCGGATGGCGTGAACTCGATGGTGTGTTCATTCATGCTCCAGCACAGCAGGCGTGCGATCTCGCGGTGCGGCGAGTTGATGACCAGGTGACCGCCGGGGTGGACCACACGCGCGCATTCGGCGAGGAAACCGACGACGTCGTCACCGAAGAGGTGCTCGATGTTCTGGCCCGAGAATAGGAGATCGACCGAGCCATCGGCGACCTGCGGCATGTGGGCAACACTGGTGTCGATCCATTCCACTCCCGCGGGCAGGTCGTCAGGACGCGGCACGTAGCGTTCCACCCCGATGTGCCGAGCCACAGGCCCGTAGTGCTCGTCCAACCAGTCGAAGTACCAGCGACCAGAGCATCCTGCGCTCAGCAGGACGCGGGCCCCCTTGGGCATCCGCGACAGCTCGACGGTCCGCTGGGCGTGGAGCAGGTCATGAAAGTTGTGAAAGAGCGGCGTCGGCGGCAGGGTCGCCGTCGGGATGCGGTCCGTGAGGTCACGGATGGGCGCGCTCAACCCCGCCACCACCCGCGCGCTGATCCCGTCGAGCAGGCGGCGCACCGGGTATCGGACAGCGGCGCGAAGCTGAGCGCCGGCGGGGCGCGCCTCAGGCATCGGTGGCGCGCAGCCGGCCCACCGGCAGCTCAGCGCCGGCGGGTGCCGCGCCGGCGGTGGCGACGCGCCTCGAGTTGCGCCCGCGCAGCGACGCGAACCGCCGGCCACCGCGCTTGCGACCTACGGCCAGGACAGAGGTGCCGAACGGAAGGCTCACTCTCTCCACGATGCGAGCTTCGATCCGAAGGAACGAGGTGAAGAGCCAGTTGATGGCGCGCGGCAGGATGACGTACGAGCTGCCGGGGGTACGCCGGGACGACAGCCCGGTGAGCAGACGGAATGCAACCACCAGCGGGAACGAGAAGGTGATGACATAGGAGCGGCGGATCACGTCGAAGCCCGCGTCGTTCAGCCTTCGGTGCACCTGTGACGCTGTGTAGCGGCGGAAGTGATGCAGGCTTTCGTCGTGCTCGCTCCACAGCCACTGGTACGCGGGCACGGTGAGCAGGGCTATCCCCCCGGGCTTGAGCACGCGGTTCCACTCGTCGAGCGTGGCGACCTCGTCCTTGATGTGCTCCAGCACGTCCGTGGCGACCACGATGTCGAACGAGCCATCCTCGAAGGGCAATCGGGAGCCCTCCACGTGCACGAGCCGCTCATAGCCCCGCCTGCGGCAGTAGTCGATGGCCACATGTGCGACATCGGCGTTGGTCACCTCGCCGTACTGTTCGAGGATGGTTATCATGCCCCCCGTCCCGCAGCCGATGTTGAGGATGCGCGGTTGGTCGGGCAGTGGCAGGGCGTGCAGTTGGTGGCCGATGATGCTTCTGCGGCCGACGTGCCACCAGTAGGTGTCCTCGACCTCGGCCATGCGATGGAATTCGACTTCGTTCACGGTACCAGCGGGGCGGTCTGCCACGTGATGATGCCGACGAACACAACGGTCGCGAGCGCGCCCTGGAGCATGGCGAGGCTGCCGGCCATGCTGCTCTCGAACCTCTTGGGCACGTGGGCGGCGATCGCGGCGAACAGCGGGAAGGCGACCAGGCTGTACCGCGGGACGCTGACGGGCCAGTAGGGGCTGAGCGCGATCAGCGCGCTCCCGGCAGCGTAGATCAACCACTCGAGCGGGACCGTTCGGTGCTGCACCGCCAGCCGCGCCAGGAGGACGGCGCCCACGAGAACGAACACCAGCGCGCCCGCGGCGACCACGTCGCCTGCGCTCGACCACGTCGATGGCTGGCTCACGAGATGCCAGAGCGACTTGAATGGCGTGGTGAACCAGACGAAACCACCGCCCCAGAGCTTCTCCGCTTTGAGGAATGCGAGCGGAGAACCCGTGCGTGCCAGCTGGTACCCACTCCATGCGAGGAAGCCGAGCGGTGCCAGGACGACAGCAGTGAGCGGACGCCACTCCCGACGGGAGATCGCAAAGCGCAGCCCGACCACGACACACGCCAGCACCAGGACAACCCCGCTCACACGGGTGATGCACGCGATGCTGGCGGCGATCCCGGCAAGCTCCCAGCGCCGCGCCCCGAGGAAGTAGATGCACAGTGCCGCGAACGTCAGGAACATCCCCTCGGCATAGACCATGCTCAGGCTGAATGCGGCGGGGAAGAAACAGACCAGGACGACGGTGAAGCGGGCGACCTCACTGCCGAGCACCTGGCGAACCGCGAGCCACACCGCGATCGCTGCGGTGGCACCGAAGATGAAAGCCGTCAGGATGCCGGCGTGCTCGTAGGACAGCCCGGTCACGCTGGCCACACCCTTGACCACTGCGGGCAGCCCGGGGAAGAAAGCCCACCGATCTCCTCCGGCCGCCTCCCTGGCGACGTTCGACGGGTACCCGGATCGCGCGATCATCAGGTACCACGACCCATCCCAGCCTGACAGCGCCTGTCCGATGGTCAATCGGCGCTGGTACCACGTCGCCACCAGCGCACTTCCCAGCACGGCCACGCGCGACAGCAGGTACACCAAGACCGGGGTCGCAATCGCCGGCATGCGCCAGGCAACGCGGGCGTGGTTCCGTTCAGGTGCCGCTGCCACCTGATGCTCTGCTTCGGCGACAGCCACAGCGGGGCGCGGCACGGTGGAGAGCTCGCTCATCAATCCTGCTGCAGTGGTGGGCGCACGGAGAATGCGTCCGCGGTCATCGTCTGGGGCGTCGTTGCGGACAGCCGTGGGCGCCGCCGTGTCACCAGAGTCGCGGCGACCTCGACAGCGACGATCAACGTGAGCACGGTTCCGCCGGCGACGATGGGATAGATGTAGCGATAGACCGCCGAGGGAAGCGCGAACACCATGACGCCCAAGTAGACTAACAGGGCAAGCGCGAGCAGGGCATTGACGCGATCCGCAGCTGACCGCCGACGACCGAACCAGGCGAGTGAGACGGTGAGAAGTATCGCGTACGCCCACGGCAACTCCAGCTGCACGGTGTCGGTGAACTCGGACACGTAGCTCATCGCCGCGTCGTGCGCGCTCGGGTTCGCCAAAGCCCAGGCATCGCCCGGCGGGGGTGGGCCGACCTCGTGCGGGTAGAAGGCCGGCGCGTCGATCGCAAGCAGGTGCAACGCGAATCTCAGCCGTGCGTGAAGATACGCGCCAGGGTGACGCTCGATGGCCTGGAGCCACGCGTGCTGCAGCGACGCGTAGCGTGCTCCCTGCAGCGGGAAGCCGACGATCAGTGGCGTCGTGCTGAACTCGATCGGATCGGCCGTGGTCGTGCTCGACCGCTGTCTGAGCGGCAGCAACGTTTGCGCGGGGTACACGTCGGCCGGAAACAGCACCACAGCTTCGGCGCGCGACATGGCCGCCAGGTCGTAGATGTACGTGCCCTGCGCAGGGGAGGCCTGGCCGGTGTGGAGCACCCCGCTGTCGAGGCCAGTGATGAGCGCGGCGACAACTCCTGTTGACACGACGGCACCGACGGTGCCGAGGAGGCCCAACCTCCACCGAGGCAATCGCCGTCCGCCCACGGCCGTGAGGCACACCCCCATCAGGATGAGGAAGCTCACCGGGACCGCCGTGAGGCGCGTGCACGCCACCAGGAACGCGGCCGCCACGGCGAGCGCCAGGTACACCACCCGGCCGCGACCGACCACGCTGGTGGCCCGGGCGAGACATCCGAAGCCGAAGATGGCCAGGGCGGCGAACCACGCGTCGACCCCCACCTGGACGTCCCATGCGAGGACGGGGGGGAAGACCATGCAGGCTGCCGCCCCGGCGATCGCCCACGGCCGTGACAGGCGGGTGCGCAGCAGCAGGTAAGCGCCGGTCAGCAGCGTGAGCAGGCTCCCGGCGAGGACCCAGCCCGGGCTGCGCAGGCCCATGAGGATCGCGATCCGCCAGATGGCCACCAGCACGGGGGCGTGCCAGCCGTCTATCTGGCCGGTGGCTGCCTGGTTGTATTCGTCGGTGGTGTCCGGATCGACGTTGCCCGGCCAGAAAACCAGGCAGACCACGACGGTGGCGAAGACGAGCGCCGCCGCGGCGAACAGGCTGGGAAGCGAGGCTCGCCAGGCCCGCGGTGGGCGAGCATGCGCTGCCGCTGGCACCCGTTCCTGAGGAGCCGCTTCGGTCGGGGCCATCGCCCGATTCTAGGGGCGATAGCGCAGAGCGGCGTTAGGGGTTGGCGGAACTCCGAGAGCAGCGCAGCGGCTCCCGCACCGGTGGTGACGTATCCACCGGCCGGCGTCCAGGGACCCGAGTTGGTCTCCTGCCAGAGGCCATGGTCAGCTCCCTCGACCACCACCGTCCAGTTCCCGGGAGCGACCGCCAGGCCCGGCCCGCCGATGACGCGTCCGCCGAGGGAGAAGGTGTTCCAGCCTGCGCCGCTGGACGTGGCCAGCCACACCGCCTGGTCAGTTCCCTGGCAGCCGAAGCCGGTCCACTGCCGCGTGTCTCCCATCGCCGCCGCCGCTGGCTGCCCGACACATGCCCACGGCATCTGGACCCAGGTCGGCGAGGCGAGGGTGCGGCTCCAGACGCGGCCGTCGAGATCGTTGACGAAGAAGGTCAGCTCGGTGTCGACGTTGTTGAACGGCGCCACAGCGGCGATCGCCGGCGCGTCGGTGAAATCCTCCCCCAGCGAGGTGAACCCCGGGAGGGAGGGCAGGCTGAGCGGGTCCGAGGCCGCCGGTCCTTTGGCGTACCAGAGCGCACCGTCAGCACCGCGGCATCCCACGACCAGCAGATACGTGCCCGGTGTCCCGGGGGTCTGGGCGACGGTGGTCGCTCCAGGGCCGCTCGTGCAGTAGACCGGTGAGGGTGTCAGCGGTTGCCAGGTCTTCGATTCACTGCTCACCCAGAGGTTGTGATCACTTCCTGTGGCGATGTAGAACGGTGTCGCCGGCGCCGATGACCGGGGTATGCCGGCGACCGCGGGCGTGCCGATGATCGACAGCCCCAGGCCGTGCCAGCTCTTCGCGAAGACGGGACGCGCCGCGGAGGTTCCACTCATCCCCCACGCCGTGCCATCAGCGCCCGCGACAGCCACGCGCGCGTCTCCGCCGAGGGCCCCGACGGCGTGCTGCACGTTGAGCTTGGCGGCGACCTCGTCCCACAGTGCTCCCGCGTCGTATCCCAGGGCCCAGATGCCGACCCCGCGCAAGTGGAGGCTGTTGACCAGGTCGTACTTGGCTCCGAGTGACTGGGCGTTGTCGTAGAACAGTTCGCGCCAGGAGTTGTGGTTGCCCCCGCAGGGGTCACCGCTGGCGGGGCTCCACCACGTCGCCCAGGGCTCCTGGTATGTCGTGTCGTAGTGCTGTGCGAGCTGCGGAGCGCAGCCGAGGTCGGCCACGACGCTGGCGTACGTGTCTGCCTGGGCCGACCCGTTGGCGCACCCGCCGTTGACGCCGGCGCCCTCGGCGGGCTGGGTGACGCACCACTTGTAGCCGTAGTAGGGGACGCCGAGGATCACCTGCTGGGCGGGCACCAGGCGCAGGAACTCGTTCATCGTCGTTGTGTCGCTGTACCGGTTGCCGTTCAGCGGAGCCACAGGTCCGGCGTTGGATGAGCCGGGGTAGGTGATGTCGTATGCCATCACGTCGAAGGCGTCGACATACGGGCTGAGGTGGGAGATGTCGAACATCGTTCCCCCCTCCGCGGCGCTCGCATACGTGTCGACAGTCAGGTAGGAGCTGGCCGGCACCCGGCTGCGGAGCGCGGCCCCCAGCTGGGCGACGAACGTGGTGAAATCGGACGGGTTCACCGTGGGCGTCGAACCCTCGAAGTCCACGTTGACGCCGTCGCCGCCGCGGCTGGCCAGCTGACCGACGACGTTGTTGATCGCGTTCTGGCGATTGGCCGCGGAGCCGACGAGCGCTTCGATCGACGCCGAGCTGAACACCTTGATGGTGAGCACAGCGCGGTCGCCTGCCCAATGCGCGGTGTTGATCAGCTGGGTGGTCTCGCCGCTCCACCACCCGGAGTAGCCGGCGTCATTGATGACGGTGCCGTTGGCAGCGAGGTTGATGCCGAAGTAGGCGACCGTGGTCAGGCGTTGGAACTGGATGTCCGTCCGCCAGGCGCCGCTGGTCACCTCGCCGTACTGGGCGAAGCCGAGCACCTCCGTGGTGCCAACGTTGGCAGCGCCTGCCCGCGCGGCCCCGCGGAGGGCGCCCGCCTGGCGCGCGGGCAGCGGTACGCGCGGATGCAGGAGTGGGCCGGCGGGCGCCCCTCGTGGGATGGACTGGTTGGGAGGGCCGGTGGTGTCGTCGAACGCCTGGTGGGCACTCGGCCCGGGCTGCACCGGGGGGACTGACGCCGCGGCGTCGACGTGCGGGATCGCGCCCCCACCGCCCGCGAGGATCGCGACGGCCGGCAGCACCAAGGCCAAGGCTCGGCTCTTCATCTCCGAGCCATGGTGCCCGGGTTGGAGCGAGCCGGTCTTGATGTCATGGGTGCGTCATCGGATCGCAACCGGCGTCCATGCCCGAGCCCGCGCGGTCCGGGGGCCGACAGCTAGGCCTGCGGGGTCGCGGACCCGGTACCGCCCCCGCTCCCATAGCCACCGGGCGGCTGCGAGGCACCGAGCGTCGACCAGGCCACCGCGCCGGACGGCGCGGCGACCGAGGGCGCCTTCCCCCAGGCGCTGAAGGTGTCCGTGCTGCTGCTGCCGCTCCCGCCGCTGCCCGTAAGGGTGGAGACGTACGAGATGGGCAGATGGGAGCCGGCTGCGATGTCGAGGTGGGCGGTGCCGGTCACTCCCAGCTGGGGGGGCGCCGTCCCCGAGATGCGCACCGTGCCGGCGGAGAGCGTCCTGCTCGAGACCGGGACCAACCCTGCCTCGCCCACCTGGTCGGTGACCGTGATCCCCGGGGCGACCACGCCGTAGGGGCCGTCGCCGCTCGAGACGGAGATCCACCTGCCGGCCAGGCCCGGAGCGGTTGCAGCCGGCACCCCCAGCTGGTCCTGCAACGCGGGCCCGTTGCCCTGGAAGTAGACGATGCCGCTCACCAGCACCAGGGAGAATCGCTCCGGGCCGTAGGTCGAGTCCATGGTGATGTCCTGGGTGCCGCCGTAGCGCCCGGCGTCGCCAACGATCGTCTGGTTGCCGATGCCGCCGCGCGAGACGCCGACATAGTGGAACCCGGCGGACGCGCTCGCCGCGGCGACGGCCTGCTCGTAGAGCGCCCTCGCCTGGGCCACCGCGGTGCTCGCCGGGCTCGGACCGATGGACTCCGTCGTCGGCGGGGCAGGCGCACTGCTCCGCGTCAGGAAACCGATGGGCACGCCCACCCCGACCCCGGCGATGAGCGCGCCCGCGGCCGCGGTCATGGCCAGCAGACGGCGGCTGCGCCGCGTGGCCGGCGTCGTGGCCGGGGAGGGAGGCGGGGGCGGTGGTGCGTACCCGGCGCCGGCCGGAGCGCCGGGTCCCTGCGCCCCGGGTGCAGGGTCGAAATGGTCGGAGCGAAGCTCGGTCATGGGCTCACTATCCTGCCGGGTCGATCCTTACCGTTCGCTTTCAACCCTCAGGGGGGCGGCACGGCGCCCGCGGCTGGCTCAGCCTGCGCCTGTGGGTGCCAGCGCATGTCCCGCGGCCGTGACACACCTGCCTCCACCAGGTGGTCACGCAGCCCGTCGAGTATGCGGACGGCGGCACAGGGATCCGCGAAGGTTGCGGTCCCCACCTGGATGGCGTCCGCGCCCGCCACCAGGAAATCGATCGCGTCCCCGGTGTCGCTGATGCCACCGATGCCGATGACGGGAATCCTCACCACCTGTCGCACGGCGGCCACGGCGGCGAGCGCGAGGGGCTTGATGGCGGGCCCGCTGAGGCCACCCGTGCCGGCGCGGGGCAGCACAGGGCGACGCAGATGGCGATGGATCTTCATCCCCACGAAGGTGTTGACCGCAGACACGGCGTCGGCGCCGGCTGACTCGACCGCGGCGGCCACGGCGGCGATGTCGGTGACGTTGGGGCTCAGCTTCACGACCACGCATCGCCCGGTTACCTGGCGGACGGCGTCGGTGACCCGAGCCGCCGCCTGCGGGTCACGGCCGAGGTCAAGCCCGTGCGCGATGTTGGGGCACGAGATGTTGAGCTCGTAGCCGTCGATGCCCGGCGCGCGGTCGAGGATGCGCACGCATTCCACGTACTCCTCCACCGTGGCGCCGGCAACGTTGGCCACCACCGCGCATCGCCACCGCGCGAAGTGGGGCGCGTACTGGCGCGCCACGTGCTCGACACCGGGGTTCTGGAGGCCGATGCTGTTGAGCATCCCCCCCGTGGTCTCGGCAACACGCGGAGGCGCATTGCCTGCGCGCGCAAGCCTGGTGATGCCCTTGGTGTACAGAGCGCCGATCCGCTCGAGGTCGATGAGCTCGGCAAGCTCGAACCCGAAGCCGGCGGTCCCGCTCGCCAGCCCGACGGGGTTGGTGAGTCGCAAACCACGACCGAGGTCGACGCTGAGGTCCACGCTCACGCGACATGCGCCGGGGGCAGCCGCATCAGCTCGTCCCAATCCACCGAATCAATCGGCATCACGGGCCCGTCGCTGCAGCACAGCGCCCACCGCGGCTGTCCACCCCCGGCGTGCACGGGGAGCGCGCAGCCGAGGCACGTCCCGAAGCCGCATCCCATGGGAGCTTCCAGCGACACCTCGACGGTGTGCGGTCGGTCCGGGACACTGTCGAGCGTGTGCCACAGCGCCGCGAGCATGGGGTTCGGCCCGCACGCGTACACGGCGGTGGCAGCGTCGAGTGCATCGGCGAGCCCGGCTGTCACCAGCCCCCTGGTGCCGCGGCTGCCGTCCACCGTCAGCTCCATGACCGTCACGTCGGTGTCACCGCGCGCGAAGCGCTCGGGCGGGTAGAGCAGGCCCGCGCTCGCTGCGCCGCTCACCACGGTGACCTCCTGGCCCGTCCGTCGGAGGGCACGCACCAGCAGAGGAAACGGGGCGCACCCCAGGCCACCGGAGACGCACACCGACCGGGTCGCACCGGTCCGGACCGTGAACCCCGCTCCGAGCGGGCCCAGAACATTCAGCGAATCGGCCGGGCCGCAAGCCGGCAAGGAGGCGCGTGCCAACACCAACCGGGGCGAGCACGAACGCGGCGACATCATCGTCCGTCCAGGCGACGCTGAACGGCCGCCGCAGCAGCGGGCTGAAGCCGTCGCCGCAGCGCAGCTGCGCGAACTGGCCGGGCTGTGCGGTGGCAGCCAGGTGGGGAAGGCGCGCACTGATCTCCACCATGCCTCCCCCGAGCACGTCGACGGAGACGACCTCGCCGCACTCGTCGCGCACCTCGCGCAGCGAGCTGTTCATGACATCGCCCCGACAGCACCCTCGCGGTACGCGCGCACCGGACCGATGGCGAATCTCACCCCGGCCTGCTGCCTGATCATCGCGTCGACCAGCGCGGCGGCGGTGTCGAGAGAGGTGCAGCAGGGGATCCGCCGCTGCTCGGCGGCGAGCCGGATTCGATACCCGTCCTTGACGGTGCGTCCCGCGGCGGCAACGGAGGCGGCGCCGCCCTCGTGGTAGTCGAGCTCGTCCGTGGCCAGGTGGGACACCGTGTTGATGACCAGCTGCACCTTGCCTTCCTCGATGACGTCGATGACGTTGGGCCGCCCGTGTCCCAGCTTGCCCACCGCGACCGCGCTGATCCCGGCCTCCGCCAGCATGTTCACGGTGCCGCCCGTCGCGTAGAGGGTGAAACCAAGCGCGCTCAGCTGGGCCAGGATGGGCAGGGCCTCAGCCTTGTCGGGGTCGGCGATGCTGCACAGCGTGCCACCCGACGTCGGCACCGCACCCAGCGCGGCGACAAAGGCCTTCTCCAGGGCGGCGCCGAGGTCCACGTCGATGCCCATGACCTCACCCGTCGACTTCATCTCGGGTCCGAGGACCGTGTCGACGTCGGTCAGCTTGACCGTCGAGAACACCGGCGCCTTGACCGCGACCAGCGGGCGCGGTGGGACCAGGCCGGTGCGCCACCCCATCGCCTCCAGGCTCTCTCCGCACATCACCCGCACCGCAAGCTCCACCATCGGGACCCCGCTGACCTTGCTGAGGAACGGCACCGTGCGCGACGCCCGGGGGTTGACCTCGATGACGTGGGCACGGCCGCGGTACACCACGAACTGGATGTTGCAAAGCCCGCGCACGCGGAGCGCGAGCGCGATTCGCACGGTGTCGGCGACGATCTGGTCGCGCGCCGCCGGTTCCAGGCGTGGCGCCGGGTAGGCGGCCATCGAGTCCCCGCTGTGCACCCCGGCGCGCTCGATGTGCTCCATCAGGCCGGGCACGATCACTGTGTTGCCGTCGCAGATGGCGTCGACGTCGACCTCGGTACCGAACAGGTACTTGTCGACGAGGACCGTGCCCCGCCGTTCCGAGCCGTCCTCCGGCAGCACCGCCATCGCCGCGAGCAGGTACCGCTCCAGCGCATCGCGGCTGTGCACCACCTCCATGGCGCGGCCGCCGAGCACGTAGGACGGTCGCACCAGGACCGGGTAGCCGATCGCCTCGCCGATCGCGATCGCTTCCGCGAGGTCTGTCGTCGCGGCGCCGGGCGGCTGGGAGATCTCCAGTGATCTCATCAGCGCCTCGAAGGAGCGGCGGTCCTCGGCGGCGTCGATTGTGTCGACATCGCTGCCCAGGATCGTCACCCCGGCGGCGTGGAGGGGGCGGGCGAGGTTCACCGCGGTCTGGCCGCCGAACTGCGCGACGACGCCGCGCGGACGCTCGGCAGCGATGACGGACAGAGCCAACTCGGTGTCGAGCGGCTCGAAGTACAAGCGGTCGCTGCAATCGAAGTCGGTGCTCACCGTCTCGGGGTTGCTGTTGATCATCACCGCCTGCAGGCCGGCGTCACGGAGCGCCTGGGCCGCCTGCACGCTGCAGTAGTCGAACTCGATCCCCTGGCCGATCCTGATCGGCCCGCTGCCCAGCACGACCACACAGTCACCGGCTCCCGTGGCGACCTGGCCCTCGTCCTCCATCTCGTAGGTGGAGTAGTAGTACGGCGTCTGCGCCTCGAACTCGGCCGCGCACGTGTCGACGCACTTGTAGACCGGCTGCAGCCCCAGCGCTGTCCGCCGGGCGCGCACGGTGACCGGCTCCTCGCCGCGCAGCTCAGCGATGCGCGCGTCGCCGATGCCGAGGTGCTTGGCTTCCGCGAGCAGCGCGGCTGACGGTGCGCTCCAACGGATGCGCTCCTCGCAATCGACGATGGTGTGCATCCGCTGCACGAACCACGGCGCGATGGTGGACCGCCGCGACACCTCAGCAACCCCGGCTCCGCCCCGAAGCGCCTCCATCACGGCGAATGCCCGGCGATCGTTGGCACTCTCCACGAGAACGCGATCGCGGAGCGCGGCAGAGTCTGGACGACGTTGCTCGAGGGAGCGGATCGCCTTGTTGAACGCCGCTTCGAAGCTCCGCTCGATGGCCATCACCTCGCCGGTCGACTTCATCTGCGTGCCCAGGCGCCGGTCCGCATCCGGGAACTTGTCGAAGGGCCAGCGCGGGATCTTGACCACGCAGTAATCGAGGGCGGGCTCGAAGGCCGCGCAGGTGCGACCGGTGACCGCGTTGGGGATCTCGTCGAGACGGCGTCCCGCCGCGATCTTGGCCGCCACCCGGGCGATCGGGTATCCCGTCGCCTTCGACGCCAGGGCCGAGCTGCGCGACACGCGCGGGTTCACCTCGATGACGAAGTACTCGTGGCTGTTCGGGTGCATGGCGAACTGCACGTTGCAACCGCCCTCGATGTCGAGGGCGGAGATGATCCGCAGCGCTGCGCTGCGCAGCTGCTGGTGCTCGCGGTCGGTCAGCGTCTGCGCCGGCGCGACCACGATCGAGTCGCCGGTGTGCACCCCCATCGGGTCGATGTTCTCCATGTTGCAGACGGTGATGCAGGTCCCGGAAGCGTCCCGCATCACCTCGTACTCCAGCTCGCGCCACCCCGCCAGCGAGCGTTCGATGAGCACCTGGCTGATCGGTGAGGCGGCCAGGCCGGCGCCGACACGCTCGGTGAGCGTCTCATCCGTCTCGCAGAAGCCGCCTCCGGTTCCACCGAGCGTGAACGCCGGACGGACCACCAGCGGCAGTCCCACCTCGGCGGCAAAGGCCCGCGCCTCAGCGAGAGACGACACGGTGCGAGAGATCGGCACCGGCTCGCCGATGCGGTCGAGCAGGTCCTTGAAGAGCCCCCGGTCCTCGGCGGTGCGGATCGACTGCAGCGATGTCCCGAGCACGCGCAGCCCGTATCGCTCGATGATGCCCGAGTCGGCAAGCTCCACGGCAAGGTTGAGAGCGGTCTGTCCACCGAGTGTCGCCAGCAACCCATCCGGGCGCTCGGCGGCGATGATCCGCTCCAGCACACCAACGGTCAGCGGCTCGACATACACCGCATCGGCGACGTCGTCGTCGGTCATGATCGTCGCGGGATTGCTGTTGACCAGCACCACGCGGATCCCTTCCTCACGCAGAGCCCGGCAAGCCTGCGTCCCCGCATAGTCGAACTCCGCAGCCTGCCCGATGACAACAGGCCCGGAGCCGATGACAAGAACGCACCTCGGCGCATCAGGAGCCACTGGCGCCGAAGCCTGTGTGAGCAAGCCGAGGCTGCGCCCGTCGCCCTCGCCGGTCCTCTCTGGGACTCCGGCCCGGCACATGCGCAGGAATTCATCGAACACGCCGGCGCGGTCCTGGGGGCCGGGCGCGCCTTCCGGGTGGTACTGCACGCTGAACGCGGGCAGGTCGCGATGACGGAGGCCCTCGACGCTCTGGTCGTTGAGGTTGCGCTCGCTGACGTACCAGCCGCTGTCGGAGGGGATGCTGTCGGCGTCCACCTGGAACTCGTGGTTGTGGGAGGTCACGAAGACGGTGCCGCGCTCCCGGTCGCCGACGGGGTGGTTGCCGCCGTGGTGACCGAACGGAAGTCGCGAGGTGGTGGCGCCGATGGCGCGCCCCAGCACCTGGTGGCCGAGACAGATCCCCAGCAGCGGGATGCGCCTGTCCAGCAGGGCACGGGCGAGAGCCACGGGGCCGTCGAGCCGCACCGGGTCGCCGGGGCCGTTGGAGAGGAGGACACCGTCGGGCCGCTGGGCGAGCACGTCCTCGATGCCGGCGTCGTGACGGACGACCACGACCTGGGCACCACGACTGCGCAGCGCGCGCAGCTGGTTGTACTTCACACCCATGTCGACGACGACGACGCGCACGTCCTCGAACAGGTCGCGGGTCCCGGCGCGATCGACAACGCGTTCCAGGGAGGGGTCGAGACGTTCGGTCCACTCGATGACCGGCTGTTCGTGCGCCACCGCGGCCACGAGGTCCTGGTCGGTGACCGTTGGCGCGCGACGCGCAGCCTCAACCTGCTCTTCAGGAGTCATCGTCGCCGAGGGCGCGATGACTCCGCGCAGCGTGCCGTGGTCGCGCAGGTGGCGGGTGAGCGCGCGGGTGTCAACGCCGCGCAGCCCGGGGACGTTCCAGCGGCGCAGCTCCTCGTCGAGGGTGCGTTCGGCGCGCGCATGACCGGCGTCGAAAGAGAGCTCGCGGACCACGAGCGCGCGGCAGTGCACGCGGTACAACTCGGCGGTGTCGTCGCGACAGCCGTAGTTGCCCATCAGCGGGTGGGTCATCACCACCACCTGGCCGGCGTAGGAGGGATCGCTGATCACCTCCTGGTACCCGGCCATGCACGTGTTGAACACCACCTCGCCGTCGCTCGCGGGCACGTCGGCACCGAACAGCCATCCCTCGAACACCGCCCCCGATTCCAGGGCGAGGCGCCCGGCCACCGCTTCAGGCACCGGCCGTCTCCACCAGCTGCGCCGGCCAGGGCAGAAGGCTCTCGTCGTGGTGGACGATGACGCCATCGTTGATGGTGAGCATCACCCGACCGCGCAGCCGGGTGCCCCAGAGCGGGGTGTTGTGCGACAGGGAGTATCCCCTGCTCTCACCGACCGTCCACTCGGCGGCCGGGTCGAACAGCACACATGTCGCCGCCTCGCCGACTCGAAGGTGCGGCTCTCGACCCGGCGCGCTTGCGCCGAGGACGCGGTGCGGGCCGGTGGTCAGCCGTTCGAGCAGCACCGGGATCCAGTCGCCGTGCATCCCTCCAAGCGTGAGACACGTGGCCAGCGCCGTCTCGAGGCCGGTCATGCCCGGTGCTGCCGCGGCGACGGGGCCGCGCTTGTGGTTCATCCGATGAGGCGCGTGGTCCGTCGCCACCGCATCGATGACGCCATCGCGCAACCCCTGGATGAGCGCATCACGGTCATGCTCGCTGCGCAGCGGCGGGTTGACCTTGAGGAGCGCAGGCGGTTCCGGCGGTTCCGCGACCGGGAGCCACATCCCGAGGTGGTGGGGTGTCACCTCGGCTGTGACGGCGAGGCCGTCGGAGCGGGCCCGGCGAACCAGCTCGACGGACCTCGCTGTTGAGAGGTGCTGGAGGTGGAGCCGGCCGCGACCGGCCGTGGTCAGGGCGGCGAGGGCGGCGCGCACAGCCGACGTCTCGGCCTCCTCAGGGCGATCGCCCGCGCGCGTGAGAGGGCCGCCCGTCGAGTTGTGGGCGGCGATGATGGTTTCGTCCTCGGGATGCACGAAGACGGGGCGGGACATCTCCGCGGCAGCTCGCAGCAGTTCGGTGAGCAGCGCTTGGGACGCGGCATTGCGTCCGTCGTCGCTGAACGCCGCGGCGCCGGCCGCGGCGCAGCCGCGCACATCGACGATCTCGTGGCCATCCAGCGCGCGGGTGGCTGCGGCGGTGACCAACACCTCCACCGACGCGGTGTCCGCCCGCGCGCGGGCCTCGACGACCCGCGCAGGCGTGTCGATGGGTGGGTCGGTGTTGGCCATGGCGACGATGCGGGTGAAGCCGCCGGCTGCCGCGGCGCGCGCGCCGGTAAGCACGCACTCGGCAGCCTCATCGCCGGGTTCGCGCAGGTGGACGTGGAGATCGGTGAAGCCGGGGGCGAGGATGCAGGGTGACTGTCCCGCGGCGGGTGTCAGGTCGATGACCGGCACGGTGCCCTCGTCGATCCGGCGATACATGGCGATGATCCGTCCCTCACTGAGCCAGACGTCCTGGTCGGTCAGGTCGAGGCCGGTGGCGGGGTCGATGACCCGAACCCCGCGCAGGATGCAGTTCACCTGCCGTCCTCCCCGAGCATCCAGACGCCGTCGACGCCGTCAACCTCGCGCAGGCGCACAGCCACGCGCTCACTGGGCGCGCTGGGGACGTTCTTGCCGACGTAGGTCGCACGCATCGGGAGCTCGCGGTGTCCGCGGTCGACGAGGACCAACATCTCGACTGTGGCCGGGCGTCCCTCATCGATGAGCGCGTCGAGAGCCGCACGCGCCGTGCGCCCGGTGAAGAGCACGTCGTCGACCAGGACGACGACTCGCCCGTCGATGGGAGGCGCCTCCCCCCCGTCGACGGCCGTGAGCGCACCCGGCCGCGGGCGGGCCGGACGGGGCCGGTCGTCGCGGTAGTCCCGGAGCTCGAGTGCCGCCAGGGCGGGCGGCAGTTGGCCGAGCGCGACCAGCGCACGCGCGACGCGAGCGGCAAGGGGAACCCCGCGTGTCCGGATGCCGGTGAGCACGATCGGCTCGGTGTGCCGTTCGGCGATCTCATGGGCAAGCCTGATCACAGCGCGCGCGATGGCCATCTCGTCGAGCAGGCAAGGCCTGCCCTCCAGCGACTGCGGGGCTCCGTTCATGCGAGCAGGAGCTCCAGCAGAGCCATGCGCAGCGCCACGCCGTTGGCGGCCTGGCGGAAGTAGGCAGCCCGGGGGTCAGCGTCCACGTCGCGGTCGATCTCGTCCACGCGCGGCAGCGGGTGCATGACCACCGCCGTGGCCGGGAGGCGCGCCATGGTGGCCGCGTCGATGCGGATGGCTCCCCGCGCACCCTCGAACTCAGCGGGGTCCGTGAAGCGCTCCTTCTGCACCCGCGTCTGGTACACGACGTCGGCGGTGGCGATCACGTCGTCGAGGCGCGCGCTCAACTGGTAGGGGACGTCGCGTGCGTCGAGGAGCGCGCGGATGTCCGCGCCGACCTGCACCACTTCCGGGGCGACGAAGCTGATGCGCACACCCGGGTAGAGCGCCAGCAGACGCGCCAGGGAACGGGCGGTCCGGCCGAAGCGCAGGTCGCCGCAGATGGCCACGTGCAGGCCCTCGATGCATCCCAGCTCTCGTTCGATGGTGAACAGGTCGAGGAGCGACTGCGTCGGGTGTTCGCCGGGGCCGTCACCGGCGTTGATGATCGGCACTGTGGCGACGGCCGCCGCCTGGGCCGCGGCACCCTCACGGTCGTGGCGGAGGACGATGACGTCCGCGTACGCGCACACCATGCGGATGGTGTCCTCGAGGGTCTCGCCCTTCATCGCGCTGGAGAACACGTGCGCCGCCTCGGTGCCGAGGACCGAGCCGCCCAGGCGCAGCATCGCGGACTCGAAGCTGAGCCGGGTGCGGGTGCTCGGCTCGTAGAACAGGGTCGCCATGATGCGGCCCGAGAGGCTGTGCCCCCGGGTGCCCTCCAAGGCCGTGGCTCGGGCGAACAACGCGTCGAGCAGCGGACGATCGAACTGAGCCGCGCTGACCACGTGGTCGAGCGTCCCGGTTCGAACCGCCATGCCAACCCTCCGGGACCGCAGCCCGCGCGGAAGGCGCGCCGTCAGCGACGGCGATGCGCATCCCTTGCCGGCCTCGCGGGACCTGCTTGAAGTGGATTCGTCCACGGCACTGTAGCGCAGCGGCGACGGCGACCGTGCCCGGCGGAGGGCTGCGTTAGGCTCAGCGCATGGACGTCAGCGCTCTGGGACGGGTGCTCCTCGTGGTCGGGATCACCGTCGCCGCGGTCGGCGCGTTCCTGGCGCTGGGTGGCCGCCTGCCGTTCGGCCGCCTGCCAGGAGACATCTCGGTCCAGGGTCAGAACAGCGGGTTCTTCTTCCCGATCGTCAGTTGCATCGTGTTGAGCGTCGCGCTGACGGTGATCCTCAACATCGTCATCCGGCGCTGAGGCCCCGGGGAGGGCGGCCCGCCGGGCATGAGCCGGCGGGCCGCGTCCTCATCAGGAGTTGAGGAACTCGTCGGCCTTGTTGGGGTCGTAGTCGAGGAGCCAGGCCTCCACGAGCTTCCCGTCGCGGAAATGGCAGACGTGGGCGTACGGCGAGTCGAGCGACTTGCCCTTGCGCGTGCCGCTGGCCCTGCCGAGCGCCACCGCGTGGTCGTCGCTGCCGAGCACGTCGTGCAGCTCGACCTTGAAGGTGCCGTCGGTGAGCTCGAACTGCTTGACGAAGCTGGCGATCACGGCGTCGGCACCACGGTGATCCCCGGAGGTCGGGTTGTTTCCCGGGCTGTGCCAGATGATGTCCGGGTCGAAGATCTCGTTACGCAGCAGGTCGAGGTTGCCAGTCTGGAACGCCTCGTACCCCTTGCGCAGCACCTCGATGTTCGCCGTCGCCTTGTCGGTCGCGGTATCCGGCATGTGCCGTTCCTCCGGTCGTGTGCGCCTTCCCACCAGGCGCGGAGCGTCAGCATAGCTCCGCTCCATGAGCCCCGTTATTACCGCGCAGGTATCAGAAAACCGGAGTCTCGTGGTACACGCCGAAGACCTCACGCAGGGCTGCGACGATCTCTCCCTCGGTGGCGCGTGCACGCACCGCGTCGATGATCGCCGGCATGGTGTTCTCGCTGCCCGCGGCGACCTCCTTGAGCGCATCCAAGCGGGTGGCCACGCTGGTGCTGTCGCGGTTGATGCGCAGGGACTCGAGCCGTTCGGCCTGCTCGCGCTCGACCTCGCTGTCGATGACCAGCACGTCGGGCAAGTCTCCCTCGACGACCTCCGTGAACGCGTTGACGCCGACGATGATCCGCTCCCCCGAGTTCGAGCTGTGACTGGTAGTGGAACGCCGCGTCCGCGATCTCGCGTTGGGGGTATCCCTCGGCGATGGCGTTGACGATGCCGCCACGCTCCTCGATCGCCCTGAAGTAGTCCTCCGCGGTCTGCTCCATGCGGTTGGTGAGGTCCTCGATGAACCAGCTGCCCGCGAGCGGATCGGCGACCGAGGGGACGCCGGTCTCGAAGGCGAGGATCTGCTGCGTGCGCAGGGCGATCTGCGCCGCCTTCTCGGTGGGCAGCGCCAGCACCTCGTCCATGGAGTTGGTGTGCAGCGACTGCGTGCCGCCGAGGACCGCGGCCATCGCCTCGAAGGCGGTGCGCGCGATGTTGTTCTCGATCTGCTGAGCGGTGAGCGAACACCCCGCCGTCTGGGTGTGGAACTTCAGCTGCAGGCTCTTGGGATTGGTTGCCCCGTACTTCTCGCGCAACCGGCGCGCCCAGATTCGCCGCGCCGCGCGGTACTTGGCGATCTCCTCGAAGAAGTCGATGTGGCTGTTGAAGAAGAAGCTGAGCCGGGGAGCGAAGTCATCGACGTCCAGCCCTGCGGCGATCGCCGACTCCACGTAGGCGAAGCCGTCGGCGAGCGTGAACGCCAGCTCCTGCGCAGCGGTGCTGCCCGCCTCGCGGATGTGGTAGCCGCTCACGGAGATGGGATGCCAGCGCGGCACGTTCTCGGCGCAGAAGGTGACGACGTCGGTGACCAGCCGCATCGAGGGCTGCACCGGGAAGATGAACTCCTTCTGAGCGATGTACTCCTTGAGGATGTCGTTCTGGAGCGTGCCGCCGAGCCGGTCGATCGGGACCCCGTTCTCCTCCGCCACCACGAGGTATTGGGCGAACACGATCGGCGCGGGCGAGTTGATGGTCATGGAGGTGGTGACGCGGCCGAGGTCGATGCCATCGAAGAGCGTGCGCATGTCCTCGACGGAGTCGATGGCCACCCCGCAGCGGCCGACCTCACCGAGCGACTGGGGGGCGTCGCTGTCGTGGCCCATGAGAGTGGGCATGTCGAAGGCCACCGAGAGCCCGGTCTGACCGTGGTCGAGGAGGAACCGGTAGCGCTGGTTGGTGTCCCGCGCGCTGCCGAAGCCGGCGAACTGGCGCATCGTCCAGAGCTTGCCCCGGTACATCGACTCATGGATGCCGCGGGTGTAGGGGTACTCACCAGGGACCGACAGGTCGCGGTCGACGTCGAGGTCGGCGGTGGCATCGGGCCCGTAGCTCGGCTCGAGTGGCAGGCCGCCGAGGGTGTCCTCGGGGACAGCCGGCGCCAGCCGCCGGGACTGGATCGTCTGTGCCATCAATGGCCCCCGCTGGTCTGCGCGTTGAGGATGCGGTCGGCGATGGCGTACGGGTCGACGCCGCGCATGTCGCCGCTCAGCTCCGAACCCATTGTGCCCTCTTCGAGCTCTCGTCGCGCTCGTTCGGCGGCACGCTCGACGACGATGGCCTCGATCTCGGCCTGCAGCCGGTCGCGGCGGCGCCGCTCGAGCTCGCCGTTCTCCGCGATGGTCGTGTGGTGGCGCTCGACAGCGTCGAGCAGCTCGTCGATGCCCGCCCCGGTGGTGGCGCTCGTCTGCACCACCGGCGGCTTCCAGTCGCTCATGCCCTTGGTCTGACGCACCATGTCGCGCAGCTCGCGCGCCACCCTGTCCGCACCGGGAACGTCGGCCTTGTTGACCACGAAGATGTCAGCGATCTCGAGGATGCCCGCCTTGAGGATCTGCACGCTGTCCCCGGCCACAGGGGTGGTCACGACCACCGTCGTGTCGACCGTCTGCATCACCTCGAGCTCACTCTGCCCCACCCCCACAGTCTCCAACAGGCAGCGATCACGACCGCTGGCATCGATCAGCCGGATCGCCTCACGGGCGGCGCTGGCCAGGCCACCGAGGTGGCCGCGGGCGGCCATGCTGCGGATGTACACGCCGTCGTCGCCGGTGTGCCGTTGCATCCGCACGCGGTCGCCGAGGATGGCTCCTCCGGTGAACGGGCTGGAGGGGTCGACGGCGATGACCCCCACCCGGTGTCCGGCTCTGCGCCAGCGCTCGATGAGCTGGTCGCAGACAGTGCTCTTGCCGCTGCCGGGGGGTCCCGTGACACCAACGACATGGGCGGCGCCTGCCCGCCCACGGACTGCCCGGATCACCTCCTCAGCGGCAGGGTCGCGGTCCTCGACCAGCCGGATCGCCCGGGCCAGGGCGCGCACGTCGCCGGCGAGCAGCCGGGTGGCGATGTCCATGCGCGGCGAGTGTAGCCGCGAGGTCCCCGACGGCCGATGCAGACGGCCGGCCTGCGCCGGCGTTCTCGTACCATCGTGCGGTGAGCGTTCCCGAGGCGCCGTCGCGCCTGCGGCGGCAACGCAGGTCACGGCCACGGCGCAGGCTCCGCATGCTGGCGGTCGCCGGCGTGCTGCTCGGCTTCGTTGTGAGTGGCGCCGCGGGCGCCGCGCTCTACTTCTCGCCTGCGATCGCGGCGGCATTCCAGGACTTCGGCCACAAGATCCCCCCGGCCGGGTCGACCGCCAGCCCCACGCCCGCCGCCTCCTCGGGCTCCCCGAGCGCGGCCGCGACCAGCGCACCGGCAGCGGTGGGCGGGAGTGGGCGCGCCTTCACGGTGCTGCTGCTCGGCTCGGACAACGACGCCAAGTTCAGCAGCGACGCGGTGCTCACCCAGTCGATGATCCTCGCCAGGGTGGACCCCGTGACGCGCCACGTCACCATGCTCTCGATCCCGCGCGACCTCTACGTGCCGCTGTCCACCGGCGGCTCCGACAAGATCGACAAGGCGTACCTGCACGGCGGGGTCGATGCCGCGATCGCCACCGTGGAGCGCGATTTCAACGTCCACGTCGACCACTACGCGTGGATCGGCCTGCTCGGCCTGGTGCAGCTCATCGACAAGGTGGGTGGCGTCGACGTGGTGGCCGGCAACCCGGTGCTCGACGACTTCTATCCGAAGGACCTCGGCGGCAACAGCCCCTACCTCACCGAGCGGGTGGCGGTGCTCCCCGGCCCGCAGCACATGAGCGGCATGGAAGCGCTCCAGTACGTGCGCTCGCGGCACGACGACCTCCGCAGTGACTTCGGCCGCTCCGTACGGCAGCAGCAGGTCCTGCTCGCGTTGCGTGCCAAGGCCAAGTTGCTCGGCATCGCCGACATCCCGGACATCGCCGGCGCCATGAGTGGCCAGTTCACGACCGACATGTCAGTGAGCCAGGTCGGAGACCTCCTCCCGATAGCCGGCAACGTGTCGCTCGGCAACGTGCAGCAGGTGGTGCTGCTGCCGCCCTACACCGGGTCCCAGACCATCGGAGCGCAGGACGTGGTGGTGCCCAATTGGGGCCTGATCCTCCCGCTCGTGCACAAGTATTTCCCGAGCACGTGAGGCGGCTGCGGGTCGGCGTCGTCCTCATGGTGCTGTGGGTGGCCTTCGGGTTCGGTGTCAATCGTTTCCTCGACGCCCGCAAGTCCGTGCTGATCACCCATCCCGCGGCGGTCGCCCCCACCGAGGAGACTCCGGCGTTCAGCCTCCCGGGCACCATCTACGTGGCCCAGGCGGGACACCTGTACCGCTTCCATGCCGGGCGTTTCGTCGACATGCGGCTGCCCGCGGCGGACGGCTCGTGGATGCAGCCGTCCGTGGCCTCCGCAGGCACCCTCCTCGTGGTGGCTCGTGCCAGTGAGTTCAGCGACATCTACCTGGTCGATGCCGCCACCGGCGCGGTCCTCAAGAAGCTGACGTCGAACGCCACCCGCACACCGCACGTCGAGCTCAACGCGTGGTCCTTCTGGCCGCACCTCGCAGCCGATGGGACGACGGTGACCTTCAGCTACGACGGCCCCAAGACCGGGCTCACGTACGAGGTGCACCTGGCGGTCTGGTCGGGACCGATCGCCGGCAAGCTGGAGTCGAGGCAATGGACCAACCCCGAGCTCTACACCGGCGGCGACGTGTCACCGATGCCCCTCCCCGGTGGAGGGGTCGTGTACGCCAAGTACTTCCTGGACGAGAAGGCGCAGATCGTCTCACGCGTCGCCACGGTCGCCAGGCCGGGCGCCGATCCCGTGTACCTCACCGCCGCCGCCGACGACTGCGGGGAGCCGGCGGTCAGCCCCGACGGCACCCGGCTCGCGGTCATCTGCACCTCCGACACGCAGACGGCAAAGCTGGAGGTCCTCCCGCTGACGAAGGGCGCGGCCGGCACCCCTCGGGTGTTGGTCAACGCATGTCTGTGCGCCTCTCCCGCGTGGTCCCCTGACGGCACCGGCCTGCTCTACCTCGCGCCCGCCGACCCCACCGGTCACTTCCAGCTCTGGTGGCTGAACCATGCTGACACGTCCACCCCGGCGCCGGCCAAGCAGGTGACCGCCCACCTGGACTTCGACGCCACCTCCGCGCCCGCGTGGGCACCGTGACGGCGGCAGCCTCGGGGCCTCAGAAGAAGAGCCCGGCCAGCTCGTAGAGCTCGGCGGGAACGCGCCGCTGCTCGGCCACGACATCGCTGATCGCGGCGATCTCGACCGCGCCACCGCGCACCACCGGCATCATCCCCCAGCGTCGCTCCGCCACCAGCGCGTACGCCGCGACCCCCACCCGGGTGGCCCAGACCCGGTCGTACGCCGTCGGAGAGCCGCCACGCTGGGTGTGGCCGAGGACAGTGGTGCGGGTCTCGTGGCCCGTGCGGGCCTCGATCATCAGCGCAAGGCTCTCGCCAACTCCGCGCTTGCTCAGCTGCGCGTGTCCGAAGGCGTCAAGAGCGGCGGTGGCGTCGGTGCTCGTCACCCCATCCATCTGCACACCCTCGGCGACCACGATGATGGAGAAGTCGCTTCCCTGCGCGCGGCGGCGATCGAGGTGCGCCACCACCTCGTCCAGGGTGAGCGGGAACTCCGGGATGATGATCAGGTCGGCACCACCGGCAAGGCCTCCGATCACCGCCACCCAGCCGGTGTCGCGGCCCATCACCTCGACCACCATGACGCGGTGATGTGACGCGGCGGTGCTGTGCAGGCGGTCGAGCGCCTCGGTGACGATGCTCACCGCGCTGTCGAAGCCGATGCAGTAGTCCGTGGCGCTGAGGTCGTTGTCCATCGTCTTGGGGACGCCGACGACGGGTGCCCCCTGTTGAGCCAGCCAGGCGGCGACGCTCAGCGTGTCGTCGCCGCCGATGGCGACGAGCGCATCGAGGCGGGCGGCACGCAGGTTGCGCAGGCATTCATCGAGACCGCCCTCGCGCTTCATGGGGTTGACCCGCGAGCTGCCCAGGATCGTCCCGCCCAGCTGCAGGATCCCCGAGAAATCCGAGCGACCCATCTCGACGTGATCACCCTCCCCGGTGAGCCCGGCCCAGCCGTTGCGCACGCCCACGACCGTGTCCCCCGCGGCCAGGGCGGACCGCGCCACCGCGCGGATCGCGGCGTTCAGGCCGGCGGCATCGCCGCCCCCGGTGAGGATCCCGAGACGCACCTCAGTGGCCTGTCAGCTGCCCACGCCAGGCTGGCCGAGGAAGGCGTTCTCCTCGTCCTGGCCGAGGATGACCACCACGCCACCGCTGCCAGGGGTCGGCGCGGCGGTGGCGGCAGCCGCCGTCCCGGTGGCTGCGGGCACGGGGGTCGGTGGTGTGGTGACGGTCACTCCAAAGAATCTGGCGTACCACGCGGCCGCGGCGGCGTCCTTGCCGCCGCTCTCATCGATGACCCGGGTGGTCACCGAGCGGCGCACCACCCCCCCGTCCGAGACCGGCAGGGAGAGGAACTTGAACAGCTGCGTCCAGCGCGCGGAGGCATTGAGGCCGCGGCCGCTGGCATCCTCGATGGTGACCGGCGCGCGCTGGGCGAGCACAGCAGGGTCGACGAAGATGTTCTGCACGTAGTGCGCGATCTCCCGGTACGTCCGGTCATGCGCGTAGATGTACGCGGCGCCGCAGTTGGCCGGGTACCCACACTCGTACAGGAAGTTGGTGTCGTCGAAGCTGACGTGGAGGATGGACTTGGTGTCGACGTCCTTCAGAAGGGAGTAGAGCGCCTCGAGGTCGTTGACGTGGAGGTCGGTGACGATGTTGTCGCCGAGGCTGTTGAGAAGATCGGGCAGGTTGCCGAGCCCACCGAGGCTCACCACCTTCTGCTTGAGCGCGGCGACGACCAGTTGCTGGCGGCGACTGCGCGCGAAGTCGGTGCCCTCGTTGTTGTCCGTGGAGTGCCGTGACCGTGAGAACTCCAGGGCCTGGGTGCCGTTCATGTGCTGCGGGCCGGCGTTGAAATGCACTGTGGTGAACCGGCAGTTCTCGTGGGGACCGCTGCTGCACTCGCCGGCGGGGTACTGGTAGTCCGTGAAGCTGTCGGGAACCACCACGTCGACACCCCCCACGGCATCCACCGACGACTTGAATGCTTGGAAGTCGACGCCCACCCAGTGGTCGATGTGGATGCCGAGAAGGTGCGCCATGGTGGCGTTGGCCACCGAGGCCCCGGCTGTCGGGTCGCCGGCCGGGACCGAGCCCTCGCCGGCCATCCCGTCCGCGTACGCCTGGTTGATGCGCTGCGAGGTCGTCTTGCCGGGGCCCAGCTCGATGGGGACGAACCAGTCTCGCGGGACGCTGATCTCGGCCACCGCGGGTGGGCCGCTCAGCTTCGGCTGGACGGAGATGATCATGATCGAGTCGGTCAGGAACGCCCCGTCGTGCCCGGGTCCTCCATACCCGTACACCGCGAAGTTGATCCGGTGCAGGTCGACAGTGGCCTTGTTGATGGCGGAGCCGCCCTTGCCACCGATCAGGTCCCCGATGACCCCCAGCGGGTTCTGCCGCGTGATGTGGGCCAGTCCGAGGATGGTGCGGACGCCGAAGACGCCGGCCACCAAGACCACGGTGGCGGCGACCAACGCGATCACCCGCCTGGTGCTGAGCCAGCGAGGCGCCAGGTTGTAGCTGGAGCGGCGGCGCCGCGTCGAAGATGCCATATGTCCTTGTGTCCAGAGATGTCTGCGGCGCAGCCGTGTTGCATCGCTTCGCACGCCGGGGTGCGACCGGGCTCCCTAGTGAAACGTGAACTGGGACGTGGGGTAACGCCGGACCCTGGCTAGGGTAACGCACCGCACCGCGCCGCGCCTGGGCCGCGCCGGCGCGCGTGGTGCGGCGAACGTCTGTGCGCGGGTCAGTCGCGCAGCAGCGAGCGGGCGATGACCAGGCGCTGGATCTGGTTGGTTCCCTCGTAGATCTGGGTGATCTTCGCGTCGCGCATCATCCGCTCGACGGGGTACTCGCTGACGTACCCATAGCCCCCGAGCACCTGGACCGCGTCCGTGGTCACCTTCATCGCCGCGTCGCTCGCCAGCAGCTTGGCCAGCGCCGCGAAGTGGGTGACCTGCGGCGAATGGTCGTCGATCAACTGCGAGGCGTGGTACACGACGGCACGCGCCGCCGCAGTCTGCGCCTCCATGTCGGCGATCATGAACTGGATCGCCTGGAACTCCGCGATCGCCTTGCCGAACTGCTTTCGCTCTCTCGCGTAGCCCACCGCGTAATCGAGAGCGCCCTGGGCGATCCCCAGCGCCTGCGCCGCGACGCCCGGTCGGGATCGGTCGAGGACCCGCATCGCCAGCCCGAAGCCGCTGCCCTCCTCCCCGAGGAGGTTGGTTGCGGGGACCAGCACCTCGTCAAAGTGCAGCTCGGCGGTGTTGCTGCCGCGGATGCCGAGCTTGCCGTGGATCGCGGTTGCGGTGAAGCCCTCGAGCTCGCGGGCGTTGTCGAGGACGAAGGCGCTGACCCCGCGCGATCCGGCCTTGGGGTCCGTCTTGGCGAAGACGACGATGGTGTCGGCGACGCCCCCATCGGTGATCCAGATCTTGCTGCCCGTGATCACGTAGTCGTCGCCCTGCCTGGTCGCGCAAGTCTCCATGCCGGCGGGGTCGCTCCCGGCGGCAGGCTCGGAGAGCGCGTAGGCGGCCAGCTTCTTCCCGCTGGCGAGGTCGGGCAGGAAGCGGCGCTTCTGCTCGTCGCTGCCGCCCAGCATGATCGGGTACGCCCCGAGCGCTTGCACGGCGAGGATCAGCGCGCTCGTCGCGCACGCCTTGGCAATCTCCTCGATGGCCAGGTTGAGGGTCAGCGCGCTTCCTGACAAGCCACCGTACTCGGGTGGAAAGGGCAGCGCGAAGAGGTCGTGGGCGCGGAACATCTCGACGACGTCCCAGGGGAACTCGCCGGTGGCATCGATCTCGCGGGCGCGCGGCGCAATCCGATCGCGGGCGAGCTCGCGGACGCTCTGCTGGATGAGCTGCTGCTCCTCGTTGAGGCGAACGTCCACGCCGTGCGTGCTCCCCATGACCATCGGCGGCCTTGCCGTCTGCGCTCGGGGATTATGCGCGGCGCAGCCGCGAGCCGGGTCGGCGCTGCGGATGCCTACGCCTCGAGCAGGTGCCGGGCGATGACCATGCGCTGCACCTGGTTGGTGCCCTCGTAGATCTGGCTTGCCTTGGAATCGCGCAGCCTGATCGCGGCAGGATGGTCGCCGTGCCCGGACTCCGGCGCGCACAGCTCCACCGCCGCTGCTGCCGCCGCCACGCAGGTGTCGGTGGCGTACAGCTTGGCGATCGACGCGTCGCGCGTCATCGGTTGGCGCAGGTCGGCAAGTCGTGCCGCGTGGGCAGTGAGCAGGCGTGCGGCGGTCGTGCGCGCCTGGATGTCGGCGAGCAGCGTCTCGTCGACGTCGCCTCCGTGGCAGCGCGCGCTCGCGACCATGTCGTCGATGCAACCCTGGGCCAGCCCCACAGCCTGTGCGCTGATACCGACGCGGCCGCTGTCCAGCGCCGCCATCGCGATGCGGAAGCCCATGCCCTCGTCACCGAGACGGTCCTCCACGCCGACACGGACACCATCGAGCACCAGCTCGCCGGTCCACGACCCGGCAAGGCCCATCTTGTGCAGCGGGGCGCCCGTCCGCACACCGGGTGTGCCGGCACGGACGATGAACGCGCTGATGCCCCGCGGTCCCGCTGCGGTCCTGGCCATGACCACGTAAACGCCCGCGGCGCCGCAGTTGGTGATGAACGCCTTGCTGCCGGTGAGCCTGTACCCGTCCCCGTCGTGCTCGGCGCGCGTCACGAGCCCGGCCGCGTCACTCCCGCTGCCCGGCTCGGTAAGGGCGAACGCGGCGGTGTCCCGCCCCGAGGCGATGCCGGGAAGGTGGCGTCGCAGTTGAGCTTCCTCACCGAACAGCAGCAGCGGCTCGCTGCCCACGCTGAGGTGCACGTCGAGGATCACAGCGCTGCTCGCACAGACCCGCGCCACCGCCTCCACGAATCGTGCGAAGTCGACGTGGCTGGCGCCGGCCCCGCCGTATGAGACGGGCAGGAGCAAGCCGGCCAGGCCGCGCTCGCCGGCAGCGCGCACCAGCGCATCGGGGCTCAGCCCCTCGCCGCGCGCCATCGCCGCCGCATTGGGCCGGATCACCTCCTCGACGAACCCGCCGGTGAGATCTGCGAGAGAGGCTGCGACCGGTGTCTCAGCCGACACGGACCAGCGTCGCTTCACCCTGGGCCATGCCACTGCATATCCCGGCCGCCCCGTAGCCGCCTCCGCGTCGGCGCAGCTCGTACAGCAAGGTCATGAGGATGCGCGCTCCGCTGGCGCCGATCGGGTGGCCAACCGCGATCGCCCCGCCGTTGACGTTGACCCGGTCAGGATCCACCTCGAGCATGCGCGTGCTGGTGATGGCCACCGCCGCGAATGCCTCGTTGATCTCGATGACGTCGAGACGGCCGGCATCGACCTCGCCCCCGGTGCGGGCCATCGCCTTTTCGACAGCCATGGCCGGAACTGTGGCGAGGTAGGGATGGTCAGCCGCCGACTCCGCGTAGGTGAGCCACCGTCCGAGGACCGCGAGCCCTGCCGCTCGCGCACGCTCCGCGGACATCAGGAGGATCGCGCTGGCGCCATCGTTGATGCCGGGGGCGTTGCCCGCTGTGACCGTGCTGCCTTCACCGAAGGCACCGCGGAGCGAAGCGAGCTTCTCCAGCGTGGAATCCGGCCGCGGCTGCTCATCACGCTCCACGGAGACGCTGCCCACGGTCAGCGGCACGATCTCGTCGGCGAAACGCCCGTCGGCCAGGGCGGCGGCGTAGCGCTGCTGCGAGCACAGAGCCCATGCGTCCTGCTCCTCGCGGCTCACCCCGAGCTCGGCGGCGACCTCACTCCCGTGCACGCCCATGAGGACACCATCCGCCGGACAGCACAGGCCGTCGCGGTACACGCTGTCGACTGCCACGCGGTCGCCGAGCCGGGCCCCGAAGCGCTGATCCTCCAGGAGGTACGGGGCCCGCGACATGCTCTCCATGCCTCCGGCGACGACGACCTCCGCCTCGCCGGACCCGATCAGCAGTGCGCCGAGGTTGACCGCCTTGAGAGCGCTGGCGCACACCTTGTTGACCGTGAACGACGAGACCGTGGCCGGGAGCCCCGCTTTGAGCCCCGCTTGGCGCGACGGCACCTGGCCCTGTCCGCCGCCGAGCACGTTGCCCATGATCAACTGGTCCACCTCGGCTGCGTCGGTGCCGGTTCGCTCGAGCACCTCTCTGATCACCCGGGCACCCAGGTCGGTCGCCGCAACCGTGGCCAGCCCGCCACCGAGCTTGCCGAACGGCGTCCGCGCCGCTGCGACGATGACGACATCCCTCATGCGAACCGATGCTACGCCGGGCGTCTCATCCGGGGTTCTCAGTCCGGCAACAGGTCCTCGAGCAGGTGGCGGGCGATGAGGATGCGCTGGACCTCACTGGTGCCCTCGCCGATCTCGTTCACCTTGACGTCGCGGTAGTACCGTGCCACCGGCGATTCCTCCATGAAGCCGTAGCCGCCGTGGATCTGGACCGCTTGGTTGGCGCACGCCGTGGCCACCTCCGATGCGTGCAGCTTGGCCATCGAAGCGTAGGGCGCCGCACTCTGGCCGGCATCGACAGCCGAGGCGGCGCGCCACGTCATGAGGCGCGACAGCTCGATCTGGGTGGCCATGTCGGCGAGCTTGAACTGCGTCGCCTGGAAGCGCGCGATCGGCTGACCGAACTGGCGCCGCTGGACGCTGTACGAGAGTGAGGCGTCGAGGCATGCCTGGGCGAGCCCGACGGACAGCGCCGCTATCGCCACCCGTCCGCCCTCGAGTATCTGCAGGAACTGGCGATAACCGCCGCCCTCGGTGCCGATCAGGTTGTGCTGCGGCACGTGGCAGTCCGCGAAGATCAGCTCCCGCGTGTCACTCGCGTGCCAGCCGAGCTTGCGGTACTTGGGCGCCTGCGTGTACCCCGGTGTGCCCTGCTCCACCGCGATGGCGCTGATCTGCGGCTCCCCGTCGGCGGTGCCTGTCACCGCCGTGATGGTCACCCCCGCGCTGATGTCGGTGCCCGCGTTGGTGATGAACGTCTTGCCGCCGTCGATGACCCACTCGCCGTCGCTGCGTACGGCGCGCGTCTTGGTGCCGCCCGCGTCCGAGCCGGCCTCGGGCTCCGTGAGCCCGAAGGCCCACAGCTTGGTGCCGGCGAGCAGGTCCGGAAGCCAGCGCTCCTGCTGCTCTGGCGTCCCGAAGCTCACGATCGGGCTGATGCCGAGCGACACGGCGGCCTCGAGGGTGATGGCCACGGCGGCATCGGCCCGGGCGATCTCCTCGAGCGCCAGGCAGTAGCTGAGGAAGTCACCCCCGGCCCCGCCCACGTCCTGCGGGAAGGGAAGGGCGAAGAGTCCCAGCTCGGCCATTCCCGCGACGAGGTCGTACGGGAACTCGCCGAACTCGTCGTAGCCGGCGGCACGCGGCGCGATCTCGTCGCGGGCGAAAGCGCGAACTGTGTTGCGGATCTGCCGCTGCTCGTCGGTGAGCTCGAAGTTCACGCGCCCAACGGTAGCGCGGTGACCATGAACCGCGCGGGCAGCTTTGCAGCGCTGTCGAGGCCCGCGTTCCTCACCCGGTGCGAGCGCCGAGCAACTCCCCGGCCAGGCGAACCACGTCCTCGATGGTGTCGGCGATCGCCGCGCCCGCGCCGGTCAGAGCCTCGATCTTGCTCTGCGCCGTCCCGGTGTTGCCGCTGATGATCGCCCCCGCGTGGCCCATGCGCTTGCCCGGCGGAGCCGTGCGTCCGCTGATGAACGCCACCACCGGCTTGTCGAAGGCCGACGCGCGGATGTACTCCGCCGCCTTCTCCTCGTCACTTCCGCCGATCTCGCCGATCAACACCACGGCCAGCGTCTGGGGGTCGGTGGCGAACAGTGCGAGCACGTCGGTGAAGGTCATGCCGAGGATCGGGTCACCGCCGATGCCCACGGAGGTGGTCTGTCCCATGCCCGCCTGGCCGAGGCCCTGGATCACCTCGTAGGTGAGGGTGCCGCTGCGTCCGACGATCCCGATCGGCCCGGGCGCGTTGATGTGGTTGGGGATGATGCCGACCTTGCACTGTCCCGGTGTCACCAGCCCCGGGCAGTTGGGGCCCAGCAAGCGCGTGCCCGTCCGCTCCACGAACGCGCGAGCTCGGACCATGTCGTGGATCGGGATTCCCTCGGTGATGCATACCGCCACGGGCACCGCCGCCGCCGCTGCCTCCATGATGGCGTCGGCGGCGAAGGGGGGAGGCACGAAGATGCCGCTGACGTTGGCACCGGTGGCGGCGACGGCGTCGGCAACAGTGTCGAAGATGGGCACGCCCTTGGCGTCCTGGCCGCCCTTGCCCGGCGACACGCCCGCGACGACGTTGGTGCCGAAGGCGCGCATCTGCTCGGTGTGGAACCCGCCTTCCCGGCCGGTGATGCCCTGGACCAGCACGCGGCTGGTGCTGTCGACGAGGATGCTCATGAGCCGCCGCCTGTGAGCGAGACGATCTTCTCCGCTGCCTCGGTGGCGCTGACAGCCGGGGTGATTCCCGCCTCCTCGAGGAGTGCGCGCCCCTCCTCCTCTCGCGTGCCGGTCATGCGCACCACCAACGGCTTGGTGATCTTCAGCTCGTCACGGGCTGCGATCACGCCGCGGGCGACCTCATCACCGCGGGTGATACCGCCGAAGATGTTGATGAAGACCCCGCGCACCTTGGGATCGAGCAGCACCATCTCCAGCGAGTTGCGCACCTTCTCTGCGCTGGCGCCTCCGCCGACATCGAGGAAGTCGGCGGGCTCTCCACCGTGCTGCTTGACGAGGTCGAGGGTGTTCATGACGAGCCCGGCGCCGTTGCCGATGACGCCGACATCGCCGTCGAGGTGGACGTAGGTGAGCCCGCGACGCTGCGCCTCCACCTCGAATGGGTCATCGCCGGTGCGCCCATCCTCGCCGGTGGCGTCCTTGGCGAGCTCGTCAGCGAGGTCGCGATGGCGGTAGTGGGCGTTCTCGTCGACCTCGAGCTTGCCGTCGGCGGCGATAAGGGCGCCCGCAGGGGTGAGCACCAGGGGGTTGATCTCGCACGTCAGCGCGTCGAGCGCGGTGGCGACGCCATACAGCTTCTGGGTGAGGTCGACCAGCTGGGCGGCGAGCTTGGCGGCACCCTCCTGCAGCTGTCCCGCGTGGCGTAGCGCGGCGAACACCATCTGCCGGATCTCGTACGGCTGCGGGCCCGCGAACGGGTCGGGCCACAGCGTGGAGATCTTCTCGGGCAACTCCTCGGCGACGTGCTCGATCTCCATGCCGCCCGCGGCTGAGAAGATGACCGCGAGGCGACGCCGATCGCGGTCCAGGGTGAGGCCGAGGTAGAACTCCGCCCCGATCTCCAGCCCCGTCTCGCACCAGACGCTGCGCACCGGGTACCCACGGATGTCCATGCCCAGGATCCGCGCCGCCTCGCGCTCGGCCTGCTCGGGTGTGTCGACGACCGCGATGCCACCCGCCTTGCCGCGTCCGCCGATGGGCACCTGCGCCTTCACCGCGATGCGACCGAGCTCACGTGCCGCCGCAGCCGCCTCGCCCGGGGTGCGTGCCAGCCGTCCGTCGGGGATGGCGATTCCCGCTGCGGCGAATTGCTGCTTGGCCTGGTACTCGAGCAGCTTCACAGTGGGGGACCTCGTGCGGTGTGATGAGGCGGGTCAGTCTACCGTGTGCGCTCCGCAGCCCCGGCGCTGCCTGCCGCGCTGCTCAGGCAGGCGCCGCTCGACCAGTGATGCGGTCAATCCGGTCGAGGTCAGCCGCCGTCGGCGTCCACCGTCCCGCGCGCGCGTTGGCCGCCACCTGCTCGGGCGTGGTGGCTCCCGCGATGACCGACACGACCTGGGGTTGCGCCACCAGCGCGCCGATGGCGACATCGAGCAGGTGCACGCCTCGTTCGCGTGCGAACTCATCGAGCGCCTCGACCACGTCGAAGTTGGTGTCGGTCATCAGGTCGCGGGCGCGACCGCTGTCCATGCCCAGGCGCGTCCCGGCGGGTGGTTGCTCTCCGCGACGGTACTTGCCTGTCAGAAGGCCGCTGGTCAGGGGGAAGTAGGGCAGGATGCCCATGTCCAGCCGTGCGGCGACCGGGGTGACTGATTCCTCGACGTCGCGGCGCTTCAGCAGGCTGTACTCGTTCTGCGCGGTGACGTAGGTGGCCCAACCGTGCTCGCCGGCGATCCGGTGAGCCTCCTCGATCTGCGCGCCGTCGTAGTTCGAGCAGCCGATGGCCAGAACCTTGCCGGCGCGGACCAGCTCGTCCAACGCCCCCAACGTCTCCTCCTGCGGCGTGGCGCTGTCGAAGAAATGGTGTTGGTAGAGGTCGATGTGGTCGGTGGCGAGCCGGCGCAGGCTGTCCTCCACAGCTTGCATGACCCAGCGCGCCGAGCCACCGCTGCGATCCGGCGAGCCCATGGAGCCGCCGAACTTGGTGGCAATGACCGCCTGGTCGCGGCGGTTGCGCAGCGCGCGGCCGAGGATCTCCTCGCTGCGGCCGGCACTGTAGATGTCCGCGGTGTCGAAGAAGCCGACGCCCTCGTCGAGCGCCGCCAGGATCACGCGCTCGCTGCGAGCGGGGTCGGTGCGGCCACCGAAGTTGTTGCAGCCGATCCCCACGATGGGTACTCCAATGCCGGATCGTCCCAGCGCGCGCCGTGGCAAGTCAGCCATCGACCTCTCCTCGTCTTCTTGAGCTCACGCCCAGAAGCATGGCGGCCCTCGCCACGGTCGTGATCGCATGGTCATCGACCCGCTGCTACCCTCGCGCCATGCCCGACACAGCGGCCCCTGAGGAGCCCGCCGGCATCAGGGGGACCCCGGTCGTGGTCGAGCGCCCGGTCGTCGCCGTGCGCACCCTCGTGGTGGCCGCGCTGATCGTCATCGCCACGCTGGGCCTCGCCGTGCTGCTGAGCCGGGTCTTCGACCTGCTGCTCATCCTGCTCGTGGCCATCGTCTTCGCCGAGGGCATGCGCCCCATCGTCAACCGGCTCGCAGAGCGGCGTCTGCCGCGCCCGCTGGCGATCGCGGCCGTGTACCTGGGCTTCATCGCCGTGCTGGCTCTCTTGATCACGCTGCTGGTGCAGCCCATCGTCGACGAGGCCACGAGCCTCGCCCACAACCTTCCCAGCTACCAGAAGAGCATCGAGTCGACGGTCGCCTCATGGCAGCACGCGCTCAACCTCGGAGGCAGTGGCAGCCCCAACATCGGCAACACGCTGGCGGGCAGCCTTGACACAGCCAAGAACGTGCTCCTGACCATCGGCGGGTACATCGTCGGCGTCATCGTCAACCTGGTCCTGATCCTGGTCATCGGCTTCCTCTGGCTGGTCACGTCGGACCGGCTCAGGCGATTCGTGGTCGACCTGCTGCCCCCGCCTCACCAGGCGCTCGCCGGCGACGTCTTCGGCGAGATGGGGCAGCGGATGGGGGGGTTCTTGCGCGCCACTGCCATCAACATGGTTGTTGTCGGTGTTCTGACCGGGGTCGCCTGCACGGCGCTGGGGCTGCCGAGCCCTGTGCTGTTGGGGATCTTCGCGGGACTGACCGCAGCGATCCCGCTGGTGGGCCCGTTCCTCGGCATCGTGCCACCCCTGCTCCTGGGGCTGACGCTGGGACCGGGGCGCGCGGTGCTGGTGGTCGTGGTGCTGCTCATCGTGCAGCTGCTCGACGCCAACCTGGTGGTCCCACAGGTGATGAACCGGGTGGTGTCGCTCCCCGCGCTCGCGGTGGTCGTCGCGTTGCTGATCGGCGGCGCGCTGGAAGGGCTGATCGGCGCGCTGCTCGCCGTGCCGGTGGCATCCGCTCTGCAGGTGGTGCTGCTCCGGGTGATCGTGCCGTACATCCACACCACCCAGGGACGCCACGACGAGGCGTACGCCCGCGCGTACACGCCGCTGGCCACCAACCAGCGCGCCGGACCAACAGAGGGTGGACGCCGCCGCAATCCCCGGTAAGGCGGTGGGAACGAAGGTCCCCCTCGCCTAGAGCGGGATGTTGCCGTGCTTGCGGGGCGGCAGCGTGACCTGCTTGTCCATGGTCATCTGCAGCGCCTTGATGAGAGCGGCGCGTGTCTGCTTGGGCTCGATGACATCGTCGATGTAGCCGCGCTCGGCTGCGTAGTACGGGTTGGCGAACTGCTCTCGGTACTCGGTGATCAGCTCAGCGCTGCGCGCCGCCGGGTCGTCGGAGGCGCTGATCTCACGTTTGAAGATGACGTTGACCGCGCCCTGCGGTCCCATCACGGCGATCTCGGCCGTGGGCCACGCCACGTTGTAGTCGGCGCGGATGTGCTTGCTGCACATGACGTCGTACGCGCCGCCATACGCCTTGCGTGTGATCACGGTCAGCTTGGGCACCGTCGCCTCGCAATATGCGTAGAGCAGCTTGGCGCCGTGGCGGATGATGCCGCCGTACTCCTGGTCGGTTCCGGGAAGGAAACCGGGCACATCCACGAAGGTCACCAGGGGCACGTTGAATGCGTCGCAGAAGCGGACGAATCGCGCGGCCTTGATGGATGCCTCGATGTCGAGCGCGCCGGCCAGGACACGAGGCTGGTTGCCGACTACGCCCACCGAGTGGCCGTCGAGCCGGCCGAAGCCGCAGATTATGTTCTGCGCGTGGTATGGCATGACCTCGAGGAACTCGCCGTCATCCACCACCCGCGTCACCACCGCGCGCATGTCATAGGGCTGGTTGGGGTTGTCGGGGACGATCGACTGCAGCTCGGGATCGGCGCGAAGCGGGTCGTCGAGCGTCGGGCGGTACGGCGGCGGCTCGTGGTTGTTGGCCGGCAGGTAGCCCAGCAGCATGCGCATCTGCGCGAACGCCTCGTCCTCGGTGTCCGCGTTGAAGTGAGCCACACCGCTGCGCTGGTTGTGCACGTCGGAGCCCCCGAGGTCCTCGAACGTCACGCGCTCCCCGGTGGTGACCTTGATGACGTCCGGGCCGGTGATGAACATGTAGCCGACCTTGCGCACCATGAAGATGAAGTCGGTCATCGCGGGTGAGTACACGGCGCCACCCGTGCAGGGGCCGACGATCAGCGAGAGCTGAGGGATGACCCCGCTGGCCTCGACGTTGCGGTAGAAGATCTCGGCGTAGCCCGCGAGCGAGACGACGCCCTCCTGGATCCGCGCGCCTCCGGAGTCGTTGATGCCCACGCACGGCGAGCCGGTCCTCACCGCCAGGTCCATGATCTTGGTCACCTTCTCGGCGAACACCTCGCCAAGCGACCCGCCGAAGACCGAGGCGTCGTGGCTGAAGACGAAGACCTGGCGGCCGTCGACTGTGCCCCAACCGGTGACGACGCCGTCGCCACGCACGCGGCGCTCCTCCATCCCGAAGTTGCTGTTGCGGTGCACCGCAAAGACGTCCATCTCAGTGAAGGAACCGGCGTCCAGGAAGCGCTCCACCCGTTCGCGGGCGGTCAGCTTTCCTTTGGGATGCTGGGTGCGCTCGGCGGCGCCGCCGCGATGGACGGCGTCGTACCGCCGCTTGCGCAGGAGGTTGATCGAGCGCTCGGTCGCCGAGCCCGGGACGACCGCGCTGCCGTTGGAGGAAACAGCCGAGGCGTCAGGCGACTCCGCGGCGTCGCCCGCCCCCTCTGGTGGCACACCCTTGTGGATCGTCCTCGGCATGCGCGCAGGATAGTCGTGGTGGCGGGAGGGCGGGGTACGATGCTGGCGTGGATGCCCTGCTGAACGCACGGCGCGAGATGCGGTGCATCTTCACGCGCTCCGATCCCGAGATCCAACGGGCGCGCTGGATGACGGCGTTCTCACTGGGCCTGGCCAACGTGGCGGGCGCGGCGATCACCTTCGCCATCGGGGTGCTGGCGTTCCCGAGCGGGGTGGTGACCAGCCGCGGGCTCGCCATCCTCGGCTTCGCCACCGCCGGCTACCTGCTGCTCACCCTCGTCCTCGGCTCTGTGCTGGCGCTCCGCATCGCAGCCAGCGCAGAGGAGGTGCTCACCTCGCCGGAGCCGGTGCCCCCGGCCAAGCTGCAGGAGGTGGTGCGCAACCAGTGGCGCCACACGCGGTACTGCGCGGTCTTCTGGGTGGGGGCGGCGGCGATGGTGGGCTTTCTCCTCGCGGGTGTCCTCGGGGTCGCGCCTCTCCTGGTCTTCCGCGGCGTGCTGACCGTCCTGCTCGGCGGCCTGACCACCTGCGCCATCGCGTTCCTCCTCCTCGAGCGCGGCATGCGCCCGGTGGTGACCCGCCTGCGTGAGGTTCTCCCGGAGGTGACCGCGTGCGCTCCGAGCGTGCGCAGCCGCCTCCTGCTGGCCTGGGCACTCGGGTCGGGGATCCCGCTGGCGGGCATCGCGCTGACCCTGGTCGAGCAGCAGGGCACCGACCACACCCGTCTGTTCATCCTCCTCGGCCTGCTGACGGGCTCGGGGATCCTGGTGGGCGCCTACACGAGCATCCTCGCGGCCGGCTCGGTGGCCGACCCGTTGCGCGCGCTGCACCGCACCATGGAGCGAGTCGCGGACGGCGACCTGTCCGCGACAGTCCCCATCGCGGACAGCGGTGAGATCGGCGACCTGCAGCTGCGCTTCAACCACATGACGGCGGGGCTGCGCGAGCGCGAGCACCTGCGCGACCTCTTCGGGCGTCACGTCGGCGCCGACGTGGCGCGCTACGCGATCGACAACACCAACCTGGGCGGTGAGACACGGGACGTGTCGGTGCTCTTCATCGACATGGTGGGTTCGACGTCGCTCGCCGAGAAGCTCGCCCCGGAGCGGGTGGTGGCGATGCTCAACGACCTCTTCACGGCGGTCGTCGCCGCGGTCGAGGCCCATGGAGGTTGGGCGAACAAGTTCGAGGGCGATGCGGCGCTGTGCATCTTCGGGGCGCCGGTGCCGCAGCCCGACCACGCGGAGCACGCGCTGCGCGCGGCTCGCCGGTTGAGCGCAGAGTTGCAGCAGCTGCGCCGCCGCCATCCCGACCTCGAGGCGGGCATCGCGGTGGCCAGCGGCACGGTCGTGGCGGGCAACATCGGCAGCGCGCAGCGCTACGAGTACACCGTGATCGGTGACCCCGTCAACGTCGCCGCACGGTTGTGTGCCCTGGCCAAGCGGACCCCCGGCCACGTGCTGGTTGACGCGGCGAGCGTGGCAGCGGCCGGCGCGGAGGAGAAGGCCAGGTGGGAGTCGCGGGGTGAGGTCGAGCTCCGCGGTCGGGAGCGCACTGCGACGGTCTACGCGCCGGTCGACACGTCGAGGGCGACGGTCTCCTCCTCCCGCTGATCCCCGCTGGGGCGGGGATCAGATGTCGCCCCCGGGCTGGTGGACGCCGAAGACATCGCGCAGCGCGTTGCAGACCTCTCCGACGGTCGCCAGCAGCGCCAGTGCGTCGCGCATGGGCGGGAGGAGGTTGTCATCGCCTTCCGCGGCGCGGCGCACGGCGTCGAGGCTGCGCGTCACCGCGGGGTTGTCACGGCGCGCCCGCAGCTGCTCCAGCCGCTCCACCTGAGCCGCCTCGAGCTCGGCGCCGATGCGCAGGATCTCCACCTCGCGCTGCGCCAACTCCGTGAACCTGTTGACGCCCACGATGACGCGCTCGCCGCTTTCCACAAGCTGCTGGTGGCGGTACGCCGAATCCTGGATCTCGTGCTGGTAGAAGCCCGCCTCGATGGCGCTGACCGCGCCGCCGCGCTCCTCCACCCGTGCCATCAACGCCCGAGACGCTTCCACCAGGTCGGCCGTGAGCCGTTCGACGAGGTAGGAGCCGCCCATCGGGTCAGCGACCGCTGCGGCACCCGACTCGAAGGCGATCACCTGCTGCGTGCGCAGTGCGATCTCGGCTGCCTGTTCGGACGGCAGCGCAAGTGCCTCGTCGTAGCTGTTGGTGTGCAGCGACTGTGTGCCGCCGCAGACGGCGGCCAGCGCCTGGACGGCGACCCGCACCACGTTGTTGATCGGCTGCTGCGCGGTGAGCGTGGCGCCGCTGGTCTGCGCGTGGAAGCGCAATGCCAGGCTCCGTGGATCGCGCGCGCCGAACCGATCCCGCATCAGCTCGGCCCAGATGGCCCGCGCGGCGCGGAACTTGGCAACCTCCTCGAAGAAGTCGTTGCTGACGTTGAAGAAGAAGCTGAGGCGCGGGGCGAAGTCATCCACGGCCAGCCCCGCGTCGACGGCGGCCTGCACGTAGGCGATGCCGTTGCAGAGCGTGAAGGCCAGCTCCTGTGGCGCCGTCGCCCCAGCCTCGCGGATGTGGTAGCCGCTGATGCTGATCGTGTTCCAGCGGGGCAGACGACCCGCGCAGTACGCGAAGGTGTCGGTCACCAGCCGCATCGACGGACGGGGCGGGAAGATGAAGGTGCCGCGCGCCGCGTACTCCTTGAGGATGTCGTTCTGGATGGTGCCGCCGAGCGTGGCGGCGTCGATCCCCTTCGAACTCGGCGACGAGCTCGTACAGCAGCAGGAGGAGTGACGCAGGTGCGTTGATGGTCATCGAGGTGGTGACCTCGTCCTGCGGGATGCCCTCCATCAGGGTCGCCATGTCGTCGAGGGAGTCGATGGCCACGCCCACCTTGCCCACCTCACCGCGCGCCTTCGGGTCGTCGCTGTCGTAGCCCATCTGGGTGGGCAGGTCGAAGGCGCAGCTCAGACCGGTCTGGCCGGCGGCGAGCAGGTACCGGAAGCGCTCGTTGGTTTGCGCCGCGCTGCCGAAGCCGGCGTACTGGCGCATCGTCCAGAGCCGCTTGCCATAGCCCTCAGCACGGACTCCCCGCGTGAAGGGGAATTCGCCGGGTGGGGGCCACTCCGGCGTGGCCTCGGCGACGTAGAAGGGCTCGAGCGGCAGCCCGCTCTCGGTCCGCGCCTGCCCTCCCCCCTCGCTCACTCGCCGGGCTCGACCGCGTCGGGATCGGCTTGGCAGAGCTCGGTGAGCACCCCGACGGCCGCTGAGGGGTGGAGGAACGCGACCAGACGGCCGGCCGCTCCCCGCCGCGGGCAGCTGTCCAACGCGCGCAGGCCCAGGCCCGTGTACTCGTCGAGAGCCTCCTGGACGTCGTCGACGCCATAGGCGACGTGGTGGAGCCCGCCTCCACGACGCTCCAGGAAGCCCGCGATCTTGGAGCCCGGACCGGTGGAGCCGAGCAGCTCGACACGCGATTCGCCGACCTCGAACATCACCGCCTCGATGCCATCGGACTCGACCACCTGCCGGTGGCTCGGGGGACGGCCGAGGAGGCGCGCGTAGACCTCGACTGCGGCCTCGACGTCGGGGACCGCGATCCCCACGTGGTCGATCCTGGTCAGCATGCGGCCGAGTATGGAACGGTGGTGCGGCACAGCGCTCACCGAGCCGTTGCAGGGAGGCGACGAGCGGTGGCCGGTTCGATGCTACCTTCGGCGCGTCCCCATGCCCCGGCCGCGCCCTCCTACCGCCGTCGTCGCCACCGCAGCCGTCATCCTCCTCGCGGCGTATGTGGCGCTGTGGGCCGGCGTCACCCCTGCCAACATCGGCACCTCGGACTTCACCGCCACGTACGTGGGCGCGACCCTGCTGCGCGAGGGCCACGGCGCCGCGATGTACGACCAGGCGCTGCAGGCACCACTCCACGCCGCCCTGATCGCTCCGCTGCGGCGGGGCAACCTCCCCTTCGTCAACCCGCCGACGGCTGCCGTCCTGGTGGCGCCGCTGACCCTTCTGCCGCTGACGGCCGCCTACCGGCTGTGGCAGGCGGCCCAGCTGCTGATGCTCGTCGCCGCGGTGGCTCTCGCCCTGCGAGCGGCGCCGTGGCCGGCACGGCTGCGCCGAAGCGGGGTGCGGGGCGCGGCCGCCTTGACGGCGCTGGCCGGGCCGGGGACCCTCAGCCTCGGCCTCCTCGCCCAGTGGGACGGGTTCAGCGCCCTGGGCCTGGCGGCGGCCTACGCGCTGTGGCGCAGAGACCGCGGGTTCGCAGGCGGAGCCGTGCTCGCGGCCAGCGCCGCGATCGCCAAGCCCCACCTCGAGATCGGCCTCGCGGCGCTCCTGCTCGGGTGGCGGGAGCGCCGGGTGCTCGCCGGCGCGGCCGTGGGGCTCGCGACGGTGCTGCTCGTGTCACTGGCGGCGGTCGGTCCGGGCGGGCTCGGCGGCTTCGTCGGGGCGGTGGTCGACGATTCACACCGCTGGCCGCTGGCCTCGCTGCTCGGCTTCACGGGCCTGACCGGCTCGTGGCTGGGGAACGGGGCAGCCGCCCAGCTGCTCGCCGCCGTCTGCAGCCTCGCGGCGGTGGGCGGCTGCGTCGTGCTCGGCCGCCGTCTCGCTCGCGACCGCACACTGCTCGAACCCTGCCTGGCGGCAGCCATCCTTCTCTCCCTGGTCGCCTCGCCGCACCTGCTGAGCCACGACCTCGTGCTGCTGGCGCCGGCCCTGGTGTGGCTGCTGGCCTGCGCGTCAGTCCACGACGGAGGCGCCTCGTGGCCCGGGCGCCATGGCCGCGTCGTGCTCGCGGGCTGGGTGCTTGTGTCCCTGGCGACCGCCGTCGACCTCGGGGCCGACGCGCCGGCCCCGCCGGGTCGCCTGGTGCCCTGGGCACTGGTGGCGCTGGCCGGCTTCTTGGCGTGGCAGCGTCAGCCGCGACCGGTGGTGGCCGCGGCCGGGGTCAGGCCTCGTCCGGCCAGTTGACCGGGACCCGGGTGGTGCATTCCGTGAGCTCCTGGCTGGCCTTGGTGTAGCGCACCAGCGTCGGGAAGTCACCGCGGAGCTTGAGCTGGCCGAGCATGATCCCCTTGGTGGCGTCCATCTCGCCCTTCGCGACCTTCTTCCAGCGTGAGTACGCGCCGGTGATCACGTACTGGGCAGCGTCCGCCTCCTCCTTGGAACAGATGCGGACCTCGCGAGCCTCACCGTGCCAGAGGTCGAGGAAGATGCCCATGTCCTCGGGCACGTTCTTGTCGGGCTCGGCCAGGACGACGAGCCCGACCGTGCCCTCCCAGTTGGCCGCGGCCTGCTTGTACACGGGGGACTTGTTGATCTCTGCCTTGAAGGCCTCCGCCCACTCCGGGCTGTACGCTTCGTATGCCACGTCTCTCCTCCAGGATCGTTGAGCGGTCGCTGATTATGGGGTAGCGGCTGGCTGGGACCGCTGACGGCGGGGCACGCCTACGCGCTCGCGGTCGGCCCGCCCGGGGTGTCGATGGAGGGCACCTCATCCGGGACGCCCGGCCCCGTGGTGTCGGGCACGGCGGGCTGGTCCGGCACCTCTGCCGGCGCTTCCTCGGGAACGGCCGGTGGCGCCTGCTCGGGTGGGGTTTCCGGGGTCTGCGCGGGCTCCGGGGCAGGCACCTCGGGAGTCGTCGGCGGAGTCTCCTCCGGGACCTCGGGGGGCGTCTGCTCCGGCGCTGGCGTCGGTGCGACCTCAGGTGCATCCTGGCCGGCCACGGCCGGCGCGGTGGCACCCTCTGTCGAGCTCTGCGACTGCGCTGCCGTCTCCGCGGCGGCGCGGACCGCGGCCACAGCCTCCTCGCCCGTGGCGCCTGCCAGCGAGCGGGCCACGTAGACGGCGACGTCGTCCACCGCCATCCGTTCACCGAGCTGTTTGCCGGCGATGCCCTCGTCGAACATCGAGAGGCAGAACGGGCAGGCGGTGGCCACCTTGGTCGCCTCGGTGGCGACGGCCTGCTCGACGCGCTTGTGGTTGACGCGCGGCTGGTCCTCCTCCATCCACATGCGCCCACCGCCGGCGCCACAGCACATCCCCTCGTTGCGGTTGCGCGCCATCTCCACGACCTTGAGACCGGGGATCTGTTCGAGGATGTCGCGCGGCGGCGCAAAGATGTCGTTCCAGCGGCCCAGGTAGCAGGAGTCGTGGTAGGTGATCGTCTCCTCCTGCCGCTTGGCCTGGTCCAGGGTGACGCGCCCCTCGGCGAGCAGCCGCTCGATCATCTGCGTGTGGTGGACCACCTCGTAGTCACCACCGAAGTCCTTGTACTCGTTGGCGAATGTGTTGAAGCAGTGCGGGCAGGACGCGATGATCTTGCGCACTCTGTACTTGGCCAGCACCTCGACGTTCTCCTTGGCGCGCTCCTGGAAGAGGTACTCGTTGCCGATGCGTCGTGCCGGGTCGCCGTTGCACTTCTCCTCGGTGCCGAGGATGGCGAAGTCGACCCCGCCCGCCTGGAGGATCTTCACCAGCGCGGTGGCGATGGTCTTGGCACGGTCGTCGAACGACGCGGCGCATCCCACCCAGTAGAGGTACTCGGCGTCCGGCTTGTCGGCAGCGAAGCTCACGCCGAGGTCCTTGGCCCAGTCGGCGCGGGTCTGGTGGGAGAGACCGTAGGGGTTGAAGACGTTCTCGATGCCGCGCAGGGCGGTCTCTGCCTGCTTGGGCATGCGCGACTCGTCGAGGACGAGGTGGCGGCGCATCTCGATGATCTTGGGCACGTGCTCGATGAGCACCGGGCACTGGTCCATGCAGGCACCGCAGGTGGTGCAGGCCCACAACGTGTCGTCGGCGATCGTGCCCCCGAACAGGGGCCGCTCGCCGCCGTTGGCCTCGACCGCCGCGGCGACGCCGTCAGGCGTGATCCACGACGGCTGGAAGCTCCCGGGCAGGTCGTGCAGCGCGCCCGGATGGTGATCGCCGGTGGCCCACATGACAGCGCCGTCCGGCGCCGGGGTGCCGTCCGGGTTCGCGCCCTGGGCGACGTGGGCGTCGTGGGTGGTGGCGGCGTAGCCGCCGGCCACGTTCTCGTAGAGGTGATCGCGGAGGTCCGTGATCAGCGTCTTCGGCGAGAGCACCTTGCCCGTGTTGTACGCGGGGCAGTGCGTCTGACAGCGCCCGCACTCGGTGCACGTGTAGAGGTCGAGCATGTCCTTCCAGCTGAAGTGCTCGAGCGTGACCGGCCCGAAGTGCTGGTCGGACTCGTCCTCGGCGTTCATCACGGCCTCGATGTCGAGCAGCGGCAGGCGGCCCTTCGGCTTGGTGGACTTGAAGAACACGTTGGGAGCCGCGCTGACGATGTGGAGGTGCTTGCTGTACCCGAGGTAGACGAGGAAGCTGAACACCAGCACGAGGTGGGCCCAGAAGAACAAGCCGTGCAGCCCGACCAGCACGTTGCTGTGGGCGCCGAGCGGTGTGAAGAGGCGTGACACCGCGCTGGCGAATGGGCGATCCGCGGCCATCGCCTGGGGCGGGTTGCCCTCCGCGATGAGGGTGGCGTAGTTCAGCGTCATGAAGATGAGCAGGGTGCCGATCCAGCAGAGGATCAGCACCGCGTCAGCGCGGTGGCTGCCGCGGAAACGTGTCGGGTTGACGACCAGCCGGTTGATGAGCGCCAGCGCGACTCCGGCGAGCACCGCCACGCAGAAGATGTCCTGCGCGAAGGCGATGACGAATGCCGCGGGCACGTCGTTGAACCGGAAGCCCTGCCAGAGGGCTTCGATGATCGCCTGTGCGATGGCGGTGAGCAGCACCAGGAAGCCCCAGAAGATGAGCGCGTGCAGGACCCCGGCGTACGGCCAGCGCAGCAGGCGGCCCTGGCCGATCACGTACACGAAGAACGCCTTGACCCTCTCGCCCACCCTGTCGAAGCGGGGATCGGGGCGCCGGCTGCGCAGCATCGCCCTGATCAACAAACGCCAGCGCAGCCCGGTCGCGATGGCGGCCCCACCCGCCAGCGCGACCAACGCGATGGGGCTGATGATCGCGGTCACGCGCTTACCGGCCCGTCCACGACGGCGGGCGCTTCTCGAGGAAGGCTGTGATGCCCTCCGTAGCGTCTGCGCTTGTGAAGAGGCCCACGAACTCGCGCCGCTCCGCCTCGAGCCCCTCGGCCAGCGGGCGATCGAGCCCCTCGGCTACCGCCCTCTTGGTGGCCGCCAGCGCCAGGGGAGCTTGGGCCGCGTAGCGGCTGGCGATCTCGCGGGCGGTGCTCAGCAGCGCGTCGGGCTCGACCACGCGCGACACCAGGCCGAGCTCGAGCGCGCGGGCCGCGTCGACAGGGTCGCCGGTGAGCAGCAGCTCCATGGCGGCCGTCCGACCGATCAGACGGGGCAGCCGCTGCGTGCCGCCCCACCCGGGGATGATGCCCAGCTTGATCTCGGGTTGTCCGAAGCGGGCATTCGACGCCGCGATGCGGACATCGCAGGCCAGGGTCAGCTCGCAGCCCCCACCGAACGCGATGCCGTTGACCGCGGCGACGATGGGCAGACGTGACCTCTCCATGGCCAGGGTGAACTCCTGCCCGCTGGCGATGTTGTCGCCCCCCGCCGAGCCGAACTCGCTGATGTCGGCGCCGGCGGCGAAGAACTTGGGGCCGGCACCGGTGAGGATGAGCGCGCGACACGTCTCATCAGCCTCGGCCTCTGTGATCGCCTGCGTGATCCCGGCGATGACGGCGCGGCTGATGGCGTTGGCCGGGGGATGATCGATGGTGACGATGACCAGGGCGCCGTCGCGCTCGACCCGCACCACATCGTTCAAGACCGTGGACACCGTCGTACGCCCTCCTCGTCGATGACTCGGGCGCAACGGTAGCGCGCCGGACACAGCCCGCGGGTCGGGCGCCATCATCAGCGCGGTGACCAACCTTCCCCCGCTTCCTCGCCTGCCGCCCGCTTTCGAGCAGGAGTCGCTGACCACTCTCGACGACAGCGCCCTCGATGAGCTGTTGAGCGAGCTGGCCGCTGTCGAACGGGCGACCGTGACGGCGATGGCACCGCACCAGGCGCAGCTGCGCGAACTGCGCGCCCGCTCGGGCCAGGTCGCCACCGAGCGCCGCCGCCGCGAGCGCGCGGCCCACATCGCTGCCCGTGCGGCGGTGCGCGAGCTGGCCAAGAGCGGCGAGATGCCCAGCGTCGTCGACGCGCTGGCGACCGCCGAGCTCCTCCCTGACGATCGCCCCATCGCCGATATCGCAGCCTTCCTCAGGAGCGGCGGCGAGGTGCGCTTCGGCTACGCGACGCGCCCGGGAACGGTTCCGTTCACCGACGGCCGCCAGTCGCGCACGGCACGCACCTGGGGGGAGGCGCGTCAGTTGTACGCCGACGGCTGGGAGCCCGGCTCGCCCGGGGTGCCCGGGGTGCGAGTCCACCTCGTGGGCACGCGCGTGGAGCGCGTCGTCGACGCGGGCGAGGTGGTGGTGCGCGCAGCGGGTTAAGTCCTGACGTCCCTCAGAGGGGGATGTGCAGGCTGCGCACCGCCAGCGCGAAGAGCGGCGCCACCACCAGGGCCGGGAGCATGTCGGGCACGCGCAGGCGGCGCAGCTCGAGGAGACCGATGCCGATGGCGACGAGCATGAAACCGCCGGCGCCGAGCGCTGCCGTGGTGAGCACGGGGTCGAGCACACCGCGGGTGAGGTAGGCGACGGCCGTGAGGGACCCCTGGACCACGAGGACGGTGACCGCGCTGAGAAGCACCCCCGCTCCCAGGCTGGCCCCGAACGCCAGGGCCGCCACACCGTCGAGAGCGGACTTGATGCCGAGCAGCAGGATGTCACCGCGCGCTCCGTCCTCGAACGAACCGAGGATGGTGAGTGGACCAACGCAGAAGAGAAGGCTGGTCGTGACCAGTGCCGTGGCCATCCGTCCGTCGGCTGACCGTCCCCCGACACGCGCCTCCACCGCGGTGCCGAAGCGCTGGAGGCGACCGTCCAGGTCGAGCGCGCTCCCGATCGCGGTGCCGGCGACCAGGGCGAGAAGGATGACGGCGAGGTCGGGTGGCGCGACACCGCTGAACGAGGAGCTCAGGGCGGTGTGGACCCCGTAGACGACGGTGAACAGACCGAGCACGGTGACCAGGCTCTCGCGCACACGAGCCGGGATGCGGTGGCCGGCGGTGATGCCGATGCCCCCGCCGGTGAGCACGGTGGCCGTGTTCAGCAGCGTGCCGATACCGGGGATCAGCGACCCTTCTCCGCGACGCTGGTCAGAGCTTCTCGCACCGATCGAGCGGGAGCACGAACACTGTCGCGCCGCCGATCTCGACGTCCAGCGGCGGGGCCATCACAGGGGTGAGCGCACCGCTCAGAGGCAGAGCCTGCGCGTGCATCTCGACGCGCCGCTTGGCCCGGCGCCGGAGGATGTCGAGCACCTCCTCGACCTGGGCGTCCTCGACACCGGTCATCAAGGTGCAGTTGTCATTGTCGAGAAAGCCGCCCTGGGTGGCGAAGCGCGTGCAGACGAACCCGGCAGCGGTGAGCGAGTCGGCGCAGGACTCGACGTCCTGGGACTGCACGACAGCGAAGATCAGCTTCACCGGAGCACCGCCGGGCGCGGCCCGGTGGGCACGCTGCGCAACCGCTCCTGCACGAGCCGCATCACGTCCTGCGACACCGCGACCGCAGGGCGGCCGGCGTCGACGCGTGCGATCCGCTGCGGTTGCTCGGCGGCCAGCCTGTCGAAGGTGGCGTGGACGCGCGCGTGGAAGTCATCAGGCGCGCCTTCGATGCGATCGAGCGGCAGCTGCTCTGCGTGTTGGCGGTGTGCGGCGACGCTGTGGTCGAGGTCGAGGTAGACGGTGAGGTCCGGCCAGATGTCATCGCAGCAGTCGCGGTGCAGCCGCAGGAGCGCCTGCTCGTCGAGGCCACGCCCACCTCCCTGGTAGGCGAGCGTGGAGTCCGTGAAACGGTCGGCGATCACAACGGTGCCGTGCTCCAGAGCGGGGAGGATGACCTCGGCGAGCAGCTGCACCCGCCCGGCGTTGAAGAGAAGGGCCTCGGTCCACGGCTGGAGGGAGGCGGCGAGCTGGTGCTGCAGGATCGCCCCTGTGACCATCTCGCCCAGTGGCGTGTCGTTGGGGCGCACCGTGATGACCTCGTATCCGTCGGCCCGCAGCGCGGCTCCGAGCGCCGCCACCTGGGTGCTCTTACCGGCCCCGTCGAGACCCTCGAACGAGATGAAGAATCCGGAACGTGCCACAGCTCGTCACTCCTCGGCGCCGAGTATGACGAGCCGGCGGTTGGGCTCGTTGCCGGTGCTGCGCGCGGTCATGTCGTGACGCTCGACCAACTGGTGCTGGAGCCGCCGCACGAACGAGTTCTGCGGCGCGAGCTCAACGTCGGAGGTCGTCTGCCGCGCCCGCTCGACGGCCTCCAGCGCCTCCTCGAGCGCCGTCTCCGTGGGATCGGCCTCCTCGACGCCGTAGACGCGAGCGAGCGCACCCTTGATCTGCGCCACCGTGTTGCTGCGCAGCACCTGGATGGGAATCCCGGTCGCTTCCGCTGAGCGCACCGGGGAATCCTTGCGGCGGTAGTAGTTCTTCAGGGTCAGCACCATGTCAGCGTCGTCGACGTTGTGCTGGATGCGAACCGGCACCTGGAGCTCGCGCACCGACTGCTCGAGGTACGTCCGCGAGACGCCGTACGGGAAGACTGCGAGCGGTTGCAGCGCACGCCCGCCTGGGTGGGACACGGGTGGGCCGTCCCAGGCGGCGTCGCGCGAGCGCTGCGCCATGTACTCCTCGACGTCGAAGCCACGCCGGCGACGCTCGCGGCTGCGGCGCCGGCCCCCGGCCGCGAAGGGGCTGGGCTCGAAGGCGGCCGGGGGTGGCGCGCTGGTGTCGATGCGGCTGACGATCTGTCCGTCGTCCCCGCGAAGGCGAAGCTGCGGCGGCTTCATCCGCCCTCGCAATGCCTCGTCCACCGTCTCGTCGAGCGGCATGTGCACCACGACACGGTCGCGCTCCTGGATCTCGATGAGCACGTCGAAGGTCGGCGGCGCCTTGCGCTCGAGCACGCTCTTCTGGGTGCCGCGACGGCGCGCCTCCTCATCGCTGAGGGTCACCGTCTGGATGCCGCCGAGGAGGTCGTTGAGGGTGGGGTTGACGAGCAGGTTGTCGAGGTTCGATCCGTGCGCGGTCCCCACCAGCTGCACGCCGCGCTCGGCGATCGTGCGGGCCGCCATCGCCTCCAGGGCGGTCCCGATCTCGTCGATGACGATCACCTGAGGCATGTGGTTCTCGACCGCCTCGATCATCACGGCGTGCTGCTCCGGGGGAGTGCGAACCTGCATACGACGCGAGCGGCCGATGCCCGCGTGCGGGATGTCTCCGTCACCGCCGATCTCGTTGCTGGTGTCGACAATGACAACCCGCTTGCTGCACTCGTCGCTGAGCACCCGGGCGCACTCGCGCAACATGGTGGTCTTGCCGATGCCGGGGGGGCCGAGCAGGAGGATCGACTGGCCGTTGACCACAATGTCCTTGATGATGTCGATGGTGCCGGTGACCGCGCGGCCCACCCTGCAGGTCAGCCCGACGACCGTCCCCGCGCGGTTGCGGATGGCGCTGATGCGATGCAGGGTTCGCTCGATGCCGGCTCGGTTGTCATCGCCGAAATCGCCGACACGCTCGGTGACGTACTCGAGGTCCTGGTGGGTCACCTGGACGCTGTCGAGGATCGTCTCGCCGTCCGTGAACCGCGCCTCCGGCTCGCGACCGAGGTCGAGCACGATCTCGAGGAGATCGCCCCGTTCCTGCGACAGCCGTTGCGCGGCGATTGCGACGCGCGGCGGAAGCGCCTCGATGAGGAGGTTGAGCTCCTCCTGCCATGACGAACCGTAGGGCATCATCTCAGCGACTATCTCTCTCTCCTCTCTGGTGGACGCAACACTGTCAGTGATGGCACGGAGACGTGGGAGCTGGCAACCCCGGCGTGAGCGAGCACCTGCTTGGTCTGCTTGGCGACCGCACGGATGCGCACCTTGATGCCGAGGTCGCGGACCAGCAGCAGCTGCGTGCCGTACACGGCAAAGCCGCGGTGCTGCAGGGATCGGATCAACTCGGAGTTGTAGTGACGGAGCACGCAGGAAACGGGCTGCGGCGGGAGCTCGGCGAGCACGGCATCGAGAAAGCCCTCGCGGATCGCCGCATCGTGGGCCTCGCACATGATCGACAGCGTGCTGGGGCGTCCCGCGCCCGCAGGCCTGATCGCAGCCCAGCCGACCAACCCGGGACGCTCGGCGACGAAGTGCCGCACCTCATCGCGGCCGATGCGCGCGATGCTCCCCTGGGCGAACGACGCCTGCCAGGTCTTCAGCGACGGCGCCTCGAAGCTGGCGATGTGACTGGGGGTGACCCGCCGGTAGAGGAGGTGGATGGCGGCAGCGTCGTCGCGGCGTGCGGGGCGGATCCCCAGCGGTTCCGCGTCGCTGCGGGTGATCTGCTCGGGGTTGTCGTGGAACAGGATCTGCTCCGTCGCGAACTGGGTGAAACCCTGCTCGAGGAACACCGCCACCATCGGGTGGTCGAGCGGCAGGCGCACGTGGAAGCGGCGGACCCCCTGCTCGAGGCCGCGGTTGCACAGGTGCGTGAGCAGGCGCTCGCGGGCGAAGTGGCCCGCCCCGGTGGACGCGGCGCAGAGGTTGACGATCTGCCACACCGACGGTCGCGTCGACGTGCTCTCAGCCTGGATGAAGCCCACCACGCCTTCGCCGTCATCCTCGGCGACGAAGAGCACACCACCGGTGTCGCTCAGCGGCACCAGGGAGGAGAGCGTCTTGCTCAGCGCGTACCAGAGACGGAGCAACGTCGCCTGCGGAACCGGGCTGTCCGGGTGTGGCCCCGGATTCTCGTCGGCGGCCAGCGCGTCGCGGTAGAGCTGCTCGACGCGGGCGAGGTCGCGGAAAGAGGCGGAGCGGACGTTCACGCGGCGCTCTCCCCGCGGGCCGCCCCGACGTGCTCGAGGAACAGCCGGTGGATACGGTCGTCGCCGGTCATCTCGGGGTGGAATGTGAGGCCGATGTGCAGCCCCTGCCGCACCGCGACCGCCTCGTCGCCAAGTCGAGCGAGGACCTCGACCCCCGCGCCTGTCTCCTCGATGCGCGGGGCGCGGATGAACACGCCGCGGAATGGGATATCGCCGAGCGGACCGAAGGTCAGGTCGGCCTCGAAGGAATCGACCTGGCTACCCCACCCATTGCGCCGCACGGCGACGTCGAGTGTGCCGGTGGCCACTTGGTCGGGACGTCCGTCGACGATCGCGCGGCTGAGCAGGATGAGCCCTGCGCAGGTGGTCAGCGTGGGGAGCCCGTCGGCCAGCCGTCGCCGCAGCGGACCTTCGAGCTGAAAGCTGCGCAGCAGCTTGCCCATCGTTGTCGACTCGCCGCCCGGAATGGCGAGTGCGTCGACCGCTTCCAGCTCAGAAGCCAGCCGGACCGGCACCGCCTCAGCTCCACAGCGCCCGAGGGCGGCCAGGTGTTCGCGGACGTCGCCCTGGAGGGCAAGGACACCGACGGTGGTGATCGTCGTCAGCGTTCCCAGCGGACCTGGCCGCCCCGCTCGCCGCGGAGCCCGAACGGAGTCATCAGCACGGTACGAGTGTACCCCGTCCGCCTGACAACCACCGCCGCCCGGCTACCAGCCGCGGGTGGAGAGGAGTTCCTCGCGAGGCATGCCGGCGACGTCGAGCCCGCGCATGGCGGGTCCCAGGCCGGCGCTGACCTCAGCGATCACCTCCGGCTTGTCGAAGTACGTCGTCGCGGCGACGATCGCCTTGGCATAGTTGAGTGGATCCTCGCTCTTGAAGATGCCGCTGCCCACGAAGTTGCCCTCGGCGCCCAGCTGCATCATCAACGCGGCGTCGGCGGGTGTGGCGATGCCGCCGGCCGAGAAGTTGACGACCGGCAACCTGCCGGTCTCGGCGATCTCGACGACCAGCTCGTACGGTGCCTGCAGCCTCTTCGCCTCGGCCATGAGCTCGTCGCGGCGCAGGCCCTGGATCCGGCGAATGCCTCCGCGCACGGCGCGCATGTGACGGACGGCTTCGACGACGTTGCCGGTGCCGGCCTCGCCCTTGGTGCGGATCATCGCAGCGCCCTCACCGATGCGGCGCAGCGCTTCACCGAGGTCGCGCGCTCCGCACACGAACGGGATCGTGAACGCCCACTTGTCGATGTGGTGCTCCTCGTCTGCCGGGGTGAGCACCTCGGACTCGTCGACATAGTCGATGCCCAGCGCCTCGAGCACCTGCGCCTCCACGAAGTGGCCGATGCGTGCCTTGGCCATGACCGGGATGGTCACCGACTGCTTGATCTCGGTGACGAGGCTCACCGCGCTCATGCGCGCCACGCCGCCGTCGCGGCGGATGTCGGCGGGGACGCGCTCCAGTGCCATGACGGCGACCGCGCCGGCCTCCTCGGCGACACGCGCCTGCTCGGCGGTGACCACGTCCATGATGACGCCGCCCTTGAGCATTTCCGCGAGCCCGCGCTTGACCCGCAGGCCGCCGGTCTGGTGGTGGCCGTTCTTCGTGGCAGCGGCCTCGTTGGCTGTCATGGTCGGAAACACCTGTCGACTCCGGTCACAGGGCTCGATTCTACTCGGCTACCGGCTGCGGCCACCTGCTTCACGCCGCGCGTTCGCGATCCATCCGGCCGGCGACGGACGTGCCCGGGACGGGTCGGCCGCCCCGGAGGCGTCCGACCGTTGATCGAAACCAGTCGTTCGCCCAGAGGAGGACCACCGGCGGCCGGATCATCTCTGGAGAGTCCACGGGGAGGCTGTCGCCGGCGATGGCGAGCATGAGCAGGACCGCCGGGATGTAGTAGTAGTTGAAGTACGCCCACTTGGCCACGAGGAACGAGACTGTGGCGAGCACCGCGGTGCCGGTGAGCAGCGCCCCGTAGCTGTCCGGACGCCGGCGCAGCACCAGGACGGTGGCGGTCGCGATGACAGCTGCCGACACGGCGAAGGGAAGGATGGGCAGGTTGAATGCGTTGAGGTACGAGTTGACGGTCAGTGAGTCGAGCCGTGGCAGCACCGCCAGCTGCACACCGACGACGTTGTAGTAGAACTGCGAGAAGCCTGTGATGGCTGCGAACGGAAGCACGAAGAGTGCGGCGATGACAGCCGCGACGATCACCTGACGGCGCGCACGGATCGACCAGAAGAAGATGGGGACGAGCGCGATGACGGTTGTCGGCTTGGCAGCCAGTGTCAGCACCAGCGCCGCGGTCGCGATGCGGGGGTGCGAGCGGAACGACACGACCCACACAGCGAACCCGGCCATGGTGATCACGTCGACCCAGCTGAACAGCACCATCCCTGCGGTCAACGGGAAGGCCATCACCACGCCTGCGCTGCGGTCGAGCGTGCCGGCCCGCCGCGCCAGGACAAGGACGGCAACCGACGTGACCACGGCGGCGACGACGTGCAGCACCCTTATGTCACCGAGCAGGCGGAACGGCGCCTCGAGCACGGGAAGGATGGGCCCGTACGGAAAGTGGAGCTGCAGCCACGCGGGCACACCCGGAGCGACGATCTCGGGGCTGGGCACGATCGGCGTGTAGGGATTCTGTCCGTGCAGCAGCGCCTGCGCCGACGTCTGCTGGAACTGGAAGACGTCGATGTTGGCGAAGCCCCAGGTGACATTGGCCGCGATCCCGATCGCCACCGATGTTGCTGCCAGCGCGAAGGCCAGCACCCTGGCCGCGACCGCCTTGACGAGCGAATGAACAAGGATCGCCGCGGCGAGCAGCCCGAACGTCCCGATGAAGACGTGCTGGGGAAGCTTGTTGGTGTAGAGGATCGTGACCGCGCCGAGCGCGATGAGCAGACCGATCCCCGCGAAGCGTGGCAGGGGCGGTCCCCAGGGCTTCGACGAGAAGCTGTGGATGCACAGCGCGAGCGAGACCAGCACGCAGGCCAGCGCCACCGACGAGAGATTGCCGAAGTGGTCGAGGACGGCGAAGCTCAGGAAGACGAGGCCCAGAAGCCGGCGATCGGAGGGGGTCACTGCCGGTCAGTGGCGGTCGTCGCCGGCGGGGTCACCGCGGGCTCAGGCGGCGACGTGGGCCGCATCCACCACCGTGGCCGCGGAGGACATCTCGAATTGATAGAGGAGCTGGTACCCGAACAGGGTGGGCCGCACCGCGACCGCCAGCCGGTCGGCCGCCCTCACCGCGCGCGCCATCGGTCGCTGCGTCCCCTCGGTCAGCGCATCGAACGGCAAGCCGGTGACGTGGCGCCGCAGAGGGATGAGCCCCGCGTTGCGCGTGAGTCGCTCGAAGCTGCGCCGGGTGAAGAAGCGCACGTGACCGTGGTCGAGGATCCCTCGCTGGTCGTAGTCGAACATGCCAAGCGCGGTGCGACCGCGCGAGTACCAGTGACCGAAGTTGGGCACGGACGCGATCACCGACCCGCGCGGCACGAGGACGCCGCGCAGCTGCGCGAGCAGGTCCTCGGGCCGGCGCAGGTGCTCGAGAACGTCCGCGCAGACAACGACATCGAACTTCCCGGCGGCGAGGACCTCCTCGGGGAGCCCGCGGTCCAGGTCGGCGGCATAGAAGGCATCGCAGCGTTCGCGGACGTAGGGCAGCTCCTCGGAGTCGACCCCGGTCACGTGGTGCCCGAGAGCACGAGCGCGCGAGGCGAACGCGCCCCCGCTGCAGCCCAGGTCGAGGATCCGCGACGGCGCCATCTGGCGCAGCCACTCGAGGATGACCCCGTGCGAGCTGTCACTGCTCTCCTTGACCTCGTACTCCGGGCCGACGGAGGCGATACCTCCGGAGAGGAACCCGTGCTTGGCGAGGCGGTAGCGCACCACGTCCGATGACACGTCGCGGGCGTACTTCATCCCGTTGACGGAGCAGATCTCGTCACCGTAGTAGGTGGGAATGGGGATCTCCACGATCCGCTTGCCGGCGTCGACCAGCTGGATGATGATCTGGGTGTCGAAGTTGAAGCCGTCGCTGTTCTTCTCGAGGTTGAGCCCTCGCAGGGCCCTGACGCTGTAGGCGCGGTACCCGGAGTGGAACTCCGAGAGCGAGGTGCCGAGCACGCGGTTCTCGAACCGGGTGAGGATGCGGTTGCCCACGTACTTGTAGAGAGGCATGCCGCCCTTGCGCGCCTGTCCCTTCACCATCATCCGCGACCCGAACACGGCATCGCATTCACCGCGCTCGAGCGGGGCGACGATGTCCGGCAGGCATTCGGGGGCGTACTGCCCATCGCCGTGGAGCAGGACCACGATGTCGAGCCCGCGGTCCATGGCCAGGCGGTAGGCGGCCTTCTGGTTGCCACCGTAGCCGAGGTTGCGGGGGTGCCGGACGATCGTCAGCGGGAGGTCGGTGACCACCTGCTTGTAGCCGAGACCCACCAGGTAGGTGGAGTCCTGGCTGGCGTCGTCGCAGACCAGCACCTCCTCGATCCTGGAGCGGAAGTCCGCCGGGATGCGGTCGAGGACCTGGGCGAGGGTGGAGACGGCGTTGTAGGTGACCACGACGATCCCGATCCGCGGGGCGGTCAGCTTGCCGACGGCGACCAGCGGCGGGCGTGCGGCGTCTTCGGGTCCCGGCATGGTGCTGCCATCGAACACGGCCGGCAGGCGTGGATGGGACGGCGTCGCAGGCCTGCGACGGTCTCGCGGTCAGCCCGTTCCACCCGCAGCGCCGTCGCTGCCGGACCGCGGGTTGAGGCCTGCCCGTCGAGCCGCTTCAGCGCTTGCGGGACGGCGCCTTGGCAGGCTTGGCCGGGGTCTTCGCGGACTTCTCCACCCGGGCCCTGAGGTTGCGAACCGACTGCTCGATGTTGCCCCGGACGATGGGCTCGGCGGCCCTCGACAGCATCCGCCCGGCGATGCCCCCGGGAAGCTCGTACTCCATGTCGAAGGTGGCCTCCGTGCCCGCGCCGGCGGGCTTGAAGGACCACTTGCCGGTCTGCTTGAACCCCTCGATCGACTTCCAGCCGATGGCCCGGTTCTCGGTCCAGGTGGTGATGTCGACCACGGACGACAGGGTCATCGGGCCGGCCTTCATCGCCACCTGGAACTGCGCGCCTTTGCCGTGCGTCTTGGATCCGACCGGCGCCCACTTGGTGAGGTCCTTCATGTACTTGGTCGTGTTGCGGTGGTCGTCGACGAAGGCGAACACGGCCTCGACCGGCGCGGCGATCTCCTCGGTGGTCGTGATGTGGCCCATCTGGTTCTCCTCCCGATGTGGTGTCAGCCGAGCACCGGCAGTCTGCGCTCCTCAGCCAGCCCGTCGAGGATGCTCTGCATCCGCTGCTCGACGTAGTGGTAGCAGGCCCATAGGACCTCGGGATCGCGGGGGTCGAGCGCGCCGAACCGTGCGTGGAAATCGATCGGCTCGCCCACCTCGACAGTGATCTTGGCCGGCAGCGGCACGTGCAAGAGGTAGTTGCCTGGTGAGACTCCCCAGGGCAGGCAGACCACCAGGGGCAGCGCCTTGAGTCGAAAGCGCTCCAGGCCAAGCAGTCGGGCCAGCTTCTTCCCATCACTGGGGATGAACACAGTCTCGTGACCGCCAATGCTCACCACCGGCTGAATCGGTACCCGTTCCTGGAGGGCAAGACGCACGAAGCCAGTGCGGTTCGCAAGCCTGATGCGGTTGCGGTCGGACCAGGGTCGGAAGACGTCCTCGTCGCCGCCCGGGTACACCAGCACCGACGCGCCCTTGCGCAGGGCGGCGCGCGCAAAGTCGGGGTGGGCCGGCAGAGTGCCCGACTTGCGCAGCATCGTGCCCATGATCGGCAGGCCCATGACGATGTTGTGAGCCAGCGCATAGCTCGGCCGCGAGAGACCGAAATGCCGCAGGAAGTTGACCATGAACACCCAGGTGTCCGGCGTTGCCATCCCACCGCTGTGGTTGCCGACGAGGAGCACGGGCCCGCTGGCGGGGATGCGGTCGATGTGGCGCACCTCGCCCCGGAAGTAGTAATCGGCGATGTAGTTGAGCCAGCGCAGGTTGCCCTCGATGTAGGCGGGGTCGCGCTCGTCGAGCGAGCCGTGGCGGCCACGCTCGAGGACGCCCTGGACGGAGCCGTCGAGCGTGTCGATGATCTCCCGCAGTGGACTTGGCGGCCGCGGCGCGGATGTGCGGCGACCCGGTCGCCGCGGAGCCTGGGCAAGCGCGAGCAGGTCGGCCGCGGCGGCGCGTTGCCCGACGCGCCCGTTGGACTCACGCCGAGGCGCTGCCACCGGGCGGCTCATGGTGCTCCCTGCATGTGACATCCCATTGTAGGTGTGGGGGAAAGAGCGCCTGACGGGTGGGTGGTAGACTCCTGCGGCTCGGGAAGTAGCTCAGCCAGGTTAGAGTGCACGGTTCGGGACCGTGAGGTCGGGAGTTCGAATCTCCCCTTCCCGACCAACGGTCGGCTCGCAACGGCGCAGACAACACCTGCGCACCACATCGCTCCGCCGTCCGACCTTGGCGCGCCACAGGGTGAGCCACGTCACGCGCCGAGGAGCGGCAGTACGCGGTCAGCGATCAGTTGCACCTGCTCGGACATCGTGGGCAGCCCGGGAATGTCGATCCCGGCCCAGGCACGTGGGATCGCGGCGTCGGAGAGCGCGAGTGAGACGTGCTGGAAGCCCGTGGGAAGGATCTCGGCGCTGATCCGCTCGGCGACCTCTTCGGGGGTGCCGGCGATGCAGAAGCGGTCGGCGAGGTCGTCGGGCGTACGACGCAGGGCCTCGGCGATGTCACCTCGTGCGAAGGCAACGTTGATCGGCTCGATCTCGCTGAAGGGCACACCATGGCGCTCGACCAGAGCCGGAGGCATCGACGGCAGGTAGAACGCCGCTTTCAGCCGCGCGGCCCGGCGCGCGGCGGCCGCGTCGTCGGCGACGGAGGCCGTCACAGAGGCGCACAGGTCGAGCTGGTCAAGCTCGCGGCCTGCCTTGGTGGCACCGACCTGGACGTTGTCGACGATGTACGTGAGCGCTTCTCGGGAGAACGAGCAGGCGGCGTAGATGCCGTCCGCTATCTCGCCGGCAAGGCGCACTGTCAGTGGTCCGCTCATCGCGCCGATCAGCAGCGGTACGCGTGGTGCCACCGGCCGCGCAGTCGTGAACACGCTGCGATAGCAGAAGAACTCGCCATCCAGGTCGACCGCGCCGGTGTCCAGCATCGAGCGCATCGCTCGGTGCGCCTCGCGCAGGCGCGGCGCAGGGCGCAGTCCAGCGACGTCGCGGCCGCACTGGGCGAGCATCGCCAGGTTCCCGACCGAGAAAGCTGCCGCAGCGCGGCCGCCCGACAGCTCATCGAGCGTGGCTAGCTGCTGCGCGACGATCAGCGGGTCGCGCAGGGTGACGTGGGCGACGCCGGGCGCGAGCCGGACACGGTGGGTCTCGTGCGCGGCCGCCGCGAGAAGCGTCCAGGCGTCGCGGTGGTAGAGCTCGTCCACACAGAAGACGGTGTCGATCGCCGACGCATCGGCGGCCTTGATCGCCGCCAGCACCTCCATCGCCGGTGCGTCCGGCAGCAATTCCACGCTCAGTCGCACGCGCGCGCCTCGTCCCGGCCCGGAGGGCGGCCGTGTGTGCACGGAGATCGCCGTGTCGAGTGGTGCATCACCCGCTGCGCCCGCGCGAGCATTCTCGTCACGCCGGGCCTCGCGAGCTCTCCTCGTCGAACATCAGGAACCACGCCACGTTCACACCCAGGAAGACCAGCACACACAACAGGATCGCCTCGATCTGCAGGCCCGGCAGAGCCAGCCCGACGTGACCCGCAGCGTCGGGGAGGACCGCAAGCGTGATGACCAGCGCGTAGATGAGCCCGGCGACGGTGTGGCTGATGGCGGTCACGATCGACGTCGCTCGCCGCGCCGTCGCTGGTCGCCGGGTCGTCAACCAGAGGACGATGGCGGCGCCGAGACCGACGAAGGCGACGGCGGCGAACGCGACGCGCCACATGCGCTGGTTACCCGGGTCCACAAGGGAGAGCAGGCTCATGAGCCCCGGGAGGGCGAAGCTCAGCGAGATCATGTAGGCGCGCCGGCGCGCGCGGGGGTGCCTGCGCCACTCCGCGTGTCGTGTCTGGACCACGATCAGCCAGAGGCCGAGCAGGGTGAAGCAGATCGGCGCAAAGCTTGCGTAGAACGTGGTGATCATCGTGCCCCGGTCTCCGGCACCTGGCAGCGGGAAGGAGGCCACGATTGTGGCAGCCGTCCAAGCCCGTCGTGTCGGCGCCCGTCCACGGTGGTGGATCGACGCTAAGGTGCGCAGTGATGGCTGGCGATGCGGTGGCGGTCGAGGCGTCCGGGCGGGAGGTGTCCGATCACCAGCCCGGGCAAGGTGTTCTTCGCGCGAGCGCGGCGACACCAAGCTCGACCTGGTGCGCTACTACCAGTCGGTCGAGGAGCCGCTGATGCGCGCCATGGGCGGCAGGCCGGTGCTGCTGCAGCGGTTTCCCAACGGCGCTGGCGGCTCGTCCTTCTTCCAGAAGCGCGTCCCCGAGTCGCACCCGGACTGGCTGCAGACCACGATCGTCAGCACGCCGAACGGGACGACCTCGCAGGCGCTCGTCGCCGCCGACCTGCGCATGTGCTGTGGGCGGTGAACCTCGGCTGCCTCGGCTTCCACGTGTGGCCGGCCAAGGCCGCCGATCCCGAGCACGCGGACGAGCTGCGCATCGACCTCGACCCCACCCCGGGCGTGACCTTCGCGATGGTGCAGGAGGCGGCGCACGAGGTGCGCGCGCTGATGGACGAGGTCGGCGTCGTGTGCATGCCCAAGACCACGGGCAACCGCGGCATCCACGTGTACGTGCGCCTGCAACCGCGGTGGACGTCGTACGAGGTGCGCTCGGCGGCCGTGGCCGTGGCCCGCGAGCTGGAGCGGCGCCGGCCCGACCTGATCACCGCGGCGTGGTGGAAGGAGGAGCGCGGGCGCCGGGTGTTCATCGACTTCAACCAGAACGCGCCGCACAAGACGATCTTCGGCGCCTGGTCGGTGCGCGCCCGGCCGGGCGCGCAGGTGTCGACGCCATTCGCCTGGGACGAGCTCGACGACATCCACCCCGACGCGCTGACGATCGCCACCGTGCCCGCGCGGGTGGCGCGCGACGGTGACCCATGGGCGCCGATGGATGCAGCGCCGCAGTCGCTCGAGCCCCTGCTGGCGCTCCACGAGCGCGACCAGGCCGCCGGGCTGGTCGACGCGCCGTGGCCGCCGCAGTACCCGAAGATGCCCGGCGAGCCACCGCGCGTCGCCCCGAGCCGGGCGCGCAAGGTGGCACCCGAGGTCGACGCGGAGCGCTCCGGGTGAGCCTACACGGCTCGCGGGCGGCGCGACCGAGCGCGCGGTACTCGATGGTCCAGGTGCTCGCCCAGGTCTCGCCGGCGTCGGCGGGCTGCTCGTTGTCCCACACCAGGCTGTGCTCTCGCTGATGTCGCGCCAGACCAGCCGCTTCGACGCCGGCTGACGTGACCGCCGCGCCCGGTGATGTCGAGGATGAAGCGGTCGCCCTGCCAGCCACCCTCGTACCAGGCGCGGTATCCCTGGTTGTCCCAGTACTCCTGCAGTCCACAGCCACGCGACTCGTCGCGCTGCGTGACGCTGGCGCCGACGTAGTGGGCGCCTCGTCCGGGGCGACGAACAGCTCGTAGATCCGCCCGTCGTGCTCGGTGACGGTGTTGCTGCCCGTGATCCGGCTCGCCATCCGGCCCGGCGAAGCGTCACCGTCCCAGCGGCCCACCCAGAAGTCCATCGGCGTCAGCGGCTGGCGGCGCGCTTGTACTGGCGCCCGGCCAGCGGGATGAACACCACGAGCAGGATCGCCCACCCAGATCAGCGTGTAGATCACCGGGTGCTGCAGCGACCAGTCGTTCGGCGTCGGTGACCTGGCGCTGGTGTTGCCGAACAGCTGCCGCGCCGCCTGGGTGACCGACGGACACCGGGTTCCAGTTGGCGATGGCGCGGAGCGGGCCCGGGAAAGCCGTTGGTGGGCACGAAGGTGTTGGCGACGAAGGTCAGCGGGAAGATGACGATGAACGACGCCTGCTGCACCACCTCCGGGCTCGGGACCAGCAAGCCCGACCCACGCCATGATCCACGAGACCGCGTAGGCGAACAGCAGCAGGAGGAGGAAGCCGGCCGCGGCCTCGAGCACCGACGTGTGGATGCGCCAGCCGACCACCAGCCCGGTCAGCGACATGACCACGATGACGATGACGTTGTTGAGCACGTCGCTGCCGGTGCGACCCGACCAGCACGGCGTTGCGCGACATCGGCAAGCGAGCGGAAGCGCTCGATGATCCCCTTCTGCATGTCCTCGGCGAGGCCGGCGCCGGTGATGGTGGCGCCGAAGATCACCGTCTGGGCGAAGATGCCCGGGATCAGGAACTCGCGGTAGCCAACACCGGGCACGTTGATCGCGCTGCCGAACACGTACGCGAACAGCAGGATGAACATGATCGGCGAGAGCGTCGTGAAGACGAGCAGCTCGGGGACGCGCTTGATCTTGATGAGGTTGCGCTTGGCGACGATGGCGCCGTCGCGGAGCGTCTTGGTGGAGATCATCGCCGGCCCTTCTTGACCGCCGCTCTGCGCGGCCGCCGTCCTCGGCGGCGTGGCCGGTCAGCGTGAGGAAGACGTCGTCGAGCGTGGGCCGCCGCAGCGCGATGTCGACCACCGGGGCGCCGAGCGCGTCGAGGCGTCGCAGCGCTTCGATGAGCACCTGCGAGCCGCCCTGGACCGGCACGACGAAGCGGCGCGCGCTGCTCGTCGACGACAACCTCACCGGCGGCGAGCTGCTGCAGGAGCGTCCGCGCTGACGCGAGGTCCGCGCCCTCGGCGAGGACGATCTCGATGCGCTCACCGCCGACCAGGTCCTTGAGCTCGCTCGCGGTTCCCTGGGCGATGCCCCTGCCGTGGTCGATGACCACGATGTCGTCGGCGAGCTGGTCGGCCTCCTCCATGTACTGGGTGGTGAGCAGCAGGGTGGTGCCGGCCTTGACGAGCCGGAGGATCACCTCCCAGAGGTCGGCGCGGCCGCGCGGGTCGAGGCCGGTGGTGGGCTCGTCGAGGAACAGCACCGGGGGCTGCGCGACCAGCGCGCCGGCGAGGTCGAGGCGGCGGCGCATGCCGCCCGAGTACGTCTTCACCGGCCGGTCGGCGGACGTCGGCGAGCGCGAACTGCTCGAGCAGCTCGCGCGCCCGCTCCTTGGAGGGCTGCCGGCCCAGCCCGTAGAGGCGGCCCACCATCTCGAGGTTCTCGTAGCCGGTGAGGTACTCGTCGACGGCGGCGTACTGCCCCGACAGCCCGATCTTGGCGCGGACCGCGGCGGCGTTCGTGCGCACGTCGATGCCCGCCACCTCGGCAGAGCCGCGCGTCGGCCTCGAGAAGGGTGGCGAGGATCCGCACCGCGGTGGTCTTGCCGGCGCCGTTGGGGCCGAGCAGCGCGGTGACGGTGCCCTCGGGCACGGCGAGGTCGAGACCGTCGAGCGCGTGGGTCTGGCCGTACGTCTTGACCAGGCCGGTCGCGCGAATCACATCCGTCATCGCGCCGCCTGCCTCCGTGCTGCGCGGGCGCCGCGCAGCGGGCGACGGTAGCACCCTGCGGCGTTCGACCGAGCCCTCAGTCGCGCCGATGCGCTGCACGGCGTCTGCCGGCGCGCAGCCGTGAAGACCGAGGTGGCGAGCATCGCCAGCACCCCAGCCGGCAGCAGCCACCACACCGCGATGCCGGCGCGGCTCAGCAGCGCCGTCGCCGCCAGCAGCACGACCACCGCGAGCGCGATCCGGTAGTCGTCGCCGACGATGAAGTCCCACCAGAACAGCGCGAAGGCGCGCACCTGGCGCATCAGGCCGCGCCCCGCGGGCGAGCAGCGCCGGCAGCGACGCGGTGCGGCGCAGCGCGGCCACCATCGCCAGGCTGAGCAGCAGCGTCGCGGGGATGAGCACGGCGAGCGCGATGTCGCCGCCGGGCCACTCCACGCCGGCGCCCTCGGCGCCCCAGAAGGTGCCGAACGAGGTCGAGCAGCGCAGCCGACGGCGAACTTCATGGTGTTCTCCGGCACGCGCGACAGCGGCGCCCGCACCATCAGCACGATGCCGAGCACGATCAGCACGGCCGCGCCGGCGCCGAGCGCGGCCAGCCCGATCTGCCCCTGGTTGGCGCCGAAGGTGATGACGATGAACACCACCTCGAGCCCCTCGAGGAGGACACCCTTGAAGCTCACGGTGAAGCCGTACGTGTCGAGTCGCCCGGCAGCCACCGCCGCCTCGCGGGCGGCCTCGCGCTGCGCATGGAAGGACTCGCTCCTCGTCGTGCAGCGCCTTGAGGCCGGCCGGCACGCAGGATCGCCTTGCGCAGCCACCCGAGCCCGAACACCAGGAGAAGACCGCCGACGGCGAGCCGCAGCGCGCTGAGCGGGATGGCGGTGAGCGCAGGCCCCAGGACCGCGACGACCACGCGCAAGCGCCAGCAGCCCCGCGCCGACGCCGAGGAGCGCGCCGCGCCAGCCGCGCGTCACCCCGACCGCGACCACGATGGTGGCGGCCTCCACCGTCTCCACCGCGCTGGCGAGGAAGACAGCGACGACGAGCAGGACGTCGCTGGCACTCATCGGGCGATTCCGCGCGGGACCGTCCATGTCTCCTGCATCCTGCCAGAGCGAGCGGGCCGGCTCGTCCCCGCTGCTGCAAGCCTCAGTGGCCGATGGGGAAAGGAACCGGCACCGCGCCGCCGTCGGGTGAGACGGCGATCGTGACGCGAGCGCCGTCGCTGTACGTGCGCTGCCACCCCTCCGCGACAGCGGGGTCGAGGACGTCGACCGAGGTGAGCGGAGACGGGCCGGCGCCGAACGTGCACTGCTCGATCAGGCGGGCTCCGTCTCGTCGCAGGTCGCAGACGTCCGTCGAGTACACGCCGGCGGAGCCCCAGGCGGCGGCCGCCGATACCGTTCCATCCCGTGCTCGGCGAGCACGTACGACGCGTCGCCCTCGTACGTGCGCAGCGTCATCGCGCCGGTCGAAGGGACCTCCGTGAGCACCATCCCGCCGACCTCAGCCTGTCTCCGAACAGCGAGACAGTCACCTGTCGCGGCGCGAGGAGCAACCGCGACTCCCACGGCAGCCGCGATGGTGCCGGCGCCAACCAACGCTGCCGACACATGCGCACCTGTCAGCCGTCGGTGACGTCGGCGCTGAACCCGGGCCGGTGCCATCCCCCCAATGGGCACCGGCAGGTTCTGCGGATCTCGGTCGATGACACCGGAGCCGCGCGCGGAGGTCATGACAGGACCTCGACGCGGTGGTCGAGCACCCTGCACAGCGATGCGTCAAGAAGGAGTTGGAGGCGCACCCGGCGTCGTACCTGCACAGGCGCGGCGTCGCCGCCACGCAGACGGGTCGAACGATCGTCGAACTCGACGACGGTGGTCAGCGGCAGGGACAGGTCGAGCACGTCCCCTTCGATCCGAACCTGGGCGTACTCGCCGAAATCCGGAGTGGTCACGGTGCCGGACTCCAGCGCGGGCCGAACGGCCGCGTGCAGCCGTTCCGCTGCCGGCGCGTCGACGTACGCGCCCAGGTCGACCTTCTCACCGGAGATCAGCAGGCCGAGGTCGTACACGAACCGCTCCACGAGTTCGAGGACCCGCCTGACCCGCTGACCTCGCCGCGCATCGAGGTCGCGAAGCCTTTCACGGCCGAGCATCCGCCGGACCTGGTTCATGTTCGGACGCCCTTGGGAAGCCGCGCCACCGCTGCGGTAAGCTCACGGTACGCCGTCCGCATCTTCGGCGACACGTCCTGCACCGGAGCACGCGTCATGCCGGCGAAGCGAACGTTGTCGGCTTCGTCGGGAATTTCCACCAGTTCCTGGACGCGCGGCCTGATCGCGTCGAGGTACTGACGGGTCATGGGGTGCCGGCGGTTGCGCCGTGCCCGAGACGCGATGTACGGCACCACTGTCGGCGGGAGGCGGGCCACGTCGAGGTAGTCGAGAACGCCGTTGAAGTCCTGGCGCCCGGAACCCGTCGGCAGCACGAGCGCATCGGCCTCGTCCAGCCAGTAGGCGGCGACAGCGGCCTCTGGTCCACCGGTGGGATCGGGCAGGCGGTTGCTCATGTCGACGACGACGAGCGTGTAGCGGGCTCGCAGGTATTCGGCGAGGCGTCGGATCTCGGTGCGGCTGTACTCGACGCCGTCGCGTCTCTCCGGGTAGCACGCCAGCGCGGGTGTCACCGCGTGGGCGGGAGTGGGCGGCTCGGCGCCGGCGGTCAACGCGGTGACCACGTCGCGCACACTGGCCGCGTGCCCGGGGAGGTTCAGCTGGCCCCAGGCATCGGGATTGGCAACGTTGGCATCCAGGATGGCTGCGCTGTGGCCCACGGTGTCGAGCACGCTCCCGGCGACAATGGCGATCCCCGCCGCGTGGCTGGTCTTGCCCACACCTCCCTTTCGTGAGCCGATGACAACCACCGTGGGTGCGCGCCCGACGAGCATCGCCGCCAGCTCCGCGTCACTGGTTCCCAGGCGTTCACGCCGTTTCATCAGCAAGGGGAGCCGGCGGCGCAACCGCGCACCGGTCGGTACCGTCTTGTTGTTCGCCTGGCGCGCGTGGTCCCATCGCGGCATGTCGTGGTGGGCGCGAGCGCTGTCTGCGACCAGCAGATCGAGGGGATCAGGAGCCACCGCGGGACCGGCAGCCGGCGGATGACCAATGGTGGCCGGCGCTGGAATGTCGTCGACGTCGAGCAGAGGTGGAAGATCGGGGCGGTTGCTCACCGCCAGGCCCTGGTCGAGCCGGAGGCTCGTCACCATGCGCGCATCGCGGCTGCTGAAGACATCCGCCAATCGAAGGAGTCGCGCGGTCTCCGGGGACACCGAACCGGTTGATCACCGCCTCGGCGATGGCCAGCGGCGCTTCCTCGGACTCGGCCCGGACAACCGTCCACTCGGCGTAGAGGCTGGCACGGTCCTCCGGCGCCGCCACCACCGGGATGCCGTCCAGACCTCGCAGCCAGTCCGCGAGGCCGTCCTCATCACAGAGCAGGTAGACGGGGACGAACGATCCCGGCACGTGACGGCCCCACCAGCTGTCGACCTCCGCCTGCCGAGGGACGGCCGCGAAGAAGTCGAGGCCGCGGACAGGAGGAAGGAGGAAGACGGACCCCACCTCCGATGTCGACCGCGCCACGCCCTCGAGCAACCCACCGAGAGCGCGCGCCTCGAGCTCATCGCGAAGCAGCGAGATGAAGGCGAAGCCGCGCGCGTCAGTGGACAAGTTGGTGCGCCTGGGTTGCCGTGACAGGGCTGCTGCAGCAGACCCGGTAACCGCCTGTGTGCCGAGCGATGCCCATCGTGAGCAACGCCGCCCCGAGCACGAGGACAGCGAGGGACCAGACGCGACGCTTGTGGAACGGCGCGTGGCGCGAGTCGGCGATCCCTCTGCCGATCGCCGCCACCGCCACCGTCCCCAGCGCCAGCCAGCACAACAGACCGATGAGCGCGGATTCGTTCGCCCCGCTGGCGTCAGCGCCGCTGAGCAACTCGAGACCCCTGCCCGGGTTCGGCCATCCGACCACCACGGTCAGCACCGCCGCCAATCCCACCAGCGCGCCGGCAAGCACCAGCCGTCGCGTCCACACGTTCACGTGCCTCCCAAGCCTGTCGTGATGCTCTGGAACGTTGGTGCGCCCAACAGGAGCAGCAACGGTATGAGCATCCCGGCTACGGGCAGCGTCACCAGGATGCGCGCCCTCGCCGCGTGCATTCGTGCGTCAGCCAGGCGCTGCTGGTAGACGGCCTGCGCGACCCGCGTGTAGGTGTCGCGTTCGGCGATGCCCACGTTGGTGGTCATGAGGGCGTCGGCGACCAGGCTGAACTGCTCGACGCCGTACTCGGCACCGATGGCCCGGTACAGGTCGGCGGTGCTGCGCTGACGGTTGGGGATGAGCCTGCGCCAGCCACCCTCGACCAGGCGTCGCAGGTCCGACGATGTCGCGCAGCGCGAGAGGATTCGCACAGCATCCTCCACCTGCAGACCGCGCCCGTCGGTCATGATCGCAACCAGCATCATCATGTCGCCGAGCGTCCGGCCGGCAGCCTCCTGTCGCCGTCGTGCTGCCCCGCGCAGCACGACGAATCGCAGCAGCACGACCGCCAGGGCGGTCAGTGGCGCCAGCACGGGTGACACCGCGAAGTCGCCGCCGCCGAGGCGGGAGCTGAGCGAGACCACCAGCACCAGGGTGAAGGCAAGCAGCGCGAGGAAGACCGTGCGGCCGAGGAAGGCGGCATCCGTCTCGTCACGATCGGCGATCGCCAGGAGGCGGTGCAGGTCCAGCTCGGCTTGGAGCCTGCGGATGGCCGGGCTGCGCTCGGCGGCGCGCTCCAACCTGGTCTGCGAGCCGGCGTAGCCGCGCAGCGCGGCGAGCCGACGCCACGCGCGCACGTCCGAGGACGTGAGATACCCGAGCCGCGCCAGGATGAAGGCCCACGCCGCCACCAGCGCGAGCGTCATCAGCGCGTACGGCCAAAGGTCACTGAGCACCGAGTCGCTCCTGCTCTTCGGCCAGACGATGCAGGTCCCAGCGCGTCCAGCCACGCACCCGCACGATGAGGCCGAGCAACCCAACGAGAAGTGCGAACAGCAACACGACCGCCACCAGGACGACGTTGCCCTGGAACGATTGATAGAACGCTCGGAAGGTGTCGACGCGCACCACCACGGCGAACATCACCAGCATCAAGGCGGACATCGCGATGGTCACCGCACGTTGCTGGGTGAGCGTCACCGACGCCTCCTCCTGCACTGCCAGCTGGGCCTCGCCGACCGGAAGCAACAGCTCGTCGATGGCCTCGATCAAGGCGTCCAGGCTGCGGCTGCGCGTCCAGAGAAGCACCGCGCACGCGTACTCGACCACCGGCGAACGAGCGCGCATGCCGACAGCGACGATGTTCTCGAGCGCAGAACCACCGCGCGCCAGCGGGGCCAGCACGTACTCGAGCTCGGGCCCGGGATTGCGACCGATCTCCTGGAGCGCCGTGTCGAGTGATTGGTTGCCGACCGCCATGCGGTCACGCAGGTCTCGTAGACGCCCAAGGAAAGCACGCTCCACGCGCAGCCGGCGGCTGGCGGCGCGTCCTGCCAGGGCGAAGCGGAAGCCGAAGGTGCCCAACAGGCCGCCGATCACCACGAGGATCCAGATCCGCGACAGGAGGCCCAACCCGATGCCCGCCACCACCAGGCTGACCCGGACCGCGACCCAGGTCCGCCAGCGCCACCCGAGGTTGGCGGCAAGGTCGCGCTCGCGCTCCAACAATGGCGACGGGCGGCGCTCGCGGGAAAACGCGGGCATGTCGAGGTCGAGGATCGCGGCCGCCCCACCGGCAGCGCAGACGATGACCACGAGAAGGCCCGCGAACTGAGCCGTGCTGAGCGCTGTCATACCGGCGGGATCTCATCGTCGAGGAAGCGCCCACGCAGCCTGGGACCGAGACGGTTCAGGTTGCCGGTCAGCCCGGTCATGCGTTGCCACCCCCCGCTCTCGGCCTGCCGGTAGATCCACTTGTGGTTGCCGCCGCGCTCCACGGCCAGGATCCCGGTGACGCGGCGCCTGCCCTCCTGGTTGGCGAGGTGCACAACCAGGTGGATGGCGTGCTCCACGACCCGCTTTGCCATCTTCTCGTTCCCGGTGAACCGCTGGTTCTCCATGACGTACTGCACAGCCTGGTCGAGCGCCAGGTCGGCGTCCTCGGCGTGGATGGTGGTCATGGAGCCGTCGTGCCCCGTCATCAGCGCCTTGCACACAGCCGCCATCTCCTCACCGCGCGACTCTCCGAGGATGAGACGGTCGGGTTGGAAGCGGAGCGCATGGCGCACCAGGTCGAACATGGTGAGCTGTCCTGAGTCCGTCTCGGCGCGGATCGAGGGAATCGTGGACAGCGCGGTCGTCAGCGGATGCCACGGATGGCCGTCCCCGCGGTCCTGGTCAAGGTGGAGCTCAGCTCCATCCTCGACGACGACCAGGTGATCGCTATGCGCGGTCATGCCGCAGAGGATGCGCATGAGCGTCGTCTTGCCGGTGCTGGTGCCGCCGGCGATCATGATGTTCACCCGCCCGTGAACACATGCCTCGAGGAACTGAGCCATGCCCTCGGGCATGACCGCGTCATGGACGTAGTCGGCGAGGTCGCGCACCTTGGACCGTGCCGGGATGCGGATCGCTGCCTTGAGCAGTGCCTGCCCCGACACAGCTGGACGCTTGGCGACGCACAGGCGCACGACACTGCCGACGTTGGCCTCGGCGATGGGCGTCGCGTCGGTGATGCTGTGGTCCCCGGTCACGCCGCGAAGCCGAACCGCGCGCCGAAAGAACTCCAGGCAGTCTTCGTCGGACGGGAACGGGCTGTTGCCGACCAGCAGGAGCTTGCGCCCGACCAGGCTCACCAGCCAGTTGTCGTGACCGAGGCAGGTGATGTTCTCCAGGTCTGCTCCATAGATCAGCAGGGACAGCGGCCACAGGTGGGAGGCGAGGATCGCGGCGTTGCGCCGAGCGACGTCGCGGTACCCCGGGTTGGCGGCGAGCTCGCTCACCACGGCCAGCGGCAACCCGCTCGTCGACGGGGACGCGATGGCGCGTTCGATGACCGTGGCCACGTCGCGGTGGAGCCGCTCCTCGTGGAGAACCGACGCGGGGTCGCCTCCGCGGTCGCTGATGACCCGGTCGGCGATTGCGCGCGCGACCTCCAGCTCTTCGGATGCGATCTCGGGCCAGCGAGTCACCGGCACCTGGTCACCGCTCAGAGCGTGCATGGGGCGATCCGTGGCGGACGCCACCTCGGAGGTGGAGGACATCACCCGACAGCCAGCGGTACGAGATTGAGCTCTCTGTCGACGCCCGCGAGTGTTGCCGGCGTTCCCGTCTCGGCGATGCGCACCGCCCTCGCCTCGTCCCATTGCCAGACATCTCGCACCGCCATCTCCGGGAGGTTCCGCTGCAGGCTGTCGAGGATCGCCCGGCGGTAGGCGCGGCCGTGCTGGTGGCAGATGATCAGCTCACCGTGTGGTGGCCGCGCGGCTTGGAGCACCGCGATGGTCCGGGACAGCAACGCGGGGTCGTCCCTGACCACGATGAAGGCGCGTCCGAACACCGAGCAGATCGCCTCCGCGGCTGCCTTCGGCGAGCGCAGTCCGGGATGGGACAGCGGATGTCCGAGGTCGGCGATCACAACGTCGTCGTCGGCACCGGACAGGGCCGGCGCGAGCTTCCTCAGGCACTCGGTCACCTCGTATCCGTAGCTTCGGACCAGCCCCGGGACCACCCGCAAGCTGTCGCGCTGCGGGTGAACGATCGCCTGTGCGGTCAGCTCCGCGGCTGTGGCCGGGCGATCACCGAAACAGTTGGCGATGCCGCGGTCATCGGTGCGCAGGAGAAGCAGGTCAGCGATGGTCCCTCCCTCCATGTCGCAGTCGACGAGGAGCACACGGGCTCGTTCCGCGAGGGTCCAGGCCAGGCACACCGCCCAGTGCGTCGACGTCTGCCCGGCGCGCGTGGTGTAGACGGCGACGAGTGTTCTCATGGTGTCGCGCTCGCAGGCACGCCGCCGGCGCAGCTCGAGCCACAAAGCCGGTTGATCGCGTCGTCGGGGCTGAGCGGTTGAACGGACGAGGGGTCCGGTTGCGCGGAACGAGCAGCGTGCAGGGCCACGCTGGACGACGCCACGGATATCCACGGCTCCTCCTGGCCGACCGGCACCAGGATGGTCAGCGCGCCGCCGGACGCCGTCAGGACGGAGACGCCCTGTCCGATGCGCACCTGGCGGCCACCGCCGGCGGTGGCGAAGATGTCGATGCGGTCTCCAGGGGAGAGCGGCGGAGGCGCCTGCACAGTGATGGCGATCTCCACCTGCGCGCCTGCGTCCACGAGGTCGTCGTCGCGGAGGATGTCATTCCCTTTCAGGTTCTGCGTGTACCGCGCCAGGTACTGTCCCGGCGCGCGGCGCTCGTAGTTGAAGTCACCCTCCTGGGCTCGCACCGAAACGGTGGACACGTCCTCCGCGCTGTACGCGCTGCCGGCGAGGACTGCGTGCCGGAGGATGTACACGGTCACCGCCTGCTGGCGCCCGGCCTGCTCGAGGTACACCATGACTCCCAGGACCAGCACGATGACGACGCTGAAGAAGACCGCGGCGGCCAGGCGACGCCGATTCATGGACCACCCCCTCCTGCTTCTCCCTCGCCGGTGTCACCCCCCCGCGGCAACCAGACCCTCGAAGGCCCGCCGGCGCCGCCACCGCTGGGATGACCAAGGACGGTAGGACGGCGCATCGGCAGCGTCAAGGTATCCGGGCCGGGCCCAGGTAGCCCGCCACCGAGCTGCCCTCCGGGGCGGCCTGGTGCAGGTCGCCCTCGGAGCCATACGGCGGGTGCCAGAAGAGTGCCACGACCTCGACGCGATGGACCGAGGCGGGGCGCCGCAGAGCGCCGCCGAGCATCCGCCGGGCCGCGCGGCGCTGCAGGAGGGGACGACGCAGTCTCACCCCCACCCCTCCGAACGTCGAGGCAACGCGCGCCACCTGGGCCGGTGCGGAGGGGCCGGCGGCGAACGCGCCGATGGCCACCGCGAAGTCGAGGTCCGGCAAGGCCCGCAGGCTGACGGCGACACCGGCGAGCCCGCCCACCGGCACGTTGAGCAGGGCCAGGAATGTGCCGCGCAGGGGATCACTGCGTTGCCAGCCGAAGGTACGGCTCTCCACCTGGAGGTGCCGGTTGGTGGGAACCAGGTTGACGGCGGCGATCTCTGTGGCCGCGTCGACCATCTCCGGGATCATCCAGCCGGCCTCAACGGCCCCACCGCACTGGTCGGCGATGCTCGAAGCCACCGCCTCCTCCACGCCGGAGTGCGCGGCGGTGACCCCCAACATCAGCCGTCCGCCCACGCCGAACAGGAACAGGCCGACACCGCGGCCTGAGGTCAGCTGCCAGAGGCCGGCGAGCAGCCGTTCGGCGTCAGCGGGTGTGGGCACTGGGCATGCTTCGACGAGGTACACGGCGCTGCCCGACACTAGCCACGTCTCGCGGACAGCTGCCGTACAGTCCGCGCCATGCCGTCGCCGCAGGCGAGCACCCACGTCCACCAACTCCTCGACGAGCACTGGACCGCCACGCTCAACGTCCAGCCGTCGGCATGGCGCGACGCGGAGGTCGTCGTCGCCTCTCACCCGGAACCGTCGCACCGTGACCACGTGTACCTGGTCCGCCGCCAGGACAGCTGCATCATCGTGGTCCCCGAGGCGCTGGCCGGCGCCACCGTCGTGGGCTGCGCGTCCTGGCCGTCGGCCGCGGTCTTCGATCGCGCATTCGTGCGATCGCTGTACGGCGTCGAGGTTGCAGCCATCCATGGCCCCTTCTGGCTGGGATACGCCACCGGCGAGAGCTTCAGGCACGTCGACCCACGAGGGACCCGCCGTCTTCAGGGCGCCACCGACGCAGCCGCGCTGGCTGCTCTGCGCAGCCAATTGACGCAGGACGAGGCCGTCGATGCCGGCTTCGCCGTCTCCGCCCGGCGCGAGTACGGCTGCTTCGTCGGCGGCGAGCTGGTCTGCGCCGGCACGCTGACCCTGTTCGGCGGGCTTCCCGCCAACATCGGCGTCGTGACGTGCCCGGGGCACCGCAACCAGGGATACGGCGCCGCGATGGTGAGCGCGCTGGCACGGGAGGCCCTCGCCGAGAGCCGGATCGCGCAATTCCGCGTTCTCGAGGAGAACCGTGCGGCGCTGCGGGTCGCCCGGGTGCTCGGCTTCGTCGAGGATGCCCACACCCTCGAGGTGGTACTGCGGCGTGCCGGCGCCGACGCTGACAGTGTCAGCCGTTGACAGCCGCCATGTCCCAGTGGCGCTGGCCCTTGACCGCGTCGCGTGGGACGGCCGCGTCCAGCTGAGCCATCTCCTCGTCGCTGACCTCGATGTCGGCGGCGGCGGCGTTCTCCTCCACCCGCGACGCGCGCTTGGTCCCGGGTATCGGCACCAGGTGATCCCCTCGGCGCAGGATCCAGGCCAGCGCGAGCTGTGCGGGGGTGACGCCGCGCGCCGCCGCCAGCCCGGCAACCCGCTGCGCCAGCGCTACGTTGGCGTCGAGGTTGTCATCGGCAAAGCGCGGAAAGCGCTGGCGCCGGATGTCGTCGCCCGGGAGCGACTCAGCGCCGGTGACCGCCCCGGTGAGCAGACCACGGCCCAGCGGACTGTATGCGACAAGCCCGATCTCCAGCTCCCGCAGCACCGGGATCACCTCGTCATCCATGTCGCGTGCGAACAGTGAGTACTCGCTCTGCACGGCGGTGATCGGGTGCACGGCATGGGCGCGCCTGATGGTGATCGCGGACGCCTCGGACAGCCCGATATGACGCACCTTCCCCTGCTCGACCAGCTCGCTCATGGCGCCCACCGTCTCCTCGATGGGCACCTTGGGGTCGACGCGGTGTTGGTAGTAGAGGTCGATGTGGTCCGTACCCAACCGTTGCAGGCTGGCATCGCAGGCACGGTGGACGTGCTCTGGCGACCCGTTGATCGTCTGCGAACCGTCGGGATGGCGCTCGAAGCCGAACTTCGTCGCGAGGACGACGGTGTCACGGTGGCCCGCGATCGACCTGCCCACCAGCAGCTCGTTGGTGAAGGGGCCGTACATGTCGGCGGTGTCGAGGAAGTCGACCCCGAGCTCGAGCGCGCGATGGATGGCGGCGATCGCCTCTCCCTCGTCACGGTCGGCGGCGGTGCCGTAGAAGTCCGACATGCCCATGCAGCCCAGGCCGATCGCGGACACCTCGAGCCCACCAAGTCTGCGTCGCTTCATCGTTGTGCCTCCACCTGTGGTTCATCATCGCGCCCCGGTGCGACCTCGGTGATGAGGCGGACCGGGCGGTCATAGAAGATGTAGTTCCAGGCCCAGTTGATCAGGACCACCGCCTTGCTGCGGAAGGTGATGATGTAGGCGAGGTGGACGAAGAGCCACGTCAGCCAGCCGACGAACCCGGCGAACCGGAGGCGACCCAGCTGCACCACGGCGTAGTTGCGTCCCACGGTGGCCATCGTCCCCTTGTCGTGGTAGCGAAACCGAGTCGGCTCTGCTCCACCGGCCATGGCGATGATGTTGGCGGCGGCGTGCTCTCCCTGCTGGATTGCGACTGGCGCAAGCATCGGGAGGGCCGCGCCGTCCTCGACGAGCTCGGCGAGGTCGCCCACCACCTGCACCTCGTCGTGGCCGGGGAGCTGGAGCGTGCCCAGCACCGAGACCCGGCCAGAGCCGCCCGGCCGGGCGGTGAGCTGGGCACCCAGGGGCGAGGCTCGAACGCCCGCGGTCCAGATGACGGTGGCGGCGGCGATCCTGGAGCCGTCGTCCAGCGTGATCCCCCCGAGGTCGGCGTTGGCCACGGTTCGGCCGAGCTTGATCTCGACGCCGCGGCTGCGCAGGAGTCCCCCGGCCATCGCGCCGAGCCGGGGGTGGAAGCTCGTCGAACACCTGGTTCCTGCCCTCCACGAGAACCACGCGCACGGGTGCGAAATCCAGGCGCGGGAAGTCCCTGGGCAGCAGGTGAACGAAGAGCTCGCTGAGAGCCCCCGCGTATTCCACGCCGGTCGGGCCTCCGCCGGCGATGACGAAGGTGAGCAGGCGGCGGCGTTCGCGCTCGTCGGCGCACTCGGCCGCGCTCTCGAATCGCTGCAGGACCATGCCCCGGAGCTCGAGCGCGTCGCTGAGGCCCTTCAACCCCACCGTGTGCGCGGCGATGCTCTCGTTGCCGAACGTGTTGGTCACCGCGCCGGCGGCGACGATGAGGAAGTCGTAGGCGATGTGGTCGGAGCACAGCACCAGCCTGCGATCCAGGTCGATGCCGCGCACCTCGTCCATTCGCACATCGGTGTTGAGATGGCCGCGGAGGATGGTCCGCACCGGGTGGGCGATCTCAGCGGGGTCCAGCAGCCCGGACGCGACTTGGTAGAGGAGCGGCTGGAACAGGTGGTAGTTGTGCCGGTCGATGACCAGCACGTCCAGGTCAGCGCGACGCAGGGCACGCGCCGCGCTGAGACCGCCGAATCCGGCACCGACGATGACAACCCGTGGTCGCGCCATCATCGTGCCTCCCAGAGCGACGCTATTCGCGGGCGGTAACCGTACTCGCGTCGGCTCCGCCGATGCCGATGCGGGGTGCGCGATCGGGAAGCGAGGTTCGCCGCAGGCGCACCCAGACGACCCCGAGCGCCGCCGCGATGACACTGGTTGCGCCCACGATCAGCAGGAACAGCCCGGTGCCGAAACGGCCACAGATCCAGCCGGTGAAGAGGCCGCCGAGTGGCGCGGTGCCGAAGAAGACGTAGCCGTACAGAGACAGCACACGGCCGCGCAGTCGATCGGGGACGACCATCTGCAGCGACGAGTTGCTCTGGGAGCTGTAGATGGAGAACGTCAGGCCGGTGAGCACCAGCACGATGCACGCGCCCACCACGGTGCGCTGCGGTGCAAGCAGCAGCAACGAGGCGCCGAAGCCGAGGCCTCCGCCGAGCACGAGCGTCAGGCTCGCTCGCGACAGTGAGGCGGACGTGAGAGCGCCCGCCAGCGCGCCGACTCCGAAGCTGGCGCTGAGGAGCCCGAAGACCTCCGGACCGGACGTGAGAGTGTGGGCAGCGAGGACGGGCAGAAGGACGTTGAAGTTGATGGCCAGGGTCGAGATCACCAGCATGAGCAGAAGCACGAGCCGGACGGTGGGTGTGCGCCACGCGTACGCAAGGCCCTCGCCGATGCCGCGCAGGACTTTGGGCGGGGTGCCGCGGCGGTCGATCGGGTACAGCTCGTCGTCGCGCATCAGCATCAAGGCGATCACCACCGCGACGTAGCTGACAGCGTTGATCAGGAAGCAGATGCCGACGCCGGCCGTCGCGATGAGGAGGCCCGCGATGGCGGGCCCGAAGATGCGTGAGGCGTTGAACAGGCTCGAGTTGAGCGCGATGGCGTTGGGCAACTCTGGCTTGCCGACCATCTGGATGGTGAATGCCTGGCGCACCGGGGTGTCAAGGATGAGAACCGCTCCGCTCGCGGTGGCGAGCAGGAACACCTCCCACACCTGCGCGCTGTGGGCCAGGGCCAGCCCCGCGAGCGCTCCCGCGACGCACATCAACGCTGCCTGCGTGAACACAAGTGCCTGCCTGCCGTTGAGCCGGTCTGCGAGGGTGCCGCCGAAGAGCCCGAAGAGGGCGTAGGGGCCGAACTGGCACAGGGCAAGCGCGCCGACCGCGTACGCCGACCCGTGGGTCAGCTGGAGGACGAACCAGGCCTGGGCGACGTTCTGCATCCAGGTCCCGCTCAGCGAGACCACTTGTCCTCCGAAGTACAGGCGGTAGTTGCGGTGCCGCTTCAGCGACGCGAACGTGCGCGACGACGCGCTGGCGACGCTCATGCGGGCCGCTCCACCAGGGCGCGCAGCCCCACGATCGCGGCATCGACAGCACGCAACTGATCATCGGGCAGCTCGCGCAGCCGCGCAGCCAGCCACGCGGTGCGCCGCGAGCGCACCGCGCGCAGGACTCGTGCGCCCTCGGCGGTCACCGCCAGGCCGACACGGCGCCGATCGCCGCCGTCGACGCGGCTGCGGGTGACGAGCCCGGACGCCTCGAGGCGGTCGATGTGGTTGGACACCGACGGCGCCGAGGTCGCCTCCTTGGCCGCCAGGTCACCGACGCCGATGCCGGGGTTGCCCTGGATGAGCGCGAGCAGCGACACCTGGCTGCTGCTGACCCCGAGGGCATGGAGCTCACGGCGGAGGTGACGGTTGAGGTGCAGGAGCACCGGCCGCAGACCGTTGGCCACGGCGACGGGGTCCAGCCCGACGGCGCTCCCCGTCTCCTCGATCGTCGCGTTCCTGGCCACGGAAGTAATTATAGAGACTAACTATATTTCTTGACAAGGCCCGGCCGCTCTGTCCGGTGCGACCATGCGGAGGTGAGGCCCGTCAGACAGAGGGCGCCGCGCCGGCGGCGGCGGGGCGAGGTGGCGCTCGGACCGCGCGCGGCGGTGGCCGTGTTGGGTGCCGTGGTGGCGTCACTGCTCTGGTTCGAGATGCCGGTGGCGGCGCTCACCACCACGGTTGGTCCCGTCGATCGCCCCGCGGCGAGCTGGGGGCTCCCCTGGCTGTCGGTTCGCGAGCGCCGCATCGTCGACGAGGCGGGCCGGACGGTGCTCCTGCACGGGTTCAACACCTCCACGCTGCTGGAACCGACCGTGCTGCGCTCGCCACTCGACGAGACGGACGCGACCATGATGGAGCGGGACGGGTTCGACGACGTGCGGCTGGCCGTCTCCTGGGGGCGCCTGGAGCCACAGCGGGGGCGTTGGGACTACGCGTACCTGCGTGACATCGCCGCCGCCGTCCAGCTGCTCAACCGCCATCACCTGTACGTCGTCCTCGACATGCACTTCCTGGACTGGAGCTCGGCCTTCGGAGGTTCGGGCGCACCGTCGTGGGCGGCCGTCCCGGGCTTCCCCAACCTCCACTGGCAGCCGCTCGGCGACTGGCAGCGCCATCTGTCGCCCGCGGTGAACGCGGCCAGCACCTACTTCTGGTTGTCACCGGATTGGCAGACCGACTACACGCAGGCCTGGCAGCTGCTGGCGCGTCAGTTCCGCGCCAACAGTGGCGTGGCCGGGTACGACCTCTACAACGAACCGCACGCAATCCCGCTGCCGCCGATCCGGTTCGAGCGCGACTTCATGTGGCCTCTCTACGCACGCACCATCGATGCCATCGGCCGCGTCGATCCCAACCATCTCTTCATCGTCGAGGGGCAGTTGTTCGGTGATTTCGGCACCACCGTGGTGCCGCTGCAGGCACCCAACCTCGTGTACTCACCGCATGAGTACACGGGTTCGCTCGTGTCGCCCATCTTCGATGGCAACGCGCAGGCGCTCGACGACCACGTGACGCAGGTGGGCGGTGAGGCGTCGCGTGTGCCTGCCGCGCTGTGGATCGGTGAGTGGGGCATGTCGGCGACCCAGGCCAGGGCGACGACCTGGATCGACGACGCTCTCGACGCCTTCGATGGCGCCGGCGCCGGTTGGGCGTGGTGGCAATGGCGTGAGGACTCCTCGTGGGGCATCCGCGACACGGCCGGTCACACGGACACCACGGTTCTCAGCCACCTGGCGCGTCCGTACCTAGCGGCCGCCCCGCCGGGAGTGCATGCGAGCGGCGCCGACGGTGTCCACGGCGCGCTGACGGTGACGGTGGACGCGTCGACGGGAGGCGGGACTGTCGACATCGCGTGGCCGCTGTTCAGCACCGGCATCCCGCAGGTGACGGGCACCTGCCCCGGCGTGCCCGTGTGGGACTCGACGCGCGCGCGTTTGGACATCGCGGTGATCGCCGGTGCGCGGTGCACTCTCGCGGTGCGCGCCCTCGCCAACCCCTCGGGCTGAGGCGATCAGCGGCGCCGCAGCACGTCGGCGAGCGCCACCGCGGCCAGCGCCGCCCCGCCGAAGACGCGGGGCCCGATGACGCGGTGGCGCACGTGCACGGCGAGCATCGCCGCGTTGCCGGCGGCCACGGCCGATGCCAGCCCGAGTGTGACGTTGCTGGGCTTGCCGCGCTCCGCCGCCGAGCTCGCCGCCAGCGCCAGCCAGAGCCCGCCGAAGGCGGCGCTGCCGAAGGCGCGCCCGCGCGCGTTGCGAAACATCTCCCCCCGCTGGGCGAGGAAGAGCGCGGTGTCGGCAGCGCCGGCGAGCGCGGCACGGGTGGTCAGCTGCACGAGTGTCTCCTCGATCAGGTGGTGGGGACGCGCAGGAAGCTCTCGGCGCTGCGCCCCTCGCCGAGTCCGTTGGTCTCCGCGTTCAGGCGCGCCCACTCCCTGATGCGCTGGGCCAGCTGCTCCCAATCGTCGTACTGGCTGGCGTGGCAGTGCAGCGCCTCGAGCTTCCTCTCGAGGGTGTCGGTGATGTCGACGACGGTGTCCCCCTGCGCCATCGCCATGAGGTACACCTCATCGACGGTGTGCGGTTCGAGCCCCTCCTGCTCGAGCAGCTCCATGTGCGCAAAAGGGTTGCGCGCGTCGGGGTAGACCGCGCACAGGGCGGCCTCGCCGGCGGCGAGGTGGTCCGGGTGGCTGGCGAAGATCCGCTGGTAGTTGCGCTCGGGTGACTGCGTCACCACGCGCTGCGGCTTGCGCTGGCGGATCACACGTGTGATGTCCCGGCGCAGCTCGATACCGGCCTGCACCTTGCCGTCCGGGTACCCGAGAAAGGCGATCTCGCTGACCCCGACGGCGGCGGCGGCGGCGGTCTGTTCCCGGCGCCGGAGCTGTGCGACCTCCGCCCGAGTGACGCTGCGGTCGGAGCCACCGGCGTCGCCGTCGGTCACGATGCAGTAGCTGACCTCGCGTCCCTCCGAGGTCCAGCGGGCGGTGCTGCCGGCGCAGCCGAAGTCGCAATCGTCTGGGTGGGCGACGACGACCATGATGCGTTCGACGGAATCCTCGTGGGGCACGGCCGTCGATGGTAGCTGAGGCTCATTCCGCGAGGCCGAGGCCGGGGCGGCATACACTCGGGCCGACGAATGAGACGCGTGGTATGGCCGATGGCGCTGGTCGCGGCCGCCACGCTCACCGCCTGCGACGGCGTCGACAACGCCGCTTTCGACTCGGCGTACCACTCCATGAGCTCCGCCGAGGTGACCGTGCGGGGCACCGTGACGGTGGTGCTACCGGATGCCCCCGCCGGGTCGGACGGGCCACACCAGCGCTTCGACGTCGCCGTCGACGGCATCACCGTCGAGATCGACCACAACCTCGACCTGGCCCAACGCGTGCCGGTCGCCGCCGGCGACACGGTGGTCATCCACGGCCAGCTCGAGCCCGACCCGGGACACCCTGTCATCCACTACACCCACCATGCGACCGGCTCGCACGAGGGGGGTTGGATCCAGCTGAACGGTTCGACGTACGAGTGACCCTATGCTGGGTCGATGCGCATCCCGGTTTCCGCTGACGTCACTGCCGCGCTCCGCGCCCTGGTACCTTCCGGCGGAGCGGCGCCTGCCGATCACCGATCGCGCGCCTGACCCCGGGTTGTTCGGCCCCAGCTCCGTGACGTGGCGCGTCATGGCTGAACCGGTCCTGATGCTGGGGGCGGGCCGCGCTCTGCTCATGCAGGCCGCTCATCCACTGGTTGCCGAGGGCGCCATCGAACACAGCACCTACCGCTCCGACCCGTACGGGCGATTCGAGCGCACCGTCGAGTGGGTCACGGTGGTGTGCTTCGGCACCACCGCGGAGGCGCGCGAGCGCGTGCCGCAACGTCAACCGCCTGCACAGCGCGGTCGAGGGGCGGCTCAGGCGAGCACATGCCACGGCGGCGGTCCGCAGCGGCGCCGGCTACAGCGGCCGCGACGTCGAGCTCCTGCGCTGGGTGCTGGCGACCTTCGTCGACACCATGCTGGTGGCCCACGACGCCTTCGTCGGCGACCTCGCCGAAGCGGACCGCGACCGGTTCGTGCGCGAATGGCACGCGGTCGCCGCCCTGATGGGCGCTGCCCACGCGCGCTCGCTCTGGCAGACCCGGTGCCGAGCTCAGCGAGTACGTGGAGGCACAGCTGGACGCCGCCGCGGGCGGCGGCGGTGCCCGGGGCGGGCTCGCGCCTGGTGGCGGAGACCGTTCTCCACCCCCCGGTGCACGTCGGCGGCGATGCGGCCCGGGTGGGCCGTGGTGACCTTCACCACGGTCGGGCTCCTGCCCGCGTCGACGCGGCGCGCGTACGGCATCCGGTGGACGCCGGCCCACGCCGCCGCTCACCGCGCGATCTCGCTCTGGTTGCGCGCCACCCGCGTGGCGGTGCCTCGGCGCCTCAAGGTGTCACCGGTGCACGACCGCGCCATGGCCCGGGTGGAGGGCCTGCCTCCCGGCCGGCGCAGGCAGCCGCGACCTCGCCCAGGCGCATGCCGCCCGGCATCGCGATCCCTCGCATGCGGCTACACTGAAACCTGATAGCCACGTTGTCATGCGCGACCCGCGGCGGAAGGATGCTGACTCGCGAGCGGGACGGCCCAGGGAGGAGGTGTCAGCGATGGACCCGATCGAGGTTCGTGAACAGAGGGTGGCCACGACCGATGCCCGCGCCCCCCGTCCCCGCCGCGGCAGACTGTGCCTGCGACCGCTCCCGTGCCCGCACAGCGGGGGTTCCCGGTGGAGCGGCCACCCTGCCGCGGCGGCACCTGTGAGCCACGGCTCCCGTGGTGCCGCACCCCGGCGACCACCGTGTACAGCAGCCGCGTCGGCGTCTACCCCGCGGGCTACCGGCTCATCCAGCTGGTCTGGCTGATCGCCGGGGTCGTCGACGTCATCATCGCGCTCGACTTCGTCTTCAGGGTCGCCAGCGCCCACAACACCGGCTTCGCCCACTACATCTACCGCCTCGCCGGCTGGCTCGCGGCGCCGTTCAACGGGATCTTCAACACCACCACCCTGCGAACGGCGACCGGTCGTGCGTTGGGCGGATGTGCTCGCCATCGTCGTCTACACAGTCGCTGCGTGGATCGTGACCAAGCTGATCCGGATCAGCGCCACGCCGCGAGGCGGCATCAACGCCGTCTGACCCAGCCCCCCTTCCCGGAGGCCCGGCCGCATCGAGACGGCCGGGCCTTCTCCTCTTGCCGTCCGTCGTTGACCGCCGGCGGCCGGCGGCGCCACAATCGCCGCGTCCCGGATGAATGGAGGTCGCGCCATGGATGACAGGGCAGTCGTGGTCACGGGCGCGTCCACCGGCATCGGCAGGGCCACTGCCCTGCACCTCGACTCCCTGGGCTTGCACGTCTTCGCCGGCGTGCGCCGCGAGGAGGATGGAGAGAGCCTGCTGCGCGAGTCGAGCGACCGCTGACGCCGATCCGTCTCGACGTCACCGACGCCGAGCAGGTGGCCGAGGCGGCGCGGCGGATCGGCGAAGCGGTGCAGGACTCCCGCCTCGCCGGGATCGTCAACAACGCGGGCGTCGCCGTTGCCGGGCCGGTGGAGTTCGTGCCGCTCGACCAGTGGCGCACTCAGCTCGAGATCAACGTCCTCGGCGTCGTGTCGATGGTGCAGGCTTTCATGCCGCTGCTGCGAGAGAGCCGGGGCCGGATCGTGACCGTCGGCTCGCTCGGCGGACGGCTCGCGCAACCCATGGCCGCCCCGTACTGCGCCAGCAAGCATGCGCTCGAGGCGATCAGCGACGCGCTGCGGCTCGAGCTGCGCCCCTGGGGCATCTCGGTGTCACTGCATCCAGCCGGGAGCGGTCAAGACACCGATCTGGGACAAGGGGCTGCGTGCCGGCGCGGAGCTCCTGCGAGAACGCCCCTCCCGAGGTGCGCACGCTGTACGGCGCGGCCGTCGACGTCGCCACCAAGATGGCCGTGCACGAGAACGAGACCGGGGTCGAGCCGATCGAGGTGGCGCGTGCGGTGGAGCACGCGCTTCTGTCGCCGCGGCCGCGTACGCGCTACCCGGTGGGACGACAGGCCAAGCTGCTCATCCCGTTGTAGCCGGTTCCTGCCCGACCGGCTCAAAGACGAGCTTCTGCTGCGAGTCAGCGGCCTGCCGCGTACCGCGGACGCGACCGCCAGCTCATCGAGCCGGCGCGCCGAGGCAGCCGCGCACGCCTGACCGGTTGGACAAGCGTGGACGCAGCGGCGAGGATGGCGTCGTGCGCCAGCGACGCGGGACATTCAGCGGGGTAGGGGGCGTTCCCATCGCCCACCGCGAATGGCTGCCCGACGGGGAGGCCCGTGGCACGGTCGTCATCGTGCACGGCATCAACGAGCACGGCGGCCGGTACACCCACGTCGCCGAGCGGCTGGTGCGGGACGGCTGGATGGTCGCCGCCCCCGACCACCGGGGCCATGGCCTCTCCGGGGGACGTCGCGCCGCGGTCGAGCGCTTCGACGACTGGATCACCGATCTCCGCGGCTACATCGATGAGGTCCTGGTGGCAGCGCCGCGCCCGCTGTTCCTGCTCGGCCACAGCCTTGGAGGCCTCATCGCCACGGTGTACGCCCTGCGTCACCAGGATCAGCTCGACGGGCTGATCCTGTCGTCACCGAGCGTCATGCCGCCGGCCAGCTGTCGGCGACGACGATGCGCGCCGGGCGATTTCTCTCCCGCTGGGCATCCAACCTGCCGGTCGTCGCGCTGCGGCTCGACGCGGTGAGCCGCGACCAGGCGGTGGTGGACGCGTATCGAGCGGATCCCCTGGTGCACCTCGGCAAGGTGCGAGCCCGTACCGGAGCCGAGATCCTCAAGGCAGTCGAGGAGGTGCACCGCGACATCGCACAGCTGCACCTCCCGGTCCTCACCGTCCAGGGGACCGTGGACCTGCTGGTCGACCCCAGAGCAGCCCGCTGGGTGGACGGGCACGTGGGCTCGAGGGACCACTCCGTGCGCATCTACGAAGGGCTGTACCACGAGGTGTTCAACGAGCCGGAGCGCGACGCCGTGCTTGACGACGTGGCCGGCTGGCTCGACGCCCACGCCCCCGTTGGCGCCGCCGCGCGCTGACGCGCCGCTCAGGACGCGGCGGCCCGGCGGGCCGGCGGCAGGTGCTCGAGCAGATGCCGGGTCGACGAGGTGACCTCCTCGACAGCGGCATCGAAGGCGTCGCGGTTGGCAGCTGACGGCGCGCGGTAGCCGCTGACCTTGCGGACGAACTGCAGGGCTGCGGCGCGCACCTCGTCGTCGCCGACCGGGTCGGCGCCGCGCAGTGTCTTGATGCTCCGGCACATGCAGGAAGTGTAGGTTCTCTGGCCGCGGGGTCAGGGCAGGCGTGCCTACGCGAGCCGATCGCTGCGGTCCGGTCGCCGGTAGGGTAGGCACGTGGTCACCGGGCAATCCGACGCGCTCAATGTCGACGGCCTGCTCAACCTGCGCGACCTCGGTGGTCTTCCCATCGAAGAGGCGGTGAGACGCAGCCCGGCCGGCTGCTGCGCAGCGATTCGCCGCACCAGCTGGGCGAGGCGGGAGCGCGCGCCCTGGCCGATGCAGGGGTCAGCACCGTGGTCGACCTGCGCACCGCGTCCGAGCGCGAGGAGCGTCCCAACCTGCTTGTCAGCGTCGGCAGGATGCGATGCGTCACCGCGCCGATCTTCAGCGACGACGACGAGTTCCCAACCGGCTTGAGCACCGCCACAGACGTGTACTGCTGGTGGCTGCGCGACCTCGGCGCGGGCATCAAGGCCGCCCTGTCAGGGATCGCCGACGCCCCCTCGGCACCGATCCTCGTCCACTGCCACGCCGGCAAGGACCGCACCGGGGTGGTCGTGGCCCTCGTGCTGCTGCTCGCCGGCGTCGGCGTTGAGGCGATCGCGGACGACTACGCGCTGAGCGGCGTGCAACTCGCGGACATGCTCGCCCGCGACCGGGTCAGCGCGGTGGAGCGAGGGATGGACGCGGTACGCGCGGAGCGCCTGTTCACCGTCCGGCGCGAGGCCATGGTGGAGACCGTCGAGCGCATCGAGTCCGACCACGGCGGAGCCGCCAGGTACCTTGCGGGCCTCGGTCTCGACGCGGAGCGCATCGACCGGCTGCGTGCCCTGCTCGTGGCCCCGGAGTGGCCGTGAACGAGGCGAGAGCTCCCGCCGCGGTGGCGACCCCGATCGGATTTGAACCGACGATCTCCACCTTGACAGGGTGGCGTGTTAGGCCAGGCTACACCACGGGGCCGCGAAGAGCGGATCATACCATCGGGGTTTGGACGTCCCCGCCGCCCGGCTACGCTGCGCGATGCCGCGTCGCCGCCCCGACGAGATCTCCGCAGGCGGTGTGCTCGCGCGCCGGGCGGAGAACGGCTGGGAGGTGTGCCTGGTGCGCGCCGGCCGCTACTGGGGGCTGCCCAAGGGTCACATCGAGCCGGGGAAACGCGCGAACAGGCGGCGCTGCGTGAGATCTCCGAGGAGTGCGGCGTTCCCGTCGACTCGCTCGGCGTCGTTGCCCGGCTGCCATCGTCCGAGTACGTGTATCGCCGCGCCGGCCGACTGACGTTCAAGCTGGTCGAGCACTACCTCGTGACCGCGCCGGCGGGGACGCACATCACGCCGCAGACCGGCGAGATCGACGAGGCGGTGTGGCTGACCATCGACGAGGCAATCGCGCGAGCCAGCTTCGCTGACACCCGCACCGCGCTCGCGGCTGCGCGAACGGCGCTCGGCGGCTCTGCCGCGCTGACGGCGGCGCCGCCCGGCTGCCTACAATCGAGCCACGTGCAACTCTTCGACACCGCGACCGAAGCGCTCGCCACGCTGACTCCCCGCGACGGTCGCGTCGGCATCTACGTGTGCGGCATCACCCCATACGACGGCGGGCATCTCGGTCACGCGTTCACCTACCACACGTTCGACGTCATCGCCCGCCGGCTGTGGGCTGATGGCGTGGATGTGCGCAGCGTCCGCAACGTCACGGACGTCGACGACGACATCCTGCGCGTCGCGCGTGAACGCGGCATCGACTACCGCGTGCTCGGCGACCGCGAGACACTGCGTTTCGACCGCGACATGGCCGACCTCGGCCTGCTCGACGTCGACGCGTCTCCGCGCGCCAGCAACCGCGTGCCGGAGATGGTGGACTGGATCAGCCGCCTCGTGGGCAACGGAGCGGCGTACGAGGTGCGAGGGTTGGGTGTACTTCGACGTCGGGCGCTTCCCGCGATATGGCACGCTCAGCGGCCTCGACACCGCCACCATGATGCAGCTGTCGCGCCAGCGCGGTGGCAATCCTGACGACCCGCGCAAGCGCAACCCGCTCGACTTCGTCCTCTGGCAGCCATCGCTGCCCGATGAGCCGCGCTGGGCATCGCCGTGGAGCGAGGGTCGCCCGGGCTGGCACATCGAGTGCACCGTGCTGGCCGCGACCGAGCTGACGCTGCCGGTCGACATCCACGGCGGTGGCGACGACCTCATCTTCCCCCACCACGAGTCGGAGATCGCCCAGGCCGCCGCCGGTGGCGTGCGGACCTACGTGCGCCACTGGGTGCACGTGGCGATGGTCGGGTACCAGGGCGAGAAGATGAGCAAGTCACTGGGCAACCTGGTGTTCGTCCGTGACCTCCTCGACCGTGTGCCCGCGGCGGTGATCCGACTGCTGCTCGGCGCCCACCACCATCGCGCGGCCTGGGAGTACGACAAGGCCGAGCTCGACCGCGCCCAGGCGCGCTGGCTCGCCTACCGCGCCGCGGTGTCCGGTGACGCCAGCCTTCACCGCCACGGACGCGCAAGCGGTGTATGACGACTTCATGGCCTGCATCGACGACGACCTCGACACGCCGGGGGCGCTCGCATCCTCGACGAGGTGGCCGCGCGCCCGCCCTGCCCCGTCGCGCGCCGCGGAGCGGATGTGAGTGCGGCGCAGTTGATGGGCCCGCTCCTCGACGTCATCGGAGCGCCCATCGCGGCCCCTGATGAGGCGCGACGCCCTCCCCTGCGGGCTACATGCTGAGGATGGCGTCGGAGCTGCGCTGTGCGGCGATCTCTTCGGCGATGTGGTTGATGAAGAACCGGTGGAAGAGCTCGCGCTGATCCTTGTCCACCTGGCCGCCGACACCGAGGCCGGCGCGCCGGCGCGCGATCCACGGCGGGACGCCGCGGGCGATGACGTTGGAGTTCACGCGCACGTCGATGAGCGCGTCGTCCTCATCCTCGTTGACGGTGAGCGCCACCTTGAGGCTGATGCCGGTCGGCTCGATCAGCTTCCAGCTGCGCTCCCAACGGCGGCGCCGCTTGTGGTCGAAGACCACCTTCACCGCGGACTCGGCCTTCACCGTCTCGCCGGGTCGAGCGGCGCCGCGGAGCAGCTCCTCGACCTCGGGTCCGATCTCGTCGGCGACCCAGCTGACCAGCGAGGGGCCACGGTTCTCGAGCTCGGGAAGCGCGCCGACCTCGGCATCCCCGCCCATCGCGCTGATGGTGCCCGCATGCCGGCGGCAGTAGACGATGCCGCCCACCTCGGACCAGTGTTCCGGGCAGAACGCCATCGAGCAGGCGCGGCCGCGGCGGTCGTTGTAGGCGCACGTGATCGCCGTCTCGTTCGTGCAGCCGTGCTCGGAGCACGGCAGCGTGCCGATCGGTGAGGCGAATTCGGTGGGGGTGGCGGCGTCGAAACAGTGGCATGGTTCACGCCGGTTGGCGCGCCCTGATCCTACCGCTTGTCCTGTGACGGTACTCCAACAAGCTCGTGTCGCAATGCGGTGACGAGCCGGCGCACATCGTCCATCAGCGATTGAACTGCTCGAACGTCAGCGACTGCGGCCCGTCACTCAGCGCTTCGTCTGGCGCCGGGTGCACCTCGATGAGCAACCCGTCGGCGCCCGCCGCAACCGCGGCGAGAGCCATGGCGGGCACGAGATGACGATGCCCGGTGGCATGAGAGGGATCGACCACGATCGGCAGGTGCGACAGCGATTTCACCAGCGGCACGGCGGAGAGGTCGAGCGTGTTGCGCGTGCCGTTCTCGAACGTGCGGATCCCCCGCTCACAGAGGACGACGTCGGGGTTGCCGTGGGCGACGATGTACTCGGCGCTGAGCAGCCACTCCTCGACCGTGTTGCTCAGCCCGCGCTTGAGGAGCACGGGCTTCCCCGCCTCCCCGACCGCCTCGAGGAGGCTGAAGTTCTGCGCATTGCGAGTGCCCACCTGGAGCATGTCGGCGGCGTCCGCAACCGCCACCACGTCCGACGGGGTGAGCACCTCCGTGACCACGGGCATACCGGTCAGCTCGCGCGCGCGGCGCAGGTATTCGAGCCCCTCGGCCCCCAACCCGCGAAAGGAGTACGGGGAGCTGCGCGGCTTGTATGCGCCTCCCGCAGCAGGCCGGCGCCCGACGCGGCGACGCTGGTGGCGGTGGCGATCAGCTGTGCTTCGCTTTCCACCGCACAGGGACCGGCGGCGACCACCATGGAGCCGTCGCCGATGCGCACCCCGCCGACGCTCACAACCGAACGGTCCGGGTGCCATTCCAACCCAACCATCTTGTACGGCTTGCTGACGGGGATCGCCGCCAGGACACCCGGGAGCGCCACCACGGCATCGCGAATCGCGGACGGGTTGCTGCCGAGCACACCGATCGCGAGGCGGTCGGCGCCGGGGAGCTCGATCGGCTTGTAACCCCGCTCGCGCACGTGCTCCATCACGTTGGCGATCTCGGCCGGCGTCGCCTGCGCGTTCATCATGATCAGCACGTCAGCTTCTCCACCGCCACGCCGTCAGCACCGCTTGGATCCCCGACTGCTGCTTGCTGAACGCGAACTGCGACGTGTTGAGCACGATGTCGTAGGTGCCGCCGCCGTGGTTGATGATCATGTCCTGGCTCTCGCCCGGCGTCCCCTGGATGTCTCGGTCGTAGGTGAGGAACTGGCCCGTGGCGCCGTCTATGGTGAACGACTGCGTGGAGCTGAGGTTGGTGGCGCCGTTGCTGGACACGCTCTGCAGGTAGTTGGCCACCTGGTCGTCGGGGACCGGGGAGGAGAGGACCAGGACATTGATGTTGGCGGTGACGTCATTGATGTTCGGCTGCAGCTGACCCGGCGGCCCCTGCTCGATGAGCATCTCGACCTTGCCGTTGGCGCTGAACTTCTGGACCTCGGCGGCAACGCCGATCTTGTTGGTCCAGCCTGTCGGGACGATCGTCGAGAACCCGTCGGCGACGAGCGCGGTCCCGGAGAGTGGGGAGGGCGACGTGGTCTCAGGTTCCGATGAGACCGAGGCCGAGGTCGCCGGGCTTCCGCAGGCGCTGAGCGATCCGCACGCCACCACCAGGAGGATGGTGACAGCGCAGGCTCGGATCACTCAGGACTCCTCGTGCCGTGGTCGGGGCGATCGCCCAGTCTAGGGTCGCGTCGCAGCATGACGACGCCGCACGCTGCCGGGAATGCAACACCCGCCACAATCGGTCCCGTGACCCAGCTGACCGTGGCGCGCGTCGGGCCTGCCGACCTGGGTGCGCTCGAGCGACTGCTCGACTCCGACCCCGTGGACAACGTCTACCTGCGCAGCGAGCTGCGCCTGCTCGGCAGCGCCGCGCCGTGGTGGTGCGTATCGGACGGCGGAGAGCTCCGCGCCGCAGTGCTGGCCGGCGCCCTGACGGTGCCGTACCTGCCCGACCCGGATGACGCACCCCGTCTCGCCGAGGCGACGCGGGCTCACACTCCACCCCACCTGATGGTGGGGCCGCGGCAGGCCGTGCTCGCGCTGCACTCCTGCCTCGAGCCGCGCCGCCCCGCGCGGGAGATCCACGACCCGCAGCCGGTGATGGTCATCGACCGTCAGCGCCTGCGTATCCTGCCGCCAGCGCCGATCCGGCGCAGCACCAAACGCGATGTCGATGCCCTCGCGGCCGCGGCGGCGCAGATGCACCGCGAGGAGATGAGCGCCGACAGCGCTCCTCCAGACGCCGGCGCCTGGAAGGCGCGCATGACCCAGCTCGTGGAGCGGGGCTGGAGCTGGGCCTGGATCGAGAACGGGACGGTGGTGTTCAAGGCCGAGCTGAGCGCGTGGACTCCCGACGTCGTGCAGGTCCAGGGCGTCTTCACTGCCGTGGCGCGGCGGGGTGCCGGGGTTGCCACGGCAGGGATGACGGCGATCTGCTCGCTGCTCCTCGAGCAGGTCCCGCTGGTCACCCTGTACGTCAACGGCTACAACCAGGCGGCGCTCCGCGTGTACCGTCGTGTCGGGTTCGAGCAGCAGGGCGACTTCGCCACGGTGTTGTACTGAGGATGCGGCGAGGATGATCGAGGCGAGCGCGTCGGCGATGCTGCCGGTCCCTCCGAAGAGGGCCTTCGCGGTCGTCAGTGACATCTCCAACGCTGACTGGCTCCCCGCCGTTCGCGGCGTGCGCCACCTCGGCGGCCCGAAACGCGGCGTGGGGGCTCGCTTCGACGTGGAGGCTGGGATGGTCGGACGGCATCTGCGCGGCGTCCTGCGGGTCGAGGAGATGGACGAGCCGAGGAAGATGGTGCTGGTGCTCGAGGAGGGCCTCGACCTCACGATCACGATCGAGGTGAGCCCCGCACGCGCGGGCTGCACGTTGCGGGTGGCGGCGCGCTACTCCGTCGGGGGCGCTTTCGGCGGCGCCGTCGAGCGGGCCAGCCAGCCGGCCGCGCGGCGGGAGGTGGCCAGGGCGGTGGAGCAGCTCGCCGCCCGCTTCGGACGCGAGGACGCGGCGCCGGTGCGGCGTCGGTGACGACGCGCTTCCCTGACGACACCGAGCTCGATGCGATCGCGGCGCAGGTGCGGTCCTTCGCCCCGATGCCGGGCGCGGAGGTTGACCGTCTGCTCCGGGAGGCCCGGGAGAGGCCCACGGGTCCGGCAACCGGGCGACTCGTGGAGCAGCAGCTGGGCACCGTCCTCGACGCGGTCCTCGCCCGTCGCGGCCAGGGTGTCGACCTCATGGATCTGTACCAGGAGGGCTCGATCGCCGCGACCGTCGCGGTCGGCGAGTTCGCTGCCCGCGGCGGCGCCGCGCAAGGGCTGCGCGCCTACGTGGTGCGTGTGGTGGACACGTTCCTCGACGATGTCATCAAGCGCGAGGCCGCGCAGAAGCTGGCCGACGCGCTGCTGGTGGAGCAGGTCAAGCTCCTGGAGGCCGCCGAGGTGGTCCTGCGCAGGCGCCTGGAGCGCGAGCCGACCACCCTCGAGCTTGCCGCCGCCCTGGAGTGGACCCCGGAGACGGTGGAGGTGGTCGGCGCCGTGCTGCACCAGGCCCGCGACACCTACGACGCTGAGATCGTCGACTTCCTCGACGACATCGACGAGGGCGACACCTCGGATATCTGAGCGACTGTCCGCCGAGCGTCCGCGGGCAGCAGCCTAAGATCCAGGCCCATGCAGCGGGTCGGGTCGGCTGGAGAAGGTCCGTGCGGCAGAGGCGGTTCGCAGACCGGCGGGGGTGGACGGACGGTGCTCGTCATCGGGGAGGACATCGAGCTCGCGGTCGCGCTCCGCGATCGGCTCGACCGAGCCTACGTGACGGTGTGCGACGCGCGAACCGGTGAGGCGGAGACGGCCCTGCGGAGCTGCCGTCCCCGGCCCTGGATGGTGGTCGGCGACACTGCTGAACTACCCGGGGCGGCCCTGCGCATGCTCGCCCAGCATCCGATCGTGCTGTTCTGGCGAGGAGCGGCACCGCCGCGCCTGCCTGCGCACAACCGGGGCGTCGAGCTCTTCTCTGAGCTGGTGGCGGCAGCGGAGCAGGCGATCGGCGCCGACGTCGGTGGAATCCGCCTCGCCCCCGGCACCGGCCTGTGCATGCCGGGCGGCGGTCACGCCGCCAACGCGGCCCTCGAGGTGCTCGTCGCACTTCATCCCCGGCCTCTGTTCGCGCCCGCTCGACACGTGCGCGCGGTGGCCGCAACGCTCGAGTCACACAGCGTGCCGTTCCGTCTGACCGGCACCCCCGGCGATGGGTGGGTGCTCGACAGGATGGCCGCGTGATGCGAGCCAACGCTGAGGTGCTCATCGTCGAGGACGACTCGGAGACGCTCGAGGAGCTGCGTGCGCACTTCTCTGGCAAGCACTTCCATCCACTCGCCACACGAAGCGCGGCCCATGCCGTTGCCGCCCTGCGTAACAACGCTGCGTCGACGCGCCCGGTGCTCGCGGTGGTCGACTGGGACCTCTCCAAGGCGCCCGACCAGACCCTGACCACTGGCGACGTGCTCACCATGCTGTCGCGCGAGCTGTCCGACTGCCTCACCATCGTGTACTCGGCGAACATCAACTCGTTCCGCGTGCGCAGCGAGATCCATCGTGCCCATCCGCGCGCCTGGCTGCACGACAAGCGCGACGGCGATCTCTCTCTCATCGAGAGGGTCGAGCGCATGCTCGACCCCACGGTGGAGGACCTGCGCATCAAGGACGGTTCGGTGGTGCTCCACCTGCCCACCATGGCCGAGCACCACCATCGCGAGGCGGTGCGCCTGGTGATGCACCACCCCGAGATGGTCACGTTCCACTCGGACACCGCGACCAAGGCAGTGCGTCGCTTCGGGGCATGGCTGAACAAGGTGGGCTCACGCGTGGTCGTGGTCAGCCACGGCAACCGGCGATACCGGCTGGCCCCGCGCCCGTGAACGTGACCATCGGCGAGGTGCCGGAGCTGCCGCTGGCGGCTGCGCTGCTCGACCGCGACGACGTGGTCGCCCACACCCCGGAATGGTCGGGCGCGGCGCCGGGTGCGGTCACCTACCGCGTCCGTCAGGCCCGCCTGGTGGTGAGCACGGAGACCGCTCACCCGATGTGCGCGCCGGTGCTCAACTCGCTGCTCGACGAGATCGACCGCACGGCGGCCGGTCTGCCGCGCCGCCAGGCCCTCCGCGTCGGCATGCTCGCGGCGTCGCTGCGCATCGTCGCCGGGCGCGAGCTCGGAGCGGTTGGAACCAGTGCCGACGTGCTCGAGCACGCCTGCGCCGGGATCGCCTCGCGAACAGCCCTGCAGGTGACGGTGTCCGACCAGGAGCCGTTCGCCGTGCCGGCGCCGCCTGTGGCTGCGCTCGTGCTCGTCCAGCTGGCCACCAACGCCGAGAGTCATGACCACGCCGAGTCGGTGGCGCTGCGCGCCGGGCGCCACTCGTTCACCGTCGAGTGGCAGGGCTCGACCGGATCCCCAGGCGCGACAACTGCGCGGCGACGCGCCGACCGGCAGCGCTGGGGCCTGGGGTTCGCGCGCATCGCCGCCGATTCGATCGGGGGCGCGGTCTACCCACCGTCGGACGGTGCCGACGGCGTCCGGCGGGCCTCGCTGGAGACCGGCCTGCATCGCCTCTCCCTGCCGCTCGCGCTGGTCCGCGATGGGGCGGTTCGGAAGGCGACGCGCGCGTGGGACGAAGAGACTGCGCTGCTCCCGGGTCACCCCGTCCCGGCCGAGGGACGGGCAGCGCAGTGCGTCGCGTCGGCAGCCGGTCGCGCGGGCGCGATCGTGAGCAGCCACGGCTGGTGCGCTCGCACGGTCCGCGACGGCACCTGGCTGGCCATCCCACCGGATGCTGTCGTCGACCGTGCGCGTGACGTTCTCGACGGCATGGTCCATGAGCGGGCGCTGTGGGACGGCGTCCCTGAGCCTGGGCGCTCGAGGATCGTCGCGCTGGCCGCCATCCTCGCGTCGATGCTCGGGGCCGAGTTGGTGCGCGTGCCCGGCGAGACCTGGAACCGCCGGGCGCCCGAGCTCGCCCGAGCCTACGGCCTGCCCATGTCGGTGCCGGCGTTCCGCGGTGCCGGCGCCGTCGACCCGCGGGTGGCGCTGTTCCTCGCCACCGAGTTCGGGGAGGCGCTCGAGACGGACGGTGACGACCTCTACTTGCGTATCAGGGCGGACCGGCGGGAGGATCCCCTGGTCCGCGTCTTCCTCGCCCCGGGAGACAACTCGCTGAAGCTGAGCTGACCCGACCCGCAGTCAGGCCGATGGCGGCGGCGTGGAGTGCTCGTCCCGCCCCGGCCACCACCCGTCAGGCTCCCCGGAATACCCGGGGCGGCGATAGGTCGCGCGGACAACCGTCTTGATGTTGCCGCGCACGTTGAAATCGCCGATGACCTCGCAGTAGCGCGGCGCGAGCAGGTCGACGAGGTCGGTGAGGATGCCGTTGACCACGTCCTCGTGGAAGACGCCGAGGTTGCGGAACGCGTTGACGTACATCTTCAGCGACTTCAGCTCGACGCAGTGCTGCCCGGGCACGTAGCGCACGTGGATCACCGCGAAGTCCGGGAAACCGCTGCGCGGACAGAGACAGGTGAACTCGGGCAGGGTGAACTGGACGGTGTAGTCACGTTCTGTGGTGCGGTTGTCGAAGGATTCGAGAAGTGAACGCGGGGCCGGGTCCGTCACGCTGTCGCCTCCACGAGGCCGCTGTCGCGGCGCGGCGTCAGCACGTACCAGCGGCGCAGCGGCGCCAGCGCGAGCACGGCCAGCCCGGTCATCCACGCCTTGCCGAGCACCTGCCCGCCGAGCAGGCTCAGCGAGCCGAACGCGATGCTGAGGAACACCAGCGAATCCACCACACAGCCCACCAGGTTGGCCGGCACCAGCGCCACGATCCAGCCCCGTCCCAGGAGGGGGGTGTAGACGAGGAAGTCGGCGAGCTCCGAGCAGAAGAACGCGAGGCCGCTGGCCAGAGCCAGCGCCGGCGAGACGGCGGCGGAGACCGGCGCCCCGACGGCGATGGCCGCCAACGAGACCCAGCGTCCCAGGATGTTCTGCACCAGGTCGCGCAGGGTGAAGGCAACTCCGACGAAGTACACGGCGGCGGGCGCACGGAGCCCGAAGCCGACCGGCACCAGGCCGAAGCGCTGCACCGCCCAGTTGGCGGCAAAGATCACGGCGATGTACGTCGCCAGAGCGACCAGCCCAGCAGCGGTGCGCGGAGAGATGGCGGGCATCGTGCGCAAGCCTAGCCGCTGGCCGCGCCCCGCCTGACTCAGTCGACCGCGACGGCGTCGGCCTGCTGCGGCGTCTCGATGACCACCTCACCGTCGCGCGCCTCGACGCGGGCGCGGTCCCCGTCGCGCAGCCGACCCTCGAGGATGGCCATGGCCAGCGGATCCTGCAGGCGTCGTTGGATCACCCGCTTCAGGGGTCGCGCGCCGTACGTCGGGTCGTATCCCTCCTCCGCAAGAAGGTCGAGCGCAGCTTCGTCGACCTCGAGGCTGATCGACCGAGCCTCCAGGCGGGCACGCAGGTTCTGGAGCTGGATCTCGACGATGTGACGCAGCTGCTGACGATCCAGCCGGGAGAAGACGATGACGTCGTCGACACGGTTGAGGAACTCCGGGCGGAAGTGCTGACGCAACTCTGCCAGCACCTGCTCACGCACCTGCTCGTGCTGCGCGGGGCTGGCATTCGGCGGCATCTCCGCGATGATGTGCGACCCGATGTTGCTGGTCATGATGACCACGGTGTTGCGAAAGTCGACCGTGCGCCCTTGGCCGTCCGTGAGCCGGCCGTCGTCGAGCAGCTGCAGCAGGATGTTGAAGACGTCCTGGTGTGCCTTCTCGATCTCGTCGAGTAGCAGCACGGTGTAGGGACGACGCCGCACCGCCTCGGTGAGCTGCCCGCCTTCGTCGTAGCCGACGTATCCTGGCGGCGCGCCAACGAGTCGCGACACCGTGTGCCGCTCCATGTACTCGGACATGTCGATACGGATCATGGCCTGCTCGCTGTCGAACAGGAACGCAGCGAGAGCTCGCGCCAGCTCCGTCTTGCCGACGCCGGTCGGGCCGAGGAAGATGAAGGAACCGATGGGCCGGTTGGGGTCGCTGAGGCCGGCACGACCGCGCCGCACGGCCGCCGCCACCGCGGCGACGGCGTCATCCTGGCCGACCACGCGCTCGTGAAGCCGCTCCTCGATGTGCAGCAGCTTCTGTGTCTCACCCTCGAGCATGCGGCTCACCGGGATGCCGGTCCAGCGCGCCACCACCGCGGCGACGTCGTCCTCGTCGACCTCCTCCTTGAGAAGGGGGCGGTCGCCCTGGAGCTCGCGCAGGCGCTCCTGCTCCGCGGCGAGAGCGCGCTCCAGCTCGGCGAGCGTCCCATAGCGGAGCTCCGCGGCACGACCGAAGTCGGCGGCCAGCTCGGCGCGCTCGGCCTCGTGCCGCAGCTCTTCGATCCGCCGCTTGATGTCGCGGATGGCGCCGATGGCTCCCTTCTCCTGCTGCCAGCGCTCGCGCATCTCCTTGGCGCGCTCCTGCAGGTTGGCCAGGTCGCGCTCCAGCGCGGTCAAGCGATCGCGTGAGCCCGCGTCCGTCTCCTTGCGCAGCGCCTCTCGCTCGATCTCGAGCTGGCGGATCTCGCGCTCAACGGTGTCGAGCTCGGCGGGCATGGAGTCGATCTCGATGCGCAGCTTCGAAGCCGCCTCGTCGACGAGGTCGATCGCCTTGTCCGGGAGGAAGCGATCGGTGATGTAGCGGTCGGACAGCACCGCCGCAGCGACGATCGCGGAGTCCTTGATTCGCACCCCATGGTGCACCTCGTAGCGCTCCTTGAGGCCACGCAGGATGCTGATGGTGTCCTCGACGCTCGGCTGGTCGACGATGATCGGCTGGAAGCGGCGTTCCAACGCAGCGTCCTTCTCGATGTGCTTGCGATATTCATCCAGCGTGGTCGCGCCGATACAGCGCAGCTCGCCGCGCGCCAGCGCTGGTTTGAGCAGGTTGCCGGCGTCCATCGCACCCTCGGCGGCGCCCGCGCCAACGAGCGTGTGCAACTCGTCGATGAAGAGGATGATCCTGCCGGCGGAGCCGGTCACCTCGGTGAGCACGGCCTTGAGGCGGTCCTCGAACTCACCGCGATACTTGGCGCCGGCGACCATGGCGCCGAGATCGAGCGCGACCACCCGCCTGTCGCGGAGCCCCTCGGGGACGTCGCCGGCGGCGATCCGCTGCGCCAGCCCCTCGGCGATCGCGGTCTTGCCGACGCCCGGCTCGCCGATGAGGACAGGGTTGTTCTTGGTCCGCCGGCTCAGCACCTGGATGACGCGTCGGATCTCCTCGTCACGGCCGATGACGGGATCGAGTTTGCCCGCGCGAGCGGCATCTGTGAGGTCGCGGCCGTACTTCTCGAGCGCGTCGTACTTGTCCTCGGGGTTGGGGTCGGTGACGCGCTGCGACCCACGCACCGACGCCAGCGTCGCGTAGATGCGGTCGGGGGTAACGCCCGCAGCACTGAGCAGTCGATGCGCCTCACCGCCCTTGCGCGCGCTGAGAGCGAGCAGGAGGTGCTCGGTCGAGACGTACTCGTCCTTGAGGCGGGACATCTCGTCGAATGCCGCCATGAGCACCTCGCGCAGCGCCTCGCCGACCGTCGGCTCGCCGCCGCCGAACTGCTTGGGCCGAGCCTCGAGCTCGCTCTCGATCCGGGCCGCCAGCGGCGCCGGCGGAACCTCGAGTCGCTGCAGGAGCGAGGGCACCAGGCCGTCCTCCTGGCGGGTCAGGGCGAGCAGAAGGTGCTCGGGCTCGACGCGCGCATGCTGCAGCGCGGATGCCGCTTGCTGGGCGGCCTGGAGCGCTTCCTGGGAGCGTTCGGTGAACCGGTCGAGTCGCATGCCGATGTCATACCCCAGTGCGGCATGCCACAAACCCGTGTAGGCCAATGATGGCGCAACACAGGGACGCGGGACGATCCTGGCGTACCATGCGGCTCGTCGCGATGCCGTTCGTCCACCGTCGCCCCAGCATCCTCGCCGTCTCAGTCGTGTTGGCGACCACCTGCGCAGTTGCCGTCGTCGGCAGTCGCGGCGGACCGGCCACCGCGATCGGCGCTCGGGCGGCGCTGGCCAGTACCGCTGCCGACCTGCCGCGTTCGCCGTGGTACGGGCTGGACCTCGTGCATGAACCTGTGCACTTCGCCGCGGCTGTCAGCCCAGGCGTCCCGCCGGCGATGCACGCCCGGGCGGGCATCCTCGTCGACATCAACTCGAACACGGTCCTGTGGCAGCAGGACGCGCACGCCGAGCTCCCCCCAGCCAGCACCACCAAGATCCTCACCGCCCTTGTGGCGCTTGCCAACTTCGACCCCGACAGGCCGGTGACGGTGAGCCCTGAGGCGGTGCACCTCGGCTGGGACGAGAGTCGCATGGGACTGGCGGCCGGACAGACCCTCACCGTCAGGGAGCTGCTCACCGGGATGCTGCTGGTCAGCGGCAACGACGCCGCCAATGCCGTCGCTGGTGACACCGTCGGCATGGAGCGGTTCGTCGGGGCGATGAACGCCGAGGTGAGCGCACTCGGGCTGCACGACTCGCACTTCACCACCCCGGTGGGGCTGGATGATCCAGCCCAGTACTCGTCGGCGTACGACCTGGCTGCCATCAGCACCGCGGCGGTGCGCAGGTTCGCGCTGTTCAGGGACATCGTGGCCATGCGTGCAGCCGACCTGACCGCGACGCCCGGTCACCCGGATCTCAGCCTGCAGTCCGTCAACCAGCTGCTCTCGATGTACCCGCCGGCTGTCGGCATCAAGCCCGGTTGGACGGGCAACGCCGGGTACTGCGAGGTGGCCCTGGCAGTGCGAGACGGCCATCGCCTCATCTCCGTCCTGCTCAACGCCCCCTACGACTTCAGCCAGTCGCGCCGCCTGCTCGACTGGGGATTCGTGCAAGAGGGCCTGCCCTCCACCCTACCGGCCCCCAAGGCCTCGCCGGCGCCGGCGCGGCATGGCTGAGAGCGGCCCGGCCTCGGCCGCACCCACCCGCCTGACAGTGGTGGGCAGCGGCGACGCCTTCAGCGGCTGCGGCTGCAACGCGGCCTACGTCGTCGACGAGCAGGTGCTCATCGACTGTGGCGCCCCGGTGCAGGCGCTCCTGCCCCGCGCCGGCATGACGGTGGCCGCGATCGACCTTGTCCTGCTCACGCATTTCCACGCAGACCACACGTACATGCTGCCGATGCTGCTGGGCGCACGCGCTTTCGCCGCTGAGCCGACGGGCGGGATGACGATCGGGGGTCCACCCGGCACCCGCGAGTACGTGCTGCGGCTGCTCCACACCGGCTACGGACGTCACCTCGTCGAGCTCATCGAGGAGCGCCTCCAGCTGCGCTGGCTGGTGCTGCAGGATGGCGCCGACGTCCTCGCCGCCGGGTACCGTGTGCGCGCCCACGCGGTCGTGCACAGCACCGGTCCCTCGCTGGCGTACACCCTGCAGCGCGAGGGCGCCGCGATCATCGGCTTCAGTGGCGACAGCACCCTCTGCGCGGGGCTGCGCCGTGCCATCGCATCCGCCGACGTCATGGTGTGCGAGTGCACCGGGTGGGACGCTCCGACCGAAGGTGGGCACCTCTGGCGCGGGGAGCTGGAACAGCTCATCGCGGAGTACCCCGGCACGCGATTCGTGCTCAGCCACCTGCGCGCCCGCGGGACGGTCGCCGGGGCGATCCTCGCCCATGACCTTCTCTCGATCGACGTCAGCCCCGCAGACGCGAGCAGCTCGTCAGGGAATCACCTCGGGCCGGACCATCGTGCGGCGGCCGAGGTGGGGCGCCAGTAGCGCCACCCGGCGCCAGGCGCTCTTGAGCTGGGCGTCGGTGCTGCGCGCCGGCGCGGACGAGTAGAACGCCTGGTCGCTGATGGCCGCGATGTCGCGCAGGCCCCCGGCCACACGCGCCGGCCAGGCCGCGCCGACCGCGGCCGGCGCGCGCGCCGACCCAGCAGCCCGCGCGTTGCCGGCCAGCGCCGCGGTGAGCCGCTCGACGTACTCGTCGAAGGTCAGCGCGCGGTCGCGCGGGACCCCGAGCATGCGGCCGATGATGCCGACGCGCCTCCACACCCCGCAGATGTCGCGGGGCCGGAGGAACCACGCGGCGAACAACGCGAGCAGCAGGATCGCCGCGCCGGCGACGCCACCAAGTCCCAGGAGCACGGTGCGGCCGCCGCCCGAGCCGGAGGCGCCCGAGCCTCCCGCCAGCCGGGGATTGAGCGACGGGGCCGTCGCGGCCCGGCTCGGGACGGGTGTGCTCCCGCTGGGCGGTGCGCCGGTCACGCCGAGGGCGCCGCGGCCGAAAGGCTGGTAGTCGCCGGCTGTGGACGGTGGAGTGGGCTCGAAGGGGATCCAGCCATAGCCGGGGAAGTACGCCTCCACCCAGCTGTGGGCGTCATTGCTGCTGACGTTCCAGACGTCCTCACCCGTGGTCCGTCGGGTGGCGGCGTTGGGGGCTGACCCCGGGCCGTAGCCGTTGACCAGGAGGGCCGGGATGCCCACCGCGCGCAGCATGGCGCCCATCGCCGCCGCGAAGTACTGGCAGTACCCCGCGTGGCTTGTCGTCAGGAAGTAGGTGACCGGCCATGTCTTGGTGGGGTTCGGTGGGGCCGGCGGGGTGAGCGTGTAGCGGAACAGGTGCGGGTTGCGGAGGTTGGCCTCGATGGCCGCCGCCTTGTCGTACGGGTTGGAGGCTGCGGCCGTCCACTGCAACGCGAGGGCGCGAATCGCCGCGGCGCCGCCGGTGCCGTCGTCGGTGAGGTCGAGGAAGTCACGCGTGATCAGTGCCGGGTACGCCGACCCCGCCCGACGGAGCTGCTCGATGCTGGCGGACGACTCCGTGCCCGTGGTGGTGAAGGACGTCCCGATCACCCGCCGCACGGCCTCGACACTGTCGACGGTGAGCAGCTGGCCGTTGAGGGTTGGGTCGGTGAGGCCGTTGACGCGGGTTGCTAGCGTGGAGGAATCGGGCTCGCCCGCAAACGGAAGGATGTTGGTGTTCGAGGTGTCGTCGATCATGGTGACCGTGACCGACACGGGTGTCTGCTGGGCGCCCACCCCTCCATCCGAGAGCGCCCGGTCTCGTGGGATCGGTCCAGGGTCTGCTATCTCCTGGGTGTCGTCACCGTTGTTGTTGGCGCTCTCGGCGGGGAGGAAGTTGCCGGCATCGAAGACGCTGTCCGTCTCCATCCGCAGGTACACCCCGGTGGAGAGGCTCGACGTGTAGGTCAGCACGGGGATGTCCGACAGTGTCAGCGCACCGCCGGGGATGGTCGCGGAGCTGAAGCGCACGGTGGCACCATTGAGGCTGGTTCCCGAGCCGGAAGAACCGCCGTGGCCCTTGCCGCTTCCGGTCCCCCCACCGAAGAGGTGCGCGGAGATGTCGGTGTTGCTCAGGGGTGGGACCACCAGGGCGAGCACGACGATGAAGGCCCCCCCGATGAGGGCTGCGGTGGCGAAGCGCCCCCCGGTGCCGGGCAGCACGCTCACCCGGCGCTGCCGCCAGCTGTCGCTCAACCTGTCGAGATGGACCGCGGCGATCAGCATCAGCGCTGCCGCCGACGCCAGCGCGGCCGGTAGCGTCACGGCGGTGGTGGATGGCGCGTTGATGACGTTGACCGCGATGACCGCCCAGCACGGGCCGGTCGCGATGGCCCCGCGGCGCTCGCGCACCGCGAACCACGCGGCCCACGCCCCGCACACCCAGAGCAGGGCGCCCAGCCCGACGTTGAACTCCCAGCGCGCGTTGCCGAGCAGTCCCGTGGCTGCCGCAGCCCCGTACTGCTCGAGGACGTGGCCGAGCCCACCGCTGCCGCTCACCGGACGGGTGGCGGCGTTGGTCGGCAGCAGGCTGATGAACAGCAGCACCGGGGCAGCGAGGAGAGCGATCGGGCGGCGCACCCGCCAGCGGGCCAGCAACAGGCCCTCGGCGACGCCGGCGAGCCCCACCACCAGGACGGCAGATGTCCCGTCCGTCCAGCCGCCGGCAAGCACCGACCACCCGGTGGTCACGAGCAGCAGGGCAGCGAGGAGCGGACTCGCCGACCCACGCAGCGAAAGAGGCCGGACCCCGATCGGTACGCTGGCCACGCTCATCGTCAGTCCCCGGCGGCGCGCGCCCTCTCGCCGCTGCCGAGCACGTCACCGCGCCGCACCAGCCACCAGTCCAGGGCCAGCCGCCATGCCGCCGGGATGCGCATGGCAGGACCAGGCGCGCCGAATGACGAGGTCTCCAAGAGCACCGCGAGGTGGCGCTGCCCCCGTGTGCCGGAGTCCACCAGCGCCTCCACCCAGGCCGAGTCGCGGTCGCCGCTCACCACCACCATCCCGCCGCGGCCGCGCCAGCCCTCACCGTGCCGGCTCACCACGTTGGCCAAGGGGGTGACGCCGTTGTCGCGCGCGGTGGCGAGGTAGTCGAGCAGGCGCATCCGCTGAGCCTCGCCGCGGCCGGCTCCGAAGGCCCGCATGTCCGCGTCATTGGTGATCAGGCCGACCGCCTGGCCGCGGCGGGCCACGGCGTTGACGATCGACGCGGCGATCGACACCGCGTACTCCAGGGACGACTCCGGAGCCTGGCCGGCATGGACGCCGGCGCGGAGGTCGAGGATCACCAGGAGGTCGGCGCTGTAGCGGGTGTCGTAGGTGCGGCTCATCAGGCGCCCGGTGCGTGCGGTCGATGCCCAATGGATGCAACTCATCCCGTCGGTCGAGTCGTAGTCACGCACCGATGAGACCTCGGGCGCGACATCCACCGCCTTGCCACGGCGCATGTCACCGGCGCCGTCACCACTCCACAGCGGACCGATGTCCTCGAGCGGATGGAGCGCGGGGTACACGGTCACCTCGCTGCGCGCGGCCAGCCGCACGGTGCGGCTGAAGAGGCCGAAGGGGTCGCCGATGCGCGCCTCCAGCGGGCCGAAGCGATGCCGTCCGCGGGCGGTGAAGTGGCCGCGCGCCGTCCACGACACGCTGTCGCCGGCGCCGAGCGCGCACGCGCGACCGGCGGCGTACCCGGGGATCTCGCTGCGGTCGTGCACCTCGCAATACGGCACCCAGAGCAGGCTGCGGTTGTGGATGGTGAAGTGCTCGCTGAACGGCTCACCCACCGAGTACGACCCTGCCGGGGAGCTGCGATCGACGCTGATCCGCCGCGCGATGGCGCGCGTCCAGAAGAGAGCCAGGATGAGCAGCGCCAGGAGCACGTACGTCAGCGTGTACGCGAGGTGGATTCCCGTGATGCCGGCGAAGAAGCTGAGCGCCGCGATACCGGCGAGGAGGGGAACCCGCGAGCTCACGACCCCTCGCCGGCCATCAGCTGCCGTTCTGCCGGGACGACCTCGCTGGCCAGGACCTGGTCGATCACCTGCGCGGAGGTGATGCCGCGCAGCTCAGCGTTGGCGCGGAGGACGATGCGGTGGCCGAGCACGCGGTGGGCGAGGTCCTTGATGTCGTCCGGGGTCACGTAGTCGCGGCCCTTCGCCGCCGCGTGCGCCTGGGCGGCATGGAGCAGCCCGAGGCTGCCGCGAGGGGAAGCGCCGAGGGCGACGTCCGAGTTCTCCCGGGTGCGCTGCACGATGCGCACGCAGTACTCCTTGAGCGAGCGGTGGCAGAACACCGTCTGCAGCTCCTGCCGGCAGGCCTCGATCTCAGCGGCGTCCGTGACCGCCACCAGCTCGTCCAGCGGCAACTCACGCTGGAAGCGGTCGAGCATGGCCACCTCGTCGGCCAGCTCCAGGTAACCGAGGTTCACCTTGACCAGGAAACGGTCCACCTGGGCTTCGGGCAGCGGGAAGGTGCCCCCGAGCTCGATGGGGTTCTGCGTGGCCAGGACGATGAACGGCGCCGGCAGGCGGTGGGTGACGCCGTCGACGGTGACCTGGCCCTCCTCCATCGCCTCGAGCAGCGCCGACTGGGTCTTCGGCGTGGCCCGGTTGATCTCGTCGGCCAGGAGCACCTGGGCGAAGATCGGCCCTTTGCGGAACTCGAACTCCGTCGTCTTCAAGTTGAAGACGGAGACGCCGGTGACGTCGCCGGGAAGCAGGTCCGGGGTGAACTGGAGACGTTCGAAATCGCACCCTGTGGCGCGAGCCATGGCCTTGGCGAGCATGGTCTTGCCCACCCCCGGCACGTCCTCGATGAGGACGTGACCGCCACAGAGAAGGGCCAGGACGCAGAGCTCTACCTCCTGCTCCTTGCCCACGATGACCGTGCCAACGCTGGCGACGAGCCGGCGGACCACGCCTTGGACGAGACCCATGTTGCTCCCCTGCAGACCCCGAGCGCGGGCTCCCGTGGAGTATACGGACGGCTCGGTTGCTTCGATTGTCCCCGAACTGGTGTACAGTCCATGGAACGTGACAAGCGCACCAAAGGTGGTGTATACAGTGATCTTGGAGAACTGGGGGGCGAACTGCCTGGAGCCAGGGCGGGCTCTGATCTCAGGAGGGATGTGATGGCTGCAACGCAGGAACAGATTCTGACCACCGGCGAGGCGGCTGCACTGTGCGGGGTCTCGAGGTCCACGCTGCGTCGCGCCGTCGCCCAAGGTCACCTGCAGGCCTGGCACACCCCGGGCAAGCACCTCCGCTTCGCCCGCTCCGCGTGCCTCGAGTTCGCGCGCTCGCTCGGCCGTGTCGACCTCGTCGGGACCCCGTACGGACGCGAGGTGGCCGGAGCACCCGCACAGGCGGCCCGCATCGGCGAGAACGCCACCCGCTGAACCCGTCAGCGACGCCGGGAGAAGAGCCCTCCGATCGAGCCGCCGACCAGCGCGAGCATGTCGCCGCTGATGAGGTTGCCCATGCTCATGGGGCCGAGGTCGACGAGTGTGTGCGTCCCGCTGGCCAGTGAGCTGTGCACGATCTGGGCTTCCTGGGCGAACTGGAAGATGGCGCCCACGGCGATGAAGCCCGCGCCCACCACCACGCCCTGGTAGAGGCCGAACCGGCCGGCGAGGCGAGCCGCCAGGAATCCCCCGAAGAAGACCGCGAGGAAGGTGGACACCCCCACGATCCCGCCGTCGGCACTGTGGAACCCGGCGCTGCCGAACGCCGCGTTGGCCACGCCCAGGGCGACGTTGCTGAGCACGAAGAGCAGGACCTCGCCGGCGAGCAGCCCGACCAGGCACGACCGCCAGGAGACCTGGCCGCGCTCCACCTCGGCGGTGCCGGCGCCCTGGCGACCGGGCGCCGCACGGGACGCGAGCGCCGCCTGGTTCTGGGCGGCGACGCGCCGCTGCCGCTTGGCCTGGGACATGCCCCGAGTATAGGAGCCGAGCAACTGGCCACCCCCCGGCGTGGAGCCGCCGACGCTCAGGGGGTGGTCGCCCCCTCCGGCGCCTGGTTGGTGTGGTTGGCGTAGAACTTCTTGATCTCGTTGAGGTTGAGCGTCGATCCCAAGGGATCGAACCAGTCCCACGATTCGATGTCGAACTTCTCCTTCTGCGCGGAGTACGGGACTGCGATGAACTTCGCGTAGGGCACGGCGCCGCCGGCATCAGGGGGGAGCGACAGGTACCAGCTCTGCAGTGTCTGGAGGTCGGAGAGGCACCCCGATGGGCAGTTGTAGCTGACCACGACATAGCCGTGCTCGAGGTTGTGCACCCAGTACTCGGGCGTCAGCTTGGTGCTCTGGGTGGGCTGGTAGATGCCCGGCTTGAGCGGCGCAATCCCGGAGCCCAGGCTGTAGTGACAGCCACTGGTCGGCGGATTGTGCATGTAGGTGATCTGTGTGCCCTCGGTCACGTGGTAGTGGGGCATCTCATCGATCGCATGACCGACCGGCGCGGTGTTGGTGTCCGGCGGCGACGGGGAATAGGGGGACTGGTTGCTCGTGGTGCAGGTGCTGTTGCCGACGAAGTTGACGGTGACCCCTGGGGACGTGCTGTCACCACACGCGGCCAGCAGCGCCAGGGCGACGACGAGAAGGACGGGCAGGCGACGCATGGCCGGTCACTGTAGCAGGGGTCAATTGAAGCGCCCCCGTCGCGCGATGGCGGTGTACGGTGCGGCGATGCGGCTGATCGGGCTGACCGGCGGAATCGCCACGGGCAAGTCCACCGTCGCGTCGATGCTCGCCGCGCGCGGGGCCGCGGTGGTCGATGCTGACGCCATCGCGCGCGAGGTCCTGCTCCCGGGAGCACCGGCGTTCGCCGAGGTGGTGGAACGATTCGGCAGCGCTGTGCTGGACGAGCGCGGCGCCATCGACAGGCCGGCGCTCGGGGCGATCGTCTTCGCAGAGCCCGGCTTGCGGGTGCAGCTTGAGGAGATCACCCACCCGCGCATCAACGCCCTCATGCAGGAACGCATCGTCGAATGGCTGCAGTCGGCCGCTCCGCTGGTGGTTGCGGACATCCCTCTGCTGTTCGAGGGCGGCCGCGGGGACGCCTTCGAAGGCACCATGCTCGTCTACGCGCGCCCCGGCACCCAGCTGCTGCGCATTCGCGAGCGCGACGGCCTCGACGACCTCGCGGCGCAGCGCAGGCTGGTGGCCCAGCTGCCCATCGACGAGAAGCGCGCTCGCGCGACGTGGGTCATCGACAACGACGGCAGCCGCGAGTCCACCGCTGACCAGGTATACCGGTGGTGGGCAGAGGTGGTCGGCAACAGCTGAGCCGCGGGCTACGCGCCGGGCGCGCTCATGCCGTCGAGGAGGAGGGAGAGCAGCTGCTGCTCGTCGCGGGCGTACGCCTGCTGGTCGGCACGCGGCAGGCTGCCGATGACGTAGCCGGTCAGCACCATCTCCGCAACTCCGAGCACGACGTAGGTGGCCAGCTGGGCGTCCAGGCCGGCACGGACCTCGCCGTTGTCGCGACCCTCCGCGATGATCCGCTCGATGGGGTCGAAGGCGACGAGGACCGCGGTGATGTCATGTGACTCCAGGAACTCGTACGAGCGCGTGATCTCGTTGATCATCACCGTCATGAGGTCCGCCTCCTGGCGGTACGTCTCCACCCAGAAGTGGATGAGCCTGCCCATCCGGTCGCGGAAGGACACCGGCATCCGCGCCACCTCCTCGAGGTAGGCAACGTACTGCGCCCAGCGCTCGGCGAAGATCGCGGTGAGGATCTCCTCCTTGTTGCGGAAGTGGTGGTAGACGAGCCCGTAGGCGATCCCTGCGCGCTCGGCGATGTCAGCCACCCGCGTGCCGTGCACACCTCGACGCGCGAAGACCTCGGTGGCCGCCTCGATGATCCGCTCGCGCGTGCGCGCGCTGCGCCGAGTCGGCCGCGCCGCCGGGCGCGAGCTCACGCGGTCACCCGGTCGTCGATCAGCTCGGCAAGCTCGGCCTCGCCGACACCGAGCTCGGCCAGGAGGGCGCGGCTGTCGGCACCGTAGCCTGGGGCTGCGCCGGTCGGCGCGTGCGCCCGGGGACCGATGCGGAGCGGGAACCACGCCGGCGAACCGTCCGCGTCCTGCGCGCGATGGCGCACCTGGGGGTCGTCGAGCAGCTCGGCGATGCTGAGCACGGGCTCGCAGCATGCGTCCTCGCCCCCCAAGCGCTCCCGCCACTGCGCACGCGTGGCACTCATGAACACCCCTTCGAGCCGCTCGACAGCCTGCGCCGCCTCTGCTCCGGAGGCGAACGCACGCGCGCGCAGGTCGCCGACATCGAGCAGCTCGCACAGCCGTTCCCAGAACTTTGGTTCCAGCGCCGCGACCGTGATCCAGCCGTCCGCGCAGCGGTACACGTGGTAGCACGGGTGGGCGCCGTTCAGCAGCATGGAGAGGGCCCGGAGTGCCCACCCGCCCATGCGGCGGCTATGTGCGGCGACATCCAGCTGAGCACACCGTCGAGCATGGACACGTCGCAATGGCTCCCCTCCCCGGTGTGCTCGGCACGTCGAAGGGCGGCGAGGATGGCGATCACAGCGCTCTGCGCGCCACCGCCGATGTCGGCGACCTGCACGCCAGGGATGGCGGGCATGCCGCCGGCAGCGCCAGTGATCGACAGAACGCCCGCACGCGCCAGGTAGTTGAGGTCGTGGCCGGCGCGCAGACGATCCGGCCCATCCTGGCCAAAACCTGAGATGCTGCAGATGACCATGCGTGGGTTGCACGCGTGCAGCGCGTCTGTGCCAAGCCCGAGCCGGTCCATGACGCCGGGGCGGAAGCTCTCGAGGACGACCTGCGATCGCGCCGCGAGGTCGAGGAAGAGCTCGCGTCCGCGCGCGGTCTTGAGGTTCAGGCGCAGCGACCGCTTGCCACGGTTGATGGCGGTGAACATCACGCCAGTGCCGTCCTCCAGCGGCGGCATCCAGCGCATGTAGTCGCCGCCCTCGAGGTCCTCGACCTTGATGACCTCCGCGCCGAGGCCGGCGAGGATCATCGTGGCGAATGGCCCGGGCAGCAGGCGGCTCAGGTCGAGGACTCGCACACCGGTCAGGGGCATCGGATCGCCAGTCTAGTGAAGCCGTCGTTGGGTCGCGTCACAGCTGTGGTAGATTCGAAATCCAACCGCATGGTGAGCAACGCCGACGTCGTCCGGACGCTGGGGCGGATCGCCGACCTCCTCGAGATCCGCGGCGAGAACACGTTCAAGGTGCGGGCCTACCGTCTGGCGGCGTCGCAGGCGGAGAACCTCGACCGGCCGTTGCACGACATCGCCGCCACGGAGGGCGGCCTGCGCACGCTCGACGGGTTCGGCGCCGCCATCGCCGACAAGATGGGCGAGCTCATCGCCACAGGTCGCTCAACGTACCTCGAGCGGCTCGAGGCGGAGGTCCCGCCGACGCTCGTCGACATCCTCGCGCTCCCGGGCATGGGGCCCCGCACGGTTGCGACCCTCTGGCACGAGGCCGGCATCACGACTCTCGACGAGCTGGATGCCGCTGCCCGGCGCGGCGGGCTCGACGCTCTTCCTCGCCTGGGCGCACGCAGCGCGGAGAGGATAGTCGCGGCGCTCGAGGCCCGCGCCGACCGCGGCGGTGATCCGCCGCGCCGCCGACAGCGCGCCGACCTCGCGGCCCTGGCGGCGTCGCTGCGCGACACGGTCGCCGCGCACCCGGCCGCGGAGCGCGTCGAGGTGGCGGGCTCGTTCCGCCGCGAGCGCGACAGCTGCGGAGACCTCGACCTGCTGGTGGCCACCGCGGACGCGCCGGGGGTGCTGGTCGCCTTCGCGGCTCTCCCCCAGGTCGAGCGCGTGCTCGCGCGCGGTGCCACCAAGAGCTCCGTCCACGTCGACGGTTCCTTCCAGGTCGACTGCCGCGCGGTGTCGCCCGAGTCGTTCGGTGCGGCTCTCCAGTACTTCACGGGGTCACAAGCGCACAACGTCCGGCTGCGCGGTCGCGCGCTTCGGATGGGGATGACACTCAATGAGTACGGTCTGTTCCGCCTTGATGACGGGGTGCGCGTCGCCGGTGAAACTGAGGACGATGTGTACGCCGCGTTGGGGCTACCCTGGATCCCGCCGCGGCGACGGGAGGATCCCGCCGAGATCGACGCCGTCGCGCTGATCCCGGTCGCAACGGAGGTGTGAGCATGGAGGAGCTGGTGATCAAGGTCCCCTCGCCCTTCAGCGGGGTGGATGACGTCGGCTTCAGCGCTCGCTACCCGGCGCAGGCGTGGAACGAGCGGCTCCGTGACGTGCCGTTCATCGTCGAAGGGCCGCCGCGGCCGATGCGACGGCTGGTCGAGCGGCTCACGCTGTTCACCGCCAAGGACTCCCTGATCACCGTCAGCGGCGACGACGAGGCGTACAGCTGGACGGCGCCCGTGCAGCTCACCGACGAGGTCTGCGTGCTGGCGTTCCGCGACCACAGCCTCCATGAGCTGACCGGCGACGATGACGCCCACGCCGGGCGGCAGTACATCTGGAACCTGGTCCGTCCGCTGGCCTTCACCTTCCTCCGCGACTGCGTACGCCTCGGCGGGCTGCGGCTTGCGGACAGCATCGCCGTGGTTCTCGATGTCGGTCACCCACCCCTGGTGGACCTCGAGCTGAAGCGCACAGCGATCAGCGCGGAGAACGGGACACTTCTGCTCGCCGCCTGAGCGGACGCTCTCACGGGGAGGACGTCGGGGTTGCGGGCGGCAGTGTCTGGAACACGTCGGTCGGTGTCGGCGTCGGCACGGGGGTCGGGGTGGGAGCTGGAGTTGGCGTCGGCGACCCACCGGGTGAGACGGACGTCGTGGGCGTGGCCGGCGGCCGGGCTGGTGCTGTCGGGCAGTTGGCCAGGGCAGGGTTGAAGTTCGTCGGGCTCGGCGACGGGGTCACGACGGTGGCGGAGGCGCTGGCGCTGGCAGAGGCCGACGGCGACACCTTGGGCGTGGGGGTCGTCGCCGGTGTCGGCGTCACCACGTAGGGGGTGTACGAGGGACACGGTGGCAGCGGCGGGACCGGCGGCTGATGCGAGCCGGTCACCACCAGGGAGATCGCCACCGCGATGGCCCCCACCAGCACGGTGAGGACGAACGTGATGGCACCCCACTCCCGGCGGAAGATGTTCATGCCGTGACCGGCTCCATGGCGGCCCGGAGAGCCGCTCCCATGGTGGGATCATCCAGAGCCAGCCGGGCGTTGGTGGCCAGCCACCCGGCGGGGGTTCCCACGTCGAGGAGCTCACCGCTGAACTCCACGCCGTGCACCACGCCGCGGGCGAGCAGAGAGGCGATCCCGTCGGTCAGCTGGATCTCACCCCCCGCGCCGGGCTGCGTGGTGCGCAGCGCCTCGAAGATGTCGGGCGTCAGGACGTACCGGCCCATGATCGCAAGGTCGCTCGGCGCCTCCTCCACGGAGGGCTTCTCCACCACCGCGCTGAGCCGGTGCACGTTCCCATGTGACTCCGCGACGGCCGCGCACCCGTAGCGCGATATCTGCTCGCGCGGCACACGCATGAGCGCGAGGACCGGGGTCCGGTGCTCCTGATAGGCGTCGACGAGCTGGCGCAAGACAGGATCCGGGCCGTAGGACAGGTCGTCGGGCAGCATGCACATGAAGGGGCGGTCGCCGACCGCGCCGGCGGCGCACAGCACGGCGTGGCCGAGGCCGAGTGGCTCGTCCTGCCGCACCCAGGTGAACGACCCGAGGTGATCGCTGGCCCGCACGGCGGCGAGCTCATCGAGCTTGCCTCGCTGCTCCAACAGCTCCTCGAGCTCGCGCTGGACGCTGAAGTGCTGCTGGATGAGCTCCTTGCCATTGCTGATGACCACGACCATCTCGGTGGCGCCGGCGGCAACCGCCTCCTCGACGCCCCACTGGATCACCGGGCGGTCGAGAACAGGCAGCAACTCCTTGGGGAGCGCCTTGGTGGCTGGAAGGAATCGCGTCCCCAGCCCGGCGGCGGGGATGACGCAATGACGGAGATCCACGGCGGCGCATTGTCGCCCGTCAGCCGCCTTCTGTGCTCTGCGACGAGTGCTTCGACGATGCCCACTACACTGGCGCCTCCTTGAAGATCTCGACGGAGGCAGGGGTGCCGCAACCGCAGCTGGTGGCGAACGCGGTGAGCGCTGAGCTCGCCGCCGCCCTCGACAGGGCTGTCGCCACGGGGGCGCTCACGCCACCCGGCAGCGCTGTCGACATCGTCGTCGAGACGCCCAAGGACACCTCCCATGGCCACGTCGCCACCAACCTGCCGATGCGGCTGGCCAAGGGGCTGGGCATGTCCCCGCGTCCGATCGCGGAGGTGCTCCGCCACCAGCTCGGCGGGGGCACGGTCATCGAGTTCGCCGAGGTTGCCGGGCCCGGGTTCATCAACATGTGGCTCTCGCCGGGATGGTTGGCAGCGCAGCTCGCGGGGATCGTCGAGGCGGGCGATTGCTGGGGCGACGTCCCGCTCGCCGGCGGTCGCGCGGTGCAGGTCGAGTTCGTCAGCGCCAACCCCACCGGGCCCGTGACGCTCGGGGCCACGCGCGGAGCGGCGGTCGGCGACGCGCTGGCCAACGTCCTCGCCGCCGCCGGTCACCGCGTCGAGCGCGAGTATTACGTCAACGACGCGGGCAGCCGGATGCACACCTTCGCCGTCAACTGCGCCTGGTTCTACCGGCGCCTGTGCGGGGACGATGAACCCGCGCCCAGCGAGCCCTACCCCGCGGCCGAGCACGCCGCCGAGATGCTCTTCGCCGAGCACGGCGACAGCCTGCGCGACCTGCCTGCGGACCATCTCGGGCGAAAGGCGATCAGCGCCCAGCTGGCGGAGATCCGCCAGGACCTTGAGAGGCTCGGCGTGCGCTTCGACGGCTGGTTCCACGAGCAGTCCCTCTTCGACAGCGGGGCCGTGGACGCCATGCTGCAGCGGCTGCGCCGCGCCGGCTACGTCGTCGAACGCGATGGCGCCGTGTGGTTCACCGCCACCGAGCTCGGACTCGAGAAGGACGAGGTGCTGATCCGCAGCAACGGGATGCCCACCTACTTCATGACCGACATCGCCTACCACCTCGACAAGTTCGAGGCGCGCTCGTTCGACCGCGCCGTCGACGTCGTCGGCGCCGACCACGGCGGCCACCTGCCGCGCATGTACGCGGCGCTGCGCGCCCTGGGACTCGACGAGACACGCCTGAGCATCGTGGTCACGCAACTCATCAGCGTCGGCGGCACCAAGATGAAGAAGGCGTCGGGTCACTACGTGACGCTGACGGAGATCCTCGAGCAGGTGGGGGGTGACGCCATCCGCTACTTCCTGATCAGCCGCGCGTCGGGCTCGACGATCGACTTCGACCTGGACCTCGCCGCCAAAGCCGGCAACGAGAACCCCGTTTTCTACGTGCAGATGGCGCACGCGCGCTGTGCGGGGGTCTTCCGCCAGGCCGTGGCCGACGGTGTGTCCCTCGATGGCCCCGACCTCACGCTGATCGGTCGCGACGAGGCAGCGCTCATCCAGCTGCTCCTGGAGCTTCCCGTGGTGGTGAGCGGTGTCGCCCGTGACCTGGAACCGCACCGCCTGACCTTCTACGCGCACAGTCTCGCCGCGGCCTGGCATCGGTACTACCACGACCACCGCATCGTGGATGCCGGCGCCCCGGCGCTGAGCAGCGCGCGTCTCCACCTCGCGGCGGCGGTGCGCGTCACCCTGGCGCGCGCACTTCACCTGATGGGCATGGCCGCGCCCGACCGGATGTGACGCAGGCCACCCCTATACTTCGCAGGCCCCGCCCCGTTCGTCTAGTGGCCCAGGACACCGCCCTCTCAAGGCGGAGATCATCGGTTCGAATCCGATACGGGGTACCAGTTTTCGAGCGACCCAAGCCCTCAGTCGGGCAGCAGCTTTCCCGGGTTCATGATCGCGGTCGGGTCGACGTGCCGCGCCAGCGCGTGCAGGCCGGTGACGGCCGCGACGCCGATCTCCTGGGCCATGTACGGACGGTGGTCGATGCCCACGGCGTGGTGGTGGGTGATGGTGCCCCCTGCCCCCAGCACAGCCTCGCAGGCCGCGCGCTTGGCTTCGGTCCACCGCGCCCGCGGCCTGGGACCGGCCGCGGCCAGCACGGTGAAGTACAGGGAGGCACCCGACGGGTAGATGTGCGACACGTGGCAGCCGATCAACGGCCTGGCGTCGGTGCCGAGGGCGGCTCGCAGCGCGTCGACGACGCTGTCATGGAGTTGATGGAGGTTGGACCAGCCTGTCGCGGTCTCCAGCGTCTCGACCAGGACACCGGCGTCCAGCAGGGCGTCCCGGAGGTAGGGGCCGTGGTACCGCTGGCGCAGCCAGGCGCGCCCCGGGGATGAGCCCAAGGGGATGGCGCGGTGGCGGCGCAGCAGGGCGCGCGCCTCGGCCTGCCGCGCCCCGACCAGCAGGGCGTCGCTGTCCCACCCGATGACGAGCAGGCAGCCGTGCTGGTGGCCACGCAGCTCCAGGTAGCGGCGGCCCAGCCTCTCGGCGACGCCGCCATGGGCGGCCATGGCCATCCCCACCCGCGTCTCCTCAGGATCGCTGAGCCTCGCGACGTCAGGCGCGACGCGCCCCTGCACCAGCCCACGCATCGCCGCGACCCCGTCCGCGAACTCGGCGAACGACCAGGCCTCGTACCGTGACTGGGCGGCCCGGCGTCGCACCTGGGCCGTGACCTCGGTGATCACCCCGAGACGGCCCTCAGAGCCGAGCACGAGCTCGCGGATGGACGGCCCCGCCGCAGTCGCGGGGTGGGCGGCCACCACCACCTCCCCGCTCGGGGTGACCAGGCGCAGACCGAGCACCAGCTCGTCGAAGCGTCCGTAGCCGGAGGATGCCTGGCCTGTGCTGCGCGTCGCCGCGAACCCGCCGACGGTGGCGTACTCGAACGATTGCGGGAAGTGGCCGAGGGTGAGCCCGTGCGCCCCCAGGAAGGCCTCCACGCGCGGCCCGGTCATCCCGGCCTGCAGGCTGGCCGTCAGCGACACCGGGTCGACGGCGGTGCCGCGGTCCAGAAGGCGCAGGTCGAGGGCGATGACCGCGCGATGGCTGCCCCGGAGGGCGGCAAGCCCCCCGACGACAGAGGTTCCCCCTCCGTACGGCACCACCGCGCACGAACCACGAGAGCAGGCCCGCAGCACGGCTGCGACCTCGGCCTCCCCGGCCGGCGCCACGACCGCGTCGGGCGCTGAGCTGAGCTGGCCGCTGCGCAGGGCCAGCAGGTCCAGGTAGCTGCGCCCGGCCGCGTGCCGCAGCCGGGCGTCGGTGTCGACGCTGACCGCCCCGCGCCCGCAGATCTTGTCCAGCTCAGTGACCAATGCGTCGCCATCGAGGGCGCTTGGTGGCAGGCTCGGTGGTGCCGGCGGGGGCGGGGACGCGGTCAGCGTGACCTCGAGCTCATCGCGAAGCAGATGGGCGAGACCCGGTGGGATCGCGGTGTCGCGCTCGCCCCACCCCCACCAGCGGAGTGGCGGCGGCTGACCGGTCACGCCGCCATGTCGTGGAACAGCTGGGTGGCGAGCGCCTCGGCGCGACGGCGGTCGCTCGGCACCAGGCCGAGACGGACGCGGCGGTCGAGAAGGTCGTCGACGTCCATGGCACCCTCGTGGCGGATGCCGAAGACCAGCTCGACTGCCAGCACCTCGCCGCCCGCGAAGACCGGCTGGAGCAGCGCGGGGTCGCGCAGGGCAAGCGCAGCTACGGCCGCGGCCTCGCTGCCATATCGCCGCACCAGGCGCGCGGGTGCGGCGGCGCCCGCCCCTGCTGCGCGCCCGTTGCCCCCCACCAGAGGCTGGGTCGCCGTGCTGCTGCGCGGGCCGCCGTGCCTGGCCACGACGCGGTCGACGGCGTCCTCGGCCATGCGCCTGTAGGTGGTGAGCTTGCCGCCGACCACCGTCAGGAGCATGCCGTCAGCCGACTCGAGGATGGCGTGGTTGCGCGAGAGATCGGCGGTGGAGCCGGCGCCGGTGTCGAGAAGAGGGCGGAACCCGGCGTAGCGGCCGAGCACGTCGGCATCGCTCAGCGGTGTCTCCAGGGCTCGCGACAGGGTCCTGAGCAGGAACTCCTCCTCCGCGGCGTCGACCGCCGGCTCGTCCTCGACGGGACCGTGGTAGGCGTCGTCCGTGGTGCCGACGATGACCCGTCCACCGCCCGTCGGCGTGGCGCCCACCCAGCGCGCACTCTGGCCCTCGACGGGCACGATCAACGCGGCACGAGGGTCGCCGAGCGCCGCGGCGTCGACCACCAGGTGCGCGCCCTTGCTGGGCCGCAGCCGCACCGAATGGTCGATGGCGCCGGCCCACACGCCGCAGGCGTTGATGACCGTACGAGCGCGCACCTCGAAGGTCGCGCCGCTGATGTCGTCGCGCACCTGGACGCGCCCACCCGCGGCGGAGACGACCGTGCAGTGTGTGGCGATCGCCGCACCGTGGGCCGCGGCGGTGCGCGCCACCGCGATCACCAGCCGGGCATCGTCCTCGAGCTGACCGTCCCAGAACATCACGGCGCCGCGGAGGCCGTCCACGCGCAGCCCACCCACCAGGCGCTGCGCCTCCAGGGCGCTGATGCGGCGCGGGCCCGGCAGCTGCGACCGGCGCGTCCCCGAGACGAGCCTGAGCACGTCGCCGGCCCGCACGCCCGCCTCCGTCAGGGCGCCGCCGAGCGGTGGGAGCGCCTGGTTGAGCGCGGCGATGAAAGGCAGCGGGTGGACAAGGTGCGGGGCCGTCCGGGTCATGAGGATGTGCCGCTCGCGAGCCGACTCCCACGCCACGCCGAACTGCCCGTGGCGCAGGTAGCGAAGCCCGCCGTGAGCCAGCTTGGAGCTCCACCGGCTGGTCCCGTTGGCCAGGTCACGTCGCTCGACCAGGCCGGTGCGAAGCCCGCGCATGGCCGCGTCCAGCGCCACCCCGGTCCCGGTGATGCCGCCACCGATCACCAGCACGTCCAGGTCCTCGGAGGCGATGCGCCCGATGTCGGCGCCGCGCTGCGCGGCGTTCAACGAGCCGGCGAAGCTCATCGCGGCGCGCTCGCCGGCCGGAGCCAGGTGTCGAGCAGCAGGCGCAGCTCGGCGTCGATGCCCGGAGTTGCCGCGTCGTCGACCAGCGCGGGAGCGGCGACGACGAGGCTGCGCACCACCAGCTCGTAGAGGCGCGCGACCGCGTCGCCGCGGACCTCCCGAATCGAGCCGTCGCGGCGGCCGGCCGCGAGGTGTTCGCGGACGGCGGCGATGGCGATCTCCTGCGCGTGGCCCCGGCGCGTGGTGAGGTACGGGAGCAGCCGATCCCCGTCGAGCTCGATGACGCGGCGGATGACCGGGTCCGCACGCAGTGCCAGCACGGCGCGGGCGGTGGCCTCGATGAGTCGCTCCCGGGCCGTGGGACGGGTGGCTGCGGCGGCCTCGGCGTCGGCGACGATCATCGCGACCTCGCGGGTGAGCAGGCTGGACCAGAGGGTGGCTGCGTCGGGGAATGTCCGGTACACGGTCATCCGGCTGGCCCCCGCGCGGCGCGCCACGTCGGTCACCGTGGTGCGGGCGATGCCGCGCTCGGCGACGCACGCGCGAGCGGCGTCGAGCAGGGCCCCGTCGGAGTGACGCTGTGACATCAGGCGTCGCAGTGTAACAGGGCCTGACGTGTGCTTCTCCAACCCGGAGGCGGTGGGTACACTCGTGGTGATGCTTCTGACCCCCGCCCCCAGCCTCATCTATGTCATCGGTCTTCCGGCGGGCCTGATGGTCTGTGTCGGTGTGGTCGCCGGCGCTGCCTTCATGCTGCTCGGCCGCATCGGGCGGGGCTGACCGCACCGTTTCGCAGCGCGCCGCGACGCCTCGGGCCGGGATGTGGGCGGCTCGGCGGTACAATTCGCCGCGTTCGTCAGTGCTTTCGTGGAGACAGTTGTGGCCAACACCATCAAGGAGTCCAAGGGAGTCAACTCCCAGAAGGACATCGTCACATCGCAGCGCTGCCCGATCTGCCACAACCTGATGCGCCAGAACGAGATCAGCGTGGAGATCGCCTTTCGCCACCAGCGCAGGCCCGGTGAGCCCAAGCGCGAGCGCATCCTCAAGCACAGCAAGAACTGCAAAGCCGCGTAAGCAGCCCCGCGGCGTTCGCGCCGCGGCCGAGTGGTCAGGATGGCGGCGGTACACTGGCCGCCATGCCGGTTCGCCTGCCTCTGTTCCCGCTCAACACCGTGCTCTTCCCGCACATGCCCGCTGGGCTGCACATCTTCGAGGAGCGCTACCGCGAGATGATTCGCGACTGTCAGGCGCAGGGCACCAGCTTCGGTGTCGTCGGCATTCGCGAAGGCCTCGAGGTGGGCGGGGCGGCCTTCCCGTTCTCGGTCGGAACCCTTGCCCAGATCCACGAGCTCGAAGCTCTCGACGACGGCCGCTTCAACCTGGTCGTCGCCGGAGCCTCGCGATTCCGGGTCGAGAGCGTGGCCCTGGACCACTCCTACCTGGTCGGCAGCATCCGCTACCTCGAGGACACCCGCGGGGACGAGGCGGCCATCCCGAACCTGGCCCACCGGGCCTCGCGGGCGTTCACGGAGTACGCGACAGCCCTGCGCAACCTCGCTGACGAGCCCGGCGCGGACGACCAGCCCGAGCCGCTTCCTGACGACCCGGAACTGCTCTCGTACCTCATCGCGGCGTCGCTGAACGTGGAGGTTCACCGGCGCCAGGACCTGCTCGAGGAGGATTCGGTGTCCGGGCGGCTGCGCAAGTGCCTGCAGGTGCTTCGCCGCGAGTCCGTCTTCCTCGCCCAGATGCTGGCCCGCCGCGACCACAACATCGTGCCGGTCTCCCTCAACTGATGGCAGACGGCCTGGAGCGTTTCTCACTGGTGGGACGGAGCGCGCTGGTGACCGGTGGGAGCCGGGGGATCGGACGCGCGATCGCCCTCGCCATGGCAGGCGCGGGCGCGCAGGTGGCGGTCTGCTCGCGCCACCTCGATGCGTGCCAGAAGGTCGCCGACGAGATCATCGCGGCGGGAGGCAAGGCGGCAGCGGTGGCGGGCAACGTGGGCCACCGCGAGGACGCCGCCACCATTGTGGAAGCGGTGATGCGCGAGTTCGGCGCACTGGACATCCTGGTGAACAACGCGGCCACCAACCCGCAATTCGGCATGCTCGTCGACGCCGAGGACTCAGCTGTCGACCGAGTCTTCGAGGTCAACGTCCAGGGGCCCCTGCGGTTGATCAGCGCATCGGTGCGCGCCTGGATGAACGAGCACGGCGGCAGCATCATCAACATCGCCTCGGTCGGCGGCATCGACCCCGAGCCGATGATCGGCGCCTACAACGCCAGCAAGGCCGCGCTCATCAACCTCACCCGCACGCTCTCCCACGAGCTGGGGGGCTCAGGGATCCGCGTCAACGCGATCGCCCCCGGGCTCGTCGACACGGAGTTCGCCAAGGTGCTGATCGAGACCCCGAAGATCCACGACAGCATCGTGCGCGGGACAGCCCTGAAGCGGCACGCAGAGCCCGACGAGATCGGCGGCGCCGCGGTCTTCCTCGCCAGCGAGGCCGCGTCATACGTCACCGGCAGCGTGCTGGTCGTCGACGGGGGCGCGACCGCCTGAGCAGCGCGGTGGGGCTCAGTGCAGGTCGAGGACGAACCTGGTCGGCGCGGCGAGGTAGAAGGCGGTCGCCGTGGCCGCACGGGTGAGCGAGAAGCGGTACACCGCCTTGTTGCCGCTGCTGCTCACCAGCGTCACCGATGAGATGAGCTTGCCGGGTATCGGAGTGCCTGTCGACCCCGCCGGCACGGTGCCGCTCAGCGTCACCAGGACGGTCGTCGGGTTGGTGAACGACAGCGTCACCCGCGGAGTTCCTGCGGCGGTGCTGGTGACGGCGCCGAGGTCGAAGACCACGCGCATGTAGTTCGTCTGCGCCCCATAGCGCAGCCGGACCACCTGGAAACCGGTGTCGCCGGCACCGAAGGTCTGCACCTGCGCTGGGGCGGTCGCCGCCCCGGCGGAGGCCGCCGCGTTCGAGTGAGCGGGGACAGAGGGGCGTGGCTCGACAGCGGCCGGTGCGGTCGAGGGTCGCGACGCTGTCGGCGCCACAGGCTTCGAGGTGGCGTGGCCGATCAGCAGCGCGACGACAAAGATCAGCCCGATGGCGGCGATGGCGCCGACGAGTTCGGCTGTCGGGGCCCGACCTCGGGAGCCGCTCCGCGCTCTGACGGACACGAGCCATGGCCGTGGTGGCACCGGCCCGCGCCGCTGCCGCCGCGCTGCCCACGCCTCGCGCCACCCGGGTGGAGAGCGGGACCCGCTCGCGGGCAATCGCCCGGGTGTGACGTCCGATCGGTCGCGGCGCGATGGTTGCTGGGCGCTCGGGCGGCACATCCTCAGCGGGGTACGACGACGCAGCAAAGGCGTTCCACGCGGAATCATCGATTGGCTCGGGAGCATCGACCTCGGTGACGTCGTGGGCCGGGGGCCGGGAGCCGGCATCGACGGCGGTGTGCGGGACAGAGGCAGGCCAGGCGTCGACCGCGACGGGCGCGGCGCGGACGCGGTCGACGACCCCGGGCAGCTCGACCTCCGCCGCCTCGGGCGGCGTCTGCTGGGGCGCGGCAGAGGCGCTCGTCGGCAGGGCGGGCGCGGGCGTTGACGCCTGCACACGGGTCGGGAGCGGCGTGCCGCGGCGAGGCGGGGCCCCGGTGACGATCTGCGCTGAATCCTCGAGGGCCGCCCCGCCTCGCGCCAGTGCCAGCCGGACTGTGACCGCGTCACGTGCGCGAGCCCACAGCGCCGCCGGCCCGGAGGCCGTTGCCAACCGCGTGGGGGGCGCGTACAGCGGTGCGCCGGGTTGGGCCGGCGGGCTGGGCGGCAGGGGCGGGTCGGCGAACCCGGCCTGTGTCGCGACCGACGCGTCCGCGGGCGGGGAGGCGGCCACAGCCGGCGGTGCCGGGTCAACCCACGATCCCGTCGGCGCCGCGGCGTTCAGCCACTCCTCGTCAATTGCGTCCAGATCGAGGTCCAGCGCCGGGAGGTCAGGGGCAGCGGGGGTGGCCTCGGAGTTCCGGGAAGGCCGGCGGCTCCTCCCGGGGCGACCTGTCCCACGAAGCGGGAGCGGACCGAACGCCATCCAGTGGCAGGTCGGGCTGAAGGTCGCCAAGGACGCTGGGCACGGCCATCTCCTCGCTGACCGGCGGCACCGGGTCCGGACGGCGGGGCGTCCACGGCAGCGCGGGGCTGCTGTCGCCCGCCTGCCAGGGCAGCCGGGGGCCGGGAGGCGGGGATGGTGGCGGCGGAATCACCGAGGAGCGGTCGACGGAGGAGTCGAGGACGATCCCGACCTGCTCGAGCATCAGCTGGGCTGACCCGGGATCGACAGTGACTCTGGCGAGCTGGCCGAACTCGCGCCTGCTCCTCGCGAAGCGTCGCCGCGCCGGAGCTGCAGCGGCTGCAGCCGACCAGGTGAGCATCCACCTCCGCGCGCCTCTCCGGCGCCAGCTCACCGTCGATGAATGTGCTGAGCGTCAGGAGGCTGCACTTCACAGGGCGATCTCGGTGTAGATGGTGCCGAAGTCTCGCCGCGCCGCTGCCAGGAGCCGGCCGGCTGCCTCCGGGGAGCATTCCAGCGCCCGTGACATCTCGCGGTAGTCGAGACCGGCGAGGTCGTGCAAGAGCAGGGCGGCACGCCTCTCGAACGGGAGCGTGGCGAGCGCACGTTTCACGGTGTTCATGCGCGACGCCGCCGCGCTGTCGATGTGCGCCTGGAACGCGGGCCTGGGCCGGCGCAGGAATCGCGACGGGCCATGGCCGCGTGGTGGAAAGCGGTGTCCCTGCCGGCACGCGCGCGTGGCGGCGCGATACAGCGCCGCCCGCCCGTCGACGCGCAGACGGGTGGGCGGGTATTTCGCGGCATGCGCTAGCCCACCGGCGACGAACTCGAGCGCGTCGTCCGCGCTCCCGCTGAGATGGGTGACGTACGTCACGAGATCATCGAGGTGCCCGCAGGCCAAGCCTGCGAGGTCACTCGCATCGGGTGCGATGTGTGCTGCGACGTTGATCATGACGTTGTCGTGCGAGTGAGCACGCGCTGCGCGCAAGCATACAGGCGAGTGGTGGTTCGGTCAAGGTTGGCAGAATCCCCTTGGGAGGATCCCGATTCAACCCTCCGCGCTGGGCAGCGGCACGGGGCACACGGTCCCGCCGCGCACTCGCGCCGGTGCGGTGAGGCCGCAACTGAGCCAAGCCTGGCGGGGCATGCCGATGTCCGCCACGTGGAGGTCGCCCGTCCACCGCCGAGCCGCGGCGGACCAGAAACCGCGCTTGCACGCGGTGAGCGTGCACGTGACGCTCGCGCGCACCGCCGCTCCCGCAGCGCTGCCCTCGTCGGCGTTGAGCCCGCTGGGCACGTCGATGCTCAGGATGGTGCCGCGCATGCCGGCGATGACCGAGGCGTGGGTGGGCCGCACCGGCCCGGTCAGCCCGGTGCCGAGCAGGCCGTCGATGAGCAGGACGGCAGCGTGCGGTGCCTGCGCGTCGCGCGGGTCGGCGGAGACGGTCAGGGCGACGCCCGCGCTCTGCGCGCCGTGGAGCTGTCGCTCGACGACGCCGCTGATGCGGCGCGGCTCGGCGTGGACAGCGGCGGTCACAGCGCATCCCCAGGCGCTGAGATGACGGGCCGCCACCAGCGCGTCGCCGCCGTTGTTGCCATGACCGGCCACAACGTGGACGGCACGCGGCCGTGAGCCGTTGACGCGCCACGCCAGCCGGGCCACCTGGAAACCCGCCACCTCCATCAGCTGGAGGAGCTCGACGCCCGCGGCCATCGCGGCGGCGTCGAGCGCGGCGCCGTCGGCGGCCGTCAGGTCGCCGTAGCGCTGCTTCAGGGTGGTCACATCCACAGGGACACTCCGCGTTGGTGGTTCGCTACCGTACTCCGGCACATGGCGACGACACCGGTGGCCCCGGACCGAAGCACCAGGGGCATCTCGCGCCGTGGTCTGCTCATCTTCCTGGTCGCCGCGCTGGCGGTGATCGTCGCCGCGGTGGTGGGGGTCCGGGGTCTGCTCGCGTCGCCGATCGAGTCCGTCGCCGCCGACGGCACGGCAACGCTGCACGGGACGTGGGAGCCGTACTCGTGCGACGCCAACGCCTGCCAGGGGTACGTGCAGGCGGGTGCGCGCAGCGTGTTCATCGTCCTTCCCAGCAGCTGTCCGCACCCGAGACGCGCCGCGGTGGTCACCGTCAAGGGCCGGCCCGACTCGGCGCTGGGCAGCGGGTCGTACCGGGCCAGCGGCTGCGCGAGCTGACCGCTACCGGCGCTTCCGGCGCCCGGGCACGCGCTGCTCGACGGAGTAACGCACCAAGCGCAGCCAGACGAACAGTCCGCCGATGGCGATGCCCAGCGCCACGGACGCAAGGATCACCACGAAGAGAGGAGCACCGGGCCAGGACCACACCAGGAACTTGACGGACGTCCCCTGCGTGTTCTGCGCGCAGAAGATGGTGAGGACGACCGCCCCGACGACCACGGCCGCGATGACCAGGCGGGCGAGGTTGGAGATGCGCGACGCGACCGGCTGGCGAGCGGGCGGAGCGTCCTGGCCGGGGGTCGGGCTCACCGGGGGAGCGGGAGTGGTCGGAGGCGGCTGCTGCATCGCCGGCTCACTGTACTGACACGTACCCCCGCCGACACGGGTTGGGATCGGCGTACCTGTCGAGCCGAGCCGCGGCGTGTCGCAGCGGCACGTCAGGTGCGCTGAGAAAGCGGTGCAGAAAAACAGAACGGCCGGGACGCAGGTCCCGGCCGTTCCTGGATCAGAGATCCGAGAGTCGATCTAGTACTCCGGCATCGGCGGCGCGGCCGCACCCTTCTTCTCGGGGATGTCGGTGATCAGCGCCTCGGTGGTGAGCAGGAGAGCGGCGATCGACGCCGCGTTCTGGAGCGCCGAGCGGGTCACCTTGGTGGGGTCGATGATCCCCGCCGCGACCATGTCGACGTACTCGCCGGTGGCCGCGTTGTAGCCCTGGCCCTTGGGCAGGTTCTTGACCTTCTCGACGACCACCGAACCCTCCTCGCCGGCATTGTCGGCGATCTGGCGAAGTGGCTCCTCGAGCGCACGGCGGAGGATGTTGACGCCCGTCTTGACGTCGCCCTCTGCGGTGACGCCGTCGAGCGCCGAGACGCAGTTGACGAGCACCACACCGCCGCCGGGCACGATGCCCTCCTCGACGGCCGCGCGGGTGGCGGACACGGCGTCCTCCATGCGGTGCTTCTTCTCCTTGAGCTCGGTCTCCGTGGCCGCGCCGACCTTGATGACCGCGACACCGCCGGCCAGCTTGGCAAGGCGCTCCTGGAGCTTCTCCTTGTCCCAGTCCGAGGTGCTCTTCTCGATCTCGGCCTTGATCTGCTCGATACGGCCCTTGATGGCGTCCTGCGAGCCGGCACCTTCGACGACGGTGGTGTCGTCCTTGGTGACGGTGATGCGGCGGGCGCGACCGAGCGAGGTGAGCTGCGCGGAGTTCGAGCTTCAGGCCCACCTCCTCGCTGATGACCTGCGCACCGGTGAGGATCGCGATGTCCTGGAGCATGGCCTTGCGGCGATCACCGAAGCCGGGGGCCTTGACGGCGACCGCGTTGAAGGTGCCGCGCAGCTTGTTGACGATCAGCGTGGCGAGCGCCTCGCCCTCGACATCCTCGGCGATGACCAGCAGCGGCTTGCCGCTCTGCACCACCTTCTCGAGGATGGGCAGCAGGTCAGCGATCGCGGAGATCTTGCGGTCGGTGATGAGGATGTACGGGTCCTCGAGGACGGCCTCCATGCGCTGTGCGTTGGTGACCATGTACGGCGAGATGTAGCCCTTGTCGAACTGCATGCCCTCGACGAGCTCGAGCTCGGTCTCGAGGCCCTTGCTCTCCTCGACGGTGATGACACCGTCCTTGCCGACCTTCTCCATGGCGTCGGCGACGATCTCGCCGATCGCTGGGTCGGCGGCCGAGATGGCGGCGACCTGGGCGATCTTCTCGCGCTCGCTGATGGGGACCGACTGCTCCTTGATGGCGGCGACCACGGCCTCGACGGCGAGCTCGATGCCCTTCTTCAGCTGGATGGGGTTGGCGCCCGCTGCGACGTTCTGCAGGCCGGCATTGATGAGCGCCTGGGCGAGGACCGTGGCGGTGGTGGTGCCGTCACCGGCGATGTCGTTGGTCTTGGACGCGACCTCCTTGACCAGCTGGGCGCCCATGTTCTGGAACGGCTCCTCGAGCTCGATCTCCTTCGCGATGGTGACCCCGTCGTTGGTGATCGTCGGAGACCCGAACTTCTTGTCGAGGACCACGTTCCGACCTTTCGGCCCGATGGTGATCTTCACGGCGTTGGCGACGCGGTCAACGCCCTTGCGCATCTCGTCGCGGGCTTCCGCGTCGAAGAGCAACTGCTTGGCCATAGAACTCCTCCTCCCGCCTCGTTGTGGGCGGGTTCAGCACACTGGGAACCTGTTCGGTTGGGAGGCACAATCTTAGCACTCTCGGTATCGGAGTGCTAGCAGCCGCCCCCAGCGAGCGCCAGCGGGGGGCGGCAGCGGGGGCGTCAGAGCCCGGTTCCGCGACCGAGCTGGCGGGTGTGGGCGCCGTCTGGGGTCGCCGCAGCCTGGGCGCGGTCGCGGTCGTCGCGCCGGGGCTGTCAGGCGGCCGCGATAAACTCCCGCCGATGAACTCGCCGCAAGCGCTGCACGGCCGCGTCGCCATCGTCACCGGCTCATCGCGCGGCATCGGCAGGGCGATGGCCCTGCGCCTGGCCGGCGAGGGCGCCGCGGTGGTGGTCACCGGCAAGTCGGAGCACTCGACCGAGAAGCTGCCCGGCAGCATCCACAGCGTCGCGGAGGAGATCACGGCGACCGGCGCACGGGCGATCGCTGTGCACCTCGATGTCCGCAAGGAGGAAGACGTCGCCGCCATGGTGCAGCGGACCGTCGACGAGTTCGGACGGCTGGACATCCTCGTCAACAACGCCGGGGCGCTGTGGTGGAAGCCGTTCCTCGAGACCCCGCTGAAGCGCTATGACCTCATGTGGGAGGTGAACGCCCGCGGCGCGTTCCTGTGCTCGCAGCACGCACTGCCGCACATGATCCGCGGGGGCTGGGGGCACATCGTCATGTGCTCGCCACCGATCGGGACAGAGCCCAACCCCGGCTACGTCGCCTACATGACCACCAAGATGGGCATGACCCGCCTGGCCATCGGCATCGCCGCCGAGCATGAGAACGACAACGTCGCCTGCAACTCCCTGTGGCCGGTGACACTCATCGAGAGCCTGGCCACGATCAACTACAGCGTCGGTGACCGCAGCATGTGGCGCTCGCCGGACATCCTCAGCGACGCGCTGATGGAGGTGGTGTCGACCGAGCCGCGGCAGCTCACCGGCAGACAGCTTCTCGACGAGCCCTTCCTGCGCGAGCGCGGCTGGACACAGGAACGCCTCGACGCGTACTGGCTCGAGGGCCCGCCCGCCGAGCCGGTGTACATCGACGGCCGTGCGGGGTCGTCGATGTGAGGACCGCGCCTATCATCGGTTGATGCCCCTGCCCGCCACGCCCACCATGCGCCGTGCGCTGGCCGCGGGCGCCGTGGGGGCTGGGGCCGTCATGTCGGCGCGCGCCCTGCTGCGGCCGCGCCGGGGTGGGGAGCCGAGCGTCATCGATTGGGACGCGGTCCGCCGCACGGCCAGGGACCGCAGCGCACCCGGCGCCACCGGCGCCGGGGCCGGCTCGCCGGAGGCCGTCGCCGCCGAATGTGACCGCCTCGCCGCCGGCCTGGCACCGCTCATGACCGCGGTGTGTGAGCGGCCACTCGAGCATTTTCCGCGCTTCGTCGTCCTCGACCGTCACGGCTTCATCGATGTCAACATCGGCATCGCCCGCCGCCTGCTGGCCCCGGTGGAGGAGTTGCGCGCCACCCTCCCCAACTCGCGCGCCACGGCGCTCGGGCGTGGCGTCATGAACCGGTACGTCGGCGTGCTGTTCGGGATCATGTCGCAGCGGGTGCTCGGCCAGTACGACCCGGTGTTGAGCCTCTCCTCACCAGCCGATGGCGAGGTGCCGTCGCTCTACCTCGTGGAACCGAACATCGCCAGCTTCGCACGCATCGCGCACGCTCCCACCGAGCCGTTGCGCCGCTGGCTCATCCTCCACGAGCTCACCCACGCGTGGCAGTTCGGCGAGCATCCCTGGCTCCGCGAACACCTCGTCGAGATGACGGAGGGGATGATCCGCAGCAGCCTGGCGCACGCGACCGGCGAGGGGGGCAGGTCGCTCAACCCCAGGCAGCTGGTGGAGCGGCTGCCCGACGCGGTGCGCACCCAGCTGCGCGGGATCGCCAGGCTGCAGGCGGTGATGAGCGTGCTCGAGGGCTACGCGAACTTCGTCATGCACCGCGTCGGCAGAGACCACCTCGACCACTTCGACGAGCTCGAGGCCGCCTTCGCCCGCCGGCGTGCCCAGCGCACCGTGGTGGAGCGCGCCGTTCTGGCCATCACCGGCATCAACATGAAGATGCGTCAGTACGAGGTGGGCGAGCGCTTCTGTGAGGCTGCAGCCACGGCCGGTGGGGTGAGCCTGCTCAACCGCGTCTGGGAGGGCGCCGAGATGATGCCGTCGGCCGCCGAGCTGCGCTCACCAGCGCAATGGATCGCACGCGCCCGAGGATGAGGCCCGCACCCGGGCACTGAGCTCACCTGGCCGGTGGGCGTGCGCTCCGGACACGGTCGCGCGCGCATTGGGGGCAGGTGCCCACGATCTCGACGGTGTGGCGCACGTCGACGAAGCCCTCAGCCGCCGCCGCCGCGTTCGCCCATTGCTCCATCGCCGGGCCTGAGATCTCGACGGTGCGACCGCAGAGGCGGCAGACCAGGTGATGGTGATGGCTCCCGCTCTCGCACCGTCGGTACAGCGTCTCGCCGGCCTCGGTTCGCACGGTGTCGATCGCGCCTCGGTCGGCAAGCGCGCGAAGGTTGTTGTACACGGTGGTCAGGCCCACCCTCGCACCTTTCGCGCGCAGCTCGGCGTGGAGGTCCTGCGCGCTGCGGAAGTCGGCGCACCCGGCGAGGAGCTGCTCGAGGGCACGCTTCTGGCGGGTGGTGCGCTGGTGTATCGGCGTGGGACGGGCTGCGGGTGTAGCGGGCATCACCCCCATGCTACCATTGCGTAACCGCAACCATTTCAGATAAGACTTCCGCGCTCGAAGCGGGAGCTGCAGAGGAGAACAACGATGCCGCACCTGCGGCGACCGCGCCTGAGCACAGCCGCTGGGCTCGGCGTCACCCTGGCCGCGGTGGCGGCGATGGCCGGCTGCGGTGGGCCGACCGGGGGCAGCGCGGCGAGCGGGGTTGTCACCGTCGTGGCCGCTGAGAACATCTGGGGCAACATCACCAGCCAGATCGGCGGCAGCCATGTCGCCGTCACCTCGATCATCAGCGATCCCAACGCCGACCCGCACACGTACGAGTCGGACCCGCACGACGCCTCGGCGGTCACCAGCGCCACGTTCGTGATCGAGAACGGGGCCGGCTACGACGACTTCATGGACAAGATCCTCAGCACCACGTCCAACTCCAACCGCGACGTGCTCAACCTCGCCCAGTCGGTGGGCGCGACAGGAAGCAATCCCAACCCGCACCTCTGGTACAACCCCGACTACGTCACCAAGGCGGCGCGACTCATCGAGACGCACCTGGCGACGCACGACGCGGGCGACGCGAGGACGTTCGCGACCAACCTGAACACGTTCCTGGCCGCCTACCAGCCCTACATCGACACCCTCAGCACCATCCGGTCGAAATACGCGGGCAGCCCCATCGCCTACACCGAGCGGGTGCCCGGCTACCTCGTCGAGAAGGCCGGGCTGGTCCTGGCCACTCCCGCCACCTTCTCGCAGTCGATCGAGGACGGCAACGACCCGGGTCCAGCCGACACCGCGGCCATCGACACGGCGATGAGCCAGAGGCAGGTGAGGGTGCTGCTCTACAACTCGCAGGTGGCAAGCCCGGTCACTCAACACGTGCGCGACCTGGCCTCCGCGGCCGGGGTGCCGGTGGTCGGGGTCGCCGAGACCATCCCAGCCGGGGAGCCGACATTCCAGAAGTGGCAGATCGACCAGGCCAGGGCAATCCTGGTGGCGCTCGGGCGGTGACCGGAGAGCGGCCGACCGTCTCGCTGCGCAGCGCGGCGCTCAGCTTCGGCGACCGCACGCTCTGGAACGACCTGACCCTGGACGTCGCCGCCGGCGAGTTCGTGGCCGTGCTCGGCCCCAACGGATCCGGGAAGACGAGCCTGCTCAAGGTCCTCCTCGGCCTGCAGCAACTGTCGCGCGGCACGGTCGAGGTGTGTGGAAGGACCCCGCGGCGAGGCAGCAGCGTGGTGGGCTACATCCCGCAGCAGAAGGCGTTCGACCGCGACCTCCCGCTCCGTGGGCGCGACCTGGTCCGCCTCGGGCTCGACGGCCACCGCTGGGGCATCGGGCTGCCCAGCCGCCAGGCGGCTGCGGAGGTGGCCCGGGTCATCGGCGCCGTGGGTGCGACGGCGTACGCCGACGCGCCGATCGGGTTGCTCTCCGGCGGCGAACAGCAACGGCTGCGCATCGCGCAGGCGCTTCTCGGCGACCCGAGGCTGCTTCTCTGCGACGAACCGCTGCTGTCGCTCGACCTCCAGCACCAGCAGGCGGTGACCTCGCTCATCGATGCCCGGCGCCGCTCCGCCGGGACCTCCGTCCTGTTCGTCTCGCACGAGGTCAACCCGATCCTCCCCATCGTGGACAGGGTGCTCTACCTCGTTGGCGGGCGCTGGGCGATCGGCACCCCCGACGAGGTCATGACCGGGGAGCGTCTCTCCGACCTCTACGGCACCGAGGTCGACGTGATCAGGGTGCGCGGTCGCATCGTGGTCGTCGGCGCCCCCGATGACGCTCACGGCGAGCACGGTGGCCACCACCATCACCCCGACATGCCCGAGGGTGGCTGATGGGGCTCTGGGACTACCTCGGCCAGCCGTTCGCGCAGCACGCGCTGGTCGCGGGCACGCTCGTTGCGATCACCAGCGGGCTGATCGGCCCCTTCGTGGTGACCCGCAAGATGGCTTTCGCGGTCCACGGCACCGCTGAGCTCTCGTTCACCGGCGCCGCGGCCGGGCTGTTGGTGGCGGGCGACCCGGTGGCTGGGGCGCTCACCGGCTCGGTCGTCGTCGCCACCGCCATCGGGGTGCTGGGGGTGCGCGAGCGCGAGCGCAACTCGGCGATCGGCGTGATCCTCGCCTTCGGGCTGGGGGTCGGCGTCTACCTGCTCAGCCTCTACCACGGTTTTGCGACCGAGGCGACCAACATCCTGTTCGGCCAGATCTTTGGCGTCAGCAGCGGACAGCTGTTTCTCCTGCTGGCCGTCGCCATCGGTGTGCTCGTCGCCATGGCCGTCCTCTACCGACCACTCCTCTTCGCGTCGGTCGACCCCGAGGTCGCTGAGGCACGCGGGGTTCGGCTGCGCCTGGTGGGTCTGCTCTTCCTGTTCGTCCTCGCGCTCACCGTGACCGAGGCGGCGCAGATCGTCGGCACCCTGCTGGTGCTCAGCCTCGCGATCACCCCCGCCGCCGCGGCCCAACAACTCTCGGCGCGTCCCGCGGTGGTCGCGAGCCTGTCGGTCGTCTTCGCTGTGATCGCCTGCGATGGCGGCCTCCTCGCCAGCCTGCAGAGCAACACCGTCAAGGCCAGCGTCTTCGTCACCGCCTTCAGCTTCGCGATCTACGTGTTGGCCCGCGGCATCGGCGGCGCGCTGCACCTCGGCCGGCCGAGGTCGACCGTGCCCTGGTGGCGGCGAGGGAAGGGGCTCTGAACGACACGCACGGTCACACCACCTTCCTGTAGGTTGCAGCGCGATGAAGACCGTGCGCATCGGCGCCGGGCAGGGGTTCTACGGCGACACGCCCGACGGCGCCGTGGCCGTGGCTGACCGCGGAGACGTGCAGTACATCTGCTGCGACGCGCTGGCTGAGCTGACCATGGCCATCCTGCAGAAGGACAGGCTCCGCGACCCCGACGGCGGATTCGCCCGCGACCTGCCCGCGTTCATGCGCGCGCTGCTCCCCGTGGCGAACCAGAAGGGCATCCGCATCATCACCAACGCCGGCGGCATGAACCCGCGCGCAGCAGCGAACGCCGTGCGCCAGGTGGCGACCGAGCTGGGCATCGAGGGCGTGCGCGTGGCCACGGTCACGGGCGACGATTTCACCGCGCAACTCGACCACCTGCGCGATGCCGGCGTGGACCTGCGCAACATGGACACCGGCGCCGACTTCGCCGGCGTACGCGACCGCGCCGTCTTCGCCGTCGCCTACCTCGGCGCCCGCCCCATCGTCGAAGCACTGGCGCACGGAGCCGACGTGGTGGTGACCGGGCGCGTCGCCGACGCCTCGCTCTTCGTGGCGCCGATGGTGCACGAGCTGGGCTGGGATTGGCAGGACTGGAACCGGCTGGCGGCCGGCGTGGTGCTCGGTCACCTCATGGAGTGCTCGGGGCAGGCGACCGGCGGGAACTTCAGCGGCGACTGGTGGAACATCCCCGACCTCGACGCCATCGGGTACCCGGTGTGCGAGGTGGGCGAGGACGGCTCGGCGTCGCTGACCAAGCCGCCGCGAACAGGCGGACGGGTGAGCCCGGAGACCGTCGCCGAGCAGCTGCTGTACGAGGTGCTCGACCCGCGACGCTACCTCAATCCCGACGTGGTCGCCGACTTCACCAGCGTGCGCCTGGAGGTTGCCGGCCCTGACACCGTGTCGGTCACGGGCGTGCGAGGGAGTGCCAGGCCCGAACAGTTGAAGGCGATCATCGGCTATCTCGACGGCTGGCTCGGCGTGGCGATGATCGGGTACGCGTGGCCGCACGCCCTGGCCAAGGCACGCCACGCTGCGCTGCTCATCGACAGGCTCGCCGAGCGCGCCGGGGTGACGCCGTTGGAGCAGGTGGTCGAGTACGTGGGCGTCGACTCGCTCCACGGTGACGCCGCCGACCTCCGCGCGGGCGCGGACGCCAACGAGGTCATCCTGCGTGTGGCGGGACGCTTCGCCACCGAGGCGCAGGCGAGACGCTTTCCACGGCTGGCGACGCCGCTGGCCCTCAACGGTCCGCCCTTCATCGGCGGCGGCATCACCCCGCAGCCGGCGCGAGCCCTGCTCGGGGTCTGGCCCGCGCTGCTGCCACGAGCGGAGATCGAGAGCGCTGTCGAGGTCGTCCTCGACCACGCGATGTCGTGAGCCGCGAGGTCCAGCTCGCCGACGTCGCCCGCGCGCGCAGCGGTGACAAGGGCGACCTCGCCAACGTCGCTCTCTTCGCGGCCGACGATGCCCTCTATGAGGCGCTGCTGCGCGAGGTCACGGTCGACCGGGTCCGCGCCCACTTCGGGCGCTTCGTGCGCGGCGTGGTCGAGCGTTTCGAGGTGCCCAACGTGCGCGCTCTCAACTTCGTCCTCCACGAGGCACTCGACGGTGGCGCTGCACGGTCGCTGCGCAGCGACCCTCTCGGCAAGTCGTATGGATCGCTGCTGTTGCGCATGCGCATCACGCTCTCCGACGAGGAGGCGGCGGCGCTTCCCGCTCCCGCCGTCCCGCCCAGCTGAGGTCGCGGTCAGATCCTCTCGAGCACCCGGCTGCGGCGGCGCTCATATTCGACGGCGCTGATCTGACCGCGGTGACGGAGGCCGCGCAGGCCGCGGATCTCGCCGAGCAGCTCGATGAGCGGCGCCTCCTGGCGGGGCAGCGTCCAGTGGCCGGCGTCGCCAGACCCCTCGAGCTGTGGCGGCCTGGTGTCCCACGTGCGCAGGAAGAACACCGCCTTGAGAGCGTGGTACGGCAGCGCGTACACGTCAGCCCGGTCCGCCTCCGGGGTGAGCAGCTCCAGCGTCATGCCGTTGCGATGCCGCCGGGGCACGGTGCGGAGCAGTCCCGTGACCACCTCCCCGTCCCAGAAATGCAGCGCCACCTTGCGGAGCATGTCCGGGGGGACGGCCTCGGTGACCCTGTGGCGTCCGACCACGATGCACTTGACGGAGGCAAGCGGCACGATTGCCGAGCGCGTGTTGCCAGCCGCGGTGTCGCAGCACAGCTCGAAGTCGGGCTGCTCCAGGTCCAGGTTCGACGTGTGGCCCTCGGTGATCTCGTCGTCAGCGAAACGCACGACGACGTGGCGTCCGCCGTCGTCCTCCTCCAGCCACCACGCCGCCACCGCCATGTCCCTTCCGCCCGTCGTTCAGCGCAACTGCGTGCCCCTGCATCTGGTTAGACGATCACGCCCGAGCAAACCTTGCAGTCGCACAGGACAGGGCGGACAGCCTGCCAGGAGGCCCCGGAAACCGGTGGTATACTTGCTCCGATCGGGGCAAACGTCCCCGTCATGGAGGGGGACGGTCACGGACCAGAACTCGAGGATCTGTTCCTGCTTCCGACGACCTGGCGCTCATCACGGCGTACCTGGCGGGGGACGTTGGAGCCTTCGACGTCCTCTTTCAGCGCTACCACGCCCGGGTTCGCGCGGTGTGCCTTCGCTACGTCGGCGATGAGGCACTCGCCGAGGACCTCGTCCAGGAGACCTTCTACAACGTGATCCGCGCCCTGGCGCGGGTCGACCAGAGCTTCAACTTCGGGGCGTGGGTGCACCGCATCGCGGTGAACATCTGCCAGGACGAGCTCCGCCGGCGCAACCGCCGCGCGGCGCACATCGACCACGGCGGCGGCGACCCCGAGGAGGCGATGCTGCGAATCGCCGACCGCGATCGCAGCGGCCATCCTGAGGATGCGCTCGAGATGAGCAGTCTGCGCACCCTGGTCTGGGAGGTGGCCAAGAAGCTGCCCGAGCGGCAACGGATGGTGCTCACGCTCCGCGAGCTCCAGGGCCTGTCGTACGCATCCATCGCCCGGGTGATGGGCGTCACCGACGCGGCGGTCGAGACCCTCCTCCACCGCGCCCGCAAGCGGTTCAAGGAGGAGTACCTCCGCCTCGAGAGCCCGCCGGAGGAGCGCACGTACTGCGCGGAGCTCGCCTTCATGATGAGCCGCGGCAAGCTCAACGCCGCCGACCAGCGCGAGGCCATCGAGCACCTCGAGAGCTGCGCGCTCTGCCGCAACGCGTACCAGACCACCACCGTCGGCATCCGGGCGCAGCAGGCGGTGGTGCCGGTCTAGCGGTGACGCGGAGCGGCGCCGGCCAGCCGCTCGTTGTGTGCGCTCCCAACGCGTTCAAGGGAACGCTGTCAGCCCGGGGCGCCGCGCGCGCGCTGTCTCGCGGGGTGGTCGACGCCGGTTGGGGCGCGCTCGAGGTCCCGGTCGCGGACGGCGGCGACGGCACGCTCGACGTGCTGCTCGGCGCAGCGGGATCGGCGGCGCGGGTGGAGCGGGTGCGCGTCACCGGTCCGCTGGGTCGCCCCAGGCTCGCGCGGCTCGGCTGGATCGGTCAGGACGTCGCTGTCGTGGAGATGGCCGAGGCTGTGGGGCTCCGGCTGCTTGGGCGACGGCGTGACCCCATGGGGGCGACCAGCCGCGGTGCCGGGGAGCTGATCGTCGCTGCGCTGGCGGGCGGCGCCAAGCGAGTCATCGTCGGCGTCGGCGGCAGCGCTTCCACCGATGGGGGCGCCGGCATCCTGGCCGCTCTCGGCGCCCGGCTGCTCGACCGCCGAGGACGCCCCCTGGCCCGCGGCGGCGGCTCACTATCGGCGCTCGCCGCGGTGGACCTCTCCGCCATCGACCCACGCGTGCGAACGGCGACGCTCGAGGTGGCCGTGGACGTGCGCAGCCCGCTCTGCGGTCCCCGCGGGGCGGCCCAGGTGTTCGGGCCCCAGAAGGGTGCGGACGAGACCCAGGTGATCGCGCTGGATGCGGCTGTGGCGCACTTTGCGCGTCTTGTCGAGGAGGCGGCCGGAACGGCCGCGCTGGCGGACCGGCCCGGTGCCGGGGCAGCGGGGGGAGCAGCCTTCGCGCTCGCCGCGGTCGGCGCGCACCTGCTCGACGGAGCCGGCCTGGTGTGCGACCAGGTCGGGCTCGACACGGCGCTGCGCGGGGCGGCGCTGGTGCTCACCGGCGAGGGCCGCCTCGATGCCCAGACCGAGGCCGGGAAGGCGCCGGCGGAGGTCGCGGCCCGGGCCACCCACGCCCGTGTCCCGTGCGTCGCCGTGTGCGGCAGCGTGAGCGGGGGTACCAGGCTGTTCACGGCGGCGATCGCGTTGGACGAGCTCGGCGACGATCCGCGCCGGCGGGTGCGTTCGCTCCTGCGTAAAGCCGCGGCCGCGGCTGTGGCCCTGGTCGGGTAGGCGGCCACCGAGCCGCCGGCTATACCGGCGAGAGCCACTCCGCGTACTTGTCGTTGCCACCGGTGACGACGCCCCGGTAGAGGTCCTGGATGCGCAGGGTCACCGGGCCCGGCTCACCGTCGCCGATGCGGCGGCGGTCGATCTCGATCACCGGCGCCACCTGCGCGCCGGTCCCGCACATGAAGACCTCGTCGGCGGTGTAGAGCTCGGTGCGGTCGATCGACCTCTCCACGACGTCGAGGCCGAGCTCTTCGCGAGCCAGGTGCATGAGGCCCTGGCGGGTGATTCCCTCGAGGATGTTGTCGCTCGGCGGTGGCGTGTACACGGTGCCCTCACGCAGGATGAAGATGTTCTCCGCGCTTCCCTCGGAGACGTGCCCATCCATGGTCAGGAGGATGGCCTCGTCGAAGCCGGACTGCAGCGCCTCGGACTTCGCCAGGGCGCTGTTGACATACGCGCCCGTGCACTTGGCGCGCGCCGGGGCCATGGTGTCGTCGATGCGCCGCCATGAGCTGACCATGCAGCGAATCCCAGAGGTGCCCACGTAGTCGCCCATCGGCGCGGTGCAGATCGCAAAGCTCTCGGGGACGTCGTGGAGCTTGACCCCGATGATCTCGGCGGACTTGAAGATGATCGGGCGAATGTAGACGTCCTCGCGGTAGCGATTGCGTCGGAGGAGCTCGACGGTGATGGTGCACAGCTCCGCGGTCGACAGCGGCACCTCCATCTGGAGGACGCGAGCATTGACCCGCATGCGATCGAAGTGCTCGGGCATGCGCAGCGTGTAGAGCTGCTCACGCTCGGCGTTCCAGTACGCCCGGATGCCCTCGAACACGCCTGTCCCGTAATTGAGGCCGTGGGTGAGCAGACCGATCCTCGCCTCGTGGTACCGGCACACCCTCCCGTCGAACCAGATCCAGGACGTGTCGCGGCGGGTGACGGCATCGGGCGAGGTGGACGTCACAGTCTGGGCCATCCCGGCAATGTACAGCCCCGGACGGCCGCGGGGCGGCGGCCCGCCAAGCGATTGCCGCCCCCGACCTCACCGAACGGCTGTGATATGGTCGCTGGCGAGGTTAAGCCCTGGCGTGCTCTGTTACCCACCGCGGTTTGGGATGGGGTTGCGAGGGTCAGGGGATGTGGAGGTGTCATGACTGACGTCGTGAAATCGCAGCGTGTCCCGCTGCCCCAGGCTCGGTCAATCCGCTGGAACCCGACCCCCCAGGAGCTGCGCGAGCTGACCTCCCGGATGCCCAACGCCCGGCCCACCGAGTTCGACAACTACAACGTGCAGACCAAGGTCGTGTCGCGGAGCAAGAGCAGCACCTACATCATCACCGACGCGCCCGAGGAGCACACCGACCAGACGCTCTCCCGCGAGGTGGGCAAGCACATCGCCGAGCTCCAGGATGAGCACATCCGAGACCGCGACATGGTGGTCGTGGACGGGTACATCGGCAACGACCCGGAGCGACGGGTGCGCGCGCGCCTCTTCATCGAGGCCGCCTTCGCCAACATCGCCGGCATGCAGCGCTGGCTGTACTTCGACAACGAGGACCAGGGCGGCCAGGACTGGGACCCCGAGCTCACCGTCATCTACACCCCCTCGCTGGAAGCACCCGGTTACCCGGAGAACAGGGTGATCGCCGTCGACCTCGACAATGGCGTCACCCGCGTGCTCAACAGCGACTACTTCGGCGAGTTCGAAGAAGGGTGGGCTGCGGATGTGGAACAAGCTCACCTATGACCAGGGTGGCCTCGCACTGCATGCCGGTTGCAAGGTGATCCCGACACCGCGAGGTGAGCAGGCGATGCTCATCGTGGGGCTCTCGGGCACCGGCAAGACGACCACCACGTTCACCCGGCAGAACGACTCCAAGCCGGTCCAGGACGACTTCGTCGCGCTCTACCCCGGGGGCCGCATCGTGGCCACGGAGAACGGCTGCTTCGCGAAGACGTTCGCGCTCGACCCCAAGGACGAGCCGACCATCTACGGCGCCGTCTGCAAGCCCGAGGCGTACCTCGAGAACGTCTCGATGACCCCCGACGGCAAGGTCGACTTCTTCGACACCGCCTACACACAGAACGGGCGCTCGGTCTTCCGCATGGATGCGCTGGGCTGGAGCCGCGATGCCCGCGATGTCAGCCGGGTCAACCAGCTGCTCATCCTCAACCGCAACGAGAACATCATCCCTGCGGTAGCCCGCCTCAACCGCGAGCAGGCGGCGGCGTACTTCATGCTCGGTGAGACCCAGGGGACCTCGGCCGGTGGCAAGGAGGAGGCCGGCAAGTTCCTCCGCGTGCCGGGCACCAACCCGTTCTTCCCGCTCCGCCACGAGCAGCAGGGCAACCGGTTCCTGGAGCTGCTCGACAGCTGTGGCTTCGAGGTGTTCCTGCTGAACACCGGTCGCGTGGGTGGTCCGCCGGACAACGAGCACAGCAAGAAGGTGTCGATCACGTACTCGAGCGCGGTGGTGAAGGCGATCGCCGAGGGCACCATCGAGTGGACGACCGACCCCGACTTCGGCTACGAGGTGGCCGCGTCGCTGCCGGGCATCGACGACCTCGAGATACTGCAGCCACGCCGCCTCTACGAGCGCACCGGTCGCCTCGAGGACTACCAGACAATCGTCGAGCGGCTGCGCGCGGAGCGGCGTGACTTCCTCGCCAAGTACCCGGGTCTTCGCTCGGAGATCGTCAACGCAGTCACCGTCTGAGCACCCTCAGCCCGGCGGCTGACGGTGAGAGGCGAGGGGTGAGGAGCCGAACATGGGCGACGTCGCTGTGCAGGTTGACATCACGGCCCCCGCCGAGGCGATCTATGACCTGGTCGCCGACATGCCGCGGATGGGTCGTTGGAGCCCGGAATGCGAGCGGGTCGAGTGGACGGGCCGCTCCCGCGGGCCCGTGGCCGGCGCGACGTTCACCGGCCACAACCGCAACGGCCGCAGACGCTGGTCCACGCACGGCACCGTCACCGTGGCCGACCGCGGCAGGGAGTTCAGCTTCGAGGTGCGGTCGGTCCTCAACCTCCCCGTCTCGAGCTGGTCGTACCACTTCGAACCGGGCGACGGTGGCTCGTGCCGCGTCGCCGAGAGCACCATCGACCGGCGCGGGTGGCTGGTCAGGACGCTGGGGCAGATGGTCACGGGCATCCAGGACCGCGAGGCGCGCAACCGGCAGACGATGACCACCACCCTGGAACGGTTGCGCGTGGCCGCCGAGTCGGGCGTCCCATCACAGGCGGCCCGGGCCGAGTGACCGCCTGAGCCAGGACGAGGGTCAGACCACCTCGTAACGACGCACCTCGTCCGCGGTGGCGACCCGGACCGACCCCTGGCTCACCAGGAGGTCGAGGTGAGCCGCAGTCTCCTGCACCGCCAGCTGGCGGTTGAACCCGTCCAGCTCGTTGTAGTGCCGGCCGCGCCGGGTCCAGGACAGCTCGTGCGCCACCTCGAACGCGGTGCGCGCGCCGCCGGCGAGCACAGCGTGCGCCGCCCGCAGACGTGACGCGTGGTGGGCAAGCAGCTCGTCGACGCGGGCGGTGAGACCGGTGAATGGCGGGCCGTGCGCCGGCAGCACCATGTCGACCGCGAGGTCGCGCACCTTCACCAACGAGAGCAGGAAGTCGGCCAGCGGCAACCCATCGGCCAGCGGCTCGAACCCGATGGACGGCGTGATGTGGGGAAGCACGTGGTCACCAGCAAACAGCAGCCGGCTGCGCGCATCCATGAACGTCACGTGACCGCGCGTGTGCCCGGGGGTGTCGATGGCCACGAGCTGCCGGTCACCGACCTCGACCACCTCCGCGTCGTCGAGCCACCTGTCGGGCAGCTCCCACAGTCCTTCGCTCTCCGGTGGAGACAGGCTGTTCCTCTCAGCGGCCGCGAGCTCGGTGATGAGCTCGGCCGCGCCATTGCGCCTCAGTCGTGCGATCCACGGCGCGCGCCTGTCCTGTGTGTCGTCGAGGATGTACTCGAGGGAGGGTCGTTCACCATGGCCGAGCAGGACGGTCGCGCCGGAGGCGTGGCGCACCGCGCTGGCCTGGCCGTAGTGGTCACGGTGGATGTGGGTGACCAGCACGCCGCGCACGTCACCGAGCTCGGCGCCGATCCCGCGCAGCCCTGCTTCGAGCGCTGTCCAGCTCGCCGGCCGGCTCCAACCCGCGTCGACCAACGTGATCCCGGCCTCGCTCTGCAACGCGTAGACGTTGACGGCGCGCAGGCCGTCACCGGGCAGCGGCAGCGGGATTCGAAACACGCCGGCGGAAACCGGGAAGGTGCCCGGCTCGTCCCACGCACGGTCGGTGGCGGGCGCCCCGGTCACGCGGTCGCAGCGCGCACGAAGCCACCCTCGCGCTCGGGCCAGTGGGCCGATGCTCTTACCATGCGGCAGGTGTCCGTGCAGATACTGATCGGGCTGAAACCGCTGTCATCTGCCAAGCAGCGTCTCATGCCGCACCTCTCACCCGCTGAAAGGCGCGCCCTGGTGCGCACGATGCTGACCACGGTGATGACGGCCGCACGTGCGTCACAGCTCGGCCCGGTGGCGCTGGCCACGTCAGAGCCGGAGGCTCCGGCACTCGTCTCGACGTCGGGAGTAGCCGTGGTGTCGGATGGTGGCCTGCCCTGGAACGATGGCCTGGTGCACGCCCGCGACCAGGTCATCGACGGCTCGGCGAGCGTCCTGTACCTGGCAGGAGACCTGCCGCTCTTGCGTGCCGCCGACCTCATCGCATTCATCCAGGCGGCGCCCGCATGCGGCGTGGCCGTGGCGCGGGCGAGGGACCTCGGCACCAACGCGCTGATGGTCACGCCCGCGCGGGCGTTGTCGCCGATGTTCGGACAACCGCGGAGCTCCGAGGTGCACCATGCGGCCGCGACACACGCCGGCCTGCCCTGTCGCGTCATCGACATCGCCGGTCTTGCGCTCGACGTGGACACGATCGAGGACGCGTGGGACGCGGGAATCCTCCCCCGTCTCACCGGAACAGGTCGCGAGCTGGGTCGCGGATGAGCTCGCTTGCAGTGCCCTCCCCGGTGATCGCGAAACCGCGGATCAGCGCCGCAGGGACGCGATCGAGCTTGCCCAGCACCAGGTCGGCGGCAGCGGTGAGCTCGTCGGCCGTGGCGACGACGGTGGACGCCAGCACGTAACCGTTCGGGTCGACGTCGCCGGCCATCACGCGCAGGGGGCTGAGCCCGCTCACTCCTATGGCCGTGCCGACGATCCCCTCCCGCCACGCGCGCCCCATGGTGTCGGCGATGACGACGGCCACGCTCCTGCCGGTCCGCGTCGCCAGCTGGGCACGCAGGGTCGCTGCCGAGCCGTCGGGATCCCGCGGCAGCAGCACCACCCAACCGGGACGCGGCGCATTCGACCTGTCGATACCGGCGTTGGCGCACACGAACCCATGCTTGGTGACCACCACGAAGAGGGGGCCCCGATGCCGGAGCACCTGTTCACTCTCGAGCAGGATGAGCTCGACAAGCCGCGGGTCTGAATGCCTGCCGGCCAGCTCGTGCGCACGCGCTGAGGGTACGACCGTCTCGAGGTCGACGACGGAGCCCTCGGCCTTGCTGACCGCCTTGTGGGTGAGCACCACGACGTCGCCGTCGCGCAGGGCGGGGAAGCCGGAGATGACGAGTGTGGCGAGGTCCTGCCCGCTGGTGATCTCCGCGTCGAACGCGGACGGGATGATCTCAACGGTCATCGCCACCAACGATCCCCGCAGACTGCAGCGCCACGCGGGCGAGCTGCTGCTGTGCCGCGCTGTCGCGCATGACGGTGTCTGTCACCACCGTGTCGATCCCCTCGTTGCGGATGTCGGGAGCACGCTCGGAGTCGACGTCATCGATGACCATGACATCGACGAGACCCGTGTACAGAGCCGCCACACCGTATGGCGACGCGTCGTGGCCGAGCGCAGCCAGCATGTCGGACGCCGGCCCGCGCAGAGCGGCGCCCCCGACAATCGGGCTGACGGCGACGCACGGGGCGCGCCGCTCGGCGAGCGCGGCCCGTATCGCGCGAACCGCCAGGATGGGGCCGATGGAGATGAGCGGGTTCGACGGCGCGATGACGATGGCGTCGGCGCCGGCGATGGCATCGACCACGCCCGGCGCCGGTCGTGCGTCCTCAGCGCCGTCGAAGCGGATCCCGAGCACCCGGTCGCGATGACCACGGCGAACGTAGTACGTCTGGAAGTCGAGCTCGCCGTCGGTGGTGAGGATGAAGGTGCGGAGGCGATCGTCGGTGCAGGGGAGCAGCCGGTCGGCGAGGCCGAGCGCCACCGCCAGACGGCTGGTTACAGTGCTGAGCGGCTGCCCCTCATGCAGCCATGCGGTGCGCGCCATGTGCAGCCCGATGTCGAGGTCGCCGAGCCAGAACCACGCGTCGGCACCCAGCGCGCGGGCGCATTCGAGAGCGCGGCTGCTGTCGTCGCGCACGCCCCAGCCACGCGCCTCGTCGATGGAGTCGGTGAGCGTGTAGAGCACGGTGTCGAGGTCGGGCGAGACGTGCAGGCCACTCACCTCGAGGTCGTCGCCGACGTTGCCGACTATGGTGAGGTCGCGCGCCGGCAGTGCCGCGACGACGCCCTGGAGAAACCGCGCCGCCCCGACGCCGCCGGCGAGCACCACGACGGCGGGGACTGCCACGACGGCATTGTCCCGCGCGGACCGGCAAGCTCGTCCTCGTATGCTCCGCGGTGCACTGGTCAGCGCGGTTCATCACCGGGGAACAGCTCGTGAGAGGTGGGGCATGACCGCCGCTGCTGTCGACGTCGGGCGGATCGCCCGCCGCGGCGTGGTGCGGGCGCCCCTGGCTGCGGTCGCGCTCGTCGCCGCCGGCGCCGCCTTGTGGGGCACCGACGGGGCGCTGCGAGCGCCGCTACTTCCGCGCTGGTCACCGTGGACGATCGTCCTGTTCGAGCACGTCATCCTCAGCGCTGCGGTGCTCGGCCCGCTGCTGGCGCGGCGGGGGAAATTGCGGCGCATCGCCTGGCGCGGCTGGCTCGCCATCGTCGGCGTCTCATGGGGCGGCTCGGCGCTGGCCACGCTCGCCTTCACCGCCGCCTTTCAGTACGGCAACCCCGATGTCGTGGTGCTGCTCCAGAAGACGCAGCCGCTGTGGGCGCTGCTGGCGGCCGCGACGCTCGTCGGTGAACGACCCCGCGCCGGCCTGGCGCCGCTGGGCATCGCCGCCCTGGTGGGGACATACCTGCTCTCGTTCGGCTGGGCGGACCCGGCGCACGCTCTGAGTGGCGCGCAGGGACGCGCGGCCGCGCTGGCGCTGACCGCCGCGGCACTGTGGGGCACGGCCACCGCGCTGGGGCGATCGGCCCTGCGCCATGTCGAACCCGGCACGCTGACGGGCCTGCGCTTCGTCGTGGCCCTGCCGCTGCTGGCCGTGATCGCGGCGCTCCACGGCGCGCTCGGCGCCCCGGCAGCCGGCCAGGGCGACTGGCTGCGCCTGCTCGCACTGGCGCTCATTCCCGGCCTGGTGGCCCTCCTGCTCTACTACCGCGGCCTGGCGCGCACGCCGGCGTCGATCGCCACCTTCGCCGAGCTCGCCTTCCCAGCCACCGCGCTGCTGGTGAACTACCTGGCCCTGGGCGCCGCTGTCGATGCCGTCCAGCTGGTCGGCTTCGCTGTGCTCTGGGTGAGCATCGCCCTGCTGCACCGCGTCCCCGTCGATCAGCGCCGGCGCTGACCTACAGTGCACTGATGGCCCACGAGGACGTCGTCGAATTCATCCGCCACAACCACCACGCCGTGCTGGCCACCCACCGCCGTGACGGCACGGTGCAGCTCTCGCCGGTTGCGGCGACGGTAGACGCGGCGGGACGGGTGGTGGTGAGCTCGTGGGAGACCGCGGTGAAGACGCGCCACCTGCGCCGCGACCCGCGCGCCAGCCTGTGCGTGATGAACGACCGTTTCTTCGGCGAGTGGCACGCCGTCGAGGGCAGCGTCGAGGTCCTCTCGCTGCCCGATGCGATGGAGCCGCTCGTCGACTACTACCGCGCCGTCGCCGGCGAGCACCCCGACTGGGCGGACTACCGCGCCGCCATGGAGCGTGAGCAGCGCGTGCTGCTGCGCCTGACAGTGACGCGAAGCGGCCCTCGCCAGCAGGGGTAGGGAACAGAGCAGCGCGTCGGCGGCGCGCCAACGCGGGGACGATATCCTGTCGCGATGCCTCGCGCGGGACGCCGCCTGTCCGCCGCGCTGACCGGGGTGGCTGTCGACGTCGGCGCGCTGCGCGAGTCGAAGCCATTCCGCCGTCTCACCGCCGGCCAGCTGGTCTCGCTGGTGGGCCGCCAGATCACCGTGGTGGCGGTGCCGTACCAGGTGTACACGGCAACGCGCTCGCCCGTTCTTGTGGGCCTGCTCGGCCTCGCCCAGGTGGTGCCGTTGATCGCCGTCTCGCTGGCGCTCGGCGGCATCGCCGACCGCGTCGACAGGCGACGTCTTCTCCTGGTCACGCGCACGCTGCTGGGCTTGTGCTCCGTGGCCCTGTTGGTCGGCGCGCTGACGCACGCGCCAGTTTTCGTGGTGTTCATCGTGGTGGCCCTGGCGGCGTCGGTGGCCGCGCTCGACACGCCGACCAGCACCGCGATCATCCCCAACCTCGTGTCCGCGGAACGGATGACCGGGGCGCTGTCGATCAACATCGCCATCTTCCAGGCGGCGCTGATCGCCGGGCCGGCGCTCGGCGGCCTGGTCATCGCCAGCCTTGGGCTCGCCGGCGCCTATCTCGCCGACGTGGCCACCTTTGCCGCCGCCCTGGCCGCGGTGTGGTCGCTGCCCGCGCAACCACCCACCTCGTCGGCGCGCGAGCCGATGCTGCGTGCGCTGGTGCGCGGGCTCGCCTTCACCCGCCGCCAGCCGGTCATCCTCGGCGGGTATGCCATGGACCTCAGCGCCATGATCTTCGGGCTGCCGCGTGCGGTCTTCCCGGTGCTGGCCGCCACCACCTTCGCGACCAACGCCCAGGGGCTCGGCTACCTGTATGCGGCACCCGGGGTGGGCGGCATCCTCGCGGCGCTGAGCAGCGGCTGGCTGAGCCGCTCCCAGAGGCTGGGGCGCATCCTGGTGGGATCGATCGTGCTCTGGGGGCTGGCCATCATCGCCTTCGGCCTGGTCACCTCACTGTGGATCGGCCTGGCGCTGCTGGTCGTCGCCGGCGGCGCGGACTCGTTCAGCGCGGTCTGCCGCAACACCATGATGCAGACGGTGACGCCCGATGAGCTGCGTGGGCGGCTGACCGCGACGTACTTCATGGTGGTCGTCGGCGGCCCGTTCATCGGCGACCTCGAGGCGGGCGTCGTCGCCGGGGTGGCCTCCGCCCGCGTCTCGGTTGTCTTCGGCGGGCTGCTCTCCATCGTCGGCCTGGCTGTGGCCGCAGTGCTCTTCCCCCAGGTGTGGCGCTACCGGTCCAGCGCCGTGGCGGTTGCCGGGACGCTCAGCGACGACGCTGTCGCGGGTCCTCCCGTGTAAGGTGCCAGTCCTGGTTTGTGGCAGAGGGGGAGGCGGAGCAGGGTGAGCGAAACGCAGACGCAGACGCCACGGGCACGGACCGACCCGGCCCGGCTCACGACACATCCGCCGGTCGGCGAGGTTCCCGCCACCATGCTCGCTCAGCTGATCAGGGAGGAGCGCTACGGCGACCCCCGCGACGCCTTCGCGGTCGAGGAGATCCCCATCCCCACCCCCGCTCCCGGCCAGGCGCTCGTGTACGTGATGGCGGCGGGGGTCAACTACAACAACGTGTGGGCGGCGCTGGGGCGACCCGTCGACGTGATCGCGGCGCGGCGCAAGGGCGGGGCCGCCGAGGACTTCCACATCGGCGGCAGTGACGCCTCGGGTGTGGTCTACGCAGTGGGCGACGGTGTCGACAACGTGCGCGTCGGTGACCAGGTGGTGGTGCACTGTGGGCAATGGGACGTCAAGGACCCGTTCATCGTGGCCGGCGGTGACCCCATCACGGCGCCGAGCGCGCGCATCTGGGGATACGAGACCAACTGGGGCAGCTTCGCGCAATTCACGCTCGTGCAGGCGCACCAACTCCTGCCCAAGCCGCCCGACCTGAGCTGGGCCGCGGCGGCCGCCTACATGCTGGTGGGCGCCACCGCCTACCGCATGCTCTGCGGCTGGGAGCCGCACACGGTGCGCGAGAACGACGTGGTGCTCGTGTGGGGTGGCAGCGGTGGCCTCGGCTCGCAGGCGATCCAGATCGTGCGGGCCCGCGGCGGCATCCCCGTGGCTGTGGCCTCGGGCCGCGAACGCGGCGAGTTCTGCGTCAGCCTTGGCGCGGCCGGCTACATCGACCGCAGCGCGTTCGACCACTGGGGCCTTCCGCCGGACTGGCGCGACAACGACGCCTATGGGCAGTGGGCCAGCGGCGCTCGCGCCTTCGGCAAGGCGATCTGGGACATCATCGGCGAGAAGCGCAACCCACGCATCGTCTTCGAGCACCCCGGCGAGGCCACCATTCCCACCTCGATCTTCGTGTGCGACAACGCCGGCATGGTGGTGATCTGCGCCGGCACCACCGGCTACCACGCCGCAGTCGACCTGCGCTACCTGTGGATGCGCAGCAAGCGTCTGCAGGGCTCGCATTTCGCCAACGACGAGCAGTCGGCGGAGTTCAATGAGCTGGTCGCGGCCGGCAAGGTCGACCCCTGCCTGCGTCAGACCTTCGCGTTCGACGACGTCGGTGTCGCCCACCAGTTGATGTTCGAGAACCGCCACCCGGTCGGCAACATGGCGATCCTCGTCGGCGCCCGCGACGACCAGCAGGTGGACTTCTAGCCGGGACCGGCAGCCGCCAGGCCCCCCAGCACACGCTGCACGAGCTGTTCGGACGTCTCGGTCGCCAGCTCGAGCCGTCGGCCCGAACGCAGCCAATCGGTCTGCTCGGCGTCGAGATGGCCTGACAGGTCGCGCGGCAGCCGGGCGGGGGCGCCCTCGACAATCTGCAAGCGCCGGCCGGCCAGGTCGACGGGGTTGATCCCGGCGTCGACCACCTCGGCGCCGCGCTCGCGTAGCTCGACGGCCAGGGCGCAACCCGCGGGGTCGCAGTCGTGCAGCGCAACCAGCCGTCGGCCCCCCAGCTCTGCCGGGAGTTGCTGTGTGGTGGTGACGCTGAGGGCGCCGAGCCGGTCGCGGTTGGCGTGCAGAACCGCGGCAGTCTCGGCGCGATCACAGACCAGCAGCGAGGCGCCGGGCGGGGGATCGGGCGGCGCCTCGGTTGCGACGAGCCCCGGGTACTCGGGCAGCGCCCCGGCGTAGCGCGCCTCGAAGTCGGGATACGAGATCGCCAGCAACCGGACCGCGGGCAGCGGACGGCGCTCCTGGACGTGGGTCACCGCCCCGACGATGACGAAGACCAGGCCGATGACCCCGAGCACCTCGAGGAGGACCCGCTGGCCGGTGATGGCGCCGATGAGGATGAGCAGCACGCCGATGCCCACCTCACCGGACGCCACTCGCGTGGGCACGGTCTCCACCTCAGCGCACACCGCGTAGTAGAGCTGCCTCGCGGAATAGGACCAGCCTCCGTCGTGCAGTCTCGCCGCCACCGAGGCGACGCGCTCGTCGGTGATCTCCAACGACATGTCCGCGAGTTTGGCAGGCGGTGCCGGCGCGGCTGTCGATCCCGGCCAGCGAGAATGCCAGCCGGCATGGGAATGGCCTTCTACGTCCCCGACGGCGAGCGCTTCGTCTCGACTGATTGGACGCGCGGGCCCTGGGATCCGCTGTTCCAGCACGCCGGGCCGCCCGCCGCCCTGCTGGGGCGCGCCATCGAACGCCTCGAGGGCGGCGAGGACTTCGCGGTGGCGCGGTTCACCGTCGAGCTCCTGCGCAGCATCCCGCTCCGCACCCTTGCCGTCGACGCGCGCGTGGTGCGGCCCGGCCGGAGGGTGCAGCTGGCGGAGGCAGCGCTGCGCGATGAGGACGGCGAACTTGCGCTCGCGCGCGCCTGGCGGATCCGTCGCGAGGACACCTCCGCTGAGCAGTCCGCGCCGGAGCCGGCGGCATTCACGGGTGCGGACGGGGTCGCGGCGGTCACCGACTTCGACCCCTGGAACGGTCCCAGCTACTTCTCCGCGGTCGAGTGGCGCGTCGCCGCCGGCGACTTCATGGCCCCGGGGCCGGCCGCGGTGTGGATGCGCATGAATGGCTCCCTCGTCGAGGGTGAGGAGCCATCGCCGTTGACGCGCGTCCTCGTCGCGGCCGACTCCGGCAACGGCGTGAGCATGGAGCTCTCGCTGCAGTCGCATGTGTTCATCAACACCGAGCTCAGCGTCCACGTCTTCCGCGAGCCGGTCGGTGAATGGGTGTGTCTCGACGCGCGGACACGGATCGGGCCCCAGGGGGTCGGCCTCGCCACCAGCGCCCTGTTCGATGCCACCGGGCGTTTCGGGGCTGCCAGCCAGGCGCTGCTGGTCAGGCCGAGGTGAGCAACCGGCGTCGGGGCACCCCGCCAGCCGGGTCGCGAGGCCGAAGTATGCTGACGGCGTGATCTCCGGGAGCGCCGCCACCCCGGGCGTGGCCGGGAAGGGCCGCGACTACGCTGCCGAGCAACGGCAGTGGGAGGCGCGCGCGCTCCGCCGAGCCCTGGCGCGCGACCAGCGCAGCGACAGCTTCCGCACAGGGAGCGGCATCGAGGTTGAAACCCTGTACGGGCCGGCGCAGCTCGAGGGCCACGAGGCGGTCGCCGAGGAGGGCTTCCCCGGGGAGCCACCGTTCACGCGCGGCATCCAGGCGACCATGTATCGCGGGCGGCTGTGGAGCATCCGCCAGTACGCGGGGTACGGCACCGCGCGCGACGCCAACGAGCGCTTCCGCTTCCTCCTCGCCAACGGCCAGAAGGGACTGTCGGTGGCCTTCGACCTGCCCACCCAGATGGGCATGGACAGCGACGACCCGCGCGCGGCCGGTGAGGTGGGGCAGGTGGGCGTGGCCATCGATTCCGTCACTGACATGGAGGACCTCTTCTCGGCGATCCCGCTCGACGCGGTGAGCACGTCGATGACCATCAACGCCCCGGCCCCGGTGCTGGTGGCGATGTACATCGTCGCCGCCGAGCGCCAGGGCGTGGCCGCCGACGCGGTCATGGGCACTGCGCAGAACGACGTCCTCAAGGAGTACGTGGCACGCGGCACCTACATCTACCCACCGCGGCCCTCCCTGCGGCTCGCCGCCGACCTGATCGTGCACTGTGCACGTCACGCGCCCCGGTTCAACGCCATCTCGCTGAGCGGCTACCACATCCGCGAAGCCGGCAGCACCGCGCCGCAGGAGATGGCCTTCGCGATCGCCAACGCGTGCGAATACGTGGCCGCGGTGGTCGAGCGCGGCATCGCTGTCGACGACTTCGCGCCCAAGCTCTCGTGGATCTTCAACACCCACACTGACTTCTTCGAGGAGATCGCCAAGTACCGCGCGCTTCGCCGCCTCTGGGCGCGGACCATGCGCGAACGCTTCGGGGCCACCGACCCACGCTCGCTGATGCTGCGCACGCACACGCAGACTGGTGGCTCCACCCTGACCGCACAGCAGCCCGAGAACAACATCGTCCGCGCCGCCATCCAGGCACTTGCCGCCAGCCTGGGCGGCGTGCAGTCGATGGCTCTCTCCTGTTACGACGAGGCGCTCTCGATCCCCACCGAGAAGGCGCAGCGCATCGCGGTGCGAACCCAGCAGATCATCGGTGAGGAGATCGGCGTCACCAACACCGTGGACCCGCTCGGCGGCTCGTACTTCGTGGAGTGGCTCACCGACGAGCTGGAGCGACGTGCGGCGGCCTTGCTCGACCAGGTGCACGGGCGCGGGGGGGCGGTCGCATGCATCGAGTTCGGGGTGGATGCAGGAGCAGATCCAGGAGGAGGCCTACCGCGCCGAGCTGGCTGTGGTGTCAGGGGAGAAGGTGGTGGTCGGCGTCAACCGCTACACGGAGAGCGAGGAGGCGCAGCCGCCGGTGATCTTCCGCACGGACGAGCGCGCCGCCCGTGAACAGCTGGAACGGTTGCGCGCGCACCGTGAACGCCGGCGCGAGCCGGCTGCCGTCGACGCCCTGGCGCGGTTGCGCGCCGATGCCGGCGCGGACGGTGAGCTGATGCCGGCGATCCTGGCGGCGGTGCGCGCCGACGCCACGCTCGGCGAGATCTGCGGCACGCTGCGCGACGTGTTCGGTGAGTACCAACCTCCGACCAACATCTGAGCGGTCGACATGAGCCCACCTCGCGGTCGCATTCGCGGCGGATTCCGAGCCGCCCGGCGCGCGGTGCTCACGATGCCGCGCGGGGCGCGGTTGCTGGTGATCGCCGGGGTGATCGCCGCAGCGTTCATCGGGGTCATCGTCCCGTTGTTCAGCAGCGGCGGGCCGCCGAGCGCGGAGATTGCCGGCCAGCTGCCCGACACGGTCGCCGCGGGGCGCACCGTGCAGATGGACATCGCGCTGGACAACGTCGGCGACAGCATCATCTACCCGGTGTGCGTGGCCATGAGCGGTGACGGCGCCACCCTGTCGTCCGCCGACTTCCAGGGGCTCGACCACGTCGTCGCCGCGGCCAACCGGGTCTGTGGTGGCCAGCTGACCGGCCAGGAGACGATCGGGATCACTCTGCAGTTCAGCTTGAGCCACCGCGGCACCACCCAGGTGCGCCTGGTGCCACAGCAGGGGACCAAGCCGATCGGGCCCGCCTTCAGCGGCACGGTCGGAGTGACCTGATCGGCCGGAGGTGACGCGCGGACGGCCGGGGATCGTACCCTTGGACCCACACACAGGAGGCCCCGAGATGGCACGCGAGTTCACCGACTTCGAGTCGTTCTTCCCCTGGTATGTGAGCCAGCACAGCAAGCGGGCGACGCGCTGGTTCCATTTCGTCGGCACCCACCTGGGCGCGGCCACCGCGCTCACCGGCATCGTCACCCGCCGTCCCGCGTTGCTCGCCGGGCTGCCGGTGATCTCCTACAGCGCCGCCTGGTTCAGCCACTTCGTCATCGAGGGGAACAACCCGGCTTCGTTCGGTCACCCGCTCTGGTCACTGCGGGGCGACGTGCGCATGCTCTCGATGATGTGGCAGGGACGCGACGGGGAGCTCGAGCGGCTTGCCCAGGACGCGATGCGTCCCACGCTGGCCGCCTGACCCAGGTCCCGCCGTCAGTCCGCGACGCCCTCCAGCACCCACGTCGACCCCTGCGCTGAGTTCGCGCACCTCGACGCCGTTGGCAAGGAGCGCGTCGCGCAACGCGTCGGCGTCGGCGAAGCGTCCTTCCGCGCGCGCCCGGTCGCGGAGCGTGAGCATCGCGTCGACGAAGGGCGCGACGCGGTCACGGGGTGCGACCGCGCCGGCGCGCGCCAGTTCGGCGAGGCGCGCCACCAGCCCGCGAAGAGCCTCGCGAGCGCGATCCGGCTGGTCCGACTGGAGGGTGTCGTTCGACCACGCGTGAACGGCCGTCTCCATCGCCAGGATCGCCGAGGCGACGCCATCGGGGTCGCGCGCGGCCAGCGCCTCCTCGCCCGCCTCGCGCTGGATGGCGACCTCCTCCGCGAATGGGTCAGTGCCCTCGCCCTCTGGCTCTGGCTCGGGCTCCCGCTGCGGCTCATCGGCACGCGCGACCGCCTTGCGTGGACCGCCGCCGGGTGATGTCACCTCCTCCAGCGCGATGACCTCCGGGGCGCGCCAGTGCCTCTCCACGCCGTCACGCCGCCAGGTGACGCGACCGCGACCGCGGACGGTCAACGACCCATCGTCGACATCGATGATGCACGCGGTGTGCTCGTCGACACCGAGCACGGCACAACCCTCGGGAAGCGAGGCCTCGAGCACTCGCAGCCGGCGCTCGCCCATGTAGCAGAACCGGGTGTCGTGGGTGCCTCCCTCTGCGTTGTTGTAATGAGGGATGACGGCGGCGCGCAGCCCCGCATGGCGCACCAGGTCGAGCCCTGGCACCCACTGCGCCGGCGCACCCACCTTGTAGATCTCGTACACGGGCAGAGCCACCTCGCCGAGCCCCACGGCGGCGGCGCTCGAGAACACCACCACCCCACCGGAGACGACCTTCTCGGTGAGCAGCTCCGGGACGCGCGTGCCCATCCACTGGCGGATCGCGTACGTGGGGCTGCCGGGGCCGGCGAACACCCAGCCCGCCTGCGCGAGCAGCGCGCACATCTGCTCGTACTCCAGGGCCGTGGCCGTCTGCGCGTCGCGAAAGCTGGCCACCTCGACGTCATGTCCGACGTTGTTGCGAAAGTACGCGACGGTGCGCGCCGCGATGTCGTCGGCGTTCTCCTGGAAGCCGAACGGGGTGTCGAGCATCACGGCCCGCGCGTCAGCCCCGGCACGCTCGAAGAGCTCCGCGTGGACCGACGTCATCGTCGGCGCTGTCTCGCCCGAGCCGATGATCGCCAGCACCGGGGGCACCCTCACGCAGTCATCCTACGCGCCGCCCGCCGCGGGTCGGAGCAGGGCGTGGACGTCAGCCGGCGGCGAAGAACCGCGCCAGCCAGACCAGGGTGCGCACTGGCGCGCCGGACGGGCCACGGGGCATCTCCTTGAGGCTGGCCTGCTCGTTCCAGACCGTGCCGGCGACGTCGAGGTGCACCCAGGGCAGGCCACCCGAGAAGGCGCGGACGAACACCGCGCCGTTGATGGCGCCCGCCTCACGCCCGCCCCAGTTGCGCACGTCGGCAACGTCACTGGTCAGGCAGACGTCGTACTCCGGGTGCATCGGCAGCTCCGCAAAGCGGTCGCCGGCCTCGTGTGACGCACGCAGCACGAGCTGTGTCAGAGCGCCGTCGCTGCTCATCAGCGCCGCGCTGACGTGGCCGAGGGCAACCACAGCGGCCCCGGTCAGCGTGGCCACGTCGACGATGTGGGTGGCGCCCAGCCGGCGGGCCAGCGCGAGGCCGTCCGCGAGCACGACGCGACCCTCGGCGTCGGTGTTGACCACCTCGATGGTGGTGCCATCCAGCGCGGTGACCACGTCTCCCGGCTTGAGCGCCCGCCCACCCGGCATGTTCTCGGTGGCGGGCACGATGCCGATCACGTTGCACGGCACGTTCAGCGCCGCGATGGCGTGGAGCGCCTCCAGCACCGCGGCACCGCCGCCCATGTCGAACTTCATCGACTCCATCCCCAGGGCAGGCTTGATGGAGATGCCACCGGTGTCGAACGTGATCCCCTTGCCGACGAGCGCCAGCGTCGGGGCCTCCTGCCCGGCGCCGCTGTGCCGGACCACGATCATCACCGGGGGCTCGTCGCTGCCCCTGGCGATCCCGAGCAGCGCCCCGGCGCCCGCCGATTGCAACGCCGCCCTGTCCATGACCTCGACTGTCAGTGAGGTGCCGGCGCACAGCTCGCTCACCTCCGCGGCCAGGCGTGTCGGTGTCAGGGTGTTGGCCGGGGCGGACACCCACCGCTTCACGCGCAGGGTGGAGTTGGCGAGGAGCACCGCATCGGCGAGCGCGACGTCGATGGCGTCGCCGGCCGCGCCGTCGATCCCGGCGACGACCACCTCGGCGACGAGCGGTGACGTGTCAGGGTCGCTCTTGCTCACGCCCGCCTGGTGGTTGGCGAGGAGGGTCCCGGTGACCATGGCCCGCAGCAGGGCGGCCAGCCCGGGAACGGCCGTCTCAGCGAGGGACGTGTCGGCGGCGAGGACCAGGCGGCTGAGGCGGTGCCGGCGGAGCTCGAGGCCGGCCAGCGTGTAGGCGTTGTGCAGCCGGAAGCTGTCGAGCACCTTCCGATCGCCTAGCCCGAGCAGGACCACACGCCGGGCGGACACCCTGCCTGCGGCGTTGATCACCGCCACCTCGCCGAAACGGCCGCTGAGCTCGCCTGAGGACAGCATCGCGGCAAGCTCACCGTGCAGAGCGCCGTCGACATCGGCGGCGGCGGGCCCCAGCTCGCCCATGAAGGCGGTGACCACCAACGCGTCACCACCGATCGTTGCCGGCGGGCCGTCGCCCCGCATCGCCACGGTCATACCTTTCCCCCAAAATGGCGTGCCCGTGGCGCCGCCGTCGCGCGCCGCATGGTACCGGTCGTGCTCCGCGCCGGGCGGCGGCATACTCTGGTGATGAGCCGGTGGGAGGAGCTCAGAGAGGAGCTTCGCGCGCACGCGCTGGAGAGCGGGTGGTGCGCGCTGGGGGTCACCGGCGTCGAGCCCTTCGTGGAAGCGCGTGAGCGTGGCCTCGACGCGGTCGCCGCCGGGCGCATGGAGGGGATGCCCTGGATGACCGCTGAGCGCATCGCGGCGAGCGCCGACCTCGGGGCCCGCTACCCATGGGCTCGCAGCATCATCGCGCTGGCCTGGCCCCACCGGCCGGTGCGAGCCGCCGCGGCCGCCGGCGGCGCGCCGCGGGGCCGGATGGCCGCCTACGCGATGCTGCGAGAGTCCGACGGAGGAGCCGCCGCCGATTACCACGACCTGCTGGGTCGGGGCTGCGACCAGCTGGTGGCGTGGCTCCGTGAGCGCGTCCCTGGCGTCCGGGCGAAGCGCTTCGTCGACCACGGCTGGGCCATCGACCGCGCGGTCGCGGAGCGCGCCGGCATCGGGTTCACCGGCAAGCATGCGTCCCTGTTGACCGGGTCCGCCGGCTCCTATGTCCTGCTCGCCGAGATCGCTCTGTCGCTGCCGCTGCCCCCCGACTCGCCGTCTAAGAAGGGGTGCGGCACCTGCGCGGCGTGCCTGCCGTCGTGTCCCACCGGCGCGATCGTCGCTCCCGGAATGATCGACGCGCGCCGCTGCATCTCGTACCTGACCATCGAGCACACCGGTCCCATCCCCGAAGAACTGCGTGCGCAGATGGGCACGTGGGTCTTCGGGTGCGACCTCTGTCAGGAGGCGTGCCCGATCAACCACCGCCTGGCCCCAGCCCCGCTGGACGAAACAGATCGAGCACCGGCGCGCGGCCCGGTGCCGGCTCCCGACCTCGTCGAGCTGCTCGAGCTGGACGAGGCCGGCTTCACCGAGCGATTCGCCGGGACCTCGGTGGCGCGCAGCGGGAGAGCCCGGCTGGTCCGCAACAGCGCGATCGCGCTCGGCAACGCAGCGGTGGCGGCCACGGCGACGCCATTGCGGAGAGCTGCGGCTGAGGATCCTGACCCGGTCGTGCGAGAGGCCGCGGCCTGGGCCCTGGAACGGATCAGCGCCGGGACAGACTAGCCGCCGACACTCAGTGGAAGAGCCACATCGCGGCACCGACGCCGGCTGCGATGGGCGCGCCGACGCAGGCGGCGACGATCGGGACGGGGTCGTGCTGCGGCGGCCACCAGGCGTGCGGGACGGCGCGGCCGATGGGCACACGCGCTCGGCGGATGCGGTTCGGCTGCGCGGCGAGGATGGCAGCCGCCATCCCGGTGAGGGTGACCAGGAGGATCGCCTCGGCGGCCGGCACGGCGACGTGGGCAGCGCCCACACGCCACAGGGCGGCGACAACCGCGAAGGCGGCCAGCCCGAGGACGGCGCCGCACAGGGCGCCAAGCAGCGGCAGAGAGACGGTCACCCGGTGAGGGTTCGGCAGCGGCATGCGTGGCAGCGTACCACCGCCACCTTTCCCGCTCCAGAGCACCGAGGCAGCCGGGCCGCCTTGACCTTTCGGAGGGGCGCACATACCCTGAGCGCCATCCGCGTCGGCGGACCCGGTTCCACGCTCCAGCTCACGTCTCACCAGGGAACCCCTCCATGCCGTCCCGCACACGTCTCGCCGCTGCCGCCCTGGGTGCCACCGCGGCCGCGCTTCCAGCCGGCGTCATCGCCAGCACGTACGTCGTGCACCCGGGCGACACCCTCAGCGCCATCGCCCTGCGCCATGGCACCACGGTCGGAGCGCTGGCTGAGGCCAACCACATCGCCGATCCCAACTTCATCCGCATCGGGCAGCTGCTCCAGATCCCCGACTCCAAGCTGGGCACGCCGGGCTACACGGCCCGGGCCGCCGACTCCGAGACGTACACCGTCGTGCACGGGGACACGCTCATCAGCATCGCGCGGCGGTACGGGCTCGACTTCACCGCGCTTGCCCGCAGCAACGGGCTGAACGTCAACGCGCCTCTGCACGTCGGCGTCGTCCTGCACGTGCCCGGACGGATCGCCCGCGTCAACGCCCTCCTCGTCCACGTCGCCAACCAGGTCGGCGTCGATCCCAAGCTGGTCAAGGCGGTGGCATGGATGGAGAGCGGTTGGCACCAGGGCGTCGTCTCACCGACCGGGGCCGTGGGCCTGATGCAGGTGGAGCCCTACACCGGCGAGTGGGTGTCGCGGTACCTCGCGGGGAGGACGCTCAACCTCCGGGTCGCTTCGGACAACGTCCTCGCCGGGTCATTGCTCCTCCACCACCTGCTGGCTGTCCACCACGGCAACGTCGAGGCTGCCCTGGCCGCCTACTACCAGGGCGACGCCTCGATCGGCCGCCACGGCCTGTACGACGACACCCGTCGCTACCAGAAGGTGGTGACCGACCTCATCAAGCGCGACTGAGCGCGACCGCGGCGCTTTGTTGATAGTCGCGCTGTGTCTTCTGTGGAGAACCTGGGGACAAGCCCCGCTCAGCCAGGCCCGAGGTCGAGCGGGAGGCTGAGGCAGCGGACCCCGCCGCCGGATTTCATGAACTCGTCCATCGGGAGCGCGACCGTGTCGAACCCCGCCTCGGCGAGCGTCGAACGGATGGCCTCGGCCGCGGTCGAGCTGATCACCCGGCCGTCCAGCGGCATGGCGTTGCAGGCGAAGCCCTCGGCGACGTCGCGGGGGACCTCGATAAGGCGCGGCACACGCGCTCGCACCAGCTCGACCAACTCCGGCGCGAACGCGTCGGGGGCGATCAGGGCGGTGTGGTCGTCGAGGGGACAGAAACAGGTGTCGAGGTGGTAGAAGCGCGGATCGACCAGCTGCAGCGAGGTGCTCTGCACGTCGAGGAAGCGTGCCACCTCCCCGTGGGCCGAGTGGTCGGTGCGGAACCCCCAGGCCTGGAAGAGGTGGTCACCGACGAACAGCGCGTCGCCGGCACCCTCGAACGAGATCTCCGCGGGGACCTCATGCACCACGAAGTCCCGCTCCTCCAGCGCGCTGCGCCAGTGGCGCTCCTCCCCCGCTCGCTCCGCGTGGTGAAACCGGCTGAGCACCGCTCGCCCCTTCCAGACCACCGCGGCGTTGGCGGTGAACACCATGTCCGGGAGGCCCGAGTGGGGAGCTGCGAGGGTGATCGACTCGCCGAGCTCGCAATAGAGTTGGTGGAGGGCCTCCCACTGCGCGACGGCGCGTTCGTGGTCGACCTCGACGGCAACGTGCATCCACGGGTTGATCTCGTACTCGATGCCGAAATAGTCAGGAGGGCACATGAGGATGGCCATGACGCGCTTCTCGCACATCCGTCCAGGCCGATCGCTGTCGCGGGGAGCTCCTGGTTCCGGGTCCTCCGCATGATGACACAGCCCCGGCATCGAAGCCATTGCCCGGGCATCGAGGGTAGGCCCGTCAGACGGCCCGGGCCACCAGGGCACCGACGGCGGCGAGGACGGCGGTGGCCGGAATCGTGAGGATCCACGCGACCACGATGTTGCGAGCGGTCCCCCATCGCACCGCGGCCAGCCTGCGCGTGCCGCCTGCTCCCATCACGGAGCCCGAGACCACGTGCGTCGTGCTCACCGGCACGGCGAACTGGGTTGCGCCCTGGATGACCACGGCGGCCATGATCTGGGCGGCGAATCCGTCGACGGGTTCGAGCTGTGTGATCCGGCTGCCCAGGGTACGGATGATCCGCCACCCGCCGGCATAGGTACCCAGCCCGATTGCCGTGGCGGCGATCACCACCACCCACAGGGGCGGCGATGGAAAGGACCCTGCCCTGGCGCTCACGTGATGGGTGGCGAGGAGGGCGAGAGTGATGATCGCCATCGTCTTCTGGGCGTCGTTGGCACCGTGGCTGAAGGAGACGAAGCCGCCGCTCAGGATCTGCGCGGTGCGAAAGTTCTTGTTGGCTCGTGAGGGGTGGATGCCGCGAAAGACGTTGAGGAGGCCCGCAAGGGACAGGTAGCCGAGCACGAAGCCCGCGATGGGCGAGGTGATCAAGCCGATGATCACAGGGACCAGGCTTCCCCACTTCAGGGCGTGCAGGCCGTAGCCGGCGATGCCCATGCCGATGAGCGCGCCGATCAGCGCATGTGAGGAGCTGGAGGGCAGGCCGGCGCGCCAAGTCACAAGGTTCCACGTGATGGCGGCGGCGAGCGAGGCGATGATCATCGCCAGCGACACGCCACCAGCGGGGGCCACCAGCCCGCCGATCGTGTTGGCGACCCTGGTGTGCAGCAGCTGGATCGCGACCACCGCGCCGACCAGGTTGAGCCCCGCCGACAGGCCGATTGCAAGCCGGGCCGCGAGCGCGCGCGTGCTGATCGTGGTGGCCACCGCGTTGGCGGTGTCATGGAACCCGTTGGTGAAGTCGAAACCCAGCGCCACCGCGATGGTGAGACCCAGGAGGACGGTCTGCCCGTCAGGCATTCTTGATGGTGATCGCCTCGAGGATGTTGGCCACGTCCTCACAGCGGTCGAGCGCGTCCTCGAGCAGCGTCAGGAACTCCTTCAGCTTGATCACCTCGAGAGCATCGGTGCTGCCGGAGAACAGGTCCCCGATGGCGCGTCGCGACGCTGTGTCGCCGAGGTTCTCCAGCCTGTGCACCTCGATGCCGTGCTCCTCGACACCCTTGAGGTCCTCGAGGTTGCTGACGCCCTTCTGCAGCTCGAGAACCGCGCTGCAGATCAGGTCCACCATCTCTGTGGCCGCGGCGGGGATGCGCTCGATCTTGTAGAGCGTAACGGTGTCGCCGATCTCCTCGATGTAGTCGAGCACGTCGTCGAGGCCCGAGGCCAGCGCGTAGATGTCCTCGCGGTCGAACGGAGTCACGAAGGTGCGGTTCAGGGTGCGCACCAGCTCGTGGGTCACATCATCGCCGGCGTGCTCCAGGTCCCTGATCGCGGCCTGCTTCGCCTCGAGGGACGGCAGGTCGCTCAGCCCCTCCCGCAGCAACTGCGAGGCCGCGACGATGGACGTCACGTGTTGGTCGAACAGCTGATAGAAGCGCCGCTCGCGCGGCACCAGCGATAGTCGCACTCGGTCCTCCTCACCGCGCGTTCAACAGGGCAGCGGGAGCATAGGGAATGACGCGGGGCACGCTGACGCGGCGGGGGAGCATCGTCGGGATCATTCCCACCCGCGCGACAGGCGGAGTTGAAGCCGCGTCAGATCGGTAGCGCGCTCAGCACGGTCGGGCTGAACGGACGCAGCGGCTGATGCGAGCTCGCCTGCGGTGGGTCGACCGGGCGGCGGCGGACGCACCACATCGGGTCGACGTCGTCGCGCAGCGCCACCACGCGCCAGAGCGGCAGTCCGCGCGACCGCCCAGCGGAGGCCGGTTCGACCGCGGCGACCAGGCGAGGGCGGATCCAGGTGACCCCGGGGCCGGCGGCGTCCGGGTCGTCCACCGCGACGGCGCGAACGGCCTGCGCATTGGCCTGGAGCCATCGGCGAGCGGCACTCCCGTCGAGCGCTGCCACACCCACCAGGCCCAGCCTGCCAAGCACCCAGTCGCCGAGCAGGAGGCGCAGCCCCTTGCCGCTGCCCCGCCAGCCAACCACGACCGCCTGGCGGCGCGCGGTCAGGGCCACCCGCAGTCGCAGGGGCGAGGCCACGCCGGCGAGGTAGGGCGCGTCCTGCCGCCGCCCGATGATCGCGAGGAGCCCGCGCCCGCGTGCCGCCTCCGCAAGCGCGCGGCCGTGCCCCACCACGTGGTCCGGCAGCTGGATCCGCGAGTCAGGCGGGATGAGGTCGGCGAGCGCCGCCAGGCGGGCAAGGAGAGGCCGGGCCGACATCGGCTCGCCGTCGAGGTGGAGGAGGTCCGTCACCAGGTAGGCGGCGGGCGGCAGGGCTTGGTCGCCGATCACCCGGCGCGAGAGAGCGGCGAGGTCCGGCCGGCCCTGCCCGTCGAGCACGCAGATCGAGCCGTCGAGCACCGCCCTCCGTGTCCCGAGGAAACGCGCCGCGGCGGCGATCTCGGGGAATCGCCGGTCCAGCGCGGAGGTCTCGCCCTGGAGCCACACCGAGCCGTCTCCATCGGCGACCAACAAGCATCGGGAGCCTTCCCAGTCCACGTTGAACAGCCACTCGTCGCCATCGAATGCTTCGGAGCAGGGGGTGCTCTCCTCGATGGCCACCCGTCCCGCCGGCCTCTGCGCGGGGACGGCCATGGGCAATCCCGGTTGCCGGTCGGATACGAGGCCGCGACCGCCCGGCGCCTGGGCCCGGGGGCTCACCGCGTGCTCAGGATGCCTTGCGCCGCCGTGCCCCATCGGCGCTCTGACGACGCCGGGCCGCCTGCTTGGCGCCGGCGGGCTGCTCCGCGCGCTCGCCCTTCTGCGCGGCTTCGACGGAGGCCTTCAACGCCGCCATCAGGTCGGTGACCTTCGACGGGCGCTCGGGCGCGGGACGCTCCAGCGGCTGGTCCTTCACTTTGGACTCGACCAGCGCCATCAGCGCCTCGCGGTAGTCATCCTTGTAACGCTGCGGATCGAAGCTCGCGCTGAGGTTGTCGACCAGCATCACCGCCATGTCGAGCTCGCGCTTGTGGATCTCGGGCTCCGCATCGGCCTGGGGCAGCGAGAGCTCCCCGGCGTCGCGGATCTCGTCGGGCCAGTGCAGGGTGTTGAGCAGCAGCCCGTTGTCGTGCAGCGCCAGGCGGCAGAGATGCTCGCGGTCACGGAAGGCGATCTTGCCCAGGGCGACCTTGCCGGTCTTCTCGAGCGCGGCTCTCAGCAGGTAGTACGGCTTGACGCCGACCGCCTCGGGTTCGAGGTAGTACGCGCTCTTGATGTACAGGCCGGCCTCGATCTCGCTGTCCTCGCAGAACTCGAGGATCTCGCAGGTGTGCGACGTGGGCAGCGGCAGGTTGTCGAGGTCGGAGTCATCGATCTCCACGTACTCGTCCTTGCCGACCTCATAGCCGCGAACGGTCGAGCTCCAGGGGATCTCCTTGTCCTCGGTGGGGCACCAGCGCTTGTTGCGGATCGGGGTGTGGTCGTCGGGGCAGAGCATGCGGAAGGACACGCTCTTCGACTCCGTCGCCAGGTACAGCCGCACAGGGATGGCCACCATCCCGAAGCTGATCGCGCCACGCCACATCGATCTGGGCATGTGTCGATTCTAGGCTCACCGTGCTGCGCGTGAACGCGCGCACCCCGTGAGTTCGTCAGCGCAGGCGACTTCACGTCGCCGGAGCTGACACCGCTCGATGGGGGGAGCCCGAGGGGGGAACGCAGTTCCCCTCTCGCCTACACCTCGAGCAGCGCCTCGTAGGCGGCGCGCAACTCCGGGTAGCGCAGGAAGATGATGTGGGCGTACTCCTGGGTCAGCGGGCCCGGCTGGCGGCGCAGGTGCATGCCGACCTCCTCGGGCCTGTTGTTCGCCTTGCGCCAGTTGCACTTCTTGCAGGCCACGACCAGGTTGTCCCAGCGGTCGCCCGCGCCTCCACGCGACATCGGCACGATGTGGTCGATGGTCAAATCCGCCGCCCCGCCCACGAAGCCGCAGTACTGACAGGTCTGGTCGTCACGGAGCAGCAGGTTGCGGCGGTTGGGACGGAGCAATCGGCGGGGAACGTGGATGGTCCGCAGCAGCCGCACCACCACCACCCCCTGGGGCAGCCGTCGCCCGCTCAGCGCTTCCGCGGCCTCCAGCTGAGAGCGCTCGTCGAGGAACGCAACGCGCTCCTTGCTCAGCAGGATGATGAGGCGGCGATGGCTGATCACATTGAGCGGCTGCATCGAGGCGTTGAGCAGCAGCACGGCCATGGCCGGATTCTATGGTGAGACGCGCGCGAACGCATCCCCTCAGTCCAGGGGAGGCAGCACCTGGTCACCGGCGAGCGCGCCTGCGAAGAGGTCGCCCGTCTGGGCGATGCGCTCCGCGATGGTGCGCACGGTCCAACCGTCGGGGCGCAGGGCCGGGTCGTCGAGGTCGGTCCAGGTGATCGGCGCCGACACAGGCGCGCGAGGCACCGCCCGCACCGTGTACGGGGCGTTCAGCGTCTTGTTGATGATGTTCTGGGTGTAATCGATCCGGACGCGCCCCGTGCGCGCCTTCACCGACCACTCCCAGCTGACCAGCTCCGGGACGATCCGACCGATGGCGCGCGCAACCCCCTCGACCCATCCGCGAACCACGCCGTAGTCGGGTCCGCGACGGATCGGCACGTAGATCTGCAGGCCGGTCTGCCCGGTGGTCTTCAACACGCTGCGCAGGCCGTAGTGGTCCAGGGCGACGCCGGTGAGACGGGCGATGGTGATCACGTTCTCGAACGTCGCACCCTCGGCGGGGTCGAGGTCGAACACAGCCCAGTCGGGCTGGTCGGGCGCGTCGATCCGCGAGTGCCAGGGATGCAGGTCGATCGAGGCGGCGTTGGCCACCCACACCAGCGTGGCGAGGTCGTTGACGACGATGTAGTCCTTGGTCTTCTCACCGTGGTATGTCCACGACTTGATCCACTCCGGGGCGTGGGAGGGCTTGTCCTTGCGCCAGAAGTGGTTGCCGGTGATGCCGTCCGGGAACATCTGCATGGAGAGCGGGCGGTCTCGCAGATATGGCAGAAGCACAGGCGCGACCCTGACGTAATGGGCGATCAGGTCTCGCTTGGTCAGCTGGTCGTCCGGCCACATCACCTTGTTGAGGTGCGTGACCCGCACGCGTTTGCCGTCCACCTCGAACGCGTCCGAGTCGGCGAGGCCGGCGAGCTGCTCGAGCAGCGCGTCGGTGCCTGCGTCCCCCGACAACGGCGGAGGCGACGCACGGGTACGCACGCGGCGTGCCCGCGGCGGCTGTCCCTGGCGCGACGGGGGCACAACGCTGTTGTCGGCGGCGGCGACCACCGCGTCGACATGGGCCGGCTCCTCCCGGACACAGTCGTGCGGCGGGATGTCCTCGCGCATCCCCAGGTAGGCCGGGTGCCGCAGGATGCCCTGCTTCGTCCAGCCCGCGTGGCGAACCTCGCAGACGAGCTCGGGACGCACCCACGTCGCCGGCTCCGATGTGCGTGGCACCGGCCGGAGCGCGCTCTGCTCCACGACGAGCGTGTCGAGCCGGGCGCGCAGCGTGCGCAGCGTCATGTCATCGAACCCGGTGCCGACCTGCCCGCAATGGATGAGGTCGTCGCCATCGTAGACGCCGAGGATGAGCGCACCGAGTTGCTTGCTGCGACGCCCCCGGCCACCGGTCCACCCGGCGATGACGCACGACTGGGTCTGCCATGCCTTCACCTTGATCCAGTCGGGACTGCGGCGCCCCGGCTGATACTGCGAATCGGCGCGCTTGCCGATCATCCCCTCGATGCCGCGGCTGCTCACCGCCGCGAACAAGCCCTCGCCGTCGCGCTCCACGTGGTCCGCGTACATCACGCCTTCGGCAGGCGTCAGCACGTCCTTGAGTGTCTTCTTGCGGATCCGCAGGGAGGTCTGCGTGAGGTCCCGTCCGTCGAGGCGCAGGATGTCGAAGACGACGTACGTCGCCGGGTTGTCGCGCATGGCGCGGCGCACGTCAGTGTCACGGGAGACGTTGATGCGCGACTGCAGGCGCTCGAACGATGGGCGCCCGTCGTCGTTCAAGACGACGATCTCACCGTCGACGACGGCGCTGTGGCCGCGCAGGGCCCGGCTGAGCGCGACGATCTCCGGGTATCTCGACGTCTCGTCGCGTCCGCTGCGTCCCACCAGACGCAGCGTGCCGTCGGCGACGGCTGCGAGGGCCCGCACACCGTCCCACTTCAACTCGAAGAACCACCCTTCGCGGCTGAACGGACGGTCGACGCTCGTGGCCAGCATGGGCGGTGGCAGCTCTGTCGTTGCCGTGCTCTCTGTGGCGGCTCGAGCATCCCGGGCAGGAGACGGCGGCTTCGCGGCGCGCGGCTCGGCGGCCCGGCTGCCGCGCGCCGCCCGCGCCATCTCCCTGGGGTCACCGCCGCCGGCGGCGGCGATCTCCGCCAGCGAGCGACCGGTCTTCACCGACACCTCGTGTTCCAGGGCTTCGTACTTCTCGACCACCGCCTCGTCTCGCTTCTTGATCAGCAGCCAGTTCTTGTCACCGTCGCTGCTGCCTCCGTAGCGTCGGCCGCGCTCGCCGATCTTCACGAGCGCGAACTCACCGTTCAGCTTGGTGCCGAACAGCCGGAACTTGAGGTCCCCCTTGGCCAGGCTCGCCTCCACGTCCTGCGCGGTTTCGCGCAGCCACTCGTACGTGCCGATGTCCCACAGGAGCACCGTGCCCGCGCCATACCCCGAGGGGATGACGCCCTCGAAGTCGCCATAGTCGACGGGGTGGTCCTCGGTGTGGACGGCGAGGCGCTTGATCGCGGGGTCGAGGGTTGGTCCGCGCGGGATCGGCCAGGACAGCAGCACGCCGTTGTGCTCGATCCGGAAGTCGAAATGCATGCGCGTGGCGCGGTGCTGCTGCACGCAGAATCGTCGCCCGTGCGGGAGACCGTCCCAGTCCGGCACATCGACGCGCCGCCGGCGGCCGCGGCGGGCCACCGGCTCGTCCCCGGACGGCTCGGGAGTCTTGGTGAAATCGCGCTTGCGGCGGTACTCCTCCAGCGCCATGTGCGCAGTCTGCTCCGCGGGGACACGGGCGTGACGGCACTCCAGTTTGCGGACAGCCCGCGGACGGAGAAATGCCATGCTGGCGGCGGCTTTCGGGCATGTGGCGCAGAGCCCGTGGAGTGCCCGCAAACTGGTACAATTCACTGTAGTTTCGCGTGCCCGGACCGGCCCTCCAGTGGATGATCGCAGGGGCATGCCACAGCCCAGCTGCGCCCGCCGGCAAACGCACCCCTGGAGTTCCCCCTGATCGACGAGAGCGCCCTGGCCGACGACCGCGGCGTCGGCACCAAAGACGTGTCCCAGACCGCCCGCCCAACAGCGGGCGGCAAGCCTCCCAAGGATTCCTACTCCTCGGCCCAGCTCACCGCCCTCAAGGGGCTCGAACCGGTGCGCAAGCGGCCCGGGATGTACATCGGCTCAACGGACTCGCGCGGCCTGCACCACCTCATCCGCGAGATCGTCGACAACGCCATCGATGAGGCGCTCGCCGGTGCCTGTGACGCCATCATCGTGACGCTGCACGCCGACAACTCGGTGTCGGTCATCGACAACGGGCGCGGCATCCCGGTCGACATGCATCCCACCGAGAAGAAGCCCGGGCTCGAGCTGGTGCTCACCGAGCTGCATGCCGGTGGCAAGTTCGGCGGCGGAGGGTACAAGGTCTCGGGCGGCCTGCACGGCGTCGGAGCCTCGGTGGTCAACGCTCTCAGCGAGCGGCTCGTCGCCGAGGTCCACAAGGGCGGAAGCATCTACCGCCAGAGCTACACCCGGGGTGTGCCCGACGGCCCCATGGAGGTGGTCGGCACGACGCAGAGGCACGGCACCACGATCCGCTGGTGGCCGGATCCCACCGTGTTCGAAACCGTCGAGCACAGCTGGGACATCGTCGCCAACCGCATCCGCGAGGTGGCCTTCCTGACCAAGGGCGTCGCGATCACGGTGGTCGACGAGGCAGCCGGACGTGAGTACACGTTCTACTTCGAGGGCGGCATCCAGGCGATGGTCCGCTACCTCAACGCCAACCGCACCGTCGTCAACGCGCGGCCCATGTACGTCGAACGCGAGATCGAGGGCACGCTCATCGAGCTGGCGATCCAGTACCAGAGCAGCGTCTTCACCGAGCACGTCCTCGCGTTCGCCAACAACATCCACACCGAGGAGGGCGGCTCGCACCTCACCGGCTTCCGAACGGCCCTCACCAGCACGCTCAACAAGTACGCGCGCAAGGCTGGCATCCTCAAGGAGAACGACCCCAACCTCAGCGGGGATGACGTTCGCGACGGGCTCACCGCCGTGATCAGCGTCAAGCTCCAGGAACCGCAGTTCGAGGGCCAGACCAAGACCAAGCTCGGCAACAGCGAGGTCGCCGGCCAGGTGTCGACGGTGCTGAGCGACGCGCTCATGCAGTTCCTCGACGAGAACCCGTCCGACGGGCGCCGCATCGTCGATCAGTCGCTGACCGCGGCGCGCGCGCGCCAGGCTGCCGCCAAGGCACGCGACCTGGTGCGCCGCAAGTCCTTCCTCGAGGGCTCGGCTCTGCCCGGCAAGCTCACCGACTGCACCGAGAAGGACCCCTCGCAGTGCGAGATCTTCATCGTGGAGGGTGACAGCGCGGGCGGCTCGGCCAAACAGGGCCGCGAGCGCAAGAACCAGGCGATCCTGCCACTGCGCGGCAAGATCCTGAACGTCGAGAAGGCGCGCGCCGACAAGATCCTCGGCAACGAGCAGATCAAGGACCTGATCACCGCGCTCGGCGTCGGCTTCGGCGAGGACTTCGCCATCGAGCGCCTCCGCTACCACCGCATCGTGCTGATGGCCGACGCCGACGTCGACGGCTCGCACATCCGCACGCTGCTGCTGACGTTCTTCTGGCGCCACATGCAGCCGGTGATCCACGGAGGATTCCTGTACCTCGCCCAGCCGCCCCTCTACAAGCTCGAGAAGGGGACCGGGCGCAACGCCCGTGTCGAATACGCCTTCAGTGACGAGGAGCGCGACCTGAAGAGCAGGGAGATGGGCAGCGGCCGGATCGAAGTCCAGCGCTACAAGGGGCTCGGCGAGATGAACGCGGACGAGTTGTGGGACACCACCATGGACCCCGCGCGCCGCATCCTCCTGCGCGTCTCCGTGGATGACGCCGTCAAGGCGGACGACATCTTCGATCGGCTGATGGGCGCAGAGGTCGAGCCCCGCAAGCGATTCATCCAGACGCACGCCAAGAGCGTGCGCAACCTGGACATCTGATGGCCGCCGAGGTCAGCGTCGCGGTCGACGCGATGGGCGGCGACCATGCGCCCGCCGAGATCGTGCGTGGCGCGCTGCGAGCCGCCACCGAGCTGCACATCCCGGTGCTGCTGGTGGGGCGACGCGAGCTCCTCGAGAGCGAGCTCGCGCGCATCGAGGGCCCGGAGACCGTGTCCCGGGCTCGCGTCAGCGTCATCGACGCCCGCGAGGTCGTCGAGATGGATGAGCACCCGGCCAACGCGGTCCGCTCCAAGAGAGATTCGTCCGTGGTGCGCGCGTGCGGCCTGGTCGCCGAGGGCAAGGCGGGCGCCGCGGTGAGCGCGGGCAACAGCGGGGCCGTCCTCGCCGCCGCCCTCTTCACCGTCAAGCGCATCGCGGGCATCGCGCGACCGGCGATCGGTGCGCTGCTGCCCTCTCGCAGCGCGCGGACCTTCCTGGTTGACGTCGGAGCCAACACGGACTGCAAGCCGGAGTGGCTTGCCCAGTTCGCGCTCATGGGCGCGGTCTATGCGCGGACCATGATGGGGGTGCGGGCGCCGCGCGTCGGCCTGCTGAGCAACGGCGAGGAGGCCGGCAAAGGCTCGCAGCTGGTGCAGGAGGCCTACCCGTTGCTCGAGGCGTCGGCGCTGCACTTCACCGGCAACATCGAGAGCAAGGAGCTGTTCAGCGGGGCGTGCGACGTGGCCGTGTGCGACGGCTTCGTCGGCAACATCGCGCTCAAGACGGCCGAGGGCGTGGGCGAATACCTCTTCGCCGCGCTGCGCGACGCCGCCATGCGCAGCTTCACCGGCAAGCTCGGTGGCCAGCTCCTCAAGCCCCGGCTCCGGGCCATCCGCGACGGGGTCGACTACCGCCACACCGGGGGCGCGCTGCTGCTCGGCGTGGCCGGTGAGGTGGTCATCGCCCACGGCCGCTCCGATGCCCTGGCGGTCATGAACGCCATCCGCGTCGCGGCCGACGCTGCACGACGTGATGTCAGCGGCACGATCGCGCGCGAGGTGGCCGCGGGCGCTGGCGTGACCGAGCACCGGCCCGACCCGGCGGCGGTGGCGCCATGAGCATCTTCGAACCAGGCCAGATCAGGGACATCGACCTCGAGCAGGAGATGCGCTCGTCCTACATGGACTACGCGATGAGCGTGATCATCAGCCGCGCCCTGCCCGACGTCCGGGACGGGCTCAAGCCCGTGCAGCGCCGCATCATGTACGCGATGCTCCAGGAGGGCATCACCGCCGGGGGTCGCACCAAGAAGTCGGCGGCCATCGTCGGCGAGGTGATGAAGAACTACCACCCGCACGGCAACACCGCCATCTACAACTCGATGGTCCGGCTCGCCCAGGACTGGGTCATGCGCTACCCGCTGGTCACCTCCCAGGGCAACTTCGGTTCGGTGGACGGCGACCCTCCGGCCGCCGAGCGCTACACGGAAGCCAAGATGTCCCCGATCGCGATGACCCTTGTCGAGGACATCGACAAGGACACGGTGGACATGGCGCAGACGTACCTGGCCGACCCCGACATCCTCGAGCCGACCGTCCTGCCCGCCCTTCTGCCCAACCTGCTCGTCAACGGCGCGACAGGCATCGCCGTCGGCATGGCGACGAACATCCCGCCTCACAACCTCGGTGAGGTCTGCGACGGTGTCACCCGGCTCATCGACGACCCGGAGGCCACCACGGAGGATCTCACCAGGATCATCAAGGGCCCGGATTTCCCGACCGGGGGGATGATCTATGCGCGTGACCTGCCGATCGTGTACGGCACCGGCCACGGGCGCATCGTCATGCGCGCCCAGGTGGACTTCGAGGAATCCGCCGACGGCCGCGAGCAGATCATCGTCCGCGAGCTCCCGTACCAGGTCAACAAGGCCCGGCTCCTGACCAACATCGCGGAGCTGGTCAAGGACCACAAGCTCGAGGGCATCGACGGGCTCAACGACGAGTCCGACCGCAACGACCAGACGCGCATCGTGATCAAGCTGAAGACGACGGCGCGACGGCACACCGTCCTCAACAACCTCTTCAAGCACACCCAGCTGCAGCTGACCTTCGGCGCCATCATGCTGGCCCTCGTCGACGGCCGTCCCCAAGTGCTGGGCCTCAAGGCGATGCTGCAGCACTTCGTCGACTTCCGCCGCGTGGTGGTCACCCGGCGCACCCGCTACCTGCTGGCCAGGGCCCGCGACCGCGCCCACATCCTCGAAGGGCTCATGAAGTGCCTCGAGCACCTCGACGAGGTGATCGCGATCATCCGCGCGGCGCAGGACGAGCGCACCGCGCAGCGCGGTCTCGAGGAGCGCTTCGAGCTCAGCGAGCGGCAGTCGAAGGCGATCGTGGACCTGCGCCTCGGGCGCCTGACCCGGCTGGAGGCCAGCAAGATCCGCGAGGAGTACGAGGAGCTGATCAAGGAGATCGCCCACCTCGAAGACGTGCTCGGCAACCCGCGGCTGGTCGACGGGATCATCAAGGACGAGATCGCCACCATCCGCAAGAAGTACGCCGACCCGCGGCGCACCCAGATCAACCAGGGCGAGGTCGAGCTCAACGAGGAGGACCTGATCCCCCGCGAGCAGGTCTTCGTCACGCTCACCAACCGCGGCTACATCAAGCGAATCCCACTCGACCAGTACCGAGCGCAGCACCGTGGCGGCAAGGGGGTGGTGGGCGCACGCCGATCGAATGACGAGGACTACATCGCGCACTCCACCACGGCCAACACGCACACCGACATGCTCTTCTTCACCAACCGCGGCCGCGTCTACCGGCTGCGCACGCACGAGATCCCGGACGTCAAGCGACAGGCGAAGGGCCTGCCGGTCATCAACCTCATCGATCTCGAGCAAGGCGAGCGGGTCACCGCGCTCATCGACATGGAGGAGTTCAGCGACTCCCAGTACCTGGTGATGGTGACCAAGCTCGGGCAGATCAAGAAGACGCCCGCGGCCGCGTACGCATCGGTGCGGCGCAACGGGCTGATCGCCATCAACCTGCAGGGCGACGACGAGCTGAACTGGGTGCGGCGCTCCTCTGGTGGCAACGAGCTGCTCATCGTCACCCGCCACGGCAAGGGCTCGCGATTCACCGAGAAAGAGGTGCGTCCGATGGGGCGCGACACCATGGGCGTCGGCGCCATGCGACTCCGTCCCAACGACGAGATCGCCGGGTTCGACATCGTCAACCCGCAAGGGCACGTGCTGGTGGTCACCCAGAACGGCTTCGGCAAGCTGACGCCGATGTCGGACTACCCCGTGAAGAGCCGCAACATCCAGGGCGTGTACACCGTCGACCAGACCGCCATCCCCAAGATCGGCGAGATCGTGGGCATGCGCGTCGTGGAAGATCTCTCCGAGGAGCTGATGGTGATCAGCACGTCAGGGCAGGTGATCCGCCTCCCCCTCGACCAAGTGCGGGTCTCGGGCCGCCAGACCAGGGGCGTGATCATCATGCGGATGGATGACGACGACCGCGTCGCCTCCATCGCCGGCGTCGGGGCGGCCGGCTCTCTCGACGCGTAAGCAGGCGAGGGGAAGGCAGCTGCCCCTTCGCTACGTGGGCGGCTCGCGGAAGAGCAGGGTGCGGCAGGCCGCGTGGCGAAGCACGTACGGTGCGGTCCTGCCCATGTGGAACTCGCCGAAGCGCAGGCGAAACGGCATCCCCACCACCACCAGGTCGGCCTTCCAGTGGGCGATCTCCTCGACGATCGCCGGGCCGGCGTCCCGTGCCTGGAGGAGCTCGGTCTCGATGTCGGTGTCCAGCTCGCGAGCGATCTTCTCCGCAGCGTCGAGGAGCTTCTCCGCGGTGTCCATCTCGGCGTCCTGCACGGTGCCCAGCGCGAGGCTGCGACGGATCTCCAGGACCGTGACCACCATGACCTTTGCCTTGCCCCGCCGCGCCAGCCGGCAGCTGAGGCGGACCGCCTCCGCGTCGGTCTGCGCGCCGCTGACGGGCACGAGGACGCGCTGCGGCGTGAAACCGACCATGGCGGCTGGATGCTACCCGATGGACCCACGGGCGGCCAGCAGCGCGGCCCCTGCCACGTAGAATGCGGCGAGCCAGGCAGTTCGGGAGGACGTCGTGAAGGTGGTGATCGTCGGTTGCGGTCGCGTCGGTTCGACGCTGGCACGTGAGCTCGACGCCGCCGGCCACGATGTCACCATCATCGATGAGCGCGTCTCCGCCTTCAACCGGCTCGGCGGGGATTTCGGCGGAAACATGGTGGTGGGCACCGGAATCGACGAATCCGTCCTGCGCCGCGCCGGTATCGAGCAGGCCGATTGCTTCGCGTCGGTGACCAACGGCGACAACCGCAACATCATGGCCGCACAAGTGGCCAAGGTTGTCTTCAACGTGCCGCGCGTGATCACCCGGATCTACGATCCCATCCGGGAGCAGACGTACCGCGAGTTCGGCCTCGAGACCATCTGCTCGACCACGATCGTCAGCTCGATGATCGGAGCCTTCCTCACCACCGGCGACAACCCCGCCTACCCGACGCCTGCCCAGGACCTCGCGAAGGCCCAGCGGTGACCGGCGCGGCGCTCGTCGGCGATCGTCCCTACGTCGTCATCATCGGCGGCGGCAAGGTGGGCTTCTACCTCGCCCGGCACCTCCTCGAGCGCGACTACGAGGTGACCCTCGTGGAGAAGGACCCGACCCGCGCCGAGTGGATCGAGCACCAGATGGGCAGCGTCGCGGTGATGGTGGGCGATGGTGACGAGATGGCGTTCCTCGCCACCACGGGCATCGAGCGGGCCGGCGTGGTGATCGCCTGCACCGGCGATGATGAGGACAACCTGGTGGCCTGCCAGCTCGCCAAAGGAAAGTTCCGGGTGCCGCGCACCATCGCGCGGGTCAACAATCCAGTGAACGTCAACGTCTTCACCGCTCTGGGCATCGATGTGCCGGTGAGCGCGACCGAGCTGCTCATGGGCCTGATCGAGGCGGAGATCAGCGGCTCCGAGATGGTCCGCGGGCTCGCCGTCAAGGCCTCCGGCGCCAGCCTGGTGGACGTCAAGTTGCCCGACATGTCCCGCCTCGTCGGCACGCGGCTGGGCGACGTGGAGCTGCCCAGCGGCGACCTCGTGGTCTGCATCGTGCGGGCGGGCGAGCCCGTGCTGGCACGCCCGGAGGAGGTGATCCAGGCGAGGGACGAGCTGATCGTCTATTCGCGTCAGCTCGACATCGAAGAGGTCCGCGAGTCGCTGGTCCGCTGAGCGGCCAGAGGCCACAAGGCCGCCGCACCCGCGAGGGGCGACGGCGACCTCGAGCTCAGAGGCGGTTCAGGTGGTCGCCTTGCCGATCTTGAAGATCTTGGTGCCGCAGGTCGGACATGTGCCGGTGGTCGCGGGTTTGCCGTTCTTCATGGTGATCGCCTGCGGGTCCTTGATTTCGGTGGGTGCCTTGCACTTGAGGCAGTAGCCGGAAACGGCCATTGTGTCCTCTCCTATCCAGGGTCATTGCGAGTTCGGCGGGCGGGGCCCCCCGCGCTCAAGTCGCCGCATTCTAGCCCACCCTCGGCCGAATTGGACCCGAATTCAAATTCGGGGGCCGTTTCAGCCCCCTCAGGCAGGGTCCTGAGGCGTCTCCGATGCCCCCGTGGGACATCGAGCGCAGGTCAGCGGCGCAGGTGCTCGCCGAGGAACGCGACGGTGCGCTCCCACGAGAGCTGCGCCGCCGCCTCCTCGTAGACCTCGGGACGGTCGTCGTTGAAGAAGGCGTGGTCGGCGTCGTACCAGAAGGACTCCACGCTGACGCCCGCCTCACGCAGCCGGGTCTCCAGCTCCTCGACGGTGGCGTGGTCGTAGGAGTGGTCGCGCTCACCCCAATGGGCGAGGACCGCGGCCTTCATCGAGGAGAAATCGACCTTGTCGCGTGCCGGCCCGACCCCGTAGTACACGACGCAGGCGGCGATCTCCTCCTGCCGGCTGGCGATGTACAGCGCGAGACCGCCTCCCATGCAGAAACCGACCACGCCGACCCGCGACCCCACCGCACTGGGGCTGTCGAGCAAGTGGGCGACCGCTCCGCTCAGCTCCCTGCCGGCCGCTTCGAGGTCGAGGTTCATGAGCTCCTTCTGCGCCTCGTCCGGCTCGGTGGTGGTCCGGCCGTGGTACAGGTCCGGCGCCAGAGCGGTGTAGCCGGCCGCGGCGAACCGATCGCAGACGTCGGTGATGTGTGGCACCAGCCCCCACCACTCCTGGATCACGACGACGCCCGGTCCGCCGCCCGACGCCGGGACAGCCAGGTATCCCCTGTCGGCGTGGCCATCGCCCGGGAACTCGATCATCTCGCCCATCTCAGGCACTCCGTGGGGGTTGTGCTGCGCTGGCGAAGAGGATAGACAGGCCGGACGCACCGCCGAGGCCGCACATGGCACGCTGTGGCGATGGCTCTCGCGGTCCTTCTCGACGTCGACGGCACGCTTGTCGACAACTCCTACCTGCACACCCTCGCCTGGTGGTACGCGTGCCGGGAGCACGGCATCACGGTGAAGATGGCCACGCTGCATCGTCTCATCGGCATGGGCGGCGACCAGATGGTCCCCGCGCTGATCGGGCGTGAGATGCCGGAGCTCGATGAGTCCCACTCTCGCCACTACCGCGCCCACCTCGACGAGGTGCCCGTGCTGCCCGGCGCCTCCGAGCTGCTCGGCGAGCTGCATCGCCGTGCGGTGACCATCGCCGTGGCCACCTCGAGCGGTCCGGAGGACCTGGCGGTGCTGCTGGGCAAGATCCCCACCAGCCCGCTCCTCGACCATGTCGTGACCGGCGCCGACGTCGGCGCGAGCAAGCCCGCCCCCGACCTCGCGCTGGTCGCCCTGCGCGTCTGCGGTGCCGACCCGGAGTCCGCGTTGTTCGTCGGGGACACGGGCTGGGACGTGGAGGCGGCCGGTCGAGCAGGGATCCCCTGCATCGCCGTGTGCTCAGGCGGCTGGTCCGAAGCAGAGCTCCATGACGCCGGCGCGGTCGAGGTCCACGAGGACGTCGCCGCACTGCTCGCCCACCTCGACGACAGCGTCATCGGCGAGCGCCTGCGAGGCGACCGAGGCTGATCCCGGCTCGGTCGCTATGAGGTGGACGCCGTGACGTGCTCCTTGGATGAATGCTCGGCGATGATCGCCTGGGCCACGTGCGCGGGTACCTCCTCGTACCGGGCAGGCGCCATGGTGTAGCGGCCGCGGCCCTGGGTCAGGGCGCGCAGCTCGGTCGGGAAGCTGTGCATCTCAGCCTGCGGCACCTGCGCGCTCACCTCGGCACGGCCGTCACCAAGCGGGTTCATGCCGGCAACGCGTCCGCGCTTGCCGTTGAGCAGCCCCATCACGTCCCCCATGAATCGCTCGGGAACGACCACCCGCACGTCCATGATCGGCTCGAGGAGGACCGGGCTCGCCTTCTGCACGGCCTCCCGCATGGCCATCGAGCCGGCGATCTGGAACGCGATGTCCTTGCCGTCCACCGAGTGCGTCGAGCCGTCGACCAAGCGGACCTTGACGTCGACGATGGGATTGCCGCTGACCGCTCCCTGCTCCATGGTCTGACGCACCCCCTTCTCGACCGAGGGGCGGAACTGCTGCGGGATCGAGCCTCCGAAGATCTTGTCCTCCCACACGAAGCCACCACCCCGCGGCAGCGGTTCGAGCTCGATGGTGCAGTCGCCGTAGAGACCGGCGCCGCCGCTCTGCTTCTTGTACTTGTGCGCCACGCGCGCGTTGCCGCTCACCGTCTCGCGGTAGGCGATGCGCGGCGGTGTGAGAACGGCGTCGACGCCGAACTTGCGCTTGATGCGCTCCAGGGCAACGTCGAGGTGCACGTCACCGAGGCCGTGCACGAGCACCTCGCCCGTCAGCGGATCGCGGTCGACGGAGAAGGCGGGGTCCTCTTCGGCGAGACGCGCCAGCGAGGACATGATCTTGTCCTCGTCGCCCTTGCTGCGGGCGCTGATCGCGGCGCGGTAGGACGGTGCGGGTATGTCCAGCGGTGGCAGGGTCACCACCTGGCCGCGCACGCAGAGCGCATCGCCGGTGCGCGCGTGCGCCAGCTTGGTCACAGCTCCGATGTCGCCCGCTCCCACCTCGGTCGCGTTGACCAATCCCTTGCCCATCGGACGGGCCAGCTGCGCGAAACGTTCCTCGACGTCCTGCTGCACGTCGTAGGGGTGGGTGTCCGACCGCATGGTGCCGCGCAACACCTTGAAGTACGACACCTTGCCAAAGCTGTCGACGATCGTCTTGAACACATGGGCCACCAGCGGTCCGCTGGGTTCGCAGGGAATCTCCGTCTCCTCGCCCTTGGCGTCATAGCCACGGTGAACCTGCTCGGACGGCCCGGGCAGGTAGCGAACGATGGCGTCCAGCACCAGCGCCGCTCCGCGCTCGTCAGCGGCGGCGGCGCACACGATCGGCACCAGGTCCCCGCGCAGCGCCGCGGTGTGCAGGGCACCGCGCACCTCGTCATCGGTGAGCTCCGCACCGCCCAGATATTTCTCGATGAGGGCGTCATCCGTCTCGGCAGCCGCGTCGACGAGAGCGCTGTGGGCGCGCTCCACCTCCTCGCGCATCGGTTCGGGCAGGTCGGTGTCGCGCGCCCGGCCGGCCGCCTCGAAGAGGTGCGCGCTGTCGTTGACGAGGTCGACGTAGCCAGTGAAGTCGCCGGCACTGCCGATCGGCACCGCCACCGCGATGGGCTTGCGATCGAAGGCCACCCGCAGCGCATCGACAGTCGCCTCGTACGCCGAATTCTCTTTGTCCATCTTGTTGACCACGATCAGGGCGGGAAGCCGGCGGGCGGCGACCATCTCCCAGGCCAGTTCCGCACCGACGGGCACGGTGCCGCCGGCACCGACCACGAGCAACGCCGCGTCCGCGGCGGTCAAGGCGGTGGCCAACTCGCCAGCGAAGTCCTGGAAGCCAGGCACGTCGATGAGGTTGACACGGTGGCCGTCCCAGTCGAGGTGGGCGAGGGCCGCGCTGATGCTCATCGAGCGGCGTTGCTCCTCGGGCTCGTGGTCGAGGATCGATGTGCCCTGCTCGGTCGCCCCCATCCGGGGTGTCGCCCCGGCCGCGTGGAGCAGCGCCTCGCACAGCGTGGTCTTGCCGTCATGGCTGTGACCCACCACGGCCACGGTGCGGATCCGGTCGGGGGCGGGCATCGGCATGGCTGTAGCTCCCGTCGAGGTCGCTGGCGCGCGGTGAATGGTAGGCCGTTGACAGCGAAAGCTTCGGGGGGCCCAGGGCGTTGGTATTGATGGGGGAGGTCGAACCACGCTCGGCCCACGGCACGCGGTCGGATGCCCGCCGTGTCAGTAGTCCCGCGGTGTAACGTTTTCTGACTTCCCGGGAGTAGGAGGCACCATGAGAAGCAGCCTGGACCGTTCCGACAACCGGCGACCCGCGATGACCGCCGGGGCCGGCCTCCTGGCCGCGCTCGCCACTCTCCTGCCGATCACGGCGTCAGCAGACGTCGCCAGCCCGCTCCCCGCGGTGACCGGTGTGGTGACCAGCGTCAGCGGCCTGGTGACCGCTCGGGGGGTGAGCCCGGGCGACTACCTGTCGTCAGGCTGGGCCATCCGCATGGCGGGCACCCACCCTGCCGCCGTGGTCACCCTGACCCAGACGGTGGCCACCATCCCACTCACGTGCCGCGCCGCGCACCAGCGGCCCAGGACGGTGAACCTGGTTCTCCCGATGCCGAACGCGACGGAGAGCTTTCCCGCCAACGACAGCACGTGGCACCCCACTGCGAGCCCCGCCGCGGCTGCCGGGTACCAGGCAAGCGCGCTCGCCGGCAACCTCTGCGCGGGCGGCGTGCTGACCCGGGCCGGCAACGCCACGTACACCGCCCACCTGGTGTCTGCCGACACCAGGGACGCGTTCACGATGCGCTTCCACACCGTCGACGCGAGCAGCAACCCACTCTTGCGCGGCGACCGCTCCGCTGGCAACACCAACTGCGCCTCGGCGGATGTGAACCGCATCGGCCTGCCGCAGTGCAAGGCCGCGTGGACTCGACGCGCCACCTCCCTGGCGACGGCGCTCGCCACCGCGACCGGAGCGAAGAAGGTTGTGCGCGAGGTCAGGCACCTGAAGGCGGTGCCGCATGCCGTGCGCACCGCGCTCCGGCAGGTGCGGGCCGGCGCCGGCGGCAACCTCTCGCCGAGATCCGGCGGTGGCTCGGCCTCCACGTCGGCGCCGCCGTCGCTGGCGCTGCGTGGCAGCAGCGCGCCGCCCGCTCCGCGCCAGGCCCCTCGATCCCCTCTGCAGTCGGCGGTGCTCGGCCCGGTGCCGCTACCGGTGCCGGCGATCGACGGCATCGCCGCAGGCGCTGCCGGAGCGCTCCCGTGGAACTGGTTCCTGCTCCTGGCGGCGCTCGATGTCGGCCTCATCGTGACCGTCATCGTGCGGCGGCGTTCGGCGCAACGCGACCGGCTCAACGCGCGGTAGGGCGTCACGACCGGCGGCGGCGCGCGACCACCAGGACGGTCTCGCTGAGCGCGGAGCCGTGGAACCGGCTCCATCCGTCGTACACAGCGTCGACACGCAGCCCCGCCCGGGCGAACAGCCCTGGGATGGCCTCGAACCGCGTCAGCGCGCTGCTCGTCTGCTGCACGGCTGTGGTGCCGTCGTCGAACACCGCCGTCTCACGCAGCACGTAGGTGTTGCGCGCGCGGTCGTGCAGGGTCTCGACGAGCAGCAGGTGCCGCCGGTCCGAGAGAAGTGAGCCGCCGACCACGTCCCAGCTGCTGATCCTGCCGTCGGCTTGGTCGGGGCGCAGGCGCATCTCGACGATCAGCGGAGCGTCGTCTCGCAGGGCGGTCGCCAGCCGGCCGAGGACGGCCACCTGCTCCCGCCGCGGGAAGGCCTCGAGCACGTGGTAGACCAGCATGGCGGCGTCGAAGCGGTCGCGGTCCGCGAGGGCGCGCAGATCGCCGAGCCGGGCGGTGACCAGCTTGGCCACACCGTCGCGGCGCGACAGTCGCCGCGCATACGCGACCACCGCGGGCCCGATGTCGAGGGCGGTGACCCGGTGGCCGGCGCGCGCCAGCCTCACGGCGTACAGCCCCGGTCCGCAGGCGGCGTCGAGGACATCAGCAGGAGCGCGTGGGAGCAGGCGCAAGAGGCGCCGGACGTGCTCGTCGATGACGCGCAGACGCCGGCTGGCGCCGTCATGGGTCTGGTCGAGATGCTCGCGAAGAAGGCGGCGGCTCACCGCGGGGTCACCCCAGTCCAGCTCCACACCCGGCTGGAAGGCGCGCGGCCACGCGTCGAGTCGCGACGGCCGGGTCATCGCCGCGAGACTACCGGAGCGCGATACCTGCACGATGCCGGGACGCTCAGAATGCCCGCCCGTGACCAACTTCATCACTCAGTGGGTGACCAGCGGGGGGATCCTGCTGGTGTTCCTGCTCATGGCGGCCGAGAGCTGCGGTGTGCCGTTCCCGAGCGAGCTGATCATGCCCTTCGCCGGCTTTCTTGCGGCGCAGGGACACATCAGCCTGGCGGGCGCGATCCTCGCCGGCACCATCGGCAACGTCGCCGGGTCGCTCGTCGCCTATGGGCTGGCGGCGCGATGGGGCCGGCCGTTGCTGCTCGGTCCGGGGCGCGTCATCGGCATCCGCGAGTCGCACCTCGACCTCGCCGACCGGTGGTTCGCGCGCCACGGGCTCACAGCGGTGCTGGTGGGGCGCGTCCTGCCGGTGGTGCGCACCTACATCTCGTTCCCGGCGGGGCTGGCGCGGGTCGACCTGCTGCGCTTCACGCTGCTGACCTTCATCGGCGCGCTGCCCTGGTGCATCGCCCTCGCCGCGGGCGGATACGCCATCGGCGCCAACTACGACAAGATCTCGGGTCCGATCCAGACGGTCGCCCTCGTCCTGGCGGTCCTCGTGGTCGCGGTCGTCGTCGGCTGGTTGATCCGCGGGCGGCGGCGCTCCTCGCAGCGCAGGCCCTGAGCCGGCCTAGGACATGTCGGGCCAGGCTCCCTGAGCCTCGCCCTCGCCCTCTTCACCCTCATTGCGCTGCCGGTAGCGCTCGGCGACCATCTTGTTGGCGACGTTCTTGGGCAGGCCGAGCTTGACGAGGCTCTTGACCTCGTCGCTCATCACCTTGTCCCGCGCGGTCTCGATAGCGGAGATGACGTCGTCGATGCTCACCGTCGGGCGCTTCGTTGCCACCCGTCAGTCTACCCCCTGTGAGGCGATCTCAGACCCACCCGGCCGTTCCCTCACCGGTCGCGACACCGGCGACGAGACGGACGGACCCGTCGGCATACTTGCGGGGATGGCCTACCTGCCCAACAGCGACGCCGATCGGACGGCAATGCTCGAGGTGGTCGGCGCCGCCAGCGTGGCCGAGCTGTTTGCGACCATCCCGGCTTCGCTCCGCGATCCTTCGGTCGACCTCCCTGCGCCTCTGAGCGAGCAGGACCTCGTCGCTGAGGTGGAGCGTTTGGCGGCGCGCAACCACCCGCTGAGCGGTCTCGACAACTTCCTGGGCGCCGGTGTCTATCGGCGTTTCATCCCCGCCATCGTGCGCGGCACCATCGGACGTCCTGAGTTCTACACCGCCTACACGCCGTACCAGGCCGAGGCCTCCCAGGGCACGCTCCAGACCATCTTCGAGTTCCAGTCGATGATCTGCGCGCTCACCGGGCTCGACGTTGCCAACGCCTCGCTGTACGACGGCGCCACGGCGGCCGCGGAGGCGATGATGCTCGCCGTCCAGGCCACCGGGCGCGACCGCATCGCCGTCAGCGGCGCCGTTCACCCCGAGACGCTTCGCGTGCTGCGCACCTTCGCCGCGGGGCGCGCGGTGGCCCTCGACGTGATCCCCCCGCGCGGGGATGTCACCCACGTCGACGACGTGCGCGCCACGCTCGACGATCGCCACGCCGGCCTGCTCGTCCAGCAGCCCACGTTCTTCGGAACGCTCGAGACACTCGCCGAGCTGGCCGAGGCGGCGCACGCCACCGGCGGCCTGGCGTTGTGCAGCGCCGACCCGCTGGCCTGCGCGGTGCTGGCCCCGCCGGCGGACGCCGGCTTCGACGTCTGCGTCGGCGACGGTCAGCCGCTCGGGGTGCCGGCGTCGTTCGGCGGCCCGCACGTGGGCTACATGGCGGTGCGTCAGTCGCTGGTGCGGCGCATGCCGGGCCGCCTCGTGGGCATCAGCAGCGACCACGAAGGGCGCCGCGCCTACACCCTCACCCTGCAGACCCGCGAGCAGCACATCCGCCGCGAGCACGCCACCTCCAACATCTGCACCAACCACGCTCTGATCGCGCTGGCGGCAACTGTGTACATGGCCCACATGGGCGCCGGCGGGATGAGCGAGGTGGCCACGGTGAGCGCCCAGCGGGCCCACCGTCTCGCGGAGATCCTCAGCGCGTTGAGGGGTTTTCACTCGCCACCGACGCGCCATTCCTGTGGGAGTTCGTGCTCCGCTGCCCGGTCGACGCTGGGGCCGTCGCCGCTGCGATGCGCGAACGCGGCATCGTCGCGGGCATGCCGCTGGGACGCTTCGACGGGTCGCGCGCCGACGAGCTGCTCGTCTGCTGCACGGAGATGACCTCCCCGGTTGCCATGGACCGCTACGCGAGCGCGCTCGCCTCGCTCGACACGGCTTCGCTTCCGCGGGTTCGCCAGGAGGTCGCGGTGTGAGCGCGGACGACGGACGGTCGCGTGGCTCGGCCAACGGGCACGGTGCCGCTGCGCCGGCTCACGAGGTGATCGCCCCGACGCGGCCGGGCAGGGCGGTCGAGCCGGGCTGGGCGGGCGCGGAGTCGCTGGTGTTCGAGCTCAGCCAGGACTACAGCGGCGGCCCCCGGGTGACCGCCGCGGGCGTGACCCCGGCGCCGCTCGACTCACTCGTCCCGGCAGCGTTCCTGCGTGCGGACCCGGCCCGCGTGCCGGCCGTCCCGGAGCCCGTGCTCGCCCGCCACATGGGCCGGCTGGCGCGGCGCAACCACCACCTCCACCACGGCACCTATCCGCTCGGCAGCTGCACCATGAAGTACAACCCCGTCGTCGACGAGCAGCTCGCCGGGCTCGCCGGTTTCGCAGACCTGCACCCCTACCAGGACGAGGGGGATGTGCAGGGCGCGCTGGAGCTGATGTGGCGGCTGGAGCGGATGCTGGCCTCGATCACCGGCATGGCACGGATGTCGCTGCAGCCCGCCGCCGGGGCCCACGGCGAGTGGACGGGCCTGCGGATGATCCAGGCCTACCACGCGGATCGCGGTGACACCGGGCGCAGCCGCGTGCTCATCCCGGACAGCGCGCACGGCACCAACCCGGCCTCGGCGGCTGCGTGCGGGCTCGAGGTGGTGACGGTCAAGAGCAACGCCGACGGCACCGTCGACGTGGCGGACTTCGCAGCGCACCTCGACGAGCACGTCGCCGCTGTGATGATGACCAACCCCAACACGCTCGGGGTTTTCGAGAAGGACATCCTGGAGATCGCCCGGCTCGCCCACGACGCGGGCGCGCTGCTCTACTACGACGGCGCCAACCTCAATGCGCTGGTGGGCATGGCGCGGCCCGGTGACATGGGCTTTGATGTCGTCCACCTCAACCTGCACAAGACGTTCTCCACGCCCCACGGCGGCGGTGGGCCGGGCGCCGGCCCTGTCGGAGTCGCGCCGCGCCTCGAGCCCTTCCTGCCCACGCCCACGGTGGAGGCGGACGGCGAGAGGTACAGCCTCGACGACGACCGGCCCAAGAGCATCGGCAAGGTGCGCTCGTATTACGGCAACTTCGGCATGCTGGTGCGCGCCTTCGCCTACATCTCCGCCTACGGGGACGGCATCGGCGGCATCGCCAGGGATGCCGTGCTCAACGCCCGCTACCTGCAGGCCCGCCTGGGCGATCTCTTCCCGATGGCGGTGGACTCGCCGTCGATGCACGAGTTCGTGTGCACCACCAGGGGCGGACGAGTCGAGGGGTTGCGCGCCATGGACGTCGCCAAGCGCCTGCTCGACTACGGCATCTACGCGCCGACGGTGTACTTCCCGACCACTGTCCCCGAGGCGCTGATGTTCGAGCCCACCGAGACGAAGTCGCGGCAGAGCCTCGACCTGCTCGCCGACGTCTGTGCTGCCATCGTGGCGGAGGCGGAGGACGACCTCGCTTTCGTGCAGAACGCGCCGCACAACACGCCGGTGGAGCGTGTCGACGAGGTCCAGGCGGCCCGGCGGCCGGTGCTGCGCTGGAGCGACTCGCTGCGACAGGTCGCCCACCCAGCCATCGGCCCACCCTTCGGCGACGCCGAGACCACGCCGACCCCGACTGCATGACATGACCGACGACCTGACCGCCGCGCGAGCGGAGCTTCACGACCTCCTCGCGGAGCGCGCGTTCACGTTCGGCGACTTCGTCCTCACCAGTGGACGGCACAGTGACTTCTACTTCAACGGCAAGCAGGTGACGCTGGAGGGCCGCGGCCTGTACCTCGCGGCCCTGCTGATCCTGGAGCGCTGCCGCGAGCTGCGCATCGATGCCATCGGCGGGCTCACGCTCGGCGCCGACCCGATCGCTGCCGGCGTCGCCGCCCTGTCCGGACGGGACCACCCGATGCGCGCATTCATCGTGCGCAAGGAGGCCAAGGAGCACGGCACCGGGCTGCTCATCGAGGGCCCGCCGCTGCGCGCGGGTGACCGGGTGATGGTGGTGGACGACGTGATCACCACCGGTGGCTCCCTCCTGAAGGCGGTCGACGCGCTGCGCGAGCAGCCGGTCGAGGTCGTCGAAGCCCTGGCCGTCGTCGATCGCGAGGAAGGCGGGCGAGAGAACATCGAGGCACGTGGGCTGCGGGTCCATGCTCTTTTCGTGCGCAGCGAGTTCTCAGCGCCGGCGCGGGCATAGGCCACCGATGCCACTCTTCCACCGCCGCGCCGCGCAGGAGCAGGAGTGGTTCACGGTCGGTTCCCAGGGACATCGCGTGGTGCCGGGCTCCGCGCAGCCGGGCATCGAGCCGCTCGACGGGTTGAGCGACTACGTCGAGGCGATCAGCCTGCGCCGCCCACCGGGCCCTGACGGCCGGGACACCATCGCTGTGCTCAACGCCAAGATGGACCACGCGGACGCCGTCAACGACCTGGTCGCCGCCGCTGTGCTGGCCTGCGAGGAGCTGGTCGAGCGCGGGCTGCTCGCACCGGAGCAGGCGCCGGCACGACCGCCGTTCGAGCCGATGCACAGGGACACCAACACGTACGAGTACATCCAGCACCTGCACGAGCGCGCGGTCGAGCGTCGCGAATGGCTCGAGGACGTGGACGCCCTGTTGCGCATCCACGGCGTCTCGCTGCTCGCCCCGCTGCCCGTCGAGGAGTGAGCGGCGGCGGCTCAGCCGCCCATGTTCCTGAGCAGGCCCCCGACCACCCCGCCTGCCACACCGGCCTCGGCACCCTGCACGACTGAGTACTCACCAAGCGCGTGCGCGAGGCGCGCCAGCGGGAGGGATTGCAGCCACACCCGGCCCGGTCCGATCAACTGAGCGAGGAAGATGCCATCGCCGCCGAAGATCTTGTTCTTGATGCCTTTGACGGTGGTGATGTTGAACTGGACTGTGTCCTGGAACAGCCCGACGTGGCCGGGGTGCACCTTGATCTCCTCGCCGGGACGGAGGTCGTAGGTGACGATCTCGCCGCTCAGCTCACACCACACGCGGCCCTGTCCGGCGATCTTCTGGAGCCGGAAGCCATCGCCACCGAAGGCGCCGGCGCCGAGCTTCTGCTGGAAACCCACCGATACCAGCACTCCGTGGGTGCCGGCAACGAACGCGTGGCGGTGACCGAGGAACTGCATCCCCGGCTCCGGCCTCACATCGAGTGGAAAGATCTGGCCCGGCAACCTGGCGGCGAACGCCACCATCCCGGGCGCGCCCTGCGCGGCGTACTCGGTCATGAACAGCGATCCGCCGCCGATCGCCCGTTTGAACACGCCACCGAGACCGCCGCCACCGCCGTACTGCGTGGACGTGGTCATCTGGATGCTCGACGTCATCCAGGAGAGCTCACCGGACTCCGCGAAGATCGCCTCGCCGGGGTTGAGCGTCAGCTCGAGAACCGGCATGACTGTGCCGATGATCTTCTCGTCCACGATGTGCCTCCAAGGCTCCGATGGGACGCGTCGATTGTAGTCGTCGCCTGGTCGAAGTCCGCCATCCTCAGCGGATGCGCAGCGGTATCTCCGGGGTCTGCAGGTCTGTCCAGAAGCGCTCGACGATGCCCTCGGACCATGTGTCGCGCATCACCCGCGTCCTGTCCTCGAGCTTGATGCGCGGCGGCTTTGCCTGGATGAAAGCGGCGACGGCAGCCATCGTGCCGGCCCGATCCGCGACGTAGCTCTCGTAGTCGACGCGCAGGTGGGGGATGCGACGGGTGCTGAAGTGTCGCGACCAGAGCACGTCCTCGGTGAGGATGAGCTGCAGCTCGCCGAGGATCGCATTGAAGTCGTACTCCGGGTAGCCGCGGTCCACCGTGGTGCCGCTGTCCCAGTGCCAGGTGCCGGATGTTGCCGCCCGCCAGGCGGAGACCGCCTGCCCGAGCTTGTCGTTGCGCACGATGTGCAGGTGCGCCACCTCGGGGAAGACGGTGCGCAGGTCGCGACTCACGCCCGCGTCGCCCTGGGCGCGCAGGACATCCGTCAGCAGACAGGCGTCGTGCCAGCTGATCTTGAACCCGAAGTGTTTCTCTGGCGAACCCTCCACGACGCGCATGACGTAGTCAGCGGCCGGTTCGCCGGTGTGGTGGTAGGACGGCGGCTGGAAGTACTCATGCGCGGCGCCGAGATGCAGCTGAGCGAGGTCATCCCGCAGCAGCGTGCTGCCTGAGCGGATGGTGAAGCACACGCAGTGGAATCGCTTGCCGGTGGCCGCGAGGCGATCGCGCAGAGACACGAGCGCAGTCTACGGTCCGGGCCGGAGGCTCCAGCGCCGACGCTGCGTCAAAGGCCCAGCGCCGTCTTGGCGATGATCTCCTTCATCACCTCATCGGTGCCCGCGCCGATGCGGATGAGGCGCGAATCCCTGAAGTAGCGTGAGACGTGCGCTTCTGCCATATAGCCGAAACCGCCGTGCAGCTGGAGGCATGTGTCAGCGACGCGCGAGGTCACCTGGCCGACGAACAGCTTGGCCATGGAGATCTCCGCCACCGGGTACTCGCCCCGGTCCCACTGCTCGGCCACCGCGTACACATAGTTCTTGGCGATCGAGATGTCCGTGTAGAGGTCGACCAGCTTGTGCCGGTTCACCTGGAACCGCGCGATCGGCCGGCCGAACGCCTCGCGCTCCTTGCACCAGCGCAAGGTCTCCTCGAACATCAGCTCAGCGCCGGCGATGGTCCCGGCGCTGCCGATCAGCCGCTCACCCTGGAGCTCCCACATGAGGTGGTAGAAGCCCTGTCCCACCTCGCCGAGCACAGCGTCCTCGGGCACGTCGACGTCGCTGAAGGAGAGCTCGGCGGTGTCGCTGGCGTGCATGCCGAGCTTCTTCAGCTTGCGGCTCACCGCAAAGCCCGGCGTGTCCTTGTCGACCAGGAAGAGGGTGATGCCGTGGGCGCCCTCCTCCTGGGTGCCGGTGCGGGCGACCAGCAGGATGTAGTCGCAACGCACGCCGTTGGTGATGTAGAGCTTGCTGCCGTTGATCCGCCAGCCGCCGTTGTGGCGAACCGCACGGGTGCGCACCGACGCCACGTCGCTGCCCGTGTCAGGCTCGGTGATGCCCAGGGCAGCCACCTTGTGGCCCCGGATGGCGGGCACCAGGTACCGCTGCTTCTGCTCCTCGGTGCCGAACTTGAAGATGGGAGGCGTCGCCATCTCGGCCTGGACGGACACCGCCATGCCCACGCCGCCGGACCCGCATCGAGCCATCTCCTCGGCGAGCACGATCGCGCTCCAGTAGTCACCGCCCTGGCCCCCGTACTCCTCCGGGTAGCGGAGCCCGAGCAGCCCCAGCTCGCCCATCCGGGGGAAGACGGTGTCGGGGAAGTACTCGGCGGCCTCCCATTCGTCCGCGTGAGGACGCAGCTCCCGGGACACGAACTCCCGGACCGTCTCGCGCAGCGCGTCGTGCTCCGCGGTGAATGGCATGAGGCACCCCCTGTGAACGTGAGCGACGATTCTGCCACCTGTCACCCTCGCCGGCGATGGCGACGACGGGCGGGTCATACCATGGCCGGATGCGACGTTCGGTTCTCGGCTGCCTGACCGCCCTCCTCGTGGCGGGGTGCGGCAGCGGCTCGGTCCCCCCGTCGCCGACGGCTCGTCCGACCGCCACGCCGGCGCCGACACCGGTGCCCACCGCAACGCCGCTCCCCGACCTGCAGCGCATCGATGTCCTCTCCACCGGCGTCGGGACCTGGCAGCTCGTGGCCGTTCCGGTCGCGATCCTCCACAACGCCGCTAGCCACACCGGGGTGAGCGGGGTCGTGGTCCACTTCACGCTGATGAAGGGGAGCAAGCCGCTCAACAAGCTCGAAGTCCCCCCAGATCACCCTGTACCCGGACCAGACCCTTGTGGTCACCTCGTACCAGTGCACGGACTTCCCGTGCTACACCGCGGACTCGGTGGCGGTGAGCGTCACCCCGGGCACCTGGGCCTCCCTGCCCGCCGCCCCGCTCAGTGCCACCGGCGGGTCCTTCACGTGCACCCGGAGCTGCTCCGGCCATGGCCAGTGGGACGTGGCCATCGCCGTCGGCAGTCCCGACCTCCTCGCCCATGAGCAGGTCGACCTGTTCGCCTCGTGCTCGAACGCGGCCGGGGCGATCATCGGCGGGGGCTCACGACAGCTTCTCTGGCCCCAGGCCGGCGGCTCCTTGAACCTGTCCGTGCCGGTGATCGTGAACGCCAAGCCGGCCTCGTGCCGGGTGGGTGCCACGACCTCGAACTGAGGGGCCGGACCGTACCCGGATCCTGTAACGGCCCGGCCGCCGGGGTTGCGTTCGCCGGGGTACCGTGTGGTAGGGTGCCCCGGTCGCGGCCAATACCGCATGTCTCACGGGTTCAGTTTCGTTCTCAGGCGTAGCGGATCCGGCTTCAGGGCCGCGACCCACCCCCCAAGCGCGGTGGAACCAGACCAGACGATCCCGGCGGGTCACCGCCAGGAGAGGATCGTCGGCCAAGCGATACGGGAGAGTTTATTTGCGGTTGCCTCGACGTTCTCGAGGGGTGGTCCTGGGCATGACCACCCTCATCCTCAGCCCTGTCCTCGCGCTCACCCTGGTGTCGGCCACGCAGCCCGTCGCCGGCACCCAGGTCACCCAGGTGAGCCGGGTCCATGTCACCTCGTTCACAATCGCCAAGCCCGACCTGGTCGACGCGGTTGAGGCCACGGCCACCCCGGCTCCCGTGAGGCCGGCCCCGGCCCGCCCGCCCGTCAGGCCCCGTCTCGTCAGGGCGCCCGCGCACGTCGCACCGCCCGCTGCCAACCCCAACAGCGTGATCGGCATCATCGAGGCCGCGGCGGCCCGCTGGGGCGTCTCAGGCTCGTGGATGGTCAGCATCGCCAGGTGTGAATCCGGTCTGCGGACCAACGCGTACAACCCGCGGGGTCCCTACATCGGGCTGTTCCAGTTCCTGATGTCCACGTTCACGCACAACGGCGGCACCAACATCTACAGCGCCGCGGACCAGTCAAACATCGCGGCCAAGATGCTCGCCCACGGACAGGCTCACCAGTGGAGTTGCGCCTGACACCGAGGTGACCGGGCAGGACCTCGTCGTCCTCCCGCGGTGGCCGATGCGGAACAATCGGCGCTGTGAACCCTGACGACCGTCATCTCCGCGAGGAGCCAGTCCGCCGCCGTCCCGTCTACGAGGGCAAGCTCCTGCACGTGTTCGAGGATGCCGTGCGTCTGCCTCATGGTGGCGAGGCGCGCCGCGAGGTGGTCGAGCACAGGGGCGCGGTGACGGTCGCGGCCATCGACGACCAGGGCCGGGTGGTGCTGGTGCGCCAGTGGCGGCACGCCGCCGGCCGGGCGCTGTGGGAGCTGCCCGCGGGCACCCGCGAGCCGGACGAGCCCCCCGCCACGACGGCACGGCGCGAGCTGACCGAGGAGACCGGCTACGGCGCCACCCAGTGGCGCGAGATGGGCCACGGTCCGGTCAGCCCGGGGTACTCGAGTGAGGAGATCTGGTTCTTCGAGGCCCGCGGCCTGACCGCGGGAGACAGCGCACCCGACGCCGACGAGCTGCTCGACGTCGAGCTGTTCGATGCCGCTCAGCTCACAGCCCTGGCTCGGCGCGGTGAGGTCGACCTCAAGACGCTGGCCGGGCTGGCCCTGGCCGGCATCGCCCTGGACCACAGCGGTGGCTGAGGACACCGACGGTCTCGTCGCCCGCGCCATCGAGAGCGTTCTCGACCAGGTGCCGGGCTCCGTCGACACCAGCGTCCCCGAGGGGGGAACCACGAAGTTGCAGCCGTGGGCCGAGACCGCTGCGCCGGTGGGTCGGAACAAGCGGCCGCTCGAGGAGCTGCTCGTCGAGCTCGAGGAGCGGGTTGCCGCCAACCCCGAGGCGCAGGCGACCCTGCCCCGCGCACGGCACCCCGCACTGGCGTTCTTCGATCGTTTCGGCCGCACGTCGGAGCGACGCCCCGAACGCGAGGGCGCCGGTGAGGGAACCGGCCGGCGTCGCCGCCGGCGTCGCGGTGGAGGCGGGGGCGACGCGCAGGCCACAGCGGTCGCGGCCGGCAGGGCCGCACCGTCCACCCCTCCGAGTGGCCGGCCGCAAGGTGGCCGGCGCCGCTCCCGGCGCGGTCGCGGCGTGGCTGGGGGCGGGGCTGGGCCCTCGGCCGCAGGAGGCGGCGGCCGGCCGCGCCAGGACAGCCCGCCCGCCGGCACTCCCCCTGCCGGTCAGCCGCGCGCCCCTGGCACTGGCCGGCGACGACGGGGTCGCCGCGGGCGAGGCGGCGAGCGCCCATCCGCCTCCGGGTGACCGGCGACCCGCACAGTCCCCTCGGTTCCCGTCAGCGCCACCCTCCCCCGCTGACGCTCTCCGGTCCCATCGACGCGGTGCTCTTCGACTACGGCCTGACCCTGGTCCGCTTCGAACGGCCGGTCGAGGCCATCGAGGCGGCGCAGGTGGCGATCGCCACTCTCATCGCTGACGCCGGGCACCCGCGCCCAGACGAGGCCCGGCTTCGCAGCGCCGTCCACGACCGGGTCGAGGCCGAGGTGGCGGCCCATGAGGACAGCGGTGCGCTCGATGAGGTCGACGTCGCCGCCCTGGAGGAGCGTGCTTTCCTGGACATCGGCCTGCATCTCGACCCCGAGCTGCGTGACCGGTGCAGCCTCCTGGCACAGCAGGCATGGTGGCAGGGGGTGAGGCTCTATCCGGACGCTGTTTCGGCCCTGCGCGCGCTGCACGAAAGGGGTCTGCGCATCGGGCTGTGCTCCAACGCGGCCTATCGACCCGCGAGCATGCATGCCCAGCTCGTGCACGTAGGGCTCGACGCGCACCTCGACGCGGCGGTGTTCTCCGGGGAGGCGGGCTGGCGTAAGCCGGCTCGTCACATCTTCGACGCTGCCCTCAGCGCGCTCGGTGCGCGGGCCGACACCACGGTGTTCGTCGGTGACCGGGTGCGCGAGGACATCCATGGCGCCGCGCGCGCGGGGATGCGGACCGTGCTCATCGACCGCCACGGTTCGCAGCCGCACCTGTTGGCTGCTGCCGATCAGCCGGACGCGGTCATCCGCACACTCTCTGACTTGCCTGCCCTGCTGCTCGATGACAAGCGGATGTGACGATTTCGGGAGCGAAATCCGAGCGGGTCTATACTCGCCAGGCACCGCGACCTGGCGCGTCACACACCCGCAGAGGCATTGCACGGTGGACTTTCGCGAGTACCTGAAGGAGAGATGCCGTGAACGCGGCATCTCGCTGCACAGGCTTGCCCTGCTGTGCGACCTCAACCAGATCTACTTCTACCAGGCGGTCAACAAGAACAAGGAGAATCCGCCGCCATGGGTGCTGCGTCGCGCGGCGCCGCACCTCGGCGTCTCGTACGTCGAGCTGATGGTCGCTGCCGGCTACCTGCGCGACGAGGACCTCCTCGACTGGCGGAACGGCGCGGCGATGCAGGCGACGCGGGTCGTCTGAGCGGCGCCGCGACACCCTGCCGGCAACGGCCGATACTTGGCATCGTGAACTGGCCGCGCGCCATCATCCACGTCGACCTCGACGCGTTCTATGCCTCGGTGGAGCAGCTGCGGCGCCCCGACCTGCAGGGCCGCGCCATCATCGTCGGAGGCGGCGGCGAGAACTACCGGCGAGGCGTGGTCAGCGCCGCCTCGTACGAAGCGCGCCGTTTCGGGGTGCACTCGGCGATGCCGTTGAGCCGGGCGCTGCGCCTCTGTCCGCACGCGGTCGTCCTCCCGGTGGACTTCACGGCCTACCGTGCCGCGTCGCGGGCCGTCTTCGCGCTCGCGCGACAGCTCACACCGCAACTGGAACCCGTGTCGCTCGACGAGGCGTACCTCGACGTCACGGGGTCGATCAGGCGGCTCGGTGCGCCGGACCAGATGGCGCGGGACCTACGCGACCGCATCAAGGAAGAGTGCGGGCTGGACGCGTCGTGCGGAGTGGCCACGTCGAAGATGGTGGCCAAGGTGGCGTCCGACCTCGAGAAGCCACGCGGGTTGGTCGTGGTGCCGCCAGGAGACGAGGCGGCGTTCCTCGCACCGCTGCCGCTCCGACGGCTGCCCGGGCTGGGGCCGGCATCGGAGAAGGCGCTCGCCGGGCTGGGCCTGGTCACCCTCGGCGACCTCGCCTCCTTTCCCCTGCCCGCGCTGCGCCGGCGGCTCGGCGAGCACGCCGGCATCAGCCTGCACGAACGCGCACGCGGCATCGACCGCAGCGAGGTCACGGTGCCCGACCGGCCCAAGAGCATCTCCCGCGAGGAGACGTTCAGCACCGACGTGAGCGACCGCGCCGAGCTGCACCGGCTGCTGCGTGCCTGCGCGGCTGACGTCGGGCGGCAGCTGCGCCACGGCCGGTGGGCGGCGCGCACCGCGACGCTGAAGCTGCGCTACTCGGACTTCGCCACGTACACGCGGCAGCTGACCTGGCCCACGCCGCAGGACGGCGACGTCGTGCTGGCGCAGGCAGGGATGCAGCTGTTCGAGGCTGCGTGGTCAGGCGCGCCGGTGCGACTGCTCGGGATGGGCGTCAGCGGCGTCATCGACGCTGCGCAGCTCGACCTGTTCGATGCCGGTGGCGCACCGCGCGACACGCGCCTCGATCGGACGCTCGACAGCCTGCGCGAGCGCTTCGGCAACGCGGCGCCGAAGCGCGGTGGCGCGCCGGCGCTGCGCGACCTGGACTTTCGTGGGGAGGACCTGCGCAAGAACGACGACGAGTCCTGAGCCGCGCCTCGAGCGGTGAGCCCATCGCGCGCTTCAGACGTGAAGGAATGACTTCACCAGCTGGATGACCAGGACCGCCCCGCCGCCCTTGACCAGCATGTCGACGAGGAACCCGGACCCGGACTCCTGGTGCTGCATCACCTTGTGCAGGCTCGAGAACGCAACACCTGCGGGGATCAGGTACTCGCCCGCGGTGAGCAGCGGACTGGCCACGGTGTCCCAGACATGCAGGGTGTCCCGGCTGGGGTCCACCTGCACGTCGGCGAGGAGATGAGCGAGGGCGGTGAGCCAGATGATCATCAATGCGTCCTCCCTGGACCGGGCGTGCTGACTGTGGGTGGATGTCGAAGCCTGGACGGGGCTTCCGGACACAACGGGGACCGTCGCTGACCGGGTCGCACCATGTCCGCGAGACGTACGTCAGCAGCGATCAGCCTGCTCGAGGTGACCGAGCTCATCGTCAGGGAGCTGCGGCTGCGCCCGCACCGCCGCACAGTGGGTGCCGCGAACCCGAGCCCCGATAAAACCGCGGCCGACGTTCGAGGTGTGGAAACGCGAGCTGTTGCTGAGCCACCGCTGGACCGTCTGGCGGCGCGCTACTCACGACGCCGGCCGCGCCCCGGCGAGCTCGAGCTCTGAGACCGCCACCGCGGTTTGTCCGAGGTTGGTCCGCGCGGTCTGCCTAGCCTCCCTGCCATGACAGCCAGGCAGCGACACGCGGCGCCAACGCGATGACGTTGCCCTCTCCCGGCGAGCTTCATCTCCACCTGCTGCTGTCCTCGTGCGGGCCGTTCGGGTTCATCCCTGATGGCGTATGCAACTTCCTCGGCGGTGCGTCGGACGCCATCTCACAGGCAGGCGAGGTGATCCAGAACCCGTTCCGCTGGCTCTACCATCACACCCTCGGCTCGCCGGTTCCTCAGCACCCCGGCGACCCGGGATGGGATGCGTGTCAGTCCGACTGGACGCAGGCGTCGTGCCCGAAGCTGATCGACCAGCTGAAGCCGGCCGATGTCACGCTCGACGGCACGTGGCCGCGGCTCTATGGCGCCTTCGCAGTGTCCGGTGTCTTCATCGCCATGACGTGCTGTGTCGTACGTCTGGTGCGCGGTGTCTTCGACGACCGCGCGGATCCCTTTCACCTGGTAGTCGACAACATAGTCCGCATCCTCATCGCCACGTCGCTGCTCATCGCACCGAGCCCGCAGGAACTCGCTGCTTCTCACCGCGCTGCGGCTGGCCACCGGCGCGTCAGGCCGCATCGCCGCGGCCGCCGGCGGCGCGGTCACAGCTGCGTTCACCACCAACCTGGACCTCGGCAAGGTCGTCGGCAACATCGCCGCGGTCGGCTTCAGCCTGGCAGGCCTCGGTGACTTCCTGGTGGCAATCCCGATCCTGCTGGTGGCATTCGCCTTCGTCTACATCCTTGCCCTGTACCTGTTGCGGGTCGTGCAGTTGGTCTTCGCCGTCGCGTCGGCACCGCTGTTCGTGAGCCTGGCCGTGTACGACCACCGCAATCGCTTCGTGCAGTGGTGGCTCGACCTCTTCACCTCCGCGATGCTGTTGCCGATCATCCTGGCGATATGCGGGTCGCTGACCGCCGGCATCGCGCTGTTCTTCCTCGGTGGCAACCGGGGCGGTGCGTCCCCCGGCGGCGCGGCAGAAGCGATGACCAGGGCGATCCTGGCCTGCTTCGCGGTGCTCGGCGGCGTCTGGATGACCGGCAAGGCCGTCCACGGGCTCGCCTGGCGTTCATTCAGCCACGGCGGCATCACCGGTGCCGCGACAGCGGTGTCCACCGCGGTCATGGCGCTGCCCAACGCCGCGGGCGATGTCTCCGCGCTGGCCACGCTCGGTGGACGCCCGCCGAGAGGCGGCGGCCTCCTCGAGACACTGAGCCGCCCGACACGCCGCGCCAGGTCGAGCGGTGCCGTGTCCCCTCCCGGCGAGACCGGCGCGGCGGTGGCGGCCGCCGCAGCCGGGCACGCGGCGGCGCTCGCCGGGGAGAGTCCCGAGGTCGACGCGGCCATCGAAGCGGCCGGCGCGGCCGACTTCACCCGGCACGCCGCCGTGTCCGGCCTTCTCGGTGACCCCTCAGCGCAGCGCGCGTTCAACCGGGCGGTCGGGGCAGCAGTGGGTCGCTTCGCCAGCGGCGACGAGGGTCGGCGCGTGGTCCTCGACGCCACAGCTCACCTCGACCCCGCCGACCCCGCGCCGGCGCAGAGGGCCGCGGAGTACACCCGCGTGCTGGCCGCAGACACTCGACTCGGGGAGGCGGTCGCGGGAATGACCCTGGCGAGCCTTCTGCACAATCAGGCGCCTGACCTCGCTCCGCTCTTGCGCACGCGGCCAGCCGTGGCACGGTGAGCAACCCGGCGCGGGCCATCCGCGTGCCGCTGAACGTGGACGCCCAGTTCCGCCTTGCGGTGGGTCCTGTGCTGTTGCCGGTCCGTTCGCTGGTCCTCGCCGCCTCGGTGAGCCCGCTCGCCTATCTGCTGCTGACGCTGCAGCTGCCCGGCCTGTGGGGGGCCGCCGGCGCCGGTTTCCTGCTCGCGATGGCGGGCTCGTTCGGGTTGCCCGAAAGACAGGGTGTCTGGATCGGCACGCACCTGGTGTACCGGCATGCCTGGCGTCTGCTTCCCTCCACGGTGACCCGCGGAACCGCTGGGTACGCAATGGTGCGCGACGTGGATGGCTCCATCCACGTCCGTCGTGAAGTGGCGGCCGACCACGCGGTGCGATGGTTGCCGCGGCGCTGGCGCCCCTTCGCCTCGGTGCCGTCCACCTGGTCCGGTGCACCAGGGATGCTCCGCCTCGAGCCGGGTGGTCACCGCGCGGTGCTTGTGCTCGAGGGACCGCCGGTCAGCCTGTCGAGCGACGCGTACCTCGACTGGTGCCGCTCGGTCATCGACTGGGTCGGGACACTCGAATGCCCTGTCCAGTTCCTGACGCTGATGAGCCATCACGACTCGGAGCGCGTCGGCGAGGCGTTCGAGCGCCGGGTCACACGATGGCCACGCACCCCTCTGCGCCATGTGGAACATGTCGTGGCCACCACCTTGGCGCAAAGCACGTTCGGCCTTCGTCACTACCTCGTGCTGGCGCCACTGTCCGCCGGCGATGACGGTGTCCCTCACCTCTGCACGCCATGGCGGGCGCCCCGTGCCCGCGAGGCCAGCCTGGAGGACGCCGAGCGCGTGCTGCAGTCGGCGCTGCGCACCGCGACGGGCTTCGCCATCGCGGTTCGCGCGGCGGATCGTGACGACATCGCGGGTCTGCTGGCTCATACGCCGCTCGGTGCCGCGCGGGCCGTGGTCGGCGACCAGGTCCTGCACATCGCTGAGCGGCACCACGTGGTGCTGACCACCACCAGGCTGCCCTCGGTGCTCGACGTGGGAGCCGTCGTCGACGCCATGACGCGCGCACACGCCTTCGGCATCGCCAGCCTGCATGTCAGTCCGGTGGCGCGCTCCGTGGCGCAGAAGCACCTGCACAGACGCTCGACGATGCTCCGCCATGCGGAGCGACAGGGGGCCGACCCTGTGGAGGCGCGTGTTGCGCTGCAGGACGCCACCGACGTCGTGGCCGCGCTGGCCCAGGGAGACATCAACCCATGTCTCATTGCGCTGACGATCTCGGTTGCCCAGAGCACGCGCCATCTCGCGCTCGAAGCCGCCGAGCGGCTCGGCGCGGTGCTTGCGGCGCACGGTTTTCGCACCACTGAGGTGAGTGGCCCCGGCTTCCTCCCTGCGCTGGCTCTCGCGCCGGGCTGTCCACCGCTGGCCCGTAGCCTCGTGCTCACCTCGAACTCCGTTGCCGCGCGGGTGCTCCCCTGCCTCGGGACTCCATTCGGCGACATCAACGCACCGCTCGCCGGTGTGAACGTCTTGAACGGCGCACCAGCGTACTTCTCGGTGTGGGCCCAGCCCAATCACAACCTGGTCGTCGTGGGAAGCTCGGGTGCCGGCAAGTCCGTGGCCGCGAAGACCCTCCTGGTACGGCACGTCATGGAGGACGTGACTGTCGTCGTCATCGACCCGGACTCCGAGTACGGCACGGTGATGCGGGCGGTTGGAGGTCGGCACATCGAGCTCGGTGACGAGGCGCTCAACCCGCTTGCCGTGGCGGCAGGCACAGCGCCCGATGCCGCAGCCGGCATGGTGCTACCGATCCTGTCAGTGATGGCGGGCGACGACCGCGGGATGCGTGAGGGCAGGCCGATCAGGCGCTTGCCCGACGAAGACCAGGGATGGCTGCACGGTGAGCTGGTCGACTTCTTCGGCGCACGCAGGACAGACGCGCCAGCGCCGCTGATGCACGATGCCGTCGAACACCTCCAAGCACAGGCGATGCGACGAGCGCTCACCGAGCGTGAACGGGAGCGGTGTCGGGTCATCACCGCCCGGCTTCTCCGGTTCACCCAGGGCCGGCGCGCCGCCGTGTTCGACCGTCCGTCGACGTTCGCTGTCGAGGACCTGCCCATCGCGATCGGCCTGCGCTCGTTCGCGATGATGTACGGGGCAGACCTGACACCGGCCCTCGCGGTCCTGCTCACGGCCATCCTCGACGCCCTCGGGAAGCGTCGTCGCCGCATGATCGTCGTCGTCGACGAGGCCCACCGCATCACCTCGGACCCCGACGCCGGGGAGGTGCTCGGACAGCTGGTGCGCCAGGCGCGCAAGCACGGGGCGGGCGTCTGGATGCTCTCGCAGCGGGTCGAGGATTTCGTGCGCACCGACCTCGGCCGGACGCTGGCTGCGACGTCGTCATCCAAGCTCGTGCTCGGCACCGAGGAGGCCGTCGCCGACGACGTGCGCGACGTCTTCAAGCTGCGCGACGAAGAGCTCGCGGCCATCTGCCCATCGGTCCCGGGCCGTGGCGTGCTCCTCGCCGGTGCCGAGCGCGCCGTTGTGAGCATCGTGCCCGGACCGGCCATCATGGCGCTGGCCGACACTCGTGCGGCGCTGGCCACCCTGGCTCCGCGGTCGACCATGAGCGGCTGATGCCGGTGCCAGCCACGACCGCGAGCCTCCTCCTCTCGTCCCGCGGTGTCCGGCAACTCCTGGGTTGCGGTTGTGTGAGCCTCATCGCAGCGGTCGCCATGCCGGTGTTCGTCTTGTTCTCCGTGGTCAACGGCCTGATCCCCGGGGGCGCCTCCGTGGGCAGCAGCCAGGTCGACGCGGCCGGCGGGATGGTCATCGGTTCCGCGGAGCCGTTGCCGCCGGGGCGGTTCCGCGTGAGCCAGGGCTTCGGTTGCACCGACGTGTCAGCCGAGCCCATGCCACCCCACGGGTACGCGTGCCCGCCCGACCCAGCTCACCGCGGCTTCCTGTGGTTCCACACGGGCATCGACCTGGCGGCCCGGTCCGGCCTGACGGTGCGGGCGGTCAGCGCGGGCACGGTTCGCGTGGTCGAGTCGATGGTCGGCTTCGGCATCCACGTGCTTCTCACGCCGTCAGCTCCGCAGGCCGCTCAGGTCGTCTACCTGTACGGGCACCTCAGCGAGGTGGCAGTGCCCGACGGGGACGTCGTGCAAGCTGGGCAGCCGATCGGTTACGTGGGCAGCACGGGGAACAGCAGCGGTCCGCACCTCCACTTCGAGGTGGACGTCGGGGGCGTGCCCACCAATCCATGCTCGACGTTCGCGCCCGGATATCTCGTGCCCGCCGGGGTCGCGGCCGCCGGCTGTCTCGCGGCCGCCATGTAAGCGCGGACCAGCGGATTGCCTGGGCTGCGCGGGGAGGTCTCGTCGCCCTATGGTGAGAGGCGTGACGGGCACGGGTGTTTCGGCGACCACCGGCTTCGCGTGGAGCCCGTCACCTGAACAGGTCGAGCGCAGCCGGTTGCGCTCCTTCATGACCAAGCTCGGCGTCAACGACCTCGACGAGCTCAACGACGTGGCACGCCGCGAGCCAGAGCGATTCTGGTCGGCGACCATCGATGACATCGGCATCGGGTGGCTGCACCGTCCGACGCGCATGCGCGACACGAGCGAAGGGCTCCCCTTCACGCGCTGGTGGACGGGGGGGCGGCTCAACCTCGCCACCAACGCGGCCGACCGCTGGGCCCGTGCGCAGCCGGGACGCGACGCCGTCGTCTGGGAGGGTGATGACGGCACCGAGCGCACATGGAGCTATCTCGAGCTCGCCGCCGAGACGGCTCGGTGCGCGAACGGCCTGCGGGAGCTCGGCGTCGGCCCTGGCGACGGGGTTGGATTGTGCCTGCCCATGATCCCCGAGACGGTGGCTGTCTTCCTCGCCTGCGCCAAGGTAGGCGCAACCGTCATCCCGCTGTTCAGCGGCTACGGCGCCGGAGCGATCGTCGCGCGCCTGCGGGACTGTGACGCCAAGGTGCTGGTCATCGCTGATGGCTTCCTCCGTCGCGGCGCTCCCGTGGCCGCCAAGGCGGTGGCCGACGAGGTGGCCGCGCTGACTCCGTCGTTGAAGCACGTCGTCGTGGTTCGGCGCCTCGGCACCCTCGACGTCCACATGCAGCGCGGTCGTGATGTCTGGTACGACGACCTCACTGTCGCGCAGCCGTCCGAGGCTGCCACCCATGACACCGACGCGGACGACCCCTTCATGTTGATCTACACAAGTGGGACCACCGGACGGCCCAAGGGCACAGTCCACGTGCACGGCGGCTTTCCAATCAAGGCGACGCAGGACATGGCCCACTGTTTCGACGTGGGACCGACCGACCGTCTGCTGTGGTTCACCGACATCGGCTGGATGATGGGACCGTGGGCGATCTGCGGTGCGCTCACCATCGGTGCCACGCTGGTGCTGTTCGAAGGCGTTCCCGATCACCCCGGCCCCGACCGTCTCTGGGCGGTGGTGGAACGGCATCGGGTGAGCGTGCTCGGGGTGGCGCCGACGGTCGTGCGCGCGCTCATGCGCCATGGCGAGGCCCCGGCGCAGGCGCACGACCTCACCAGCCTTCGCGTTCTGGGCGCCAGCGGTGAGCCGTGGAATGTGGATCCCTGGCAATGGTTTCTCGACCACGTTGGCGGCGGTCGCTGCCCGATCATCAACTACAGCGGCGGCACCGAGGTGAGCGGCGGCATCCTCTCGGGCAACATGCTCACCCCGCTCAACCCCTGTGCGTTCGCCGGCCCGTGTCCCGGCATGGACGCCGACGTGCTCGATGAGAACGGCAACAGCGTGCGCAACCAGGTCGGCGAACTGGTGGTGCGCTCACCGTGGCCTGGGATGACGCGTGGCTTCTGGGGCGATCGTGAGCGGTACCTCGAGACCTACTGGTCGCGCTGGCCCAACATCTGGGTGCACGGCGACTGGGCGGAGATAGCGGCCGATGGGCTGTGGTACATCCGCGGCCGCAGCGACGACACCATCAAGCTCGCCGGCAAGCGGCTCGGCCCCGCCGAGGTGGAGTCGGCGCTCGTCGCCGACCCCGAGGTGGCCGAAGCCGCGGCGATCGGCGTCCCTGACGAGCTGAAAGGCGAGGCCCTGGTCTGCTTCGTGGTCCTTGTCCCCGGAGCGGCCGACACCACGGACCTGAGGGCGGCGCTGACGGCGCGGGTGACTGCTGAGCTCGGCAAGGCGCTCAAGCCGAAAGCCGTGCTGGTCATCGACGAGCTGCCCAAGACGCGCAACGCCAAGGTGCTGCGACGGATCGTGCGCGCCGTGTACCTCGGCGTCGACCCTGGCGACCTCTCCTCGCTCGAGAACCAGAGCGCCATCGACGCGCTGCGGGCGGTGCGCAGCACCGGATAGCTCAAGGGGCGGACCTGCGGCGGACGAAGCATCGGGGCCCGCGCCAGTCGCCGCAGACGCTGCCAAAGGATCGCCGCCCTGGTGACAGGATCGGCGGCTTTTCACGCGCCGCCGCCACCGGGCGCCGGCACCGCCCACGAGGTCCTGACCATGGCCAACACCGTCCACCTTGCCGGCAGCGCTCGCGTCCGTCCCCATCTCGACGCACTCGCGGTCAGCTCGCGGCCGCTCGCGCCGTCGGAGCTCGCTGTTCCGGCCGTGGTCACCGCGCACCTCCGCGAGGAGCCGCACCCGCACAGCCTGGCGATCGCTCTCGCGCAGCAGCAGCACACGCCGATGCAGTCGCGTCGATACCTCAGTGCGCGCGAGCTCGTCCAGTCGCACGGCAGCGCCGAGGATGACGTCGCCGCGGTGACGCGCTGGGCACGCGGGGAGGGCCTCCGTGTTCGCCGCCCCCAGCATGCCCCGACGACGCTCGAGCTGGCCGGGTCCCTGGGCGCCCTGGCGCGAGCGTTCGATGTATCGCTCGAGCAGTGGCGTGAACGCGACGCCATCACCGGTGCCCGGGCCGTGTATCGAGACCACCGCGACGAGTTGAGCGTCCCCGCCGAGCTGGATGGAGTCCTCACCGCGGCCCTGGGGCTCAGCGATCGCCCGGTCGGGCGGCCGCGGCTCGCCGTCCTGCCGCGTGGACGAAGCACCACCCTGAGCTACACCCCGGAGGAGCTGGCTCGGATCTACGACTTCCCGGTGCTCGACAACGGTGGCGAGGGCAAGCGCATCGTCGTCGGCATCGCCGAGCTGGGCGGCGCCGTCCACCGTCCCGACCTGGCCGCGTTCACCGCACGAAACCCGAGGTTGCGCGTCCTCGAAGAGGCGGTGCACGGCTGGGGGCCGACGTCCGATCCATTCGGACCCGACACCGAGGTGGCGCTGGATTGGCAGGTCATCGCCGGCGTTCTCGCCCACTGTGCCCCCCAGGCCGACCTGCTCCTGGTCATCAAGTACGCACCCAACACCGACCGCGGCTTCAGCAACCTCGAGACGTCATTCGCGACCGATGGGCGCGATTACAGCGCGGTGTCGACCAGCTGGGGTGCGCCAGAGGACCGCTGGACACCGGCAGCGATGGACGCGATGGATCGCGCCTTCCAGATGAGCGCGTTGCGCGGCATCGTGCACAGCGTGGCGGCGGGCGACAACGGTTCGACGGATGCGCGCAGCGATGGCCGCCAACATGCCGACCATCCCGCATCAGCGCCACACGCCGTGGGCTGCGGTGGCACCCGCCTGGTTGCGGCGCAGGGCCGGCGGGTGACCGAGGAGGTGTGGAACGAGCTGCATCAGGCCCAGGGCGCGACGGGCGGGGGTGTCAGTGAGCACTTCGCGGTGCCGCGCTACCAGGAGGCGGCGGGTATCAGGCCGCTGTCCGCCAATGACGGGAGGGTCGGGCGCGGGGTGCCGGACGTCGCCGGCAACGCCGACCCGCTGACCGGGTACGTCGTCCACCACCGCGGAGTCGACAGCGTCGTTGGGGGCACGTCCGCAGTGGCTCCTCTGTGGACGGCATTGTTCGCGCTGGTGAGCGCCTCGACGGGACGGCGCCTGGGCAACGTGCTTCCTGCGCTGTACGGGGCGCGCGACGTCGGCTTCAACGACGTGACCGCCGGCGACAACGGCGCGTACGCGGCGGGGCGTGGTTGGGACGCCTCCACCGGGCTCGGCGCGCCGTCGGGCCGCAACCTGTGTGCGGCACTGCGATCCTCCCTGGTACTGCAGCGGCGTCAGCCGGCTGTCGGGGCCGTGCGACCCGGTGCCGAGCGTGGTATTGCCCGGGGCGGGCGTGAACTCGACTGACCTGTCGTCACCTGCATAGGGCGACGCCGACGGTGACGCTGACTGCACTACGCTCGGACGGTGGAGACGCCGCAGAGGTCGCCGTCGGCTGACGTCCTGACGCGACTCTCCCTGGCGCCGGTGTCGGTCGCCGAGGTCACCGCCGAACGGGTCATCGACGACCCACCGGAGATCCCCTGGCACATCACGCCGGAGGTCGGACAGATCGCCATGCAGCTGCGCACCACCGTCCGCCGAGTCGCGATCGGCGCGGGCCTCGCGCGCAACGAAGAGCTGGTGGAGGCGGTGCGCAGGCTTCCGGGTGTCGCTGCGGTGGTCACCAGCCCCGCCGGTGGCACCTTCGTCGTGGGCGGCCAAGCGTGGCTCGGGCTGTGTGCCATCGGGACACCGCCGGCCGGGCAACCGATGCCGCTCGACTGGATGCTGCACTCGCTGCATCGCTGGTTCGACCGTGCCCTCGATCCGTTCGGGGTCGTGGCCCAGGTCGAGCGTGTCGAGGGCGCCTGGTGCCCTGGCTTCAGTGACATCGCGGTCCAGGGGCGCAAGCTTGCCGGCCTCGGCTTCAGGGTCACGCGCGAGCGCGTGGTGATGCGCGGGGTGCTGGCCGTGCTGCCGATGAGCGACGACGACTTCGACGTGCTCCGACGATGCCACAGCCTCATCGGCGTGGAAGTGCGGCGTGACGCGGGGATCTCGCTGTCGGAGGCAGCCGGGTCTCCCGGCCTCGATGTCGCCGGAGCGATCGAAGTCCTTCCGCACCGCGAGGACAGCGGGGTCCGCGCGGTGATGGGTGCGGCAGAGCGCTAGAGTGGCGCCGTCACCGCGCCGGTGACCAGCAATCGGGGGACGGCATGGCCACCACCGTCGTCGTCGGCAACCAATCGTACAAGCGCCGGAACCCTCTGGCGGTGTGGATCGGCCTGCCCCTGATCACCCTCGGGATCTACTACTTCGTCTGGTGGTACAAGATCAACGCGGAGGCACGGCGCTTTCTCAACGACGTGTCGATCAACCCCGCGCTGTCGGTCCTCGCGGTGAGCTTGGGCGCGATCGTGGTCGTGCCACCGTTCGTGTCCGCGTACAGCACCACCGGGCGCATCGCGCGCATGCAGGAGCGCGCGGGCTTCCCCCTGGGGGCGAGGGCAAACCCCTGGATATCGGTGCTGCTCCATTTCGTGTTCGGGGCGCACGTGATGTACATGCAGATGGAGCTCAATCGGGTGTGGGACTCGATTCCTGCAGAACCCCGTGAGCGCGCTGCCGCCACCGGTCCCGCCCCCGGCGCTGCCTCCGCCCGTCTGACCGCTCAGGCGGAGCCGTCGAGCGATGCGGGGCGTCCCTGGAGGATCTGCGCGGAACCCGTCGCCAGCGCGACGAGCTTGCCCGCCTCGTCGGTGACCTCGGCGGTGGCGACGGCGAGCGACCGCCCACGGTGCGCAACAGTCGCGCACGCGCGCAGCAGGCTGCCATCCGGGGCCACCGCGCGCAGGTAATTCACCTTGAGGTCCAGCTGTGCGAACGCCGTGGCTGCCGGCACGGTGGTCTGCACCGCCATTCCCAGCGCCGTGTCCGCGAGAACGGCGATGAAACCGCCCTGGGGCCACCCCCACGGCGTGTTCAGCCAGCCGGTCATCGGCATGACGCATTCGGCAGCACCATCATCCGCGCTCAGCGGCGTGAGACCGAGCAGGTGGTGCAGCGGAGGCGCAGGCAGCGTCCCCGCGACCTGCGCCCGCAGTACCTCGAGGCCGGAGGCGCCGTCCCACACGGACTGATCGAGCACGGCGCCGTGGGGCGTGCGCAGGAACGGGTCGACATCGCTGCTCGCCGGCCTGGTCGCGGCCGCAACTGCTGGTGGCGCTGCGGTACCACTGCGCGTCGGCGCGTCGGCGCGGGAGGGGAAGAGGATGCAGCGTGACGATGCATGCGCGAGGAGCGTCCCGCCTGAGTCGGTGACGTCGCACGTGCTGAGTGCAAGGGTCCTGCCGATGTGCAGCGCCCGGCCGTGGGCGTGCACCCGTGCACCGACCCGCGCCGGACGGAGGTAGGTGATCGAGATCTCCGCGGTGGTGTAGGCCGTGCCGGCTGCCAGCTCGGTGTGGATGGCGCAACCGAGCGCCCCGTCGGCCGGGATGGCGAGCAGGCCACCGGGAACAGCGCCCTGCGGTGAGCGCAGCCAGCCGGTGATCGGCATGCTGAAGGCTGCCTCGCGCGGTGCCACGCTGTCGAGGGTCGTGCCGGTGAGATGGAACATCGCCGGCTGCTCGGTCACCGCATGCAACTGGTCGAGGCCACCGAGAGCGCGCGCGTGAAGGTCGATGGTGGCTCCTTGCGCGGGCTCCCTCCACACCGCCGGCTCGCTCCATCGCACGGGCGAGCAGGATACAGGGAGCCCACACGACGCGATTCTGGGTTAGGGTGATCGCTGTAGATGCCGAGCACCGTTCCAGCACCCTTCGAAGCACTGTTTGCCGGCTCCAGCGAGGGCGACCGCGCTGCCGTCGACCTGCTCTGCAGGCTCGTCGACGCCAGCAGCGACGTCCTCCTCGAGGTCAACGGCAGGCGCGTGCCACTTCCGGCCTCGCTGCGCACGCTGCTGCAGCGTGCCGTCGATCACCTGCGCCGCGGTGACGACATCCGGCGATCCCTCGGCCGCGCCCCCGCGCGAACCCTCCTTCAGCCGGTCGTGCACCTGGGCACCGCGCAGACCGCCGGGTACGAGGCGCTCAGCGACCTCTCGACACGTGACCTCGAGGGGGCGGACAGCTGGTTCCGCGATGCCGCGGTGCTCGGGCTCGGAGAGGAGTTCGAACTGGTGCTGCTCACTCTCGCGCTCGAGGAGCTGCGCAGCCTTCCCGATGGCGTGTACCTCTCTGTCAACGTCTCGCCGCGAACTGTGATGTCGCCCCACCTGGGCGCGCTGATCGACGAGGTCGACGCCGCCCGTCTCGTGCTGGAGCTCACCGAGCACATGCCGGTGGATGACTACGCCTCGTTGAACGTGGCGTTGGACGAGTTGCGGCGTCGGGACATTCGCATCGCCGTCGACGACGCGGGCGCGGGGTTCTCCAGCCTCAACCACATCCTGCTCATCCGTCCCGAGATCGTGAAGCTCGACGTTTCCCTGATCCGTGAGGTGGACACCGACGTCGCGCGCCGCTCTTTGGTCAGCGGGCTGTGTCATTTCACCGCCGAGATCGGTGCCGACTGTGTCGCGGAGGGCGTCGAGACCGACGATCAGGCGCGCACTTTGCGCGAGCTCGGCGTCACCTACGGGCAGGGCTGGCACCTCGGACCGCCACGGCGACGGCGCTCACGCCGCCCTGCCAGCGCGATCACGGAATCGAGGCTGGATCAGCGCTGACCCACGCTCTGCGCACGCAGTTGGTCGGGGCCGCGGTGGTGGCGCCCACCACGGGTGCCGCGTAGTACACCCCCCGAACCACCACGGTGTCGCCGAAGAGTGGAAGCGGGAGGTGCACCGACTTCTCCACCGAGGCGTACACCGCGCAACCGTCGCTGACACAGCGCACACCGTTGCCCCGCGGTTGAACATCATCGGCGGTTTCCGCGACACCCGTGGCGTCGGTGAGCTCGGCTGACTCGTCGCCAACCTGCACGCAGCCGCGCTCGAACGCCATCAGGCCACCACTTCCCTCGAGGTCGACGAGGTGGTCACTGCGTCCGTAGATGTACTGAGGGTCCACCGAGTTCGCACCGGCCTGGGCCGCCACCTGGGCGGCGGCCTGCACGCGTGCCGACCACACGTACAGGTAGGCGCTGTCGGCCACGAGGACGACGATGCCGAACAGGAAGAGTGCGAAGGCGAGCGCCAGCATCATGATCATCTGACCGTGCTCGCCCTGCCGAGTCACTGGCGGAAGGGCGGCGGGATCGCCTCTGCGGTGGCTGAGACCGTCGGGCTCCACGGGATCGCCCAGGCGAGCGGGGTGCGCGAGAAGTCCAGGGTAGCGGTGGAGACGCAGCGCACCACCCGCAGGCCTGACGGCGGATCGAGCCTGGTGTCGAGGAAGTCCACCTCGCAGGTGATGTAGGACCCCTGGGCAGAGCCCAGAGGCGTCCCATCGCGTAGGCACAGCGGGTGCGCATGTGCATCGCGCTGTGCACCGAACACGAGGAAGCGACGGAACGTCATGGTGCCGTAGAACGTCTCGGCGGCGAACCGGCACCCTTTGGGCATGCCCGATGTGTCGAGCGAATCGGCCGAGCCGGATGTTTGCGCGCAACATGACGTTGCAGGTGCGTCGATGGCCTGCCGCGGCGCCTGGAAGAACGATTCAGCCGCAAGCTTGGTGGCGGCGTCCATCTCCTGCTGGGCCTCCACCTGGACCATGACAGCCAGGAAGACGCTGATGAGCGCAAGCAGCACCGGGATGGCGATCGCGGTCTCGATGATCGCCTGCGCGGCCGTGCCCCCACGACCTGACCTGCGGGTCACGTCGCAAACCGCAGGGTATGCGTCGTGGCGACGACATCGATGGGGATCTCTCCGGTGCGCCAGCCCAGCCCGCTGACGGGAGGGACGAGCGAGGCGAGGAAGCCGATGACATGCACTGTGACCATGGGTGGATCTCCGCAACGCGGGGTCGGAGGTAGCGGAGCCGCCGGGCACGGCGGTGCAGGAAGCGAGGTCTGGTCGCAGACCGCCACGGTGCGGGCGCCGAAGCGTCGCTCGACCTGCTCCGGAGTGGTCGGGCAGCGGGCAAAGTCCCCGGCCCCACGGTTTGCCGGCGTGAGGCACGGCCCCTGGGCCCTGTCGCACCACGGGACGACTGTCGTTCCGAACATCGCTTGTTGCAGCTGGCTGCGTACCGCGGCGAAGAGGACGTCAGGAGACGGCGTCTCCTCACTCTGTGGCGAGCTGGACGCCGCAGCCGCCAGCCGCGCCGCCTGCTCGGCGGCGGAGACGGATGCGCTCGTCTGCACAGCCCACAGCCCGGCGTCGATGGCGGCGAAGAGACACAGGAAGAAGAGCGGCGCCATGAACGCGAACTCGACCGTTGCCTGTCCCCGTCGTCCGGCGAGGCGACGAAGCACGGCTCCCCCTCCCATGCCGCAATGGTAGGCAGCGCACGCGCCCATTTCTCGGCCGGTCAGGCAGGCAGGACGATGAAGGTGAGGTCCTCGGGTTGCAGCGGCTTGACCGAGACTGGGTTGGCCGGCTGGTCGGTCCGGGGGTCGATCAGCGTCATCCAGCCGCCCCCACGGAAGTACTCGAGGACGTAGGGGCCGCCGACGGGCACGGCGGTGATGGTGAAGTCACCGTTGGCGTCGGAGGTGCCGTAGTAGAACGGGCCGCTGGTGATGTACCCACCCGGCAGTTGCGTGAAGTGGGTGCTCAGGCGCACGCGCCCCGCAGCGCCGTGGCCGGCGGCGTCCACCAACGTCCCCGCCACGGGTTGGGCATGGCTGAGGAGGCCGCGCGCGGTGCGCGCCGCGGCGGTCGAGCCGAAACTGGCCACGAGCCGGTGCAGGGTGGCCGCGGCATCCAGGAACGCAAGTGACGCGATCTCGGACCGCCCCGCCGCCAGGAGGGTGGGCGGGTACGCGCGCGCGGCCGCGGCTGCGCCGCCGTGCGCGGAGGCGTCGTCGAGCAGCGGGACGGCGTCAGGTGCACGGTTGCCGGCGACCAGCTCAGCCGCGGCCTGCACCTCGTCCGCCGCTCGCATTGCCGCGATCGTCTGCACGAGCGAGCTCGGCGGCGGCCCCTGTGCGGCCTCGTCGAGCCGCCGTAGCGCGAGCTCGGCGTGTCCGCCCTTGATGGCGGTCGACGCCGCGCCGATGAGCAGCTGCGCCCTCGTCTGCGCGACCTGTGCGAGCAGCGACGGCTCCCGCACAGCGTTCAGGACGGCGATGGCGGCGTCGACGTCGCCTGATGCGGCCAGCTTCTGCGCCCACGCGATGCGAGCCACCTGCGCGTCATGTTCCGCCGCAGAAGACGCGCTCGGGTCGAGCACCATCAGGAACCCGCTCCGCCCTGCCACAGCCTCGTCGAGGCTCACCGCCTGCGCCGGGTCGCCGGCTGCGAGCGCGGTCGCGGCTGCGGAGCGACCGTCCTCGGCGGAGGCTCGGCCGCCGAGGAGCACTCCCACAACCACGGCCACCGCGGCAAGGGGAGCCACCACCCGGGCGCCGCGCGGAAGGCGCCGCGCCGGCCGGGCGGCCGTCATGGCGAACGGCGACGGCGGTGGAGGCGGTGGCGGCGGTGCCTGGTCGGAGACCGGGTACGTCGTCGACGGCGGAGTTCTGCATGCGTGGGTGCAGACGATAGCCGAGCGCGTCCGTACCGACGGACGTGCGCGGCGGTACCCTGCCGCCGGCATGGTGATCCTTGACGGCAGCCCGCTCAGCATCGACGAGGTGATCGCCGTCGGGCGCGACGGCGCCTCCGTGGAGGTTGGCGAGGAGGCACGCCAGCGGATGGCCCCGTCGCGGGCGGTCGTCGAGCGGCTCGACAGCAGCGACAGCATCGCCTACGGCGTGACGACCGGTTTCGGTGCGCTCGCGGACCGGGCCGTCGAGCCGGGCGACCGCGCCGCCCTGCAGCGGCACGTCGTCCTCAGCCACACCTCGGGCATGGGCGCACCGCTGGATCCCGAGGTGGTGAGGGCGATGCTGGTGCTGCGGGCGCGCACCTTGTGCGCGGGCTACTCCGGGGTGCGCCCGCTGCTTCCCGAGTCGATTGGCAGCCCTGCTCAACAGCGGCCTGGTGCCGTGGGTTCCGGAGCACGGCTCCCTCGGCGCCTCGGGCGACCTCGCGCCGCTGGCGCATGCCACCGCCTGCCTCCTCGGCGAGGGATGGGTGTGGGACGGCAGCGCGCGACAGCCGGCCGGTGATGCTCTGGCCGCACGCGGGCTCGTGCCGATCAGCGTGGGGCCGCGCGAGGGGCTCGCGCTCATCAACGGCACAGACGGGATGAGCGCACTGCTGGCCTTCGCTGTCGCCGACCTCGACGACCTTCTCCGTGCCGCTGACGTGATCGCGGCGATGAGCGTGGAGGCCTTGCTGGGCACCACCCGGGCGTTCGCCGCCAACGCCGTGGCGCTGCGGCCCGCACCTGGCCAGGCAGCCAGCGCCGCCAACCTTTGCGCTCTTCTCGCCGACAGCACCATGGTGGCCTCGCATCGCGAGTCCCACCACGCCGTGCAGGATCCCTACTCGTTGCGCTGCACACCGCAGGTGCACGGCGCCGCACGCGATGTCCTCGCCTTCGCGCGCGCCTGCGTCGAGCGCGAGCTCGAGGCGGTGGTCGACAACCCGATGGTGCTCGACGGTGAGGTGGTCAGCGGCGGCAACTTTCATGGGCAGGCGCTCGCCTACGCCGCCGACATGCTCGCCAGCGTGTGCGCCGACCTGGCGTCGATCAGCGAACGTCGACTCGATCGAATGCTTGACCCCGCGCGCTCGCGCGGCCTGCCCGCGTTCCTCACCCCCAACCCGGGCCTCAACAGCGGCCTGATGATCAGCCAGTACACGGCCGCCGCGATCGTGGTGGAGCTGCGCGCCACCGCGGCGCCGATCGCGGTGCACAGCATGTCGACCAGCGCGGGGCAGGAGGACCATGTCTCGATGGGCTTCACCGCGGCCATGCGCACCCGGCGCAGCGTGGCCAGCCTGCGTCGCGTCCTCGCCGCCGAGCTGGTCGCGGCCGCGCAGGCGCTCGAGCTGCGCGCGCCACTGCGCCCGGGGCCAGCCACCGCTGCGGTCGTGCGGTCTCTCCGGCAGCGGGTCGCGCACCTCGACGACGATCGGGTCCTCGCCGGTGACCTCGAGGAGGCGGTCGAATGGCTGCGCCGGCGCGGCTGGCGCGAGGCGCTTCCCGCCGTCACGGACACGCTGCGATGAGCGCCGGCGCCCGTCCGGTGCGCGCCGCGCGAGGCACAGAGATCAGCTGTCGCAGCTGGCAGACCGAGGCGGTGCTTCGCTGCCTGATGAACAACCTCGACCCCGAGGTTGCCGAGGACCCCGACAACCTGGTGGTGTATGGCGGCGGTGGCCGGGCGGCGCGGAGCTGGGAATGCTTCGACGCCATCGTCGCCACCCTGCGCGACCTCGCTGACGACGAGACCATGCTGGTGCAGAGTGGCAAGCCGGTCGGCGTGGCGCGCACCCACGAGATGGCACCGCGCGTGCTCATCGCCAACTCGCTGCTGGTGCCCCAGTGGGCGACGTGGGAGGACTTCTGGGAGCTCGAGGCCGCCGGGCTGACGATGTACGGCCAGATGACCGCGGGCTCGTGGATCTACATCGGGACCCAGGGGATCCTCCAGGGCACGTACGAGACCTTCGCGGCCGTCGCGCGGCGGCGGTTCGGCGGGAGCCTGCGAGGGCGGCTGGTGGTCACCGCCGGCCTCGGCGGGATGGGCGGAGCACAGCCGCTCGCGGTGACGATGAACGAGGGTGTCGCGCTGTGCATCGACGTCGACGGCGACCGTGTCCGCCGCCGCCTGGAGACACGCTACCTCGACGAGCTCGCCGACGACCTCGGCGACGCGGTGCGCCGCTGTGACCTCGCCCGCGAAGAGGGCCGGGCACTGTCGGTGGGCGTGGTTGCCAACGCCGCCGAGGCACTCCCGGCGCTGCTGGAGGCAGGCATGGCTGTCGACGTGGTCACCGACCAGACCAGCGCGCACGACCCACTCAGCTACCTCCCGGCGGGGATGAGTCTCGATGAGGCTGCGCGGCTGCGCGAGAGCGACCGAGACGCGTACATCCACGCCGCCCGTACCTCGATGGCCGAGCACTGCCGCGCGATGGTCGCCTACCAGGAGCGCGGCGCCGAGGTGTTCGACTACGGAAACTCGTTGCGCGGCGAGGCCGTCAAGGGAGGGTTCGCCGGAGCCTTCGCGTACCCGGGGTTCGTGCCCGAGTACATTCGCCCGCAGTTCTGTGAGGGACGAGGGCCGTTTCGCTGGGTCGCCCTCAGCGGTGATCCACACGACATCGCTGTGACGGACGCCGCGCTTGTCGAGCTCTTCCCTGAGCAGGCGTCGCTGCGGCGGTGGCTGGACCTGGCGGCCGAGCGCGTCGCTTTCCAAGGGCTGCCGGCGCGCATCTGCTGGCTCGGCGCCGGCGAGCGTCACCGGGCCGGGTTGCGCTTCAACGAGCTGGTGCGCACCGGTGCGGTGCGCGCGCCCATCGTGATCGGCCGCGACCACCTCGACTCGGGCAGTGTTGCCTCGCCCTATCGCGAGACCGAGGCGATGCGCGACGGCAGTGATGCGATCGCCGATTGGCCGATCCTCAACGCCCTGCTCAACACCGCCAGCGGCGCGACGTGGGTGGCTGTGCACCACGGTGGCGGAGTGGGCATCGGACGGTCCATACATGCCGGCGCCCAGGTGGTCTGTGATGGCTCCGAGCTGGCTGATCGGCGCATCGAGCTGGTGCTCCGCAACGACCCTGCGACCGGCGTGATGCGCCACGCCGATGCCGGCTACGAGGCGGCCGTGGCTGCTGCCCGCGATCGAGACGTGCGCATCCCCATGCTCGGCATCGCCGGACGGTGAACATGCGGGAGTGGCTCGCCGAGGGCCGCGGCGGACGCCCCGACGTCGTGGTGGTGGGCGCTCCCATCTCCAAGGCGTCGATCAGCCCGTCGCAGGCCTGGTCGACGCCGGGCGCGTTTCGCGAGGCGCTGGCGCGGTTCCCCACCTGGGACGCGGCGGGCCATGCCGACATCGCCGTCATGCGCGCGCACGACGCCGGCGACCTCGAGGGTGACCGCGACGACCCCGACGCCGTCGGCCGCGCATCAGCGCATCGAGCAGGCGATCAGCGCCATCGGCCGTGACAGTGGCGATGGAAGTGCGGTGGTTGTTGTCATTGGTGGCGACAACTCGGTGACCCGACCGGCGTTCCTCGGCATCAGTCGACGCGCGTCCACGCAATCGCTGGGGGCTCCTGACCCTCGACGCGCACCACGACTGCCGGGCGGTGACCTCCGGCTCCGCCAACGGCACCCCGGTCCGGGAGCTCATCGACAGCGGCCTGGCCGGCAACCGGGTTGCGCAGGTCGGCATCCATCCGTTCGGCAACGCCATCGAACATGCGCAGTGGGCATTGGCGCAGGGTGTCCACGTCCATGATGTCGACGAGGTGCGCCGCGACGGCATCGAGGCCGTCGTCACCCGGGCTCTCGGTGAGCTGCGCGACTGCGGCGCTGACGCGCTCTACGTCGACCTCGACATCGACGTGGTGGACCGGGCGTTCGCGCCCGCGTGCCCGGCCAGCATGCCCGGCGGCCTCTTTCCGGGCGACCTGATCGCGGCGGCCCGCGTGCTCGGCCGCCAGGGCGACGTGGCCATCGCCGACCTCTGTGAGGTCGACGCGCAGGCGGATGTCGCCGGCATCACCGTGCGCCTGCTGGCGGCTGCCTTCACCGCGCTGTGCGCGGGGGTCGCGTTGCGCACGCGCACCGCGACAGCATGAGCAGAGCACCCACGCTCGTCGTCCGCAACATCGGCGCGCTGGTGACGTGCGACCCCGCGCGCGGGGCAGCACCGGGGGTCGTCAAAGACGCCGTCCTCATCGCCAGCGGTGGCCTGCTCACATACGCGGGCGGTAGCGACGGCGCCACCTTTCCTCCGCTGACGGCGGACGTCGTCGACATCGACGCCCGGGGCGCGGCCGTCATCCCCGGCTTCGTCGACGCGCACACCCACATCGCCTGGCTCGGCGATCGCAGCGCGGAGTACGCCGAGCGTGCGGAGGGTGTGTCGTACGAGGAGATCGGACGCCGCGGCGGCGGCATCCGCGCCACCGTGCGCGCCACGGCCGCTGGGAGCGCCGAGCAGCTTCGACGGGCCAGCGGCGACGCGGGCACGCCGGATGCTCGAGAGCGGCACCACCACCGTCGAGGTGAAGAGCGGCTACGGCCTCGTGCAGGACGCCGAGATGCGCCAGCTCGAGGCGGCCATCGCCGTGGGCCACGACGAGGACCTGCCCGACGTCATCCCGACGTACCTGCCCCTCCACGCTCCCCCCGACGGCGACCGCGAGGCGCTCCTCGATGAGGTGTGCGCCAGCGGCGTCCGGGCGGCTGCGGCGCGCGCCATCTTCTGCGACGTGTTCTGCGAGGAGGGCGCCTTCACAGTCGACGAATGCCGCAGGGTGCTGGAGGCCGCTCGGCAGGCGGGCCTGGACGTGAAGGTGCACGCCGAGCAGCGCAGCCACAGCGGTGGCGCGCGGCTGGCCGCCTCGCTGCACGCGGCGAGCGCCGACCACCTCGAGCACGCCACCGAGGACGACATCCGCGTGCTCGCCGACACGGGCGTCACCGGGGTCATCCTGCCCGGCGCCGCGCTCGTGCTGGGAGGGCCGCCGCCGCCGGGGAGGCGACTCCTCGAGGCCGGTGCGCGCGTGGCCGTGGCGACCGACTGCAACCCGGGCAGCTGCTACAGCGAGTCGATGCCGTTGATGATCTCGCTGGCGGTCGCCACGGCCGGGCTCACCCCGGCGCAGGCCCTCGTCGCCGCGACCGCCGGCGGCGCGGGCGCGTTGCGGCTCGCCGACCGCGGGGTCCTGCGCGCCGGCCTGCGCTGCGATGCCGTGATCCTCGCGACGCCGAACTGGATCGACGTCGCCTACCACCTCGGCGCCAACCTGGCGGAGACGGTGATCAGGGCCGGCCTGGTGGTGGCGGGCGGCGAGCCGCCGGCTCACGCCGTTGACCCGCCGTCGCCGCGCGGCTCGGCGTAGGGTGTCCCGATGATCACCGGCTCGCTCCCGCGGCTCTGCGGCGCCGACATCGAGGTCCCACTCGCCGACGGCTCGATGCGCCGCTACGTCAACCTCGACTCCGCCGCCAGCACGCCGGCGCTGGAACCGGTGGTCAAGGCCGTCACCGAGGCGCTGCCCTGGTACAGCAGCGTCCACCGCGGCGCCGGCCACCTCTCCCAGGTGTCGACCCGCCTGTACGAGGCCGCTCGCCAGGCCGTTGCCGCCTTCGTGGGAGCGCGCGACGACGATTCGGTCATCTTCGTCCGCAACACCACGGACGCCATCAACCACCTGGCGGCGTGCCTGCGGGTACCGCCGGGTGCGACAGTGCTGCTCACCGAGATCGAGCACCACGCCAACATGCTGCCCTGGCGACGGCTGGGGCCGGTGGAGCATCTTCCCCCGCCGGCGTCGCCGGCCGCGCTGCTCGACTCCATGGAGGCGGCTCTGCGGGCCGGGGGCGGGCGCGTCGCCGTGGTGGCCGTCACGGGGGCGAGCAACGTCACCGGGGAGGTCATGCCGGTCGAGGCGATGGCCCGCCTCGCCCACGCATACGACGCCATCATCAGCGTGGACGCGGCGCAGCTGGCTCCGCACCGGGCGATCGACATGTCGGCGATGGGCGTCGACTGCCTGGCGTTCAGCGGCCACAAGATGTACGCGCCTTTCGGCGCCGGCGCGCTGGTGGTGCGCACCGAGCTGGTGGACCAGGCCGCGCCTCTGCTCGCCGGTGGCGGAGCGGTGGACTTCGTCACCCTCGACGACGTGCTCTGGACCGGGATGCCCGACCGCCTCGAGGCGGGCAGCCCGAACGTGATCGGGGCGATCGCGTTGGGTGTCGCGGCCACCACCCTCGCCGGGCTGGGCATGGCGCGGATCGCCGAGCACGAACGCGAGTTGCTCGCACAGGTGGACGCGGCGTTGAGCGCGCTTCCGCAGGTGACACGCTTGCGGCTGTGGGATGACGCCGCGGCGGACCGGCTCGGTGTCGTCACCTTCACCGTCAAGGGCATGCACCACGCGCTGGTGGCCGGCGCGCTCAGCGCGGAGCACGCCGTCGGGGTCCGGCACGGGTGCTTCTGCGCGCACCCCTACATCACCCACCTGCTCGGCATCGACGCCGTCGCCGCCGACTCGAGTGCGCAGCTCGCTGCGTCGCGGGGAGCGCGCGGGAATCCCCGGAGCGGTGCGGGCCTCGTTCGGGCTGGGCACCAGCCACCGTGACATCGATGCGTTCATCGCTGGGCTGACCGACCTCCTCGAGCGTGGGCCGCAGCTCGAGTACAGGCAGGACGAGCACACCGGTGACTTCGTGCCGGTGCGGGATGCCCGCACCTGGCCGACGTTCGAGGGTCTGCCGTCGCTCGATACAGCCGGTCACTCCGCGGGCTGCGGGCAGTTCTGACTCAGCCGAGCAGCACGGCCAGCTCGTCCGGCTCGGTGACCGGTGCCTGGCAGGCGAAGTTCTCGCAGACGTACGCCGCGGGACGTCCGTCCACGAGCGGCCTGTCGACGAGCAGCTGGACATCGGCGTCACCCCAGGCAACCACCGTGTTGGGCAACCACCGCGAGTGCACGGTGTCGACCAGCGCTCGCGTGCGCTCGTCGTCCGGTCGGTCCACTGATGGCGACCTCTCGCGACGGTGCCTGGGCGCGGTCCACCGCGCACGCGAGCGCGCTGACGGCCAGCGGTGAGCGCGCCACCACGCCGGCGAACGGCCCCATGATCGTCTCGGCCAGCTCGCGGAAGCGCTGCTCACCCGTGAGCGCGGCCAGCCGGAGCAGGGCTGTGGCGAGCACCGACTGACCCGCCGGGAGGGGATTGTCTTCGATCGTGCGTGGCCGCACCAGCAACGGCTCAGCGTCCGAGGCCGTGTCGTACACGATGCCGCCCTCGACAAACCGCCGCAGCGCATCCTCGACGAGCTCGCGTGCGGATGCCAGATAGCCGGCCTCGCCGCACGCCTCGAACAGGGTGATGAGCGCGTCCGCGAGGAAGGCAGAGTCGGACAGGAAGCCGGTGATCTTGGCTCTGCCTTCCTTCCACGTGCGCAGGAGCACCCCACCCGGGCGCAGCTCGATCAGCAGGAAGTCGGCGCATCGCCTGGCCGCATCGAGGTAATCGGGACGTCGCAGCGCGGTCCCCGCCTCGGCGAGGGCCGAGACCATCAAGGCGTTCCAGGACGTCAGCACCTTGTCGTCGCGCGCCGGAGCAGGGCGGTCTCCGCGCGCGTGGAGCAGGCGGCCCCGAATCGTCTCGAGCCGTTTCTCGAGGACCTCCTCATCGACACCGAGGCTGCGGGCGACCTGGGGAAGCGGGAACGGCTGCGACAGGACCGTCGTCCCACCCTCGAAGTTGCCGGTGGCGGTGACCCCGAAGACGCGGGCGGCCAGGGTGCCGTCGTCGTCCCCGAGCACCTGGCGCAGCTGTTCGGGCGTCCAGACGAAGTACGAGCCCTCCCCGCCGGGCGAGTCGGCATCCTGCGACGAGGCGAACCCACCGCCTGGGAGACGGAGCTCACGCTGGGCATGATCGAGCGTGTCCTCGGCGACGCGGCGCCACCGCGGCTCCTCGGTGAGCTGGTACGCATGGAGGTACACGCGCGCCAGCTGCGCGTTGTCGTAGAGCATCTTCTCGAAGTGCGGTATCGACCACGTGGCGTCGACCGAATACCGGTGGAAGCCGCCGCCGACCTGGTCGTGGATGCCGCCACGCGCCATGTGGTCGAGCGTGACAACCGCGGTGTCGAGCAGTCGCCCGTCGCGGGTTGCGTGGTGGCGACGGAGCAGCAGCTCGATCGCTGCCGGGTGCGGGAACTTCGGCGCGGCGCCGAAGCCGCCGTGGCGCATGTCAGTCTGCGCCACGAGCTTCGCGGCGGCTGCATCGAGGTCTGCTGCGGACACCGCACCCGGCGGCAGCTCCGGCGGCTCGAGAGCGCGTCGCAGCTGGGCCGCCGCCTCGGTCACCTCGTCACGACGGTCGCGGTACACAGAGAAGGCGGCGTTGAGGACATGGGGGAAGCCGCGCATGCCCTGGCGGTCGGCCGGGGGGAAGTAGGTGCCGCCGAAGTACGGCTCGCCACTGGGGGTGAGGAACACCGTCATCGGCCAGCCGCCGTGACCGCTGATCGCGACAACCGCCTGCATGTAGATCGAGTCCACGTCGGGGCGCTCCTCACGGTCCACCTTGACGTTGACGAACAGCTCGTTCATGAGCGCGGCGATGCGCTCGTCCTCGAACGACTCGTGAGCCATCACGTGGCACCAGTGGCAGGCGCTGTAGCCGACGCTCAGCAGGACCGGGCGGTCCTCGGTACGGGCTCGCTCGAATGCCTCCTCGCCCCACGGGTACCAGTCGACAGGGTTGTCCGCGTGCTGCAGGAGGTAGGGGCTGGTCTCGCGGGCGAGGCGGTTGCTCACCGGCTGACGCTAGCAGACGGATGCCGATCAGACCGCGGGCTGGCACCGCCCCCAAACCCGCCGCGGCGTGTGACAGTTCGCGTCGAGCTCGCGCGCCCCAGGAGGTACAGCATGACCGAGGGCATGGCCACACCAGCCGGACCCCATAGCCACATCTTCGAGCACGTTCCACATCCCCGCATCCGCGAAAGGCACGGCCCCGCCACCACCGCAGCAGAACGGGCCAAGCTCGGTGTCAACGGACGGATCGGCGTGATGATCACGACGGTGGTCGGCACCATGTGGGCCGCGTACATCTTCACGGTGCTCGCCCTGATCAGCCTGCCTGGCGCGATCAACAGCCACAACACCGTGATCATCGTGGCCTGGATCGCACAAACCTTCCTGCAGCTGGTCCTGCTGCCGATCATCATCGTCGGCCAGAACGTGCAGTCCGCTGCCGCCGACAAGCGCTCCGAGCAGACGTACAGTGACGCCGAGGCGATCCTCCACGAGTGCCTGCAGCTGCAGGCTCACCTCATGGCGCAGGACAAGGTGCTGGAGGAGGTCATGGTGCGGATCGCCAAGACGTAGATCCTGCGGTCGACATCAGGGCGCGGCGGCCGTGGCTCGATCGCGCCGGCGCGGCGCCGGGTGCCCGTTGCCGTCAGCGGCGTGTTGCTCACTGGACTCCACCGTGGTCCGGTCGTCGCTGTCGCCCTCATCGACGGCCTGTCCGTCAGCTCCCGCGGGCGGACGGTCGAGCAGCTTCATGGTCTCGGCGACGATCTCGGTGGCGTGGCGACGGAGCCCGTCGCTCCCGTCGAACTCGCGGGTGCGCAGCCGCCCCTCGATGTACACGCGGCGCCCCTTGAGGCAGTAGCTCGCGCAGACCTCGCCGAGCTTGCCGAATGCGACCACGTTGTGGAATTCCGCGCTCTCCTGTCGCGCGCCACCGGCATCCCGCCACACCGTGTTGGTCGCCAGGCGCATCCGCGTCAGTGTGGTGGCCGGCCCGGCGGTCGACTCCGCGTCACGAGTGAGGTTGCCGAGCAGGATGACCCGATTGATCATTGGTGTGTCTCCTTGTGATGGCTGTGGTGTTGGTTGTTCGTTGAGGTGCGGTGAGTTCACGCGCTCCTTCGTGGCGCGTGGTGGTGGGCCGGCATCAGCGCGTGCTTGGCCGATCGCTCGAGGGTGTGGAGCATCGTGTGGGCCTTGCTCTCGAGGTGCGTCGAGGTGTTCATCGCCCCCGGCACCTTCAGCATCAGCCACAGCGTCGCCAGTGCATAGACCGTCGTGATCAGGCCACCGTTGGAGTCGAATTCCGTGGTGACGGCGACGCGCAGGATGATGAGCTGGACCGCCTGCATGAACACGGTCCCAAGGAACAATCGCAGCCACGTACGGGCGTGGCTGCGCGTGTCCGGCATGACACTCAGAAGAGCGGCCAGAGGCGCAGTGACAATCAGGATGTTCAGCAGAGCGGTGCGAATCACGTAGGCCAGAACGAGGATGGCCATGGCTGCGACCAGCGCCACCACCAGCACCGCCTGGAAGAGGTCCTGACCGGTGACGAGCCGCGCGATCGTCTCCGGTGCCAGGCTGGGCGACCATGGCAGGGTGTCGCCGTTGAGCGGGCCGCCGAGGGAGAGCGCCACGCTGCCGAGCGCGTTGTTGAGGTCGATCGCCATCTGCATGAAGAGCAGGGAGCTGTGCGCCATCACCACAGCGAGGAGGACCCGTGGAAGGATCGCCTTGAGGTCGTACCGGGAGCGCATCGAGCGCTCGAAGATGCTGCGCAGTGATGTCAGGAGGATGATCAAACCGATCGTCGCGTCCACGGCCACGGCAAGGCCGAGGTTGAGCCTGGCCAGGTTGGGGTTGCCGGTGGTCGGCCGGTTGCCGGCGACGGTGGGGTCGACGGTGCGGAAGAGGAAGCGATCGAGAACGCCCCCCAAGTCGACCCGCGCCACGGAGATCAGGTGTCCGAGGAGGCCGATCAGCGACTGCAGGATGAAGCCGACCGGGTCGGTGATCGCGTGCGCGCCATTGACGATGCCGTTGATGATCGACACGTCAGTGCACGCCCCCGGGAATGCTCGAGATGATCGCGTGCGTCAGCGTGCCGGCCACCTCGACCCCGATGGTTCCGAACACGATGCGGCCGATCCAGCGCTTGGCCTCCATGACGCTGCGCGGATCGACGGCGACGATCTTGTACATGAACGCGATCAGGAATGCGAGGGCGCCGATGCTGCCGATGAGGCCCTGCGCGAGCAGGATCCAGTTGTCGACGAGGCTCTTGAGTTGGGCCACGGGACGACCTCCGACACGCGGTAGCGGTCGCCCCTCCGGCCGGCCGGTCAGATGCCGGCGCGCCCTGCAGTGTACCTACACGGGTTTGTGTATGTCAACTCTTTCCAACACTCGCTGGCCCGAGCCGCCTTGCTGCCACGACGCACGTAGTCAGAGCGGCTCGAGCCGGGTACGCAGAAGGCAGAATTCGTTGCCTTCCGGGTCTGCCAGGACATGCCAGCTCTCTGTGCCCGTCTGGCCGACGTCGGCGGGCCTGGCGCCGAGAGCGAGCAACCGCTCCAGCTCGGCATCCTGGTCGCGGTCGGTGGCGTTGACGTCGATGTGCAATCGGAGCTTTCCGTTCCGCGGGTCGCTGCTGGGGCTGAGGATGAGGGTGGGCTGCGGGCCGCCGAAGCCGGCGTCTGCCGGCCCGATCTCGATGGCACCGTCTTCCCGGCCGAGCTCGACGTAACCGAGGACCTCGCTCCAGAAAGCGGCGAGGCGATCGGGGTCGGCTGCGTCGAGCACCAGCTCACTGATACGGCATGCCATGCCCACAGTGTATGGAGGCTCATCGCTCGAACATCCGGTCGCCAATCCCGGGAGCGACTGGTCGCAGCGCTCCGGTCGGTCACTGGCCCTCGCGTCGTCTCGCCACCACGAGCTCGTGGCCGCCGTGCGGATCCTCGGGGATGTATTCCGTCTCGACCACCTCGAAGCCTGCCGCGTCGAGCCACATGCAGTATGTCGCCGCATCCGCATGGCTCCAATACATCGGAGCACCGTAGAAGTCACCCGTGCGTGTGAGTGCCTCGTGACCGACCGTCGCCAGGAAGAGCCCCCCGGGCTTCACCCATTGGCCGACGCGGTGCACGATCGCCGGTTGCTCCGCCACCGGGACGTGGATCAGGGCGAAGAAGCACACAACCGCATGGAATGAGGCCGCAGGAAAGTCGACGTCGGCGATGTCGGCTCGCTGGAAGGTCGCGTCGGGAACCAGCGTGCGTGCGCGAGCGATCTGCACCTCGGAGATGTCCACGCCAGTGACGTCGAACCGCCCGGCGAGCATCCGCGTCGCCGGGACGCCGTTCCCGCAGCCGAGGTCCAGGACGCGGGCACGGGCGGGGAGCCGGAACAGGAGGTGCGTGCTCAGCCAGCGCCCATAGCCGGTTTTGGCGGCGCCGGTGTCGTCACGGTATGCGTGGGAGATCTGGTCGTAGCCGCGGCGGACCACCAGCTTGGCCTCATGGGGCAGGAGTGGGCCGTCCACCCATCGATCCTATCCCCGCGCCGGCCTCGCCGGTTAAGTCGTAATCTGGTAATCACCTATCAACGCAGGCGAGAACGAGATGACCGTAGCGACCGCCGCCCGACCACCACGCGCGATCAACCCCTGGGTGGTGCTCACCCTCGTCTGCATGGCGCAGTTCATGGTGATCCTCGACGCCACCGTGGTGAACGTCGCCCTGCCCTCGATCAAGCGGGGTCTCAACTTCAGCGATGCCGACCTCCAGTGGATCGTCAACGGCTACACCTTGACGTTCGGCGGCTTCCTGCTCCTCGGCGGCCGCGCTGGTGACCTCTTCGGTCGGCAGCGGATCTTCCTCGCCGGGCTCGTGGTCTTCTCGGCAGCGTCGCTGGTGAACGGCTTCGCGCAGTCGCCGACGATGCTCATCGTCGGTCGCGCCGTCCAGGGCTTCGGCGGTGCGCTCATCTCGCCGGCCGCGCTCTCGATCATCACCACGACCTTCGAGGAAGGACCGCGGCGCAACAAGGCACTGGGCGTGTGGAGCGCGATCGCGGCCAGTGGTGCCGCGTTCGGCCTGCTGCTCGGCGGCATCCTGACCCAGGCGATCAGCTGGCGCTGGGTGTTCTTCATCAATGTGCCCATCGCCGCGATCACGATCGCGCTCTCCTGGCGCCTGGTCCCCGACACCCGCGTGCGTGGGGATCGCGGCGTCGACGTCCTCGGCGCGGTGCTGGTCACCGGCGGCCTGATGGCGATCGTCTACGCGCTCGCCAAGGCGGCCACCCCGCAGGAGGGGTGGACATCACCGATCGTGCTGGCCTTCGGTGGTCTGGGCCTCGCGCTGCTGGCGCTGTTCCTTGTCACCGAGGTGCGCTACCGCGCCCCGTTGGTGCGTCTCAACATCTTCCGCATCCGTTCGCTGAGCGCCTCCAACGGCGCGATGCTGCTGGTCTCCGGCGGCATGTTCGCGATGTTCTATTTCGCGGGCCTGTACGTGCAGATCGTCCTCGGATACTCCCCCTTCACAGCCGGCCTCGCCTTCCTTCCCGTCTGTGTGGGCATCGGCCTCGGTGCCGGGCTGGCCTCGCAGGCTGTGAAGCGGATCGACGTCCGGGCAGTCGCCTGTGGGGGAATGGTCATCGCGGCCGCCGGTTTCTTCTTGCTGCAACGCATCAGCCTGGGCAGCGGGTACGTCGACGTCCTGCTGCCGGCTCTCATCGTCATGTCAGTGGGCATGGGGCTGACCTTCGTGCCCATCACCCTGCTCGCCACCACCACCGTGCGCGCCGACGACGCGGGCCTCGCGTCCGGGCTGCTCAACACCTCACAGCAGGTCGGTGGCTCCCTGGGCCTCGCCATCTTGGCGACGCTCGCGGTCGACCGGACCACCGCGTACTTCCGCGACCTCGGTCACGCGCCGACGGCGCACGACACCTTCGCGGCGCTCATCCAGGGATATCGGGTGGCGTTCCTCGGGGGCGCCATCCTGCTCGCCATCGGGGCGCTCGTGGTGGCGGCGTTCATCCGGCGCTCCGATGTCGCCGGGATCGCCGGCACAGCTGCGACGGGCGAGGCCGCGCCGCAAGCGGAGCGGGTGCCCGAGGCCGTCGCGTAGCCCGTATTCAGGGCGTGCCCAGCGCATCGTCGATGGCGTCGAGCAGGTCGCGCACCTTGATCGGCTTGGTCAGCAGTGCCGCGGCACCGGCGGCGCGCATCCGCGGCCCCTGGCGCTCGCCGGCGTCGGCGCTCAGCATGATCACCGGGATGTCGCGGGTACGCGCATCACCCTTGAGCCTGCTCAGCACCGCCTCACCCTCGATGTCGGGAAGGTGGATGTCGATCAGCACCAGGTCGGGGTGATGCTGGGTGGCAAGCTCGAACGCGAGCCCTCCCTGCATGAGCGGGATGACGCGCAGCGACGGGCGATGGTGGAGGGTGCGCTCCACCAGCTCGAGGCTGGCGAGGTTGTCCTCGACGTAGAGGACGGTGCGGCTCGCGAGGTCAGTGGTGGCGGCGCGATCCGCGGCGGGTTCCTCCAGGCCCACACTCGCACGGGCGAGCTCCAGCCAGAAGGACGAGCCCGAACCGGGCTGGGTGTCGACGCCGATGGTGCCCGACATCAGCTCGACGAGGTTCTTGCTGAGCGCCAACCCGAGCCCGGTGCCCTCTGTCGTGGTGCGTTCGGCACCGAGCCGGTCGAAGGGTTGGAAGAGCCGCGGCAGCAGGTCGGGCGGGATGCCGGGCCCGGTGTCCTTGACGGTGACACGCACGCGGTCGCCGTCGACGCGCCGCGTGCGGACGTCGACGTGACCACCGTCGTGGTTGTATTTCACGGCGTTGGTCAGCAGGTTGAGCACCACCTGCTTGAGCCGCTGCGAGTCGGCGAGCACGTGTTCGCGGCCGGCCTCGACGTGCACGCCCACGCGACGCTGTGCGGCGGCGAGCGCCACCAGCTCCACGCATTCGGCGACGACCTCGTCAACCGCCACGGGCTCGAGGGAGAGCTCCTCGCGTCCTGAACTCGATTCGGGAGATCGCCAGCAGCTCGTCGATCATCCTGAGCAGGTGGTCGGCGGCCTTGAGGACCATGGCGATCGACGCCTGCTGGTCGGGCCGCGGGTCCTCCATCTCCAGCAGCCCGGCGAACCCGAGGATGACGGTGAGCGGCGTGCGCAGCTCGTGGCTGACACGCGAGAGGTACTCACTCTTGGCGTGGCTCGCCGCCTCGGCCTCGGCCAGCGCAGCTGCCACTGCCGCCTCCGCACGGCGCAGCTCGTCGACATCCCGGAGCGCTGCACGGGCGACCGCGGCGCGGGTGACGCTGATCGCCGCCACGCTGCCGGCCAGAGCCACCACCACCACCACGATGCACTGCGACGCGTAGGTCACGGCGCTGAGGTCGCCGAGCATGAATGCCAGCGTTCGAAACCACAATGCCAGCACCGTGATGGCGAGCGTCCAGCGCGGCCCGAGGAACCACGCGGCCGCGAGCACGGGGAGGGCCCCCAACGCCCCCACGGTCCCGCTGCTCCCTGTCGCATGGTCGCCGAGCCACACGCCCGCGATCAGCGCGGCGCAGAGCAAGGCGACCAGCGCTGCGCGGCGAGGCCTCCATGAGGGCCGGGGCGTCAGCCTCGCCGCCCACGCCCGCGCGTCCTCACCGGCTGCCCTCATGGCATCAGGCTACAGGCCCCGAACCGTGCTCGAGTTCGGGCAGGCGTGTTGTGACCGGCTGCTATCGTCGCGCGATGCAGGCTGAGCTCGGCCCGTGAAAGCGGTTGACTGGTTCGGTTTCGCCGCCGGCCTTCTGCTCGTGATTGCGACCTGGGCGAGCGTGCTGGAGACCACCATCGTGCCGCGTGGCAATCGGTCGAGCCTCACCACGCTGATCCTTCGCACGGTCAACCTGCCGGTGCGCCTGGTGGCGTCGCGGCTCGACGACTACGAGAGGCGCGACCGCATGCTGGCGTACGCCTCGGCAGGCTACCTGGTGGCGACGCTGCTGGTGTGGCTTGTGCTGTTCCTCGTCGGGTACTCGCTGATGCTCGGGCCATCCAGCGCAGACCTTGCCGACGCCTTCCGCACCGCGGGGTCGTCGATGCTCACGCTCGGCATCGCGGTTCCCCACGGGAGCGCTGCAACCGTCGTCGTGTACCTCGCCGCCCTGACCGGCCTGGTTGTCGTCGCCCTGCAGATCGCCTACCTGCCGGTTCTCTACGCCGCGTACAACCGCCGCGAGACCCTGGTCACCATGTTGGAAGGACTGGCCGGGACCCCGGGCTGGGGTCCTGAGATACTGGTGCGGTCGGCGGCGGTGGACAACCTCGACGGGCTGGGCGGCATGTACGACCGCTGGATGGAGTGGGCGGCGGACGTTTCCGAAAGCCACACCGCCTACCTCGTGCTCATGTACTTCCGCTCACCCACGGCGCGGCGGTCGTGGGTGATCTCGCTCCTCTCCATCCTGGACGCGTCCGCGATGCAACTGGCGCTCTGCCCGGTCACGGTTCCCGCCCCGGCTCGCAACCTCATGCGCATCGGCTACCTCGCCTTTCGGCAGCTCGCCCACAACATCGGGGAGCCGGTCAACGACGACCCGAGCCCCGACGACGACATCCAGCTGACGCGTGAGGAGTTCATCGCCGCCGCCGAACGCGCGCGCATCGCAGGCATGGAGTTCGAGCGCGATCCCGAGCAGGCCTGGGCGCACTTCAAGGGCTGGCGCGTCAACTACGAGGCGGCGGCGTACGCGCTGGCTGCCAAACTCGACGTGGTGCCGGCGGTGTGGTCCGGTCCGCGCCCGCGACCTGGCCCTCCGTTGCCCCCGGTGACCCCGATCGACCGGCTGTCGCAGAGCGTGGAGGTCAGCGAGATCCGGCGCGTCGGGAGCCTGCGTCGCCAGCGACGGGCTGCGCAGCAGCAGGCGTCGCACGACCACGATCACGACCACTCGCTGACCTGACGGCGGCGCTCAACCGCCCGGTTCGAGCTGTTGGACGAGCTGCTCGAGGTGGGCACGCAGCGCGGCCTCGAGCTGCTGGATGACCGCGTACAAGCCGACCGCGGTGTCCCGCGTGCTGCCGTTGAGCTGCTGCAACGCGGCAGGGAGCAGCGGGATCGCGCCGGCCGTCGGCGACGCCTGCTGCGGCTGCACCGGTGGGCTGAGCACGGCTGGCGCCATCGTCGGGGAAGGAGTGGGGGCAGCCACTGGCCACACGGCGGGTGTGACGCTCAGGGTGTGTGCCGTGAGCAGGTGCGCACCACCCCACACGATGACGACGGCCGCAACTGGGACGAGCAACCGGGCTGACAGCAGCCGCATGGCGAGCGCACCTCCGATTCGCGCCGCCCCTCCGCCGCCTCCTCAATCAACCGAGTGGCCCGGAGTATACACAGATCCGTGGTGGTCTCGGGGACGAAGGGAGCCCGAGCTCGGTGCTCAGGCGGCGAGCGGCGTATGGCTTGCGGGCACGATCTCAGCGGCCGGCGGCGGCGGCGGCGGGGTGCCAGCACCGAACGGCCGGGCGGGCAGTGCCTCGCGACCGTGCGTGGTGAGCCAGCCGTCCAGGTCCGGGCCGAGCGGCACGATGCCTGTCGGGTTGATGTCGCGCTGCACCACGTAGTAGTGGCGCTTGATGTGGTCGAAGTCGACCGTGTCCCCGAAGCCGGGCGTCTGGAAGAGGTCCCGGGCGTACGCCCACAGGACCGGCATCTCGGCGAGCTTCTGCCGGTTGCATTTGTAGAGCCCGTGGTAGACGGCGTCGAAGCGAACCAGCGTGGTGAAGAGGCGCACGTCGGCCTCGGTGATCGTCTCCCCCATCAGGTAGCGGCGGCCCTCCAGGCGCGCCGCCAACCAGTCGAGACGGTGGAAGAGCCGCTGGTACGCCTTCTCGTACGCGTCCTGGGTGCCGGCGAAGCCACAGCGGTAGACGCCGTTGTTGACGTCACCGAACACGAGGCCCATGAGCTTGTCCATCTCCTCTCGCAGCGGCCCGGGATAGAGGTCGGGCGCACCGCTGCGGACGTGCTCGCGCCACTCGGTGGCCAGGTCGAGCGTGATCTGATGGAAGTCGTTGGTCACCACCGCGCCACTGGAGATGTCGACGATCGCGGGCACGGTGATGCCGCGGTCGTACCCGGGGATGCGCTTGAAGTACGCCTCCTGCAGCCGTTCGATGCCGAGCACCGGGTCGCGCCCGCCCGGGTCGAGGTCGAAGGTCCAGCTACGGGCGTCATGGGTTGGCCCGGCGATTCCCATGGACAGCGCCAACTCGAGGCCGAGGAGCCGGCGGACGATCACCGACCGGTGCGCCCATGGACACGCCCGGCTGACCACCAGGCGGTAGCGGCCCGGCTCGACGGGGAACCCATCGCGGCCGTCGGCGGTGATCCTGGTGGTGATGAAGCGCTGGTCGCGAGTGAACTCGCCAGTGCTGACGTATGTCCCGGCGGTCGCCCCATCCATCAGAGGCATGCTAGACAACGAGGCCACGCTGCCACGGCGGCCGATGTGCCAGCCTGTGGTCGTGCCGGCGAGCAGCGTGACCCGATCCCTGTCCATCAGCGCAGTGGTGGCAGCGGCGGTGGTCGCGTGCGGCTCGACATCGCCCACGACGCCGACGGCCACCACCATGCCGTCGCCGACCGTGAGCGCCACAGCCGGCACCAGCCCCACCGCCGACGCCTGCGCGGTGCCCTCGCAGGCGCCTCCTTCCGCCGGTTTCGCGGCGAGCTTCGTCACCGCGCTGGCCTTCGCGCCGGACGGGCGACTGTTCTACGCCGAGCGCTCCGGGACCGTGAAGGTGTGGCAGAACGGCGCGGCCAAGACCTTCGCGACAGTTCCGACGGTGACCACGGAGGCCGACGGCTCCTACAGCGAGCGTGGATTGCTCGGCCTGGCCATCAGCCCGACCTTCAGCAGCGATCGCTACGTGTACGCCTTCTACTCGGACGCCAACCGCAGCCAGCAGCACGTGATCCGCTGGCGTGACTGCGTGGGGGCCGGGACGGGCGCCACGGTGCTGGTCACGCTGCCCGCGGGATCGGACTGCTGCCACAAGGGCGGCCGCCTCGCGTTCGGCGGCGACGGGATGCTCTACGTCACCCTTGGCGAGGAGCACACAGCGGGGGCGGCCCAGAACACCGCCGACCCCCGCGGCAAGGTCCTCCGCTACCGCCCGGACGGCGGCATCCCTGCCGACAACCCGTTCGGTCCCGCCGACCCGGTGTGGGCATACGGGCTGCGCAACCCCTTCGGAATCGCGGTCTCCGCCACCGGCCAGATGGCGGTCACCAGCAACGGGCCGTCCGGGGACGCGGGGAGTCCCGGGACCGGCTACGACACGCTCATCCTCTCGGTGACGCGGGGCGCCGGGTACCAATGGCCGCTCTGTTACGGCTACTCCCATCCCCTTGCCGGCCCGGCGGGGTGCGCCGGCCGGAAGCCCCCGGACTGGAGCAGCGAGTCGAGCACGGTGGTGCCCGCCGGCGCCGCCTTCATCGACGGGGCGGGCCCGGCGCCGTACGCCGGCCACCTGGTCTTCTGCACCTACGAGGGCGGGATGCGGATCGCCACCGCCGGGGTCCCCCACGCGACGGTGACGAGCGGTCCGTCCCAGTGCAAGCTCGCAGTGGTCGAGGGCCCGGACCACGCCCTGTACATGTCCGACACAGGACGCATCTACAAGCTCAGCTGAGGCGTCCACGCGCGCCCACTGTGAGCCCTGGTCAGGGCCGAGGGCGAGCGCGGCATGCGATGATGGGGAGCGTCACAACCCGAATCGTCATCGCGGTGCGACCATTCCGCACTGTGACCGGAAGTTCTTCACCCAGTGCCTGACAGCGTCCCTCTGACCCTCCCCGCGATGGGCGAATCCGTCACCGAGGGCACCATCTCCCGTTGGCTCAAGGCCGTCGGTGACACTGTCACCGAGGGCAAGTCACTGGTCGAGGTCACCACCGACAAAGTCGACGTCGAGGTGCCCTCACCGGCGGCCGGCACCCTCGAGACGATCGTCGCCCAGGAGGGTGACACCGTCGCGGTCGGAGCCACGCTCGCCACCATCGCGGCCGGGGCGAACGGCGCCGCCGCCAAGGGCACCGGCCCGGCCGCCGCAACGCCCGCCGCCAGCAACGGCTCAGGCACCGCACCGTCGCCTGACCACCAGCCGCAGGTGGCGGGTGAGCAGCCCCCCGCCGAGGCGGAGCAGCCACCCGCACGCCCTGCACAGGCGACCGCCACCTCCCCGCCTGCGGCCGGGGACTCCACGGTCCCGGCAACGCCACTGGCGCGCCGCCGCGCCGCCATCCAGGGTGTGGACCTCGCCTCGGTCACTGGCAGCGGTCCCGCCGGGTTGGCGCGGGCGGACGACGTCACCCGCTCCGCCAACGGTCCGTCACGCTCCACCGAGGCGAAGAGTTCCTCCCCCGCCCCGGTGGCGCCTCCCGGTGAGGCCACCGTGGAGCTGCGCGGTCCGGCGGCCTCGCTCGTCGACTACATGGAGCAGAGCCGCGACATCCCCACCGCGACGTCCTTCCGCACCATCGCTGTCACTGTGCTCGACGCGCGCCGGCGTGAACTGAACCGCGGTCTGACCACGGCGGGGAAGCAGATCAAGGTGTCGTTCACACATCTCATCGGCTACGCGATCGCCAGGGCGGCCGCGGAGATGCCGGAGATGTCGGCGCATTTCGCGCGCACCGAGCAGGGCCGGCCCGCACGCGTCGAGAACGGTGTCCACCTCGGCATCGCCGTCGACAGCCGGCGCAAGGACGGAGGTCGCTTCCTGGTCGTGCCGGTGATCAGGGACGCCGGCAGCCGCGCGTTCGACGACTTCCTGGCCGAGTACGAGCGCCTCATCGACCGCGCCCGCACCAACGCACTCGCCGCCGACGAGCTGCGCGGCGGCACGATCACGCTCACCAATCCCGGCGGCATCGGCACGATCGCATCGGTGCCCCGGCTCATGCCCGGACAGGGGACCATCGTCGCCGTCGGGGCTCTCGGCTATCCCGCGGAATGGCGCGACGCGCCGGAATCGCGGCTCCGCGAGCTCGGCGTCGCCAAGGTCATGACGATGACCTCGACGTACGACCACCGCGTCATCCAGGGTGCCCAATCCGGCGAGTTCCTGGGGCGCATCGAGGCCCTCCTCAACGGCGACGGCGACTTCTACAGCTCGGTGTTCGAGAGCCTGGGGGTAGGTCTGCCCGCCGCGGACATCCCGCAGAGCAGGGCCAACTCGCGCGCCGTCAGCGCACCGGTGGACACCGATGCGGCGCCCGCGACGGTGCCGTCGCGTCAGATGCTCGGCGCTGTGCAGGCCGCGACGTCCCTCATCAAGGCGCACCGCACGCACGGCCACCTGGGCGCCCATCTCGACCCGCTGGGCACGCCACCGCTGGGCGACCCCGCCATGGAACCCGAGACCTACGGGCTCACTCCCGAGCTCATGGAACAGATCCCCTCCGACGTGCTGCGGGTGTACGTGCCCGGCCGCAACCTCGCCGAGGTGCTGCCCAACCTGCGACGCACGTACTGCGGGACGATCGCCTACGAGATCGAGCACATCGCCAGCCACGAACAGCGCGTCTGGCTGCGCGAGCACATCGAGTCCGGCGCGTACCGGATGCCCTTCAGCCCAGACAGCAAGCGGCGGCTGCTGCAGCGGCTCACCAAGGTCGAGGCGATGGAGCGGTACCTGCGCCGCACCTTCATCGGCCAGAAGACCTTCTCGGCCGAGGGGGTCGACGCCATGATCCCGATGCTGGAAGGGCTCCTTGCCGCCATCGCCGACGACGGCATCGGCGAGGTGGTGATGGGAATGTCGCACCGCGGGCGCCTGGCCACCATCGCCCACGTGGTGAACCGTCCCTACGCGGCGGTGCTCGTGGCATTCGAACGTGGTGAGCTGCGCCGCGCGGTGGCGAGCCTCAACGACGCTCCCACCGGTGACGTCAAGTACCACATCGGCGCCACGGGCACCTACGTCACCGACACCGGCAAGGGCATCTCCGTGCGCCTGCTCTCCAACCCATCGCACCTCGAGGCCGTCGACCCTGTCGTCGAGGGGTGGACGCGCGCGGAGCAGACCAAGCGCAACTCGAGCACGCTGCACGTCGATCCCACGGTCGCGGTGCCCGTGCTCCTGCACGGCGACGCCGCGTTCGCCGGCCAGGGGATCGTCGCGGAGGTCTTCAACCTGCAATCACTGCGCGGCTACGCGACCGGTGGCACCGTGCACCTGATCACCAACAACCAGGTCGGCTTCACCACCGACGCCAGCGACGCCCGGTCGACCCGCTACGCGAGCGACCTCGCCAAGGGGTACGACGTTCCCATCGTGCACGTCAACGCCGATGACATCGAGGCGTGCATCAACGCGGTGCGACTGGCCTGGGACTACCGGCGCACCTACCACCGCGACGTGGTCATCGACCTCATCGGCTACCGCCGGTTCGGGCACAACGAGACCGACGAGCCCGCCTACACCCAGCCGCTCATGTACCAGAAGATCAGGGAGCACCCCACCGCGCGGGAGATCTACCTCCACAAGCTGGTCGCCGAGGGGCTCATCACCGAGGCCGACGGAGCCAACGACTTCGAGACCGCGTACAGCGCGGTGGCCGAGGCCCACAAGCGGGTGAAGGCGACGCTGGCAACCGACCCGACTGAGGAGTCCGAGGAGTCGACCGCGGCCGAGACGCAGACACCGCGACCCTCCACGCGTGTCGCGCGCGACACGCTGCTCACCCTCAACGCTCAGCTGGTCGTCGCACCCGACGACTTCCACGTCTACCCCAAGCTGGCCAGGCAGCTGGAGCGCCGGCTCGCCGCGGTCAACGAGGGGACCGGAGTCGACTGGGGCACGGCGGAGTCACTGGCCTTCGCCTCACTCCTGACCGAGGGTCACCCCATCCGCCTCTCCGGCCAGGACACGCAGCGTGGCACGTTCAGTCAGCGCCACCTCGTGTTCCACGACGATCGCAACGGCGCGACCTGGATCCCGATGCAGAACCTGGTCGGCGCGGAGGCCACGTTCGAGGTCTACAACAGCCCGCTCAGCGAGGTCGCCTGTGTCGGCTTCGAGTATGGCTACAGCGCCGCGGACCCCACCACGATGGTGCTGTGGGAGGCTCAGTACGGGGACTTCGTCAACAACGCCGAGATGGTCGTCGACCAGTTCATCTCCTCAGCCCTGGCCAAGTGGGGGCAGCGGTCACGTCTCGTCCTCCTCCTGCCACATGGCTACGAGGGCAACGGGCCCGAGCACTCCAGCGCGCGGCTGGAGCGCTTCCTGCAACTCTCCGCGCACGGCAACATGCGTGTCGCCAACTGCTCGACGGCGGCGCAGTACTTCCACCTTCTCCGTGACCAGGCGATCGCCCCGACAGCGCGACCACTGGTGGTCATGACCCCCAAGAGCCTGTTGCGCCTCAAGGAGTCCGCGAGCACGCTCGATGAGCTCGCCGACGGGGAGTTCCGTCCGGTCATCGACGACCCGGCGACGTCGGCGACAGCGAAGCAGCGCAAGGCTGTGCGCACCATGCTGCTCTGCACGGGCAAGGTCTACTACGAGCTCGAGCTCCATCCCGATCGCCGTGAGGCTGAGGACCTCGCGATCGTCCGCATCGAGCTGCTCAACCCGTTGCCCGTCGACGACGTGCTCGCACTGATCCGCAGATATCCCAACCTCGAGCAGATCTACTGGGTGCAGGAGGAGCCGGCCAACATGGGAGCGTGGCCGCACCTCTCGCGGCCGATCGGCAAGCGGCGCCCGTACGACATCCGCTGGGACTACATCGGCCGGCCGCGCCGTGCGAGCCCGTCGGAGGGCTCGGCGGGATCGCACCACATCGAACAGGAGCGCATCGTCAACAGCGCGATCGCGAGCTCGTCGATCCTCGCCGCCAAGGCGGCCGAGGAAGGACTGCAGCCCGCCGACCTCAAGGCATCCGCCGACCCGAAGACCGCCGGCAACTCGTGAGCCCACGGGTCGTCGTGCTGGGCGGCGGCCCGGCGGGAGACGTCGCCGCGCTGCGTGCCGCGCAGCTCGGCGCCGAGACGGTGCTCATCGAGCGTGCGGAGCTCGGCGGCACGTGCCTCAACTGGGGCTGCATCCCGACCAAGTCGCTGCTCGCCGGAGCCGACCTTCTGCGCAAGATCCGGCAGGCCTCTGACTTCGGCATCCTCGTCCCGGAGCCGACGATCGACTTCACCAGGATGATGGCGCGCAAGGAGGAGGTCGTCCTCAAGATGCGCTCGGGCGTGGAGGCGGCCTGCAAGCGCAAGAAGGTGCGCGTGGTGCGCGAGCAGGGCGTCATCGAGGGCGATGAGGTTGTCGCCGGTGGCGAGCGTTTCGGCTTCGACCACCTCATCGTGTGTGTCGGCACCGCCGCCAGCGGCCTGCCCGGCATCGACATGGAGCACCCGCGCGTGGTCACCTCCGACGGCATCCTCCGTCTCGAGAAGATTCCCAAGAGGATGCTGGTGATCGGCGGCGGCGTCATCGGCTGCGAGTTCGCCAGCCTCTTCGCCCCGCTCGGCTCGCGGGTCAGCGTGGTGGAGGTGCTTCCGCAGATCCTCGCCGGCGTCGATCCTCGCATCGTCACCCAGTTCCGCAAGCTGGTGGAGGCGCAGGGGATCACCTTCCACACCGGGCACAAGGTGGTGTCGGTCGACTACCGCAAGGCCTCCCTCACAGTCCACCTCGACGACGGCACCGACATCGACGCCGACCTTCTCCTGGTCTCGGTGGGGCGACGTCCGGAGACTGGCGGCATCGGGCTCGAGGACGCAGGAGTCGTCGTCAGTGACCGCGGCTACATCGAGGTTGATGACATGCTGCGCACAGCCAACCCCAAGATCTGGTCCGCAGGCGACTGCATCGGCGGCCTCCAGCTCGCGCACCTGGCCAGCGCCGAGGCCGCGCGCGCGGTCGAGAACGCGCTCGGCCACAACGTCATGGCGATGGACCGCACCGTGGTGCCCTCGTGCATCTACACGCACCCGGAAATTGCCATGGTTGGCCTCAACTCGGAGACCGCCAAGTCGGCCGGCTACGACGTCAAGGTGGGCCAGTCACGGTTCCTCGGCAACGGCAAGGCGCTCGGCGAGGGCGAGCCCGACGGCGTCGCCCAGCTGTACTCGGACGCCAAGACCGGCCTGCTGCTCGGCGCCACCGTGATGGGTGTGCACGCTGTCGAGATCATTCACGAGGTTGGCGTTGCCATCTCCGACGGGCTGACCGTCGACGAGCTCGGCGCCATCATCCACGCGCATCCGACGGTCAGCGAGAACGTGATGGACGCCGCCGAGCAGGCGGCCGGGGTCGCTCCCTACCTGTCCTGAGGCGCTAGACCTCGCCACGGAGGCGCTGGTCGCGGCGGCGGAGACGGCGGGTGGTCACCAACCGCCTCGCCGCCAGCGCTTCGCGGACGGTGAGCACCGCGAAGACGACGCCGAACGCCAGCAGCACGCCCCCCAGCCAGCGAGGGCTCAGCACCGCGCTGCTGGTGCCGCCCGCCAGGCAGAGCGCGGTGGCGATCCCGAAACCGGTGGCCACAGCTAGGCGCGACAACAGCGAGGCGGCGTCGCGCGCGTCGCGGACCCGCCTGGCCACGGCGGGCCTGCTGGCGGTGGCCGAACCGAACGCGCGCTGGGCGGCTGTGCGGCGGCGGGTGCCCAGCAGGCGCCAGAAGACAAACCCCGAGAGGAGGCGGATCAACAGGCTCCACGGCATGACACGCTCATTGTGGTCCGCCACGCCCGCGACCGGGCCTCCGCAGCGTGCGCCGCCGCCCGGGGTCAGGGCGTGGGCCCTGCTATCGTCGGCCATCACCACCGCACGGAGGTTCTGCAATGGTCCGGGCGTACGTGCTGATCACCGCCACCGCCGGCAAGGCGCTCGAGGTCGTCGATCGCCTGCGCTCGTCACCGGGGGTGATCCACGCTGATGCCATCACCGGCGAGTACGACGTCATCGCCCAGGTGGAGGCGGACGACATCGCCGGCATCGGCCGGCTGGTCGTCGAGCGCGTCCAGACGAACGGCGTGCTGAAGACGATCACCTGCCTGGCGGTCCAGTAGGAACTTGTCGGTCGGCGTCCGCCCGCCGGCGGGACTGGGCGACGTCATCGGCGAAGCCATCGCGCTGCTCCGGCGGAGCCGGCGGCTGCGTCGCTCTCTGTGGTGTTGGCTGGCGATCGGGCTGGTGCTCAGCGAGGCCTTCACCGTCCCGATCGCGGTCCTGCACGACCGTTACGCGGTCGTGCCGCTGGCCCTGGGAGCGGCGGGGTGGTGGGCGATCGTCTCCCTCTTCCTCGTGCTCGGCGCGCCCCTGCTGCGCACACCGGACGGGACGCGCATCCAGTGGTACGGCATCCCCAACGGGCTCAGCGCCATCCGTGCGTGGTTCTCGTTCCCGCTCATCCTCTGCGCCGCGCTGTCGCTGCCGGGGTCCATCGGCCTGTACCTCTGGTGCTCGATCGGCGGCAGCACCGGCATGCTCGACTTCGTCGACGGTTGGATCGCCCGCCGGTTCGGTCCGATCACCGCCTTGGGCAAGGCGCTCGACCCGGCGATGGACGTCCTCTTCTTCGCCATGGCCGCGGTGGGCAACTGGCTGCTCGGCATCGCTCCCGGCTGGCTCGCAGCGGGGATCCTGTTTCGCTACCTCGGTCCGTTCCTCGGGACGCCGGTCATCTTCCTGGCAGGCAAGCGCCCCGAGCTGGTCCACACCGTGTGGGGCCGGCGCAACACAGCCGCGATCGGCCTCGTGCTCTTCGTGCTGATGATCGTGAGGCTCACCGGTGGCCCGGTGAACACAGTTGCCCTGGCGATCGCGCTTCCTCTGCTGGTGCCGACCTTCGTGCTGCACTGCGTCGCCCTCGTCCGCCGCACCGTCGAAGCGCCGCGGGCCTCGTGAGCGGACTGCTCAGCGCATCGGGCGAAGCCTCTGGAGCACGGCCGCGAGCCATGTCGTCGCGGTCATGTCGAAAGCCCCGGGGACCACGTTCGCGCCCAGTTCCCTGAGCACCCCGGCGAGCTCGGCGTCGGTGAGCGCGGCAGCGAGGACGCCGGCCAGCTCGGTCGCGGTCGCGGCGACGACGCTGGACGGCGACTCGGTGACGAACTCGTCTGCCACCGTCTCCCAGCGTGCGCCGTCCTCCCCCCAGTCCTGGTGGAAGTAGGCGCCCAGGAACTGGCCGAGGTTCGGGCAGGCGCTGGCTGGATCGTCGAGGATCTCCTGGCGCGACATGCGTGGGCCTCCGTTCTTCATCGCCCGGCAGGATATTGGGATGCGGCGACGGCGACTGGGTAGGCGGTGAGGACCGCGAAGCCCGAGCGGTAGTTCGGGTTCCGTGCCAGCACGACGCGCACGCCGCTGACGGGCCGCGGCGGCTCGCCCGCCTCCCAGCCAGGGCGCTGGAGCTCGTCGCCGATCACCGTGTGCATGTCGGCGCGGATCGCCAGGCGCGGCAGCTCGCCGCGCAGCCAGCGCTCCACCTTGGTGCGGTTGGCGGCGACGCAGGCCTCGACGCAGCGCTGCGCGGTTGACACCTCGGGAAAGGACCCGGTCGCGGCCAGCCAGGGATGCCGCGCCAATCGGTCCGCCTCCTCACCGGGCGTGATCTCGCAGTGGCGGAGGATGGTGTGGCCGTCGCCGCGAAGCTCGTAGAGGTCGAGGTCCTCGACGATGAGGGCCCGGTGGGGGTGCAGGCCGCCGTCGAGCTCCATGCAGGGAATGTCGGCGCTGGGCGCGGACGCGCTGGGGACAACCGGCCGCCGCCCGGGATGGAGCGTGGTCGACCCGGGTCACCCCCCGCGGAACACCGTGCTGGTCACCGGCGCCGGCCCCAGCGAATGCCGGGAGGCATGTCGCCACGCCCACGCCACGAGGGCCAGGAGCACGAGCGGCACGAAGGGGTCAGGTCGCAGGGAGCCAAGGGGCAGGATCTGATATTCCGCGGCCAGCGACACCACGCTCACCAGCGCGATCACGATCACAGCCTGGTCCCAGCGCGCCCTGGTAAGGGTGATCGCCAGCGCGGCAGCGGCCGATGGGATGAGCAGCGCGAGGTCCTGGGCGAACATGTGCGGCGACACCAGCAGGGCGACGCAGGTGGCCCCCAGCAGGCAGACGTGCAGCGCGGCACCGCGGGAGGACAGCCAGCCGAAGACGCCGGCGCACACCAGCAGCGCGATCGCCCCGGCGATCGCCACACCCTCGGCCAGGCTGCCGGCGCCCAGGGTGTTGGCCAGGAGTCCGAACAGGCTCACGCTCGCCGTCGCCGACAGCGTCGAGATCTGACGGAGGGCGTCGAGCCAGCCGTGCATCCCGGTGACCTGCACCAGGGCGAGGTCGACGGCGGCCGTGAGCACGACGCCGGCGGCGACCCCGGCAAGGCCACGCCGGGATCCTCGTCCCGCGGCGAAAGCCAGCAGCCCGAGCGCCAGGTGCGGTTTGCCGCTGAGCAGCAGAAGGGTGAGGACCAGGCCGGCGCGCCCCTCGTGGCCGCGGCTCCAGAATGCGTAGGCCACGGCCACGCCGAGCGCGGGAATCCCATCCCACTGCCCGTAGAGCGCGATCGCCACAGCCCCGGCGGAGGCGCCCGCGCCGACGGCGGCGGCGACGCGGACCCGGAGCGGCGACCGGGGCGCCGCCGCGGTCGCGGCGATCATCCCGGCAGCCGCCAGCGCCACCAGCTGGAAGGGTATCCAGGCGTCCAGGGCTCCGTCGATGGAGAGAAGCGAGAGGGGGATGCCCAGCAGCATCGATCCCGGTGCCCAGGTGTTCGGGTAGGTCCACCCGTGCCCGCCGGTGAGCTGCGCGTACAGGGCGGTCTGGGCCGCGGCGTCGTAGCCGTGGCCGGTGCCGACGGTGCGCCACACCGCGCCCCCCAACCACAGCGGTGCGATGTCGCTGGCCACCCCGGCATCGGGGGTCACGTAGTTGTGGACCGCCGCGAAGACGATCAGCGCGGCCTGTGCCGCGACCGCCAGGCCGACAGCGATGCGCGGCGCCCACCGCAGCCGTCGGCGTGGCGCGCCGGGCGCCGATTCGCTCATGCGCTCACGAGTGTCGGGGATAATCCGCGCGCTGTGCAGGCCGTGGTCAAGCCCGACGCCGCACCCGGATTCGTGCTCGCCGACGTTCCCGAACCGGAACCCGGCGACGGCGAGCTCCTGCTGCGCGTTGCTGCGGCGTCGGTCTGCGGCACCGACGTGCACCTCTACGACTGGAACCCGTGGGCCGCCGCGCGCGTGCACCCGCCGCGGGTCATCGGCCACGAGCTGTGCGGCGAGGTCGTCGGTCGCGGACCCGGCGCCGACCTGGACGACGGAAGCCGGGTCGCCATCGAGTCGCACATCGTGTGCGGGCACTGCAGGTCGTGCCTGCGCGGCGACTTTCACGTGTGCGTCAACACGCAGATCCTCGGCGTGGACGTCGACGGCGGCTTCACGACGCTTGTCGTGGTCCCGCAGGCGAACGTGCTCCCGATCGCTGATGACACCACCTCGGAGGTCGCGGCGGCGCTCGAGCCCGTGGGCAACGCGGTGCATGCGTGCTCATACGGAGAGCTGGCCGGTCGCACGGTGGTGGTCTTCGGTTGCGGACCGATCGGCTGCGCGGCGATCGCCATCGCGCGGGCCGATGGAGCCGCGGCCGTGGTCGGCGTGGACCGCAACCGTTACCGGCTCGAGCTCGCGCAGAGGATGGGCGCCACCAGCGTGGTGATGGCCGATGACAGCGTCGAGCGCGGTGTTCGAGCGGCGGTTGCCGGTGCCGACATCGACTGCGTCCTGGAGATGAGCGGCGCTCCCAGCGCGGTCGTCGCGGCCACCCGGCTGGTGCGTCCCGGCGGCTGGATCAGCCTGCTCGGCATCGGTGACGAGCCCACCTCGCTCGACCTCTCGAACGATGTCGTGATGCAGGGCATCAGCCTCCACGGTGTGGTGGGACGGCGGCTGCCGCAGACATGGGAGGCAACGATGGCGTATGTCCGCAGCGGTGCCGTCGACGTCGGCGCGCTGATCACCCACCACTTCGCGACGAGCGAGATCGAGCCGGCGATCGAGCTGATCAAGTCGGGTCAGTGCGGCAAGGTGTCGCTCCGCCCGGGCTGACGACGCTCAACGCCGCAGCGGCCAGGTACCGTTGCCTGCGTTGCCCACCGACGCCACGCGTCTCATTCCCGTGCACGCCAGCCGCACGATCGCGGCCACGACCAGCAGCGCAGCGCTGCCCAGCCCGACGAAGAACCCCGGCCCGAAGAAGGGCTGCACCTCGAGCGACGCGCCGCGCCTGCTCCAGTCGATGTAGTCGACGAACATGCCGTTCACCGTCGCGGCCGCCAGCACCGCGATGACCATCTTGGTGGCCAGGCCGGGCGCCTGGCGGTAGGCCCGGATGGCGAGGGCGATGGCGAGGAGCGCGACCGCGATCAGCCAGTTGTCCGCGTCGACACCGTCAAGGATCTCGACGACCGGGGGTCCGAAGAACGCCGGGTTGGGAAGCGTGAGGCGGTGCCAGACCAGCGGCATCGCCGCAGCCGCAACGATGGCCGCCGCGGCGAGCAACCCCGCGAGCGCGCGGGCCGGCCGTGCCGGCGCGCTGGCTTGCCCATTGAGGCTGGCCCACCAGGTGACCGCCGCGTCTCGGCGGGAGCTCCTGGGGTTGGTGCCCGGGTCCATGGCTGTCCCCGAGGGTAGCAAGCCGATCGAAGTGCAGACGGCCGCGGCCGGGGGGCCGCTGTTCCCGTATCGTCAGGGCATGGCCATCGAGTCGATCACGCCGTCGGACGCCGTCCGCGACCTCGACGCCTCCCTCATGGAGGACCTCGACACGCTGCGCAACGAGGGCCTCTTCCGGCCGCTGCGCGTGCTCGAGTCGCCGCAGATGGCCGAGGTGGTCATCGGCGGGCGGCGGCTCATCAACCTCTCGTCGAACAACTACCTCGGGCTGAACACCCATCCCCGGCTCATCGAGGCCGCGGTCCGCGCGGCAGGCGAGTGGGGTGCGGGCAGCGGTGCGGTGCGCACCATCGCCGGGACACAGTCGATCCACGAAGAGCTGGAGGCGCGGCTGGCGACGTTCAAGCGCACCGGTGCCGCGCTCTGCTTCCAGAGCGGCTACACGGTCAACGTCGGGGTGCTCGGTTCCATGCTCGAGGCCGGCGACTGCGTGGTCAGCGACAAGCTGAACCATGCCAGCATCATCGACGGCATCCGTCTCACCAAGGCGGATCGCATCCTCTACGAGCACGTCGACGTCGATGACGCCGAACGAGCCCTGCGAGAGGCGCGCGACAAGGGCTACCGCCGCATCCTGCTGGTCACCGACGGCGTCTTCAGCATGGACGGCGACATCGCGCCGCTGCCCGACCTGGTCGAGCGCGCTGAGAAGTTCGACGCCGCGGTGATGGTGGACGATGCCCACGGCACCGGTGTCCTGGGCCGCAACGGCCGCGGCAGCACAGACCATTTCAACCTGCACGGTCGGGTCGCGCTCAACATCGGCACGCTCAGCAAGGCGGTGGGCGTCGTCGGCGGCTACGTCGCCGCTTCGCAGACGGTGCGCGACCACCTCATCCACAAGGCGCGTCCCTTCCTCTTCTCGTCCTCGCATCCCCCCGCAGTGGTGATGGCGTGCATCGCCGCGGTCGACGTTCTCGAGCAGGAGCCCGAGCTGATCGAGCGCCTGTGGGTCAACGCCAGGTACCTGAAGAAGGGCTTGGCGGACCTGGGCTTCGACATCGGCCACAGCGAGACGCCGATCACGCCGGTGATGTGCGGCGAGGCGCCGCAGGCGATGGCGCTCAGCGACGCGCTCATGGAGCGTGGCGTGTTCGCGCAGGGCATCGGCTTCCCCACCGTGGCGCGCGGGCGGGCGCGGGTGCGGACCATCGTCACCGCCACCCACACGACCGCGCAGCTCGACACCGCGCTGGCGGCCTTCGGCGATAGCGGCCGGGCGCTCGGCCTGCTCTGACGTCGCGGGCACGCGTAACCCTGCCGCAGAACGAAGGCTTGTGTGCGATGACTCCTCCACGGCAGCGGAGGCGCTGACGTGGCTCACCGCAGCGCTGAAGAGCTCGAGGCGGAGCGGCTGATGATCGAGGACGCGCAGCGCGACCGGGCGGCGTTCGCGCCGCTGTACGAGCGTTACGTCGACCAGATCTACGCGTACGCACACACCCTGACCCGGAACCGGGAGCTCGCCGAGGACGTGACCGCCTCCACCTTCGCCAAGGCCATCGAGGACCTGCCCGCGCTTCGAGTGGCGCGGTGTGCCGTACTCGGCCTGGCTGTACCGCGTGGCGGCCAACATGGTGGCGCGACAGGCGCGCCGGCCGGCCTGGGTCGACCTCGACGAGCACCAGCCCGTCGACGCCGAATCGCCCGAGGTATCGTCGAGCAGCGCGACCGCGAGGCGATGGTTCGCGCCGCGGTGGCAAAGCTGCCCGACGACCAGCGCCAGGCCGTGCTGCTGCGCTTCGGCGGCGAGCTGCGCAACCGGGAGATCGGCGAGGTGATGGGCCGGAGTGAGGGAGCGGTGAAGCTGCTGACGTTCCGCGCCATGACCTCGCTGCGCAGGCAGCTGGGCGCGCCGCTGCCCGCTGAACGGTCGGATGGAGGGACGAGAGTGAACCCGGCAGACATCCTCGACCAGCGCCCTCGGCCTGGGTGGCGGCGCGGGCGTGCCGCCGTCGGTGAGAGGGTTGCTCGAGGTGGCGGCCGAGGTCGCTGAGCGCTCTCGTGGCGTCCGGCTCAGCCGCGCCGACCAGGACCGCATCTATGCACGCTCACTGGCGATGTTGGAGTCGGCGGTGAACGACCAGCGCAGCGGGTGGCAGCGAGCCCTCCGCCTGCGCCGTCCGGCGCCGTTGCTCGTCGGCGGGGCCGCCGCAGTGACCATCGGGGCCGCCGCCATCGGCTGGGCTGTGCTGCATGGCCGGCGCTCGCACGGGCCCCTCGCAGCCTAGCGCTCCGCGAAGCTGCGCTACCGTAGTCGCATGGTCACCGAGGATCGAGACGCATCCGACGAGCTGACCCCGCGTGAGCAGGCACGCCTGCGTGCTCGCGACCGCAAGCGGGCCACCCGCATGGTGGTCGACAACGGCGGCGTGAAACGCACCGCGCTGGCGCTCGCGCAGCGGCGCGCTGCCCGCGCCGCGCCGCGGTCAACCCCTGGCGAGACCGCCTAGCCCTCGACCTCGTCGTCCCGCCGCACCCGAGCGGCAGCCGTGGCGAGCAGGACCGGGGCGGCGGTGTCGTCGATGGGCAGCTCGGTGTCGAGGGCGAGGCGTCGCTCGCGCAGTGGTGCCGTTGGCGCCTCGAACACAACCTTGACCGCGCCCATCGCCTCCCCGGCCGCAGCGGTGGCGATGGCGATCGGGAAGGCGTCGAGCGGGTAGCGATGGGTCACCAGGCTGTCCGCCGGGAACGACGGGTCGACGAGCCATTCGCGGACGGCCGCGAAGGTCCGCCAGCCGGCCGGCTCCCTCCCGAACCCGCCGCTCCCGGCGATGGTCAGCTCGCGCGACCAGACAGCCGACCAGTCGACCTCGAGGCGCCCGGCCCGCCCGGCCACCACGATCGTCCCGCCGGAGCGGAGCAGGCGCAGCCCTAGGGAGACGCTGGCGGCAGTTCCACGGCAGTCGATGACAGCGTCGAGCCCGCGGTCGAGGACAGGCAGCTCGTCCCTCGAAACGATCATGCGGCGGGCCCCGACCAGCTCCGCGGTTCGATCGAGCAGCTGGGCGGGGCTGCCTCGCCAGACCCGCGCGGCGCCAAGAGCCTCGAGAGCCCTGGCGATGCTGCCCTCGTCGACGGCGAGGTGCGCGGGGAGCTTGCGGCGCCGCCGGCCGGTCCGCTGAGGGCCGCGCGCATCGACCATGACCGTGATGTCCACGTCGGGGTGGAGCCGGCGCAGGGCGGCGATCACCAAGCGCGTGGTGGTCCCGGACCCGATCACAGCCACGCGGTCGCCACGCCGGTTCCACCGCAGCACCGCGTGGATCGCTGCCGCCAGCGACACGCCGAGCACCCCGCGCTGGTCGGAGATCCCGTCAGCGGGGACGAGCATCTCCTCGTGGGCCAGCACGCCCTCCGACCAACCACCGCCCGAGGCCAGACCGCCATCAGCGGCAGCCCCGAGCAGGCTCGCGCGATCTCGGTTCTCGCAGAGCTCGGCCTCGCCCGAGGCGCAGCGGGCGCAGGTGGGGAAGCCGCGGATGACGCAACCCGCGTTCGGCTCCACAAGCACGCGCTGGCCCTCGCGCGCCCAGCGCGTGCCGTTGACCTCCTCGACCACCCCGACCACCTCGCAGCCCGGGACCATGGGCACCGGTCGCGGCGCACCCATCACCGGCAGGCTGCGGTCCGCGCTCAGCAGCGAGAGGTCACGTGCATTGATACCCGCGAGTGTGGGACGCACCAGTGCCCACCCGGGAGCCGGCGGGATGGGTCGCGCGATGCGCCGCAGCCTCACTGCCGGCGAGGAGTCACCACGGGCCGGTTCGGCCTCGAGGACCAGCGCACGGATCGGGGCGTCACTCCCGTCAATGACGGTGAGAGCATCAGATGTCACGGTCTGCAAAGATACCGCCCCGCGCACATGGGGGCGGCAGAATACCGGCACATGAGCGCGAGCCAGCCCCCGCCGCCGCCTCCTCCACCGCCGTCCGGAGGCGGGCCACAACCGCCCTCGGCGCCGGCGACCGGCTGGAGGCGACGCCAGAGCTGGGGGATGCCGCCGGCCCCCCCGCCCCCGGGCGGTGGCCCCCCACCGGTGTGGCCCAGCCCCGGCGGAGCGATCGCGGGATGGGGTCAGCCGCCCGGCTGGCAGGGCCCCGCCGGCCCTCCTCCCGGCTGGGGCTGGCAGCAGCAGCCGGTGCTCCCCGGGTCGGGCCGCTTCCGCGCCCAGGCCGTGGGTGAGCTGCTCGACTCTGCCTTCACCCTCTACCGCCGCAACGTGTGGCTGATCCTCTCCATCACCGCGGTGGTCCAGCTGCCGCTGGCGATCTTCCGCTACCTCTCCTACCAGCTGACCGGCATCACCGACGCGACCGTCCGGCTGCAGCAGCTCAGCGCCAATGGCACAGTCGACCTCGCAGCAACTCTCCACCGTCACCTCGACACTCTCCACGGTGCTCGCCGTGCTGATCGGCATCGCGTTGCTCCAGGCGCTGGTGGTGCAACCGATCGCGACCGCCGCGATGACCCGCGCGGTCGGGGACATCTACCTCGACCGCCCGGCCAGCCTCGGTGGCGCGTACCGCGCGGTGGGGCAGCGCCTTGGGTCGGTGGTGGGCGTGGCGCTGCTCCTCCTCGGCTTCGGCGTCCTGCTGTTCGTCGTCGCCGTCGGGCTGGTCGTGGGCGCGGTGTACGCGTTCGGCTCGGGTGGTGCGGCACTGGCCGTGCTCGTCGGACCGGTGGCCATCTTCCTCGCGATCCTGATGTACACACGCTGGCTCTTCGCGGCACCGATCGTCATGCTCGAGCGCGCGGGGGCCATCGCCGCCATGCGCCGGAGCTGGCAGCTGGTGCGCGGATCGACGCCACGGGTGTTCGGAATCACCCTGCTCGTCGGGCTGATCACCGGCATCCTCGGCGCCATCGTCGGCGCGCTGCTCGGCGTGGTCAGCAGGATTCGGCGACGAGAACGTCCGCCTGCTCCTGAGCCAGCTCGCGGCCCTCGTGGTCGCGGTGCTGATCCAGCCGATCAGCTTCATCGTGGTCGTGCTTCTCTACTACGACGTGCGCATCCGCAAAGAGGCCTTCGACATCGAGATGCTCGCGGCCACCATCTGATGCGCCGCCCTCGCGGGTGGGCCGCCGCGCTCCTGGCCGGGACCGCGGCCGCCGTGCTCAGCACGACCGCATCGGTGCAGGCCGCCACCTGTCCCGCGCTCGACTACCAGGCCGGCCTCGCGACCGCGGCGGCGGCCTTGCGGCAGGCGCCCGCGGACCTCACCGGGGCGGTGCGCCAGGTGAGCGCGTTGGTGGCCGCGGACGCAGGCAGCGCCGTCGCCCTGCAGCCGGTGCTCAGCGACCTCTCCACGACGCCCCCTCAGGTCGAGGACGCGCGGTCGCGCCTGTCGTCGATGAGCGACACGCTCGCCTACCCGCGCGGCTCGGTGTGCGAGGAGAACGCCGCCGCCGCACGCAGCGCGCTGCACTCCGTGTACGCATCGCCGGACTTCCGGCACCTCGACGACAGCACGCAGCCGGGCCTGCTGCAGACGATCCTGAACGCCATCGCCAAGCTCCTCAGCGGGGGCGCCGCTGCGCTCGGCCCGGTCGGCGCGGTCGTGCTGGCCTCCGCGCTGGTTGTGATCTGCCTGCTGCTGGCATGGCGTCGCTGGCGCGGCGTCCGCCGGCGTGCGCGGTGCCGCGGTGGACGAGCCGGCGAGCGCTGGCGACGATCCCGACGCCGAATGGCGCGCAGCCCAACGGGCCGCCAGCGCCGGCGACCATCGCGAAGCGATACGGCGCGCGTTCCGTTCCGCGTTGCTCGAGGTCGCCGTGCGCGGCCGCGTGCACATCGACGCTGCCTGGACGACGCGTGAGCTCCTGCAACGCATCGACGCGGGCGGTGACGTTCTCATGGCGCTGGCAGCGGCCGGCGCGCTGTTCGAGCGCGCGTGGTACTCGGACGCCGCTGTCACCCGCGAGGACTGGGAGCGTGCGGAGGAGCGCTGCTCGAGCGTGCGCCGGTTGGCCCGCAGCCGCGGTGCCGTGCCGCGATGAGGCGCTCGTTGGCCGGGCCCGCGCTGGCGGTGGTCGCGTTCATCCTGACGCTGATCCTGCTGGTGCTCGGCACCGCACCGCCCAACCAGAACGACGACCCGTCCTCCCGCGCGGCCGGGAAGGCGGGGACGCTGGCCCTGTATCGCTGGCTCGGGACTCTCGGTTTCGATGTCCACCGCATCACCGGGCAGTTCGACACCTCGGGGACGGACGTGCTGCTCATCGTCGACCCGCGCACACCGATCAGCGACGCCGAAGCCGCGAGAGTGATGGAGTCGCTCGCGCACGGCGCCGATGTCGTCCTGGCCGTCTCCCCGGAGAGTGAGGCGGTTGCCGCCGCTCTTCTCCACCGGCTGCGTGTGACCCTCGGCCCCGGCCGCGCGGCGGGCGACTCGGTGCCTGCCCAGCCGATCGACGCCGGCAGCCGCGTGCACCACGTGCCGATGGCGACCGGCGCGGCGATCAACCCCGAGCCCTACCTGACGCCGCTCCTCGCGCAGTCGGGCGAGCTCACCGCCGTGGCAGAGCAGGTGTCCGGCGCCGGCCGGGCCTACGTGCTGGCCTCATCATTCCCGCTCAGCAACGACGGTCTGCGCGACGCCGACTCCTCGACCCTGGTGCTCTCGGTCCTGGAACGCGCGCGTGGTGGAGCGATCGGCTTCGACGAGTACCACCACGGCGAGCTGAGCGCCCCGGCGGACGGCGCCGCCGCCATCTTCGAGAGCCCGCTCGGGCTCGCCCTGCTCCTCGGCGCTGTCCTGGTGTTCGTCTTCCTGGTGATCAACGGGCGCCGTCTCGGCCATCCGATGGCGGGCCACGACGTCGCGCTGGTCCCCACCACCGCGTCCTACATCGACGCCATGGCCGGGCTGTATTCGCGCAGCCGCGACCGCGGAGCGGTGGCAGCCAGGTACGCGGAGGAGGTGCGCCAGCGGCTGGCCCTCGGCGCGGTGGCGCCGGAGGGGCCGGACGGGGACGCCGCATTCGTCGCCACGCTCCGCGCCGCTCGGCCCGAGCTGGCCGACGACGTCGCGTCAGTCCTGGGCCGCGCCAGGACGCTGGCCGGGGCCAGGCCGGACGCGGCGGCGTTGCTGTCACTGGCCCGCGACGTCGACGACCTCGAGCGACGATGGGCCGATCCCGGGCAAAGGGGGAACTCCGGCGTTCCCCCGTCGGTCACCCCACAGCAGGCGGTGTCACCTACGGCGACATGAAGTCGCCTGCGGTGACGCCCAGTCTCTCGCGGTCAGGGCACAATGAGCCCGGTGACCGTCACCGCCGATCTGCGCACGGCCTTCCACGGCGCCGTCGGCCGAGCGGTGGTGGGTCAGCAGCAGATCATCGACGGGCTCCTGCTCACCATCCTGGTCGGGGGCCACGCCCTGCTCGAGGGCGTGCCAGGCACAGCCAAGACGCTGATGGCGCGCTGCGCCGCCGCCGCCATCGACGCCCGCTTCACTCGGGTGCAGTTCACACCGGACCTCCTGCCCTCCGACATCGTCGGCACCAGCGTGTGGCGCGCTGACCGCGGCGAGTTCGAGTTCCGCGGGGGCCCGATCTTCACCGACACCCTGCTCGCCGACGAGATCAACCGAGCGCCCGCGAAGACCCAGGCCGCCTTGCTCGAGGCCATGGAGGAGCGGCAGGTCACCAGCGACGGGGTGAGCCGGCCTCTTGGCGACCGCTTCATGGTGGTGGCGACGCAGAACCCGGTGGAGTACGAGGGGACGTACCCGCTGCCCGAGGCGCAGCTCGACCGGTTCTTCTTCAAGCTCGCGGTCGCCACTCCCGATCGTCCAACCGAGGCGGCCATGCTGCGCCGCATCGACGCCGGGCTCGACCCGCACGACCTCGCCGCCGCGGGCATCACGCCGGTCATCGACGCCGCGGCTCTGGCGGCGGCGCGCGCCGAGGTGGCGTCGGTGACGGTGAGCGACGCGGTGGTGGACTACATCACCTCGATCGTCGCGGCGACGCGCACCTCTCCCGACCTCAGCCTCGGCGCCAGCCCACGCGGGGCGATCGCGTTGCTTCGTGGAGCCAAGGCGATGGCCTGCATCCAGGGCCGCGACTTCGTCATCCCCGAGGACGTCAAGGACATCTGCCTGCCGGCGCTGCGCCATCGACTGGTCCGCCGTGCCGAGGCGGAGCTCCAGGGAGTCGGCGAGGTGGATGCGGTGGAGAGGGCGCTGGCGCGGGTGCCGGTGCCGCGGTGACCCGGCGCGCCCTGGCGCTGCTCGTGGCGCCGCTGGTGGTGGTGGCGCTCGGAGCCGCCGTGGGGCCGCTGCTCGCGCCGGGCTTGGCGCTGTTCGTCCTCGCCGCGGTGGCGGTGGCGATCGACTCGCGCGGCGCCCCCGGCCCGCGGCTCCGTTGTCGTCGAACGCCGCGCCGACCGCCTGTTCTCCGTGGGGGCCGCCAACCCGGTCACCCTCTCCGTGCGAGCGCCGCGCACGGCCTCGCTGGTGCTGCGCGACGATGCCCCACCCGCGATGCTCGGCGTCGTCCCAGTACATGTCGCTGCGAGGCGCGGGCCAGACGTCGTACACGCTGACGCCCCGCGCCCGCGGTGAGTCGACGTTCGGCCGCGTGCACGTGCGCTCGGTGGGCCGGTGGGGCCTCGGCACGCGTGACTTCGCCAGCGCCGACCCGCTCACCGTGCGCGTCGACGCGGACATCTCCGCCGTGCGCGTCTACGAGGCGCTGGCACGCCGCGGCCAGCTCGAGGAGCTGGGTGTGCGGACCATCCGCCGCCATGGCGAGGGGACGGAGTTCGAGAGAGTGCGCGAGGCCGTGCCCGATGACCCGCTGCGCTACATCAACTGGCGGGCCACCGCCCGCACCGGGCGGCTGATGGCCACCGAGCTCTCCCCCGAGCGCGACCAGCCTGTGATCGCATGTCTCGACCAGGGCCGGCTCATGGGCGTGGGCGCCGGGCCGCTGACCAAGTTCGACCACGCCGTCAACAGCGCGCTGCTCCTGCTCCACGTCGCGCTGCGCACGGGGGACCGCGCCGGCCTGGTGGCCTTCGCCGACCGCGTGACCGCGACGTGTCGCGCCGCGCACCGGCTCGGCGCATCTCCGCCGGCTGCTCGACGCCATCGGGCCACTGCAGCCAGGCGAGATCGAGTCCGACTACGCGGCCGCGCTCACCGAGGTGCGCATCCGGCAGCGCCGTCGCGCGCTCATCGCCATCTTCACCGACCTCGTCGACCGCGACCAGGCGGCGGCGCTGATCAGCCAGTGCACTCTGCTGCGCCGCCGCCATCTCCCCCTGGTGATCACCGTCCGTGACCCCGCGGTGGTGGACATCGCGCGCTCGCGGCCGCGGACCGCCGGCGAGGTGTACGCGCGCGCCGTGGCAGGCGGCATCGACGCCGAGAGGGCCGGCGCGCTGCGTCTGCTGCGCGCCGGCGGGGTCGACGTCATCGACGCCGACGCGCGCACGCTGTCGCCGCGGCTGGTCAACCGCTACCTCGAGCTGAAGCGCCGCGCCGCGCTGTGAGGCGCGAGCTACTGCGGGCGCACCACGTAGGTGCCGGCGATCTTGTCGTGCCAGCCCTGCTTGCGCGGGTCGAAACCCGCCCAGATGAGGCCCAGGGCGAAGGGGATGGCGGAGATCACGAAGCCGACAAAGCGCATCACCGCCTTGGCGATGTCGATGCGCTGGCCGGTCTGCGCGTTGACCACGCGCATGCCGAGCGCCTTCTGTCCGAGCGAGCCGCCCAGCAGCGACCAGGTGAGCACCCAGTACACCCCGAGCAGCAGGAATCCCAGCCACGAGCCGATGTACCCGGTGCCGGCACCGCACACGTACGAACCGCCCGCGTCGAACCTGCAGCTGTACCCCGTGCCCGTCGACACGTTGAGGACCCCGCCGATGATGCCGATGGGGATGACGTCGATCAGGTAGGAGGCGAATCGGAGCCAGAAGCCGGCGTACTGGAGGCCCGGGGCAGGCCCGGCGACGGCGAAGGGCACAGGCGCCGACCACTGAGGAGCCCCGGCATACGGGTACTGCCCGGGTCCCGGTGGTGGGGCGTGCGGGGCTGGGGCGGCTGATGGCCGCCGGCGGGCGGCGGCGGAGCGCCCGGCGGCGGCGGCGGCATGCTGGCCACGTGGTCTCCTGGGCGAGGCGAGAGTCAGCCGGCCGGCTCGGCGAAGACTGCCTTGGTCTCCCTGTCGAACTGCAGATAGTAGATGGCGATGGCGGCGAGGATCACCCGGATCCCGGCCTGCAGCGGGTCGGCCAGCGAGAGCAGGCCGAGCACCACCGAGACGTACTCGTACGCGAGCACGCCATAGCGCGCCCGGCGCGAGAGGCGGCCGAGCAGGACGCCGCCCCAGATCAGCAGCGCGGAGACAAGCACCACGATCACCCCGATGGCGATGATCAGAGCAGCGCCGCCGACGCCCTGGAGGTTGAGCGCGGTGGCGAAGGCGGCGCCGCCGAAGACGAGCAGGGCGCCGTTGAGCACACCGAGGGCGCCCTGGACGTACGCGATGACGCGGGTGGTGCGCAGGCCAGGAGGAAGCTCTGCCGGCGGCGGTGGACGGCGAGTCCACGGTTGCCGCCGCCTCCTCTCATCGCGGCAGTGTAGGAGACGCGGGACGGCGCCCGGTCACGCCTGCGCCGGCCCTCCGAGCACGCGCTGCGTGTCGGGGACGAACAGCAGGACCAGGATGAGCGCGCAGAGGTCATGTTGATCAGGGTCGAGAGGGAGAGGTCGAAGGCGCGCAGGAGCTCGAACGTGGCCAGGAAGACCTGCGACGATCACGATGCCGGTCCGAGCCCACGGCGCCAGCCGTCCGAGCGCGACGCCGAGCCCGGTGAGCCCCGCGGCGACGAGGACGTCGACCAGGCCGATGACGGCGGCGCCGCCGCCACTGATCGTGCCGCCATGGAAGGGCAGGCTCCCGTTCAGCAGACTGGCGGTGAGCAGCACGAAGACGCCTGCGAAGAACGTGTACACCGCCTGCGTCCACACCAGCGCCCTGCAGGCGCGAAGCGACAGAGGCAGGGTCGCGCCCCGAGAAGCTGAACGGCCATGCCCGGATGCTACGCCCGATCCGGAGCCACCAACGGCTTCGGTAACCGATCTGTCAGACGGGTGCTGGAGCGGGCTGCGGGAGAGCCTCGATCAGCGCGATCACCTCGCGGGTCAGCTGGGTCGGCGTGCTGGCGCCGGCGGTGACCCCAATCCTGCGCATCCCCGCGAACCACTCGGGTCGAACCTCTGCCGCGGTGTCGACGAGGAACGCGGGCTTGCCGGCGCGCTCCTCGACCACCTGCACCAGCCGCAGGCTGTTGCTGCTGCGCCGGCTTCCCACAACGACCACACAGTCCACGTCCGTGGCGGCGATGACGGCCGCCTCCTGGCGCTGTTGCGTGGCCAGGCAGATCTCGTTGTGCACCGCGATGTCAGGGAAGCGCTCGACGAGCCTGTCGATGATCGCCTTGGTGTCCCACATCGAGAGCGTCGTCTGGCAGGTGACGGCCAGGCGCGTCCCCGCCGGGAACTCCAGGCCATCAACCTCCTCGATGTCCTCGACGAGGGTGGTGGCTCCGGGCGCGACGCCCGAGGGCGCCCGCGGGCTCGGGGTGGCCGCGCTTGCCGATGTAGACGACGTGGTAGCCCTCACCGGTGAGGCGACGCACCAGGTCGTGGGTGCGGGTCACGTCGCTGCAGGTGGCGTCGACGACGTTGAGCCCGCGCCGCTTCGCCTCGTCGACGACCTGTGGCGAGATGCCGTGGGCGGTGAACACGACGGTGCCGGACTCGATCTGGTCGAGGCCCTTCATGCGGTCGGGAGCGTCGACCAGCGCCACCCCGTGCTCCTCGAGCTCGCGTGTCACGTGCTCGTTGTGCACCAGGTACCCGAGCATGGTGACCTGCTCTCCCTCGGCCCGCTCACTGCCGACGCGCTTGGCGATGCGGATCGCCTCGACGACGCCGTGGCAGTAGCCGCGCGGGGTGATGCGGACGACCTCCATCTCGCAGCCCAGTCTACGCCGGGGCGGCGAACGCTCAGGCCGCCACGCTGTCGAGCCGAACCCGCAAGCGCTTACGGGGGCTGCGCCCGGCGAGCAGCAGCCAGCCGTAGAGCACCGTGCCGACGGCGGCCCCGATGAGCAGCTTCGCCCAGGCGGGCAGCCCGGATGGCGACACGTATGCCTCCAGGATCCCCGAGACCACCAGCAGTGAGGCGCCGCCGGCGGCCAGGCCGAGCGAACCACGGGCCGCCCTGCTGAAGGCTTCAGCACGACTGCAGCAGGCCGGGCCTCAGGATCGCGTCACCGACGGAGAGCCCCGCGGCGCCGGCGATAACGATGATGCTGAGCTCCAGCACACCGTGCGGAACGATCAGCGACCAGAACGCGAGGTCGTACCCTCCTTGATGGACCGCCGCCGCGATGGTGCCGAGCATCCAGCCATTGGAGGCGAGGATGAACACTGTCGGCAGGCCGGCCAGGGCGCCGCCCAGGAAGCACACGGCAGCCACCTTGATGTTGTTGGTGATGATCACGGTGCCGAGCAGCGGCGCACTCGGCAGGGAGCTGACCTGGCCACGCGCCAGCTGGTCGAATCCCGACTGCGGGATCAGCGAGGCGCGCAGGTCGGGACGAAGGTCGACAGCGAGCCAGCCGGCAACGGCGCCGACGAGGAGGAGACCGACGCTCAGCAGGACGTAGAGCCGCCGAGCTCGGAAGGCTCGCGGGATGCCCACCGCGAACCAGCTGGCGAGGTCACCCGGGCGCACTGGCGGCGAGCGATACAGGAGGGGGTGCGCACGTGCGCAGAGGTCGTTGAGGTAGCTGGTGACGTCGCTGTCGGGAAAGTCGCGGCGCGCGATGGCCAGGTCGCTGGCGGCGTCCCGGCACAGCGCGCCGAAGCGCTCCAGGTCGGCTGCCGCGACGTCGCGCAGGCGGCCGCGCCGGCTCCGCTCGAGCATCGTCTCGAGCTCCGCCCACCTCTGCCTGCGCGTGGCCACGAAGGCGTCGAGGGTCACGACGCCCGCGCCTGCAGCTGCAGGTAGAGGCGTTCGAGGAACAACTCCGGTGGCCACTGCCGCTCAGGGGCCGCCGGCGGCACCTGCATGCGGTCGAGCAGGCGCGTTGTCATGTCGAGCGCGAGCCGTGCGCGCAGAGGAGGTTCGAGGCCGGGACGGGTGAGGAACGTGCGGATCGCGCTGAGCTCACGGTCGCCGAGGCGCTCGACGCCGTCGATCGCCGGGCCTGCGTCGGGGGTGCGCATCAGCACGGGCGGTGGGGCCACCACCGCGGCCAGCGAGGCGCTGGGACGGATGCGCACCACGACGGTGCCCGCCAGGAGGTCGCCGATACGGCGTGACTGACGGTTCCAGAACATCACCACGACACCGATGCCGGCGAGCACGTCGACGATGCGGGCGAGGTTGCGCAGCAGCAGCTGGCCTGCCGTCGGGGCGGCGCCGGAGAGGTCGATCACGCGCAGCTGGCCTGCTGACTTGCCCGGGGTGCGGCCACCGGTGCTCACCTCGCAGAGGGTGAAGTACCCGATGTAGACGAACAGCGTGATCCCCGCCGCCGCCAGCCCCGCCAGAACGGAGTCCTGCGCATCGGATGGGTTCACGGCCCCGAGCACACCGATGTTGACGATGAAGGCGATGACCAAGACGATCGAGCAAGTCGAGCAGCTGCGCGATGAAGCGGCTGCCCAGGCCCGCGATGTCGTAGCCGATAGCGACGTTGTCCGAGGTGCTCACCCTGAGCACGTCGTGGTGGCCGGTGCCCATCGGGCCATCGTGTCACAGGCGCGCGGGCTATGCAGGCGCGCCACCGCACTGCGTCAGCCGCGCGTACCATGCGGCGGTCGAACCGGGACGTCAGGAGGTAGCAATGGCCGAGGTCAAGGCGGAGCTGGTCGGCAACCTCTGGAAGATCGTCACCGAGGTCGGCCAGGCCGTGGAGGAGGACGACACGCTGATGATCCTCGAGTCCATGAAGATGGAGATCCCGATCACCTCACCGCTCACCGGGACGGTCAAGGAGATCCTGGTGAAGGAGGGCGACGTCGTCCAGGAGGGTCAGACCGTCGCGGTCGTCGAGTGAGCGACCGGACGCGAGAGGAGGGGCCGCTCAGTGCGGCCCCTCCTTTGTCACCGTGTTGTCGTCAGCGGCTTACCCGGTCGCGCAGTTGTTGTTGATCGGTCCGCTGTTGAAGTTGTTGATCCTGACCTGGGTTGCGCCGCCGCCGCCGAAGAGCCAGATCGTGTACTTGTACAGCGGGTCCGAACTCCGCGGCAGAGCTGCCGCCGAAGTTGTTCCCTGTGCCGAAGTTGCCGCCCTCGACGAAGTCGCAGTTGTTCAACCGCGTGTAGTACGGGTAGAACGCTGCGTTGCCATCGTCGGTTGGCGGCGGGTTGGTGCAGCCCTGGCCCTTGTTGGGACCGAACCGGATGCAGGAGCCTCCGAGGTCGGCCGCCTCGATGCGGGGCAGGTCGGTCTCAAATGCGAATTGCGAGTACGAGGTCGTGTACCCGGCCCCGGTCATCGGTGCGCTGAAGTCGATCGGGGTCGGCGTCGTGGACGGCGAGCTCAGGCTCGACGCATTCGGCCAGTAGCTCTGGTGGTACGAGACACCGTCGAAGCCCGGGGCATTGCTGTCTGTGCATCCCGTCGCCGGGTAGCGCAGTGACTCAGCCGCCGGGAAGCAGAAGTTGTCGTCGCCGTCGGCGTTCTCCTGGTCGCCGGGCACCCCCTCCTGGCCGTTGCAGCTCGCGGTCGGCGAGTCGGCGTTGATGTGGGTGCAGAAGTCGAAGTGGCCGATCTCGTCCGAGAAGGCGATGTTGTAGCTGTGCGCCGCCCAGAGGACGCGGGTCTTCGGGCTGGACGTCGAGTACATGGGATGGAAGGTGTAGTCCTTCTCGGTGCAGCTCGAGCCGGTGGGCGCGTAGACGATGTGGCCGAAATGGTTGGCGGCGCTCGCCACCATGCGTCCGGTCTGGCCGCTGGTGAGGTCGTTGACCACGGCTTCGAAACCGGCCGGCGTGTCGTGCAGGGTGACCTTGGTCTTGTCACCCCGGCTTGAGGAAGAAGGTGTCCGGGTTGTGCGGGTTGCCGGACGTCGAGGGGTCGAACTCGAGGGGGTTCGGCGGACCGAGCGGGTTGCCGTCGAGCGTCAGGAACGCGAAGTTGATGTACTCCACGCCGCCCAGGATGTGCTGCTGGCAGCTCCGTTGAGCACCGTGCCCTTGAACGGGTTCTCGGAGAGGCTGTCGATGTTCAGCGCGACGCACCAGCGGGTGGGATCGCAGCTTGAGCCCGCGAACTGCGGGATCCACCCTGGCGGGTAGAACTGCAACTCCTCGAACGCCACGCCCGGCGCGAAGTTGTTCTTCTCGGGGTCGACGATGTTCTGGTCACTGTCGGGCGTGCAGCGTCTTGTTCGTCTCGGGGTACGAGAAGGTGTCGCACATCGCCATGCCGAACCAGAACGCAGGGTGCAACTCGAAGTCGTACCCGTTGGTCTTGCTGAACGACCCTTCGGCTGGGTCGGGATGGTCAGGTTGTACTGCGAGTTGTTCCCGGAACCGGGAACGTTCGAATAGAACAGGGCGGAAGGCTCGTCGTGACCGACGTACTTGTTGGTCCCGAAGGCAGCGACGGGGTCCTGCACCTCGGCGCACAGGAGCTTGCCCCCGCCCGCACAGCCCGGCTTGAGGCCGTACTCGTCGGCGGCTGCCGGGTGCGCGAAGGTGAGCAGCGTGGCGCCGACGAGCCCCGCTGTGGCGCCGACGCTGAAGAGCGATCGAAGCCGAATCAAAGGTTCCTCCTCCAACTTCCGCGCCGGGTACTCCCCGGTGCGTCTCCCAATCAACAGATGTGCGTGGTCTGTGTGGAGAGACGCGCCCGCGGCGGGCCACGCTCACGCCTGGCACGGTGGAGACGGGCCATCGTTACCCCCAACGCCCGGTCAACTCGGATGGCGACTATGGCACTTTGTATCGGCGCACGCAACACGTGACGGCCCTCCCAGAGCCTCCGGATTGCGGACCCTTGGTTGGTCAGCTCAACCGGGGGACCCCGTGCTTGCGCCAGGCCCGCTCGCGGTGCTTGGTCGCGGCGCCCTCGAGCGCGTTGCAGATGACCAGCCGGGTCTCCGCGGGGTCGATGATGTCGTCGACCATGGCCCAGCCGGCGGCCACGTAGGGATCGATGGTCTCGCGCACCGTCTCGACGAGCTTGGCGCGTTCGGCCTGGGGGTCCTCCGCTGCCGCGATCTGCTTGGTGAAGATGATGTCGACCGCGCCCTCGGGGCCCATCACGGAGATCTCCGCGCTCGGCCAGGCCACCAGGGTGTCTGGCTGGTAGCCCCGACCGCACATCACGTAGTAGCCGGCGCCGTACGCCTTGCGCAGCACCACCGTCACCTTGGCGACGGTCGCCTCGCTGACGGCGTAGAGCATCTTGGCGCCGTGCCGGATGATGCCCTGCTTCTCGACCTCGGTGCCGACGATGAACCCGGGCACGTCCTGGAGAAAGAGCAGCGGGATGTTGAAGGCGTCGCAGAGGGTGATGAACCGGGCCGCCTTGTCCGCGGCGTCGATGTCGAGCGCCCCGCCCTTGTTCATCGGCTGGCTGGCGACGATGCCGCAGCTGCGGCCGTCGAAGCGCGCCAGCGCGGTGACGATGTTCTTCGCCCACGTCGGCTTGATCTCGAACACATGGCCGTCGTCGACGAGCCGTCTGATCACCTTGCGCACGTCGTACGCGGCCCGCGGCGAGAGCGGCACCAGCTTGGCGAGGTCCTCGACGCGGCGGTCACGGGGATCGTCGGTGGGACGAGGCGGTGGCTCCTCGCGGTTGTGGGACGGCAGGAAGGACAGGAACTCGCGAACGGCGGCGATGCAGGCGGCGTCGTCGTCGACCTCGAGGTCGCCGACCCCGCTGAGGTGGCAGTGCACCTGGCTGCCGCCCATCTCGTGGTCGGTGGTCTCCTCCCCGGTGGCCGCTTTGACGAGGCGTGCGCCGCCCAGCGACATGCTGCTCGTCTCCTTGACCATCGGCACGAAGTCGGCAAGCCCCGGGATGTAGGCGGTGCCGGCGGCGCAGGGGCCGAGCATCGCCGCAACCTGCGGCACCACCCCGCTCATCTGCACCTGCTCGTAGAAGAGTGCCCCGCTGCCGGCGAACGTGCTGCCCGCCGCCTCCTGGATCCGTGCCCCAGCGGAGTCGAGCAGCCAGATCATCGGGAGCCGGTTGAGCAGGGCCTTGGCGCGCAGCCGCGCCACCTTCTGCTCGCCGATCATGCCCATCGACCCGGCCATGACGGTGAAGTCGTACGCCGCGCAGTACACGCGCCGGCCGTCGACCAGGCCCTCGCCGGTGACGACGCCGTCCGCGGGCGTGCGGGCGGGGTCCGTCTCTGCGACATGCAGCGAATGCTGGTGCGCCAGCAGGCCGAGCTCCACGAAGGTGCCCGCGTCGAAGAGCAGGTCGACGCGCTCACGCGCGGTCAGCTTGCTGCGCCCGTGCTGCTTGGCGATCGCCTCGTCCCCGCCCATGGCGCGGGCGCGGGAGCGACGCGCATCGAGCGCCGCGGTGAGGTCGTCGAGGGTCGATCCGTCGGCCATCAGCGCCCGCGAAAGTGGGGCGACCGCTTCTCCAGGAAAGCCGTGACCCCCTCGCGGAAGTCCTCGGTCATGGACACGACCGTGAGCTGCGCCTGCAGGTAGCGCAGCGCGCTCTCGAAGTCGAGCGAGTCGGTCGCGTAGAAGGCGTCGCGTCCGAGGTGCATGATCAGCGGGCTCCAACCCGCGATCTCCGCCGCGAGTGCGTGGGCGCGTTGGCGCACCTCTGGGGCGGGCACCACGAGGTTGACGAAACCCCACTCCACGGCGGTGGCCGCGTCGATCCGCCGGCCGGTCATGAAGAGCTCCATGGCGCGCTTGCGTCCCAGGTTGCGGGTGACAATCGAGGTGATCATCATCGGCCACACCCCGACCTTGATCTCGGGCGTGCCGAATGTCGCAGTCTCGGCCGCCACCAGCATGTCGCAGCAGAGAGCGAGCCCGAAGCCACCGGCAAGCGCGTGGCCGTTCATGCACCCGATCAGCGGCTTGCCCAGCCGCTCGCAGGCGACGAAGAGATCGACGAAGCCGCCTCGCGCCAGGTGACGGTCGACCTCGCTGGCATCCGCCGACCAGCTGGAGAGATCGGCGCCGGCGCAGAACGCCTTGTCGCCGGCACCGGTCAGCACCACCGCACGCACCGCCGCGTCCTCCTTGGCCCGCAGCAGGGCGCCGGCGAGGTCGGTGACCATCTGCGGCCCCAGCGGGTTGCGCTGCTCGGGCCGGTTGAGAGTGACGGTCGCGACCCCGTCATCACCCGCCTCGTAGAGGACCTCACGGAACTCCATCGCCGGTGTCGCGCGGCGTCCGGCTAGCGGGCGACGCCGATGATGCGGCCGTCCACCCACCCGGTCCAGCCGTTGGAGCACAGGACGTGGGCCCAGGCGCCGCGGACCTCGGTGATCTGAATCGGGAGGCCACCGCCGAGCGTGGCCACCACCGCGCCGTTGGGATCGGGCGCGGCCCACGCCTGCATCCCCTGCGGCGGCACCGTGTGGGTGGGCGCAAAGGCCGAGGCCGCGGGGTGAGCGGGCTGGGCCGGCTGGCCGCTGAGCGGCGTGTAGCCACCGCCGGCGGCCGAGGTGGACGCCGGCGTCGGGCTGCCAAAGCTCGGTGCGGGCAGCGTCGAGGCTGGGCTGCCGAAGGGCGACGAGGCGGCCGGCTGCGCCGGCTGCGTCGCCGGCGCCCAGGGTTCCGGCTGCCTGGTCTCCTCGGCGGCCCCGGCGGATCCGAGTCCCTGGCCGAGGTCGCCCATCGAGGAGAGGCCCGCGCCTGCATCGGCGGCAGCGAGCCCGTCGACGAGTGCCCGCGTCTTGGCGACCTCAGCGACGGCGCGCATCAGCGCGTGCCTGCTGAACCCGTCCGTGTACACGTGGCTGGTGATGACCGTGCCGTCGCTCGAGGTGTCGCCCTGAACGGACGCGGGCCGGCCGTCGAGCACCGAGCGGATCTGGTCCGGCGCCGCCGTCGACGTCGAGGTCGACGTCACGGTGAGGTGGTCGTCGCCCTGTTCGAGACGCACCTCCACCGGGACGGTGCCGGCGGAGCCGTGCGGCGCGGACCTCAGTCCGAGCACGAAGTCGGCGCCGGGCTCCGAGCGGTCCTCGACGAGCTGAAGCCCGGTTCCCTGGCTGGACCACCCGGTGATCGCGGACTTGATCTCATCAGGTGTCATTGCTGAGGGCTCCCATTTCGACAGAAGAGGATCTGCGCCAGTCGCGGACTATACGGCGGACGTCGCGCCGAGGGCGTGTCCACGGCAACAGGCCGTTCAGCGGCCGCGGCGCTGGGAAAGACCGACTGCGGCGACGGCAGCGCTGCCGGTGGCGATGACCAGCGGGGCCGCCGCGGCCATCGCCCACAACCAGCCACCCCGCTGGATGAGCAGCACCGCAAGGGCAAGGAAGGCCGGCGTGGACAGGCAGGTGAGAAGGAGGGTCGCGGGCGTCACCCAGGCACCGCGCAGGGACAGTCCACCGGGTCGCGACAGCATCAGCCCCATGAACAGGTCCGCGGTGGCCACCACGGGCGCCATGCGCCGGCTCGTCGGGGGGACCGGCCGATGCGGGGTGGCCGTGAACCGGTTGGACATGCCTGCACCATAGGGCACGGCCGGCCCTCAATCCTCATATTGGTGCTGTCAGAAAGTGCTACAGTCCAAGCGGTACGGCTTCTGACCCGTGGGAATCGGGCGTGTGGCCGCGAGAGGGACCGACACTGTGCTGACAATCATCCTGATCATCCTGGTCGTCCTCCTCCTCTTCGGCGGCGGCGGCTACTGGTACCGCGGCCGGTCGTAGCCGGCGCGGTCAGCGACGGCGCGCCACCCACACCTCCTCGGCCGGCCAGCGCCGCGCCCAATCGACGGTGACGTACGGGTAGCGCGTCGTCGCCGACGCGCTCGGTCGCAGCTCGACCAGGTCCTCGACCTCGAAGCCGCAGCGGCGAAGCAGGCGGATCCAGTCGCCGTAGCCGAGGTGGAACTCGACGCCGTCGCTGTCGGGCCACTCGAAGCGGTGCATGCCGAAGTAGTCGCGCTTGAGCACCGCGTCAGCCGGTCCTTCCGCATCTGTGTCGGGCACGGTGAGGTTGATGAGCGTGCCGTTGCCGAGGAAGATGAGCCGTCCGCCCGCGCGCAGCAAGCCGGGCGGCCTCGGGGATCCACCGGTACGGGTCACACCAGATGGCGGCGCCGTACTCGCTGATGGCGAGGTCGAAGCTGCCGTCGGGGAATGGCACCTCCTCGGCGTTGCCGAGGATCAGCGGGAAATGCAGGTCGTGCTCGTCCTGCAGAGTGCGGGCGGTGGCCAGCTGCGCCTCGGAGCCGTCGATGCCGACGACGCGGGCCCCGCGACGAGCCAGCCACGCGGAGACGTAGGCGGTGCCGCAACCGAGCTCGATCGACGTCGAGGCCATCGACCTCAGGAAGGATGTGGACGTCGCTGTCGGGGATGTGGAACATCCCCCAGTGCGGCTCGGACGCCCAGTTGCGGCGCCCAGTCTCCACGTAGTCGGCGGCCAGGGTGTTCCAGTAGTCACGGTTGCGCGCCACGTGGTCGTCGTGGCCTGAGGACATCGCCCCACTGTAACGCCCCGTGGTGAGAGGCTCCGGGACGAGCGCAGCCGGCGCAGGCGTCCACTGAGGATCCCGCTGCGATGACATCGTTCGACCTGCTCGAGGCCACGGTCGAGGACGCCACGCGCGCCATCAGCGAGAGAACGATCACCGTCACAGAGCTCACCGCCGCGTACCTCGCGCGCATCGACCAGGTGGACGGCGGCGAGGCAGGTCCACGCGCGGTGCTGGAGATCAATCCCGATGCGATGGACCTCGCCGGCGCTCGCGACCTCGAGCTGCAGCGCGGCCACAGCCGCGGTCCGCTGCACGGCATGCCAGTGCTGCTCAAGGACAACATCGACACCGCCGACTCGCATGCGACACGACGGCCGGGTCGCTGGCTCTCACAGAGAGCCGCCCGGCCAAAGACGCGTGGTGCGTGGAGCGGCTGCGCGACGCCATGGCGCTGTGATCCTCGGCAAGACCAACCTCAGCGAGTGGGCCAACTTCCGCTCGACGAGGTCGCTCAGCGGCTGGAGCGCGCGCGGCGGCCAGACGAGGAACCCGTACATCCTCGACCACTCCCCAAGTGGTTCCAGCTCCGGCTCGGCCGCGGCGGTCGCGGCCAACCTGGCGATGGTCGCGCTGGGGACCGAGACCGACGGCTCGATCGTGTGCCCGTCGTCGGTGTGCGGCGTGGTGGGGATCAAGCCGACGCTGGGACTGGTCAGCGCGTCAGGTGTCATACCGATCGCGCACAGCCAGGACACCGTCGGTGTGCACACACGCACCGTGACCGACGCCGCCGAGGTTGCTCGAGGCGATGTTGGTGCAGGGCGACGCAGCGACGCCAGAGCAGCTGGTGCGTGCCCTGCGACCAGACGCTCTGCGCGGCGCCCGCATCGGGGTGCTGCGTCAGCAGTTCTGCGGCTACTCGCCGGCAGCCGACGGCATCCTCGCGGAGGCTCTGCTTGCGCTGCAGGAATGTGGTGCGGTGCTCGACGACCCTGTCCTGGTGCCGTCCGCCGACTGAGCTGCTGACCTCGAAGGCGGAGCTCACCGTCCTCTACCACGAGTTCCATGCCGATCTCGACGCGTACCTCGGCGCGCGCGGCGACCCCACCGTGCGCAGCCTCGAGGACGTCATCGCCTTCAACCGGGCCCACCCCGACGAGGAGATGCCGCTCTTCGCGCAGGAGCACATGGAGGCAGCCGTCGAGAAGGGCGGTCTCGACCATCCCGACTACCTCGCCGCGCGGGCCGAGTGCCTGCGCCTGAGCCGGGCGGAGGGGCTGGACGCGGTCCTCCAGGCGGGTGGGCCCGACGCCCTCGTGTCGCTGACCTGTGGCCCGGCATGGCCACTTGCCCGCACCGCCGGGAACTCGGACGAGGGCGCGTCGGCCCTTGCCGCCATGGCGGGGTATCCCGCGGTGACCGTGCCGATGGGGATGGTCGGTGGCGAGCTGCCCGTGGGGATCACGTTCACCGGCCGCGCGCTCTGCGACGCGTTGGTGCTCGGCTTTGCGTACGCGTTCGAGCAGGCGACACGCGCGCGACGGCAGCCGCGCTTCCGTGATTCCCTGGTACCCCCGGCAGGACTCGAACCTGCGACTCACAGAGTTTAGGAAACTCCGGCTCTATCCAACTGAGCTACGGGGGCTCGGTGGTGCATTGTCCCTCGGGACGGCGGGAGCGGGCCCGCACGTTGTCCGATGGCTGTCCGCGGGGGCCGCGTAGCGTGCGCCAACGTGAACAACGGAGCGGTGCCGCGGGTGCGGTCACGGCGCGGCGAACTGCTGCTGCTGGCCGGCCTGGTTGCGCTCTGGCTGCTGCCGTGGTCACTCCTCACCGGTGCGGCGATCGTCTCCGGCGGTCACCCGGTGATCTCGCCGATCGACTTCATCAATCCCGTGCGCCTGGTCAGCTTGTACCGTGCCGACGGGGACGCGATCGTGTGGTGGCACCTCGTCGGCGCCGCCACACCTGCGCACGTGTGGATCTTCGTCGCGTTCATCGTCACGGCGGTCGTGGCGATCGCGCTGGTCGCGATCGGCGGCCTGGTCGCGTGGGCTGGTGGGGTGCCGGGCATCGCGGCGACGCGGCTGCTCGTCCCCGGTCGCCTGCAGCGGGCATCGCGATGGGCCACGTGGCGCGACCTGCGCGCGCTGCGGGTGCGCGGCCCGCGTCCCGGCTCGCTGGTACTGGGCCGTCGCGGCGCGCACCTCATCGCCACCGAGAACGAGACCTCGGTGCTGGTGATCGGGCCCACCCGGAGTGGCAAGACGTCCGGCCTGGTGGTGCCGAACCTGCTCGACTGGCAGGGACCGGCGATCGTGACCTCGACGAAGAGCGAGCTGGTGGACCTGACAGCGGCGCATCGCCGGTCGCTGGGGCCGATCTCCGTCTACGACCCCACCGGGGAGATCGGCGACCGGGGTGGAGGCACTGTGAGTTGGTCTCCGCTCGCCGGGTGCGAGGCGCTCGATGCCGCCTGGACGGTGGCCGCGTGGCTGTGCGCCGGTCTGAGACAGGGTGGCGCACGCGGCGACAACGACTGGGCGCACTGGGCCGAGTCCGGCAAGCTGCTCATCGCACCGCTGCTGTACACGGCTGCGTCGTGCGAGCGAAGCATCCTCGACGTGCGCGACTGGATCCACGGTTTCGACCTGGAGGCGCCGATGGCGCTGCTTGCGCAGCTCTCGATCGCGCAGCCGGGGCGGGACCAGGACCCACAGCGGGCCATGGCGATGCTCGAACTCCATCGACCAGCGACCGGAGAAGGAACGTGGCACGGTCTTCTCGACGGTGACGAGGATCTTCAGCGTGTTCAACGAGCGCAGTGTGGCCGCGTCGGCGATGACCTCGCGCTTCGACCCGGACCGGTTCCTACGCGACCGCGGCACCCTGTACCTCTGCACGCCGCGTCAGTCTCCCGAGCGCATCGCCTCGCTGTTCATCGGCATCCTCATGACGGTGGTGACGCGCGCGTACGCGCAGGCCTCCCAACAGCCGCGAGGCCGGCTGCACCCGGAGCTCGGACTGTTCCTCGATGAGCTCGCCAATGTCGTGCCCATCGAGGAGCTGCCTGCGCTCGCCTCACAGGGAGCGGGCCGAGGCATCGTCCTGATGTCGATCATCCAGGACTTCTCCCAGCTGCGAGCGCGCTACGGGCCGGACCGGGCCAACTCCATCCTCAACAACCACGGCTGCAAGATGGTGCTGCCGGGCATCAGCGACCCTGAGACAACCGACATCGTTGCCAAGCTGGTCGGGCGTGGTGTGTACACCGACGTGCAGGTGAGCCACAACGACGGTCGAGCCTCGCGGTCCTACTCGCTGCGGCACGACCAGATGGCGTCCCCGGACGCGCTGCGGCAGCTGCAGGAGGGCACCGGGGTCGTGCTGTACCGCGGCAAGCCGCCCACCATCGTGCGGCTGCGCCCGTGGTACGCGGACCGCCGGATGGGTGAGCTGGTTCGCGGTGACGCGGCGTGACGAGGCCGCCGCATCAGTGCCAGTCGATCGGCGCCGTGCCGGCCGCACGGAAGGCCTCGGCGCGACTCAGGAAGTCGCGCATCCTGCTGACGCGGCCGTCGCGGACGTCGTGCAGGACGAAGAGCTGGTCGGCCGTGGCCGCCCACGGTGCGTCGCGGAACCGCGAGCCGGAGAGACCGAGGATGACGGAGTCGCCCGCAGCCACGAGCTCGAGGTGGTCGATCGACTCGTCAGCGTGGTGAAAGCTGCGGCGCACGTTGTGCAGGACCTCGTCCCGGTTGTGGCACACGAGCTCGTCACTCACGCCCTGGTGGACGACGTCGGGATCGAGGAGCTCGGTGACGGCTGCGATGTCATGGCGCCGCCGCGCGTCGAGCAGCGCGAAGACCACCTGCATCGCCTCCTGGCTCACCGCGGTCAGACCGAGCGGTATTCCGCGGCAGCGATCTTCATCTCCGCGACCATGGCGTCGACCGTGGAGGGCATGACCCCACGGATGCTCATGGAGCGGATCTCCTCCAGGACGGCGTCGAGCGGGCGCTGCTCGCGTGCGGCGTCGTCGAGCACCGTCTCGACGCGAGACGCCGACAGCTGCAGCCGTCGCTGCGCGATGGAGCGCAGGTCCACGAGTATGTCGCCGACCGAGGGGCGCGCCGCGGTGGACGCGGGCCGCCCGCTGCCCGGGGCCGGCCCGGTGGACTCGGGCTCGTCGCGCCACGGCGCCTGCCAGGGCGCGACCCAGGTGAGGTCCGGCAGTGGATCGTCGACCGTGGATCGGTTGACCGGTCCCGCCGACCCGGTGAGGGACGGCGCTGCCACCTCGGTGTCCCGTCCCCGCGCCGTCTCGCTCTCCTGCGCCGCACTCTCACGCGCCGCCGGGGCGGTGGAGCGCGGTTCGCTGCGGCCCGCGCCGTTGCCGCGATCCCCGGTGGCCAGCGGCTCCGCCGCGGCCGACACGGTGGTGGCAGCGCGCGCCGGGGTCCCGGCTGCTGCCGGCTGCACCCCGGAAGCCATGGCGGTCGCGGCGAACGACGCGGCGTTGAGCCGTCGGACCCGGATGCTGCCGTCGCGGTGCGACGCCATCGCCTCGAGAAGGGCGGGGTCGCCGAGAGAGGGGTGGATGTCCGTGTACGAGAGAGCCTGCTGCCCGATGGCAACGCATGTGACGCCGCGTCCGGAGGGGGTGAAGATCTCCACCGCGTAGGCGCCCCCCCGCCGGCTGAAGTCGGCGAGCAGGTTGGGCCATTCCACCCAGTCGAGGCGAAGGTCGCTGTAGATGATCTCGCCGCGCAGTAGCGCCTCGCAGACGTCGACGAGCAGCGGGTCCAGCCGATGAGCGGTGACCACCGCCTCCGCCCAGCCCTGCACCTCGGCGAGCACCCCCTCACCCGTGCGTGCGGTCGCGCCGCTGAAGGCATGCACCTCGACGAGGGCGCCGTCGCGCACCAGCACCACCGCGCCGCGGTCGCGATCGCGAACCACCAGGCAGCCGTGCGAGATGGTGGGGGCGAGCGCATCCATGACGACAGCCTTGAGCGGAATGCCCTCGAACAGCACCTCCCCGCGCGGCAGCAGCGGAATGGGATCGGCGATGCGGGACGTCTGGGACTCGGCTGATCGCTCATGCGCGCTTCTTCCTGAAAACTGCCGACTGTCGGCGGTAGCGTACGGCGCGGCCCGGGGTGGGCGTCGGCAGTTCACGCGGGCGGACCGCCCGCGGCGCAGCGCGGGGTCGCACCCCGCGCGACGGTACCGATCGACGGGCGGTCTCTGCCGGCCGCGCGGCCCTACACTCCGACAGAGATGGCCGACAGGGCTGACAAAGGCACCGACCCCGCGCCGATCACCGTTGCCGACGTGATGGTCGCCAACGTGCTCGTGGTGCACTCCGGCGACAGCATCGACGACGCGGTGGCGCTGATCGTCGACAGCCGCATCACCGGCGTGCCGGTGGTTGATGCGGACCATCACATCCTCGGCATCGTCGCCGAGTTCGACGTGCTGGGCAAGCCCGGCCAGACGGTCGACGAGGTGATGACGCGCGACGTCGTCACCACCGACGAGACGGCCACGCTGGATGCGGCGGCGGAGATCATGCTGACGCGGCGGATCCGCCGGTTGCCGGTGGCGCGCGACGGCAAGCTCGTCGGCATCCTCACCCGCGCCGACCTGCTCCGTCACGTGCGTCACACCCATTGGACCTGTGACTGGTGCACCACCACGGTGATCGGCCTGCGCCGGCCCAACGCCTGCCCGCAGTGCGGTGGCGAGTTGTGGACCTTCGAGGCGGTGCCGCGCTGATGGCCGCAACCCAGGCCAGGCCGAAGCGGAGCGCCCCCGCCGGGACTGCCAAGGGTGGTCTCGAAGGGATCATCGCCGGCCGCAGCGCGCTCTGCGACATCGACGGACGCACCGGGAAGCTCCTCTACGCCGGCTACGACATCGTCGACCTCGCCGCGCAGTCGAGCTTCGAGGAGACCTGCTGGCTGCTCTGGAACGGCGAGCTGCCCAGCGGGGATGAGCTGCGTGCGCTGCGGCGCGCCCTGGGAGAGAACCTCGACCCACGGGCAGCGGTGTGGGACGTCGCGGCCGATGCCCCTGACACCGCCGATCGCATGGACCTGCTTCGGACCCAGGTCTCCCTGCTGGGGATGTCCGACCCTGACGTCGCCAGCAACAGTGACGACGCCAACCGAGCCAAGGCGATGCGGCTGGTCGCGCAGGCTCCAGCGCTGATCGCCACCAGCGAACGGATCAGCGCCGGGCCTGGCACCCGCCGACCCCGACCCCGAGCGCAGCATCGCGTGGAACTTCCTGCACCTCCTCCACGGCGACGATCCCGACGCCGCCGATGTGCGGGCGTTCGACGTCTGTCTCATCCTTCATGCCGAACATGGCATGAACGCCTCGACGTTCGCGGCACGCGTCACAGCGGCCACGTTGAGTGACATGCACTCCGCGGTGGTGAGCGCCATCGGCACCCTCAAGGGGCCGCTGCATGGCGGCGCCAATGAGCGCGTGATGGAGCTCCTGCGCGACCTTCCCGACGTGGCCGGGACGCGCCAGCACATCGAGAGGATGCTCGCCGCCAAGCAGCGGATCATGGGGTTCGGCCACCGCGTGTACCGCACCGAGGACCCGCGCGCCACCATCCTGCGCGAGTACAGCAGAGAGCTCGGCGAGCGGCACGGAGAGAGCCGCTGGTACGAGCTCACCATGGCGGTCGACAAAGCGGTGCACGAGACCAAGGGCCTGTACCCCAACGTCGACCTGTACTCCGGGTCCGTGTACACCTCTCTCGGGATACCGCAGCGCTTGTTCACGCCTGTGTTCGCGATGTCGCGCATGGCCGGGTGGACCGCCAATGTCATGGAGCAGCACCGGGACAACCGCCTCATCCGTCCCGACAGCGAGTACGTCGGCCCGGGTCCCCGCGACTACGTGCCAGCCGCGGTGCGCTGACCAACAGAGTCCGCGCCGCTAGCCGCCGCTCCGGTCGACGGGGCGCGTGTCATCCCCACGTCGCCGCACCCACAAGCTCAACGTGCGTGTGTCGCCCTTGACGTCGAGGTCGACTGTGCCCTCGACGTGGAAGCCGCAGGCGGTGGCGACCTTCTCAGACGCAGCGTTGCCCGGCAACGTGGTCAGCTCCAGCTCGTCGATGGGACACGTGGTGAAGGCCCACTCGCAGAGCAGGCCAACAGCCCTGCGGGCCACCCCGCGGCCGCGGGCCGGCTCGAGCAGCCAGTAGCCAACCTCGGCGCGGTCGCGCTGGTTGATCCAGATGCTCACCAGGCCTGCCGGTGACAGCTCGGGCAGACACACCTGGAGCCGCACCACCCGGCTGTTGCCCGCCCAGCCCGCCACCACCAAGCCGGCGTCGAGGAGTGTCATCGCCTCGGGGACCTGCGTCCAGCGCGTGACCTCGGCATCGTGTGATGCCGCGACCAGCAGGGCGGGCACCCTGCTGTCGAGCGGCAGCAGTGTCACCTCACCCGCGCGCAGCCTCGAGGGCGCGGAGAGCGCGGCGATCATCTCTCCGACGGCGAGTGGAAGTGGTCGGAGATCTGCTGCCAGCTCGCGGAGTTGGCACCACCGGGCAGTGGCGTGTTGCCATCGAAGTAGTGCACAGCGCCGGTCTCCGTGTTGCGGTACTCACCGGCGCTGACGATGGTGCCCGCTGTGAAGCGCACCCCGGTGGACGAGGGTGAACCTGGCTCGGTGCGCCGCCCGGCGCTGCCGCGACGCTGCTCGGGATGGTGGTGATCCGACAGCTGCTGCCAGCTCGCGGCGTTGGCCCCTCCCGGCAGCGGGCTGTTGCCGTCGAAATACCGCGTTGCGCCCGTCTCGACGTTGCGGTACTCGCCCGCGCTCACCACCGTTCCGGCCGCAAAGCGCACACCCGCAGACGACGGCCTGTCGGGCTCGCTGCGCACCGCGCGCCGGCCGCGCCCGGTGTTGGGGTGGTGGTGATCGGAGATCTGTTCCCATGCCGCTGAGTTGACTCCGCCGGGGATGGGCGAGCTGCCGTCGAAGTAGCGCGTCGCCCCCGTCTCGACGTTGCGGTATTCACCGGGGCTGACGACCATCCCGGGGCGGAAGCGCACACCGTGCTCAGCCACGATTCGTTCCCATGGGGTGATCGTACGCCAGCCCCGGTTGTCGCGCCGGTGGCGTGGTGTTGTACGAACTCCGTGAATGGCTCCCGAAGCCGCCGGCGTTCCATCCCTGCACGGCGATGTCGTGCGGCTGCGCCCGGTGAGTCAGGACGACGCGCCGCGGCTGACGGAGATCCTGGCTCAGCCCGCTGTGGCGGAGTGGTGGGGGCACCACGACCTCGAGCGCGTTCGGACAGAGGTGATCGCGCCCGGGGACGCCACAGTGGTGTTCGCCGTGGAGGCGGACGGCCAGGTCATCGGTCTCATCCAGTACCTGGAGGAGAACGAGCCCGACTACCGTCACGCCGGCATCGACATCTCGCTGCATCCCGACTGGCATCACCGCGGCCTGGGTGCTGATGCGCTGCGCACCCTGGCACGACACCTCTTCAACGCCCGAGGTCATCACCGGCTCACGATCGATCCCGCGGCGCACAACCAGCGCGCCATCCGCTCCTACGCGAGCGTGGGTTTCCGCGCCGTCGGGGTGATGCGGCGCTACGAACGCGGACCGGACGGCACCTGGCACGACGGCCTGCTCATGGACCTGCTGGCGGGCGAGCTGACGTAGGGCCAGCGTCGGGCACGCCCGGCGTGGTCCCGGCGCGCGCCGCTAGGCGCGCGCGTACGAATGCAGGCCGGCGATCCAGAGGTTGACGGCGTAGAGGTCGGCGAAGATGGCGGCCAGCCCGATCACGGTGATCAACGCTGCGCGGGTCTCGCGCCAGCCGTACGTGACCCGCGCGTGCAGGTAGATGGCGAACACGACCCACACGATGAAGCTGAACGTCTCCTTGGGATCCCAGCCCCAGTAGCGTCCCCAGGCGTGCTCGCCCCAGACGGCGCCCATCATCACGCCGAAGGTCCACACGGGAAAGCCGATCATCACGAACCGGAAGCTCCACGCATCGAGCGCCCTGGCCGACGGCAGGCGACGCAGCGAGCCGGCCAGCGACGGTATGAGGCCACCGCCACCGCGACCGCCTGCCACGAGGACGGCCGCTCCCCCACCGCCGGCGGCGACCGCGCCCCGCGAGCCACCGCCCGCGGTGGCGAGCGCGTAGCTGTCAGCCCACCGACGGGCGAGGAAGAACATTGCGAAGAAGCTGGAGAACACCAGCAGCCCCGAGGCCGTTGCCATCGAGGTCACGTGGATGGTCAGCCAGTAGCTGTGCAGCGCCGGGACGAGGTTGCCCGGTGGCACGTACAGCATGTACGCCACCGCCATCAGCGCGATGGTGAGGATCATCGCGGGCACCCCGAGCAGTCGCTGGCCGGCCCGCAGGGAGATGGCCAGGAAGACTGTGGCGACGACGAACGAGATCCCGGTCGAGTACTCATAGATGTTGCCGAGCGGCCAGTGGCCGGACTCGAACGCACGCGTCAGGATGGAGGCGAGGTGGAACGGCCAGCCCAGGGCGACCAGCCCCAGCGCGGTGTCGGCGATGCGCCTGCGACGGAAGGGGACATACAGGATGAACCCGACCAGTCCCGCCACGTAGAGGGCCACGGCGACGCCGAAGAGCGTCAGCGAGAGCGGGGTGTCGTTCACCGCGTCAGCGCCTCCTCGCGGACGGGATGTGGCGGCTCCTCGAGCGTCGAGGTGGCCGCCCCTGCGGATCGCAGGATAGTCGTGCGGCGCTTTCGCCTGCGCTCCAGGAACGGCCGCAGGTACAGCTTGGTGAGCAGACCCACCATGGTGAGCACGAACGCGCCGTACACCAGCGGGACACCGTTGTCCTTCTTGACGTGGAACAGCGAGAACTGGCGCAGGTCCGGGAAGGAGATGGTGAAGTTGGCGGTGCCGCCGTTGGCAGCGGGCAGCGCCAGGGTGGTGGTCTGGCGCATCGGCACCGCGAACGCCGCGCCCCCGCTGTAGTACGGCGTCATCCGGCTGGTGTCGAGGCTGAAGACGTCCTGGGAGGCGCCGCCGTCGAGGCCGAGGTCGCCGACGAAGAGCTGCACCTCGAGAACGGGGTTGTCGGCGGCCGCAGTGCCGGCTGCGTACGCCAGGTTGAGCCCGTTGGACGTGGCGCTGACCTGGGGCAGAGCCTGCGCGTCCGGGTACAGCACCAGCTTGGCACCGATCTGCACGGGCCTGGACTGCCCCGGCAGCGTGTAGTTGAACGCCGGCACCTTGAGCACGCCCGTGGACGCCGTCTTGTCGTCGCTGATCATCTGGATGTCGGTGTCGCTGACCACCTCACCAGCTGGGTTGCGGACCACCACGTGCGGCGCCCAGCCGTAGTCCTGCTGGTAGAAGTCGACGCCGTTGTAGCCCAGGTATTCGTTGACGCGCACGTCCTGGGTCAGCACCGGTCTGCCCGAGTCGTACAGCGTCATGTTGCTCACGAAGTCCGAGGGCATCCCATTGGACTGCAGCGGCGCGCTGAACTTGTTGAGCTGCACCTCGTAGCCGCTGTGGCGCCCGTCGAACAGCATGCCCTCCTGGAGGGTGTCGTAGCTGGCCCGGGTCTCGGCGACGCGCTGCCCTTCGGTGATGGTCATGATGCCGTCGAACCCCGTCGCCTTCCCCCACACCACCGCGACCACGAGCAGGAAGAAGGAGGTGTGGAACATCCAGCTGCCCCATTCGCCCCAGTACTGCGGGGAGCGCGGGTAACGACGAACGGTGCGGATGATCAGGGCGCGCCCGCGGGTGATGACGCAGGAGAGCAGCGCGACGTACAGGCTGGCCAGCAGGATGTAGAAGAGCGGCGACACGAACACCGACGTCAGCGGCAGGCCGAGGTGCGCGGCCAGGTCGTTGAGGTTCTGGTGCGCGGCGACGAACTCGCTCACCTTCTGCGACGCCGAGGTGAACTCCTGGGGGACGAACGTCCCGATGAGAACGATCGCCAGGATGCCGATGAGGAAGTAGATGGCGGTGCGCATCCGCGTGTACTCGTGCCAGAAGCGGCCCAACAGGGTGCGCAGTCGTGAGCGTCGTGCGGGCGACGGGGTCGGGCGCTTGACCCGGGCGGGCGGCGCGGTGACTGCGGCCACGGTCAGGCGCGACTGCCGAGCAGGGAGTCCAGCGTGGTGGGGACGTCGACGAGCGTGCCCAGCTCGCGCAGGCGGATGGTGCCCGCCGCATCGATCACCAGGGTGGTCGGCGGCGCGTCGACGTTGAAGGTGGCGGCGTCATCGGACGCCGGGTCGAACACGCTCGGGTAGGTGATGTGGAACTCCTGCACGTACGCCTTGGCGTTGGCGGAATCGTCGCGGATGTCGACGCCGAGGAACTGCACGCCCAGCGGGGCGTACCTGGTGACCAGCGAGTTGAGCTCGGTCTGCTCCTCGCGGCAGGGGCCACACCACGAGGCCCAGAAGTCGAGCACCACGGGGTGGCCGCGCAGGCTGGAGAGGTCTACATTGCCGCCGCTCAGCGAGCTGCCGCGGAGCGATGGCGCAGGCTGCGCGGTGTGCGCATCCGCCTGCACCCGGGTGGACACGTCGGGCTGCAGGCTGCAGCCGCTGACGAGGAGCGCGGCAACGAGGGCGGCGGCGCCGAGCGCGGCCACGCGGCATGGGTGCTTGTGCATGGGCATGGGGAGAGCGCGCGAGCTCGGCGGGCAGAGTACTACCGCAGCCTGCGACGGCGCGGTCCCCGGGATGGAGAAGCCCATGGCAACCGGGCCCGATGGGTGGACGGCCCGGCTGGGCGATACTGTCGGCGTGATGCGCCGACGTCTCGCCGTCACCGCCGCAGTCCTTGCCGCGCTTGTTGGCGAGTGGCTCGGCCATAGCCTGAGCTACCTCCGCGTGGCCGGCATCGCGGGACTCCAGGCCGGGCTCACCGCCGGCATCCACGAGTACATGGCACCGCTCGGCATCGCCCTGCTGGTGGCCGCCGCCGCCGGGGCCACGATGTGGGCACGGGCCTGGACGGCGCTCGGTCAGCGCCTCGAAAGCTCGGCCGCGGCGATCAGCCGTCTGCGCCGGGGCCAGCCGGCCGCCACGCTTGTCCGGAGCGAGACCGTCGCTCAGCGGGGGACATCGCCGCGCATCCCTGCACCGTCGTGGGCGGCGCGAGTGCTCGCGCTGGCGGCGCCGATGGCCGTCCTCCAATGCGTGCTCTACCTGCTGCAGGAGAACCTCGAGAGGGCGCTGCACGGGCTGCCCACCGGATCTCTGACGCCTCTCCTGGATGCCTACGGGTCCGCCGCATGGATCCAGTTGGGGGTCGCCCTGGTGATGGCCGCCGTCCTGGTCGCGGCGATGCGCCTGCTGCGTACCAAGGCCGCTGCGGCAGCGTTGTACGAGCGCATCGTGCGCGCTCTCTGGCAGCGCGCTTTCCGGGAGGTGGCGTCGCCGCCCCGGTCCGTCGACGTCATCCCCGTGCAACTGGTGCTGCGAGATGCGCTGTGGTGTCGTCCGCCGCCGGCTACCGCGTCCGCCTGAACGACGTCGCTGCGTCTGCGCTGTGCGGGCGCGCCATCTCATTCACCGGGGTAGCCACTTTGAACAACATCGGTCACGCCGTCAGCGGTGACGGCCTCACCGGCTTCCTGCCGATCGTCGCGCACGCATTCGGCAAGCGATACGACCTTCCCGTGCCGCTGTGGCTCTTCGTCTTCGGGGGCGCCGCGGTGGTGTTCCTCTCGTTCCTGCTGGTGCTGCCTCGTGCCGTGGCCCCGGCGACCGCGGCTGAGGCTCGCTTCATCGACACCATCCGCCTGCGGCGGCCCGCCCCGGTGCGCTGGATAGTCGCCGGGCTCGTCGCGGTCGGGCTCATGGTCTGCGGCTGGCTCGGTTCTCAGTCCGTCGCCGAGAACATCGTGCCGTCGTTCTTCTGGCTGGCGGTCTGGGTGGCGACACCGATCAGCTGCGGGATCATCGGCGACTGGACGCGGGCGGTGAATCCCTTCGCCGCCCTGGCGCGCCTGTGCGACCGGCCCGCCCTGCGCCGCACCCTGCTGGGTGACGACAGCGTCGTCGGGTGGCCGCGCCGGCTGGGCTGGTGGCCGGCTGTCGCGCTGTTCTTCACGGTGGCCTGCGGCGAGCTCATCTACAACGGCACGGCCACGCTTCCGGCGTTCACCGCCTGGGCCCTGCTCCTCTACGCGTTGGTGAACGCGCTGGCCGGCCTGATCCTCGGCGCGCAGGCGTGGACCGGACGCGGTGAGCTTTTCTCGGTGCTGTTCGCAACGTGGGGACGGCTCGGCTGGTTCCGGTTCGGCGCCGACGGCAGGCGCGGCTTCGGCGGAGGCCTGCGCGTTCCCTTCGAGGCGCACGTCAGCCGGGTGACGTTCGTGCTTCTCCTCCTCGTCTCGGTGTCCTTCGACGGCCTGCTCTCGACCCCCGCCTGGAAGACGATTCGCACCCAGATCTCACTCAGTGGGGTGACCTTCGAACTCTTCGAAACGGCGGCTTTCGCAGCGCTGGTGCTGGTGGCATGGGGACTCTTCGGCGGCTTCGCTGCGCTGGTTCGTCATCTCGGCGACACGCGACGCTCGACAGTGGAGGTGCTGACCGGACTGATCCCGTCGCTGCTGCCGATCGCCTTCGGCTACCTCGTCGCCCACAACGCCGAGTACATCGCCATCAACGGCCAGCTCTTCATCCCCCTGCTGGGAAATCCCGCCGGCATCGACGGCGTCAAGCTGCTCCCCCCGCCGTTCAACGACAGCTACGAGATCAACCCCAACCTGCTGCCCTCGTCGGTGGTCTGGTACATCCAGGTGGCGCTGATCATCTCCGTGCATATCGCCGCGGTGGTCCTCGCGCATCGCTACCTGGCGCGCGCGTCACGCAGCCAGGCCAGGGCGCGGGCCAGCGAGTGGCCGTGGATCGCGGCCATGGTGGGCTACACGATGACCTCGCTGTGGCTGCTCGCCCAACCACTGGTGCAGGAGACGGCAGCGGCCGCGGTGCGCGTTCTCACCACCCCGCTGGCAACGTTGTTGCGGTGACGTCCGCGCGGCGCCGGCACACAAGCAACGGGCGCGGCGGCCGGCAACGATGATGACGGTCGCCCACATTCTCGGCGGCGGACCGGTCTGGCCGTTGTGGCTGACGGGCGCGCTGCTGTTCGGGGGCGCCGTGGCGGCGATGGCCGTGCCGCTGCGCGCGCGGCGCGTCTGCCTTGCGGTCGCCGGCCTCGGGCTGGTCTCGACGTGCGTGGTGTACGCGCTCCTGCCCTCTGCACCTTCAGCGCCGCGCGGTCTGTCCGTGCAGATCGCGGCCCCCTCGACCGCCACGGCGATCACGAGCCCGGTGCTTGTGAAGGTGTGCGGGGGCGCCTCAGCGATCCCGGGGACCGGACGGCTGCTCAGCATCAGCGTCGACGGGCGTCAGGTGGCCGAGGTGAGCGCGGACACGGCGGTGGTGAGCATGAGCGCCGGCAGTCACACGCTCCGTGCTGAATTGGTCACCAGCCAGCACAGGGAGTACGCGCCGCCGGTGCTCACCGATGTCACCGTGACCGTGACGGGCATCGGTCCACTGGGGACGGCGCCGGACTGCCCGGCCCCGGCCAATTCGGGGCCGTGAGGCGCCGTTCACGTTCCCTGCACGCGCGTAACGGGAACGCCATGGGAGGTCAGCCGCACAGTCGCCAAGATCGGCGCATCGGTGCGCGCCTCCTGCCGGCGCGGACAACCTGCTGGGAAGCACGAGGTGGTCACGACGATGCTGCTGCGCCGGGTCCTGTGGGCCGGCATGGCGATGACGCTGCTCGCGGTGACCACCCTGGTGGTGACCAGGAGCATCGCCTCCTCCGCTCCCGGGGTGCCGGTCCCGACCGGTGCCGCGGGCCCGCAGACGGCGGCCCCCACCCCGGTGGTGTCGCCCTTGGAGTGGCCGACGTACCTTCACGCGCCGTTGCGCAGCGGGTACACCACCGACAGCACCATCAGCGCCGCCAACGCTGCCACCCTCGCCGCCCGCAGGGGCTGGCCGGTCAGTCTCGGCGCCACTGACATCTCCACGCAGCCCGTCGTGGTCAACGGGGTGGTGTACTCCGGCTCGTGGGACGGCGCCGAGTACGCGCTCTGCGCGAGCTCGTGTGTGAGCACCACGGGTGGCAGGCGTGTGACGCGTGCCTCGGGCGCCATCCTCTGGAGAACCCCGCTGGGCAGGACGACACCGTCCCAGGCCGTCTGTGGCGGGTCGATCGGCGTGGTCAGCACCGCTTCAGTCGCCACCGTCACGATCCACGGTGACAACCGCCCGTCGAGCGTGCTGTACGTCGGAGGCGGCGGCAACGACGTCGCCGGCGGCGGCAGCGCCAAGCTCGTCGCCCTGGACGCGTCCAGCGGCGCGATCCGGTGGAAGGCGGTGCTGGGGGCGGCGCCTGCGACGCTCATCTACAGCTCGCCATTGGTGTTCACGCCTGCCGGCGCCGCACATCCCAGCGTGTACGTGGGTGTCTCGTCCTATGCGGACTGCCCACTGGTCCGAGGCCGAGTGGTGCAGATCGACGCCACCACCGGCGCCATAGAGCACGAGTTCGACACGGTGCCGGCGACCTGCCTCGGGGGAGGTGTGTGGGGCTCGCCCACGGTCGACCCCGTGGACGGCAGCCTCTACTTCGCGACCGGCAACGGCCTGCCGTGCGCGAGCTCGCCGGAGTACAACGAGTTCCGTCGTCAGAGTGCGATCGACGGACATGTCGCTGCTGGGCGCCTGGCAGGTGCCCGACACGGAATCCTCGGCGGACAACGATTTCGGCTCGGTGCCGACGCTCTTCAGCGGCACCGTCAGCCCTGGCGCACCGCGCCGCCCGCTGGTCGGTGTCGGCAGCAAGAACGGGATCTTCTACGTGTTCGACCGCAGCCACATCGGGAGCGGACCGGTGGCCAGGCTGCGCATCGCCAAGGGCGGGACCTGTGGCGAGTGCGGAGAGGGCATCATCGCGCCGGCTGCGTACGACGGCACCACGCTGTACGTCGCGGGCGGCTCGCCGCCGGGCAGCACAACCGACAACGGCGTCATCGAGGCATTCAACCCCGACTCGCTGCGCAGCCCACTGTGGACCCATCGCACCAACGGGATGATCCTGGCCGCCCTGACCGCGGCACCGGGGATCGTCGTGGCAGGCGTCGGCAACCACACCCTCGTCGTCAACGCCCGCAACGGCGTGACCGTTGCCTCGCTCCGCCGAGCGCGGGGACCTTCTATGGGGCGGCGTCCATCTCGCACGGGGTGTTGTACGAGGGCGACACCAGTGGGCGGCTGTTCGCCTACAGCCTCCACGGAACTTAGTGCCGCGACCCCCACGTGAGAGGGCGGCTACGCCAGCGCGGCCGCCCGGAAGGCCGCGTACGCCGGCTTCTGCGTCCCGTCGTAGCGCACGAAGCCGAAGTAGTTCTCGCGGTTGCTCTGGTCCGTGCCCGTGTCCTGGTACATGTACGAGATGAGCGGGCCCGTCCATGGGTACGACCGCCAGAGCGCATACGCCTGCGTGATGATCTGCGCCTGCCCGGCCTCGCTGACGCATGTCGCGTCGCCGGTGCACGTGGGTGCACCGAACTCGGTCCCCCAAACTCGCTTGGCCCCGTCGCCGTTGGCGGTCATCAGGCTGCGCACGTTGGGGGTCGTGCCGAACATCTCGGACCAGCCTGTGTCAGCGCCGCTGGTCGGCGGGGCGGGGTACGCATAGGGGTGCCAGCCCACGGCATCGAAGTACCCCGCGCCCCCGTCGGCGTAGATCTGGCTGAGAAACTGCACGGGCGCGATCCGGCCGTCCTGTGTTGCGGTCGGAGCCAGGCCGCCGCTGATGACCGTCGCCGCCGGGTCGGCACGGTGGATGGCGGTGTAGGCCGCCTTCAGCAGCGCCGTGTACGCCGCGGCGCTCGGAGCGGGCTGCCAGAACATCGAGATGTTGGGCTCGTTCCAGATCTCCCACTGGTGGACACCCGTGGGGGCGTACCGGGCCGCGGCGGCAGCCGCGAACGCTGCGTAGGTGTTGGGGTCGGCGGGTGCACAGACGTGCGCGGCACAGCCCGCCGAACGCGCCCACGGGGGTGTGGTGTCGATCACCGGCAGCGGCTCGATGCCCCTGGCACGCAGCCCGGAGATGACGGCGTCGATGTACTGCCAGTCGTATGTCGAGGGGCCCGTAGGCTGGACGTTCTCCCAGATCAGCTGGAAACGGGCCACCCTGGCCCCGATGGCGGCGTACTGGTCGAGGCGGCTGCTCAAGGCGCCGCCCGTGAGGAACTCCAGGTCCTCGAAGAGGCCGGCGCTCTGGGTCGGGCCCCCGGTGGCGCAGCAGCCGGACGGGCCCGTGGCCCTCGTCGCGGATGCGGAGCGGCCGGACGCAGGCGCTCCCGGCGTCGCCCTGGCGGCCGCGGTGGCGGCGGCGGTCGGGTCGGTGGTGGGGCGCGCATTCGGCGTGCTGAGAGAGCCGGTGTCTGCGGTGGCGCTCGGACCGCTCTCCGGCGAGCCGTACGGCTGGGCGATCGTGGTGGTGGCCGGCTGGACAGAGCTAGGCGCCGCGGCGTCGGAGAGGGGCGCTGCAACGGTGAGCGATGAGGCGACACAGACGGCCGCCACGACGACCCAGGGCGCGCTGTGTCGAGACAAGCGGAGAACAGACCTCAGGGCCATGAGACCACCGTACCCGGACGAGTTCGCCGCCATCTGCGCATCACCAATACGCGACCCGGCCATCGCAGAACCATCCGATGTCACGAACGCCGCGCGAAAATGGACGATATCGGCTGAGGGTTTGGCGATTCAGCCGTGAGGTCGCATAATGGGCCCTGATGGGGTTGGGACGTATGGAGGGTTTGGTCGGTTTGGCTGAGCCCGTGCCAGTTCACGAGCTGTTCGCCGCACAGGCGGCGCGACAGCCGAACGCGCCTGCCGTCGCGGCGCCCGACGGCCGGCTCAGCTACGGTGAGCTCGAGCGCCTGGCCACGCAGCTTGCCAACCGGCTCCTCGCGGCCGGCGCCGGGGTGGACAAGCCCGTGGGCCTGCTGCTGCCGCGCTCTGCCGCCCTGGTGGTCGGCGCCCTGGGGATCCTCAAGGCAGGCGCACCGTACGTGGCCCTCGACCCGGCCAATCCTGCGGAGCGGCTTCAGTTCATGCTCCGCAACTCCGGCGTCGACATCGTGGTGACCGACCCCGAGCACGCGCGGACCGCCGCGGCGGCAGGCGCCGTGATCACGCTGGAGCCCGGGATGCGTTCGCTGGAGCGCGAGAGCGCCGAGTTGCGCGCCGCGCGGGCCGCCATGGACGACCTGGCCTACGTCATCTACACCTCCGGTTCGACCGGCGAGCCCAAGGGCGTGCTCATCGAGCACGGGAGCCTGCTGAACCTGGTGCGCTGGCACTGCCGGGCTTTCGAGCTCGGTGAGGAGGACCGGGGCACCCAGCTCGCCAGCCCGGGCTTCGACGCCGTCGTCTGGGAGCTGTGGCCGCTGCTGAGCTCAGGGGCATCGGTCCACGTGCCCGCCGACGAGCTGCGCACCGACCCCACCGGGCTGCGGGACTGGCTCGTCAGGGAGCGCGTCAGCATCAGCTTCGTGCCCACGGCGCTCGCCGAGTCGCTGCTGGGCCTGGAATGGCCGGCTGCCACCGCGCTCCGACTGCTGCTCACCGGCGGCGATGCCCTGCACAGCCGCCCGCACCCGGGCATTCCGTTCACGGTGGTGAACAACTACGGGCCTGCGGAGGCGACCGTGGTGGCGACCTCGGGGAGGGTGCCGGCCCTCGGCGAAGGGGGGGACGACTCCACGCCACCGTCGATCGGCCACGCCATCGACGGCGTGAGCCTCGCCGTCGTCGACGATGCGCTGCGCCCGGTTCCGGCCGGCGAGGTCGGTGAACTGCTGATCGGCGGCGCTGGGGTGGGCCGTGGCTACCTCGACCGGCCGGAGCTCACGGCGGAGAGGTTCGTCGCGGACCCCTCGGGCGGGGCTGGCAGGATGTACCGCACCGGCGACCTGGTGCGTGCCAGGGCTGACGGCGCGCTGGACTTCGTGGGCCGCGCGGACGAGCAGGTGCAGATCGCCGGCCGGCGGATCGAGCTCGGCGAGATCGCGGCGACCCTGGGCCGACACCCTGCCGTCGGTCGATCAGTGGTGCTGGCGGCCGGCGAGGGAGGGGTCGCAAGGAGGCTCGTGGCCTTCGTGGTGCCCTCCAACGGGGCCGCGCCCGACCTCGCTGCGCTGCGCGCCCACCTCGCCACCACGCTGCCCGACTTCATGGTGCCGGCGGAGATCGTGACGCTCGCCGAGCTTCCCATGTCGACGAGCGACAAGGTGGACCGGGCGGCGCTGCTCTCGCTGGCGGCCTCGGCGGCGCTGGCGGACGCCGGCGCGGCCCCGCAGAACGAGCTGGAAGAGTCACTGGCCTCGATCGTCGCCGAGCTCCTCGAGCTTCCCCGGGTGGGGGTCGACCAGAACTTCTTCCTGCTCGGGGGCCACTCCCTGCTGGGGGCGCAGATGATCGCGCGCATCGAGGAGCGCTACGGGGTGGAGCTGCCCCTGCGCGACGTTTTCGAGAAGCCGACCATCGCGGAGCTGGCCGGCGAGGTCGAGCGCCTGCTCATCGCCGACATCGAGGCGATGAGCGACGAGGAGGCGGAGAGGCTCTCGGCGGTTGCGCAGCGGGCGGGCACCGAGGCGGGGCTCTAGCTCCAGCGCGATGCCGACCCCTGGCGGAAGTCCCCCTCTCAGCCTCTATCACCTGCTCGACCCGGCCGTCCTGGCCGACCCCTATCCGCTCTTCGAGCGCCTGCGCACCGAGGACCCCGTGCACTGGGATCCGTACCTCCACGCGTGGGTGGTGACCAGGTATGCGGACGTCGTCGAGGTCTTCCAGACGATGTCAGCCGACCGCACGCCGACCCCCGAGAGGCTGGCGGCTCTCGGGATGGAGCAGCTCGGACCGATCGCCCAGGTGATGGTCCGCCAGATGCTCTTCCTCGACCCACCCGAGCACACCCGCGTCCGCGGGCTGGCGGCTGCCGCCTTCACGCCCCGCCGGGTGGAGCGACTGCGCGACCGTGTCCAGGAGATCACCGACTCGCTGGTGGACGACGTGATCCGCGACGGGCGCATGGACGTCATGGCGAGGATCGCCAACCCGCTTCCCGCGATCGTCACCGCGGAGATGTTCGGCATGCCCAGCGACGACCACCGCATGCTCAAGGACTGGTCGCAGGACTTTGCCGAGATGCTGGGCAACTTCCAGCACAACCCGGGCCGTGCAGCGCGCGTGCTCACCAGCCTGGAGGCGATGACCGCGTACTTCGGCGAAGCCGTCCGCCGGCAGTCGACACATCCCACCGACGGCCTGATCAACGCCTTGGCAACGGCGGAGGTGGACGGCGATCGGCTCAGCGAAGATGAGGTGGTGGCCAACATCATCGTCACCATGGTCGGCGGCCAGGAGACAACCACCAACCTGATCGGCAACGGCCTGCTCACCCTGCTGCGCCACCCCGACCAGCTGGAGCGACTGCGCGAGGACCCCTCGATCATGCCCGCCGCCGTCGAGGAGCTCCTGCGCTACGAGAGTCCCAGCCAGCACACGGCTCGCCTGGCACGCAAGGACCAGGAGCTCGGCGGCAAGGAGATCAAGGGCCGCGACGCTGTGATCGCCGTGATGGCCGCGGCCAACCGCGACCCCGACCGCTTCGAGGAGCCGGACCGTCTCGACCTCACGCGACCGAACAACCGCCACCTGGCATTTGCGTGGGCCAGCCACTTCTGCTTCGGAGCCCCGCTGGCACGACTCGAGGGCCAGATCGTTCTCACCACCCTGCTCAACCGTCTCCACGACCTGCGCCTCGACGCGCAGCCTGTGGAGTGGCGGCCCAACCTCGGCCTGCGCGGCCTGACCGCCCTGAACGTCACGTTCCAGACATGATCGACAGTAACCCGGCCGCCGGTCTGTCGGAGGCGAAACGCGCCCTCCTGCAGCAGCGCATGCGCGGACGGCCGACCCGGGCGGAAGTGCGTCAGCCTCTGTCCCGCCACCCAGGCGCCGGCCCGGCGCGCCTGTCGGTCGTGCAGGAGCAGCTCTGGTACTTCGCACAGCTTGCTCCGGAGAACCCGGTGTACAACGAGGCCGCTTCCATCCACAAGGACGGCGACTTCGATCATGGCGCCTTCCGCGACGCCTTCAACGAGATCGTGCGCCGCCACGAGATCTGGCGATCGACGTTCGCCACAGTCGACGGTGAGCCTGTCCAGGTGGTGCACCCGGCGACCGCGCTCGACCTCCCCCTCTTGGACCTCAGCACACTGCCGCGCCTCGAGGCCGAGGAGAGAGCCACGACACTGGCCGCCGAGCAGGCACGCCGCCCGTACGACCTCGAGCGCGGCCCGCTCATCCGCCCGCTCCTGGTCCGCGTCGCCCCGGACCACCACCGCCTCCACCTGGCGTTGCATCACCTGGTGTTCGACGCCGTCAGCCTGTACCGCGTCGTCCTTCCCGAGCTGTCGAGCCTGTACGAGGATTTCGTGGCGGGGAGGGCGCCGTCACTGCCGCCCCCGCTGGTCCAGTACTCGGATTACGCGACGTGGTCGCGCGCCCAGGTCGGCAGCGTCGATTTCAGCCGGCGCATCGCCCACTGGCGGGAACGCCTCGACGGCGTGCCCACGGTGGAGCTTCCCCTGGACAGGCCTCGGCCCGCACAGCAGGCATTTCGAGGAGGGATCGCCCCGCTCACCATCGACAGGAAGCTGGCGGACGGCCTTCGTGTGCTCAGTCGCGAGACCAACAGCACGCTGTTCCAGACGCTGGCGGCTGCGTTCGCGGTCCTCCTGCAGCGCTACTCCGGTCAGCCGGACGTGGTGTTCGGAACCCTCGCCGACCTGCGTGAGCGGCCCGAGCTGGAAGGCATGGTCGGCTACTGCCTCTCGCCTCTGGTGGTGCGCGCGGACGCCGGCGACGACCCCTCGTTCACCGAGCTGTTGAGGCGCGTGCGGACCGATGTGCTGGACGGGCTGCGCAACATCGTGCCCTTCCAGGAACTCGTTCGCGAGCTGCAGCCACCCCGCGACGGCAGCAGCAATCCCTTCTTCCAGGCGGCCATCGTGCTCGAACCGGCAACCGGCTGGCGCAAGCCCGGGTGGAGCCTGCACCTCATCGGTCCGGAGCTGAGCAGCGCGGTCGGGAGCGCCAAGTTCGACCTCCACCTCGAGCTGGACGAACGACCCGAGGGCCACATCGAGGGCCGGTTGCTCTTCAACTCCGACCTGTTCGACCTGCAGACCGGCCAGCGCATGGCCGGGCACTGGGAGACCCTCCTGGCCGGGATCGCCGACGACCCGGGCCGGCCGGTCTCGGCGCTGCCGCTGCTGACCAGGGGTGAGCGCGAGCAGCTGACGCTCTGGAACGCAACCGAGGCGGACTATCCGCGCGAGGCGTGCGTGCACCACCTCATCGCCGACCAGGCGCGGCGCACACCTGACGCAGTCGCCGCGGTGTTCGGCGAGGAGACGCTCACGTATGCGCAGCTGCAGCAGCGAGCCACGAGCATCGCACGGCGTGTCATCGAGTCCAACCCGCACGGAGGCGTGGTGGCAATCCACGTCGAGCGTTCGCTGGACATGCTCGCCGGCATGTTGGGCACCTGGTACGCCGGCGCCGCCTACCTTCCCCTCGATCCGCAGTTTCCCGCCGAGCGGCTGGCGTACATGTTGGAGGACTCCGGCGCCACCACGCTGCTGACGCAACGGCGGGTGCGGTCGCAGCTCACCGGGCATGGCGCCACTGTGATCCACCTCGATGACGACGACAGCGGGGACGGTTGCCACGAGCCACCCCAGCTCCGTGGCCGCGCCGATGACTGCGCGTACCTCCTCTACACGTCCGGCTCGACGGGAAAGCCCAAAGGCGTGCCTGTGCGCCACGGCGCCATCGTCAACCTGTTGACCTCCATGTCGGTCACGCCGGGGATGCGTTCGTCAGACACGCTCGTGGCCGTCACCACACCGGCGTTCGACATCGCGGCGGTGGAGCTGTGGCTGCCCTTGATCACTGGCGCGAAGACGGTGATCGCGCCCGCGGAGGTCGTCGCCGACGGCTGGCAGCTCGCCCAGCTGATCAGCGATGCGGGAGCCAGCGTCGTGCAGATGACCCCGTCGCACTGGCAGCTGCTGATCGACAGCGGATGGAAAGGCCAGCCAGGTCTTGTCGTGCTCTGCGGCGGGGAGGCTGTCTCGCCGCAGCTCGCCGAGGCCCTGCTGGATCGCGCTGAAGCAGTGTGGAACATGTACGGGCCCACGGAGACGACGGTCTGGTCGACCACCGCGCGGCTGCGCCGGGGAAGGCCCGTCACCATCGGCCGCCCCATCGCGAACACCCGGGTGTACGTGCTCGACCGCTGTCGAGGACCCGTACCGATCGGTGTCGGTGGGGAGCTCTGGATCGGGGGGGATGGCGTCAGCGGAGGCTACCTGCATCGTCCCGAGCTGACCGCGGAACGCTTCGTGGACGACCCGTTCGTCCCGGGCGGCCGCATGTACCAGACGGGCGACCTGGTCCGCTGGCGCGCTGACGGCGAGCTCCAGTACCTCGGCCGTCTCGACCACCAGGTGAAGGTGCGCGGGTTCCGCATCGAGCTCGGCGAGATCGAGACCGCGCTGCTCGCCCACCCCTCCGTCGCCCATGCGGTGGTGGTGGCGCGTGAGCGCGCGATGGGCGACATCCGCCTGGCCGCCTATGTCGTGCCGCGGGGGTCCGCGCCGTCCAGCGCCGAGCTCGGCGAGCTCTTGCGCCGAACCATCCCGGAGTACATGGTCCCGTCCGCGTTCGTCACCCTCGAGTCGATGCCGCTGACGCCGAACGGCAAGGTGGATCGCAAAGCGCTGCCAGAACCGGAGTGGACGTCGGGTGCGCGCGCGACGTGGTCCGGGCCGCGGTCGACGATGGAGGCACGGGTCGCCGAGATCTGGGGTAAGCGGCTCGGCACCAGGAACATCGGCGTCGACGACAATTTCTTCGAGCTCGGCGGTCACTCCCTGCTGGCGACGCGAGTGCTCATGGACGTGGCTCGTGAGCTGGGTGTCCAGGTGCCGCTCAGAGAGATGTTCGAGCAAGGATTGACGGTCGCGGGGATGGCCGCGCTGGTCGAGGCCGCAACGCCGCCCGACGGGCTCTCGCCCACAGCGCGAACCAGGGCCGTGACCCGCCGCCAGGGCGCGGGGCCGGCACGCCTGTCCGCGGGCCAGGCGCAGCTCTGGTACTTCACGCAGCTGGCGCCGGACAACCCGGTGTACAACCTCGCCTTCACGATTCGCAAGCAGGGCGAATGCAACGTCGACGCGCTGCGGGCCGCGTTCAACGAGGTCGTGCAACGGCACGAGATCCTGCGCACCACCTTCGAGGTCGTCGACGGCGAGCCCTCCCAGGTCGTGCAGCCCCCGTCCCGGTGGGAGCTGCCCGTCGTCGACCTCAGCCACCTCCCCGCGGACGCCGCGGAGGCGGAGGCCGGTCGCCTCGCCGAGGAGCAGGCCACGCGTCCATATGACGTCGGGCGCGGACCACTGCTGCGTGCCCGGCTCAGCAGGCTGGGTGAGCACCGGCATCGCCTCGACCTGGCGATGCACCACGTCATCTTCGACGTCGGCAGCCTGCGCATCCTCGTCGCGGAGCTGGTCGCCGCGTACGAACTCGTTCGCGGCCGGCGCCGCCTCACCCCTGACCGAGCCCGCTGTGCAGTACGCGGACTTCGCGGAGTGGGAGAGCGACTGGATCGCCGGCGAGGACTTCACGGAGAGGATCGCCTACTGGCGAACGCAGCTCACCGACGCGCCGCCGCTTCGGCTCATCGCCGATCACCCGCGTTCGTCCGAGCAGCGGTTCCGCGGAGGCGTCGAGCGGTTCCGCGTGACCTCGGCTACGGCCGATGGGCTGCGGAGTGTCAGCCGCGCGCGCGGCGCCTCGATGTTCCAGGCGGCCGTGTCGGCCTTCGCCGTGCTGATGCACCGCTACTCCGGCCAGGACGACTTCGTGTTCGGGACCATCGCCGACGAGCGCCAGCGTCCCGAGCTGCAGGCGATGCTCGGCTACTGCGTGACGCCGTTCGTGGTGCGCAGCGACCTCAGCGGCGACCCGAGCTTCAGCGACGTGCTCACGCGGATGCGCGGTCGGGTCCTCGACGCCATGACCAACCTGGTCCCATTCGAGCCGCTCGTCCGTGAGCTGCGGCCGCCGCGCGAGCGCGGGGCCAACCCCATCTTCCAGGTCGTCGTGCTCATGCAGGCTCCGGAGACCAACCCACCGTCGTGGGACGTTCGTTCGTTGCACACCGAGGCCGGTGACACGATGAACGCCGCCAAGTTCGACCTCACGCTCGAGCTCGAGGAGAGCACCACTGGGAGCATCGACGGGCAGCTCGTGTACAACGCCGATCTCTTCGACGCGCAGACGGCCAGGCAGATGGTCGGCCACTGGCTCACGCTGCTCCAGGGGATCGCGGAGGCGCCGGACTGTCCCGTCTCTCGGCTACCGATGCTCTCCGATGAGGAGCTGCACCGCCAGCTGGTCGAGTGGAACGCGACCGACGCCGACTACCCGCGCGACAGGTGCCTCCACGAGCTGGTGTCGGACCAGGTGTCGCGCACACCCGACGCCATCGCCGTCTCGGATCGTCGCGGCACGCTCAGCTTCGCGGAGCTCGACGACCACGCCGGCCGGCTGGCGTCCCGTCTGCGCGCGGGCGGCGTGCGGCCCGACGTCCTCGTCGGCGTATGCATGGAGCGCTCCACCGACCTGTTGGTCGCCCTGCTGGCGGTCCTCAAGGCCGGCGGCGCCTACGTGCCGCTCGAACCGGACCAGCCGCGCGAGCGCCTGGTCGCGATGATCGCCAACAGCGACCCGGCCGTGATCCTGGCCAGCGCCGAGACCGCGGTGGCGCTGCCCGAGGTGCCGGAACGGACCGTGGTCATCGACGTGTCGCGCGACGACTGGATGTCCTGCCCGCCGCACACGGCGTCGGATGCATCGCCACACGACCTCGCGTATGTCCTGTACACCTCGGGATCGACCGGCACGCCCAAGGGCGTGATGGTCGAGCACCAGGCGATCGTCAACCAGCTGGTCTGGCGGGTCGGGTCATTCGGCTTGACCGCTGCCGACCGTGTCCTGCAGAAGACGCCTCTCGGTTTCGACGTGTCTCTCTGGGAGCTGTTCTGTCCGCTGCTGTGCGGGGCGGCGGTCGTCATGCTCGACCCGGGCGCGCACATCGACCCGCGCCGGGTCGCCGACACCGTGCGAGCGGAAGGGATCACAACCCTCCATTTCATCCCGTCGGTGCTCGAGGAGTTCCTCAACACCGCGGGCCGCGACCGGTACGACAGCCTGCGGTTGGTCGCCTCCAGCGGTGAGGCGCTGACGGCGGCGCTGGCCGAGCGCTGCCTCGATTTCTTCGGGCCGCGCGTGCAGCTGCGCAACCTCTACGGACCGACCGAGGCTGCGGTGGACGTGAGCTCATGGCAGTGCCGGCCGCATGCAACCGGACCTGTGCCGATCGGCCGGCCGGTGGCCAACACGCAGATATACGTCCTGGACGGTGCCATGCAGCCGGTCCCGGCCGGCAGCCCTGGAGAGCTGTGCGTCGGCGGCGACCAGGTGGCGCGGGGCTACCTGCACCGCGCCGACCTGACCGCTGAGAGATTCGTGGCCGACCCGTTCCGGCCGGGAGGGCGCGTGTACCGCACCGGCGACACCGCGCGCCACCGCCGCGACGGCGCCCTCGAATACCTCGGTCGCCGCGACAGCCAGGTCAAGGTTCGCGGGGTTCGCATCGAGCTCGGTGAGATCGAGGCCGCGGTCATCGCCCACCCCGCAGTCCAGCAGGCGGTCGCGGACGTTCGCCTCGACGCCGACGGACACTCGCGGCTGATCGCGTACGTCGTGGCATCGGACTGCGCCACTGCGCCGACGGTGGCGGAGATGCGCTCCTTCCTGGGGTCACGCCTTCCCGTGGCGATGATCCCCTCAGCCCTCGTCGGGGTCGCGGAGATCCCGCTGACGCACAGCGGCAAGACCGACCGGCGCGCGCTGCCCGACCCTGACTGGCGTCCCGGGTCGAGCTTCCGTGCGCCGCGCACGGAGATGGAGAGTGCGCTGGCGGCGATCTGGGCGGAGACCCTTCGCGTCGAACTCGGTGGGCATCGGCGACGACTTCTTCGAGCTGGGCGGACACTCGCTCCTGGCGGTGCGGCTCCTCGCCAACGTGGAGCGTGAGCTGGGTCGGGTGCTTCCCTTGGCCACCTTCTTCGAGGCAGCCACTGTCGAGGGGATGGCCGCCACGTTGAGCGAGGCGCCTGGCGAGGCGCCGTCCGAGGAGTTGAGCGTCGCAGTGCAAGGCGGCGGCACCACCCCGCCGCTCTTCTTCATCCATCCCGATGAGTTGACGCTCCTCAGCCTGCGCCACTTTCGGGGTCACCTCGGCTCCGAGCAGCGCGTCGTGGGGATCCTCCCGGAGCGTGCCGGACGGTTCTTCGACCGCTCGCGCAGCATCGAGGAGCTGGCGGCGCAGATGCTACCGACCATCCGCGGGGTGCAGCCGCACGGGCCATACCACATCGCCGGATTCTCACTCGGCGGCCTGCTCGCGTACGAGGTCGCGGGCCAACTCCGTGCGGACGGCGAGTTGAGTCCCGTGGCTGGCCGTGCTGGACGCGATGACGCCGGACGTCACGAGGCGCGTCGTCTGGCTGCGGTCACCACGCGGATTTCTCACCCGCCTCCGTCAGCGTGGGCCGCGGCGGGCATTGCTCAAGGTGGTGCGTGCCCTGCGCCGTCTGCTCGAGGAGCGCGCGCAGCGCGGGGTCGCGCCGGCGTTCGTCGACGATTTCGACTGGGACGGCGCGGAGGCGCTGACGGTGAGGTATGGGTGCCGCGGCAATGACGCACCCATGGTGCTCTTCGTCAGCGCCGACGCCTCGGACATGGCCCGCAACCGCTCGCTCGGCTGGCTGGACGTGCACCTCGGCGCGCTCACCGTGCACGAGGTGCCGGGCAGGCATCTCTCGCTCCTGACAGAGCCACACGTGCACGACGTCGCTCGCGCACTCAGCACCAGCTTGCGGGCGGCGCAAGCTTGTGCCGTCAGCAGGTGAGCGGGACGTGCCCACCGGGGCTGGCCCTCCGCGACGTGCACCTGTGGCGCGCTTCTCTCGACGTTCCACCCACTGTCGCCGCTGCGTTCTGGCGATCGCTCAGCGACGACGAGGCGGCACGAGCCAGGCGCTTTCACAGGCAGCGGGACCGCGACCGCTTCGCGGTGGGCCGCGGGTGGTTGCGCACGCTGCTGGGCAGCTACCTGGGCGCCGAACCAGCGGCCCTCGCGCTCGGTGAGGGGGAGAACGGCAAGCCGTCTCTGGAACGAGAGGACCTCGCCTGGCTGCAGTTCAACATCTCGCACTCGGGGAGCCTCATCGTCGTGGGTGTGTCTCGTGGGCGGGCCATCGGTGTCGACGTCGAGATGGTGCGCGAGGACTTCCCCGTGGCGGACGTGGCTGCGCGCTTCCTCAGCGCCTCGGAGCAGGCTTCGCTCAGGACGGCCCCGCCCGGGCTCGGCGCAGCCGCGTTCTTCGCGACATGGACTTCGCAAGGAGGCGTACCTCAAAGCACTCGGGACCGGGCTCGGCCAGCGCAGCGCGACGCCAGACCCGGACGTGGAGACGTGGACCGTTGCCAACGTGGATGCCGGTCCCGGCTACGCAGCCGCCGTGGCGGTCAAGGGCGCGGACGTGCGCCTGCCTGTTCTCACAGAGGTGACGTGCGGCCAAGCACACGACCTGATGTGCGCGCCACAGCCATGGCCAGCAGCGCCGCCGCGCTGCTGATCGCCAGGGCCTCTGCGATCGCCGTCACCGTGGCCTCCGGGCGCACCACGATCCACGCGACCAGGAGCACGGCGACGGCGGCGCCGACGGCGGAGGCAAGCGTGACCCGTCTCTCCTGGCGCTCGGCCACCAGCGCGGCCCAGGAGACGTAGTAGAGGAGCACCACCGGTGTGAACGCGACGAAGATCTCAGCCGGCACGATCGCGGCCCGGTACCGCGCCCCGAACACCGCCAGGGTGACCCGCCCGGTGAAGAGCACCGCCGGCACCGTCACCACCGCGGACACCAGCGTCAGGCCGATGACCAGGCGGCTGGTGAACCGGCGCATGGTCTCCGGCGACGTCGACGCTCGCCTCGACAACGCAGGGAGCATGCCGATGCCGAGTGTCTGCGCCACCAGTGAGCTGAGCTCGATGAATCGGGAGCTGGCCGCGAAGTCCGCGATCGAGGAGACGGTGCCCACGTTGCCGAGGACGAGCGCGCCGGCGCGCCACATCACCGCTGCGAGCGTGGTCGCCCCGCCCAGCCAGAGACCGCGACGGACCACCCAGCGCCGCAGGTCGCGATCGGGCGGAGCCGACCACGGGCTCGGCAGCCACAGCTGGCACAGCCCCACGACCGCGAGCTGCTTGACGGCCAGGGTTGCGATCACCGCCTCGAGCCCGCCACCCTCGAACAGAACCAGCGCGCCGAGACCGAGCTGGAGCGCACCGGCAAGCAGCTGGAGGCCACCTTCGACGAGCGGCCGGCCGGCGGCTCGCAGCATCTCCGCCTGCAGGTTGAACACCGCGGTCGCGGCCACGAAGAGTGCGAGGAACGCAAGCGCGCCGTAGTCCCTGCCCGGCCCGGGCGCGAGCACACCGACAGCGGCGACGGCGACTCCAGCGATCACGCCGGTGGCCAGCTGCACCAGGCTGGCGGCGCGGTATGCCGACGCCAGCACCGCCTCGCCCCGAGCCACCTCGCGGGCGGCGACGGCAGCGACCCCTGCGTCGGTGATCACGCTGACCGCCGCCGCGAGCACGAGGAGGTAGTTGTACTGGGCGAACACCAGCTGGCTCTGCCGCCGGGCGAGGAGGACGATGAAGCCGAGCGCGAGGAGCCTGCCGAGCACCCGCGAGGTGACAGCCGCGACCGACCCGGCGACGAAGCGTGGCTGGCGGATGGGCTCCGACGTGGGCTGCCTGGACGGGCCCTTCAGGTCGAGGGCTCCAGGAGCGGCTGGGGTGCGGGGCGCAGGAGGCCCTGCGTCCTCAGCCGCTCGGAGACCGAGTCCACCTGGGCTGCGGCGAGCGACGCGCCGAGCACGTAGAGACCGATGTACCCGAACGGGAACGCGGTGAGCGACGAGCGGGTGGTCGCGTCAAGGAGGAGCAGGCCCACGACGCCGAGGGCCATCCAGCCGGCGCTCGATCCCGTGCGCGCCGCCGCGTACGCGATCATGATCATGCGGATCGCGATGAAGAGGAACAGCAGGAGCCCGATCAGCCCGACGTCGGAGAGCGTCGCCAGGTAGCTCGAGTTCGAGCGACGGGAGGACGTTGCTCGCCACTGCTGGAGGATTGGGCTGGTTGCTCTGGAATCGACCGACAGCGACGATGCCGCTGCCCTGGCCACGCACCGCCCCGGCACCGGTGACCCCCACGCCGGCGCCCCCGAGGAGGTTTCCCGGGTCGGCGAGGACGGTGCCCCACTCCGCGAACCGTCCATTCAGGCTCAGGACTGTCGAGGCCGCGCTGGTTCCCTGCGCTGCCGGCTCCAGCTGGTTGGTGGTGACGTATGCGGCGGCGAGCAGCACCGTCGCCACCAGGACGCCGACGGCGGGCCTGTGCAGGCCTCGCCGCACCAGCCACAGGGCCGCGGCGAGAACGAGCAGCACGATGTCGGTGCGGTCGAATGACACCACCACGCCGGCGGCGATGAACAGCGACAGCGGGATCCTCAGCGCTCGCGGAAGGGGCGCGTGCAGCGCGACGATGAACCCGAGCAGGACGAGTGCGGCGTAGCTGAACGGCTCGTCGAGGGTCCCGAAGCTGCGCAGCGCCCCGCCGCTGATCTGGCGGACCTGCTCACCGTACGTGTACCCCAGGTCCTGGACCAGCCGGGTGACGCCGATGTACTGCTCGGCGATGCCCGCCAGGGTCTCGATGACCGCGACCACGAGTGCCGCGGTCACCACCCAGCGCCAGGTGCGCGCGGGCGTGGTTCCCAGGTAGCCGACGAGGAACAGGGCGAAGGCCTCCACGACCAGGCGCGCACCGGTGGCCCACCCGGTGCCGTGGTCGCCGGCGGGGTTGATGACGTAGAGCGTGATGAAAGCGAGCACCCCGAGGACCAGCGCTCGATCCACCGAGCGACGAGGCCCGGTCGCGACATCCAGCCCCCAGCGGCGGCGCAGCAGGCTGGCCAGCAGCGCGGCCACCGCCACCACGACGGCAGCGTCCTTGGCGGGCCCGAACGCATCCGAGAGATAGAACTTGAGGGCGGGCTGCAGCGCGAAGCCCACCACGACGGTCACCGGGATCAGCCACGCCCAGCGGACCATCAGAGAGACCAGGGCCAGGCCGACCACACCGCCGACGATGATGCCGACCAACGTCCAGTCGGAGAGCACGGCGATCACCGCCAGGTTGAAGGTCATGACCAGCGCGAGCAGCACCTCGGTCGAGGCCGCCGATCGGCGCAGGTCGGCGATCACCGTGACACCCGGCCCCGCTCAGATCGACACGGTGGCCGTGGAGTTGGTCTGACGGCGATTCAGCACCGTCTCCCCCAGCGCGATGCCGACGACTGCCACGACCAATCCACCGGTGAGCCCGATGAGCGCGTCGCGCGAGTGGTTGGGACGGAGCTGTGTTGCCGACGTCGCGGGGCTGGCGATGGTCGCCGTTGGTGACAGCTGCTGCAGGAGCTGCAGGCGAGTTTGCGCCGCGATCACCGCAGGATCCTGCGAGTTCGCGGTGTTGAGGTTGCCCTCTTGGATGTTCTTGATGTACGCGACGAACTCCGTCGCGGCGGTGGTGGCGACGGCCTGTGCCGAGGGCGCGGTGGGCTCGGAGGCGGTGAACGCGATCAGGTCGGCATCGCCGGTGGTCGCGCTGGCGAGGTCCTTGATCAGTGAGTTGGTGCTCACCGACCCGTTGTTGATGAGCCGCGCGACGTGGGACAGGAAGTCGCGGCTCTGGGCGATCTGCAGGTCCGTGTCGACGACACGCTGGATGTCCTCTCCCGGCACCGGGTTGCCGGTGACGATGGTCTCGGAACCGAACGGCGCCCGGACGAGCACCTGGCTCGTCGCTGAGAAGCGGTCGCCCAGCGACGCGCCCACCGCCAGCGAGGTGAGCAGGCCGAGGATGGCCAGGGCGATGGCGAAGAGGGCATAGCGGATGACGCGGCCCCCGATGGAACGTTCAGCCTCAGCGCGGAGCTGCGCCCTCAGGGCGGAGCCTCGCCCCGGTCGCGGGTAGGGCCGGTCGGGGTCCGTCTTGCGCGGCGCCTGGGTGCTCTGGCTCATCAGCGTGCTCGTCCTCCTCGTCCACCGTTCGCCGCCGCGGCGAGGGTCGTCTCCATCTCATCTTCGATGCGCCGGATCGTTGCCTCGAACGGGAAGTGCTCGTCGAGGCGCCGCAGAGCGGCGCGGCCCAGTGACGCACCGCGATCCGGAGTCTGAAGAATTGTCAGCAGCGCCGCAGCCAGCGCGACATGGTCGCCTGGGCTCACCAGCATCCCGGTGACACCCGGCTCGATCAGCTCCGGCAGGTCACCGATGTCGGTGGCGACCGCGGGGCGCGCGCGGCTCATCGCCTCGAGGATCGCGTACGAGCAGGTCTCGATGATGTGGGATGGTAGGACGACGACATCGACGGCGCACAGGAGTTCGTCGACGTCGCGGCGGTCGCCGAGGAAATGAACCCGGTCGTCGATGTGCAGCGACCGGGCCAGGAGCGTGAGGCTGTCGCGCTCCTCACCGTCGCCGATGACCAGCAGGTGGGCGCGGCTCTCGGCCTCGGCGACGCGCGCGAAGGCGCGCAGCAGAGTTGCGTGCCCCTTCCAGGCTCGCAGCGCGGCGACCACGCCCACAAGGACGTCGTCGCCGCCGACACCGAGGCCCGCCCGGAGCCGCCGGATGGCCGCCTCGTCCGGAGCCGTTGCGGCGACCCGGACGGTGTTGTGGATGACGGTGATCCTGTCCCGGGGCAGACGCAGGTATCCGCTGAGGTAGCCGACCTGGCTGTGCGCGACCGCGAGGTACCTGGTGGTGACCCGACGCAGGAACGTCTCGGCGGTGCGCTCCTTGATCCCATAGCGTCCGACGTGGCCGCCGTTGTGCTTCCAGCTGATGATCGCCGGCACCCTCGTGGCGGCGGCGGCGAGACGTCCCACCACGTCCGCGCTGAACCCCGACGTGACCACGACATCCGGCCGGAACTCTCGCATGCGCGCGCAGAGTCCGCGCAGTGTCGCGACGATGGCCAGGTTGCTCTCACCGGCATCGAGGGAGTTGACGACCAGGCCGGTGGCGCGGGCCTCGGGGAACAGCGCTCCCTCGCCCTTGACGCAGAGCAGCCGGACGTCGAAGCGATCGCGGTCGAGCGCGGGGTAGACCGTGAGCGCGTGCCGCTCGATGCCGCCCGTGTCGAGCGAGGGCAGCACCACGAGGATGCGGATGCGGCGATCGTTCTCGGGGCGGCCACGCGACGCCACACGAGCGCCGCGGATCGCCCCGTGGACCTTGGCGATGTCCTTGGTGGCCAGCGCCACGGGGAGGAGCAACGCGGCCGGGAGGAGGCCGGCGCGCCTGCCCAGCCGGCGCAGCGGGAGAGACATGTAGAGCGCTCCCGCCGCGCCCAGGACCGGCGCGGCGCGCCGCGGAGCTCGCAGCATCGCCAGCAGGGCCAGCGGGTAGGCGATCCCCCGCACCGCATCGCGGATCCGCAGCGTGGGGTTGCCGCTCCGCGACGCCCCCTCGCCGTATTGGCGGTAGGCACGGTAGGTGTCAGCCAGCGACGCCTGGGCGTGCCGCGTGATCGGCGCGTCGAGGGTGGCGAGGCACGCGCCGTGGCGCGAGACCGCCAGGCCGAACATGGCGTCCTCGGTGGTGGGCAGGTTCTCCGGGAACCGGCCCGCCCGCTCCCAGGCTGTCCTGGTGAAGGCGAGGGACAGGCCCAGGGGCATCCTCGGGTCGAAGGCGGTGCCGAACAGCCTGCCGTACAGCCGCACCAGCAGCGACGGGTGACGCAGGTCTTCAGGATCGGGGTGGCAGGCGGCGGCCTGGGCGGCTTGGACGGCCGAACTCGGCGCGCACCCCGGGGACGCTCGCCACCAGTGCCGGCATCGGCCTCTCCCCGAACGGGGCACGCAGCCCATCGAGCCACCCCGGAGCGGGGTGCGAGCCGGCGTCGGTGCAGACGATGACGTCGTGACGAGCGGTGGCGACGGCCAGGTTGCGCCCGGCGGAGATGTTGGTGCCGACCCGTGCGCGCAGCAAGGGGCCGCCCGGGAGGCGACGCACGGTGACCCGCGGGTCGCGCCGCTGCCAGCTCTCGAGGCTGCGCCAGGTGTCGTCGGTCGAGCCGCCGTCCACGACCACGAGCTCGTCGTCAGCGCGCATCTGGGCGGTGAGGATGCCCACCAGCTCGTCGATGGCGTCGTCCTCGTTCAGCACTGTCACGATGATCGAGACGCTGGGGCCGCCGTCGATCCCGGCGCCGGGCCGGGCCGCTGCCGCCGCCATCGCCGCGATGTCGAGCGTGCCGCCTCTCGTCGTTGCCCGCGACGATCGCACGACTCGCACGCCCCGGGCGCGCAACCAGAGTGCTGTGAGGCGCGGATGGGGTGCGCTGTCATCGAGGAGCACCAGGTCGGCACGGCCTGCCGTCCGTTCAACCCTCCCGCCAGCGACCGCGTCGTCGAGAAGCCGCGAGGTCGACGAGACCGCGGCGCCGGCGAGCGTCACGGTGAGCGGCCGCGTCACCTCAGCTTGCGCAACCTCTGCGCGCTGCGTGCGCATGCGCTGCGCGTCGCGGAGACGCACAGCTTGAGCCAGATCGCGGCCCACACAGCGGACCTCACGGCCCACGGGTAGGTGGCAGCCTGGTGGCGGGCGAAGAAGATCCACATGGCGCGGTGGAACGCGAGGTTGGTGTGCCATGCACGGTGCCGCCCTGCGATTCCTCCTTTCACGTGGACCACGCTCTGGTGCGGCCAGTACAGCACCGGCCACCGTGCCGCCCAGAAACGGAAGCAGAGGTCGAGGTCCTCTCCGTACATCCAGTAGCTCTCGTCGAGAAGCCCGACCTGTTCGAGCGCGGCCGCCCTGATGAGCATGAAGGCGCCGTTGACGGCGTCGACAAGGGCCACGTCGTCGTCGTCGATGTGCGCGGCGGTGTACGCGCTGAAGCGCGACGATGCCACGGGCAGTCTCGACAGTCTCGACATGTGCGCCAATGCTGACATGGGCGTCGGAAAGCTGCGCTTGCACGCATGGTCGAGGCTGCCGTCCAGCCGGACCAGCTTGCAGCCCAGCATCCCGATGGATGGGCGTCGTCGCAACTCCTCGACGCACCCGCGCAGCGCTCCCGGCGGCACCACGGTGTCGGGGTTGAGCAGGAGGATGTACTCCCCCGACGATGCACGGATGCCGATGTTGGCCGCGCGCGCGAAGCCGACGTTGCCGCCGGACTCGATGACGCGCACCCAGGGGTGATCGTGACGCACCATCGCGACCGCGCCATCCGTCGAGGCGTTGTCGACGACGATCACCTCGCACGACCCGGTCCATTCATCAGCGCTCAGAGAGTCGAGGCAGGAGCGAAGCAGCTCGCGACCGTTATGCGCCACGATGACAATGGTGAGCAGCCCGGCGACATGGGCAGCCGTGGGCAACGGCACGATGTTGTCGTCGACGCGCCGCGGCGGCGCGAGCTCGGCGGCCACCTGGATCAGCGGGGCGACAGCCCGCGGAGACTTCTCGCGGTCCTGCTCCACCGCGAGGGCGACGGGAAACGTGCGGATGGTGTCCGACGCGCCACCACGTCCGGCGGCCGCGCGAGCCGGAAGTGCACGTCCGACCAGCGCCAGCTCGATGGTGGGCGGCTCGTCCTCCGGGGAACGCCGCAGGCAGTCGAGCACCGTCCGGACGGTGAGGAGCAGGACCTTGACGTCAAGCCACAACGACCACGAGTCGATGTACTGGTTGTCGGCCTCGACACGGCGCGGCAACGACGTGGCTCCGCGCAAGCCTCGCACCTGCGCCAGGCCGGTCATGCCGGGACGCATGCGGAGCCGGCGGCTGTAGCCGGGCACCTCGTCACAGAACCGCTCGACGTACTGGGGCCGCTCCGGACGGGGGCCGATGAGGCTCATCTGTTGCAGGACGACGTTGAAGAGCTGGGGGAGCTCATCCAGGGACGAGGCGCGCAGCCATCGTCCCAGCCGCGTGCGCCGATCCTCGCCCTCCAACCCACCTGGGGCGACACCATCGGCCGGCTCGAACTCCGCGACCACGGCCGCCGAGCGCATCGAGCGGAACTTGAGCATCTGGAACGGCTTGCCGTGCAGCCCGATGCGCTCCTGGCGGAAGAACACCGGTCCCGGCGACGTCAGCTTCACGGCAATGGCGATCGCCAGGAGCAGCGGGGAGATGACCACCAGCGCGAGGGCGGCGCAGACGGTGTCGACAGAGTGCTTCAGCCACAGACCGCGTGCGCGCCAGGACGGAGCCGGCCACTCGTCTCGCGACGCTGTCCCGAGGAGCTCGCGCCGCTCGCCGGCTGCGTCGACGAGGCGAAGCACCGTGCCCCTCCCAGCGACGCGCCCACCAGCGGCGCCATACCGGTCAACGTCGATGTCGAACGTACCCCACCTCCCGGGACCCCTCCGGCCCCTTGGTCACCAAACGGGTGACGACCCCTCCATCCAACTGTACTGCGTTGGAGGCGCTTGACGCAATCACCTAGTTCGGACCGTCTGCTGCGACGTGAGCGGGATGGCAGGCCTCTCGCGACCAGTCGTAATGAGATGTCTCACAGCAGTCTAGATTCATCGTACCGCGCCTCGCTTTACTTTCCTTCACGAACCTTCGCATACGTTCATGCGATGCGCACAGACGGTTGACTCCGCGCATTTGCAGCAACTGTGTCAAGTGGACCCTGTGCTTCGCCGTGCCGTCGGCGCGCGGCTCATTGGTACCGTGACTCGGCGCATGGCCGACGAGCACTCGCCTCTTGACCCGGACGACGTGACCATGGTGGCGGCGATGGCCAACGAGGCGAGGCCACTTCGGCGGCTGGTGCCGGGTTTGAGCCTCGTCTGCGCGGGCATCGGCCTCGCCGCGATGAGCGCGCCGCCCTCCACCTCGGTCGTCTTCAGCATCGGCCTGGCGGGAGGTTTCGACCCGGCGCTCAGCCCCGGCACGGTGGTGATCCCGAGGCAGGTTGCGGGGGAGGATGGCGTGTTGCTCGCGTGTGACATCGCCTGGAGCGCGGCGTTGCAGAGCGCGTCCACACGGCTCGGCTTCCCGACGGTGTCGAGGCCGATGCTCTCCGCCTCCACGCTGGTGACTCATGACGGGCGTGCCACGTGGTTGGCGAGAGGTTTCGCGGCCGTGGACATGGAGTCGGCACTCCTCGCGGCCATGGTGCCTCGGGTCGCCGCGGTACGCGTCATCCTCGACACGCCGGCCCATGAGATCTCGCCCGCCTGGGTCAACCCGCGCCGCGCTGCCGCAGACCCGCGCAACTGGCGGCAGGCCGCCTGGCTGGCCCGGTGGGTGCCGCGCTACACCAGGCGCGCGGCGCAGGTGGTCGCCGCAGCGCTCGAGGACACCGCCCGGGAGGCGCGGAACGGCCGCTGAACACCGAGCGTGTCCAGCGGCCGTGCTCCTCTGCGGGGGCGCCGGTCAGTAGTAGTGGCGGCGCCCACCGACCGCATTGCCCATGGCGCCCATGAGCCCGAGGATGGCCCCGATCACGACGAGGATGATCCCGATCGTCCACAGGATCGGTATCGCCGCGATGAACCCGATGATCAGCAGGATGATGCCCGTGATGATCATGCGAACTCCTCCAATGGTCCGGTTGTCCGATTCGGTCAGGGAGACCGAAGTTGTGACACTGACGGTATCACTTATTACCCCGGACGTACATGGTCAAGATCCTGGCCGCCGGGCCAGCAGCCGCCAGAAGACGCCCCGGTTGGTGCGGCGCACCACCTCGCATGGGACGCCGGCGGCGGCGAAGACGCGGTCGGGCTCGAGCAGTAGCCGGTCTGCGTCCAGGCGGAGGGTCAGGGGCTCGAGAAGCCGCTCGATGAAGACGCTCAGCCGGTCGTCGCCGCGGCCGTGCTCGAAGAAACGCAGCTCTCCGCCGGGCCGGGTCACGCGCCAGGCCTCGCGAACAGCCGCCTGCGGGTCCGGGATGGTGCACAGCGTCAGCGTCGAGGTGACCGTGTCGAAGGACGCGTCCGGGAAGGGCAGCCGAGTCGCGTCAGCCTGGCGGAGGTCGACCGCGCGGCCGAGCGTCACAGCGCGCGCGCGGGCGCGCTGGAGCATCTCCGGGGTGACGTCGATGGCGGTGAGCGCGACGTCCTCGGGGTAGAGCTGGAGGGTCAGCCCGGTGCCGACCCCGATCTCCAGGGTGTCGCCATGAGCGCCCTCGCACGCCCAGCGACGGCCGCCGTCGATGTCGAAGATGCGCGCCGCGAATCGCATGGCGCGGTCGTAGCGCGGCGCCTGGCTGCGGTAGGCACGGCGGACGCGCTCGGGGGTCTGCAGGCGAGCCACGGGAAGCGACTCTAGAGAGCGGGCGTGTACAGCAGGCGACGCAGCGTGCGTGGTTGCAGACCCACCTCGGCCATCACCGTCCGCGAGAAATGGGCGTGGTCCGCGAAGCCGAGGTCGTGCGCGATCCGGGTGAAGTCGTCGTCGCCCTCAGCGATCCACTCCAGTGCCAGGCGTACCCGGACGCGGTTCCGGTACCTGCCCATCGTCATGCCGGTGGTTTCCTTGAACGTGCGTGTGAGGTGATGCGGCGAGACGCTGGCGGCCGCCGCCACCGCCTGGAGGGCGGGCGCACTCGATCCGGCCGTGGCCAGCTCGCGGGCGATGTCGACGATCCTCCTGGTCGCCGCCAGCGTGCCGCGCCGATGGATCGGCCGGGGCGCGCGCATGCAGCTGTCGAAGAGGTCGTCGACGAGGGCAGTCGGCGCATCTGCGCCACTGCGTCCGGGTCCGCGCCACGACGGCATTCGGCGAGAAGGCGCCGGTGAGCCAGGTCTGTTGCCGGGCTTGTCCGAAACTCGCTCGCCATCAGCCGCTCGCGTGGCCGCCACAGCGCGGGGAGACGCCCGGCCGCACGGTGATCACCGTGCAGCGGTGGCCGAGGTCGCCCAGGTGCTGGATCAGCCTCGGTGTCGCCGGCGTCCTGCACGTACCCCTGGGTGGCGTCGACGATCGCGTCCGTCCGTTGACCTGCCGCGCGAAGCGGCCCACGCGAACAAGGACGATCGCCGGGTTCTTGCGACGGGTGCGTACGACCACTGGCCTTCACCGCCTCGCATTCGACGGTGGACACACCGACGTCGCCGGTCATCGCCAGCTCGCGTCTCTGGACATCGGGCGGCACCTGTCCTGCGAGATGGCCGTGCGACGGCGGCCATTCGAGGCCCGCTGCTGATGTCGAGAGTCGATCGTCGATGGCATGAACCGCATGTGCACGGAGTGTGAGGTTCATCCGGTGTCTGTACAAGTTCCGCGGACACGAGTTGTGCCGGTTCTAGTACCAACGGGTGAGGAAGCTGCGCAATTCCGTTCAAGTCGCAGACGCCTCGCCACGAGTCCCTAGTACCGCTGGGTGAGCAAGGCGTCAATTGCCTTCAAGTCAGCTGCACATGGTCGTACGCAGAGTTGCAGCCATCGCAATCACAGGTGGGCGCCGCCACAGGTCCGTCCGCGCACATGCCGATCGTCGGCGGGAGATGAACATGAAACGCAGCCGGATGGCGATCGCAGTCGTGCTGCCGGCGCTCGCCGCGTCAGCGTGCGGGAGCAGCCAGCCCGGCTTCGGGTGCTCGGACGCTGGCGAGCCAACCAGCAGTTCCGCTTCCCGATCGTCGACGACATCAAGACGCTCGATCCCGGGCACGCGTCGTCAGCCGTCGACATCGCCATGGAGCAGAACGTCTTCGGCGGCCTGTATCGGTTCGACGACAACCTCAAGGAGATCCCGGACATCGCCACCGGCATGCCGGACATCTCCTCGGACGGTCTGACCTACACCTTCCACCTGCGCCACGACGTCAAGTTCTCCAACGGTGACCCGGTCACCTCCGCCGACGTCCTCTACAGCTGGAACCGCGCCGCGCGCCTCAACGACACCTACGGCATCGTCTTCGCGCCTGTCGCCGGCTACACGACGGTGGCGCCGGCCAGCGGGGCGCCGACAGCGACAACGCTGTCCGGTCTCTCCGCACCCGACCCGTACACCGTCACGGCGCGCCTGACATCGCCGGCCGGGTACTGGCTGACCGAGCTGGCGCTGTGGACCGCCGACGTCGTCGACCAGAAGGTCATCCCCAACGACACCGACAAGACGTGGTGGACCAACGCCTCGACCGCGATCGGCACCGGGCCCTTCAAGCTGACCGCGTACGTCCCCAAGGACCACCTCTCCTTCGCCAACGTCCCCAACTGGTGGGGCGGGAGCACCGGGCACCTCACCGACGTCGAGGTGACCGTGCTCGCCGACCAGAGCAGCCAGGTGACCAAGTACGAGAACGGCGGCTTCGACGAGATCGGCGCGGCCAACACCTACCCGCCGCTCGACGCCATCCGCAACTTCCAGGCCAACCCGGCGCTGAAGAGCCAGTTCGTCAACATCCCCGGCGCGCGCACCACCTGGGTCGGCTTCAACTTCACCACCGGACCGTTCGCGCCTGCAGGCGGCAACATCGACGACCCGATCGCGCTGGCCGGACGGCGCGCCTTCAGTGAGGCGATCGACCGCACCCAGCTGGTCAACGTGGCCTGCGGCCCGGGCGGCATCACCTGCAAGCCGGCCACCGGTGGCGTCATCAGCAAGGGTCTGCACGGGTACACCGGCGACAACAGCGACCCACCGCGGTGTTCAACGTCGACCAAGGCGAAGGCCGACCTGCAGACCTGGGACCCGAGCGGCACCAAGCGCAAGGGCCTGGTGTACTGGTTCAACACCAACACGACCCAGAAGGCGATCGCCGACAACCTGCAGTCGCAGTGGCAGACCAACCTCGGCGTGCTCGTCGACACGGAGCACACCGACTTCCCGACGTTCCTGACCAACCGCCAGGACAAGAAGTACGTGATCTTCCGTGACAGCTGGGGTGCCGACTACGACAACCCGCAGGACTGGTTCGACAACATCTTCATCTGCTCCCAGGCGGCGGTCGGGCTCGGCAACAACGACGGCATCTGCGACCAGCGGGTCGACAGCCGCCGTCAAGAAGGCCGAGGGCGAGACCGGCACGCCAGGCCAACACCGACTTCGTCGACCGCGGGCAAGCAGCTGATCAGCGACGTCGCCGGCGCGACGCTCGAGTACGGCGCCAACCAGTACTTCGTCAAGCCATACGTCCAGGGTGGCGGCGGCAACGCGCTCTACGACAACTCGTGGACGAGCATCAGCATCCTGCAGCACTGACGCCATGTAACCCACGACGCACGGGGGAGTCCGCTACATCCACATCGGCGGGCTCCCCCACCGTGCGTCTCGCGCTCAGCCGGTCGGCAGTGCCCGGCGCAGACGCCGACCGCGGCCGCGGCAGTGGCGAGCAGCGCCACCAGCGCGATGCCCAGCCAGCGCAGGTACAGCGAGGCATCCTGGTACACCGGCGGCGCGGGCAGCGCCTGCAGGTGGTGGACGAACAGCCCCTGGTCGGTGGCCGCGTACAGCGCTTGCGCGGACGAGTCCGCGGCCAGCGCGAGCACGTTCTCGGGCAGGCCCGGGTCGGCGCGGATCCAGTCGTCGCCACCGTCCTGGTGACGAGCACGCCGTAGCCGCGCGGTGCCCATGTACACCGCGGTGCTCAACGGCTGCGTGAAGGCGGCGAGCGAGGTCACCTGCGGGGTGCGGCCGACAGCCCCGGCGGGCAGCAGGACGAAGGAGGTCGCCCACTGTCCGGACGCGTGCGCGTCGCCACACGTGGTTGTCGCTGCCCACGGCGACGGCGACGCCGGGCAGCGCCGCGGGGCTGCGATGAGGTGCGCCGAGTCGCCGAGGAAGGGCGAGTGCGGGTCGAGCGCCAGCGGGCCGCCGGGGGGCCCGGTGAGCACGGTGCCATTGCGGATCTCCCAGCGCGTGCGTCGCACGGCGGCGCCGAGCGCCGCTGGGGCCGCAGGGGCCGCGAGCAGCTCGAACGAGCGGCCGCCGTCCGTCGGACGAGGCTTGCGCGCCGGCGGTGTCGACACGTACAGCTGCCCGCCGCTGGCCGTGACCGACGATCACCCGCTGGCCCGCGAACGCCAGCGGCTCCCACCACGGCGCCGAGGCGTGCGACGGCGGCCGGCAGCGCCAGCAGGAGCGATGGCGGGCAGCGGCCAGCGAGCGCGCGGGCCACGCGCGACGGCGGTCAGTAGCCATACAGCCCCGGGATCACCCCGACGGTGACGGCGATGTCGGCGACCGCGTGGATGATGATCGCGGGCCACAGCGAGCCGGTGCGCTGCGTCACCCAGCCGAGCACCCAGCCCGAGCGCGATGGTCACCGGCACGAACGCGCCCGCCGGGTCCCTGGTACTGCGACGGCGATGTGGGCGAGCCCGAAGAACGCCGCCTGGCCGAGGTTGGCGGCCCACGGCGGGGCGACGCGGTCGAGCGCGCCGAGCAGAAGGCCGCGGAACTGCAGCTCCTGCGCGAACGACTGCAGCACCGACGCCGGGCCCTGCAGCGGCAGGTCGCGGGCCAGCGCGACCGGGGCGATGCCCTCGCGGCCGAGCAGGGTGGCCGGCAGCAGCATCGACCACCGCGAGGAAGACGGCGATGCCGACGACGGTGGCGACCACGCGCGGCCGGCCCGAAGCGGCGCAGCCGCAGCAGCGGGCGCAGGCCAGAGCGGCGACGACGCGCACCGCCAGCACCGCGACCGCGGCGGTGAGCACCGCCTCCGCCGCCGACGCGATCAGCACCTGCGCGTTGAAGTCGAAGCGGCTCGCCGGAGACGTCGTAGATCCACTGCGGACCGCCGGCGAAGACGCTGAACGCCAGCGGTCATGGCAGCGACGGCGAGCAGCACCGGTCGCGTCGGCGCGAGTCGCGGCGCTGAGCAGCGACGCGATCGCCAGCGCGGCCGCGACCGCGCTGAGCCGCAGGACGTAGGGGTCGACGCCGACCGGGTCGCTGAACAGGCGCGGCAGCAGAAGAGTTGCGCCGAGGGCCGCCGGCGGCGAGCGTCAAAGCGGCGGCGGACGGCCACCAGGGGCGCTGTCGAAGGATCCGCGCCGGCTGCATAGGCCCTGTATAGCGAAGCCCAGGTTCCGGGCGAGCCGCTCACCAGCGCGGCGTTGTCTCCCGCTCATCCTGCTGCGCCGGGCCGGGCGCGACCGGTACCCTGACCCGATGGCGGGGACGACCGAGGTGGAGATCAAGGCCAACGGGCTGCGCTTCGACTGCCTCGTGGCAGGGCCGGATGCGGTGGAGACGGTGATCCTGCTGCATGGCTACCCGCAGAGCGCGGGGTCGTGGACGCGAGACCATGGAATGGCTGGCGGCGTCGCGGCTACCGCTCGATCGCGCCCAACCTGCGCGGATACTCACCGGGCGCCAACCCGCGCGACGCCGGCGACTACAGCATGGACAAACTGGTCGCCGACGTCATCGGCATCGCCGACGCGCGCGGCGTCGATCGCTTCCACCTCGTCGGTCATGACTGGGGTGGCGCGCTGGCGTGGTCGGTGGCCGGCGAGCATCCGCAGCGGCTGCTCAGCCTGACGTCGATCTCCACACCGCACGGCGCCGCCATGCTCGAGGCTCTGCGCAGCTCCACACAGTCACTGCGCAGCATCTACATGGGGTTCTTCAGGATCCCGAGACTGCCCGAGTTGCTGCTGCAGGCAGGCAACTACGCGCAGCTGGGCGTGAGCCTCCGCGCCTTCGGGTTGCCGAGCGCCGCGTGGCACCGGGATCGGCAGCAGCTTCGTCGTGTCGGCATGCGCGGTCCGCTCAACTGGTATCGCGGCGCCACCAAGCGCCTGCGCCCGCGTCGCGTGTCCGTGCCGACGCTGTACATCTGGGGACGGCGTGATCCCTTCCTCGGTCGCAAGGCCGCGGAGCTGACCTCGAAGTACGTCACAGGGCCGTACCGTTTCGAAGAGCTCAAGGCCGGGCACTGGATCCCCGACCGCAACGCCGACGACCTGCAGCGGATCCTCGGCGAGCACCTCGAGGACTTCGCCGCGCCGCCGGCGACAGCTGCCGCAACCGGCCGGGCGGAGCATCCTGCGAAGCGGAAGTCCGCGACGAGAGCGGCTTCGAAGCGCGCACCGGCGCGGCGCTCGCCTCCACGGGGAGAGGGCTGAGCCGGGGACGGCCTCGAATTCTGCCCTGTTAGGCTTGCCGCCGCGATGAGCGTCACCATCCTGGTGGGCGGACAGTGGGGCGACGAGGGCAAGGGAAAGGTCATCGACCTCCTCGCCGATCGCGTCGACATGGTGGTGCGCTCACAGGGTGGCAGCAACGCGGGGCACACGGTCGTCGCCGAGGGTCGGGAGTACAAGTTCCACCTCATCCCCAGCGGCGTTCTCAACCCGTCGACCGCGTGCGTCATCGGCCACGGCGTGGTCGTGAACCCCAAGGTGTTCCTCGAGGAGGTGGACAACCTCCACGCCGAGGGGGTGAGCACCGACAACCTCTTCATCAGCGAGCGCGCGCACATGGTGATGCCGTATCACCCGGAGCTCGACCGTCTCGGTGAGGTGCAGCGCGGCGACGACCGCCTGGGCACGACCGCGCGCGGCATCGGTCCGGCATACGAGGACAAGGTGCGCCGCATCGGCTTTCGCATCGGCGACCTGCAGAAGCCGGCGTTCCTGGAGAAGAAGCTGCGCTTCGTGCTGCGCCTCAAGAACGAGGCGCTCACCAAGCTGTACGACGCAGCCCCATTCGACGAGCGCGCCATCCTCGACGAGTACCTCGGCTACGCGGAGCGGTTGGACGGCATGATCCGCGACATCTATCCGATGATCCGCGAAGCGATCGCCAGCCAGGCGAAGATCCTCCTCGAGGGCGCCCAGGCGGTCATGCTCGACCTCGACCTCGGCACCTACCCGTACGTGACCTCGTCGGCGCCCACCGCCGCGGGCGCCTGCGCGGGCAGCGGCATCGCCCCGTCGCGCGTCGACAGGACGATCGGCGTGTTCAAGGCGTACACGACGCGCGTCGGCTACGGGCCATTCCCCACCGAGCTGACCGACGCTCTCGGCGAGCGCATCCGCGAGATGGGCAACGAGTACGGCACCACCACCGGGCGGGCCCGGCGCGTCGGCTGGTTCGACGCCGCGGTGGCGCGCTACGCGGTGGACACCAACGGCATCGACTCGATCGTGCTCACCAAGGTCGACGTGCTCGACGAGGTGCCGACGCTGCGCATCTGCACCGGGCTACAGGTGGCGCGGCGAGTTCTGGGATCACCCGATGGCGAACATCTCGCACCTCAAGCACTGCGACCCGGTGTACGAGGAGATGCCGGGGTGGATGGCATCCACCCGCGACTGCCGCGAGCTACGACGAGCTGCCGGCGCGGTGCCGCGCCTACATCGAGCGGCTGGCCGAACTGTCGGGCGCGCCCATCGACGTGGTGTCGATCGGACCGGATCGCCAGCACACCGTGGTGCGGCGCGACCTGCTCTAGCCCGCTCCGTCCGACGGCGTGGCGAACCTGGCGACGGTGAAGCTGATGCTCAGCGTCACGTCGAGCGCGAACATCACCAGCATCAGGCTCAGCAGCAGCAGGGTGCTGCCGGCGACGTGGTTGTGGATGAACGAGTACTCGATCATGGCCGCCTCCACGACGTAGGCGAGGAGCGCCCAGCGAGCCACCTTCCAGAAGGTCGGCCAGGCAAACCCGCGGTGACGGGCCATCAGCAGCACACTCGCTGTCCAGAGCACGACGCTCCCGGCCAGCAGTGCAGCGGGAATCGCCATCGACGGCGCGCGACTGATAGGGCCCGACCATGTAGATCCCGCCGATGAGAACGAGCACGAGGGAGCCCACCGCGAACTGGCGTCACGGGCGGATGTGGCCGTGCCGCCGTCGCTGGAGCGAACCGCCGTTGCCGGCTGCGTCATTGCGTGGTGATCCTGGTCATGATCAGCAGCGTCGCCACCTGCATGGCCCCGGTGATCCCGGCCGAGTAGATGAAACGCTTCATCAGCCGGCCGATCACCTCGCCGTCGGGACGCGGCTTGTTCATCTCGACGAGAACGGCGATGTTGGCCGGCTCGAGGACCCCAAGCGCGATGGTGGCCATCACCCCGACGACCGCGAAGGACGCCACCAGCCACGCGTGGTTGAGGCTGGCGGGGCTGAGGTTGCCGAGTCCAGCGCGACCTGGAACCCCGCGGCGAGGGTCATGACCACCAGTGTCGGCATGATCAGAACCATCATCGGCATGAACTTGGACGAGAACTCGGCCCGCGCCGGGATGGACAGACGTCCGAGGATCGGGCCCACCACGAAGCCGACGAAGAGGTCGATGCCGGTCCACAGGCCGCCGCCGGCCACGTGGTAGAACATCAGCGCCCACTGCCAGTCGGCGGCGATGGCCACCACCAGGAAAGCCAGGATCGCCGCCACGATCGGCAGTCCCTTGAGCGGCACCACCTGGATGGCGCGGCCCGGCCCCGCGGCCCGGGCGGGCGGCAGGCCCTCTGCGGTCATGACGGCCATCGGTCGGATCTCCGTCGGTGATCGGTGCGGCAACTAGCGGGGTATCGTCCCACGCTCACGCCTGCCTTCTCGACGCACCGTCGCGGACGTCGCGGGGCGGTCACGAGAGCGGCCATCCCCGAGTGCCGCTGCTATCCTGAGCCGCGATGCGACGGTCCGGAGGCCGTCTTCCGCTCCGGCGGGGCGCCGTCCCAGACTCGACCTCCAGCGCCCGCCTCCAGCCCACTGCGATGCACATGAGAACGCGCCGCCTCCGGGCGGCCCTGCTCCTCGGCGCCGTCGATCGCGTCGCTGGTCGTCGCCGGCGCCGGGGTGCTCGACGGCCGCGCGGCCTGGGCCAAGGGCTCGGCCCTGCCGGGGCTCGCCACCGGGCGGATCTGGTCGCTGGCGTCCTCACCGAAGACAGCCGGGCTGGTGGTCGCCGGGACCGACCACGGCGTCTACGTGACCAGCGACTCCGGAGCCACACTGGGCCGCCGCCGGACTGGCCGCGGTGCGCGTCTGGGCTGTCGGGTTCGACGTCCGCGACCCCTCGCGCATGTTCGCCGGCACCGACGGCAGCGGGGTGTTCGTCAGCGCGGACGCCGGCGCCACCTGGACCGCGTCGTCGACGGGGCTCGCCGACCGCACCGTGCGGGCTCTCGCCTTCGGGTCCGACGGGGTGGCTGCGGGTACCAACCACGGGGTGGCGCTCAGCCCCGACGGCAGCGCCTGGCACGACGGCGGCCTGGACCAGTACTCGATCTCCGTCGCTGGCGATCGCGGCCAACTCGCCGTCGCTGGTGCTGGTGGCGGCAACGGACCGCGGCGACCTGTCCAACGGCTACCTCTTCCGGCTGGGGGCGTCGGGGTCGGGCTGGCAGGCGCTGCAGAGCGGGCTGCCATCGGCGGCGGTGGTCACCTCGGTGACCGCCGGGCCGCTGACCAACTCGGTGACCAAGCGGCCGCTGGTGATCACCACCTCCAAGGGGACGTTCCGCAGCGGTGACAGCGGGGCCACCTGGACGGCCAGCACCGGCGTTCCCGAAAACCTCACCCTCACCACCGCGGTGATCAGCCCGCTCGACCCGTCGCTGGTGTACGCCGGTGCCGACCAGGGCGGCTCGAACGGCGGCGACCTGCTGCGCTCGACCGACGGCGGGTCGTCGTTCACAGTCGCCGACGCCGGGCTGCCGGCGGACAAGCGCGAGGTCGAGGCGCTCACGGTCGAGCAGGTGACCCCGCCGGTCGTGCTGGCGGCGGTCGACCCCGCGACGGGCGGACAGGTGTACGCGCAGACAGACACGACCGCGCCCGCGCCGCCTGCGCTGGTCGCCGAGGCGCCCGGCCAGCCGATCCCCGCGACGCTGGCGACCCCGCCGGCGACGCCGCGGCGTCGCGCGTCCGCGCGGCGCCGTCACGCCGACGCCTGCGCCGGCGTCGGCGGTCGGGCAGTTCTTCGGCTCGGCGTTCCACTGGCCGGTGCCCCTGGTGTTCGAGGTGCTGCTGGTGCTGGCGATCGCGTACCTGGCGGTGCGCTGGCGGCAGCGCTACTACGTCGAGGGTCCGCCGTAGCGACCGCTGGCTAGGATGGCGGCGTGATCGCGCTCACCGGGCCTTCCGTTCCCCTGGCGTTCCTGGCCGGGCTGGCCTCCTTCCTGTCGCCGTGCGTCTTCCCCCTGGTGCCGGTGTACGCGGCGTACCTGGGAGGGCGGGCGTCAGCGGGGTGCCGGTGGCCGTCGGCCGCTCGCGGCGGTCGGGGCTGGCGGCCGCTGGCGGGCGCGGGTGGCGACGTGGTTGCGCGCCGGCGCGCCGCGCCGACGTCCCGCCGTCGCTGCGGGTACCGGTCCTGGGCAACGGGGTGGCGTTCGTCGCCGGGTTCATGGTGGTGTTCATCGCGCTGTTCTACGTTCTGCAGGCGCTCGAGGTGACCTTCCTGCTGCACCACCAGGTGGCGGTGAACCGCGTCGCCGGCGCGGTGATCATCGTGCTGGCCCTGCAGACGATGGGACTGTTCCGCATCCCGCTGCTGATGCGCGACTGGCGGTTCCACGGTGCGCCGCTCGCCGGCGGCGGGAGCATCGGCGCGTTCCTGCTGGGCATCACCTTCGCGCTGGGGTGGACGCCGTGCATCGGCGCGCAGCTGGGCGCGATCCTCCAGCTGGCCGTCAGCGGCGACTTCGGCGGGCTGCCGTTCATGCTGGTGTACTGCGCCGGGTTGGCGGTGCCGTTCCTGGTCGTGGCGCTGCTGGCGGATCGGATGCAGGGCTCTCCTGCGCGCCGTGAACCGGCGCATGGGCGTCATCAACATCGTCGGCGGGACTGCTGCTGCTCGGCTTCGGGTTCCTCTTGATCAGCAACGAGATCACCGTGCTCAACCAGTATTCCTTCCAGGCGCCGTTCAACCTCTGACGGTGGCGGCGGCGGCGGCAGTGGTGGCGGCGGCGGCGCGGTCGTCGTCGCCCGCTGGCGCGGCCCTCGGGAACCACACCGTGACCGTGGTGCCCGCGCCCTCGGTGCTGTCGATGTCGACGTCGCCCTGGTTGGCGCGGCCAGGCCTTGCACGATGCTCAGGCCGAGCCCGCTGCCCCCTCCTCGCGCGCACGCGTCTTCTCGCCGCGGTAGAAGCGCTCGAAGACGTGGGGGAGGTCGGCGGCGGCGATGCCCGGGCCCTCGTCGCGCGCCTCGATGTAGGCGCGGCCGCCGTGGGCGTAGGTGCGCCAGCGCTGGGGCGCACCCGGCGCGTACTTGCAGGCGTTGACCAGCAGGTTGCGGATGATCGTGGCCAGCGCGTTGCGGTCGACGATGGCCAGAACGTCGGGCTGCAGCTGGCGGTCGCAGCGTCTGCGGCATGCCGGGCACGCCCTCGTCGAGGTGGTGGGCGACCGCGGCGCCGAGGTCGATCACCTCGGCGTTGGTCGACTGCTGGGCGTCGAGGCGCGCCAGGGTGAGCAGGTCGAGCACCAGGACGCGCATGCGCTCGGCCTCCTTGCGCCATGGCGTCCAGCGCGGCATCGAGTGCCTGGGGCTCGGGCGTGGCGCCGCGCCGGATGACGTCGATGTAGCCCTTCAGCGCGGTGATCGGGGTGCGCAGCTCGTGCGACGCGTCGGCGATGAAGCGCCGGGTGCGCTCCTCGGACGCCTGCTGCGCGGCGAACGACTGCTCGATGCGCGCGGCCATGTCGTCGAAGGAGCGCGCCAGGGTGCCGATCTCGTCGTGGCGGCTCTCGACGCCGCTGCGTGCGCGCAGGTCGCCGGCGGCGAGTTGTTGGGCGGTGGTGGTGAGCCGCTGCAGCGGGCGCAGCGCGCGGCTGGTGAGCAGCACGCCGGCGAGCAGCGCCAGCAGGAGCGCCACCGCGCTGCCGGCGGCGAGCAGGGCGACCTCGTCGCCGAGCACGCGTCTCCAGCGGGGCCATCGACGTCGACAGCTGGGCGACGCCGCAGACGTTGCCGCTGGCCACCCCGCTGCGGATCGGGAAGCCGACGACGAGCTGATCCTGGCCGCCGGCGCCGGAGACGACCTCCGGGCTCGCTGCGCGTGCCACCGACGCGCGCGCTGCAGGCCGGCAGGGTCGAGGCGGGGAAGGTCGTTGCCTGCGGTCTGGGCGATGTCGGCGAGGCTGCGGTCGTAGACGATCACCGCGACGGTGTGACCGGAGGTGGTGGCGACGGTGGTGACCACGGCGCGACCGATGAGGTCGACGCCGGCGGTGGTGGCGCACAGCGCGCGACCGCGCACGGCGGTGGCGCCCGCCTTGGCGAGGAGGGCGCGCGCGGTGGTCATGTCGTCCTGCAGCGAGTTGACCCGCGAGCTGATCAGGCTCTGCGCGCAGGGAGACGTACTGGTACACGCCGAACCCGGCGAGGAGCACGGCGAGCAGCGCGACGTAGGTGAGCGTCAGGCGCCAGCGCACCGTGCGCAGGAAGGCGAGGCGCCCGCGCGACCGCGTGCGTGCTCAGCCCTCGGGGACGGCGGCGCGGGTCATGCTGCGCAACCGGTAGCCGACGCCGCGCACGGTCTGGATGCGCTCGTGCTGGAGGTCGTCGAGCTTCTGGCGCAGGTAGCGCACGTACACCTCGACGTTGTTCTCGTCGCCGAAGAAGTTGTACCCCCAGACCTCGTCGAGGATGCGCTGGCGGGGCAGCACCTGGTCGGCGTTGATGGCGAGGTAGAGGAGCAGATCGAACTCGCGCGCGCTGAGGCTCACTGCGCGGCCGGCGACGATGACGTCGCGCGTGCCGGTGTCGATGGAGAGGTCGCCGGCGCGCACGGTGCGCGACTGCGACGGGTTGCGCCGGCGCATCACCGCGTGGATGCGCGCCAGCAGCTCACCGAAGTCGAATGGCTTCACCAGGTAGTCGTCGGCGCCGAGCTCGAGGCCCTGGATGCGGTCGCCGGTCTCGTCGCGGGCGCTGAGGATGATGATGCCGCGGTGCTGGTCGCCGGCGATGGCCCGGCACATCTCCCAGCCGTCCATGCGCGGCATCATCAGGTCGACGATCACCAGGTGCGGTTTGAAGTCGTTGACCGCACGCAGGCCGGCGTGGCCGTCGGCGGCGACCTGCACCTCGTAGCCCTCGTGCGTGAGGCCGAGGGAGATGAAGTCGCGGATGCTCTGCTCGTCATCGACGACGAGGATCCGCGTCGGCTCGGTCATGCGCGGGAGTATATGAGCGGATTTGCGCATTGCCTGGCAGCGATACGGGCGGTTCTCAGCCAGTTCTCAACGGTCGAAGGGTGTCCGGGCGCCGGCGGCTAGACTTGCCGGCGTCGTGTCGCAGGCGCTACGCAACGTCCGCCGTCCCGGTCCGCTGGTGGCCATCTCGCTCGGCTATCTGCTCGCGGTGGCTGGGATCATGATCTGGCGAGGCATCTCGGTGTCGCCGGACTACCTGCTGTTGGTGCTCATCCCGGTGGCGCTGCTGAGCGGCCGCTTCCTCGGCTTCCTGCGCGACTGGGTGCCGTTCGTGGTCATCTTCCTGGGCTGGGAGGCGATGCGCGGCGATCGCCAGCAAGACGGGCTTCGCGCCCGCACGTGTCGGACCTCGCGCACCTCGAGACGGGACTGTTCGGTGGCCACCTGCCCACTGCGGTGCTGCAGCAGACGCTGAACGTCGGCACGCTCGGTCGGGTGCTGGCGTACGCGCGCGACCGTGGTCTACTTCTGCCACTTCGTCTTCCCGCTGGCGGTGGGGATGGTGCTGTGGCTCGTCGACCGCGTGCAGTTCGTGCGCTTCACCACCGCGCTCATGGGGATGGCGCTGGTGGCGTTCGTGATCTTCCTGCTGGTGCCGACGGCGCCGCCTGGTACGCGCAGAGCCACGGCGTGCTCAGCGGCTTCACCAAGATCATCGGCACCACGCTGCCGAGCTCGGTGTCGCCGTATTACCAGAACCTCAACCCCAACCCGGTGGCGGCGTTCCCCTCGCTGCACGCGGCCTTCCCATTCCTCGGCTTCCTGGCCTTGCTGCGCGTGTATCCGCGCGGCGCGTGGATGGCCTTCGCGCTGGTGCCTGCTGGTGTGGTTCAGCGTCGTGTTCCTCGGCGAGCACTACGTCATCGACGTGATCGGCGGAGTCGTGCTCGCCGGGGCTGTCGTGGCTGGTGATGATGCGCGTCGCCGTGCCGCGCATCGGCGTGCTGCAGCACCACGACGCGGCGCCCGCACGCCCCGGAGACGGTGGTTGCCTGACCTCTCCGAGGGCCTGTCGACTTGCGGAGGTGCACGCGCACACCCGCGCCAGCGACGGCATGGTCACCGCCGTAGAGCTGGTGCGCGCGGCGGCCGGTGCCGGGCTGCAGGTGGTATGCGTCACCGACCACGACGTCATCCCCGACCTCGCCGAGGCGATCGACGTCGGAGCGTCGCTCGGGGTCGACGTGGTGCGCGGCGAGGAGGTGACCTGCGTGTTCCCCCGGGGACGCACATCGTCGGGCTCTTCCTGGAGAGGCAGATTCGCATGCATATGTCGGCGGAGGACACGGTCGACGCGATCCACGAGCAGGGCGGCCTGGCGATCGTCGCCCACCCGTTCATGCCGACGTACTTCGCGTCGATGTCGCAGCGGCGGCTCGACACCCTGCTGGAGACGCGCACCGTCGACGGCATCGAGCTGCGCCACACGGCGCCGGTGCTTCCCGGCACCTGGAAGCGACTCGACGAGTACTACGCGGCGCACCGCGACAGCTGGGGGCGGCGGTGGGGGCGGGCGACAGCCACTTCGGCGCCGCCGACATCGGGCGGGTGCGTCACGGTGTTCGAGGGCGCCGGCGCCGCCGGGCTGCGCACATCGCTGGAGGCGCGCACCACCTCACCGCGGGCCGGCACCCGGCCGACGCCGCCCGGGACTGCGGGCGCGGCTCGCCCAGCAGCAGCGCTCGATGATCTGGCTCTCGCACCAACGGCGCACCGGGCGGGTGGGCCAGGGAGTCGGCCCCTCGCGGGCGGGGCGTGGGCCGGCCGGACAGTAGAATCGGCAGCTCGGGCCCGCTTAGCTCAGCTGGCTAGAGCAGAGGAATTGTTAATCCCAAGGTCCAGGGTTCGAATCCCTGAGCGGGTACCACTCTTGTTGCGCCCTCCTGCGCGGGGCACAGTGCCGCCCCAGACGCGAGGCCGTCGAATCGGAGGAGTGGCTGATGGCGCTGGCCGACGATCGCGAAACTGCTGCGGGCACCCCCCGGTCTCCGCGCAGACGGCACGTGAGCCGCGCAGAGGAGTCGCCGCCGCCTGTGAGCAGCGCACGTGCTGACAGCGCCATGACAGTCGATGCGCGCGACGCCCAGGCCGCCCTGGCTGCCACGGTGGTCCGGCTCACCACGCTGATCCGCTCGAGCAGGCGACCGACGGCGCATGCGGTGGGTGAGTGGACTGTGCGCGACGTCGCCGTCCACCTGGCGGGCGCCTGGGAGGTGCTTCCGTCGCTGGCCCGGCTCAGCAGGGGACTCGCCGCTCCAGGACGTCGGCGACCTGTCCGCACTCACCCAAGACCCTGGTGCGCGACGAAGGTGACGTCGAGCTGACCGTGGTCGCCGATCGCATCG
>CAWGML010000003.1:0-281817 GCA_963823765.1 Candidatus Dormiibacterota bacterium
CGAAGCAGAATCCCTCGCCGGTCGGCTGCCCCATCGCCCGTCGCAGCCCGTCGATGCTCAGGTAGTGGAGCGAGTCCGTCTCCAGCAGCCGCCCCACCTCCTCCACGCTGTTGTGCGCGGCGATGAGCTCGTTCCGCGAGGCGATGTCGATGCCCATGAAGCAGGGCCACATGATCGGCGGGGAGGCGATGCGCATGTGCACCTCCTTCGCCCCGGCGCGCCGCAGCTCCTCGACGATCCGCCGCGAGGTGTTGCCGCGCACGATCGAGTCGTCCACCAGCACCACGCGCTTGCCCTCGAGCACGTGCTTCATCGGGTTGAACTTCAGCCGGATGCCGCTCTCGCGCAGCTTCTGCGACGGCTGGATGAACGTCCGCGTGATGTAGCGGGACTTGATCATCCCCTCGACGAACGGCAGCCCGCTCTCGTTGGCGAACCCGATCGCCGCCGGCGTGGCGCTGTCCGGCACGGTGATGACGATGTCCGCGTCGGCCGGCGCCTCGCGGGCCAGCTCGCGGCCCATGTTGCCGCGCGCCTCGTACAGCGACTTGTCCATTCATCACGCTGTCCGGCCGGGCGAAGTAGATGAACTCGAAGGAGCACATCGCCCGCTTGGTCTGCGCGCGGCGGATCTTGGTGCTGCGCATCCCTGACGCGTCGACCGTGACGATCTCGCCCGGCTCGACGTCGAGCACGAACGACGCGCCGACGACGTCCAGGGCGCACGTCTCGCTGGTGATCACGTAGCCGGTGCCGCCGGGGGCGTCGACGTCGCCGAAGCGTCCCAGCACCATCGGCCGGATCCCCAGCGGGTCGCGCGCGGCCACCATCGAGTCGCGCGTCAGGAACAGCAGGCAGTACGCGCCCTCCGCGCGCGGCAGGGCGGCGGCGAGCACCTGGTCGAACGTCTCGCCCGGCGTCCGCGCCAGCAGCAGGCCGAGCACCTCGGTGTCGCTCGTCGTCTCGAACTGCACCTCCTGGGCGCGCAGCTCCTCGCGCAGCTCGGCCGCGTTGACGAGGTTGCCGTTGTGCGCCAGCAGGAACGGGCCGACCGTGGGGTGCTTGAACAGCATCGGCTGCGCGTTGGGGAGCCGGGTGCTGCCGGTGGTGCTGTAGCGCGTGTGGCCGATGGCGATGTGGCCGTGGAGGTTGTCGAGCGCCTCCTGGTCGAAGACCTGGGACACCAGCCCCATCTCCTTGACCATCTGCATCCTCTCGCCGTCGCTCACCCCGATGCCCGCCGACTCCTGGCCGCGGTGCTGGAGCGCGTAGAGCCCGAAGTACGTGAGGTTGGCGACGTCCTCGCCCGGGTAGTAGATCCCGAAGAGGCCGCACTCCTCCTTCATCCGCTCGTCGCTCAGCGGGCTGGGCGCGCGGTGCCCCTGGTAGGGGTCATCCGCGTGGCGCGCATGGAACTGCTCCAGCGTCATGCGCGCCGACACTTTGTCAGGCAAGCGCGCTCTCGTACGCGGCTCGCGCGTCGCTCAGCGCGATCTCGAAGGCTCCGTCGACGCGGATCGATTCACCGCCGGTCGCTGCCCAAGCGCTCCAGCGGGACCTGATGCCGTCCAGCCAGCTCCTGCAGGGAGATGGAGGCCTCCTTCGCGTGGCTGATGAGGAAACGGGACTGGCCCTCTCCGAAGAGTATACCGGCCACCTTCGAATCGGCCGGTACGGTGCCGGTCACACCCTCGATCCACGATCGACGCGCCCCGGTCGCCGAGGATGCAGCACTCGGCCAGCGCCACCGCCAGGCCGCCGTCGGAGAGGTCGTGGCAGCTCCGCACCAGCCCGGCGTCGATCGCCTCGAGGACGAACTGCTGGACGCGGCGCTCGAGGCCGAGGTCGAGCTCCGGCCGCGGGCCGCTGTTGACCCCGTGGGCGAGGCGCTGGTACTCGCTGCCGCCGAGCTCGGCGGTGAGCGGCCCGACCAGGGCGATCTCGTCGCCGTCGGCCGCGAACCCGGCGCCGACCCGCTTCTCGACGTCGGCGATGTGGCCGACCATGCCGATCACGGCAGTCGGGTCGATGCTGATGCCGTTGCTGTCGTTGTAGAGGCTGACGTTGCCGCTGACCACCGGCGTGTCCAGCGCGCGGCAGGCCTCGGCGATGCCCTCGATCGCCTCCTGCAGCTGCCAGAACACCTCCGGCTTCTCCGGGTTGCCGAAGTTGAGGCAGTTGGTGACCGCCAGCGGCGTGGCCCCGGTGGCGACGACGTTGCGCGCCGCCTCGCACACCGCGATCGCCGCGCCGACGCGCGGGTCGAGCGCCGCGAAGCCGCGCGTTGCCGTCGGTGGAGAGCGCGATCGCGCCGGTGGTGCCGCGGACGCGCACCAGCGCGGCGTCGCCACCCGGGGGGATGACCGTGTCGTCGCCCACCTGGTGGTCGTAGCGGCGGAACACCGGGCGCCGGCTGCCGATGTTGGGGCTGGCCAGCAGCTTGCAGCAGCGCCTCGCCGGGCGTCCACGGCGCCGGCTGCGGCCAGCGGGTCCTCGCGGAGCAGCGCGCTCAGCCCGGACGGGCGCAGCGACTCGGGGTGGCGCAGCGGCACCTCGTCGATGACCATCGCCAGCGGCAGCTCGCACACCACCGCGCCGCCCTCGCGCACCACCATGCGCTGCGTGTCGGTGATCTCGCCGATGACGTCGGAGTGCAGGTCCCAGCGCTCGAACCACTCGCGGATCGACGCGACGTGCTCCGGCGGCACCACCAGCAGCATCCGCTCCTGCGAACTCGCTGAGCATCACCTCGTACGCGTTCATGCCGCTCTCGCGGCGCGAGACGTGGTCGACGTCGATGTCGATCCCGCAGCCGCCGCGGTGGGCGAGCTCGGCGGTGCTGCTGGTGAGCCCGGCGGCGCCGAGGTCCTGCATGGCGACGACGCGCGGGTCGCCGGCGAGCTCGAGGCACGCCTCCATCAGGCACTTCTCGAGGAACGGGTTGCCCACCTGCACCGCGGGGCGGCGCTCGGCGCTCGTCTCGCTCAGCTCGACCGACGCGAAGGTGGCGCCGTGGATGCCGTCGCGCCCGGTGTCGGCGCCGACCAGCATCACCTGGTTGCCGGGGCCGGCGGCGACGGCGAGGGTGAGCTTGTCGTGCTCGATGATGCCGACGCACATGGCGTTGACCAGGCAGTTGTAGCGATACGACTCGTCGAAGTACACCTCGCCGCCGACGGTCGGCACGCCGATGCAGTTGCCGTAGCCGCCGATGCCGGCGACGACGCCGTCGAAGAGGTGGCGCTGGCGCGACTCCTCGTACGGGCCGAAGCGCAGCGAGTCGAGCAGCGCGACCGGGCGCGCGCCCATGGTGAAGATGTCGCGCAGGATGCCGCCGACGCCCGTCGCCGCGCCCTGGTACGGCTCGATGGCGCTGGGGTGGTTGTGCGACTCGATCTTGAACACGGCGGCGAGCCCGTTGCCGATGTCGACCGCGCCGGCGTTCTCGCCCGGGCCCTGGAGCACGCGCTCGCCGGTGGTGGGCAGGCGCTTCAGCAGCGGCTTGCTCGTCTTGTAGCCGCAGTGCTCGCTCCAGAGCGCGCCGATGATGCCGAGCTCGACGCGCGTCGGGTGGCGGCCGAGCTTCTCGACGGCCAGGTCGTACTCCTCGCGGGTGAGCGCGACCTCGGCGAGCTCGGCGGCGGAGATCTCGGTCGGCCGTCGTCACCCCGCCGCGCCCGCGAAGACGCCGTCGCGCGCCGCCGACGCCGCCACCGCCTGGAACAGCGCCATGCCGTCGCTGCTGCCGAGCAGCGGCTCGCAGGCGCGCTCGGGGTGGGGCATCATGCCGAGCACGTTGCGCTGCACGTTGACGATGCCGGCGATGTCGCGCATCGAGCCGTTCGGCGTGGCGTCGCCGACCGGCGAGCCGTCGGGGGCGACGTAGCGGAAGACGACGCGCTGGTCCTGCTCGAGCTCCTCGAGCGTGGGCTCGTCGGCGACGTAGCGGCCCTCGCCGTGCGAGACCGGGACGCGCAGGACCGTGCCCGGCGTCGATCCCGCGGTGTACGGCGTGGCACTGGTCTCGACGCGCAGGTGCGCCATCTCGCAGCGGAACTCGAGGCTGGCGTTGCGGGTGAGCGCGCCGGGCAGCAGGTGCGCCTCGCAGAGGATCTGGAAGCCGTTGCAGATGCCCCAGACCAGGCCGCCGCCGTCGGCGAACTCGGCCACCTTCTCCATCAGCGGCGCGAAGCGGGCGACGGCGCCGGTGCGCAGGTAGTCGCCGTACGCGAATCCGCCGGGGAGGATGACGCAGTCGGCGCCGCGCAGCCCGGTGTCCTTGTGCCAGAGCATCACCGCCTCGTGGCCGGCGAGCTCGACGGCGTGGGCGCAGTCGCGATCCGACCACGTGCCCGGGAAGACGGCGATCCCGAATCTCACAAGGCCGGCCCCACGCCGTGATTCTACCGGGGGCCGGCCCGGTGACTGGCGCGGGCTCGACTTCCGTCCCCACGCGCTGGCCTACAGTCCACTGCGTGAAAGCCGGTGAAGTGGCCACGCTGCTGCACGTCACCAACGGCGACAGCGCCGCCAACACCCTCCGCCGGACCGCGCTCGGCGGCGCGGTGCTGCCCTGGCAGGACGCGCTCCATGAGGGACCGGTCCCGGCACTGCCACGCCATGAGCTGCTGCGCACACGCGCCCGCTTCCTCGCCGCGCTGCGGCTGGGGCCGCCAACAGGCGATCCTCGCCTCGCTCGAGCAACGCGACCAGCAGCTGGTCGACGCACTCCGCGGCGACGCCCGCGTCGTGCTCTGGTTCGAGCACGACCTGTACGACCAGCTGCAGCTCCTCGACGTGCTTGCCATCGCGCACACGGCGGGGATAGCGCCCGAGATGATCGTCATCGGCTCCTTCCCCGGCAAGCCGTCCTTTGCCGGCCTCGGTGAGCTGACCGCGAGCGAGCTCGAGACGCTCTGGCCCGCGCGCCGCCCAGCCGAGCCCGCGGCCCTGGAGACGGCGGCAGCCGCCTGGGCCGCTCTCCAGGCGCCGGACCCCACGGCACTGGTCCAGTGGGCAACACGAACCGTCGGCGCAGCTGCCGTTTCTCGCGCCCGCAGTGCAGCGGCTGCTCGAGGAACTGCCTGCGCCCACGAACGGGCTCTCGCGCACTGAGCGGCATGCGCTCGAGGCTATCGACGCCGGCGCCGGCACCCCGCCGGCCGCCTTCGTCGCGGCGCAACGATTCGAGGACGCCCCCTTCCTCGGGGACACCTGGTTCTACCGCAGCCTCTCCGCACTCGGACAGGGTGCCAACAAACTCCTCGAGACCGACGACGGCACCCCGCTGCCGCCGCCACCGCCGCTCAGCGACGACAAGCTCTTCGCCCGCCTCCGGCTGCGGCTCACTCCAGCCGGTGAGAGCACCCTGCGCGGCAAAGCCGACCGAGTCGAACTGCTCGGCATCGACCGCTGGATAGGCGGAACGCAGCTCACCCCGGAGAACACCTGGCGATGGGATCCCGGCACGCAGAAGCTGGTTCCGCCGTCTCCGCACTAGCACGTGGCCTCGGCCTCAATCACCTCACTCAGTCGGTCGCGCGGACGCGCGTGATGAACTCGTCGTAGGCAGCCTTGCCGCTCGTGTTCCACATCTCGACGACGGGCGGCGGCATGTGGGCCAAGGTCACCTCGAGCTGCTCGGGTGTCATCTGCTCGAAGACGAGGCCGAGGATGAGCCAGAGCTTGTCGCCGGTGAAGTGCCGCATGGCGTGACCGGGCATCTGTCCCCACTCGTCGGGGGACATGGTGCGCGAGGCCACGGGAAGGATCTCCGCCTCCTCCTCGGCGAAGTGCGCCTCCACCTCGGCCCCCAGGCCCGCCAGCGCGGCTGCCAGCCTGCGGCCATCCTCCTCGCGTGCCGAGGCGATCCACGCCGTCAGCGCGGTACCGGCCTTCTCGCGCAGCTCGTGGATGGCGGCGTGCTGACCCTCCATGCGCGCCAGCAGCTCGGCTGCCTCCGGCGAGCGGTCGGCGAGCACCGGCCAGACCAACGCATCCTCACCGCCGTGGTGGGCGTCGAGGAAGCGGAGGACGTTGTCGAGGTACGAGCCGACCAGCGCGGTGCGCTCCGCGTCGCCGGGACGGACGGCCGCGATGATCGGGCCCGCGGATGCAAAGCTGCTCCGGAACATGCCGTGCGGGATGAGCATGTCCGACGTGTCGGTCTGGTACTGCACTGCCTGGGTCATGCGCGTGCTCCTGTGCGTGGTCTCGTCGAGGCGTCGACGCCGGCGCCTCGTGTCGTGACGCATCGTCGGCCGCGTCTGCGGTCGCCGACTTCCCCTGTTCGGGTGACTGCGCAGCGCCGCCGTTGATGGCCCGTTCGGGCCAGCGGTCAGACGAGCCCGAGCCGCGCAGCCTGGGCTGCCGCACCCGCACGCGTCGGGGCGTCGAGCTTGCGCAGCACGTTCGCGACGTGGCGGTGCACGGTGTGGGGGCTGAGCGAGAGTCGCTGTGCGATCGCGGCATTGCTGAGCCCCTGGGCGAGCAGCGCCAGCACGTCTGTCTCCCGGCGAGAGAGCAGCTGCCGGCTGCCGGCCTGACCGAGCCGCTCCAGCTGATCGCGAGCCTGCGTGGCGAGCCGGCTGGCCGCGTCCGACTTACCGGCGCGGCGCAGCGACTCGGCCTGTCCCAGCATCGCGTGTGCCGCTTCGAACGGCGCGCATGCGCTGGTGTAGAGACGCACGGCCTGCGCGAATGCGTCAGCGGACGCCTGCGCATCACCCCGCGCGCGGGCAACCGCGGCGCGCGCCATCGACACCGCGGCGCACGCGGAGTTGGTGCTGATGGTGGACGCCGCCTGCTCGAGCTCGTCGAGCGCTGCTGCCGCGGTGTCGAGGTCGCCGAGCTCTGCCGCAGCGCGCACGATCAGCTGCAGGGCGACGACGTGCTCCGTCACGGGGAAGCCGCCCACCAGGGTCTCGAGCTCCCGTGCCAGGCGCAGCGCTGCCTCGTGGTCACCGGTGTCCATGGCCATCTCGGCGAGCACGTGCAGTGCCCCCGCCGACCGAGGAGCGTCACGGAGCAGGCGGCGAGCATCGGCCTGACGGCCCTGGCGGCGGCGCAGCTCGGCGAGCCTGACCGAGGCGCGTGGCTGCAGCTGGCGATGGCCGACGCTGTACAGCTCGACCGCCTCGCTGAGCTTCGCCTCGCCCTCGCGCCAGCGGCCCAGGACGGTGAGGATCCAGCCGTAGCTGGCCAGGCAGCTGGCCTTGAGGAAGCCGTTCGCGGCGCTGTCCGCGGTCTTGAGACCGACGCGGCACCACTCCTCGGCGCGGCTGAAGTCGCCGGCCTGCTCGCAGGCGCCGAGCGTGAGGCAGAAGGCGTCGCCGACGACCAGCGGGGTGGCGGTCTCGCCGCCGGTCACCGCGGCCATCACCTCGTCGAGCAGGACCATGCCCTCGTCGACCTTGCCGGCCTGCACGAGCACCATGCCCTGCAAGGTGAGGCTCTCCAGCTCGAGGTCACGGTCGCCGCAGGAGCGGGCCAGCTCCAGCGCCTCCTGGGCAGCCCCAGCGAGGCGGCGGGGATCGTCGCCGAACGCCGCGTCCCAGATGAGGAACCAGCCGCGCTCTGCGCACGCCGGGTGATCCTCGAGCAGGCGCCGCGCCCGTTGCATCCAACCGCGCGCCACCGCAGGGTTGCCGCGCGTGGTCAGCTCCTCGACGGCGATCCAGGCGGCCAACCATCCCGCTCGCTGAGGACGGTCCTCGCGGCTGTAGTGACGGTACGCGGCCTTCATCTCGACGATGGAGCGGTCGATGTCGTACCCGCACCACAGCGCCGTCGCCAGGAGCAGGTAGGCGTCGCCCGATTCCCCCTGCGCCAGCACCGCCTCGGTGCAGTCGACGGCCGCGCGCCAGTCGCCGCGGTCCAGCGCGGCGCGCGCGGCGGCCAGGTCGTGGGTGTCGGTGGAGCTGGCAACGGCCGGTGCTGAGCGGGCCATTCCAGAATCCTACCGAGCGGTCTCCAGCTGCATCTCGAGGCCGATGCGGTAGTCCTCGATCACCGGGTTGCGGAGCAGCTGCTCGCACATCTGGGTAACGCGCAGGCGGGCAGCGTCCTCGTCGGCTGCATCGACTCGCATCTGGATGTACTTGCCGACGCGGACGTCGCTGACCCCGTCGAAGCCCAGCTGGACAAGGCCGCTGTGCACCACCAGCCCCTGGGGGTCGTTGACGACCGGCTTCAGGGTCACGGCGATGGCGACATCGAAGATCACGCCCTCTGAGTTTACCGGCGCCGGTCAGGCGATCGCCCGGCTGAACCTTCGCGCGCCGACGACGATGCCGGCCAGCGCCACCCCGGCCATGATGGCAAGGCCCTTGAACACGTCCGGGTTGCTGCCGTGCCCGTTGAAGACGTCGCGGGCGGCGGTGACCGCATACGACAGCGGGTTGGCCTGCGCGATGTGCTGCAGCCAGTCGGGCGCCAGCTGCAGCGGGAGCAGGACGCCGCTGAGCAGCAGGATGGGCAGGGACAGGGTGAACACCAGCGGCGCGTAGGAGTCCTCGCTCTTGAGCCAGAGCGCCGCGGCGTAGGCCAGCGACGACATTCCCAGCCCTATGAGCGCGACCAGGCCGAGCATGACGAAGACACCGAACAGCGTCGGCTGCAGCCCGAATGGGATGGCCAGGAGCAGCAGGATCAGCGACTGCACCACCATGGTGAGGATGTCACGCAGCGCGCGGCCGAGGAGCAGCGCAAAACGGCTGACCGGCGTCACGCGGAAGCGCTCGATCACGCCGGCACGCAGCTCGGCGATGAGCCCGAAGCCCACCCCGCTGGCACCGAACAGCCCGAGCTGGATGAGCAGGCCCGGCACGAACACGTTGTAGGCGCCCCCCGGCGGGAAGCCGGGAGTCCGTGCCAGCGACTTGAGCAGCGGCGCGAAGAGCACGAGGTACAGCACCGGCTGGAGCACGCCGATGGCGACCCACGCCGGGTTGCGCACGAACACCATCAGGTAGCGCTGGAACATCAACCAGGTGTCACGAAGGAACTTCATCGTCGGTCTCCTAGGCGGCGTCGCGCAGTGAGCGACCGGTCTGACGGAGGAACACGTCGTCGAGCGTGGGGCGACTGAGGGTCAGTGACTCCAGCGCGATGCCGGCGTTGTCGAGCACGCGTAGGATCTGCGGCATGGCGGTCTCGCCGCGGTCGACGTAGAGGCGCACGGTGCCGTCGGCGATGTTCGCCTCACGGACGAAGTGCTGACCCTCCAGCAGTGTGAGCGCACGTTCGCCGGCACCACCGGTTCCGACCACGACGACATCACCCGCGACCTGCCTCTTCAGCTCGTCCGGCGTGCCCTTGGCGACGATCCGGCCGTGGTCGATGATGGCGATGCGCTGGCAGAGCGCGTCCGCCTCCTCGAGGTAGTGCGTGGTGAGGAACACGGTGGTGCCGGCGTCGCGCAGCGCGCGCACCTCATCCCACATGCGCGCGCGGCTCTGCGGGTCGAGCCCTGTGGTGGGCTCGTCGAGGAAGAGCAGCTCGGGGCGGTGCATCAGCCCGACGCCGACGTCGAGGCGGCGGCGCTGGCCGCCCGAGTACGTCTTGGTCGCGCGGTCGGCGGCGTCCTCGAGCTCCAGCCGGGACAGCAACTCCGCCGCGCGCCGGTGCGCGTCCGCGCTGCTCATCCCGTACAGGCGTCCCTGGATGACCATCTCGGAGCGACCGGACACCTCCGGTGCGCTGCTGCCCTCCTGGCTGACGTAGCCGATGTGCCAGCGCACCTTGGCCGGCTCGCGCCGCAGGTCGAAGCCGGCGACGGTCGCCTCACCACTCGTGGGCGGCAGCAGCGTCGACAGCATGCGCAGCGTGGTGGTCTTGCCCGCGCCATTGGGACCGAGAAAGCCGAAGATCTCGCCCTTGGCGACATCCAGGTCGACACCGGCGACGGCCTCCACGACGGACTTGCGTCCCTGGAAGGTACGACGGAGGTCGTGGGTCTCGATCATTGGCTGTGCTCTCCTGGTGACGTCTGCATGAGGTGAGTGGCGATGCGCACGCTGCGCCTGCTCGGCGGAGTGAATTGCTGCGAAGTGGCTCTATAGCACGGGCGGTACGTCAGTCCGGCAGAAGGGGGACTGACAGCCCCTGGTCACGCCCGACCTGCGCGGCGCGGGTGATGGCCCCGGAGCCGAACCGGTCGCGCACCGAGTTCGAGCGCGGTGTCCAGGTCACGGCTGCTGCGGCGGTCGAACCGTAGCAGCAGCTGCACGGCGTCCTCGTCCTCCAGGTTGGTCACCGCGACGCCGACGAGGGTGAGGCCCTGGCGCTCGATGAGCGGCAAGGCCGTGACCAGCAACCCTCTCGCTGCGGCCAGCACCACCGCTGTCTCAGCGGTTGGGTTCGACATGGTGCGCGATCGCGTCACACGCGAGAAGTCGTCGAAGCGGAGCCTGAGGATGACCGTCCGGCCGACCCGAGCGGCGGCGCGCATCCGCCGGGTCACGCGGTCGACGAGGGCGACGACGGTGGCGTCGATGTCGTCAGTGGTCTTGGGCTTTCGTCCCAGCGCGCGTTGCGAGCCGATCGACCGCCGGCGTCGACGGGGCTGCACCGGCCGCGGATCGTGGTTCATGGAGAGCGCGTGCAGGTGACGGCCCGATGCCGTGCCGAGCACGGCGGTCAGCGTGCTCTCCGCGAGCACAGCAACCTGGCCAACCGTGGTAACCCCGAGCGCGCGAAGCTTCCCGGCGGTGACCGCACCGACGCCCCACAGTCGTTCGACAGGCAGCGGGTGCAGGAACTCCAGCTCACGATCGGCAGCCACGACGAGCAGACCGTCCGGCTTGGCCACACCGCTGGCCACCTTGGCGAGGAACTTGGTGCGGGCCACCCCGACCGTGATGGCCAAGCCGACGTGCTCGAGAACGTCGCGCTTCAACTGTGCCGCGATCTCCGCCGGCGTGCCCGCGATTCGATCCATGCCGCGCACATCGAGAAATGCCTCGTCGATCGACAGCGCCTCGACGACGGGTGCCGTGCGTCGGAACACCTCGAACACATCCCTGCTGGCCTGCTCGTACGCGGAGAAGCGCGGCGGCACCACGATCGCCTCGGGACACGCGCGGCGCGCCTGGCCCAGGGCCATGGCGGTGCGGACCCCGCGGGCTTTGGCGGGGTAGCTCGCCGCGAGGACGACGCCGGCCCCGACGATCACCGGCAACCCCCGAAGGCGGGCGTCGTCGCGCTGCTCGACCGAGGCGTAGAAGGCGTCGAGGTCGGCGTGGAGGATCGTCTCCCGAGCGTCGTGCACGAACAGATGTTCGCACGTCGGCAGGAGCCTCGAGGGGCCGGAAGTCGACCGTCAGAATGGGCGGCCGTGAGCTACCAGACCACCCTGCAGAGCTGGCACGACTTCTATGCCATCACCGGGCAGAGTGCGGCCGCGCTTGTGGGCCTCCTCTTCGTGGGGCTCTCGCTGCACATCCGCGTGGTGCTCTCGCGCGCTGAGGTGCGCGCGCTGGCTCGGGTCACGCTGACCAACTTCATCCTCATCCTGGTGCTCGCCTTGTTCATGGTGATCCCCGACGACAACTCGGCCGACACCGGCTGGAGGGTCATCGGCCTGGGTGCGGTCTCGTTCCTCTGGGTGGCTCCCAGCCTGGTCGCGGGTGTGCGAAGCAGCGAGCGCATCATCGGCCTGCGTCTGTTGCTGCTGCGGTTCGGATCGAGCGCGGTCGCCTTCCTGGGCCTCGTGGCGTGCGGTGTGTTGCTGGTCAGCGGCAACTACCACGACGGGCTGGTGGGCCTGGTGGCCGCGGTCATCGTCGTGCTGGTGGTCTCGCTGCGGAACACGTGGGACCTGCTGGTCAGCGTCGCCGCGGCTGCCCTCCCCAAGCTGAGAGAGACCTCGCGCCGTAGGAGACCACCCAGAAACGTCCCCGGCTGCGACCATCGGGCCGCCCGTCCTGAAGGTATGGAGGACTTCGGTGGTCAGAGGACGTCCGCGGCTGGTCCTGTACAGCGCGCTGATGCTCTTCACCGAGCTCGCGCTGATCCGCTGGCTGGGCTCCAACGTCGTCTACCTCGCGTTCTTCTCCAACTTCGTGCTGCTCGGCAGCTTCCTCGGGCATCGGCGCCGGCTTCCTGCGCTCACGGTCGCGCGCGCGACCTCTCCGGGCTGGCGCCCATCGCGCTGGGCGTGCTGGTGGTCGTCGTCAACGTGTTCCCGGTCACGGTGCAGCGCTCCGCCGACCAGCTGATCTTCTTCGGCGGCGGCAGCGCCACATCCGGGGTGCCGTCGTGGCTCGCCCTGCCGGTGATCTTCCTGGCCACCGCGGTGGTGATGGCCTGCATCGGCGAGGGCGTGGGCCGGTCCTTCCAGCTCTACAGCCCGCTGCAGGCATACCGCCTCGACATCCTCGGCAGCCTGGCGGGGATCCTCGCCTTCTCGGCGCTCTCGTTCCTCTGGGCGCCGCCGCTGGCCTGGGGCGCGGTGGTCGCCGTGCTGTTCGTTCCTCCTGCAGGGCCACCGGCGCTGGCTCGTCCAGGGCGCTGCGCTGGCCGCGATGCTCGTCTTCCTCGGCGTGGAGACGTTCACGCCGCGGTTCAGCTGGTCGCCGTACTACAAGGTCACCGCAGACGCACCACGTCGGCGAACACCGTCAAGATCTTCGTCAACGGGGTGCCTCACCAGGACACCGCCGACGTCGCTCCACGACCCCAACCAGCTCAATGGCTTCCGCCCGTGGCCGTACCAGGACGCGGGCCCGCGCAACCCGCTCAACGACGTCCTGGTCGTCGGCGCCGGCAACGGCAATGACGTCGCCATCGCGCTCGCCCACGGCGCCAAGCACGTCGACGCGGTGGAGATCGACCCCAAGCTGTACCAGATCGGCGTTCGACAGCCATCCCAACCACCCGTACCAGGACCCGCGCGTCAGCGTGCACATCACCGACGGGCGCGAGTTCCTCGAGCAGACCAGCGCAGACGTACGACCTCATCCTGTTCGCGCTTCCCGACAGCCTGACGCTGGTGTCCGGGCCAGGCGTCGCTGCGGCTGGAGAGCTACCTCTTCACCACCGAGGCGATGCAGACCGCCAAGCAGCACCTGCGCCCCGGCGGCTCGTTCTCCATGTACAACACGTACCGCGAGACCTGGCTGGTCGACCGGCTCGCCGGCACCCTGCAGCAGGTGTACGGACGCACGCCGTGCCTGCGCCACTACGGCCTCACCTCGGTGGTGATGACCGACAGCGCCACCGCAGGGGTGCTGACCTGCCACGCGACCTGGCAACCGGCGCCCGGGCGCGTTCATCCCCGCCGCCGCCACCGACGACTATCCCTTCCTCTACCTCGAGACGCCCAGCCTGCCGTCGCTGTACATCTGGACGCTGCTGCTGATCGCCGCCGGGGCGGTGATCTTCGTGCGCGTCACCGGCGGCCGGCTGCGGCCCATGGCGCAGTTCATCGACCTCTTCTTCATGGGCGCGGCGTTCCTGCTCCTGGAGACCAAGAGCGTGGTGCAGTTCGCGCTGCTCTTCGGCACCACCTGGTTCGTCAACGCGCTGGTGTTCATCGGCGTGCTGGTCGCCGTGCTGGCGGCGATCGAGATCTCGCGGCGCTGGACATTCCGCCGGCCCAGGCTGCTCTACCTGCTCCTCCTGGTCTGCCTGGCGGTGGCCTGGCTGGTGCCGCTCGACAGGCTGCTCACGCTGGACTTCCTGCCCCGGTTCGTGTGCGCGGTGCTGCTCGCGTTCACGCCGATCCTCATCGCCAACCTGATCTTCGCCCAGCGCTTCAGGGACGTCGCCGAGTCGGTCACGGCGTTCGGCGCCAACCTGCTGGGCGCGATGCTCGGCGGGATCCTCGAGTACCTGTCGCTGCTGACCGGCTACCGCGCGCTGCTCATCGTGGTCGCCGTGCTGTACGGCCTCTCGCTGGTGGCGAGCCCGGGGTTGCTGCGCAGCGCCGCGTGACCCCGAGCCGGATGGCGAAGTAGAGGAGGATGAGGCCACCGAGGACCAGGCCCGCTCCGGCCAGCAGCACAGGAGCATCGGCAGAGCCCGTCGCGGGGACGGGCGGGACCGGAGGCACCGGGGAGATCGCTGTGATCACCACGTCGTTGCCGCCGTTGCCCTGGTAGGTGATCGAGAAGAGCCAGCCGCCCGCCGCAAACTGCTGGCCCTCGGCCAGCCCCTTGAACTGTCCCATCACCGCCGTCACGGAGTTGTTGCGTACGAGGGTGAATGTGTCGCCGGGGGCCGGGACATAGCCGAGGGTGACGTCGAGGGATGCCCCACTGAAGCTCACCGGGCCCGCGGCGTCGACGGTCGAGTAGCTGGACGCGGAGGTGAGCAGGGCGGCGAGGGAGCTGCCGTCTGCGAGCGTCAGGCTTGCGGTGCTCAGAGTGCCGGGGTGCGCCGTCCCGTTACCTGGCGAGAGGCGACCGTACGACGTGACGTCGGCGATGGTCCCGGTGCCGGACAGGATCCCCCGCACCTCCGTGCCAGGGTTCGGTGCCGCTGCACCGATCATCACCGGTCCGGACCCGAGCGGGCTGCTCCCGCTGACGGCCACGACGCCGGTCGACGGGGAGAAGATGGGAAAGCCAACGATCTCGGTGCCGCCCCCGTAGGTGTTGGCACCGTCGATCGTGAGCACAGTTCCGGAGTAGGGCACCCCGAGCGTCAGCTTGGAGGGACCCGAAATCGTGCCGTGCAAGCTGCAAGTGGGACTGATGACGTCTATCCGCGTGTCAGCCGTGAGGTTGATGTCGCCGTTGAGAAGTCGTGTACCAGCAGGTGACCGTTTCCGCGCCCGCGCCGTTCCCAGCTAGAGACATCGGATTGTCCAACACCACCGGCGGGGCGCCATCTGTGCCGGCGCCGACACTGAGAAACCCGCCCGGCTCGACGGAGGTCGTTCCAGTCCCGAGGCCGCCCGAGGCCGACACATCGGCGTCCCCGCCGGATTTCACGTCCACCCCTCCTGAAAAGGTGCCGGCAGCCCCGAGGATGAGGCGACTTGCCTGCACGACGAAGCCGCCGGCTCCCGACACGCCGCCGTTGACGGACGCGACCCCCCCGGCAATGGTTGTCGTCCCGGTGACCACGAGTGCGTTGTCGATCACGACTTCAGGGAGGCCCTGCACAGACACCTGTGCGGCTGCCCCCGAGATGGTGAGCTCGTCACCACTGATGGCGTTGCCACGGTCGTCCGAGAAGCTGAGGCTGGTGACGGACAGGCCGGGGATATCGTCTGTCATCGACTGCGCGTTGGCTTCGCCCGCGGGGAAGCACAGCGACTGACCGGACACCGGCGTGCCCAGCGACCAGTTGGCGTTCGTCGACCAGTTGGAGTTGACAGCACCCGACCACTCATTGCAGACGGCGGCGGCGACACGGGTGGGGAACGCCACGGCCAGAGCAAGACCGCCCATGGCGGCGACACCCGCGATGGCGAGGCACGTCGCAAGCCTATGCACCAGTGACCCACTGCCGGTGCCAGACCGTTTCCTCGCGATGCTCATCTCGAACCCCCCTCGTCAGCAGAACTGCCACAGAGTGGCGGGGATGGAACGCGCGGGACGGGCGAAGGATACGAGGCCGGGATTGCCGCGTAGCCAAGCGATCTTCAGCTCCGTTAAGGAGCCACCTCGGACCGGCGGCCGTCGGCCAGCCGGACTACTCGAGGCACAGCGAAGGGAGCGGCCGTGAGCGATCGTCGTGGCTGGAAGCTGGCTGGAGCCGGTCTCTTGTCCGTGCCGGCATTGGTGATGCTGGGCGCGCTGACGCCGGTGCGAGCGCTGGCGAACACCTCCGTCGCCTGCAACGACGCGGCGCTGATCGCCGCCATCAACGCCGCCAACGCCGGAGGCGGCGGCACGCTCGACCTGACGATGGGCTGCATCTACGAGTACAGCGTCGCCGACAACGCCACCGATGCGCCGGGCACGGCCCTGCCGGTGATCACCTCGACCATCACCATCAACGGAGGCTATGGCTACGTCAGGCGGGCCGCCGGCGCGGCAACGAACTTCCGCCTGTTCGACATCGGACCGACCGGCTCGCTGACGCTCAACTACCTCGCGGTGAGCCAAGGAGCCGCGCCCGGCAGCGGTGGCGGCATCCTCGACCAAGGCCACCTGGCCGTGGCCGGGGGCACGATCAGCGACAACACCGGTTCCGGCGTTCTGCAGACGTCCTCCGCGGCGGGGATGAGCTCGGTCAACAACGGCTTCTTCCACAACACAGAGGACGGCGTGTTGAACCAGGGCACCGCTCTCGACACCTTCTTTGGGGGCGGCATCCGCTGGAACACGGGGGCGGGTGTGGAGAGCAACGGCTCGATCAGCGTCGAGGAGAGCCTGATCACGGACAACCTGAACGGCCTGCAGACAGTCAACCCGTCGTCGACCAACACCATCACCGTCAAGAACGCGGCACTGACTGACAACTCCAGCGACCAGGTGCTCAGCGCCGGGCCCGCGACCATCACGGGCTCGACCATCAACAGCACGTCGTCCACAGGCAGCGGCATCGTCGCCGCGGGCCCCGCGACGGTCACCAGCAGCACGGTGTCCGGCTTGGCGAACGGCATCGTCGCGGGCCCGGGCGGCGCGACCGTCACCGGCAGCACCATCGCCGGCAACGCAGCCGTGGGAGTGTCGGGAACGACGACCGTCACCGACAGCATCCTCAGCGCCAACGGCACCGCCAACTGCGCCGGGGCCGTCACCGATGGGGGCGACAACCTCAGCTTTCCTGCGACCGACACGACCTGCCCGACGACGTTCGCCACCGGCGACCCGAAGCTCGACATCCTCCGCAACGCCAACGGAGGACCGACGCCGACCATCGCGCTGCTGGATGGCAGTGCCGCGGCAGGGTTGACGCCTGTGGGCGCGGTGGGATGCACCGCGTCCGACACCGACCAGCGTGGCGTGCCGCGGCTCCAGCACGGGCAGCCCTGCGACGCCGGGGCGTTCGAGCTGGTCAGCACCTCGACGGCGGTGGGCGCGTCGGCCACGTCGCTCACGACTGACCGGCGTCTGTCGCTCACCGGCACGGTGACGCCGTTCAGCGCCATCCCGGTTCCGCCGAGCGGCACACTCAGCTTCTTCAACGGCAGTGTGCTGATGGCGAAGGTCACTCTGATCACCGGGCTGGCCAAGAGCGGTCCGCTGACGTTGCCGGCCGGCACGTACACCGTGGTCGCGGCGTTCCCGGGCGCCGTCGGGTTCCTGGCCAGCAGCTCCGCGCCGCTCTCCGTGACCGTCTCGCCGGAGGTGCCGTCGGTCGGCGCCGCGCAGGACCTGCCGGCACCGCTTGCACCGGCTCTGCTCGTGCTCGGCGGGCTCGGGCTGCTGGGCGCGGCGCGACGGAGGCGGCGCTAGGAGGAGCCGGCCACCGGAGCCGGCTGGCGCAGGCCGGGCACCTCCACCGTCGCGGCCGCGGCCGACCTCAACCGGGTGGTCGGGCTCCTTGATCCGCAGGATCCGCGCGACGGACTCCGGCAGGTACCAGTTCCACTCGCCGAACAGCGACACCAGCGCCGGCACCAGCAGCATCCTCACGACGGTGGCGTCGAGCAGGATGCCGAAGCCCAGCCCGGTGGCGAACACCTTGATGTCCGTCTCCGGCCCCGACGCCAGCGAGAGGAACGCCAGGAAGAGGATCAGCGCGGCCGAGGTGACCAGCCGGCCGGTGCGTCCCACACCCTCGATCACCGCGCGGTTGGTGGAGCCGGTGCGGTCGTACTCCTCGCGGATGCGCGAGAGGATGAACACCTCGTAGTCCATCGACAGGCCGAACAGGAAGGCGAAGATCATGATCGGCAGCCAGAAGGTGATCGACCCGGTCGGCTGCCACGTCGAACACCGCCTTCGACCCCCAGCCGTACTGCCAGAACAGCACCACCCCGCCGAACGTCGCGGCCAGCGACGCCAGGTTGAGGATGATCGCCTTGAGCGGGACCAGCAGCGAGCGGAACGCGCGCACCAGCAGGATGTACGTGACCACCACGAGCAGCGCGAGCACCAGCGGGAAGGTCCCGTACACGCCGTTCTGGTAGTCGAGCTGCAGCGCTCCGACGCCGGTGACGCCGATGACGCCGGGCCTGCCGTCGACCGCCGTCTTGACGTCGCGCACCACCTGCACCGTCGAGCCGTTGTAGGTCTCGTTGTCCGGGATCGCGACGACCAGGCGCGTTCCCGCGGCGGCGGCCACCGGGCCGCTGGGCGCGTCGGCGCTGTGCACGCCGGCGACGGAGCGCACGGCGGTGGCGGTGGCGTCCGCCGACGACGCGTCGGTGAGGACGATGACCGGCGTCAGCGCCCCGGCTGGGACGCCGCTCGCCTGCAGCGCGTGCCAGCCGTCATACGCCGGGCCTGACGAGGCCAGCGAGTTCGGCCTTGGCGGTGCCGACCGACAGGCTCAGGAAGGGGATGAACAGCGCGCCGAGGATGACCACCGCGACGCCGGTGGCGATCCAGCGGCGATGCACGACGGCGCGTCCCCCAGCGCAGCCAGAAGCGGCTGGCGGTGTTCTCGTGGCGGATGTGCGGCCAGTCGACGCGGGGGCCGATGGTGCTGAGGAAGGCCGGCAGCAGCGTGGTCGCGACGGCGACGGAGACGACCGGGATGAGCATGCCGCCGACGCCGATCGAGCGCAGGAACGGAACCGGGATGACCACCAGCGCGAGCAGGCCGATGGCCACGGTCAGGCCGCTGAACACGACCGCCCGTCCCGCGGTGACCATGGCGTTCTCGACCGCCTGGTGGTTGCTGATCCCCCTGGTGCGCTCCTCACGCCAGCGGGTGACGATGAGCAGCGAGTAGTCGATGGCGACGCCGAGGCCGACCAGGGCGACGAGGAACTCCACGATGAAGGAGATGTCGGTGAGGTAGGTGAGCCCGAGGACGACGAGGAAGGTGGTGAGGATCGCGATGCCGGCGATCACCAGCGGCAGCAGCGCGAGGAAGGAGGCGAACACGAACAGCAGCACCGCCAGCGCGCCGACGCCGCCGATCAACGTCTCGGCGAGCACGCCGGGGCCGCCGCCGTTGCCGGTGCTGTTGGCGAGCGCCTCCTCGCCGCGTCACGACGCCGGTGGTGCCCGGCGGCGCGTTGGCCGTCATCGCCTTCTCCAGCAGCGGGCAGGGTCGTGTCGGTGAACGCGGTGGGCAGCGGGATGAACGCGTAGGCGAACGCGGTGCGCCCGTCGGCGGGAACGAAGACGGCATCGCCGGTCTGCTGGTGACCGATCACCCGAGCGGCGGGCACCGCCTGCTGGACGGCGGTGAACGCCGCGTCGGCCTGGGTGGGATCGACGCTGCTGACCTGCCGGCGCCCTGATGGTGAGCAGGTACGGAGCGACGTCGGCGGCGATCCCGTACGTGTGCAGGATCCGGTTGGCGGTCTCGTAGCCCGGCTGCCCGGGGAGCGAGAAGCTGGTGGAGAGGCGGCTGACGGAGGTGCTGACCCCGGCGATGCCGGCGATGAACACCACCACCCACGGCGAGGATGACGATGCGGCGGTGCCGCAGCACGAGCCGGGCGAGCTTGCGCATGCTGGTCCCCTCTGTGCTCAGCCGGGTCGTGGCTGCGGCTCGAAGACGACGTCCTCGGTGGCCACCGCCCGGCGGTCCGCCCGGCGCCTCCTGGTAGTTCCAGTAGAGGTTGGTGTGCGCGATCACCTGGTCGACCGGCGGCGCCCCCCACTGCGTCTTGTCACCCGCGGTGTGGGCGTCGCTGACAAGCGTGGCGTCGTACCCACGCGCGAAGGCGCCGTGCAGCGTCGAGCGAACGCACGCGTCGGTCTCCGCGCCGGCGACGACGAGCCGCCCGACCCCGAGGCCCGCCAGCACGCTCTCCAGCGTGGTGTCCTCGAAGGAGTTGCCGTACTCCTTCTCGACGAGTGGCTCGGCCTCGTCCGGGGTCAGCTCGGGCACGATCCGCCAGACATCGCTTCCCCTGGCCAGCTCATCGCTGCGGTGCTGCACCCAGACGACGGGAACCCGTTCGCGCCGCGCCCTCTCGACGAGGCTGCCGATGTTGGCGACCACCTCGTCGCGCCGGTGGGCGCCGTCGACGACGCCGTTCTGCACGTCGACGACGAGCAGCGCGGTGTTGGGCCGGTTGGCGAGCGTGGTCATCCCTAGAGCTCGAGGTCGCAGATGCGCCGCGCCGCCTCGATGTAGCGCTTGCGCGTGCCCTCGACGACGTCGGGCGGCAGCTCGGGGCCGGGCGGCGTCTTGTCCCACGACAGCGTCTCGAGGAAGTCGCGCACGAACTGCTTGTCCATCGAGGTCACCGACTCTCCCTCATGCCACTCCGAGATCTCCCAGAACCTGCGACGAGTTCGGGGTGAAGATCTCATCGATGAGGGTCAGCTCGCCGTCGACGAGGCCGAACTCGAACTTGGTGTCGGCGAGGATGACGCCGCGCTCCTCGCAGTGCTCCGGCGGCGAAGGTGTAGAGCTCGAGCGAGACGTCGCTCCAGCTGCTCGGCCAGGTCCTTGCCGACGACGTCGGCGAGGTTGGCGCGGCTGATGTTCTCGTCGTGGCCGGTGTCGTTCTTGGCGGCCGGGGTGAAGCGCGGGTGGTCGAGCTTGCCGGACTCCTTGCAGGCCGGCGGGAAGCTGCTCGCCGGCGAGCGTGCCCTCCTTCTTGTACTCCTTCCAGCCGCTGCCGGAGATGTAGCCGCGCACCACGCACTCGATGTCGATGCGCTCGGCGCGGCGCACGCGCATCGAGCGCTCCAGCCAGTCGTCGCGCTGGTCGGCGGGGATGGCGTCGGGGTCGTCGGGGAGCAGGTGGTTGGGCACGATCGTCGTTGGTCTTGTGGAACCACCAGCGCGACATCTGGGTCAGCACGCGGCCCTTGTCGGGGATCGGCGTGGGCAGCACGACGTCGAAGGCGCTGACAGCCGGTCGGTGGCGACCATGAGCAGGGTGTTGTCGTCGAGCTCGAACGTGTCGCGCACCTTGCCGCGACGGAAGACCTGTCAGGCCCTCGGCCTCTGCGTGGTCATCACCGGCATCAGAGTCGTCCTCCTCCCAATCCTGCCTCGACGGCGAGCTCCTGTGCGTCGCTGGCTCGTGGGTTCGGTGCTCATTGCCGCCGTCCGTCGACAGACCGAGACGGTCGTACGTGTCGTCGATGTGGTGGAGGAAGCCCTGCACGTCGAGCGCGCGCTGCAGGTGCTCGTCGCCGAGCGCCTCGCGCACCTCGTCGTCGCGGTCGACCAGCTCGCGGAAGCCGGCCTCGCCGTCGCGGGCGCGGCGGGCCAGCGCCTGCACCGCGCGGTAGGCGCCTCTCGCGCGGCCACGCCGCCTGCGACGATCAGCGCGCCGAGCACGCGCTGCGAGAAGACGATGCCCCCGAAGGCGTCGACGTGGGTGCGCATGTTCTCGGGCTTGACGCGCAGCCCGGTGACGATGCGGGTGGAGAGCCGCAGCGAGTAGGCGGTGAGCGCGCACGCGTCGGGGAGGATGACCCGCTCGGCGGAGCAGTGCGAGATGTCGCGCTCGTGCCAGAGCGCGACGTTGTCCAGCGCGGTCATGGCGTGGCCGCGCAGCACGCGGGCGATGCCGCAGATGCGCTCGCAGAGGATGGGGTTGCGCTTGTGGGGCATCGCCGAGCTGCCCTTCTGGCGGTCGCTGAACGGCTCCTCCGCCTCGTCGACCTCGGTGATCTGCAGCAGGCGGATGGTGGTGGCGAGGCGCTCGAGCACCGCGCCGAGGATGGCCAGCGCGGAGACGAACGAGGCGTGGCGGTCGCGGGCGAGCACCTGGGTGGTGGCGGGCGCGACGGTGAGGCCCGAGGCCCGCGCAGACGTGCTCCTCGACTAGCGGCGACACGCTAGGTGTGCGTGCCGACGGCGCCGCTGATCTGGCCGACGGCGATCTCGGCGGTGGCGGCGCGGAGGCGCTCGCGCGAGCGGCGCACCTCGTCGTAGTGGTTGGCGAGCTTGACGCCGAGGGTCAGCGGCTCGGCGTGGACGCCGTGGGTGCGGCCCATCATCAGGGTGAGCCGGTGCTTCTCCGCCTGCCTGGCCAGCGCCTGCCTCGAGCGCGGCGGCGTCCCTGTCGATGATCGCCGCGGCGTCGCGCAGCTGGGTGGCCAGCGCGGTGTCGACGATGTCGGACGACGTCAGCCCGAGGTGGATGAACCGGCCCTCGTCGCCGAGCGTCTCCTGGACGGCGGCGACGAACGCGGCGACGTCGTGGCCCTGCTCGGCCTCCAGCTGCGTCGATGCGCTCGACGTCGATGCGTGGCTCGGCGCAGCGCGGGGAGCACGTCCTTGCGGCACCAGGCCGATCTCCGCCCAGCCCTCGGCCGCCAGCAGCTCGATGTCCAGCCAGCGCTGGAGCCGCGACTCGTCGCTGAAGATCTCGGCGATCTCAGCAGGGCGTGTAGCGGGGAATCACGTGGCTCGATTCTACGGGGGGGCTCGAAGCGGCCGCCCTGTGCGGGTCGGGCCGTCCCCATGAGGCACGGGCGCGTCTGCTCAGAGGCTTCGCCGCCGTTTGCGTCGCTGCGAACTCGCCACCGGCGAGTTCTCCGCTCCTCGGCGGCTGCAGAATTCGCTGCCGCGCCCGTGCCTCACGGGGACGGCCTCCACTTCGTGCGGGTTCCAGCCCCCTCCTTAGTGCGATCAGTGTTTCCTGGGCCGCGGGGAGAGGAGCCCAAAACGGGGGGTGGGCTGGCCTACCATGCGGCTCCTGACCGGGTTCTGGAGGAGTGGCCAATGTTTGCTGTGGTGACCAAGGTGGAGCTGCCGCCCGACGAGACGATCGAGAGAGGGCGGAAGGAGCTGGAGACCAACGTGATCCCCATGGTCAAGCAGGCGCCGGGGTTCGTCTCGTGTGTCTTTCTCTCCCCGTCGGAGGGCAACGAGGGGCTCAGCGTCATCGTGTTCGAGACCAGGGAACAGGCGGAGGGTGCTGTGCAGATGCAGAAGATCGAGGCGCCGCTCAAGCTGATCTCCAACGACATCCGCGAGGTGGCGGCGAGCGCCTGAGGGGCGCTACCCGGCGGTTGCTCGGAGGGCGGTCCGGGCGTCGGTGAGCGGCAGGTCGACCACGGCGTTGGGCGAGGCTTTCGGGTCGAACCTGAGGTCGGTCGTGTCCATCGCCACCGCGGCCGCCGCCTTCCGCGAGCGCAGGGCCATCACGCGCAGCACCGCGAGCGGGATGTGCTTCACCTTTGCCGCGCCGTGCAGCTCGGCCACGAACTGGTTCATGGTGAGGTTGTCCGGGCCGCCGACGTCGATCGCCTGACCGCGCAGAGCGGGTTCGACCGCGGCGCGCGCCACCACGGCGGCGACGTCGTGCACCGAGACGAAGTTGATGGGGTTGTCGCCGCGGCCGAAGACCATCGGCTTGGCGAGGATCTCCGCCCACAGCTCGACGAAAGCCGTGGCGCGCACGATCGTCCAGCGGACGGAGCTGGCGCGCAGGTGCTGCTCGGCCGCGTACTTGGCGCGGAACTGCTCCATCGGGCTCGCGGCAGCGGCGCCGACGATCGACACCAGCACCACGTCGGCGCCGGCGGCGGCAGCGGCGTGGATGAGGTGGGCGTTGCCGTCACGGTCGACGGAGGCCGGGGTGACCCGCCCTGGGCCATCGAAGCCGTGCACCGCCGAGACGACGGTGGCGACGCCGCGCAGCGCCGCCGGCAGCGTCGCCGGGTCACGCACGTCGCCGACGGCGACCTCCGCGGCCGACCCGCTGAGGTGCTGGGCCCGCGCGGGGTCGCGGGTGAGCACGCGCACCTCATGACCGTCGCGGGCGAGCCGGCGCACCACCAGGGTGCCGAGCCGGCCGGTGCCACCGGCGAGCAGGATCACGCCCGCGCCACCTGCGCGCGGACGGCGTCGTCGACCGTCGCGGAGCCCTCGTCGATGGGCTCGAGGTAGAAGCGCGCCGCGCCGGCCATGCCGTCGCGGACCGTGAAGATGACCACGCCGCCCATGCGGTGGGCGCTGCCGTCGCGCCGCGTGCCGGCCATCTCCCACTCCGTCCATGCCGTGTTGCCATCGACGGCCGAGCGGGTGACCTCGGCGCGCAGGTCCGGGACGAAGCCGAAGATCTGCTCCCAATTGCGGCGCACCTGGTCCCGGCCGGTGAAGTTGCGCGCGGGGTGCAGGGGGGTCTCGTTCACGTAGTCGGGGGCGAAGCAGCCGGCGAGCGCCTCGATGTCGTGGGCGTTGGTCGCGGCCACCAGCCGGTCGACCATCTCCTGCGCCTGTCCAGCCATTGGTTCGCCTCCGAATATTTCATTCCAGTTTGCTAGAATCAATAGCGTGACTATGACCACGGGCGGGCCGCGTGTCAAGCGGCGCACCTACGACGCCAGCCGGCGCCGCGACGCCGCGGTCAGCAGGCGCTCGGCGATCGTCGGCGCGGCCGAGCGGCGCTTCCTCAGCGACGGGTACGCCGCCACGACGATCGCCGCGGTCGCGGCGGACGCCGGCGTCTCCGTCGACACCATCTACAAGGCGTTCGGCAGCAAGCCGGGGCTGGTCCGGGCGCTCTGGCACCGCGCCCTGGAGGGTGGCGGCCCCGTCGCGGCCGAGCTGCGATCGGACGAGCTCCAGGTGCGCGAGTTCGACCCGCGCGCGATCATTCGCGGCTGGGGCGCGTTCACGGCGGAGATCGCGCCGCGGGCCACACCTCTCCTGCTGCTCATCCGCGCTGCGGCTGGAGCCGATCCCGAGGCGCGTGCCCTGCTCGAGGAGCTTGATGCAGAGCGCCTGCGGCGCATGACCGCCAACGCACGCCGCCTGCACGAGAACGGGCACCTGCGCGCTGGGGTCACCCTCGCCTTCGCCGCCGACACCCTGTGGACCTACAGCTCGCCTGAGCTCTGTGAGCTCCTGGTGCTGCGCCGGCGATGGTCGCCCGAACGCTACGGGCAGTTCATCGCGGACGCGCTGGTCGCCGCCCTGCTCTGACGCTGCTGAAGGCCGGCGTGAACTCCGAATTGTTCCAAACGTAACCAAACGCCCGTCTTCGATGTTATAGTCACGATGGTGCTAAATCGCACCCCGACAAAGGGAGGCAATCTGCCATGGGTATTGGAGTTGGGATTCTGCTGACGGCCGTGGGGGCGGTCCTGGCGTTCGCCGTGAGCGTCGACACCACCGGCTCGGGCGTCAACCTGCACACGATCGGGATCATCCTTCTCATCGTGGGGATCCTGGGGATCCTCCTCTCGATGTTCTTCTGGTCCTCGTGGGGCGGCTTCGGCGGCGGACGCCGTGGCGGCAGCAGCACCACGGTGGCGCCTCCGGGCAGCACCACCACGACCGTCGAATAACGACACACCCGTACCAGAGGGCGGGCCGGCATCGCGCCGGCCCGCCTTCGCCATTTAAAGGCGCGCTAGGACGAAGCGCCTTCCTTGTGCTCGTGGTGGTGATGCGGCTGGTGGTGGGCGTGCAGCGGGGTCCACTCCGCCTTCCTGGGCGGCTTGTCGACCCCGGCCTGCTGGAGAGCCGCACCCAGCCGTGACTGCATGAAGGTCTCCTGGGCCTCTCGCGACTCCCAGACCTCGACGACGGTCCAGCCGCCGTCGATCTTGCCGGCCGAGTGGCTGAGCAGGCCGGGGGGCCAGTCCCCATCCCCGGAATCCTGGTCGATGCCGAGGATCTTGTTGACCTCCTCGTACATGCCCTGGTCGAGTCCGTCGAACTCGAGGATCAGCAGTTCCGCCATGGCAGTGCCTCCATTCAGCGTGCGGACGCAGCACGTCCGCTCAGCGCCGATGATGACGAAGCGGCGGAGCGTCTGTGGCGCTGTGGCCCGTTCAGCCGGACAGCGGGCTGCCCCATTCCCAGGTGAGCATCACGTGCTGGCTCTCGGCGGTCGCTCCCGCCGCCCGGTAGGCGCCCAGCGCCGGGACGTTGTCGTCGTCGGTCAGCACCCACATCCCGTAGCAGTGGTGGTCGTGCGCGATCGCCGCCAGCTCGCCGAGCAGAGCGGTGGCGACTCCCCTGCGCCGCTCGTCGGGCGCCACCCCGAGCTCGTACACGAACATCTCGGTGCCCTTGTCCGGGTGGGTCATCTCGACTGCGGTGACGAAGCCGACGGCGCGGCCGGCGCGGCTGGCGAGCAGCAGGTGGTGGGTTGGATTGCGGAGGAACGAGCCCACCCACGGCTGCTGGGGAGGCTGGTCGAAGAGGTCGGCGGCATCCATGACGTCGGGGTCATCGCCGCTGCCGAGGCGGCGAACGGTGAGGTCGTCAGCCACGGTGTGGACACTACCGCCGCGGTCCCGGGTGCCACCAGCGCGAGCCCGCCATGACCGGCTTCGCCACTTGACTCAGCGCGGGCGGAGGAACGCGCGGAGCGTGGCGTCCAGCCACGTGGCGTAGCGCGCCGGCGTCCACCCGCGGTCGGTGGTGAGGCTGACGATGGTGCGCGGGCCTGCCAGCACCCAGAGGATGTCGGTGATCGCTCCCGCGGTGACGCCGCGCGGCAGCAGCCCGCCGGCGGCGAGACGCTCGGCGAGGTTGCGCAGGTCACCGAGGCTGCGCTGCATGGCGACGCGCTCCATCGCCGCGGTCTCGGCCTCGACCGCCGCGGCCTGGGCGGCAACCGCCAGCAGCGCCGCCGATCGCTCCATCGTGGCGCGGGCCATCTCGACGATGGCGTCGATGCGCTCGTCGAGGATGGGAGTGTCCGCGGTGGGCTCCTCCTGCGCCTCGAGGAGCGCCGCCGGCCGCGGGTCCGCCGCGGCGCTGACCTCGATGCAGCGCTCGAGGAGGCGCGCCTTGGAGTGGAAACGCACGTACACGGTGCGCGGTGAGACGCCGGCAGCCTGAGCAACGGACTGGAGCGAGGTGCCGACGTAGCCGCGCTCGACGAACAGGGCGGCGGCGGCCTCGAGGATGCGCCGCTCGGTGAGCTGCACCTGCTCGCGCCGAAGTCCCGGCTTGGCAGTCGACGTGCCATCAGCCTGCACGGTGTGCATGCTACGCGCAGTTATTGCAGCGGCGCTGCACCCGAGGAGCCCACGGGGGCGCGGAACTCCGGCTTGCGGTCGGGCGTCGCCTCGGCGAGCGCGCGGCGGAGGCCGTCGACGTCGTTGTCGGTTCCGTACGCCGGCGCGCCCGGCTGCTGCCGCCACGACTCGTCGAGGGAGCCCGCGTCGACGCCGTCGAAGCCGAGCTCGTCGATGAGCCTCAGCACGACCGCCTTGGCGTCGTCGTCGTCGCCGGCGACCGGCAGGGCGATGCGCCCGGGGCTGCCGGCTGACTGGCCGCGCTCGAGCAGGTGCTGGGCGTAGACGTTGTTGAAGGCCTTGACCACCGGACGGCCGAGCTGCTGAGAGACCCAACGGCTCTCCGTCATCCCGTCCTCGATCTCTGCGATACGCCCGTCGCGCTGGTGGTAGTAGTTGTTGGTGTCGACGACCACGAGGTCGTCGCCGGCGTCGGCGAAGAGCCCGTGCGGGAGCTGTGGAACGCTCTTCTGCGGGATGGACACGACGACCAGCTCGGACCCGGGAACCACCTCCTCCACCGGCACCGCCGTGGCGCCGGTCTCGACGGCGAGGTCGGTGAGGGTCTCCGGGCCACGCGAGTTGGCGACCTTGACCTCGTGCCCCAGGGACGTGAGGCGGCGGGTGAGGTTGCCTCCGATGTGGCCCGCGCCGATGATGCCGATCTTCATGTCCGCTCCTGGGTTCCGGGGTGGTGCTCGAGTGCAACGGTACGACGGCCATGGCTTCGGCCGCCCCGGGCCGTGGCTCGAGGGCGGGCGCCGAGCGGGTCGCGCGATACTGCCGATCGGATGACCCGACGTCACGTTGCCCTGGCCGTCGCGGTCGCCGTGGTGTGGGGCCTCAACTTCGTGGTCATCAACGAAGGCCTCAAGGTGTTCCCGCCGCTCTTCTTCGTGGGCATCCGCTTCCTGGTGGTGCTGTTCCCGGCGATCCTCCTGGTCGGGCGGCCGCGCGTCCCAGCCCGTTACGTCATCGGCGTCGGGGCCTTCTCGGGAGCCCTGCAGTTCGGGCTGCTCTTCGTCAGCCTGTCGCTGGGCATGCCGCCCGGCCTGGCCTCGCTGGTGGTGCAGCTCCAGGTGGTGTTCACCATCGCGATCGCTGCAGTCGTGCTCGGCGAGCGCCCGCACCGCCGGCAGCTGGCCGGCGCGCTCCTCGCGCTGGCCGGCGTGGCGGTGATCGCCGGCACACGCACCGGGGTGATCGTCCCGCTCGGTGCGCTGGCCCTGTGCATCGCGGGATCGGCCTCGTGGGGGATCGGCAACGTGCTCACGCGGGTCGCCAAGCCGGACAGGGCGCTCGCCTTCCTGGTCTGGACCAGCCTGGTCCCGCCGATCCCGCTGCTGCTCCTCTCGCTACTGGTCGAGGGCCCGGCGCGGATCGAGGCGGCGGGGCGCTCGCTGACCATCTCGTCGGTGCTGGCGCTCCTGTACGTCGCCTACCTGTCGACCGGCTTCGCCTACGGGTCCTGGGCGTACCTGCTGCGCCGCTACCCGGCCTCCACGGTGGCGCCGTTTGCCCTGGTGGTACCGGTGGTGGGCCTGGCAGCCGCCGCGGTCTTCGTGCACGAGACCCCCTCCGTTCCGGAGGCGCTCGGGGCGGCGGTGGTGATCGCCGGCCTCGCCATGGTCACGCGCAGCGTTCGTCGACCCGACCCGGTGGCGGCCGAGCCGGCCTCGTAGCGGCCCGTCAGTCGATGTGCAGGCGGCTGATCAGCTCGTCCCGCAGCGTGAAGTCGAACGACAGCTCCACGGTGTTGCCGGGGAAGTTGCCGTCCAGCCGGGCTCGCACCACGAAGTGGTCGGCGGCCAGGCGGTCGGTGCCCAGCACCTCGATGGTGTACTCGTAGGTGGACGCCGCGTGCGTGCGCCAGAAGCGGATCGCCTCGATACCGGAATAGCTCTGGCCCTCGTCGACCACCACGGCGTCGCCCACGAAGCAGCTCACCGTGGCGTCGACGTCGCCGGTGGGGGCGGCGGCGAGGTACTGGCTCACCGCGACGGGGAGGGTGGTCGTGGTCATCTCGCCTCTCCTGGTGTGGTCCTGCGCGTACGGCGCACGCGGGGGAGACAGTATCCCTGCAAGACTCCCCTGGTGATCGAGACCCAGCGCGTGCCCGCACGCCCTGCCGTCGAGTTCGGGGTCGGCGGTCATCGTCGAGGACCTCGTCAAGCAGTACCCGAAGCGGCCCACCAACGCTGTCGACGGGGTGAGCTTCTCGGTCGGGGAGGGCGAGGTGTTCGGGCTGCTCGGCCCCAACGGCGCCGGCAAGACGACGACTGTGGGGGTGCTGACCACGCGGGTGCGGCCGACGAGCGGGCTGGCCATGGTGGCCGGCGTCGACGTGGTGCGCGACCCGGTGGCGGCGAAGCGGCGCCTGGCCACCGTCCCGCAGCGCTCCAACCTCGACCGGGCGCTCTCCGCCCGGCAGATCCTGCTCTTCCACGCGGCGTACTTCGGCATCCCGGCCGCCGAGCGCACGCGCCGGGCGGATGCCCTGCTTGCGGAGTTCGGCCTGGCCGACCGCGCCGACGACCGGGTCGACTTCTTCTCGGGCGGCCAGTCGCAGCGGATCATGATCGCGCGAGCCCTGATGCACCAGCCGGAGGTGCTCTTCCTCGACGAGCCGACGACCGGGCTGGACCCGCAGGCCCGCCTCTTCGTATGGGACCGCATCCGCGACCTCAAAGAGCGCGGCGTCACCATGATCCTCACCACCCACGACATGGATGAGGCGGCGTCGCTGTGCGCGCGGGTGGCGATCATGGACCACGGCCGCATCCTGGCCCTGGACACCCCCGACGCCCTCACCGAGACCGTGCCCGGCAAGAACAGCCTGGAGCTGGGCATCGCGCTCGACGGCGACCGCGAGGCCTTGCAGGGTGCGCTCGCCGCGGTTCCCGGGGTGGAGCGCGCCGAACCGGTGAGCAAGGACACGGGTGGTCCGGCGGCGGGGACGCCGTACCACGTGCGCCTCTACACCTCGGTGGACGCCCCGGCCCTGGTGGCGCCGGTGGCGCGCCTGATCACAGACAACGGTGGCGAGCTCGTCGACCTTTCGATCGGCAAGCCCAGCCTCGAGGACGTCTTCATCCACCTCACCGGCCGGGCCCTGCGCTGATGGCGGCGCTCACCGCTCCCGCACCCGCCACCGGGACCCGGGTGCCGGGCAGCAGCCCGCTGGTGGCCTTCTTCGCCATCCTGCGCCGCGACGTGGCGGTGACCGGTCGCGAGCTGCCCGCCTTCCTGGCCCAGGTGATCCTGCAGCCGCTCGGCCTGCTCTTCGTCTTCGGGCGCGTCCTCACCGAGCTGGGGTTCACCAACGCCGCCTACGCCGAGCAGCTCTTCCCCGGCATCGTGGCCATGACCATCATGCTCACCGCCATCCAGAGCGTGGCCTTCCCGCTGGTGATCGACTTCTCCTTCACCAAGGAGATCGAGGACCGGCTGCTGGCCCCGCTGCCGGCGACGTGGGTGGCGGCCGAGAAGATCGTCTTCGCCGCCTGCCGGGCGATCGTCGCCGGGCTGGTCATGTTCCCGGTGGGCCTGCTGGTGCTGGGCAGCGTGCCCTTCTCGGTGAGCGGGCTGCCTCTGCTCATCGCCAGCGTGGTCCTGGGGGCGCTGGCCGGGGGCGCGCTGGGCTTGACCCTGGGGACGGCGGTGACCGCGCAGCGCATCAACATCATGTTCGCGATCGTGCTGACGCCGCTCATCTTCACGGGCTGCGCGCAGTACCCGTGGCCCTCGCTGAGCCGGCTGCCGCTGGTTCCAGGCGCTGACCCTGCTCAACCCCATGACCTACGTCAGCGAGGGGACCCGCGCCGCGCTGGTGCCGAACGGGGTGCACATGCTCACCTGGATCCCGCCGCTGGCGCTGCTGCTGGCGCTGGTGGTGTTCGGCTGGGCGGGGATGCGCGGCTTCCGCAAGCGCGCCATCGACTGAGGACCGCCGCCATGCTCGAGATCTCCGACGACGCGGCGCGGATCGACCTCGACGTCGTCCACCGGTGGCTCTCCGAGCAGGCGTACTGGTGCCTGGGGATCCCGCGCGAGACCCTGGCGCTCGCCATGGCGGGCAGCCTGTGTTTCGGCGCCTACGAGGCCGATGCTCAGGTCGGGTTCGCGCGGGTGGTCACCGACGGCGCCACCTTCAGCTGGATCTGCGACGTCTTCGTGGACGAGGCCCACCGCGGCCGGGGGATCGGCAAGCTGCTCGTCGAAGCCGTCCTGCAGCACCCCAGGATGCAGGGCCACCGCATCATCCTCCTGCTCACCCGCGACGCCCACTCCCTGTACCAGCGGTATGGGTTCGCGGCGCCGGCCGACCCGAGCCGGTTCCTGGTGATCCGTCAGAGCCCCGAGGACCTGTACGGCGCGGCCCGCACCGTCGAGGACGCCGGCTAGACGCGCCATCGCTTGGTGTAGGGGCGCCCGTACGGCCCTCCTATAGTCGCTGGGCCCCATGCCAGCTCCCGTAACCCACCAGACAGAGCGGACGTTGCCCCCACAGATGCGCCCGGAGTTCTGTCCGGTGACCCTGCCCCGGGCGTACGAGGACCAGCTAGTCGAGCGGGCCAAGACCGACGCGGACGCATTCGGGGAGCTCTACGATTCCTACTTCGGCCAGATCTACCGGTTCGTCTACAGCCGGATGCGCGACCAGGATGCCGCCGAGGACGTCACTTCCGAGGTGTTCTTCAAGGCTCTGCGCGCCATCGGCCGCTACAAGCCCGCCGGTCACCCGTTCAGCGCCTGGCTGTACCAGATCAGCGTGAACGCCATCGCCGACCACTACCGTGCTCGCAAGCCCGCCTCGAACCTCGACGATGCCATCGGCGTCGCCGACCCGCAGCAGCCGCTCGACGAGCGCGTCGCCCAGAAACAGGAGGCCGCCCGGGTCTGGGCCGCCATCGACGCGCTCCCCGAGCAGCAGCGAACCGCGATCACCCTCAAGCTCGGTGAGGACCTCAAGCTCGCCGACATCGGCGTGATCATGGGCAAGAGCGAGGGGGCGATCAAGCTGCTCGTCCATCGCGGGATGATCGGCCTGCGGGCCCGGCTCGACGTCACCACGTTCGACCGGGGCGGGGTCTGACCATGGACAGCCGCTGGATCGATCCCGAGATCGAGGGCATCTTCGACGGTGACGCCGAGCTCACCGAGCTCGCCCACCGTGTTCGCGCGGCCCGGCCCGACCCGCCGCTCGACGAGCGCTTCCAGGGGGTGCTTCGTGCCCAGCTGATGCGCGAGGCTCCCGCCGCCCTGGGCGCGGCCGGCCGAGGCGGACCGGAAGGCCGCCGCCACACCGCGCGCCCCCCGCATGAGGCGCGCCGGCTGGTGGCAGCGCTCGCCCCGGTTGGCCTGGGGGAGCGCCGCGGTGGGCGCCGCGCTGGTGGCCGCAGCCGTCTTCACGGTGGCCAGGACCCCGGTGCAGGACCGCCAGGTGACCGCCGCCTCCCCGGTGGCCGACTTCCACGCGGTGAGCCCCAACAACGTCATCACCGTCGCCTTCAACGAGCCGATGAACGAGACCGCCGTCGTCGCCGGGCTGCACATCCACCCGGCTACCCAGGTGACCACCTCGTGGCAGGGCAACAACCTGCTGATCACCCCCACGCACCACCTCGCGGGCAACACCCCGTACACGGTGACCATCGACCGCAGCGCGACACAGTCGGCGCGCGGCTCGCTGGCTGCGAGCGACATCAACATCTCCTTCGGCACCGCACCGACGCCGCCGCCGGCACCCTCGGTGACTGAGCTCAGCCCGAAGGAGCTGGCCACGGTGTCCGTCGACGCCCAGCTGATCAGCGGCGGGGGCGGCACCGTGATCGCCACGTCGTCCACCGCCTCAACCGCCACGCCGCCGACGCAGCGGCCGTCCGCGGCGGCGACGAGCTCCGCATCGCCCGGCCCCACCGGCAGCGCCAGCCCGCAGGCGACGCCGACGTCCACGCCGGCGTCCTCGCCGACCAGCACCGCCGTGCCCACGTCGAACGGCGAGCTCGTGGCCATGACCGCCGGCGGCGTGGTCACCGACCTCGGGCCGGCGGCCGCATCCGCCGCGCTCGCGCCCAACGGCCTGCGCCTGGTCGCGGCCGTGCCCACCAGCTCCGGCACCACCATCGAGCTGGTGTCGCTCGACGGCTCGGAGCGACGCACCCTGGCGACGCTGGCGACGTCGACGCTGGCCACCGGGTGGCTCTCCAGCAACACCGCGCTCGTCGCCGAGTCCGACCGCATCGTCAGCATCGACCTGCTCGGTCACGTGAACGACATCGCCTCGCTCCCCGCCGGCACCAGCCGCGTGGTGTTCTCGCCCGTCGGCGGTCAGGCCTTCGCGGGCAGCGCCAGCGGCGACGGCGCAGCTGATCGACCTGGTCAACGGCCAGTCACGCCAGCTCGACCGGCAGCCGGGAGACGGCCGCATTCAGCGGCGACGGCCAGGTTGTCGCCTGGGTCGACGCCACCTCCGACCCCGCGCGGCTCCTCATCTCGCCGGTGTCACGCGACGCCGCCGCGGCCGTCCCGCTCGACCATCCCGCCACCGGCATCGGGGCGATCGCGCTCGACAAGACCGGCAGCCACGTCGCCATCGCCGACCACCCGCCGACCGACGGCGGGGACCTCCAGGTCCTGGCGCTTCCGTCCGGCACCGTGGTCGCCCACGCCGCCGCGGCGCGAGCGCCGGTGTACTCGACACAGGGCGCGGACATCGCCTTCATCTCCGGTGGGGTGGCGCAGATCGCGACCGTGCCTGGCGCGGTCGCCGGCACGGTGGTCAACGCCCTTCCCGACGGCGCCGCCAGCGCCCTGAAGGCGTTCGTGGACGCGCAGGTACAGGGCAACGCGACGGCGCTGTCCACGCTCAGCGGGCCGGGCGTCGACGCGGCCGGCGGGACACCGCAGGGCCTCTCGCGCGGCTACGTGATCAGCGCGGTGGCCGAGCCCGACGGCACGGTGGCGGCGACGGCGCGCCTCATCGTCGACCCCTCGGCCACCCACCCCTCCGCCTCATTCGGCGACGAGTCGCTGGTGCTGTCGCCGAAGGATGGAGGCGGCTACGTCGTCACCTCGCTGACGCCGGGACACCTCAAGAACGAGCCGATCGGACCGCAGGTGGTGTCGGTGGTGCCGGTGACCGGCCAGACCCTGGTGCTGAAGGTGAGCTTCGACAGCGACCTGCGCGCCGCGACGGTACCCGGCGCGATCACCGTCACCCGGTTCGGGCGCGCGCTGGCGGTGACCACGGTCTATGACCCGGACACGCGGACGGCCACGATCACGACCACGGTGGCGGCCGACACCGCCGTGACCCTGCACGTCGGCACCAGCCTCGTCGACGTCGACGGCCAGGCCCTGGCGACCGCTTTCTCCACCCAGACGGGCGGTTGAGCCGGCGGGGGACCCGCGTACCGTTCCTCGGCCTCCGGCTCGTGGGGACGCGCTCCAAGCGGGCTCGCTCTGGGCGCTGACGAGCCCTTGACCGGATCTCTCCCGGCCATGTGTGGGGTTTTTGGGGGCCCCGACAGTTAGATGGATGTGACCTGTCCGCCGGGCGGGGACGTGGAGACGAGGGGAACAGGGTGAAGCGTGCGGTTGCGGCGGTTGCACTGCATCTTGGCGACGGGGATCCTTCCGCTCCAGGCGACGGGCGGCCAGCTCGCTCGAAGGGATCCCCCATTTCAAGCACGTCGCCGTGCTGGTCCTGGAGAACGAGTCGTACGCGAGCACGTGGGGGCCGGGCAGCCCGGCGACATACCTCAACAGTCTGCGTGCCCAGGGGGCCTTCGCGGACCAGTACTACGCGACCGGGCACGAGTCGCTCGACAACTACATCGCCATGACCAGCGGCCAGCCCGACCAGCCGGTCACCGGCAGCGACTGCCTCACGGTCAACCTCTACACCTGCTCGCGCGCCCAGCAGGCTACGGACAGCGGCCGCAACATCGCCGACCAGCTCGAGGCGGCCGGCCTCTCCTGGTCGGGGTTCATGGACGCGATGCCGTCGCCGTGCTTCCACGCTGATGCCAGCCCGACCGCCACGCCGCCGGACCCGTACCAGGGAGACAGCACCGCCCGGCCGGCGCGCAACTACACCGACCGGCACAACCCATTCCTGTACTACCCCGACATCCTCGACAACAACGCCCGGTGCGCAGCCCACGTGGTGCCGTTCAGCGAGATGCGCGAGGACATCACCAAGAATGCGGTGCCAGCCTTCAGCTTCATCACGCCCAACACCTGCCACGACGGCCACGACTCCCCGTGCGCGGGCGGGCAGCCGGGCGGCCTGGTCAGTGCCGATCGCTGGCTGTCCCGCGAGCTGCCGCGGATCATCCGCTACATGGACAGTCACGATGGGTTGCTGCTGGTCACCTTCGACGAGGGCGCGACATCGGACACCTCGGGCTGCTGCACCGGCGGACCGGGCGGCGCTCCCGGGGTGGGTGGCCGGGTCGGGCTGCTGGCGCTCGGGCACGGCCTGACGCCGGGACTGGTGACCGACGCGCAGTACGACCACGCCTCTCTGCTGCGCACCCTCGAGGACGCGTTCGGCATCACCGAGCACCTCAACAACGCGGGCACCGCCACCCCCATGGCAGGGTTGTTCGGATGAGTGACCGGCAGCCAGCTCGATGGACTCCGTGGCAGCGCCAGATCGACCGCCGTCATTTCCTCACGCTCGGGGTCGGGCTGGGAGCCGCGGCGGCCATCTCGCCGATGATCGCCGACCCGCGCCGCATCCTCGCCTCGATGCAGACGCGCAGGCCGGGATCGCTGCCCTTCCCCTCGCGGCCCGCCGGCCAGCCCCAGCCCGACCTGGCGCCAGAACTGGCCAACATCGACCACATCATCATCGTGATGATGGAGAACCACTCCTTCGACAACTATCTCGGGATGCTGCCGTACCGCGTTCCCGCGCTGGCGGGGCGGGTCGACGGCTTCCCCAGCATCAAGGACGGCATCCCCACGGCCACCCAGGTCGACACGCAGGGGCGTGAGCCATCGCGCCTACCCGATGGCCAACGTCGTGCCAGCAGGGTGGCGTGTCGCAGTCGTGGGACGCCAGCCACCAGGCGTGGGACCAGGGCGCGATGGACGGGTTCCTGGTCGGCAGCTCGCCGGCGGCGATGGGCTACTGGGGCCCCGGCAAGCTGCCCTTCTACTACTCCATGGCGTCGCACTTCCCGGTGTGCGACCGGTACTTCTCGTCGACCCTGTGCCAGACCTATCCGAATCGCGTGTTCGCCATGGCCGCCACCGCGGCGGGGCTGGTGAGCACCGACACCCCGCCGCCGACGGTGACGCCGCCGAACGGGCACATCTTCGACGTGCTCAAGGCGTACGGGATCGACTGGGCGGACTACTACGCAGAGCTGCCCTCGCCCGGGCTGTTCGGCCCGGCGTGGGCGGCGGAGCAGCAGGGGACGCACCTGTTCGGTCCCTTCGGGTCGAATGCGTCGACCGTGAGCGCGTTCCAGGCCGCATGCGCTGCCGGCACGCTCCCACCCGTGGTGATGGTCGAGCCCGACTACCAGTACGGCAGCGAGGAGAACCCGCAGGACATCCAGGTGGGCCAGGACTTCGTGTACGGCGTGGTCAGCGCGCTGATGAGCTCACCGGCGTGGGCCAGGTCGATGCTCGTCTTCACGTACGACGAGCACGGCGGCTACTACGACCACGTCGCGCCGCCGGCCGCGATGAACCCCGGCGACGGCTCACATCCGCAGACGCCCAACACGTACGGCGACGACTACACGCAGCTCGGCTTCCGGGTGCCGACCGTCGTCGTGTCGCCGTGGTCGAAGGCGCGCTTCACGTCGCACACGGTGTACGACCACACCTCCCTGCTCGCCACCATCGAGCGGAAGTGGAACCTGCCTGCGCTGACACTGCGCGACGCCAACGCCAATCACCTCGGCCACTGCCTGGTGCCATCCGGCCCGGCGCCGTTTGCGATCCCGCCCGCGCTCGCCCCCGCGCAGAGCGCCACCGAGGCGAACTCGGTCAGCTGCGAGCAGACTGGGCATCCGAAGTAGCCGGGCACGGCCCGAGCGCAGCGACGCTGTTGAGCTCGCTTGTCTTGGCAGGTTTGCAGGCGTAGGATGCCACCCGGCCCGGTCGGGGACGCACCCGGCTCGGGTCCGTCATGCAGCGTACAGATGGTGGGTCCGGCGACGACGGACCAGGACGCGGCGAGGAGGCGACCATGCAGACCTGGGAGTACAAGCGAGCGTTCGGGGTCCTGACCGCGGCGGCTGTCATGACAGTCGCGGCGTGCGGCAGCAGCAACACGACGAGCAGCAACAACGCGTCCGGGTCGGCGCAGAAGCTGGGCGGCAACGTCACCGTATGGGCGGTGTGGTCAGGAACCGAGCAGAAGGACTTCCAGGCCGTGCTGGACGGCTTCAACTCCAAGACCGGCGTCACCGCGCAGTTCCAGTCGAAGGGCGACCAGCTGCCCACCGTCCTCGGCACGGCCATCAGCGGTGGGGCGCCGCCTGACGTCGCCATCCTGCCCCAGCCGGGTCTGCTCCACGACCTCGTCAAGAAGAACGCGCTGCAACCCATCGACAGCTTCGTCGGCAGCACCCTGACCAGCCAGTACGCGAGCGTGTGGCAGAAGCTCGCCAGTGACAACGGCAAGACGTATGGGGTGTACTTCAAAGCGGCCAACAAGAGCACCGTCTGGTACAACGTGAAAGAGCTGTCGGATGCCGGGATCACGACCCCGCCCGCCACGTTCGACACCCTCCTCAGTGACATGAGCACGCTCCAGCAGGCGGGCACCACACCGTTTGCCATGTGCGGCGGCTCCGGCTGGACGCTCACCGACTGGTTCGAGAACGTGTACCTGCGCATCGCGGGCGTCGACAAGTACAACCAGCTGGCGGCGCACACCATCCCGTGGACCGATCCCACCGTCACCACCACCTTGCAGACGCTGGCGAAGATCTTCGGCACCGACGCCAACATGGTCGGCGGCAAGGCGGGAGCGGTCTCGACGCCGTTCCCCGACTGCGTCAGCCAGGCCTTCGGGCCGACGCCGAAAGCAGCGATGGTGTACGAGGCCGATTTCGTCGGGTCGGTCATCCCCACAGTCAACACGAGCATCCAGCCGAAGACGGGCTACAACTTCTTCCCCTTCCCGTCGGTCAACGGGTCACCGACGTCGGTCGTGGCGGGTGGTGACGTGGCCGTGATGCTGAAGGACACGCCGCAGGCCGAAGCCCTCCTCAAGTACCTGGCCTCACCGGACGCGGGCACGATCTGGGCGCGGCTTGGCGGCTTCACCTCGCCGAACAAGCTGGTCAACCTGTCGGCCTACCCGGATGACATCTCTCGCGCCGCCGCCAAGGGGGTCATCGACGCCGGTGACAACGTCGCGTACGACATGAGCGACCAGGCACCGGCCGCGTTCGGCGGGACGGCCGGCTCCGGCGAATGGGCGGACCTGCAGAACTGGGTGCGCAATCCCAGCGACATCAGCGGTATCGAGGCCAAGCTCGAAGCGGATGCCGTCGCGGCATACGGGCACTGAGCTAGACGGCGGACCCGCGGCATGACGACGGTCGCCGCGCCGCGGGTCCGCCCGGTCTCGACCGCGCGCACCGGAAGCCCGGGGCGTGGGGGAGGCTGGCGGCGCAGCGGGGTCGTCGCACTGTTCATGGCCCCTGCAGCGGTGCTGCTCGGCGCCATCGTGGTGTACCCCACGGTGGCCACCATGGCGCGCAGCCTCTACGACGACAGCAACCACTTCATCGGGGCCGACAACTACAAGACGCTGTTCGGCACCGCCGACATCCTGGTCGCGATCCGCAACAACGCCATCTGGGTCATCGTCTTCCCCTTCCTGGTCACCTTCATCGGCCTGGTGTTCGCGGTTCTCACGGAGCGCATCCGCTGGTCGACGGCCTTCAAGACGGTCGTATTCATGCCGATGGCCATCAGCCTCTTCGCCACCGGCGTGATCTGGCGCATCGTCTACGAGACCGACCCCAACCGCGGCGTCATCAATGCGGCGATCGGAACGGTCGCCAACGCGGTCAACCCCCCGGGGGTGTACGCGCTGCCCAACATCAAGCCGATCAGCGGACTCAGCGCCGGCGCCGGCGGCGCGATGGTGAGCACGAGCAGCGTCGCCGCCGGCGGGATCCTCAAGCTCGGCCTCACCGGAATCGCCCCCGACGCGGTGCCACCGGCCGCCCAGGTGGCGCATTCGCCGACACCCGTCGCCGGCGCGGTGAGCGGCCTGGTGTGGCGCGACTTCTCGCCGGGGGGCCATATCGGCGTGATCGACGCCGGGGAGAGGGGGCTGCCGGATGTGCGCGTCAACCTCATCGCAGCTGACGGGCACACCGCGGCGGCGACAACCAGCGCGCCTGACGGGTCGTTCCGCTTCGACGGCGTCTCGGGCGGCGGCTACCACGCGGCCCTGGACGCATCCAACTTCCGGCAGCCATTCGCCGGGGTCAACTGGCTCGGACAGCAGTCGCTCACGCCCGTCAGCGGCCTGGGCTCAACCGGGCAGGCGCTCCTCGCCATACCGCTGGCGGACCTGTCGGCGATCGTGGCCATGCTCTGGATGTGGAGCGGGTTCGCGATGGTGATCATCGGCGCCGGGCTGGCCGCGCTCAACCGTGAGGTGCTCGAGGCCGCGCGAATCGACGGGGCGAGCGAGCTGCAGACGTTCCGCTACGTCACCTTCCCACTGCTGCGCCCGGTGCTGATCGTCGTCTTCATCACCATGATCATCAACGTCCTCAAGATCTTCGACATCATCCTCTCGCTGGTCCCCGAGTCCTCACAGCAACAGGCCAACGTGATCGCGCTCGAGATGTACCGCCTGCTCACCAACTTCCAGAACGGGTTGGCGAGCGCCATCGCGGTGTTCCTTTTCATCCTGGTCATCCCGGTGATCGCCATCAACGTGCGGAGGATCCGCGGGTGACGACGCTGGCGACGCCGGCGCCTGCGACCGCAGCTGCCAAGCCGCGCAGCGCCTGGTGGCGCAAGCTGTTCGGACGCAGCGTGGTCAACGTGGTGCTGGTGGTCATCGCCCTTTTCTGGCTGGTGCCGACAGTGGGGCTGCTGGTCACCTCATTCCGCCCGCCCGAGGACTACTTCACCTCAGGGTGGTGGCATGCGATCACCAGCCCGCTCACGCTCACGCTCAACAACTACGCGCACATCCTGCAGACGGGCGGCATCGGGGATGCTCTGCTCACCACCGCAATCATCACCGTGTCGGCGACGGTGCTGGTGGTGGTGATCGCGTCGCTGGCCGCGTACGCGATGGTCTTCCTCCAGTGGCGCGGCCGGGACGCGGTGTTCGTGCTCATCGTCGCTCTCATGGTCGTGCCGTTGCAGATGGCGCTCATCCCCGTGGCGTCCCTGTACAGGACGGTCGGGCTGTTCAGCACGCTCCCCGGCGTGGTGTTCTTCCACGTGGCATTCGGGCTGCCGTTCGCGATCTTCCTGATGCGCAACTTCTACACGGGCATCCCCAAGGACCTGCTCGAGGCGGCGCGCATCGACGGGGCCAACGAGTGGATGATGTTCCGCCGCATCGTGCTGCCGCTGGGCAAGCCCGCACTGGCGTCGCTGGCGATCTTCCAGTTCCTCTGGGTCTGGAACGACCTGCTGGTGTCGCTCGTCTTCCTGGCCAACAACCCACACGTGCCGATCACCGTGGCGATCTTCAGCCAGCTGCGCCAGTTCGGCGCCAACATCGACCTCATCTCGACGGCCTCCTTCATCTCCATGATCATCCCGCTGGCGGTGTTCTTCGCCTTCCAGCGCTACTTCGTCCGCGGCGTGCTCGCCGGCGCCGTCAAGTGAGGGGGACCATCTGAGTGGCACGCATCGCTTTCGAGCACATGGACAAGAGCTACGGTGGCGACGCGCTCGCCGTCAACGACCTCAACCTCGAGATCAATGACGGCGAGTTCCTGGTGTTGGTCGGGCCCTCGGGCTGCGGCAAGACCACCGCCCTGCGCTGCCTGGCCGGGCTCGAGGACATCACCGGCGGGCAGATCGTCATCGGCGACCGGGTGGTCAACGACCTGCCGCCCAAGGCGCGCGACATCGCCATGGTCTTCCAGAGCTACGCGCTCTACCCCCACATGACGCTGTACGAGAACATGGCGTTCAGCATCCGGATGCGCAAGCGGCCCAAGGCCGAGATCGACGCCAAGGTACGCCAGGCAGCGCAGATCCTCGGGCTCGAGAACCTGCTCGACCGCAAGCCGGGCGCGTTGAGCGGCGGCCAGCGCCAGCGCGTTGCTCTGGGACGCGCCATCGTGCGTGACCCCGCCGCGTTTCTCATGGACGAGCCGCTGAGCAACCTCGACGCCAAGCTGCGCGTACAGACCCGCGCGGAGATCGCGCGGCTGCATCAGCAACTCGGCACCACCATCGTCTACGTCACCCACGACCAGGTCGAGGCGATGACCATGGGTGACCGCATCGCGGTGATGCGCGACGGTGTCCTGCAGCAGGTGGGCACACCGAAGATGCTCTACGAAGCGCCCGTGAATCGGTTCGTGGCGGGTTTCATCGGATCGCCTGCGATGAACTTCCTGACTGGGCACGTCCGGGTGGAAGGTGAGAAGGTGTCGCTCGCGCTCGACGGGCTCGAGGTGCCACTCAGCGGCCGGGCCGCGGCCACGGCGCGTACTCGCGGCAACGACTCGGAACTGATCATCGGCATGCGTCCCGAGCACTTCGACGCGACCGCCTCCGCGAGGGACGGGACTGTCAGCGTCCCCGCGACCGTCGAGGTGGTGGAGTTCCTCGGCAACGACGAGCTCATCCACGCCAACGTCGCGGGCAACGACATGGTCGCGCTGGTGCCCGCGTCGCGCGGCGTCGCGGTGGGAGACAAGGTGTCGCTGGTCATCGCCGACGACGTCGTCCACGTGTTCGACCCGGCGAGCGACGCGGTCATCACCGCCGATAGGGACGCCGCCGTTGGGGCGGTCAGCGGCCTGCCGCCGCACTAGTGCGGGGGCTTGGCCGTTGCAGTGCCTTCCCAGCCTCGTTGAACCTGTCCGCGAGCCCCGTCGCCTACGGCAAGCCGTGCCGAATGGGATGCGGGTCGTGGCGCTGGGCCGATCGATCGGAGACGCGGCGCTGCCACGGATCGCGCGATGGCTGTGCGTTCATGGCCGAGGTGGCGCGCGCCGCCGGTGGCTGCGAGGCTGTGCCCAATGCGTACCACAGGCCGCCGTCCGCGCCCTGCACGAAGATCTCGGCGTCGCCGGCGCCCCAGCTCGAGAGAGCGGGGGCGGAGGATGCCTGGCCGCCGAGGCTGCTCCACCCCAGCCAATAGCCCTCGTATCCCTGGTGCCAGACCGCGCCATCATCCGTCACGGCGGCGACCTCGAGGGAGCCGGACTGCGGGGAAGCGATCGCGGGGTCGAACGACGACCGGCCTGCAATGTCCTCCCACGACGACCATGTGCCGTACCTGAACTGCGAGTACATCATCTCACCGCCCGCCATCGCCACCACCGCGTCGATGAGGTTGGGCCCGGACGACGCAAGAGCGGGAGCCGAGGTCACAGCGCCTGCGGGCAGGGGGTACCAACCCAACCATCGGTAGCCGTCGTAGTGCAGCCGCCACAGGTTGTTGTCGCCGCCCTTGACGACAACATCGAGGCGGTTGGGCGCGTCCGACGTGACCGACGGCGCGGAGTACAGCGCACCCTCGATGCGCTCCCATCCCGACCAGGCACCGTTTGTCGACGACCGGTGCCACAGCGCGTTGTCGGCGCCGCGCACGAAGAGATCGAGCCGCCCCGGCCCCCAGGACGCAAGTGCCGGGTCACTGCTGGTGTATCCGCCCAACCCCGTCCACGCGGACCAGTGACCTCCGGACAGGCTGCGGGTCCACAGCGAGTGATCAGGCGCGACGACGACTGCAGCCACCCGGCCGGTGCCGTCGGCTGCCGCTGCCGGCTTCCCGATGATGCCGCCGCCAAGCGATTGCCATGTGCCATACGAGACCCCCAGTGGGCCGATGACGGTCAGCACCACGTCGTTCCCCGCGCCACCGTGGTAGGTGACGCTCATGACGTAGTTGCCGATCTGGAAGAGCTGTCCCTCGGGCAGGCCCGCAAAGGTGCCAACGACGCCTGACCCGGAGTGGTTGGCGATGATCGTGAAGCTATCGCCGTCCTGCAGCGGGGAGGGCAGACCGAGGCTCAGCCCGGCGTTGTCGAGCTCGACGGTGCCGGCGGACACGATCTGCCCGTAGCCCGCGCCGGGCGTCGTCCCGTACAGGAAGGTCGAGAATGTGCCGCCCAGCGTGAGGCTGGCCGCCTGCACGATCCCGTCCGGTGTCACCGAGGTGGCGGTCCCCGGCGCGGTGATCGCGCCCACGGTGCCGCCGCTGCCACCGAGGGAGCCGCTGCCGTAGCTGAGGTTGATCGAACTCTGCGGCTGGTAGCCGTCGACGTACAGCAGGCAGCCGACAAAGGTCGTGCCGGTGTACGTGTTGTTCGCGACGAAGTCGATGCTGCCGGTTGTCTGCTGCGAGGACACCACGACGCCGCTCGTGCCCTCGAGCACCGCGTTGATGACGAGGTACGCGGCGTTCGTGCTGATCGACGGGGAGCCTCCGGAGAGTACGACGCTTCCGAAGTCGACGTCATCGGTCGTCGCCGCTGAGGTCGTCGGATTGGGGTTGTCGTCCTCGATGGAGGGCGTCGTGAGGGTGCCAGTGCCAATCAGGGTGGAATACGGGCTGAGGATCCGCAGACCCCATGCGAGGGTCTGCGCGGTGGGACCGATGTCGAGGGTGCTGCCATCCACGATCAGCTCGTTCACAGCCAGCTGGTCGTCGGACCCAGGCGCCATCTGCAGGGTCGCCCCGCTGCGCAGCGTCAGGGTGTCCGCATCCCAGGCAACGCTCCCGGCAGGGGCAGCCAGTACGAGTCGCGCTGGACCGGTCACCGTCGAGCTGGCCTGGGCCGCATGCGCAAATGGCGCGGCGATCACGACCGTGCCGCTGCCGTCCACGTTGGCGGCGCCGGCGCCCGAGATCGTCCCGGTGAGCGTGAGCGTTCCCGTCGGGGAGAGGGCGCCGATGGTGGGCGTGCCGTTGAGAAAGGCTATTGGACCTGCCCACGTCACTGCCGCCGCGTCGACGACATGGAGGATGCCTGGGGGCTGGTAGTAAGCCTGGCCGAAGGTCAGCCGGTTCTTCCATGTCGTCGAGCCCGCGTCCAGCAGCACACCACCCGGCCCCTGCACAGAGACAGGACCCGAGCCGAAGGCGTGTTGATTCTTGGCGACAATGTTGCTGGCCATGCCAGCGGTGGTGACCGACAACCCGCCGGTGAACGTGTTGGCTCCCGACAGGGTGAAGTCTCCACCCGCGCCGACCTGGACCGCGAGTGGCGCATGGCCCTTGATCTTTCCCGACACCGCGCTGTTCGCGCCGGCGACGATGGCGTTCCCGCTGCCGGAGAGAGCCAGCGGACCCGCGACCGTCGCGCCGTCCCCGAGGGCTAGGGTCGCCGAGCCCAGAAGGCTCACCGACTTGGGCAGCGTCATGTTCGGCCCGACGGTCAGCCTTCCCGAGGTGACGCTGACCTTGGCTGAGCCCAGCGAGAAGCCGGGGTCGAAGGTCACGAATGAGTATTCACAGGCAACCGCTGTGGCACTGATGCTGCCACTGATGAATTCGAGCGTGGCGCCAGAGAGCCTTACCGACCCCGTCGGGTCAGCGATGGTGCTGGCCACTGGATACGAACCCACCCCGCCTGTCGCATAGATGGTGAGCTGAGAGCTGCTGGAGGTGACCGGGATTGCAAACGGAACAGGCGGGGACGAATGCTGATTGGCCAACCACAACGCACTGGTGATCTCGAGCGTGGCACCGCCGGTCGCAGAGAGGTTGTAGCCGTCGTCGACCTCCACGGTGGCGACGGAGAGGGCGGCGATGTCGTCGACCGATGACGTGATCGTCCCGCTGTAAGCGGGGAAGACGATGGTGTCACCGGCCGACGGCGGCGCAGCCGACTGCCAGTTGTTGGGGTCCGACCAGTTCGCGGTCGCCCCGCCACCCGTCCACGTGACGGTGGCCCCCGCGTCTGCGGACACCGCGCGGCGAGGCCCGGGCTGCGGCGGTGGTGCGGACGCATGCGGACGAGCGGTGGTGGATGCCCTTGTTGGACTGGCCGCATGCGCGGGTGACGGCGCCGGCGAGACAAGCCCGACCATGGTGAGCGCAACGCAAGACGACACCAATGACCTGGTCAAAAGTGAGCGCGACGCTGGCACATTCCCCCCTGAGCCACATCCGACGCGGACGCTTGTGCGGCAATGCGCGCGGAGTGGCCAGCACAGTGTAGGCGATGGGACCTCGCTACTCAGGATGTTTGCAATTGTAAAACCAATCGCTCGTTGACGAACCCTGCCGCTGAGCTCACATCATCTGCGATTCGACGCGGCGCGCAGTCACCGAAGGTGCGCGGGAACCTGCTCCTCGCGGTGGAACTCGCGGAGCGCACGCGAGCTCTGAGTCATCGATCCGCGGCCCGGCCGGCGCGCTCCACGAGCGTGGCGTGCACGGGGATCCGCATGGTTCCATCGGCGGCGGTGAAAGGAGCCAGCTCGCTGGCGAGCCTGTCCCGTAATGCGTCGCGCTGTGCAGGGGGAACCTCGATGCCGCGCTCGGACGTGAGCGCGGTGAGCAGCTGCTCGACGTCGTCGAAGCGCGCCACGTCGGACAGCCGGCGCTGCCGCCAGCCGATGGCGGGCACCACCGGGTCTGGCACGGGCAGTGCAACGAGTTCGGTACCGCTGACGTCGCGCCACGCATTGCGCAGCGCGTTGTCGTATGTCGCGCCGCCCGCGGCGACGACGATGAGCGTGCGGTTGGCGACGATGCTCAGCTGAGGCAGGACCGCGTGGAGCTCGTCCTGCGCTTCGATGCCCATCAGTGACACGGCGACATCGAAGTGCTTCTCGGCCTGGGTGAAGTTCCAGGGGCGGTGCGCCTGCTCCACGGCGCCGTGGGCGCCCGCCGCCGCACGCAGCCGCGCGGTCAGCTCGCCGTCCAACGGGGCCAGCTCGAGCACACGATCACCCTCGGTGACCGAGGCGAGCGCGGCGACCTGTTCGGCGAAGGGGCGGAACACGGCCACCGAGAGCGTGCGACCAGGCCGCAACACTGGCGGCTCCCTCAGCTGCCGACGGAGACGGCTGCCGCGGCGATCGCCGCCGCACGCGCCGGGTCGCGCAGCACTCGAAGGAACGGCTGCTTGCGCTCCTCCCACGCCTGCGCGGCGGCGATCAGCTCGGGGTGGCCCTCGATGAAATGCGTGGTGTAGTCGCCGGAGATGAAGTCGGCGTCGTCGAGGATGGCGAGGTGGTAGCAGATGTTGGTGCTGATGCCGGTGATGGCGTACTCGAGGAGCGCACGGCGCATCCGCGCGATGGCGAGCTCGCGCGTCGGACCCCAGACGATGAGCTTTGCCACCATCGGGTCGTAGTTCGGCGACACCATGCCGGGGGCGGCCAGCGACGAGTCGACGCGCACGCCGGGGCCGCTCGGCTCGCGGTAGCCGGTGACCTGTCCCGGTGAGGGCATGAAGTTCTTGGCGTAACGCTCGGCGTTGATGCGGCACTCGATGGCGTGGCCCTGCGGAACCAGGTCCTCCTGGCGCAGCTGCAAGACCTCACCAGCGGCGATCCGCAACTGTTCGACGACGAGGTCGACGCCGTACACCAGCTCGGTGATGGGGTGCTCCACCTGGAGGCGCGTGTTCATCTCCAGGAAGAAGAACTCGCCGTTGCTGTAGATGAACTCGACGGTTCCGGCGTTGACGTAGCCGACCGCGCGCGCCGCGGTGACCGCCGCCTCGCCCATCCGGGCTCGGGTCTGCGCGTCGATCGTCGGTGAGGGCGACTCCTCGAGGATCTTCTGGTGGCGGCGCTGGATGGAGCACTCGCGCTCGCCGAGGTGGACGATGTTGCCATGGGTGTCGGCGAGCACCTGGATCTCGATGTGGCGCGGCGAGTCGACATACCGCTCCAGGAAGACTGTGGCGTTGCCGAAGGCGCGCTGGGCGGTGCTCTGGGCGGCCTCGAGGCTCTCGCGCAACTCCTTCTCGTCGCGGGCGACGCGCATGCCGATGCCACCGCCGCCCGCCGACGCCTTGATCAGCACCGGGTAGCCCACCTCGGTGGCGGCGGCCACCGCTGATTCGACGTCCTCGAGCGCGTCGCTGCCGGGCACGATCGGCACACCACTGTCGCGCATGCGCTGACGCGCCGGCACCTTCTCGCCCATCGCGGCCATCGCCTCAGGGCTCGGGCCGATGAAGACGATGCCGTTGTCGGCGCAGGCGCGGGCGAACTGCTGGTTCTCGCTGAGGAACCCGTAGCCGGGATGGATCGCTTCGGCGCCGGTCGACCTGGCGGCGTCGATGATGCGATCGATCACCAGGTAGGACTGCGCCGACGGCGCCGGGCCGATCTCCACCGCCTCGTCGGCGAGCAGCACGAAAGCGGCGGTGCGGTCGGCCTCGCTGTGCACCGCGACCGTGGCGATGCCGAGGTCGCGACAGCCGCGGATGACGCGCAGAGCGATCTCGCCGCGGTTGGCGACCAGCACCTTCTTGAACATCAGTCGATCTGCACGATGGGGTCGCGCGGTCCGACCACGTCACCCTCCTTGACGTGCACCGCGCTGACCGTGCCGGCGCGGCCGGCGGTGACGTCGTTCTGCATCTTCATGGCCTCGAGCACGGCGACGACGCCACCGAGGTCGACCTTGTCGCCGACCTTGACCGCCACCTTGAGGATCAACCCCTGCATCGGTGCGACGACGGTGCCCTCGCGGACCACGGGGGCGGTCGCAGTCGGTGACGCACCGCCGCCGCCGCCGCCACCAATGCCGGCGCCGATGACGCGCACGCTGTAGCTCTGGCCATCCACCTCGACGGTGAGCTCGCGCACGTCCGCGGGCGGTTCCTCGGCGACTGCCTCAGCCGGCAGCGCGCTGGTCTCGCCGTCCTCGGGCAGCGCAGGCGGCTCCTCCTCCGGCGGCTCGTCGCCGAGCCGCTCGGCCACCACCTCGCCGCGCCGCAGCGCCAGGGTCTCCGCGGGGAACAGCGCGAAGCTGACCACGGTGGCATCGTCAGGCTGCTTGACGCCCTCGCGCTCGAGCTCGCGGCGCAGGGCGGGCAGCGCGGCCTCGAGCAGGTCGGCGGGGCGGCAGGTGATCGGCTCCTCACGTCCGTTGACGAGCCGGCGCACCTCCGAGTCGATGGGGTACGGCGGCGAGCCGTACAGGCCGAGGCAGTAGTCCTTGACCTCCTGGCTGACCGTCGCGTAGCGGTCGCCCTCGCAGACGTTGTAGACGGCCTGGGTGGCGACGATCTCGATGATCGGCGTCACCAGGGGCGGGTGGCCCAGCTCGGCGCGAACCCGCCGCGCCTCGATCTCGACGTCATCGAGACGGTCGATCTGGTTGCGCTCGCGGAGCTCGGCGAGGGCGTGGCCCATGGCGGCGGGCGGCAGCAGGCCACGCAGCGCCGCGCTGTCGATGCGCAGCGCGGGCACGTCGAACACTGCGCCGTAGGGCGCCAGCTGGTGCTCCAGCTCGGCCGACGCCGCCGTGACCGGCTCGAGGTCGATGCCGGTGTCGAGCTCGGTGCCACGCAGCGCCGCGATCACCGCCTCGGCCGCGGGCACGGACGCGCCACCGGCGAGCGGGGCGAGCGCGACGTCCAGGCGTGACGCGCCGGCGACGGCGGCGGCGTACACCGCGAACTCCGCCTGCCCTGTCTGGGTCGACAGGGACAGGGCCAGCGGCAGGCCGGTGGCGTCGATGACGCGCTGCACGAGGTCGCCGATCCGCGCGATGCCGAGCAGGCCGAGGGGATCGTGGATGCAGATGGCGTCGGCGCCGATGCCGGCCAGCTCCTCGGCGAGCGCAACCACGCGGTCGGGGTCGTGGTGCGGCGAGTCCGCGTAGACGATCGCCGCCTCCACCTGGCGGCCGGCCACGCGCGCGGCCTCCATCGCGCGGCGGTGGTTGCGCACGTCGTTGAGGGGATCGTGGATGCGGAAGCGATCGACGCCGGCGTCGGCGGCCACCTTGATGAACGCGTCGACGACATCGTCGCCGACGTGGCGGTGGCCGGTCAGGGCCTGGCCGCCGAGCGACGCCACCAGGGTGCTGGAGGGTGCCGCCTCGCGGATGGCCCGCAGCTGCTCGAACGGGTCTTCCGCGAGGAAGCGCAGCGCCGCCTCGAACGTGGAACCGCCGAACACGTCCAGCGCCGCGAAGCCGCAGCCGTCCAGCGCCCGCGCCACCGGGACGGCATGACGGCTGCGCAGGCGACTCAGCAGCAGCGCCTGCTGTCCCGCCCGCAGCGAGCATTCGACGAGCTCGAGACGCGGCATGCCGACCGATTGTAGGGAGGGCAGGGGCGGGCGCCGATCGGTGGAGGCGAGCGGCGGCGGACCTACCCCGCGCGCGTGGCCAGCCCGTCGACGACCTCGAACAGCGGCGGACGCACCAGCGCGGTGGACTCGATGACCAGCTTCACCGACCGGTCGCCACCGCCGACGACCACCCGCCGGCGTGCCGGCACCGCGGCGTCCACCCGCACCGGCTGCAGCGATGCAGGCAGGCCGAACGGGGTCACCCCGCCGATCTCCATGCCGGTGAGCTCGGCGGTCTGTTCGGGCGACGCGAAGCTGGCGCGCCGGACCTCCATGAGCTGGCAGCAGCGGCCATTGACGTCGAGGCGCGTGGTGGCCAGCACCAGCGCCACGAGGTGGACGCCGGGCGGACGACGCGACGCCACCACGATGCAGTTGGCGGCGTCCTCGAGGTCGAAGCCGTACGCCGCGCAGAACGCGGCGGTGTCGGCGAGCGCCGGGTCGCACGCCACCACCTCGTGGTCGATGCCGAGCACGCGGAGCGCGTCGCCGACGGCCGGGTGGTTGATGGTGACGGGCATGGTGTCAGTCGCCTCGGTGCGTGAGCTCGGCCTGGTACGCGAGCAGGCGATCGGCGAGCTCGAGCGGCCGGCTGAGCGCCACGAGGTGACCACCCGGCATTTCGTCCGGCGTGATGCCGAGGCGCTCCCGCGCGACCCGGCGTTGGAAGTCGAGGGGGAAGAAGCGATCGTCGCGGCCGGCCAGGACCCTGGTGGGAATGTCAGGCCAGGGTGGTGAGGACACGGCCGAGGTGAACGGCGTGTCGGACTGGCGCTTCGGTGGCGGGGCGGAGTCGATGACGGTCTGGGGCACGTCGTGGAGAAAGACGACACGGGGGTCGAAGCCGGCGTCGGGGTCGCGGCCGTCGCGCACGTCCATCTCCCGCCGCGCCGCATCCTGTCCGGTGTTGGCCCACCAGTCGCCGGGCCGCTCTCCCGCTCGTGGGATCATCGCGTTGACCAGGACGACCACTCGCACCGGCACCCGTGCGCAGACGAGCGGGACGGTGAAGCCGCCCATCGACTGCGCCACCAGGATGACATCGGTCCGGCCGCCGATGCTCGCGACCACGGCGTCGGCGTAGCCGGCGATGTCCTTGGTGTCGTCGTAGGTGGGGAGCTCGACAGCCAGGGCCTCGTGGCCGCGACGTTGCAGCTCGTCGACCACCAGCTGCCAGTAGGAGGCGTCACCGCCAGCGCCGGGGATGAGGACGAACGTCATCGACTACCTCGCTGGTTGTTCAGCCCGAGGTGCTGAGAGAGTGCCCCGGATTATCTCCCGATGGACATCAATCGCGCCAAACGCTACCATGTCCTCAGGGGACGGAGTTGGGGGGACGGGGATGGAAGGACGAGTCGGCCCGGCGTACAAGGAGCAGGCGCAACGGCTTGCCGACCTGCAGGAATATCTCGACCTGGTTCGCTACCCGGCACGGGCCGAGATGCTGCGCGCGGTCAACGAGGCCGCGGAGCGAGCGGAGAGCCGGGCGCGGCTGGACTCGGCCCTGCGCTACCGACGCTAGGGCGCGACACCGCGCGGCTCGCGAGTCGCCCCGACGCCGCGAGCGCTGACCGCACCGCCGCCGCGTCGTCGGCGCCGATGACCAGCCCTCTCTCCGTCGCCTGGTAGAGCAGGTCGACCGTCACACCGGCGTCGTTGAGCGCCGCGCTCACCGCGGCCAGCGTCCCGGGCCGGTTCTGCAGCACGCAGACCACCACCGCGCGGACGTGCGCGCGGACGCCGGCCGCAGCCAGCGCGCCCGAGGCGGCGTCACCGTCGCCGACGAGCAGATGGCACGTCAGCGGCGACGGTCCGCCGGTGCAGCACACCGAGTCGATGTTGATGCCCGCCCGCGCCAGGACGCCGGCGATGCCTGCGAGACCGCTGACGTCTTCAAGGTCCACCGCGACATCCCACAGCAATTCGATCCCCTCCACGTCAGGCACCGGTCAACGCGGTGGCGATGCACGCATCGATGACCGCCGACATCACCGCGGCCGCCCCGGCCTGCCCCAGATGCGGCGCCAGCAGCGCCACCCGCTCGGTGACCTCAGCCTCACGACCGTGGTCGCGGATCGGCACGCCGGTGTCGAGCTTGATCCGCTCGACGCGCGCCACCAGGGTGGCGCGGCGCTCCAGCAACCGGGCCAGCGCCGAGTCGACGCCGTCGATGGCGTCGCGGCACTGGCCGATGGTGGTCGCCGGCGACGGTCGCGCTGAGGCCACCAGCAGCTCGGTTGCGCGGACGATCTCCGCCAGGGTGTCGGTGCTGATCGCCTGCGCGGAGTCGCACCAGGCGTGCTCGGCGTCGGGATGTGACTCGATGAGCAGCCCGTCGGCGCCGGCGGCCACCGCGGCGATCGCCAGCGCGGGGACGAGCGACGCCTTCCCTGCCGCGTGGCTGGGGTCGACGATGACCGGCAGCTCGGTGCGGTCGCGCAGCACCGGGATCGCTGAGAGGTCGAGCGTGTTGCGCGTCGCCGTCTCGAAGGTGCGGATGCCGCGCTCGCACAGCACCACCTGGTCGTTGCCCTCGAGCAGGACGTAGCGCGCCGCGGCGAGCCACTCCTCGATGGTCGCCGACATGCCGCGTTTCACCACCACCGGCAGGCCCGACCGGGCCGCCGCTCGCAGCAGTGGCGTGTTGTGCATCGAGCGCGCGCCGATCATCAACGCGTCGACGTGCGGGACGAGCTGGTCGACGTGGTCGGCGTCCAGCGGCTCGGCGATGACCGGCAGCGAGGTGGCGCGGCGTGCCTCGTCGAGGAGGGCGATCCCGGCCGCGCCCATCCCCTGGAACGCCTCGGGCGCCGTGCGCGGCTTGTGCACGCAACCGCGGAGCACGGACGCGCCGGCGCCGGCCGCGGCCCGCGCGTGATCGACGTACCCTGGTTCGACAGCGCACGGCCCGCTGATCACGGGAACGCTGGGGCCGCCGATGAGCACGCCGCCGATGGCGACCGGGTGTGCGCGCGCACTCCGTGTGGCGCTGGGAAGCAGTGAGTCGATCACCACCTCTGAGTCCTCCGTGAAGTGTGGGTCACTCCGCGGGGCTCTTCCGGGGACTGACCCATCATTGATGAAGCCAGCCTCGGTAACGACTGCGCGTTAGGCTCGAGAAGCCCTCGGCAGCCGCAAGGCTGGCCGATCAAAATAGAAACGCGCGATGAATCGCATGGCGGCACCCTAACAGGTCACTGCGGGATCGGCAAGCGGAGATTCTGCGAGCCCGGGGCCTCCGATACACTCGCGCCGCACATGGATGCCAGCAGCACGCGGCGCGGCAAGCTGCGCAGCGCGGCGATGACGGACGGGCCGGGGCGCGCGCCCGCGCGCGCGATGCTGCGCGCCATCGGCTTCAGCGCGGACGACCTCGCCAAGCCGATCATCGGGGTGGGCCACGCGTGGATCGAGACGATGCCGTGCAACTTCACCCACCGCGCGCTCGCCGAGAATGTCAAGGCAGGCATCCGGGCCGCCGGCGCGCTGCCCATGGAGTTCAACACCATCGCCATCAGCGACGGCGTGTCCATGGGTACCGAGGGGATGCGCACATCGCTGGTGTCACGCGAGGTGATCGCCGACTCCATCGAGCTGGTGACGCGCGGCCACTCGTTCGACGGCCTCGTCCTCATCGTCGGCTGTGACAAGACGATCCCGGCGGCGGCGATGGCGCTCTGCCGCCTCGACGTCCCCGGCCTGGTCATGTACAGCGGCACCATCGCCGCGGGGCGGCTGCACGGCCGCGACATCACCGTCCAGGAGGTGTTCGAGGCCGTCGGGGCGCACGCTGCGGGCAGCATCGACGACGCCGAGCTGGCGGCTGTGGAGGCGGCGGCGTGTCCGGGGCCGGGGGCGTGCGGGGGCCAGTTCACCGCCAACACGATGAGCACGGCGATGGAGTTCCTCGGCCTCAGCCCGGCGGGGGTCAACGACATCCCCGCTGTGCACGAGCAGAAGGCGGCCGCCGCCACCGCCGCCGGCGAGCTGGCGGTGCGGCTGGTGCTCGGCGACGTGCGTCCACGCAGCCTGGCCACGCGGGACGCGTTCGAGAACGCCATCCTGTGCGTCGCCGCCAGCGGGGGATCGACGAACGCCGTCCTGCACCTGCTCGCCATCGCCGCGGAGGCCGGCGTGCCGCTCGACATCGAGGACTTCGACCGGCTCTCGGCGGCCACCCCGGTGCTCGCCGACCTCAAGCCCGGCGGCAGGTTCGTCGCCGCCGACGTGCACGCCGCCGGCGGGCTGGCGGTGCTCGCCCAGCGCTTGCAGCAGCTCGGCCTGCTCCACGAGGACTGCCGCACCGTGGACGGGCGCACCATCGGGGAGATCGCCGCGGCGGCGCGCGAGACCGGCGGCCAGGAGGTGATCCGGGCCACCACCGCGCCACTCAAGGAGCGCGGTGGCATCGCCATCCTGCGCGGCGCGCTCGCCCCCGAGGGGTGCGTCGTGAAGCTCGCGGGCCATGACCGCACCCGGCACTCCGGCCCGGCGCGCGTCTTCGACAGCGAGGAGGCCTGCTTCGCCGCCGTCCAGGCGAGGACGATTCGGGCGGGCGACGTCGTGGTCATCCGCAACGAGGGGCCGGTGGGCGGCCCGGGGATGCCCGAGATGCTCTCCGTGACGGGCGCCATCGTCGGGGCGGGACTGGGCGACTCGGTGGTGCTGATCACCGACGGGCGCTTCTCGGGCGCCACCCACGGGTTCATGGTCGCCCATGTCACGCCGGAGGCCGCCCTGGGTGGGCCGCTGGCTGGCGTGCGCGACGGGGACGTGGTGACCATCGACGTCGACGCCCGGCGGATCGACATCGAGGTCAGCGAGGCAGAGCTCCTCCAGCGGCTGCGCGACTGGACGCCGCCGCCGCCGCGCTACCGGTACGGAGCGCTCGCCAAGTACGCGGCGATGGTGGGCTCGGCCTCGCGCGGGGCGCTCACCTCGCCGGTGCCGGAGGCCGGACCGGTGCTCGAGGTTCCGGCCGGAACTGGCAGGAACCGCTGGTCCAGGGCTTGACCGCTTCGTAACAGCTTCGGACTTGACCGTTGCTCCGGTCGTCCCCTAGGCTACCGACCCTAGTGTCCAAGTCGATCGTCGTCCTCGTCCTTGTACTCCTCGGCCTGCTCCTGATTGGGAGCGGGACCCCGAGGTTCCGGACGCGGCGCGTGCGCACGTAGGGCACAGACCAGATCCAGATCCACAAAGGGTCCCCTCCTCAGGAGGGGGCCCTTCTTTTTTACCCACAGGACACGGAGGCATGGCAATGGACGACAGCGGACATCGGCAGGGATCCGCCCATCACCCCGACGACCAGGTCACGGACGGCCCGGCGGCGCGGCAGCGTCACCAGCGCGACCAGTCGCAATTTCGCCGCAGCCCGTACGGCGCGCCCTCGCGGAACTACCACGAGGCGGGCTTCGATGATGTCAGGGACGCCATCCATCGAACGTACAAGTGATCCAGCCGCAGCCTGAGGCAGGGTGGGAGGAGACGGTCCCGGAGCGGCGCCGGCTCACCGGGGCCGAGATCGTGTTCGAGTGCCTGCTCGCCGAGGGGGTCAGCACGATCTTCGGGTACCCGGGTGGCGCCAACCTGCCCCTGTACCAGCACCTGCCCTCCTACCCGCAGCTGCACCACGTGCTGGTGCGCCACGAGCAGGGCGGTGCGCACGCCGCCGACGGGTACGCGCGCAGCAGGCGCGGGGCCGTCGGCGTCGTGTTCGCCACCAGCGGGCCGGGCGCGCTCAACATGGTCACGGGCCTCGCCACCGCGTACGCGGACTCCGTGCCGGTCGTGGCCATCACCGGACAGGTCGCGGTCACCGCTGTCGGCACCGACGCGTTCCAGGAATCCGACGTCATCGGTTCCACGATGTCGGTCACCAAGCACAGCTATCTCGTGACCCGTGTGGAGGACATCGCCCCGACCATCCACGAGGCGTTCCACGTGGCTCGCTCGGGGCGCCCCGGCCCGGTGCTCGTCGACCTGCCCAAGGACCTGCAGCAGGCGCTGACCGAGTACGTGCCCTGCACCGAGCCGGTGCGGATGCGCTCGTTCCCGGCCGCCCCCGCGCCGGATCCCATGAAGCTGCGCCGCATCGCCCAGCTCATCGCGGAGGCCGAACGGCCGGTGATGCTCATCGGGCGTGGCGTGATCATCTCCGGCGCCGAGGAGCAGGTGATCGAACTCTCCCATCGCGCCCACATCCCGACCGGGTGGACCCTGCTGGGCACAGGCGCCTTCCCGGTGCGCGACCCCCTGGCGCTGCAGATGGTGGGCTTCATGGGCGCAGGGTTCACCAACCGCGCGGTCTGTGACGCCGACCTGCTGATCCTCGTCGGGATGCGATGCGACGACCGCGTCACCACCCGGCTCGACTCCTTCGCCCCACGCGTCGAGCACATCGTGCACATCGACATCGACCCCGCGGAGATCGGCAAGAACGTGGTGCCGCACGTGTCGCTGGTCGCCGACGCGCGCACCGCGCTCAGCGCTCTGCTGCCACTGGTGGAGCCGAAGCGCGAGCACGAGTGGCTCACCACCATCGACCAGTGGAAGGAGGAGCATCCCGTCAGGTTCGTGGCGCGTCCCGGCCTCCTGCAGCCGCAGGAGGTGCTCAGGGAGATGTACGCGCGCTGCCACGACGAGGCGATCGTGCTGGCCGACGTCGGGCTCAACCAGATCTGGGCGGCCCTGTGGTTCGACTACGGCAGGCCCGGCTACTTCCTCAACTCCGGCGGCACGGGAACCATGGGCTACGCGTTCCCGGCCTCGATGGGCGCCAAGCTCTCCAACCCGGATCGAACCGTCTTCTGCGTCAGTGGCGAGGGTGGCTTCGTCATGAACATGCAGGAGATGGCGACCATGGTCGAGCAGAACATCGACGTCAACGTGCTCATCCTCAACAACGCCAGCCTGGGGATGGTGCGCCAGTTCCAGGACGACTTCTACGGTGGCGTGCGCTCGGCCGTCGACCTCACCTTCACGCCCGACTTCGTCAAGCTCGGCGAGGCGTTCGGGATGAAGGCGATGAGCACCGACAGCCTCAGCGACGTCGGCCCCATGCTCGACGAGGCCATCGCGCACCGCGGCCCGGTCCTGATGAACTTCGACATCGACCGGGACGCCAACGTCTACCCGATCGTGCCACTCGGCAAGGGGATGCTCGACTTCGTCGAGGCGTCATGAGCCAGAGCCGGCTCCTCTCCATCCTGGTCGAGAACAAGCCGGGCGTGCTCAACCGGGTCGCCTCGATGGTGCGCCGGCGCGGCTTCAACATCGACTCCCTCTCGGTCGGCCCCACCGACGACCCGGCGGTGTCGCGCATGACCGTCGCGGTGCACGTCGGGCGCCAGCAGGCGGAGCAGGCCACCAAGCAGCTCGCCAAGCTGATCGACGTCATCACCATCGACGACGTCACCGGGCAGCGCGTCGTCGCCCATGAGCTGCTGCTCCTGCGCATGCACGCCCCCAGCGGCAGCCGCCGCGACGTGCTCGACATCGTCGAGATCTTCCGCGGCCGGGTGGTCGACATCGCGTCGGAGTCGGTGATCGTCGAGGTGACCGGCGCCACCGAGAAGATCGACAACTTCATCGACCTGATGCGCCCGTTCGGCATCAAGGAGATCGCCCGCAGCGGAGCGGTCGCGCTGGTGCGCGGTGACGACGCGCGCCTGCGGCTGGTGGACTTCGAAGCGCCGCGCGCCGCCGCCGGCGAGCCCACCGCTGCGGTCGTCAGCGACGCCGCCGAGGTAGTCGACATGACAGGAAACGTCTAGCGCTCATGAGGACTCACTGATGGCGGCACGGATGTACTACGAGGCGGACGTGGAGAGCGGCATGCTCGACGGGGTGCCCATCGCGGTGCTCGGCTACGGCTCCCAGGGCCACGCACACGCGCTCAACCTGCGCGACTCCGGGCACGACGTCCGCGTCGGCCTCCCTGAGGGCTCGCGCAGCCGCGCCGCGGCGCAGACCGAGGGGCTGCGCGTGCTGACGCCGGCCGACGCGGTCGCCGAGGCAGACGTGGTCATGGTGCTGGCCCCCGACACCGCCCAGAAGAAGCTGTTCGACGAGGCGATCCGCGACAACCTGCGCCCCGGCAACCTGCTGCTCTTCGCGCACGGCTTCACCATCCGGTTCGGCCAGATCGAGGCGCCCGCGGGAGTCGACGTCGGCATGGTCGCGCCCAAGGGTCCGGGCCACCTGGTGCGGCGCACCTTCGTCGACGGCCAGGGCGTGCCCATGCTCGTCGCCGTCGAGCAGGACGCCACCGGCACCGCGTGGCAGCGCACCCTGGCATACGCGAGCGGGATCGGGGGCACGCGCGCCGGGTGCCTGCGCACCACCTTCGCCGAGGAGACGGAGACGGACCTGTTCGGTGAGCAGGCGGTGCTCTGCGGCGGCATCTCCAGCCTGGTGAAGGCCGGCTACGAGACGCTCGTGGAGGCCGGCTACCAGCCCGAGCTCGCCTACTTCGAGGTGATGCACGAGCTCAAGCTCATCGTCGACCTCATGTACCAGGGCGGACTCTCGTACATGCGCTACTCGGTCAGCGACACCGCCGAGTTCGGCGATTACGTCAGCGGGCCGAAGGTCGTCGACGCGCGCACGCGGCAGACGATGCGCGGCATCCTCAGCGACATCCGGGACGGCACCTTCGCCAGGCGGTGGATCGCCGAGAACGAGAACGGACGCCCCGACTTCCTCGAGTACCGCGACGAGGACCACCATCACCCCGTCGAGAAGGTGGGCGCCGAGCTGCGCTCGAGGATGACCTGGCTCGACGCCAAGACGGCGCCCGGCATGGAGAGCGTCAACGGGAGCGCCAGGGAGGCAGCACGATGAGCACCGGTAACGGGCACAACAGCTCAGTCCACAGCCTCGGCAACCCGCTCGTCACCGCGCAGGCACCCGCCCACCCCCAACCTCTGACCATCCTCGACACCACCCTGCGTGACGGCGAGCAGTCGCCGGGGGTGGCGCTGACCCCGGACGACAAGCTGGCGATCGCGCGCCAGCTGGCGCGGCTGCGCGTCGACATCATCGAGGCCGGCTTCCCGTTCTCCTCGCCGGGCGACTACGCCGCGGTGCGCGCCATCGCCGAGCAGGTGGAGGGACCGGTCATCGCCGGGCTCAGTCGCTGCTTCGAGGGGGACGTCCGCCAGTGCGCCAAGGCGCTCGAGCCGGCGCAGCGCGCGCGCATTCACGTCTTCATCGGCACCTCGCCCACCCATCGCGAGTCACAGCTGCACATGACCCAGGCCGAGGTGTTCGAGCACGCCCGCTCGATGACCGCCCTGGCCAAGACCTTCCGCGAGGACGTGGAGTTCTCGCCGATGGACGCCAGCCGTACCGAGCCGGAGTACCTCGTTGACATCGTCGCCGCCACCATCGAGGCCGGCGCCACCACCATCAACCTTCCCGACACCGTCGGGTACGCGACCCCCGACGAGTGGCGCGGGCTCATCGAGTGGCTCTACGTGCAGGTGCCATCGCTCGCCGGCGTGACGCTGTCAGTGCACTGCCACAATGACCTCGGCCTGGCCGTCGCCAACTCGCTGGCGTCGGTGCGCGCGGGCGCACGCCAGGTGGAGACGTGCGTCAACGGCATCGGCGAGCGCGCCGGCAACGCCGCCCTCGAGGAGGTGGCCATGGCGACGCGCCTGCATCCCGAGGTCTTCGGGGTGGCCACGCAGCTCGACCACACCCAGCTGTACCGCACGTCGCGGCTGGTGACCCAGCTGACCGGGATGGCCGTGCAGCGCAACAAGGCGGTTGTGGGCGCCAATGCCTTCGCCCACCAGTCCGGCATCCACCAGGACGGCATCCTCAAGGACCGCCGCACCTACGAGATCATGGACGCTGTCGAGGTGGGCGCCGGGAGCACCCTGGTGCTGGGCAAGCTGTCCGGCCGCCACGCGCTGCGCAACCGCCTCGAGGAGCTCGGCTACACGCTCGACGACGAGGAGCTGAAGCGCGCCTTCGTGCGCTTCAAGGAGCTCGCCGACCGCAAGCGTGACGTCACCGACCGCGACCTCGAAGCCGTGGTCGCCGACGAGCGCCGCAGCGGTGAGGAGCAGTACCACCTCGAGCACCTGCAGGTGAGCTGCGGCACCCAGCTGCGCCCCACCGCCACCGTTCGCATGCTCCTGCCCGACGGGCTGTCGCACGAGGCGGCGGCGATCGGCGACGGGCCGGTCGACGCGGCGTACCGCGCCATCCATCAGCTGTGCCAGGTCGAGGGCGAGCTGGAGGAGTTCGCGGTGCAGGCGGTGACGGCCGGCATCGACGCGATCGGCGAGGTGACCGTCCGGCTCCGCCACGACGGCACCCGGGCAGCGGGGCACGGCGCCGACACCGACATCATCGTCGCCGCAGCGAAGGCGTACGTGCACGCGCTCAACCGCATGGCCGACGGCGTCGCCAGCGGCGCACGGCCCACACCGGAGACCGCCGGCGCGGGCGCCGCTCCGCAGCGATGACCGCACGGACGCTGTTCGACAAGGTCTGGGACGCCCACACCGTTCCGGTCGACGACGACGGCGGGCCGGCGCTGCTGTACATCGACCTCCACCTCGTGCACGAGGTGACCTCGCCACAGGCCTTCGAGTCGCTGCGGATGAGCGGGCGCTCGGTGCGGCGGCCGCAGCAGACGGTGGCGACGATGGACCACAACGTGCCGACGATCGACCAGCTGGCGCCGATCAAGGACCCGGTGAGCGCGGCGCAGGTGGAGGCGCTGCGACGCAACTGCGCCGACTTCGGCATCGCGTGCTACGGGGTGGGGCATCGCTGGCAGGGGATCGTGCACGTCATCGGACCTGAGCTCGGGCTCACGCTCCCGGGGACGACGATCGTGTGCGGCGACAGCCACACAGCCACGCATGGCGCTTTCGGGGCACTCGCGTTCGGCATCGGCACCACCGACGTCGAGCACGTCCTGGCCACACAGACGCTGCGCGTGGCGCGCCCGCGCACCATGGAGGTGCGCATCGACGGCGAGCTGCCGCCCGGCGTCACCGCCAAGGACGTCGCCCTGGGCGTGGTCCGCACCATCGGCACCGCCGGCGCCGCCGGGCACGTCGTCGAGTACACGGGATCGACGGCCGCCGCGATGTCGATGGAGCAGCGCATGACGCTCTGCAACCTCACCATCGAGGCCGGGGGCCGCGCGGGGATGGTCGCCCCCGACGGCACCACCATCGCGTACCTGGAGGGGAAGCCGTTCGCGCCACGCGGGGCCGCGTGGGACGAGGCGGTCGCCGCCTGGCGCGAGCTGCGCAGCGACGACGGCGCGACGTACGACCGCAGCGTGCACATCGACGCCGCGACGCTGGCGCCGTACGTCACGTGGGGCACGACGCCGGCGCAGTCGGTGGCGGTGACCGACGCGGTGCCGGACCCCGAGAGCTTCGATGACGCGTCGCTGCGCGAGTCGGCAACGCGCGCGCTCGAGTACATGGGTCTCGCCGCGGGCACGCGCATGGAGGACGTGGTCATCGACACCGTCTTCATCGGCTCGTGCACCAACTCGCGCATCGAGGACCTCCGCGCCGCCGCCGTCGTCCTCGAGGGCCGCCGCGTCGCCACCGGCGTGCGGGCCCTCGTGGTGCCCGGGTCGCAGCAGGTGAAGGCCGCCGCCGAGGGCGAGGGCCTCGACCGCGTGTTCACCGCCGCCGGCGCGGAGTGGCGCGACGCCGGCTGCTCGATGTGCCTCGGCATGAACCCCGACATCCTGCAGCCCGGTGACCGCTGCGCGAGCACGAGCAACCGCAACTTCGAGGGGCGCCAGGGCCGCGGCGGGCGCACCCACCTGGTGTCACCGGCGATGGCCGCCGCCGCCGCGGTGGAGGGGCGCATCACCGACGTGCGCCGCCTGCGGCGCGTCGCGCAGGCCGTGTCGTGAGGCCGTTCCGCTGCGAGCACGGCACGCTGGTGCCGCTCGACCGGTCGGACGTCGACACCGACCAGATCATCCCCAAGCAGTTCCTCAAGCGGATCGAGCGCAGCGGGTTCGGCCCGTTCCTCTTCCACGCCTGGCGGTACGACGACGGCGGCGCCGAGCGTCCCGACTTCGTGCTCAACCGCGACGAGTACCGCGGCGCCACGATCATGGTCGCGGGCGCCAACTTCGGCTGCGGCTCGTCGCGCGAGCACGCGGTGTGGGCGCTCGAGGACCACGGCATCCGCGCGGTCATCGCACCGTCGTTCGCGGACATCTTCCGCGGCAACGCGCTGAGCTGCGGGCTGCTCCCCGTGACGCTTGCGGAGCATGACGTGCGCGCGCTGCTCGACCTTGCCGCCGAGGACCCCGGCGTCGAGTGCATCGTCGACCTCGAGGACGGGACCGTCAGCGCGGGTGACCTCCGCTTCGACTTCGCCCTCGAACCGACGGAGAGACGCAAGCTGCTCGACGGACTCGACGAGGTGACGGTCACGCTGCACAGCCAGGACGCCATCGCGGAGCACGAGACGGCGCGACCGTCGTGGATGCCCGACCTCTCCCGCCTGGAGGAGACGGCGTGACCGTGCGCGTGGTGACGCTGCCGGGTGACGGCATCGGCGTCGAGGTGACGGCCGAGGCGGTGGGCGTGCTGCGTGCCGCGGCGGCAGGGGCGCGCATCGAGCTGGCCGTCGAGGAGCACCTCATCGGTGGCGCCGCGATCGACGCGGCAGGCACGCCGCTGCCCGCTGAGACGGTGACCGCCTGCCAGGCGGCGGACGCGGTGCTGCTCGGCGCGGTCGGCGGACCCAGGTGGGATCATCTCACCGGCGACCAGCGCACCGGCGCCGGCCTGCTCGGCCTGCGCGCCGCACTGGCGGTGTTCGCCAACCTGCGCCCGGTGCGGGTGCACCCCCGACTCGCCGAGCACACCGCCCTGCGCGCGGACGTGGTGCGCGGTGTCGACCTCGTGGTGGTGCGCGAGCTCACCGGGGGCGCGTACTACGGGACGCCGCGGTGGCGCGACGAGAACGCTGCCGTCGACACCATCGCCTACAGCCGCGCGGAGGTGGAGCGGGTGGCGCGCGTGGCCTTCGCCCTCGCTGCACAGCGCCGCGGCCGGCTGACGTCGGTGGACAAGGCCAACGTGCTGCGCACCAGTGAGCTGTGGCGTGACACGGTGACCGGCCTGGCGGCCGACTACCCCTCGGTGACCCTCAGCCACGCGCTGGTCAACTCGTTCGCGATGCAGCTGGTGACGCACCCGGGTGACATCGACGTGGTGGTGACCGAGAACCTGTTCGGCGACATCCTCAGTGACGAGTCCGCGGTGCTCGCCGGCTCGCTCGGCATGCTGCCGTCGGCGAGCCTTGGCGCCGAGGGGCCGGGCCTGTACGAGCCGGTGCACGGCACCGCGCCGGAGATCGCCGGGATGAACAGGGCCAATCCCTACGGCGCCATCCTCAGCGTCGCGCTGCTGTTCCGGCACTCGCTGCAGCGAGCGGACATCGCCGCGATGATCGAGGCGGCGGTGGACGCCTGCATCGACGACGGGGTGTGCACAGCTGACATCGGCGGGACCGCGAGCACAGCGGAGGTTGGGGCGGCTGTGGTTGCGGCGCTGGTCCATCGCGGTGTGGCTGCGCGGTCGTGACCCTGGAGATCTACGACACCACGCTGCGCGACGGTGCGCAGGGCGTGGGCATCAACTTCTCGGTGTCGGACAAGGTGCGCATCGCCGAGCACCTCGACCGCGTCGGGGTGGGCGTCATCGAGGGAGGCTGGCCGGGGGCCAACCGCACCGACACCGAGTTCTTCGCGGAGATGCGCGGCGCTCGCTTCGCGCACGCCCGGCTGGCGGCGTTCGGGGCGACGCGCAAGCCGGGTGTCCAACCGCAGGACGACCTGCAGGTGCGCGCCCTGGTCGACGCCGGCGCACCGGTGGTCACGCTGGTGGGCAAGGCCTGGGCCGCGCAGGTGCACGACGTGCTGCACACCACCCTCGACGAGAACCTCGCCATGATCGCCGGCACCGTCGCCTGGGTTGCTGATGCCGGCCGCGAGGTGTGCTTCGACGCCGAGCACTTCTTCGACGGGTATGCGCTGGACCCCGGCTACGCCCTGCGCTGCCTCGAGGCGGCGCTGGGCGCGGGCGCTCGCCGGCTGGCGCTGTGCGACACCAACGGCGGCACTCTCCCCGACACCGTCGAAGCCGTGACCCGCCGGGTCACCAGCGAGTTCGGAGACGTGGCCGGCATCCACTGCCACGACGACAGCGGCTGTGCCGTCGCCAACACCCTCGCCGCCGTCCGGGCCGGCGCGGTCCAGGTGCAGGGTTGCGTCAACGGCTACGGTGAGCGGACCGGGAACGCCAACCTCTGCACGCTGATCCCGGCCCTGCAGCTCAAGATGGGTCGCCGCGTGGTCACGGACTCGCAGCTGCGCCACCTCTCCTCGGTGGCCCGCGACGTCGCCGAGATCGCCAACCTGCATCCGCCTGTGAGCGCGCCGTACGTGGGGTCCGCGGCATTCACCCACAAGGGTGGCCAGCACGTCGACGCCATGCGCAAGTCCGCGTACACCTACCAGCACATCGACCCCGCAACCGTGGGCAACCGGATGCGCAGCGTGGTCAGCTCGCAGTCGGGCGGCGCCAACGTCCTCGAGCGCGCCGGTGAGCTCGGCATCGACCTCGGCGGCGACCGCGCCCTGGTGCGACGGGTCACCGCGCGCGTCAAGGAGCTGGAGCACCGCGGCTACACGTTCGAGGAGGCTGACGGGTCGTTCGAGCTGCTGGTGGAGCGTGCCCGCGGCGAGCCACCGGCATTCGAGGTGATCGACTACCTCGCCCTCGTGGAGCAGCGCGAGGGCCAGGAGCTCGTGTGCGAGGCGACCGTCAAGGTCCGCGTCGGCGACACCGTGGTCCACACCGCGGGCGCCGGCAACGGCCCGGTCAACGCGATCGACGCCGCGCTCCGCAAGGCACTCTCACCCACCTTCCCGGAGACGGCGACAACCCAGCTCCACGATTACAAGGTGCGCGTGCTCGACGGGCGGCGCGGCACCGCCGCGGCGGTGCGTGTGCTGGTGGAATCCGGCGATCGCGAGCGCCGCTGGTCGACGGTGGGCTGCAGCACCAACATCATCGAGGCGTCGTGCGCGGCGCTCGCGGACGCCTTCGAGTACTGCATCGCACGGGCGCGACGCTCGGTCAGCGAGGACGCGGCGACGGCGTGACCGACCCGGCGAGGTCGACCAGCCGGCGCAGGCCCTCCTCGATCGCCTCCGCCGACGAGGCCAGGGAGACGCGCAGGAAGCCCTCGCCGCGCTCACCGAACGCCGAGCCGGGCGCCACCACCACGTTGCGCTCGTCGAGGAGCCGCAGGGCCAGCTCGCGCGAGGGCACGCCGGTGCTGCGCGCGTCGACCCAGAGGTAGAACGCACCCTGCGGCGTGAAGGCGTGCAGCTCCGAGCCCGCGAGCACCGAGAGTGCCAGGTCGCGCCGCTCCCGGTACGCGTCCCGCATCCCCGACACGACGTCCTGCGCACCCGTCACCGCGGCCAGCGCAGCGTATTGAGTGGGTGCGTTGACGCACGAGATGAGTGGCTCCTGGCACTTGGCGAGGCTCGCCGCGACCGCCGGCGGCGCCACCGCATAGCCGATCCGCCACCCGGTCATCGCGTACGTCTTCGAGAAGCTGTACACCGACACGACGTGGTCAGGCGCGATCGACGCCGGGCTCACGAAATGGCCGTCGAAGTCGATCTCGTCGTAGCACTCGTCGGACACCATCCACAGCCCGTGGCTCTCGGAGAACGCGAGCAGGTCCGTCATGCGCGCTCGATCGATGACCGACCCGAGCGGGTTCGACGGTGAGTTGACGACGATCGCCGCCGTGCGGTCGGTGACCAGGCGCTCCAGGGAGTCGACAGTCGGGACGAAGCCGGAGTCGGCGGTGAGCGGATATGTCACCGCGGTGAGGCTGAGAAGCCTCGCCATCATCAGGAAGTTCGGCCATGCCGGGTCGGGGAGAAGCACCTCGTCGCCCGGGCGGGTCAGGGTCAGCAACGAGGCGAAGATCGCCTCCACGCCTCCCTGGGTGACGATTGTCTGCTCCGGCTGCACGCTGTAGCCGTTGCGCTCGCGCACCTTGACGGCCAGCGCCTCGCGGAGTTGCGGGATGCCCGCGCTCGGCTGGTAGCCCGTGTGGCCCTCGAGCGCGGCGACGTGCGCCGCCTCGACGATGTGCGCCGGTGTGGGGAAGTCGGGCTCGCCGACCTCGAGCCGGATGGCGCCGGGTCGCCCCCACGCGGCATCCATGATCTCGCGGATTCCGGACCGGGCCATCCCGGTGACCGCGGGGTTGACGGTGGGCATGCCGGTTGTCAGATCCGTCCAGTGAGGGTTGCGACGCCGGCATTGCGGCGTCAGGTCGGCTACGGGATGAAGGCCTCGGGTGGTCGTGCCGTCTCACGCATTTTGGCCCTGTGGTCCGCGAGCGCGGTGGCGACGTCCTCATCGAACAGGCCGATGATCTCGGCGGCGAGGTGGCCGGCGTTGCGTGCCCCCATGTCACCGACGGCGACCGTCGCCACCGGGATGCCGGGCGGCATCTGCACGATGCTGAGCAGCGAGTCGAAGCCGTTCAGCGGCGTGGCGGCCAGTGGCACGCCGATCACCGGCAGCGTGGTCAGTGACGCCAGGACGCCGGGGAGGTGCGCCGCGGCGCCGGCACCGGCGACGAGCACGCGCAGGCCGCGCTGGGTGGCCTGCTGCGCGTAGCTGCGCACCACGTCGCCGGCACGGTGCGCCGACATCACCCCGATCTCCCAGCCGATGCCGTACTCGTCGAGCACCTTGCCGCACTTGCCCATCACCTCGAGGTCGAACTCACTGCCGACGACGATCCCCACCATCAACGTGCCGCTCATCTCTCTCCCGTCTCGTCAAGCCCGATGTCCGTGCGGTACTGCATCCCCTCGAAGTGGATCGCCGGCAGCGCCGCGTACACCTGCTGCCGGGCGTCGTCGAGGGAGTGGCCGCGGCCGACAAGTGTGAGCACCCGGCCCCCTGTGGTGCGCAGGCTGTCGTCGGTCTCGCGGCGCGTGCCCGCGTGGAACGCCAGTATCGAAGGGTCGAGCGTGTCGAGGCCGGTGATCGAAGTCGCCACGGCGTGGAGAATCCGGGTAGCCGCCGGCGGCGAGGACGACGGCGACCGCCCTGCTCGGGTCGGCGGCCTGCGCGACGCCCGGGGTGAGGGTGCCCGCCGCGCAGTCGGAGAGGAGGCCGAGGACGTCATCTGTCAGCAGCGGCACGAGGACCTGGGCCTCCGGGTCGCCAAACCGTGCGTTGAACTCGAGCACCCTGAGCCCGTCCGCGGTGACGATGAGCCCCGCGTAGAGGCAGCCGGCGAATGGAGCACCGGTCTGCGCCAGCGCATCGATGCACGGGCGCAGCACCTCGCGTTCCACGCGCTCCAGAAACAGGTGGTCGAGGCCGGGAGGCGGGGTGAGCGCGCCCATCCCCCCGGTGTTCGGTCCCGCGTCGCCGTCCCGGGCGCGCTTGTAGTCGCGGGCGGGCGGGAGGATGCGGATGCTGCGCGAGTCGGTGAGAGCGAGCACGCTGACCTCGGCTCCCTCGAGACGCTCCTCCACGAGCACCTGGTCGCCGGCCGTCCCGAAGCGCTGCTCGTCGAGGCAGGCCGCGATGGCGGTTCGCGCCTCGGCAACGTCCGAGCACACGAACACTCCCTTGCCGAGGGCGAGCCCGTCGGCCTTGACCACACAGCGGCCCTCCAGCTCCTCGACGAGCGCGAGCAGGCGCGGCCGATCCGCCGCACCGCCGCTGCGCCAGCGTGCGGTGGGGATGCCGGCGTCATCCATGAGCGTCTTGGCGAAGACTTTCGAGCTCTCGATCCTGGCGGCGGAGGCGGTGGGCCCGAAGACAGCGATGCCGGCCGCGCTGCACGCATCGGCGACCCCGGCGGCGAGCGCGGCGTCGGGCCCGAGGACGACCAGGCGCACGTCATGCTCGAGCGCGGCGGCGACGATGGCGGCGGGGTCGTCGGCGGCAACCGGCACGTTGATGGCCTGCGCCATCGACGCAGTGCCGCCGTTGCCGGGCGCGCAGACCAGCTCGACGTGCGCGTTCTGCCGCGTGCATGCCCACGCCAGCGCGTGCTCGCGGGCTCCCGAGCCGGCGATCAGGACGCGCATCGGGGCGCGGCCTACTCCCACTCGATGGTGGAGGGCGGCTTGCTCGAGATGTCGTACACGACACGGTTCACGCCGGCCACCTCGTTGACGATGCGCCTGCTGATGGTGGCGAGCACGTCGTAGGGGATCTTGGCCCAGTCGGCGGTCATGCCGTCGTCGGACTCGACGATGCGGATGGCCACGACGTTGGCGTAGGTGCGGTTGTCGCCCATGACGCCGACCGACGAGATCGGCGTGAGGATGGCGAAGCTCTGCCACACCTTGCGGTACAGCCCGCTGCGCTTGATCTCGTCGATGACCACCCAGTCGGCGGCGCGCAGGGTGTCGAGACGCTCGGCGTCGACCTCGCCGATGATGCGGATCGCCAGGCCGGGACCGGGGAACGGCTGGCGCCAGACCATGTCCTCGGGCAGGCCGAGCGCCAGACCTACCTGGCGGACCTCGTCCTTGAAGAGGTAGCGCAGCGGCTCGACGAGCTGGAAGCGCAGGTCCTCGGGAAGGCCCCCGACGTTGTGGTGGGTCTTGATCTTCTGCGCGTTGTGGGTGTCGTGCGACGTCGAACTCGATGACGTCGGGGTAGAGCGTCCCCTGCGCGAGGAAGTCGATGTCTCCCAGCCGGCGCGCCTCGGTGTCGAAGACCTCGATGAAGGTGCGGCCGATGCGCCGCCGCTTCTCCTCGGGGTCGGCGACGCCGGCGAGCGCGCTGAGGAACCGATCCGTGGCGTCGACGTGCACGAGCTTGATGTGACGCTGGTGGCTCATCACCTCGACGACGCGCTCGCCCTCGGCGCGGCGCAGCAGGCCGTTGTCGACGAACACGCAGGTGAGCTGGTCACCGATGGCCTGGTGGACCAGCGTGGCGGCCACCGCGGAGTCGACGCCGCCACTGAGAGCGCACAGCACCTTGCCCGCGCCGACGCGGGCGCGGATGTCGTTGACGGCCATCTCGATGAACGACGATGGCTCCCAGGTGCCCGCGCAGCCGCAGACGTCGATGAGGAAGTTGCGCAGGATGTCGCGACCGAGCGGCGTGTGCACCACCTCGGGGTGGAACTGGATGCCGTAGCGGCCCTTGGGCCCGCTGATCGCCGCGAACGGCGAGTTCATCGAGTGCGCCACCGAGTGGAACCCGGGCGGCACGTTCGTGATGACGTCGCCGTGTGACATCCACACGTCGATCTCGCCGGGAAGCCTGTCGAAGATGCCGGCCCGCTCGTCGATGCTGATCGACGCGTGGCCGTATTCGCGTCGCACCGCCGCCTTGACCGCGCCGCCGAGCTGGTGGGCGAGCAGCTGCATGCCGTAGCAGACCCCGAGGATGGGCACGTCGAGCTCGAACAGGCCGGGGTCGGCAAGCGGCGCGCCGTCGTCGTACACCGATGCCGGGCCGCCGCTGAAGATAGTCCGCGCGGAGAGCGCCGGCGCACCTCGTCGGCGCTGATCGTGCCGGGCACGAGCTCGCAGTACACCCTGGCCTCGCGCACACGTCGTGCGATCAGCTGCGAGTACTGGGAACCGAAGTCGAGGACCAGCACCGTGTCCTGGGCGACGGCCGGGTCCACCGGCGCGATCAAGTCAGGCTTGGGGATGACGGCCATGCCGCCGGTCACACTCCCATCCCGACGCGCTGATCGCGCTGTTGCACCTTGCCTTCCGTCTTGATCGAGGGGGCGATGACCATCTCGGTGCGCTGGAACTCCTGGATGGTGCGGGCGCCGCACATCCCCATCGACGTCTTCAGCGCACCGACGAGGTTCATGCTGCCGTCGTCGACGTGGGCAGGCCCGAAGAGGATCTCCGCGAGCTTCCCCTTGATGCCGGTGCGGATGCGCGTGCCGCGCGGAAGGTTGGCGTCGGGAGTGGCCATGCCCCAGTGGTTGCCGTGCCCGGCGGCCTCCTCGGCGGAGGCGAACACCGAGCCGATCATCACGGCGTCGGCGCCGCTGGCGAATGCCTTGGCGACGTCACCGCCGAGGCGCATGCCGCCGTCGGTGATGATCGCCACCCGCTCGCCGCTGCGGCGCAGGTGGTCGTCGCGCGCCGCCGCGCAGTCGGCGGTGGCGGTGACCTGCGGGACACCGACGCCGAGCACCGCTCGGCTGGTGCACGCGGCGCCCGGGCCGACGCCGACGAGAAGGCCTTTGACGCCGGTGTCCATCAGCTCGAGAGCTGTCGCGTAGTCGACGCAGTTGCCGACGATCACCGGCATCCCGATCGAGGCCGTCAACTCTTTGAAGTTGAGGTGCTTGTAGCTCTTGCTGACATGGCGAGCGGTGAGCACGGTGCCCTGCACGACAAGGACATCGGCACCGGCCTCCTGCACGATCGGGGCGCGGCGCTCGGCGCCCGCGGGCGTGGTGGAGACGGCGCAGGGAACGCCGGCCGCCTTGATCTCCTCGACGCGCTGCCCGATCAGGCCGTCCTGGACCGGTGCCGTGTAGATCTTCTGGATGAGGACGTTGATGTCCTGCGGCGAGGCGTCGGCGATCTCCTGGAGGACCTCGCTGGGATCCTCGTAGCGGGTCTGCACGCCGTCGAGGTTGAGGACGCCGAGCCCGCCGAGACGGCCCATCTCCTGGGCGAACCCGACATCGACGACGCCGTCCATCGCCGCCGCAAGGAAGGGGATCTCGAAGCTCGAGCCGTTGAGGGCGAAGCGCACGTCGATCTCGTCCGGGTTGATGGTCACCCGTCCGGGCACCAGCGCCACCTCGTCGAAGCCGTAGGCGCGCCGCGCCATCTTCCCCCTACCGAGCTCGATCTCCATACGACCTCCCGATCACGTTGTTAAGACAGAAAACCCAGCGCGGCGCTGTGCTGGCTGGGTGATTGCGCGGAGCGGGCGGCGACGATCCCACCATCGATGCAGTGTAGCAGAGGGCCTGGAGGGCCCGGCGTGGGCCAGCGCAGCATCTTGTGGCGCGCCGCGCAGGCCAACGCTACATCTGGTGGCCGGCCCACGGAACGGACTCGCGCCGGCGACCGGGGCGCGGGGTCACGCCGTGACGTGACCGTTGCTGCGTGACGATGTGTCTGAGGTCGCTGACGGGTGAAGCGGCCCGGAGTAGCCTCGAGACGAGGCGGCGTCGACAAGGGCCCGCAGCGCGGCCCTGGGACGGCGCGTGCTGCATCTCGGGGAACGCGCGATGAACGGCGACGGCGAGGGTGACGTCAGGGACCCGACGCGCCTGCCCGCCCCGGCGTTCGCAGTCGCCAGCCAACCGCACGTGGCCACGCGGGTGGCCCCCATGTTCGTGCGTGCCCGGGCGGTGCTGTTCGAGCCCGGCGGCGTCATCGACTCCGTGTACTTCCCTCGCGACTGCGTGGTCTCGGTGGTCGCGCCTCTGCACGGGGGCACCGCTGTGGAGGTGGCAACCGTGGGCAACGAGGGCGTCGTCGGAGTGCCCCAGGTGTTCGGCGGCCCGGTGCGGGTCCGCGCCGTCTGCTCGGTGGCGGGGTGGGCGGATCGCATGGACGCCTCCATGTTCCTCGACGAGTTCGGCCACCCGGGCGCCCTGCACGAGCTGGTGGAGGATTACCTGCAGGCGCTCATCGGGCAGGTGGCGTGGACAGCGGCGTGCAACCGGGTCCATTCAGCGGCGCAGCGGCTCAGTCGCTGGTTGTTGATGTGTCATGACCGGATCAACTCCGACACGGTGGCGATCACCCACGAGTTCATCGGGTTGATGCTCGGCGCTCGGCGAGCCACGGTGACGGAGACCGCGGGAATCCTGCAGGAGGCTGGGCTCATCACCTGCCGCCCCGGACAGGTGACGATCGTCGACCGTGCCGGCCTCGAGGCGACCGCGTGTGAGTGCTACGAGGCGATCGCGACGGAGCTGGACGGTGTCGTGCAGCGGGCCGCCCTGCGGTTCTCCGGGCGCGGCGACGGGGCGTGACAATGCACGTCCATGAACGCCCTGCTGGCGGCGGTGCTGCTGGTCGTGCTCGTGCCGGGCGGGTTCGCCGCCGGCTACATGGTCGGGACGCGTCGACCGGCGACGCGCGAGGTGGCGCCGCCCGAGCCGCCTGCCGTCGCTGAACCTCCGGCGAGCCTGGCGACGATCGTGCGCCGGACCGGTGCCGAGCTCACCCAGATCGCGGTGCAGACTGGCGTCGACCTGGGCACGCGAGTGGTGCGCGACTCGCTGGGCTCACTGTCGGCGTGGGCGGTGCGCGAGCGACCCGACCTCCACAGGGTCACCGGTGAGGACGGCACCGTGACACTGATGTTCAGCGACATCGAGGGATCGACCGCCATCAACGAGCGGCTCGGCGACGCCGCCTGGCTCGAGGTGCTCACCGTGCACGACGAGCTGGTGCGCCGCTGCATCCGCGCAGCACGCGGCCAGGTCATCAAGACGCTCGGTGACTCCTTCATGGCGGCGTTCGCGCGCCCCGACGCCGCGCTGGCCGCGGCAGTCGGCGTCCAGCGCGAGCTCGACCTGCTCGAGGCGCCGGCGCATGCCCGGGTGCGCGTGCGCATCGGCGTGCACACCGGGCCGGCGATCGCGCGCGGCAAGGACCTCTTCGGCATCAACGTCGCCACCGCGTCGCGCGTCGCCGCCCAGGCGCGCGGCGGCGAGATCCTGATCACCGAGGACGTGGCCACCCGGTTGACGGATGCGCACACCCTCGGCAAGCCACGGAAGGTGGCGCTCAAGGGGATCTCGGGCGCCCCACGCGTCCTGACGGTGAGGTGGCGAGAGGGTGACGGGACGTGAAGTCCGTCAACCGCTGAGCGCGGGGGGTGCGCCAGGGGGCGCAGTTCCCCCTTCGCCTTCAGCCGCGGAATACGCGCTGGCGCTGCTTGAGGTTCTCCACCACGCCGTCCTGGATGGTGGTGCGGATGAAGTCGGCCAGCTGCATCGTCGACGCCGGGTCGAGCGCTCCGTCCCCATCGCCCACCGACACCGGCGCATGGAACGTGATCCGCCACTTGCTCGGCAGCGGGAGCAGCCCGAGCGGCCCGAGCAGCGGCCAGGTCGGCGTGATCGGGAAGTAAGGCATGCCCAGCAGCTGCGCCACCGACTGCAGGTCCGCGAGCATCGGGTACGTCTCCTCGGATCCGACGACGGAGATGGGGATGATCGGCACACGCGCGCGCGCGGCCACGTCGACGAAGCCACCGCGGCCGAACCTGCGCAGCCGGTAGCGCTCGCTCCAGGGCTTGCCGGTGCCGCGGACTCCCTCGGGGAACACCAGCACCATCTCGCCCGCACGGAGCAGGCGGAGCGTGTCATCCGGGTGTCCGAGCGTCTGACCGGTGCGGCGCAGGAACCACGACGCCACCGGCAGCTCACCGAACCAGCTGGCGATGAGCGCGCGCGCGTGACGGTCGACGGCGTCGAACACCGCCACCTTGATCATCGCGCCGTCCCAGGGCAGCACCCCGGCGTGGTTGGAGACGAGCAGGGCTCCACCACTCGTCGGGATGTTCTCTGTCCCCTCGACCTCGACGCGCCAGTAGCGGCGCGCGACGACCCGGAAGATCGGCATCAGCGCCTCGGTCCACTCCCGGTCGAACCCGAAGTCGTCGATGCCGTAGTGGTTGTTCTTGTGCTCCTCGCGAACCGCCGCCATCCGGTAGTACACGCTCATCAGCTCCTGGAGCGATTCCAGGTCCATGAGGTCGCGCCCGGTCAGCTCGCGCAGCCGCAGCGCCAGCATGCCCGTGGCGGCCATCGCGGTGGCGGGCAGGTCGTGACGCAGAGCGGAGATGCGCCGCGTCGGCAGCAGCGCCGTCAACGCCGACAGGGATGGCACGGGCGGCAGCGAGGAGCGGCTCGGCCGGGTGAACCATCGCGGCGGCGACGGAGCCACCGCGGGCACCGGCCGTCGCGACGAGGTGGCGACCTGCTGCAGGTCGGCCTTGCGCACGGGACGGTGACCGTTGGACGCCGCGCGCCGCCGGCTGTGGCTGGTGGACGCCGCGCGGGTCACGCCGTCGCGTCCGCGTTCGGCGTCGTGGAGCCTCGCCGGCGCGCCCGCGGCGGACGCGCGGTGGGTGCGTTGGCCGGCGCGCCGGTGCGCGGGTTGCGTCGCGTGCGGCCGGTGGAGCGCGCCGCGGGTGCCTCAGGGCCGGCAGGAGCGGGGGCCTTGCGGCGTCCCGTGGCACGCCTGGCGGTGCGGGCCGTCGCGGTCTTCGAGGCGCGACGACCGACCCGCGTCGCCGAGAGATCGTCCGACGTGGACGCGACCGTCGTGGTGCGGCGCCGGCGGGTGCTGCTGCCGTTGGCGGCGGATGGCTCGTCGCGGCGGCCGCGGCTGCGCAGGAACTCCTCCAGCTCCGCCTCGTACCGGTAGGGCGCCTCCGCATCGAGCACCCCGCGCGCGCGGCGCTGCCGCCCATGGTTGGCCACCGTCTCCATCGTCGTGCTCTGCGGGTGGAAACCGAGCTCGAGGTGCAGGCGCGTTGTGTCGACCACCCTTCCGTACTGGAGCAGGCGCACGAACTCGGGAGGAAAGTCGACGAGGCCGAAGCGCTCCAGGAAGCGCAGCGCCAGCGTTCCACCCACGAAGGGGATCACCGGCGCGTTGATCTTGCCGAGCAGCGCGATCGCCTGGCTGAGCACCACCACGCCGGCCCCGGCGACGTTGTAGGTGCCGCGGCATTCATTGAGCGTGGCATGCGCGAGAGCTGAGATGGCATCGTCCTCGTCGAGGAACTGCAGGCGGGGATCGAACCCGAAGACGGTGGGGATGACCGGACCGTCGAAGAGGCGGGCGAACGGCGAGTCGAGCACGTCGCCGAGGACGTTGCCGAAGCGCAGCAGGGTCACCGCCACGTCGGGATGGCGCACCTGGTAGTCGCGCACGTAGGACTCCACCTCGTCGAGGTCACGCGTGAAGCCGTCGCGCGCGGGCGCGCGCCGGCGCATCTCCTCCGTCCAGAACGAGGGGTCGTCGGGCTCGCTGCCGTACACCGCGGTGCTCGACTTGACGACCAGCCGGCGCACCGGGCTGTCGGCGCCGCTGCATGCCGCGATCAGGTTCATGGTGCCGATGACGTTGGTCTCGTGCACGGTCCGCGCCCCGGCCTGCTGGGGGTCGACGATCAGTCCGGAGTGCACGACGGTGTCGATGCCGAGCCCGCGGATCAGCTTGCCGACGAGGCTGTGGCGGATGTCGGCACGCACGAAATCGGTGCGAGCGAGCTGGCGGATGGGCCCCTCGGTGTCGACGGCGACGATCTGTTCGACTCCGGGATCCGCCTCGAGACGTCGAGCCAGCTCAGCGCCCCAGAAACGTGAGACGCCGGTGATGAGGATGCGCCTGCCCTGCGCCACGTACGAGCACCTCCCAACTCAGCCCGCCTCGATGGTACTTGAGCGGCCCGCAAGCGAAGCCAGCCCGGCGCGGAGTTCGTGCCGAGGAGTGGGGCGAGCGTGGATGACGTGCCAACGTCAGCCGCGCTCAGGGGGCGAGGATCTGCCTCGCCCCGGTAAGAAGGAGTGGGGCGAGCGTGGATGACGTGCCAACGTCAGCCGCGCTCAGGGGGCGAGGATCTGCCTCGCCCCGGGGAGAACCGGCTACGGATAGATGCCGCGCACCTCCGTGGCCTCGGCCACGCTCGTCACCGCGATCTGATACGCGGAACTCACGCAGCGAGATGCTCTCCGCCTGCGCCTTGGCGCGCACCGCCTCGTAGCCTCGCACCATCACCTCGCGCAGCCGGTGGTTGACCTCACCGGGCAGCCAGAAGAACGCGTTGAGGTCGTGGCGCCACTCGAAGTAGGAGACGACGACCCCGCCTGCGTTGGCGAGGATGTCGGGCACGATGAGCACGCCGCGGTCGGCGAGCACCGCGTCCCCCTCCGGGTCGATGGCCGCGTTGGCGCCCTCGGCGATGACCCGGGCGTGCACCTGGGCCGCGTTGTCGCGTGTGATCTGCGCCTCGAGGGCGCAGGGGACGAGCAGGTCCACGCCGAGGGTGAGCAGCTCCTCGTTGGTCAACGTCTCGGCGCCGCCGTAGTCGGCGAGGGCGCCTCCCTCCTCCTTGAGGGCGCTCAACGCGTCGAGGTCGAGGCCGGCGTCCTTGTGCACACCGCCGCGGCTGTCCGACACGGCGACGATGCGCAGGCCCGCCGCCGCGAGGATGTGCGCGGTGTTGGAGCCCACCTGTCCGAATCCCTGGACGGCGACCGTCGCGCCGGCGGGGTCGATGCCGGCGTCGTTGAGCGCCTGCACCGCGACAGTCGCGATGCCACGCCCCGTCGCCGCGTGCCGGCCTTCCGAACCGCCGATGACCGTCGGTTTACCGGTCACGGACGCGGGGACCGAATAGCCGGCGTGCATCGACAGCGTGTCCATGATCCAGGCCATCTCCTGCGGACCGGTCCCGATGTCCGGCGCGGGGATGTCCCGGTCGGGTCCGATCAACAGCGAGATCTCGGTGGTGAAGCGCCGCGTCAAGCGCTCGAGCTCGGTGGGGCTGAGCGCTTTCGGGTCGACGATCACCCCGCCCTTGGCGCCGCCGAAGGGCAGCCCCACCACGGCTGCCTTCCAGGTCATGAACATGGCCAGCGCGCGGGCGTCGGCGAGGGTCATCGCCGGGTGATAGCGCAGGCCGCCCTTGGCCGGCCCGCGGGCGATGTTGTGCTGGACGCGGAAGCCGGTGAACACCGTGAAGCCGCCGTCGTCCATCTCCACCGGGAAGTGGACGATGAGCTCGCGCTTGATGTTCCTCAGCACCGCGACGATGGACGGATCGAGATCGAGCTGCCGGGCGGCGTTGTCGAAATGGTGCTGGGCGATTGCGAGCGTGGCGCTGCCCTGCACCGTCTCCGTCATGGGGCACACCTTATCTCTCGGGGACGCCGCTCGTGTGGCTCACCGCGCGCCGTCCGCTGCCGTTCCTGGCGTCTGGCGCCGCTGCTGACGCCGATGCACACCACGTGCGCGGGGCGGTGGATGTGGCCCGGCACAACGTGTCCGTTGTGTCGCGCGACGGTCGCGCCGCCACCGCTGCGCGGCCGTATCGATGACGACAGCTATGTCACAAATATGGTTGCACGTTGACAAGAGTGTGTATAACAAGCATGCTATGCATGACCCGGCGGGGGGTTTTACCACCTCCTGTCACTAACAGCCGTCGTGATGATCCGGAGCGACAACGATCATCACCAAGGAGGCCCGTACACATGGCCAGGACCAGACGCAGGAGAAGCGGCATCGACAAAGCTGTCAGCCGCACCGTCAAACGCGTGAGCCGTCGCGCCAACAGTGGCGGCAACGATCTCTTGAAGGCGGTGCAGGGGCTCGTCAAGGCACTGCCCGTCAACGAGCTCGAGAAGAGACTCGCCGAACTCGAGAAGAGCGTGACCCGCCTCGAGGGTGAGATCCGCAAGGCGGCCCGTCGCGTCGTCGGCGGCACCGCGAAGCGTGCCACCACCGCCAAGCGCCGCACCACGCGCAAGGCAGCGTCCGCGAAGCGCACCACCACTCGCCGCGCCGGCGCTGTGAAGCGGACGGCCAAGCGGCGCACCGGCGCAGCCAAGCGCACCGCCACCCGCAAGGCGACGTCTGCCAAGCGGACCGTCACCCGCCGCGCGACGGGCGCCCGCAAGTCGGCTGCGAAGCGCGCCTCGACCGCGAAGCGCACCGCAACCCGCAAGGCGACCTCGGCACGTCGCACGACCACTGCCAAGCGCACCGGCGCGCGCAAGTCCACCACCAAGCGCGCCACCGCGCGCAAGTCGACCGCCAAGCGCGCCACCGCGCGCAAGTCGACCGCCAAGCGCACGACCGCGCGCAAGTCGACGGCCAAGCGCACCGGCGCGCGCAAGTCGACCGCCAAGAGGGCGACGGGCGCACGCAAGACCACCGCGAAGAGGGCCACCGGCCGCGTCGGCGCCCGTCGCGGATCGAGCAGCGGCAACGGCGCCTCCGGCGCGGCCGCACCATCGACCCCCTCGACCCCAGCAACCAGCTGACATCGTCGTCAGAGAGGAAGGCCCCGCCGCACGGCGGGGCCTTTTCTTTTTTCCGGCCTTCAGCCTGCCGCGAGCAGCGAGCGCTCGAACAGGGAGCTGAGCACGTCAGCCGCGCGCCTCACCGCCGAGGCGTCGAGGTCGCGGTGGGTCACGCAGCGCACCCGGTGCTCGCTGACGGCGTGGATCAGCACGCCCTCCCGGGAGGCGGCCGCGACCACCTCGGCGGCCGGGACGGTGGAGTCGAAGACCACCATGTTGGTGGGCACGGCGACCTCGACGACGTCCACGCCCGGCGCCCCGCGCAGTGCCTGCGCAAGCGTCGCCGCGTTGGCGTGGTCTTCCGCAAGCCGGTCGACGTTGTGGCGCAGGGCATGCAATCCGGCGGCCGCGAGGATCCCTGCCTGGCGCATCCCGCCTCCGAGCCGCTTGCGCCAGAGCCGGACCTCGGTGATGCACGACGCGTCGCCGCTGACCACCGACCCCACCGGCGCGCCGAGCCCCTTGCTGAGGCACACCGACACCGTGTCGCACTCGCGCACCAGGCGGGCAGCGTCGACATGCAGCGCCACCGCCGCGTTGAAGAGGCGGGCGCCGTCACAGTGGACGCGCAACCCCGCACCGTGGGCGACGCCGGCCGCCGCCTCGATCGTGTCGGCGGGCACCGCGACCGCGGCGCGACCACCGTTGGTGTTCTCCAGCCAGAGCAGCCGGGAGACGGGGTGGTGGATGTCGGGCTGGCGCAGCGCCGCTGCCACCTGCGCGGCGCTGGGAGCGCCGTCGACAGCCTCCACGGTCTGGAGCATCACCCCGGCGACCGCCCCGGCCCCGCCGGCCTCGTTGAGCACGACATGCGATTGCGAGTCGACGATCACCTCATCCCCGGGGCGGGTCTGCGCAGCCAGCGACGAGAGGTTGCCCATCGTGCCGCTGGGGACGAACACCGCCGCCTCCTTGGCCAGGCGGGAGGCCATCTCCTCCTCGAGACGGCGCACGGTGGGATCCTCGCCCCACACGTCATCCCCCACCTCGGCGCGCGCCATCACGGCGCGCATCTCCGCGTCCGGGGTTGTGAAGGTGTCACTGCGCAGATCGACGGGGACGGATGACGCTGGTGACATTGCTGAGACCCTCCATGGCGTGCCTGTCGCCGGCCATGCACACGCGGTTGCGACCGCCGTGCTTGGCATCGTAGAGGGCGGCGTCGGCGGTCGCCAGCAGCTCGGCGGCGGTGCCCGTGTCCTCGGGGTATGCGGCACCGCCGACACTCACCGACACCGTGACGCCGTTGCGGCCGCCGTCGATCGGCACTCGCATGGCCTCCGCGGCCCCACGGATCTTCTCGGCGACATGGCGCGCGTCGGCCGCCGAGGTGTTGGACATGACCACGATGAACTCCTCGCCGCCGTAGCGGGCCGCCAGATCAGCACGGCGGATGCTGCCCACCAGCGTCTGCGCGAAGCCGCTGAGAACGGCGTCACCAACCGGGTGGCCGTGGGTGTCGTTGACACGCTTGAAGTGGTCCAGGTCGAGGACCAGGATGGCGAGTGGGGTGTTGAGGCGCTCGGCCAGGGCGACCTGCTGGCCGAGGTAGTCGATCAGGAAGCGGTGGTTGTACAGGCCGGTGAGGTCGTCGGTGCTGGCCTGGCGCTGCATCATGGCGATCATCCGGTAGCGCTCCAGGGACAGGGCCACCTGCTCGGCTGAGCTCGACACCAGTGACGCGTCGCCGGCGGTGAAGCCACCGCCGGAGCGCGCGATCCCGAGGACGCCGAGCACGTTGCCGCCCATCCGCATCGGCGCGGTGCAGAACTCGAGGAGGCCGGTACGGGCCTCCGGGCTGTCGGAGGTGGCGCCGACCAGTAGCGCGTCAGGCCCATCGCTCCGGTACGCGGCCCCGATCGGCCCTTCGCCACCGAGCAGCGCGGCGACGTCGTCGTCGAAGCTCCTGCCGTCGCTGACCGCGAAGCTGTCGGTCATCTCCGAGCCGTTCACCAGGATGAAGGCCGCGTCCGCCTGCGACGAGGACTTCAACTGCGCGCACACCTCGCTGAGGGCTGTCTCGAGCGGCTGCGGTGAGTTGAGCGCGCTGGCGATGACCGCGCGCGCGCGCGTCCCGCTGATGGTGGCGCGCAGCTGGCGGCGCATGCGCTCGAAGCTGGCGGCGAGCCGGCCGATCTCGTCGTTGGCGAATCGCGGCAACGGCACGTCGTACTCGTCGCCCGCGAGAGCCGCCACCGCGCGATCCAGCCGTCGCAGCGGCCTCTGCAGGTCGGTCTGCACCACCAGGACGATGAAGCTCATCGCGACGACGATCAGCCCGAGAAGGATCGCGATCGGCTGCCACAGCGTGCTCCCCTGCGACACCGGCGTGCTGACCAGGATGGCGAACCCGGCTCCGAGCGGCTGCGCGTAGGCGCCGGCGTCTGTGCCCCCGACGTTGACGATCTGCGCGGTGGCACCCCTGCCGAGGACTGCGGCGATGCCGTCGTTGACGGCGCTGCCCGGGGCCAGGCGCTGGTCGCGCGCGCTGCTGGCGGCTGCGGACACGACCCGGTTGCCGCGCACGACCGCGATCCCTGCCGGGTCGGCCGACGTGGTGATGGTGCCGTCGAGGGCGCGCAGGAAGGCGGTGTCGATGGGCCGGGCGATGAAGACGATCTCCGCGGTGCCGGCGACGCCGGACTTGGCGATCAGCCACGGGGTGCCGTCCGGGGCGGCGACGACATCCTGCGCGGTGCTCGGCGAGCTGACCAGCGCGTGCAGGAGGCTGTCGCCGGAGGTGATTGGCGCGCCGCCACGCACAGCCACGTCCGCGAGCGGGCCGCTCACACCGACGACGTCGGACGGCGTGTTCACCTGTGAGTAGCGCCGCAGGGTGTCCTGCAGCGTCGCCGTGTCAGCGCTGGTCAGCGGAATCGCCAGCTCCTGCGACATCCCCGCGGCGAACGCGGCCAGTGACCGCTGCTGAACAGCGATGAGGTTGATGACGATGCCGGCCTTGTCGGTGGCGCGCTGGGTGGCCTGGGTGCGGTTCTCGTTGCTGGCCAGCGACAGGGGGATGATCGCTATCACGATGCCGGCCACCGCGATGATCGCGGCGAACTTGACCGAGAAGTTGAGGCGCGTCCAGAGCCGCGGGAAGCGCAGCCGGCGCATTACAGCCTGCGCCGTGCGGTCAGCCCGGTGGCGAACAGCAGGGTTGCCACGAATGTGGCCAGCAGTCCCAGCGGGATGACGGAGCCGGCGGCGCCGGTCGTCTGTCCCGGTGCGGGCAGCAGCCCCACGGGTGGGAGGATCCCGGGCTTCTGGGCCTGGATGCCCTCGACGCCACCGGGCGGGGTGGCGGCCGGCGCTGGCCGCGGTGCCGGCGGCGGCACCGGCAGCAGCAGCGGTGACGGCCGTGTGACCACGCGGGGCGGCACCGTCGCTGGTCGGGGTGTCGGGGTCACCACTGGGTGCGAGGGGGAGGGCGAGGGCGAGGGCGGCGGCGAGGGGGATGGGGTCGGCTTGGGTGTGCGCGTCGGCTCCGGGGTCGGTGTCGGGTGCCCGGGCGGCGGGGTCGGGGTCGCCGCGCTGACCGTCGCGCTGGTGACGCCGCAGAGGAGGGTGCCAACGCACGCGAGCATCAGGGTCGCGGCTGCCCGTCCTGCGCGCGGGCGACGGGTTCGGCGTGGCGGGGGATGCTCCAGCGCGGGGACCGGGACGGCTGTGAAGATGCGCATGGCCTTGCTCGCGGCCATCGTACTTGCCCCCCGCAAGGCCATCCTGTGACCGTTCGGTGACGATAGAAGCGCGGTAACGCTCGGCGCTGCACTACGCTGCGGGCATGCCCGCCGTGATCATCAGCTTCGCCGACGGCGAGGTGCTCCACGCTGAGATCCCCGAGCTGACCTTCGAGATGCCGGTGATCGAGGCCGAGGTGCGCGGGGTCGAGCCCAACAACCAACGCGCGATCCTGCCCTTGACCGCGATCACGCAGATCGTCATCGGCGCACCGCAACCGGCGCCCGCGGACGACGTCGTGGCGGGCTGGGACCGTGCCGCCTTCCATTTCATCGACGGGCAGGTGGTGCGCGCGTCGATCGCCCCCGACGCACTGCTCGGACGTCACGGCGGGATCTGGAAGGTGTTCATCCCGGGGGGGTTCGAGGTCACCACGCTGGCCATCCCCTACTGCGCGCTCAAGGGCGTGTTCCACGTGCGTCAGTGGGACAGCCGGCCCCTCGCGGAGCGCGGTGACACCGATCGCATCGACACCGTGACGCGGGTCCTCGCCGAGCGCGAGCGCCATCTCGAGGAGCTGTCCACCCCCGAGCAGCGACGGCCGTTGATGAGCAGGATGGGCCGGCGGCGGACCTCCTGACGAGCGCGAGAGGGGTGCCTGCGGGCGCCCCGATGGTACCGTTGGTGCCCGTGTCGCCCAGCGCCGCGGTGACCGAGCCGGCGGTCGACGCCAGCGCGATGACGCCGCCGTCCCGCCTCCTCAATCGACGCACCATCATCTCGCTCATGGCGGCGGCGACGATCGTCGCCGTGGCCGTGTGGCGGGCGCCGATCAACTGGGCGGACGCGTGGTCGCGGATCCGCCACGCCACCCTCGGCCTCTACGTCGCAGCGCTGGCCGTGTACTACGCATCGTTCCTGGTGCGCACCTGGCGTTGGAAGATCCTGCTGCGGAACGCGGGCGAGGATCGTCCTGCGCCGGCGCTGCTGCCGATCATGCTGGTCTCGTTCTTCGTCAACTGCGTGGTTCCGGCCAAGATGGGCGACATCTACCGTGCCTACCTGGCACGGCTGCGTCAGCGGGTGCCGGCAGCACGCGCGCTGGGCACCATCATCGCCGAGCGTCTCCTCGACCTCGTCGTGCTGATGGTTCTCCTGCTGGCGGCCGGGGCCATCGTGTTCCACGATCGCGCGCCGGCGGTGCTGATCCCGTACCTCGTCGGCGGTGTGGCGGTGTGCGCGGCGGGCGTCGGCGCCATCCTGGTGATGCGAGCGGGTCGCGGCCAGCGCCTGCTGCGACTGCTCCCCGAGGCGGTGTTCCACCGCTACGAGAGCTTCCGGACAGGCACCGTCAACTCCTTCAACAACCTGCACCTCCTGGTGCCGCTCACCGCACTGGTGTGGGCCATGGAGAGCGGGCGACTCGCGCTGGTGGTGTATGCGCTCGGTGACGGCTCGTCCCTGGGCGCAGCGCAGCTGCTGTTGATCGCTCTCGTGGCAGCGCTGCTGACCACGGTTCCCTTCCTTCCCGGGGGCCTCGGGCTGGTGGAGGCCGGCATGGTCGGCGTGCTGGTGAGCGTCGGCGGGCTCAGTCGCGAAGCGGCCTTGTCGATCGCCCTGCTCGACCGCAGCATCAGCTACGGGAGCGTGGTCGTCGTCGGGGCGGTCGTGTTCGCGGTCCTGCACGTGCGGGTGCCACACCCGGTGGAGCCGGCGGTCGGCAGCGCGGTGCCGTGAAGGCGCTGGTGACCGGCGGAGCCGGCTTCATCGGCTCTGCGCTCGTCGACGCCCTGGTGAGCGCGGGGGCTGAGGTCACTGTCGTCGACGACCTCTCGCGTGGACGTCGAACGAACGTGCCGGCCGGCGTTGCCTTCCACGAGCTCGACATCCTCGACGAGCGCCTGCCCCCGCTGGTCGCCTCCGTCGCGCCCGAGGTCGTCTTCCACGAGGCGGCGCAGATCGATGTGCGCCGTTCAGTGGCTGAGCCGATGCTCGACACCCGCATCAACGTGCTGGGGACGGTCAACATCCTCGAGGCCTGCGCGCGCGCGGCGGTGCGCCGGGTGGTGTTCGCGTCCAGCGGCGGCGCGGTGTACGGCGACACGACGGTACTGCCGACCCCGGAGACGCACCCGTGCCGGCCCGCCTCCGCGTATGGCGCCGCCAAGCTCGCCGGCGAGATGTACGGGTCGGTCTTCCAGCAGGTGCACGGCCTGGAGTTCGTCGCGCTCCGCTATGCCAACGTGTACGGGCCACGCCAGGACCCGCACGGCGAAGCCGGGGTGGTGGCGATCTTCGCGGAGCGGCTCGTGGCCGGCGCCGACGTCGTCATTCACGGGGACGGTGACCAGACGCGCGATTACGTGTACGTCGATGACGTGGTGGCGGCCAACCTCAGGGCCGCTGAGACCTCGACCCTCGGCGCCTACAACATCGGCACCGGACACGCCTGCGCTGTCAACGAGCTCTATGCGCTGCTGGCACGGGCCGCGGGTGCGCAACGCCCTGCACGGCACGGGCCTGCCAAGCCCGGCGAGCAGCGCGTCTCCTGCCTGGACATCTCGCACGCCGAGGAGTCGATGGGGTGGCGCCCTCGCGTGACGCTCGAGGACGGGCTGTCACGCACCGTCGGCTGGTTCGCCGCTCGGCGCGGAGCCGAGTAGCGCGGCAGCCCGCTCGCAGCACCCGGCGGCATGGTCGGCGAGGACCCGCGCCGCCGCCGCGAGCGCCGGGCTGGTGGGCGGGACCTGGATGATCCGCCAGGCCCAGGCGGTGTCCTCTGCGGCGGCCGCGAGGAGGGTGCGCGCAGCGCCGTCATGATCGTCCAACTCCGTGGCCGACGGCAGTCGGTCGAGCGCCTGCTGCACCGCTGTGCTCACCTTGCGGCCGTCAGCGGCCGCGTCGAAGTCACGGCCGGCCTCGGCGGTTGCGTCGAGCTGGGCGGACAGCATCAGCAGTGAGCGCTGCAGCTGACCTTGGGCGGACCGCAGCAGGGCAGTGGAGTCGCCCGGTTTCGGTGGCGCGCCGCCCAGCGAACGGTACGCGCCGACCAGGACAAGGACCACGACGACGATCGCGATGATGTAGACCGCGATGACGCCCTCACTTGTAGCGGAAGGTGATCCGTCCGCGCGTCAAGTCGTAGGGGCTGAGCTCGACGCGCACCTTGTCGCCGATGAGGATGCGGATGTAAAATTTTCTCATCTTCCCGGCGGTGTAGGCGAGCACCTCCTGGCCGGTGAGCAGCTTCACCTTGAACATCGCGTTGGGAAGCGGCTCGACGACGGTGGCGTCCATCTCGATCGTCTCCTCCTTTGCCTCAGCGGCCTCGGCAGCAGCCGCCGGGTCGCGCCGGCGCGCGGGGCCGCGGCGGCGTGCGCCGCCGGGACGAGGTGGACGTCGGGCCAAGAGGATCTCCTGTGATGAGCGGGATTGCCCGCACTGCTTCGCGAGCGTAGCACGGCCAACTCGACCGGCGCGGGCCGTGGGAATCGATTTCACCTATAGAATCACGTGAAGTCACAGGAGAGGGAATGTCCCAGCCACCTCAGAGCGATCGCCGCTCTTTCCTCGAAGCGCTCAGCCGACGTGTCCTCGTCTTCGACGGCGCGATGGGTACTGCGCTGCAATCGCTCGAGCCCACCGCGGCCGACTTCGGCGGACCGGCGTTGGAGGGCTGGATGGACGGCCTCGTGCTCCACGCGCCTCACCTCGTCGAGGCGGTCCATCGTTCCTTTCTCGAGGTGGGCTGCGACGTCGTGGAGACGGCCACCTTCCAGGCGACCCGTCTGCGCCTCAGCGAGTGGGGGCAGGCCGATCGAACGCTCGAGCTGAACCGCGACGCAGCCGCGCTGGCCCGGAGGCTGTGCGACGAGCACAGCACTCCCGAGAAGCCGCGGTTCGTCGCCGGCAGCATGGGACCGACAGGCTTCCTGCCGTCGTCGAGCGACCCGGCGCTGTCGAAGATCACCTTTGCCGAGCTGGTCGCGACCTTCTCCGAACAGGCGCAGGGATTGATCGAAGGCGGCAGCGACCTGCTGATCATCGAGACCGCGCAGGACATCCTCGAGGTGCGGGCGGCCATCTTCGGCGCCCGCGAGGCGATGGCGCGTACCGGTGTCACGCTGCCGATCCACGCGTCCGTGAGCCTGCTGGACACCAGCGGCACGATGCTGCTTGGAACGCAGCCGGGCGCGGTGGTGGCGATCCTGGACTCCCTCGGTGTCGACGTCATCGGGCTCAACTGCTCGACGGGACCGGAGCTGATGCGCGACGCCATCCGCGTCCTGGGCGAGCGCAGCACGGTGCCGATCGCCTGCATCCCCAACGCGGGGATCCCGAGCAACGTCGGCGGGCGAGCGCACTTCCCCCTGGGCGCTGTCGACATGGGTGTGCAGCTCGAGGACTTCGTGCGCCGCCTCGGTGTCGCCGCGGTCGGCGGGTGCTGCGGCACCACCCCCGAGCACATCGTCGAGCTGGTGCGCCGAGTCGGTGGCCTGCCGGCGCCACCACGGAGCGGTGACGGCGTGCCACGGCTGGCGAGCGCGATGAGCGACCTCGAGCTCAGGCAGCAGCCCGCGCCCCTGCTCATCGGTGAACGCGTGAATGCGCAGGGCTCGCGGGCGGTGAAACGGATGCTGCTCGCCGAGGAGTACGACGACATCGTGGCGGTGGGCCGGGGGCAGTCAGAGGGTGGCGCGCACGCGCTCGACGTCTGCGTCGCGGTCACCGAGCGCAACGACGAGGCCGAGCAGATGCAGGCGGTGGTGCGCGGCCTGGAGATGTCCGTCGACGCGCCGCTGATCATCGACAGCACCGACGCCGCGGTCATCCGCGCGGCATTGGAGGTGTATCCCGGTCGCGCCGTGGTCAACAGCGTCAACCTCGAGAACGGCCGCGCCCGCTGTGAGGCCGTCCTGCCGCTGGTGCGCGACCACGGGGCGTGCGTGGTGGCGCTCACCATCGACGAGCAGGGCATGGCCAACACAGCCGAACGCAAGCTCGCTGTGGCCACCCGGATCCGCGACATCGCCTGCGGGGAGTTCGGGCTGCAGCCGCACCAGCTGCTCTTCGATGCGCTGACCTTCACGCTGGCGACAGGCGAGGCGGAGTACATCAACTCAGCACACCACACGATCGACGGGATCCGGCGCATCAAGGAGTCACTGCCGGGTGTGCTCACCGTGCTCGGTGTCTCCAACGTCTCGTTCGGCCTCTCGCCCGCCAGCCGGCCCACGCTCAACAGCGTCTTCCTCTACCACTGCGTGCAGGCGGGGCTCGACGCCGCGATCGTCAACCCGGCGCACATCACGCCGTACCCGGAGATCGGGAGCAGCGAGCGCGAGCTGGCCGAGGATCTCATCTTCAACCGGCGGAGCGATGCGCTGGCGCGGTACATCGGCCACTTCGACGGCGCCGATGCCTCCGCGTCCGCCGACACCACTGCCGATCCCTTCGTCGGGATGAACCCCGCGGAGCGCATCCACGCGCAGATCCTCCAACGCCGCCGCGACGGCATCGAAGAGCAGATCGACCTCGCTGTCGCGGGCCGTGACCCGGTCGAGGTGCTCAACGAGGTGCTGCTGCCCGCGATGAAGGAGGTGGGCGATCGCTTCGGCGCCGGCGAGCTGATCCTGCCCTTCGTGCTGCAGAGCGCGGAGGTGATGAAGCGGGCGGTCGGACAGCTCGAGAAGTACCTCGACCGGGTGGAGGGCACCTCCAAGGGGACCGTCGTGCTGGCAACCGTCTACGGCGACGTGCACGACATCGGCAAGAACCTGGTCAACACCATCCTCAGCAACAACGGCTACACCGTTCATGACCTGGGCAAGCAGGTTCCGCTGGCGACCATCATCGACCGGGCCGTCGAGACCAGGGCGGACGTCATCGGGCTGAGCGCGCTCCTGGTCAGCACCAGCAAGCAGATGCCGCTGTGCCTGCACGAGCTCGATGCCCGCGACCTGAGCTTCCCGGTGATCATCGGCGGCGCAGCGATCAACCGCGGCTTCGGGCGGCGCATCCTGACCCTCGACGACGGACGCACGTACGACCCCGGGGTCTTCTACTGCAAGGACGCGTTCGAGGGGCTGGACACCGTCGAGCAGCTGGTGGACGAGCCGCGCCGCCACGCGCTGGTCGAGCGCGCCCGTGCGGAGGCCGTCCAGCAGGTCGAGCGCGACCAGCAGCGCGACGCACGTCGCCATGCCGCCGCCGCCGAGTCCGGCGCCGGTCCTGCTCCCTCGCGCAGCGCGACACGCACCGACGTGCCCATCCCGGTCCCGCCGTTCTGGGGCGCACGGCGCCTCGACGACATCGACCTCGACGCCGTCGTGCCGTGCATCGATCGCAACTCGCTCTTCAAGATGAGCTGGCAGTTCCGCGGTGTCCACGATCCCGACAAGTGGGCGCGACTGCTCGAGGAGGAGCTGGAGCCGCGGCTGGCGCGCTCGATCGACGAGGCGCGCGCGGGTGATTGGCTGCGCCTGCAGGCCGTGTACGGCTACTGGCCGGCCCTTGCCGACGGCAACTCCGTGGTCATCTACGACCCGGCCAACCACGACAAGGAGATCGCCAGGTTCGCGTTCCCACGGCAGCGTGCCCAGAACCGGCTCTGCCTGGCCGACTACGTCCGCCCCCTCGGCGAGGCACGCGACGGCGAGCGCGACGTCGTCGCGTTGCAGCTGGTGACCACCGGCCCCGGTGCGTCCGAGCTGAGCGCCGAGCTGCAGCGCACGGGCGAGTACGACGACATGCTCCGCGTGCACGGCTTCGCGACCCAGATGGCCGAGGCGACGGCGGAATGGGTCCATGCCCGGATGCGAGACGAGCTGTCGCTGCGCCCGGACCGGGGGCGCCGCTACTCATGGGGTTACCCGTCGTGTCCTGACCTCGAGGACCACCAGACCTTCTTCCGCGTCGTGCCCGCCGAGCTCATCGGCGTCGAGCTCACCGAAGGCTTCCAGCTCGTGCCCGAGCAGTCCACCGCCGCGATCGTCCTCCATCACCCGGAGGCGCATTACTTCGCGGTGTACGGCGGCGGCGACGGAGAGGGCCCCGGCTCGCCGGAGGCCGTCACGAGAGGTGGTCGCCGCTCAGTCCCGGTAGCGGTCGATGAGGTGGGTCTCCTCCGCCCACTGCTTGCGGTAGAAGCGGCACGTCGTCGGGTCGCTGATGCACGGAGGCACCGGGTGGCGCCCGGTGAAGTGGTGGGTGCGGTGGTCGACGTGGCAGTCCGCCTTGTAGCGGGTCAGGAGCCCGAGACCGGTGCGGTCACGCAGGATCTGCTCCAGGTAGGGACAGCGCTGCGCCGGCATGCGCCGCGGGCGGCTGGGAGGGAGGGTCGTCGTCGTCACGCCACGGCGGGGGCGGCTCGGCGCGCATGTGGTGCTGCGGCGGTCAGGCCGCGAGCATGGACTGGATGCGCGAGGCGAGCTCCTTGATCTTGAACGGCTTCGCCAGCGTCTGAACGTTGCCGTACGCCTCGAGCTTTGGCGTCGTGGTGGCGTTGACGAGGGCGCTGACCACGAGAACCTTGGCGTCCTCGCCATGGTCGGCGCGGATCTTCTCGAGGACCTGGGTGCCGCTCAGCTCACCCGGGAGCATGAGGTCGAGGAGCACCAGGTCGGGCTTGAAATCGGTGAAGACGGTGAGACCCTCGTCGCCGCTCTTGGCGACGCGCACCTCGTAGCCCTCCATGGTGCAGAGGAGCAACTCGATGTCGGCCAGGGCGTAGTAGTCCTCGATGATGAGAACGCGTTTCATTGCGGTCGCCGATCAGTGGAACAGGGTGCAAAGCCGCCTGAGCATAGCAAGCACCCGTCGAGACTTCGACCGCGGTGCGACAGAAGCGTGACCGGCCCGAGCCCGACTGTCAGGCGCCGCGGACGATGATGGTGGCGGTCCCCAGGCCGCCTCCGCAGCACATCGTCTCGAGGCCGATGCGAGCGTCGCGGCGCTCCAGCTCGTGCAGCAGGGTGGTCATCAGGCGGGCCCCGGACGCGCCCAGGGGGTGGCCCAGCGCGATCGCGCCGCCGTTGACGTTGACTCGGGCCATGTCGGGGTGATGTTCGCGCTCCCAGGCGAGGACAACGGGCGCAAACGCCTCGTTGACCTCGAACAGGTCGATGTCCTCGATGGACATGCCGCTGCGCTCGAGCACCCTGCGGGTGGCCGGGATGGGGCCGGTCAGCATCGTCACCGGGTCGACGCCGACCACGGCCTGGGCCCGGATGGTGGCGCGCGGCGGTGAGCCCCAGCTCCGCGGCCTTCTCGGCGGACATCAGCAGGATCGCCGGCGGCCCCGTCGGTGATCTGCGACGAGTTGCCGGCGTGGAGGATGCCGTCGGGGCGGAACGACGGCTGCAGCTGCGCCAGCGTTTCCACGCGTGGTGCCGGGCCGGATGCCCTGGTCCTGCGACACGACCTGGCTCTCGCCGTTCTCACCGACGACGATGGGCGCGATCTCGCGATCGAAGTGGCCTGCCGACTGCGCGGCGGCGGCACGCCGATGCGACTCGGTGGCGAACGCGTCGGCGTCGGCGCGGGTGATGCCCCATTGCTCGGCGATCATCTCGGCGGCGAGGCCCTGGTTGACCAGGTCGTAGTGCTCGAGCAGCTCCGGTGGGTACGGGGTGCCCGGGCCCTGCAACACGGTGCTGCCCATGGGCACGCGACTCATGCTCTCGACGCCGGCGGCGATGGTCACGTCGCAGACGCCCGACTGGATGAGGTTGGCGGCGAAGTGCACGGCCTGCTGCGACGAGCCGCACTGCCGGTCGACGGTGGTGGCGGGGACCTCGATGGGAAAACCGGCCAGCAGCACCGCTTGGCGGGCCACGTTGATGGACTGCTCGCCGACCTGGCTGACACAGCCCATGACGACGTCCTCGACGATGGAAGGGTCCACACCGGGACGTCCCACCACCTCGCGCAGCACATGCGCCGCCAGCTTGAGCGGGTGGACGTCGCGCAGGTCCCCGTTCTTCTGGCTCCCCCGACCGAGCGGTGTGCGCACCGCCTCGACGATCACCACGTCGCGCATGAAGGCGCACTTTACAGGGGAGGCGCGGATTGGCGTCCGCGCGCCGGCACCGCTCAGCCCAACCGGTACACGACGATGGTCTCGTACTGGATCGGCTTCGCCCCCAGTGCGAACGAGGCGGCTGGCGTGACCTCGTCGAAGAGGCGGTGTGCGCCCGGTGGCACCGGGTCGCCACTGCTGAGCACGGCGACTGCACCGGGCCGCGCCGGCGGCGCGGCGGGGTCGATGAGCGCCATGTTCATGTCGGCGAGCAGCGCCCCCGGGGAGTCCTCGGTGAACGTCGCGGGAGGCGGTGGCCGGAAGACGAAGGCGGCCTGGATGTAAGGCTGGTCGAGCGTGTCGGACAGGAGCAGCTGGGCGCCGCCCGACAGGGCCGACGCCCTGGTGATGGCGTCGATCTCCCCGGCGTCGAAGTCGAGCGCGGAACGCGCCGGCCAGGTCGCGTACATGTCGACGGTGAACAGCGCGCCCTGCACGAGCAGGCCCGCGGCGACGAACAGCATGGCGCGGCGCCACTCGGGCGCCAGCTCGCGCACCAGGATCATCCCTTCGATGGCCAGCAGCAACAGGAAGGGCAGCATCGCCGAGGCGCGCAGCGAGTGCGGCACGCTCTCCTCGGTGAGGGCGGCGCTGACCGGCGCCGCCAGCGTGCCCAGGAACACGAAGCGCATGAATGGCTGCTCGCGCTTGCGCCACACGGCGACGAGCCCGACGATGACCAGCGGCAGCGTGATCCACAGCAACATGCCGCCGAACTGCGTGGCGTGCCGCGCGCGGTGGTCGCCTTCCACCAAGAGGAACTCGGGTCCGAAGTAGGTGAGGTAGTTGCCGACGAAGCGCCCGACCACGGTCGACAGCGGCGCGTGGTCGGACGCGATGCTGATGACGTTGAACCTGGCGATCAGCGCGCCCGGGTGGCGCAGGTTCCAGGCCTCGAGCAGCCCGTACGCCGCCGCCACCGGGACCACCGCCAGCAGCCAGCCGGCGAGCAGGCGGCGACCGCGCCAGAATTCGGAGACGGCCAGCGCCACCACCAGCAGCACGACCGCCACCCGCCCGGTGCTGTAAGCGAACACGGCGATGGCGAGCAGGCAGCCCGCCCCGGCATACCAGCGCGCACCACCGCCGTCCTGTGCGATCGACAGGCACCAGAGCGCTCCCGCGAGCGCCGCCAGCATCGACACCACCTCGAAGCCCACCCGGCTCTCGACGGTGAGCCACGGTGTCGCGCCGACCAGGACGAGCGCCAGCAGGGTGACCGGCAGCGACCGGCTGCGGCGCCACGCGATCATGGTGAGGAAGAGGCAGACGAGGAGGCCGAAGAGGGCCGCGGGCAGCCGTTCGGTGGCCACGGTGAGCGGGAGGACGCGCAGCACCGCGCTCAGCGTGTAGATGTAGACGGGGTTCTTGTACTCGCCAAAGGCGGTGAAGTAGAGCGGGCAGATGGGCGCCGTGCTCGTCGACCGCGTGGGTGCTGATCGCCCAGGCGTTGTAGCCGATCGACGTCTCGTCGACATACGCGCCCAGCGGCGCGCTGTCCAACCCGCTGAGGTTGCGGATGACCACCAACGCGGCGACGACGGTCAGCGCCGCGATCCAGAGAGCCCGCCGGCCCTGGGTCATGAGCTGAAGGTGAAACCGCCGAGGTGCAGCCACGGCGCAAGCGTGGCCCCGAAATACCCGCGCGAGGCGAGCGGATCGCTCCCGACCGAGCGCACGTCGGCGAGCGCGTCGACGATGCTCTGCGTGAAGCGGAGGTCGCGCACGGGTCGTGCCACGCGTCCCTTCTCGATGAGGAATGTGCCGTCGCGTGTCATGCCCGTGATCACCGTGGTGAGCGGGTGCACCGGGCGCACGTACCAGAAGCGCGTGATCAGCAGGCCCCGCTGGCAGTCCTTCGATCATCGACTCGAAGCTCGCCGTCACCCGCTTCCAGGCAGAGGTAGTGCGGCAGCGGGCCCTCGCTGTTGGGTTGCGCGAACGAATGGCCGGTCGTGGACGTGTGGGCTCGCGCCGCGGTGACCGAGTCGTGCACCACCGCCGCGCACGTGCCCCGGTCGATGATGGTGACCGGGCGCGTGCTCGATCCCTCGCCGTCGAACGGCAGAGGAGCCAGCTCCGGGCGACGCACGTCGTCGGTGATCGTCACCGCCTCGCTCATCAGTCGCTCACCGAAGCGCATGAAGCTCCGCTCCTCGAGCACCGCGAGACCGCCGAGCCCGATCAGGCCGAGGTATTCGAGCATCTCTGCGGCCGCGTACGGGGCGAGCACCACCTCGTACACGCCCGGGTCGATCGGTTGCGCCGCCTGGTTGCGCGCGCAGCGCTCGGTCACCTCGATCGCCAGCGTGGCGGCGTCGAGCGCGGAGGCGTCGGCGGCGAAGCGGGCGCCATAGGCGCTGCCCTCGTCTCCGCGGCACACGGCGATCAGCTCGGCCTGGCTGCGACGGGCCGCTCGACGCAGCCCCCTGGTGCTCGCCATCGCCACCGAGGTGATCGTGTTCTCGTAGGTGCCGAATGCCTTCTGTCCATGCCGCTCCGCGGCAGCGCAGATGATGGCAACCTTGTCGGCGCGTTCCTCCGGGGTCACCGCCGCGGTGATGTCGCTGTAGCCGTGCTCCGCGTCGTCGCCGCCGTCCGGGTCGATGGGGTGCACCGGCTCGCCCTGCGGTGCATGCGCACGGATCGTCTCCGCCGCGTCCACCAGCGCGGGGACGGCCTCGTCGCCGGCGACCTGCGTCTCCGCCACCCCGGACCGGCCGTCGCGCACCAGGCGGAGCCGCAGCCGCAGGGTGCGGTCGGCGACGTTCTGGTGGATGGCGCCGTTGGCGTAGCGGGTCAGCGCGGTCGCCGCCTCGGTGACGGTGACCTCCGCCTCGCCGCCGGCCGGCGCCTGTTCCAGCACCCCGTCGGCGATGGCGAGCAGCTCCTCGCGGGTGCGGAGCTCGTCGCTCACGCCGGTCGCACCGCGACGTTGCGGAAGCGGCACGGGGCTGCGCCGTGGCCCACGTGCATGACCTGCCCCGGCTGACCCTTGCCGCAGTTGATCACCCCGTACATCCGCCATTCCGACGCGCCGGCGACCGCGTCGCACGAGTTCCAGAACTGCGGCGTGCTGCCGCTGTACAGCGGGTTGCGCACCATCCGCACGCGCCGCCCGTCACGGATCTCCCAGCCCGCCTGGGTGCCGAACTGGAAATTGAGACGGCGGTCGTCGATGCTCCAGGAGCGGTTGGTCTCGAGGTACACACCCGCCTCGGTGGTGGCGATCATCTCCTCGAGGCTCGACGTCCCCGGCTCGAGGTTGATGTTGGTCATGCGGATCATCGGCAGGCGGTTCCAGCTCTCCGCGCGCACGGTGCCACCGCTCTGCATGTCGAGCTGAGCGGCGGTCTCGCGCGAGCTGAGGTAGCCGGTGAAGAGTCCCTGGTCGATCAGCAGGGTTCGCTGCGCGGGCACACCCTCGTCGTCGTAGCCGAAGGTGCCGAGGCCGCCGGGGCTGGTGGCGTCGGCGCTGATGGTCACCGCCTCGCTGCCGTAGCGAAAGCTGCCGAGCATGTCGGGCATCAGGAAGGACGTGCCCGCGAACGCCGCCTCGTAGCCGAGCACGCGGTCCAGCTCGGTGGGATGCCCACAGGACTCGTGCACCTGCAGGGCCGCCTGCGTCGCATCGAGGATGAGTGTCATCGTGCCCGCCGGGCACAGCGGCGCGCTGAGCAGCGCGACCGCCTCCTCGGCGACGCGACCGCCGTTGCCGGGGAGGTCCATCGCCTCGACCGCTTCCCAGCCGGCGGTCAGCTGCTGGCGTCCGAAGCTGTTGGGGAAGCTGCGCGACTGCACCTCGCCCCCGCCGGTGGCGGTGGCGTCGATGCCCGCGCCGGTCTCGACGATGGTCTGAGTGATCCGCGAGCCCTCGCTGCTGGCGAAGAGCTGGTGGTGGCGCAGCACACCCAGCGCGCCGTGCCGGGTGGTGATGCCGGGCACGTCCATGGCGGCGTCGGCGGCGAGCAGCAGCTCGATCTTGCGGTCCAGCGAGACGCTGAAGGGGTCGGTCTGCACCGGGGTCGCATAGCTGGCGGTGACCGCCGGGGTCGGCGCCAGGCGTACCCGTGCCACCGCCGTGCGCGCCGAGGCGCGTGCGATCCTCACCGCCAGGCGCGCGGCTCCCTCGAGGCCCTCGGCGTCGGTGCGCTGGGTGCCGCAGAACCCCCAGGCGCCGTCGACGAGCACGCGCACGCCGACGCCCGCGTCCTCGAACTGGGTGACGTTGTTGACACGCCCGTTCTTGACCACCACGGATTGGGTGGTGCGCTCCACCACCCGGCAGTCCGCGTAGTCCGCCCCCGCCGCGTGCGCGGCGTCGAGCACGCGCTCGGCGACGTCACGCATGCGAGGTCCTCACGCGGAATGCGGCGAGCTCGCGCCCGCACGTGGTCGGGTGTCTCGACACCTGCCTACGAGGTGACGGGCTCCGTCCCGTTGCTCCCGGTGCTCTCGAGTTCGCCGGCGATGGCCGTGCGCAGTGCCTCGGTGCTCTCCTCGGCCACCTTGGCGGCGAGCGATCCCTGCAGCTTGCCGGCGAAATGGCAGGCGGCGAGGTGGCCGTTGCCGTAGTCGACGAGGTCGGGGCGCACCTCCGAGCAGATCGGCTCGCGCGATGGGGCAGCGGGTGTGGAACCGGCAGGCGCTGGGCGGGTTGATCGGCGAGGGGATCTCGCCCCGCAGGATGATCGGCTTGCGCTCGCGCTCCACCACCGGGTCCGGCACCGGGATCGACTGCAGCAGCGCCGTCGTGTAGGGGTGCAGCGGGTTGTCATAGAGCTCGAGGCTGTCGGCGACCTCGACGATGACCCCCAGGTACATCACCGCGACACGGTCGCTGAGGTGGCGCACCACCGAGAGGTCGTGGGCGATGAACAGGTACGTGAGGTTGAAGTCGTCCTGCAGCTGCTCGAGGAGGTTGATGATCTGCGCCTGGATGGACACGTCGAGCGCGGAGATCGGCTCGTCGGCGACGATGAAGCTGGGCCGCAGGATCAGCGAGCGCGCGATCCCGATGCGCTGGCGCTGGCCACCACTGAACTCGTGCGGGTAGCGGTTGTTGAAGTTGGGGTTGAGGCCGCAGATGCGCATGACCTCCTGCACCTGCGCGTCGCGTTCCTTGCCCTTGGCGAGGCCGAAGTTGGCCAGCGGCTCACCGATGATGTTGCCCACGGTCATGCGCGGGTTGAGCGATCCATACGGATCCTGGAAGATCATCTGCACGCGCCGGCGCATCTGCCGCAGGCTCTCGCCGTGCAGCGCCGCAAGGTCCTTGCCCTCGAAGAAGATGCTGCCGCCGGTGGCGGGCTGCAGCTGGGTGACGACGCGTCCCAGGGTCGACTTGCCGCACCCGGACTCGCCGACCAGTCCCAGTGTCTCGCCCTGGAGGATGTCGAGGGTGACGCCGTCGACGGCGCGCACCGTCTGCCGCCCGCTCGGGAACGTCTTGTAGACGTCGCGCAGGGAGACCAGGGAGTCGGCCTCGGCGGTCCACGCGGACGCCGGCGCGGCGGCTTCAGATTGAGGCGGCATCTGCCTTCTCCCCCTCGGCCACCAGCGGCTTCTCGCGCAGGTCCGAGTCGGGGTCGGCCACGTTCTTCATCTGCACCCAGCAGCGCGACTCGTGTTGCGGGCCCACGGTGAAGAGCTCCGGCTCCTCGGTGAAACAGCGATCCACGGTGAACCGGCAGCGCGGGTGGAACTTGCAGCCGGGAGGAAGATTGGTGAGGTCGGGCGGCAGCCCGCTGATGGTGAGCAGCTTGCCGCCGAGCTTCTCGTCGATTCGCGGGATGGAGCGCAGCAGCGACCAGGTGTAGGGGTGCTGCGGCGAGCGGAAGATCTCCTCGGTGGGACCCTGCTCCACGACCCGTCCCGCATACATGACGACCACCCAGGTGCAGATGCTGGCGACCACCGCCATGTTGTGGGTGATCAGCACGATGGCGGTGCCGAGCTCGCGGTTGAGGTCGCGCAGCTGCTCGAGGATCTGCGCCTGCACGGTCACGTCCAGCGCGGTGGTGGGCTCGTCGGCGATCAGCAGGCCCGGCTCGTTGGAGAGGCCCATCGCGATCATGATGCGCTGGCGCATGCCACCGGAGAACTGGTGTGGGAACTCCTTGGCCCGGCGCTCCGCGTCGGGGATGCGCACGCTGCGGAGCAGCACCGGCACCCTGGCCTTGGCCTGGTCGTGGGTGAACCGGTCGTGGGCGTTCATCGCCTCTTCGATCTGGAACCCGGCCTTGAGCACAGGGTTCAGCGAGGACATCGGGTCCTGGAAGATCATCGCCACGTCGTTGCCGCGGAACTTGCGCAGCTCGTCGTCGTCGAAGCCGAGGACGTCGCGGCCGTCGTAGCTGATGGTGCCCTCGACGATCTTGCCGGGCTCGGGCACAAGGCGGAGGATGGAGAGGGCGGTCATCGACTTCCCGGACCCTGACTCGCCGACGATCCCCACGGTCTCGCCGCGATTGACGCGGAAGTCGATGCCGTCGACCGCGCGGACGACACCGCCACGGACGAAGAACTGGGTCTTGAGTCCCTTGACCTCGAGGAGGGCCGCCACTACTTCCTCTGCCTCGGGTCCAGCGCGTCGCGCAGGCCGTCACCGATGAAGTTCACGGCCATGAGCGTGACCAGCAGCGCGACGGACGGGACGATCATCGTGTGGTACGCGAGGAACCGGTCGTTGAGGCCGTCCGACACCATGGCGCCCCAGGAGGGGTCCGGCGACGGCAGCCCGAAGCCGAGGAAGCTGAGGAAGGCCTCGAAGAGGATGGCCTGGGGGATCAGGAAGGTGGCCTGGACGATGATCGGCCCCAGCGCGTTGGGGAGAACGTGGCGCTGGAGGATCTTGTAGTCCTTGGTGCCCGTCGCCCGGGCGGCCTCGACGAACTCCCGCTCGCGCAGCGCCAGCGTCTGGCCGCGCACCAGGCGGGCCATGTCCATCCAGCTGGTGACGGCGAGCGCGAGGATGACGTTGACGATGCTCGGCTTGTTGGTCAGGAAGAGGATGAGGAAGGCGATCAGCAGGTTGGGGATGCCGTAGCCGATGTAGGTGATGCCGCTGATGACGGTGTCGACCCAGCCGCGGAAGAAGCCGGCGAGCAGGCCGGCGACGATCCCGACCACCGAGGTGACGACGGCGGTGAGCAGGCCCACCTCGATGACCACCTGCGAGCCCTTCATGAGGAAGCTCAGCACGTCGCGCCCTGAGGAGTCCAGGCCGAACGGGTGCTTCCAGCTGAGGGGGTCGGTGACGTCGCCGAGACCCTGGGCGAAGATGCTGTACGGCGTCCAGAAGATGCTGACGATCGCCATCACGATCACCAGCCCGAAGACCACCATGCCCCCCATCGACAGCTTGTTGCGCTTGAACCGCCGCCACGCGTCCTGCCAGAGGCTGACCTGCTCAGGCGCCACCGAGTAGTCGATGGCTTCGGGGGTCCCCGGCGGGGCGATCGGGCCGCCAACGTTGAGGCCGGTGGTGATGGTGGTCATGAGTATCTGATCCTCGGATCGAGCACTGGGTAGATGAGGTCGACGCCGAGGTTGGCCAGGCCAACCAGGATCGCGTAGAAGGTGTACAGCCCCACCACGATGCCGTAGTCACGGGTGGTGATCGAGGTCACGAACTCCTTGCCGAGCCCGGGCACCCCGAAGATGGTCTCGATGACCACCGAGCCGGTGATGATGCCGGTGACCAGCGGGCCGCCGATGGTCACGACCGGGATCAGGGCGTTGCGCAGCGCGTGCCGGATGATCACCACCCGCGAGCTGAGCCCCTTGGCCCACGCGGTGCGGACGTAGTCCTGGCGGATGACATCGAGCATGCTGGCGCGCACCAGCCTGGCCACGATGGCTGCATAGGGGAGGCCCAGCGCGATGGCTGGGATCGGCACCTGTTCCGCGGATCCCCAGCCGATGCTGCCGCCCCAGGTGGGCAGCAGGATCCCCACCAGGATGAGCATGAAGGTGGCCAGGACGAAGCTCGGCACGCTGTAGCCGACGACCACGAAGCTGGAGAGCGCGTAGTCCGCCCAGGTGTTCTGCCGCACCGCCGCGGTGATCCCGATGATCAGGCCCACCACGATGGTCACGATGATGGCGAACAGGCCCAGGATGAGGCTGTTCTTGGCCTCGTCGATCAGCAGCGGGGTGACCCGGACGCCCTGGTTGACGTAGGAGAACCCGAGGTCCCCGTGGACCAGGCCGCCCATGAAATGGACGTACTGCAGGAGCAGCGGGTCGTTCAGCCCGTAGACGGCGTTCTGGTGGGCGCAGCCGGCGGGGTTCTTCTCGCAGGTGAACGCCGTTCCGGGAAGGGCGTGGATCAGGAGGAACGTCGCCGACGACACGATGAAGGCCGTGCCGAGCACGAGGACGATCCGCTTGGCGGCGTAGATTGCAGTGCCCCTGGTCATTGGAGTCTTCTCTCGCCAAAAGAGCGGACATGACGGGTCGGCGCGGTCGGGACGGGTCGGGGAGCCCGCCACTGCGACGGGCTCCCCGGATGATAACCGTCCGATTCCCCCTTGTTGGGGAGATCGGATTGCCCTGGTCTAGTGGGCCAGGATGCTGATGCTCGACCAGGCGTTGTCGTAGAGCGCGTTGCCCCCGCCACCCTGGACGTATGGCTTGATGAAGTACTGGTTGGCCCCGTACTCGAGGTCGGCGTACGCGTAGTCCTTGATCAGCTGCTTGTTGGCAGTCTCGAAGTCCGAGATCGCCTGGCTGCCGGTCTCGCCCTCAGCCTTCTTGACGGCGGCGTCGACCCGCTGGTCGCAGATGCCGTCGTTGTTGCCGAGTCCGATGGCCGCCTGGGAGCAGATGAAGATGTTGTCGAACCAGTCCTGCGGGTTGTCGTAGTCGGCACCCCAGCTGTCACGGAAGATCACGTACTTCTTGTCCTGGCGGTTGGTCAGGAACGTCGGGAAGTCGGTGTGCTCCGTGTCCACGTGGACGCCGAGGTTGGTCTGCCACTGGGACTGGAGGTTGCCGGCGATGGCCGCGTTGCTGGTGCTGGTGTTGAACCAGTACTGGAGACCGACGCGCTTGGTGCCGTTCGGGTCCCAGGTCTGGAGGTCGGCCTTCGCCTTGGTCGGGTTGAACACGACATCCGGGTCCGAGTTGTCGCCGAGGTAGCTCTGCAGACCCTTGCTGATGACGCCACCGGTGGCCGGCTTGCAGGTGATGCCGCCCGGGCCACAGGCCACGTTGACCAGCTGGGTGCGGTCGATCGCCTCGCTGAAGGCGCGCCGTCCGGCCAGCGCGATCGGGTCGTCGATGTTGCCGCCGGCTGGTGCGAACGGACCGGTGGTGAAGTTGAAGCCCACCCAGGTGGTGCGTCCACCGGGGATGTTGACGAACTGGCTCTTCAGCGCCGGGTTGGCCTGGAAGTTGCGCACCGCGTCGAGCGGTGGGTACTGGTCCGCGGGGCCGACCGAGTCGAAGCCGCCGTTCTCGTACTTGGTCACCTGGCTGCCCTGGTCAGCGAGGACGGTCATCTCGATGTCCGTCAGGTGGCCGGTGCTGCCGCCCCACCAGTTGGGGACGTTGCCGAAGGAGAGGTGGTCCTTGGGAACGTACGCAGTCAGCTTGAAGGGGCCGGTGCCGATCGCCGTGGCGGGGTTGGTCCACCACGTCTTGTCGGTGTCGTTGGGGATGACCTTCTGGTCGACGACGTCCATCGTCCAGAGCGCCACCTCGGTCAGCCAGTAGCCCGCCGGCGCGGTGAGCTTGGCCTGCACCGTGTACTGGTCCGGCGCGGAGAGGCCGGACAGCGTGGTCGCGGTCGGGGGCGTGGCCGAGACGGCCGAGTAGCCCTCGACAGGCTGGAAGGCGATGGCGTAGCTGTCCTGGAGGCGCGCGGCGCGGTTCCAGCTGTACAGCACGTCGGCCGAGGTGACCGGGTCACCGTTGGAGAACTTGACGTCATGGCGCATGTGGAAGGTGTAGGTCAGACCGTCCGAGGAGATGTCCGGCATGCCCGTGGCGATGTACGGCACTTCCTTGAGCTTGTCATCGAACCTGTAGAGGCCGCCGAAGACGTTCTGAACCGGCGCGATCGAGACCGCGTCCGAGACGTGCCCGGGGTCGAGGGTCTTGATGTCGTCGATGATCGGGAACCTGAAGACCTGTGACGATGCGAGCTTTGCGGTGCTGCCCGAACTGCTGCTGCTGCCCCCGCCGCTTCCGCAGGCGGTGGCAACGAGCGCAGGTACGACCAGCGCCAAACCCAGACGGCGATATTTCATCCACATCTCCCGGCGGGCTCTCCTTCCCGCACCAAATCATGACGCCGGCCACAGCGGCGGCTAGGGGCCGCATTCTGACAGTGGTCGGCGGCGGCCGCCATCACCCATTGGAATGATTTCTCGGGATCGCGCCAAGCCCGCCCGTATACTTTGCCCGGCCTCATGTTTGGCTTCCTCGGTCGCCAGTCGCGGTCGCGCCGTCTCAACCGGCGCATCCTCATCGCCATGCTCGCGGTGGCCCTTCTGCCGCTGGCCGCCCTGACCGCGCTGGTCGGCGCCGACCTGACCGCGGTCAACCAGACCACGGTCGACGAGGCCCACCAGACCATCGTCGCCGACGCCGCTCAGCGCGAGAGCGGCGCCGCCACCGACGGGGCCGCCACCGTCCAGGCTCGCCTCGACGCCCTCGGCGAGGAGCTGGGGCAGCTGGCCAGCACGGTCGACGCGCTGCTCCGATCCACCAAGCCCGCCGAGCAGCCCGCGCAGGTACTTCCCGGCGGGGCACGCCTGGTCAGCACGGCCAACCCGCCTACGGCCACCCTGGTGGGATCAGCGAGCAAGCTGCTCACCGCCGACGGCAAGCTCGCGGACTCGCTCGGGAGCAACCGCCCGGCGATCGCCGCGGCGCTGGAGTCCGTGCTCAAGCATCATCCCGAGCTGAGCGCGGTCTGGGTCTACAACAGCCCGCAGGCAGAGCTCACCGAGGTCCCGGTCACGGACCCGAAGATCCTGGCCGGGCTGGTTGCGACGCAGCGCATCGACCCCGGGCACCTCCTCGACCGTCCGTTCCGGGCGGCCTTCCCACGGGTGGAGCAGCCCCCCGCGGCCGGCGCCGGGGGTGGCCTCACCCAGACGTCGAAGACCCCCACCGGGCCTGCCTGGAGTGACATCGACACCTCCGCCTTCGGCAGCGGCACGTCCGTGACCGTGTGGACGGGCATGCCGTCGCGTGACTTCTACATCGGCGCCGAGCTGCCCAGCGCCGCCATCGCCGCGCTGTTGCCGGCTCCGCTCTCGAGCCTCCCCGACACCTACCAGGTGCTGCTCAGCCCGAGCGGGCGCTGGCTCAGCGCCGGCGCCGTGGCCAGCAGCGACTTCTCACTTCCCAGCGGGTACGAGGGCACCCCGGCGCGGGTGCCCGGGATCTCCACCAAACTTCTGTTGCTGCAGCAGCCGCACATGATGAAGACGCCGTTGCACGGCGTGGAGAAGGACCTCTTCACCGCGCCCATCGGCGGGCCCCGCTGGACACTCGCCAGCGTGGTGCCCGATCGCGAGCTCGCGCCGGCGCTCGCCTCGCTCGGCGACGGCATCCGCAGCGGCGTCCACCGCATCCTCATCCTCCAGGTGCTCCCGCTGGCCGTGGTGCTCGCGGTCATCGCGGTCATCCTCTCGGCTCTCTTCTCGCGCCGTCTCGTCGGCCCGGTCCGCGCCCTCACCACGTCCGCGGAGCGGCTCGCCCAGGGCCACACGGATGAGCCGGTCCCCCACCAGGGCGAGGACGAGGTGGGGCTGCTCAGCGAGGCGCTCGAGCGAATGCGCCGCGAGATCAACGCCTCACGCGAGGCGCTGCTCGCGGCCGCCCGCGAGCTCGAGGGAAGGGTGGCCGAGCGAACCGAGGAGCTGCGCGACCGCAACGAGGAGCTGGTGGCGCTCAACGCACTCGCGGCCACGCTGACCCGGTCGCTCGACCCTGCCGAGCTGCTCGCGGGGGCCGTGGAGGCGATGCGGGTGATCCTGCCGGTGAGCGCGGCGGCGGGGTACACGGTGATCGACGGCGAGCCCAGCCTGGTGACCCATCACCCGAGCCGGCTCGGCGGTGCGCGCAGCGAGCTGGCCGCGGGCGTGACCGATGCCATGGAGACCGGCGGCCTCTCGATCCACACGTCCCTGGCGGGGCGGCGGGTGGCCATCCCCGTCGCGGCCGGCGGGTCACCGCTGGGCGCGCTCGCCGCCCTCGTTCCCACCACGATCGAGGTCCCCAAGCGCATCCGGATCCTGCTCGGGGCGGTTGCCGACCAGGTCGGCCTGGCCCTGCGCACCGCCCAGTTCGCGGCCGAGGGACGCGAGCTGGCCGTCCTCGAGGAGCGCACCCGGCTGGCCCGGGAGATCCACGACACCCTGGCCCAGCAGCTGACGGGCATCGTGCTCCAGCTGGAGGCGGCCGAGGCGTTGCAGAGCCGCAACGACAGAGCACGCTCGCGCACCTTGATGGTGGCCGCGCGCGAGCAGGCCCGCTTGGCGCTGCAGGAGGCGCGACGGAGCGTCTGGAACCTCCGGCCGATGCCACTCGAAGCAGCCGGGCTCACCGCCGCCGTGGCACTCGAGGCAGAGCGTTTCGGTGCCCGCACCGGCACCGCGGTGACCGTCCGCGACGACGGCGTCCCCCGCCACCTGGCGCTGTCGCCGCAGGCCGAGGTGGCTGTCTTCCGCATCCTCCAGGAGGCGCTCGCCAATGCGGGCCAGCACAGCCAGGCACACCATGTCGTGGTCGAGCTCCGGGCCGGCGACGGCGAGCTGACGCTGACCGTCAGCGACGACGGCTCCGGGTTCGACGCCGGCGCCGAGCGCGTCGCGGGCCCGGGCGGTGGCAGCTTCGGGCTGGTCGGGATGCGCGAGCGGGCACGGCTCATCGGTGCCGAGCTCTCCGTCACCAGCCGGCACTCCGGCGGCACCACGGTGTCGGTCAGCGTCCCGCTCGAGCAGCAGGACACGGCGGCGTCGGCGTGATCCGCGTCCTCGTCGCCGACGATCACCCGGTGGTGCGCCAGGGCCTGTGCACCATGCTCGAGCTGGAGGACGACATCGAGGTGGTGGGGCGCGCCGCGGACGGCGAGGAGGCGGTGATGATGGCTCGCCGCGAGCACCCCGACATCACCCTCCTCGACGTGCAGATGCCCGTGCTCGACGGCATCGAGGCGCTGCGCCGGATCCGCGCCGAGGACCCCGAGGCCCGCGTGATCGTGCTCACCACGTACCGCAACGAGGACTACATCTTTCCGTCGCTGCGCGCCGGCGCCCGCGGCTACCTCCTCAAGGACTCGTCCCGCGAGGAGCTCGCGGGGGCGATCCGCGCGGTCGCGGCCGGCGAGTCACTTCTCGACCCCGACATGGTGGACGCCGCCAAGGACGACGGCGGCCTCACCAGCAGGGAGCTCGAGGTCCTCAGCCTCATGGCCGACGGCCACAACAACGCGCACATCGCCACCACGCTCTACGTGAGCGAGAACACGGTGAAGACGCATGTCAGCAAGATCTTCGCCAAGCTCGGTTGCCGCGACCGGGCCGCCGCGGTGCTGGTGGGCTGGAAGCGCCACCTCATCTAATACAGGGGCACCGTCTTCTCTGCGCGCCTCGCGCGCCGGCCCGCTTCGCTCGAGTCAAAGGCGATAGGCGCTGACGCGTCATGGACGCCATAAACTCCCGCCGCGATGACAGCGCAGATCGGGATCGGGATGGTGGGGCTCGGCACCGTCGGTGCCGCGGTGGCCCGGCGTCTTGTGGCGGAGTGGGAGCTTCTCGGCGCGCGTGCCGGCCTCACACCGGTGCTGCGCCGCGTGGCGGTCCGCGACCCGGGCCGGACGCGGGACATCGCGCTGCCCAATGTGCATGTCGACGGTGATGCCGACGCGCTCATCGACGACCCCGCGGTCGAGGTGGTCGTGGAGGTGATGGGCGGGATCGAGCGCGCCACCGCGCTCATGGACCGCGCCCTGCGCGCCGGCAAGCCGGTCGTCACCGCCAACAAGGCGGCCCTCGCCGCGCAGGGGCTCGACCTGGCTGCGACAGCCCGCAAGAACTCGGTGTCGCTGCGCTTCGAAGCCGCCGTCGGCGCAGGGCTGCCGATCGTCGGCGTGCTGCGCGACAGCCTGCGTGGCGACCGGGTCAGCGAGCTGGAGATGATCATCAACGGCACCACCAACGTGATCCTCACAGCCATGGAGCGCGACGGGGCCGACCTCGATGCTGCGCTTCTCGACGCGCAGCAGAGCGGCTTCGCCGAGGCCGACCCGTCCGCCGACGTCGACGGCCACGACGCCGCGGCGAAGCTGCTGTTGCTCAGCCGGCTCGCGTTCGACGCCCCGCTGAGCATGGACGACGTCGTCACCGTCGGGATCCGCGGGGTCAAGCGTGACGACATCGGTTGTGCCGGGGTCCTTGGGGGCAGCGTCAAGCTGGTCGCGCACGCGCAGCGCGACGGGACGTCGGTGACGCTGTCGGTGCGCCCCACCCTGGTACGCGTGGGGCACCCTCTCCACGGGGTCGACGGCTCGGAGAACGCCGTGCTGATCAGCTCCGACCTCGCCGGCCGGGTCAGCATGCGCGGGACCGGTGCCGGCGGCGACAGCACCGCCAGCGCGGTGGTGTCGGACATCGTGGCCACAGCGATCAACCCGCGGCTGGTCCCGCCGCTGCCCGTCGCGACTGTGAGCGCGGGCGACGACGGCGCAGTCGAGCGAGGCGGTTATGTCCGGGTGCGTCTCAACCGCGTGGCCGACGCGGCTCAACTGGTGCTGCAGGCCCTCGAGGATCGTGGCCTGACGGTGGAAGCGTCGACACTGGTGCCCGACGCCGGCGGCGGCCCGGCGCAGCTCGCGCTGGTGACCGGGGTGGTGGCTCGCGACATGCTGGCGCATGCATGCGAGACGCTCGAACTCGCTGCCCATGGTCGACGACGTGGTCACCGTCATGGATTGCGTGGGCCCGGGCTGATGTCGCTGCGCCAGGGCGTCATCGCCCGTTACGGCGACCGCCTGCCCATCACCGAGGCGACGCCGCACATCACGCTGTTCGAGGGTGAGACGCCCTGCGTGCCCGCGCCACGTCTGTGCGAGGAGCTCGGGCTGGCCGCGCTGCACCTCAAGCTCGAGGGTCTCAACCCCACCGGTTCATTCAAGGACCGGGGCATGGTGGTCGCGGTGGCGCGCGCGCTCGAGGAGGGCAGCAGGACGCTGATCTGCGCCAGCACGGGCAACACCTCGGCTTCGGCCGCGGCGTACGGCGCGCGCTTCGGGCTGCGGACTGTGGTGGTGATCCCGTCAGGGGCGATCGCTGCCGGGAAGCTGGTGCAGGCGCAGGTGCACGGGGCCGACATCCTCGCGGTCCCGGGCAACTTCGACCGCGCGCTCGAGGCGGTGCGCGAGCTCGCCGCCGACCGGCGCGTCACGCTGGTCAACTCTGTCAACCCGTACCGCATCGAGGGCCAGAAGACAGCCGCCTTCGAGGTCGTCGACGAGCTGGGCGACGCACCGGACGTGCTCGCCATCCCGGTCGGCAACGCCGGCAACATCACCGCGTACTGGCGCGGGTTCCGCGAATACTTCGCCGACGGCATGTGCTCGCGACTGCCGCGCATGCTCGGCGGCCAGGCAGCGGGCGCCGCCCCGCTGGTGAGCGGTGAGCCGGTGGCCGAGCCGAAGACGATCGCCAGCGCCATCCGCATCGGCAACCCCGCGTCGTGGCAGGGAGCCATCGACGCCCGCGACCAGTCCGAGGGGTCCATCCTCGCCGTCGAGGATGACGCCATCCTCAGCGCGCAGCGCGACCTCGCCACTGTCGAAGGCGTCTTCTGCGAGCCGGCGTCCGCGACGTCGCTCGCCGTGCTGCGGATGGCTGTCCGGGAGGGCGTCGTGGCCCGCGGCAGCACCGTCGTCTGCGTGCTCACCGGCAACGGCTTGAAGGACGCGGCCACCGCGGCGGAGGGGCTGAGAGCACCAACGCCGGTCGACGGCGACACCGCCTCGCTCGCCGAGGCGCTCGGCCTCTGATGCGCGTCACCGTCAGGGTGCCAGCCAGCGTCGCCAACCTCGGCCCCGGGTTCGACGTCATGGCGCTGGCGCTGCAGGTGCAGAACGAGGTGGTGGCCACGGCCACCGACGACGGCGGCCTGTCGCTGGAGCTGGACCCCGGCGACGGTGACGGGGAGCTGCGCGACCCCGCGCGCAACCTCGTGGCACGCGGCTACCTCGCGGCCTGTGCGCAGCTCGACATCCCGGAGAGGGCGCGCGGCGTGGAGTTGCGCTGCGTCAACGCCATCCCGGTGGCACGCGGGCTCGGATCGAGCGCGGCCGCGACGCTCAGCGGGGTGCTGGTCGCCGTGGCGCTGCACCGCGCACCCTGGGACGAGCGAACCATCCTCGACTGCGCGGCGAGCATCGAGGGCCACGTCGACAACCTCGCCGCGGCCCTGCTCGGCGGCCTCGTGATCTGCGCGCCCGGCGCGCAGGTGCAGCGCGTCGACGCGCCCGACGAGCTCCACGCCGTCGTCTTCGCGCCGCAGCAGAGGCTGGCCACCAGCGAGGCCCGGCGTGTGGTCGCGGCCCAGTTCTCGCGCGAGGACGCCATCTTCAACGGGGCCCGCTGCGCGCTGCTGGTGCGCGCCGTCGTCCTCACCGACTGGGCGGCGCTGCGCGAGGCCATGGACGATCGCTGGCACCAGGCACAGCGCTCCGCGCTGTTCCCGCCGATGGGCGCCCTGATCGAGGCCGCGTACGCCGGCGGCGCTGACGGCGCCTGCCTCGCCGGGGCGGGGCCGTCCGTGCTGGCGCTCTGCGCGCGCGACCCTCAGCCGGTGGCGGCGGCGATGGAGGAGGCCGCTGCAGCCGCCGGGGTCGCCGGGACCGCGCTGCACCTGCGTCCGCGCAACTTCGGCGCGCGTGTCGAGGTGCGCGCGTGAATGTCGTCGTGCAGAAGTACGGCGGCAGCAGCCTGGCCGGGATCGAACGGTTGCGCGCGGTGGCGGAGCGGGTCGCCAACACCTCCCGCGGTGCGGAGGGCGTCGTGGTGGTGGTGAGCGCGATGGGGGACACCACCGACCAGCTCGCAGCTCTTGCCCATCAGCTCGACGAGGACCCGCCCTCGCGGGAGATGGACATGCTGCTGAGCACCGGCGAGACCGTCACCGCGCCGCTCCTCGCCATGGCGCTGCACGCGCGCGGGGTGGACGCCGTGTCGCTGACCGGCATGCAGGCGGGCATCCGCACCAGCGGCGCGCACCGCAGCGCGCGCATCACCGACATCGTGCCCGAGCGGGTCATCGACCAGCTCGAGGCTGGGCGGGTGGCCATCGTGGCAGGGTTCCAGGGCGCGACCGACCAGCTCGACATCACCACGCTGGGACGGGGCGGCTCCGACACCACCGCGGTCGCTCTCGCCGTCGCGCTGCACGCGCGCGAGTGCGAGATCTTCACGGACGTGCGCGGGATCCACAGCGCCGATCCGCGAGTCGTTCCGGACGCGCGCCCGCTCGCGGAGATCGGCTACGAGGAGATGCTTGAGCTCGCCTCGGCCGGCGCCACGGTGATGCATCCGCGGGCGGTGGAGATCGGCGAGGCATACTCCATGCCGATCCGGGTGCGCTCCGCATTCGTCAACTCACCGGGCACCCTCATCCACAGGCAACCAGAGATGGAAGATCGCCCCAAGGTGCGTGGCATCGCCCACGAGACCGACGTGGCCAAGGTGACGTTGCTTGGTGTGCCCGATCGCCCGGGGATCGCGGCGGCGGTGTTCGGCCCACTCGGCCAGTCGCACATCAACGTCGACATCGTCGTGCAGAACGTCAGCCACTCAGGCCACACCGACCTCTCCTTCACGCTGGCCGAGTCCGACCTGGCCCGGGCCCAGCCCGTGCTCGAACGCGTCGTCGGGGAGGTCGGCGCCGCCGGGTTCGACGCCGACCGCGGCATCGCCAAGGTGACCGTGGTGGGCTCGGGCATCCTGGGTGCGCCTGGTGTCTTCGCGCGCATCTTCGAGGCGCTCGCCAAGGAGTCAATCAACATCCGCATGATCAGCACCAGCGAGATCAGGGTCACCTGCATCATCGACCGCGAGCGCATCGAGGAGGCTGTGCGCGCGCTGCACCGCGCCTTCGAGCTGGAGCTGCTGTGATCCCAGCGCCGCGATGAGCCTCTCCGTGGGCATCGTCGGGCTGCCCAACGCGGGCAAGTCAACCCTGTTCAACGCACTGACCAGGGCGAACGCGACCGTCGGCAACTACCCGTTCACCACCATCGAACCGAACACCGGCATGGTGCCGGTGCCCGACACCCGGCTCGACAGGCTCGCTGAGCTGTTCCGGCCACCCAAGGTGATCCCGGCGATGGTGACCTTCACCGACATCGCGGGACTGGTGCGCGGGGCCAGCCGGGGCGAGGGCCTGGGCAACAAGTTTCTCGGTCACATCCGCGAGTGCGACGCCATCGCGCTGGTGGTGCGCGACTTCGAGGATTCCGACATCACCCATGTCGAGGGCAGCGTCGACCCGGTGCGGGACATCGATGTCGTCGAGCTGGAGCTGCAGCTCGCCGACCTGGAGTCGGTGACCAGGAGGCTCGAGAAGGTCGAGAAGACGGTGCGACTGCAGAAGGAGAAGGCGGCGGAGACCATCAGCCTTCTGCAACGCGTGCGCGACCACCTCGACAGTGCCGCTCCGGTGCGGACCATGCAGCTGGGCGCGGGTGACAGGGAGAGCCTGCGGGACCTCTGGCTCCTCACCGCCAACCCGATCGTCGTGGTTGTCAACGTCGCTGAGGGGGCCGCGGTCAGCGAGCCGTCCCCCGCGCTGCGTGCGCGCGCCGCCCAGAGCGGCGCCGACATCGTGGTCATCTCTGCGCGGATCGAATCGGAGCTCGCCGAACTGGACCCTGCCGACCGTGGTGCGTTCCTCGCCGACCTGGGCATCGCCGAGCCGGGGCTCGACCTCCTTGCCAGGCACGCGTACGGGCTGCTGGACCTGGTCACGTTCTTCACCGCAGGGGAGAAGGAGGTGCGCGCCTGGCAGCTCCGCCGGGGACTCACCGCGCTCGACGCCGCCGGCACGATCCACACCGATTTCGCCAAGGGGTTCATCCGCGCGGAGGTCAGCGACGCCGAGGACCTGCTCGCGGCAGGCTCGTACAACGCACTGCGCGAACAAGGCAAACAGCGGCTGGAGGGCAGGGACTACGTCATCCGCGACGGAGACGTCGTCCACTTCCGCTTCAATATCTAGCGAAGGGGGAACTGCGTTCCCCCTCGGGCAGCCCCCAGCTCAGCGGTCTCGTCTCCGGCGAAGTGAATTCGCCTGCGCCGAGGCTGAATCACGTGCCCGCGAGCGAAGGCAAGCCCGGCGCGATTCATCGCGCCGAGTGGGGAGTGAAGGCGTCCGGCTCTGCCGAACGGCTGAGAGGGGCGCATCGCCCCTCTGAAGGGCACAGGGGGCCCCCGCGCGGCAGAGCCGCGGGGGGAGAGGGCGACCCCCCGCGGCTGTGCCGCGGGGGGATCCAGGCGCCGGATGAGGTCGGCCTCGACGAAGACGTGAAGCCGGGGGTGGTGTGGGTTCCCGGCGCCTGCTGCCCATGGTCCCGATGAAAGGGTTACCCCCCACATCTAGTGGTCCCGTCGAGACAGTACCACAGCATGCGGGGCCATGTGTGCTCGCGGACGGCGCGAGCGATGCGGCGTGTCCCGCCCCCTCGGAGCCACTCCGGTACGCTTGCCCGCGCGCATGGCCAAGAAGACCCGCAAGCAGAAGCAGCGCGCCGTCCAACGGCGCCCCAGCCCGGCGGTGGCGCCGCCCACGTCCAGCGCCCCCACAGGCGTGGCCGTCGAGGCCGAGGATCTCCAGCCCGCCCCCACGACCCTGGCCTCCCCCTCCGCCTCGGTCGCCGTCGACCTGGGCAGCGTCGAGCCCGGCCGGCGCCGGGTCGAGCGGGTGTCGCCCGCCGCTGCACCCATCGGCCGTGCCCGGCCCGCGCGCGGCCAGAACACCAGCTACATCCAGCCCCTCGACACCGAGGACGCAGCCATCCCATTCGACCGCGTTCCGTACGTGCCCGCCGACCTGCGCCGGGTGGCCGTCATCGCGGGGCTGATGATCGCGCTCATCATCGTTGCAGACATCATTGTCAGCAACGTGGTGAAGTAGGCGCTGTGCGGGTAATCCTCTACACCGGCAAGGGCGGGGTGGGCAAGACGACGGTCGCTGCCGCCACCGCGGTCAGGTGCGCCAACCTCGGTCACCGCACGCTGATCATCTCGACGGACGCAGCCCACTCCCTCGGGGATTCCTTCGACATGGAGCTTGGTGACCACCCCACCAAGGTGGGCACCAACCTGTACGCGCAGGAGATCAACGCGCTGCACGAGATGGAGGAGCACTGGGAGCGCGTCCACCGCTACCTGATCGCCCTGTTCGCGTCGTGGGGCGTGGACGACTTCGTCGCCGAGGAGATGGCCACACCGCCAGGGATGGAGGAGGTGGCCAGCCTCATGTGGATCAAGCGCCACAAGGAGGAGGGAAAGTTCGACGTCGTCATCGTGGACTGCGCGCCCACCGGCGAGACCCTCCAGCTCCTCGCCTTCCCGGACGTGGCGCGCTGGTACCTCACCAAGATCTTCCCGCTCGAACGCAAGGTGTGGAAGGTGGCCAGGCCGATGGTGCAGCCTTTCACCAGCATCCCGCTGCCCACCGACGACATCTTCGGCCACGTCAAGGACCTGCTCTTCGACCTCGATGGCATGAAGAACATCCTCGGCGACCCCGAGGTGTGCACCATCCGCCTGGTCCTCAACCTCGAGAAGATGGTCGTGAAGGAGGCGCAAAGAGCCTTCACGTATCTCTGTCTCTACGACTACCTCACCGACCTGGTCGTGGTCAACCGCGTCCTTCCCGACGAGGTCACCGACCAGTACTTCGACGCCTGGCACAAGTCGCAGAAGAAGTATGACGCGCTCGTCGACACCGCCTTCTCACCGGTGCCGATCCGGCGCACGCCCCTCTTCAACCACGAGATCGTGGGGCTGAAGTCGCTCGCCGAGATGGCCGAGGCGATATTCGGCGACACCGACCCCACCCAGCGCTTCCACACCACGGTGTCCCAGAGCCTCAAGAAGGTCGGCACCGGGTACGAGCTGCACCTCCAGCTTCCGTTCGTGGGCAAGGACGACGTCGACATCACGCATCGGCCTGGTGAGCTCTTCGTCAGCGTGGGACCGTACAAGCGCGAGATCAGCCTGCCTCGGGTGCTCAACGGCACCAAGGTCACCAGGGGCAAGCTGGACGAGGGAGTGTTGCGGGTGACGTTCTCCGGGGCCGCGAGATGACGGACGAGGGGTACTCCCCGCCCAAGCTGCTCAGCGACGCCGCCCGTCTGCTGGCCAACTCTCTCAGCGAGATCGTCCCGCCGGAGGCGCAGCTCCACCTGCTCAACGCGCAGCGCGAGCTGCTGCTCGCCGTCGCCGTGATCATCGAGCACAACAGTGGCCGCACTCCGCGGCGGCCGCGTGCGCGCACGCCAGCCACCACGCGAGCGTCGCGGCGACCCAAGCGCGTCGAGCTCGATTGAGCCGGCGCGAGCGCCGGGCGCGCCGACCGCCGCACGTTGTCGTGGGCGGGGTGGTATGGCCGGTGCAGGGCGCGCAGGTGGCCATCGTCGACGGTCCACGCGTCCTGCTCCAGCTGCGGCCCTTCCCACCGGGCTGGGAGCTGCCCGGCGGTCACATCGAACCCGATGAGGACCCGGCTCAGACCGCGGTGCGCGAGGCCGAGGAGGAGACCGGCTACCAGGTCACCATCCGTGGATTGGTGGGCGTGTACTCGTGGAGCGGCCTGCGCAACGCCGCCGATGCGGTGTTCCTCGCTGAGATAGCCGGTGGACGAGCGCGGTGGAGCATCGAGGCGATGCGCACGGTCTTCGTCAGCGCCGATCGGATTCCGCGCACAGCGTTTCCGTGGTGCCGGCAGCGGGTCTACGACGCCCTGGCGCGATCGGAAGGCGCGCCCCCTGTGCATCGCGTGCAGCCGGTGACACCGCGCACGGTCGTGGCTTTCGGCACCAGCTGGCTGAGCGGTCCGCTGGACCGCCTCCGTGGGCGGAGACGACATGACGACGACGACGCCTGAGCTCCCTCCCCTGGGGCGCGGCCGGCCCGGTTACGCTGCCCGGCCGTGAGCAGCGCCCTTCTCTTCGCAGCCGGCCTCCTGCTCATCGTCGCCGCGTCTGAGCTGTTCACCAACGCGGTGGAGTGGGCGGGCTTCCGCATGAAGCTGGCCAGCGGTGCCACCGGCTCCCTGCTCGCGGCGATGGGCACATCCCTGCCGGAGACGGTGGTGCCGATCGTCGCGCTGGTCAAGGCGGAGCCCTCCGCGCCGTCCGTGGCCATCGGGGCGGTGCTCGGCTCGGCCTTCCTGCTGCTGGGCATGGGAACCGCCGTGACCGCGTGCGCGGTGTTGCTGCGCAGTCGCAGGCGCCGTCTCGAGCTCGACGCGCCCCAGGTGCGCCGTGACCTCGGCCTCTTCGTGGGGGGGTTCTCGCTGGTGCTCATCGCCGTGCTGCTGCCGCGAACGCTGCGCATCGTCCTGGGGGTGTGCCTGCTCCTCGCATACGCGCTGTACGTGCGCGCCACCCTGCGCGGCGGCTCACCGACCGAGACGAGGCCCGAACCGTTGCACCTGGTTCGCTGGCGCAGCGGTGAGCCGGCGTCCCTGTTGGTGGCGGTGCAGCTGCTCGTCGCGGTGGCGATGCTGATCGTCGGTTCCGACGTCTTCGTGAGCGCTCTCAACCAGGTGGCCGTCTCGCTGCACACCAACCCGCTGACACTCGCGCTGATCGTCATCCCGGTGGCCACCGAGCTGCCCGAGACTCTGAACAGCGTTCTCTGGGTCCGCAGTGGCGACGATCATCTTGCCTTCGGCAACGTCGCCGGCTCGGCGGCATTCCAGGCTTGCGTCCTGGGGTTCATCGGGCTCAGCTTCACGCCGTGGCGGCCCGACTTCAACGGTGTCCTGGGCGGGCTGCTGACGTTGGGCACGGCCGTGTACCTGTTCGCGCTGCTCCGCGGCGGCTCGGCGCACGGCCGCTGGCTGGTCCTCGCCGGCCTTCCGTGGCTGGGATACGTGGTCGCCGAGCTGCTCGCAGGGGGCAGGCTGGGGGGCTAGCGGGGGACGCCGGGCCGCCCCGCCCCTGTAAGTTACGGCGGCCCACGCAACCATCACACCGAGGAAGCACGATGAACCTGGAAGGCAAGATCGCGGTTGTCACCGGCAGCGGCCGCGGCATCGGCCGCGCCTATGCGCGCGCTCTCGCCGAGGCAGGTTGCGCGGTGGTGATCAACGACGTCGACGCCGAAGTCGCCGAGCAGACGGTCACGGAGCTGACCGAGAGCGGGGCCAAGGCGGTCGCGGAGGTGGTGGCTGTGGGCAGCACCGAGGCCGCCGAACGGCTGGTGCAGCGCGCGGTCGACAGCTTCGGCGGCATCGACATCATGTGCACAAACGCGGGCATCCTGCGCGACCGCGTCGTCTGGAAGATGTCCGACGAGGACTTCGATGCGGTCATCGAGACCCACATGCGCGGCACATTCACCTGCGCGCGCGCGGCCGCCGTGCGCATGCGCGAGCAGGGACGCGGGGGTCGCATCGTGGTGGTCTCCTCGTGGGCCGGCCAGCGCGGCAACTTCGGCCAGACCAACTACGCGGGCGCCAAGGCCGGCATCGCCGCGTTCGCGCGCACCTGGGCCATGGAGCTGGCGCGCGCCGAGGTCACCGTCAACGCCATCGTCCCCAACGCCATCACCCGCATGATCGCCAGCATCCCGGGCATGGCGGAGATGGTCGACAACGCGGAGAAGGGCGAGCCCCTGCCCGACCTGATCCGCAAGCAGATGGGCATGGGCATGCCCGAGGACGTCGCCCCGCTGCTCGTCTTCCTCTGCTCGGACGCGGCCAAGGGCGTCACCGGGCAGTGCATCGGGCTGGGCGGCGACAAGCTGTCGCTGTGGTCGCACCCCCACGAGATCAGCGCCGCATATCGCGACGGTGGCTGGACGGCCGACGCCATCGCGGAGGTCTGGTCGTCCTCGGTGGGGGCGAACCTGGAGACGTACGGGATCCCGTTCCTCGGCGGCGGCCAGTAGCAGCGTCTCACCCAGCGCGATGAGCCTGCGCGACTTCGTGCTGGTTCTCGCCGGTGGGCTGGTGGCGGGCACGGCCAACACGATCGCCGGCGGCGGCTCGCTCCTGACATTCCCGCTGCTCGTCGCCCTCGGCCTGCCCCCGCTCGACGCCAATGTCACGAACACCGTGGGCATCGTTCCCGCGGCGCTCGGCGGCGTCATCGGCATGCAACGCGAGCTCCGCGGGCAGCGGGCGCGGCTGCTCGCGCTGCTGCCGTTCTCGGTGGTGGGGGCGACGGCCGGTGCGGTGCTGCTCCTGACCACCCCCGCGCAGGCATTCAACAGGGTGGTGCCGCTGCTCATCCTCGTCGCCTGCGTCATCCTCCTCCTGCAGCGGCGCATCGCGTCCCTTCTCGAGGGGCGGCGCGCGCGCAGGGCCTGGCTGCTCCGCGCCGGCATGCTGGCCGCTGCCGTGTACGGCGGTTACTTCGGGGCTGCTGTCAGCGTCATCGTCCTCGCCATCCTCGCGGTCACCGTGGCTGATTCGCTGCAGCGGCTCAATGCCGTCAAGGTCCCGCTGGCGGGCGCCATGAACCTGGTGTCCGGCATCGCGTTCTGCTTCTTCGCGCCCGTGCACTGGGCGTACGCGCTCGTGCTGGCGCCGTCGGCGCTGGTCGGCGGCCGGATCGGCGCCGCGGCGGCGCGGCGGATCCCCGACCAGCCGCTGCGCTACGCCGTGATCGTGCTCGGCCTGGTCGCCGCCGCGTGGCTGCAGTTCAAGCGCTAAGGGCGAAGGGGAAACTGGCGTTCCCCCCTCGGACACCCCCCAGCACTGCGGTGTCTACTCCGGCGACATGAAGTCGCCTGCGTCGACGGGCGTCGACGGCGTCGACGGGCGAAGGGGACTCGCGATCCGGCACGCCCTGCCTGAGACAATGCGGCGGTGCTCATCGGCGCCCACGTGTCGACGCGCGGCGGCATCCACAACGCGGTCGACAACGCCGTCGCCATCGGCGCCGAGGTGGTGCAGACGCACCCCACGTCGGCACAGCAGTGGCGCCCCTTGCGGCTCGACGAGGCCGTGCGCCAGGCCTACCTGGAGAGGTACGCGTCATCAGGACTGCGCGGGCACTACCTGCACGCCGTGTACCTCATCAACCTGGCCACGCCCAAAGAGGCCCTGCTGCGCCAGTCCACCGACTCGCTGGTGCACTACATGCGGATCGCCGAGCTGCTCGACGCCGACGGCGTCGTCTTCCACCCCGGCTCACACCTCGGCGTCGGGTTCGATGGAACGCTTGAACAGGTGGTCACGGCGATGCGCGAGGTGCTCGACACCGTGCCGCGCTCGCCGGCCAAGCTCATCATCGAGAACAGCGCCGGTTCGGGCGGATGTGTCGGGCGCAGTTTCAGGGAGTTGGGTCGCATCGTCACGGCGGTTGGGTCGGACCGCGTCGGCGTGTGCCTGGACACCCAGCACATGTTCGCCAGCGGCTACGACGTGCGCACGCGCGAGCAGGTGACCGCAACCCTCGATCGGTTCGATGCCGACGTCGGGTTCCGCCGCCTGGCGCTGGTGCACGCCAATGACTCGCGCACGCCGTTGGGAAGCAATGTCGACCGCCACGCCAACATCGGCGAGGGCGAGATGGGGATCGAGGCCTTCGCGCTCCTGTTCGAGGATGGACGGCTCAACGGTGTGCCGTGGATCATCGAGGTGCCCGGCGAGGAGCACCGCGGGCCCGACCTGCCCAACATCAACAGGCTGCGCGAGTGCGCGGGCCTGCCCGTGCGTGCCCACGGTGAGCCGGTGGTCTCGCGCTAGTCCGGCGCGGGCGGCGGGGGCGGCCCAGGCGGCGGAGCGGCGCCCGGAGGGGCATGGACGATGCGGATGACAGGTCCCGCCAGGAGGGCCGCGAGGTTCACCGCCACCGCGAGGAACAGTGCAACGAGCACCAGGGTGAACCCGATGGCCGCGTGGATGTTGAAGAAACCACCCACACCGCCGACCTCCGCCAACCCGAGGTTCGGCGATCCGCTGGACATGTTGGCGAGAGCGCTGATCCGGTCCCGAATGGCGTCATGGACCACGCTGTTGTTGGCGATGACGAGGATGGCTGCGCCAAGGGCAGCGCCCAGCCCGACGGCGTAGCGCAGCGGCGAGCGGGCGAGCGTGGCGGCGATGCCGACGAGGATGAGCACGAGCACCACGACAAGCAGCGGCTGGACGCCCACTGTCGGTGTCTCGCTCGCGGTCGCCGAACCGCCCGCGGTCGTGGAACAGCTCGGTGGGATGCCCGCTGTGCTCGGCGCGCTGCCGGTCGTGAGGTTGAGCCCGCTGTAGCTGTAGAGGTCCGTGTTGGATATTGCCGACAGGCATGCAGACGTCGCCGCCCCGCCGGCAGCTCCGAGGGGCACAGATCCTGCCACTCCCTGGATTGCCGAGCTGTCGCAGGACACGCCGACGAAGGGCAGGAGGAAGCACAGCGCTGCGAGCACGAGCACGATCGGCGACGCACCGCGCGACGCCCTCTCGACGCTGGTTGGCATGGTGCTCTCCCTTCGCCTGTGTGTCCGCGCACTCTAGTGGCGGCGTGCGCTGTTGGGGCGATCCGTGGCACGCCGTCGCGCCGCTGTGACCCGGTCGCTCAGCCGACGCGATCGCCGGGGCGGCAGTCCCCGTCGGGCCGCAGCAGTGCCACGGCCGCAGTACCGCGCTCGTAGGCGCCGAGAACGAGCACCTCACTGCGCACGGGGCCGACCTGCCGGGGCGGCAGGTTCACCACGCCCACCACCAGCGTGCCCACCAGCTGTTCGGCTGCGTAGTTGTCCGTCAGTCGCGCCGATGACCGGCGCATGCCCACCTCTCCGAAGTCGATGAGCATCCGATACGCGGGGCGCCGCGCCTGCGGAAACGGTTCACACTCGACCACACGTCCCACGCGGATGTCGAGGTCGAAGAACTGTTGTGCGGCCACGGTCGGCGATTCTGGGGTCTCAGCCATGGCTGTCTATACTGCCTGCGAGAAACACAATGTGGAGGAGTCGCGTGCGTGGCCCGCGCCGTCTGCTCGTCATCGGGACGTCGCTCGCCGTGCTGGCTGGGTGCGGCTCCAACACGACAGCACTCGACCCCGCTCAGCTTTTGCGAGACGCCAAGAAGAGCATCGACAGCGCCCCATCCGTGCACTTCGCGCTCACCAGTGAGGGGGTCAGCGGCACCGGCACCCTGATCACCGGCGGACAGGGCGACGCGCGCCGTCCCAACAGCTTTGCAGGCACGCTCGACGTCGTCGCCGCGGGCTTCCCTGTCACGGTGAACGTCATCTCCACCGGCGGGGTCTTCTACGCCCAGACGCCGCTGAGCTCCTCATACGACAGGACCGATCCGAGCGCGTACGGTTTCGGTGACCCCGCTCAGCTGCTCGATCCCACCCATGGCCTGTCGAGCCTACTCACCTCCTGCTCGGGCGCCACCAACAAGTCCGCGGACCTGCTCAACGGTGAGCAGCTCGATGAGGTGGGCTGCAGCATCCCCGGTGCGCTCGTCGCCAAGCTGCTCACCAGCGCCGACGCGTCGCAGCGAGTCCAGGCCACGGTCGGTGTGGACGCAGCCACCCACCAGCTGCGGCGCGTGGCCCTGCAGGGGCCATTCTTCGACAGTGCCCACGCCAGCACGTTCACGGTTGTTCTTGACAAGTACGGCGAGAACGTGACGATCACGCCGCCGGCGGGCTGAGGTGGCCGGCGCCGACGGGCCGCGCCCGCGCGGGGCCTATGTGCGGCTCGGGTTCGCCAGCGCGGGCGTCCTTCTCGGCGCCGCCGACACGTACGTCGTGGTGGTGGCGCTGCCGGCGATCATGTCGTCGGTCGGCATCGACCTGGCGCACCTCCAGCAGGCCACACCGATCATCAGCGGTTTCCTTGTCGGCTACGTCGCCGCGCTGCCGGTGATGGGCCGGCTCTCGGACATCCACGGCCGGGCCCCTGTGCTCAGCGCCTGCCTGCTGCTCTTCGCCGGTGGCTCACTGATCACCGCGTCGGCGACCACCCTGGGCGGCGTGGTGGTGGGGCGCACCCTGCAGGGCGCGGGCGGCGGAGGCTTGGTGCCCGTGACCCTCGCGCTCGTCGCCGACGTGTGGCCGGTGCGGCGGCGCGGGGTCCCGCTGGGTGTGGTCGGCGCCGTGCAGGAGTTCGGGAGCATCGTCGGTCCGCTGTACGGTGCGGCGCTGACCGCCGTGAGCACGTGGCGCGCCATCTTCTACGTCAACATCCCACTCGCCGCAATGATCGCCACAGGTGTGGGACGAGCGGGTCGACGGACCCGCCCCCTTCGGGATGGGCGGCCGGACGTGCTCGGACGTGCTCTCGCGTTGGTGTGCGGCGTGGCCACCGTCCTCGCTGTGGCGAGGCCTCCCGCGCTGGCCGACGACGTGACCGTCGGAGGCGCCTTCACCCCGCTCTTGGCGGACCTGCCGATCACCTCGCCGGTCGCGCTCATCGCGCTCGCCTGTGCCGTCGCGTTCGTGGTGCGAGAGCTCACTGCCGGTGCCGCCGTCCGGCCGATGTTGCCGTTGCGAGGTGTCCGGCGCGGCCTGCAGCGTGTCGACTGGCCTGGGGGCGCGCTGGTGGCGGCAACACTCGGCTGCATCGTGGTTGGGTTCGCCACCGCCGACCCGCAGCGGGGCGTGCTCGGCAACTCCGCCCCGGTGCTGCTCCCGGCCGCGTCCCTCCTGGCCCTCCTCTTCGTGGTGCGTGAGCTGCATGCCGTCGAGCCACTCGTCGATCTCCGCGCCCTGCGCGACCGCGCAGCCGCGGGCTCGCTGCTGACCAACCTCGCCGTCGGGGCCGCCCTGATGGCAGCGCTGGTCGACATCCCCGTGTTCGCGCGTCTGACGGTCGATCCCGATTCACAGGTTGCCGCGGCGCTCGTGCTGGGGCGGTTGCTCGTCGCCGTCCCGGTCGGAGCCGTCGCCGGCGGCCTCCTGGTCGGACGCGCCGGGTACCGCCTGGTGGCGGCCGCCGGGATGCTGCTCAGCGGCTCGATGTTCGCGCTCATGGCCGGCTGGTCTTCCGATGCGCTGAACGACCCGCTGGCCGGCATGGGATGGCTGCATGCCAGCGACCTCGTGCTGGTTGGCTGCGGGCTCGGGTTCGGGCTGTCGATCGTGCCGATCACCGCGGCCATCCTGGCCGCGGTCCCGCAGCGGCTCCACGGCGTGGCCGCGTCGCTCACCGTGGCGGCGCGGATGGTCGGCATGCTCGCCGGTCTCTCGTTGCTGACCGCCATCGGCCTGCGACGTTTCTACAGTCTGCAGGCGATGCTGCCGGACCCCGCGCGCCTCTGCCCCAAGACCCCGCTCAACTGCGCCGCGTTCAACACGCTGGAGACCGCCGCGGCCGTCGACGAGCTCCACGTCATCTTCGTGGGCGCTGCGGTGTGCTCGCTCATCGCCGCCGCCACCGCTGTGGCGCTGCTGCGCGGCCGGGGCACGGCGCGCTCCGCGATCCTCGGGGTGGGGGTGGGATGAGCGTCGAGCTCCGCGAGCACCAGCTTCCGCTGACCGAGCAGTTGCTCATCGAGGCCGTCGCGGACGCGGCGACGACAGCGGGGATCGAGACCTACCTGGTGGGCGGCTTCGTCCGCGATCGCCTGCTCGGACGCGCTGTCAAGGACATCGACCTGCTCGCCGTCGCTGACGACGGCGCGCGCATCCTCGAGGAGGTCGCGAAGCGTTTCGGGTGGGCGCCTCCGCAGCGGTTCGAGCGTTTCGGCACCGGACAGGTGCGCGGGGGCGGCTTCGTCGTCGAGGTGGTGCGCGCCCGCTCGGAGAGCTACGACGCGAGCTCGCGCAAGCCGGAAGTGCTTCCCGGCACGCTCGAGCAGGACATCTGGCGCCGCGACTTCACGGTCAACGCCCTCTGCCAGACCCTGCAGGGCCGGGTGATCGACGTGACCGGCCGGGGGCTCGACGACCTGCGCCGGGGCGTGTTGCGCACACCACTCGACCCCGAGCAGACCTTCAGCGAGGACCCCCTGCGCATGTTCCGCGCCGCCAGGTTCGCCGCGCAGCTCGGCTTCACGCTGGCACCCGGGCTCACCGTGGCGATGAGCCGGATGGCGGGGCGTTCGTCGATCCTCAGCGCCGAGCGGGTGGCCGAGGAGTTCCGTCGCCTGCTGCTGTCCGACCACCCCCGAGCCGGCCTCGAGGTGCTGCGCGACGGCGGCCTGCTCACCGTGTGGCTCCCCGAGCTCGAGGCGATGGTGGGTGTGGAGCAGGGCGGCTTCCACATCTACGACGTCTTCGACCACAGCGCGCACACGGTGGCTGATGTGCCTGCCGACCTGGTGACCCGGCTCGCGGCCCTGCTGCACGACGTCGGCAAGCCACCGACCCACTCCGTGGAGTCCGGCAAGCACACCTTCTACGACCATCCCGCGGTCGGGGCCGCGATCACGACCAACCTGCTGTCGCGCCTGCGCTTCAGCAACGACGAGATCGCCGCCACGGCCCTGCTGGTGCGTCATCACCTCCGGCCCATCCAGTACGAGCCCCGGGAGTGGGGTGACTCGGCGGTGCGCCGCCTGGTGCGCGACATCGGCGACCAGCGCGATCGTCTGCTCGACCTCGCACGCGCTGACACGCACGCCTCGTCGTACCCCGACACCGATGCCATCGACGAGCTCGAGGAGCGCATGCGGCGGCTCGACGCGGGCGGCGCTGTGTCGCACCTTCGCGCCCCCCTTGACGGCAACGAGATCGTGCGCCTGGCGGGCGGTCGCGCACCTGGACCGTGGGTTGGACGCGTCCAACGCGCCCTCGAGGAGGCGGTGCTCGATGGCGCCATCGCCTCGGACGACCCGGATGACGCGCGACGCTGGCTGGAGCGCCACCCCGACCTGCTCGCCGGCTGAGCCACTCACGGCCGGCGCCGCTGCGAGCCTAGACTACGCGGTCCATGCTGAGCCGTCTGCGCTTCCTCAAGCGCCTTGCCGTCGACCTGCCCAGGCAGGCACGCCTCGCCTACTGCCTGATGCGCGATGACCGCGTCCCGCTGCACACCAAGGTCGCGTTCGGCGCGGGGATCGCGGTCATCGTGACCCCGTTCATCGACCTGCCGGCGGCGATCCCCGTCGTCGGCGAGCTCGACATGGTGGCGCTGTCGTTGCTCGCATTGCGCCTGTTCATCGCCGCATGCCCGGACGACGTCGTCGTCGACCTGGAGCAGCAGATCCTCGAGGGCCGCAGCGTCTTCGACGAGGACCTGCGCTCCGGCGAGCGCGTCGCCACGGCGATAGCGCGACGTTTCGACCGCTCCGACCCGGGGCCGGGCCACCCTGTTGATTCCAGCCGGACAACGTCGCCAGAGGCGACCGAGCAAACGGGAGTTGGCGCGTGAAGGTGCTGTTCGTCAAGGAGGTCCAGGGGACCGCCAAGGCAGGTGACGTCAAAGAGGTATCGCCGGGGTACGCCCGCAACTACCTGCTCCCGAAGAGGCTCGCGGTGGTCGCTGACGACCGTGCCATCGAGCAGATCAAGCAGCGCGAGGAGGCCACGCGGCGGCGCGTCGAGAAGGCGCTGACCGAGGCGCGTGAGTCGGCGGCACGGCTCAAGAAGCTGACCGTCACCATCTACGCCAAGACGGGAGAGGGCGGCCGGCTGTTCGGCTCGGTGACCAACGCGGACATCGCCACCCAGCTGAAACGCGAGGCGGGCCTCGACATCGACAAGCGCAAGATCGAGGTGGAGCCTCCGATCAAGTCGCTGGGTCCGCACGAGGTCACCGTCCAGCTGCACACGGAGGTCACAGAGACACTGCGCGTCGTCGTCGCCGCGCAGTGACCTCGCAACCGGCCTCCGACATCGCCGTCAACCTCACCGGGGCGATCACGTCCGGCCGCGTGCCACCCAGCGACCTCGGCGCCGAGCGCGCGGTTCTCGGCTCGCTGATGATCGACCAGGCGGCCATCGCGGAGATTCGCGACTTCCTCGAGCCCGAGGACTTCTACGCGGAGCGCCACGCCCACATCTACAGAGCGGCGACGGCACTGGCCGATCGCGGTGACCCGATCGACGAGGTGACGCTGCAGTCGCAGCTCGAGCGCGGCCCCGGCCTCGGCCGCGCCGGCGGTCTCGACTACATCTCCGAGCTGACCCTCGAGGTGCCCACGGCGGCATCGGTCCGCCACTGGGCGGAGATCGTCATCAACCACGCGCTGCGCCGCCGGCTCATCGCGGCCGGCGGCGAGGTGGCCCGTCTGGGGTTCGACAACGCGGTCACCGCCGCCGACGCCATCGAGTCCGCGGAGCAGCGCATCTTCGCGATCAGCCAGGCGCGACGCGGCAACGAGGCGGTGCACATCGCCAAGCTCGTCCACGACACCTGGGAGATGCTCGAGGAGCGCCTCCAGCGCAAGGAGCTGATCAACGGCGTGCGCACCAACTACGCACGCCTGGACGGTCTCACCCAGGGCCTGCAGCCGCAGGAGCTGGTGATCCTCGCCGCGCGCCCGTCGGTGGGCAAGACGTCGTTCGCGCTCAACATCGCTCGCAACGCGGCGGTCCTTGCACGCGTGCCGGTGGCGATCTTCTCGCTCGAGATGAGCCGTCAGGCGCTTGCCCAGCGGCTCATCTGCAGCGAGGCGACGGTCAACTCCCACGTGCTGCGCAGCGGCCAGGCCAGCCAGCTCGACTTCCAGCGCATCGCGGCCGCCATGGACAAGCTGACCCAGGCGGAGCTGTGGATCGACGACACCCCGCGGCTCTCGATCGCGACCCTGCGAGCGCGTGCGCGGCGCATGAAGTCGCAGCACGGGATCGGGCTGGTGATCATCGACTACCTGCAGCTGATGCAGGGCGGCCGCCAGGAGTCACGCGTGCAGGAGGTGTCGGACATCTCCTCGGGCCTGAAGGCGGTGGCCAAGGAGCTCGAGGTGCCGGTGCTGGCGCTCTCGCAGCTGTCGCGGGCCAGCGAGCAGCGCAACGACAAGCGTCCCCAACTCTCCGACCTGCGCGACTCCGGCGCCATCGAGCAGGACGCGGACGTTGTGCTGTTCCTCTATCGCGAGGGGATGCACAAGCCCGACGTCGACAAGGCGCGCACCGACCTCATCGTCGCCAAGAACCGCAATGGGCCGGTCGGCGACATCGAGCTGATCTTCAACGCCGAGCAGACGACGTTCAGGGAGCCCTACCCGCACGACGAGTGATCAGGGGTGTTGCGGGCGGACATGACGCGGACAAAGTGCTGACAGCATAAGCATTTTCTGCAACCTGAAGATTGCAACACGAACAGGTGTTCGCTATCATCAAACGCGTGGTCGCGCAACTCGCTCCGTCGCCGACTCCGCTCAGCACAGCGGTGGACGCGCTGGTCGCCGAACCCCTCGATGGCCTCTCCGACGGCGCGCTGGGCAGCGACATCATCGACATCCGCCGCGAGATCGACCGGCTCGAGGGCGAGTGTCTTCGCCGTCTGCATCGCTTCGATCGCAGCCACGGGGCACTGGCGGAAGGCGCGGTCAGCACCGTCTCCTGGTTGCGCGCCAGCTGCGGTGTCACCGGCGCCGTCGCAGCCCAGCGCGTGGGCATGGCCCGCATGCTCGCTGACCTGCCGACGCGCGAGCGACAGCCTGTGTGCGGGGCGCGCCTCCTTCACCAACATCGGGCTCATCGCCAGGCTGGCTGAGGACGTTGGCGTGCAGCGCGTACGAACGGTCGAGGACACGCTGGTCACCGCGGCTGAGCAGCTCGACCCCGGGCGGATGCGCTACCTCGCCCTCTTCACCCGGATGAACTCGATGCCGACGGAGCCCTGGAGAGGGAAAACAGGAACCACGACCGCCGCTGGTTCGCCTGCGACCAGACATTCGGCGGCGTCTTCGTGCTTCGCGGTGAGCTCGACGCGGAAGGAGGCGCGCTTCTCAAGACCGCCCTCGACGCGCTCTGCCCACCGTCAGGACCGGATGACTCGCGCACGGGTTCACAACGGCGTGCCGACGCACTGGTCGATCTCGCGTCGCGACAGCTCCAGGACGGCTCCGTGCCCTCCGTGCACGGTCAGCGGCCGCACCTGACGCTCACCGCGAGCATTGAGACGCTGTCACGACAGCCTGGCGCGGGTTCGGCAGATGTGTGTGGCATCGGACCGGTGCACGCCGAGACCGCGCGCCGGCTGGCGTGTGACGCGGTGTGCACGGTGCTGGCGGTGGCACCGGGCGTGGACACCACGGCGACGGGCCTCCCGCCAGGCCTCAAGCCGTTGGCGGCCGGCCGGGCCACCCGCATAATCCCGCCGCCCATTCGCACGGCACTGCACGCGCGCGACAGGGGCTGTCGCTTCCCGGGTTGTGACCGTCCGCCGCAGTGGACTGACGGCCACCACATCGAGCACTGGGCTGACCTCGGAGAAACGGAGGTGGACAACCTCGTGAGCCTGTGCCGGAGGCATCACCGCTTCGTGCACGAGAAAGGGTGGGAGGTTCGTCTCGACGAACAGGGCACCCCCGTCATCACGCCACCTCCCTGAACGGACGCTGCGCCGGTCGAAGTGCGGCGGTCAGTTGACCGTCACAGCGTCCACTGCAGCAGAGCGATCACGCCGACACCGGCGATCACTGTCATGGCCAGCATGAGCAGACAACCGGAGCAGCAGGAGAAGCGTCGTCGTCTGCGTGCGTACTCGTAGCCGCCCACCGCCGGGTACACGCGACGGCCGAAGCGCGTGGTGTACCGAGACACGATGGGGTAGGCACGTTCGAGGTGGGGGCGAACCCGACGGTGGCGCAGGATCCGCATGACGATGATGTCCACGAGCAGCCAGCGAAGAAACACGGGCACGGTATGGCGCTCCTTGCGTTGATGGCGGCCGTCTCGAGCGGCCCGACCAGTGCATACCCCTCGGTACCGTCCACCACACATGGGGGTCAGGAGCCCCAGTTGCGCACGCCGGTTGCGCGTTCCCGCGCCGTAGAGTCGCGGCCACAGACCACGGAGAACGTACCAATGGCAGAACGAGACGTATTCATCTTGTCGGAGCAGGCACTTGCGGACGTGATCGCGCAGATCCGCGACGACCAGTGGGAGCAGCGCAGGCCGGAGTGGTTCCAGACCGGCGGCCAGGGGGACGCCTCGCTGCGCGACATCGTCAACTACCACGCCTACGACTCGGCGTGGGTGCCCGACGTGCTCGCCGGCAAGACCATCGCCGAGGTGAGCGACGTCCACGAGCACCTCAAGACGGGAGCACACCCGGACTACCGCGCTGCCAGTGATGCCGCGATCGCGGCGGCCCGGGCCCTGGAAGACCCGGAGCGGGTGGTCCACCTCTCCTACGGCGACTTCCCCGCCCGCGAGTACCTCCGTCATTGCACGTCCTTTCGCGGCTTCCGGGTGTTCGACATCGCCCGGTGGATCGGGGCCAGCACCAAGATGCCCCCCGAGCTGGTGCGGAGCATGTGGGACGAGCTCAGCCCCGACATGGACGCCTGGCGCGCGATCGGCGTCTATCGTGAGGCCGTCCCCGTCACCGAGGACGCTCCGCTCCAGGATCGGCTGCTCGCCAAGTCCGGGCGCAACCCCAGACCAGACGCCTGACCTACCCGGTCGATGGTGGCTCGTCGCTACCCGAAGGCCACGAGCCGGTTCGTGGCCGGCACGACGAGCAGCCCGTCGCCGGCAGCCATGGTCGCCCACGCCGCGGGGCTGTTCTCATCCATCGGGCTGGCTGGCGCTCCGAGCCTCTTCTTGGCCACAACCTTACCGGTGGCCGGGTCGAGGACGAAAAGGCTGCCGGTGGTCGACCCGACGTACACATACCCGCCCACGCTGAACGGCGCCGAGATCAGGTGACCACTCGCGGCAAAGGACCACAGGGCCTGTCCCGTGCTCAGCGACTGCGCCCGCAGTGTGCGATCGGAGTACGAGAGGACGTACACGTGGTCGCCCATGAACGACGGAGGCGCGGAGTTGGAGGCTCCGGTGAAGGTCCCCGCCGGCGCGCCGTTCGAGGCGCGGAGAACGACGTTGGGGCCCGGGTTGGTGCCCGTGCCGCGGACGTACACATGGCCCTTGTACGCGGCGTTGGAGCGGCCACCGCCACCAAAGCAGCTGGTGTTGTGGTGCCACGCGACCGATCCGGTGAGGTTGACGGCGTACGTCTGCTCGCAAGCCCCTGACATGAAGAGGCGCGAACCGTCGACGGCCGGCGGGTCGAAGGAGGAGAGGTAATCGAGCTGAACCGACCACAGGGCGGATCCGTCGCTCTCGTCCAGCGCCAGCACCCGGCCGCCTGAGTCGGCCTCGGGCACGTACACGACACCTCCGCTGGCGGTGAGCGGGGCCCCGGCGCTATTCCACCCGGGTTCGAGGGGGACATTCCACACGAGGCCGCCCGTCACCGCGTCGAAGGCCCGCACGCGATCCTCGTCGCTGACGACGTAGATTCGGCCGTTGTCATAGGCGGTCGCCGAGAAGTCGTATGGACCGGCAAGGGCGATCGGGCCCCACAGAGTGGCGCCGTTGCGGGCGTCGAGCGCATAGAGCTTGGAGCCGTACGCGCCCGGATTGGCCGGGGTCGCGTTCCCCACGGTCACGAACACGCGTCCCCCGACGATGAGGGGGTACGACACCAAGCCGTGGAGGTCGCGGGTCCACCTCAGCGCGGCGGTCGGCGCGAGCCGCATGCCCGAGGCAAGCGTGTGCTGGGCGTTCTGCGCGAACGACGTGGCCGTGTACTCGACGTCAGAGGCTGCGCGCGAAGGGGTTGACTGGAAAGCCAGCCAGGTCGGAGCCATGAGCGCGACCAGCGCCCACCCACGTCCACGCACATCCGTCCCTCATCCGCCGTGCAGGGCACGATCATGCGCCGGCGGTACCGGGGTCCGATCCCGTTCAGGACCGATGCTACCCCCGCGTAACGTCCATACTGGATCCGCACCCTCTGATCTGACGGCGGTGCAACGCGTAGCGAACGCGTCGTAAGCGTGCAACGCTTGAATCGACCAGTTTTCGCGCCGGTGTAATGCTTTGTTGACGCGGGTCGTTAATAGGGGTGACGGACCGCCGACCGTCCCGAATCGCTCGGTACATCGGTGGTTGAATGGCTGACGTGAGGAGAGTCATGACCCGCGTTCGCGCCGTGCTCGGCTCGAAGTGGCTGCGAATTGGCGGGACGCTCGTCGGCGTCGCCTTTCTGCTCCACAACGTGGACATGGCCAAAGCCGGTCGCAGCATCATGGGTGCCGACTGGCGCTGGGCCAGCCTGGCCCTCGCCCTGACCGCCATCGCCTGCCTCGCCTCCGTCTTCGAGTGGGGCGTCCTGCTCCGCAGCAGCGCCGGCCTGGGCGTCCGCAACCCCGGCACTGACGCGGGCCACCGCCAGCACCACCATCTCTTCAGCTGGGGCCGGCTCTCCTCGTCGTACCTGCAGAGCCTGTTCTTCGCCCAGCTGCTCCCGGCCGGCGTGGGCGGCGACGCGATGCGCACGGTGGAGATGGGCAAGGTCGTCGGCCACGGCAAGATCCTCGCCTCGCTGGCCGGCAGCCGGATGGCGGGCACCATGGGCATGGCCTTCTGGGGCCTCGCCGCGGCGGTCCTGCTGCGCGGCTGGATCGGGATCGGCTCTCTCATCGGCGCCTGCGTCTTCGCGGGCGTCATGGTGCTGGCCTGGATGGCCGCACTGGCCGCGGATCGCATCGTCGGCCGCCACTTCTTCGAGCGCAGCTCCCGCGCCTTCCTGCGCACCCTCAGCTCTTTCGCCCAGACCTTCTCCGGGTACCGCCGCCACCCCCACGCCATCGCACAGTGCATCGTGGTCGGCGCCGCTGGTTGGGGCGTCAACATCCTTGCGCTCGACATCTTCGCCCGCGCCATCGGGGTCGACGTCAGCTGGACGGTCTTCGCCGTCGCAATCCCGGTCACGCTGGTGGCCACCCTCACCCCCTTCTCGGTGAACGGCCTCGGCATTCGCGAGGGAGTGCTGGTCGGCATGCTCACCCACGCGGGTGTCTCGACAGGACACGCGGCCGCCATCGCGGTGCTCGTCGACCTCCAGATGCTGCCCTTCGGGATCCTCGGCGCGGGGTTGTGGATGCGCCACCGCCGGCGCAGCTCCGTGCCCTCCATCGAGGAGGTGGCGAGCGCCAAGTCCAGCGCCGTGCACGAGGTCGCCCACGCCGCCTGACGGCCTGCCCGGGCAAGCGCGGCAATCGTGGCCTGACCGCAGGCTGCAACGGACGGCAACGCCTCGTTGACGGCTCGGCCGTGTTGAACTCGCAGCCAATACACTCGGCACGAACCATGACCGGTCAGTTGAGCGACTTCCTGGCTGCCCATGCCGAGCGGGTCGCCGACGTCATGCGGCGCGCCGGCGTGGAGCAGGAGAGCCGCGCGTCCGCGAGCGGTGACCGCGGTCACCGCCAGTTCATCAACGCCGTCCTGGTGGCGCTCACCGCGGACGACCTGCGCCCCCTCACCGCGTTCTTCGACCTGGGCGGCGACAGGCCGGCCGGCATCGACCAGCGCCTCGAATCCGCGCTCTCCCGGCTTGCCGCGCTGCGCCGGGCCTCGATCGAGGTCGCCGCGGATGAGGTCTCCGGCGAGGAGCGCCTCTCCCTGTCGGAGGCCGCCGCCGAGGAGGTGAGCCAGGTCGGCCGCCACCTCGCAGCCACGGTCACATCGGTCCTGGCGGGGCGGCTCACCACGATGACGACGTCGAGCAGCGCCCGCGGCACGTCGATGAGCATCACCATGCACGAGCTGCGCAGGCCGCTCACCATCCTCAACAGCTACGGGCAGCTGCTCTCGACCGGGATGCTCGGCCAGCTCCCCGAGACGGCGATGGTGGCCATCGAGGGGATCACGGCCAGCACCGAGATGATGGTGCGGATGGTCAACGCCATCGCGGAGGTCTCCCGTCTCGAGGACCCGGACGACCAGCTCAACTTCGAGGTCATCTCCGTCGACGAGATCGTCACAGGCGCCGTGGACCACGTCAGCATGGAGGCCAAGCTGCGTGACACGGTGATCGAGACCGACATCCAGCCGGGGGTCACCATCCGTGGCGACCGCCGGCGGCTCACCTTGGCCCTCACCAACATGGTGGGCAACGCCGTCAAGCACGGCCCGCCCGGGTCGTCGATCGCCGTGCGCGCGTTCGGCGACGACAACGGCGCTCACTTCGTGGTTCGCGACCAGGGGCAGGGCTTCCCCAACGAGGACGCCAGTCACCTCTTCGACAAGTACTTCCGGTCCGTCGCCGAGCGCCAGCGCAAGGTGCCGGGCAGCGGCCTGGGGCTGTTCATCGTGAAGACGGTGGCCGAACGGCACAATGGCGAGGTCTTCGCCCGATCCGCGGCCGGCGAGGGAGCGGAGTTCGAGATGATCATCCCGATCCACCAGTAGAACGGGCGGCGAGCCGCGCTGCGCTCCCGCCGGAGCGCGATCCATGACCAGCACCGCCAAGCGCACCGAGCGTGACTCGATGGGCGAGTTCGATGTCCCCGCCGCTGCGTACTACGGCGCCACCTCGATGCGCGCGCGCGAGAACTTCCCGATCAGCGACCTCCGCTTCGACCGCTCATTCATCCGCGCGCTCGGGCTGATCAAGGAGGCCGCCGCCGCGGTGAACCACGAGCTCGGGCTTCTCGACGAGCGCCTCGCCGGGGCCATCCAGCAGGCCGCCCACGAGGTCGTCGACGGCCGCTTCGACGACCAGTTCATCATCGACATCTTCCAGACCGGCAGCGGCACCTCGACCAACATGAACGCCAACGAGGTGATCAGCAACCGGGCCATCGAGCTGCTCGGCGGCGAGCGCGGCTCGCGCACGCCGGTGCACCCCAACGACCACGTCAACATGGGCCAGTCGAGCAACGACGTGATCCCCACCGCCATCCACGTGGCTGCGGCGGTCGCCCTCCACGACGAGCTTCTCCCGGCGCTCGAGGTCCTGGAGCACTCGCTGCGCGCCAAGTCGGAGGAGTTCTGGCCCGTCGTCAAGACGGGGCGGACCCACCTCCAGGACGCCACGCCCATCCGTCTCGGCCAGGAGTTCCTCGGTTACGCCGGCCAGGTGGAGCGCGGCCGGCGGCGGGCGGGCGAAGCGCTCGCCGAGGTGCGCGAGCTCGCGCTGGGCGGCACCGCGGTGGGCACCGGCGTGGGCACCGACCCGGCGTTCCCCGCCGCCGTGATCGGCCGCCTCGCCGCGGCCACGGGCATCGACTTCGTGGAGAGCGACAACCACTTCCAGGCGCAGGCGACCCTCGACGGCGTGGTGGCGGCCAGCGGGGCGCTGCGCGGCGTGGCGGTGTCGCTCTACAAGATCGCCAACGACATACGGCTCATGGGCTTCGGTCCGCGCGCCGGCCTCGCCGAGATCGATGTCCCGGCGGTCCAGCCGGGGTCGTCGATCATGCCCGGCAAGGTCAACCCGGTCATCGTGGAGTCGGTGACCATGGCCGCCGCGCAGGTGCTCGGCAACGACGCCACCGTCGCCTTCGCGGGGGCGGCCGGCTCGCTCCTCGAGCTCAACGTGATGATGCCGGTGGCCGCGTACAACATCCTCCAGTCGATCTCGCTGCTCGCCAACAGCGCTCGCAACCTGGCCACTCGCTGCGTCGACGGTCTGCGCGCCACGGCGAACGGCCCCGATCTCGTGGAACGGGGATTGATGACCACGACCGGGCTGGCCCCGCGGATCGGCTACGACCAGGCCGCAGCCATCGCCAAGGAGGCGTTCGCCAGCGGTCGCACCATCCGCGAGGTGGCCCGCGATCGCACCGATCTCAGTGACGGGGAGTTGAACGCCCTGCTGGACCCGGCGGCGATGACGGCACCCGGCCGTGGCCCGGGGTCCCCTCAAGGTTGACGTACACGTCAATTACACTCCCGGCGATGGAGGGAGGAGCGGCGGCCGGTCCGCTGTGCGTCGTGGGCGCGGGTGCCATGGGCGGCCAGATCGCTCACCAGGCCGCCCTGCACGGCGTCGAGGTGCGCCTCTTCAGCCGCAGCCGAGAGCGCCTCGACCAGGCCCAGCGGCAGTGCTCCGGACTGCTGCGCAAACGGGTCGAGAAGGGCAAGCTCGACGCCGACCACTGCGAGGCGGCGCTGCAGCGGGTCAGCACCACCAGCAGCCTCGACGAGGCCGTCACCGGGGCGGCCGTGATCATCGAGTCGGTCGCGGAGGACCGCGAGGCCAAGCGCACCGTCATGGAGGCGATCGGCCGCTGCGCCCGCCCCGAGGCGATCATCGGCACCAACAGCTCGACGTTGCCGAGCTCGATGTTCGCGGACGTTGTGCCCAACGGCGAGCGCCTGCTCAACATCCACTTCATGAACCCCGCGCTGGTGATGCCGCTCGTCGAGGTCGTTCGTGGCGCGCACACCAGCGACGGGACGGTGCGGGCCACGATGGACTTCGTGCGCGCCATCGGCAAGGCACCGGTGCTCGTCGAGCGCGAGACGTTCGGGTTCGTCGCCAACCGCATCCTCTTCATCGCCATGCAGGAGGCCTTCCGGCTCGTCGAGGACGGCTTCGTGTCGGCCGAGGACTGCGACCAGGCGGTCCGCGACGGCCTGGGCTGGCCGATGGGGCCGTTCGCCCTCGCCGACCTCGTCGGGCTGGACGTCGTCGAGGCGATCCTGTCGGAGGGCCACCGTCAAACCGGCGAGGAACGCTGGGCTCCCCCGGCTCTGCTTCGCGAGCGCGTGGCCCGCGGCGAGCTCGGCCGCAAGAGCGGCCGGGGGTTCACGCTGGGGAACTGATCGCCAGGCTGAAGTGCTCGAGTACGTCGGCGACGCCCGCCTCCGCCGGCCCTGCGCAGGTCGCATCGGCCGCGGCGAGCACCTCGGGGCGGGCGGCGCGCACGGCCACCCCGATCCCGGCGGCAGCCAGCATCTCGATGTCATTGGGTGCGTCGCCGACGGCGACCGCGTCACGCAGGGCCACTCCCACCCTCGCGCAGACCAGCTCGATCGCCAGGGCCTTGTTGACACGGGGGCTGACCACCTCGACGAAGGCATCCGTCGAGCGGGTGACCCGGGCACGCCCGCCCAGCCCGTCGCTCATCGCCCGCACGCACGCTTCCACGACCGCCGGGTCGTCGCTGACGCAGACCACCTTGGTGCTGCCGTTGTGGACAACATCGGCAAGATCATCGACGAAGTGGATGGGAACGCCGGCGATGGCCGCGTACAGGTGGGCTTCCGGCCGGTCCTGCTCGCAGTAGAGCTGGTCGCCGGCGTAGGCCTGCCGATGCCAGCCGTGCGCGCGGGCGATGTCGATCGCCGCCATGGCAACGCTCGGCTCGAGCCCTTCCTCGAAGATGACCGCGCCCGCGGCCTCGCCACGCGGCAGCTCGCGCACCAGCGCACCCTGGTAGCACACCAGCGGCTGGCTCACGCCGAGCTCGAGGGCCCAGGGCAGCGCAGAGGCGTACATCCGCCCGCTGGCGAGGATGACAGGAAAGTGAGCGGCGGCATGGCGAACGGCCTCCCTTGTGCGTGGGTGCAGGGCCAGGTCGCCGTCGATGAGGGTGCCGTCGATGTCGAGCACGACGGCGCGCGGCGTGAAGGCGGCCGGCAGGTCGCGGATCGGCGGTGGGGATGCGCGGCGACCGATGCCGCCTGTGGCGCTCACGCGGCGGGAGGCGGCGCGCCGGCGTCCCAGGCGTCCGGGTTGACGCAGTTGCTCGGGAGCCGCCCGTCGAGGGCGTCGAGCGCGTTCTGCGCGGTGAGCCGCGCCATGGCGGCGCGGGTGGCGACGGTGGCGCTGCCGAGGTGCGGCGACAGGACGGCGTTGCGGCAGTCGACCAGGCCTGGCGCCAGACGAGGCTCGTTCTCGTACACGTCGAGACCGGCGCCGGCGATCCACCCCTCGCGCAGCGCGCGCACCAACGCGACCTCGTCGACGACGGGCCCGCGCGAGGTGTTGATGAGGATGGCGCCGTCGCGCATGGAGCGCAGCGCGCGCTCGTCGATGAGGTGGTGCGTCGTCTCCGTCAGCGGGACGTGCAGCGAGATGACGTCGGCGGTGGTGAGCAGCTCGGCCAACGCCAGCTCCGTGACGCGGTCGCGGATGTCCGCGTCGACAGTCACCTCGACATCGGTGGAGTACGCGACACGCATGCCGAAGCCGAGCGCGCGGCGCGCCACCGCCTGGCCGATGCGCCCGAAGCCGACGACCCCGAGAAGGGCTCCGGTGAGCTCCATCCCGAGCATGTAGTCGGGCTCCCAGCCGGCGAAATCACCCGAGCGGACGGCGGCGTCGCCCTCGCAGGTCCGGCGCGCCGCCGCGAGCAGGAGCGCCATCGCGCAGTCCGCCGTGGCGTCGGTGAGCACCCCGGGGGTGTTGCCGACCACGATGTGCCGCTCCGTGGCAGCCGCCACGTCGACGTTGTTGTAACCGACTGCGTAGAGGCTGACGCAGCGCAGCCGGGGAAGGCCGGCGTCGAGCACCTCGACCGTGATCGGGTCTCTCAGCTGGGGGCAGAGCACGTCGACGGGCTGTGCACGCAGCCGCTCGGTCAGCTCGGCGGTGGGCGCGATGCGGCCCAGAATGGTGAGCGACGCGCGCGGGCGCACCATCTGCTCGAACGGCGCCGGCAGGGCGAGCGTGCAGAGGATGTCAGCCATCGCGCCCGATCTTAGGTGGCGTGCCGCCGGGCCGTCGTCGACGAGATCTCGGGTACAATCAACAACGTCTTGCGCTCATCCTTTCGCACGCGGTCGCACAGGCCGCCGGTCGCGAGGCCCCGTCCCGCCGGGTTCGGCGTCGACGAAGAGGCCGCGACAGAACCGCTGCAACAGCCCGCTCCGTTCGACAGGCTGGGGCTCAGCGCTGCCATGCTGACCACCGTCGGTGAGATGGGCTTCACCATGGCCACTCCGATACAGGCGGGCGCGATCCCACCCGCCATGCGCGGCCAGGACGTCATCGGCCAGGCGCACACGGGCAGCGGCAAGACGGCGGCGTTCGGCATCCCGATCATCGAGCGGTTGGACCCGGGCAAGGGCTCGGTGCAGGCGCTGATCCTCTGCCCGACGCGCGAGCTCGCGGTGCAGGTGCACGAGGAGATCACCGTCCTCGCCGCGCGGCACGGCATCTCCTCGGTGGCCATCTACGGCGGCGACTCGATGACGCGACAGGTCGACGCGCTGCGTGCCGGAGCCCACGTCGTGGTGGCCACCCCCGGCCGGCTCGCCGACCACATCCAGCGCGGCTCGCTCAGCCTGCAACGGGTTCGGTTCGCCGTCCTCGACGAGGCCGACCGGATGCTCGACATGGGGTTCGCCCCCGACGTCGAGAAGATCCTGCGGCAGTGCCCCACCGACCGTCAGACCATGCTGTTCAGCGCCACCATGCCGGAGTGGGTGAGGCGGCTGGCGTTGCGCCACATGCGTGACCCGGTCACGGTGGCGATCAGCATCCGGCCGGAGATCACCGCCGGGGTCCGCCAACTCTATGTGCAGACGACGTGGGCCGACAAGGTGGACGTGATGATGCGCATCCTCGACCAACCCGACGTGGTCATGTCGCTCATCTTCGTGGAGACCAAGCGCACCGCCGACCTCCTGCAGGCGCAGCTCGAGCGTCGCGGCCAGAGCGTCGGGGTGCTGCACGGTGACCTAACCCAGAAGGAGCGCAACGCCGCCATGGCCGCGTTCGTCGCCACCCACGTGAAGCACCTCATCGCCACCAACGTGGCCGCCCGCGGGCTCGACATCGACGACATCTCGCACGTCATCAACTACGACGTGCCCACCACCCCTGACGAGTACCTCCACCGGGTGGGACGCACGGCACGGGCGGGCCGCACCGGCGTGGCCATCACCCTGATCACGCCGAGCGAGATCCTCAAGCTGCGCGACGTGGAGAGGCACGCGCGCACCACCATCGAGGCAGCCAGCCTCGAGGACTTCCCGGTCCAGGCCGCGCCCGCGGCGAGCTGACCCAGCGCCCCACCCGCTCGGCTAGGGTCAGCGCGATGAGCGGGCTGGCCATCCACGACACCGGCGAGGGACCCGTCCTTCTGTTGCTGCACGCATTCCCTCTCGACGCCTCGATGTGGGATGGCCAGGTGGCCGCGCTGAGCGGGCGATACCGCTGCCTGCGGCCGGATTTCTGGGGGTGCGGCGCGTCGCCGTCGCCACCGGTGGGGACGACGATCGACGGTCATGCGGCGGACGTGCTGCGCGCGCTCGACGAGCGCGGCGTCACCGAGTTCGCTGTGTGCGGCGCATCGATGGGCGGATACCTGGCGTTCGCGCTGCTCCGCGCGGCCAGCGAGCGGGTGCGCGCCGTGGTCCTGTCCGGCACTCGCGCGGCGGCCGACGACGAGGCGGGACTGGCGGCGCGCCGCAGGATGGTCGAGGACATCCGCGCCGGCGGGGTCGAGGCGATCATCGAGGTGATGACCGAGCGGATGCTGTGCGCGCGCTGTCGTGCCGAGGTGCACATCGCGGACCCCGTGCGCGGCCGCATGCGTCGCTGCAGCGCCGAGGGGGTCGTCGCCGCCATCGAGGCGGTCGCCGGCCGACCGGACAGCACCCCCATGCTGCGCGACATCCGCGTGCCCGCCCTGGTGGTGTGCGGGACCTCCGACGTGATCGTCCCGATCGACGAGGCTCGCGCGATGGCCGGTGCCATCCCGGGCGCGCAGTTGCATGAGTTCGAGGGCGCCGCTCATCTGCCCAACCTCGAGCAGCCCGCCGCCTTCAGCGCGCTGCTCGGCAACTTCCTCGATGCCGCCACAGCGAGGGCCTGACCCGCCCACGCGCGCCACCCCGGACCCCGTGGTGGAGGCCCGGACGACCTCGCGCGTCCGCGGGGCGCTGCGCACCGTCGCTGTCGATGTCTCGCCGCTCCGCGACTTCCGCGACTTCCGGCTGCTGTTCATCGGCCAGGGGGTCTCGTTCGCCGGCAGCATGATCACGTACGTCGCCGTCCCTTTCCAGGCCTACTCGCTCAGCCACTCGTCGCTGGTGGTGGGACTGGTCAGCCTCAGCGAGCTGGTCCCGATCCTGGTGGTGTCGTTCGTCGGGGGTGCCCTCGCCGACGCCATCGACCGCCGCCGCATGGTGCGTCTCACCGAGGCGGCGCAGTGCGCCATCAGCGCTCTCCTCCTCATCAACGCCGCGCTGCCGCACCCGCAGCTGTGGATGCTCTTCCTCGCGGTCGCCGCGGCGGCGGCGACGGATTCCCTGCAGCGGCCGTCCCTCGACGCGCTGGTGCCGAGGATCGTCCCCTCCGACCGGCTGACCGCCGCATCCGCGCTCGAGGGCCTGCGGGGCAACCTCGGGCACGTGGTCGGGCCCCCGGTCGCCGGCCTGCTCATCGCGACCGCCGGCCTGCCCGCGACCTTCGGCGTCGACGTGGCCACCTTCGCCGTCTCGCTGACCGCGCTCAGCTTCATGAACGCTGTTCCGCCGCCGGCGGACGCGGCCGGCGTGAGCCTCGCGGGCATGCTGGCGGGGCTGCGCTACGCAGCGCGGCGCAAGGATCTGCTCGGCTCCTACCTCATCGACATGAACGCCATGTTCTTCGGCATGCCCATGGCACTCTTCCCGCAGATCGCCAGCGGCTTCGGCGGCCCGGCGGTGCTGGGCGTGCTCTACACGGGGCCGGCGGTCGGCTCGCTCCTGGCCAGCCTGGCGAGCGGCTGGACCCGGCTGGTCAGGCACCACGGGCGCGCGATCGCGTGCGCGGCGGCCGCCTGGGGTGTCGCCATCATCGGCTTCGGGTTCGCGCCGACGCTGTGGCTCGCGTTCATCACGCTGGTCGCCGCCGGGGCGGCCGACATGATCAGCGGCATCTTCCGCGGCACCATGTGGAACCAGACCATCCCCAACTCGATGCGCGGCCGGCTCGCGGGCATCGAGATGATCAGCTACACGTCCGGACCGGCCCTGGGGAACCTCGAGTCCGGCGTGGTCGGCTCCCTCGCCGGTGTGCGCGCATCGGTCGTCAGCGGCGGAGTGCTCTGCGTGGCGGGGACCCTGGCGCTGTGCGCGGTGCTGCCCACCTTCTGGAGCTACCGCCGGGACGCGTCGTCAGAAGAGGTGGTTGAGCCAGGGGCGGGGTGACCAGCTGAACATCGCGCTGGCGCGGCGAACCGCGCCCTGCCGGCGCTCCTCGACGACACCCGCTCGATGCAGCGCCGCGACGCTGACGTCGCCGAGCAGGATCGAGCCGAGCGCGGCGGCGTCGAGCACGATGTCCGGCGTTGCATCCGTCCTCGCCGCGGTGGCTGTTTCGAGGCCGCCCTCGAGACGGTAGCGGCCGGCAACATCCGGGCAGGCGTCGTCACGCACGTCGATGACCAGGGCGCCCTCACGCGAGTAGCGGCGCGCCTCCAGCAGCGCCACCACGTCGACGATGCGCAGGTGGAGGTCGTCGCGCATGCTCACACGCAGCCGCCGCGGGTCCGCGAGCAGGTGCTGGATGGGGTCGTCCGGCCAGAACCTCCACATCTCGACGTGCTCGACGAGGTCCATCTCGAGCACGTGTCGCCACAGGGCCAGGTGCGCGTCGAGGTTCAGCGCGGTCAGCTCGTTGACATGGACCAGCCCGTCGGACAGGCCCTCCTGCCAGCGCAGCTCCAGCCGGTAATTGACAAAGCCGTCGACAACGCCGGCGCCGTCCTCGTGGACGACCACCGCCATCGGGGCGATCTGCCCCTCCGCCTTCCCGGTGCGAGCGATCATGACCTGCAGGTGGCGCTCGCTGCGCAGGATCCCCCCGGTGCGGTCCGCCTGGCGGCTCTCCACGTCGCGCCACACCGGGATGGCGTCCTGGAGTGGATGGAAGCGGACCCTTCCAGCGTCGTGGAATGGGACCCGCAGCGCCGCGTGTGCCGTGTCGATCTCAGCCTTCCCGATGTGGCTGGCGACGCCGTACCCGAAGCGGCGGTAGATGGAGCTCTCCGACGCACCCAGGCCGAGCACGGGGACGCCGCGCTCGCGAGCACCGGTGAGCAGCCGGTCCATCATCGCCCGCAGGGCACCGCGCCGCCGTGCCGTCGCCGACACAGCCACCCAGGTGACACCGTCCATGGCCACGCGTTCGCCGCCTGGCAGGGTCAGCGGGAAGTCGATGACCGCCGCCGCACCGACATCCTCGCCGTCGAGCCGCGCCATGATGGCGCGGTCGAGGACATTGTGGACGTGTTCCATGCCGGGCTCCGGCGCCTCACCCCAGAAGCCGTGCGCGGCGCGCACGAAGCGCTCCATCTCGCGCTGCGGGACGTCGACGATCTGCACGGCGGTCATGACCGCCGGATCATAGGGCCGAGCGCTGACCGGCTCGGCGCTCAGACGCCCGCGCCGACCGCCTCGGTGGCGACGCCGGACGGCACCATGCAGAACCCCTCGTAGTCGATCGGCTCGGTGATCGTCGGGTTCTCACCGCACACCGGGCAGGTGGGGTCGCGCGGGATGCGGAACTCGCGAAAGCGCATGTCGAGCGCGTCGATGTGCAACAGGCGACCGGCCAGCGGCTCACCGATGCCCACGATGAGCTTGACCACCTCTGCGGCCTGGAGCGTGCCGACGATGCCGGGCAGCACGCCGAGGACACCGGCCTCGGCGCACGACGGGGCCTCCTCCGGTGGCGGCGGCGCCGGGTAGCGGCAGCGGTAGCACGGCGAGGCGAACGGCAGCACTGTCGTGACCTGGCCCTCAAACCGGAAGATGCCGCCGTCGACGAGCGGCTTGCGCGCGAACAGCGCGACGTCGTTGGCGAGGTAGCGGGTGGGGAAGTTGTCGCAGCCGTTGACGATGATGTCGTACTGGTCGAACAGCGCCCGGGCGTTCTCGCCGCTGAGCATCTCGTTGTGCTGCACGACGCGCACGTCGCTGTTGAGCGCCTCGATGGCGATGCGCGCCAACTCGGTCTTGCGCATGCCCACGCGGTCGCGCGTGTGGATGACCTGGCGCTGCAGGTTGGAGTCGTCGACGACGTCGAAGTCGACCAGCCCGATGGTGCCGACCCCGGCGGCAGCGAGGTAGAGGGCGACAGGGCTGCCGAGGCCTCCCGCGCCGATGAGCAGCACCTTGGCGTCGAGCAGCTTTGCCTGGCCCTCCTCGCCCACCTCGGGGATGAGCAGGTGCCGGTTGTAGCGGCGCTTCTGGTCGGCGGTCAGCACGTGCGGGGTGTCGAAGTCGAAGCCCGCCTGCTTCCAGCCGTTGAAGCCACCGCTCATCGAGCGCACATCGGTGTAGCCGAGCTCCCGCAGCGCCCGGGCGGCGAGCAGCGACCGCACCCCCCCTGCGCAGTACAGGGTGATGGGCCGGTCCTTGGCGGGGACTCGGTCCTCGATGTGGAGCTCGATGAACCCCTTGCTGAGGTGCAGCGCGCCGGGGATGAAGCCGGCCTCGTACTCGTCGCGTTCACGGACGTCGATCAGCGTGCGCGAGCTCCGCTCCTTGGCGACCTGCTGCGGGGTCACCTCGGGGATGACCCGCCGGGCGTCGTCGAGAAGGTCGCGAGAGTTGGGCACGAGCGGATGGTACCCAATACCCGACCAATTCAGTCGTGATTCGCCGCCGCCACTGCCCGGTGCGAGCCTCCGGCCTAGACTGCGGCCACGTGATTGGCTTGCGCGACCTGCTGCGTGCAGCCGGGTTGGGACCGGCGACGCCACCAGGCACGGACGTCGAGGTCACCGCCGTGACCCACAACTCGCGTGCCGCAGGCCCGGGCTCCCTCTTCGTGGCCGTGCCCGGGCGCCGCCAGGACGGCCACGCGCACGCCGCTGCCGCGGTCGCGCGGGGCGCGGTGGCGGTCGTCGCCGAGCGTGCCCCGGACCCGCCGCTGCCGGCCGGCGTGCTTGTGGCGATGGTCGCGGACTCACGCGTGGCCCTCAGCGCCCTGGCGGCGGCCTTCCACGGCCACCCCTCGCGTGCCCTCACCATCGCAGGCGTCACCGGCACGGACGGCAAGACCACCACCGCCACTATGCTCTGGGCCGCCTGGCGGGCGGCGGGCCTGCACAGCGGGCTGATCTCCACGGTGGACTTCCGCGATGGCGACATCGTGGCGCCCAACACCACCCGCGTCACCACCATGGAGGCGGTGGAGACGCAGCGCAGGCTTGCCGACCTGCGCGAGTCCGGGTGCACGCACGTCGTCGTCGAGACCTCGTCGCACGGCCTGGAGATGCACCGCGTCGACGATGTCGAATACCGCCTCGCCGTCTACACGCGGATCACGTCCGAGCACCTCGACGTGCACGGCGACCGCGCCGGCTACCTGGCCGCCAAGGCGCGCCTGCTCGAGATGGTGGGCAGGCGCCCCGACGGCGTCGCCGTGCTCGACCGCGACGACGACTTCGGCTACCCCCGCCTGGCGGCGATGCCAGTGGCGCGGCGGCTCACCTACAGCGTCGCGGACTCGGATGCGGACCTTGTCGCACGCGACATCACCGCCGGCCCGGGTGGGGTGCGGCTGCGAGCGCACACCCCGTGGGGTACGGCGGAGCTGCAGCTGCAGCTGGCCGGTCGTTTCAACGCGGCCAACGCCCTCGCCGCGATCGCCGCGGCGTGCGCCAGTGGCGCATCGCTCGATGCCGCGGTCACCGGCATCACCACGCTGGGCCGCGTCCACGGGCGAATGGAGCGCGTCGACGCCGGACAGCCGTTCAGCGTGGTCATCGACTACGCCCACACGGCCGATGCCCTGGAGAAGGTGTTGACCGAGCTTCGGGTCGCGACCGCGGGCCGGCTGTGGGTGGTGTTCGGCTCAGCGGGCGAGCGTGACGTCGACAAGCGCCCCGCCATGGGCGACGTGGCCGGGCGGCTCGCCGACATCGCGGTCGTCACCGACGAGGATCCCCGCGCCGAGGACCGCCTCGCCATCTGCGAGCAGATCGCCGCCGGTGCGGAGCGTGCCGGCTCGCGCCGGGGCGACACGCTGCACGTCATCCCCGACCGCGCTGAGGCCATCGCCTTCGCCCTCAGCGCCGCGACGCCCGGCGACACCGTGCTCCTGGCCGGCAAGGGCCACGAGAGCTCCATCATCGGCGCCGACGGCAGCGTGCCGTGGGACGAGCGCGCGGTCGCCGAGCACGTGCTGCGGCGGCAGGGCGCGGGCTGAGGGAGAGCCGCTGGCGACTACCCTCGGTCGGAGCCGCCGTTCACCACTGCCAGCGCAAAGCCGTCGTACCCCTTGCTCCCCACCGTCTGGATGACGGTTGCGGTGACCTGAGGCTCGCTGCCCATGAGCTCCAGCACCGCCCTGGTGCCGACGACGCCGGGGTCGCTGCTCTGCGCGTCGATGACCGAGCCGCGCCGGATGGCGTTGTCCACGACGATGACGGTGCCGGGATGGCCCAGCTTCACCGCCCAGCGGAAGTACTCGGGGCTGTTCACCTTGTCGGCATCGATGAACACCAGGTCAAAAGGCTCGTGATCCCCCTTGTCCAGCTCACCGAGAGTGTCCAGCGCGGGACCGAGAACGATGTCGACGATGTCGCCAAGCCCGGCCCTGTCGATGTTGGCGCGGGCCACCTCCGCGTGGTGAGGGTCGACCTCCAGCGTCACCAGCTTCCCACCCCTCGGAAGCGCCCGGGCCAGGCAGATCGTGCTGTAGCCGCCCAGGGTGCCCACCTCGAGGAACTCGTCGCGCCCCGGCCATGCGCGCCAGCAGGTGCAGCAGCCTTCCCTGCAGGGGCGTCACCTGGATCTGGGGCAGGCCCGCCTTGGCAGCATCGTCGAGCGCCGCCCGGAGATCCGGGTCGTCACCGATCACGAGCCCCTCGAGGTACTCGTCGACAGCGGTCCATCGCTCTGCTGGCTGCTCCACTCTCTTCGACGGCCTCCGGTTGTGTGCTCTGTCTGACACGCACATGCTGCCATCACGGGCGATCGAATGAGCGACGTGCCACCCGACGACGACTTCCGGCGCGACCGCGATCCTCGCGCGCGCCGGAACGCCCGGGTCGCCGGGGCTGTCGTCGCCATCGGCCTCGCCGCGCTCCTGGTCGCGCTGGCGGTGGCGCGCAACCAGGCGCCGGCGAGCAAACGGGTGGCCGGCGCCACCCCGAGCCCGCTGGCCCGTGCCGGGCCGAGCCCGGTGGCGGCGGCGCCCACCCCTCCGTCCCTCAGGCCCACACCGGTGCCCTCCCAGCCGGTGCTGGGCTTCGGCTTCAGCGCCGCGTATGACGCGCGCAGCCATCAGCTGGTGACCTTCGGTGGGGTCGACAGCTACGACCAGACCTGGCTGTGGGACGGCCGGCACTGGACGCTCGCCCGGCCTCAGGTCAGCCCGGCCGGCCGCTTTGGGGCGGCTTCGGCCTTCGACCCGCTCACCGGGGTGGTGATGGTCTACGGCGGGCGGCTCGGTCCCGGCGAGGTGGTCGACGACACCTGGGCGTGGGACGGGGCAAGCTGGCGCGAGCTCGACGGGGGCGTCGGCAACCCGCCGCTGGGCGAGGCGTCAGAGATGGGGTGGGACGACGCGCGTCAGCAGATGGTGCTGGTCAGCACGCAGGAGGGGAGCAACCGTCAGACCTGGACATGGGACGGCTCGCGCTGGGTGGAGCAGGTCCGCGGTGCTTTGCCGCAGGGCGTCGATGTGCTCGGGATGGCCGAGGACCCGGTGACGCGCACGCTGCTGGCGGTCCTGTGCTGCGATCCCTCCGACGGCACGACGTCCACCTACACCTGGGACGGGGCGGCCTGGCATCGGCTCAGCACGCACACCACTCCCGCCTTCACGGTGGGCTTGGTCGTCGACCCGCAGAGCGGCCGCCTCCTCATGTTCGGCGACCCGTCGGTGGTGCCCGCGAAGCAGCTCTGGTCGTGGTCGGGCAGGGACTGGACGCTGGTCGCCGGTGCGCGGCTGCCGGTGTTTCCGACGCGTGCTGTGACCGACACGGACACCGGCAGCGTGGTGATCGTGGGCTCCGCGGTCGAACCCGTGCAGGGAAACCCCCAGCCGATGCAGGTGTGGTCGCTGAACGGCACCGCCTGGCGGCAGCTCGGCTGACGAGGCCGACACAGAGGGTCCGTCGCGAGCGTACGCTCGTGGTCCACTTGAGGAGGGCTGACGATGCTCGAAGGGGCGAAGGCTCACGCCACGCTGCCGGCGATGGACATGCAACGGGCAACCGCGTTCTACACCGAGAAGGTGGGCGCGCAACCCGGCGACGCGGCCGAGGGCGCGTCGTTCTTCTCGTTCGGCGATTCGGTGTTCACGATCTACCCGACACCCAACCCCAATCGTGGTGGCCACACGCAGATGGGGCTGCGCGTCCCGGATGCCCGTGCGGCGGTGGAGGAGCTGCGGTCTCGTGGCGTGGTGTTCGAGGAGTACGACCTCCCGGGGCTGAAGACGGTCGACGGCATCGCGGAGATCGGTGGTGGCGGAGCGGCCGCGTGGTTCAAGGACACCGAGGGCAACATCATCGGCGTGGTGCAGATTCCCTGATCGGCTTGCTCACGGTGAGGATGCCCGCGCCGGCGTGCGCGGCCATCATCGATGGGTCGGCAGCGAGCGCAACCACAGCCGCCTGAGCATCCTCGTCGCTGACCAGCGCCCACAGCGCGCCGCCGGGCAGCAGCAGGGGGAGCGCCAGCGTGCAGAGTCGCAGCGGTGGTGCCGCCGCTCGTGACAGCACGGCGTCGTACCGCTCTCGATGGCTCGGATCGGCCGCCATCTCCTCGGCACGTCGTGCCGCCACCGTGACGTTGTCCAGCTCGAGCAGCCCGCAGACGTGCACCAGGAAGCCCGCCTTGCGGCGATCGGCCTCGATGAGGGTCAGCGCCACGTCCCGACGCAGGATGGCGACGATGACGCCGGGGATGCCGGCCCCCGAGCCCAGGTCGGCGCACCGGCTCCCCTCCGCCAGGTGGGCCGCAGCGAGCAGCCTGGTGCTCTCGGCGACGTGCCGATCCCAGGCTCGGTCGCGGGGCACGGCGGTGAGGTTCAGCCGCCGGTTCCAGAGGTCGAGCTCGTCGAGGTACCGGTCGAGAGCGCGGCGCTGGCCGGGTGTTGGGAGAGGCACCGGGTCACGGTATGTGACCTACCAGTGGTGAGTCGCGCTCCGGCGTCGTCCATGCGATGATGTCCTCTCCATGACGACCCTCGACACGTGCCCACGTTGCCGCGCGGAGCGTCTCGCGGTCGTCTACTTCGATGCCAACGACGAGCCCATCGGCGGGCACATCCAGTGCCCCGACTGCGGTCCGCGTCACTCCGAGGAGCTGACCTTCGACGCCACGGTCGGCGACAGGCTCTTGGAGCGCAAGGCCTCGTAACACATCGCCGCGTGCCGCGCGGGTTCGACCGCGCCGCAACGGTGCGATGACGGCGCGGTGACAGCGACCGGCACTCTGTGGAGACTGTCGCACAGTCGGGCGCGTGCATCTGTCGGTTCGTGGTCGCACGCTCGCCGCGGTCGTGGTCGCGGCCGCCCTGCTCGGGGTCGCGGCTCCCGCACGTGCCGACAGCGGGACCAGCGTGGGTGCGGCGCGGCAGAACCTCGCCCAGGCGCAGCAGCACGCCCGCCAGGCAGGCACCGCGCTGGGGGCGGCACAGCAGCAACTGGCCGGCGCGCAGGCACAGCTGGCAGCTGTCCAGGCCCGCGTGGCCTCCCTGGACGCCGCGGTGACAGCCGACACGGCCCGGGTTGCGGCGCTCGACCAGCAGGTGCAGGACGACAAGGCCCAGCTCGCCAGCTACATCCGCAGCGTCTACAAGACAGGCGGCGCTGAGGGCGCGCTCGCCTACCTCGTCTCCGCATCCAACCTCGGTGACGTCTTCCAGCGGGCCGCCGAGCTCGACCGCGTCAACCAGGCGGGCAAGATCCTGCTGGCACGGATCGCCGCGGCCGAGGCCGCCGCCCGGCAGGCACTGGCCGATGCCACGACAGCGCGGCAGCAGGCCCAGGTGGCGGCGCAGCAGGCTGCGACGGCAGAGGCCGTCGTCGCGGTGGAGACGGACCAGCTGCAGGCTGCCGCGATCGCCGCCGACCAGCAGGTGGGCGCCGCGCAGCACCGGCTCTCCGTCGCGCAGGCCGCCGCGGCCGCGCAGGCCAGGGCGGCGGCCGCCGCTGCTGCTGCGGCGGCGGCTGCTGCCCGCGGGAACGGCACGGTGTTCACGCCCGTCCCCGGGCCGGCCTTCACTGTCGACACCGATCTCACCAAGCCGTCCGGGGAGACCGCCGCCAGGCTCGATTCCTTCCTGAGCGGCAGCGCGCTGGCGGGGCTGGGCGCGAGCTTCATGAGCGCCGAGACCACCTACCACGTCAGCGCGCGCTACCTGGTGGCGCATGCCATCCTGGAGTCGGCCTGGGGCACGAGCGCGATCGCACAGGACAAGCACAACCTGTTCGGTTACGGCGCCGATGACTCCAACCCGTACGCAGATGCGGTGAGCTTCCCGACGTTCGCAGCGTGCATCAGGTTCGTCGCCCAGAAGGTGGCGCAGGATTACCTGTCGTCGAGCGGTCGCTTCTACCATGGCCCGACGCTGCGCGGCATGAACGTCGACTACGCGAGCGACCCGTTGTGGGCATCGAAGATCGCGCGCATCGCGAGCACCATCCCGGACTGATCGTCGGCGGGACCACGCTGCACTAGACTGCGCCGACGTGCAGCACCCCATCGGCGAACACGGCCTGCTCGCCGACGGACGGACCGCGGCGCTGGTCGACCCGAGCGGGAACATCGCCTGGCTGTGCTGGCCTCGCATCGATTCGTCGCCGTGCCTGCTCGGCATCCTCGACGCCGACATCGGCGGCCTGTTCACGGTGGCGCCCACGCACCCGGGCGCGACGGTGGCGGAGCGTGGCTACGTGCCCGGCACGTTGATCCTGCGCACGGTCTGGCGTGCCGATGGAACCGAGCTCGTGGTGCACGACGCACTCGCATGTGATGGCAGCCCGCGCTTGGTGCGCAGCATGCGTGCTCGCGGCCGAGTCGACGTCGGCGTGCGTGTGGCCCTCTCCCCTGACGCGGCGCGCGCACCCGCCGACGTGGCCATTGAGAGCTCGGTGCTGCGGGTTCGCGGCGGCGCCATCGACGTCGCGGTCCACGCCCCGGCGCCGTGGACGGTGGACGGGGCCGGGGTCGCAAGTTGCCGGTTCACCGTCGACTCGATCGAGTCCGCCGTGGTGTTCTGCGACAGCCGCGCGGCGGCCCACCCGGTCTCGATGGACGGTACGCGAGAGTGGTTCGCGCAGCACGGCGCTGCGACCTCGGCGCCGCCGAGCCCGCTCGCGGAGCGTTCCCTCGGCAGGGAGGCGGCGCAGCGGTTGCAGGGTCACAGCGCTGCCGTGCTCGCCGGCGTGCGGCAGCGCGGCGGAGGCATCGTGGCGGCGCCGACCACGTCGTTGCCCCAATGGCCCGCGAGCTCGCGAACCTGGGATTACCGCTACAGCTGGCTGCGCGACACAGCGCTGGCCGGCCTGGCCATGCTGCGCTGTGGGATGACCGCGGACGCGTTCGGTCTGGGGGACTTCATCGGCGCAGCGGTGAGCACGATGCCCCCCGCGGTGCTGCTGCGCGTCGACGGCACCACGCCGCCTCGAGAACAAGTTCTCGACCACCTCCGCGGCCACGGCGGCGCGCGTCCGGTGCGCATCGGCAACGCCGCGTCCGAGCAGCCCCAGCTCGACGTCGCCGGGGAGGTGCTCGAGCTCGCCGCGGAGCTCGCCGCGCGGGACCTGCTGCCGGGTTCCCTGCGCGAGGGCGCGGTGCGCGTGGCGGATTGGACAGCCGCCAACTGGCGCCGGCCGGACCACGGCATCTGGGAGATTCGCGGGGCGCCGCGTCACTACACCCACTCGCGGGTGATGGCGTGGGCCGGGCTGCAGAAGGCTGCGGCGCTCGCCGAGCGCGGCGTGGTCAGGGGCGACGCGCAGCGCTGGCAGCGGGCCGCGGATGACATTCGCGACGCGGTGCTGCGCCGTGGCGGCGCGCTGACGCTGACCGACGCGGGCGGCGGACCGGACGCGGCCCTCGCTCAGGCCGCGATCGTCGCGTTCCTCGACGGTGGCGACGCGCGCCTGCACGCCACCCTGGACAGCATCACCGCCACCCTGGATCGCGATGGCCTCATCGAGCGACACCTCCCCGAGGAGGACGCCACCAGCGATCCCTGTGGGCCCTTCCTGTTCGCCACCTTCTGGCTGGCGGAGGCACTGGAGCGCTGCGGTCGTGACGGCTCACGACACTTCGCCACCGCCCTGGCGGCACGCGGCTCCGTCGACCTCTTCGGGGAGGTCGCCGACCCGCGGGATGGCTCGCCGCTCGGCAACTACCCGCAGGTGCAGAGCCACGCCAGCTTCGTGCTGGCCGCGACGGCGTCGGAGCCTTATCGCTAGCCGCCCTGAGGCGGCACGATCCCGCTGGTGCGCACCACCTCGATGCCGCGCTCCTCGAGCCCCCGGATGATGACGTTGATGCCGATGCTGTCGCTCGTCATGTGGCCTGTGACCACCAGTGTGTCGCCGGGGTCGCGCGAGGCGCGGAGCCTCTGCAGGTCGTCCTCGTCGACGTGCATCGAGAGGATGGTGTCGACACCGGCGCGGAAGTATTCGGTGAACACCGGGAAGCCGCCGTTGGTGCCGCCGGCGATGGCCACCGTCCAGCGACCCAGGGGGTTGGCCGTCGACCCCAGCCACGCCTCCGGCCGGGCGTGTCCATGCGAGTACTCGGCGAACTCGTCGAACCAGTGGAGACAGTCACCGACCGTGGCGCCGGCGGCGTCGTGACGACGCAGCATCCCGATGACCGCGTTGCGGGTGATGATGTCGCAGGCGAGGTGCACGTTGCAGAGCGGCATGCCGAAGAGGCGCGCGCTGTCGACGATGGCGTTGACGTTGCTCATGTGGGTGCGCCGGGTGATCGCCTCGAGCCGTGCGCCGATCGCCTGCTCGGCGGCGTCCGTGGCCACGCCCTCAGCGGTCATCTGCTCGAGCTGGCGACTCCTGACCAGGTCGGTGAACCGTGTGCGCGTGCGGTCACCGAGCGGGTGGTGCGCGATGACCGCGTCGAAGCCGTTCTGCTGCGCCCACAGGACCTCCGTGAGCGAGATGTCGACACCGAAGAGGACGCGGTGCACGTCGGACGGTGCCTCGACGTACACCTGCGAGTCGAGCGGCACGCCTGCGCAGCCTGCGAGCTGAGCGGACCACTCGAGGATGTCCTGGAGGTTCACCCGCAGACGCCCGCGGACGGGGCGACGCCCGGTCGGTGGAAGCCGATGTGCACGCCGTCGGGCCGCACCGCCAGGCAATCCATGGACTTCGAGAGCGCCTCCAGCGCGGCGTTCGAGGCGAAGAGGGCGGTGAGGTTGAGGGACGCGGAGCCGCGGGGATCGAGACGGTCGCCGATGAACCCGGGGATGCCGAGCTGGCCGACCGCGTAGTCGACCGCCTGCGCGGTCACCTTGGACGCGCCCCCGGCATCGCTGAAGAGCAGCGCGAAGCTGGCCACCGCGGTGACGCCGAAGGGCCCGACGCTGGTGTCCGCCGACACCACCACGTCACCGTTGCGGATGCGCGCCTGCGGGTTGCGGTAGCGGTCCGGCGACGGGTTGCGGGCGGTGGCGATCACCGTGAGGTCGCGCTCGCTGAGCGCGACGACCGCGTGCTCGCCGTCGAGCAGTTGCGTGGCCGCGTCGCCGCTCAAAGCGGCGGCGATGACGGCCTCGCTGCTGCCGTGCGCGGTGCCGCCGGGGGGCGAGCCGAGGTTCGGCGCCGCGAGCGCGCGCGACGCGAAGATCACCCCCGCGACAACCAGGGCTGCCACGAGAACCAGGCCGAGACAGCACCCCCGCACGAGCCCCGCCTGCCCGGAGCGCGACCGTCTGCGCGCGATCATCTGCTCCCGATCATAGGCGTCACTGCGTGGCGATGAGACCGCGCTCGCGCGGCACCAACCGCAGCGCGCGCCGGCCACGAAAGGCGGCGTCGCCCCAGGTCAGCGAGAACTGCTGGTTGCGGACCCAACGCTTGGAGAGGTCGTGGTGGTGCGCGGAGAAGCGATGCCCCGACTGCCCGGGGTAGAGGACGCCGGTGCAGCCGCTGTCCCAGCCGCCGACGTCGAACACCTGCCGCCACGAGGGAGCGAACACGCGGGTGGCGAAGTCGGCGCCGGGCCGCGCGCCCGTCGCCATGACGGTGTCCACGCTTCCGCCCACGATGATGTCCGGCGCGTTGAGCAACGGGTGCAGCACGCGGCGCACGGCCAGCGGATGCCGCAGGGGCAAGCGGTGCAGCCTGCCCCAGCGCCAGCGGCGCACGCGGCCCAGGCTGCGGCGCAGGTCCGCCACCGCGTCCTCGAGCGCGTCAGCCGCGACCTGGCTCCAGGTGGTCAGGCCGTCGAACATCAACTCGTCTCCCGCCTCCCAGCGTCCGACCAGCATCGGCGTGACCCTCCCGGTGAGGTTGGCGGGGTACGGGAAGAGCGGATGACTGAGGTCGAAGCCGGCGGCGATTCCCCAGGCGTCGCCGCACAACGGCCGGAAGGCGTGCTCGGCGAGGCGGAGCATGAAGGCCTCGTACACGGTGGGCTCGACACGGTCGGGCGCCATCTGGCCGTCCCAGGCCACCAGCCGCAGCCTCATCGACTCGGCGAGCTCGACGGTGCAGCGGATCGAGCCGAGCAGCCGAGCCACCATCGTCGCCGGCGGCGACACGATGTCCATCTGCACGCTGCGCATGTAGTGCGCATCCATCCGGTCCTCGCTGAGCAGCTCGCGCAGCCGGCGCGCTCGGTACCCGGCCATGTAGTCGTTGGCGATGTAATGCGCAAACCCGTCGCCGACGATGCGGTTGTTGGCGGTGATCACCAGCCCATCCGGGGGGTCGAGCTGCTGCGGAACCTCGTCGACCGTGAGGAACCGCTCCCAGAGCACGCCGCCATCCCAGCCAGGCGTCGGCAACCCCGACGGACGTCGACGGCGTACCGGGATGCGGGCGTTGCAGAAGTAGCCGATGTGCCCGTCGATGTCGGCGTAGACAGCGTTCTGCGAGGGCGCGTCGAGGCTTGCGAAGGCGCTCCGGAAGCTCTCCCAGTCGCCGGCGCGCTGCAGCCTGAGCACTGTCTCGGACGCGCAACCGGGTGTCAGGGCGGTCCACTGCAGGGCAAGACCCAGCCACCGGCCACCGCTGACGTCGTCGCAGCGCTCCACCACCGGCCCGTGCCGGGTGATGACCACCTCCTCCACCTCGTCGGGGCGATCCTTGACACGGATGACCTCACGCGCGATGCGCGACGGCTGCCAGCCGTTCTCGGTCCGGAACCGGTTGCCGGCGGGCGCATCGAACTGCTCGACAACGAGGTCCTGGCAGTCGGCGAAGGAGTTGGTGTAGCCCCAGGCGATGCGCCGGTTGTGGCCGATGATCGGGAACGGCTGTCCGGCGAACGTGACCCCGGTGCTCTCGAAGTCGTCGCCCGCGCGGACATGTGCGGCGAACCACACCGACGGCAGGCTGGGCTCCAGGTGGGGGTCGTTGCAGAGCAGGGCGCGGCCGGTCATGGTGTGCTTGGGGGCCACCGCCCACGCGTTGCTCGCCCCCACCGCGCTGGGCAGCCAGCGGGCCGCCTCCTGGTAGAGGGCCAGCAGCTCCTCGCCGGCCCCTGGCCCTGCGCTGGCCGCGGTGTCGGCGAGGATGGTGGGGTTGCTGTCCGGGTACACCAGCTCGAGCCGTGCCGCGATCTCCGGCCCCACCTCCTGGACCAGGCGCAGCCGCTGCACCTCGTTGTCCCAATTCAGGCTCAGGCCCAGGGCGAGCAGCTTGGCGCAGGCGATGCTGTCGACGGGACGCCAGGGCTCCGGGCGGATGCGCAGCAGCGAGAACTCGACGGGCAGGCGCCGGCCACCGTCGATGACCGCGTTGACACCGGCGGCGTACGCCTCGAGCATGCCCAGCACCTCGCCGTCGAGGAGGTCAGCCTCCTCCTCGGCGACGCGGCGCAGCCCCACGCGGCGGAGGAATCGGTCAGCGGTGAGCCCCTCCAGCCCGGCGATCTCACTGATGCGGCCCGAGGCCACCCGTCGGGTGAGGTCGAGCTGCCAGAGCCGCTCCTGGGCATGGACGATCCCCATGGCGTAGGCCGCGTCCTCCATCGAGGCGGCGTCGACATGGGCGACGCCGACGCGGTCGCGGAAGACGCTGGCCGGGCTGCGCAGACCGGCGACGGTCATGGTTCCCCGGGTCATGGGCAACCGGCGGCGGACCAGCCTTGTGACCGCCGCCAGGGCCGCGACGACGATCGCGGCCGCGACGACGAGGGCGACGATCAACCGGCTCCCCCACGTGACTCGGCCCGATGGTACCCGCCCGAGGGATGGCCACCCGGCTCGTCGCCGCGTCCTACACTCGCACGCCTGATGGGCCGTCGCACGCCACTCTACGACCGCCACGTCGCCGCCGGGGCGCGGATGGTGGACTTCGCGGGCTACGACATGCCCCTGCAGTACAGCGGCATCCGCGATGAGCACGTGGCGGTGCGCCAGCGCGCCGGCATCTTCGACGTCAGCCACATGGGCGAGGTGGGCATGACGGGTCCCGGTGCACCGGGCTTCGTCCAGCGCCTGGTCACCAACGACGTCGGCCGGTTGGTGCCCAACCAGCTGCTCTACTCGGTGATGTGCAACGACGCAGGGGGCATCGTCGATGACGTCATCGTGCTCCGCGGTGGGCGAGAGAATCATTTCATCGTCGTGGTCAATGCGTCGACAAGGGAGAAGGACGTCGCCTGGATGCGCGAGCACGCGCCCTCCGACCTCGAGCTGCACGACCTCAGTGACGAGCTGGCACTGATCGCGGTGCAGGGTCCACGGGCCGTGGACGTCCTCGAGCCGCTCGCCCGCATGGACGAGAGAGGCCCGTCGCTGCGAGAGCTGCGCCCGTTCTTCGCCTCCGGCCTGTCGCTGGCCGGGGTCACCGACGCGCGCGTCCAGAGGATCTCGCGCACCGGCTACACCGGCGAGGACGGTTTCGAGATCTACATCAACTCCAGCCGTGCCGGCGTGGTGTGGGACGCGATCATCGAGGCGGGGGCGCCGCATGGGTTGGTCCCCGCCGGGCTGGGGGCACGCGACACGCTGCGGCTGGAGGCCGGGCTGCGCCTGTACGGTCAGGACATGGACGAGGACACCGACCCCTACAGCTGCGGGCTCGGCTGGACCGTGAAGCTCGACAAGGGCGACTTCGTCGGCCGTCCGGCGTTGCAGGAGTTGCGCGAAGTCACCGCCTCGCCGCCTCATCGGCCTGCGCCTCGGCGCGCGCAGCATCGCCCGTCACGGCCACGCCGTGTTCCAGGACGACGTCGAGATCGGCACCGTCACCAGCGGAACGTTCGGCTTCACCGTGGGCACGGCGGTGGCGATGGCGTCCGTCGACCCGGACTTCACCCGCGGCGGCGAGATCGCCGTCGACATTCGAGGAACCCAGGCGCCGGCGGAGGTTGTCCCGCTGCCGTTCTACAAACGACCCAAGGGGGATGGTTGAGTGCCCGATCTCAGCGAGTACCGGTTCACCGAGAGTCACGAGTGGGTGCATGTGGAAGGTGGCGTGGCCACCATCGGCATCAGCGACCACGCCCAGTCCGAGCTGGGTGACGTCATCTTCGTCGAGCTGCCCGCCGTCGGCACCGTCCTCAAGGCCGGCGACAAGTTCGGCGCCATCGAGTCGGTGAAGGCCGCGAGTGAGCTGTACGCGCCCGTGGGCGGCACGGTCACCGGCGTCAACGACGAGCTGTCCGACGCGCCGGAGCGTGTCAACGCCGACCCCTACGGCGAGGGCTGGATGGTCCGCCTCAACAACGTCGACGACAGCGGCGCCACGCTCCTCGACGAGGCGGGTTACAAGGAGATCGGCGGCGCCTGAGCGGCGATCAACCGCAGGGGAGTCGGCCCATGTCTCCGAAGAAGGACACCGCGGCCGAGCTGACACTCCCGACGTGGGCAACCGCCGTGGAGACTGGGCAGGCACGGGCGATGTGGCCGGGGAGGTATATCCAATCCCTGCCGGACCCAGACGTGTTTCCCGCCCGAATCGAAATCGCATTCGACAGCGACGTCCGGAATGGAACCTCGAATGTCTGATTGTTGGCGGTCATCTGCTCCACCAGCCCATCCACGAACCACGGGATCGAGGCGTCCTTTGCTCCAGGCATCACCTCGACGGTCACCGTGACAGCGCAGACCGTCCGGTTCGTCGGTCCCTCGTACACGCATGCCGTCGACTGATACCCGACCTCGAATGAGGTCACCTTCACGACGGTGGGTGCCGCCGGTCCGGGCCGGGGCGTCGAGGTGTGGACGGGTGTCGGTACCGGCGTGCGGTGCGGTGTCGGTGTCGGACCGGCGGTCGGCGAGGCCGAAGGCGTCTCGCTCGAAGCGGGCGTGGCCGTCGAGGACGGTGGGGAGGGATCCGCGGATCCACTCGGCTCAGCGGCGCGTGCCGACAGAGGCTGGGGCTTGAGATCGTCGGGCTGCCGCTGCCCGAGTTCGAATGCCACGAACCCCCCGACGAGCGCGCCGGCCAGCACGCCGGCGAGGGCGAGCTCGACCACGAACTTCGTCCGAGAGGTGCCCGAGTTGTCCATGACCTTCCGGGCGCGCCAACCGTTTGGACGCCCGAATCTTCCCCCTCCCACCGCGACAGGGTAGCAGCGACTGCCCTGTTCACCGGGGAACTCCTCCCGGCCGGCCTGTACTTTGTCCACGATGACGTGAGACATGCGTCCACGACGTCCGGAGACAGGACAACCGGAGACAAGACAAATGGTGGTCAGCGGGGGATTCGAACCCTCGACCTCACGGATGTGAACCGTGCGCTCTAACCAACTGAGCTAGCTGACCGCGACTGGGAGGGCTCGGAGTCTACCGGAAGGCTCACGGCGACTCCGTCGCTCACCACGACCGGCCGGGTGCTCGTGGATCGCCGACGCGGTGCTTTGGTAGACTCCGGGTGTCCCCGCGGGGGCATGCAACAAAGCTTTCCTGTATCCGGCGCTGCCTGCCAGCCACCTCGGCACAGCCCCAGTCCGGATGCCGCAAGCCCAGGGGAAAGGAGGTGCGCGCATGGTGCGCGACTACGAGCTGATGTACATCGCCCGGCCGGAGCTGGACGACGAAGGCCTGCAGGCGGCCGCCGAGTTGGTCGAGCAGCTCATCACCGGAGCCGGGGGAACGGTGGTGCGCACCACCAACTGGGGCCGCCGTCGCCTCGCGTACGAGGTCGACCACCTCCGTGACGGCCACTACATGCTCCTGCACATCCGCCTCGACGGGACCCGGGTGCGCGAGGTGGAGCGCGCCCTGGCCATCCACGAGACGGTGTTCCGTCACCTCCTCGTGGTCCGCGAGGGCGGCGACGAGGCCGAGCCCGATGCCGTCGACCGTGCCGCCCCCGACGCCGCGGAGACGGGCGAGCCCGCGCTCACGCGTCAGGCAGTTGTCGCGGCCAATGGCGATGATGACGACGACGATGAAGACGACGACGACGCAGACGACGAGCCTGCCGCGCTGGTCGCCGCCACCGAGGAGGAGAACTGATGTCTGGCTCGCTCAACCGCGTCATGCTCATCGGCCGCCTGACCCGCGACCCTGAGCTGCGCTTCACACCCAGCGGCACCGCCGTCTGCAACCTGGCGCTCGCCACCAACCGCTACGGCCAGGACGCCAGCGGCGAGCGGCGTGAGTTCACGGACTACCACGACATCGTGGTCTGGAACCAGGGCAACCGCAAGCTCGCCGAGCTGTGCGGGCAGTACCTCCAGAAGGGCCGGATGGTGTACATCGAGGGCCGCCTGCAGACCCGCTCGTGGGATGACAAGGACACTGGCGCCAAGCGCTACAAGACCGAGGTGAACGCCAACGACGTCCAGTTCCTCGACAGCCGCCAGGACGGCGAGGGCGGTGCCCGCGGCGGAGACCTCGGCCAGCCCGCCACCGCCGGTGCCACGGCCGGCGCCCCGGCGCTTGGCGGCAACTCGGGCGGCGATGTCGACCCGGATGACATCCCCTTCTAGATGCCTGATTACGATCGCCGCCGCCGCAAGGTCTGCAGCTTCTGCCTGGAGCACATGGAGGTCATCGACTACAAGGAGGTGGCGCGCCTGCGCCGCTACCTCAGTGATCGTGGCAAGATCCTGCCGCGGCGCATGACCGGCACGTGCGCGCGCCATCAACGACGTCTGACCACGGCGCTGAACCGCGCCCGCCACATCGCCCTGCTTCCGTTCCAGGCGGAAGTTCGCTGAGGGGCAGTTTCCCCTCGATATTCCTCATATACTGGCGGCGGCCATGCGCCGTCCGGCGACACGTTTTCTCCACGTCCTGCTCAGCGTCCCGGTCCTCGCCAGCGCGATGGTGATCGCCGCCTCGCCGACCGCCCACGCCCAGGCGGCGGCTCCGCGACCGTTGGTCGTGGTGATCGATCCTGGTCACGGTGGCGCCGTCAACCCTGCCCAACCTGACATGCCGTTCGACCCGGGCGCGATCGCCCCGAGCAACGGTCTCGAGGAGAAGGACGCCACGCTGGCTGTGTCGCAGCGGCTGCGCCGGCTGCTGCAACAGGACGACGTCAACGCCATCCTCACGCGCTCGACGGACATCTCGCTGGACGTCCAGCAGCGCAGCGACACCGCCAACAACAATCATGCCGCCGTCTTCGTCAGCGTGCACTTCAACTCGTTCACCAACGGCGGCCCCAACGGGTCCGTGGTGCTCTACCCGAAGGACACCGATCTCGCCTTCGCGCAGACCATGAGCGACGCGATGGCCACGTACCTCGCACCTCTCGGCGTCGCCGACGACGGTGTGGTGCTGCGAGACAACTGGTGGATCCACACGCAGATGCCCACCGTCACGGTCGAGCCGGCATTTCTGAGCAACACGCGCGAGGCGTCGCTGATCGCCACGCCAGGCTTCCAACAGGTGCTGGCGATGGCCATCCGAGCCGGGATCGAGCGATATGACCCGCAACTGCTGCAGCGCAAGGCCGAGATCGTGGCGTGGAACCTGGCCCACCCCGACCACCCGGTGATCCCCGCCACCAAGCCGGTGGCTGTGGCCACGGTGGCCGCCGCGCCGTCCGCGTGGTCGGGCACGGTGATCCGCTACACGCTGCTGCTGGCCCTGCTGGCGGCGGTCATCCGCTGGCCCCGGGCAGCGTGGGTCATGGTTCGCGCCGACCTCCGCATGACGCGCGCGGCGCTCGATCGTGTCCTGGTGCACCGCAACGCGAAACGTCGACGGCGCCGGGCCGTGGCGCTGCGTGCGCTCGAGGCGCATGCGCAGCGATTCGCGCGGCCCCACCACATCTACGACGAGCTGTACTGATCGACCTTCCGGCGCGTCCGGCAGGTCGCCGGCGGACGCTTGGTAGACTGCTCGCAGTCGTCAACGAGCACGTTGGGAGCAGACATGGCCTTCGCACAGCAGCTCCGCGTTCCCGGTCCGACCCCGCTTCCTGAGCGCGTCGTGCGTGCGGCGAGCCGCCCCATGATCAATCATCGCGGCCCCGAGTTCGCCGCGCTGCTGCGTGACATCGAGGAGGGGCTCCGCTGGGCCCTGCGCACCGAGAACGACGTGCTCATCTACCCGTGCAGCGGCACGGGCGGCCTCGAGGCCGCGGTCGTCAACCTGCTCAGCCGTGGCGAGCAGGCGCTGTTCTGCACCATGGGCTCGTTCGGCGACCGCTGGGCGGACATCGCCACCGCGTACGGCGCGGATGTCCTCCGGCTCAAGGTCACTCCCGGCGAGCCGATCGACCCCGAGGACGTCGAGCGCATCCTGGCCGAGCACCCCGATGCCACGACCGTTTTCGTCACCCACAACGAGACGAGCACCGGCGTGACCAACGACATCCTGGCGATCGCCGCAGTGGTCAAGGGACGCGGCAAGCTGCTCGCGGTCGACTCGGTCAGCGGTGCCGGCTGCCTGCCGCTGGAGACTGACGGCTGCGGCATCGACGTGCTCATCACCGGCTCGCAGAAGGGCTGGATGGCCCCGCCCGGAGTGACCATGCTGGCGGTCAGCGAAGCCGGCTTCGCGCGGGCGGAGGCGACGACGACGCCGCGTTGGTACCTGGACTTCGCTCGCGAACGCAAGTTCCAGCAGAAGTCGCAGACCTACAGCACCCCGGCGGTGTCGGTCCTGTACGCGATGCAGGAGGGGCTGGCGATGATGCGCGAGGAGGGCATCGAGGCCGTGTGGGCCCGTCATGCGCGCGTGGCCGACATGGTGCGCGCCGGCGTGGACGCGCTCGGCCTCAAGCTCCTGGCCGCGGAGGGCCACCGCAGCAACACCGTCACCGCGATCCACAACCCCGTCGACGGACCCGACACGCTCAAGGAGTTGCTCACCGTCCTGCGCACGCGCCACGGGCTGGTGCTCGCCGGCGGCCAGGGCGACCTGGCCGGGAGGATCTTCCGGATCGGCCACCTCGGGATGATCGAGGAAGGCGACGTGTACAGCATCCTCGCCACGCTCGAGCAGGGACTGCATGAGACCGGGATGCGCAGCCGCGTCGGCCTCGCCGTGCCCGCCGCCCAGCAGGTGGTGCGCAGCGTCCAGGCCAGTGGTCAGCCGGCCGGGGTGGGCTGAGCATCCAGGCAGAGGCGCCGCTCTCGGAGGACTCGTCGGCCGCACGTCAGGACGTCGACGTTCTGCGCATCCTGGTCGCGGACCCCATCGCCGCGGACGGTGTGGACCGCCTCCGCGCGGCCGCGGAGGTGGACGTGGCCACGGGCCTCGCCCCCGCCGAGCTGATCGCGCGCATCGCCGGCTACGACGCGTTGGTGGTGCGCAGCGAGACCAAGGTCACCGCCCACGTGTTCGCCGCCGCGACCCGCCTTCGCGTGGTGGGACGCGCGGGCGTGGGCGTCGACAACATCGACATCGAGGCGGCCACGCGTCACGGCGTGCTCGTCCTCAACGCGCCCACCGGCAACACCATCGCGGCCGCGGAGCATGCCGTGGCGATGTTGCTGGCCCTCGCGCGCAACATCCCCGCCGCCGACGCCTCGCTGCGCGCCGGTCGCTGGGAGCGCTCCAAGCTCATGGGCGTCGAGCTCCGGGACCGCACCCTCGGTGTGCTCGGGCTCGGCAAGATCGGCTTCGAGGTGGCGCGCATCGCCGGCGAGGGACTGCGCATGCGCGTCCTCGCCCACGATCCCCTGGCGACGCACGAGCGCGCAGAGCAGTCGGGAGCGGAGCTCGTGGACATGGAGACCCTGCTGACCGAGAGCGATGTTCTCACCGTCCACGTCCCTCTCACCGAGCACACTCGCGGTGTCATCGGGGCCGCGGAGCTGCGTCGCATGCGCCCCGGCGCGCGGGTCATCAACGTCGCCCGCGGTGGGATCATCGACGAGTCGGCGCTCGCGGAGGCGGTGCGCGACGGCGTCATCGCGGGTGCAGCCATCGACGTGTTCACCACGGAACCGGTTCCCGAGGGGCACCCGCTCATCGGGGTTGACGGCATCATCGTCACCCCGCACCTGGGGGCGAGCACGGCCGAGGCCCAGGTCAACGTCGCGGCGGACGTCGCCGACCAGATCGTCGAGTACCTGCGCGGCGGCTCGCCCCGTTACGCGGTCAACGCCCCCGCGGTCAACCCCGAGGAGCTGGCTCGGTTGCGGCCCTATCTCGAGGTGGCCCGCAAGATGGGCTCTCTGGCGGCGCAGCTCAGCAGCGGCGGCGTGCAGAGGGTGATCTGCAGCTACGCCGGGGAGCTCGCCGAGGTCGACACCACCCTGGTCACCGCCGAGGTGCTGCGCGGCCTGCTCGGCCACTTCTCCGACGCCCGGGTCAACGCCATCAACGCCAAGACGGTGGCCCGCTCCATGGGTGTCGACGTCGACGAGCACACCACCACGCGCAGCGTCGACCACGCCAACTCGGTGTTCGTCGAGGTGGTCGGTGAGCGGCGCCTGCTCGTGGCCGGCACGCATTTCGACGGCGCCCCCCGGATCACGCGCATCGACGACTTCCGCGTCGACATGCAGCCCTCGGGCACCTTTCTGGTGGTGCAGCACGAGGACCGGCCCGGTGTGATCGCGGCGGTGTCCTCACTTCTGGCCAGCAACGACATCAACATCGCGCGCATCGAGCTGGGTCGTGATCATCCGCGCGGGCGAGCCGTCATGCTCATGGAGATCGACGACGCGATCGACGCCGCCCTGCTCGAGCGACTCGCGTCCGTCGCGAAGCTCGAGCAGCTGCGCCAAGTTCGGCTGTAATGGCCGGCGAGGCGCTGCGCGCCGAGACGGTGCAGGTCACCGGGGCGGGCGGCGACTCCATCGAGGCCTACCTTGCTCGGCCCCTGGCAGCGGGCCCGCTGGGTGGGGTGGTGGTCATCCACCACATGCCCGGGTACGACCCCGCCACCAGGGAGATCACCCGGCGCTTCGCGGCGATGGGCTACAACGCGATCTGCCCGAACCTGTACAGCCGCGAGGCCCCGGGCGCCAGCCCTGACGACGCGGCCGCGGCTGTCCGGGCGGCCGGCGGCGTGCCCGACGACCGTCTGGTCGGCGACGTCGGAGGAGCCGCATCACACCTGCGCTCGCTCGACAGCGCCAATGGACGGGTGGGGGTGATCGGCTACTGCTCGGGAGGCCGGCAGTCGTTCCTGGCGGCGTGCAGCCTGTCCCTGGAGGCCGCCGTCGACTGCTACGGCGCTTTCGTGGTGGCCCCGCCGCCCAGCGACCTGCCCCTGCGCGCCCGTCCCCTCGTCCACCTGGCGCCCCAGCTCTCGTGCCCGCTCCTCGGGTTGTTCGGCGCCGAGGACACGCACCCCTCGCCGGACGAGGTGGCCGAGCTCGATCGCCTCCTCACGGAAGCGGCCAAGCAGCACGAGTTCCACGTCTTCGAGAACGCCGGCCACGGGTTCTTCGCCGTCGACCGGCCTATGTACAGGCAGGAGGCAGCGGTGAAGGGATGGAAGCTGATCGCCGAATTCTTCGGCAGGCACCTGGCGACGAGGTGATGCCATGTGCACGTACGTGACCAAGCGCGTGACCCTGGATGGCAGCAGTGGCAAGGGCCCTGACGGCTGGTTCGACCTGACCGACGCCAGCGTGTACCTCGATCACCCGGTCCATGCCGGCGCGGAGCACACCCTGAACATCGACTTCCTCAACCCGCAGGCGGGTCCCGCGGCACGGGTCGCCGTCGAGCTCACCCCCGACTGCGCACGCCGGCTGGCCGCCGCCATCCAGGCCGTGCTCGGACCCGGCTGACCACCGGGGCGCGTGGACGCGGCGCCGTGGCGGAGCGCAGCTTCCTGAGCGGGGTGGCGGCGCGCAGCAGGCGAGTGTCTGCATAGGCGACGCCGCTGCCGCTGGCTCGCAGCCACACCGTCCACCAGGAGAGCAGTCCGCGCTCGAGGAGCCAGGCCGGCGCGCAGAGAGACGTGTACCACGGGAAGACGGCGCGCCCCCCGGCACGACGCCTGCCTCCCTCGGCGGCGGCGATCACCACAAGCGCGGCGGCGGCGGCCGTCCGTCTGCCACCGCGCGCCACCGCCGGGAGGACGCACAGCATCGCCGCCAGGCGGAGCGGCTGCGCCAGGTCGTCGTAGGCCTGTCGCGGCCGCTGCGCGAGGAAGTGGCGCACGGTGGGTGGGCGCCGGGCCACGAGCAGGCCCGGTGCGACGTGCACCCGCCCGCCGCCGGCCACCACGGTGCGCACCAGCTCGCAGTTCTCGAAGAGGACGTTGCCGTCGTAGCGCGGGGTCGCGCGCAGCGCGCTCCGCCGTACCACAAGGGTGCCCGGCCAGTCGTGCGCGATCAGGCGGTTGAGCAGGATCCGGCCCGTGTCCCAGGCAGCGTGCCAGGACATCGGCTCGAAGTAGTTGGCCGGCAGCACGAGGTCGTAGCCCTCCAGCGCGATGGCGGCGCGGGTCAGGGTGTCGCCGTCCCAGCGCACGTCGTCGTCGGCGATGACCACGGTGTCGTGGCGCGCGTGACGCAGGCCGGTGAGGACAGCCCATGCCTTGCCGTTGGCGCAACGGTCCCGTTCCTCGGGCGGGAGGTGCACGGCGACGCCCGCGAACAGCGCAGCGTGCCGCTCGAAGATCGGGCCCGGCGAGCCGTCGACGATGACCATGTCGACCTGCGCGGCGAGGCGACGCAGGTACCGCGCCAGCTCTCCCTCGGACTCCGCCGCTGCGTGGTCGCGGCGCAGGGCGAGGAGGTAGGTGAGCGTCACCGGTTGGCGATCACCTCGATGTCGATCGGTTTGAAGCTGCCGTTGTTGGACTGTTCGGCCGAACAGGCGGTGATGCCCACCACGAGCGCGCTCTCCGCACGGAGGACCATCCGCGCGCCGGCACCCGACAGCGGCGGGCGCACGCTGAGCTCACCGCTGTCACCGATGGCGACGTTCATGAACACGTTGAGCGTCGCGGTGATGTCCCGCTCGTCGACCTCCATCGGCGCGAGGCTCGAAGCCAGGTTCTCGAGGCAGCTGGGATGGTGGCCTCGGTAGCCGTGCAGGATGGTGAACATCTCGGCGCTGCAGGGCGCCAGCAGGATGTCGTGCACGCCGCACGTGTCCTCGACGATGCTCATCAACCGTCGGCTGTGTCGCGACCACAGGACGCTCCCGGTGGTGAGGCGGAGCCTGCCGTTGTAGTCCATGGTGCGCCCCGAGCTGAGGCCGTCGGTGAGGTCGTCCTGCGGGAAGCAGGTGAGATCGGCGACCTGTTCGCCCTGCGGGTCGATGACCACCAGGAGCTCACCCGACTGTAGGCGCACCGCGGTCCCGCTCTGCGGAGGGATGCGTCGCTGCAGCGAGGTCGAGAAGAGGCTCACGAACCGACCCGCACGTGGAGGGGACAGCGCCACCCCTCACCCACGGCATCACCGGCGTACTGGCTCGCCTCAGATATCGCGCCGTGGTCGCGCAGGGTGGGGTTGACCGAGCCCTGCAGACCGGCATCGCGGCCACGGATCACCGTCCGCATCCGCTCGTATGCCCCCCGCTCGCGCAACGCGGTGAACTGTTCATGGGGGTTGAACACCAGGGTGGGCCACGCGAACCGGCGCGCCCAGCGGGAGCTGCCGGCGTGCAGGCCGATGACGAAGTACGCCGTGCCCGCGACGCTGAACGAGAAGTCGGGGTCGCCCGGGTCCGCGCTGACGCGGGGATCCCATGCGTGCGCGACGTGGTCGAGGTCGTGAAGGTGCTGGAGCTGGCGCCAGAGAAGCGCGCTGAACCGCGCCTCGCTCATCGCCCCGGGCTGGTTGAAGACCGCCACCAGCGACGTCAGCTCGCCGGGGACGATGCGTTCGCCGAAGAGGGTGAGGTCCGCGTTGAGCGCTCGCGCTGCCCCGACCGTGCCGAGGCGATCGTAGAGGTGCAGCTCGTAGGCATTGCGGCGCACCACCGATCGCGCGCCCAGGCAGGGGTGCCCGTCACCACCGGCGAAGCCCTCGAAGGCTCCGGTCACGAGCTGCAGGAGGGGCGCGTCCGAGGCTCCCGCCGCCGCAGACGTTATAGCCACACTACAATGTTACTGTATAGCTATCTCTTCAGGTATCCGGCGGTGACGGCGCTCGCTCACGCTGGCAAACGCATCGCAGACCCCGCGCAAGGAATCTGCGTTCCGGGACGTTTCTATCAGTGGGTCGGCGGTCGCGTGGCTGTCGAGAGCAACTGCCTTTCAGGAAGGGAGACCGAGGCGGGGGGATGCACTCCCTGCTACCTCACTGCTGGCGCCGCCCGACCCACCACCACCCTCGCTGCGGTCGGGGCCTCTTCGCTCAGACTGGCGCGCATGGCAGACGTGCGACCACTCCGAGGGATCCGCTTCAACCCCGCGGTCGTGCACCTCGGCGGCGTCCTCGCGCCCCCGTACGACGTCATCGACGACGCGCAGCGCGAGGCGCTGTACGGCCGCGACCTCCGCAACATCGTCAGGATCGACTACGGCCGCGAGGCCGAGGAGGACCGGCCGGGCGCCGGTGACCGCTACACCAGGGCTGCCGAGCACCTTCGGTCATGGCTGAACCTCGGGGTGCTGGTGCGCGACCCGGGCCCGTCCTTCTACGTCACCGAGCACCGCTTTCGCGGGCCCGACGGCGCTGACCGGGTGCGGCGCGGGCTCATCGCCCGGGTGCGGGCGACAGCCTGGGAGGACAGCGATCTCCGTCCCCACGAGCACACCCTGCGCGGTCCCAAGGAGGACCGGCTGGCGCTGATGCGGGCCACGGCCACGCAGACCAGCCCGGTGTTCGCGTTGTGGCGCGGCGCAGGCGAGCTGGGGGCCGCGCTCACCGCGATCGCCGGCGCACCGGCGGTGGCCGGCGGACGGACCGACGGCGAGATCGCCTCGGAGAAGCACCTCCTCTGGGTCGTGGACGACCCGGGCCGGGTGAAGGCGATCCACGACGCGCTCAGCGACGCCAGCCTCTACGTCGCCGACGGGCACCACCGGTACGAGACCGCAGCGGCCTACGCGGCTGAGCGTGCCGCTGCCGGCGACGGACCGGACGCGCACTCGCAGTTCGCCCTCGTCTACCTCAGCGATGCCGATGACCCCGGCATCAGCCTGCTGCCCACCCATCGCCTGTTGAAACCCAGGACGGGCGTCGCGTTCAGCCTCGACGACCTCTGGATGCGCCTCGACGACGGCTGGGAGCTGGCCCCCACCGACGATCTCGCGGCCGCGGCCGTTGCGGCGGCAGCGCTGGGGGCTGAGCGCCACGCGTTCGGCGTGCGAGCCCGCGAGGGCGCCGCTGTCCTGTCGCGTCCGCGCCGTGCAACAGCGTCGCCCCGTGAGGCGCTCGACGTGGTGGTGCTGCAGGAGCAGGTGCTCGGCCCCGCCGGCGTGGACACGGCCGCGATACGCGAGGGGGCGCTCGCCTACACGCGCTCGCTCGACGAGGTGGAGCGCGCCGTGGTGGGCCGCTCGGCGCTGCTCGGCTTCGTGGTCAACCCCGCCACGACCGCGGAGGTGATCGCGGTCGCCGACGCGGGAGAGGTGATGCCCCAGAAGTCGACGTACTTCTATCCCAAGGTGCCGACCGGCCTGGTGCTCTCGCCGCTGTAGCAGCCGAATGCGGGCCACCCCCGGCCGCGTACGATCAGGCCATGTCACGCCGCATCGCCATCTCTGTCGACGACGACATCCTCGAGGCGCTCAACGCGCACACCCGCGGGTCGCCTCTCAGCCGCAGCGAGCTGGTCAACGTCGCGCTGCGGCGGTTCCTGCGCGCGGAGCGGCGCGTGGCGAGGTTGAACGTCAACGGGGCCGAGCAGGCACGCGGCATCGCCAGCGGCACGGTCCCATCCCACCGCCTCGAGGGTCACCTCCTCCGGCTTCGCCACGGCCCCTGGGAGAACTGAACGCGCAGCGTTTGGAGCGCCTGACCGCCGGGTAGCTTCACAGAGGAGCCACCAGGAGACGAATTGCCCAACTACGGTTACCGCTGCCAGTCGTGTCAGCGTGAGTTCGAGGTCCAGCAGCGGATGACCGATCCGCCGCAATCGGCCTGCCCGGACTGCGGCGGCGCCGGCACGCGGCTCTTCTACCCGGCCGGCATCCTCTTCAAGGGCAGCGGCTTCTACAAGACCGACAGCCGCTCGACCGCGGCCACCGCCACCCCCTCGAGCGCGGCGGACAAGCCCGCCGGGGAGGGCACCGCCGAGCCCACCACGCCGAAGCCCCCCGCCAAGGATGCCCCGGCTGCCCCAGCGCCCGCGAAGGCGAGCGAACCGAGCAAACCGTCAGCGCCGGCGGCCGACTGATCCACCGAAAGCCACCCTTTGCCAGAATGGAGGTGTCCGCCCCCCGGCGCCTCACCCAGGAGAGATCGATGTCCCACCCCCTCACCGTCACCGACACCAGCTTCAAGCAGGAGGTGCTGGACTCCGAGGTGCCCGTCCTCGTCGACTTCTGGGCTTCATGGTGCTCGCCGTGCAAGATGATCGCGCCCATCGTCGAGGAGCTCGCCGGTGAGTACGAGGGCCGCGTCAAGGTCGCCAAGGTCGACGTCGACGCCAACCCGATCACCCCGGGCATGTTCGGCATCATGAGCATTCCCACGCTCATGGTCTTCCGCGGTGGCAAGGCCGAGGAGCGCATCGTCGGCTACCAGCCCAAGCAGTCGCTCAAGGCCAAGCTGGACGCAGTCCTGGTCGCATAGGACGACTGACTGTCGGCGTCGCACCGGCGGCTGACAAGGTCCGTCGCCGCAGGGGTGGGACGGCGGCCGAGGAGCACCCCTCGGTCAAAGCCGCGCTGAAGGCGCTCGGAGCTAACCCGCTTCGCGGATGGATCTCCTCGCTCGCGGCACATTCCCTCTGGGTACTCCTCGGCCGCCGTCCCACCCGGGGAGCCCGAGGGCCTGTAGCGCCTCGCCGGCCACGTACAGCGACCCGCAGGCGACGACGACGCCGCCTGCGCCCGCGGCATCACGCGCCTGGGCGAGCGCAGAGGCGACGGTGGGTGCGGTGCGCGATGGTCGCCCCCAGCGCCGTGCCAGGTCCTCGGGATGGGCGGCGCGCGCAGTCGCCGGGGCGCTGAACACCACCTCGTCGGTGAGCGGCCGGAGCGCTGCCAGCATGTCGTCCAGCTCCTTGTCGGCCATGGCGCCGAAGACGGCGACGGTGTGACGGCCGCGGCAGAGCGGGACCGCGGAGGCGACCATCGCCGCCACCGCCTCGCTGTTGTGACAGCCGTCGATGAGCAGCGGCGGTGAGCCGTCGACCCACTGCATGCGCCCTGGCCAGCGCACGGCGGCGGCCCCGGCGGCGATGGCGCTCTCGGGGATGGGCGGGCCGCGCCGGCCGAGCACGCGAGCGGTGTGGGCGGCGACGGCGAGGTTGCGGCGCTGGAACCCGCCGATCAGAGGGCTCGCCAGGTGCAGCGGCGGGTCCTCGATGTCGACGGTGACCCCACTGCGCCCCAGCTCCTCGCCGGTCCAGCGGAGCTCGGTCCCCACCGCCGCGAACGAGCGCGCCCGCACCCCCTCCGCCGCCGCGCGGACGACCTCGAGCGCGGCGCCGTCAGTTGCCGTGACCACGTCGTTGTCCAGCTTGATGATCGCCGCCTTCTCGGCCGCGATGGCGGCCGTGTCGTGGCCGAGCTCGGCGGTGTGGTCCAGCGCGATGCCGGTCACCACCGCAACACCGAGGTCGAGCACGTTGGTGCTGTCGAGCCGGCCACCCAGCCCGACCTCGCAGATCATCAGGTCGGGGCGGGCGTCGTGCGCGGCGAGGATGCCGGTGGCCGTCACCACCTCGAACACGGTCGGGGAACCCAGCGAGGCGGGGACGCCGCCGGCCGCGTCGAGGACGCGCGCGACGAGATCGGCGAACCGTTGCTCAGCGATGGGCTCGCCGTCGAGCGCGATCCGCTCGCACCAGGAGAGCAGGTGGGGCTTGGTGAGCATCACAGTGCGCAGACCGGCTGCCCGGGCCATCGAGTTCGAGCAACGCGCACACCGATCCCTTGCCGTTCGTGCCCGCGACCAGCGCCCCATGAAGTCCCCTGTGCGGGTCTCCGAGGGCGGTCATCAGGGCCTCGATCCGCTCGAGGCCGAGCTTCATGCCGCGTCCTTCGAGAGCTTGCAGCGCGGCCAGCGCGCCGGCGTAGTCGAGGGTCAGCGCCACGGCCACGTCGCTGCCATCGCCTCGCCCGCGGGGGGGCGGGCGACCACCTCGCGCAGCCAGCGCAGCCAGGCGCGGCGGCGCGGCGCGGGGTCCTCGATCCCTTCGACGGCGTCGACGCGCAACAGCCGGCCGGTCTGGTGCGCCAGCGCGGCCTGGAAGTCCTGGTATTCGAGGAGGGTGGGCGCGTCCACCACCGCGTCGGGGGACCCGGCAGCGGCGACGACGAAGCCGAAGACGCGACCGCGCTCGTGGTCGAAGGTGGAGTGCGGGGTGACGGTGATCTCCGGCGCGGTGGGCAGCAGCGGGGTCAACGTCTCCAGCCAGGCACGCTGAGGATCGGGCGCCGCGTCCACGGCGTCGAGGATGAGCAGCTCGCCGCACAACGCGGCGACGGCAGCGCCGAACTGGCTCCAGTACAGGAGGTCGGAGCCGTTGAGCGCGACGCTGCCGAGGTCGGCGCCGGCGTCGTCGACGAAGGTGACCATGAACGGCCGGGCGTAGGGCTTGCGCGCCTCGTGCTCGGACCAGCGCAGGCGCAGGGTGGCCACGACGCGTCAGCGCGCCGATGCAGGGATGGCGCCCCCTCGCCGCGCGGCACACAGCGCGACGGTGTTGTGCATGAGCATGGCGATGGTCATCGGACCGACGCCGCCGGGCACGGGGGTGAGCCACCCGGCCACCGGCTCGACGAACTCGCGGTCGACATCGCCGCGCAGCTTGCCGTCGACCCGCGAGGTGCCCACGTCGATGACGCACGCGCCAGGCTTGACGAAGTCCGCGGTGATCATGCCGGCGCGTCCGATGGCCGCAATGAGGATGTCGGCTTCGCGGCACACCGCGGGCAGGTCGACGGTGCGCGAGTGACACAGCGTGACCGTGCAGTCGGCGTTGAGCAGGAGCATGGCCATGGGACGTCCGACGAGGGCGCTGCGGCCCACCACCACTGCCCGGCTCCCCCGCAGTGGCACGTCGTAACGGCGCAGCATCTCCATGCAGCCGGCCGGCGTGCACGCCACCACCGGGGGCCTGGCCCCCTGGGCGAGCAGCCCCATGTTGAGGGGGTGCAGCCCGTCGGCGTCCTTGTCGGGACGGAGCACATCCAGCACCACGTCCGGGTCGATCTGCGAGGGCAGCGGCAGTTGCACGAGGATGCCGTCGATGCCGTCGTCCTCGTTCATCCGCTGCACGAGCCCGACGATGTCAGCCGTCGAGCTGTCGCCGGGAGGGTTCTGCTGGTCGACGCGAAGTCCGAGCTCGGCGGCGGCCTTCCCCTTGTTGCGCACGTAGATCTCCGAGGCGGGGTCGTCACCGCAGAGCACCACCCCGAGGCCGGGCCGGACGCCGGCGTCGGTCAGCTCGCGGGTGCGTTGGGCCACCTCCGCGCGAACCGCCGCGGCGACGGCCTTGCCATCGATGATCACCGCGCTCATCGCTCGAGGTCACCACGGTCGCGCTCGATGACCACCGCGAACCGGTGGAAGATCCCTGCCAGCGGCGGCTGCTTGGCGACGCGGACGACGACGGACTCGATGCGTTGCTCGGCCAGAAGAGCGGCTGCGACCTCCTCCGCGACCGTCTCGAGGAGGTTGTGCTGCCTGGTCTCGACGACCTGCCGCACGGCCTCGTAGCAGCGCACGTAGTCGACCGTGTCGCGCAACTGGTCGCTGCGGCCCGCCGGGCGGAGGTCGCCGCGGATCTCGACATCGACGTCGACGCGGCCTCCGAGTGCCCGCTCCGCCTCCACGTCACCGTGGTGGCCGAAGAACTGCAGCCCCTCCAGGAGCAACCGGTCGCTTGCCATCGCCGCGATTGTAGGGAGCGCGCCTCGAGCTCCCTGTCAGCTGGCCTCCGAGGTCTGCTCGGGACGGAGAACCTGCTCGCGCTTGGTAACCGGGTGCACCATGACCACCACGAAGAGGTCCTCGAAATCGCACTGGAACAGCTGCATCAGCGACTGGCGCAGCTTGGGACCGGGGTTGCGCGTGCCGGCCTCGAGCGCGGGGATGTAGTTCTGGGTGACGCCGAGCCGCCGCGCCAGCTCGCGCTGCGTGAGGTGATGACGATCGCGCATGGCGCGCAATCCGGTGGCGCGCACCTCGACGTTCATAGCCCGCCGAGAGTATGACGGAAAGGTAGTTTTGTCAACGCGGAATGGCCGTTCTGCGAACTAGAGTCACGCGGATGTGCCGCGTCTGCCTGAAGCGTCCTGAGATCCCTGATGAACGGTACGGCCGATGCGAGAGCTGCGCCAAGAACGGGCGGGTCGCATTCAGGTTTCGTCTGGGGCCGCGACGGAGTGGTGATGGCCTGGTGGTCCGTGCGGGTGAGCTGTCGCCGCGCGCGCTGCGCCAGAGGTGGCGCGAGCCACTGGCCGCGTTCAAGGGACAGGCGGCGGCCAAGCCACACCTCGGGCTCCATGAGATGGAGCTCATCACCGCCCGAGATCGGCTCGAGTCGGTCCGCGTGGCCCAGGACCTCGCGGGTCGCGCTGACGAGGCACTGGCGGCTCTGCGGGAGGCTGCGGAGCGCACCGATGGGGCCTGGTGACGCGGCTCCGGGGGTCAGCCCCTGAGCAGCTTCCACCAGGGTGACGGGGCGGCGAGGCGGTCGGAGGTGGTCAGCCTCCAGGTGCCGATCACCTTGCCCTCGAGGTGGACGGTGACCGAGCCGGCGTCCGCGCCCGCAGCCGCCGGAATCGACACCGGGGCCGTGGCGGTCGTCGCGGAGAGGCTGTCACCGGCGCGCAGGAGCACGAACCTGTCAGGTCCGCTCACCCGCAGTGACGAGTACGCGCCCCACGACGCGAAGATGTGCCCGGTGACCGGGATCGAGCCGGTGCCGACGCGCAGCGTCGTGAGGCCTCTGAACGCGTTGTCGACGGAGGTCCGGGCCACGTCGAAGGCGCCGCCGAGCTCGGGGTGGGCGAGGTCGACATTGCCGTCGGGAGGCTGACCGAGGACGGCGCCGACCACGGTCACGGCGGGGGATCCCGCGGCGAGGATGCGCCGGGCCGCGAACAGCAGGCAGCCGCCGGCATCCGGGGTCCATCCGGTCTTGACGCCCACCCACCCCGGCTCGGCGCTGAGCAGGATGTTGAGGTTGGTCACCGCGGTGCCGTCAGGCAGGGTCGCGTTGATGGTGGACACCACGCCGATCAGAGCGCTGTTGCCGGCCACCGATCGGGCGAGGATCACCAGGTCGGACGCCGTGGAGGTGGTGGCCCGGTCGAGGCCGTCAGGGTCCGCGAAATGGGTGTGGAGCATGCCCAGCCCCACGGCGCGCACATTGAGGCGTCGAACGAACCCCGCGACGCTGCCGTCGATCCAGCGCGCCGCGGTGAGAGCGAAGTTGTTCGCCGACGGCAGCATCAGGCCGAGGAGCAGGTCGCGCTCGCTGAGCCGCTCACCCAGCACGACCGGTGCGAAGGAGCCTCCCGCCGCCGCGATGCCGTGGAAGTCGTCGACGTCCTGCTGCGTGATGGTCAGCGACGGTCCCTGCTGGCCAGGCAGGAGCGGTCGCGCGTCGAGGATGGCCAGGGCCGTCATCGTCTTGGCCACCGAGGCGATGGGCCGCACCGTCTGCGCGTTCGAGGCGGCGAGCTGCGTCGTGGTGCCGTCGAACACCGCCGCCAGCGCGAAGCTGCCCTGCGCGGGCGCGAGGATCGGAGCGGTTGTCGTGGGAGCCGCCGCCCAGGGCCTGGTGATGGCGACGTCCGCCGTCAGCGCGCGAACAGGTGCCTGCAATCGAACCGCCGCAAGCGCCACGCCGGTTCCACCTGCGCCCAGGAGGATGCCGGCGAGCATCAGCATGAGCGCCATGCGCAGGACGCCGGCTACGGCGCGCATCCATCCTCCGCGGGACCCCGGCGCCTCACCGGGGCCCCGGCACGTGGGTTAGCTCAGCGACCGCCTCGCTTGCCGCCACGCGTGCTCTTCAACGCGCTGCTCAGGGTGGTGCTGGCCGCGAATCGCACGACGCGCCGCGCCGGGACGCTGACGGCCTCACCAGTGCGCGGGTTGCGACCCATGCGTGCCGCGCGCTGCGCGGTCCTGAAGGAGCCGAAGCCGTGGATGCGCACCTCGTCACCCTTCTCGAGCGCGCCGGCGATGGTGTCGAAGAACCAGCGCACCTCGTCACGCGCCGCGCTCATGGTGATCTCGGCACGCTCGGCGAGCTTCTCTGCAAGGACATCACGCGTCACTACATTGGCCATCGTCATTCTCCAGGATGGTCGGCGGAAACTCGCGGAAGTGTAAGGAAACGCAAAGGCTTTTGCCAACCGACCAAGAGGCGTCGCGTGGCTTGGAGGCTGTGCTACGGTGGTGCTGTGTCCCACACGCACGACATGACGCGTTGAGGACGGCGACGCGCAGCGAGATCGGCCGTTGGGACGAGCTGGTCATCGCCAACCCGGACGGTGGACACATCCTTCAGACCAGGGCGTGGGGTGAGTTCAAGCGCGCCTGGGGTTGGCGGCCGACATATTGGATCGCGCAGACCGCGGATGCCGAGGTGGCCGTGCTCTTCCTGCGTCGCCGCATTCCAGGCTTCGGCGATCTCTGGTACGCACCAAAGGGACCGGGCGTCACCGACGCGACATCACTGCTTGCAGTCCTCGGAGATCGCACACCGATGCAAGGCGCGTTCCTTGTCAAGCTGGAACCGGAGATCGAGCAATCCACGGCGGAGACGCGCTCCTGGCGCGCGGCGGGGCTGCGCAAGGCCGCCGACGACGTGCAGATCAGCCGCGCCACGATCATCGTCGACCTCGACCGCGAGGAGGACGCGCTGATCGGCTCGTTCAAGCCCAAGGCCCGGTACAACATCAGGCTTGCCGCGCGCCGCGGTGTTGAGATCGCCGCGGTCGAGATGAACGACGCGAACATGGCCACCATGTACTCGCTCATGGCAGCGACGCGCCAGCGCGCGGGCTTCTTCCTGCGCTCCGAGCGCTACTTCCGCGGTTACTGGGAGCTGCAGGCGGCCAGTGGACAGGGTCAGCTGTTCTTCGCCTCGTGGCAGGGCCAGGTCCTCGCCGGCGTCTTCGCCACCTTCATCGGGACGCACGGCTGGTACAAGGACGGTGGCTCGACCAAGGAGCACAGTGAGCTGATGGCGCCGCACCTGTTGCAGTGGGAGGTGATGCGCTGGCTGCGGGGGCGCGGGCTGCGCACCTACGACCTGGTGGCGGTACCGCCCTCGTCTGAGCTGAACGACACCCACCCCCTGTTCGGGTTGTACAGGTTCAAGTCCGGCTTCAGCGAGACCATCACCGAGTTCGTCGGCACCTGGGACCTGCCGCTGCGCCCGCGCGCCTGCGCGGCGTGGAATCGCTGGGGCGAACGGGCGGCGAACACCATCAACCGCCGGCTCCGTCACGACCTCCTGTACTGAGTCCGGCGATGGCAGAGGCAGACACGCGGCCCGCGGTGACGATTCGCCTGCTCGACGAGTCGCGCATCCCGGACCTGCTCGCGCTGGGGCGGCGCAATCACCCCGACGTCGACTACGGAGGCCCCCACGAGGAGTACGAGGAGGCCGCGCAGCGTGAACGGCTGCAGCGCAAGCTGGCGGAGTGCCAGCAGGGAACGGGTTGGTACTGGACCATCCACGTCGACGGCGAGCTGGCCGGCGACATCGGGTACAACCAGGTGCATCGCGGCAACGTGCAGTCGGCCAACGTCGGGTACATGGTCGACCAGCCCCGGCGCGGTCGCGGCGTCGCCACCGCGGCCCTCCGCCTGCTGATCCACGAATCGTTCGAGGAGCTGCACCTCCACCGCCTGGACGCGGGCGCGCTGGTCACCAACCTCGCGTCCCAGCGTGTGCTCGAGAAGACGGGCTTCCGGCGCATCGGCGTCCTGGAGAGGCATTTCTACGAGCAGGGTGGCTGGCGCGACCACGTCTGGTACGAGCTCATCGGCCCGGACCTGCCGCCGCCGCCATCACCGTAGGAGCTCCCACCGGCCACCGGAGGGCGGGAGACCGACACGGCGCAGCTCTCCATCTGCGACGGGTCCAACCGGAGGGCGGGGAGGCACTCTCGCGAAGAGAGCATGGCGTAGCAGCGAGGGAGACCGACCGGGCGCAGCCCGGGGGCTCCCGAAGCGAACGCGCAGCTGCGAACGCAGCGAGAGTGCCCTCCGCCCGGCTTGATTGGACTCGCCTAGCGCCAGATGCGCTTCATGATCACCCGCGCCAGCTTCTCCGGATCGTGGTGCGACGAGACTGACGGCGACACCACGTCAGCCAGGATGTAGTGCACGGGCTTGCGCGAGGCCTCGTCGCGGTCGAAGAGGATGCGCGAGGTGCCGGCCGCCTGGGCGGAGGCGGGCAGCGCCGGCGCCAGGTTGCTGTTGACGATCACGTAGTCGAAGAGGTTGCCGCCGACGTGGTCCTCGATGGCGGTGAGGTGCTCGCTGACCGTGTATCCCTGGGTCTCCCCGGGCTGGCTGGCGACGTTGCAGACGTACACCTTGATGGCGGGGGTGGCGCGCAGGACCTCGACCATGCCGTCGACCAGCAGGTTGGGGAGGATCGACGTGTACAGGGATCCCGGGCCCACCACGACCAGCTCCGCGTCGAGGATTGCCGCCTCGGCCTCGGGGTTGATGGGCGGCGAGTTCCGGCTGCAGGAAGACGCGGTCGATCCGCTCTTCGCCCAGCGCATGCGGGACCTTCAACTCGCCGACGCGCACGACGTCCCCCGAGGTGGCGCAGAGAACGACGTCCCTGAGGGTGCTGGGAACGATGGTGCCGCGCACGGCGAGGACCCGCCCGGACTCGCGAAGGGCGTGCTCGAAGTCTCCGGTGATCTCGGCCATGGCCATGATGAAGAGGTTGCCGAAGGAGTGGCCGCCGAGTGAGCCCTCGCCGGTGAAGCGGTGCTGGAACAGCTGGGTCATGAGGGGCTCCGTCTCGGCCAGCGCTGTCAGGCACTGACGGAAGTCCCCGGGGGGAAGCACCCGGTACTCCTCACGCAGCCGGCCGCTCGAGCCACCGTCGTCGGCGACCGTGACGATGGCGACGATGTTGCCGGTGTACTTCTTGATGCCGCGCAGGAGGGTGCTCAAGCCCGTGCCGCCCCCCAGCGCCACCACGCGCGGGCCCTTGGCGAGCTGCCGGTGGGCGTACAGGTGCTCGATCAGGTTGCGTCGCTCGCTGGTGTTGCCCGCCCGCAGGAATGGACCGAGCAGCGACTGGCCGAGCTTGTAGAAGCAGAGCAGGAGGATGCCGATGCCGGCGGCGGCGAACAGGGTGGCGCGCACCGCACGGGGTAGGAACTGCAGGGTGATCGTCTGGACCCAGGAGGGGAAGCGGACATCGCTGCTGTAGATGTCGCGCAGCACGTAGCCGACCGCCAGGCTGATCATCACGATGCTGACGAAGAGCAGCAACAGCCAGCGCTTGATGTAGAGCCCCGGGGTGAACCAGCGCATCAGCGAGGGGCTCGGGCGGAACGACTTCATGGTCGGCGCGATTGTCCCACTGCGGCGCCGTCGGCCAGCGCATGCCGAGCCGGCCTCTCGGCGTGACGATCAGCCGGGGGCGAGTTCCTCCACGCCGTCGGCCTTGGTGGAGATCAGCGCGTTCACCCCAACCGCTTCGGCCTCCTCGCGACGCAGGCGAAGCTTGGCCAGGCTGTGGTCCGCGTCGATGTACCGCACTGTGCCCGAGTAGCTGCGCATCACCAGGCTCTGGGTGTGGCAGCGGTCCTCGCCGAGGAAGCGGACCCCCTCGAGGAGCTCTCCGTCGGTGATCCCTGTGGCCGCGAAGAAGACGTTGTCCCCGGCCACGAGGTCGTCGAGCTCGAGGACGCGGTCCGCCTGCTTCCCCTCGGCGTCGAGCAGGGCCTGGTCGCCGTCGCGCAACCAGAGCCGGCCCTGCATGGCGCCCCCGATGCACTTGATGGCACAGGCGGCCAGCACCGCCTCGGGCGCCCCTCCGATGCCCATGAGCACGTCGATGCCGGTGCGGTGCTCCATAGCGGCCATCACGCCGGCGGCGACGTCGCCGTCCATGATCAGCTTGACCCGAGCGCCCGCTGAGCGGATCTCCTCGAGCAGGTCCTCGTGGCGGTCGCGGTCGAGCACCACGACCGTGAGGTCCTCGATGTGGCGATCCTCGGCCTTGGCGATGCGGCGCAGGTTGTTCTTGACGGTGTCGGTGATGTCGATGACCTTGGCCGCCTTCGGTCCGACGATCAGCTTCTCCATGTAGGGCACGTGGGTGAAGAACATCGAGCCCCGCTCCGCGAGCGAGACGGTTGCGATCCCGCCGGGAAGCCCACGTGCCACCAGGCGGGTGCCGTCGATGGGGTCCACGGCGACATCGACGCGCGGCTGGTTGCCGTTGCCCACCTGCTCGCCGATGTAGAGCATCGGCGCCTCGTCCTTCTCTCCCTCGCCGATCACCACCACCCCGTCCATGTCGACGAAGTTGAGGCTTCGGCGCATCGAGTCGACCGCCGCTCCATCCGCATCGTTCTTGCGATTGCGCCCCATGTAGGGCGCCGCCGCCATCGCCGCACCTTCGGTCACCCGAACCAGCTCGAGCGCGATGTTGCGATCGATCGGGGTCCCGAGATCGCGCGAGGTCTTCGGCGGAGCCATGGGCCGCGATCATACCGGCGCCGCAGAAAGGTGGCACCATCCCTCTCGCCATGATCTTCGTCAGCGATTTCCTGCGCGCCGACGTCGTCGACGTCGATCAGCGCACGGTCGGCTCCGTCCGCGACCTGATCGTGCGCATGGAGGAGCCGTACCCGTCGGTCACGGCCGTGGCGATCAGGGGCCGGAACAAGGACCTGCCGGCAACCATCGACTGGGGCGCGGTCCGCACGGGCGAGGGTGGCGAGCTCAGCCTCAACGTCCCCACCTCCGCGTTGCGGCCTCACCCGCACATGGACGGGGAGATCTGGCTCGCCCGTGACGTGCTCGACAAGCAGATCGTCGACACGGACGGCCGGCGGGTCGTTCGTGTCAACGACCTCCAGCTCCAGCAGCAGGACGGCAGGATGCTCCTGGTCGGCGTCGACATCGGCGCCCGCGGCCTGCTCCGCCGCCTCGGCGTCGAACGCGCCGGTCGGCGCGTGACCCACCTGGTCGGGCGCGACTTCCCGCAGCGGCTCATCTCCTGGGACGCCGTCGACCCCGTCAACAGCGACGAGCGCAGCGTGCGCCTGCGGATCAGCCACCAGAAGCTCGCCAAGATGCACCCCTCAGACATCGCGGAGATCGTCGAGCAGCTCGGCGGTCGCGACCGCGCCGCCATCTTCGCGTCGCTGGACGACGAGGTGGCCGCCGACGTCGTCGAGGAATCCTCCGAGGAGGTGCAGGCGCAGATCCTCTCCAGGTTGGACGACGAGCGCGCCGCCGACATCCTCGAGGCCATGTCCCCGGACGAGGCGGCCGACCTGCTCGGTGACCTTCCCGAGGAGCGACGCGAGCAGCTCATCGCCAAGATGGAGGCGGACGAGGCGGAGGACGTCGAAGAGCTGCTCGGCTACGAGGACGACACCGCCGGGGGGCTGATGACAACGGAGTTCGTGGCCGTCCCGGTCACGCTCACCGCACAGCAGACCATCGACCGGCTGCGCGAGCTCGAGCCCGACGCGGAGTCGATCTACTACATCTACGTGGTCGACGAGGACGAGCGGTTGCTCGGGGTGCTCTCCTTGCGCGATCTCATCGTCGCGCCGCCGGAGGCGCCGATCGCAGGCATCATGATCAAGCGCGTGGTTGCCGTCCCCTGGACGCGCGGCCCGAGGACGTCGCCGCGGTGATCGCTAAGTACAACCTCCTGGCCGTGCCGGTGGTCGACGACGACGATCGCATGCAGGGGATCGTCACCATCGACGACGCCATGGACGAGGTGATGCCCGCCGGGGTGCGGCGGCGGGCGAGGGCGCTGTGATGCGTCGACGGAGCGGGCGTGAAGACGGCCCCCCGTCAGACCAGCCCGCTGCGCCGCCGGGCCGTGGAGGCCGTCGCCCAACGCCGTGAGCGTCGCGGTGCCCAGCCACGCCGGTTCGCCGGCCTGTGGCGCTACCTGGCCGTCATCGGGCCCGGCATCATCGTCGCCAACGCGGGCAACGACGCCGGTGGGGTGTTCACGTACGGCAACACCGGCGCCAAGTACGGCAACCACCTTCTCTGGGCGTTCCTGCCGATCCTGGTCGCGCTGATCGTCACCCAGGAGATGGTGGCGCGCCTGGGGACGGTCACCGGCAAGGGCCTGATGGACCTTATCCGCGAGCGCTTCGGGGTGCGCTGGACGCTCTTCGCGGCGGTCGTGGTGCTGATCGCCAACGGTGGCACCACGCTGGCCGAGTTCGCCGGCGTCGCGGGTGGGCTCGGCTTGCTCGGCGTGCCGCTGCCGGTGGCGGTGCTGGGCTCCGCCGCGCTCATCGGCGTGGTGGTGATGCGCGGCAACAGGCGCATCGTGGAGAGAGTCTTCCTGGCGCTCGGCCTCACCTTCATCTCGTACATCGTCACTGCCATCACGGTCCACCCTCACTGGAGCGCGATCGCTCGCAGCGCCGTCGTTCCCGACCTCAGCCACCCGGCATCGGTGCCGTCGGGCGCCTACCTCGTCGACGTGATCGCGCTGATCGGCACCTCGATCACCCCGTACATGCAGCTGTTCCTGCAGTCGTCCATCGTCGACAAGGGCACCGGAGAGAAGGACCTTCGGTTGGTGCGCAGCGACGTGATCAGCGGCTCCATCTTCGCGGTGATCGTGGCCATGTTCATCGTCATCACCACCTCGGCAACCCTGTTCGCCCCGTCAGCGGCGTACCCGCACGGGCTCGGTGGCGTGGGGGTGTCGTCCGCGCAGCAGGCAGCCTCCGCGCTGGCTCCGCTCGCCGGGGTTCATGCACAACAGCTGTTCGCCGTCGGCCTGGTGGGCGCCTCGCTGCTCGCCGCCGCGGTCCTCCCTCTGAGCACTGCCTTCGTCATCTGTGAGGCGTTCGGCGCCGAGCGCAGCGTGCAGAGCAGCTTCTCCGAGGCGCCGCTGTTCTTCGCACTGTTCATCGGCATCCTCGCGATCGGCGCGGGGGTGATGCTCATCCCCGGCGTTCCCATCGCGGGCGTGGCGATCGGCACCCAGACGCTCGACGGCGTCCTCCTGCCGATCATGTTGGTGTTCATCATCCTGCTCGCCAACGATCGGAGGCTGCTCGGGCGGCGCCGCAACGGGGTCCTGTACAACGTGATCGCGGTGGGCCTGGCGACGGTGCTGACGATCCTGACATCGGTGCTGGTGCTCAGCACGATCTTCCCGGGCCTCACCGGCGGCTGACGACGCGCTCAGCTGTGGCGGGCACCGGCGGCCAGGCCGGTGAGGCCGAAGTCCCCGATCGCAGCCGCCGCGCAGCGCAGGCCCTCGTCCAGCGCGGTCACGAAGAAGTCGACGTCGTCGCGCTCCGCGGCGGCGCAGGCTCCCAGGAAGCCGCCGGCGAGCGCGTCGCCGGCGCCGGTGGGGTCAAGCACATCCGCCACCCTGGCGGCCGGGCGAGAGATCACGCCGTCACCGGAGACCACTGACGCGCCGGCGGGCCCGGACTTGACGACCACCGCCCGCAGCCGTCCCACCCCGCACATGGCGATCGCCTCCTGCCGCCAGGTCGTCACCGGCGTGCCCGTGAGGCTGGCGAGCTCGCTCTGGTTGAGGAAGAGGACGTCGCAGGCGTGGACGACGTCACGGACGGCGGCGCGCTGCGGCCCGGTGTAGTCGGTCATGGAGTCGGCGCCGATCAACCGCGCGCGGCTCTGAGACAGCACCTCGCTCTGCAGGGAGGGTCGCATGCTGGCGAGGAACAGCACCTCTGCCGCGGCCGCGTCGTCGGGAAGGCGCGGGCGCCACCGCGGATCACAGCCCTCCTCGCTCGTCGTGTCGACGGCCACCCACTGCTCGAAGTCGTGCCGTGCGTGCCAGCGGAAGGTGGCTCCATCGCCGACCACCAGGCCCTCGCGGCGGATGCCCGCCTCATCGAGCAGGATCCCCACGTCTGCTGCCCTGTCGCGGCCGACTATCCCGTTGAGATGGACGGTGGCGTGGCGCGCGGCCGCGAGGCTGAAGTACACAGCAGAGCCGCCGAGCTGGCCAGCCCGGTGGCCCGCGGGAGTCGTGATGTCATCGACGTGGACGGTTCCCGCGACCGCGATGTCCCACGCCACAGCGGGCCAGGGTTCAGCTGCGGAAGAGCGGGATGATCCGAGCGGTCATGGGAACGCGCTCATTGCGGGCGCGCTCGAGCAGGAGTTCCTGGCTGGCGAACAGGACATCGGCGACGTGGCCCGGCTCACGGTCGATGCCGAGCTCGTCGCTCAAGGCGGGATCGAGCGCGCCGACGAAGCGCACCACGGCGCTCCACAGCTGAGTCGGGAGCAGCCTGTCACCGCGTTCGCGACAGCGCTCGATGAGGTCGACGAGCGCATCGAACTCGCGCAGCATCAGACGCGTGCGACCCACGCGCGGACGCCGCCACACCGCATCACGGTCGATCCGGCGCAGCTCGAGCACGGTGCGCTCGAGCGGGCCTGCACTGCGGCGCGGAAGCGCTGCGTTCTCCATCGAGGGGCATTGTACGCACGCACGGGCCCGCAGACCGTCTCTTTACAGCGCAATGCCTCGTTGTTACAGATCACCACAACTTACAGGGGAAGGGCAGATCCCTTCCCCTGTAGGAAAGGCGGCCGTCACCGCCTTTCCAAACCCCATCCCTCGGCGCGCCTCGCGCGCCGCTGTCGCTGCGCGACACTTGAAAACCTGGTTCGCGACCTGCACCTATCAGCGGGTGGCTTCGGCGGTGGGGTAACAGAGCGAGCGCCAGCCTCCGGCAAAGGCGACCAGGTGGACGGTGCGGGCAACGCTCACGGTGCGTGTGCCGTCACCCATCTCGTACTGCACGTCGAGCTCCGCGGCATGCTCGTGCACCATTCCCGAGTCCGGGTCGCGCCAGTTGTCGAGCTGGCGCACCTCGTCAACGCGCACACCGCGCAGCTGCGTGAGAGCCCCGATCCGCTGGGCGTCGATGAACGCCTGCAGCGATCCCCAGCTCTGCTGGCATTCCGGGCTGAGCAGGGCATATGCACGGCGGTACTGGCGCGCGCGCATCAGCTCGACGAAGACGGCCTCGCTGAACGCCGGGTTGGCGCGCGGCCGTGTCGAGTTGCCGGCGCCGCGCTCGTGGTCGGCGACAAGTGCGGCCGCGCGCCGCGGCCGAGGTGCGGGCGACGTCGTCTCGGTCTCCACCAACGTCGACGGGGCGATGGCCCCTCTGCTCCAGAAGGTCCGGGTGTGCGCGTCGACCAGGTGAGGGCGCTCAGCCGCGGGCAGACGCGCGAGCGAGCCACGCCGCGGGGACGGCTCGGGGTCGCGGTCGAGCAGCCGCCGCAGCACCCCTGGTGTGCGCATCAGTCGTCGGCGGCGCGCAGCAGGGCGTTGACGTCGCGCAGGCTGATCCGCTCACGCTCGAGCAGCGAGTCGGCCGCGTCGCGCAGGCGCAACAGCGTGGGCACCGACAGCTCGGGGAGTCGGGCCTGCAGCCGGCGCACGCGCGCCGACGCGGCGGGGATGGCGGGCTCGCTGCGCGGCATCGCCGGCAGTGTACGCGTTCGGTTGTGCTGTCCAGGTGCGCCGGCAGGAGTGGTGGCTCGCTACCATCTCGCGCCGATGGGCGATGCCGCACGGATCCTGCTCGCCGAGGACCAGGCGTCGGTCGCCGCCCCCGTGGTGAGCAGGCTCGTCGAGGCGGGTCACAAGGTGCGCTGGGTGCGGCAGATGCGGGAGCTGCGCCAGGCGATGAGCGACGACCCGCCGGACCTCCTGCTGCTCGACACCACGCTCGACGTCGACGGTCTCGAATACTTCCAGGCGGTGCGGTTCGCGCCCGAGCATCCTCGTGCGGGAGTCGTCATCCTCACTCCCGCGGGGGACGTTCGCACCAAGGAACGCGCTCAGCAGCTCGGCGCCGCCGCGGTGCTCGCCAAGCCGGTGGACGGCGACGCGCTGGTGGCCGTGGTCGGCGACCTGCTCTCGATGATCTGACCCGGCCTCGGCGACTATCGAAGCGCCTGGAGGACGATGAGCACCGCGCTGCTCGCGGCCCAGAACGCGATCGTGCCGGTGATGTAGGCGGGCATGCGCGCCTCGGTGAGGTTGTACCAGGCGTTCACCCGCTGCGCGGTCATAGCGACGATCACGGCCGCGTCGATGACGAGCACGAGGAGGGCGGTGAGCGCGCTGGCCTGGAGGCCCTGCCCCGGCAGCACGGCTGCAAGCAGCAGTGACACGGCCCCGATGGCGATCGCCGTCCCGAGGGTGATGACCTGCGCGCTGCGAACCCAGCGGTGGCGGCGCGTCAGCAGGGTTGCCAGGATGATCAACAGAGCCGCGAAGGATGCCGACGACACCGCCGCGAGGATCTGCTCGCCGAGGCTCACGGTGACCGTGCGGCTGCCGACCGTCGCCTGGCCGCCGAACGCTGCCAGTGCCCCGAGCAGAGCCAGCAGGGCTCGCAGCATGTCCCAGCTGTAGGCGGCGAGGATCGCCGCCGGCCTGCGCTCCTCCTCGGTCGCCGTCGGCGCGGGGGTCTGCACGCGCCGATCATAGGCAGCCGCGACGCTGCGACCGGTGGGGGAACGCGGCTACGCTGTCGCGCGATGACCGCAACCATCGCTGTCCTCGAGGGCGACCAGACGGGCCAGGAGCTTCTCGAGGAGGCGCTGCGTGTGATCGCCCCTGACGTCGTCGGCGTCGACCTCGAGCTGCGCCGTTTCGACCTCTCGCTGGAGAACCGGCGCGCCACCGACAACGCGGTGGTCCTCGAGGCGGCCGATGCGATGGTGGAATGCGGGTACGGAACTCAAGGCGGCCACGGTGACGCCTGAGAAGGCCGGCGACGTCCGCAGCCCCAACGCCCTGCTGCGCCAGCGCGTCGGCGGCAAGGTGATCCTGCGCACCGGCCGGCGGATCCCGGGCGTGCCCTCGATCGGCGGGGTCAGCGCACCGATCAGCGTGGTGCGGATGGCGGTCGACGATGCGTACACCGCCAAGGAGTGGCGCGAGGACCTCGACGGTGACGAGGTGGCGTTCCGCACCGAGCACATCTCGCGCGCCACCTGCCGGGCGGTCAGCGAGTTCGCCTTCGCTCAGGCGCGTCGCGCCCACGCGCGCGTGTTCGGCGGACCGAAGTTCACAGTGTCGCCGGTCTATGAGGGGATGCTCAAGGAGGAGATGGACGCGGCCGCGGCGCGCTATCCCGACGTCGCCTACGAGCCGCAACTGATCGACGCGACGTACGCCCTGCTGCTCAGCCACGGTGGGGACGCCCTCGTGATTCCCGCTCTCAACCGCGACGGAGACTGCCTGAGCGACTTCGTGCTCCAACTGTTCGGGAGCATCGCCGGGGCGGAGTCCCTGCTGCTCGGCTTCAGCGAGGAGTCCACCAAGCCCGGCGTGGTCATGGCCGAGGCGCCGCACGGCACCGCTCCCGCCCTCCAGGGCAAGAACATCGCCAACCCCATGGCGATGATCCTCGCCGCTGCCTCGCTGCTGAGCTTCGTCGGCGACGCGCAGTGCAAGCTGGCGTCGCGAGCCATCTACGAGGCCACCTTCGAGACGGTCCGCGGTGGCACCCGAACGGCCGACCTCGGTGGCCATGCCTTCACGGACGAGTTCACCAACGCGGTCATCGACGCGGTGCGCAACAAGCTCGAGCTCTGGGGCTCGCTGGGGATGAGCTGATCGCGACGCGCCGCATCTACCTCGATCACGCGGCGAGCACGCCTGTGGCCCCGGAGGTCGTCGAGGCGATGCTCCCATTCCTGCGCGAGCACTGGGGAAACCCGTCATCCGCGCACGCTCGCGGTCGCCGCGCGCGCAGCGGGATCGACGATGCCCGTGATCGCCTGGCCGCTGTCCTCGGCTGCGCGCCGCGCGAGCTGACCTTCACCAGCGGAGGGACCGAGGCCGACAACCTCGCCGTGCGCGGCACCGTCCAGCGCTGGTCCGCGGAACGCGGCCGCCACGTGGTGGTCAGCGCGCTCGAGCACGAGGCGGTGCTCGGCACCGCCGCCGCGCTCGCCCACCACCGCGACGCGGAGGTCACCGTGGTTGCCTGCGACAGCGATGCTCGCGTCGACCCCGAGCGCATCGCCGCAGCGGTGCGCGACGACACCGTCCTGGTGTCACTGATGCTCGCCAACAACGAGGTGGGCACCGTGCAGGACGTCGACCGCGCGGCCCGGCTGGTCCATGCGCGCAACCCTCGCGTCCTGGTGCACAGCGACGCGGTGCAGGCCCTGGGGAGGATGCCCATCGACCTCGCTGCGCTCGACGTCGACCTGCTCAGCGCGTCCGCGCACAAGTGCTACGGGCCCAAGGGCTGCGGGGTGCTCTATGCACGCTGGGGTACCCTCCTCACCGCCCAGCTCGACGGCGGCGGCCAGGAGCGCGGGAGGCGCAGCGGCACCGAGAACGTCGCCGCCATCACGGGGTTCGCCGTGGCGGCCGAGCTCGTCGAGCGTGAGCGATCGCGCGAGGTGCCGCGGCAGGCAGCGCTTCGCGACGCGCTCGAGACCGCCATCCTCGAGCACGTCGCGGGAGCGCGCGTCGCGGCGCGAGGAGTCGACCGTCTGCCCAGCATCACCGCCCTGCTCGTCGACGGTGTGTCCGCGGAGTCCCTGGTGACCGCGCTCGATGTCGCCGGGGTCGAGACGTCCAGCGGTTCGGCGTGCTCGAGCGGCGCGGCCCAGCGATCACACGTGATGGTCGCCATGGGCGAAGAGCCGCAGGCCACCGCCCTGCTCCGCCTCAGCCTCGGCCGCGACACCCGCCGCGAGGACGTGGACGAGGCCGCGGAGCGGATCGTGGCGGCGATCGACATGGCGCTGGCACCTCGCCTGACCCGGGCGAGCGCCGTGGCCGGCGCTGGTGGCACACCATGAGCCAGCCGCCGGGCGCGACCCTGCCTGAGCTCAGCCTCGTCCTCCCAGCCCACAACGAGGTCGAGAACATCCGTTGGTTGCTGCCGCATCTGGCCACAACTCTCCCCACCCTCGCCAACCGCTACGAGGTGGTGCTCGTCGACGACGGCAGCAGCGACGGCACCGGAGAGACCGCGACCGCGCTCGCCGCTGAGCTGGGCATGGAGCTGCGCATCGTGCGTCACGAGCGCAAGAGCGGCTACGGCGCCACCGTCGGCGACGGCCTGCGCGCCAGCAGGCTGTCCTACGTGGCGTTCACGGATGCCGACGGGCAGTTCGAGGTGGCTGACTTTGCGCTGCTGATTCCACTGCTCGCCGACGCCGACCTCGTCGGTGGCTGGCGCGAGGAGCGCAACGACGCGGCCATGCGTTCGGTCGTGAGCTGGGTGTTCAACACCTTGATCCTGGTGCTGTACCGCCTGCCCTATCGCGACATTGACTGCGCGATGAAGGTGATGCGCCGCGAGGTGCTCGACTTCATCCAACTCAACGCCCGCAGCGCGCTGATCAACACCGAGCTGTACTACAAGGCCCGCTACGCCGGCTGGCGCATCGCGCAGCACCCCGTGCCGCACCACCCCCGCCGGGCGGGGCGGCGCTCCGGCGCCCGCCCGCGCGCCATCGCCCGCGCCATCAAGGAGCTCATCGTCTTCCGGTGGACGATGCGGCGGTCGCTGCCGAAGAAGATCTGATCAGCGGGCGGCGGGGGCGGCGAGGCGCTCATCCGCCTCGTCAGGGACGAGCTCCAAGGTGGCCCGCTCAGCGTCGGGTGAGCGGTACACGTCACCCCCTGTGCGCCAGTCCACCGCGGTGACCAGCGTGTGGGGGCGCACCCGTGCCGCGTGGCGCTCGACGACGTGGATGACGTCCTCGATCAGCGTGTCGCCCAGGGCGTGCGGCTGCAGCCCGAGGTCGAGCAGGTGTTGGTGCTTGGCGTTGTAGTAGTGGCCCTCGAGCTCGACACGCGGGTTGGGCTGGTGGACGATCTCGGTGGCCAGCCCGTGCGCCGCGCGGGCGTCGCGCACCCGGTCGGCGAGGTCCTGGATGCTGAACTGCTCGGTGAACTGGTTGAAGACGCGGAACTCGCCGGCCTGGGCTGGGTTGAGGCAGGCGAGCTCGATGCAGGCGACGGTGTCACGGATGTCGAGGAACCCACGGGTCTGGCCGCCCTTGCCATGGACGCTCAGCGGCTGGCCGATGGCGGCCTGCACGCAGAAGCGGTTGAGAACCGTGCCCCAGATGCCGTCGTAGTCGAACCGCGTGGCGAGGTCGCGGTGGAGCGCGGTCTCGGCGGTGTTGGCGCCGTACACCACGCCCTGGTTGAGATCGGTGGCGCGCAGTCCCCAGATGCGGCAGGTGAACGCGATGTTGTGGCTGTCGTGCACCTTGCTGAGGTGGTACATCGAGCCCGGCTGCTTGGGGAACGGCAGCCGGTCGCTGCGCCCGTTGTGGGTGATGTCGATGTACCCCTCTTCGATGTCGATGTTGGGGGTGCCGTACTCGCCCATGGTTCCCAGCTTCACGAGGTGGCAGTCGGGCGCGTGGTCGCGCAGGGCGAAGAGCAGGTTGAGCGTTCCCACGACGTTGTTGACCTGCGTCTCCACCGCGTGGGCGCGGTTGATCATCGAGTACGGCGCCGAGCGCTGCTCGGCGAAGTGCACCACGGCCTCGGGGGCGGTGTCGCGGATGAGGTCGGTCACCGCGTCGGCGTCGCAGAGATCCAGCTTCCTCCACTCGACCGTGTGACCGCTCAGCTCGTGCCAGCGCTCGACGCGGCGTTCCATCGACGCGATGGGCACCAGGCTGTGGGTCCCGCAGCGCCGATCCCAGCGGCGGCGGACCAGGTTGTCGACGGCGACCACGTCGTGGCCCTTGGCGGAGAGGTGCAGCGCGGTGGGCCAGCCGAGGTAGCCGTCGGCACCGAGGACGAGGATGCGCACGTTCAGGTGACTCCTGGGGTGACGGTGGCGGCGACGGCCGGCGCGCGGGACGCGAAGAACTCCGCGGTGCGTGCCAGTCCGTCCATCAACGAGGTCTGTGCCGTCCAGCCTAACCACCGCTGCGCCCGCGACGCATCGAGCGCGGCGCGGCGTACCTCGCCGGGTCGCGACGGCTGGGTCTCGATGCCCGCGCTCGAGCCGGTGAGCTCGACCAGGCCGTTGACGATATCTCGCACGGACGTCTCCCTGCCGGTGCCCACGTTGACGGCACCGGCGAAACGGCTCTCCAGCGCCGCCACGGTGGCGCCGGCGACGTCCTCCACGTACACGAAGTCACGCGTCTGCATCCCGTCGCCGAAGATCACCGCGGGCCGGCCGGCGAGCAGCCGGGTGGCCGTGATCGCGACCACGCCTGCCTCCCCGGTGCCGTCCTGGCGCGGCCCGTACACGTTGCCATAGCGCAGGGCCAGCGTCCGCACCCCCTGCTGGGCGACGGTCGCCAGGTACGTCTCCTCACAGAGCTTCTCGGCGCCGTAGGCTGAGCGCGGTGCCGGGCGGAGCCGTTCCGAGGCGGGCAGGGTCGTGGCGTCTCCGTACACGGCACCGCCCGAGGATGCGGTCACCACCGACGCGCAACCAGCCCGCTGCGCGGCCACGAAGCAGCCGACCGACTCCGCCAGGACGCCCCTGATGTGCCCCGCGGGGTCGTGCAGGGCGCGGTTGACCCCGCCCTTGGCGGCGAGGTGGATCAGCGCCTGCGGACGGAAGCGCTCCAAGGCGGCCGCCGCGTCAGGGGAGCCACCGCTCGCCTCCAGCAGCTCGACGGCGCCGGGCAGTGGCTCGCCGCAGGGGTGCGAGAGGTCGTCGATGACCAGCACCTGCCAGCCGGCCCGGTCCAACCTCTCGACCACGTGGGTGCCGATGAAGCCGGCACCGCCGACGACGACGACGCGGCCGTGCCGACCGCCGGCGCTCACGATGCCTGCGCTCGCGCCTGCCCGCCGCGGCTGAGCCGCAGGTAGGCGACGGCCCCTGCGAGACCGAGCGGCACGGTCACCGCGAGCCGGGTCAACAGGGTGATGGCCAGCGCCCCGCCCGACCCCGTTCCCGCGTGCTCCAGAAAGGCGATCAGGACGGCGTCGGCCGGGCCGATGCCGAAGGGCAGGCTGGAGACGCTGCCCACCACCTGCGAGAGGGCGAAGGCGGCGGCGGCCACCCAGAGAGGCAGCGCGATTCCCACCCCGCCGGCGAGGAGCTGGATCTGGAGCGCGCTGACCGCCACCACCGCCGCCGTGAGCACCGTGAAGCGCAGGCTCAGCGGCCCGTCCCCGGCCAGGCGCCAGAGCTGGCCGCCGGCGTGGGCGAGGCGGTCGCGCCAGCCCCGGGAGGCGGCGTGCCCACCGGCTGCCGGAGCGGACCGGCGGACCAGGCGCACCACCAGCCAGGGCAGGGCGAGCAGCACGATGCCGGCAGCCGCCACCGCGGCCAGGGCGGGGCCTCGGACGACGAACGGGGCCGCGCTCACGGCGCCCAGGACGACGAGCTGGCCGAAGCTGAAGATGCGCTCGTACAGGACGGTGACCACGCCTGGCGTCAGCGGCACCGCGTCATGGCTGCGCCAGAGATAGGGTCGGACGAAGTCCCCGGCCGCGACCGGGCTCACCCAGCTGAGCACCTGCCCGGCCAGCTGTGTTGCCGCCATGCGCACCCGGGGGACGCGGTGATCGAGGCGGTTGAGGACGAACTGCGAGCGGGCGGACCGCAGCCAGGTCGCGACGAGGTTGAGGGCCACGGCGGCCGCCAGTGTCGGCCAGGGCTCGTCCTCGGCCGTCCGCAGCGCGGCCGGGAGATCGACGCGACGCAGCAGGATGGCCAGGGCGGCGAGGCTGACCAGGACGGAGGCGACGCGGGTGATCCGCGATGTGAGGAGCCGCCGTGCCGGCTTGTCAGCGGTCGGCCCGTCGACCGGCGCGGCGGCGGGGGCGGCGGGGGCGAGGTCGAGGAGGGGTGTGCTCACAGGGCGGCAGACCTCCTCCGAGTATGTCTGATGAGCCGGGCGGCTGAGCTGCCCGCGTATAATTCTGACCATGACGGTCGGAATTTCCCCAGTTCAGCGTCCAGACCCCTCCGCCACCCGTCGGGAGACGCCTGCGAGCACCTCGTTCTCGATGCGGGTCAGCTCCAAGGCGCACTACGGGCTGCGGATGATGACCGAGTTCGCGCGCGCCTACGGCAGGGGCCCGCTCAGCATCGCCGAGGTGGCTCGGGTCGAGCACCTGCCGCTGGCGTACCTCGAGCGGCTCGCCGGCCAGCTTCGCCGTGGTGGCCTCGTCGAGAGCACCCGGGGCGTGCACGGCGGCTACTCGCTGACCCGCCCGCCCGAGCAGATCTCCGTGCTGGAGGTGATCCACTCCGTGGAGGGCGAGGTGTCGCCCGTGGAGTGCGTGTCATCCGAGTACGTCATCGGCGCCTGCGCGCGCGAGGGCGACTGCGCGTCGCGCGGGCTGTGGCAGCGCCTCAAGGAGAGCATCGACGCCGTCCTGCGCCAGACGTCGCTTGCCGAGATGCTCCACGACCAGTCGTTGCTGGCGGCGATGGCGCCTGCGGAAACCCACACGGAGCACGCGGATGCCTGACAGCAGCACCGCCGCCGACCTCGTGGTGCGCGGCCTGACGGTTGCCGTCGAGGAGAAGGAGATCCTTCGCGGCGTCGACATCTCCGTCCCCGCCGGCGAGATCCATGCGCTGATGGGCCCCAACGGCTCGGGCAAGAGCACGCTCGCGTACACGCTCAGCGGGCACCCCAAGTACACGGTGACCTCGGGTAGCGCGACGTTCGGGGGCGAGGACCTTCTGGCGCTGCCCGCGGACGCCCGGGCGCGGCTCGGGGTGTTCCTCTGCTTCCAGTACCCCACCGCCATCCCCGGCGTCACCACGGTCAACTTCATGCGCGCCGCCCTGCGCGCCCAGGGCAAGGAGATGCCGGCCCGCGAGTTCATCCGCCGCCTCAACGAGGAGATGGCGGCGCTGAAGATCGACGAGAGCTTCCGCGCGCGCTACATCAACGACGGGTTCAGCGGCGGGGAGAAGAAGCGCGCCGAGGTGCTCCAGATGGCCATGCTGCGGCCGCGGCTCTCGATCCTCGACGAGACGAACTCCGGCCTCGACGTCGACGCGCTGCGCACCGTGGCCAATGGTGTCAACCGCCTGGCCGGCCCGGACATGAGTGTCCTGGTGATCACCCACTACCCGCGCATCCTGGAGTACCTCGAGCCCCACCGGGTGCATGTGCTGCACCAGGGTCGCATCGTCACCTCCGGCGGCCCGGAGCTGGCGCGTCAGATCGAGAGCGAAGGGTACGAGCCGATCATCGGTCCGGTCGCCGCACAGGCTGCCGCCCACCACACGTCACTGACCGGCGTGGTCGCGGAGGCACAGGCATGACGGTCCAGGCCCACGAGCTCACCAAGGACTACCAGTACGGCTTCCACGACGTCGACATCTCCGTCTTCCGCACCGAGAAGGGGCTGTCGCCCGAGGTGGTCGCGGCGATCTCCGACCACAAGAGCGAGCCGGAGTGGATGCTCAAGTTCCGCCTCAAGGCATACGACCACTGGATGAAGCGGCCGATGCCGACGTGGGGCGCCGATCTCTCCGGCATCGATTTCGACGACATCTACTACTACGTCAAGCCGGCCGGCGAGCAGACGCGCTCGTGGGACGACGTCCCCGAGTCGATCAAGAACACCTTCGACAGGCTGGGCATCCCGGAGGCCGAGCGCAAGTTCCTGGCCGGCGTGTCGGCGCAGTACGACTCCGAGGTCGTCTACCACAACATCCGTGAGGACCTCGAGAAGCTCGGCGTCATCTTCTGCGACTGTGACACCGGCCTGCGCGAGCATCCCGAGATCTTCCGCAAGTACTTCGGGACGGTGATCCCGCCGAACGACAACAAGTTCGCCGCCCTGAACTCCGCGGTGTGGTCGGGCGGCTCCTTCGTGTACGTGCCCGCCGGGGTGCACGTCGAGGTGCCGCTGCAGGCGTACTTCCGCATCAACAGCGACAACATGGGCCAGTTCGAGCGCACCCTGATCATCGCCGAGGAGGGGTCCTCGGTCCACTACATCGAGGGCTGCACAGCGCCCAACTACTCCAGCGACTCGCTGCACTCCGCGGTGGTCGAGCTGATCGCGCACAAGGGCGCGAAGATCCGCTACACGACCATCCAGAACTGGTCGGACAACGTCTACAACCTGGTCACCAAGCGCGCCATCGCCCACGAGAACGCCACCGTGGAGTGGGTGGACGGCAACCTCGGCTCCAAGGTGACCATGAAGTACCCCGCCATCTACCTCATGGGCGAGGGTGCCCACGGCGAGGTGCTCAGCGCGGCGTTCGCGGGCCCCGGCCAGCACCAGGACGCGGGCGCCAAGTGCATCCACGTGGCGTCCAACACCACCAGCAACATCGTGTCGCGGTCGATCAGCAAGGGCACCGGCCGCACCTCGTACCGCGGTCACATCAAGGTGTATCCCAAGGCGCAGAACGTCAAGATCAACGTGCGCTGCGACGCGCTGCTGCTCGACGAGGAGGCGCAGAGCGACACGTACCCGTACATGGACGTCGAGAGCCCCGACGTGACCATCGGCCACGAGGCGACGGTCAGCAAGGTGGGTGAGGACCAGATCTTCTACCTCACCTCGCGCGGGATCGACGAGAACGAGGCCACCGCGCTCATCGTCAACGGCTTCTTCGAGCCGTTCGTCAAGGAGCTGCCGATGGAGTACGCCGTCGAGCTCAACCGCCTCCTGGCGCTGTCCATGGAGGGATCGGTCGGGTGATCACCCGCGGAGGGGTCGCGGCGCCGGACGCGCCGGCGTTCGCGGAGGTGGTCGAGGAACGCATCGCGGTGGCGGAGGGCTGGCTGCGCGATCGGCGTCGAGCGGCCTGGGACGCCTTCACCACCATGCCAATGCCCTCCTCGCAACGCGACGAGGACTGGCGCAGGACCGACGTCTCCAAGTTGCGCCTGAACTCCTTCCACCCCGCCAGGGGCGTGGACGAGGTGCTCGTCGACGCCATCCGCAAGCGTCGTGACCGCGCCGCGCCGGACGCGGCGCTGATGGTCGATGCGGCTCCCGTGACCCGCATCGAGCAGAGTGACATGCTCACCGCCTCGGGCATCGTGCTCAGCTCGCTCGACGATGCGGCGCGGCTGCACCCCGAGCTCGTCGAGCGCGCCCTCGCCGCCGTCGGGGTCGGTGAATCACCGTTCGTCGCGCTGTGGAACGCCATGTGGGCGGGCGGAGCGTTCATCTACGTGCCGCGCTCGGTCCACGCATCGCTACCCGTCTGGGTGGCGCACAGTGCCGCGGGCGACCACGCGGCCAGCTTCCCCGCCACCGTCGTCATGCTGGAGGACGATTCCTCTCTCACGCTCGTCGACGACTACGTGTCGGCAGCAAACGGCGACGAGCTGTTCAGCGACGCGCTCACGGTCATCGTCGCGGGGCGCGATGCGCACATCGACCACCACGTCCTCCAGCAGTGGGGCGAAGGCGCCTGGCACGTGGCGCTGCACCGCACCCTCCTCGCTCAGAACGCCCGCCTGCGCATGTTCGGCGCCACCCTCGGGTCGCGCCTCCAGAAGGCGTACTGGGAGGTGCTGCTGGACGGCCCTGGCGCGGAAGCGGAGATCACCGGGCTGGCTTTCGGGGACGCCGCCCAGCACCTCGACCACCAGTCGTTGCAGGCTCACCACGCGCCCCAGACGACGAGCCGTCTGAAGCTCAAGGTGGCGGTGCGTGACCACGCGCGCAGCGTCTACAGCGGCCTCATCGACGTCGACCGCGAGGCCCAGCAGACCGACGCCTACGTGCAGAACCGCAACCTGATCCTCAGCCACGGCGCCACCGCGGATTCCGTCCCGCGCCTGGAGATCCGCGCCAACGACGTGCGCTGCGGCCACGGCGCCACGGCGGGTCACATCGACGACGATCACCGCTTCTACCTGATGGCGCGCGGGGTGACGGCTGAGGACGCCGATCGCCTCATCGTCCGTGGCTTCCTTGACGATGCGCTGGCCCACTGCCCGCACCCGGGCGTCGCCGACCTCGTCGGTGAGCTCCTCGACCACGAGCTCGAGGGTGAGGCGCAGGCCGGCATCGAGCTGGTCGACGCATGAGGGTGGCCACCTGGGTCGAGGTGGGGCGCATCGAGGATGTGCCGCCCGGACACGCGGCGCGCGTCGAGATCGACGAGGTCCCCGTGGCCATCTTCAACCTCGACGGCGAGCTCTTCTGTCTCGACGACACCTGCAGCCACGCCGAAGCCTCTCTGAGTGACGGCGACCTCGACACGTCGCGCTGCGCCATCGAATGCCCTCTGCACGGCTCGGCGTTCTCGCTGCGCACCGGCGAGCCACTGTCACTGCCTGCCGTCGAACCGGTTCGCGTGCACCAGGTCGACATCTCCGACGAAGTCATCCGCATCGCGCTCAGCGAGGAGTGAGCATGTCCGAGCTCGGTGTGGCCACCGCTCCGCTCGACGTCGCGCGCGTCCGCGCCGACTTCCCAATCCTGCGACGCTCGGTCAACGGGCACCCGCTGGTGTACCTCGACTCCGCCGCCACCTCGCAGAAGCCGCAGGCGGTTCTCGACGCCACCGACACCTACTACCAGGAGCACAACGCCAACGTGCACCGCGGCGTGCACACCCTCGGCAACGAGGCCACCGACGTCTTCGAGACCGCCCGGCAGCGCGTCGCGAGGTTCATCGACGCGCCGCCCGAGGGGGTGGTGTTCCTGCGCAACACCACCGAGGCGCTCAACCTGGTGGCGTCGTCGTACGCGCGCGAGCTGCTCTCACACGGCGACCGCATCGTGCTCACCGAGATGGAGCACCACAGCAACCTGGTGCCCTGGCAGCTGGCGGCGGAACGTGCCGGTCTGGAGCTGGCCTTCCTGCGGGTGCTCGACGACGGCACCCTCGATCTCTCGAACCTCGACGAGCTTTTCGCCCCGCCGACGAAGCTCGTGAGCCTGGGACACCAGTCCAACGTGCTCGGCACTGTGGTGCCGCTGCGCGAGATCATCGACGCGGCCCACCAGCGCGACGTGCTGGTCTGCGTCGACGCGGCGCAGAGCGTTCCGCACATGCCGGTCTCGGTGCGCGAGCTCGATGCCGACTTCCTGGCGTTCAGCGGCCACAAGATGTGCGGCCCGATGGGCGCCGGCGTGCTCTGGGCGCGTCCCGAGCTGCTCGAGCGGATGCCCCCGTTCCTTGGCGGCGGCAGCATGATCCTGCGCGTCTCGCTGGAACGCTCGACGTGGAGCACCGTCCCGCACAAGTTCGAGGCCGGCACCCCGGACGTCGGCGCCGCCGCCGGGATCGCCGCCGCCTGCGACTACCTCGATGCCATCGGGCTGGACCGCATCCACGCCCACGAGATCGAGCTCACCGCCCACCTTCTCGCCGTGCTCGAAGAGATCGAGGGCGTCGAGGTGTACGGGCCGCGGACACTCGCGGCGCGCGGCGGCGCGGTCAGCTTCAACGTCGACGGTGTGCACGCCCACGACGTCGGCACCATCCTCGACCGCGAGGGGGTGGCCGTGCGGGCCGGCCATCACTGCTGCCAGCCGCTGATGAAGCGGCTCGGCGTGGCCGCCACCGCCAGGGCGTCGGTGTACCTCTACAACACCCACGATGAGATCGACGCGCTCGGGGCTGCGCTGAGCGAGGTCCGGCGGATCTTCGGCTAGCCCGCCTCAGCGATGGACCCGGCCGCTCGACCATCCGGCGATTCGCGCACCCAGCGCGAGCGCATGCTCGCCGGCGACCTCTACAGCGCCATCGACCCCGAGCTGACGGCGGAACGCGGCGTGCCGCCGGGCTCCTGCGCGCCTACAACAACAGCGAGCCGCCGTGATCCGTTCGCTGTAGCGCGCGGGCCGGATGGTCGTCAGCTGCTCGGCGCGTCCACCTCGCCGCGCCACGCGCCCGTCTCGGCGCTGCGCGACTCGACGAACTCCTTGAACCGCTCGAGATCTCCCGCCACGCGACGGTCGAAGACGCCGAGCTTGTCGCCGATCTCCTCGATCAGTCCCTCGGGCTCAGCCTCGAGCTGCAGCATCACGCGGGTGCTGTCGTCACTGATGCGGTGAAACGTCACCACGCCGGCGTTGGGGGCGCCGTCGACGGCCGTCCAGGCGATGCGCTGGTCCGGTTGCTGCTCGGTGATGGTGGCGTCCCACTCCTTCTCCTTGCCGGCAACCGTGGCCTTCCAGTGCAGCTGCGTGTCACTCAGCTGCTTGACCTCGACGACGCCCTCCATGAACTCGGGGAACGTCTCGAACTGGGTCCACTGGTTGTAGGCGGTGTGGACGGGGACGTCGACGTCGATGCTCTTCTCGACCTTGGCGCTCATGCGTCTCTCCTCTTATATCTGATGGGATGTCACATAAGTTTACAGCGCCAGTACCATGAACCCGCCGCACGGGCGTGCTCCGCGGCCCCCACGGCCGGTGCGAATCTCCTTGCCCGACTTCCTTGAGCGGTCACAACTCCAGCGGGTTCATCGCGACGCGCTCGGAGGCTGCGCCGATCCGTGATGGCGCGCGCGGTGGCAGAGCGAACGCGCAGAGCACGGCGGCGGCGACGAGCACGCCGGCGGCGCCCCAGAACGAGATGCCTTCGCCGACACCGTACAGCGCGCCGAGGACGAGCGCGCCGAACGCCATGCCGCCGAACTGGAAGAGTCCGCCGAGGCCCATCGCCCGGCCGCGCTCCTGGGCCGAGGTGCTGTCGCCGATCACGGCGAACAGCGTCGGCTCGACGAGCACGTATGCGCAGGCCTCGACGGTGCCCAGCGCGATGATCGGTCCCAGCGAACGCAGCGCCGGGTAGAGCGCGGCGCAGGCGCCGCTCACCGTGAACGACGCCACCATCAGCCACCGTCGGTTGCCCCGGTCGGCGAGGCGTCCGCCGGGACGAGCGAGGATCAGCAGCGGCACCGCGAACAGGCTGATGGTGATGCCGATGACCAGGCTGCTGTTGCCGCGCGCCGCCAGGTACAGGGGCCAGACCACGTCGTACATGGAGAAGACAGTGCCCAGCGCTGCAACTCCCAGGCAGGGCACCAGGATCCCCGCGTTGCGCCACCAGCGCAGCCGCACCACCGGCTCGTCCGGGTCGCGCAACACGCGGGTCTCGGGGATGCGCCGCATGGCAAGCAGTCCGAAGAGCACCGCGACGCCCGCCACCCCGAAGATCGCCGAGTCGCGCCACAGTGCGACGGCGCCGCCGATGAAGGGGCCTACCAGCAGGCCCACCATCTCGCAGGCCTGCAGCTTGGCGAACCCCTCCGCGCGCTTCTCAGTGCCACTCATGTCGGCGACGGCCGCCCGCAGCGCCGGCACATATGCCCCCGAGGCGACGCCCTGGAGCGTGCGCAGCGCAGCCAGCAGCCAGAGAGGCCCGACATCGGCGAACAGCGCGAACGAGAGCACACCGAAAGCCGCCCGCGAGCCCAGCAGCATCGGTCGCCTGCCCAGCCGGTCGGTGAGCCGGCCCGCGGGAACCTGGACCAGCATGTTGGCGATGAGCGGACCGGCGATGAACAGCGCGATCGCCAGCGACCCGCCGCCATGGCGGCGCACGTACAGCGGCGCGATCGGGAAGATGGCGGCGACGCCGGCGAACATGATGAGCTGGCCGCTGAGCAGCCAGAACATCGGGGACGTGCTCGGACGGCGGAGCTTTGGCACCCCGGGATTGTGGCCGGGAGGGTCGCCGGCCATCCAGCGGTACAATCCTGACCATGCAAGTCGGATTTACGCCGGTGGCGGACGACCTCTACCGCGAGATCATTCTCGACCACTACCGGCATCCCCGCCACCGCGGCCGTCTCGACCCCGCCGATGCCGTGGTGGAGGCGGACAACCCGCTGTGTGGCGATCAGATCGACATCTCGGTCCGGTTCGACGGTGACCAGCTCGCCGCGATCGCCTTCGAGGGCACCGGCTGCTCGATCAGCCAGGCAGCCTGCAGCATGCTCTGCGACGAGGTGAGCGGGGGCAGCCGGTCGCGGGCGCGGGATGTGGCCGACCGGTTCCGCGCCATGCTCGTCGAAGGGGGCAGCCCCGACGACATGGGGGACCTCGAGGCCCTGCAGGGGGTCCGCGCCTACCCGGTGCGTGTGAAGTGTGCGACCCTGCCGTGCAACGCGCTCCTGCAGGCGCTCGGGCACGCGGAGGATGGACCATGACCGACACCGACACCGCCCTGAGCTCCGACGCGGGCGTCGGATCGTCGGAGGCTGTGACCGCCAAGGCGTCGCCGGAGCTGGTGCTCGCCGCGCTCAGCGAGGTCTACGACCCTGAGATCGGCATCGACATCGTCTCGCTGGGCCTGGTGTACGGCTCCGAGATCGACGATGACGGCCTCCTCACCATCAACATGACCTTGACGACGCCGTACTGCCCGATGGGCAGCATCATCCAGGGCCAGGCGCACGCGGTCTGTCACGGCCTGCCCGGCGTCAAGGACGTGCGCGTGGAGCTGGTCTGGTCGCCGCCGTGGGACCCCCGCACGATGGCGTCCGAAGAGGCACGGTTGGAGCTCGGCATCTACTGATCCCGGCCTGACGGGTGATCCGTTCGCGCCGAGCGCGCGTATCCGGAGGTGCGTGTGCGAGAGAAGGGCGATCCCACCGCCAGCACCGGCGTGAACGTCTCCGACGACAGGATGCTCGACCTTCTGGCCCGAGCGGAACCTGAGGGAATCGAGATGCTCTATGACCGCTACTCGAGCCTCGCCTACACGCTGGCGCTGCGGGTGGTCAACGACCCCGGCACTGCCGAGGACGTCGTCCAGGAGGCATTCCTGAGCATCTGGCGGCGCGCCTCCACCTATCGCAGCGACCGGGGGAGCCTGCGCACCTGGGTGTGCTCGATCGTGCACCACCGGGCCCTCGACCGCCTCCGCGGGCGCTCCGGACGGGCCCGCCACGACCTGGCCCTCGAGCACGCTCCGATCGCGGTGACGTCGGTGTCCGACACCTGGGACCGCGTGGTCGACGGCATCGAGCGCGAGGAGATCCGCAGGGCGCTGACCGAGCTCTCCGTCGAGCAGCGCGAGACCATTGAGCTGGCGTACTTCGGCGGCTACTCCCAGACCGAGATCAGCGAGCTGATGCAGGTGCCGTTGGGGACCGTGAAGGGACGGACCCGGCTGGCCCTGCGCAAGCTGCGTGGTGTGCTCGCCTTCCGGACGGCTGAGGGCATGGCGTGATCACCTGCGAGGAGGCCGACGTCCTCGCGGCTGCTCTCTCGGTGGGCTCGATCGACGTGGGTGACGAGGCGGCGCTCCAGGCTCACCTCGCCGGGTGCGCCGACTGCCGGCGTGTCGCCGGCGAGTACATGGCCGCAGCCGCCAGCCTGCCGCTCGCCCTCGACCCGGTGGCGCCCCCGGCGGAGTTGCGCGGCAGGGTCATGCGCGCTGTGTACGCGGAGGCTGCTGAGGCCGGCAGGCGCGCCCGTGGGACGGAGCCGGCGTCGTGGTGGCGCCGTGCCTGGATGGCTGTGCCGGCGTCGCGTGCACTGACGGTGGCGGCGGCGGCTGCCGCCCTGGCGGTGATCGGCCTCTCGTCCTGGGCGGTGATCAGCCGTCAGACGCCGGCGACGGTGGCGTTCACGCTTGCCGGCACCCCGGCGGCGCCGCAGGCCCACGCTGTGCTCAGCTACCAGCGTGGCAGCACGGACGCGGTGCTGACCGCGAGCGGACTGCCCGACCCCGGCGCCGTCAGCCCGACCGACGCGGTGTACGAGGTCTGGCTGATCCGGGCCAACGGCTCAGTGCTGGCTACGGCCTACCTCAGCCGGGACCCCGACGGGACCTGGGGTGCTGGCGTCCGCGGTGACCTCAGCGGGTACACCGCCATCGCCACCACCGCCGAGCCGGCAGGCGGGAGCCGGACGCCAACCGGGCCGATGGTCTTGCAGGGCTCGCTCCGCAGCTCGTGATCGGACGCTGGCAGTGTCGGTTCCGCCTTGTGCGGGAAGGGATTTGACGCACCAGTGGCTCGGTCCCGCGGGCGCGGACAGATGACGCCCGCCCCGCGACGCCGCGATCTGGCCATGCATGGCAAGAACTAGACGAGCAGCGGTCGTGCCCCCCCGGACACTGGTCCGGCGGCCTGTCGCCCGCTACACTGAGGCTGCGTCTCTCGGCCCCGCCACCGCCCGCACCCATCCACCGACGCACGCGGACCGGGGACGGGGCACTCTGAGAAAAGGAGGGTCCTGCCCATGACCGATTGTTCCGGTAGTACTCAGCCGACCCGCGCCGGAGTGGCGGGCTGATCGCCGGGGCGGATACCAGGTAGCGCGGCCCTCGGTCGCGCGCCGGAGAGAGACGCCTGCCGTCTCGTGGTACCCGACGCTTCGACGCACGTAGCGAGGGGGGAACTTCTCCCCCCTCGTTCACCCCCCTTCAGCGGTGTCAGCTCCGGCGACGTGGAGTCGCCTGCGCTGACGGTGCATCACCGAGATTCTTTCAGCGTCCTCAGACGTGGCGGGCGGCTTCGACGCCGGCCTGGCGGGTGGCGATCTCCGGGGCGGCCACGACCTGGTCGCGCTCGACGTATCCCTCGGTGCCATCGCTCAGCCTGACCTTCAGGAATTCCTGTGTGCCTCCGGGCACAGCCTCCATCCGCGTGGCTGTGAAGATCTCCACACCGCGGTCGGCGCCGCGCCACGGCTCCGCGTACAGGGCATACGGCATCCCCGCCCACGAGGCGACCAGCGTCACCGGTCCCGGCGGGATGTCGCGAGCCCTGTAGATCGTGCGCGGGTCCGTGACACCGCGGCTGAGCACCCCGATCAACTGAAGCGCCCGCGGCAGGGCGCCGCGGCCCTTGCTGGCCTCGAGCTCGACGACGGTGCCGGCGTCCTCGACCGTGGCCGTGCAGGTCACCCAGCGCTGGTTCCGGGCCGGCCGCACCGTGCGGCCCAGGAACCTGGCAGTGCCGTCGACGCGGCGCCACGATCCCACCAGGCTGTTGCGCTGGTACTCGACGACACGCCCGGTGCTCTCTCCCACGACCTCGAATCGAAAGGGCGGGGTCCCGATCATCTGCTCCATCACCGCGAACACCTCGCGAGGTGGGGCAGACACCACGAACTTCCAGCTGTGGGCAGGCTTTGCTGGCACGTGCGGATTGTACGGATTCGCCTGTCGCCGCTCGGGCGAACGGTTCTGTGGATACGCGGTTTCACGTGAATCGGAGAACGCGCGAGGACGGTTCCACGTGGATCAGCACGCGAGGTCCCTTCAACAAACGGCTGCCGACGTCGGGCCGAGGTTGTCCACAGGTCGACGGCCGGTGATCGCCAAACCGATCTCAGGAGGGCCACCGCCTTCCCTCGGGCCACTTGGGGAAACGGTGGATAAGTCGGCCCTGAGCGGCTTCGCCCGGTGGCGGTCGATAATCCGGGCTGTGGTCGCGCATGTTCTCGCCGTCGCCAACCAGAAGGGAGGCGTCGGTAAGACAACCACCACCATCAACGTCGGGGCAGCGCTGGCCGCGATGGGCCGCCGCGTCCTGGTCATCGACATCGACCCCCAAGGCAATGCCACGTCCGGGCTCGGGGTGTCGCGCGACGCCGTCGAGAGCACCAGCTACGACGTCATCGTCAGCGGCCGGCCGATCACGGAAGCGCGCATCGCCACCGTGGTGGACGGGCTGGAGCTGGTGCCGGCCGACCTGAATCTCGCGGGCGCCGAGATCGAGATGATCAGCCTGCCGATGCGAGAGCGTCGCCTTGCGCTGGCGGCCGAGGCCGTGGACGACGTCGACTACGTCCTCATCGACTGCCCGCCGAGCCTCGGGCTGCTCACGGTCAACGCCGCGGTTGCCGCGCAGGCCCTGCTTGTGCCCATCCAGTGCGAGTTCTACGCGCTGGAGGGCCTCGGGTTGCTGACCCACACCCTCGCCCTACTCCGCCGGGAGCTGAACCCCGACCTGCGCGTCGCAGGCATCGTGATGACCCTGTTCGACGGTCGCCTCGCGCTGGCTCACCAGGTGGTGCAGGAGGTGCGGACCCGCTTCGCCGACGAGCTGCTCGATCCCCTCATCCCGCGCAATGTGCGCCTCAGCGAGGCGCCGAGCCATGGGCTGCCCATCAACCTGTACGACCCGACCTGCCGCGGCGCCGTGGCGTACGCCGAGCTGGCCGCCAACCTCGATCGCCGCTTGACCGGTCAGCGCGCGCGGCTGCCCGCCGAGACGGCGCTGGTTCTCGGCAGGTGACAGCGAATCCACCGGCGCACACCGGCCCCCGCCGGCGTGGCCTTGGCCGCGGCCTGGACGCCCTGCTGGGCCCGATCGGAGAGGCGCCATCGCAGACAGGCCCAGCGCAACCCGCCGGCGCTTCCCCAACCAGCGGGTTGACACTGTTGGAGATCGACCCGGCGCTCGTCGACGCCAACCCGGAGCAACCGCGCCGGGAGTTCGAGGAGGAAGCGCTGGCCGCGCTCGGCGAGTCGATACGCACCCATGGCCTCCTCCACCCGATCGTCGTCGAGCGCACCGGCGAGCGCTACCAGCTGGTCGCCGGCGAGCGCCGGCTGCGCGCGGTCCGCGTCGCTGGGCTGAGCCGTGTGCCGGCCATCGTCCGCCCTGCCGCCGAGTCGGCGCGCCAGTCGCTCGAAGCAGCCCTCACCGAGAACCTCCTTCGCGCCGACCTCTCGGCGATCGAGGAGGCTGCGGCATACTCACGCCTGGCTGACACCTTCGGCCTCTCGCACGAGGCGATCGCGTTGCGCCTCGGACGCAGCCGGCCCGCGGTCTCCAACACCATCCGCCTGCTTGGCCTGCCGGCCGCGGTGCAGCGAGCGATCGTGGACGGGGAGATCACAGCTGGGCACGCCCGGGCGCTGCTCGGCCTCCCCGACGCCACCCGCCAGGAGTCGATGGCCCGGCAGGTGGCCGACGCCGGCTGGTCCGTGCGGCGGACCGAGGAGGCGGTGCAGGCAGAGCTCGGGCGCCCGCACGCGTCCCGCGCCCCGACGGCTCGGCTCCCACTCCACGCTGACGATGAAGCCCTGCGGCGCGGCATCGAGGAGCGTCTCGGGCTTCCGGTCGAGCTCGAGCGACGCGGGCTCGGGGGCCGGGTCACCATCGCCTTCCACGATGACGGCGACCTCGACGCCCTCTACGCCCGGCTCGGCGGTCCCTCTCTCTGAACCGGGTTTCAGCCGATGGGCCGCTCGCCCGTGGTCAGCCGAGCCTCGACTGCAGCGACGTCGAGGTTGGCGAGGAATGACTCGATGTACTTGGGCCGGTCAGCGGGCTTGTAGTCGAGCAGGAAGGCGTGCTCCCAGACGTCCATGACCACCACCGGCTTGAAACCCGCGATGTTGCCGTCCTCGTGCAGGGTGATCCAGTGGTTGCTCAGCCGCCCCGTGGCTGGGTCCAGGTAGGTCACCGCCCAGCCCACACCGCGCATGCCGCCGACGCCCACGAAATCCTTGCGCCAGGTCTCCAGGTCGCCGAACGACTCGCCGAGCGCGCGGCCGAGGTCGGAAGAGCTCGAGATCTCACCGCCGTTGGCCGACTTGGTCATGTTCCCGAAGTACCACTCGTGCAGCACCATGCCGTTGTATTCGAAGCCCAGCCGGCGGGTCATCTCCGCGTAGGCGGGGGTACCCACCTTGCCCGTCTGGGTGAGCTCGACCAGCTGCTCGTTCAGGGTGTTCGTGTTTTTGACATAACCGGCATAAAGTCCGAAGTGTGTCTCCAGCGTCTTGTCAGAGATGCCGACCAGGCCTGAGAGATCGAACTCCCTCGCCTTGTACGGCGTCTGGGTCAGCAGTGCCATGGTGTCCCTCGCCTGGTGTCTTGACGGTGACGCCCCCGCCGGGGTGAAGGTCCATTGTGGCAGCGCGGGCCGAGCGAACATCTGAGCGACGTGTCGGACTGTGGGCCGGTCGTCTGAACCCCCTGCGCGGCGCGATGCTGTTGACGGCGGGATCTGCCGCCGCCCCCTGTCATAATCACGCCGCGTGCAGCCTGAGCCCACCGACGTCCCGAGGCCGCAGCGCCGCCGCCATGGCTTCGTCCGCGATGTGCTCGAGGTTCTCATCATCGCGGTGGTCCTGTACATCGCCATCTGGAGCGCGCTGCAGACTGTGCGCGTCGACGGCGAGAGCATGGTGGGGACCCTGCAGAACAACGACCTCCTGCTCGCCAGCAAGATCTCGTACTACTTCGGCGACCCGCAGCGCGGCGACATCGTGGTGCTGATCCCCCCGAGTGATCCCACCAAGGATTTCATCAAGCGCGTGATCGGCATCCCCGGTGACACCATCGAGATCGACGGCAGCCGGACACCGACTGCGCTGCTGATCAAACCGGGCGGCAAGGGTCCATGGCAGCGCCTGCAGGAGCCCTACCTCCCCGAGCAGTGGGACACGATGAACTTCTGCTGCCTTCCCAACGGCACGGAGTCGTCGGCGCCCAACCCTCTCAACATCCCCGCCGGGAAGTACTTCGTGATGGGTGACAACCGCAACAAGTCCAGCAACTCGCGAGCCTTCGGCCTGGTGCCACGCAAGAGCATCCTCGCCAAGGCGTTCGTCCGGGTTCTTCCATTCGGTCATTTCGGCCTGGGCGCGGGTCCCACCCTGGTGCCCGACGCCGGCGCCGCGCTGCTGGCGACGCCCGAGGCCGCGGCGGTGATCCTGGCCCTGCCGCCGGCGTTCCTGCTCTCCTGGCGGCGGCGGCGGCATCGGCGCGCCGCGGCGGCGGCGAGCTAGCAGCGCTCGCCTCAGCCGTCGGCGAGGATCCAGCCCGCGCCGCTGCTTTCCCAGTCGAGGAGCTCGTCTTCCGAGAAGAAGATGGCGACCTCGCGCGCGGCGCTCTCTGGTGAATCACTGCCATGGATCACGTTCATCGCCAGGCTCACCGCGTAGTCGCCGCGGATGGTGCCGGGCGGGGAGCTCTGCGGGTTGGTCGTCCCCATCATCGTGCGCACCAGCGCGACCGCCCCCGGCCCCTCCCAGACCATCGCCACCACTGGTGAGGAGGTGATGAACTCCACGAGGCCCGCGAAGAACGGCTTGTCGCGGTGTTCACCGTAGTGCCGTTCAGCTAGCGCGCTCTGCACCTGCATCAGCTTGATGCCGACGGGGTGCAGGCCGCGCTTCTCGAAGCGGGTGATGATCTCCCCGACGAGACCTCGCTGCACCGCGTCGGGCTTGACCAGGACCAGGGTGCGCTCTTGTTCCATGGTGAACTCTCAAGAAGGTTGGACGCGACCGCCACCATAGCGGAGCCGCTCCCGCGCCCGACCGTCAGCGCAGCTGGTGTGCAATCGTCGGCGGAGGCGACCACATGTCGCCGGAGCCGACACCGCCGGCTGGGGGTGTACGAGGGGGGAACGCAGTTCCCCCTTCGCCCTCTCAGCCGCGCAGGACGTCGAGGAACGGGTCGGGCTTGCGGAATGGGCCGATCACCGCGGCACGCAGGCCACCGCCGAGGATCTCCGCCGCCAGGGAGCGCACCGACTCGGGATCGACGGCGAGCAGCCGCTCGGCGATGTCGTTGGCCAGGAGGATCTCGCCGGTCAGCAGCTCCTGCTGTCCGAGGTGATTGCACAGCGCTGACGTGCTCTCCAGCTGCACCGCCAGCCGTCCACGCGCGTACTCCTTGGCTCGCTCCAGCTCCTCGAGAGGGACAAGATCCGTCGCCAGCCGCTGCAGCTCCGCGACCGCGGCGCGCATCGCCTCGGTGGCTCGCTTGGGCTCGCAGCCCAGCGCGATCGCCAGGGTCCCGCTGTCGGCGACACGGGTGAGGAAGGAGTGAACGTCGTACGCCAGTGCGCGTTCCTCGCGCAACTCGAGGAAGAGCCGGCTCGACATGCCCTCACCGAGCACGACGTTGAGGATGTCCGCCGCGAAACGACGCTCGTCGCGGTACGAGGGCGCACGCGCGCCGAGCACGATGTTGGCCTGGCTGGCGCGTCGATCCAGAAGGCTGACCGCCGGGCCGGTGAATGCGGTCGCCCCCAGCGGCTGCGCGGTGCCGCCCGCATGGTCCGGCCACTGCTGCAGAGCCGCCGACACCAGCTCCGTCACCGCCTCGCTGTCGAGCGCGCCGGCGACGGACACGACGAGGTCGTCACGGCGATAGTGGCGCTGCATGTGGTGGCGACAGTCGTCCGAGGTGAACGACTGCACCGTGGCCTCGGTGCCGGCCACGTCCCAGCCCAGGGGATGGTCGGGCCACATCACCGCGTCGAAGAGTGTGTGGACGTGGTCCTGCGGGCTGTCCTCGTACATGCGCAGCTCTTCGATCACCACCTGCCGTTCGCGGTCGACGTCGTTGGGGAGGAACCGTGGCCTGAACAGCATGTCGCTGAGCACCGCGACCGCGATGTCGATGCGCTCCGCGGGCACCTTGGCCCAGAAGATCGTCGCCTCGCGGTCGGTCGACGCGTTGAGCGCGCCGCCAACACCCTCGACCGCCTCGCTGATGCGGCGTGCGGTCGGGTACGCCTCCCCGCCCTTGAAGACCATGTGCTCGATGAAGTGCGCAAGGCCACACTCGCCGGCCGCCTCGACACGCGAGCCGGTGCCGAACATGAACGCGATGCTCACCGAGGCGCGCTCGCGCATCGGCGCCGCGAGCAGGCGCACCCCACCGTCCAGCAGCGTGCGCGTGTAGCCGCGATCTGCAGTCATTGCATGAACCGTCGGTGGAGGCGACTTCATGTCGCCGGAACCGACACCGCAGATGGGGGGTGCCCGAGGGGGGAACGCAGTTCCCCCTTCGCCTTTACCAGCGTCCGCGCCCCCGTTCGGGCCGCACCGCCACGTGACCCTGGGCAGGCCCGGTGGGATGGATGACGACGCGGCGTGCGGGCTCGTGCCCGCTGCTCTCGGTGCGCACCCCCGGGTCGTCCTGCAGGGTGAGGTGGATGATGCGGCGCTCGTACGCATGCATCGGGTCGAGGGTGTACCGCTCACCGCTGGACTTGACCCGGTCGGCAAGTCGCTGCGCAAGTTCGCGCACCTGGTCCTCACGACGCGCCCGGTAACGCTCGACGTCGAGGATGAGGCGGCGACCCTGGCCGTCGGGTTGCTCGTCGCCCATCATGAGGTTGACCGTCGTTTGCAGCGCGCGGAGAGTCTCCCCGCGCCAACCGATCAGGAGCCCGAGGTCGTCCCCTGAGACCTCGAGGATCATCGGGGCCTCGGTCTCGCCGGCACGCGGGCTGGTGCCGCGGCGAACCGACACCCGAGCGGGGATCTCCATCTGCTCGAGCAGACCGGTGAGCAGCTGGCGGCCGCGCGCGGTGTGCTCGTCGATCCTGCTGACGCGTACCTTGGCCGCGCTCGACGAGAGGTACTCGCCCGGTACCGGCCGCGAGCCGCCACGCGAGAGCACCTCGACCACGACGTCGTCACGCTCAGCGCCCAGTTGGGCGAGCGCTTGGGCTGTGGCCTCGTCGACGGTGGCGCCGCTGGCCTCGACGCCGGGCGACGCGCTCGTCTGCGCAGCCTGCTCCTCTGTCTCGTTCACCTGGATCTCCTCGCCTGTCGCTGCGCCCGCGCGCTAGCGACGGCGTTTGTTGTTGCGTCTCTTGGGTACCCGCGCGGGCGGTGCGTTGACCGCGCCGGTGACGACGGGGGCCGGAGCGGGCACGCTCGGCGCGCCGCTGCCCGCGGCGCCTCCACCGCGCCGGCGCGCGGCCGGGCGGCTGCCGTTGCCGTCGGGGACGATCGCCGCCTTGACGGACGCGGCGCCTGCGGTGGCCATCGGGGCCTTCGGGTACGAGAGAGCGGTCACCCGGTTGGCACCGGGGAACCAGGCGGGAACCTTCAGCGAACCCCAGCCCACCAGGTGGTACTGCTGCAGGACCATGAACAGCGTCCCGGTCACCCAGTACAGCGCCAACCCCTGCGGGAAGTTGAGGCTCAGCACGAAGATGATGATCGGGAAGATGACCGACATCTGCTTGGTGACGTTGCCCATCGTGCGTTCCTGGTCGGTCATGTCGGGGCGCAGCGGGGGCATCATCATCCGCGACTGCGCGAAGGTCAGGATCGCTGCCAGCAGGGGCAGGATGATCACGGACGGGTGGCTGAACACCTGAGACCAGTCCGTCGATGTCGAGCCGGCCTTGACGCAACAGGCCGACCCCCCTGACTTGGACACGTCGGTGATCCACAGGAAGCCTTTGCCGACCCCGTTGAGGCGGGTGGTGGCGTTGGTGATGCCGCGGTACAGCCCGATCAGCACGGGCATCTGCACCAGCGCGGGGAGGCAGCCGGACAGGCTGCTGAACGGCGACACCTGGTGCTCGGCGTACAGCTTCTTCATCTCCTCGCTGAGCTTCTGCGGCTCGCGCTTGTACTTCTTGCGGAGCTCGGCGAGCTGCGGGGCGATGAGGCGCTGTTCCGACTGGATCCGCCTGCTGGTGCGCAGCTGCCAGCCGAAGATGGGGAACAGCGCGCCGCGGATGATGATCGTGGTGACCACGATGGCCAGGCCGAAGGCGCCGATCGCATTGAGCGGCCCGATCACCTTGAAGATGTTGGTGAAGAATTCCAGGCAGTACTGGAAGGGGACGCCCAAGGCGTCGAAGATGGACGTGCCCGCGATCATCAGACCGACTCCCCCGACAGCGCTGCGCGCTTGTGACGCCGCGCCTCACGCCAGCTCACGTACTCCTCGGGAACCGGGTCGGGACCGCCCTCGTGGAAGGGATGACAGCGTCCGATGCGCCGCAGGGCCAACCACCAGCCGCGCCGAGCGCCGAAGCGCCCGATGGCTTCGTAGCCGTACTCGGAGCAGGTGGGCTGGTAGCGGCAGCTGCTCATCATGCCGAAGAACGGCCCGACGGTCACCCGGTACACCCTGATGAGCAGGAGGCTGAGCCTGGTCATCGATCTGCCGGCGGTACGGCGGTCATCGCCCCATTGTCCGCCGTCGAGGCCACCGCGGCGCTCCTTGCCCGTTCCAGCACCCGGGACACCGCCGTCACGGCCGCGGCACGGAGTTCCGCGAAGGCCAGGTCGAGCGCGTCCGGGCCGGCCACGATCACCGCGTCGTACCCCGCCAACGGCGCGAGCAGCGGGCGCACGGCCTCGCGGAGGCGGCGCCGCAGCAGGTTGCGGCGCACCGAGGACCGAACGCCGACCAGCGCGAAACCGACGCGCGCGAGGCCGAGGTCATTGGGGAGCGCCTGCGCGCGGATGCCGGCGGAGGACGCACGCATCCCTCCAGCGCGGACCGCGGCAAAGCGACGTCGCCCACGCAGGCGATGTCGCGGCGTCACCGCGTCGGCGCGGGGGTCAGGCGCTTGCGTCCCTTGCGACGCCTCGCCTTGAGCACCTGGCGTCCTCCGGGTGTCGACATCCGGATGCGAAACCCGTGGGTCTTACGCCGGTATTTCTTCTTGGGCTGGTAGGTCCGTTTGATGTCCGTCGCTCCGCAGAGGGGAGGATCGACGACCGGGTGCGTGGTGGGCGCGCCGAAGGCGGCGGCAGATGTCTCCGGTCATCGGAGTGGCTGGCGGAGTATAGCAGCGCTGGAACGAAGCAGGCCCGCGGCGTGCAGCCCGCCGCCCGTTGTGAGCGGGTCGTCGCGTTGCTAGACTGCTCGCTGCTCCGGCGGGCGACGTTTCGCAACATCGCCCCTCCATCGTTTCTCCGTCGGTGCGACCAGAGGTTCGCTTATCCACTCTTGTGCACATCCTGTGCAAAAGATGGTCCGCGACGGTGTCAGGTCGGCGACCCAGACAGGGGATAGGATTTGTCTGCTACGGGCATTCCCGGCGACGTCGAGGTGAGTGCCCAGGCTGACATCGAGTCCACCACCCCCACCACCACCGCTGCCGGCGCGCAGCAGATCTGGCAGGCCGCGCAGGAGGAGCTGCGCTTCCAACTGGCCCGTCCCGGCTACGAGACCTGGCTCGCCAACGCGGTTCTCGTCGACAGCGACGGTCACTCCTTCACCATCGGCGTGCCCACGCGCCTGGCACGCGACTGGCTGATCGAACGCTACGCGGCAGTGATCAGGGAGACCATCAGCGGCCTCCTCTCCAGCGACTGCGAGGTGATCATCACGGTCGACCCTGCAGCCGGGCCGCCGCTCGACGAGCCCGCGCCGATCGCCGACCCCATCGAGCCGGCCTACGGGATCGTCGGAGAATCTGCCACTGACGGCAGTAACGCCACTCGCCTCAACCCCAACTTCACATTCTCCACGTTCGTCGTCGGCAACAGCAGCCGCTTCGCCCACGCCGCGTGCCGCGCCGTCGCCGACGCACCCGGCAAGGCGTACAACCCGCTCTTCCTGTACGGCGGTGTCGGCCTGGGCAAGACCCACCTCATGCACGCCATCGGCCACGCGGTGCGCGAGGGCCACCGCCGACCCCCGAAGGTCGCCTACATCACCTCAGAGAAGTTCATGAACGAGATGATCGGCTCCATCCAGGAGAACCGCACCTCGGACTTCCGGGCGCGGTACCGCAGCGTCGACGTCCTGCTCATCGACGACATCCAGTTCCTGGCCGGCAAGGACCGCACCCAAGAGGAGTTCTTCCACACCTTCAACGCGCTCCACGAGATCCAGAAGCAGATCGTGGTCAGCAGCGACCGGCCCCCCAAGGACATCCCCACCCTCGAGGACAGGCTGCGCAGCCGGTTCGAGGGCGGACTCATGGCCGACATCCAACCCCCGGACTTCGAGACCCGCCTGGCCATCCTCAACACCAAGCTCGGCCCGCACAGCTCGTTGGTGCAGGAGGACGTCTGCAGCTTCATCGCCCACAAGATCCAGCGCAACATCCGTGAGTTGGAGGGCGCCCTGATCCGCGTTCTCGCCCACGCCTCGATCAACGGCCAGCCGGTGGCGCTCGAGGCCGCCCAGATCATCCTCCGGGACATCATCCCTGTCGGCGACAGCGCGCCGGTGAGCATCGAGCTGATCCAGGAGACGGTGGCCGCCTACTACAACATCTCCGTCGAGGAGATGAAGGGCAAGCGGCGCGACAAGCACATCGTCTTCCCGCGCCAGGTCGCCATGTACATCGTCCGCGAGGAGACCGAGTCGTCCCTGCCGGTCATCGGCACCGCCTTCGGTGGACGCGACCACACCACCGCGCTGCACGCCATCGAGAAGATCACCGACCTCGTGCTCGAAGACGCTCGCCTCCAGGGCGACCTCCGCCAGATCCGCCAGCGCCTCCACGAGCACTGATGGACGTGGCGCCGACGCCTGTGGACACGTGCCGCTCAACCTGTGCGCGGCTGGCCACCACCCGCCTCCTGTGGACGAAACGGTGATCTGGCGCTCCCCAGCGCACAGGTTGTCCTCGCTGACTCTCACGCTGCATGCTGGGGTTTCTCGGGTTATCCCCTGTTCGCCCGCCACTACGTACTACGACTGTTTCAAAGACTCTGTCCCCACTCTTAACGGGGCCTGGTGACAACCCGGCACACGGTGAGGTTCCTGACAGCATGAAGTGCTCCGTCTCCCCGTCCGCGCTCAGCGCAGCGCTGTCTCTCGTGTCACGCGCCGTGTCGCCCCGGTCGACGTTGCCCGTCCTCGGCAACGTCCTCCTGGAGACCACCCACGGGGGCCTGCGCGTCACGGCCACCAACCTCGACCTCACGATGTCCGCGACCGTGCCCGCCGAGGTGGAGCTCGACGGCCGCACCACCGTGCCCGCCCGCCTGCTCAGCGAGTACGTCGCGTCGCTCGCCGAGGCGCCGTGCACGATGGAGCTGGACGTCAACACCCAGGTTCTCAAGCTGAGCTGCGGGGTGCACCGCACCAACCTGCACGGCATCGACGCGGTGGAGTTCCCCCCGCTGCCGGCGCGCGATGCGGGGGCTGCCGTCGAGCTCGACGCGGCCGTCTTCGCCAACGCCGTCTCCCAGACGGCGATGGCCGCGAGCGGCGACGAGGCCTCGCCCGTGCTCACCGGGGTTCTCTTCCAGGTCGAGGGTGACCGGCTCACTCTCGCGGCCACCGACCGCCACCGCCTCGCCGTCAAGACACTCGAGGCCACCTCGAGCGGGGAGAAGGCCTTCACGGGCTCTGTGATCGTGCCGTCGCGGCACCTCATGGAGGTGGCCAGGGCGGTGAACCCGACGCGCCCGACGGTGTCGATCAGCTTCAGCGAACAGCGCAACCAGGTGTTCTTCAGCCTCAAGGACGTGGAGATCTCCTCACGGTTGATCGAAGGCAACTACCCCAACTACGCGCAGGTCATCCCCGGTGAGTTCGACGACCACCGTCAAGCTGCCCACCGCGTCGCTGCTCCGCGAGGCCAAGACGGCGTCCGTGCTGGCGCGCGACGCAGCCAACCCGGTCCGGCTCCGCGTCGGCGACAACACCCTGACCCTGGTGGCGCAGACCGCCGAGGTCGGCGACGACGAGGCCCCGCTGTCCGCCAACGTCAAGGGTGACGATGTCCAGATCGCCTTCAACGCGCGCTACGTGCTCGACGCGCTGAGCGTGATGGACTCCGACGAGGTGCAGCTCAGCTTCAACGGCTCGCTGCAGCCGGGCGTGATCCGGCCGTCGGGTCGCGACGACTATCTCTGCATCATCATGCCGGTGCGCGTCCCGTAGGCGCCCGTCCCTGATGCGGGCGGTCACCATCGTCGACAAGCGGTTGACGGTTGCGGATCACGACGATCCCACGCCCGGCGCCGGCGAGGTCCTCGTCGCTGTCCGTGCCGCCGGCATCAACGGCGCCGACCTCATGCAGCTCAAGGGCCACTACCCGGCGCCGCCGGGCAGCCCGCAGGACATCCCCGGCCTGGAGTTCGCCGGTGAGGTCGTCGAGCTGGGGCCGGGGGCGAGCCGTTTCGCGGTCGGCGACAGGGTCATGTGCGTGCTTGGCGGCGGCGCCCAGGCAGAGCGGATCGCCGTCCACGAGCGCATCCTGATGGCGGTGCCCGCCGGGCTGAGCTGGGTCGAGGCCGGCGGCTTTCCCGAGGTCTTCACCACGGCCCACGACGCCCTCTTCAGCCAGGCGGGGCTGCACGCGGGTGAGAGCGTGCTCATCCACGGCGCCGCCGGGGGCGTGGGCGTGGCCGCGGTGCAGCTGGCCCACGTCGCCGGGGCCCGGGTGTGCGCGACGGTGCGCTCCGAGCGGCGCCATGACGAGGTGCGCGAGCTGGGCGCGGACGTGGTGGTCGCCCCGGATGGGTTCGCCGACCACGGGCCGTTCGACGTCGTCCTCGAGTTGGTCGGCGCCCCCAACCTGGGGGCCAACCTCCAGGCTCTCGCGGTGCGCGGGCGGGTGGTGGTGATCGGCGTGGGCGCGGGCTCGCGCGCCGAGATCGACCTCCTCGTCCTCATGCTCAAACGCGGCCGCGTCATGGCGTCGACGTTGCGCGCGCGCCCCCTCGAGGAGAAGGCGATCTGCGCTCGGCGGGTCGAGGCGGAGGTCCTGCCTGCCCTGGCCGGCGGCCGGGTGCGCGTCCCGGTCGCGGCCACCTTCAGCCTCGAGGAGGCCCAGGCCGCCTACGACCGCTTCGCGGCCGGGGACAAGCTGGGAAAGGTGATCCTGGAGATGCCCGCCGGCACAGTTTGAGCCGTCCCACGGCGGCCGCGAAGTCGGTTCGCCGCGGGGCGGACGGATGGCCCGGAGATGTCATGCTCGGAGCTCAATGACACCGACACGGAGCCCTGACTGATGGGCATGCACATGGGCATGGGCGGCTGGGGGCTGATGCGCTCCATGCGGCGCGACGAGTCGATGAAGCAGCACAAGCTGACCGCCGGCATCGTCCGTCGCATCGCCGGGTTCGCCAGGCCCTACCGCGGCGCGCTCGCGGTCTTCCTGGTGCTGATCGTCATCGACTCGGTGGTGGGTGCGGTCAACCCGCTGATCTACCGCGCCATCATCGACGACGGCATCCTCGGCCACAACGTCAACCTGGTGGCGGTGCTGGCCGGCTCGGTGGCGGCCCTGGCGATCTTCGACGCCATCCTCGGCGTCGGCGAGCGCTGGCTGTCCGCGCGGGTCGGCGAGGGACTGATCTTCGACATGCGCACCAGGGTCTTCGCGCACATCAACGAGATGCCGATCTCGTTCTTCACGCGCACCCAGACCGGCGCGCTCATCTCCCGGCTCAACAACGACGTGCTCGGCGCCCAGCAGGCCTTCACCGACACGTTCTCGTCCGTGGTCGGCAACGTCATCGGCGTGAGCATCACGCTGGTCGCGATGTTCTTCCTCTCCTGGCAGATCACGCTGCTCTCGCTGATCCTCCTGCCCGTCTTCCTGCTGCCGGCGCGCTGGGTGGGACGGCGGCTCGCCGGCATCACGCGCGAGTCCTACAACCTCAACGCGCAGATGAACACCACCATGAGCGAGCGCTTCAATGTGTCCGGCGCGCTGCTCGTGAAGCTCTTCGGCCACCCTGCCGAGGAGGTGCGGGTCTTCGCCTCCAAGGCGCGCCGGGTGCGAGACATCGGGATCCTCCAGGCCATGTACGCGCGGATCTTCATGACATCTCTGCTGCTCACCGCGTCGCTGGCGACCGCGCTGGTGTACGGGCTCGGTGGCGCTGAGGCGGCACGCGGGGTGCTCCTCGTCGGCACGGTGGTGGCGTTGACCGCCTATCTCAGCCGGCTGTACGGGCCGCTGACCGCGCTCTCCAACGTGCAGGTGGACATCATGACCGCGCTGGTCAGCTTCGACCGCGTCTTCGAGGTGCTCGACCTGCCACCGATGATCGCGGAGAAGCCCGACGCGGTGCCCATCCCGCGCGGCCCGGCCACGATCGAGTTCGACCACGTCGACTTCCGCTACCCGTCCGCGGAGGAGGTGTCACTCGCCTCGCTCGAGGCGGTGGCCGTGCTCGAGCGAACCAACAACCAGCAGGTGCTCTTCGACATCGACTTCACCGCGGAGCCCGGGCAGCTGGTGGCCCTGGTGGGGCCCTCGGGCGCAGGCAAGACGACCCTCAGCCACCTCGTGCCCCGGCTCTACGACGTGCGTGCCGGCGCGGTGCGGATCAACGGCATCGACGTTCGCGATGCCACGTTGGAGTCGATCCGGGCCACCGTCGGCGTGGTCACCCAGGACGCCCACCTGTTCCACGAGACGATCCGGTCCAACCTCAAGTACGCGAAGCCTGATGCGACCGACGAGGAGCTCGTCGAGGCCCTGCGCGCCGCGCAGATCCTGCCGCTCGTCGCGTCGCTTCCCGACGGCCTCGACACGCTGGTCGGCGATCGAGGCTACCGCCTGTCGGGCGGCGAGAAGCAGCGCATCGCCATCGCCCGCCTGCTGCTGAAGGCGCCCGACATCGTGGTTCTCGACGAGGCCACCGCGCACCTCGACTCGGAGTTCGAGGCCGCGGTGCAGGAAGCGCTGCGCCATGCGCTCACCGGACGCACCTCGCTGGTGATCGCGCACCGCCTCTCCACCGTCCGCGACGCCGACGTCATCCTGGTCATCGACCAGGGCCGGATCGTGGAGCGGGGAACACATCGCAGCCTGCTCGCCGACGAGGGCTTGTATGCGGAGCTGTACCGCACCCAGTTCGAGAGCCAGGCGCGCGCTGAGTCGCCTGTTGAGACAGAGATGCCGGCACCCGAATCGACGACGGTGTGAGGACCGCAGCCCCCGCTGGCTAGTGCCCCCCTGAGCCGGCCGCGCCACCACGCGGCCCGTACAGGCTCTCTGGCCGCGGCAGCACCAGCACCATGAGGAAGACGAGGCCGAAGCAGGCCATCTCGAAGAACAGGGCGTCACGGAAGGCGTGGTCGAAGTCCTGCGCGACGGCTTGGGCGGCGACGGGCGCGACGATGCACGAGATGGTCGCTGCCGACGAGGACGGCGGTGCAGGACAGCTCTGCGCCAGGGTCTGCTCCGGGCAAGCAGGCGGCGTCGCGGTAGGGTCGGAGCTGGCCGAGCGAGCGACGAAGCAGCGCGTGAACGTGCTCGTGGTACCCGCGATCGCCCCCTGGGGCACGCCGGCCGCGGACAGGCGTGCAGCGAGCGTCTGAGCACTGCTCCGCGCCACCACCGGCGCGTATCCGCTGACCTGGCCGAAGAAGATGATGCCGATGACCGCCACCCCGAGCGCGCCCCCGACCTGCTGCACGGTGGTCAGCACACCCGAGGCCGAGCCCGCGGCGCCGGAATGGATGCCTGCCAGCACGATGTTGACGAGCGGGGCGACCACCAGCCCGAGGCCCAGCCCGCACACGGCGAGCGACGGGATCATCGCGTAGCTGGTGATCCCCGTGCCCGCCGCCCGCACGGTGAACCAGAGTCCCACCAGCCCCGCCAGGAGCGCGATGCAGCCGAGGCTGAGGATGCGCTTGCCGAGCTTGGGAGCGAGCCGGATCGACAGGCCGGATGCCATCGCCGACAGCAGGGCGAATGGCAGCGTGGTGAGACCGGTGTGCAGGGCGCTGTAGCCGAGGCCGATCTGGAGGTAGACCGAGAAGGTGAGGAAGAACGCGGGCACGCCGGCGAGGAACACCATCGCGATGAGCGAGCCCACCACGAAGGCACGGTCGCCGAACAGCCCGGGTTCGATGAGCGGGCTGCCGCCGCGCGCGGCGCGGAAGCGGATGTAGCGGCGGAAGACGACCAGGATGAGAAGCCCGCCCGCGAGCATCAGGTATGCCCAGGCCGGCCACCCGGCGTCGCGCCCCTCCACCAACGGGAAGGCGATCAGGAAGAGGCCAAGGGTGGCCAGAACAACCCCGGGGATGTCGAGGCGGGGCGCGGACGGTGCCTTCGACTCGCGCAGGAAGGCGAACGCCGCCAGCACAGCCCCGATGCCGATCGGAAGGTTGACCAGGAAGATCGGGCGCCACAGCAGCGCGTTGCCACCGATGTGGATGTCGGCCTGGATGAGCAGGCCGCCGAGGAGCGGCCCGGAGATCGAGGCCACGCCGATGACGCCACCGAAGATGCCGAAGGCGGCGCCGCGCTCGCGGGGCGGGAAGCTCACCTGGATGACCGAGAGCACCTGCGGATACATCAGCGCCGCCATCAGCCCCTGGAGGACGCGGGCGGCGATCAGCGCGAACGGGCTGGGTGCCAGCCCGCAGATGAGCGACGCGACGGTGAACCCGCTGACGCCGATGATGAACAGCCGCTTGCGCCCGAAGATGTCGCCGAGCCGGCCGCCGGTGATGAGCACCACCGCGTAGGCGAGCTGGTACCCGGCCAGCACCCATTGGATCTCCGCGTACGTCGCCCCGAGGTCGCGCTGGACGCTCGGGATCGCCACGTTCACGATCGAGATGTCCAGCAGGATCATGAAAGAGGCGATGAGCACCACCGCCAGCGCCTTCCAGCGACGCGGGTCCGCCTGGCGCGCCGGCGTCGCCATTCAGGGCTCCAGGGTTGTGAAACGCAGGCGGCGCACCACGGACGTGCCGAGGCGCTCGTTGAGAAGCCCGACGACGCGGACGGAGTCGAGGTGCAGCTGGTGGCTCAACGAGGTGTTGGCCACGCCCACGAGGAGCACGCCGCGGTCGAGGCTGATGGCGCGGCACATCGGCGCCAGCGCTGGCCCGACGACATCGTTGAAGACGTCGCGCACCTGCACCTCGCGCACGCGGCCGCGCACGCCGAGGCCACGCAGGGCCGGGTCGATGAGGTCGGAGAGGCGATCCATCAGCCCGGGACGGGGGTGACGCGTCCGGCGGAGACCTCGAAGCGACGTGTGCCCTGCGGCAGAGTGTCCGGGAGCGGCTCGCTGCTCGTGATCAGCGTCTGCAGACCAGCCTCCGCGATGCCGCCGATCAGGTCGCGACGGCGGCCGGGGTCGAGCTCGCTGAGCACGTCGTCGAGCAGGAGGACGGGCATGACGCCTGCGCGCGAGGCGATGTGGCGCACCTCCGCCAGTTTGAGGGCCAGCACGATGCTTCGCTGCTGCCCCTGCGACGCGGCGCTGCGCGCCGGCCGGCCACCGATGAGCAGCTCGAGGTCGTCGCGGTGTGGACCGACGAGGGTGGCCCCGCGCGCGATCTCCTCGTCGCGGCGCCGCACCAGCGTCGCCAGGAGCGCGTGTTGCGCCGCCTCCAGCCCCGCGCCCGGCTCCATGCCACCATCGGGGAGGTAGCGGAGGCCGAGCTCCTCCCCGGCGCCGATCTGCGCGAGCGCCTCGCGGCCATGGGGCACCAGCGCCGCGATCAGCTCGGCGCGCGCCACCTGGATTCGCGCCCCGCTGTCGACGAGCTCGTGCGTGAAGCCGGCGAGCGCATCGGGGTCGGCGCGGCCCACGCGCAGCTGGCGCAGCAAGGCGTTGCGCTGCTCGAGCACATGGCGGAATCGGAGCAGGTCGGTGGCCGCACGTCGGTCGAGCTGCGAGAGGACGACGTCGAGGAGCCTGCGCCTGGTGTCCGGCCCCGCCTTGACGAGCTGCAGGTCCTCCGGCCAGAAGAGAACCACGGGACACAGCCCGAGGAGGTCACGCGCTGGGCGCGGGCTGCCGTCGACGGTGGCGGTGCGGGTGACGCGCCCGGAGAGGGCGTCGCGCCGGAACCGCACTGCCAGGGTCCGGTCCGCCGCCGGCCGCAGCACGCGCGCCTCCAGTAGCGCTTCGTCGCGTCCCCAGGCGACGACGTCGGCTGAGCTCGAGGCGCGCGGGGAGCGTGTGAGCAACAGCGTGGCGACCGCCTCCAGGAGGTTGGTCTTGCCCTGCGCGTTGCGACCACCGACGATGTTGATGCCGCGACCGAACTCCACGGACTGCTCCGCGTAGTTGCGGAACGCAAAGATGCGCAAGCGCTCGAGGCTGCAGGCGCCCTCGGCGACCGGCGGCAGCAGGAGCGCGCTCACCGGCCCGCCTCTCGGTCGAGGGCCATGTCGGCGATGAGCGCGGCGATCTGCTGCGTGGCCTCCGGCCGCGCCGCAGCCGCAACGGCGGCTCGCATCGCCGCCAGGCCCGGTGAGCCCGGGGCCGACAGCTCGGCGATGGTGTCGACGAGCTCACGCGCGCGGGGCACGTAGCGTCCCGCGCCGATGTCCACCACCCACTCGAGGTTGCCGCTCTCCTGTCCGGGGATGTACCAGGTCAGCAGCATGGGCAGGCCGGAGCAGAGGGATTCGACGATCGTGCCCGGGCCGGCCTTGGTGACCACGACGTCGGCCGCACGCATCCAGTCCGCCATGTTGTCGACGAAGCCCAGCACCGGGACGGGCCGTCCCGAGGAGTCGTGCAGCCCCGCAAGGCGCTTGCGAGCGCTCTCGTTGCGCCCGCAGATGACCGCGAGGCCGACGTCGAGGCCGGACCCGGCGATGGCGCGCGCACGCTTGTGGAGACCGCCGGAACCGTCGGCGCCACTGCAGACGAGCACGGTGAAGCGCTCCTCAGCGAGCCCCAGCCTGCGCCGGAGCGCGCGGCGCTCCTCGTCGTCTGGGAAGGGTCGCGCGAAGGCGGAGTCGACCGGCAGGCCGAGCTGGTGGCAGCGGTGCGCGGGGATACCCGCGCGACGGCATCGATCGAGCCCGCCGGGCGAGGGGATGACCACGGCGTCGACGTCGCGGCTCGCCCAGCCCGCGTGGACGTCGACGAGGTCGGTGATCACGGTCACCACCGGGATCCCCGCGTCGGGCCCGGTGTGCACGGCTTCGGCGGCGAGGTGGTTCAGCAGTGGGTGGAACGACACGACAGCCGCCGGCTGCAGGTCGACGAGCAGGTCGCGCAGCGTGGCGCGCAGCGGACGCAGCGCCGAGTGTTGCATCAGTCCCACCGCGGTGGCCGAGTTGGTTGCGTGGTACAGCGCCGCCCACAGCCAGCGCGCGCGGTGGATCAGTGGACCGTAGAGGTCGGCGGTGCGGCTGAGAAGCGTCGGCGACGCGCCCGCGGCCGGGTCGACGATGTGCACCTCGAACTGACCCGGCCTGTCGATCTCCAGGCGCCGGGCAACCGCTGTCGCTCCCGCGCGATGTCCGCCGCCGGTGTCGGCGATGAGAAAGAGGAGGGGGAGTGGCACTGCTCGCAGCCTACCCAAAGAGCCGGGCGGTGCCGGTCAGTCTGCGAAGCCCACTCCCTGCGCCTCCAACCCACCGGTGAGGAAGCGGGTCATCGCCAGCTCGTCGCTGCCGTCCGCATTGGCGACATACGCCTGCCTGACGCCATGCGTGTCGACGGCGAGGCAGACAAGTCGGCGGCCATCGAGCGCGACGCGCACGCTCTGCAGGTCCGTGGTCCCGTCGCCGAGCACGACGGTCGTGGTGTCTCCGCCGACCACGCTGATGCGGACCAGCTGGACGGTCTCCGCGCTGGTGCTCACCGCGAGGAGGATCCCCTCCCCGGAGAACCCGAGCGCCTGCAGCATGCCGGGCAGGGTTTGCGCCCCACCTGCCGCACCCGGGGCGGGCACGACCACGATGTCCCCCGCTGCGGTGCTGAGCGCCAGGCGGCTGCCCCCGGGTGACACGGCCGCAGCCACCGAGTGGGCAGGCGCGCCGGGCAGCGCGTACCGAGCTCCCACCTGGCGGTTGACGAGCTCCACCGTCGACGGCTGACCGGCCGCGTTTGCGGTGCTCAGCACGAGCGTGGTGAGCCTCGCCCACAGCGGCGCGGCGACCAGGCTGGTGGCTGACGCCACCGTCGTGAGCGTGTCGGAGCCCACGCTGAACGCTTCCACGCTGGTGGGCGTCGCCAGCGCGAGCTGCGCGCCGTCGGCCGACCACGATGGCCGGGACCCGTTGGGGATGCCGTACAGGATCGCCCCGTTGATGGTGTCGATCACCTCCAGGGTCGACGTCCCGGCCGGCTCGTTGTGGACCACGACTGCGACGTGCGACCCGTCGGGGGAGACGGCGGCGGACGTGTACGTCTCCAGGGGGGCCTGCGCTGCGACGTCCCCGCAGCGCGTGGCCAGGGTGCAGCGTGGCGCGATCAGCAGCACCGGGGCCGGGATCGGCTCACCGGGCGCGGCAGGGCCGAGCGCGGGGAGCAGAACCTCGGTGGAGCTCTCACCCTGCTGGCCGGCGAGCACCACCGCGTGCGCGGTCTCCACCCGAGCACCGGTGACGAAGTGCAGCGCGGTCGCCGCGGCGAGGAACTGCTCGTCATCGCCGCGCGCGGTGCGCGCCACGGCGACGGTGTACGCGGTGTTGGGGGCGAGCATGTGGCCCGGGAGGATCACGAACCGGCTGTGATCGTTGAGGTTGCGGACCACCCTCGTCCCGGGCACCGCAGGCGACAGGGAGATCGCCGCGGCGGCGGATGGTGCGTCCATGGGCTCGGAGAAGGACACGGCCAGTGGCGCGTCGACGGCCACCCCGGTGCTGCGGTCGGCGGGGGTGCTGGTGGTCACCAGCGGCGCCGCGGCGGTGCTCACGTCCCAGTGGTGGTCCAGGTCGTTGCGATCGCCCTGTGCATCGGAGAACCCCCCGGCCAGCGTAAACGTGTACCGGGTCGACGGCCGGAAGACGGCGCCCAGGTGGATCAGCTCGAACCCTGGTTGGGGGTCGAGCCAGTGGATCCAGCACGGCGCCGTCGAACCGGCGCTGAAGACCGTGCTGAGATCGCAGCCCGGGATCGCCGGGGTCACCTGCTGTGCGCCCACCGTCGCCGTCACGGTGAAACGACCGACCAGGCTCGACCGGGTGACGGTGCGGTCGAACACCACCCGCACCGGCGCGTCGGCAGGGACGGACGTCGAACCGCGGTTCGGCTCCAGGGAGATGATCTGCGGCGGCGCGGAGAAGCAGCTGGACAGCGCCAGCGCCAGTGCTCCGCCCAGCAGCGCCCCGCAGAGCAGGCGCGCCAGGCGACGAAGGTGGCGACGGTCGGCGGCGGCCGCGGCTACCAGGTTCCTACGACGGCCTGGACAGGACCGCCTCTGCGTCGATGCCCTGGCGCGAGCTGTCATCACCGCGCACCTCGATGCGCGCCGGCCGCTCGGTGGCCAGCGCGGCGACCGCGTCGGTGCTGGTCTGGGGGGTGCGTGAGTCGGCGGTGTAGGCCGCCAGCACGCCACCCTCCTTGAGCAGGATCACCCCCGTCTCGCTGCCGCCCACAACGATCACCGACCCGTCGAGCCGCTCCTCGGCGAGATACTCGAGAAGCGCGGGGAAGTTGACGAACCTGGCGAGGAGCCCGGTGAACAGCGCCGGCCCGGTGAGCAGCCGCGCCACCGACGTCACCGTGTCGCTGTCCAGCTCGACCACGTCGATCAGGCCATCGCCGGTGTCCATCCCGCGCCGGAACATGGTGAAGGCCTCCTCGCCGTGGGCCGCGCCGTCGGCGCCCGCTTCCGCCTCGACCAGCTCGCCGTCGCGGAAGAGGAGCACCCCGGCGGACGAGCCGCTGAACAGGCGGATGAAGCCCGTGTGGCGATCGCTGCGCAGGGTCCGCAACAGACGCGGGAAATCAACGAAGGCGCTCTTCAGCCCTTCGTACTGGATGCGCCCGGAGGGAATCGGGAGCGAGCCCACCGGCGCGGGGTCCCTGGCGCCGCCGCCACTGCGGGCGGCCGGGGCGGAGCTCGGGGTGCGCGGCTCCTCGGCCGCCGCCGTGGCCGGGGTGCTGTCCGGTGCGGGCTCCGCCGGGTAGCTCGGCGAGAACTCTGCCGGCGCGTAGGCGGGCGCGGTCTCGGCGGTGCGACCGCCGGGTTTCCAGGCGTCACCTCCCGCCGCCGCGCCCCCGTCGGTGCCGGCAGGTGCGCTCCAGGAGGTCTGCGCGTCGGCGGCAGGCTCGGGGCCCGAGGCGACGGGGCTCCAGATCGAGGGCTCAGGGGCGGCCGCCGCTCCTGTCCCACGGTTGCCGTCGATGGCGCGGAGCGAGGGCGCACCGCCCGAGCCCGCCGCCGCGGCCACGGCCGCAGGCTCGCCTGCGCCCTCCGCCGCCGCCATGAGCTCGGCGGGCGAGGACTTGATGGTCTCCTCGGCGGGCAGCTTGGCGCGCGGGTCGAAGTGGAAGCTGCCATCGTGCCAGGAGAGTGCGCGAATCACGACATCCTCTCCATCTCCTTCGGGGCTGACCGCGTGGAAGAGGTGACCGAACAGGAAGAACATCGACGAGGTGTTGGTGCCGTCCTCGAGGGTCAGCGTCCCGGTGGCCCGCTCCGACTGCATCGTCTGCAGAAGGGAGGCGAGGTCGGACTCCTTCAACGAACCCTGGGTCTGCACTGCGGTCGCTCCTGTGACTGGCGGTCCGGATCTCCAGAGGCCGGGCGCATGACCTCGAAATCGGCTCCGTATAGTACCAACCGCCCCACTTGGCGGCCAGTTCGCGGCTTGGCTTCCAAACCGACCCAGCGCGCCTAGAATTCTGAGGCGGTCAAGAATTGTGAAGGACGGTGCTGGTGGAAGTTCGGCAGCCCATGGTGCTGGTCGTGGATGACGAAGCCCTGGTGCGAAAGGCGGTGCGTCTGACCTGCGAGACAGAGGGCTATGCCGTGACCGAGGTGGAACGCGGCGTCGACGCGCTCGCCGCCGTGGAGTTGGTTCGGCCCGACCTGATCCTGCTCGACCTGATGATGCCGGACATGAGCGGGTTCGACATCTGCCGCGACATCCGCCGCGCCGGTCACCGCGTGCCCGTGGTGATCCTGTCCGCGAAGAACGATGAGATCGACGTGGTGCTCGGCCTCGAGATCGGCGCCGACGACTACATCCAGAAGCCCTTTCGCCCGCGCGAGCTGCTCGCCCGCATGGCCGCGCACCTGCGCAAGGTCAACGAGCCGGCGGCGCGCAACGGCGAGGGACGGCGTCTCTCCTTCCGCGGCCTGGTCATCGACACGGGCGAACGGCGGGTCGTGCGAGAGGGCGAGGACATCACGCTCACACACACCGAGTTCGACCTGCTCGCCTTCCTGGCAGGCAACGCCGGCGAGGTGCTGTCACGCGATCGCATCCTGTCGGCGGTGTGGGGCTACGAGCACCCGATCGAGACACGGGTCATCGACGTGCACGTGCGCAACCTCCGGCGCAAGATCGAGCCCGACCCGAGCCAGCCGCGCTACATCCTGGCCGTCCCCGGCATCGGCTACCGCTTCACCAACACGCGCCCGGACAACGGCCGGTAGAGGTCGCGCCGCGCGACCTCCCGATCGCGCCCGGGATCCCGGTACGCTCCCGAAGAGTCACCGGTAGACTGCCAGTGTGCCGACGCCGCCGATGCTCCGATCCCGCGAGCCCGCCGCCACCCGCTCGATGCCCGACCCGCTGGTGGCCGTCAACGTCGCAGCCCTGACCGTGGTGGCGACCGGCTTGTTCCTCGCGGCGATCCTCGCGGTGTACGACTGGAAGACGCCCGGGGCAGAGGCCCCGCTGGTGTTCTGGACAGCGGTGATCGCCATCGCGCTCTTCGCCGTCGACGTCGTCGTGGTGAGCCTCCGGTACGCACGACGGCTGCGGCTGGGGCTGTAGGTGTCGCAGCACCCCGCTGAAGGTCTTCCGCCCAGCGATTCGCCCCAGGCCCGGCCACCGTTCCCCTCCTACGAGGAGTTCGCCTCGGACCTCCTCGAGGCCATCGACGGCAGCGGGCTCAGCATCGAGGACGTGCGCCACCACGTCGAGCCCGGAATCGGCGAGCGCCGCTTCGAGTGCACCGTCAGGCTCTCACCGTCGGAGCCACCGTCTCGCTACCACGTGCACGTCAGCTTCGCGTGGGACGCGCTGATGACCTACGTCGCCAGCTACGGCAGCGGCGCGGACTGCGAGCTGTACCACGACGAGGAGGATGCGCAGGATTGCCCGCACCAGCACCTCGCGCCCCAGCCGTTCGTCGAGGTCGAGGCTGAGTTCGTGCTCGGCGACGGCGGCTACGAGCTGCAGGACGTCGGCGAGGTGGGCACCTGGGTCGACACCGTGCAGACCCTGATCGGCAAAGCCTTCCCCGATGACGACCGCCCCTCGGTGCACATCGGCCTCGCCGCACTCGGCAAGACCACGCTGGTCGAGAAGTTCACCGCAGAGCACTCCTGGCTCATCGACTTCGAGCGGCCGCCGGACCTCGGGCCCATCGCGCGCCAGGTGCAGACGGCGCTCCGGCTGGTGCCGACACTGGCGGACCGGCTGCCCATCTGAGTCCTAGAGGGTTCGCAGGCGGAGCACCTGTGCGTCGGACGCATCGACCGTTTTGACCTGCGCAGCAAGCGCGTGCCAGTCGTCGACTGCCGCACGCACGTAACGGCCCGACAGGCCGTCGAGCATGCCGGAGGCGATGTCCCGGACGAGCTCGATCGCCTTGTCCATCGGAGTCCAGAAGTCGTCGTCGTCCCAGTGGTCGGCGAAGGCAGCGGCGGTCATATCCGTCTTCACCATACCCGGCGACATCGAGAACGCTGTGACGCCGGTACCAGCGCACTCTCCGGCGAGCGCCTCGGTGAAGCGTATGACGGCCGCCTTGCTCGCCATGTATGCGGAGTTGATCACCGCGTCGTTGTCCTGCCATGCCGGGAAGTACGCCGCGCCAGAGGATACGTTCACGATCCGTCCGCTGCCCCGACTCAGCATCGCCTCCAGCACGGCCTGGGTGCACAGGTGCGTGCCGCGCACGTTGACCTCGAACACCCGCCACCAGTCCTCCGCGGAGTGATCCCATGTGACGCCGCTGGCGCCTGAGATCGCCGCGTTGTTCACAAGCAGGTCCGGCACCCCGACGTCGGCGATGATCCGGGTGAACGTCTCCCGCACCGCGATGGGATCTGCCACGTCGAGCACGTAGGCCAACGCCCCAGTTCGGCGGGCGACCTCCTCGAGGCTGTCGGTCGACCGCGCGATCGCCACCACCGTGTGCCCGCCCTGGCGCAGCGTCTCAACCAGGGCGCGTCCGATGCCCCTGCTGGCGCCGGTGACGACTGCGATCTCCTCCGTCATGACGCCCAACTGTAGGCCGCCGCGGACTGTGCGGCCCCCTCGACCCGCCGGCAGTCGACGTCGGCTGGGAATGCCATCACCGGTGGCCGGTCAGTGGCCCATCTCGGTCAGCAGCCTGCCGATGAACGGGCGATTGGCGATCTCAGGGTGGGGCACCGCGAGCTCGGGCTCGTTCACAGTGATCTCGCCGTTCTCGCCGAGCAGGATGATGTCGACGTCGGCGCGACGGGGACCCCAGTGATAGGTGTCGCGCCGCCCCGCGGCGAGCTCGGCGGCGCGAGTGTGCTTCAGCCAGCGCTGCGGGGACCACGGTTCCGGGGATCGGAGGCGCAGCACCTGGTTGTGGAAGTCGCCCTGGCGGGTGACACCGACCGGGCGGGTGAGGATCTCGCTCGAGGCTGCCTCGATGACCACGCCGTCGCGGGTGAGGTGGTCGCGCAGCGCAGCGAGCGCGCGGCCGCGGTTGCCGAGGTTGCTGCCCAGCGCGACCCACGCGACGTCGGTCGTCACCCGGTCGGACCAGGCGGCGGCAGGCCGGCGACCTCAGGCGGGGTCCCACGCACCACGGCATCGGCGACCCGCACAGCACGCACCGCGGCGGCGACGTCATGCACGCGCACCATGCTGACGCCGGCGTCGACGGCGAGCGCGAGGAGGGCAAGCGTCCCCTCGACCCGCTCGGTCGGCGCGACGCCACCGAGGATGGCGCCGATCGTGTGCTTGCGAGACGGCCCGAGGAGGACGGGACGGCCGAGGGCGCGCAGCTCACGCAGCCGGCGCATCAGCTCCAGGTTCTGCGCCGGGGTCTTGGCGAAGCCGAAGCCGGGGTCCACGACGATGCGCTCGGCGCTGACGCCATGCGTCTGCGCGATCCGCAGTGACTCGCGCAACGCGGCGCAGATGTCCGCCATCAGGTCGCCGTACTCGGTTCCGCGCTGGTTGTGCATGGCGATGAGCGCGACGTGAGGGTGGGCCGCGACGACGTCGACCATCGCTGCGTCGCCGCGCAGCCCCCAGACGTCGTTGACGACGACCGCGCCGGCGTCGATTGCGGCCGCAGCCACCTCCGCCTTGCGCGTGTCGATGCTCACAGGGACGTCCACTGCTGCGCACGTGGCACGCAGCGCCGGGAGCACGCGATCCAGCTCCTCGCGGGCGCTGACCGGCTCCGCGTTGGGCCGGGTGCTCTCGCCCCCGATGTCGAGAAGGTCTGCACCGGCCGCAACGAACGCCTGCGCTCGCTCCACCACCGCGCCGAGATCATGGTGCAGCGAATCCCCGGCGAAGGAATCCGGGGTGACGTTGAGGATCCCCATCACCAGCGTCCTCGACGAGAAGTCGAGCACGTGGTCACCGGCGCGCAGCGGGGCGGGCGCGCCACCGCGTGCCATGAGCACGTCGGCGATGGCGAGCCCGACACTCTCGGTGGTGTCGCTCCACTCTGCGAGGGCGGCCGGCAGCTCTCCCATGGCGATCAGCGGGGCCAGCAGCAGCGCATGCCGGCCATCCGTGTCACTCAGGACCATGCCGCCGCGCTGTTGCAGCACGCGCTCGAGGACGCGCGTCTGGTCGCTCGTCAGCCCCTCCACGGCGAGCGCCTCGACGGCACCGTGGGACGCGAGCGCCGTCAGTCGCTCAGCGGGCAGGCCGAGTCGCAGCACGGCGTCGCGCAGCGCCGCCTCCGGGCCCGGGAGGAGTGGGCGGACGTTGTAGCGCGCCGCCGCCGCGGCGTCGATCACGCGCCGCTGTCGCCCGGGGCCAGGTCAGCCGGTTGCAGCTCGCCGACGGCGTCCCGCTTGGGCACCATCACGCTGCGTCTGAAGATGCAGACGCGCTCACCGCGCTGGTTGAACGCACGCGTCTCGACGCTGACGATGCCGCGATCCGGCTTGCTCGACGAGTCGCGCTTGTCCAGCACCGTCGTCTCCGCGTAGATGGTGTCGCCGTGGAAGGTGGGGTTCTCGTGCTTGAGCGACTCCACCTCGAGGTTGGCGATCGCCTTGCCACTGACGTCCGCGACGCTCATGCCCAGCGCCAGGCTGTACACCAGGTTGCCCACCACCACGTTGCGACCGAACTGCGTCTTTGTCTGCGCGTAGTGGGCGTCGAGATGGAGCGGGTGGTGGTTCATGGTGAGCAGGCAGAACATGTGGTCGTCGAACTCGGTGATGGTCTTGCCAGGCCAGTGCTTGTAGGTCGCCCCGACCTCGAACTCCTCGAAGTACCGCCCAAATTGCACCGCTCACCTCCGTCCACCACTGCTCACGGTGAACTGTAGACACCCTCGATCACGGGCCGCTCACGCGCGCACGTCGAAGTCCGCTCCTGGTCGGAGGTCGACCTACGCGGCGTGACCCAGGAAGGTACCCCCAAACAGCCACCCTGGCAGCAGCCACGAGAGGAGAGGGAGGTCGCGCCCGAAGTGAGCATCGCCGAGCAGCGAGGGAGACCGACTGGGCGATAGCCCAGGGGCTCCCGAAGCGCCCGCGAGGCTGCGAACGCAGGCCGCGACCTCCCTCTCCGACTCACCGGGAGGCGGAGGACAGACGGCGCCTACTCTTTGATCTTCTCCCCGAGCTCGTCCGCCTTGTCCTTCACCTTCTCGCCGACGTTCTTGACGCTCCCCGCGGCCTGCTGCGTCTGGCCCTCGCTCTTGAGATCGGCGTCGTCGGTGAGGTCGCCGGCGGCTTCCTTGACCCTGCCGGCCAGTTTGTCAGCCTCTCCACCCATCGTCGTGCCTCCATGAGATGACGTTCATCTCAGCCTAGACCCGATGTCACCGGCGACGCCAGGGGGTACGCTGAAACGGTGACCTCGGTTGTGCCGCCCGATCAAGCGGGTTCGGGGCTGATTGTCGCCGGTGAGTCACTGGCGTTCCTGACCGCCGTGCCAGACGGCTGCGCCGGCCTCGTGTATGCCGACCCTCCCTTCAACACCGGCACTCCGCGCAACGGCCACCGGCTGCGTACCGTCAGAGACATCGATGGCGACCGTCGCGGCTTTGGCGGCGCCAGCTACAGGACCACTCGCACGCAGGTCGCACGATTCCACGACAGCTTTGACGATTACATCGGCTGGCTGCGGCCGCGACTCGAGCAGACGCGACGGATTCTCGCTACCCACGGCACGGCGTACCTGCACGTCGATCCGCGCGAGTCGCACTACTGCAAGGTGCTGCTCGACGAGGTCTTCGGCCGCGATTGCTTCCTCAACGAGGTGATCTGGGCGTACGACTACGGCGCGCGGAGCACAACCCGCTGGCCGGCCAAGCACGACGTGATTCTCGTCTACGCCCGGACCGCCGGGGCCCACCATTTCGACCTCGCAGAGGTGGAGCGCCTCCCCTACATGGCGCCCGGTTTGCAGACGAGTGAGCGGGCCAGGCGCGGGAAGACGCCGACCGACGTCTGGTGGCACACCATCGTGCCGACCAACTCCCGGGAGCGCACCGGCTACCCGACACAGAAGCCGCTTGGGGTCCTGCGCCGTATCGTGGCTGCGTCGTCGCGCGCCGATGACCTGGTGGTTGACTGGTGCGCCGGCAGCGGCACGACCGGCGTGGCGGCCCTGGAGCTGGGTCGGCGCTTCATTCTCTGCGACAGCAACGCTGATGCCATCGCGGTGATGCGGCGTCGCCTCGGCGACCACGTGGCGACGATCGAGGTGTGATGGTCCGGGGTCGGTGGCGTTGAACGGTCGCATCGGGCTGGTTGGCAGCGGCGAGTTCACCGCGGCGACGGAGCGCGTCGACCTGGCACTCCTGGAGGGGGTGCCCCGCCGCGTGGTGTTCCTGCCCACGGCGGCGGCGCTGGAGGGAGCCGACCGCGTCTCGTACTGGGTGCGGCTCGGTGAGGCGCACTACCGCCGCCTCGGAATTGAGGCCTGCCCCTTGTTGGTGCTCGACCGAGCCGGCGCCGAGACCACGGAGCTGGCCGCCACGGTCGCCGCGGCCGGTCTTGTCTACCTGTCCGGCGGTGATCCCTCGTACCTGGCGGCGACACTCGTGGGCAGCCGTGTCGGCGCCGCCATCACCGAAGCCTGGCAGGCAGGCGCGTCGGTGGCCGGCTGTTCCGCCGGCGCGATCGCCTTGATGGGAGACGTTCCCGACATCCGCCAGCGCGGTGATGCCGTCCCCGGTCTGGGATTGGTGACGGGGATGCGCGTCATACCCCACTTCGACGTGATCGAGCAGTGGATGCCCGGCATCGTGCAGCGCGCGATCGAGAAGGACTCCACCCGGGGTGCACCTCGTCGGTGTCGACGAGGAAACCGCCATCGTGGGTGGGCCGCGTGCGTGGAGCGTCATGGGCAGCGGCGCCGCCTGGATCCTCGACGCCAGTGGAGAGCTGGTGAAGCACGAGGACGGCGCGGTCCTCACTCTGCCTGGCCGTCCCGACGGCTGAGGCTAGGCTCGGGCTGCCTGCGAGGTGATGTCGACGATGGCCTCGAGCACCTCCGGCCACACTCGCTGAGGCAGGTTGTGACCCATCGCGGGGATGATCATCAGCCGCGCATTCGGCAGCGCCGCCGCTGTCTGGCGCCCGTTGTCCACCGGGACCAGCGGGTCGTCCTCACCGTGGATCACCAGGCTCGGGATGCGCAATCGTCGGAGCGCCGGGGCGCGGTCCGGGGCCGCGGCGATGGCGATCACCTGACGGAGGGCTCCGTCAGGATGGAAGCTTCGATCGTGCGCGCTGGTGGCCCGCCGTCGCGCCTCGTCCTCCTCGAACGGCACGCCGCTGCCGTTGATGAGGCGCCGGAGCGCCACGGAGTGCTCGATCCTCTCCTCACGGGTTGTCCCGGGTGAGGTGAGCAGCGCGAGCCGCACCTCGCTGGATGCCTGCACCACCGCCGGACCGCCGACTGTCGACATGATCGACGTGAGGCTCAGCACACGCTCCGGGTGGCGGATGGCGATCAGCTGCGCGATCATGCCGCCCATCGAGGCGCCGACGACATGCGCCGCGCTGACCTTCAACGCATCGAGCAACCCGACGGCGTCGTCAGCCATGTCGTCGAGCGTGTACAACGGGATCGGGTTACCGGACAGCGCTGCCAGGAGATCTGGAAGTCCGAGATGGTCCAGCTTGGTGGAGAGCCCGACGTCGCGGTTGTCGAAGCGGATGACCCAGAATCCTCTGTCCGCCAGCTGCCGGCAGACGCGCTCGTCCCACTCGATCATCTGGTACGCGAGACCCATGACGAGCAGCAGCGGGACGGCGGACGGATCACCGAACGTGTCGTACTCGAGCTCGACACCGTTGGCCGGCGCGCGGGGCATGGCCGGAGTCTAGTTCGAGTGACGCGTACACTCGCGCGCGATGACCCAGCCACCGGCGCCACCCCTGGCCGGCGCTGGGCCGGCGTACGGTTTCGTCCAGCAGCTCGGCTGGAACCCTCCGCCGACCGTGCCGCGGCGGCGCTGGTGGTTCTGGGCATGCGGAGGTTGTGCAGCCATCGCGCTGGTGGCGATCGCGGTCGTCGCCTTCATCTTCATCCACATCTTCTCGAGCAGCCCACTGCGCCAGTTCCCGACCCAGGCAGGCGCCACCACCACCGAGGACAACTTTCGATCCGTGAACTCGACAACCTCTGAGACCCTCCTGATCGTCGACCCCCACCCGCTCAGCGAGGTGGAGACGTACTACCAGCAGGCGCTGCACCAGAACGGCTGGACAACCGCCACCCACGATCCGTCCCACGGCGCCAGCGGAGACACGTGGACCATCGCCCGCGCCGCCTCACCGACACAGCGCGGCTCCATCACCTTCACCAGAGCCGGTGGCACCACGCACATCGCTGTGGACTTCCAGTACTGAGCGTCCGCCACTCCTGCTGGTTCTTTACGTGCGTTGATTTTCGGGCGCTTCTGTTTACATTGTTTTGACGGCATTTCGGCTGCTGCACAGACGGATAAGCACGACGCACAGCCGGAAGGAGCACAATGCATTTCGCGCCGCGCCACCGTGCGGCGGCGCCCGCTGCGCAGTGGGCGGCAATCGTTACAAGGGGGTTGTCATGCAACGTGTTCTTCGGTCTGCCATCGCGGTCATCGTGCCTGCGACGTGCGCCATGTCCTTCGCGGTGACCAATGCGCACGCCAGTTCGGTGCTGCTCGTTGACGACAACCTCACCCAGTGTCCCACGGCCCAATACACCACCATCAACGCTGCGGTGGCTGCGGCCAGCGCCGGTGACACGATCCAGGTGTGCGCCGGGATCTATCCGGAGACCGTGACGGTCGACAAGCAGCTCACCTTCACAGGCGCGAAGAGCGGTGTCGACGCTCGCTCCTCTCGCGGCGGCCTCGCCACGGAGTTGGTCGTTGACAGCATCAACGGTGGATTCCTGATCAACGGCGATGTCAACGGCGTGCGGATCGACGGCTTCACCATCACCGGCGCGGGCAGCGATTCAGTTGGCGCCGACGGGATCGAGGCGTTCGCCGGGTCGAGCGGCATCACCGTCGTGAACAACATCGTGCGCGACAACCTCGAAGGCATCAACTTCCAGAACCCTGATGCCAGCCAGCCCGCGCTGATCCAGCACAACTACTTCCTCAACAACGACAACGGCAGTACCGCCGAGGGTGGCACGGGCGTCTTCATCTCGAACGGTCCGGCCAACAGCACATCGATCACCCAGAACCGCTTCTCCGGCCATCGCGAGACCGCTGTCAACTTCGCCGGCAGCAGCAATCACTCGGTCGGGCTGGTGGTCAACGACAACCAGAGCAGCAACGACTCGACCTTCGTCGTTGCCACCAACAGCGACAACGCTCTCGTCGACGGCAACAAGATCACCTTCAGCGGCTCGACCAACGGCACGGCCATCCTCGACTTCGGCGGCAACAACAACCTGCGCATCGTCAACAACACGGTCAAGGGCGGCAGTGGGTCGGGGACCTCCGGCATCAAGCTGGCCGACTTCAGCGGGGCGCCGAGTGTCGGCACCACGGTATCGGGCAACAAGGTGAGCGGACGCTACTGGGGCATCCGGGTGTCCGCGGCGTACACCAGCGCGCTCATCAATGGGAACAACGTGGCCAACTCGAGCCAGGTGGGCATCCTCGTCCAGGCCGGCAGTGGCAACGACATCACCCACAACAAGGTGTCGGGCAGCAGCGGGACGTTCGCGTGCGAGGACGACACCAGCGGTCCTCTGACCGCAGGCACAGCCAACACCTGGACGCACGACTCGGGCGGAGCTGAGCCCTCGTCGCCACAGGGCATCTGCTCTTTCGCGTAACCCGGTCGCACCAGGCAGCCGCCCTCGCGGCGGCTGCCTGCAGTGCTGACGGCGGCCCTACTGACGGCGAATTCGTGCCGGTCGGGCCCTCCCTGGGGCTGTTACGCTGGCTCCCAGATCGGTGGGCGAGCACCGAGGGGGCAGCAGGGAAGTGATGCTGGCAACGCAATGGTTCTCGAGGGGCGCCGTCCTCGCGACAGCGGGCGCCTGTCTCTGTGTGGCTGCGTGCGGTGCCCCGACCTCCGGCACATCCACCCTTCCTCACACCACGACCACGAACCCGATCGACCTCGAGCAACTCGACTGCCCCAGCTACGCTGTCAAGGCGATCATCACGGCCATCAAGGTGACCATCGGCGGACCGAGCGACCTCAACGCGACCGAGATAGTCTGCCTCGCACGGCAGAGCGGCCGCGATGTGATCCTGGAGATCAAGACGGTGTACCAGCAGCCGCCGAACTCGCCCGAGCTCCTCATGGTCGGACCGGACGCCGCGGGCTCGCTCGCCCAGCTCCAGGCGACGCTGTCCTCATCCGGATTCACCTCGGTCAGCGGGGTCGGCGACAATGCCGCCAGCGTCATCGAGACCGTCAGCGGCCGGCGTGCGGTGACGCTGTACGTCCAGCGCGGTGGCACGGAGTTCCACATCTCGATGGAGACCGCGCTCCCCGACGCGATGGTGCAACGGGACGAGAGGACGCTTGCCCTCGCGCTGCTTCCACAGATCCGGTCGGTCCCGGTGCCCGGCCAGGCTTCCGTCAACCCGAACGACATGAACGCCTTCTTCGCCGGCGCCTACGCCGCCAGCCTGCTGACCGTCGACCAGCTGTCGAAGGACCTGGGCAAACCGGCGCTGCCGCTGTCGGCCAACGGCGGCAGGCCGTCCTATGCGCAGGGGATCGACGTCAGCAATGCCAAGACCGTCAGCAAGGACGGATCCGTCTATCTCGCGCTCGAGGTGTACCGCGCCGCCAGTGATGCTGCGGCCCGCGCGTTCTACACGAGCTTCTTCTCCCGCGGCGCGACCCCCGACCCCGCGCTGTCCGGGGTGGGCGACGCCGCCGTGCTGTACCCACAGGTGAACACCCTGTACGTGCTGGCCGGCCGCGAGATCGTCAACGTCATGATCAGCGGTACGGGCGTGGCCGCCGCCGACAGCCTCGGGGTCGAGAAGGCGCTCGTCGCCGACGTCGTGCCGCGGCTGCAGCACTGACCGCGGGCGTACCGGTCAGATCTTGTAGCGCTCCAGCAGCCCCCTGGCGATGATCAGCTTCTGGATCTCGTTGGTGCCCTCGCCGATGACGAGCATCGGGGCGTCGCGGTAGAGCCGCTCCACCTGGTACTCCTTGGAGAACCCGTAGCCGCCGTGGATGCGCATCGCCTCGGCGACGCACTCGAAGCAGGTCTCGGTGGCGAAGAGCTTGGCCATGCCGCATTCCACGTCGGCGCGCTCGCCGGCATCCTTCTTGCGTGCGGCCATCTGCGTCATCAAGCGTGCTGCGGTGATCTTCGTGGCCATGTCGGCGAGCTTGAGCTGGATCGCCTGGTGCTTGGCGATGGGGACGCCGAACGCCTGACGTTGCTGGGCGTACTCGATGGACAGCTCGAATGCCCTCTGGGCAACGCCCACGCCGCGCGCCGCGACGTTGACGCGGCCGACCTCGATGGCGGCCATCATCTGTTTGAAGCCCTCACCCTCGAGGCCGCCGAGCAGGTTGGTGGCGGGCTGCCGGTTGTCCTCGAAGACGAGTTCGGTGGTCTCGACACCCTTGTAGCCGAGCTTCTCGATGCGCTTGGTGGAACGGAAGCCGTCGTACGACTTCTCAGCGAGGATGCAGGACATCCCCTTCCAGACAGGCCTGGCGTCCGGGTCGGTCTTGACGAGCGTGGCCACCACGGTCGAGTGCTCACCGTTGGTGGCCCACATCTTGGTGCCGTTGATGACGTAGTCGTCCCCGTCGCGGAGCGCGCGGGTCTCGATCGCCTGCACGTCACTGCCGCAGTTCGGCTCACTCATCGAGAAGCCACCGTGCATCTCGCCCGTGGCCATCGCGGGGAGGAAGCGCTGCTTCTGCTCGTCCGTGCCGAACTTCTCGACCAGGTAGCTGACGATGAAGTGCGTGTTGATCACGCCGGTGACGGACATCCAGCCGCGCGCGATCTCCTCGCAGCACATCGCGTACGTCTCGTAGTCCAGGCCTGAGCCGCCGTACTGCTCGGGTATCGCGAACCCGAAGAAGCCGAGCTCCTTCATCTTGGCGACGATCCCGGCGGGGTACTCGTCGTCGTGCTCAAGCTGATGGACCACCGGGAGGATCTCGCGCTCGACGAAATCCCGCACCATGGCCACGATCTCGCGCTGCTCGGCGCGCACCTCGACGCTCATCGCGCCAACTCTACGGCGGCGGCACGTTCGCCCGGGTCGGCGCGGCCCTCGGCGACAGCAGCGCAGCGCTCCGATGCCAGCCGCACGGCGCGCGGGTCGATGTCCGCGGCCACGACCTCACACCCGGCCAGGAGAGCGGCCACGGCCGATGATCCGCTACCCACGAACGGGTCGCACACCGTCATGCCCGGCGCGGCGCTGCCGGCGAGCATGCGGCTGAAGAGCGCCACCGGCTTCTGCGTGGGGTAGGCGGCGCGGTGGATGCGCTTCAACGGCCAGACGTCGGCTAGGTCACGGCGCGAGAGGCGGCGGTGTCCCTTGGTGGCGAAGACGATGGTCTCGTGGCGGCGCCGGAAGTAGTGGCCCATGCCGAGGTTCACCTTGTCCCACACGATGAGGTTCTTGACCGCGAACACCTCGCGCATCAGGTGTCCCAGCGAGAGCAGCGAGAAGCTGTCGAACATCACGTAGATGTGGCCGCCATCACTCATCACCCGCCGGCATTCGCGCAGGAATGCGAGGAAGGTGTCAGGGTCGTCGCGGAACTCCGTGAACCACCGTTGGTTGAACTCCTCGCCGTAGCGACCCACTATGCGGCCGTGCCCGAAGGACATGTGCTGGTTCATGCCGCTGTACGCAGGGTCGGTGGTCACCACGTCGACGGACCGGTCGGGGAGTGAGGCGAGGAAACGCATGCAGTCGCTCTGCTCGACGCGCCAGGGAGCCGCCATGGGTCGTGCCAGAGCGGTCATGGCGCAACGCTACCAGCGAAAGCGGTTCGCGGACGATCGGGGCCGAAAGCCGCTACAGTGACGACCATTCCGCAGGCAGCACGAGTGGAGGAGAGACTGATGGCAGCGACTGTTGCGCTCCCGGCGCCTCCCACCGCCGTCGTTCCCGGTCCCGCCAGCTAAGCCTCAGCGGTCGCGGTTTCGACCGTTCCTCGCGTCGCCGCCGCGAGACCGGGTGTCTCTTCACTCGGAGTTCCTCGTGCACATGTTCCCTGCGACCCTGCCCGGCCTGGGGTGGGACAGCTCATTCGCGGCGGCGCACCTCGCGGTGGCATCCGCCTCGTCCACGCCCGCGCGGGTTGCGCTGGTCTCGTCACAGCAGCTGGTCGTCATCGGTGAGGCGGGTCAGCGTGACGTGACCATCTCCGGGATGGTGCGCGCGGCACCGCCTGAGGGAGGGGTCACCACCGGTGACTGGGTTGCCGTGGAGGACGGCACGGTCGTCGCCGTGCTGCCCCGCCGCACCGCTCTGCTGCGCCGGTCGGCAGGAGGAGCGTCAGCGGCCCAGGCGGTGGCGGCCAACGTCGACACGGTGTTCATCGCCGTCCCGCTGGGGATCCCCGTTGGGGTCCGGAGGCTCGAGCGAAGCCTCGCCATCGCCTGGGCGAGCGGCGCGCGCCCAATCGTCCTGCTCACCAAGGCCGACCTGAGCGACGACCTGGACCGCGACCTCGACGCGGCCGGCGCGGTGGCCGGCGGCGCGGTCGTCATCGCCGTCAGCGCCGACGGCCTCGGGATCGCCGCCGTCCGCGCGTGCCAGTCGGCGGGACAGACCGGCGCCATCGTCGGGCCCAGCGGTGCGGGCAAGTCGACCCTGATCAACGCGTTGCGAGGTGATCACCACCTGGCCACCGCAGCCGTGCGGGCGGACGGTCGCGGCCGGCACACCACCACGCACCGGGAGCTGCTCGCGCTCCCGGGTGGGGCGCTCCTCATCGACACCCCGGGGATGCGCGAGATGGGCATGTGGGATGCCCAGGTGGGGATCGACACGGTGTTCGGCGACGTAGCCGAGGTCGCCCTGCGCTGCCGCTTCACCGACTGTGCCCACCTGCGTGAGCCGGGCTGCGCGGTGCAGGCCGCCGCCCGGAGCGACCCGGCCATTCTCGACCGCCTCGCCTCGCTGCGCAAGCTCGAGCGTGAGCAGCGCCGCCTCGATGAGCAGGTCGACGTCCGCCTCAAGGCTGAATCGCGGCGCCAGCGCCGTCGCACGGCGAGGGCACTGCGCAACGAGCCTCACCACTGAGGTGCTGAGTGCCTTGTCAGCCGGAGCGGCGGTACGTCACAGTGATCACCCGGCGCGGCCGGCCCGAGGTGTTGGCGGTGCCGCTGTGCCAGAGGTGCGAGCTGAACACCAGGACATCGCCCGCGGGGCCGGTGATGCACACCTCGTCGCGGTGCCGGGCGTGGGGATCGGAGAGGTTCTTGGGCGGGATGGCACCGCTGCGATGGCTGCCCGGGACCACCCGCGGAGGCCCGTTGTCGGCGGCCACGTCGTCGAGGAAGAACATCGCCTGCGCCTGCTGGTCCCGGCCTGGAGCGATCGGTCCCGCCCAATCGACGTGCAATCCCTGCTGCGCGGTGGGGCCGACGGGGTTGCGCATCAGGGCGCCTGTGGCCACCGGCCCGGGGCCGAGCAGCTCCGACACCGCCTCGAGAACCGCCGGCATCGAGCGCAGGGCCTCGACGGGTTCGCCGATCGCGCCGGCGTCGCGGATCCACACGGTGCCGGCGCGGACGTCGACGCCGTCAGCCCGGCTCGCCACCGCCGCGTCGACGGCCTCCCCCAGCACCGCGAGCGCCACGCCGACGACCGCACCGGGGATGACCACGTAGCCGTCGCTTCTGATGGCGGACATGAGCGGTCCAGCGTAGCGACGCCTCGTCACATCCGGCGTGGCGGGTTCGGCGGGCATCACAGCCCGCCAGCCCGCTCCGACGATCCGGTGACGATTGCGCGGGCGGGGTGACAGCTGTAACGATTCCTGCTACATTTTGCAGCGCTTGGAGCGTTCAAGCAGGAACAAAGGCACCGCCGCCGACCGGAAGGCCGACGGCCTGCCGCTCCTCCGGATGTCAACTCGTCCCGGGGAGACCGACCCGCCAGGCACGGGAAGGGGAAGGGGCCGGAGGCCGGGAGCACAGCGCTCTCGGTCTCTCTTCGCCACAGGCGCGCCGTCCTCGACGCCCGCCTCGCGACCGGTCCGGGTCGAGAGGGAGACCCGCGTTCAGGCCCCACGAGAGGAGCGGGGAGGCCGCGGCGAAGTGAGCATGGCGGAGCAGCGAACAGACCGACTGGGCAAAGCCCAGGGGCTGTGAAGCGCCCGCGCAGCTGCGAACGAAGGCGTGACCTCCCCACTCCGCCTCAGGGCGGACAGCTACCCGGTCGCCGCCTCGACTTCCTCCTCGCGCGGCGACGGCGTCAAGCCCGCGGCGCGCCCGCGCATCTCGAACTGCACCGCCATCTTGCGCGACGCCTCGTCGATCATCTCGTCGCCGAGCATGACTGCGCCGCGGCGCTCCACGTCGGTGGCGTGGCGGTAGGCCTCGAGGATCTGCACGGCCTTGTCGAAGTCCTGCTGGCTGGGCGTGAACACCTCGTTGGCCGGCTCGATCTGCCCAGGGTGCAGCACCCACTTGCCGTCGTAGCCGAGCGCGGCGGCGCGGCCCGCGGCCTCACGGAAGCCCTCGATGTCCCGGATCAGCAGGTACGGCCCGTCGATCACCTGGATGCCCGCGGCCCGGGCCGCGACCGCGAGCTTGAAGAGCACGTAGTGGAAGATGTCGCCGGGGTAGTTGTAGGTGTTGGCGACGGTCAGCGAGGGCAGCTGCATGTTCGCCGAGAAATCAGCGGGCCCGTAGGTGATCGTCTCGATCCGCTTGCTGGCGAACGCGATCTGCTCGGCGTTCATCAGCCCCAGCGCATCCTCCACCTGCGCCTCAATGCCGATGCTGCCCGGCTCGTACCCGAGGGTCTGCTCCAGGCTGCCCAGCGCGCGGTCGACGAAGGCGATGTCGCCGGCGTTCTGCACCTTGGGCACCATCAGGCAGTCGAGGACGTCGCCGGCCCCGGTGACCACCTCGCGGATGTCGTCGAGCGCGAACTGGCTGCCGACCTGGTTGATGCGGACCACCCGCACCTTGCCGTGCCAGTCGTGCGCGCGCAGCGCCTCCACCACCTTGCCGCGCGCGGCGGGCTTCTCGAGGGGGGCGCAAGCGTCCTCGAGGTCGAGGAACACCTCGTCGGCGGCCGACGCGGCCGCCTTCTCCATCATCCTCGGGTTGCTGCCGGGACAGGCGAGCACGGATCGGCGCAGGCGCGTCGGCATGTGTCCTCCTAGCGGGCGCCGGGGGCCGGCGCGTCGTCGCCGCCCTCCGCCGGCGGGGAGCTCTCGGGGCGGTCGTCGGAGGCCGGCGGCCGCGGGCGGTCGTCGTATGAGTCGCTCGCGGGGTTGGCAGGAGGAACGCTGCCGAAGCCGGGGAGCTGGCCATCTCCTGGGGCGCCGTCCGGCGCGAGCGGGAAGCCGAGTCCGCTGAACAGCTTGGCGAGCTCGTCCGGACCGCCGAGGTCCTCCTGGACGCGATCCATCATGCGCATCAGCAGCTCCTGGATCTGGGGGTCGCCGGCAAGCTTCTCCTGCACGCCGCCGAGCTGGCCGATCAGGTCCTTGACGGCGGCCTCCTGGGCAACCTGCATGAGCACCGGCTGGCTGGACGCCGCCACCACGGTCTGCGACTGCTCGCGAAGGATCTCGAAGCCCCGGCAGGCCAGGCACGTGCCCTGGTGCTGGCAGCGGCACAGCTGGTTCTTGAGGTGGTCGAGCTCACGGTGCAGCCCGCTGAGGTCGACGCCTCCCCGCTCTTCAGCCATGTGCTGATCCTAGTGGAGTGCGACTTCCCGGGCCCTGTCCTCGACCGCTTGGGGGACAGCCGCCGCGGTGTCAGCCGGGCCCGGCCAGCGCGGCAGGCGCGCGGCGGGGAAAGCCGACTTGGCGAACAGCAGCTGCACGTCGGAGATGCGCCGCTCGGTGAAACCGGCCTCGCACACGCAGAGGTAGAGCAGCCAGAACCGCCGGAAGCGCTCGTCGAAGCGAGGGTGCAGGCGATCGGAGTTGCTGAGGAAGTTCTTGCGCCAGGCGGCCAGCGTCAGGGGGTAGCTCGAGGTGATGTCCTCGAGATCGACCAGCTGGAGGTCGCCGGTGGCTTCGGCAGCCCCGATGAGCGCCTCCAGCGACGGGCAGATGCCCCCGGGAAAGACCTGTGCCTTGATGAACGTCGACGTGCCGCGCGTTGCCAGGAACGAGCGGTGCGGCTGACAGATCGCCTGGATCGCGGCCAGGCCTTGCGGCACCAGCAGACGGCTGCAGACGTCGAAGTAGGTCTCGAAGTACTGCCAGCCGATGGCCTCGATCATCTCGACGGAGACGAGCTTGGTGAAGCTGCCACGCAGGTCGCGGTAGTCGTCGAAGAGGACGGTGACGCGGTCCTCGAGGCCGTGCCGGCCGACGCGCTCGGTGGCCAGGCGGTGCTGCTCGGCGCTGATGGTGGTGGTGGTCACCCGGCACCCGTAGTTCTCGGCGGCGTAGACGGCGAGGCTTCCCCAGCCGCTCCCGATCTCCACCAGGTGGTCTGCCGGGCCGAGCTCCAGCTTGCGGCAGAGCCGGTCGATCTTGGCGAGCGACGCGTCACGCAGGCTGACGTCGGGGGTCTCGAAGACGCCGCTGGAGTAGGACATGGTCTCGTCGAGCATCAGCTCGAACAGGTCGTTGCCGATGTCGTAGTGCTGCGCGATGTTCTCTCGGCTGCGCTGACGGCTGTTGCGGTGCAGCCAGTCGCCGGCGGTGCGCAGCGGGCGGAGCACCGGCGCCATCGCAGCCTGGACGCGGTCCAGCGTATCGAGGTTGCGGATGGCCAGCCGCACCAGCGACACCAGGTCGTCGCAGTCCCACGCGCCCTCGGCGTAGCTGCGTGCCGCGCCGAGGCTGCCGCGGATCAGCGAGCGGTAGAAGCTGCCCCGGTGCACGCGAAGCACCGCCCGGACGGGGAAGGTGGCCATCGAGCCGAAGCGGTGCCGCAGGCCGCCGTCCTCGACGATCTCGAGCTCGCCGTTACGCATGTTCGAGAGGACACGCAGCATGGCGGCGCGGACCGCGGCGTCGATCCGGGGGAGCTCGCGCAGCGCCGGCGCCGGGCGGAGACTCGGGGCGACTGCGGTCATCTGGCGGCGTGCTCCATGGGGAGATGGTGAGGATGAGGATGGTAGGGAACTCGCTTGCCCCACAGGCGCAGTGCCTGCCAGTAGATGCCGCCGAGGACGCGCACGGACATGGGCGGGTGGCGGAGCAGAAGGCGCGCCAGGGCCGAGCCGGTGAGCGGCAGACGCCGCATGGCGAGGCCGGTCTGCAGCACCACACCGGCGCCATCGGCGACGTCGATGGCGACGGCCACGGCGGCCCCGGGCCGGGTCAGGCGCCAGCGGTACTCGAGCGACATGGGCAGGAACGGCGAGACATGCAGCGACTTGGCGAGCCGTCCCGCATGGACTCTCCTGTCATCACGCACATCGAGGACGTAGTGGGTGCGCTCACGCCATGGCGTGTTGGTGACCTCGAGCACCGCCCACTGGAGTGTCTCGCCGCCGTCGTCGAAGCAGTAGTACACGGAGATCGGGTTGAAGCCCCTGCCACCGTACCGGCAGTGGGTGAGCAGCCGCACCGGTCCGCTGGGCCTGATGCCCGTGCGCGTGGCGACCAGGTCGCGCACCCAGGCATCGAGCGGCTGGGAGGGATCGCCCGGGTGGTCGCTGCGCCGCCAGCGCGCGAAGGCGGGCCGCGTCGTCGACCACAGCCAGCGGTGCGTGAACACCTCGTCGACCTCTTCGAGGTCGAGGTACAGCATGAACAAGCTGTAGCGGAAGGAGTGCTCAGTCGGGCCGCGACGGTGATGATGGACGGACCCCTCATAGACGCAGCTATGCCGGATCACGCAAGCCCTGCACCGAAATGCGCAGCCACGCGCAGCGCCGAGTCGACACCGTCCTCGTGGAACCCGTACCCCCAGTAGGCGCCGCAGTAGTAGGTGCGATTGGCGCCCAGCACGGCCTCGTGCCGGCTCTGTGCGCTCACGCTCCTGTGTGTGAAGACGGGATGCTGGTAGCGGAACCGCTTGACCACCTTGGTCTCGTCGATGCCGTCGAGGTTGTTCAGCGTCACACAGAACTGTTCGGGGGAGGCGATCGACTGCAGTCTGTTCATGTGGTAGGTGACCGCGCTGCTGCCCGTGTCGCGGTCCACGACCTGATAGTTCCAGCTCGCCCACGCGCGCCGGCGGCGCGGCAGCACGCAAGCATCGGTGTGGAGAGCCACGTCGTTGGCCTGGTACTCGAAGGCGCTGAGGAGCTCGCGCTCGCGCGGGGTGGCGTCGCTAAGCATTCGCAAAGCCTGGTCGGCGTGCGTGGCGATGATCACCCGGTCGAACGCCTCCGGCTCGCCGTTGCGCGGGCGGATCTCCACCGCGTGTTCGCCCCGCTCGATCGACATGATCGGTGACTGGAGCCGGACGCCGCGACGGAAGGTCCTCGTCAGCGCCTCGACGTAGCGGGCCGATCCCCCGGGCACCGTCGACCACTTGGGATGGCTGCCCACCTGCAGCAGCCCATGGTTGTCGAGGAACCGGGCCAGGTACTTGGCGGGAAAGGCGCGCGCCTCGTCCTCGGCTGCCGACCAGACAGCGGCGACCTGGGGCACGATGAGCCGGTCGACGAAGGTGCGCGAGTAGCGTCGCGCGTCGAGGAACTCGCCGAGCGTGGGGCCGTCACCGAGCTGCTCGAGAAGCCTGCGTGCCTCGCGGTGGAAGCGGACCTTGTCGGCGAGCATGCGGTAGAAGCGGGGCCGGACCAGGTGCGAGCGCTTGGCGAAGATCGCGTTGGCACCCTGGCTCGCGTACTCGAAATCGTCGTCGCGCGAGCTGACGCTGAAGCTCATGTCGGACGCCTGCTCACCGATGCCCAGGCGGCGCAGGAGACGCCGGAAGTTGGGGTAGGTGCGCTCGTTGAAGACGATGAAGCCGGTGTCCACCTGGTAGCTGCCGCTCTCGACCTCCACAGGGACGGTGTTGACGTGGCCGCCGGCGTAGTCGCCCGCCTCGAAGACGGTGATGTCATGGTCGCGGTGGAGCAGGTAGGCCGCCACCAGGCCTGACACCCCGGCACCCACCACGGCGACCTTCACAACCGCACATACACCACGAAGGACCGTGGTGGATCAGTCCGCCAACAGACACAGGCTCCGCCGGGGACCGGCGCCTGCGCTGTGCAACGATCGCGCCATGAGCACGCCGTGGGCGCACCGCCGCGTCCGTCTTCCATGGGGCCGGCTCTCCGTGCAGGTTGCGGGCGAGGGCCCTCCGCTCCTCCTGCTCCACGGGCTCGGGGGCAGCGGTCGCTACTGGGCCGGCATCGGGCCATTGCTGGCCGAAACCCGCACGCTGATCGCGCCCGACCTCGCCGGCTTCGGCCGGTCCGACAAGCCGCACCTCGACTACACGCGCGACTTCCATGTGGAGAGCATCGAAGGCCTGCTCGCGGCCCTGGGCGTGGACGGCGAGCTCGACATCGCGGGGCACTCCATGGGTGGGATCCTCGCTGCGCTGTTGTCCGCCCGCCATCCCACCAGGGTGACGTCCCTCGCGCTGGTCGCGTCGCCGTTTCCGCGCCCGAAGCTCCGTTCCTTCCGGATGCCGCACGGATTCACCGGCAAGGTCGTCTACCGCACCGTCCAGCGCCTGCTCCCCCTGGTGTCGCCCTTGGTGCGCTCACCGGTGTTTCCCCGCGCGGTGATCGCGGATTACCTTCGTCACAGCCTCGACAGCTATCAGCAGACCTCGGACGCGCTCATCTGGGACCCGAGCCTGGTGGAGGAGTTGGCGGCCCTCGGCGCCTCCCTCGACGGGCGTCCTCAACTGCTTCTCTACTCCGAGGAGGACACCACCATCGGGTCCGACGACCTCGGGCGCTGGGAGTCGCTCTTGCCCCAGGCCGAGGTGATCCTCATGCCGGGCGCACACCAACTGCTCCTGCGCGACCATTTCGCCACCCTGGCACGCTGGTACGAGGCGCGCCCACTGGCGGCGGCGGAGGCCGCCGCTCGCGTGACTGTCGCCGGGCTGTCATCGGTACGCGTGTTGCAAGCGCAGTTCACTGCGCTATAGTCAGGTCACGCGGGAGCCTTCGGGAACCGCTGCGCGGCCAGTGCGGCCGCCACGCCGTCAGAGCACTGTCGCTGTTCGCGCTGACGCCCGAATCCATCCCGAACCGGATGCATGACGCCGGGGACTGCACCCCCCACGGCGTCCGAGGTTTGACCGTCCGACTGATATCCCCGGACCTCGCTCTCGACCGTCTCCATCTCATCGTGCCCGACGGCAGCGACGCCATGGTGGTGCTCACCACGCTCGCGGACGGGGATGCCAAGGAGGCGGACCCTCGTGACCTCTTCGCCCAGAGGATCAGCGAGGTGGGTCACCTGACCGTGTCCTTCGGCGATGAGGAGCCGCCCCAGCTGCGGCTCGCCCTGCCCGACCTCACCCTCGAGTGCGTCCCCCAGGAGGGGCCCGACCACGACCCCGACCACCTCGCCCTGCGGGTGCTGTCGATGCGCCCGGCGATGGACCACCCTGACGGCAGCAAGGTGCTGACGGTCACCGCCCGGACCCCGGTCGTCACCGGCGCCAACGGGGTGGTCAGTGACACCAGGCGGCTGCTCGAGTGGAGGGCGGCGAGCGCCGCCGCCGCGAAGTCGGCGGAGCTGTACGCGGCCCTGAAGCTCGTCGACAGCCTGGAGAAGGCCGAGCGCCAGCGCGCCGCCACCCAGCGCACCCACTTCATCGCCGCCAAGGAGTACTGGCGGTGCAAGCGCTGCCGGGCTCTCTGGCGTCCGTCCGACCACGAGCGCTGCCCGTCGTGCGGCCACGAGTTCACCGATGCGGATCGTCGCCAGCCGGAGGTCGGCAAGGTCGAGTTCACCGTCCCGGAGGGTGAGCAGATCAACCTCACCCCGGATGCGGCTGTGCTCGTCGAGCCCGAGGACGAGCCCAACTTCGTGGGGCGGGTGTCGCGCATCGACCATCACCGTCACACCGTGGAGGTCACCTGCCGCACGTTCGAGCATGCCGGCAGCGAGGGCACGATCACCCCGTCGTTCAACAAAGCCCTGTACCAGGCCAAGCGCAGCGTGCTGGCGGCGATCGCCACGCGCGACTTCGGCGTCGGCCTGCTGGCCCAGTTGATGGTGTCGCCGCAGTGGGTCACCGCGCCCATCTACGTCGCGGAGAGGGAGGAGACCTCGCACGAGTGGTTGACCGAGGGGATGATGCCCAACCCGCCGCAGGACCGCGCCGTCGCGCTGCTCGGCTCGCTCGCCGCCGGTGAGGCGGTGTTCATCCAGGGGCCGCCGGGCACCGGCAAGACGACCGTGATCGTCGAGGCCATCAAGCGCCGCCTTGCCGCCAACCCGGACGAGCGGATCCTGGTCACATCGCACAGCAACCTCGCCGTCGACAACGCCCTCGAACGCCTCGCCGGCACGCCGGGCATGCGGGCTGTGCGCGTGGCTCGCGCCGAGCGCGTGCATCCGACCGTGGAGCGCTTTCGCTGCGACGACGAGGACGACCCGCGTCTGCTCGATGCCAACTGCTACTTCGCCACCTGCGCGACCGCGGCGACGTCGGCGATCACCGACATGAACTTCGACATCGTCATCCTCGACGAGGCCAACAAGGCACGCGTCGACGAGGCGCTGCCCGCGCTCCAACTCGGTTCAGCGCTGGCACTGGTCGGTGACCACAAGCAGCTGCCGCCGGTGGAGGACGACGCCCTGTACGGCATCGTCGAGAGCGATGAGGCGCTGGAGACGCTCGTCAACAGGAGCCTCTTCGAGCAGGCGTGGGAGGGCGGCCTGCCCGAGTCGGCGCGTTGCCTGCTGACCATCCAGCACCGCATGCACCCGGACATCGCCGCCTACGTATCAGCCGCCAGCTACGACGGCCAGCTGCAGGATGCGCCCGAGGTGCAGGCGTACTCGTACATCACGCGCACGCCCTTCCCCGTGGCGCTCCACTTCGTCGACACCGAAGGCATGCGCGGTGTTCGTGAGCGCCGCGGCCCCGGCGGTGCGCTGCGCAACGAGGCCGAGGTTCGGGTTGCCGCACAGGTGGTTCGCCTGCTCGACGAGCGCGCGCCGCGCGAGATGAGCATGGCGGTGATCGCCATGTACGCGGAGCAGGTGGAGCGTCTGCGCCAGGCACTCGGTCGCCGCCGCTTCAAGCGACCGGTGAAGATCGACACCGTCAACTCGTTCGAGGGCCGCGAGGAGGACATGGTGGTCATCTCCTTGGTCCGCTCCAACGAGCGAGGCCGCATCGGCTTCCTGCGTGTGCCCAACCGGCTCAACGTGGCCATCTCCCGCGCCAAGCACCTCGTCGCCTGCATCGGCGACAGCGCCACCCTTCGTGCCGGCGAGGAATCGATGTATGGCGAGCTGGTGGAGGCAGCCCGCTCCACCGGCGGCTGGCTGAGCGCGCTCGACATCGTCAGCCCCGGCAAGCCGCAGCGCCGCCGCCGCGGTGGCGCGACCGTCCCGGCGCGCCTCGGCGAGGACGGCCAGCCGCTGCCCGCGGTCGAAGGCGAGGACGGGGCCGCGCGCCGCCGGCGTCGCCGCCGCCGCCGCGGACCGGGCCAAGCCGCCGGCGCGCCGGCGAGGGTGGGCGGCGAGCACGGGCAGCCCGTGGCGGAGGGAGCGCCGCCCCAACTCGGCCCTGATGGGGAGCCGATCCGCCGCCGTCGCCGCCGCCGCCGCCGGGGGCGGGGCACGGCCGGCGCCGCGCCGCCCGCCGACGCTGCCGTCCCGACCGATGGCGCGCCGGTCGCCGGGTCGCTGCATTTCGCGCCCGGCGAGACACAGAGCTTCCGACCGCGCCGCCGCCGTCGCCGCCGGGGCGGTGGAGGCCAGGGCGGCCCAGGACAGCCCGGCATCGACGGCGGCACGGCGGCGGTCGAGCTGCCGCCTGCCGCCACGGGCTGAGCATCGATCCATGCCCGGCCAGATCACCGTCTTCATCCGCGCCGGCGACGCGCAGTGTGAGGCGCTCCTGCGCTACCTCGACCAGCGCGGCCTGGCCTACACCGCTCGAGACGTCACCGCCGACCCCTCGGCGAGCGCAATCCTGTTCGGCCGGCTGGGACGCGTCGCCGTCCCGGCGCTGATCGTCGACGACCGCATGATCGTGGGCTTCGACCCCGTGCAGCTGGCGCGGTTCCTCCCCCGCGCCGAGCCCGAGGGGCCTGGCGTCGCGTTCGGTGCAGCGGTCCGCGCGGTCACCCTCGACATCGCCAAGGACCGCGGCCTGGCCGCCGCCTTCGGGGTGGAGGTGGGCCCCGTCCACGAGGGCTCCCCCGCGGCCGAGGCAGGCGTGCGCACCGGCGACGTCATCACCGCCATCGGCGGCTACACGCTCACCGGTGGCGCAGACCAGTTCAGGACGGCGGTGGGGGCGCGGCGCCCCGGCGACTCGATGATCCTCACGGTCTGGAGAGAGGGCGCCTTCGTCGTCTGCACCGTGGAGTTCCCCCGAGAGGCACCGACTGAGCCGGTCGGAACCGAAACGACGGCGGCCGAAACAGAGGAGTGAGGGGAGGGCCGGTCGGGCACATCTCCTAGCCGCTCAGACAGGCTTCGGCGCCAGTGGCGGCCGAGCCGAACGCTGTTCGCGTCCGTCTCGACCTCGGGCGCCTGCAGAACTCGCGCTACGGAGACGTGCCCGACCGGCCCAACCCTCACGGGTTCTCAGCAGCCGTCGCTGCGGGGGACGCGCAGCCCAAGAGCCCTCAAGCGAAGCCGCGGAGCTGCCCGGTCCGCTCTACGACTTCTTGGGAGCCATCTCCTTGGCCGACGCCTTGAGAAAGGGCCCACCCCAGACACCGATCGAGAGCAGGCCTCCGAAGATCATCAGCGCCTGGACGCTGACCCTGCCCTGCTCGGTCCAGTAGACGTCCTCGAGGTCGAGCCAGAGAGCGAACTCGTCGAGGGTGAGCGCGGAGCCGACGCCGTAGGCGAACGACGTGGCCCGGTGGATCGTCCGCTGCTGCTCGGCGTCGTCGGCGATCACCAACCAGAGGTAACCCGTGGCGAGCAGGCCGCCGATGCCGAACACCAGGTGGTGGAGGTGCCGGCCGTTGCGGGTGAGGTTGTGGAAGGGGCCGATCCCGCGCCGGATCAGGTGGGTGATGACCCGTGCGGAGATCGCTCCCGCGTCGAAGCCGAGGGAGGAGAGGAAGAGCCGCTCACGCCGGGGGTCCTGGAAGCTGTGGATGTAGTGGTGCCGGATGCGCCTGGGCAGCGCGGCGTTCGCGCTGTCGCCCGTTGCCGCCGAGGTCACCAGCCTGGCGGCGGCTCGGTCCGGTTGAGCAGGCGCACGAAGTCCTCGGCACGAGCCACGGCTTCCCAGCGACGGGCGAAGAAGTCCTGGCAGATGAGGCGGTTGTCGGCCAGCGCGGTCACGGTCACCGCCCACTGGTTGAGGGCCTTGGCAACCTCGACCTCGTGGGTGTTGTTGTCGTTGCGCAGGACCATGCCGCTGGGCGCCGGACGGCGCGTGCCGTCGTTGCGTCGGGGGGACGCCATTGCCATTGCGAGAACCCTCCTGCGGTTGAGCCGAGCGAGCCGGTGGACGGCGGGCGAAGGCGATCGCCTGCGCGTGCAGCGAACCGGCTGCGAGAGACACCAGCGGTCGCCGTCATTGTGGCGCAAATCGCCCTGGGACGGAAGGGGAGGTGGCTCAGACGCCGAGGTCGAGGGTGGCCTGGCCCGACGCCGGTTCGACCCCCTCAGGCTCGGGGGGAGGGGGTGCGTCGCCGACCCACTCCGGGACCGACCCGTCTCGCTCCACCATCCTCTCCAGGATGGGTTGCGGCGGGCGCGGCAGGGGAACGCCGAGCAGCGCGGCGAAATCGAAGCCGTTGACCACCGCGTAGTTGCTGCGGTTGTTGTTGAGCAGCACGTGCACGGGAGTGCCCCGGTCGGCCGCCTCCCGGATCGCGGGAACCCACTCCTCGAGCTCGCGCGGCGAGTAGAGGTAGTTGAAGCGGTAGTCGCTGGTGGGCCCGTCGGGGCGGTACCACGTCTTGCGGTTGCGGCCGTGGAAGCGGGCGATGCACAGCCTTGGCGAGGTGATCGCCAGGATCGGCGGGGCGGTGCCGCTCCCCAGCTGGGGCGCGTCGACGCCGACGTACACGCAATCGAGCTCGCGGAGCAGGTCCTCGGTGGCGGGCCAGGCGTCGTTGTCGAACCAGCTGCGGTGGCGGAACTCGATCGCGACGATGTCGTCAGGATGCCGTTCGCGCGTCTCGAGGAGGACGTCGCGCGCGTCCGGCCGGTTGGTGAACCAGGGCGGGAACTGGTAGTGCACCGCGCCGAGCCGGCCGCTCTCGCGCAGAGGGCCCAGCGCAGCCAGGAAGTCACCAACCTCCTCGTCGGTCGGAGGTCGGGGTCGCCCGTTCTCGCGCTCGTGCCGCGTGAGGCTGCGATAGGCCTTGATGTTGAACTTGAAACCGGCCGGGGTCCGGCCGATCCAGCTGTCGACCACCTGGGGCTTGGGGATGCCGTAGAAGCTGGTGTCGATCTCCACCATGGGAAAGAAGCGCGCGTAGTAGTCGAGCTTCTCGCGCTGGCGCCGGCCCCGCTCGAGCTCCTTGGGGTAGAACTCCTTGTGGTCGGCCCAGTTGCAGGTCCCGACCAGGATCTCCGCGGCCATCGTCCTCCACGTGTGAGAGGCACCGTCGCCCCCGAATCGTCAAACAGTAACCGCGCTGTGACGGACCCGCCGGAAGCGCTCGGGAGAATGGCGAACGAACCGGCCGTACAAGGAGTCTGTGATCCACGTGACATCAGCCGCGCCCGTTCCGGCCGCGCCCGTCGAGGGCTCGCTGCCCGACGGGCCACTCTTCGGACCAACCGTGAGGCTGCGGCTGTTCGCGACGGTGCTCATGGTGCCCGCGGTCGCCACGTGGATCAGGCTGCTGCTGCCGCTGCCGGCGGTATCCAGGGCGTACTCGCTGCCGGTCTGGGGCCTGGCGGTGCTCTTCTTCATCACCGAGCGCTGGCCGATCACCATCACAGCTCGACGGAACACACGCCCCATGGGCATGTCGGCCGCCCCGCTCGTGCTGGGCCTCTTCTTCTCGCCGACCTGGGCGATCATCGCCGGCTTCCTGGTGGGCGCGGCGGCCGCTGCGGTCAGCCGAGGCGACCTGCGCCACCCGGACACCACTTTCAACATCGCCCAGTTCACGCTGTTCTCGGGCCTCGCCGCGGTGACGTTTCGAGCGGCTGTGGGAACGGTGACCGCGGGCCAGCTGACCACGGGCGCCTACACGGCGGTCGCCGCCGCCGGCCTGGTGCTCGTCTTCACCAGCCTCACCAGCCTGTTCGCGATCGCGCTCATCGATGGCGCCGTTCCGCACCACCTCGCCCTCGAGAACATCGCGATGGCGTTCGCGGCCACCGCTGTCGCGGCAATGTATGGGCTCATCGCCGCCGAGATGATGCTGGCCGACCCCAAGGGCGTCGTGCTCATCGCCATCTTCGGCATCGTCCTGCTCGGCGGCTACCGCGCACTGCTCGCGGAGCGTCGGGAGCGCCGAGTTCGCCGACTTCCTGCGCGTCGCCGATGACGCACTGACCCATTCCCACGAGTTGGAGAGCGCGATCGTGGGACTGATCGGCCGCGCACGCGAGATGTTCGAAGCGCAGATCGCCCAGCTCACCATCTACCCGTCATCCCCCGGGGAGAAGGCCTACCGCACCACCGTGCGCGCCGGCGACCTGAGCGGCACAGAGGTGATGGTGCCCATCGAGCTCAACGACCTCGACGACATCCTCGAGGCCAACTCCGACGGCGTCATCATCGACCGTGCCAGCGCGTCACCGAGCTCTCGCGACATCCTCAACCGGCGGCACATCGACCATGCCATGGTGTCCCTGCTGCGTGGCCGATCCCGCCTCATCGGCAGCCTCATGGTGGGCAGCCATGTGACCGCGCGCAGCTTCGACCAACGTGACCTGCACCTCTTCCAGTCACTCGCCATACAGACCAGCTCCACGCTGGAGAACGGTCACCTCGAGCAGTCGATCGCTCGGCTCACCGAGCTACAGGAACAGCTGTCCCACCAGGCCTTCCACGACTCCCTCACCGACCTCGCCAACCGTTCGCTGTTCAGCGACCGCATCGACCATGCGCTGCTGAGACGCAGCCGCACCGGAAAGCCGGTGGCGGTGCTGTTCATCGACCTCGACGACTTCAAGGCCGTCAATGACACGCTCGGCCACTCTGCCGGCGACCAACTGCTCATCGGCGTGGCCGAGCGCCTGCGCAACGCCCTTCGAAGGCCCGACACCGCGGCGCGCCTCGGCGGTGACGAGTTCGCGGTGCTGATCGAGGACATCGACACTCCGCTCGAGGCCGAGGCCGTCGCTGAGAGGATCTTCGCGGCGCTCATCGACCCGTTCGCCATCGCCGGGCAGTCGGTCACGGTGCACGCCTCCATCGGCGTCGCGGTGTCGGACGACGCCACCGACAGTGCGAGCCGCCTGATGCGCCACGCCGACGTTGCCATGTACGCGGCCAAGAGCGCCGGCAAGCATCGGCACGTGCTCTTCATAGCCGGCATGGAGGCGGAGATCGTCGCTCGCCACCGGCTGCGCGCGGACCTGGAGCGCGCCATCTCCGCGGACGAGTTCGGCGTCCACTACCAGCCGATCTTCGACATGTCGGACGGCCGTCTGGTGGCCACCGAGGCGCTGGTGCGCTGGCGGCATCCCACGCGCGGCATGGTCGCGCCCGACGACTTCATCAGCACCGCCGAGGAGACGGGGGTCATCCTCGCGCTCGGCACGCGTGTGCTGCGCAGCGCGTGCCTCGAGACCAGGCAATGGCAGGAGGCCTTCCCGTCGCCGACACCGCTCTGGGTCAGCGTGAACATCTCCGCGCGGCAGCTGCAACAGCCGGGCTTCGTTGACGAGGTGCTCGACGTGGTGCGGGAGACTGGCCTGTCGCCGAGCTCACTCGTGCTCGAGCTCACCGAGAGCATGGTGCTCGACGACGCCAACGCGAGGGTCAGCATCGAGAAGCTCGAGGCTCTGAAGCGCTCCGGGATCCGCATCGCCATCGATGACTTCGGCACCGGGTACTCGTCGCTCAGCTACCTGCGCCGTCTGCCGGTGGACATCCTCAAGATCGCCAAACCGTTCGTGGACGATCTCCACAACAGCGAGGACGAGGGCGACTTCGCGCGCGCGATCATCGGCATCGGCAACGCGCTCCGCCTGACCATGGTCGCCGAAGGCATCGAGACCACCGAGCAGCTGATGACGCTGCGCAACCTCGGTTGCCACCTCGGCCAGGGCTACCACCTCTCCCACCCGGTGAAGCGCGAGGCCATCGAGCGCCTGCTTGCCGCCGGCGGCGTCGACCTCGCGCTGCTCGCCCTGCCGGCGCCGGTTCGCGGGCCCGTGCCGGTCCCGGCCCCGGTGGCCCCGATCATCCGGCTCCACCAGCAGGTGCTGTAGGCCGCGGCTCAGGTGGTCGCCGGTTTGCGTTCCGCCATCAACTGGGTCTCCGTCGTCTCGAAGCCGAGCGCCTTGTACAGGTCGATCGCCACGTAGTCAGGCTTGGCGACCATCACCAGGACGCGGGCCGCGAGCTCGTCGAAGCCGTAACGGGCGGCCTGCTGGATGAGCGACCCCGCCAGCCCGCGTCGACGGTGGTCCGGGTCGGTCTCCACCGACTGGAACCGGGCAAGCCCGGGGCCGGCGGCGATCAGCCCCAGCTGGGCCACCAGTCGCGTGGCGACGAAGGCTCCGAACCAGGCCCCGTGACCGGCGTCGACCAGGTGACGCTCGGTCGCGGCGCGGGCGACGGCGAAAGCTCGGGACGCCGCCTGGTCGGGCTCCGGGTCGTGCGAACGCAAGCGCAGCCCGACGCTGTGTGCCCAGTCGTCGTCGGTCTCCAGCGTGCGGTACTCCGCGTCCTGGTTGAGGTGCCGCGGCGTCGGGATCGTGGCCGTCGTCATGACCGCCAGCGCTTCGGTGTGAAAGCCGTGGTCCGCGAACCACTGGAGCTCTCCGAGCGTGCCGTCGACGCCGTCGAAGCCAAGGGCGACGTGCTGGGCCTCCGGGAACGCGGCCGCGAAGCGCTCCAAGCAGCGCGGTGATGCCTGCGCAGACGGGACCTCAGACAGCAACAGGAAGTTGCCCCACCAGAAGCTCGGGACCTCCGGTGTCCGGACCACGACCTGGTCGCCGTCGTCCTGCACGACGCTGCCGCCGAGTTCGAGCAATGCGATGTCGGTCCGATAGCCCAGCGAGGTGATCTGCACGGGGCGACTGTACGGAGGGCAAGCGGTTCGCCGTCCGTGTCACGAACGCTCTGACATGCGGGCCCGGCACGGGCCTGGACCCGATAGGCTGAGCGCATGCGCTCGCAACGCGAACTGGGAACGCTCGCGCTCGCCGCCGCGCAAGCGGCTGGTGACGTCATCCGGGCCTCACGCCGCGACGCCGCCCCCCTCGAGGCCCAGTTGAAGGGCGCCGGGGACTACGTGACCGTGGTCGACCGCGCTGCGGAGGCGGCGGCGGTGGCCGTGCTGCACGACGCCGAGCCGACCATCGATGTGCTCGCCGAGGAGCGAGGCGGCAGGGTGACCGAGCGCATGTGGGTCATCGACCCGCTCGACGGCACCACCAACTTCCTGCGCGGGTATCCAGAGGTGGGCGTCTCGATCGCCCTCGTCGAGGAGGGCGCGCCTCGCGTCGGCGTCGTCACCGCGCCCTTGACGGGCGGTCAATGGTCGGCGCTCGCCGGGGAGGGCGCCTTCGACGCCACTGGGCGACGGCTCGACATCAGCAAGTCGAGCGGGACGGGCGTGGTGGCCACCGGCTTCCCGTTCCGCCGGCCCGAGAACCGGCCCCGCTACCTCCCTGTGCTGACCCAGGCGATGCACCTCTTCGAGGACCTCCGCCGTCCCGGGGCCGCCAGCCTCGACCTCGCCTACGCCGCATCCGGGGTGTGGAGCGGCTTCTTCGAGCTGAGCCTGTCCCTCTGGGACATCGCCGCCGGCAGCCTCCTGGTGCGCGAGGCCGGTGGGGTGGTGAGCGACTGGGACGGCGACGAGGTCTCGGTCTTCCGCTCGGGCGACATCCTCGCCGGCGCGCCCGCCTGGCACGAGCGCATGCTCTCGATCACGCGGGCGGCGTAACCCCGCGGATCAGCGACGGACTCTGAGGGAAGGATGAGCAGCGACAATGGTGCCGTGACCGCACGCCCCGCAGCGGTGCTTGCCGGCAAACGGATCCTCGTCACCGGGGTGTTGACCCCCAAGAGCATCGCCTTCTCGATCGCGCAGGCGTGCCAGGCGCATGGGGCGGACGTCGTGCTCACCTCCTTCGGGCGCGCCATGAGCCTGACTCAGCGAAGCGCCAAGCGGCTCGAGCCGCAACCCGATGTCCTCGAGATGGATGTCACCGACGTCGACCAGGTGCGCGTCGTCGCGGCCGCGGTGCGCCAGCGGTGGGGTTCGATCGACGGGGTCGTCCATGCGATCGGCTTCGCGCCAGAGGACTGTCTCGGGGGGCACTTCATGGAGGCTCCGTGGGCATCCGTGGCCATCGCCATGCAGGTGAGCAGCTTCTCGCTGAAGACGCTGGCTGCCGAGTTCCTGCCACTTATGCCGGCAACTGGCGGCGCGCTGGTGGCGCTCACCTTCGACGGCAGCCTGGCCTGGCCGCTGTACGATTGGATGGGCCCGGCCAAGGCCGCACTCGAGGCCGTCGGGCGGTACCTGGCACGCGACCTCGGTCCCCGCCACGTGCGCGTCAACACCATCAGCGCAGGGCCGCTCGAGACCATCGCGGCCAAGTCGATCCCAGGGTTTCGCTCGCTCAAGGACGCGTGGTCGGGGCAGGCCCCGTTAGGATGGGACGCCACCAACTCCGGACCCGTCGCCGACGCCGCGGTGTTCCTTCTCAGCGACATGGCCCGTGGCATCAGCGGCGAGGTGGTCCACGTCGACGGCGGTTACCACTCGCAGGGCGCGGCCCTGCTCACCGCGCCGGAACGCCGGGGAGACGAATGATCGACAGCAACGGCAACGGACGGACCCGCGTGGTGATCACCGGGATGGGTGCGATCAGCCCGCTCGGCAATGACGTCGACTCCACGTGGGAGGCATGCCGCGCGGGCACAAGCGGCGTCGCGGCGATCACCCAGTTCGACGCGTCGGAGCTGCCGACGCGCATCGCCGCGGAGGTCAAGGGCTTCGACCCCGCTGCCGTGCTCGGGGTCAAGGAGGCGCGGCGCAGCAGCCGCTGCATGCAGCTCGCGCTCGTCGCCGCTCGCGAGGCGGTGAGCAACTCGGGCTCGACATCGCAGCGATCGGCGAGGACGCGGGCGTGCTCGTGGCCTCGGGTGTCGGCGGCCTCGAGGTGCTGGAGCGCGCCACCCTCGCACTGCACCAGCAGGGAGTACGCCGCGTGTCGCCGTTCACCGTCCCCTCGATGATCGCCGACATGCCGGCCGGGGTCATCGCCATCGAGCACGGTGCCAAGGGCCCCAACTTCGCCGTGGTCAGCGCCTGCGCGTCGGCCGCACACGCCATCGGTGAGGCTGCTGAATGGATTCGCCGTGGTGACGCCACCGCCGTCATCGCTGGCGGCACCGAGGCGTCTGTCTGTGCGCTCGGGGTCGGGTCCTTCAACGCCATGCAGGCGCTCTCGACGCGCAACGACGAGCCGGAGCGGGCGTCGCGACCGTTCGACCGTGACCGGGACGGCTTCGTGATGGGCGAGGGCGCCGCGATCGTGGTGCTCGAGGAGATGGAGTCGGCTCGCCGTCGCGGCGCGCACATCTACGCGGAGCTCAGCGGCTACGGGGCCACCGCCGACGCCTCGCACATCACGGCCCCCGACCCCCTCGGCGACGGCGCCCGGCGCTGCGTGCTCCGCGCGCTGGAGCGCGCCCACGCCGCCCCCGCCGACGTGGGCTACATCAACGCCCATGGCACCGGGACCCAGCTCAACGACGCCGCCGAGACCAAGGCGATCAAGGCCGCGCTGGGTGAGGCGGCGGGCACCGTGCCGATGTCGTCCACCAAGTCGATGCACGGCCACCTCCTCGGCGCGGCCGGCGCCATCGAGGCGATCATCTCTGTTCTGGCCATTCGCGACCAGTACGTGCCCCCCACCATCAACCTCGACGAGCCGGACCCGGAATGCGACCTCGACTACGTTCCCAACGTGGGGCGCGACCAACGTATTGACCTGGCGATCAGCACCTCCTTCGGTTTCGGGGGGCACAACGCCTGCCTGGCCTTCTCGCGCGTCGACTAGCCGATTCCTACAGGGCCGCTATAAGGTAACCTGACATCCGCAAGTGGATGAGGTGCCCTCTCCCGGAGGCTTCGGAAGAGGCGGTCAGGCATTTCGGAGAGGCGGTCAGGCATTGTTGAAGCGACTGACTGGATCGCGACCGGTCCAGGTCATCCAGGCGTATGGCACCGCGCAGGGCGGCAACTACGCAGCGGGCCTCGCCTTCAACGCGTTCCTCGCCATGTTCCCGCTCATCCTCGGGATGCTCGCCATCGTCGGCCTGGTCATCCATGACCCGAGCATGCAGACCAGGCTGTACGACGGCATCGTCTCGGTGTTCCCGAGTGACGCCCACAAGGACATCCTGTCAGCGCTGACCGGCGTCAAGCAGAACGCCGGCCTCCTCGGGATCGTCTCCATCGCCGGGCTGCTCTGGAGCGGCACCAGCCTCTTCGCGTCGATGGAGTTCGCGCTGACCATGATCTTCGGCACCAAGCAGCGTGACACGCTTCGCCAGAGGCTGATGGGCCTGGTGATGGTGGTCGTCTTCATCGTGGCGGTGCTGCTCTCCGTCACCGCCAACAGCGTCGCGGCGGCGTCGCCGGGCGCGGGTGTCCTCGGTGCTGTGCTGGGCGCCCTGGTGCTGGTCGCGCTGGTGATCGTCATCTACCGGTGGGTGCCCAATCGCACCTTCGCGCTCAAGGACATCTGGCCCGGCGCGCTGCTCGCCGGTGTGCTGATCGAGGTCTTCTCGCTGGTCTTCCCCCTGTATGCCAAGGTGTCCAAGGGCTTCGGAACGTACGGCCAGCAGTTCGCCCTCTTCTTCCTGCTCGCCACCTGGCTTTCCTTCATGTGCCAGTTCATCCTCATCGGCGCGGTCTTCAACAAGATGCGCCTGGGCACGCCGAAAGACGAGGGGATCATCGCCGCGTCGCCCGGTGACAGCCGCGCGCACAGGGACCCCGCCGACGCGATCGACGACGAGAAGCGCCGGGACGCGCAGCGTCCATGGGCCACGCCCCCTGCCGTCCCGGGTCGAGCCCGGCAGAGGCCGGCGGCCCGAGTCATGCTCGGCGCCGGCGTCGTCCTGGCCGCGCTCGGTGCGATGTCGCGCCGGCGCAAGAAGGACGTCCCAGCCGCGTAACTGCTCGGTATCTGTACTACCGTGGCCCCGTGCGCCCGCCACGCCTGGTCCCGCGTCAGCGCTCCGCCGCGATCCTCGCCATCCACGCCTCGATGTCGTCGGGGTCGCGCGGCAGCGCCTCGGAGAGGTTGCGATGGCCGTCATCGGTCACCAGCACGTCGTCCTCGATGCGCACCCCGATCCCGCGGTAGCGTTCCGGAACGGTCAGGTCGTCCGGCTGGAAGTACAGCCCCGGCTCGACCGTGAGCACGTAGCCCGGCTTCAGCTCGCCGTGGTACTGCTCGTCGCGGGCGTTGTTGCAGTCGTGCACGTCGAGTCCGAGCATGTGGCTGGTGCCGTGCATGGTCCAGCGCCGGTGCAGCTGCTGGTCCCGCCGCACGGCCACGTCGGGCGCGACCGTGAGGATGCCGAGGCGATGGAGCCCCTCAGCGAGCACGCGCGTGGCCGCGCGGTGCGGCGCCATGAACGACGCCCCGGGTTTGACCTCGGCCATGGCGGCACGCTGGGCGTCGAGCACGATCTGGTAGATCTCGCGCTGTTCCTCCGTGAATCTTCCCGACACCGGGATGGTGCGGGTGACGTCGGCGGTGTACAGCTGGCGGCATTCCACGCCGGCATCCACGAGCAGCAGGTCACCGTAGTTGACGTCGCCGTCGTTGTGCACCCAGTGGAGGACGGTGGCATGCGCGCCCGACGCGGCGATGGTGCCGTAGCCGGTGTCGTTGCCCTCGAGGCGCGCTCGCGCATTGAAGACGCCCTCGACCACGCGCTCGCCGGACTCCATCGCGTCGGGCAGTGCCTTGACGACATCCTCGAAGCCGCGGATCGTGGAGTCGACGGCCTGCTGCAGCATGGCCACCTCGAAGTCGTCCTTGGCCAGGCGCATCTCTGAGAGCGTCGTGAGCAGGTCGTCGTCCGCGTCGTCCGTGGGGATCGCCTCGTCGACGCGGGGGTCGATGCCGCGCACGGTGACAGCGCCCGCGAGGTGTTCCAGCCGGCTGTGCAGCTCGGACAGTGGGGCGGTGTCGACGCCGAGGTGGTCGGAGATCGCGCCCAGCCCCATGCGCGCGCCCACCCAGAACTCGCCGTACCGCGCGTCCGTGAAGAAGCCGTGGCTGGAACGGTCGCTCGGGGGCTCGACGTACAAGGTTGAGCGATGGCCGTCACCGTCCGGCTCGATCACCAGCACCGAGTCGGACTCCGAACTCGCCGGTGAGCCAGAAGAAATCGGAGCCGGGACGGAAGCGGAAGTCGGTGTCGTTGGAACGCACCTTGGGCGGGCCCGTGGGGATGACCAGCGTCCTCCCCGCGAAGCGATCCGAAAGAGCCTTGCGCCTGGCCGCGAAGTTTCCCGCAGCAGGGTGGCGCGCGGCCGGCGATCCGGTGCGCTCCGCCCAGCCGGTCGACATCAGCTCCATGAGCGCGCGCGGGACGGGAGGGCGATGCTTGCCGACCCATATCCACTTCTCGCTCTCAGGGTTCTCCTCCGAGACGTCCGGCGTCTCGGTCAGCTCAGCTGAGTCGATGTCGTCAGTGACCATGGCAGCACTCTAATGGCCGAGCGATACGATCCGGCTGTGAGCTCGACGGATGGTCGCGCGGTGCGCGCGATCCGCGCCGACATCACCACCGTCGCTGCGGACGCCGTGGTCAACGCCGCCAACCAACAGCTGGCCGGCGGTGGCGGTGTCGACGGCGCCATCCACCGGGCCGCGGGCCCGTCCCTGATGGTCGAGCTGCGCGAGCGGTATGACGGGTGCCCCACCGGTGGGGCGGTGATCACGGGCGCCGGTCGACTGGCCGCACGGCACGTCATCCACGCGGTGGGCCCGCGCTGGCGGGACGGCAAGCACGGCGAGCCGGAGAGGTTGCGATCCGCCTACCGCCGGGCTTTCGAGCTCGCCGCCGAGCACGGCTGCGCAACGGTGGTCAGCCCCTCGATCAGCACCGGGATCTACGGGTTTCCCATCGAGGCCGCCGCACCGATCGCTGTCGATGAGGCGCTCTCGGCGCTGGGGGCGGAGGGCACGCCGCTGCGCGAGGTGACGTTCGCGCTCTTCAGCGACGCCGACCTGGCCGTGTTCACACGAGCGTTGCTGGAGGCAGCGCCGCCAGCCAGCTGACAGTCGCCCCGGCCACGAGGACGGCCACCAGCGGGAACGCGATCCGCGGGGTGGCGCGAGGCACCAGCGGCACCAGCGCCGCGCCGGCCAGCAGTCCTGCCGCGACCACGGCCGGGAGGCCCTGTTGCAAGCGGCCACGGTCGACCATGACGAACAGCGCGGCCATGACCAGCGCCACGGCGGCAACCCACCGGGCGCGGGCTTCCCCGAGAGCCAAGGGCAGGGTGGTGGCGCCGCCCAGCCGGTCGCCCTCGAGGTCCGGGAGCCCGTTGACGATCTGCATGGCAAGCGCAACGAGGCCGGCGAGTGGCACCGCGTCGGCGGCGCCGTCAAGTGAGCGGGTCGTGACCATCGCCAGCAGAGGCAGGGCCAGGAACCCGGCCCACCAGGCGAGCACCGCTGCCGGGGTGCGCTTCAGCATGAGGTCGTAGCTCACCCCGGCCCCCAGGCCGAGCGCGTCCACGCCCAGCACCCCGGGCCCGAGCCACGCCGCCGCTCCCATCGAGATGGCGAAGCCACCCAGTGCGAGCGCCACCGCACCCCCGCGCGGCACCAGGCCCCGCGGGATCGGCTTGTATGGCTTGGCCAGGCGGTCAGCGCCGACGTCGGCCCAGTCGTTGAGCGCCCCGATCCCCAGCTGCGCGGGCAGCATCACCACTGCCAGGCCGATGGCAGTCCGGGCGGAGGGGAGATGTCGGGTCAGCAGCCCGCTGGCAGCGACGACGAGGGCTGTGACCAGCAGCGACGGACCGGGATGGGTGACGAACAGCCAGCCCTTGGCGTGCCCGCCCGTGGCGCTGCGCTCGTCGAGGAACCTCCACCTGCCGCGGTGGGGCCGCGTGTTGTCGGGCATCTCGCGATGATCGACGAGGGACGCGCGCGGTGGGAACCGCGCGCGTCTAGGGGGCGTCAGTAGCCGTATGGATTGGACGGACTCGCGTTGTTCGACGCGGCGGTCGCGGTCGGTGCCGCCCCCGCGCCGCTCGCGGTCGCCGGGACACTGGACCAGTGCGGGTAGTTGCCGTTGGCGTCGCCTGGCTTGGTGTCGCCGGAGTAGAAGTGCAGCGGCATCCCGTTGTGCGTCACCTGGACGCCGAGCCCGTCGCTGCGTGTGAAGGTGCCCCACGTGCCGGCGATGCCCGACGCTGCCGTGGGCGTCGTCCCCGCCGGCACCGTCAGTGGCGGCCAGGTGCTGGCACAGCCCCCCGTGCAGGCGCTCATGTTGCTCCCCGGCGTGTCCTTGTCGAAGACGTACAGCGTCATGCCGTTCGAGCCGGCGACGAGGACGGAGCCCTTGCCGCTGACGGTGGCGGCCTTCACGGTGACGCTCGCCTGCGGCGCCTGGGTGGAACCGCCGCCGCTCGAGCTGGAGCCTGTGGCGGCGGCGCCGCCGCAGCCGGCGACGGTCAGCAGCGCAGCGCCGCTGAGAACCCGGCGAATGATGGTGGTGCGCATCTGTTCTTCCTCGTGTCTGTGTAGCGTTGCCAGTGTCGGGGCGACGCGGTCGTCGCACGCAACGTCCGAAGGTCTTAAGACGTCGTCACACCACTCCGTGGCGCTGTGCCCAGAGCGCGGCCTGGGTCCGATCCGCCACCCCGATCCGACCGAAGATGCTCGTCATGTGGGCCTTGACCGTCTTCTCGCTGATGGTGAGCCGCCACGCGATCTGCTTGTTGCTGAGCCCTCTGGCGACCAGCCGGAGCACCTCGAGCTCGCGGGTGGTCAGCTCCTCGAATGGTCGCCGGCCGCGACGGGCGGTGATCAGAGCACGTGCGGCACGCGGTGACAACGGGGAGTCACCGCTGGCCGCCGCGCGGACGCCGCGGAGCAGCTCATCGCTGTCCGCGTCCTTGAGGATGTACCCGACCGCGCCGCTGTCGAGCGCCTCCATGACGCGCTCGTGGTCGGCGAACGAGGTGAGCATGACCACCCGAGCCTCGGGGCGTACCGCCAGGAGCCTCCGCGTCGCCTCGATACCGTCCATGCCGGGCATCGACACGTCCATGAGCACCACGTCGGGCTGCTGCGCAACCGACACGCTGATGGCCTGCTCACCGTCGCCGACCGCCTCGATCACCTCGATGCCGCTGTCCTCGCCGAACAGCTCACACAGCCCGCGGCGCACCAGCGGATGGTCGTCGACGATGAGCAGCCGGATGCGCGCAGGCATCAGCATGGCACCTCCACCGCGATGCGGGTTCCCTCCCCCGGCTCGGACTCGACGCGCAGCGAGCCGCCCGCGTCAGCGACGAGGTCGCGCAGCAGGCTGAGGCCGACGTGGCCGTCGCGGCGCCGGCTCTCCAGGTCCTCGGCGCTGAACCCTCGCCCGTTGTCGTCGATCTCGAGGCTGACGTGGTCTCCGCGGTTGTGCAGGCGAACCGCGACGCGAGAGGCGCCGGCGTGCTTGCCGGCGTTGCGCAGCGCTTCCTGGGCGACCCGGAAGAGCAGCGTGGTCGTCGCCGCCGACAGGGCCGTGTCGCGCGGGGCCTCGAGGCTGACCGACGCGCCGTTGGTGGCCAGCGGCTCGAGGAGGTCGCGCAGGGCGTTGTCGAGGCCCTCCGCGTGCAGGTTGGGGGGCGCGATCTCCACGATGAGGGTGCGCAGGTCGCGCATCGCCGCGCGCGTCTCGCCCGCGGCGTGCTCGACATCGGGCACATTCGATGCCGGTGCGCCCGTCACACCCCCGGACGTCAACCGCCGTGCCAGCGCGCTCAGCGAGAACGTCACAGCCGCGAGCCTCTGCACCACCCCGTCGTGAAGGTCGCGGGCGATCCTCCTGCGCTCCTGCTCGGACGAGTTGATGACGCGCTCGAGGAGCACCTGGCGTTCGGCAAGTGAGGTGCGCAGCCTCCGCGCCATGCCGACCGCGAGCGGGATCTGCACGACGAAGAGGATGGCCAGGCCGGCGATCAGCACGGGCAGGAACGACGACCACACCGACTGCTGGTACTGGCTGATCGCCTGGTATCGCTGGTACGTCTCGAACAGCAGCGGCGTGCCCTTGGGGGTGTGGACCGGGAGGTACACCTGCAGCAGCTTGCCGAAGCTGCGCTCGAACTGGTTCTCCGCATCCGTGAGGTCGGACACCCCGGCGTCCACCGCGCCCCCGTGGAAGGAGGCGACCTCGGCGCTGTCGAGCGTGAAGCGCCGCCCGATCAGACGGCTCTCATCCGAGTAGATGACCGTGCCGTTCGACGTCCACAGCTTGACGCGCACCACGTCGTGGTTGAGGATCCGCTGGCGCACGATCCTGTCCAGCGCTCCGATCGCCGCGGGGTCGAGCGTCAGGAGCGAGTCGCTGAGCGCCGGCTGCACGATGCCGGTCGCCTCCACCTGGGTGATGTCCTTGGCGTGGCCGATGGCCTGGTTCTCCGCGTCGCGGCTGACCACGACGAAGGTGCCCGCGCCGACCAGGCAGGCCGCGAGCAGGCCCCCGGCGGCGAAACGGGCCACCTCGTTGCGCAGCACCCGGCGCAGCAGCCCGGTGGCGCGCCTGCGCTGGCCGGCCCGCTCCGCAGCTCCGCTCGGCGCGCCGGCGCGACCCTCGTCGAGCACGGTCATTGTCATCGCAGCCTAGTCGCTCACCGCTCGCCATGACGCCCGTCGCCTCTCATCGTGGCGCCATCGTCGGCCAGAACGGAGCGGCTGCGGCCCCGTCGATGGTCGTACGACGTCGCCGGTGACAGCGGCGCGATGATGGAGGTCGGCGGTCAGAGGAGGAACGAGATGGCGGAGACGGTCGGCGACGACCTGGTGGCGCGACTGCAGGAGTGGGGCATCACCCGCGTGTTCGGGTTCCCGGGCGACGGCATCAACGGCATCCTCGGGGCTCTTCGCAAGAGCGGCGACAAGCCTCGGTTCATCCAGACGCGACACGAGGAGACGGCCGCGTTCATGGCCTGCGCCCACGCCAAGTTCACCGGCGAGGTGGGCGTCTGCATCGCCACCTCCGGTCCCGGCGCGATCCACCTGCTCAACGGCTTGTACGACGCCAAGCTCGACCATCAGCCCGTCGTGGCCATCGTCGGCCAGACCTTCGCCAACGTCATGGGCGGTGACCAGCAGCAGGAGGTGGACCTGCTGAGCCTGTACAAGGACGTCGCCGCGGCGTACGTCCAGCAGGTCAACGTGCCCTCGGCGCTGCACCACTGCCTCGACCGCGCGCTGCGCATCGCCGCGGCTGAGCGCACTGTCACGGCGGTGATCGTTCCAGCCGACGTCCAGGACATGAAAGCGGTCCCGCAGGCGCAGACGATGAAATCGGTGCACACCGGCGTCGGTTTCGTGCGCGATCGCGGCCTTCCCGCCGACGAGGACCTCCACAAGGCGGCCGAGCTTCTCAACGCCGGCAGGAAGGTGGCCATGCTGGTGGGCGCCGGCGCGCTCGACGCCACCGACGAGGTCATCGCCGTCGCCGACACGCTCGGGGCGGGCATCGCCAAGGCGCTGCTCGGCAAGGCCGCTGTTCCCGACGACGTGCCCTACTGCACCAACTCCATCGGGCTCCTCGGCACCAAGCCGAGCTGGGACATGATGCAGGCCGCCGACACCCTGCTGGTGGTGGGAAGCTCATTCCCCTACGGGAACTTCTACCCGCCCATCGGCCAGGCGCGAGGGGTGCAGGTGGATCGCGCCGGGCGCATGCTCAGCCTGCGCTACCCGATGGAGGTCTGCCTCCTCGGCGACAGCCAGGCGACGCTCAAGGCGCTGCTCCCGCTCCTGAAGCGCAACCAGGACCGCTCCTTCCAGCAGCGGATCACCGAGGAGGTCGCCGACTGGTGGCGCCTGATGGATGACCGTGCCCAACCGGAAGATCGTGGCAGCAACCGGGTCCGTCCCCAGGCAGTGTTCGCCGCGCTCTCGCGTCACCTCCCCGACAACGCCATCATCAGCAGCGACTTCGGGCTCTGCGGCGAACTGGTTCGCGCGCCACGTGCGCATCCGCCGCGGCATGAAGGCGTCACTGTCCGGCAACCTGGCGACCATGCTGCCGGGAGTCCCCTATGCGCTGGCCGCGAAGTTCGCCTTCCCTGACCGTGTCGCGGTGGGCACCATCGGCGACGGCGCCATGCAGATGGGCGGCATGGCCGAGTTGCTCACCGCAGCCAAGTACTACCGCACGTGGTCCGACCCGCGGCTCGTGCTGCTGGTCCTCAACAACGAGGACCTCAACCAGGTGACCTGGGAACAGCGCGTGATGGAGGGCGACCCGAAGTTCGCCGCGTCACAGGACATCCCCTACATGCCCTTCCACGAGTACGCGAGGATGATCGGCCTGGGCGGCGTCAAGGTGGACCGCTCCGCCCAGATCGAGGACGCGATGCGGCAGGCCTTCGCCGCAGACCGTCCGTTCGTCATCGATGCCATGACCGACCCCGAGGAGCCGCCGCTCCCGCCTCACATCACCTTCAAGCAGGCGGAGGGCTACACCAAGTCATTCCTCGCCGACCCCTCCGACGGATTGCCGGGTGTGCTCAACGCGATGCGCGAGAAGGTCGACGAGTTCCTGCCGAGCCGCTGACGTGAAGGTGGGGCGTGGCGCACCTGCGGCCGAGGAGGTGCATCTGATCGACCGCATGGTTCGCAACATCGAGCACGGCCGGTTCGAGAGGTCACTCTCGGCCCTCACCGCGTTCGGTGCGCTGATCACCACCGCGGAGATCTATTTCGAGCACTACAAGGCGAGCTTCGGCAACAGGATGATGTGGAGCCCGATCGTCGTGACGCCGCCCGTCGTCGTGGCCGGGATCGGCGGGGTGTTCAGCCGCCGCTGGGCCAAGACGTGGCTGCCGCTGACCGCGGGCATCTACACGTTGAACGGCGTGGTCGGTGAGTACTACCACGTGCGCGGCGTCGCCAGGAAGCCGGGCGGATGGAGCCAGGCGACCTACAACGTGCCGATGGGGCCGCCGATCATGGCCCCGGGCCTGATGACGATCGTCGGGGGCATGGGCCTGCTCGCCGCGCTGCTGCGGCGCGAGCGATAGCTGCATGCCGGACCTCGCGTCGGGCCACCACCTGCCCAACCTTCGCCCTGATCGACAGCCACCGGACAAGTCATGGCTGCCGCGTCAGCGGAGGGGGACGACGCCGCAGATGATCGGCCGCTACCCGGACTACGACGTGTTCGATGGGGCGCCCAACTGGGACGCTGCCACCAAGACGGTGGTCGAGGAGCGGATGCGCCACCGGCAGCGCACGCTCACGTTCTTCAGCGCAGCCGAGGAAGCCACCCTGCGCGCGTTCTGCGACGTGCTCACCGCACAGGACGGCGAGCCGCGCATCCCGGTTGCCGAGATGGTGGATGAGACTCTCCACGCCGGTCGCCTCGACGGCTACCAGTACGACGGGATGCCCGACGACCGGGACACCTGGCACATCGTCCTCCGCGCGCTGGACGAGACGGCGCGGCGCCGCTACGGTGCCAACGGCTTCGCGGCCCTCGACGACGAGGCACGTGAAGCGCTGGTGGGGCAGTTCGCCTCCGGGACGCTGCAGGGCGGCAGCTGGGAGGCTGTGGACGTCAAGCGCGCCTTCTCGGTGTGCACACGCGCCGTCCTGGCCGCCTTCTACTCGCACCCCTGGGCGTGGAACGAGATCGGCTTCGGCGGCCCCGCGTACCCGCGCGGGTACATGCGACTGGGTCCCCTGGCAGTGCGCGAGCCACACGAGAAGCCCGGCGCGACCGATGAGGACCCGGCGACCTTCGCCCGCGAGGAGCGCTGATGCTCACAGACCTGCTCAAGGGTTCGCGCGCCCCGGCCGGCAACGATTCGCGCCTCCTGCTCGACGTGCACCGGCGCGACCTCCCCGGCGAGGACACGATGCGCCGGCACGCCGATGACGACGCCGTCGATCTCTGCATCGTCGGGGCCGGGGCGGGCGGGTCGGTGCTCGCCCAGCGCCTGGCCCGGCGCGGCTGGCGCATCGTCATCCTCGAGGCGGGACCCTTCTGGCACCCTGACGAGGACTGGGTCAGCGACGAGGCCGGGTCCCACCGGCTCTACTGGACCGAGAAGCGGATCATCGGCGGCGACGACCCCATCGAGCTCGGCAAGAACAACAGCGGCCGTGGCGTGGGCGGTTCGATGGTCCACTACGCGGGCTACACGCCACGGTTCCACCCGTCCGACTTCGCCACCTTCAGCCGCGACGGCGTGGGAGCGGACTGGCCCATCTCCTACGGGGACCTGCGCGCTCACTACGAGCTGGTGGAGCGCGAGCTGCCGGTCGCGGGGCAGGACTGGCCGTGGGGAGACCCGCACACCTACCCTCACTCGCCGCATCCCATCAGCGGAGCCGCAGACCTGCTGTGGAAGGGCGCGCTCGCCTGCGGCATCGAGATGCGCGTGGGCCCGGTGGGCATCGTCAACGGCACCTTCGGCAACAGGCCGCACTGCATCTATCGTGGCTACTGCCTGCAGGGGTGCAAGGTGAACGCCAAGGCGAGCCCCTACGTCACGCATCTTCCCGATGCCCTCGCCCACGGCGTCGAGGTCCGCGCCGACAGCATGGCGTTGCGCGTCGAGATGGACGGCGCGGGGCGCTTCGCGCGCGGTGTCGTCTACGTGCGCGCACGCGACGGGGTCGAGCGCTTGCAACGTGCGCGGGCGGTCGCGGTGTGCGGCTACTCGATCGAGACGCCGCGCCTGCTGCTCAACTCCAGCTCGCGGCAGTTCCGCAACGGCCTGTGCAACAACGAGGACCAGGTCGGCCGCTACGTGATGGTGCAGGGCGCCACGCAGACGGCGGGTCGCTTCCCCGATGAGGTGCGCATGTACAAGGCGCCTCCTCCCGAGGTCTCGTCGGAGGTCTTCTACGAAACCGACCAGTCGCGCGGTTTTGCGCGGGGCTTCAGCATCCAGACGATATCGCCTCTGCCCATCGGCTGGGCGGAGCATGTCGTCGCCGAGGGACACTGGGGGAGGGCGTTGCGCGAGTACATGCGCGACTACAACCACTGGGCGACGATGGGCGTGCTCAACGAGCTGCTGCCGTCGCCCGAGAATCGGGTGTCGCTCGCCGACGAGCGGGATCAGCGCGGGATGCCGATCGCGCGCCTGGACTACACGCTCTGCGACAACGACAGGGCGAACATGGCGTTCTCTGCCAACGTGATCCGCGAGATCGTGCTGGCGTCGGGCGCCCAGGACGTCCTCACCATTCAGCGGTTCGCGCACCTCATCGGCGGCTGCCGCATGGGCAGCGCGCCGGACAACAGCGTGGTCTCGCGCGACCATCAGTCGTGGGCGGTTCCCAACCTCTTGATCGCCGACGGCAGCGTGTGTCCAACCCAGGGAAGTGCCAACCCAGCGCTCACAATCATGGCGCTCGCGTCCCGGCTCGCCGACCGCCTCGTCCGGCGCGCGGTGGACCTGACCGGGGCGGCGGGCGGCCGACAGACAGCAGTTGCAGCAGGGAGCAGACGATGAGGGACGAGGTGCACGACGAGGTCGTGGTGGTGACCGGCGCGTCCGCCGGCGTGGGACGTGCCGTTGCTCACGCGTTCGCGCGCCGGGGGGCCCGGGTGGCGCTGCTCGCCCGGGGCGAGCAGGGGCTCCAGGACGCAGCTGGCGAGGTGAGCAGGCTCGGCGGGCGCGCACTGGTGGTGCCGACCGACGTCGCCGACGCGAGCGCGGTCGAGGCGGCAGCGCAACGCGTCGAGGATGAGCTCGGCCCGATCGACGTGTGGGTCAACGACGCCATGGCAACGGTGTTCGCCGAGTTCCTCGACGTCGAGCCTGACGAGTTCCGCCGCGCCACCGAGGTCACCTATCTCGGCACCGTGCACGGCACCATGTCGGCGCTGCGGCGCATGGTGCCCCGAGACCGCGGCAGCGTCGTGCAGGTCGGCTCGGCGCTGGCGTACCGGGCCATCCCGCTCCAATCCGCGTACTGCGGCGCCAAGTTCGCGGTTCGCGGGTTCACGGACAGCGTGCGCACGGAGCTCATGCACAAGAGGAGCCGGGTGTGGATCTCGATGGTGCAGCTTCCCGCGGTCAACACGCCACAGTTCTCGTGGTGCCGCAGCAAGCTTCCCGACCATCCCCAGCCGGTTCCACCCATCTTCGAGCCCGAGGTCCCCGCCGAGGCGGTCTGGTGGGCCGCCCACCACAGGCGGCGTGAGGTCACCTGCGGGGGCAGCGCTGCGGCGGTGATCTTCGCCAACAAGCTGGCCCCGGCGATCGCCGACCGCTACCTGGCCCGGACGGGCTTCAAGTCCCAGCAGGTGCAGGGCATGGCCGTGGCACCCGACCGCCCCAACAACCTCTTCGACCCCGTGCCGGCGCTGGCCTCCACCCATGGCATGTTCGACGACCGCTCCACCGACCGCAGCATCCAGGCCTGGGTGAACACACATCGTGGGATGGTCACCGGTGCTGTGGTGGGTGGTGCGGCGGCGCTGTCGGGGGCATGGCGGCTGGTGCGCCCGTGACGCGCGGCGTGATGTCGTGAGCGCGGCAGGGAGCGTCGTCCCACCGTCGGGTGAGCAGGTGGACCTCCGCCACGGCGCCCACCATGCCGTGATCGTCGAGGTGTCGGGCGGCATTCGCGCCTACGCGGTTGACGGCCGCAGCCTCCTCGACGGGTACGCGGCGGACGAGATGTGCACGGGTGCGCGCGGCCAGCTGCTCGTGCCGTGGCCCAACCGCATTCGCGACGGCCGCTACGAGTTCGCCGGCGAGGCGTACCAGGTGCCACTGTCGGAGCCCGAGAAGCTGAACGCCATCCACGGCTTTCTGCGCTGGGAGCCGTGGGTGGTCGGCCGGCGGTCCGAGAGCCACGTGGTCATGGAGCACACCCTCCATCCGCGGGCGGGGTACCCGTTCGCGTTGCACGTCGCGGTGGAGTACAGCCTCGACGGCGACGGGCTCACCGCCACGGCCACCGCTTCCAACATCGGCCGTGTGGCATGCCCGTACGGCATCGGCGCGCACCCCTACCTGCACGTGGACGGTGAGGCTCTCGACCAGTGCTGGCTCGAGGCGCCCGGCAAGCGCTACCTGACCACCGATGACCGGTCGATCCCGACGGGCGCGGCGGACGTCGCCTCGACCGACTACGACTTCCGCACCCGCCGCCAGCTTCTCGGAACCGTGGTCGACACCGCCTTCACCGACGTGGACCGCGACGCCGACGGCCGCTGCTGGGTGCGTTTGTGGAACAGGCGCGGGGATGGTGGCGTGGGCCTCTGGATGGACGAGCGCTTCCCGTTCTACATGCTGTTCACGGGCGACACTCTTCCCGAGGTGAGCCGGCGGCGCCAGTCGCTCGGTGTCGAACCGATGACGTGCGCGCCCAACGCCTTTGCGTCCGGCGATGGGCTGATCACCCTGGCCCCAGGAGAGAGCGTCACCAGCAGCTGGGGCATCGCGCCGCTCGGAGAGCACCCGTGAGCGACGACCTCTGTGTCGACTCCGTCGACGTGCGTGTGTACACGGTGCCGACCGAGGCCCCCGAGGCGGATGGGACCCTGCAGTGGGACGCGACGACGCTGGTGGTGGTGCAGCCCACGCTGCGCAACGGTGTGCGCGGTTGCGGCTACGCGGTGGCCGACAGCTCGACAGGAACGCTCGCGCGTGAGGTGCTGGTCGGAGAGGTGGTGGGCCGGGACGTGCGCAACACCGCTGAGTGCTGGGAGGCGATGGTGCGTCGCATCCGCAACCTCGGCCGCCCCGGGATCAGCTCGATGGCCATCGCCGCGCTCGACATCGGGCTGTGGGACACCAAGGCTCGCGCGCTCGATCTCCCGCTGCACCGGCTGCTCGGTGCCGTCCGCAACGTCGTTCCGGTCTACGGCAGCGGGGGCTTCACCAGCTACAGCGAACGCGAGCTCTGCGCCCAGCTGGCGGGCTGGGTGGACAGCGGGATCCCGCGCGTGAAGATGAAGATCGGCAAGGACCGCGGCGCCTCATGGAGCGAGGACCTGGCGCGGGTGAGGGCGGCGCGGCAGGCCATCGGTGACGATGCCGAGCTGTACGTCGACGCCAACGGTGCGTACGACCGCAAGCAGGCTCTCCGCCTCGGACACATCTACGCGGAGGAGCTCGGGGTCACCTGGTTCGAGGAGCCGGTCACCTCCGACGACCTCGTTGGTCTTGCGGAGCTGCGCGGCGCGCTGCCCCTGGAGGTGACCGCGGGAGAGTACGGATACAACCTCGAGTACTTCCGCGACATGCTGCTGTCAGGCGCCGTCGATGTGCTCCAGGCCGACATCGGTCGCTGTGCCGGGATCACCGAGTGGCTGCGCGTCGGCGCGCTGAGCGCGGCGCTGAAGACGCCGTTCTCCGGCCACTGCGGACCGTCGATACACGCCCACGCCGCCACCGTGCCGCCCACGCTGCGGCACCTGGAGTACTTCCACGACCACGTTCGTGTCGACCACCTTCTCTTCGACGGGGTGCTCGATCCGGTGCAGGGATCGCTCCGTCCCGCCGACGACAGCCCGGGACTGGGGCTGACGCTCAAGGAGGCCGACGCGCAAGCCTACAGGGTCGTGTAGAGCGCGACCCGTGCCGTCACGGTCGCGTGGGCAGCAACTCCTCGGAGAAGTGGCCGCCGGCCGCGATCTCTTCGAGCAGCGCCCGGTCGGTGAGCCACTCGACCGGCGCATGGTCGTCGGTGAGGGGATCGCGTGCCGGCGCCACCTTGTGCAGCTCACGTGCCACCAGGGGGTTGAGCACGCGCAGCGCCGGTGGCATCGCGATGAGGCGGCTGGCCAGCGCGGCCGCTGAGACCGGGCGGTCGAAGCCGACGACGAGCTCGTTGAAGCTCAACGCGGGCCAGGCGCGGACGTCGGGGAAGGCGGTTGCCAGGGTCTCGCTCACCGCCTCCGCCAGGCGGTCGTCGCCGGGCACACGCGCCATGTTGAACGCGATCGCACCGCCGGGGGCGAGGTGGCTGCGGGCCAGCGCGAAGAACTGCTGGGTCACCAGCCAGAACGGCACGTAGGCCTGCCTGTAGGCGTCGACGATGATCAGGTCGTAGCGCGATGAGGACGTCGCCAGGAAAGCCCGGCCGTCTGCCTCGACGACCCGCAGGCCCGGAACCGCTGACATGCCCATCAGCCGGCGCCCGATCTCGGTGAGCGCAGGGTCGGGCTCGATGCCGTCGATCCGCACGCCGGGGTATTCGCGCGCCAGCGCGCGTGCCATCGTGCCGCCCGCGTTGCCGATGATCAAGGCGCGGCGCATGGGATGGTCGAGAAGTGGTGGGACGACCAACGGCATGTCCCACTCCCCGCCGGTCAACACGGTGTTCGGCCGGTACACGGACTGGTCCGCGATCCCATCGTCGAGACGCAGCGCGACGCGGCCGTCCGGCGTGCGCACCACCTGCACGTACTGGTACTGCGTCTCGCGCTCGAGAATGGCACCGGCGACCGGTTTCACCGTGCCCGGCGGGATCAGCAGCAGACCCACCACCACCACGCTCACGATCGGCGCGCGCCGCGGCAACAGCGGGAAGGCGGCCAGGCTCACCAGGAGGGCGGCACAGAGGAGCGTGCGCTGCGTGCCGACGGCGGGGATGAGCAGCAGCGCGGGCGCGAAGGTGCCCACGATGGCCCCGACGGTGGTCAGGGAGGAGAGGCGGCCGCTGACCGTCCCGGCTGAGCGCACGTCACGCACCGCCAGGCGCACCGCGAACGGCGACACCATTCCCAGCAGCGACACCGGCACGCTGAACAGCAGGAGCGTCGCGAAGAAGGAGCCCGCGACCACCCCGATGCTGAGCGCGCTGAACCCGCGCAGCGCCAGCTGCAGGAAGGGCTGCGCGATGAAGGGCAGCACGCTGATGGCACTGGCGGCGACCAGCAGGAGGGCGCCGAGCACGCGCGGGTGAGGGTGTCGGTCAGCGAAGCGTCCGCCGAGCCAGTACCCCACGGAGAGGTACACGAGGATGAGCCCGATGACGTTGGCCCACACCACCGTCGTGTTCCCGAAGTAGGGGGCGAGGAGGCGCGAGGCACAGATCTCGGTGGCGAGCGAGCCGGCACCGGCCGCGAAGACCACGAAGGGCAGGAGACGTGGGCCCGGCGTCAGCGCTCCGTCGCCCACGCCTCGATCACCTCCGCCAGCCCCTTCCGATAGTCCGTCACCCGCGGCCGCCAGCCAGGCAGCCGGGGAGCAGCGTGCCCGGTGGCGGCCATCTCCACCATCTGCATGTGCGGCTCACGCACCACCAGCTGCACGAAAGGCCGGGACATTCGCGGCAGGTGGAGCGGGCGCGAGCGTCCGACCAGGCGAGCGAAGTCGTCCATGAAGTCGGCGAAGGACGCCGGTGTGCCGTCGGTGGCGTAGGTGAGCCGGCCCGACTGACGGCGCTGCGCCGCGGTCAGCAGGGCGCGTGCCGCGTCGTCGCCGAAGACGTGGTGCTGCAGGTTGCTCCGGGGGCCGGCCCAGTATGGCCTGCCCAGCTGGAACGCACTGCGGTAGGCGCGCAGGTCTCGCCAACCGGGGCCGTAGAGGTAGCCGAGGCGCACCACGCAGGCGCGCTGCCCGCTCTCCAGCACCATCGCCTCGCTCTGCCGGGCCGCGTCCACAACGGGCCGCATCCAGTCGCCCACGGTCGAACCACCTTCGGCACCCTCGAGGAAGGCGTAGCTGGCGTGGACCAGGAATGCCGCGCGCTCCCGCCTCGCAGCGGCGAGCACGCGCCGCGTGGAGGCGATGATGTGCGCACCGGGGTCGTCCCACCAGGCGCGGCCGTCGTGCAGCAGGGTGTTCGGCGCCTGGAGCGCGAGGTTGACGATGACCGCGGCTCCGCGATCGTCACCGCTGCGGATCCGCGCCACCGACCTGCCGAGCTCGCTGCGTGGCGCGGTCACCAGCAGTCGCATCGCCTCTCCTAGCCGGGACGTCCTCCGCTGACGCGGGTGGGATCGCAGTCTATGCGGCGTCGACGCTGGTGCGACGTCCGCGGACGCGTCCGCGCAGCAGCGCCGCGGCCGCCGCGAGCCCCCACGGAGCCACGGGGAGCGGCGGCGGCGGGGCCCCGGCAAGGCTCGTGGCCGGGACGCCGGGGAACTCCACCACCTGCTGGAAGGTGGGGCGGTTCTGCCAGTCGATGTCGGGTTGCGTCGCGACGCCCACGGCCGTGAAGGAGATGGCGTCGAGCTGGGGCATCGGCGCGCCGCCGGCCTGCGTCTCCGCGTTCGCCGTCCAGGCCGAGGGGGCGGTCGATCCGCCGTTGGCTGCCGACAGGCCGTTGTACGTGTCCAGCAACGCCTGGCTGAGCAGGGCGGGGCAGGCGCCGAGGCCGCCACCACCGCACAGCTGCGCGAGCGTCGTCGTGCTGAACGGCTCGGCGACGGGCTCACCGTTGAGCTGGCGAAGCACCCTCACGACCTGGCTCTGCAGCCCTCCGTAGTACGAGGAGCCACTCCCGCCTGTCTGGTTGGGGTTCTGGCTGAAGGCCTCGGGCACGACGTTGTACGACGCCGCCAGCCCGAGCTGGGTGCTCACGCCCCCGGCCTTGAAGAGGTGATCGAACAACGCCTGCACGACCGCCGGGTAAAGCTGGTCCATGATCGCGACACCGGCGGCGCCGGCGTATTGCGTGTCGCCGGCATGGGCCTTGCGCCGCAGGGCGCCGTCGCTCATCCACCCGCGCAGCGTCGCCAGCATCGCCCGCACCGTCGCGGGCTGACCGCTGCCCGGGATCGCGGTGAGGAGCTCGGGCAGCACGGTGGTGCCGATGAGGTCGACCGAGGCGGCCTTCTCCATGGCCCGCACCAGGTTCGCGCGCGTGAGCCGCTGCCCATGAGCGTCCAGCTGTTCGACGATGGCGCGCTGCAGTGAGAGCACTCGCTGCACGGGACCGTAGGTGTAGTTGTCGTCCGCGGCCGCGAAACCGGGTGCGGGCTTGTTGTTCCAGCTGAGGATGTAGCCGTTGGGCGCCCCCGTCTGGTGCGGGTGGCCGGCGAACGGGAGGAAGCCCTGCCAGTCGGCGTCGCCGGTGCCCCAGGAGGGCAGGTTGGGATCGACCCCGGTTGCCCGAACCGGGTCCAGCCCGGACTGGTAGTAGGCGACCTGGTCGGTGTCGATGTAGAACCAGTTGAAGGTGTACTGGATGCTGCCGGCACCCTTCATGAAGGAGGCGGCGTCGTGCGTGTACGACGGTCGGTTCCAGCGCAGGAAGCCGATCCCCGAGTCCACCTCGTGGTGGTAGGTGCTGCGCTCGTTGGCGATGGCGACCGGAGAGCCGTCGACAGTGGTCCAACCCTGCACCACGCCGTGCACGGTGTAGTACACGTCGTGGTTGATGATCACCGGTGCGCCCTGGCCGCCCGGCTTCGGGTAGGCCGTCTCGCTGAACGTCTGGTGGGCCATCGGCGTGCAGACGCCCTTGTAGACATAGGACGTCCCCTGCGCCGCCGGGGTGCCGCCGGCGGGATCACAGATCCTCTCGGCGACCTGGTCCACGTTGTCCGTGTTCGCCGAGGTTGCAGACCAGGCGAAGTTCTCACCACGACCCAGCTCGACGAAGAAGTTCGTTCCCGGGAAGGCCGTTCCCTCGGCATCGAAATCGGGTGCGTGCAGGTCCTCCTCCATGAGGATCTGTGGGGTGTAGTACGAGACCTGGGGACCCATCACCGCGATGGGGTGACCGTCGGCACTGTGGGCGCCGTCGACCAGGAGCGCGTTGCTCATCTCCTGGGGCAGGCTGAGCAGGCCTTCGAGGACGGTCAGACCGGGGACGCTGGGTGCGGTCAGGTTGCAGTTCGGGGTGGTGTCGGTGGGACCGCCACTCAACCGGTTGCTGTCCACGAGCGCCACCTTGGCCGGGTCGACGCTGCCCACCTTCTCGTAGGGGAATGGCGTGGCTGTCGTGGTCGGGGCGTCGCCATCGTTCTGCTGCTTGAGGTCGGTGAAGACGGTCTGCGCCGGCGCGGCACCGAGCTGTCCCTGCAGGTAGCGGAGGAGCGCGGCGTTGGCGGTCTCATTGCCGCCTCCCTTGCCGAAGATGCCGCCGACCAGGGTGGCGATGTCGATGACGTCGGTCGGCTGCCAGGGCTGGGGCGGTCCGACCGCGGCCGCGTAGTCGGCGGGGAGAAGCGCGGGGTTGGTCTGGGTCGCGGCGATGTACGCGTTGATGCCGCTCACGTACGACGTCGCCATGTTCTCCAGCTCCCTGCCCAGCGCGCCGTACTGGGTGGGGAGCGCATCCAGCTGCGCCTGCTTCTGCGCCTGCGTGTAGCCGCCCAGCAGGAGCGAGTCGTGGTCCATCTGCTCGTCGGCGCACGAGGGCCCGAGGAAGGCGGACAGGTTGCCGGCGCCGTAATGGCGCAGCACGTCCATGAGGAAGAGCCGGTCCTCGGCCGCGGCGTAGCCGGCGCCGTAGGCGAGCGAGACGCGGTCCTGCGCATAGACGTGGGGCACGTCGTGGGTGTCGCGATAGATCACCACCGGCACCGAGGTCGACGGCGTCTCGGTGCGGGTCACCTGGCCGGCGGGGATGCCGAACGACTCGTCGTTGTAGTAGTTCGGGAGCTGCGCGTCGGTGAGGCCCGCGGAGTGGTAGAGGAGGCCGGCGTACTTGCCGAGCTGGTCGTCGGCGCCGGTGGGCCGCGTCCCGTTGGCCTCCCACAGCGCGATGTCGGCCGCGTTGTACAGGCCGTGCTCGCCGGGAGGCAGGATGCTGAGCACCTTGCCGCCGGAGGCGTCGTTGAGCTGGTAGGTCGGCGGCGGCGGCGTCCATCCGGCCGCCTGCGCGGGCGAGGTCGCGGCCAGCACGGCAGCCAGCGTGACGCCTGCGGCGACGGCACGGCGCGCGCCTGGATACCCGAGACCTGACAATCGCACCTGGCACCTCCTGCCTCTACAACGACTGCTCGCCGGCCTCTCTTGCGGGCGGCAGGCGGACAGCGGCCGCTAGCTGCCTCTTTCGCGCGACGGGGCGAAGGCGTAGAGTGCGTCCATTCGACTTGTTTGGGGGGAATCGTTGATGTCCTGGACAACTCGCGTTCACGTGCGCCGCGCCCTGGCCGGGCCGGCGGCGGCGGCGGTCCTGATGGGAGCGGGGGCCACCGCCACCGGCCTCTTGGCCCCGCAGCGAGCCTCGGCCCTGGTCGCCTGCCCCGTCCTCACGGTGTCCCCGCAGTCGTACTTCTCGACCGGCATGGAGCAGTGCTTCACGGTGCCGGCAGGCGTGTCCAGCATCCACGCGGTGCTCGTCGGGGGCACCGGGGGCGGCGGCGATCCGTTCGGTGCCACGCCCGGTGCTGGTGGCCACGGCGCGCAGGTCACCGCGGACGTGGCGGTCACCCCGGGGGAGGCCATCTACGTGGAGGCCGGAGGGGCAGGGGCCGTCGGCGGAGATGCTGAAGGCGATGGCGGCTTCAACGGCGGCGCCACCGGGGGCCAGGGCGACGGCACCTCGGGCGGCGGGGGTGGCGGGGCCACGGACCTCCGGACCGTGGCGGCGACGCTCGTCGCCTGCGACGGTGGCACCGACTTCGCCGGCGGGACCGCGTCCCTGGCCTCGCGCATCCTGGTCGCGGGTGGTGGTGGTGGCGGCGGAACCTCCGCCAGCGTCTCCGACGCCGGCGGCGGCGGCGACGGCGGTGCCGGCGGCATGACCCCCGGCGCCGGCGCCACCGCGACAGGCGGCGGCGGCGGCGGTGGCGCGGGCACGCCCAGCGACGGTGGCAGCGGTGGTTCCAAGTTCGGCACCGGCACCAAGGGCGACCACGGGGTCAGCGGTTGCGGCGGCAAGGGCGGTGTCGGCGGCGACCGGTTCGGCCTCGACTCCGGTGGTGGCGGCGGTGGCGGCCTCTTCGGCGGTGGCGGGGGCGGGGGCGGATGCCAGGAGAGCGAGGGCGGTTGCGTGTCCAGCGACGCCGCGCTGCCGGTCAGGTCCGCGGCGGCCACCATCGGCGGCGGCGGCGGCGGTGCGGGCAGCAACTTCGCCGACCCGACGGTGACGTCGAACGTGGCCATCGCCACCGATGCCCCGGCGGCGAGCGCGACCATCTCATGGACGGCGGCGACGACGCCCACCCCGACACCGACGGCGACACCGACGGCCAGCCCCAGCCCGACCGGGTCGGTTCAGGGGACGACCACGCCCGACACGGGTGCCGGCACCACGCTGCGCCCAGGATTGGGCCTGCTCGGCGTCGGGGTTGTGCTCCTGTCCCTGCTGGCGATCACAGGGCGCCGGCCACGATCCACGGACGATCCCCGGCCCCCCGCCTGACCACCAGACGGCGTCGATCCACTCGGCTCAGCCCGCCTGCTCGGTGGGTCGGACGAGGACCTCGTTGATGGCGACGTGGCGCGGCCGCGTCACCATGAACACCACCACCGCGGCGATGTCCTCGGCGCTCATCCTCTCGATCGACGCGAAGCGGCTCCTCATCGCGGCCACCACCTCGGGGTCGGTGTTGTGCGAGGCCAGCTCGGTGTCGACAGCCCCGGGTTCGATGAGACCGACGCGGACGTGCCGTCCCGTCACCTCTTGGCGCAAGGCCTCGCTGAAGGCGTTGACCGCGAACTTGGAGGCGTTGTAGGCGCCGCTGCCGGCCCGAGCGACGCGACCGGCGACGCTGCTCACGTTGACGATGTCCGCGGCGCGGCGCGGCTCCTGCCCGGCGGCCGCGAGGAGGTGTGGCAGGGCAGCGTGCGAGAGGTTCATCAGGGCGGCGACGTTGAGGTCGAGCATCTGACGCCACTGCCTGGTGTCAGCCCCCTCCACCTGGCCGAGCAGCATCACGCCCGCGTTGTTGACGAGGATGTCGAGACGCCCGAGCTCCTGGACGGCACGATCGACGAGGTCCCGCGCCTGCTTCTCGTCGGTGACGTCGCACTCGACCAGCAGCGACCTGCCGCCATGTTCGGTGATTCGCGTGGACAGGCCCTCGAGACGATCGCGCCGGCGGGCGGCGATGACCACGGCCGCACCTTCCCGCGCAAGAGCGTCGGCGGTGGCCTCGCCGATGCCACTCGATGCTCCTGTGACCACTGCAACCGTGCCCGCCAAGGGTGCGGTCATCTCAGGGGTTCCTCAACAGCGAGCGCAAGCGCACCCCCAGCCAGGGCCGACGGCCCCAGCCCAGCAGCTGTCCGCGCAGGATGGCGTGCCACTGGCTGGTGCGGCCCCACATGACCAGGAACAGCGCGGTCGCATCCGCGGACACGTGGTAGTCGATCTTGCCGCCTGGCTCGTGCTCGACGGTCACCGCGCCATCGTCGAAGGCGAGCCCGACGCGTCCGGTGCCGCGAATGCGTATGTCGTAGCGCGCGCGCAGGCCGGCGGCCTTCTCCTGCACGACCATCGCGCGCGGATCGAGCTTGGCGAGCTGAGTGAACAGGAAACCGACGAGCACGATCCCCGCGTGCGAGGACTCGATCGGCCACGGCACTCCCTCTGCGCGCGCGATGTCGTAGCCGTGCACCAGCGACTCGTTGAGCAGGTGGCACGTGAATGTGGACAGGGACGCACGCATGCCGGCCACCAGCCAGGGACCGGTCGCATCCATGGGTCGCGCCGCCAGCTGGGCGAAGAAGGCCGTCGCGGCCGCGTCGATGCGATCGGCGACCACGGTCATCTCGACGTCACCTTCGTCGCGCACCAGGGTCTGGGTCAGTGCGGACAGGTCGCCGACGTCCTGGAGCGGCAAGTCCCGCTCAGCCGCGGCCAGCGACGGAAGCACCTCCCATGCGTGCGCCAGGTGGACGGCGACGTCGCGCACAGTCCACTCACCCACCGCATGCGCCGTCGGTCGCCTGGTCGAGCGGATCAGCGTGGTGAGCCGGACCACCGTGGCAGCCAGGGCGGCCTGGGCGTCGCGCGCATCGACTGTCATGGCGCTGTCAGCACGTGCGCTGCTCACAGGCGGCGGCGACTCCTCTGCGCGGCTCACGTGCCGTCTGCGCGGAGACCGGGGGGTGCCCGCAGCAGTTTCGCGATGGTCGGCCAGCGCCATCAGCCACTCCTCCGATTCGACGGCCTCGCGTCTGGGGCGGCACTGTACCCCGCGCAGGAGGGCGCAACAAGAGTGGTACCCGCTACAGGATTCGAACCTGTGACCTTAGGATTAAAGTCCTCTGCTCTAGCCGACTGAGCTAAGCGGGCCCGAGGCCGATTCTACCGGCCTGCCGGGGCACGGCCCGCACCCGGGGGGCCGACGCCGGTTCCCACCCGTCCCGTGCGCCGCTGGTGGGAGAGCCAGATCATCGAGCGCTGCTGCTGGGCGATTCGCGCCCGCAGTCCCGGGGGCGAGGGCCGGGCTCCGGCCGCGGTGAGGTGGTGCGCGCCTCCAGCGATGCACGCAGCCCCGCCGCGCCGGCGCCTTCGAACATGTCAGCACCCGGCCGATGTCGCGCGCGCCGAAATGGCTGTCGCCGGCGCCCAGCGCCGCCCCCAGCTGCTCGCGGTGGGCGGCGTAGTACTCGTCGAGGCGCTTCCAGGTACCGGGGAGCACCGGCGCGGTGTGGCGCAGCTCGATGCCGTCGACGGCGTGCGTCTCCAGCAACGTGTCGAGCCGCGCTGCGACATCGACGCGAAGTACGTGGGCATGAACGGATGGGCCACGATCGCCAGCCCACCCTGCTCGTGGATCGCGTCGACAGTGTCCGCTGCGGACATGTGCATGCGTATCTGCCTCTCGAGGAAGAGGCCGACGATGTGCGTGCCCGGCGGGAACACGCAGGTCACCTCCTCGCCGCGCACCACGTCGACCCCGAGCGATGCCCCCACGTCCGCTGCCTCGGCGAGGTCCGGGATAACGTCATGGTCGGTGATGCATACGACCTGCAGCCCGGCAGCGGCAGCCGCGCGTACCAGCTCCACGGCGGTGACCATGCCATCGCTGGCACGGGTGTGCGCGTGCACCTCCGCGAATGACAGGCCGTCGGAGAGGTCAGGCAACCACCGCCTCCGGGCGTGTGGCGCCGCCATCATGGCGCTGGAGCACGCCGATGCGGGGACGGCCACACGCATCATGACCAGCCAGGACAGGGTCGCGAGGAGCACTCCGCCGAGCACGTCGATGACGTAATGCTCGCCCAGGAGGACGACGCTGAACCACGCCAGCAGGCACCAGGCGAAGGCGATCCACGCGCCGCGCGGGTACACGCGCAGCATGCCAGGAAACCGAGGAAGGGGAACGCCGCGTGCAGCGAGGGGAACGCGGCCACCGGGTTGGGGTTGAGACTGTTGTAGTGCGGCGACACAGAGCTCGGCAGCGTGGTGCCGATGATCTTGGTGAAGCCGCTGAGCACGCCGTGGCTCTGCGCGTACCAGGGCGGCGCCGTCGGCACCAGCAGGAAGATCACGAACGCCACCAGCGCCATCCCCATGAGGGCGATCGTGAAGCGTACGAACTGCACGCGGTCGACGAGCCACACACCATCCCCACAGCCAGCGGGAAGACGAAGTGGCAGAAGTACACGACGGTAGCGGCGTATGACAGGACCCGGCCGAGCGTTCCGACATTCAGTGTCTGCTGCAGCACCGCTGTGGGCAGGTGGCCTCCGAAGAGCCGTGTCTCCAGCGAGGCGAGGTCCGACACGTGCGGGGCGAACCCCGTCTTGCTGGCCACGCCGCGCATCGCCTCCCAGCCCAGGAAGATGACCACGAACAGCACCCAGTCGCGAAGGAAGCCGATGAAGCGACCGCTCAGCAGCGCCACCGGGATCAGGAGGAACAGCAGGTAGTCCGGCGACACCGAGATGCCACGCCAGATCATGATGCCCGCCGCCACCAGCAGGTATGCCAGGGAGATGGCCACCAGCGGACCAGAACAGCGGACGTTGCGGAGCGCCTGCGACACGACGCGGCAAGTCTACGCCTCCCGCCCACGAGCGCCCTGCGACATGTCAGAACCGCCTGAGAACCACCCGTAGCGTGCAGGGAAACGCAGGTGACTCCTATACTCCGCGCATGACCGAGCCAACGCAGATCCTCGTCGTCGACGACGAGCAGAGCATCCGTGACTTCATCTTCCTCGGCCTGACGCACCGAGGGCTACCAGGTGCAGTCGCGGCCGACGGCCGCGCCGGCCTGCGGCGGTCAACGACTTCAAACCGCGCCTCGTCATCGTCGACCTGATGATGCCGCGCATGGACGGCTGGGAGATATGCCGTGCCATCGCCGGCGACCAGCACCGCGGGATCATCATCCTTAGCGCCCGCGACGAGACCGCGACCGCATCCAGGGCCTCGAGCTCGGCGCCGACGACTACCTGGTGAAGCCCTTCGACTTCGGCGAACTGCTCGCCCGCATCCACGCCGTGATGCGCCGCCGCAACCCTCGCAGTCGCGCACCGTTCGGCCGGCGACCTCTCCATCGACACCGGCACCCGCGACGTCATCGTCGGCGGCCACGCCGTCAGCCTGAGCGCGCGCGAGTTCGACCTTCTCCTCTACCTGGCCATCAACGCCGACCAGGTGCTGCCGCGCCAGCGAATCCTCGACGAGGTCTGGGGATACAACTTCTTCGGGGACGAGAACAACGTCGAGGTGTACGTTCGCTACCTGCGCCAGAAGCTCGACGACCTCCAGCACGAGCGCATCCAGACTGTTCGCGGGGTCGGCTACCGGCTGCGCACCATGACCGCGGCCACCCTTCCGAGGGCTCAGAACGGAGACGGTCGTACGGGGGGCTCGCCTTCCTGCGCACGTGCGATGGCGCCTGACACTCACCTACGTCGCGCTTCTCGCGGTGCTTCTGGCTGGGTTCGGCGTGTACCGGTACGTCGCCCTGCGGGAGAGCCTCGTCGACCCCGGCGTCAACGCGCTGCAGGACGACATGAGCACCGCGCGCGCCCTGCTCGCCAAGGCGGGCGCCACCGCGGTGCGTGGTCGAGCGCTCTGTGCCACCACAGCGGCGTGCAGCTGATCGGCCGCGCCGTCGCAACAGCATGGCAACCACCTCCGGTCACACCATCGGGGTGATCGTGTACGACGCGGCCTCGCGGATGTCGCGCAGACCTCGGCCACGACCTGCCGCACCTCGACCCTGCCGACCTCCAGCGGCGCGTCGGGGACGCGCAGCAAGGCCGAGGTCGTATCCGGCGCGGGAGGCCAGGACCAGTCGTCGTCGGCTTCCCGGTGCGAAGCGGGTGAACAGCGGCCGCGTCTGCGGCGTCGCCCAGCTGTCGACGTCGATGGCCCCGCTCACCGTGCTCCACGACGAGATCGTCCTGCTCGCCGCGGGCGGCGCGGTGGCGCTCCTGCTCGCGCTGCTCGGCGGCGTGCTTCTCACCAGCCGCGCGCTGCGCCCTCTGCGGCGGCCAGCGGCCACCGCACAACGACTGGCCGCCGGCGACCTGCGGCACGCAGCGGCGTCGAGGACCGCCACGACGAGATCGGCGCCCTGGCGCGCTCCTCGACGACATGGCGGAGCGGATCGAGCAGTAGTTCGCCGCCCAAAAGGTCTCTGAGGAACGCGCCCGACGCTTCATCGCCGACGCTTCGCATGAGCTGCGCACCCCGATCACAGCGCTGAAGGGCTACATCGATGTCATCCGGCGCGGGCCACGCCCGAGCCCAAGGCCCTCGACGCCGCCCTGAAGGCCATGGCGAAGGAGGCAGAACGCATGCGCGTCCTCGTGCTCGACCTGCTGATCCTGGCGCGGCTCGACGCCCAGCAGTCGACAACGCAGAGGTGATCGACCTCGGCGCTGCCGTCGCTCACCATCTCGACGAGGGCGTGCCGGCGATGTCGCAGACCTGCACCGTCGCTGGAGCCCGGGGTTCTTGCCATGGTCGACCGCAACGCGCTGGCCGCCATCATCCGCAACCTGCTGGTCGACGCCGCCAAGTCGCGCCGGTGTGCCCCAGCTGTGGCGCACGTACGCCGACGATGGGCGCGCCTACATCCAGGCTCGTGACGAGGGCCCGGGCATCGCCGCCAGGATCTGCCCACGTCTTGAGCGC